>JAYQLI010000035.1:0-1077500 GCA_038143065.1 Rhodospirillales bacterium | reverse complement strand
GGGTGAGCCGGCCCCTAAGGCGAGGCCGAAAGGCGTAGTCGATGGGAATGAGGTTAATATTCCTCAGCCTGCTGGAAGTGACGGATGTCGAAAGTTGTATCGGCTTATTGGATTGTCGGTGCAGCCTGGACGTTCCAGGAAACAGCCCAGCTTAAGACCGTACCCTAAACCGACACAGGTGGACTGGCAGAGTATGCCAAGGCGCTTGAGAGAACGGCGTTGAAGGAACTCGGCAAATTGCCCCCGTAACTTCGGGAGAAGGGGGCCCCGCTTGGGCAACCATGGTGCGGGGTGGCACAGAGTAGGGGGTGGCGACTGTTTACTAAAAACACAGGACTCTGCGAAGTCTTTAAGACGACGTATAGGGTCTGACGCCTGCCCGGTGCCGGAAGGTTAAAAGGAGAGGTGCAGAGCTTCGAATTGAAGCCCCGGTAAACGGCGGCCGTAACTATAACGGTCCTAAGGTAGCGAAATTCCTTGTCGGGTAAGTTCCGACCTGCACGAATGGCGTAACGACTTCCCCACTGTCTCCAACGCCGACTCAGCGAAATTGAACTCTCCGTGAAGATGCGGAGTACCCGCGGTCAGACGGAAAGACCCCGTGAACCTTTACTATAGCTTTGCAGTGGCGTTAGGTATAAACTGTGTAGGATAGGCGGGAGCCTTGGAAACCCGGCCGCCAGGTCGGGTGGAGGCACCTTGAAATACCGCCCTTTTTGTGCCTGACGTCTAACCGCGGCCCGTGAAACCGGGTCCGGGACCCTGCATGGTGGGTAGTTTGACTGGGGCGGTCGCCTCCCAAAGTGTAACGGAGGCGCGCAATGGTGAGCTCAGGCTGGTCGGAAATCAGCCGCTCGAGCGCAATGGCACAAGCTCGCCTGACTGCGAGCCCGACGGGGCGAGCAGAGACGAAAGTCGGTCATAGTGATCCGGTGGTCCCGAGTGGAAGGGCCATCGCTCAACGGATAAAAGGTACTCCGGGGATAACAGGCTGATACCCCCCAAGAGTCCCCATCGACGGGGGTGTTTGGCACCTCGATGTCGGCTCATCACATCCTGGGGCTGGAGCAGGTCCCAAGGGTTCGGCTGTTCGCCGATTAAAGTGGTACGTGAGCTGGGTTTAGAACGTCGTGAGACAGTTCGGTCCCTATCTGCCGTGGGCGTACGAGACTTGCGAGGATCTGTCCCTAGTACGAGAGGACCGGGATGGACTGTACCTCTGGTGGACCGGTCGTGGCGCCAGCCGCGCAGCCGGGTAGCTATGTCGGGAAAGGATAACCGCTGAAAGCATCTAAGCGGGAAACCAGCCTCAAGATCAGGTCTCGCCTGAGAGCCGTGGAAGACCACCACGTCGATAGGCCGGGTGTGGAAGCGCAGCAATGCGTGGAGCTGACCGGTCCTAATCGCTCGATAGGCTAGAGCTTCGTCCTCGGATCAAAATCCAGAAATCTTCTGGAATTGATCCTAACGAAAATCAAACGCCCACAATTAAAAGTATCGCATCTCTGAAATATCAGTGTACGAAAACATACGATCCCTCTCTCTCAATTCCTCCTCGCCCTAACAAGGGCGGTGACACGCTTCCCTTTGGACGGGTTGGCGGTCATGGCGAGGGAGACACACCCGATCCCATCCCGAACTCGGCCGTGAAACCCCTCTGCGCCGATGGTACTGCGTCTTAAGGCGCGGGAGAGTAGGGCGCCGCCAGCCCCTCCAAATGGAAGACCTCACACAACTCCAAATAACACCAACGCGGGGTGGAGCAGCCCGGTAGCTCGTCAGGCTCATAACCTGAAGGCCGCAGGTTCAAATCCTGCCCCCGCAACCAAATAAAATCAATGGCTTAGCTCATCCAGCTAGGCCATTTTTTTATGACCGTTCGCAAAATATTCGCATGGAATGTTGCATAGTAATGTGTTGTCATTGTTTATAGGTGGTTATTTAGGCCCCTATGGAGGGAATGATTTTTATCTAAAGAATTTACCAGCAATTTTTTTTTTGGATATTGTTTATGGCGACCAACGCACTCATAACTCGAAGGCTGAAGGTTTGCTCCTATCACTCTGACCAATGTATCGACAGCATAATAAATTAAGGTTTCTAGCTTTTGATTGACCGCCTTGTTAAGAATTTCAGAGTTAATGAGTTCAAAAAACTCTTTTTCGCAGGTTTAGTCGTTTCAACAGCGGCTACTTTTCTATCCCCTCGATCTGTTGAAGCAAGACCAGTTGTCCTTGTTTTTGACGTGGAGGGAAGCGTGGATCCGGCATTATTCCCATTCCAAGAGTTATCCGCGGGCTCCACTATTACTCTCTCCGAAGACGCAGTGCTAAATTTCATGCACTACAAAACCTGTGAAACCCTTATTGTGCAAGGTGGAACGATACAAATTGGTTTATCTAAAATTAAATTAGAAAAGGGATTGATATTAGATAAAGCCAAAGAAAATTGCGTGGACCGTGTCGTATTAAAGAATGACACGACAGCAATTGGTTCTATAAAATTACGCGCAGCACCCAAGAAAATGCGTCGTATAGGCACGTCGCCAACATTTGTTACTTCTGCTTCTGGATGGCCTTCTGGTTCCGAAGTTGCGCTTTTTTCGGCCGATGGTGAGCTGGTAACAAAATTGAGGTTAGCTGGGAAGACCGCCACACTTCCTCCTGAGTACCCCTTCTTCATCCTGGAGAACAATATATACTAAAAATTAGAATAAATGAAAGTAATGTGTCAGAAGTTAAATTTAAGTGTAGTCAATCAAAAACTTCTGTTACAATTTTAAGTATGTAAAATTGTCTGTAAAAACGAAATTATCTAAAATAATATTTATATTAGTATTATCGATAATTTTTTCAGTGTTTTCATATAAACAAACATTTACAACATCTATAGATGGATTATTTTTTGACTTTTCTATATTTTCAAATTTTCATTTACAAAAATTAGTAGATTTAGATAAGAATAGCTCAGATAATGCATCATCAACTATTGTAATAGCTGTTGATGAGTCCACACTTGCTGCGCCAGAGGCGCAGGTCCCTCGAGCAATGTTCTCACCTCTCTTTGCAGAGGTGGCTTCTAAAGCCTTGCAGGCAGGTGCTAAGAACGTGATTTTCGACGTCGTGATGGAATTTGATACCGCGCGCTGGGGGCTTGGAGGAGTTGAGCGCCCTGAAGAATTCTCCAAATTTGATGCTCCTTTTTTAACGCTTCTTAGGAAACATAGAAAAGAAAAAAGGATTATTTTAGCGCGTACCGCTTCTGGTATTCCTGCAGAGCGATTTCGAGCGCTTGCAGGAGCCGGGTCCATCGCGTTAGCAGAATTACCGCTCGATGCAGATGGTGTGGTCCGTCAAATTCCACTGGCGTTAGAGACAGTCAGTGGCAGAAAAGCATTCACCCTAGCCGGAGCGGCTTTGCAACTTGAAAAGGGTTTAGATATTAAACCTTCTATCCTTGCCCCTGAAAAACGTCTGACTACAATGGTTCCGTCAGTACCAATGATTGACGTTATAAGGTGCGGCAACAGCGAAGCGCTCCAGGAGATATTCCAACATCGTACGGTGCTCATTGGATCTGTATTGCCGGATGAAGATCGCATCTAGCTCCCGACAGATTTATTTCTCCAAGTCATTCGATATCCTATGTTTCTAAATGCAAGTTTGCACCAGTAAATACCTTTGGAGGAAATGTCAGGAGTATCCCTGGCGTCTTTTATCATGCAGCAGTAATTGATTCTTTATCTCGCGGGCTGCATAGCCACCTGCCCTCAAAACTAAACTTAGGTATTGTATCAGCAATTGGTTCAGTAATTGGAGCTTGGTTGGCGGTATCGGTTGGCCCAAGGTTTGGAGTGGCTGCACTTTTAGTAGTTTCGATACTGATATTCGTTGGATCTTTGTTCTTAATGAATGAGCAAGTAGTAGTTCCCTCTGGTAGGTCCATTTTAACATTAGTTGTTGCATTTTTTGCTGGTTGGGGTTTCAAAATCCTGGTTTTGGAGCGTCGAGCAATTAACCTCCGTCGAAATTTTGGGTTTTATCTTGCTCCGCAGCTTGTAGAGAGACTGGCAAATTCAGCAGAGATGCCTCGTTTAGATGGAGAAATGAGAGAAATTACCGTCATGTTTGCTGACTTGTCTGGCTTTACAGCACTTTCGGAAGTGGTTGACAGCAGAACCCTCACTGAGACAATCAATCGCTATCTTTCCGCGATAGCGGAAGTTGTTGATTTGTCGGGCGGGTATGTAGACAAGTTCATTGGCGACGCGGTAATGGCAATTTGGAATGCCCCAGCTGATTTAGATAATCATGAGACGAGTGCGGTGATGGCAGCCCGGAACATTGAGCGCCAAATATTGGCTATGGCTGCCACAGATATGCATGAAAACGGACGAGGGTTAGATGTTAAGATAGCGATCAATAGCGGTCTGGCGACAGTTGGAAATGTTGGTGCAAAACGCCGGTTAAGCTATTCTGCAATTGGTGAAACAGTTAATGTTGCAGCTCGCTTTGAAAACCTAGGCCCCATATTTGGAGTTCGAACAGTTGTGGGAACAGAAACAGCTCGTGCAGTTCAAGGGGAGTTTGTGATGTTGCCCCTAGCCGACGTTTTGGTTCGTGGAAAATCATTGCCAATCACTGTTTGGACACCATTGATGTCAGTGTCTGAGGCTTTCCGATAACGATGAGGCATTTAAAACAGATTATGAGAACGCTCTATCGGATCTAAGAGTTGGAAATTTTGACCAAGCTGAAGAAGCTTGGACGGTCTTAGCCTCAAAGTGATTGGCGAGCGGCGGCAGCTGCTAAATTCATGGCTGCCTCGATATCGCAATTACGCGAGGCACCTTCAATCGAAGGGGTGTTCGGATATCTTCGGACAGACAAGTGATTTTTTTAAGTACGGTGAATTAAGAGCTAAAGAAGTTGGAAATATGGATGAATATATTTCGCAATGTTTTGCTAGTTGCATCGTCCGCTGTTTTGTTGGCGGCGTGTCAAACCTCAACCCCTCCTCGAATGACGCTAAATGATGCCAAAAAGTTGGCAGCTAACGTTAAGAAGTATGAGCCCAAACAGCTGCCTCGGACTATTTCTTCCTATCGAGAAATAAACGATGGTTCTGTGAGGGCGTTTGGTGAAAAACTGTTCAGCGGAGAGGGCATATCGGGAAAATGAAATTACGGTTTCGTTGCCGATACGGGCTCTTCTATAAATGCGGAAAGACAAAATGCGGCTGCAAGATTAACTTCATACGTCGATCAGCAGTTCAAATATGGAAATTTTAAATTAGCCATCCAGGCAAGTCGTACATCTCTGAAAAATCTCCAGAACTCCAATTCCGTCCGGAAAGCAGTGTTGATGAGTCAATTGGGGCGAATGCACACGAATGCTGGGAATTACTCCGCCGCTAGTAGTGATTTCGCAAGTGCCTCTCAACTCTGAACTCAACAGGAACGTTCCTGAACGAGAAAAAAATAGGTATCGCGCTCAGATGATTATGGATGCAGCTGAGGCGTCGAAAGCGCGAATGCGGGGGATTTGGTTTCTGAAGAGTATCTGCTGCGCCAAGTATGGAAAAAGTAAAACATGGCTTAGGTTTTAGTGCTTACTGGGCGATGGATGGTGATGAAATTCTTTCTCGATTAGCTAATAATTTGATGATGCAAGGTCGCTATGTTGAAGCTGAACTTGCCGTTAGGGATTTGGCCACGCCTGATACCAATAGTTCTCCGCTTAGCGTAGCTGCGTTTGCAGAGATTTTGTATGCGCAAGGTCGATATGACGATGCGGCATTTATCGCTAAGCAAGCAATTAATATTCACTATTCTGAGTGCTCTAATCCTGATGGTATTCCGTTTGTTGAGACCTGGCGGACATTATTAAAATCCCTGAGTGCTCAAGGAAAATGGTCTGAGATCCAAGATCTGATGGCCCTTTTGCGTCGTGATTTTAAGGGCTACGAGGCCCGCTATAATGATCTCTTTGGCACCAATGCTGACTTACTGTTGACCCGTGCTTTTGGGGGTGGGGATTCTGGTCTGCTCCAGGATATCGACGTGGCTATCGCAATGAGTTGAACTCAGTAGTGAAGATACCCAGTCCCTGAATGAGCTCAAATTAGTAAAAGGGTTAGCATTGCATAATTTAGGTCAAGCAGACCAGGCAATGGCAGCCTTTCAGGATGTGATGCTCCCTACCTTAGAGAGGCATACACACAAGGTGGTGCAATCAAAGCTGGTGGGCGCGAGGGACGCGCAGAGTTTTTCCGTGAAGCCTATATGGACTTTCTGTCTTCAAGTGATGGCCGGTCGGCAGCGTCTGCTATAGGTATCGATGCTGGTGAGGAACTCTTCCAAGTTTCGAATATGATCCCGTCAGGTAGGGTACAAAAGGCTTTTGCCGCCTCTGCTGCGCGGGCTGCGGCTAAAGACCCTGAACTTTGCAGAGCTCGTTCGCCAAACGCAAGATATCAATGAAAATGTTTTGAATCTGACAGATTGGATTGTTTATCTGCAGACAGCGCCCAAAGAACAAGTTGGCAGTAATGACATCTTTGAGCTGCGCAAACAGTTGGCTGCATTGAATGACGCTAAGCGAGCGTTGGTTGATGAAACCAATGCGCGGTTCCCAATTTATGCAAAGTTGATGAACCCACCACCTCCTCGGTAGACAGTCTGCAGAAGAGCCTGCAGCCAGATGAGGCTGCCCTGATTACCCATTCAGCGCGTGATCGGACGTATGTCTGGGCTGTTCCTAAGACAGGCCAAATTACCTTTGCATCAGTAGATATGGGGCGAGAGGCTTTAAAGAAAGTCGTTAATCAGTTGCGCCTGGCATTAGCCCCAAGGGAAGTCTCCAGCTTGGGTGACATTCCTGACTTTGATGTTAAGGAGGCGCACGAGCTCTACAAGCAGCTTTTGGAACCTGTTCAGATTGGATGGAAGGATGCCAAGAACCTTTTTGTTGTGGCGCACGGACCACTTGGTCATTTACCATTCTCCCTATTGGTGAAGGAGCCAGTTCGTCTTCCTGCAGAAGGTGATCTGTTGTTTGCCAACTACCGAGATGTACCTTGGTTGGCTAAGAGCCATGCTGTGACGATGCTGCCGTCTGTAGAGTCCTTGGAGACACTGCGGGATACACAAGCGACGTCCTCTAAGCGTAAACCTTTTGTTGGTTTTGGTGATCCGTACTTCAATCCCCTTCAGGCAGAAGAAGGAAAAAAGAAGACGCTATTCAAGTAGCATCGCTAACAGAAACGAGAGGTATTCCCAGGTTCAAGTTACGCAGCGCGCCCAACACACGTGCTGCTGACAGTGCTACTCTTTCGCTGCTTCCCCGCCTCCCTGATACTCGGCCTGAGATTACAGCCATTGCTGAGGTGACCGGCGCAAAGATTGCGCAAGATGTATTCTTAGGCAGTGAGGCAAGTGAGCAGAATGTCAGGACTAAAGATCTCTCCCCGTACAAGGTCATCTCATTTGCCACCCACGGCCTCATTCCTGGTGATCTTAACGGACTGAACCAGCCAGCCCTGGCGTTATCCTCTCCTGAGGTTACAGGGGAGAAGGAGAATGACGGCCTCTTAACCATGGGTGAGGTTTTGGGTCTTAAACTCAATGCCGATTGGGTCGTGCTCTCTGCATGCAATACAGCATCTGGTGAAGGGCAGGGTGCGGAAGCAGTATCAGGTTTGGGCCGCGCTTTCTTCTATGCCGGCAGTCGCTCACTTCTGGTCTCAAACTGGCCAGTTCATTCTGCAGCAACTGAGTTAATGACGACCCTCTTTAGCAGGCAGGCTAATGAACACACTATCAATCGTGCTGAAGCCTTACGCCAGGCTCGCATAGAACTCATCAACAACAGGACATTTAAAACCCCTGATGGAAAAGAGGCCTATTCCTACGCCCACCCCATCTTCTGGGCACCCTTCACTATCGTAGGCGATAGCGGTCTTTAGAGGAGATCAACTCGATTATTACTCCTAGCTCTTAGCGGCAGGTTATTTTGCGAATTCGCAAAATATTCGCATTGTTGATAAATGTGCGCTTGATGTTTCATCAATGTTAATTCATGTTAATTAGGTACGGATTTTGGGGAGAAATCCATCCGAATATATTTGTAAGCCGTTGTTTTTATTGGATTAACAGGTTAAAGCGGCCGACGCACTCATAACCTGAAGGCCGCAGGTTCAAATCCTGCCCCCGCAACCAACCATTCCCCCTACGAAAAAAGGTCAGTGGGTTTTTTAATGCCTGGGGGTGGGGGGATTACTTCTGTAATTCCCGCAGGGATAGGCGTGCTTTCCACATTTTAACGCAAGGCTCGCAAAGACCTGTTGCAGGACGAATGGCTCTATAAGCTGGATGTTTTTTACATCCCTCCACGAGTATTTTAAGTAACTCAACCTGCTTTTTTAAGGATTCATTTTCCATGGTTAGAACTTGCCATGAAAAATTAAGTAGTTCAAAGGCTGAGGAAGTTTTTGCAGGAATAAAATTAGGATCGCATTTTGGCTATACAATATTAGGCTTGGAAAATTGACAGTGTTGAGGTGCGAGAATTAGGGTTAGGAGTTTATTCCGGCTTTACAGGATACTAAGTCATGGCATTTCTGGAACTCGGTCCTGAGGACGCCTTATACTACGAGTGGACACCACCTTCGCGTGACGGTGCAGCTAGTTTTGTCTTTGTCAATCCAATCACTGGTGACGTTTCGTTATGGAATGACTCCGTCGTACCAGCTTTGATTGCAAAAGGGTTCGGAGTACTCACTTACAATTTTAGAGGGCAGGCCCAAAGCCGGTACTCTGCTGATACCGCGCTAAACGACTTATTGATTACGAGTGACCTAATAGCTCTGCTCAAACATATTGAGCCGCCGCGTGCTATCCTTACCGGATTATCTATTGGCGGACTCTATGCGGCGCGCGCTTACCTCACGGGTTTGCCGATTAGTGGCGTGGTGCTGTTGAATACGTTGCGCCGTATAACGCCGCGTATTGCATGGATGAACGATGCGACCCTTCGGGTGATGCAGGTTGGTGGGCCTAATCTCATGAAGGATCTTTATTTCCATCTGCTGCTGGGCGAGCGCTTCACAGGAGCTGAGCGCGAAAAATTCCTTGTGGATGCTCCAGAGTATCAGCCATTGCCCTCAGATAGCGGTGCCTACAATTTGCTCACTTGGATGGGAGAGTCTGACTGGGAGGTGGATTGGTCGAAGCTCGCACTTCCAGTGTTGGTGGTAACAGGACTTCAGGATCGAGTATTTTATGATGCAGCGATCGTCGATGAATTATACGCGCAGCTTCCAGATGCGCGCCGGATAGACATCCCCAGTGCTGGTCACATGCTGCCTCAAGAGGCTCCAAGCGAACTAAGTGCGGCTCTCTTGGAATTCGGGCTTTCAATTAAAGCCTAGTATCTCGGTGATTGTCTAAGCATGCTCCATTGGCGTCAGTGGAAATTATGCACCACTTTGATCGTGCGCGTTAGGATGGAACCCAATCTAAAGTGGGAGGTGCAAACAACTCCTCTACTTTCACCAACCTATTACTAATACCCTGCGTATGGGAGTATCGGCAAAGCGCTTCAAGTGCAGGTTGATTTGCCTTTACGCCGTAAGACCAGAAACTTTGCCCCAAAATGCGTCTCGATCGAGCAGCTTCAGTGGGACCCCAGGGAAGGCTAGTAAAAGGAGCCTGAGTCTCATTAGTACGCTCGACAGCGAAGCGTCGTGATGCCTCAAATGCGTCACACAAGCGAACACAAAGACCCGGGGTGCGTTCCGCTATCTCCCTTCGGATGCCAAGAAGATGCATGATTGGGAATATACCTGTGCGTTGTGCGTAGTCTGCTTCTACTGCATCACAGTCAAGAAATAATCGTCCTATGTTCGGAGCGCCGTCTAGGAATGCTGGTGGCGGTTTATACGCCACCATTGCATCTATCTCTCCGTCACGTAATGCATCTGATAAATTTGCACTGTCGCCAAGGGGCTCTAGTTCGACACCTGCTGGTTTAATCCGCACAATCGGATCACTGTCTTTTGCATCAGCAGGACCGTATCGCCAACGTAGATCTTTGGAACGAAGCCCAAAATCATCTTCGAGTATGCCACGTGCTACCAACGCAGCGGTCATTGAAAATTCACGCACTCCAACCAAGCGTCCAGCCAGATCACGAGGTCCTCTGATGCCGCGATCTGTTCGAATGTAGAATGCGGAATGTCGGAATGCGCGGGAAGGAAACACGGGTAGGCCTATATAAGGGCACTTACCGATAGAGGTTAGGTAAAGATAATTGCTAAAAGAAAGCTCGGTGACATCGAATGCTTGCTTATCGAAGGCTCGAGCAAAAATTTCCTCGAGTGGTGCAGTGACGTATTCAGCCTCCACATCTTCAATACTTATCAAGCCGGCCATAAGAGGTAATGTGCGGTCGTAAGCGGCTACTGCAATTTTTAGATGAGTACTCAGATGACAAACTCCTCAAATACACCACGGCAATCCATCTCGTACTCTAGGTCGACGACTGGTGGTCGATCAAAGTGCCAGGTGATACCTGCTGGCGCTGCTCCGCGCCCAACGATTTCACTAGCTAGAAAAGGATAAATATCGTGAACGGTATAGACTTGGGTTGCAGTAACGGTTTTCCAACTTTGTTGCAGTACTTCCTGACGGCGTTCCATTTCGTCGAGTACAAATCTCGCTTTTTCAAGGATCCCCTCAGCGCTCAAGTCACCAAGCCTAACGGTATTATCACGATAATTCCCTAAACCTTCAGGGCATTCTCCACTGCCAGCGATCACAAAGGATGGACGAGTTTCTTCGCGCACAACAGTAAATGTAAAAGCGTGAAAAGAGGGCTCAGCGGGGCCGTTCACCTCAGGGCAAACATTGCTCCGGGCAACCGGGTTTGTTGCCCCATCAAAGATTTTCCAGGTTGAGAGGGTGTCTACGTAATGTTCGTTGAAACTCCTAAACGCATCCTCTGAAAATTGACCAGGTGAGCGTAACTCGCACGCACAGAATGCAGTGAGGGGACGCCCAGCCTCTTTAATAATTTTTTCCGCTCGCGCAAAACCTTCGGAGAGTGGTACTGGACGCTGAAACTGGATCCTTCGCATGCCGAAACCAGCTAATGCTGCAACCCCAGCGGAATACTGAAAAACGCCCGGTATGAATCTGTAACCGCCTGGTAGAAACTCGATTGAACTCATCTGATATATCTCCCAGATTGTTAAGATGAAAACTTACCATAATGAATGATGATTAACGCATTAAGCTTTCAAAACCTATTGCGTAGCCAGCACTGCAGATAAATTTATCACCAATGAACAACGCAGCTATTTTACGCTACCTTAACTAGAAGCATTTTAATTAAGGTTGCCGTGTTATCACGATGTCTTTTTCATTAGAGCTCAGAGAGGCGAATACACTAGTCCCTGATAAGGTTTAGGCCAGATAAGGCAGAACGTACGGCTTTCTTCTGTTCCTCGGTTGCTGGCGAAGTGGGCTTACGCGCAACTCCTGCATCTAACCCCTGTAGTTGTTGAGCGTATTTACAAAGGGAAGGCATATTATCTAATCCAATCGCATCCCATAACGGCATTAATCTCTCGTGCAAATCCAGGGCGGTGTCCCAATCTTGACGCTTCACAGCGTCCCAAAGTTTTACGGATGGGCCAGGTGCCGCTGTCAAAATTGCTGCGATAGCTCCTCGAGCACCAAGAGTATAGGTAGAGTACAACATGGCATCTACTGCGCTAAATATTAAGTTCTCCGGTTTTGCGCGGCGCTGAAGTTCTGCAAATAATTTAACGTCGCCTGCACTTTGTTTAACTCCAAGAACACCAGGCACCTCATCCATGATACGAAGTAACAGATCCGGCGATAGGTAGCACCAAGGAACAACATTATAGATAAGGATAGGAATCCCGCACTCAGAGTGAATTTCCCGGAAATGATTTATTAACGCATCATCATCAGGTTTGAATAGATATGATGGCGGGGTGATCTGCAGAGCGGCAACACCAAGCGCCTTAACGGACTTGCCACGTGCAGCAACCTCACTTGTTGAATTGGCAATGATTCCAGCAACAAGAGGTACCCTTCCAGCGATTGCATCTGCTGTTTTAGACATGAGGTCGTAATATTCTTGTCTATCGAGTGCATGACCTTCACCGGTGCTCCCGCCCGCGGCTAACCCATGCACTCCGTTTTCGATTAACCAGTCAACTTGTGGAGGTATAAGCGAATATTGAATTTCACCACTTGGTGCAAAGGGCGTGGTGAAAGGAGCAATTATTCCCTGTAATTCACTCATACATCTTCTCCTATTTTAGTTGCCAGAATTTCTATTTTTCAATCAACCTAAAGCAGAAAAACAGCGACTTTTGTTGTTAGCCAGAGTAACTATCCTGCCAGAAACAATACGGAAGGGAAATTCTAATTCATGATTTCTGCTGCAACGGTGCAGTCAAAAGGCAATAATCCTTTGCGTCTCATTGTTTTTATGTCCGCTATATATTCTTTGTTGTTTGTAATGGCTCAGATGCATCGGATGGGTGGGGCAGTTATTGCTCCTTCCTTGATGTCGGAATTATCCATCAATGCATCTGATCTAGGCCTAATTATCGGAGTTATGTTTTTAGCTTCGGCGTGCACCCAGCCCATTTCAGGAATTCTTTGGATCGTGTTGGTCCCGTCAAAGCTGTGGTTTATCTCGCACCTCTGAGCATCTCAGGAATTTTAATTTTTGCCTGGGTGGACGATGTATGGTTGCTGGTTCTTGCTCGAGCAATGATAGGATCAGGATTTGCCTGCGTTGTAAGTGGTATTTATGTGTTTTTATTAGGCTGGATCCCAAGAAAAATTTTACTACGGCTGCTGCGTTAATTCAGGCTATTCCAGGCACGATTGCTGTCCTTCTGGCAACAGCACCCCTGGCAGTACTCCTACATGACTTCGGACGTGAGCCAATTTTCATAGGTCTTGCATTAATCACGTCTTTGGTAATTGTGCTTGTGAAATTAACGGTGAAAGAGGGGCCTCGGTCTGCGCTCAGGGAAAAAGAGCCAGAAACTTTGGCTCAAAGTTTTGGCGGGATCATAATGATCTTAGGCCAGCGGCGTTTCCTCCTACTGGCCGCATTTAGCATAACAGCAATTGGACCAGCGATTGCAGTTATAGGACTGCTCTCTGGCGTTTATATGAGAGATCGTTTTGACTTAAATCCGCAACAGGTCGGAACTACTGTTTTAGCATTGCTAATTGCTCTTAACTTGGGTGGTGTAATTTATGGGCCTCTCGACCGTTGGACTGGGCGGCGCAAAGTGGTTGTATCAAGTGGGGTAATTGCTCAAGTCAGCCTATTGCTCTGCCTTGCGGCCCTTGGAAATGCCTCCTACTGGACAACGTTGATTTTGCTAACCGCATTTGCGGGCGTATCTCAGTTGCATGCACTTATTATCGCTCAAGGGCAGAATTTATTTCCCCAAATCTCTCAGGCAGGGTAATCACGACCATTAACATCTTTATAGTTGGAGGTATTTTCCTCTTCCAAACGGCTTCAGGGTTTGCATTTGACTTATTCACAAGCCTTTTAGAAGCAAAAATTGCCGATGGGTATAGGCTAACTTTTTGTTTTCTAGCTTTTTGCCAGGTGCTCGGATTACTGGTTTATTTTCAGACAGAGAATACACCAGATGAAAGTTAATTTTTATCTGGGATGAACAGAGCTGAAAATTAAGAGAAAGACGTTCTCATGTTTTGAAAGGAATTTTAATTCCAATCTGCGTGATAATTGGAGCCATGCCTCCGGAATTTAGGCTTCTTAATTGACCTACACCCAGTGATACACGGCTTTTGCCCCATATTGCTCGGTCTATTTCCAGCCTGGCTCCACCTATTAAGCCGCCGGCTGCATTTACGCTTCCGCCTCCAGCCGCACCAAGGTGTCCTTCGGCAGAGATAAACCAATTTTCACTTAAGGAAATTTCATAACCCAAACCCAACAAACCAATGGCATATCCGCCTGCGTTTCCAGAGATTGTCGTTTGAGCATTTCCTGTGATGTAAGCACCATCACTTATGAAAAGGTCCAGAGAGCTTTCCTGCATAATTGGTGCTTCCGGCCTGTTAGCTCCTGCAACGCGAAAATTATCATTAGGCTCCTGGTGAGAAACACCCATGGACAGAGCCCAACGTTGGGGAGGTTAGGGAGGGCGTAGATTTTTTCTCAAAGTTTTTCACTACTTGAAGAGACAACCCCACTGCATCAAAGGCCCCATCAGGTGCTTCTAAACCGACTAAAGCGGCTTCAAGATCTAAGGATCTTGTTAATGGTATTGCTGCTCCAAGTCGTGCTGTAAGGAGTAAACCTCCTCCAGTATCTACTTGACCTCCACCACCAAACCCAGCACCTGCGCCTGCAAATCCTCGCCAATCCCCTAAGGGCACCTCAGTTCTAAGGCCCGCTAAAATTTCCATGTAGCCCTCGGCACCTTCTGCAGCACCGTCAGCTGCTATCCAGACTTGCGAATTTTGACTTATTGGGGAGTGAAATTCAGCGCCGACCAGTGAGATGTCGGGTTGATCAATGCCAGAGCGAGTAACTGAGCTATTCAAAGCCGTTAGCTGAGTTGTGGTGAATGCCATGCGTGAAATAGGCAAGTCAATCAAATCTGAATTTTTGTCATCAGACTTAACATCGAACGCGTATGACAATCCTACGCTGAGACCAAATTCATCGATTTCAGTATCAGTTATCTTTGTCCAAGTTGTAGATGTTTGCAGCGAAAATTGGTCATCTATTTTGTAATCAATACCAGCTCGAACCTGGGTCATTGTGCCGTCGCCAGTTACTTCATTGGCTCCGCCGCCTCCACCTATAAATAGACCAGCATTTGCCGAAATTTGATTTGTAAGAGAAAAGCTCTTTCGTCCCTCAAATCCCCAAAAGAATGCTCCGCCTGCGTCGCCCTCTGCAGCAGAAAATATTGATTGCCCAAAACTCAGGCCAGGCAAGATCTCAGCACCGACATAAATACGGTTCAAACTTTTTATGTTGCTGCCTTCAGCTTCAAAGTATTCATAGCTCGTAGCAACTTCAAAATCTCTGCCTGTTGCCAGAGAAGTTGAAAAAGATACCAAAAAACAAGCTGTTATCAGACTAAAAACATACTTGTGTAGACTAAGCTGAAATTTGATTGTTTTCATATCGGTAGGACAGGCGTTCATAATTCGAATTGAGACTTTCTGCGTTACAGTCTTTTTACTTTTAAGCCTCTAAAGGCGCAAACATATCTAAATCTAATGCATTGCCCATCGCGATGTAACCAGCGCGGTTAGGATGAAGCCGATCTGCGGGCATACCAAGAGTACTGTCTGGTTGATAAATTTCTCTAAATTCACCTGAGCTAGGATCAATGGTAGCCGCCTCAAAATCTACTACGCCATCAAATATCCCAGAGTTACGAATAAAGGAATTTATCTCACGTCTTTGGGTGTCCGTAGTTGATGTACCATAAATTTCTCGAGTTGCATTAAGGCTTGTGGGCAGGGTGCCTCCAATCACTTTTATTCCAGCCTGTTTCATGCGGTCTACGCCAGTCTTAATCCCAGCAATAATTTCGGTTGCTTTTGCTG
The DNA here is from genome assembly GCA_038143065.1 of Rhodospirillales bacterium. Taxonomy (GTDB): domain Bacteria; phylum Pseudomonadota; class Alphaproteobacteria; order Bin95; family Bin95; genus VMCJ01. The sequence goes on along the minus strand of JAYQLI010000035.1, from coordinate 1,061,842 downwards.
GGATGGTCCCTAGGGGTGCGAAGGCTTGTCCAAGGTCATTTATGCCTTCGGCCCATATCACGTGGGTAATTCCAGCTCGGCTTAGAATGTCTCGTTCAAGCCGATCAAGAGCGCTTGGACCTCCATTAAATGGAGGAGGGTAGGTGGAGGGCCCAATTATTTGATTGCCGCCAATACCTACATTAACAACCGATACGGATGAACCATAAGCTAAGTGCAGCCTCCTCGATAATCTGTCACTCCAGCGATCATCACCATTTAAAGTTGAAAACGTCCCATCCGTAATAGAGTCGCCTAATGCTGCCACAACAGTGGTTGAATTTGCCGTGACAACATCCATTCCATCCAAAAAATACCAAGCTGTAGTTGAAAAAGGAAACTTGGCCTCTGACTCATGGTCGCCAACTGCCCCACTACCGGGGGGTGAAATGTAAGAGGTTGTCATTGCTTTCGCATGCCAAGTGAGGGCACCGCTTGTTTCTTTCACATGAAAGCTTACGGCAAGCTTACATCCCAAAAGTTGAGGGTCTGCTGCTATCGATGGAAGATTAAATGGATCGCTTAGCAGTTCTGTCCCAATTTCCAGAGTGCATTGATCTTCACCAGAGAAATTTACCAGAACAGTAGTTTTGGGAATGAGTGCGCCAGCACCCGCATGTATTGCTACTCTAACACTTCCTAAAGTAACCGAACGATTGCCGAATGCATTTGAAAAGCGGAGACGAGCAGTGTGACCCCAAAGGTCTGGCTTAATAATCATGCGGAAGGTTTGATCGTGGGCCTCCCAATTGGGTAGAGCCATTGACTGATCAGGTAACGCTGCAGGAACGCCATGGGGTGCAGGACCTTGCATTGCTGCCGACCAGGAGACAACCCACTTTGCCCCATTAGCTTTGTCTTTATGGTCAGCATTGTTCATCACTCTCATCAACCAAATTCCTCAACTTTTTAAAGTTCGCCAAGTAAACATTTTTCCCGAGAATTTAATTATTTACACCGTTTGTTCATATGCCAAATGATAATCCAATTTGATGTTTATCCTGAGCTTTCTAACCTACTATAAATAAGGGCTGAATATTTTTTGTTAGGCTTGACCAAGCATCGTTTAGCCTTGTGATGCCAAGAATTTAAAAACCCAGAGGGCTTACGTAAAATGTGGACACGTAATCCTCCGAAATCCGCGATCATACTTGGTGGAATGGGGCTGATTCCCTTTGTCTCCCTCGCGCTAATTGTAGTTGCTGGCCCACAGGAATTTGCAGTGGACGCGCGTTTAGCCCTCACATCTTATGGAGCTCTCATTCTCTCGTTCCTCGGAGGAGTGCATTGGGGGTACTGTATTGGCAATTCCAAGAGAGAGGTGACCTCAAATGTTACGAGGTTAGTGGTTAGTGTCATTCCATCGCTGGTTGCTTGGGGAGCATTAGTATTACCGACCCATATTGGCTTATTTGGGTTGGCTGGCAGTTTTCTGGCTATGCTAGTTCTCGATACCTGTTCAGTTTATTGGGGTTGGGTCCCTACTTGGTACCCGAAGTTACGTTGGCCATTGACCATCTGCGCGGTCACGGCTTTGATCGCTGCTGCCCTGTGAATACGGCTATTGGAAACAGGAAACAAATATTAAACACTTTTTACCAGCTGCGACGACTGGACATCTGGGTAAATAATACCTGCTGACACAGGTCAAAAAAAAACTTTTGGATTGTAATTTGACAACCTTTCAGCCGTCACGTTCCCATGCTCTTGCATGTATGCAAAATTTTGTACCTCTAATGGGGCAAAGTTACACTTCGAGACGTAACTATGACTTGGGTACAGGCAACCACAATTTTGTTTCGCAACTTTCTCCCTATGTTCGCCGGCGCCTGATTACCGAACAGGAGGTGGTGCAAGCGGCAAGTCAGGCACATGGTCTTGAGGGAGCAGAAAAATTTATCCAAGAGGTTTTCTGGAGAAGCTACTTCAAGGGTTGGCTTGAACGGCGTCCTGGTGTTTGGAATTCATATGTTCAGGGCGTTCATGAAGATTTGGAGGAGGTTAACTCTGATCCAAACATGGAAGCTCGTCTTACTCGTGCTGAATCTGGAGAAACAGGCATAACTTGTTTTGACGCCTGGGCTACTGAATTAACGGAAACTGGTTATTTACATAATCATTCACGCATGTGGTTCGCATCCATATGGATCTTTACTCTGCATCTTCCATGGAGGCTTGGTGCGGATTTTTTCTATCGACATCTTCTTGACGGTGACCCTGCTTCTAACACTCTTGGATGGAGATGGGTTGCGGGGCTTCATACTAGGGGGAAACCATATGAGGCGAAGGCTTGGAACATAGCAAAATTTACTAACAATAAATTCACACCGCTTGACGGTGAGATTGCATCCGATATCCAGAGCCTCGATGCATTAGAGCCCGAGGGGTTGCCAGCACTTCAACCATTGAGAAAACCATTGGTGCCAAATAGAGAATTGCCATCAGCCCTTCTGATCACTGAGGAAGATTGTCTGATAGAAACATTTCTCCCAGAAATGCTTAACATATGCTCAAGCCGTTCATTGGTAAGCAGCCTCTTGCGGTCACCAAGACCTGTTGCTGATCATGTAAGGTCATTTGAAATCAAAGCATTGTCAGACACTGCTAGTAGATTGAAGGTTGACGCAACCCAAATGGAGTGTCTTGACCCCATGATCCTTGCCTCGTGGGCCAAGGAGGCTGGTGCCAAGCAAATCGTAACCGCTTATGTTCCGGAGGGTCCGTTACGTGACTGGCTTCGAAAAGCGGAGCCAGCTTTACAAGAGGCCCAAATTTCTCTTTGCGAATGGCAACGTGACTGGGATGCCAATATTTGGCCTAATGCCACGGCAGGTTTTTATAAGGTTAAACAAAAGATACCTTCAATCTTGTCTTCATTGGGGATTTTCTGATGTCACGTTCTAAGATCGTCATAGTTGGTGCTGGAGTTGCCGGGTTGACATGTGCTCGTGCTTTAGCAAATGCAGGCTATGCTCCATTAGTTCTGGAAAAAGGGCGTGGAGTTGGAGGTAGGATATCCACGAGGCGCGCCCAAGATGGCATGACGTTTGACCATGGAGCTCAGTATTTTACAGCTAAAAGCAATGAATTTCGTTTATTCATAGAGGAAATTCAAAGATCTGGTGGTGCAGCTGTTTGGGACGATGGGAGTAATTTGAAAAGATTTGTTGGCACACCCGGTATGAATGCATTAGCTAAGCATCTTGCCGCTGACCTAGACGTTCAAACTGGTTTAGAGGTTGATCACATCGCCGAATGCAGCTCTGGTTGGGAAATTAAAGCTGGAAACAAAAAATTTGAGTGTGAAAAATTAATTGTCACTGCACCAGCTCCTCAAACAGCGAAGCTGATAGGAAAAGACCACACCCTTTATGAAACTGTATCAGGGGCAGTTTTAGCGCCTTGTTTAACCCTGATGGCGGCTTTTGAACCAAATCAGCCACAACCTTTTATAAGCCGGCGTGAACCAGATGATATTTTATCATGGATTGCGCTTGATAGCTCAAAACCTGGCCGATCTGCAGATAATTGTTGGGTTGCTCAGGCAGATCCTAAATGGAGTGCTGAGCGATTGGAGCAAGATCTCCCTGGTGTTGCACGAGACCTTCTAGTTTTACTTTGTGATAGGATCGGCGCAGATATTAGTTCAGCATTTCACGCCGTTGCTCATCGTTGGCGCTATGCAAATGTTGTGACACCAATTGGTTCCCCATTTCTTCGAAATGAAAACGACAATCTCTTTTTGGGTGGTGCCTGGTGTCTCAAGGGGCGTATTGAGGCTGCCTGGGCCAGTGGAAATGCCATCGCTGAGAGAGTTTTAGAAGCCGGTTAAGTGTTGAAATAAAGCCCGAAGTTAAATTCAAAGTTAAGCGTAGGACGCGTCGTGAGCCCAAAAAAAGCTTCCATTATCATTTTGCTGCTCAATATCGTTTTAGGAGTGTTTCCAAGTGTTGCATCAGAGCGGATGCAACCGATAGGGACATTTGAAATTGATTTGACCGAAGTAACAATTTCAGAATTCACGCGTTTCGCGGAGAGTACGTCTCTCGTGACAAAAGCTGAGCGTGAAGGCGGTGGTTTGGTGTATGACGCTGGATGGGAAAAGAAAGCAGGCTGGAACTGGCGGGCGCCGTATGGCGTCAAAGGCATGGCAAATGAGCCCGCTGTTCATATTACTTTTGATGAAGCCTTTGCTTACTGCAAATGGGCAGGCAAGCGCCTGCCAACTGAATCAGAATGGATCAAGGCGGCTTATACAGAGATGCGGAAAGCACCCCCAGCCATTCTCCAGAGGTCATACGTATCGTTATCCAACAGGTAACACCGCAAGTGGCGCAAATTGTTTAAGGGATTGCGGTAATAGTGTTGGCCTAGATCACTCGGCAGTTTTATCGAGAGGAAGAGGGCATGCTGAGGCTGGAAAAACGGTAGCTGGTGTCAACGGGCTGTTCGATATGGGGGCAAATGTTTGGGAGTGGGTCGAAATTCCGGAGGATAGCCAAAAGGGGACGCGTGGTGGCTCTTGGTGGTATGGGGCGTCACAAATGGAAGCTGGATATCGAGCAACAAAGCCCAGAGATATGGCGGTAGTTTATATTGGTTTTCGATGCGTAAAAGACATCAAATAGTTTAGGAAATATGCCTCCGGTGGCACGTTCTTTCCTGTTAACAACACCCTGTTTTTATGCGTCTCTTCTGCCCACCTTATGGGAATGGGCAGCGGCTTTTCTATAAGTTTGTGAGGTTCCTGTAGAGGAAGAGCTCACAAACTTATGATTGGTCCCTTGTGAAACTATTCCGCGGCTATAGCCACTGCGGGTGTATTCTGCATCCCGCGGACTAATCTGCCAGGCAAAGCTCCCGTAGCGGCACCGCCTTCAAAGGTCACCACCCCACTTACTATTGTATAATCGTAGCCTGACGCTCCTTGCATCAACCGTTTGCCGCCCGCTGGAAGATCCTGAATCATATAAGGAGCTTCAAAGTCCAAGGCATCCCAATCAATCACGTTGAGATCGCCCTTAAACCCAACTGCTATGCGGCCACGGTCACGAAGGCCTGCTGCTTCTGCTGTATCCGAAGTAAGGCGACGGATGAGTTCGGGTGCATCGAACTTACCTGTGCTTTTGCCCCAGTGAGTAAGCAGCCAGGTGGGAAAGCCAGCGTCGAGAATAAATCCGACATGGGCACCTCCATCGCCGAGGCCCATGATTGCCATCTTTTCATTAAGTAACGCTTCTGAAGCAGATAACCCATAGTCAGTGTAATTGGTAATAGGCATATAGATGAAATTTTTGCCGTCATTTTCGAGCAACATGTCGTAGGCAACTTCTGCTGCCGTTCTACCTTCTCGTTCAGCGATAGCCGACGCGGAGTCCTCTGCTTGTGGAATATAATCTTTATTCCCAAATCGGAACATGTAGCCATATGACATGCGATGGATCAGAGGAAAGGTACTTTCTTTCACGGGGTCTTCAGACAAAATCTGTGACCGGATTTTAGGATCACGAAGCTTCTCAACTTTTTCTTCAAGGTGAAGGTCATTCAATTTCTTGAAGGTTGGACAGCCCGAGAAAGGTGTCTGTGTTGCCTGGAGACCAAGAAGAATTCCAATTGCCCGAGGAGGGAACACAGGACGAATATTTACGCCTTCAGCATAGGCTTGGCGATTTAATTCGAGAAGTTTTGCGAATACTTCTGGCCAGTTATTTCGCTGAGCAAGCGTATAAACTAATGGCTGGCCACTTTTTTCTGAGACACGTCGAAGAATGCCAAACGCCTCTACCGGATCGGGTTCGGCGTTGATTGTGTCAGGTGTGGCATCTGTGATCCAGTCAGAGACTGCCTCGATCATTCCACCCCCTGCATCACGAACCCCCTCGGCAAGGCCGAGTAGCTCATCTTCATAAACTCGTAATGTAGGAATGTAGTCGCCAGCAAGGGTTTTATGGCTTGTGGTTCGACTGGTGGAAATACCAAAAGCTCCAGCTTTTACGGCTTCCGTCGTTATTGCTCGCATTTCTGCGATGTCATCCTTGGTTGCTGGCTCAAAAGCAACAGCCCTATCACCCATAACGTGCACTCGAACCGCTGAATGTGGGAGGAGTGCACAGACGTCTACATCTCTCGATTTCGCTTCCAAAGCGTTCAGATATTCAGGAAAGCTCTCCCAGGTCCACTCCAGCCCTTCGTGCATTACTGCGCCAGGAATGTCTTCAACACCTTCCATTAGCTCGATTAGCTTTTCGCGATTTTCTGGTTTGCAGGGAGCGAAGCCAACGCCGCAGTTGCCCATAACGACAGTCGTTACTCCGTGAAGGGAAGATGGTTTTAGGTGGGAGTCCCAAACCGCCTGAGCGTCATAATGTGTATGAATGTCGACGAATCCTGGAGTTACTAATTTGCCCTTCGCCTCAATCTCTCGCGGTGCGTCTCCGTCCACGGTACCAACAGCTACGATTACCCCGTCTTTGATGGCAACATCAGCTGTGAAAGGTTGAGATCCTGTACCATCAACGACAGAACCATTGCGAATGATAAGATCAAATTTATCGGGCATTTATAGTGCTCTCCCATTTATCCAAGGAAATGATAACTCTATTTAATGCATGGCGTCACTCACCAATTTTACCCATTTGTATTTTTTTACTTATGGATTAGATGACTTTCCAAACGCTAATTTACCTCAATGACTAACTGTTCTTCAGACAGAAAGATCACTGAGTTGGTCATGTCGATAAATTTTTCTTCGTCCTTATACAGGTCTTTGGCAGCCGCCATTCCACTTGCTGTGCTGGCATGTTTTATGAATTTGTCTTGGTTTTCAAACCAAAGCTCTGCAACTCCATCAAATGGTTTCTGCCCCCCACGAGACTTAGCAATTTTTTTGCTAAACTTCCTTCGATGCTGCGAACTTGAACATACTTTTTGCATCCTATTGCCTTTAAATGCCCAGCCACGCGAGGGCCATGTTCGTGTTCCCAGTATTTCAGGAAAGCTTCCCGACTCATTTCAGGTTTTCGATGGAGGCAGAACGTTAGCTTCAACAACGTTTTTACTGCGCGGTCATTCCACCATCGACAACCATCGCAGAACCGGTCATGAAACCGGCCTCATCTGATGCCAGGAAGCAGATGCCATTTGCTATGTCTTCAGCAAGCCCAAGACGCCCAATTGGGTGTCCTGAGATGGCTATTTGCCTTGCCCTCTCAGTATCGTTTGAACGGGTTTGGTTCGCTCGCGCAACAAATGTTTGGGCGCCCATGTCGGTGTCAATAACACCTGGGTGAATTGAATTGACTCGGATTTTATAACCTCGTCTAGAAAGGTTTAGAGCTGCAGATTTTGTGAAAAGGGTGACCCCACCCTTGGTCAAAGAATAAAGTGGATCGAGTTGAGAACCGACCACCCCTGCCACTGATGCGAGGTTGACAATTGCACTTCCTTGAGGAGAGGTCTCCCCAGCTTTTGCGAGGGCCGGGGTTGCTAATTTCACTCCAAGCCATACGCCAGTTAAGTTAATGTCTACTAGGCGCTTCCATTCCTCCATTGATGCTTCTAGGAGGTCTTTACCTAGAAATATTCCAGCGTTGTTAACCAGAATATCGAGCTTGCCAAATGCACTGACCGTTGCGTCGATGGCCGATTGCCAGGATGTTTCTGACGTCACGTCAAGTTCTGTAAATTCTGCTTGACTGCCTGATGAAACTATAGCCGAGACAGTTTCTTTGGCTTGTGTTTCTAAAATATCACCCACCATAACGGTGGCCCCTTCAGCTGCCATCTTTTTAGCGGCCGCAGCACCAATACCTCGGGCACCGCCCGTAACGAGAGCCACTTTGCCTTCTAATTTGCCCATTTAATTTGGTCTCCTATGAGAATTCGTATTCTTCGGGTTTGAGTTTTTGGGTGAAGGCCCAGTAGTCAACCAGGCGCCATGGGGAATTAGCAAATACTCGCCCTGCCTTATTTTTATACCAGTTGTTGACCCCCTTGTGAGTCCAAACCATGGAATAATGCTTGGCATCAAGTTTTGCATTGTAAGCATCGTGAGGTTCTGCTCGAACTTCCATCCGATTGTGACCGTTTTCGGTCAATTCCCGTAATGCTTGCATGATATATCGAATTTGACATTCCATATGGAAAATAATGCTTCCACCGTGAGCGAGGTTCGTGCCTGGCCCATACATCATAAAAAGATTTGGAAAGCGAAGGGTCATAATGCCAAGATGAGCACGGGGGTCATCTTCATTCCAGCTCTGGCGGAGAGTTTCCTTATTTTCGTTTCGTATGGACTCTCCAAGCGGCCCAAGCATTCGAGTGGTCTGAAAACCAGTGGCAAGAATAATGGTGTCACACGTGTGTTCTTGGCCATCATGCGTTTCAATGCCTGAATCTGTTACGCGTGTGATTTGTTCGGTAACTAAGTTTACGTTGTCGCGGACTAGCATCCGGTACCAATGATTGTCCCTCAGCATCCTTTTTCCGTACGGAGGGTAAGGTGGTGTTGTTTTGGATAAAAGTTCCTCATTACCTCCCATCTCTTGTCGCATATGGGAGATTAGATCTTCACGAAATTTCTGATTCTGAGCATTCAATGAGAGATCTGGCGAGGACCAGCTTGGATCGATATGCAGTGAGTCGTGAAGCACATCGCTTCCGGCCCAGAAAAGCAAAAATCGGTTCCATTTCGCGTAGAAAGGGATGGACTTCAAAGTCCATTTCATGCCCTCAGCAACGCGCTTGTGGTAGTTCGCATTCGGGATTGCCCAATGTGGCGATCGCTGAAAAATTGTTAAATTACTGACTTTAGGTGCAATTGATGGGCCCGTTTGCATTCCACTAGCGCCGGTGCCAATCATCGCAACGTTACGCCCTTCAAGCGATACAGAGTCATCCCACTCGGCTGTATGCAGCACACTGCCGTTAAAATTTTCGAGTCCCTCAATGGCTGGAATATTCGGCGTGTTAAGTTGGCCAACAGCCGTTACAAAAACATTGGCTTGGATGGTTTCTTCTGTACCGTTTTCGCGTCTTATCCGAATAACCCAAATTTGGGAACTTTCATTAAAGTCTGCAGATAAAACCTCAGTTTTAAGTTCAATATGCGGGCGAAGTCCGTAAGTATTTGCAAGGCTCTCCTGATAGCTCCACAGCTCATCACGTTTCGAAAAATGTTCGGACCAGTCGTGGTTTGGTTCAAAGGAATAGGAGAAGAAGTGGTTTGGTGTATCTACGCCACAGCCTGGGTATCGGTTGACGTACCAGGTTCCGCCTACGGCATCAGCTCGGTCGTAGATAGTAAAGTTGTATCCCGCTTCTTTGAGTTTTATTGCTAGTCCAAGCCCAGAGAGTCCTGCCCCAACAATCACAATTTTAAAGTTGTCTAGGCAATCGGGCTTTGCTTTGCGCCATTCGACGGTTCGTGGATCGCGGTCGTCAAACTGCATCTCTTCAATCATCATTGGGACGTAGGAAGATGGCATTCCCATTCCAACGCCTACATTCATAAGGCGGTGTAGTCGTTCGCCCGAAGGGGAGGCGCTACTTCCCTATTGCCTGAAGCTATCTCACGCAAAACCTCGGCTAAGCGTGTACGAATGCGAGTTGCCAGCTCTTCAGGGATATGGACCATGAAGCTCCAACCGCCTTCTATGTAGGGACGGGCCTCATCTAAAAAATCATCATCCCCAGAAATGTGTGCCAGTGTGAGTAGGGTGGGCGAAATATCAGCTTCTGCCAACATTGTTTCAAGATTAGGGTCAGCGGCAGCGGCGCGAATGCGATCTTTCAGTATGGCATGACTTTCATTTTTTAATGCTACGTCCATAACCTTCTCCTAGCAGACTAGGCGATGCGATCGCCTTTTTTGATAGGTGCTGTGCGGCTGTCTACCGCTGGTAGCATCTTCGCTGGATCACGAGTAACAACCACATCAAGCACGGTTGGTTGGTCTTTATTGGCCATGCCTCGGCGAAGTGCTTCTGCGAGATCACCTGGGTCTTCAACACGTATTCCCTCGCAGCCTAGTGCTGTGGCTGCGTTAGCATAATTGACCTCTTCAAGGTCGCTTGATTGATAGCGACCACCGTACATCGCGTGCTGGAGGGCTTTGACATAACCGGATGCTGCATTGTTTACGACTATCATCGTTAGACCAAGCTTTAGTCTTCGAGCGGTTTCAAGCTCTCCCAATGTCATATTGAATCCGCCATCACCTGTTAACGCAACAACAGGGGAAGTTTTGCCACAAGCCAGCTGAGCACCTATTGCACCAGGTAGGCCATAACCTATGGAAGCAAATCCACGATCAGGTACGTAGGTGCGGCCTGATTTCTTTGTGTCATAGAGAAGTCCAGTCCAATGGCCAGCAAAACCGCCGTCCGCTACTAATACACCATCTTCGGGCATAGTATTCATTAGCTCCCGGATAACGCGTCCCATGTTAATAGGGCGCTCCTTAGAGCCATAGCGTGGTTCTGCGCCTTCAACCCATTTGGCCATTTTCTGATGGACCTCGTCACAATAGGCTTGACGATTTTTTCGTCTTAGTTCTGCTTTTTCATTCAGTTCATCAGCCAAGTCGGCGAGGCCTTCTCCAGCATCACCAACAAGGGCAACTGTTGGTGGTGTTGTACGTCCAATCTCTTCCGGCCAAACTTCGAGATGGATTAGAGGTTTTCCAGATAAAGGGAGAGCAAAACGCTTAGTAGCAATTTCACCAAGTTTACATCCAACAACTAACAGACAGTCGGACGCATCAATCAAGTCGTTAGCAATTCGGTCATAGCGGCCAAAAAGTCCGGCGTTGAGGCGATGGGTGCAAGCAATGCCTCCTTTTCCGCTCATGGTGTGAGCAACAGGAATATTTTCCTGCTCGGCTAGTCTCAGAAGGGCGTCGTAACCCTGGGATAAATGAATGCCGCCGCCAACCATCATTATTGGTCGCTTTGCTTTGCGTAGATATTCCGCAGCCTGTCTTGTTGCAGTTCGCCCTGGGCGGGAAGTGCGAGAAGGAATGGAGAGTGTGTCCTCATCGATCCAAAAGTCGTTGGCGTCGTAGTCGAATTCTCCGTGGGCAATATCTTCAGGAACGTCTAAGATTACGGGCCCTGGGCGTCCTGCGGTTGCCACCGCAAATGCACGACGAACTAGTTCTGGGACTCTTGTGCCTACCTCAACTCTGATGACTTCTTTGGCGCATGGGGCGAGGATTTCTAGCTGCTTCGCCTCTTGCGTCATATTTTTCCAAGCGTGTGTGCGGTTTGCATCTCCAACGATCGCAATAAGCGGAACGCCCGCATTGAGGCTCTCAACCAGTGCGGTTGTGAGATTGGTCGCTCCAGGACCTAAAGTGGCATCGACCACGCCGACACGACCAGTCACCCGAGACCAGGCATCCGCCGCAAAACAGCCACATCGCTCATCATTAATAAGGGTATGCACTAGACCTAATTCACGAACTGCGTCGTAGAATGGAAGTAGTTGGAAGCCACCCATTCCAAACATTGGGGAGCCACCCGCTAACTTCAGCATCTCTGCAAGAGCACGGCCACCTAAAAGGCGTCGAACAGGATCATTGCGCAAAACCTCGGTCATTTAGGAAGTATTCCTTTTTTCTATATTGAGCTGTCGAAAAGATAAAATATCTTCGTGTCTCCTTGCGAGTTTGGACCAGGCAGGGGCAATGACACAATATTGTTTTGGGACTACTTTATCTCACTACATGGAATTTTTGGCCTGAGCATATTTCCAACCACGAGCAGCAATCTCTGGTGCTATGAGACCAATATCAGCGGCATCTGTAGAGGCGGCATTGCCCGCAAGTCCACGAGCACGCACTCCATCCAATATTGCAGCAAATCTGAAAAAAGCGTGGGCCATATGGGCGTTGGTCAAGCCTCCATCGCTACGCCCAGCAGCTTCACAGTAAATAGAGTTGAATTCTTCAAAGGTTGGAATTCCAAGTGCGTTTGAATTAAGGCCCTCTAAACCAAAGAATTGCTGTGGGTTTGTTCCGTACAAAATTGCACAATAGGCTAAATCGCCTAAAGGGTGCCCAAGAGTAGAAATTTCCCAATCAAAGACTGCGACCACTCGAGGCTCCGTTGGATGAAACATTACATTGCCCATCCGGTAGTCCCCGTGGGCAATACGTGTCTCGTTGTCCTCCGGCATATGGGCATCCAGCCATTCCATGAGGGGTTGCATTGCGGGCATTGCCTGCGTCTGCGTTTCAGAAAAATTTCTTGACCAGCGCTTGAATTGCCGTCGATACCAGTCGCCAGGTCTTCCAAAATCTTCTAAGCCAAGCTCTGCTGGGCTAAAGGTATGAAGTTGCGCCAGTGTTTCAGCAAGGCTCTTATACATCTCAGCTCGATGTTCAGGGGAGCAGTCAGGCAGGCTTGTATCTTTGAAAACCCGGCCTTGCATGCGCTCCATCACATAAAAAGGCGTGCCCACGATTTCGCGGTTGTCAGAATAAAGAAACTGCTTGGCAACCGGGTACCCCGCTTCGGATAGTGCTTTTTGAACGCGAAATTCTCTATCCACTTGATGAGCAGATGGTAAGAGCTCGCCTGGAGGTTGTTTGCGTAAGACGTATTCTACGTCATCAAAACCCACGACATAAGTTGGATTTGATTGGCCATAAGCAAACTGAGATAGTTTCATAGGCCCCTGAGTTTCTGGTAATGCTTCCTTTAGGAACTCCGCGAGGCGTCCCTGGTCAATTGCATGGGCCTCTCTGACCTCTGTTACTGCAGTGGCGTCCATTTCATCCGTCATGAGCCAGGGCTCCCTAGAGGGGTAAGACGTTCGTCATAATCAAGAAAACTTGAGGTTCGAGAGCGTTTGGTTGGTTGTAACCAATAATTGTCTATTTCTGATTGGCTTAAGCCCTTCTCAGATAACGCTTCGTCGTCAAGGAAGAAGCGCCCTGTAACGTTCATTGCAGGCTGGGTTAAAATCCAATGAGCAGCATCAGCCATGATTTTTGGATCTCGGCAACCTTCATAGGTTGTGGGACTAAATACCTTCACAGCCATAGTTGCGACCGCATGTCTGGGCCAGAGTCCTGTGGAGGCGATGCCATCCACTTTTAGCTCCTCGGCCCAACCGCAAACCATCATTGACATCGCGTACTTTGAAATTGTGCGAGGCAATCTTTCGGCAAACCAGCGAGGATCCATATTTACCGGTGATGCAATTGTGAGAATGTGTGGATTTAAAGATCGTTTAAGATGAGGAAGGCACGCTTGGGTGATAAAAAATGTGCCACGGGCATTTATGTCAAATAAGAGATCAAATTGCTTTGCTGTTGTGTCAGCTGTTTTTGTGAAGGTTTGCACGCTCGCGTTATTCACTAAAGCGTCTATGCCTCCAAACGCCTCAACTGCTGCTTCTGCGCCTGCCTGAATTTGATTTATATCTCGCAAATCCATTCTTACTACTAGTGCTTGACCACCAAGTTTTTCGCATTCTGCAGCTATCTCTGGGAGAGTGCCCGGAAGTTTTTGGTGTGGCTCAATCGTTTTTGCAGCCAATACGACATTTGCCCCATCGGATGCCGCGCGTTTTGCAATCTCTGCGCCGATACCACGACTTGCTCCTGTAACAAAAATCGTTTTGCCTTTCAGAGAGTTCTTCATACTCATTCTCCCCTAAAAACAGGGCGTCGTTTATTCACGAAGGCATCAACACCCTCTTGGAAGTCCTTTGTTGCTGTTGATGAAACAAAGTTTGCTCTTTCAGCTTCAAGTTGCGTGGCTAAATCATTCTCAAATGATTGGTCGATTAACATTTTTGTTTTCGCATATGCTTGGGTTGGACCCTGTGCGAGTTGTTCTGCAAGTCCCATAACTTCTTTTGCGATGGCGTCGTCCTGCACGACCCTATTAACCAGACCAAGTTCATATGCACGGTCAGCGTCGAACCGCTCAGACAGCAAGGCTATCTCCATTGCTCTTCTTCGGCCTACCAGCCTTGGTAAGAAGAATGTTGAGCCTCCATCCGGGCTTGTACCAAGATTTGCATAGGCCAATGTGAACACGGTTCCTTTTGCTGCAATTGCAAGATCGAGATTCATTGCAAGGCTCATTCCTGCACCTGCCACAGCGCCATGAAGCTGCCCTATAACCGGCTTTGGCATGCGAACCAGCGTTTTAACCGCCACGTGATATGTATCAATCATGCGGCCAGCGTGTTCACCAATCCTCTTTATCTCCGAATGGAAGGAGGCAACATCTCCTCCTGCCTGAAAACCCTTACCAGCTCCGTTGACTATCACAGCTCGAATACTTTGATCGGCTTCAATCTCCCAACAAATCTCACAAAGCAGCTCAGCCATTTCTATTGAAAGAGCATTTAGGACATCAGGTCGGTTGAGGGTAATAACGGCAATAGCACCATCTTTTTTCAATAGGACTGGGTCGGCCATGATAAATACTTTCCTTGCAAAAAAAGGATTTGTTGCCGACGGTAGCTACTCCGTCCAGACTTGCCAAGTAAACTGGTGCCACGAAAGCGGGTGCATTGAAAAGATTGACGATAAGACGAAGTGGAGTAGGTGGCGGCACATCTGCTCCAATAAGAATGGCAATACTATTGGCCATCGTAGCGGGATTTGCCTTTACACTGTCATTTGCGTGCATCAAGGCGCTTGGAAAAGATATACCAGTTCAACAAGTTATGTTTTTTCGCATGTTTGTTGGCATTCTAGTGCTGACGCCAATGCTTTTAAGAGCGCCCAGGAGTATTTTGAAATCTAGCAGGCCATTCGGTCACCTGTATCGAATATTGGCGGGCTTTGCATCAATGATGTTGCTTTATTGGGCTGCTGCTCGAATGCCTTTAGCTTTGCTTACAGCTACGCAATTTATGATGCCACTTTTTGTGACAATGCTCTCCATCCCACTGCTTCAAGAGAGTGTTGGGTGGAGAAGAACTTTAGCAACGCTTCTCGGGTTTGGGGGAGTGCTTTTGATGATCCAGCCAGGCGAAGAGGGCATATTAGGAATTGAACTTGCATATATCGCAGCTATTGCGTCCGCACTTTTTTATGCTCTCGCGGTAATTGCAATGCGGCAACTTGGGCGAACAGAGCCTGTTTTGCGCACCACTTTATATTTTTCTGCAGTTGCTGCTATAGCCAGTGGTATCGCTTGTTTATTTGGTTGGGTTAACCCAACGCCAAATCAATGGCTTCTTCTTATATGCACAGGTATAGCGGGAGGAATTGGGCAGTTTGCGATGGTGGGCGCTTACAAAATGGCTCCCGCGACAGTTGTGGCACCCTTCGACTACATGCAGATGGTATGGGCTACTACAATTGGATTTATAATTTGGCTTGAGATACCAACAATTCATACATTGTTAGGTGCATCGGTGGTGATTTTGTCTGGATTTTATATTTTCCGAAGAGAGGCGGCGGTTAGAAAAAAGTTCGTTTAGAACTCAATCATTTAATTCCGACCTCGCTAATTCGAGCGTTTTCCACGTCTATAGGGTTTTCTGGATTTAAACATTCAATACAAATTTAATTTGTGCAGCGCACAAAATTTCCTTGACATCATCATCGATATTACGCATATGCAGTATCTATTGTGCATCGCACAAAAAATAATTTCCACACAGATCTTCAAGTTCTGTTTTTTTGGTAAGGAGTTCCTCACATGACTGCCAAGACAACCGGTACAAAATCTGCTTTTGATTTTGATATGTTTAAAGCCTTTGAACAGTTTAAGATTCCAGGTTTTGACATGGATGCCATCATGGCATCACAGCGAAAGAATGTTGAAGCTGCTGCTGCTGCTAACCAGCGTGCGTTCGAGGGAATGAGTGCTCTTGTGCGTCGACAAACAGAGGTTGCTCGCGAGACCGCCGAGGCTGGCATGAAGGCTTTTTCAGACGTTTCTGTTGCTTCACCTGAAGAAAGGCTTGTAAAGCAGGCCGATTTTGCGAAATCTAGCTACTCGTCTTTCTTTGCTAACAGCAAAGAAATCTATGACATGGCAACAAAAACCGCTGATGAAGCAATCGCTCTTTTAAATGACCGCGTTACAGCTTCAATCGAAGAGTCCAAGAAAGTCTTCGTAGCAAAATAAGTTTTAGATCTCTTTTATTCAGGAGATCCGACTTTTTTTGATTTAGGCCCACTTTTTATCAAAAAGTGGGCCTTTGTTTTATTCAGCTTAGTGGTAGGCTGCTCCCTGAAACAGCGTCAATTGTAGGGAGTTACTGATTTGTCTGACCAGAAGCCGCGGCGTCCAGTGCCGAAGCCAACCCCCGAAACCCAGCATTTTTGGGATGGATGTAAAAATGGTGAGCTTATCCTGCAGCGATGCAAGGATACTGGGAAAGCGTATTTTCCCCCGCGTCCTTTCAGTCCCTTCACTGGCAGTCGCAACGTTGAGACGTTTAAGGCATCTGGTAAGGGGATACTGTACAGCTATGTTATTAATCATAGGGCACCCCCAAATTTCATTTTAGAACCTCCTTTCGCTATTGCAGTTGTTGAGCTTCAGGAAGGGCCGCGAATGATGACAAATATCATTGACTGCGAGCAAACCCCGAAGCCTTAGAACTCGATATGCCCGTAGAGATCGCTTTTGAGCATCTTACTGACGATATCTCTTTGCCGGTATTCCGGCCGTCCCAGCGTTGAAGGATAGCATTATGAAACCAGGTTCTGTTGCGGTAGTAGGAGCCGCAGAAACGACTGAAATGGGCAAGCTGCCTCACGTTTCGAATATTATGTTACATGCTGATGCTGCTCTCAACGCTATGGAGGACGCCGGTCTTAAACCATCAGATATTGATGGAGTAGCAACAGCACGCGAAGTGCCAACAGAAATAGCGCACTACCTTGGTATTGAACCACGTTGGGTGGACGGTACTAGCGTAGGTGGCTGTTCATTTATGGTTCATGTGCGCCATGCAGTCGCTGCCCTCGAAGCAGGTCTTGCTAACAATATCTTAATAACTCACGGGGAAAGTGGTCGTAGCCAAGTTGGTATGACGCCTAGAGCGATTGGTCCTGGAATGTTGGAAGGGCAATTTCAGCTCCCATATGGGGTTATGAATCCTCCTACCATGTTCACAATCCCGGTTTTGCGATACCTCAAGACCTATAATATTCCCATTGAAAAATTAGCTAATGTTGCCGTTGTTCAGCGTGAATATGCTGCTATGCATCCTCGTGCCTACATGCGTGATCCTATTACTGTCGATGATGTCTTGAATGCGCGCATGATCGCCTATCCATTTACTCTCTTAATGTGTTGCTTAGTGACTGATGGTGGCGGCGCTTTGATCCTCTCTCGTGCTGATAGAGCTAAGGATATGAAACAAAAGCCCGTATATGTAATGGGCGTAGGTGAGGGTGCCGAGACAACGATGATTTCCCAAATGAAGGATTTCACATCGTCCCAGGCATTTCGCATCTCAGGTGCAGAAGCGTTTCGTACTTCTGGGATCAAGCACTCTGATGTTGATCACCTTATGATTTATGACGCATTTGCACATTTGCCTCTCTATGGGCTCGAAGATCTTGGGTTCTGTAATCGTGGCGAGGCAGCGGATTTCATCTGGGAGAGGAATACTGCTCCAGGTGGGAAACTACCCTTGAATACGAACGGTGGTGGACTTTCTTACATGCACTCAGGCATGTATGGCATGTACGCACTTCAGGAGAGTGTCCGTCAAATGCGAGGTGTTTCGCCTGCTCAGGTTGATGGAGCAGAGATAAGCTTCTGCCATGGTGTTGGCGGAATGTTTGCTGCGTCTGGCTCCGTCGTTTTCTCGAACGTTGCTCCTTAGCCAATACTCATATCATTTGGTGTTTCTGCGACAGGGTCTGTGCTTTGTCGCAGAAAACTTTTGAGGCACAAATATGTTTGAACTCTGGGTCCCAGTCACTATCGCAGCTGCATTTTTGCAGAACCTAAGGTCTGCTCTTCAAAAGCACCTCAAAGGAAAGCTCTCAACATCTGGGGCCACGTTTGCCCGCTTTGGCTTTGGGTTCCCGGTCGCATTAATTTACGTGGCTTTTCTTCACTTTGGTATTGGATTTTCTATCCCTACTCCAGACCTAGAGTTCTTTTTGTGGACGGCACTGGGTGGAGCAACCCAGATAGGTGCAACCGCATTACTGGTCTATCTCTTTGGGCTAAGGAATTTTGCAGTTGGAACTGCATATTCAAAAACAGAGACTGTCCAAGCAGCTATATTTGGTATGGTTTTCTTAGGGGATGCACTGTCCGGGCCTGCAGTTCTCGCAATTATGATTAGTCTCGTTGGAGTGGTTTCCATTAGTCTCGCTAAAACAGGAGGAGGAGCTGGAAAGCTCGCAACTGCGTTTTTTGAAAAGACAACTGCTATTGGGCTAGTTTCGGGGGCGCTATTTGGGATTTCGGCAGTCGCCTATCGTGGCGGTAGCTTGAGCCTTGAAGGACCACATTTCTTGATACAAGCTGGCTATACGCTGGCATGGGCTACTTTTCTCCAAACCATCGCAATGTTGATATATATTCGAATTCGAGAGCCTGGCCAGATCACTAAAATCCTTAAATCATGGAAGGTGGCAAGTGTTGTGGGTGCCTCAGGAGCCCTTGGTTCTGTCGGCTGGTTTACTGCAATGACAATTCAGAATGTTGCTTATGTGCGGGCTCTAGGACAAATCGAGTTAGTCTTTACCTTCATTGCCTCCGTGGTTTTTTTCAAGGAGAGCTCCACGAGAGGTGAGATTTTTGGCATTATTTTAATTGTTTTAGGAATTTTACTCCTCCTGCTCAAAGGATAACTCAAGTACTTAACGGGTTAGCATTTTTGAAACACCGAGTACAAAAAGCATTGTTTGGCTGGTTCGGGAAATCAGTCTCACAGGTCGGTGCGCTGCCATTTGTTGTTGCTGAAGGTGTCATATTAATTGCCCTAATTACATCACGGCGTCGAGGTCGATGGATCCTTCCAAAAGGATGGCCAATCAAAGACCTTTCGCTCCCGGCCTCAGCAGCTCAAGAGGCGTTAGAGGAAGCCGGTTGTTTCGGCCAAATTGCGATGGCGCCGTGTGGAAGTTTTAAATATCAGAAAGCTACTGCCAAAGGCTACGATGTTGAGTCCACAGTTGAGGTGTACCCTTTAAAAGTGTCCTATCAATGTTTGGATTGGCGAGAACGAAGAGAGCGTGACTTAGAATGGGTGTCGCTCGAGCAGGCTGCGAACCTTGTGGATGAAATGGAATTGCGCCGTCTACTCCAATATATTAACCGAAATCCTGAGCGTATTTTAAATGCCTCTTATCAGTCGCTTAGATAGAAAGATGAGCTGTGATGAATTCGAAGAAGTCCACTCTCGATAAAGATCTAGAGAAAATAGTGCATGTAGAAGCGGCTGCCCGATCATTATCGAGCAGCTACGTTGGTCACGGCATTGCGTTACTCTTTCTAGGCGCATCGGCTGTATTAGCTGGAGCTGTGGCGGGAGTTGATCATCATTCGGCTTTGGTGGTTTTTGCGGCAGTCTTAGGCGGCTACATGGCCCTCAATATTGGGGCTAATGATGTAGCTAACAATGTTGGGCCCGCCGTTGGTTCTCGTGCCATGACATTAATGATGGCTTTGGTAATTGCTGCAGTATTCGAGAGTGCAGGAGCGCTTATTGCTGGTGGTGATGTTGTCTCCACGATTTCAAAGGGGATTATCGATCCAGCCCAGGTTAAAGATAGCCAAACTTTTATTAATGCTATGATGGCAGCTCTAATTGCAGCAGCAGTCTGGGTTAATCTAGCGACCGTATTGAATGCTCCTGTTTCAACTACTCACTCTGTCGTTGGGGGAGTAATGGGTGCAGGTGTTGCGGCAGTTGGCTTTTCCCTGGTTAATTGGCAGACGCTAGGAGCTATAGCTGCAAGTTGGGTAATTTCACCATTTTTAGGTGGAGTTATTGCCGCGCTTTTTCTCGCTTTTATAAAACTTAATATTATTTACACAGAAGATAAGATTGCATCAGCCAGACGATGGATACCTCTGCTTATTGCAATAATGGCAGGTTGTTTTGCTAGCTATTTGACACTCAAAGGTTTGAAACGCGTCTGGAAAGCAGATGCCGCAACAGTCGCACTGATAGGGTTTAGCGTCTTTGCCTTGGTGTGGGCAGTCAGTCATCCGTTAATCCGCCGTCAATCCGAGGGCATGGAAAATAGAAATCGTTCTCTACGTAAGCTTTTTCAAATTCCTTTAATCTGTTCTGCTGCATTGCTCTCATTTGCTCATGGGGCAAATGACGTTGCCAACGCCATTGGTCCGCTCGCTGCCATTTTAAGTGCGGTTGAAAGTGGTGCCATCTCAGCAAAGGCTACAGTCCCTGTTTGGGTAATGGTAATAGGCGCGTTTGGAATTAGTCTGGGCCTGTTTATTTATGGGCCGAAGTTAATACGTATGGTTGGTGCGCAAATTACCAAAATGAACCCCATGCGAGCGTATTGTGTAGCTCTTTCGGCAGCCATAACGGTGATCGTAGCTTCCTGGCTAGGCTTGCCTGTAAGCTCGACTCACATCGCAGTTGGTGCAGTTTTTGGAGTTGGATTTTTCCGAGAACAGTTCACTAAACGCTCTAAGCGCCGCCGCCAGATGATTACACGCCGTGGCTTAGATGCAGATAACGAAGATACTGCGTCTCCATCTCCAGATGTAGTTCAGCACAGGAGACTGGTGCGTCGAGCTCACTTTATGACCATTGTTGTAGCTTGGGTGATTACGGTTCCCGCTTCAGCAATTCTTGCTGCTATTGCCTACTATGCCATATCAATGATTTGACGCGAATTGGTCCTATCAGCCTTTAGCTTGTAACACCTTGAATCTAGCCTGAGCATCCTCGGGCCATTCTTCACGTGGATTGTAATATTCTTCAAAACTGCGCGCCTTTTCAGGCAAGCGAACCCACGAGGCTTTACTAGAAGTATAAATATGTACGTCAGGTTCAACATCTGTGTCCTGCAGGGTGCCAACACGAACAAACGCGATTGCGTTATCAGCCGCGCCATAATTGCTCCAAAGAGCGGTTTTGCACCTTGAGCACCGACAAATATTTTGTCCCTTGCCGCTTGCTGTGGAGACCTCAAAGTTCTCCGTATCACCCTTTATTAATTTTATTGCAGATGACTCCACCATGGCATTCAACGCAAATGCGGACCCGGTCTGACGCTGGCAGTATGTGCAATGGCAGCAATGCACGAAAAGAGAACTGTTCAGAACTTCGAAATGGCAATCGCCGCAAGCACATAATCCGGAACCAAGTATTCGTTTCATTAATCGAGCCCTGCATCGAATTTGGGTGGTTTTGGAAATCCAAAGGGTGGAGGGGACCCTGCTGCAGCTCTTTTACCACACCAGGATGTTAGGTCTGTCTCATGACGTATGCGATCGCCTGTTCGCCATTTTAGTCCATTTGTAAGTTTGAAGGCCAACGCATCAGACATTTCGGCATTTTTATAGCGTTGAAGTATAACGCCTTTTCCTCTTCCCATTTCGGGTAATTCATCCAAGGGGAAGATGAGAAGACGACGATTCTCTCCCACTACGGCAATGCTGTCTGAGTCTTTGGGTACTATACGCATCAGGGCCGCATTGGAGGGAGGAGTAATATTAAGAACCATACGACCGGCTCGAGTTTGAGCTGTGAGTGATTCTACGGGTGCAAGGAATCCGCGCCCATCTGAGGATGCCATTAAAACACGCCCATCCTTTGGGGCTGGAATCAACTCCACTATTTCAGCGTCTGCAGCAATATCTGCCTGGAGGCGTATTGGTTCTCCAGATCCGCGGCCACCAGGCAATTTGGAGGCATCAAGCGTAAAGACTCGACCATCGGAGGCTAGCGCTAGGATGCGGTCAGTTGTCTGCGCATAAAAACGGAAGCGTTCTGAATCTCCCTCGCGATACTTAAGCTCTGTTTCTGGTTCCAAGTGACCCTTCATTGCACGAAGCCAGCCTTCGGTGGAGCAAACTACAGTGATTGGTTCTTTTTCAATATCTGCTGCGCGCGGAATATCAATTTCTGCGGGAGGGCCTTGGATAGACGTTCGACGACGGCCAAGGGCCGTATCCTTTCCAAATGTTTTCCGCATATCACGGATCTCTGCGCCAACCTTTCGCCACTGCTTATCAGTATCTCCAACTAGATCCTGTAATCCGCTCTGCTCTTCTTCTAAGTCTGCAATTTCTTTTTTGATTTCCAACTCCTCCAATTTTCGGAGGCTGCGGAGACGCATATTTAAGATTGAGTCTGCTTGGAGTTCTGAAAGATTAAACGTCTCAATTAACTTGGACTTTGGATCGTCTTCCTCTCGTACTATTCGGATTACCTCATCTAAATTGAGGTAAACAACCATATACCCCTTTAATATCTCAAGCCGGCGGGCAATCGCGTTAAGACGATGCTGACTTCGGCGGAGAAGGACCTCTCGGCGGTGTGTTAGAAAAATTTCCAAAAGTTCCCTGAGGTCCATGACCCTAGGGCTACCTTCTCCATCTAGCGCGTTCAGATTTATCGAAATCCGAGTTTCAAATTCAGTTAGCTTAAAAGCTGCTCCATCATCTGTCTTGAATCAACCGATCTGCTTTTTGGCGTCAGGACAATGCGAACATCTTCCGCAGACTCATCTTGAATATCTCCAAGAAGAAATACTTTTTTCTCTTCCAATAATTGAGCGGTTTTCTCTATCAGACGACTTTTGGATACTTGGTAGGGTATTTCTGTGACCACTATTTGACATTGGCCACGTGGTAG
The DNA here is from genome assembly GCA_038143065.1 of Rhodospirillales bacterium. Taxonomy (GTDB): domain Bacteria; phylum Pseudomonadota; class Alphaproteobacteria; order Bin95; family Bin95; genus VMCJ01. The sequence goes on along the minus strand of JAYQLI010000035.1, from coordinate 1,039,018 downwards.
ATCTTCTTTTTCCCATCTTGCGCGTAAGCGCACCGCACCGCGCCCAGTTCTATACGCTTCGCGAACAACCTCTGGTGACTCACACAAAATACCACCTGTTGGGAAGTCAGGCCCTGGTACTAGGTCCAGTATTTCATCAAGTGAAGTTGTGCGACGTTTTACTAGAAGCAAGAGAGCTTCGCAGAGTTCGTCAACATTGTGAGGTGGGATGTTTGTGGCCATGCCAACGGCAATGCCCTGGGCGCCATTTGCTAAAAGATTTGGAAATGCGGACGGAAGGACAATTGGCTCCTTTCCTTCACCGTCATAGGTCTCCCGAAAATCAATAGCATCTTCTTCGATGCCGGATAGAAGTGCTTCGGCAACAGCAGTTAGGCGTGCCTCGGTGTATCGCATTGCCGCGGGGTTATCGCCATCGATATTTCCGAAGTTACCCTGCCCATCAACAAGTGGGTATCGAACGGCAAAATCTTGAGCAAGTCTTGCCATTGCATCATATATAGCTTGATCTCCGTGGGGGTGATACTTTCCCATGACATCCCCAACAACACGGGCGCATTTTTTAAAGGCAGCAGCAGGATTTAAGCCCAATTCGCGCATCGCATAGACAAGACGACGATGAACGGGCTTGAGGCCATCACGGGCATCAGGCAAAGAACGTGATGTGATTGTCGACAGTGCATAAGCTAGGTATCGCTCGGATAGAGCTCTTGAAAAAGGCTCTAGTCTTACTGAGCCTTTATCATCTTCTTGGGGAGGTATTAAATCGTTCATTGATTTTCTATAGCAGATTCGGTGAAAAGGTCTTGCAGTCTTCTTCGAGCCCTTGGGATATCACGGTTAAGCGATCCCAAAACATCACGGGCTAAAAAATGTGCCGTCAATTTGAGGCCCGAGGCGATATCCTCGTCATTAATGCTTATTCCTCCAACAAGAAATCTTGGCAAAATCAATAATCGCTCCTTGTATGGTGCTCCCGCACTGTAAGAGACCGCTCGACCCGTACGTGGCGATACGTAAGCTAGATTTTCGGTTTCCCCAGTTGCAGCACATTTTTCAAGATCTAACGCAAATCCCAGTTCTGCTAAAACTCCAACTTCCCAGCGAACGTAGAGTGCTGGCCATGCCTCAAGGTTGAAGGCAGAGAGCAGCGCTTCGGTTGCTGCCGCAACTCCTGGTTGAGCTTCCCGTTCCGCCAATGCTGCTTCTATGACTGCGGCAGTTGAGGAGATGGCAGCAAGGCGCCTGCGGTCTTCTAGCCAGTAACTGGAATGGTCGCGAAGCGGTTCTATAGTCCAATTTCCTAGCTGGTCATCTAGACGAGCGCGCCACACAAATTCACCTTCAACACCAGGTTGTAGCACAAACCCATCGCGACGTTTGCGGCCGCTCCATCGGACTAGTCCCGCATGCAGTCCATGCTCTCGCGTGATGGCTTTGACTAAGAGACCATCTTCGCCAAAAGGGCGGGCCGAAAGTATAACGCCATGATCTCTCCATTCGATCATCTAGTCACTCAGCGTTGTAATCGAGAGCCCAGGGTGCGTATCTTTCCGGATCTTCAGTCCAATTTGCTCGGACCTTAACGAAAAGGAAAAGGTGTGCCTTGCGGTCGGTGGCTTCCTGAAGTTCTGCTTGTGCTGCTTCACGAATTCTACGAATTCGTTCCCCTGATTTCCCTAGAACAATTGCACGCTGACTAGCGCGTTCCACATAGATAGTTTGCTCAACACGAACTTCTCCGTTTTGAAACTCCTTCCACTCCTCCGTCTCCACAGTGAGTGCGTAAGGGACTTCTTGCCCAAGCTGGCGAAATGCTTGTTCGCGGGTTATTTCCGCAGCAAATAACCTGTCCTGCATATCAGAGAGTTGGTCTTCAGGGAAAAGCCAAGGACCTTTAGGAGCGGTCTTAGCCAGCTCTAAGGCAAGATCATCTACTCCATCACCCATCAAGGCTGAGACCATAAATGTGTGATTAAAATCTGCCATCTCATTTAATCTTTGAGCTAAACCAAGAAGTTTCTGTCTTTTAATTTGATCAACTTTATTCAGCACAAGAATGCGTGTTGTTTTCTGTGCTTGGATTTTTTCTAAAAGGCCCTCCAGACCCTTGGGATTATCCCTTGAGGCGTCATAGACTAGACAAATAGCATCTGCGCCGTCGGCACCTGACCAGGCAGCATGGACCATTGCTCGATCTAAGCGTCTGCGAGGAGAAAAAATACCGGGGGTATCGACAAAAACTAGCTGTGTTTCACCTTGCATTCGCACGCCCATAACGCGCGTTCGTGTGGTTTGAGCCTTAGCTGAGACGATTGAAACTTTTGCGCCAACAAGTTGGTTTACCAAAGTTGATTTGCCAGCGTTTGGTGCTCCAACTAATGCAACTAAGCTTGCTCTAGTTTCATTCTGAAGTTTTTCGAATTCTTCAATCATTGGTTTGTTGATATGCCAATAGAAGCCAACATTTTTTCTGCCGCTGCCTGCTCTGCCAATCGTTTAGATCGTCCTCGTCCTGCTAGAGCTGGATAACCTTCTATATAAACTTCTACGAAGAATGTGGGTTGATGCGCTGAGCCTTCTGTATTGACGATGCTGTATTTTGGAAGTTCTAAACTGTGGGCTTGAGCCCACTCCTGAAGGGTCGTTTTGGGATCTTTTGTTACTAGATCAACGGTATCTAGCATCTCCTTCCAACATTCACGGACAAATTTGCTGGCAGGGTCATATCCGCCGTCAAGAAAGATTGCACCAATCAATGCTTCTACGCCATCGGCTATTGCAGTTTCTTTCTGCCGCGCAAACGCATTTCCATCGCCTATTGCAAGTTGAATGGCCGAACTAAGATTAATCGTCTTGCCAATACGGACTAAAGCTTCTTTACGTACTAGTGCCGTATGACGTTTAGAGAGTTCTCCTTCAGGTGCATTTGGAAAAATGTCGAGCAGTAGACCAGCTATGGCTAAGCCCAAAACTCGGTCTCCTAAAAATTCAAGACGTTCAAAACCACCTGCCGCTAAGTCAGCCGTCCGACTACCCGGCGTGCTGGGATGGATAAGTGCGCTTTCAAGCAATGCCTCGTTTTGAAACTTATATTGGATTTTACCTTGTAACTTGGATTTTGCATTCATGGCAGACATGGAGTTTTAGGGGCCAATAGTGGTTAGCATTCGCTCCCAGCGAATTCCGGCATCAAAGTCCATCCAGTTTTCGCTGCGCCAATCTATCGACAGGAACATAATATCAGCTCGGCCAACAAGATTTTCTGCAGGTACAAAAGATACATCAGCTCGGCTGTCGTTTGAGTTATCTCTATTGTCGCCCATCATGAAATAATGACCAGGTGGGACTTTATAAATAGGCGTATTATCGAAACGTAAATTGTCTCCAAGTTCTAAGATCTTATGTTCTACTCCATTCGGAAGGGTCTCTATAAATTGTCGATAAGTGATCCCCTCTCGCTGGCTGGGCGTAAATTCCCCATCGGATGTTCTTGGAACTTTAACTCCATTTATAAACAGCCTACCGTTTTTCATCTGAATAGTATCACCCGGTAAGCCTACCACACGTTTAATGTAATCCGTACGTGTGGTAGATTTTTGTCCCCCCGCCAAGCTTCTTTAATTACTTTGAAGACAGCGACATCGCCGCGGTCTGGCCCGCTTTCTGGGATCCGGCCACTGTAAATATTTGGACTAAATGGAAAAGAATGTTTGCTGTATCCATAAGTCCATTTTGAAACAAACAAATGATCGCCAATCAATAATGTTGGTTGCATAGACCCGGATGGAATGCTGAAGGGCTCATATGCTAGTGATCGAAAAGTACCAGCTAACAGCAAAGCCCAGAAGATGGCGCGAAAATAGTCCCAAATTCCATCCTTTTTTTTGCTCATGCTCTGCTGTCTCACGAATTATAATTATTTAAACGTCAAGCCGCTGGCGGACTTCACCGATCACGTTGAAAAACATTTCTCTAGTCAGCCGTCCAGTGTTGGTGTTGTAGCGTGAGCAGTGATAGCTGTCAGTAATCGTTATGTCTCCAAGACGATGCGCCGCGCCATGCGCGAAAGATGCCTGCTTTAAACTAATGCCAAGTGCGCGGAGCACTGCTTCATGCGCAATTCTACCCAGTGCTAAAATTTGGCGGAGATTTGGCATTGCCTGAATTTCTGAGATGAGGAATGGCCTGCAAGTTTTTGCTTCATCGGTTGTTGGTTTATTTTTTGGCGGCAAGCATCGAACAGCATTTGCGATACGGCAATCGATGAGCTTTAAACTGTCATTGGCATGTTTTTCATAGGCTCCTTCAGCAAAGCCAAAATGGCTCAGGCTTTCATACAAGAGGTCTCCTGCGTAATCCCCAGTAAATGGTCTGCCGGTTCGGTTTGCCCCGTTCATCCCTGGTGCAAGCCCAACGACTAAAAGTCGAGAATTTAACTCCCCAAATGAAGGAACCGGGCCATTATGCCAGTCAGGCTCGGAAACTTTAAGGTCTTCACGAAGAGCAACAAGCCTTGGGCAAAAAGCACAATTGTGCGAGGGCCCTTGCCAAATGTTGGCTTCAGTCAAGCTCGTCATCATCTAAATATCCAGCGTCACGAAAGTCTCCTGGACCACGTAATGGCTGATCATCAACTTCCGGTCGATCAAATTTTTCTTCCCGACGCGGTGCTGCGCGAGTTGCTTCGCCTCGATCTGGTACGCGTCGTTCAATCCGAGGAGCAATGTCTAGAAGGTCAATATATTCGTCTGCTTGTCTTCTTAATTCATCAGCAATCATAGGTGGATTGGTTCTGACCGTGCTTACGACTGTTACTCGGACTCCTTTTTGCTGAATGGCTTCTATCAGACGGCGAAAATCACCATTGCCGCTCATCAAAATTACGTGATCAAGATTTTCTGAAAGACTCAATGCGTCGACCGTAATTTCAACGTCCATGTTTCCACGTATTCTTCGACGGCCAGAAGTATCAACAAATTCTTTCGCCGATTTAGAAATTAGCGTGTAACCGTTATAATCTAGCCAGTCAGCGAGAGGACGAACTGGAGAGTACTCCTGATCCTCTGCTATCGCAGTGTAGTAATATGCTCGGACCAACCAGCTCCCGCCCCCAAAGAAATCAAGTAATCTTCTGTAATCAATATCAAAACCTAGGTGTTTTGCGGCTGAGAAAAGGTTGGCGCCATCAATAAAAATACCTCTACGGACACTTTGCATAATCGATATACCTTTGTTCTAAAATAATTTTTAAAATTTTGAATTTGAAATAAATTTTGTGATTTGAACGGTGAATAATCCTCTCACAGATGGGAAGGATTAAAGTTCTTTTCAATTCTTACAGAATACATTGATTTTTTGCGCTTAAAAGGTATAACACCAGGCTGATCAATGGAAAGGAGATAATCATGGCTCGAGTCACTGTGGAAGATTGCGTAGAGCGCGTTCCCAATAGGTTCGATTTGGTAATTCTTGCTGGCCAACGAGCTCGTGATATTTCGTCTGGTAGTGAACTTCTTGTCGATCGCGACAATGACAAGAACCCAGTTGTAGCACTGCGAGAAATTGCTGAAGACCAGCTTTCGACCGAAGAACTCTTTGAGGCAGTAGTTCAAGGGCGTCAAAAGGTTGCTCCAGTTGAAGAAATAGACGAATTAGACGAAGCTGCGATGTCAATGAGCAGTGGCGAAACAGATGATGATGACCTTGATCTCGCGGCTCTGGCCCAGGAAGTGGCCGCACAGGGTGCTCCAGAGCCTGTTAACCGTGACCGTCTCGCTGAGAGATATGATGCCGGAGAAGATCCAAAGATCTAATGCCGCACGACCCCTGGAGGAGCTAGAGAGTATCCCAGAATGATCCGGCAATTTGAGCTGGTTGAAAAAGTTAGGGACTACGACCCAGCTGTCAATGAAGTCGGAATTAACAAAGCTTACATTTTTGCTATGCAGAAGCATGGTTCGCAGCGACGTGCTTCCGGTGATCCGTACTTTTCGCACCCGCTGGAAGTAGCGTGGCTTCTTGCAGATATGCGATTGGACTCTGGTTCAATCATTACGGCCTTGTTGCACGACACCGTCGAAGATACTGATGCCAGCCTCACTGATATAAAACGTTTATTCGGTGAAGACATCGCGCGGTTAGTGGATGGTGTTACGAAACTAAACAAGATTGAGATCCAGTCGGATCAAACAAAACAAGCTGAGAATTTTCGCAAGCTTGTTCTAGCGATGTCTGAAGACATCCGTGTCTTGTTAGTAAAGCTGGCTGACCGTCTTCACAACATGCGCACCCTGGGTTTTGTGAAATCAGAGGTTAGTCGTAGGCGTAGTGCTGCTGAAACTATGGACATATATGCGCCCTTGGCGGAGCGTATTGGAATGCAACCTTGGCGGGATGAACTGGTTGACCTCGCCTTTGCAGAATTAAACCCTGATGCTCGTAATTCTATCATTACTAGACTTGAATTACTGCGTTCAAATGGCCGTGATCTGAGCGAAAAAGTAATTTTTGCACTTCACAAAACACTATCAGAGAGTGGACTTAACGCTGAAGTCTCAGGTCGCGAAAAGGCTACATATTCCATATGGACAAAGATGCAGAGAAAGGCGGCTCCTTTTGAAGCGTTAACAGATATTATGGCGTTTCGCGTTATAGTTGGAACCGTCGAGGAATGTTATCGCGCACTCGGTGCGATCCATGGCGTCTATCAAGTACTGCCAGGTCGCTTCAAGGACTATCTTTCAACCCCAAAACCAAATGGATATCAGTCTCTTCATACTGGAGTGATAGGACCTGAAAGGATGCGGATTGAGGTGCAAATTCGCACCCGCGAGATGCACGAAATAGCTGAATATGGGCTGGCCTCGCACTGGCGTTATAAGCAGGGTGACGTAGTCCATGATGGGAAGCAGTTTGCTTGGATCCGCAGCTTGCTTGATATTTTAGATGAAGCTGGCGGTGCTGAAGAATTTTTGGAACATACCAAGCTTGAGATGTTTCAAGATCAGGTTTTTTGTTTTACGCCCAAAGGTGACCTGATTGGGCTTCCTAATGGCGCAACTGTTGTTGATTTCGCTTATGCGGTTCATTCAGAAGTTGGGGATCATTGTGTTGGTGCCCGTATTAACGGACGGATAGCGCCAGTTCGTTCAAAGTTATCCAATGGTGATGAAATAGAAGTTTTAACTTCTAAAAATAAGACCCCATCTCCAGAATGGGGACAGTTTGTTGCAACCGGCCGGGCCAAGGCTCGTATCCGTAGACTTATTCGCCTAGAACAGCGCGATCAATACATTTCACTAGGCCGTGAGGTTGCGAAGGCAGCGGCGGCTGAGGCAGGACTAACTTTTTCAGATCGTATGTTACGTCCGGTATTGAAGAAATTTGAATTAGAAACACAAGATGATTTGTTTGCTGCACTCGGCGAGGGTTTATTCACTGAAGCCGAATTAATAAGTGTTTTGGCTCCCAAAGCCGTACGATCTACATCCAAGGGGGAGAAGATAGGCAAGCTGGGAAAAGCGCCGCCAGCCAAGATAATACGAATGTTAAAGCGCTTCCGCTGAAAGGCCTAATCCCTGGTATGGCCGTTCATTACGCGCGATGCTGTCATCCTCTTCCAGGCGACCAAATCATAGGTATCGTAACTTCTGGTAAAGGAGTGACGGTCCATGTTTCTGACTGCGCAACTTTAGAAGCTTTCAGCCATACCCCAGAAAGATGGCTTGATGTTGATTGGGAAGAAAAATCACCCGAGCGCAGAGTAGGTCGGGTCCGTATTACGCTCCAGAACTCGCCAGGTGCTCTTGGAGCTGTGTCTAATACAATCGGCCGCCAAGGTGGCAATATTTCGAATCTGCGGTTTTCTAGCCGAGCAGAGGATTTTTTGAGCTTATAGTTGATATTGAGGTTGATAGTCTGGATCATCTTGCCATCATCATTGCTGCACTTCGCGCAGATAGCGTAATCACAACCATTGAGAGAGAAGGCGCCTAAGTAAAGTAATGTTTGGACGTCAGAAGCCTCGCTCAAGTTTTGCAATTTTAAAGTCATGGTTATGGCCCAATAGTGGTCTGCAACGTGGGGCTAAGTACATACTGCGCCGTCTGCAGCGCATGCGGGGTTCACCTCACGCACTAGCAAGTGGTTTTGCATTTGGTGCGGCAGTTAGTTTTCTTCCTGTGCCAGGGTTGCATTTCATTATTGCAGCAATTCTATCAGCTGGCTTGAGGGTAAGTATTATTGCTTCCGCTATCGGGACTATCGTCGGGAACCCATGGACATTTCCGTTTATCTGGATATCCAGTTTCCGTCTTGGCCGTATGCTAGGCTTTGGAGAGCAAGGCGACGTCACCGAAAAATCATTGTCTCAGCTTCTCCAAGGCGTAGCTTCCGATGTCTGGAGAGGTGATTTTCAGCAGGCTGCACGCGATAGTCTGCCAGTATTTCAGCCAATGTTAATTGGTGGCTTAATCATGGGGGTTGCCTGGATCGTATTTTATTTTGGCCTTCGTCGGCTTATTCAAGCCTATCAAAGCTCCCGCCAAAACCGAATTCAGGCAAAGAAGATAGCCCGTGAAACACGCCTGCACTCAGTAGAAAAGGGTTAGCATGCCATCAAAACAACTTAGGTTAGGTCTTAATATTGACCATGTTGCTACAGTAAGAAATGCCCGAGGAGGCGATCATCCTGCTCCTCTTAGAGCTGCTTTGTTGGCTAAGGCAGCGGGGGTTGATGGCATCACAGCTCACCTACGTGAAGATCGTAGGCACATACGTGATCTAGATTTGCCACTTCTCAAGACCGAAGTTGATCTTCCACTGAATTTAGAGATCGCTCCTACAGAGGAGATGGTCCAAATAGCACTCCAACATAAACCCCATGCCGTTTGTCTGGTTCCTGAAAAACGGGAAGAGGTAACAACTGAAGGCGGTCTAGACGTTGCTGGTTTAAAGGATCGTTTACAGCCATTAGTCAAAGAACTGATGTCCGCAGGTTGCAGGGTTTCACTGTTTATTGAGGCAGATCTAGTTCAACTTAAAGCAGCTGCAAATCTCGGTGTTCCTGTGGTAGAACTGCATACTGGGCGTTATTGCGAAGCTAGTGGTGCAAGTCGTTCTATAGAATTGGATCGTATTAGCGCTGCTGCAAAAGATGCTAAATTTCTGGGCCTTGAGTGCCATGCTGGGCACGGCCTGGCCTTTGATAGTGTCAAGCCGATAGCTGCTATTCCCGAAATTGTAGAGCTGAATATTGGACACTTCCTAGTTGGAGAGGCCATTTTTATGGGCTTAAAGGAGGCAATAGGGGAAATGCGCCGTCTTATGGATGAAGCGGTGGGGAATTAATGATTTTAGGTATAGGCAATGATCTCATTGACATAACTCGAATAGAGGCAACGTTAAATCGTTTCGGCGACCGCTTTGTTGATCGCATTTTTACCGAAATTGAGAGGGAAAAGTCTGATAGACGGGCGGCCCGGGCAGCGTCTTATGCTAAGCGGTTTGCGGCGAAGGAAGCCTGCTCAAAGGCTCTTGGAACAGGACTTCGCAAAGGCGTGTTTTGGCGAGACATGGGTGTCATTAATCTGCCAGGAGGAAAACCCACTATGCGATTGACTGGGGGGGCAGCGGCTCGTCTGGCTCAATTAACGCCCGATGGTATGGAAGCCGTCATTGACCTCACCATAACTGATGAACCACCCCTTGCCGAAGCGTTTGTTATTATTTCTGCTCGTCCAGTTTCAGCTAATCTTTAATATTTGAATCCTGTTCAGAAGGCAAAAGCGCGTTAAGCTCTAAAATTCAAAGCGCTGCATTCAAAAGTTTACTTAGCCAATCATGGCTTCAATTAGGTATGGGCCATCGTGTGCTAGGGCATTTGCGAATGCCGTTTCAAAGTCATCAGGTGTGGAGGCCCGCTCTCCTGCAACACCAAAGCCTTTGGCTAGTGAAACGCAGTCAAGCTGAGGATCATTGAAGTCCATTCCAATTGGGTTGTCATTGTCGTGGAAGGATTTAAGTCTCTGTTTTAGAACAGTATATCCTTGGTTATTGCAGATAATGAAAACGGTCTGCTGTTTAAGGTTAGCAGCTGTCCATAGAGCCTGAATAGCATACATAGCACTGCCATCGCCGATTACAGCAACAACTTGGCGATCTGGCTGTGCGGCTTGGACGCCAACAGAGGCAGCGATACCCCAGCCTATGCCGCCTGACGAGTTGCCAAAATAGCTGTAACGATCTGTGTATGGGAGAAAATCGTTAATTGACCCGGTGGTTGTAATTCCCTCATCTACCACTATGGCGTTTTTAGGTAGTAACTCGGACAATCTCATCATTAGCCAGTCGGGTTTTAATTTGCACGTTTCTCTCTGAGTCAGAGTAGCTTGTACCTTTGATGCTTTTTTTGCTGCCCAATTTTGGGTTTTGATCTTTGCCAGGCGGTCATGTGATTTGGCTTCCAGTTCAGCCCCGCCCTTTTCTTTTAAAAAAGGGATTAAAGCATTTAACGTCTCTTTGACGTCAGCTCGGATTGCTAATTCACAAGCATAATTTTTTGCGATTTCCCAATCGCGTTGGCCAATTTGGATGACACGCATCCCTGGTGGCATTGGTTCTACTTCACTGTAGACGGACATCTTTAGGGCGTCTGATCCGATACATATCATCAGATCATGCGGTTCAAGACGTTCCCGAACAACTGGCTGAAAACGAGTAATGGCACCCATATAAGCAGGATGGTCGGACGGAAAATGTGCCCCGTCTATTATTGTTTGTTGCCAAACAGGCGCCCCTAATACTGTTGCAAATTCTGAGGCGCAATCAAACGCATCACTTCGTACTATTTCATGACCTGCAATTATAACTGGGTTTTCAGCTCCGATAAGCTTGTCCGCCAGAGATGTGAGGGTGTCGTCGTTTGGGCGAACTGCCACGTCTATGCGGGTTGCCTCGCCAAGATCAACGGCGCCCTTCATATTTAAAATATCACCGGGCAGAGATATGAACACTGGCCCAGTTGGAGGGGTCATTGCTACTTTGGCAGCTCTGTGGAGTACACGTGGTAGGTCTTCAAGCCTTGATACCTCTGTTGCCCATTTCACTTGCGATTGAGCGATCGGAACGAGAGGATCATACAGGAGAGGTTCCGTTAGGCCGTGGCCCTGTTCTTGTTGGCCGGCGGTAACAATCATAGGAATGCCAGCTATTTTAGCAGAATAAATAGCCCCCATAGCGTTACCAAGCCCTGGCGCTACATGAACATTACAAGCGACGAGTTCGCCTGAAGCTCGTCCAAAGCCATCAGCGATGCCAATTACAACGCTTTCCTGCATTGCAAGCACATACCCCATCTCTGGGTAATTAGAAAGGGCATGCATTATTGGCAATTCCGTGGTGCCGGGATTGCCGAACATACGTGATACGCCCTCTCCAAGCAGGCAAGCGATAAAGGCATCACGACCAAAGGTCATATTCGTATTTGAAGCATCGTTCATCTTGCTAGAGCGTCCCATTTAATATGATTTGACGTATCGGAATCTGCCAGGAAGGATAACGATGATTAGAGTAGTTGGGAATTGATTGGGAGAGCGAATTGGAAGGTTTTGCAGAAAGTCATCAATTTCTATCACCTATTCAGGGGCCAGAGGCTTGGACTGGTTCTGATATGGCGTTGTTACCATCACAATGGTGCCACCATTGGAGCTCTGAAGAGATTGATGAAATTCTTAATGCAATCGAATTGGTCAGTCGACGTGGCTTAGATTTACTGGAAATAACAAGGGCAGATTTTCCTCTACCGACTGTTTCCGCAAGAATATCTTATATGCGTCGTTACCTATTAGAAGGCCCAGGATTTTATCTGTTTCGGGGTTTTTCATTGGATGACTTATCGTTAAGAGAGGCTGCACTAGCATTTTGGGGTATTGGCTTGTACCTCGGCCGTCCATGTTCTCAAAATGGCAAGGGCCACTTACTTGGACATGTTAAAAACCTTGGTTTGAATTATGACGACCCTCTGGCCCGAGGATACCAAACTTCGGCGCGGCTTCCGTACCACACTGACTCCAGTGATTTAGTTGGACTTCTCTGTTGGCGTCCAGCCAAATCTGGAGGAATGTCATCTATAGTCAGTTCAACAACCGTTTATAATGAAGTTATCAAACGTTCCCCAGAGGCAATGAAGGTGCTTTTACGGCCGTTTTACCGCACTCGGTGGGGCGAAATACCAGAAGGTAAAGAGCCTTGGGCAGAGGTGCCTATCTTCATGCCGCATGCTGGTCGAGTGATCTCGCACTATGTTCGAAGCGCCATCCGAAAAGGTCAATTGTTACCTGGCGCCCCACCTCTTACTGATGAGCAAACTAAAGCTTTAGATCTCATCGATGAAATCGCCAATGAAGAGGGCATTAACCTCAAAATGATTTTTCAGCCAGGTGATATGCAGTTTGTTTGTAATCACTTCACTTGGCATAGCCGTACGGCTTTTGAAGACACTGAGTTGGTGGAAAATCGAAGACATCTTTTGCGACTTTGGCTGGCCTGTTCAGATGGACCGTCGCTGCCAAGCTGGATGACTAATTCCTATGAAGGTGTTACGGAAGATGGAAGACCAAATGGCATTCAGGTCCCTGGAGTGCCGTTGATTGCTCCATTGGAGGCAGAATGACAGAAAAACTTTTTAGGCTGGATAACCGAACTGCACTAGTTACTGGTGCTAGTCGTGGTTTAGGGCGACGTTTCGCACTAGCTTTAGCTAAAGCTGGAGCGGATGTTGTGTTGGCTGCCCGTGACTCTAAGAGGTTAGAAGAAGTCGCTGATGAGGTTATATTACTCGGTGGCAAGGCGTTTCCAGTTGTTATGGATGTTTCCGATCGTTCCAGTATTGAAGAGGCTTATTCACTTGCTGAAGGGGCGCTTGGGCCAATCCGCATTGTCGTCAATAATTCAGGGATCGCAATCACCAAACGTCTTTTAGATGTATCAGAAGCGGAGTGGGATCCGGTAATTGATGTTAACCTTACTGGTGCCTGGGTAGTGGCCCAGACAGCGGCAAAGGCGATGGTTGCTCATGGTTTGGGGGCTCAATTATCAACATATCATCGATCCTCGGACAACGCACAAATCCAGGAATTATTGCTTACAATGCTGCCAAAGCAGGCCTTGATCATGTAACGCGCGAAATGGCGGCTGAGTTAGCCAAGTATCGTGTCCGGGTAAATGCCCTAGCCCCTGGTTATATTGAAACAGATATGAACCGAGATTATTGGGAAACCCCGCCAGGCAAAGCCCTTATCAGCAGGGTGCCTATGGGGCGTCTTGGCCAGGAGGAAGATCTGGATGGGCCAGTGGTGTTTTTAGCATCTGATGCATCGGGGTACGTAACCGGACAGGTTATTGGTCTAGACGGTGGCCACGCAGTTGGTTTTATATAAGGACAGACTTTGGGTGACTAAGAAACTTTAAGTAATCCTTCTTGAAAAGAATTCTTCTCTCTTGGTCATCTTACCTTTAGCGCTTTTTGACCAGTCGGGATGCATAGAACCCATCTATACTTCCAATGCTTGTCCACATTGATGGAAGAGTTCGCAAATCGCCGGCTGCGGTAATTGCTTCCGGGATTCCAAGAGAATCAGTTGCTGTTATGGGTTGCCTGCTGAAATCTGGATGATGTTTCAAGAATTGGCTTATTTGACGCTCCCCCTCCTCAGGCTGCAGGGAGCAGCATGCATAAATCAGTAAGCCTCCGGGCTTAATCATTTTAGCCGCTGATCGAAGCATTTGTGCTTGAATAGGCAAAGAGCTTTAACGTCCGAAGTTGACTTAGTCAAGGCAGGTCAGGATGGCGCCGAATTGTACCAGTCGCAGAACATGGAACATCTAAGAGGACACCATCTGCTTCTTTTTCTGGCATCCACTCTAGTGCATCAGCTACGACCGTTTTAGCTGTTAAATTCAACCGTTGTAGATTGGCGGTAAGGCGTTGGAGGCGACGCTCATTTAAATCAACTGCAATAACGTCAGCGCCTCCTGCAGCGAGCTGGGCAGTCTTTCCACCTGGCGCTGCGCATATATCGATAATAAGTTTTCCCGAAACATCTCCGAATAATCGAACCGGAAGTGCTGCGGCTGCATCTTGAGGGGCCCATGCTCCCTCATCAAAGCCAGCGATTGTCTCTATTCGCCCACCCGATTTACGACGAACTGATCCCGTTGGCAGTATCTCTCCGTCTAACAAAGCTCCCCATTCTTCGGCTGTTTGGGTAAAAATTGTTAAATCTAAAGGTGGTTCGGTCAGATGAGCGTTGGCAATCTCGCGTGCTAATTCGCGTCCATAGCTTTTGATCCAACTTTCCCATAACCAGCCAGGAGTATTGAGCCGGGCGGCATCTTGCTCAACAAGCAATGAATTTCCTGCCTCTGTTACCCTTCGTAGGACGGCATTGATTAGCCCTTTGTAATTTTGAGTTGCCCGATGATCAGCTAGTGCTGTTGTTTCCCCAACTGCAGCGTGTGGTGGCGTTTTTAAGAATATAACTTGGGCGACACCTAACCGAAGGATATTTCGAACGGTGAGAGCTTTTCTTGGTATTGGGCGTCTTAGGTATTTTTCGCAAATGACGTCAATCTGACCGAGATGTCGTAATGTTGTTGCGACCATCGTTCTCGCGAAAGCTCTATCTCGTCCCTCTAGCTCAACAGCAGCCCCATCGAATGCTCTATCGAGAGCCATCTTTCTGCCCAAGCAAGCATCAAGTATTTGAAGCGCTACTCTACGAGGGTTGTCTAAGCCCATGGGCTTACTCTAGGGGTAGAAATACCCATCTCGGTTGCTAATTCTTCAAGCTTGGCTATGCGATTTTCCATTGCTGGGTGGGTGGAGAACAGGCCATCTATGGCCTGGGCATGTATGGGATTTACGATAAACATATGTGCTGTTTGTGGATTGGCTTCTGCTGGCTCATTGTCAACCTTTGCCGCTGAATAGTGAAGTTTAGAAAGCGCTGAGGACAGCCAAAGAGGATTTCCGCAGATAAGAGCCCCTATCCGATCTGCTTCATATTCCCTCGTTCGGCTTATGGCCATCTGAACAATGGCAGCAGCCATAGGTGCAAGGATCATCATCAAGAGAGCCCAAGAGCCCGATGGGATTATTTCGATGACCTCCAAAGAAGACGGCAAAATTAGCAATCATAGAGATTGCTCCTGCAATACTAGCAGTTATCGTCATTATGAGTGTGTCACGGTTTTTTATATGGGCAAGTTCATGAGCCATTACGCCCGTGACTTCCTCGTGAGAGAGGTGTTGAAGCAACCCTGTTGTGGCAGCAACTGCCGCGTTTTCTGGATTGCGCCCTGTAGCAAAGGCATTAGGCTGTGGATTATCAATAATGTATATTTTTGGTGTTGGCAGTGCAGCTCTTGCTGACAAATTTTCTACAATATTAAAAAGATTTGGTGCCGAGGAACGATTGATCGGTCTGGCAGAATAAATTCGGAGAGCTAGTTTATCTGAGTTCCAGTAAGCAAAAATGTTCATGGCGATAGCTACAAAAAGAGCAATAACCATTCCTTCAGCTCCTCCGAAAAGAAGGCCTATGCTTCCAAATAATGCGGTCATTATTGAAATGAACACAAAGGTTTTAATGTAACTCGACATCTCGAAAATTTATTCCAGTACTTTCAAAGTGAATGCAGAGAAGAAATGGAGATGTTAGTCTATAGCATCAAGATATTTTTCAATGTTCTAAAAGATCCAAATCGAAGAACATTAATTTCATATTTTATCGAGAAATCTTTACTGATTTTGATCGAGGAGCAATTCATGCTGTTCATAATAAGCTTGCAGGCAAGGTTTTAAATCTGCTACGCGATTTTATGATGACTTCCTCCACAAAACATACCGCAAAATCAGCTATTGAGGTTGCGAGGGATTTAGTTGACGCAGAGATCCGTGGTTTAGACGCGTTGAAGGCTTCCATGGATAAGAATTTTTCCTTGGCTGTCGATGCTTTCCTAAAAAATACTGGGTATTGTGTTGTTACCGGAGTGGGTAAGTCCGGGCATATTGGTTCAAAAATAGCAGCAACCTTTGCCTCTACGGGAACACCTGCTTTCTTTGTGCATCCAACAGAGGCCAGCCATGGCGATCTAGGTATGTTGAATGGTGCCGGAGCGCTTTTAGCAATATCCAATTCTGGTGATACGCGGGAAATGCGGGACATACTTTCCTTTGCCCGTCGGGTATCAATACCAATTGTTGGGATTACAAAACGCAAAAATAGCCTACTTGGCTCGATTTCAAACATTTTACTGGCTTTGCCGGATGTCGAAGAGGCGTGTCCAAACGGTCTTGCCCCCACAACCTCAACTACAATGACACTTGCTTTAGGCGATGCTCTCGCAGTTGCGGTAATGGAGAAAAGAGGTTTTACCTCGGAAGATTTTGGGATGGTACATCCTGGAGGGAAGCTAGGCCTGCAACTTCAGCGTGTTTCAGATTGGCTAATTGATCAGCCTTCACCGCCTGTGGTTACTTCATCTACTAAAGCTGGTGACGTTATATCAGCCATTGCTGACGGCGGGATGGGTTGCGTTGGAGTATTGGGAAAAGAGTCGAAGCTCTTAGGATGCGTAACCGATGGTGATCTTCGCCGTGCATTTGACTCAGACTTTTTTGAAAAAACTGCTGGTGACATTATGAGTAGTAGCCCCGCTGTAGCGACTCCTGATATGCGGATGGCAGATGTCATCGGAGTAATGACAGATAAGCAGATCTCGAACCTATTAGTTGTTGATGATGCTTCCTTATTAGCTATCATCCATATGAAGGACTTATTAAAAGCTGGCTATTTATGAGCGTCCGAATGGATTATAGGCTCACCGAAAAGGGTTCGATGTTTTAAGGTTTTGCGTTTTCAACGTTTAGATACTTTTCAAACAGAAAACAGCTTGTTTTTAAACCAGTAACTTTCTGAAATTTTTTAATGTTTTAATTGTGTTTTTCAGAAGAAGTTTCTGGAAAGGGATTATGTGAAAAACTCTAAAAAAGAGTCAGTGGTTTTTCTAACTTAAATGTTAGAATAGACCTCAATTTAAAATTTTCTCTGAGCAGTGGAGTGGGGCAATGACCCAGACGATATATGATTTAATAGAGGCTCAGGGGGACCGCGATGTAGCGATCGATATGCCTAGAAGTGAGGCGGCAGGCCGTTCTCCTTTGAACTATCAGAGCCTTAAGAGCCTCATTAACGACGTTCATACAGATTTAAATACTTTTGGTATTGGCCGAAATGATCGAGTAGCAATAGTTCTTCCAAACGGGCCGTATATGGCATCAGCATTTGTTTCGGTTGCTTGCTCTGCAACAACTGCACCTCTTAATCCTGCTTATGGTCAGCAGGAATTTGAATTTTATCTTGAGGACCTCAATGCACGCGCAATTATCCTAGCTGAGGATGAGGCTGGTCCAGTGGTTGGAGTGGCTCAAAAGTTAGGAATACCAGTATTACGATTGGTTCCAAATTCTGGTGGTCCAGTGGGAGCATTTCGGCTCTTCTCTGAAGCTGCTAGGAATGGAGAAAGAGCAGCCACTACTGGTTTTGCCGCACCTGCGGATACGGCGCTAGTTTTGCACACATCTGGCACAACTTCGCGTCCAAAAATAGTTCCGCTTAGTCACGAAAACGTTACCGCATCAGCTCTTCATATTGGAAGCACATTAAAACTAACTTCTAATGATAGCTGCTTAAATATTATGCCTCTGTTCCATATCCACGGTTTGATTGCAGCAGTATTGTCTTCTCTTGCCGCGGGAGCTTCAGTCTCGTGCGCTCCCGGTTTTAACGCTCTTAAGGCTTTTGGGTGGTTAGAGGAGGTTGATCCTACTTGGTACACGGCTGTCCCAACAATGCATCAGGCAATTCTTGGACGTGCGCCACGTAATCAAGCAATCGTTGACAAGTTGCGACTTCGGCTAATCAGGTCTTCCTCATCAAGTCTTCCACCTCAAGTAATGACTGCTCTTGAGGAAACCTTTGGTGCTCCAGTTATTGAGAGCTATGGAATGACTGAAGCAGCTCATCAAATGGCCTCAAACCCACTCCCACCGGCAATTAGAAAGCCTGGTTTTGTGGGTGTTGCAGCTGGGCCAGAAGTTTCCATCATGGATGATAAAGGAAGTTTATTATCTGCCGGAAAAATTGGTGAAGTTGTTATACGTGGTCCAAATGTTACTAAGGGCTATGAGAATAATCCGGATGCTAATGCTACTGCCTTTACCAATGGTTGGTTCCGAACTGGTGATCAAGGCACAATTGACGATGAGGGTTACCTTCGCCTCACCGGTCGTCTCAAAGAAATCATAAATCGTGGTGGCGAAAAGGTTAGTCCTCTAGAAGTTGATGAAGTCATTATGGACCATCCGGCTGTTGCCCAATGTGTAACCTTTGCTATGCCGCACAAATCCTTGGGAGAAGAGGTGGCCGCTGCCGTTGTTCTTCGAGAAGGCCAGGAAGCAGGTGAAGCGGATATCCGGCAATTTTTACGGGAGCGCTTGGCAGATTACAAAATCCCACGAAAAGTCTTGATTCTTGAGGAAATCCCTAAGGGGGCAACGGGTAAGTTGCAGCGCATTGGGCTAGCAGAGAAGCTTGGGTTGGCTTGAGCCTTCTCGTTTTTTTAGCAGGCATCTGCGTCTTTGTTGCCGGGGCCGTTAGAGGATTTTCAGGATTTGGTGCAGGGCTTGTTATGATAGGCCCTCTTTCACTTATTTACGGACTTCCCTCCGCTGTTGTTACTGTGGCTATCTGTGATGCTTTTGCCGCAGCAACTTTGGTGAGAGGAATTTGGTCTGATGCTGACTACAAGCGCTCCCTGGTTGCTGCAATTTCCGCAGTTATTTTATTGCCTTTAGGAACTTATTTACTTCACATAATAGATGAAGAAATACTTCGAAAAGTCTCTGGGACTTTGATTCTTGTTTTTATTTCATTCATAGCACTGGGATTTCGCTGGCGCGGGGGGGGGATTTCATTTGCGGCTTATGTTGGATTTTTTGGTGGGCTAGTAGGGGGTGCTACTAGCCTTATTGGTCCACCAATGGTCCTTTATATTTTAGCAAGAGATGAGGGGGCATCTCGTACGAGAGCCACACTAGCCCTATACGTCTCTGTTGTTGTGATTAGCCAATTAGTTGTTCTTTTCCTATTTGAACTTTCTAACGGGCTTGTTGGTTTGAACGCCTGGATAGTGTCCGCAGGCTTCATACCCATTTATATGATAGGGTTTTTGGCGGGAAGACGGCTATTCATATTGGCCTCGGAGTCGTTTTACCGGCGCTTGACTATACTTTTAGTAGCCATTTCTGGGTGTATGGCCATTGCGGGGTAAGCGCGTAGAAATTTATCTTTTGTTTACCTCAGGAGAGAATAAAACGTTTCCCCTTATCAAATTCGGTAGTCAAAGTCCTTGAAGAAAAGGATTAGAATTACGTTCCTGGCCGATTGTTGAAGTAGGTCCATGGCCGGGCAAAAACTCCCAGTCATCATCCAATGTTAGAATTTGATCGCGAATAGACATTAGGAGTTGATCGTGGTCACCAAGTGGTAGATCTGTTCTGCCAATTGACCCCTGAAAGATAACATCGCCTACAACAGCAATTTTTTGTGGATGGTAGAGGAAAACAACATGACCCGGAGTATGTCCCGGACAGTGTTTAACATCCAACTCTAAATTGCCAACATTCACCTTGTCACCATGAGAAAGCCAGCGATTTGGGTTCACCGGCAGGGCAGGGATACCCCATTTCTTACCTTGTTCAGGTAAGTTTTGTAGAAAACTTTCATCGGCTTTTTCTGGTCCTTCAATATCGACTTTGTATCGTTGCGAAATCTGAGTGGCAGCTGCGGCATGGTCAATGTGCCCATGGGTCAATAGAATTTTTTCAACACTTACTCCAACTTGATCTACAGCTTGCTCTATTAGATGCGCATCTCCACCAGGATCAATAATTGCAGCCTGGAGTGTTTCTTCACACCACAAAATCGAACAATTTTGCTGGAGCGGGGTTACTGTTACAACTGCAAGTTTAATGCCCATAGGAATTCCTCTTCAGACCCCATCTAACTAGTCTCACATATATATTCGTACAAATAAACTGACTCCTTGGCAGGCCCTCTGCGTTCTGCAAAGCCTAGAACACGGATAACGCGAACGAAGTTACCTTGGGGAAATGTGAGAACGTCTCCATGACGTATTTGACGACTAGGTTTTTGCACCCGGTCACCATTTATTCTTACCCGTCCCTTAGAAATCATAGCAGTTGATATCGCACGTGTTTTAAAAAAACGGGCTTTCCAGAGCCATGCATCTAAGCGTTGGGTGTCACTTTGAGACATTATTAAGCTCTTTCAGGGTTGCGAAAGGAGAGTCTGGATTAATCGGCTTTTTACGGATGTGATTCCGTGAAGGCATTTTTCGCTTTGAATTTTTGTTCTTTAATCGACCTGGCTGGAAATATCTTTTCCCTTCCTCATCCATACGCTGGTGAAACCCTAAACCAATCAAAAGGGCAGGAGGCGATCTTCATCAAGGCCAACTTTTTCTGCGATTTTAGATGGAATGATTTTATGACCTTTGTGTGCCTGACCATAGGTAATAGAGGCTAACTTTTCTGCTCGATCTATTCGTAGAGCATATTGTCCCAAAATCACAAACCCTGAGAGCGCTAACGCCATTGCTTCATTTTGTGCCTTTGGACAATCTAGAAGGAAGGAACGTTTTGGGGGGCGCTTGATCTCCATCCCTTGAAGTCGAGCTAGCATCTGCCTTGCACGCGCTGCTTTGCCAAGCATGAGTGGTGGAGCCCATATGGCAAGATGACCAATACGAAAGCCTGCTGATTTCAGCGCTTGGCGATCACTTTTGTTTAGTAATTTAATTTGGGTGCTTGCGTTCTTCCGTTCTAGCCATCCCAATTGTTCCTCAAGTTGGAATACTAGGCCGCGACCTGCAGCGGAGAAATCTTTTGATTTGAGACGAATTATTGGTGCTAATGTTCTTGAGCTCCAAGCTTCTAGCCAAGCCTGAATACGGACCATTACTTCTTTTTGCAGCGGACTATTTAAAATGTCGGTAGTGATTAATTCAAATTCAGGGACGATTGGGCTTTTTCCAGCCTTAAGTTTGGCAATGCGGCCCCCAGACCAGAGAACAAATCCCTGATCATCTAAGCAAAATTGCTCATCTCCTGAGGCTATGCATCGGCTAATATGTTCAGAAGCTGCAGATTGTACAATTCGCAGGGCAGCACTCTTTATGGCTCTTCGATCTTCGATAAATCCGGAGCTGTCATCAAGTTTGAGAGTAAAGCCTTCCAGTCTTCCGACTGGTTTTCCCTCAACTACTACACAACCGTCTGAGTCAACCCCTCCAAGTAGTTCTGAGCCGTTTGAGAGTTTTCTGACGATTACAGCTGATCTGCGGTCAACAAATCGTTGGGTAAGGCGATCATGAAGGGCATCTGACAGCTTATCTTCGATGCTCCGACTTCTTTCTTGCCAATGAATGGCGTCATTTAGCCAACCTGGTTTATGGCTTATGTAGGTCCATACCCGAGTTCCAGCGATCCGAGCCATGAGTAAGTCAATATCGCCATCAGATCTGTCTAGGCGATTAATGTGCTTTGCGATCCAGTTCTCATCGAGGTGATTGTGAGAAAGCAGACGAAGGTAAATTTCACTCAATAGTCGAGTATGGCTGTCAGTGAGTGTTTTTCTGAAATCTGGGATTTGGCAGACTTCCCACAGCGTTTTCACTGAAAGTTTAGTATTGGCCTTTGCTGCCACCTCTTCATCCCGCATAAGAGCGGAGAGAGAGGCAGCATCATCTCCTTCTCTACCACGAGCAAGCAACGATGATGGAGGAGGGACTTCTAAGCTTTGCTTAAGTTGTGCAAGGCTTCGGAAATCAAGTTCGTTATTGCGCCAGAAAAAACGCTTTAGTGTTTGAAATCTATGCTCTTCAACGCGCTCTATAACCTCTTGCTCAATTTCTAGAACTTCTCCGGTTGGGCCAAATCCTCCATCTTGCATATTACGACCAGCTCTTCCAGCGATTTGGCCAATCTCAGATGCAGCTAGGCGCCGGGGCCGATTGCCATCGAATTTTGATAGGCCCGCGAATGCAACATGATTTACGTCCATGTTCAGGCCCATACCGATTGCGTCTGTTGCAATCAGATAATCAACCTCGCCTTCTTGATAGAGAGCTACTTGCGCGTTCCGAGCTCGAGGGCTTAACGCTCCCATAACAACGGCTGCGCCACCTCGTTGTCTGCGAGCTGTTTCGGCGATGCGGTATACTTCGTTGATTGAGAATGCGACTACAGCAGACCGCCGTGGCAACCGTGAAATTTTTCGGTAGCCCTGATAAGAGAGTTTGGACAGCCTAGGTCGACTAAGCATCTCGACCTTGGGTATTAGTGCTTTTACTAATGGCCTTGCAGTGTCCGCACCCATGAAAAAGGTTTCAACTTTTCCACGTGCATTAAGAAGACGATCAGTGAAAATATGGCCGCGCTCTGGGTCTGCGGCCATTTGGATTTCGTCTACAGCTAGAAAGTCGACCTCTAATTCAAGGGGCATTGCCTCCACAGTGCATACAAAATACTTGGCATAAGGTGGAATGATCTTTTCTTCACCGGTTACTAATGCAACAGCTCCTTTGCCTTTAAATGCAACCGCTCGGTCATAATTTTCTCTAGCAAGCAAGCGCAATGGAAAGCCAATCATCCCGGAAGGATGTGAGAGAAGCCTATCCATCGTAAAATGGGTCTTGCCAGTATTTGTTGGTCCTAAAAGGGCAACAATTTTTCCACCTGGTGGTGCGGGTCGACCAAGTGGTTCACTGCCTATTTTTTGATCCTCGAAAATCAAGAGTTAACTCTCACCTCTTCCGTTCGGGAATTTCAATTGTCCCGCCAATAATTTGAAGCTCTTTATATTTTTCTATCGAGAATTCCCTTTTTGAAAAATTAGCTCGCGATTTTGAATTTGGCGAGGGTTGCGGCTTGCAGCCTGTGTACCAATATTCTCAATCTAGAAATAAAAATGAATATCAAGGGCAGTAAAAATGAGTGTTGGCGCTGAAACCAAGGAATTCCAAGCTGAAGTTGGTCGGCTTTTGCGATTAATGGCGCATTCTGTTTATTCTGAAAAAGAGATTTTTCTGCGAGAATTGATTTCTAATGCCTCCGATGCCTGTGATCGTCTGCGCTACGCAGCTATTGCGGACCCCGCCTTGATCGATGGTGATTCAATTTTGAGGTCCAAATTAGGATTGATAAAGAAAATCGTCGTTTGATTGTTTCTGATAATGGTATTGGCATGGATCGTGATGACCTCATTAAATATTTGGGGTCAATTGCCAAGTCTGGAGCCTCAGACTTTTTAGAAACACTGGAGGCTGCAAGCTCGTCCGATAAATCAAGCGCTCACATTATTGGACAATTCGGAATTGGCTTCTATTCAACTTTCATGGTCGCAGCTTCGGTCGAAGCACTCACAAAAAAGGCAGGCGACGCGCAAGCCTGGCTCTGGAAGTCAGATGGTGAAGGTGCGTACTCGATTGAGCAATCTGAAAAGTCCTGGCGCGGGACTGACATAATTCTTACACTTAAAGATGACGAAACTGAGTTTCTTGAGGCCTTCAGGCTTAGGCATATCATCAAGTCATATTCCGACCATATTCCAATTCCTGTTTTGCTCTCTGAAGATCCAAAAGATAAGGGTGAGCAGGCTAATGCAGGCCGGGCAATTTGGACCCTGTCAAAAACGGAAACGTCAGATGAGGCCCATAAGGAATTTTATGCCCATGTAGGCGGTATGGGTGAAGGGCCTTGGAAGACCATCCATTGGAAGGCTGAGGGGGCGCTGGAATATGCAGGTTTGCTCTATTTACCTTCAGTTAAACCTTTCAATTTGTTTAATCCTGAAAGAAAAAATCGGGTCAAATTATACGTCAGACGTGTGTTTATAACTGAGGAAGCGGAAGAACTTTTACCCGGTTATTTAAGATTCCTCGTCGGAGTTATCGATTCCGAAGACCTTCCACTCAATGTTAGTCGTGAAATGTTGCAGCGTAACTCTGTTCTCCAACAAATACGGACAGGAGTTGTGCGGCGTGTTCTGCGTGAGATTGAAGATGGAGCTAAAACGGATCCAGAGGGCTACTCTGACTTTTGGGAAAATTTTGGTGCAGTTCTTAAAGAGGGTGTCTATGAGGACGTAAACAACCGAGAAGCCTTACTGAAATTATGTCGCTTCAGAACTACTGAAAGCAGCGATTTAGTAAGCCTTGAAGATTATATTTCTCGCATGAAGGATGGTCAGGAAGCGATTTATTATATCTCCGGTGAGGCTGGCCGTAATTTGGCTAACAGTCCTCAAGTTGAAGGTTTTAAGTCCAGGGGCATCGAGGTTTTGCTGCTGACAGATCCAGTTGACGATTTCTGGCCTGGGGCAGTTGGTGTCTTTGATGATAAACCTATTCGCTCTGTTACTCAGGGGGGTGAAGATTTAGATAAAATTGAAGAAACAGAACCAGAGAAACATGAAGCAACTTCAGAGATAGATCCCTTAATTGAGAAAATTAAAGGTGCTCTTAGTTCTGCTGTGAAGGACGTTAGAGTTAGCAAAAGGCTGACTGATAGCCCAGTATGTATAGTAGCTGATGACGGTGATCTCGATTTGCATTTGGCCAGAATGTTGCAACAGCATGGGAGGCGGTGCCAGTTTCTGCGAGAATTCTCGAATTAAATCCAAAGCACCCGCTGATACAAGGTTTATCAAAAAGTCTTCTCAAGAAAGTATGGACGAAGAAATAAGACTCTATGCCAACGTTCTATTGGATCAGGCTCGAATTGCTGCCGGAGAACCATTAGAGGACCCTGCGTTATATGGGCGTCAGATTGCAGAGCTAATGATTAAGGGGCTTTGACCTTAAGAATATACTTGGCATCTTCCTACCTGCATCTTCGCCGACGAAGATTAATAGATATTATTACCATGCCTCTGCTTGACAATTTGGCGAACAGACGGCGTTCTTGGTGGTTCAAATATCTGTGTAAAGAGACTGAAAAATGGTTAGAGCTTTTGTTTTTCCTGGGCAGGGATCCCAGACGGTTGGGATGGGGAAATTATTGGCTGAGGCCTTTCCCGCTGCTAGGGAAGTTTTTCAGGAGGTTGATGACGCTCTTTCCCAGAATCTTTCTGGCTTAATGTTTCACGGGCCAATGGAGGATTTAACTCTTACCGAAAATACTCAGCCAGCCCTAATGGCGAACAGTGTGGCCATTATCCGCGTACTGGAGGCGGAGGCGGGCTTCGATCTCGGAGTATCTGCAAAACTAATTGCCGGGCATTCGCTTGGTGAATATTCAGCTTTGGCTGCTGCTGGTGCTTTAGGTCTTGCAGATGCCGCCCGACTTTTGAAGTTACGTGGCCAAGCAATGCAGACAGCTGTACCCGCAGGTGAAGGTGCGATGGCAGCTCTTCTAGGTTTAGACCTTGATGCAGCGCAGGAAGCTGCCGTTGAAGGAAGTCAAGGCCAGGTGTGTGATGTTGCTAACGATAATGCCCCCGGTCAAGTTGTTGTCTCTGGATCGAAAGAGGCCGTCGAGCGTGCAGTGGAAGCTGCTAAGGCGAGGGAGCTAGGCGGGCAATAATGCTGCCAGTATCTGCCCCTTTTCATTGTTCCTTGTTGACCAAAGTTGCAGATATTATGGCAGAAGCTTTTGAGACGACCCAGATGTCAGCTCCTGTTGTTCCACTTGTTTCAAATGTTACTGCAAAACCAGTTGCGGAGCCTGATGAAATAAAGCGTTTATTAATTCAGCAAGTAACGGCAACTGTTCGCTGGCGTGAGTGCGTAATTTCAATGAGCGAAATGGGCGTAGAAGAATTGGTGGAAATAGGGTGTGGAAAGGTACTTTCTGGAATGGTCAGGCGCATTAACCCTGAACTGTCGTCTTCCAACGTAGAAACGCCTGATGACATAGAGGCGTTTCTCAAAGGATGATGAAGTGAGAGTTACAATGGAAACACGGCCTTTTTGAGTGCAGGCCCAGCTTCTTTTCTAATTAAGTTATTGATTGTGGCTAAGAAGGCGTATTGGCGTCCTCTGCAATCATATCAGCCGCTTTCTCCGCAATCATAATTACTGGAGCATTGGTATTGCCGGATACGAGAAGGGGCATGATTGAGGCATCAACAACCCTGAGTCTATCAATACCTTTAACTCGTAGCCTGTCGTCAACTACTGCTTTTTTGTCTCCAATGGGACCCATTTTTGCGGTGCCCACAGGATGATAAACTGTTTGGCCTGTCTGGCGGACATAATCCAAGATTTCATCATCAGACTGGCAAGCATGGCCAGGGTTCATTTCAAGGGAGATATAAGGTTGAAGTGCAGACTGCTTTGCAATTTCTCTGATTAACTTGATGGCGGCGACAAATGTATCACCATCGTTTTTCACAGTCAGAAAGTTGGGGCGGATCGAAGGTGCCATAAGAGGATTTGACGATCTTATGTGAATAGTTCCTCTACTTTCTGGTCTGAGTTGGCACGGTCCAACAGTCATTCCAGGCTCAGGGTCGAGTACCCGGTCTCCTGCATTTTTGAAACTAGCAGGTGTCATGAAAAATTGTACATCTGGGGTCTCTAGTTCTGGTCGAGTTTTGGCAAATCCCATAACATTTGCGGCAGTATTTGCCAGGAGTCCTTGCCTTGCAGTGAGGTAACGTAAGCCTTCCCAAAGCTTTCGTAGCCCCTGGGCACGCTCATTGAAGGTGCGAATATTTTTCATTCGCCAATTAACTCGACACGCAAAGTGATCTTGATAATTTTCACCAACTCCAGGAGGGCGTGAAATACTTCTAATCCTGCTTCTTTGATAATTTCGGGATCACCAATACCTGAAAGCTCCAGAAGTTGAGGGGATTGAACTGCTCCAGCCGATAGGATTACCTCCCCGCTCGCGCGTGCCTCAATCAATTTGTCATTAGTGCGGTACGCTACGCCTACTGCACGTTTTCCTTCAAAAATAATTTTCTCGGACAACGCATTAGTCTGCACCCGGAGATTGGAGCGGTGCCGCACTGGTTCAAGGAATGCAGCAGCTGTGCTGCGTCGCTTATTTCCAAAGGTGGTGGACTGACTTTTTGTGAAACCTTCTTGAGAGCGACCATTATAGTCATGGCCTATTTGATGCCCTGCTTGGCTGCAGGCCTCTAAAAAATCCGATCTAGGGGGTGGTCTTCAGCCGGCTCTGAGACCGTTAATGGTCCGTCTGCTCCATGAAATTCATCTTCCCCACCATAAAAATCTTCTGATCGTTTGAAGTAGGGAAGTATATCTTGAAAAGACCAGCCTCTATTTCCAAGTTGGGACCATCCATCATAGTCCCGGGCTTGTCCCCGCACATAAAGAAGACCATTAATCGAAGAAGAGCCTCCCAAGACTTTTCCTCGTGGGATTGGAATTTTGCGGTCACCAGTAGCAGGATGAGGATCGGTCTCGAAGAGCCAATTGAACCTTGAGTCATTCATGAGTTTAGCAAAACCACTTGGAGCATGAATCCAAAAATTTTTGTCTTCACCACCTGCTTCGAGTAGCAGTACGGAAATTTTTGGGTTTGCTGAAAGTCGGTTGGCCAAAACGCAACCCGCTGAGCCTGCACCAACAATTATGTAGTTGAACGTATCAACCATCGCTTGAATTTGTCCTGCTGAGAATGTTTCAAGTAGATGTTATCTGATCTAACTCACAGATAAAGAGCTTAAGGAAATTACTAAGTTTCATTGAGTGCATAGGGCGTTATTTTTGGGAAATTTTTTCGAAACCCAATTTGAAATATTTGTTAGTAGGTGGACTGATGCACTTGGCGCGGTGCTTTGCATACGTCTAAAGTTAAGTTGCTTAAGTTTTGATGTCACGCCCTGGAGGAATTCGCATGGAGTTTGAATATTCAGACCAGACTAAGGAAGTATGTGCACGCGTAGAAGATTTTATGGATCGGTATGTCTACCCGAATGAACAGAAATATTATGATCAACTCGATGAGGGCGGAAATCGGTGGAAGGTCGTTCCGATACTGGAGGAAGTAAAGCAAAAGGCGAAAGATGAGGGCCTTTGGAATTATTTTCTTCCAGAGAGTTTGAATGGTGCTGGGCTAACCAATCTAGAATATGCGCCTGTATGCGAGATTATGGGAAAGGTTCACTGGGCTCCTGAAGCTTTTAACTGCTCCGCACCAGACACCGGTAACATGGAGGTGCTCGAGCGTTATGGAACTCCTGGGCATAAGAAAGAATGGCTTGAACCTCTTCTGAATGGTGAAATGCGCTCAGCATTTGCTATGACAGAGCCGGCCGTAGCTTCCTCAGATGCAACCAATATTGCCTGTCGTATCGAGCGTGATGGTGACGAGTATGTGATCAACGGCAGAAAATGGTGGACAAGTGGCATCGGCGACCCTCGTTGCAAGATCTTGATCCTGATGGGTAAGACAGACCCCTCAGCCCCAACTTATCGTCAACAGTCTATGATTTTAGTGCCCCGCGATACACCGGGTATTACGGTAGAAAAAATGCTTCTTGTTATGGGCTTCGATGACGCGCCCCATGGGCACGGTCAGGTATTATTTGATAATGTTAGGGTGCCTGCAGAGAATATCCTCTTGGGTGAAGGTAGAGGCTTCGAGATTGCTCAAGGTCGATTGGGCCCGGGACGGATTCACCATTGCATGCGTATCATTGGAGTTGCTGAACGTGCGCTTGAGATGATGTGTCACCGAGGGACAGAGCGGGTAACATGGGGGAAAGCTTTAGCTGAACGAGATAACTTCATGGAGCGGGTTGCGAACGCTCGCATAAATATTGAGATGTGCAGGCTATTAACCCTCAAGGCCGCTCATATGATGGATACGGTAGGCAATAAAGAGGCAAGGCAAGAAATTGCCATGATCAAAGTAGCGGCTCCAAATATGGCTCTTCAAGTTATTGATGATGCAATGCAAGCTCACGGTGGTGGAGCAATGAGTCAGGCTTTTAAACTTTCATACATGTGGAGCCGCATGCGTGCACTTCGTTTTGCTGATGGTCCAGACGAGGTGCATCGCCAGCAAATTGCACGCCTAGAGCTACGTCGGCAGGTAGATTGGCCGCCTAGGGCGGCGAAGGCCGCACAGTAGAGTTGATGCATCAATGCCAGACTTCTCCTTGGAGAAGGCCGCGCAGAGGAGAGGCATATCTGGGATCATTGTTGGTGTTGACGAGGTGGGACGGGGTCCGTGGGCGGGCCCCGTTTTCGCGTGCGCTGTTTGGCTTTTTGGTCGCAATGCGCCGCAAAGTTTTTTGGATCAATTAAATGATTCAAAAAAATTGAGTAAAAACATTAGGGAAAAGATTTTTCTTAAAATTCAAGATTATGGAATTGTCGCTCTGGCCGAGGCAACTGTTGAGGAAATTGACGAGATTAACATTTTACAAGCAACCAAACTGGCCATGGCGCGCGCAATCTCCAACCTGGAACTTTTAGCTGATCAGCCTGTAGCGCTTGCTCTCATCGATGGAAATCAGTCACCTAACGTATCTTGCGCCGTGCAAACTGTTGTAAAAGGAGACGGAAAATCTGCTTCTATCGCAGCTGCGTCAATTTACGCCAAGGTATCTCGAGATCGCTATATGGCGCAGCTCGCAACCCAATATCCTGGATATGGCTGGGAACGCAACGCAGGATATGGTGTGGCAGAGCATAGTCGTGCGTTGTTAGATTTAGGCCCAACAATACATCACCGTAGAACTTTCAAACCTGTCGCCAAGCTTTTGACTCTACTAGATTCTTGACGCGAGTCAGATTGTGGATAACTTTGTGTATATCTACTTTAGGGGCGTGATCTGTGCTTGATAAAATTATCATTGGTGACTGTATTGAAG
Organism: Rhodospirillales bacterium; assembly: GCA_038143065.1. GTDB lineage: Bacteria > Pseudomonadota > Alphaproteobacteria > Bin95 > Bin95 > VMCJ01. The sequence goes on along the minus strand of JAYQLI010000035.1, from coordinate 1,009,019 downwards.
AAATGTCCAAGCTGCCAGCGGGTTCGGTCGATGTAATTTTTGCTGATCCTCCTTACAACCTCCAACTGTCAGGGGAATTACGGCGTCCAAACGATAGTGTGGTGGATGCAGTGGATGACGATTGGGATAAGTTCTCCAGTTTTTCGGAATACGATACTTTTACTCGTGCATGGTTAGCAGAAGCTCGCCGACTACTCACCCCTGATGGCACTCTTTGGACAATCGGTGCTTACCACAACATTTTCCGAGTGGGTTCCGCACTCCAAGATTTAGGGTTTTGGGTTCTAAATGACATTGTTTGGAATAAAACAAACCCGATGCCGAACTTTAAAGGGCGGCGCTTTACGAACGCCCATGAGACCTTGATTTGGTGTTCAAGGGATGAGAGCAGTCGTCATTACTTTAATTATGATGGAATGAAATCTCTTAATGATGGGCTCCAAATGCGCAGTGATTGGACCCTGCCAATCTGCACAGGCCGTGAACGAATTAAAGGACCAGACGGTAAGAAAGCGCATCCTACTCAAAAACCCGAGTCTCTCCTGCATCGTGTTCTGTTAGCTTCGACAAAACCTGGTGATGTTGTTCTTGATCCTTTCTTTGGTAGTGGTACTACCGGTGCTGTTGCAAAACGTTTAAAGCGACATTGGATTGGAATTGAGCGAGATCCTGAGTATGCGAAGGTAGCATTACGGCGCATAAAGTCAGTTCAGCCCGCAAACGATGATGAAGTCACGGAAGCTCCCTCAAAGAGAGCTGAGCCGCGAATTCCCTTTGGTTGGGTTATAGAGCGAGGCCTTCTAAATGTAGGCGATGTGCTCACTGATCCCAGCGGCCGCCATGCAGCTCGAGTTCATGCTGATGGTTCGCTAGTGGCAAAGGATTGTCGAGGTTCAATTCATCAAGTTGGTGCAGCTGTTCAAGGAGCTGCCGCATGCAATGGGTGGACGTTTTGGCACTATCGCCCTGACGAAGGAGAGGGCACTCAGCCTATCGATACCTTACGGCAGCGATTGCGAGCACAGTTGAATTAGTTCTTAAAAAAGAAGAGTGCATTGTTCTTCTTATTCAGGATTAATGATCCATTGAAGGATTTAAAAGATCCTTGGAAAGTAAGTCGAAAATTCTCATGAGTTATAGTCTTACAGGATTCTAGGCGTTACCAGCCTGGCTTGATAACTTCCCTGGGTCGATGCCAATTTTGGCGAGAGCTTGGTCCCACTTCTGCTCGAGTTCTGGTCCAAAAACCAGATCTGTATCTGCGTCCACTACTAACCAACCATTTTGTTTGATTTCATCCTCAAGCTGTCCGGGCCCCCATCCAGAATAGCCTAAAGCAAATATACGTTGTTTGGGTCCATTTCCTGAAGCAATGTCCTGCAAGATATCTATTGAGGCACTCAATGATATATCTGGAGAAATTTCGGACACTTCTTCGGCTCTATATTCGGCAGAGTGAAGAATAAAACCCCTGGTATTTTCGACGGGTCCCCCGTACTGGATTTGTAAGGACTCAATAGCGATGTTTTGTATTTCCAGCTGCTCAAATAACTCTTGAAAGTTTATGCCTTCTACTGGCTTATTTATTACAATACCCATCGCCCCCCCATGCTGAGAATGAGCGCACATATAAATGACGGTTTTCTCAAACCGTGGGTCTCCCATGGCTGGCGATGCGATTAAGAGTCTGCCTTGGAGACTGATGTCTTTGGTGTCCGACATGCGGTAAAATTAAGAAACACTTTCTATCGAAGCAAGCATTTACAAACAGAAGTGCAAACTGGGACTGGTATGGATTTGAACATGGTTTATATCAAATCTTATATGACACGATATATTTCATTTATCTTAGTGCTCACATCCTCTCTGATTTGTGGCTCTGCGTCGTGCGCAATTGAGTCTGAATGGGTCGTGTCTTCTGAAGCTCGTTCCCGACTGATATCTGGGGTCTCCACTTCGGGTCTTTCTAGTGCTGCTCCGATCGGCTTTGAAATTAAGCTTAAAGAAGGTTGGAAAACCTATTGGAAAGCACCCGGCCCCCAAGGTTATCCCCCCAATTTCGACTGGGCAGGCTCGGAGAACGTGCGAAAGTTGGATGTGACTTGGCCAACGCCAAAGCGCTTTAATGTGTTTGGATACGATTCAATTGGATACACTGGTGATGTTCTACTGCCATTAAATGTTTCTATTGATGACCCTCGTAAACCAGCCAAGCTCGACCTGAAAGTTGAGTTTCTCACTTGTAAAGAAATTTGCATTCCACAATCTGCTCAGTTCAATATTTTCCTGCCAGCAGGCTCCCCGCAGCCTACTGTTTATTCTTTTGCCATAGATCAAGCGCGAGGCCTTTCTCCGGCTCCAGCAGGGGCAGGATTTGGTGTTGAGAGGGTATCGTTATCGACCAAAACAAATCCAGTAGAACTAATACTGGAGGGGAAGGCGCCGTTTACTGTCCAGGAAGGCGATCTCTTCATCGATGGACTATCTGGATATTTTTTCTCTGCACCAAAGATTGATGTGCTTTCTGGGGATAGGTTTCGCCTAACATCAGTCGCCACTTCTATTCCGCCAGCTTTTCCCTCGCCAGGCCAGGAGGCGACGTACACCCTCGTCTTAAATGGCCAATCTTTTAGCCAAAAAGCTTCTCTTTCCCAGCTTTCAGCAAATCCAATTGGGCCACGCGAACTTCTACTAATCGTAGTGCTCGCTCTAATAGGTGGCTTTGTCCTGAATTTTATGCCCTGTGTCCTGCCAGTATTAGCAATAAAACTCACCAGTGTTCTCAGCCATTTTGACGATAGTAGACGAGCAATCCGTATGGGTTTTCTAGCGACGAGTGCGGGAATCCTGGTCTCTTTTTTAGGATTAGCTTTGGGAGCTATCGCACTAAAACATCTAGGCATGACTGTTGGGTGGGGCATGCAATTTCAAGAGCCATTTTTTGTAGCCGTAATGGTTTTCGTAATGGCTCTCTTTGCTAGCAACCTCTGGGGTTTTTTCGAATTTTCTTTACCGCAGGGCATCGCTCGTATTTCTGATAATAGACCGGCGTCTGGTCTTGGAGGAGCATTTTGGACCGGAGTATTGGTGACATTATTGGCTACACCATGCTCAGCACCGTTTGTGGGGACGGCCCTAACTTTTGCGTTATCTAGGGGCGCGTTTGAAATCATAGTTGTCTTTGTGGCTATGGCTATGGGGCTGTGTCTTCCATATCTCTTGACTGCCTTATTTCCGTCCGTCGTAAAAATGTTGCCTCGACCAGGTCGCTGGATGCAGACAGTTCGGATAGGTATGGGATTTTTTGTTGCGTTGACTGGGGCTTGGCTACTTTGGATCCTATTTAACCAAACAGGTTTAGTAGCTTCGGCCTTTGTCGGAATAGCTTCTGTTTTGATAGTTGGGTTTTTCAGTTGGTTTCGAGCTCAAGTGCGCTGGCTGGCAACTTTATGTGCCATCAGTGCAGCCCTTCTTGCTTTAGAAATTACGCAAGTGACGCCTGAACGAGCCAGCTTTGACTCTGTGAAATGGATAAAATTTGACGAGTTGGATATTTCTCGTCGTATAGATTCTGGAGAAATAATTTTAGTAGATGTAACCGCTGAATGGTGCGTTACGTGTAAGTGGAATAAGGCTACAGTTCTGTACAATAATCCAATTCTTAACCTTCTTACCGAAGATGTTACCCCTATTCAGGCGGATTGGACGCGGCCCGATACTGTTATTTCAGATTTCTTAGCGCGGAATAATCGATTTGGGATACCTTTCAATATCGTTTATGGTCCCGGTGCGAAAGAGGGGATTGTGCTGCCAGAATTATTGTCGGCTAATGCTGTTATGCAGGCAATAATTCAAGCGCGAGGAAGTTAAAGCCTTTTATTCCTATCAGAAGCGATTAAATATTTTGCTACTAAAAGTGTGAGATACGCGCTTACAAACGGATATACATGGAGAATGATTATGGCAATTAAAGCTGGAGATAAGGCCCCGTCTGTTACTTTTAAAACTATGGGTCATAGCGGTCCAGAAAATCTAACAAGTGAAGATCTTCTTGCTGGTAAGAAAGTTGTCTTATTTGCAGTGCGTGGTGCCTTTACTCCTCCCTGTTCAGCAAAACATCTTCCTGGTTTTGTTCAAAACGCTGAGGCCATCAAGGCTAAAGGGATTGATGAAATTGCCTGTGTCTCGGTCAACGATCCATTTGTCATGGGTGCCTGGGGTAAGGATCAAAATGTTGGTGCGAGAGTGAAGATGGTCGCAGATGGTAATGGTGAATTTGCCAAAGCTTGTGGTTTAGAGATGGATGGTTCTGGCTTTGGACTTGGAACCCGGATGCGCCGTTGCGCAATGATTGTTGAGAATGGAACAATAAGCCAGCTATTTCTCGAGGAACCTGGGCAAGTTGAGAACTCTACTGCTGAAAATATACTAGCTAATCTTTAAACGCTGTTCTAATCAAATTAGATGCCTCGTTGTCTTATGCGGACCACGGGGCATTTTTTTTGCGTTCTTAAGTAATGAGAAATTTATATTTTCTTTTTTGTGTAAACAAAATTTGCAAGATATTCGCCTGTAAAACTACCTGTCGTGGCCGCAACTTCTTCTGGCGTGCCGGATGCTACGATTTGGCCACCACCATCTCCGCCTTCGGGCCCGAGGTCTATAACCCAATCAGCGGTTTTGATTACCTCTAAATTATGTTCGATCACAATAATACTATTGCCTTGATCTATCAGCGCGTGAAGTACATCGAGCAATTTGCGAACGTCTTCAAAATGGAGTCCTGTTGTAGGTTCATCTAGAATGTAAAGAGTGCGACCGGTAGCCCTTCTAGATAGTTCCTTAGCAAGTTTAACCCGTTGGGCTTCACCTCCTGATAAGGTTGTAGCGCGTTGACCAATTTTAACGTAGCCCAGTCCAACCTGTTCCAGTGTCGATAATTTTTCTCGAATAGATGGTACAGCAGAGAATTCTTTGACTCCTTCCTCTACGGTAAGGTCAAGAACATCAGCAATTGAACGTCCGTTATACTTTACCTCTAGAGTTTCTCTGTTGTAGCGCTTCCCTTTGCAGGCATCGCATTCAACATAAACATCAGGCAGAAAGTGCATCTCAATTTTGATGACACCATCACCTTGGCACGCCTCACAGCGGCCTCCTTTTACGTTAAAACTAAAGCGTCCTGGTTTATAGCCGCGTGCTTTTGCTTCGGGAAGGCCAGCGAACCAGTCCCTGATAGGCGTAAAAGCGCCTGTATAAGTGGCAGGGTTGGATCTTGGGGTCCGTCCTATCGGTGATTGATCAATATCAATCACCTTATCGATAAACTCTACTCCATCGATCCGTTCGTGGCTCTCTGGAGCAGCTCGAGCATTCATTACTCTGCGAGCCAATGCCTTATACAGAGTATCGATTACAAGTGTTGATTTACCGCCACCGGAAACTCCAGTTACAGCGGTTAACATTCCCAATGGAAATGATGCATCAATATTTTTTAGATTGTTACCTTTTGCACCTCGGATGGTTAGTGTTCGACCATCACCGATACGCCTTTTCACGGGAACGGCTATTTGCTTAACCCCGGTTAGGTATTGCCCGGTAAGGCTGTCGGGGTGGTTCATGACTTCCTGCGGCGTGCCAAAAGCTACTACTTGGCCACCATGAACACCTGCTAGAGGTCCCATATCCACGACGTAGTCCGCGCTTCTAATAGCATCCTCATCATGCTCAACCACGATTACAGTGTTACCTAAGTCTCGCAGTCTGTTTAGTGTTTGAAGAAGTCTTGCATTATCTCGCTGGTGGAGGCCAATGGAGGGCTCGTCAAGAACATAAAGTACCCCAGTGAGTCCCGATCCTATCTGTGAAGCTAACCTGATCCGTTGACTTTCTCCTCCAGAAAGACCTCCAGAACCACGAGACAATGTTAAATAACCGAGGCCAACATCGACCAAAAAACCAAGCCGCTCATTGATTTCTTTAAGGATACGTTCACCAATTTCTAGTTGCTTAGGAGATAAGGATTTGGGGAGTTCAAGAAACCAGTCTTTCGCTTTTGCTACTGAAAAATCCGTAACTTCAGAGATATCCCGCATATCAATTTTTACGGCCAAAGCTTCGGGCTTTAGTCGCTTGCCTTTGCAAGTTGCACATGCTGCTGCTGACATGAACTTTGAGAGCTCTTCTCTCACCCAAGAGCTATCAGTTTCGCGCCACCGCCGTTCGAGATTATTTACCACTCCTTCGAAGGTTTTTTTCACCGTGTAAGAACGGAGGCCGTCATCATATTTGATTGGTATGACTTCTTCACCAGATCCAAAAAGAATGGCTTCTATCACGTTTTTTGGTAGCTCGCCGAAGGGTGTCTTCATCCCTACCTTAAAGTGCTTACAAATTCCTTCGAGAGTTTGCTCATAATATGATGAACTAGATGAAGCCCATGGAGCAATGGCTCCATCCCGCATAGACATCAAAGGATTAGGAACTACAAGTTCTGCGTCACAATGCTGCTCGGTGCCTATTCCATCGCAAACTGGGCACGCGCCAAATGGATTATTAAAGGAAAAAAGCCTCGGCTCGATTTCGGGAATAGTGAAGCCTGAGACGGGGCATGCAAAGCGACTTGAAAACACTGTTTCTGTCCCATCATCGGCATTCTCCACAGTTGCCAAACCGTCAGTCAATCCAATGGCGGTTTCAAGGCTGTCTGCTAGACGCGCTGATGCCTCCTCTCGCACAATAAATCTATCAACCACAACATCTATGTCGTGTTTAAAGTTTTTCTTGAGTAATGGGGCATCCTCTATGAGCAACACTTCGCCATCTATTTTTACGCGCTGAAATCCGCGGCGGGCGAGGTCGGCTAATTCTTTTCGAAATTCACCTTTTCTTCCTCGGACAATTGGGGCCAAAAGGTAAAGGCGTGTTCCTTCCCCCATAGCCATAATCCGATCTGCCATTTGACTAATCGTCTGACTTTCGATGGGTAGGCCCGTTGCAGGGGAATAAGGAATTCCAGTCCGAGCCCAAAGTAACCGCATATAGTCATAAATTTCAGTTACTGTACCTACTGTCGATCTAGGATTCCGGCTTGTTGTTTTCTGCTCTATCGATATCGAGGGAGATAGACCTTCAATAAGGTCCACATCCGGTTTTTGCATCATTTCTAAGAATTGGCGAGCGTAAGCAGATAGACTTTCGACATATCGTCTTTGTCCCTCGGCATAAATAGTATCGAAAGCAAGAGAGGATTTTCCTGACCCAGATAGTCCAGTTATGACGATCAATTGATCTCTTGGGAGATCCACGTCCACATCTTTTAAATTATGCTCTCTAGCACCACGGACTGAAATGTTTCGCAGACTATCCCGTGATTGCATATTTTTTTTTCCGATGGGCGCTTTGCTCATTGACAGTGTCTTCTTCTCTTTTCATCGAGATATAAGGCTTGAACCCTACGAATGATCTTTTTTATCTGTGGACAAAAAACAAACGCCTTTGGGTCGCCGAATCTTACTCAACTCAGTTACTATGATAACGTGATGGATAAAACCGAATTAGGCGTTTTTCATTAGTTTTGAACCCTTTGGAGACAACCCCATGTCTGGCAGCGTTAATAAAGTTATTCTTGTTGGCAATCTTGGTCGTGATCCAGAATATACCCAAACACAAGATGGCCGCAGATTTGCTCGTCTATCAGTTGCCACATCGGAGCGTTGGCGAGATAGACAGTCTGGCGAACGACGCGAGCAAACAGAGTGGCATCGTGTTGTTATATTCAATGAAAACTTAGTGGATGTCTCAGAACGGTTTCTTCGGAAAGGCAGTAAAGTTTTTATTGAAGGACAACTTCAAACTAGGAAGTGGCAGGATCAATCAGGTGCTGATCGATATTCTACCGAAGTCGTTCTAGGCCGTTTCCGCGGTGAGCTAACAATGCTTGATGGACGAGGTGAAGGAACCGGATCAGAAGACGGTGGCGGAGATTATCAAAGCATGCCGCAACGCTCTGCTGGTGCAGCGTTAGCATCGGATAGCCAGGGTTCAAGGCCAGCACCAATGGATTTGGATGATGATATCCCATTCTAATGAGGCCTTCTTAGTTTTGGCATATCATTAAGCGTTTCTCATTTACGCTTTGTGCCATTGAAAGGATGCCAATTTCCTTGTCTTTGTAGTTTATTCCCAATGAGAAATTTGCTATAAAAAATACTTTCTTGGCGCTATTTATTGCGTCACTGTTCTGGGAGTTTTTGCGTGTCAGACACCTCGCCACCGCGTTCAGACGAGGTGCGTGCCGTCTCCATAGAAGAGGAGATGCAACGCTCTTATCTCGATTATGCTATGAGTGTGATTGTCGCTAGGGCAATCCCCGATGTTCGAGATGGCTTAAAGCCGGTTCACCGTCGTATTCTCTATGCCATGCGTGAGGGGGGCTATGATTGGAGCCGCCCTTTTAGAAAGTCAGCTCGCATAGTTGGTGACGTGATGGGTAAGTATCACCCCCATGGCGATTCAGCGATCTATGACGCTCTTGTGCGGATGGCCCAAGATTTTTCCATGCGTCTGCCTCTTGTGTCTGGTCAGGGTAATTTTGGCTCCATGGATGGGGATCCGCCAGCAGCCATGCGCTACACAGAGGCGCGTCTGGCTAATTCTGCGGAAGCTCTTTTAGCCGATATAGATAAGGATACGGTCGATTTTCAGGCCAATTATGATGAATCAGATAACGAGCCGGCGGTTTTACCAGCACAATTTCCACATCTCCTAGTTAACGGTGCGGGTGGAATTGCCGTTGGCATGGCAACGAATATCCCGCCTCATAATTTAAGCGAAGTCATAGAAGCAACGCTTGCACTTATCGAAAACCCTCAAATAGATCTAGACGCTCTTCTGGAAATAATTCCTGGCCCAGACTTCCCAACTGGCGGTCTCATAATGGGACGCGGTGGAATTCGACAGGCATTTGCAACTGGCAGAGGTTCGGTAATTATGCGAGCGAAGACGGAAATAGACCTCCGTCGTAATGCCATTCTGGTCCATGAGATTCCATACCAAATTAATAAATCACGACTTGTTGAGAGGATTGCCGAGGTCTCTGCATTAAAGCTCGTCGAAGGCATCTCAGAGTTGCGTGATGAAAGCGATCGGCATGGTGTTCGTATAGTTGTTGATCTCAAGCGCGATGCTAACGCCGAGGTTGTACTTAATCAGCTATTCCGTCACACCGCGCTTCAAACTAGTTTTGGCGTTAACATGCTCGCTCTGAATGGTGGACGTCCAGAGCTGCTATCGATCAAATCTGTTCTAGAAGCGTTTGTTGCCTTCCGTGAACAGGTTATTGCACGGCGAACCCAGTATGAACTCGCAAAAGCACGTGCTCGAGGGCACGTGTTACTTGGCCTTGTAGTAGCGGTCGCTAACATCGATGAGGTGATAGCTGTTATCCGTGCTGCTCCTGACCCGCAAGCAGCACGGGAAGCCTCTGTTTTCCAGGGCTTGGCCAGCCTCTGATGTTGCTCCTTTGGTGGCTCTACTTGGAGCAGAGGAAAGCGGAGCGCTTACTGACGAGGGTTACAGATTTTCTGAAATACAAGCGCGAGCAATTTTGGACCTCCGCTTGCATCGTTTGACAGGGCTGGAACGTGAGAAAATCACCGAAGAATTGGATGAAACAGCCGAAAATATTAGAGAATTTTTAGAGATACTCGGAAATCGGGCGCGGTTACTTGAGGTTATGTGTGGTGAACTGAATAGCTTGAAGGAGAGGTTTGGTACACCGCGGAGGACGCAGATCGAAGAAGGTGGGGCAGATCAGGATGACGAAGACCTGATCCAGCGGGAAGAAATGGTGGTGACTGTTTCTGCCAATGGCTATGTAAAACGATCTGCTTTAGCAGAATATCGCGAGCAAAAGCGCGGTGGTAAGGGTCGCTCAGGAATGTCGACCCGTGATGAGGATGTTGTTCGGGATGTTTTTGTAGCTTCAACTCATGCTCCGGTCCTCTTCTTTACCACCAAGGGTATTGTTTACAAATTAAAGGTCTACAAATTGCCCTTAGGCGGCCCTAACTCTCGGGGACGTCCGCTGGTCCAGCTTCTTCCTTTGGATGAAGGTGAAACTATCTCAGCTGTACTTCCTCTTCCCTAGGACCCCGCAGAATGGGATAATATGAATGTAATGTTTGCCACCCAGTCTGGTAATGTTCGTCGTAATCTTCTCTCCGACTTCTCCAATGTCATGGCAAATGGCAAGATTGCTATGAAACTCAGTGATGGAGACGCGCTAATAGGTGTTGAGCTCTGTGAGCCTGGTAATCATGTCATATTAGCTACTGCACGCGCTCGCTGTATTCGTTTCCCAATTGAGGAAGTACGTGTATTTGCAGGGCGCAATTCAACGGGAAATCGCGGTATTGACCTGGCCAGCGGCGACGGTGTCATTTCGCTTTCAATCATTGATGGTGCCGAGTTTGTGGCGGAAGAGCGAGACGCTTATCTAAAACAATCAACAGCTATGCGACGAGGCGAGATCTCAAACAGACAGCGCTCTACCTCCTGAAATTGTCGAGGAATTTAGGGGGCGGGAACAGTTTATTCTAACTCTGGGATCTAATGGGGTTGGCAAACGATCTTCATCCTATGACTACCGAGTAACCCGAAGAGGGGGCAAAGGTATTGAATTAATGAGTCTTGATGAAGGGGCTGAAGTTGTTGGGGCATTCCCAATTTCTGATAATGATGGGCTTGTACTTGTTACCAATGGCGGGCAGCTAATCAGATGTCCAGTCGATGAGATCAGAATTGCTCGGCGTTCGACTCGTGGGGTCAGGATATTTGACGTTGCAAATGGAGACCGGGTTGTTTCGGTTTCCCCTTTACGTGAGCAAGATGAAGTTAGTTCTTCGGATCTAACAGAAGACTCGGAAGTAACTGAATAAGCAAAGCTCTGGGAGTATAGTTTATGTCAAGTGTTGTAGGGCTCTATCCTGGGACGTTTGACCCACCTACGAATGGACATTTTGATATCATTCTGCGTGGAGCCAAGCTGGTCGACAAATTGATAGTAGGCGTGGCTATTAATGCCGGCAAAGGACCTATGTTTGATATTGACAAGCGCGTCTCCATGGTGCGCGAATGGGTTGATAATCTAGAGGACGTGCAACTAGCAAATCGGATAGTTGTTCAGACCATGGATGGGTTATTGGTGCATTATGCGGAAGCAAATGGGGCTACCTGCATCGTTCGCGGGTTGCGAGCTGTTTCAGATTTCGATTATGAATTTCAAATGGCAGGGATGAATAGTCGTTTGAATAATGACATTGAGACCATTTTTCTAATGGCCTCAGAGCGGTGCCAATTTATCTCCTCGCGCTTTGTCAAAGAAATTGGAGGGCTTGGTGGGGATATTTCGACGTTTGTGCCGGCGCATGTAAAGGATGCGTTAAATGAGCGTCTTGCTAAAGGCGGAGGTATTATCTGGAGCAGCTTCTAAAGCTTATTAATTAGTAGAAAAGAACGTCTTGACCCAGAGGGCAAGGCGCAATAGTTTCCGGTCACTCCTCGCCTAATTAGGCAATCACGGAGAGCGTGTAGCTCAGCTGGTAGAGCAACGGACTTTTAATCCGTCGGTCCAGGGTTCAGATCCCTGCGCTCACCACTCCAATCTGCAAAAATTATGCGCGGTTCGAGCGGTGGTTTGAATGTATTGTTGTGCTGTTAATCGGCAGTATATTTATCCTTGGTAATTTTGCAGGTAAATTAGCCAAGCAGTAAGCTAGCCGTGATGTTTCGATTGCCAAAGTTGGTGAATAGCGACTAGATGCATCGATAGATGAGATCACGTCTTCTTAGGTAATGCTGAATTACGGTCAAAAGTTAGCGCAACTTGCTCATACTAGCTTGTGAAGTTTGATTGGAGATAGAAAATGCGGTTAGGGCTGTCGATTGGGTATTCTGGTGCTAACCTTGAAATCCCAATTGAGCGTATAAAGAGAGCCGAGGCTTTAGGGTATGATGCTGTCTGGACAGCTGAAGCATACGGGTCTGATGCAGTGACGCCACTTGCTTTTATAGCTGCTCAGACAAGCAGTATTCGGCTAGGCACTGCAATTATGCAACTCGCTGCCCGAACTCCTGCTAATGCTGCTATGTCTGCTGCTACGGTCGATGCTTTGGCTGGAGGTGGCCGTTTTATAGCCGGTCTTGGGGTTTAAGGTCCGCAAATTGTTGAAGGTTGGTATGGCCAGCCTTGGGGGCGGCCCAACAATCGTTTGAAAGACTATGTAGAAATTATGCGGAAGGTGTTTAGCAGGGAAAGCCCCGTTACGCACGATGGGCGTGAAATTAGTCTTCCGTACCATGGCCCTGGTGAGGCAGGAGTGGGTAAGCCTTTAAAATCTATCTTGCACATGAATTCAGACATCCCAATTATGATTGGTGCAGGAAATGAGGCTACAGTTCGGTTAACAGCTGAGATTTGCGATGGTTGGTTACCTCTGGGACTGACCCCTGATGCCGCGAAGGAGTACTTGCCCTGGGTAGAGCAGGGTTTTGAGCGAGCCCGAGCCAAAGGTATGGATAAAGGCTTTCACAATTTTGAGATTATCGCATCTGCTCATGTTGATGTGGACCACGATGTGAAGGCGGCTCTTGATCGTCTAAAGCCCGAGGTCGCTTTATATGTTGGTGGTATGGGTCATCGTAACAAGAATTTTCATAACGACATGATGGTTCGGAGAGGCTTTGGGGATGCAGCTATTAGGATCCAAGAACTTTTCTTAGCAGGACGAAAAGATGAAGCGGCCGCAGCCGTTCCAGATGAGTGGGTTGATGAAAAAGCTCTTGTTGGACCTCCGTCAAGGATTAAACAGCGCTATCGTCGTTGGGAAGACACTGAGATGATTGATTCCCTCTACGTTCGGTCCAACCAAGATGAAGCTGTGGAAGTAATGGCGGAGGCTGCTAGGCTAAACGCGCCGCGTTAGTTGCTGAAGTTTGCTCGGCTTCTAATTCTTCGACGCGAGCGCGTAGGGTCTCTAAATCTTCCTGCATTTGAACAATTGATTTAGCTAATGGGTCACTGATCTCTTCACCAACCGCATAAGCAGCAAAATCTTCTGGTTGAGATGCAGGTTTGGATCTTTGCGCGATTGTTGCTGGTATTCCAACAACGGTAACCCCGGGTGGTACTGCGTCTAGAACTACCGCGTTAGCGCCGACCCTTGCACCAGCGCCGACCGTAAAAGGACCTAATATTTGTGCGCCAGAGCCAACAATTACACCGTCTTCCAGAGTGGGATGACGCTTACCCTTCGCAAGCGAGGTTCCGCCAAGAGATACCCCTTGATATATTGTTACGTCATCCCCGATTTCTGCCGTCTCGCCTATAACAACACCCATTCCATGATCTATGAAAAAGGCGTTCGCCAATTTTAGCCCCTGGATGGATTTCAATTCCTGAAAGTATTCGTCCCAAGTGTGACACAAAGCGTCCAAGAGTGAATAATTTTTGACGCCAAAGCCAACTTGAAAATCGATAGCATGTGAGAGCATGAAATCCAGGATAAGATAAAATCACGTCCCAACGACTTCTCAGCGCAGGGTCACGTGCGACATAGGAATCTATTTCCTGGAAAAGTCTGTTGAACATTTTTTTCATCTCGGACAGATTATAAAGCAAATTTTCTTAATTTAGAAACTAGTTGGAGATATGTATTCCTAATTAAAAAAGAAATGGTGATTTTTCACTATCGCATTGTTAGAAAGAAAATCTAAGCCTGTTTATCAGATATTATTCTCTTATATGTTTTTAATTATCGCATTTTTATAAATCCAAGGATGATTTTTTATGGAGTATCGTCGCGACTTTATTGACGCCATAGGTAACACGCCTCTCGTTCGCCTTACCCGTGCAAGTGAAGAGACTGGCTGTGAAATTCTTGGAAAATGCGAATTTATGAATCCTGGCGGTTCCGTCAAGGATCGTGCGGCATTAGCAATTGTAATGGATGCCGAAGAACGAGGTTTACTTAAGCCCGGAGGGGTGATCGTAGAGGGTACAGCGGGGAATACGGGAATTGGGCTTGCCCTTGTTGGAAACGCTCGGGGTTATAAAACTGTTATTGTAATTCCTGAGACCCAATCCCAAGAGAAGAAGGATATGTTGACCCTCGCCGGAGCAGAACTCATTCAGGTGCCTGCTGCTCCTTACAAGGACCCGAATAATTATGTGCACGTTTCTCGACGTTTGGCTGAAGAGCGGGCTAAAACTGAGCCTGCTGGCGCGATATGGGCTAATCAGTTTGACAATGTCGCTAACAGAGAAGGTCATAAGCGATCGACAGCTGAAGAAATATGGAACCAAACTGAAGGTAAAGTTGATGGCTTTATTTGTGCAGTTGGTACCGGTGGAACCCTAGCTGGCACAGGTATGGGACTCAAGTCGAAGAATCCCAACATTATGATTGGTCTTGCTGATCCGCCGGGAGCAGCTCTTTTTGAGTATTACACAAACGGAGTTTTAAAAGCCGAGGGCTCTTCAATCACAGAAGGTATTGGTCAGGGCCGAATAACAGCCAATTTAGAAGACGCTCCAATCGATAAAGCTTATCAAATTCCAGACGATGAGAGCTTAAAAATTGCTTATGATCTCTTGCAATATGAGGGCTTTTGTTTAGGGGGGTCTTCTGGCGTCAATGTGGCCGGAGCTATCCGGTTAGCGAAAGAGCTCGGTCCCGGTAAAACTATTGTCACAATTTTATGTGATGCTGGAGCGCGTTACATGAGCAAAATGTACAATCCATCTTTCTTAAAAGAAAAAGGCCTGCCGACCCCACCTTGGATGAGCTGAATTAAAGTTTTCATCCTTACGAATGGAAGAGGTAGCAATCAAAATTGCTGCTAAGAAACTAGTTCTCTATTGGTTTATCCGAATTTCAGGGTAGCTGAACCTGGAGAAATGATTTCACCGTTTTCATTTCGAATGCCAAGACGAAGATCTACCGTCCTAGCGGTTTCATCTTTTGCGATTACCTCTCCTGTTGCTGTGAGAGTTTCACCAAGGTACGCAGCCCTTCGGTTCGAATAACTAAACTTCATTAAGTGACCGTCTGATCCTAACCAGTCGGTTACACATTGAGCTAGCCAATCGCCTTGTAACGGCCCATCAATGACGATTGCGGGATGTTTTTCTATCTCTGAAGTATAGGGCGCATCGTAATGAATACGATGCGGGTTCCAGATTGCTGCATTGTATAGGAAAAGTGAGACTTCAGTTGCTGTATGGTGTTTTTCAGGAAGGATATCACCCACATTTATTTGGTCTAACCGGCTCATCTGCAAATCCTCGTTGAGCGTTCCTTAACTACAAGGCTGCCATTGGCATCAAGCACGTCAAGTTCGTAGTGGAGAAGGATAAGTGGCCCAGTCTTTCCTTGCTTTTCTTCCATGCCTGATAAAGTTTTTGTTGCTGTAAGAACATCTCCAGGTCGGATGGGTCTAGACCAAATCATCTCTGTTCCTCCAGCCATTACCCTTTTCAGAGGAAGATCGGGTAATGAAGCGTCACGAGCAATTCCGTCAGGTCCGAGCTCACTAATAGGAGTTAGTGGTCTGAGTAAACCAAAAAGAAACATCGGAGGTGCTTCATCCCCATCCAAATACTTTTGCTGTGATTGCTGGGTTGCAAGAGAATATTTCTGGATTTCTCTGCGCGATACCTCAGCAGTAATAGGAGGCTGCGATTGACCTATTGCAGACTTCGCCTTCTCGCTAATTATACTTCCGGACATTTTGCTTTCCTGAACCAAGCCGCTTCATTAATCAGATCAAAGACGTTAGCCGCCCATTGCTAGGAAACGTTCGCGTCGCCGTTTACGCAAAGTGGGGCCATCAACACCATCAGTTTCAATTTGTCTGAGAGCAACCTCTATCGCATTGCCAAGAGCGTCAATGCTGACCTCTGGATTACGATGTGCGCCACCTACTGGCTCTTTGATGACCGTGTCTACTACTCCCAACCTTGATAGATCTGCAGCGGTCAGTTTAAGGGCTTCGGCAGCGTCTGGTGCATGCTCCGCTGACCGCCATAGTATTGAGGCACAACCTTCAGGAGAAATTACCGAGTAGACAGCGTGTTCAAACATTAAAACTTTATCAGCTGCAGCGATGGCAACGGCACCGCCAGAGCCACCTTCGCCGAGTACCGCCGCAACAAATGGCGTCTCCAACTCAAGACCACGTTGGAGACATCTTGCTATAGCCTCAGCTTGACCGCGTTCTTCAGCTTCAATTCCAGGATAGGCGCCAGGGTATCAACAAAACTGACAACTGGCAGAGAAAATTTTTCAGCTATATCCATTAGGCGCATGGCTTTTCGGTAACCCTCTGGATGAGCCATGCCAAAATTACGCTTCATACGGCTTGCCGTATCACCACCTTTTTCCTGACCAATAACAACTACACCGCGTCCACGAAAACGCCCAATACCCCTACAATTGCCTCGTCTTCCCCAAAAAGTCTATCGCCTGCGAGAGGTGTGAAGTCCCCAATAAGACGATGCAGGACATTAAGAGCCCGAGGTCGGTTAGGATGCCTAGCAACTTGAACACGCTGCCATGGAGTGAGCTTGGTATAAATTTGTGTAAGGCTCTTATCTATCCGCTGCTCAAGTCTGCGGGTTTCTTCTGCAATATCTAGGCCATCGTTCTCAGCTAATTGGCGTAAATCTGCAATACGAGCTTCAAGCTCGAGAATAGGTTTTTCAAACTCGAGAGGAGTTAGCATGAGCAGCTCATAGTAACGATCAATCTGAGTATTTGCATAGCCGATTGAACGTTGGAGTTAAACCCAGTGGCTCATTTTTAGGTGTTAGATTTTGTGTGTAAGATTGTTTCGGATGTCAAAAAAAGTATGCTCAGTGTTTTAATTAAAATCTATAAAGTTGTTTAAAACAAAGGCTTAAAGTTTTTATTTTTTAAAAACTATGTTTGCGACAATCTTAGAATTAAGAAATTCGTAATTAACAATTTTCTTCTTGCTGATTTGTATCTTCAGTGAAAACAAATGCTGCTTTTGCGCGCTGGATAGTGGACGGATTAAGGGGAGGTATCAAACTTTATGGGAACGGAAAATCCATGACTGACTTTAAGGAACCATCTGGTCTTGAACATCATTTTGTACAAGTAAATGGCCATAGGCTGCATGTTGCTAGTATTGGCGATGGCCCTCCATTGTTATTGTTGCATGGGTGGCCTGAATTTTGGGCAACATGGCTCCCATTGATGCATAGATTAAGGTCTAAATTTAGATTAATTGCTCCTGATTTTTATGGTTTTGGACGTAGTGATAAACCAGAAGCGTTGCGAGATGATCTTGATGGGGACTTTCATGCAGATGATTTAGCTAAGTTAATCCCCCTTTGTACCTCGGAGCCCCCAATAATTGTTTCGCATGATGTTGGAGCGTTTGTAAGCCAACGTCTTGCTTTGAGTAATCCCAATATTTTCCGAGGATTATTTTTCTTTGATTGTCCAAATTCAGCTGTTGGAAGCCGGTGGATTCAGAATTCTCAAATTAACGAAATTTGGTACCAGTCATTCCATCAGACTTGTCTTGCTGAGAGGCTAGTTGGTTATAGTGAGGATACAATCCGTCTTTATTTCGAGTATTTTCTGCAGCATTGGAGCTACAAAAAAGATGTATTTGCTCCGGCTCTGAATAGTTGGGTTGAAAATTTCAGTTCGGAAGGCGCCTTGATCGGTGGTTTTAGTTGGTATCGGAGCTACAACTCTAGAAGGCTACGAGCATTAGCTGGTGAAGTTGAAGAAGATCGTCAGTTGATACCGCATAAAACTCGTGTGCTGTGGGGACGACATGATCCTATTTGTAAATCTAGTTGGTCAGAAGTACTCGATCATGTTTTTGCAGACTTTACAGTTGATTTTGCCGAGGATGCAGGACATTTTCCCCATGTTGAAGTCCCAGATTTAGCAGCTTCGGAAATATTGCAATTCGCCAATTCCCTAAGATGACTTCGCTTTATAAATCACGAAATATGGTCGCTGTTCTTTGGATGATTGGGGCGGCTATTTCATTCACTGCATTAGTGGTAGCCGTACGCGAACTTTCTGACAGTTTGCCAACAGCTGAAATCTTATTTTTTCGTGCAGCGTTTTCAGTTTTATTATTATTGCCATGGTTAGCGAAAACCGGTTTGGGTGCCCTTAAGACAAAGCGTATATTTGGTCATTCTGGGCGCTGCCTAGCTACTTTCACTGCGATGATGCTGTGGTTTCATGCTGTAGGCCTTTCTACGCTTGCAGATGCCGTAGCCATTCAATCTACGTATCCACTCTTTACTATTCTACTGGCATCGTTGCTGCTTGGCGACAAGCCAAGAGTTATAAGATGGATTGCGACAGGTATTGGTTTCATAGGTATGCTGGTGATCGTTAGGCCAGGAGTAATTCCGATCAATACCGCGACATTGATGCTGCTAGGAGCAAGTATTTTTTACGCACTTTCAAATACATTTGTGAAATGGATGTCAGACACGGAACCGGCAAATCGTTTAGTTTTTATTCAAAATGCCAGCTTAACCATCCTTTCGGCAGGTCCTGCGATGTATTTTTGGGTTGATCCACCAATTCAAGAGCTTCCATGGGTAGCATTATTGGCTTTATCAGGACTGTCTGCCCATATGTGCTTAACCCGTGCGCTAGGGGCGGGTGATGCAAGCTTGGTTATGCCGTTTGACTATCTTCGCCTCCCATTCGCGGCGGTTCTTGGATATCTTCTCTATTTCGAGCTTCCGGACGGTCCTACAATAGGAGGAAGCGCAATTATAGTAGTTGCGATGAGTGTGATAGCTGCAACTGAGAGGAAGAGATAGATATTCCCGTGCTTTTTGTTTCCTCCACTAATTCGTTGTGTTTCTGAGGTATTGACCGCTGAAGTGCGAAGAGCATTTATCGATAATAGAGTCTTTTAACGTGTGGGCGGATTGAATATGTCGATAGCCTCGATAGTTGTCGTTTTTGTTTTGTCTTGGTGGTTCTGTTTTTTCTTAGCTTTACCTTTTGGAGTTTCAAGAACAGAAAATCCACAATCTGGTCATGATGGAGGCGCTCCGTTGAGACCTCGCATCGGGAGGAAAGCTATATATGCAACAGTTGGTGGGTTAATTATAACTTTGGGCATCTGCTATGTGGTTATGGCAGACTTAATTTCTTTTCACACAGGGTAAGCTCTTGGGCCAACCACTGTTTGGGGGATGTATCCTAGTTACGGTCCATGCGATTTAGCTTTATGCATCAGTTCTAGTAGGGCCTGGCAGCGGTGCTATTTCCACTCCTTCCTCAACAAGTTCGCGTGCCTCTTCAACTGAAGCCTCCCCATAAATGTCCCGTTTCTCAGTTTCACCATAATGTATTCTGCGAGCTTCTTCTGGAAACTGATCGCCCACGTGTTCAAAATTATTTTCCACATGCTCCCTCAGCTTGGCCATCACGGCTTGTTGAGCCGCCATTGCTACCTGGCGTTTATCCATTGCTGAATCTTGTTTTTTAGTAGCAACTGCTGGTGCCATGAGGGCCTTGCGAACTTTTGTTGAGTTGCAGTCTGGGCAGCTTACGAGCCCCGCTGAAAGCTGCTTATCGCATGCCTCTATTCCTGGGAACCATCCTCAAAATCATGGTCCTTGTCGCAAATCAATGTATAACGGATCATCTATCTAAGGTTCCTACCCTCACGAGATTTTGAGTATGTAACACAAAATAAATTCCATTGCGAAAGGTTAGTTTAGAGCTTCGAGATTGACGGGGATTGTGGCGCGCGATTAAATCGGTTTGGTTAAAAGACAAGAATTAATTTGGAGGAAATATCGCCAATGAGTGCCCAGCGTTTGCCTTTCGAAGGTTTTAAAGTTTTGGATATGACTCAAGGCGTAGCGGGACCTCACTCTACTATGTTGTTAGCGCAACAAGGAGCAGAGGTCACTAAAGTAGAGCCGCTCGACGGCGATTGGGGCCGCACGCTAGGTAAGATGTATGGTGATACTTGTGCTCATGCGATTATCTTTAATAGAGGTAAACGCTCTGTTTCACTGAATATGAAGGAAAAAAGGCGCAGGAATTAGTTCAGAAGGCTGCCGCTGAAGCTGATGTAATAGTTGAGAGTTTCAGACCAGGGGTAATGGGACGTTTCGGACTTTCTTATGATGACGTTAAAAAGGTCAATCCTAATGTGATCTATCTATCAGTCACAGGGTTCGGTCAGCAGGGCCCTTACAACAAGCTACCCGTTACTGATTCTGTTATCCAAGCATTCTCCGGTTGGATGTCTATTAACCGAGATGAAGAAGGAACCCTCAACGTATAGGAATGATTGCAGTTGATGTAATGACCGGTTTATACGCATTCCAGGCCATCTCTTCCGCCCTAATGCGAAAGGTTCGTTTTGGGAAGGGGCATATATTGATTGCTCTTTAATGCAATCAGCAGCTGCATTTCAGGCGGCAAAAGTTATGGAACATTATCTGGAGGGTGGCCAGCCTCAGGTTTTGTACGTGCCTGTCGGTACGATGAAGACTTCTAATGGATATATTAACGTAACTGCCATGCGCGAGCACCATTACGTTGGGCTTTGTAAAGTTCTCGATAAGGAGGAGTGGGCAACAGATCCTCGCTTTGACAGTCGTGAAAAACGAATTGATCAAGAAAAGGTTCTAATGCCGATGGTGCGCGCGGAGTTTTTGAAAAAAACAACCGAAGAATGGGCTGCAGCTCTCACCGAAGCTGGAGTGATGAATGCTCCTGTTTCCACATATGATGATTTTATGGAAGATGAGCATGTCAAAGAAGTGAATTCAATTTCTTGGATCGCTCATCAAGGAATGGAGGGAGATCTTCCCATGTGCAACATTCCTGGGTTTCGTAAAATTGAGGGTGGGGGCGACTTGGATGAAGCTCCTTCAATAGGCCAGCATACAGATGAAATCTTGAGCAATTGGGGGCTCAATGAGAACGATATTTCCGATTTAGTGGTCAGTGGTATTGCCGGTCGCGGTGCACAATAAACGGTTCAAGCCGAGTAAGGATTTGGTGAAATGAAATTGCTTCGTTACGTAGCTGGCGATGAAATTCGCCCTGGTATTATTGATTCTTCTGGATCCATTCGCGACTTGGGCGGTGTCGTTCCTGATATTGACTCTGAGGCTATCTCTCCAGAGGGGCTGACTTTACTTGCAGCAATTGATCCTGAGAGCTTGCCTAGGGTTAAAGGCGAACCTGCATTAGCAGCACCTGTGGCAGACCCTTCAAAGGTGGTCTGCATTGGTTTGAATTATTCGGATCATGCGGCTGAAGTTGGAATGGAACCTCCTTCTGAGCCAATTATTTTCCTCAAATCCTCAACAGCTTATACCGGCCCAAGTGGCCCGGTGATCAAGCCTCCTCACTCAACTAAACTTGATTGGGAAGTTGAGCTGGTGATCTTTATTGGGACTGAGGCATCCTTCGTATCAGAAGAGCATGCTATGCAGCATGTAGCTGGTTACGCCGTGGGCAATGATGTTTCTGAGCGCGAATTCCAAACTGAACGGCCAGGAGGTCAGTGGACAAAAGGAAAGTCTGGAGACAATTTTGCTCCAGTTGGACCTTGGCTGGTAACTAAAGATGAGGTCCCAAATCCTGAAAATCTCTCAATCTGGCTAGAGGTTAACGGTAAACGTGTGCAAGACGGTACTACGTCCACATTAATCTTTGGAATTAAGAAAATCGTTAGCTTCGTATCTGAATATATGACGCTTTTGCCTGGCGATGTGATCATGACGGGAACACCTCCAGGGGTAGGTGCTGGTATGAACCCACCACAATTTCTCCAAGTAGGTGATGAAATGCGTCTTGGAATCGAAGGCCTAGGAGAACAAACCCAAAAAGTAGTCTCACGAGACTAATTTGCATGAGAGCTTGTAATTACCTTACTTGCTAAGGAGATAACTGATGGACGATTTATTTGACCTCTCAGGTCAGACAGCTCTTATAACCGGCTCAACTAAGGGAATTGGTAAGGCAATTGCGGCGCGAATGGCGCAGTATGGTGCCAAAGTTGTAGTGTCCAGTCGTAAATCTGATGTCTGTGATGCTGTAGCTGAGGAAATTAATAGGGACTATGCAGATCGAGGTGGTAAGGCGATAGCGATACCGTGCCATGTCGGTCATAAAGAGCAACTTCAGTCTCTAGTATCGCAAACAGAGCAAGAACTCGGTCCCATCGATATATTGGTCCCAAATGCTGCCGTTAATCCGTATTATGGACCATCTAAAGACATGCCGGATTCCGCCTGGGATAAGGTTATGGAGACTAATGTTCGTTCAACCTTTTGGCTCTGTAATATGGTCATTCCCGGTATGGCTGAACGCGGCAAGGGTTCGGTAACCATCATTGCTTCAATTGCAGGCTTGCAGGGTTCAGTTGAGCTTTTTGCCTATGCCGTGTCCAAGGTTGCGGAACATCAAATGGCCCGCAATTTTGCTCTCGAGTATGGCGCAAAAGGAGTACGGGTAAACGCTATCGCACCAGGTGTTATAAAAACAGATTTTGCGAAAGCACTTTGGACGGACCCAGTTCGGCTAGATCAAATGAATAATAAACTGCCGCTCCGCCGTTTTGGGCATCCTGATGAGATTGCTGGCGCTGCGCTTTTTCTATCATCAAAGGCTGGAGCGTACATGACTGGCCAAGTATTGAGTATTGATGGAGGTGCAGCGATTACACCCTGATTATTTGCGCGAATTTGCGAAAGATTTGAAGATCGAAATAGCTTCTTGTGCACCCATACGCTCAACAAGCATATCGCGCTTTTCTGGGGTAACGCCACCTGCTCTCTTAATTGAATTACATTGTAGCGACGTTTGAGACTTGGTTGATCCGCTGCCATTGCAGCCATGAAGTCGTTTGAGTCTTGCCAGTCTGCCGCGTAAACGAGTTTGGAAATATTCGTGAGGATCATAGTTGATACGCACATGGAGCATGGTTCTGCGGTGGTATAGATAATGGCTCCAGATAAATCTGTAGTCTGGAGGCGCCTGCAAGCATCTTTTATTGCCTCAACTTCACCATGGGAAGTTGGGTCAAATAATCGAGGTGCTTGATTGATACCCCTCTCCAACAATGTTTTCTTTCAGAACAACTACTGCCGCATAGGGTAACGTGCCGAGTTCATCTTTTGCCTTGGAGGCAAGGTCCAAGGCGTGCTTCATGAATTTATTTGGTCTCATAAGATTGCTCATCAGAGAAAAGCAGTATTTCCGGGGTCTAAGTCTAACAGGATACGGCCAAGGTTTACGAAATTTTCGGCTCTAGCTTGTGTCTGTTGAGATGCAGATAAGGCATCACGTAGCCTTCTCTCGAATGGTCCCGACTTGAAAATTGCAGTTGATCCAGCGGCTCGATAAGCCTCGTGAACGATATCCACACCTTCATGAATACAATGTACTGACGCAAGTTTTAGTCTGGCACGTTCATCAAGTGTAACTGCTCCTCGAGCTGATACTGCATCTTGAGCTGATAGGGCCTCACTCATTAGATAGGCGCGGGCTGATCGAAGCCGAGCTTCTAGCCGCGATAATAATTGCTGAAATACTGGATTCTCACGCAGTGATACGGCAACTCCTCTTGGAGTTTTTGTCATAGCCAGAGAGCGGAGTTCCGTTAGCATTCTTCGGGCTATGCCAAGTTGTAGTGCAGAAAACCCTACGCCATAAACAACTGTACCTGGGAAGAGGTAAATTGAGGCGTTTTCTTGAAGCTCATCAAGGTTTTCACGGTCAATTGTATCTTCTTCAGCAACAAATAAATCTTCAATTTCAAAAGTGTCACTGCCAGTTCCAGAGAGTCCCATCACATGCCAGTTATCATCTATTTTTGCCTGATCACGACGGATCAAAACGGTGCGGTCAAGTTTACTGCCGTTTGCCCTTAGGATTGGAGCTCCTGAGTTATCTACTACAAATGAGTGCCCCCCAGAATGGTGGCGTGTCTGCTCCCACTATTAAACATCCACCGGCCAGAAACACGATAACCGCCATCAACCTTTACTGCTTTACCCTGGATGCCTGCCCCCCAGGCTAAAACGGCATTTTTGGGCCCAAACCATTTTTTTCGTGCTTGTGGTTTGAGAAATGCTGCAGAAAGGGCACATCCGCCTCCTTGCCCAGAGACCCAGGCTGCACTCGCATCGCCCTGTGCTAATGTTTCAATGGTTTCGGCAAAAGTTACGAGATCTGCCTCGTCACCACCGACAGACTTGGGGAGAAGAACTCGAAAAATTCCCGCGTCATGCATTGCTGCCAGGACATCTGATGGCATTTTGCGCTCAGCTTCTATGCGAGGTGCTGCTGCGTCTAGTATTGGAATTAAGGCGGCAGCTCGCTCTTTTGGAGACGCTGAGGTATGGACTTTCTGCATTTGAATTTAGGCTGGGCGGCGGCCAGCTAAGTAGGTAACACCTTCTTCGCCCACCCGCTCTATATGAGGGATATTGGCAGAAAGCGAAAAGGTATCACCTGGCCCACAAGTGCTGGTTTTGCCTTCGTATTCGACAGTTAACAGGCCAGAGAGAACATACAATCGCGCATCAAAAGGATGTGAATGTTCTTCATTGATTATTCCAGGTGCCATTTCAGCTTCCCGCATTTCGAAGCCATCACGCGCCAGAGATTCCTTAAATTCTTCAAGATTCATTAAGATTTCTCCCAAGAAGTTTTAACAAAATGACATATGAACGGATATCTTCAAAGTCCTTTGATATCGTGCAATGGGGTGCTCCAATTTTTTGCCCTTGCAATGCAACGAGTAACATCTTCTTCTAACATAAATCCGGCTTCTACGAGACTTCTCGCGGCAGTTTCAATTGCTTCGATGTAGCCGTTAACGTCTTTGTATCGATTTAAGATCGACTGTCGAGGATCACCGGTTGCTGATCGAATTTCTGGGGTCTCTGGTAACGGGATATAGCTTCCAGAAAATTCATGCATGGCTCCGCCGCCTATTCCTCGTTTCCTAACATTCCAGCCTGTATATGTGCCCAATGGAGCTTGAACCATTGGACAACGTACTCCTGCCACTTCATTTCCATCTTCATCGACAGCGGGAACAAGAACTTTATAGGCGGCTTCACTAATGACCGTTGGAGGCTCTCTCTCTAGGGATTCCCTTTAACTCATTTGGTCCAAAATCCATTAGTGGTAGTTGGTTTGCACTATTTGGAATTAACTGGCCTGGGATGGCTGGAAATTGCGTTTTCCACTCTTCGTATTCGATGAGTGTTCCTTCTGCTCTTGAAGGGATAGCTGAAGGAGGTGGTGGAGTGCTATTCCTGACCCATGCATCCATCGCATCTAGCAACGCTCGAAAAAGCATCGATGTTTGGGCAACATTGAGATAATTTACCCCGTCACTTGTTTGCGGCTGTATCAAGTTTGGATCAGACGTATGTTGGGTTGATGCCCAAGCGTAGACTCTTACCTTTTCAGGGATAGCTAGATCATTACCTAATGTGTCGGTATGGACTAAGCTTCCTCGTCTCTGCCAGTACTCTGTGGCAGTTTGCGTATGAATTATAAATGGGTCGGTGCTAGGTCGCTTTAGAATAGCGTCGGTTTTCCCAGTGTTGTGATCGGTTGTCTCAGAATAGGCGAATGGGAAACGGTCTGCTGGACAATAGTGGTCTTCATGCTGCTGTCCGCCAGCTACAACTGCATTAGCGAAGCGTTGGTTAAGCCATTTTCCTCCTGCACCAGATACGTGAGGTAGAGCACCGTCAAATACCTTTCTTCCCGATGCATCTTCGTTGAAGCCACGCCAAATAAAATCACGAATTAAGCGGCCTGTCTGGGAACGTCCGTACACATAAGCTCTTTCAATTCCACCAATTAAGGGGTTGGGCTTATTGGCTTCGTCTTTTTGCTCATATTTTAGGAAGCTTACAAAGTCGCGAATTGCTACGTGACCGAGGCCCATTACCAGGGGGTCTCTAGCTTCATAGACGATTTCATAGATCCATCCAGGCTCAAAGCCTCCTGGTAGGTAGATGTGCTCTAGACTTGGCGCAAATCCATGCTCGGCACCTGTTGCGTGAAGACCTCCGCCTATATCGACACGGGCAAAACTCCAAAGGTTGTTAGGAACAATTTGGCGTTTGTCAGTCTGATATTGGCGCCGTGTGAGCGTGGCATGGTCTTGATTTAATGAAATGGCAGGATGTGATCTTGTGGATGATCGTCCTGAAAGAGGGAAGCAATAAATGCCAGCATTGCTGGCTATAAATTCGGTCCGAACCTTACCGGTAATTGGTTTATCACCATTTTTTGCCACTGGAAGGTCAAGCAGCATCCGCCCTTGCCCTGGTAGGAGGTCTCCCTGCCATGCAGCAGCTACAACGGTATATCCTCGTCGGAATAAAAAACCATTTCCGGCATGAGCCAAGGTCCGAGGGTCATTCGTGGGGGGCGCATCACAATAATACTGTATCGCTCGCATATTCCCGCGATTGCCGGTATCGAAAAGTAATCCCGAATTTCCTCTCGTTAGATCTAAAGGCTTAAAGATAGAAAAGTCAGTTGCAAATCTAACGAAGCCATTGGCATCTCGGTCAGCCTTATCTATGTCAACTACATCGGCTTGTGCTGGAGCTAGTGGATCAACTCTAAAGTGAGCTCTTCCTTTAAGTAATTCGTAGCTTCCAACTTCGCCAAAGCTTGTCCCCTCAGCAAAAGGCTGCTGTTCGTGAATTTCAATACTGATAAGGTTTGTCATAAATGAAGCTCCGAGTTTTACAGACGACATCGTCGCCCGCAAAATGAGCTCGGCAATATCTGCGCATAGTTTTATTGTTAAAGTGATCGGTTGGAGCAGGTTTAATGAAAGTTTTTGAACGTTTAGATGCTAGTCATAACTGGGCTGAAGATGAAGCAGCGGTAATTGAATCAGTTTCGAGGTTGGCACGGGAAGAAATAGCTCCAAGGGCTGCAGAGTATGACAAAACAAAAACTTTTCCATGGACTAACGTCGAGGCCATAAATTCTCTTGGATTAAATGGCTTATTTATCCCAGAAGCCTACGGCGGTGCTGGCATGCGATATGAGGTTTATATCGAGTGTGCTCGTTTAATTGCTGCTGCCTGCGCTTCTACTGGCATAATCTGGTCAACTGTCTTTCATGCGATTAAGCCAGTGTTAGATTTTGGTTCTGACGACCAAAAACAACGGTTCTTACCTCAAATTGCTTCTGGCGGACTAGCAGCTTTATGCATCACAGAGCCTGATGCAGGATCAGACGCAACAGGAATGCGCACAAAGTTTATTCCAGAGGGAGACAAGATCCGGATCGAGGGGGGAAAGCGCTTCATTTCTAATGGTGATGTTGCCGACGTATTTTTGGTATTTGGAAAATGGTCCGAAATTGATGACGCAAAGGCTGCTATTTCCGCTCTTGTAATTGAAAAAGGAGCTCCAGGACTTGAAACATTAAGACTGGAAGAAAAGCTTGGGCATCGAGCTGCATCAACCGCAGAGCTTGCTTTTAATGGTATTTTAGTTCCTCGAGAGAATTTACTCAAAAACCCTGGTGATGGCCTCGGGATCCTTTTTGCAGCACTAAACAAATCTAGGCCGAGTGTCGCGGCTCATGCTTTGGGTATTGCAAGGGCAGCCTTTGAAGCAGCAGTCGATTATATCAATGAACGTCGTCAATCAGGTCGAAGGATAGTAGACTTCCAAGGCATTCAATTCATGCTTGCAGATATTGCAACAGATTTAGCGATGTGTGAGCGGTGGCTATTTCATGTATCTCAAATGCTGGACAATGGTGTGAATGATGTTGGTGTTGAAGCTAGCATGCTGAAAATGAGGGCGTCTGACCTCGCGATGAAAGCAGCAGATATGTGCGTTCAACTTCATGGTGGTTATGGATACGTGGAAGATTATGCAGCTGAAAGATTATTTCGAGACGCAAAGATCACCCAAATTTGGGAAGGTACGAACCAAGTTCACCAACAACTGATCGGACGAAGTTTTGCGAAGAGATAAATCGTTTGGGTGTCAATGGTGCGTCAACGTACTCTCTGAAAAATATCGATTTCTGAGCATAAAATTACCTTGCTATCCTCTTCCCAAGTCTAGCGTCAAGTTGTTAATCT
Organism: Rhodospirillales bacterium; assembly: GCA_038143065.1. Classification (GTDB taxonomy): domain Bacteria; phylum Pseudomonadota; class Alphaproteobacteria; order Bin95; family Bin95; genus VMCJ01. Next base: position 980,821 of record JAYQLI010000035.1, on the reverse strand, counting down.
CTCGATCTTGTCCCTGCAATATCCTTTGAGGTTCCTATTCAATGAAAGTCTTTTTTACCGGTAATTCTCCCTATGCCCGCCGTGCCGTTTTGGCTGCTCGCGTGTCAGGGCTCGCTGTAGATGAAATAGATGTTGCCCCATTAGATGCAGTTGATAATCCCCTCCGGGGTAGGGGTCCAGGAGTTAAGGTACCAGGCTTCGAAACAGATACAGGTGCCTATTTCTGCGAGACGCTTCTAATTACCAATTATCTAAACGAAAAATCTGGCGGAAAATTATTTCCTTCTGATACGGCCGCAGCAGACGCAGCCCGGGAGGTAGAAGGAATAGGTTCTCTTTTGTTGGATAGCCTCTTCATCCGGTCTCAGCAGTTAAATCGTTTGTCGGAAGATGAGCGTTCCCCGAGTCTCATAGCTAAGGAAGCTGAGCGTGCTGATCGTTGTTATGATGCTTTGGAAAAAGCTCTTGGTGGTAAGTCAGCTGGTTTGGATGCCGGCGCAATTGCTGTTGTATGCGCCCTTGGCTACGCAGACTGGCGCCTTCCAGATGATAACTGGCGTGATGGAAGAAGCGGACTTGCGAAATGGTTTGAGGCCATGCACGAGAATAAAGACGTGGAGGCGACAAAACCAGTTTTTTAAATTCAAAAGAATCTCAAGATCAATAGGTCTTAATTACAGTTGATTGCACGTGTTGCGGCCATCGTTGCCATTGGAAAATACCTTGGGTAATCGGACAGCAAAACGTGATCGAATTTTAGGCTGCCATTTGTTGGCTAATCTCTCTGACGGGATAAGCGTATGCGTCACAAAACTGCTGAACTTTCTCCAAATGTCAGTCTCATTGGGGTGCCGGGCTCCCGCAATAAACTCTCCACGCCTTCACTGGTGCTAGATCTCGACATTGTTGAGCAGAATATCAAGGAAATGATCCAGTGGACCACGGCAGCAGGACTGCGCTTGCGGCCGCACGCCAAGACCCACAAATCGGTGGCAATAGCAAAAATGCTTATTGAGGCGGGAGCGGTTGGAGCATGCTGTGCAACGTTAGGTGAGGCTGAAGCCCTTGGTTATGCGGGGGTCTCAGGAATCTTGATAACAAGCCCAGTAGTCCAAGAATCAAAAATTAAGCGTCTATTGGAGTTGAACGAAGAAGCTGAAGATTTGGCAGTAGTTGTTGATGACCCCGCAAATGTTGCCATGTTGACAGAGGCGACAGCAAAGTTTGGTAAAAAGCATCTAACGTTGTTTATTGATATCGACGTGGGCTCAAAACGCACTGGGGTGCCCTCGGCTCAGCAGGCAGTTGCACTTGCTAGAGAGATAGCAGCTGCTCCACATCTTCGGTTTGGGGGATTGCAGGGCTATGCTGGCCACTTGCAACATATCGTTGACTTTGAAGAACGAATGTCTGGCACCAGGGGGGTGGCTGAGCAAATGCTTCAGGTCGAAAATGCCCTGAAAGATATTGGCCTTCCTCCTCCACTGATGACTGGTGGGGGTACTGGAACGCATGCGCTTGAAGCATCCGCTGGTGGGCTAGCAGAGCTTCAGGCTGGGTCGTTTACTGTAATGGATGTGGACTATGATCGTGTTAGCTTACGCGAGGATGGCGGGCAGCCATTCCATGACGCTCTTTTTATTGCAACATCAGTTGTCTCATCTCAACATGATGGATTTGTAACCACAGATGGGGGTCTTAAAGCCTTTGCCACTGATGGCCCTAAACCTCGGATTACAAAAGGTGCTCCAGAGGGCGCTGAGTATAGTTGGTCTGGTGATGAGCATGGTCGCGTCTCCCTGCCTGTAGGTGCTGAACCTTTAAAGCTTGGTGACATGCTAGAGTGCGTGACACCACATTGTGACCCCACTGTTAATTTGCATGATTGTTACCATGTATGCCGCGGCGATATGCTTATAGATATTTGGCCAGTGGACGCGCGAGGAAAGCGCTAGAGATTAAGGCCTACTGTAAGAAGTACAGGTAGGTGCTGCTAAATTTTAAACAAAAAAATTTTATGGCGGTTAATCTGATGCAGTTATCAGAGAAAACGTGTCTTCGAGAGTGTCGTAAATTACTTCCATTAGGAATTGTACCTCTGATTTTTTAACAACGAAGCTATTTTGAATTGCTACTATGGGCTTGCGAGCTGTGGTAAATTTCTCGAATACGGCACGAGTAAACATAAAATTCCGCTGAACTGCTTGATCTTTTTTACCAGAACAAAATTCATCGGCTATTTCGACAAACTGCCTTTTGGTTGCCTCAAAGATTTCTCGTGTATTGGAAATAGAACCACCATAAATTTGTAGAGCTTCGCGCTGAGTTCTGGTGATCAACATAATTCCGAACATGCGTTTCATTTCAGTGCTGGAACATCGATCGTTTTTAAACACATCCGGTAATAGAAATTTTCTCAAAGGAATGAGTCTGTCGGGGATAGCAAGACTGCGTTCTGCATAAATTAGGTATGGGCAAAGCGGCCCATAATCTATTTCCAATGTGGCGGTGCCATCAAACAAAATATTCTGTCGTTCTTTTGGAGATATTGATTGCCATTCGTTATGGAATGTCCCTGCAAGTTCTGTGTCTTTGTGACTGAACAGGTAGTAAGTGAATGCGGATAGAGAATAAACGGGATGGGAAATCACAGTTTCAGAAAGAACGTCATTGTATCTTTTTAAAAGTTTTCTCAATTCGGTCGTAAAAAAAGTTTCCTCATATGGCAAAAAATTCCCATCAGTATCCTTGAGAATAATGGTTTCTTTATCTAGTGGTCTTCGAGTGATGGACATAACGAAAAACTATTTTTTGGTTTGCAGTCGTCAAGTAATGAAATACTGCAAGTTGCGTTATGACCGCCAAAATCGTGGAAGCAAAAGAATTAAGAGAGTAAATAATTCGAGGCGGCCTAACAGCATACCTGCTGCAAGTATCCATTTTGCTGTGTCAGGCAATGTAGCAAAGTTACCAGATGGTCCTATTTCTGGGCCAAGGCCTGGTCCTACGTTAGAAATTGCAGTTGCTGCTCCGCTGATAGCCGTAATACCCTCTACACCAGTTAAACTCAGACCAACGATTAGCGCGGAAAAACAGGCGATATAAAGGAAAAAGAAGGCAAGTACAGAGTTGTCTGCCTCTGAGCTAAGAGGTTTTCCAGAGTAATGTGCTGGTGCAATACGATGGGGGCGAGCCATTCTTCTAAGTTGAGATTTAGCCCCAGCAATAAGCACTTGGAATCGGAAGATTTTAATTGCACATGTTGTGGAGCCTGCACACCCCCCAATAAACATCAGAATCAAAAAGATAGGTTGGGCAAATGGCCCCCAGCTTTCGAAGTCTCCATGAACAAATCCAGTTCCAGTGAGAATAGAAACAACGTTGAACATTGACTCTGCAAGGAAGCTAACTATGCCTTCATCCGCTGCACGGCCCCGAGCTAGGACAACTAGTGTAGTGAAGAAAACGATGGTTATTATGAACCCTCGAATTTGTGGATCGGTTAGCAAACTGCGTGGAGACACCTTGATCGCTTTCAAATAAGCGACGAACGGTAATGAGCCGAGTATCATTCCTAAGATGGCAATTAAAGGCACAGCTTCGCCTTCAAAGACGGCAAAAGAAGAGTCGTAATTCGCGTATCCACCAGTTGAAATTGTAGTCATGGAGTGTGTAACAGCATCAAAACCATTCATACCAATTAGCCAGTAGGCAATTGCAACCAGAACCGTACCCCATGTAAAGGCTGCCAATTCCAAATGCTATTTGCGCAGCACGGGGTAAAACTTTTTCATTTTGTTCTAGGGCTTCCGCTCGGAATAACTGCATGCCTCCAACACCTAGAGCCGGCATAACAGCGATTGCGGTAACAATAATCCCAATTCCACCAATCCATTGAAGGATAGCTCTCCAAAGAAGAAGACCTGGTGCTGCAAAATCTAGGCCAGAGATTACTGTGGAACCTGTTGTGGTTAAACCGGACATAGCCTCAAAATAGGCGTCTGTGTAACTAAGCTGCAGGTCTGAGAAAACGAATGGAAGAGCTCCGAAAGCAGCTAGCGCAGCCCAGCTAAAACTAGTTAGAACAAACGTTTCTCGCAGAGAGATCCGAAACGCACTCCCTTGCCAGCAAGAAACAGCTAGTCCAACGCCAATAAATAAAGTCATGCCCATCGCAGCAATGAAAACCAACCAGTTTTCGTGGTCATTCATAAGATCTGCAACTGCGGGTGGCGCCATCGCTAGCGCTAGGCCGGAAAGCAACAGACCGGTCATGAATGCGATCGGCCGAAAGTCCATTATTATATTCCCGATTAGGAAAACCCGTGAGACATCTTTTGCCTCTGGGAAAAATGTTTCGCGACTAATTCACTGCCATATTTGCAAGGGAGAGAGTCGAGAGAAAAGGTTGGAATTGAAATATCAAATTGAGAGCCATCTTCGGCCACCATCTCATACGATCCCATCATAACTCCTGAGGAGTCTCCAATGGACAGCCGCTTGTATAGCTAAACTCCTGGCCAGGAGCTAACACGGGTTGTTCACCTACGACCCCTGCCCCGCGAACTTCCTGAACTCGTCCCCGTGCATCAATGATTTTCCAATAACGATTAATCAGTTGGACCTGCCTTTTTCCTCTATTGATGATTGTGATGTGGTAGGCCCAAACAAAATGTCCTTCTTGTGGACGTGAGTGTTCCTCAAGAAATTCTGGGGTCACGTTGACGACTAAGTCGTCTGTCTGTTCGCTATACATTAGTATGAGGTACCTTAGGTAAACCTTGATATAACATTTTTAAACCAAAATTAGGTCTTGCATCCTATTTCAGCAACATCGGTATTAATCTAGCTTGGCTACAGAAATTGGCGAGGGCCGCAGCTACTTTAAAGCATTGTCCAGATCACTAATGATGTCGGCAGTGGCTTCAAGTCCTACTGAAAGTCGCAGCATATTTGAACCAATTCCAAGGCGCTGTTTTTCCTCCGGTGGTACTTTTGCATGAGTGGTGGTATCTGGGTGGCATATCAAACTTTTGGCATCGCCAAGATTATTTGAAATCCGGATTGTTTGAAGTTTGTTCAAAGTTTCAAAGCAATGAGCTTTGCCGCCGGTGAGCCGAAAAGTCGTAAGAGTTCCAAAACCTTGCATTTGCTGTGCCGCAAGTGCGTGACCTGGGCAGTCCTTTCGTCCAGGATAAATAACGTTTTCTACACCTGGATGGGTGCTCAAGAAGTCCGCCACTTTTGCGGCGCTAGTCTCAGCTGCTCGTACGCGAAGTTCAAGAGTTTCTAGGCCCTTTAGCCCTATCCAAGCATTGAATGGGCTTAGCGCTGGACCCGTGTGGCGTAGGAAGGGCAGTAATTTTTCGGCTACAAATTCCTCAGAAGCGAGAACAGCTCCACCAAGACTGCGACCCTGGCCATCGATATGTTTTGTAGTCGAATAAGTTACAATATCTGCGCCCAAATCTAATGGTTTTTGCATGATGGGTGTTGCAAAAACATTATCAACAACAAGCTTTGCGCCAGCAGCATGAGCCATAGATGCTACTTTAGCTATATCTAGGATCTCCAGAGTTGGATTTGAGGGGCTCTCTAGAAATGCGATCTTGGTCGGTTTGGAGAGTGCCTTTTCCCAGGCGTTTAGATCGGTGCCGTCAACTAATTCTGTTTCAACGCCAAAGCGAGGCAAAATTTGAGTTGCAATTACATGACACGAGCTGAATAAAGCGCGACTTGCTACCAAACGTTCCCCAGCACCAATCTGGCAGGCGAGGGCGGCAAATACCGCAGCCATGCCCGAACCAGTTGCCATACAGTCCTCTGCGCCTTCAAGTAAGCGCAGGCGTTCTTCAAACATTGAAACTGTAGGATTTGCATATCGAGAGTAAACATACCGCTCGACTTCACCTTTAAAAGCAGCTTCAGCTTCCTCCGCCGATCCATAAGTGAAGCCTGAAGTCATATAAATAGCTTCTGCATTTTCCATATATTGGCTTGGCAACTGGCCAGCATGAATGGATTGAGTGCGAGATGACACACCTTCCGGTAATTTGCGATACCCAAACATTTTTAACGACTCCAAAAGAACCTTTCAGCCAGTGGGAGGCCGTTGTAACTTTGACGAGACGGATAAAAAAACCCGACCGCAAAGGGCCGGGCATCGCACCAACCTCTTTAGCAGTTTATTTAACGTGGCCCGCAAGCTGGTCGCTCAAATCTCCACACGTAAGATTACTCGATTACTGACGCTTAGATGTCAACTTTTAATTTTTGATTAAGTGTGTTCATCAGGGTTAGGAGCAAAGGCCGTGTAGGTTCATTGCTGAAGCGCGGGGGGTGACGGAGGTCACTGCTGTACGCATTAAAGTCGTGTCTAAAAGATTTAGATCTGCTGATTTCTTGGTGCTCCTTTTCAAACTCATGCAGTGTTTGACTTTAACTCTTTTTCAAAAATGTAGCTCTCTAGTGCAATACTGTAACTATCGAGGAGTGGTTTGCAGCACTAGTTGCGGTATAACAGTTTTTAATGTGAACACGACGCAAGGACCATCTATGCTGACAGTAATATCTCCTGCTAAACGCTTAGATTTCACGCCGGTTGAGATGTCGTCGGCGACGGATCCGGCGTTTCAGAAAGAAGCGCTGGCTTTGGCAAAAACTGCGCGCAAGCTATCGACGTCTGATCTCCAAAAACTCATGAGTATTAGCGAACCACTTGCAAAGCTAAATTTTGAACGGTTCAAGGCGTTTTCGGCTGCTCCGTCTGCAGATCTTGTTAAACCGGCAGTCCTGGCCTTTGGAGGAGACACCTATCAAGGCCTCGAAGCCAAAACACTAAATCAATCTGACATGGCTTTTGCGCAGCGACGCTTGCGTATCTTATCCGGCCTCTACGGATTATTGCGGCCCATGGATCGAATTCAGCCCTACAGACTTGAAATGGGAAGCCGCCTGCAAACCTCTCGCGGATCGAACCTATACGAATTTTGGGGCAAAAAACTCGCCCAAACCCTGAATTCAGAGGCTGAGGCTGAAGGTGCAAACCTGCTGTTAAACTGTGCCAGCCAGGAATATTTCGGATCAGTAGACCAAAAAACACTAAATTTAACCATTGTTGAGCCTGTTTTCTTGGAACGTAAGGGTGGGGTGGAAAAGGTTGTAAGCTTTCACGCTAAGAAAGCACGCGGAGCGATGGCTCGCTTCGTAGTAAAAAATCGTGCTGAAATGGTTGATGACCTGAAAGATTTTAATACTGGTGGCTACGTGTTTCAGTCATCTGCCTCAAAAGCACATCGCCTAGTTTTTGCTCGGGACTATCCAGAATAGAGGACGGTGAGTAATGAGCAGCCCATCCGAAAAGACAACCATTGTGGTTGCAATGTACCACTTTGTTACCCTAGATGACATCGAGGCACTAAAGCCAAGATTGTTACATGTCTGCGTTCAAAACCAGATAAAAGGCACGATCCTTTTAGCGTATGAGGGTCTTAATGGCACGGTGGCTGGTCCCCGAACAGGGATGGATGCCTTGTTGGAGTTTTTGAAAGCGGATCCCCGTTTCGAGACATTGCAGCACAAAGAATCTTATGCAGCGTCGTCGCCTTTCCGGCGTATGAAGGTTCGACTAAAGCGAGAAATCGTAACTATGGGGGTACCAGATACAGACCCTAATAAGTTGTGTGGGGAACGAGTTGATGCCAAGCGTTGGAATGATATTATAACGGATCCGGAAGTGCTTACGATCGATACGCGAAACGATTTTGAGTGCGCAATTGGCACATTTAAAAATGCGATATCCCCAAATACTACATCTTTCCGGGAGTTTCCTCACTTTGTTGATACGCAGCTTGACCCACAGAAACATCGCAAAATTGCGATGTTCTGTACTGGCGGTATTCGCTGTGAAAAAGCAACAAACTACCTTCTTAGGCAGGGATTTGAGGAAGTATATCACTTGGATGGTGGGATCCTGAAATACTTGGAGACTGTCGATAAGGATGAAAGCCTCTGGAGTGGTGAATGCTTTGTTTTCGATGAGCGCGTTTCTGTCGACGAAAATCTGGCACCAGGCAAGTATATATCTTGCTTCGGTTGCCGTATGCCTTTGTCAGAGGTGGATTTAGCCTCGCCACATTATCAACTTGGTGTGTCCTGTCCCCATTGTTATGGAAAGCATAGTGCCGCGAAAGTTGCTGGGCTGAAGGAACGCCAAAAACAGATGGACTTGGCAGAGGCGCGAAAAGACGGAGACGACTGATAGACTATGCAAAGCTATCCTGTCCTATATTCGTTTAGGCGCTGCCCTTATGCCATGCGGGCTAGAATGGCCATCATGCAATCAGGCGTTACCTGCGAGCTGCGTGAAGTTGTGCTTCGGGACAAGCCCGCAGCTATGCTAGAGCTGTCGCCCAAAGGGACGGTGCCCGTTTTACATTTGCCCAATGACTCGGTGCTAGAAGAAAGCATTGACGTGATGTTTTGGGCGCTGGCTATCAATGATCCAGATGATTGGCTGGAGACCGCTAATGCGGCAGCTGATTTTATCAGCGAACTGGATGGGAGTTTCAAAAGATCGCTCGATCGTTACAAATATTTTGTGAACCATCCGGAGCGTTCGCAAAGTGACTATCGTGATGAAGGTGCGTTATTCCTGTCTCTTTTAGAAGAGAAGTTGGCCGCGAATGACGGGGCAGGGCTGTTCGGTTCTCGAATAACCTTACCAGATATCGCAGCATTTCCATTCGTTCGACAGTTTGCTTTCGTCGACAAAGCCTGGTTCGATGGAGCACCATATCCTCTACTGCAGGCCTGGTTTAATACTCAACTGGATAGCAAACTCTTCCAATCTGTAATGACAAAATATCCTGCCTGGAAACCTGAGGATCAAATTGTCCTGTTTGGAGGTACTGAAACAGGTAGGTGATAGGCTGAATTTTTGGTTCAAAACCTAGTGGTCGCTCTGAAAGTCTCTCAAGCTATGTCCAACAGCATAATTCTGATAGATAGCCATTTTTCCAATCAGAAGTTTTAGGTTGGTTCAATTTTTAGTTAACTGGGTGTTTGGGCATCTGACCCATGAGTACAGAGGCGATGTCTGCTCCGCATGCAGCTGCAATTGTGTTTAGACACTCTAGCGTGGAGCCTGCCATGTGGGGGGTGATGAGAAGATTGGGAGCTTGATAAAGCGGACTATTGGGGTCAGGCGGCTCGCCATCAAGAACATCTAGCGCCGCTCCTGCGATTTGACCTTTTCGAAGAGCTTCAGCTAAGGCTGCTTCATCAACTAATGCCCCTCGAGCACAGTTAATCAGCAGAGCGTCTGTTCGCATTTGCCGCAAGGAATCTGCATTAATCATTTGTTTAGTTGCAGGAATTGCTGGCGCATGAAGGGAAATAATGTGACTTTTGTTAAACAATGTTTCTAGCGGCATCGAGGTGACACCTTCGGCGTTCATAACGTCTTCAGTTACAGCTGGGTCACTGGCTGCCACGTCCATTCCAAAAGCCTGTGCAATTTTGGCTACGCGTTTGCCAATCTGACCAAAGCCTATGAGCCCAAGAGTTCTGTTCTTTAGTTCCCCTCCTGTTACCCTCGCCGTATCCCACGCCTTCTCCAACATTGCAGACTGTGAGGCTTGGGGGATACCGCGTAACAAAGTTAGCATTAATCCAAAGACTAATTCTGCAACGGCGTTAGCATTTGCACCTGGTGCATTGGTGACTTTAATTCCGCGCTTGGTGCACGCTTCTATATCCACCGGATCTACCCCAGCGCCATGAACTGCAACAACTTTCAGAACCGGTAAGAGAGCTAATAGCGAATCCGGCAGATAGCCCGACCTAAGCAGGATACCGGATGCCCCTGCGAGCTCCTTTGCCCAATGAGCTTCTTCTTCTGGAGTAAGTTTCTTGTATGGCAGAGGAATCGTACGAGTATCTGCGACGCCCTCCAGCGCTGCGATAGCAAGCTCCTCAGCAATGGGAAGTTCTTGCGTGCCAGCTAATGCAATCCAATTAGCCATTAATCGAACACAGTCTCAAAATAATGTGAACCATCTACCACAGCTTCAATAACTGTTGGGCCATCTGCTTTAAAAGCCGCTTCTAAAGCCTTTCGGAGGTCATCTGGGTTACGAACACCTACTGTAGGGACGTTGAAATAGTGGCTTGGAGGTTCTCGATATGGCTCTGGTTCAACGTTAGAGCCATACTGTTCATACTGTCTCTTGTGTTGCTTGATCTGAATAAGGCTTAACCAACGGTCATCCAGAACTACAACTGGAACAGCTAGCTTCATCCGACGCAGCGTAGCGAGTTCACCAGCTGTCATCTGGAAACACCCATCACCTAGCAGGCATACGACAGGTTTATCTGGGTTTGAAATCTTTGCTGCTATGGCGCCTGGGAGTCCAAACCCCATTGACGACCATCCATTTGTTATAAGAAATTCTCGAGGAGCGTGCGCGGACCATTGGCTGGCGATTTGGTGTGTATGGGCGCCAACGTCAAATGATAATATGCCATCTTTAGAGGTCACTTCACGCACAACATCGATTGCCTGCCATGGAGTGAAAGATGCTGTATCAGGGCGAAGACTCTCCTGAAAATTTTCTCTGTGCGCTTTAATTTCAGTTTCATTCAGGAATTTGGAATTGTGGTAATACCCGCCAAACGCTCAAGCATATCGTCAAGATCACCAGAGACTGCCCCCTGGAGATTAACGCTTTCGGCAACGTCAGGTGGTTCTATATCTAGGGATAAAACAGGTACGTCTGACGACCAGGCTTCATACTCCACCTCGATTGTATCATATCCAAGGCCAAGTATGAGATCGCAAGAACGAATAAATGATCTCTGAACTTGTCTACGCCCGCGCTCTATGCAGCCAATGGCAAGTGGGTGATCATCATCCACAAAGCCTTTCGCCATTGTAGTTGTTGCAAAGGGTATACGATGCTTTCCAAGAATGCCGTTAGTTTTCGGGACTTTGCATACGCATTGCAGAACTTCCGATAACAGCAATCGGACGTTTTGCTTCCGATATAATTTTGGAAGCATTAGCCAATGCCTCTGCTTGAGCATTAGGAAGCCGTGTCGCTGGAGCAATTCCTGCAGGGGCCACTCCCTTGGCTTCTGCGAGTGAAACATCTTCTGGCAGATCAATATGGACCGGGCCTTGCGGCTCTGCCAGCGCAATTGAGATTGCTTCTCGCATTACTTCAGCAACATTGTCATGCCGTGCGGCTAAAGTTGCTTTGGTTATTGGGCGGAAGAGTGCGTGGTGGTCAATCCACATTTGAATTCGTCTGCCGAGTTGCGGCGTATTTAAATTACAGGTGATAGCGATCATTGGAGAACGATCTAGGAAAGCTGAACCTACGCCCGTCGCAAGATTAGTTGCCCCTGGTCCAAGGGTCGCTATACAAAACCCAGGGTTCCCCGTTAGTCTGCCCATAACGTCGGCCGCGAAAGAAGCGGAGCCTTCGTGCGCAGTCAAAACAAATTCCATGCCTCCGCGCCGCATGGCATCAATCATGGGCAAGACGTTGCCGCTTGGGATACCGAAACCGTGGGTGATGCCCGCTTCTTTCAGGGACTGGACAATTAAGTCTGCATTGTTCACTGGATTGATGCTCACATATTGTTAGGATTTAAACAGCGCAAAAGTATAAAGCGGTTTATAACGCGTTGTGCGCTTTATCAAACACTTAAATGCTTAAGAATAAACTAACTATCGGTAAAAGCTCGCCCTAGTACCCTCTGAAGGGTAAGCCCTTGAGCAAGTAAGGAGAATACCACAGCAATATAAGTTACCCCGATAAGTACTGATTTTGCGTCACTTTCTGGCAAGGAAAGCGCAAGGGCGACGGAGATGCCTCCTTTAAGCCCTCCCCAAATCAGCGCTTTTCCTGACCCTTTGTCGAAGTCATCAGTATGACGGAAGGCAAAAAGAACGGCTGCGACTGCTGAAACTCTTCCAGCGAGCATAGCGATGATTGCGACTATTCCGGCTAGAAGCAATTCCCATGATAGACCAACTACAATTGCTTCCATTCCCAAGAGCATGAAAAGAACTGAATTTAGAATTTCGTCTGAAAGTTCCCAAAACCGCAGAAGATTGTCGCGGGTATGATCCGTCATTGCACGGTCAACACCTTGGTTACCAATTAAAAGTCCTGCAATCACAACTGCTATTGGGCCAGAAAGGTGAAGAGATGAGGCAAGTGAATAGACGCCCTGCGCATAGCCCAAGCGTTAACAAGATTTCCACTATGTGATCATCAACACTTGCAAGAGCCAGAAAACAACAATACCCGGCAACCAATCCTAGTAATGCCCCTCCAAAAGCTTCTAATACGAAAATCTCGCCAGCGAAAATTAGGACTTCTGACGCGCTGTCGCCTCCGCCGGTGCCAGATGCAATTCCAACAATTACAATAAAAACGACAACGCCAACGCCATCGTTAAAAAGACTTTCGCCAGCGATTTTTGCAGCAACGGAAGGGGGGCACCCGTAAAGACTTTAATATTCCAAGAGTGGCCACAGGGTCAGTCGGAGAAATCAAAGCGCCAAAGGCCAAAGACCAAATAAAGGGTATCGGATGACCAATGATTTCAAAGCCAAAATAGACTATGGTAGCTACAACAAATGTTGAGATTATTACGCCTGCGGTTGCCAAGAGTGCGATTGGCCATTTCCGTTCTGCAAGACGGTCTAGGTCTACATGAAGCGCCCCAGCGAACAGCAAAAAACTCAACATTCCTTGCAGCAGAGTGTCGGCAAACTCCAAGCTATCTATAAAACTAACCATTCGCTCGGCGAGCGACAGGCTGGGTAGAAGTAAATCTATAAGGAGTACGACGAAAGACCCAATCAATGCGGCAAGGGCTACGCCAATTGTGTGGGGTAACCTCAGTAATCGATGATTGATATATGCCGCTAATGCTGTGGCGACGAGAAGGAGCGCGATGGCATCAAACACGTTCATGCCAACGCCTCCTATTAACCTTGATTAAGCTTGTTGCTCTGCAGCTACTACACCTTTGTCATTCATCAGCTGCTCAAGTTCGCCGGACTCATACATTTCGCGAACGATGTCGCAGCCACCGATGAACTCTCCCTTTACGTAAAGCTGAGGAATGGTTGGCCAATTTGAGAATTGCTTTACACCCTCGCGAATGTCCATATCTTCTAGAACGTTGATTCCTTTAAATGGGACTCCTACGTGAGTAAGAACCTGAACAGTCATTGCAGAGAAACCGCACTGTGGAAAAACAGGTGTACCTTTCATAAATAGGACAACTGCGTTTTCGTCGATTTCAGCTTGGATACGTGCATTTACGTCAGACATGAAAGTCTCCTTCACAAAAGAGGTTAGGCATCCTCAGGTATTGAGGTTTGGAGAGCAAGGGCGTGTAATTCTCCACCCATTCTCCCTTTAAGGGCGGCATAGACGAGTTGGTGCTGTTGCACTCTATTTTTGCCTTTGAAAGCAATTGAAGTGACATGCGCAGCGTAATGATCGCCATCGCCTGCCAAATCACGTATTTCGACAGTCGCGTCTGGCATCGCCTCTTTGATAAGTTGCTCGATTTGACTTGCATCCATAGCCATGGCGCGTTCCTCTCCGTTTAGCTTAGGCGCCCGCCATGAAGGATGGAAACCATCCTTCATACGCTTGCTCTAAATCTGAGATTGATATGGAGATTGCGTCATTAACAGTCAACTTTTCACCGCCTGTTTGACCAACGCACGATATAGGAATACCCGCTTTCTTTGCTTCCTCAATCACACGGGTCGTATCAGATACCGCCAGGAGATACCGTGCCTGATCTTCCCAAATAACCAGAACACCGCGGTTACCCCATCTGGTATTTGGATATTGGCTCCAACGCCACCAGCTATCACCATCTTTGCAAGGCCTACTGCAAGCCCTCCGCCTGAAAGGTCATGACAAATACGGCAAAAACCTTTTGAGATCATTTCAGAGACGAATTTTCCGTTCTGAAGTTCGGCCGAAAGATTAACCGGTGGAGGAGCTCCATCAGCCCTTCCTTCGATTTCCATTAGATAACGTGAGGCACCAAGCCAGCCTTCAGTCTCGCCTACAAGCAGCAGGTCTAAACCGGGTTCTAAAGCCAGAGTTGTTGCTTTATTGATATCGTCGACAATCCCAATGGCCCCAATGGTTGGCGTTGGCAAAATCGCTTGACCATTGGTCTCATTATAGAGTGATACATTCCCCGAAACTACAGGGAAATTCAAAGCTCTGCAGGCGTCTCCCATTCCTTGAATGCAGCCAACAAATTGGCCCATAATTTCAGGCTTCTCAGGGTTGCCAAAGTTCAGGTTATCCGTGACCGCTAAGGGCTTTGCACCAGACGCGATAAGATTGCGCCATGCTTCTGTTACAGCTTGACGGCCACCTTCAATGGGGTCTGCTGCACAGTATCTTGGAGTAACATCGCTTGTTGCAGCTAGGCCTTTAGGTCCGTCACCTAAACGAATTAATGCTGCGTCTCCACCGGGCCCGTGAATTGTATCACCTCTTACAAGGCTGTCGTACTGTTCCCATATCCAGCGCCGGGAAGATAGGTTTGGTCCACCAACCAGCTTAACAAGAGCAGAGGTTAAATCCTCACCCTTAACTGAATGGGGGTCTAAGTGAGGGCGAGCTGAAGGGATGGTGTATGGGCGGTCGTATTCAGGTGAGGCTTCTGAAAGTGGTTGGATAGGCAAATCACCAGCAATTTCGCCATGCCAATGCAGTCTCATGCGACCGGTATCAGTAAGTTTGCCAATTACAGCAAAATCGAGACCCCATTTTAGAAAAATATTCGCAGCAACATCTTCCTGACCTGGCTTCATTACAATGAGCATACGTTCCTGGCTTTCGGAAAGCATCAACTCATAGGGTGTCATGCCTTCTTCACGCATGGGAACTTGGTCAAGATAAAGGTCGAGGCCAAGCCCACCTTTACCAGCCATTTCAAAGGAGGAGGATGTTAGGCCAGCTGCTCCCATATCTTGAATGGCCACAATTGCATCAGTTGCCATTAATTCAAGACAGGCTTCGATTAGTAGTTTTTCGGCAAAGGGATCACCAACCTGCACAGTTGGCCTCTTAGCTTCTGATTCGTCATCAAATTCAGCGGATGCCATGGATGCTCCGTGAATTCCATCACGTCCAGTTTTAGATCCCACATATACAACAGGATTACCGATGCCAGCAGCAGTTGAATAAAAAATTCTATCTGCCTGAGCCACACCAATTGTCATTGCGTTTACGAGATTGTTGCCATTGTATGAAGCATCAAACTCACATTCCCCGCCAACAGTGGGGACGCCAACACAATTTCCATAACCTCCAATGCCGGCTACAACACCTCCAACCAGGCTCTTTGTCTTTGGATGGTTGGGACTGCCAAACCGAAGGGCATTGAGATTAGCGATAGGCCTAGCCCCATTGTGAACACATCTCTTAGGATTCCCCCAACACCTGTTGCAGCTCCTTGGTAAGGTTCAATAAATGATGGGTGATTATGACTTTCCATCTTGAAGATCGCAGCCATACCATCGCCAATATCCACGACCCCTGCATTCTCGCCAGGTCCACAAATAACCCATGGGGCTTCGGTAGGCAGAGTTTTTAAGTGCTTCTTAGATGACTTATATGAACAATGTTCGCTCCACATCGCAGAAAAAACACCGAGCTCTGTTAGATTTGGTGTTCGCCCCATTATCTGAAGTACAAGCTGGTACTCTTCTGGGGTTAAACCATGTGCGGCAACCAATTCATCGGTAATTTCTGGTTCTTCTGGGAGCATTTGTTTAGGCCGCCGCTAATAAGCTTTTGAAAATAATTAAACCATCATCACCGCCTGTGAGAGGGTCCACTGCATTTTCTGGGTGAGGCATTAAACCGAGAACATTCCGATCAGCATTTAGAACACCTGCAATGTCGCCAGTTGAACCATTCGGGTTGTCCCCAGGTTCATAACGAAAAGCGACGAGATCACGATCTTCCAACATTTTTTCTGGTCTGGAGTTACAAAATAGCCGCCGTCATGGTGAGCTACAGGGACCGTTATTTTGCTTGTCCCGGCCTGCATCTTGCGAGTAAATGGGGAGTTGGAGGTTCCACAGATCAGCGTCGTCTCTCTGCAGACAAATTTTAGGGCAGAAATTCTGAGAAGGGCGCCTGCTAGAAGTCCAGACTCAATTAAAATTTGAAAACCGTTGCATACACCTAACACTGGGCGCCCTTTGCGAGCATGGGCTCTGATGGCATCCATTATAGGGGCTCTTGCAGCGATAGCGCCTGGCCTAAGATAATCCCCATAACTGAAGCCGCCTGGCAGAGTAACTAAATCGACTTCAGGAAGGTCTGTGTCACCATGCCAAACAAAGATAGGATCTGTATTAAATGCACGCTGGCAGGCAAGAGCCATGTCGCGCTCTCGATTGGAACCCGGAAAAACGACTATAGCTGTGCGCATTAGGCTATGATCTCTATGTCATAATCTTCAATCACTGGGTTTGCGAGTAATTTTTCGCACATCGCCTGTACTTGCTGTTCGGCACTGCTTACATCTGAAGCTTCCACATCCAATTCGATAAGCTTGCCTTGGCGAACATTATTAACACCAAAAAACCCAAGGTGACTAATGCCTGTCCAATTGCCTTACCCTGAGGATCAAGGACATCAGGGCGTAAACGGATCGAAACACGAGCCCTCATTCCTTGCCTCCTTCGATAGACTTTGGACCAGTTGTTTTTGATTTTCCTGAGTTAATTTCCGTCACATTTGCATTTTGCTCTTGAAGAATACCCAGACGTCGTGCCACCTCACGATATGCCTCGATTACGCCTCCCATATCCTTTCTAAATCGATCTTTATCCAGAACTTCGTTTGAAGTTATATCCCAGAGCCGACAGCTGTCAGGACTAATTTCATCAGCCAGAACGATTTGTTCAGAGTCTTCGGTAAGGTGACGGCCAAACTCAACTTTGAAGTCAACTAGCCGGAGACCGCAACCTATGAAAAGCCCTGTAAGATAGTCATTTATCCTGAGTGCCAGATTGAACATATCATCCAGGTCAGCAGGTGAAGCCCATCCAAAGGCAGTTATATGTTCCTCGGTTACCATTGGGTCGCCTAGCTCATCTGCTTTATAATAATACTCCACGATTGAGCGAGGTAATGGCGAACCTTCTGCTACGCCAAATCGTTTAGAGAATGAGCCTGCCGCAACATTTCTAACCACTACTTCTATCGGAATTATATCAACTTCCCTGACAAGCTGTTCCCGCATATTTAGTCGTTTAATGAAATGAGTTGGCACACCAACATCCTGCAGTCGCATCATGAGATACTCACTAATGCGGTTATTGAGTACGCCTTTTCCTTCAAGTACGGCATGCTTCTGATTATTGAATGCAGTGGCGTCGTCCTTAAAGTACTGGACAATTGTGCCTGGCTCAGGTCCTTCAAATAAAACCTTTGCCTTACCTTCATAAATGCGTCTGCGGCGGGCCATGGTGGGGCAACTTTCGATATAACTATAAAAATGACTGATGTTGATATTCTCAATACCAGAGTCGTTTTATCTTATACGATATGCGGACCTTGAATGCATTGCGTTCAGTTACGCCAAGATGTCTCGGTACGGTTGTCGCATCGGCCATGCCTCGGTGAAGCGCCATTTAGGAGTAAGATTTGTATTTGCAAGCGAAGGCAAGGCGATCAAAGAAGTCGAAACTGTTCCGAAACCCCAATCTGTTTCAACGTGAATAGCAGCGTTGGCGTCGGTCTGCCCAGCTCCCATTTCTCTCGATGCAACCAGATTTTCCCAGGCTTTCCATTCACCAAGCTGCGGATTAGGTGGAGGGGCTTTCTGAAATAAAGGAAGGTAATGGCGGGTGCGAGGCGATGACAGTACATCATTCATATCGTGCGCAGTGAAAATAGATATGCCGTCAGGTACTTCCGAGACTTCTGGAGCCCCATTTCCTTCACCTTTTACCCAGAAAGCTCGCTCGGCATCAGCAATAACGAGATTGAAACTTTTAAATGCGGCAGAATCAATTTCAGATAGAGCTTCTGCTGCATCAGGCGCGGCCGCATGATCTAATGCATCTAGTACCAGCTCTCCTCGACTGCGCTTATCGGGGGCCGGCCCAAGGCTTCCCGACCTGTTAAGAATCGCAGCAACTATCCCATGGTCGTTCATTCCAAGCCAAGAGCCGTTTGCTTCGCGATCTCTGCCTGCAATCACTTCCGCACGATCTGGCCAATGACGAGCAGGGGGGTCCCATGCTCGATTAACGCGTTCATCTCTGTTTGCTGCAACAATTAACGGCCATTCATGCTCTGGACGCCGAAGCAGAACAACAGTGCACATAAAACTTTGTTCCGTTTTCTAAAAGGAAACCCTTTGAATACCAGGGCGAGTTAACTACCTCTATTGTTACAGGAACGTAAGTAAAAAAACAGACTTGCTAATTAGGTGGAGTGGCCATGAGCTCTGAGTGTGAGAACAAGTCTGATGCCAACACAAAACTTGGCCTTGCATTCAGATCTAGCTTAGTCACTCTTCGCAATCAGTTGCTCGGTGAGTGGGGTGGGGCAGAAATGGGATTGTCTGGTGAGGCCCTGTCAGCATATGCAGCAGATTTGTGTTCATCACACTTTCAAAAACTGGATGATGAACATTTGGTTCAGGAAGTTTTAGCAGACATGAAGGCCGCAGGAATTGAGATTAGCAGTTCACGGTTCCGTGCTAAGATGGATGAACTAATACAAACTGCGAGCGAGAAAATCGCGACTAAGTAGGATTCACTGCTCTGGCGCGTCAAGAATACCTGTTGGAAGACCGTCGATGCTAGTTTGATTTTTCTCTGCCCAATAAGCAGAGATTCCTGCTTCACCTTTCCCAGTGGCCCATCGGACCAAGACGTCTCTTTCGCGTTCAAATGAAAACAAAGGAACGCCAAAACCACAGGAAGTTTGTGCAAGGTCTAACCGAAGATGAATTATCTGTCGCGCTCCCGGCGGTGCTGTTCCTGCATATTGGGCGCGTAAAATTTTATCATACTCATTACTATCTCGATGAATTACTCGACCTTGTCCAAAAAGTCTTAAGATTCTCGGCGGGCCTTCAACTGAGCAGAGCATAATAGTCATTCTGCCATCAGCTTTTAAATGAGCAGCCGTTTCGTTGCCACTTCCTGTCTTATCGAGATAAACAACGGAGTTAGGACCTAGCACGCGTAAGGCACTTCCTTCTCGAGGAGAGAGGTTAACGCGAGAATTTGGTGCTGCTGTGGCGGTAAAAAATATTTTTTGCTCAGAAATCCATTGGGCTAACTCTTCAGAAATTTCAGAGAACTGTTCTGCCATCAGTCGGATCCTTTTTATGTATCCTTGAATTCGCGCTTGATCATCATCTTTCAATGATGGCTAATCAGGACTTTCGTTTCAGTTTTTTAAACTATGCTTTTTGAAAGAGTGATGAGTCAAAGTTCGCGTAAAGTAAGATGCATTTTATAAATCTAGGAGGATGTATTTTGCCCAGTAGAACCAATCATCTTGGACAAGGCGTTGGGGAAATTTTGGATAACTGGACATCATGTTCCTTGCCACCAAGATCGCCAATTGAGGGAAGATTTTGTCGTATTGAACCAATCAACGCGGAAAAGCATGGAGCTTCGCTTTATGAGGCCTTTGCATTAGATGGTGGGGGTGCGAATTGGACTTATCTTGGGCATGAACCGTTTTCTAATGAAGAAGCTTGCTTACGATGGATCGAAACATCCTGCTTGAGCGACGATCCGCTTTTTCATGCAATCATTGATATTTCAACAGGAAAACCGGTTGGGGTTGCTTCGTTGATGAGAATAGATCCTTTAAATGGGGTTATTGAAGTGGGGAATATTCACTATTCGCCGCTTTTACAGCGCAAGCCAGCAGCAACCGAAGCAATGTTCTTATTAATGCGCCGCGTTTTTGATGAATTAGGTTATCGTCGGTATGAGTGGAAATGCGATAGCTTGAATGCCCCCTCAAAAAGGGCGGCGGTCAGGTTCGGCTTTAGATACGAAGGGCTCTTTCGCCAAGCCGTCGTTTATAAAGATAGAAATAGAGATACAACTTGGTTCTCAATTATAGACAGTGAGTGGCCGGGACTTCGTGCGGCTTATGAAGCCTGGCTTGATTTATCAAATTTCGATGAGCGGCAGCAGCAGAAAACACAGCTTAGAGATTTAATTCAGGCGCACCGTTAATCTGGTTGGTTCTAAGAGTCCATCAAATGACTCCGTGATAGAAATATTGATTTAAGCCAATAGTCCAGATGCACCAACCTCCGACTATATGAAGCAGATTTGCTGTCCAGAAAGAACCTCGAACGTGGTGTGCCCAGTTAAAGACTACGGCTCCAAAGAAAGTAAGGCAGACAGCAAATAAGTTCTGAAATGGAAGATGAGCAAAGCAAAATGCTATTGCGCTCATAAGAAGCGTAATTCTGATGTCTGAAAACAGCTCACCATATCGGTTAAAGAAAAGAACTCGGTATATAATTCCCTGCGGGATAACGGACAGTATGGGATATAGGCCCATTACAATTAGGTAAATTTCTGGTGCGCGTCTGGGAAATCCGAAAAAATGGTTTGGATTTGTCAGTTGTATTGTTAAGCCCATGAGGGTTGCACTGATTAATAAAAAAACAACCACTGCTCTCCATTCTGGCCACCAAGATGAAGGGAGCAAGGAGCGCCATTTAAAGCTGGGCGTTTTAGCCAAAAGCACGATAGAGAGAATAAAAAGCGCGAAAAAAACTAGTGGCACCGTTGAAATATTAAGAAGCTCAAACCTGAGAAGAACTGCCAGGCCGATCGGCCCTAACAAATATAGGCAACAAAGTTCTGTCCAAAGAATAATCGGCCGTATCTTAATCACTACTATGAATTTGATATCTAATTATCGAATACATAATTAAGGCGAATACACACCCGTTGAGAATGTGCCAAAGGAAGTGTGTTCCGAGAGGAAAAGCCTGACATATACCAGCGTCAATGGTTCTAAAAATAAGTGACAGACTGAGAATGCAAGCTGCGGAGGCAATCGGCCTGGACGCCTCACGACGCTTCAGTGCCAACGCACCTGATATCATGCCAAGAGCTATTATGGCTGGTAGATACCGGTTACCTTCGCCTAAAGCTGGAATCTCGATATTAAAACGTTCAGGGCCAACAAAAATAACTACTGCAAAACCAATTGCTGCAATCGTTGCCCAAAGCCAACTGATGGCAAACAAACGTCTAAGACCAATCAACATTCCTGCAATCATAAATAGAGCAATTGAACCAACATCGGCGATGCCGGCCCACTGGACAGCAAAAGTGTGGAACAGAAACGATCCCACACCTACGCAAGTTGAAAGAAATGACAGTCCTATGATTGCAGGATCAAGGACACTGCGAGCTCTTGCATAAAGAAAAGCCCAGACACCAGCGGCTACAAAGGCTAGGTTGGTAATAGCATTAACAGGCTCCGCCCAGAATTCTGGGTTTAACCTTTCGCAATAGATATCGATGGGTTGATTCCAATCCATACAAATAGTTTAGAGGCTCTATGCTCTGATTGCGAGCTACTTAGTTTCCAAGCGATGTTTGCGACAAAAACTAAATGTAGAAGATGCTCCAAAATTAGCCGTATGGGTTTGTTTTTTAAGTTTTAATATTAACTAAAAAGTATAAAAATATAATTTATATAATAAAAACAGTACTAATTTGGTTTAGGCAATCCTAAATGATCCCTGAGGGTGCTCCCCGAATAGTCTTCCCGGAACAGACCTCGCTTTCGTAAAATTGGAAGCACCTCATCAATAAAGGTCTCTGCCATCCAGGGCAGGACAGGGGGCATTAGATTGAAACCGTCCGCCGCCTTTGCTTCAACCCACGTCTGCATCAAATCTGCAACTTGGTTGGGCGTGCCGGCGAAAGTAAAGTGTCCTCTGGCGCCAGCAAGCTTGGCAAGTAACTGACGGAGAGTCGCTTGCTCGCGCTTAACAAAACCCACGATTGTCTCTGCGCGACTGCGAGCGGCTTCGACTGTTTCTGGATCGGGAAGGTCTTCCGGTCTGAGAGGAACATCTAATGGAAGGTGCGAGAAGTCATAACCACCAAATCGTGCTGATAGCCGCTTGCGGCCTACTTCCGGATCTGTAAGGGCATCAAGTTCTTCAGAAAATTGTCGTGCCTCTGACTCTGTTGACCCGATCATAGGGGATAGGCCTGGTAGAATAATCACATGCTTTGGATCTCTGCCAAATTCTGATGCCCTTGATTTTAAGTCACTGTAAAAGTCTTTAGCAGTCTTAAGTTCTAAGTGCGCGGTGAACACGGCTTCTGCATGTCTCGCTGCAAAAGCTTTTCCGGTGTCGGATGAACCTGCTTGAACCAAAACTGGTCTGCCTTGCGGTCCTCGTGGAGCATTCAAGGGCCCTGCAACAGAATAGAGCGTTCCCTTGTGATTAATTGGGCGAAAGCTGCCCTCACGGATATATTCACCGGTGGCTCTATTATCTACAATTGCTCCTTCGTCCCAACTGCTCCAAAGAGCTTTGACTACTTGGATGTATTCCTCTGCCCTCACATACCGGTCAGCATGACTAATTTGGTTATCATCCCCAAAATTACTCGCTGCAGCTGCCGACCATGATGTAACAATGTTCCAAGCTGCCCTTCCTCCTGAAATATGATCTATTGAGGCAAATTGTCGGGCGAGATTGAACGGCTCCAGTAAGTGCTTGAAGCAGTTGCGATAAGGCCTATGCGCTCTGTCACGGCTGCAATGGCTGGAAGCACGGTGATTGGTTCTAGCCAATTTCGAGGCGCTCGGGTGGCATCTTGAGTAACATTCAATTGGTCGGCCAAGAATATTGAATCTAGTTTTCCACGCTCAGCTAACTGAGCCATTTCCTGCAGATAACTTATGTCGGTAAGGGCTTTCGGAGTTGCCTTCGGGTGTCGCCAACTTCCCTCATGGTGCCCCCGTGATTGGACAAAAAGATTAATATGAAGTTGTCGAGCCATAGATTGGAACCGCGAGAATCAGATAACATGATTCTCCGATTGTACAAAAGGAAGGCTCGGCCATGAAGATAGGGATGTTTACAGCCATGCAATGGTCTGAGGAGGAACGTCCAGACGACGTGCTCTATTCTCTCAAAGATCAGGTGCGAGCAGCAAGGGAAGCTGGGTTTGGCTCCTTGATTATTGGCCAGCATTTACTGACTGGCCCGATGGGCATGTTTCAGACAGTTCCGCTTATGGGTGCTTTGGCAGAGGAAGCCAAAGGAATGCAGCTCGGGCCAGGTGTCCTCTTACTTTCTATGATGAACCCCGTGTTGGCAGCGGAGGAAGGCGCAACCATCGATTGGCTAACTGATGGTAATTATGTGCTATGTGCTGGATTAGGCTATCGGCCAGAAGAATTCCAGGCCATGGGTGTGGATATGAAAAAACGGGTTGGCCGTTTGACAGAGGGCGTGGAGATCATCAAGCGTCTATGGACCGAAAAGACTGTGGATTTTCAAGGTAAGCATTTCACACTTGATGGTGCAAAACCTGCCGTGCAACCGAAGCAACAGCCAAGACCTCCAATTTGGCTGGGTGGGGATGTAGAAGCGTCGGTGCGTCGAGCCGCGCGTCTAGCTGATGCCTGGTGCGTAGCTCCAACACTTTCAACAGAATCTATTCTTAACTACTTATCTGCTTTCCGCGAGGAACGGGTGGCTAATGGACTTGATCCGAACGTCGCTTGCCCCGTAATTCGAGAATGTTTCGTTGGTCGTGATAAGGCTCATGCGGAGGAAGCAAGCCGAGGGCCTCTAATGTACAAGTATCAGGCCTATAGTTCTTGGGGGCAGGGGAGACTGCCGGTGGAGATTTTGCGTCTGGTTTTGGGGATTTTGCCAAAGGTAGATTTATCATTGGAGATGTTGAAGAAGCGAAGGATGAGATACTCCGCTATGCGGAGATAACGGGCACTGATCACATATTGCTACGATTCCAATGGCCAGGTCAGGAACATTCGGAAACACTGGGTAACATCGAGCGAATTGGAAGAATTATATCTGACATTTGTTAAGGACTTCGTCTGGCGAATAACCGGCTTCTCTGAGTGACTGGATTGTTGCCGATTGGTCTCTTTTTGCCAGGCGCTTGCCATTTGAGCCAAGTAAAAGTCGGTGATGGTGGTATAGAGGTTGTGGAAGACCTAGAAGTCTTTGAAGCAGGGCCTGGATGTCTGTGGCAGCAAGGAGATCGTCGCCCCGAGTTACGAGTGTAACGCCTGATGTAGCGTCATCGATCACAACAGCAAGGTGATAGGCAGCCGGTGCGTCTTTTCTGGCTAGTACAATATCACCAAATCGTTCAGGCTTGGCCTCAAAGGTTCCCGCATCAATATCTTTCCATCTTATAGGGCCTGCCTCTCGTGCAGCCTGCCTGATGTTCAGGCGGAGAGCGTGGCTCTCTCCAGCTGCTATGCGTTCTGCTGATTCTTCAAGAGGGATAGAGCGGCAAGTTCCTGGATATACCGGGCCGCTTGGTCCATGAGGTGCATCACCTGCAGTGGCAATTTCTCTAAGAATATCTTTGCGCGTACAGAAACAGGGATAAACGTGGCCCAAATTTATAAGCTTAGTGAGATATTCTTGATGGGCGGGCGCTTTCTCTGACTGGCGAACTACTCCTCCATGCCAGTGACACCCCAGCCAGATTAGGTCCTCAATTATGCCGGCTTCATATTCAACACGGCTTCGAGTTTGGTCTAGATCTTCAATGCGCAGTAGAAATTCACCGTCTGCCCGAAGAGCCGCATTCCATGCAAACCATGCCGAATATGCATGACCAAGATGGAGGCGGCCCGTGGGGCTCGGGGCAAAGCGTGTGCGGATCACGCAGCCAGCTTATCGAGCTCCTTGAGGAGCGCGGTGCCCATTTCTGAAGTGGAGATTGCTGTCTGACCTGGAGCAGCTATGTCCGCAGTTCGGATCCCAGCTCCCAGCACATTACCAACTGCCGCTTCGATGATGTCGGCGTCTTCGCCCATATCAAAGGAATACCTGAGTAACATCGCAAAACTTAATACTTCCGCCAGCGGGTTAGCCTTGCCTTGTCCAGCAATGTCAGGTGCAGAACCGTGGACTGGCTCATATAGGGCCATTCTTCTACCAGTGGTTGGGTCTTCGGCGCCTAGAGAAGCAGATGGTAACATCCCCAGAGAACCTGTGAGCATTGCTGCGCAGTCTGATAGAATGTCCCCAAATAGATTGTCGGTGACAATCACATCAAATTGTTTTGGGTTACGAACAATCTGCATAGCGCAGTTATCAGCGTACATATGAGACAGCGTTACATCTGGATAATCACCAGCAATTGAAGAGACTACCTCGCGCCAGAGAACTCCGGACTCCATAACATTTGCTTTTTCCACAGAGGAGAGTTTGCCGCTCCGCTTTTGGGCTAATTCAAAGCCAACCCGCGCAACGCGCTCAATTTCGGTCTCTGTGTAAGATTGCGTGTTAAAACCTCTCCGTTCTCCAGATGGGAGGGTTTCTATCCCGCGTGGCTCGCCAAAGTACACGCCTCCCGTGAGCTCTCGGAGGATCATAATATCTAGGCCAGCCACTAGCTCGTGTTTTAGTGATGAGGCATCTGCTAGAGCATCAAAGACCATAGCGGGGCGTAGGTTGGCGAAGAGATCCATCTCTTTTCTAAGTCTCAGAAGCCCACGTTCTGGTTGTGAGTTAAAAGGAAGAGTTTCCCATTTTGGTCCACCAATTGACCCAAATAATACAGCGTCGACATTCATTGCCTCTGCCATAGTATCGTCTGTAAGAGGGGTGCCATGAGCGTCTATAGAGGCGCCTCCAACGAGACCCTCCGATATATCAAAAGACACGTGGCGGCGCTGATCCATCCAATCAACTATTCGCCTTACTTCGCCGACAACCTCTGGTCCGATACCATCACCGGGCAATACCAAAAGCTTTTTATTAGACGCCATCTTAAATTCCTGCCTGCTGAGAATAATTTCGAATTGAGGGGACAACATACAGATGATTGGTCCCACCGGAAATATGGTAGAATCAACTAAAGATATTTTAGTAACAATTTTTAGGAAATCCCAAATTTAATTATCCTAAAAACCAAATTTAAATTAATTAAATACAGTATGTTATAATTTTAAATTAATCTAAATAGTCAAATAAAATAAGGGCATCTCAAAGTAATTTAAACTTGGAAAATTTATATGTTTAGACATTCAGGTGCGGACAATTTTTAAATCTAACTCCCACTGAAATTTGGCTTCCTTTTTTCAAAGAATGCTTGTCGCCCTTCTTGAAGATCATCGGTGGTGAATAATAGACCCTGACCTTGAGCTTCCCAGGCGAGCTCTTGAGGGAGTGTCATTGGCCAGCGCATTACAGTAGCTTTTGTGTAAGCAAGAGCGAGTGGTGCCATACTTGCAAATTCGTTTGCTAAGTTCATAGCCCTTGTCAGGGCTTGTCCTGGGGAGACAACTCATCCACGAGGCCATCTTCAAGTGCGGTAACTGCTGTCACATCTTCCCCCAGCATCAGGATTTCCTTTGCACGGCCAATACCAACACGTGCGGGCAGGGTGGATAGAAGTCCTAGATCTGGCATAAGGCCAATCTTTACAAAGCTGGCACAAAAACGCGCGTTGTCAGCGGCAACTATCTGATCCGCCAAAAGAGCAAGAGAGGCCGCCCCAAAAAGCTCCGCCTTCAACCGCAGCGATAAATGGTTTTTCTGAGTGGGCTATTTTTCCGCATAAACGGTGTAATCGTGGCATCCGACGACGTAAGGGTAAGTCGTCATTGTCAAACCCTGAGATATCGCCTCCGGAACAAAATATACCATTTGCTCCTGCAAGAATGACTACCCGGACGTCTGGATGCGTTAGTGCGGTATCGACATGATTGTTTAAGTCGGTAACAACAGGTGTTGAAAGAGCGTTCCTTTTCTTTGAATCCGACATCGTGATGGTAGCTATGCCATTTGCAATTTCTAGGCTGCAGCCTGGATTAGACATTTCTCAGGCTCCTCGGAAGTTTGGTTTTTCTTTAGCGAAAAGGCACGCCGTGCTTCTTTAGCATCCTCACTCTGCATCAATGCAGGCTGCGCATCACTTTCGATTGCGAAGGCCTGCTCAAGATCAAGAGGGTAACGGGCAAAAGCTGACTTAATAGTGGCTACAGCGAGAGGTGCAGCTGAAGCAAAAGCTGCAGCTCTATCCATGGCTGCATTTAATGCATGATTAGGTTTGGCTAGTTGGTCAGCAATGCCCAACCTTTTTGCTTCAACACCATCGACTACTGTTGCACACATAAGCATGTCCTTTGCACGGCCCATGCCTACACGTTGGGGTAAAGTCCAGAGAAGGCCCCCATCTGGCATTAATCCAATCTTATTAAAAGCGGCGCAAAATTTTGCGTCCTCAGCAGCGACGATATAGTCAGCGGCCATCGCAAGGCCAAAACCAGCTCCGTAAGCAAAACCTTCAACCGCAGCAACAATTGGGGTGTCTCCTCGGAGCATAAGGTGAAGGAAGTTACGTTGATCAAAGACTATTTGACGTCCCTTAGCGGGCGTCATATCACCAAAAAGGCTAACGTCTCCACCTGCTGAGAAGGTGTTGCCAGCGCCTGTGATGACTATGCAGCGAACATCTGCGTCTTCTTCTGCTTCTCTGAGAGCGGGAACGAGAACAGCCTTGACTGCCATAGTTAATGCGTTTCGTTGTGAAACATTATCTATCTCAAGAACTGCAATTGGCCCTTCTCGTGTCACATTAACTGTCATTTTTTCAGCCATTATTTCAGGCTCCTTGAAATACAGGGCGGCGCTTTTCAAAAAATGATGCAAGCCCCTCTTTAGTATCTGCGCTAGTAAATAAGAGGCCCTGTCCATGGGCTTCGTAAGCCAGCATGTCATCTAAGGTAGCCGGGAATTGTCCGAGTGCCTCACGCGTCAGCCTATTTGGAAGGGGGCTGCTTCTGCCATTACTCGAGCTTTTGTCATCGCTTGGTCTAGAGCTTTGCCGTTGTTAGATATTTCTTCAACCAGGCCGATCTTAAGTGCTTCTTGCGCTGTAACTACTTCGGCTAGCATCAATATGCGTCGAGCTCTGCCGACGCTAACTCTTTGAGGCAATGTCCAAAAAAGGCCCATATCACCCATCAACCCAACACGGCCAAAGGAGGCGCAAAAAGAGGCATCTTCAGCTGCAACGATCCAGTCGGCAAGCAACGCAAGGGAGAGGCCTGCTCCAAATGCGAAACCCTCAACTGCAGCGACAACTGGTTTTTCACTCCGCCATATGCTTTCGACCATTGCGCGCCCTGCGCGAATGCGTTCTCTACCTTCGAATGCAGTCATATCCTGCATGGTTGACAGGTCACCACCTGCAGAAAATGTTTTACCAGCTCCAGTGATAACAATACTGCGAATAGCGTCGTCAGTTGCTATATCGTTCATATGCCCGACCAGGGCTCCTCTTACCTCCGGGGAAAAAGCATTGCGCCGTTTTGGGTTAGAGATGCGCAGTACCGCTGTGGCCCCGTCATTCTCTCGCGTCACCGTAGGGTCGGAACTAGACATTACTTATGATCCACTCGCTCTTGTTGCGTAAGATTATGACTGCGGCATTTCAGATGCCAAGAGCGACCTCTGAGGAAAAATTCTCAAGAACAAGGAGGTCGGTATTTAGGCCCTCAGTATTGGAAGTCTTTTTATCTAATAAATCAATCTAATTTGGGCGCAGAATAAGGTCTGTCATTAAACAGGGATGGCACTCGACTTCTTGCTTCTTTTACTTTGGTTACATCTATTTCCGCAGTAACAAAACCAACGTCGTCCCCTCCATCGGCTAACACTTCTCCCCATGGGTCCACTATCAGAGAATGGCCATACGTTTTTCTGCCCTCTGCGTGCTCGCCAACTTGAGCGGGGGCGAATACGAAGCAGCCATTTTCAATTGCGCGAGCTCGCAATAACACGTGCCAGTGAGCTCGTCCGGTTGGTACTGTGAAAGCGGAGGGAGCGGCTAAAAAGTCTGCACCAGCTTTAGCCAGGTCGCGATACAAGTTCGGAAACCGCATGTCGTAGCAGATAGTCATCCCTAAATTACCCCAAGGCAATTTCTGGATAATAGCGCTTTCTCCAGGGCGATAGCCATTCGATTCCCGATAACTATCGCCTTCACCCACATCGACATCAAACATATGTATTTTGTCGTATCGGCCTATGATTTCACCTATGGGGTTTATTAAAAAAGAACGGTTTGCCATCCGTTCTTCATCTTGCAATTTAATTGCCATAGATCCGATTAGAAGCCATGCCCCCGTCTCAATCGCTAGGCTGCGGAATATTTCTAGTGACTCGTTAGCAGTTTCGATTTGTGTTTTTTCCACGCCAAGCTTTCGTCTTGGCTCCAGCATATGGCATACCTCTGGTGTCATAATAAGGTCGCTATCAACATCGCGTGCACGCTTAATAAGTTCACTTAGCTTGGCCATGCTTGGCGCCGGATCACGATCGGCGGTATTTTGGATGCATGCAGCCTTGAACTTGGTCATTCTGCGCCTGCCAACATGCTGTCTAATTTGCCAGATTGATCTAATTGAGCAAGATCGTCAGAGCCTCCAATACCAACATCATCAATGAAGATCTGGGGTACGGTGTGCCGGCCCTCCGCGCGCTCTCTCATCAGCTCACGGACCTTCGGGTCACCATCCACATCAATTTCTATAAAGTCCACGCCTTTAGACTGAAGCAATTTTTTGGCCCGAAAGCAGAATGGGCACCACATACTTGAGTAGATTTCCACTTTGACTGTCATGGAGAGAGAGTCCTCAGTTATTTTCCAAGGCGTTAAAAGCCGATGCGAATTCTAACAATAGAAGCCAAAAAAAAATCGGCAATGGTCAATCACACTTCTATGTGGTTGTGAATTTTCGACCATGCATAAGGCGTGTCATTCCAGGGATTAACGAGTGCGTTTTAACCTCTGTAAATCCTACTCCTCCATCATACCCGCGATCCATGTCGGCGTTAGCGATTTTGCTGCTGGAGTGAAAGCTAGATGCTGCAGTTGCCACAGGGCGGCAAGAGGAGGGCCACTTCGATCATCGTCAACAATAAAATCATGTACCAAAAAAATGCCCACCGTTCCTTAAGCTAGAAAAAGCACGTCGTGTTAAATCTGGAATTGCATCCCCTGGCACACCGTTGAACAAGTATGACATCAATACAATGTCCTGACCGTCTGGCCATTCATCTTCCAAAGCATTGCCTGCTATGAAAGAAATCCGGTCAGATAATCCGGCTTCTTCAACGTATTCCTCGCCAAGCTTCACTACATTAGGGAAGTCGAGGACAGTGGCGGTAAGTTTTGGGTTAGTTTCGCAAAGACGTATGGCAAATGCTCCGGTGCCACCGCCCACATCCATTAGCTTTTCTGCTTTTGATAAATCCAATAAACGGGCAACACTGCGGCCTGGACCAAGCGATCCAGCATGCTGGCTCTCACTATAAAGTCGTGCTTCCTCTGGGTCTGAGAACCAATCAGCATAGGACTCAATAACCGGCGATGTTGCGCTTTCTCCAGTTACAACTGCTTCGAGGCCGGTCATAATTGGAAACATCTGGCGGTCTATCTGCAGTCTTAGATAATTACCAAAATCATATTTTGCTCCTTCAACAAGGAAGGCTTCGGCTCCAGGTGAATTTTCGAATAGCCCACCTTGGCTCGATACAAGGCCTAGGGCAGTTAGCGCTGTTAGAAGGGTCTGTATGCGGTTTACGGGGACACCTACTTCATCCGCTAATTCGGAAGCGTAACGTGGTCGTTCAGATAATTTAGTAAATATACCAACATGAAGGGCTGCAAAAAGGGCTTTTGACGCCATGAATCCAAATGCAATTTCACTTATTTCTTCAGCTTCTTTAATTAAACGCAATATAAATTACTCCAATTATTTACAAATATTTCAAAATTAATTCCTCAAAAATATAATTAAGGAAAAATTTTTCATTATTATGGATTAGTTTTAACCCACTGGAAAAATTATATGAAAAAATTCTATTAAATACTAGGATTTAAAATTTGGATATTTATTTAGCTCCACACGTGGCAGTATGAAGACTGAAAAAACTGGATTTAATTGATGAAATTAGCATCTCTAAAAGAGGGCCGAGACGGCGTTCTAGTAATTGTGTCTGATGATTTACGAAATGCTGTTCGTGTGCCGCAAATCGCTCCAACACTGCAGTCAGCACTAGATAATTGGGCTGCAATAGAGCCAGAGCTTATTCGGGCCTCGGATGCTTTGGGTCTGGGTAAACTAAAGGATGGATTCAAATTAGAAGATTTTTCTCGCCTAACAGCGCCTTTACCAAGATGTTTTAATTGGTCTGATGGGAGTGTTTATCTCAATCATATGGAGCTTGTTCGCCGAGCGAGGGGCGCTGAAATGCCAACTACGTTTTTAGAAGAGCCACTTATGTATCAGGGCGGCTCAGATGACTTTAAAGGATGTAGAGATCCGATTGATTTCAACGATGATGAATGGGGAATTGATTTTGAAGCTGAAGTGGCAGTTGTCCTGGATGATGTGCCCATGGGCGTAACAGAGGCTGAGGCTGGTAAACATATTAAGCTTATTACCATTGTGAACGATGTATCTCTTAGGAACATAATTCCAGGGGAATTATCGAAGGGGTTTGGCTTCTATCAAGGTAAGCCCGCTAGTGCTTTTGCTCCTGTTGTTGTTACACCTGATGCACTCGGGGATGCATGGGATGGTGGAAAATTGATTGGCCCAATGGTGTGTGAAATCAACGGTCAAGAATTTGGTCGACCGGATGCCGGGATAGATATGAACTTCGAGTTTCCCCGATTGATTGCTCATGCTGCTCGTACTCGAAGGCTCTGCAGGCACAGTCATTGGATCAGGTACAGTTTCTAATCGAAATCGTTCTGTGGGCTCTTCTTGCATCGCAGAGGCACGAATGATTGAAATCATTGAAGAGGGCAGCCTAGAACCCCATTTCTGAAGTTTAACGACAGGGTGCGAATTGCTTATCAAACTCACACAGGTTCAATGCCTTTTGGTGATATTGAGCAGTGTGTCGTTCGGGCGCAATAAAAATAATCTGAAACAGTTGCGTTTGTTAGAAGAACCTAATATACCGCGCATCCTAATCTGAAACGCACGCCCCAAAGCGCGTTTGCAGGCTGGACCCCGCCTCCACCGCGGGACCGGCGGCGGGGCGGCAGCCGGTTCGGGGTCCACGCCCGACTTCGTCCGTCGTTCTACCTCTTGCTTTAGGGATATTGCTGACACCGCGCATAGAAACATTTCTTGCTGACCAGCGTCCTGCTACTCCATGCCTTGTTATCGACTTAGACATGGTCAGAGAAAATTACCATGCCTTGGCACGTTCTCTGCCCCAGGCTCGCATCTTTTACGCTATGAAAGCCAACCCGGCTCCTCAGATAATGAGCATGCTGGCTGAGATGGGTTCTAGCTTTGACACAGCGTCAATTTATGAAATTCGAGAAGCGCTAGCTGCAGGTGCGCCTGCAAGCCGCATCTCCTTTGGTAACACTGTAAAGAAGCAGAGCGATATAGCCATGGCGTATGCTCTTGGTGTTCGCCTTTTTGCATTTGATAGCCAGGGTGAACTTGAGAAACTAGCAGTCGCGGCTCCGGGAGCTAGAGTTTACTGCCGACTTCGTTTTGAAAAGTCCAAGACAGCAGACTGGCCATTGGGAGGCAAGTTCGGCTGCTCTTTAGCCATGGCAGAAGAACTGCTTGTTAGTGCTGGGCAAATGGGTCTTGATCCATATGGTCTCTCTTTTCACGTGGGTTCTCAGCAGCGCGATGTAGGTGAATGGGATGTAGCTGTTGGTAAGGCAGCAATGTTATTCACAAGCTTACGCGAGCGTGGCGTGAATCTTCGTCTGCTTAATGTAGGCGGAGGGTTGCCTGGCCATTATTTAACAGAAGCCGCATCTCATGAAGAACATGCTTCTGCATTGACTCTACTGCACTGCATAAGCATTTTGGAAATCGTCTCTGGAGGTCCTTTATAGAGCCTGGCCGCAGTTTAGTTGCGGATGCTGGAATGATCCGCAGTGAAGTAGTTCTCGTGTCTCATAAAATGGAAGATGGGCCACGCTGGGTCTATCTTGACGTTGGCAAATTTGGTGGCCTCATTGAGACTATGGACGAAGCGATAAAGTATAGAATTCGCACATCAAAAGACGGGCAAGGCGATACCAGTAGGGTGATTATTGCTGGACCGACTTGTGATGAAGTGGATGTGCTTTATCAAGAGACAGCTTACAACCTTCCAGACGATCTTAAGCCAGGCGATACGGTCGACTTTTTATCTGCTGGAGCATACACATCGACCTACTGTTCGGTCGCTTTTAATGGCTGCCACCACTCAAAACATACTGCGTCTGATAATTGTCCGTTCGTCGTTGTATGATAGTTTTTCTAGTCTGACTTCTAGCAAAAATTCGCCAATTTCCCGTGAGTCTCTGCATAGTCGCGATATAACTTTTGGGCTTTAAGCGCTGTCGGCCCTAGCTGAAATGAACGCTGTTCATAACGCGAAATTGGTTGAATTTTGTTGGCATTTCCAGTCGAGAAAAGTTCGTCTGCAGTGTCTAATTCAGAAAAATCTATCGTACGTTCTTCAACTTTTATTCCAGCTTCCGATAAAAGTTTGATGGTTCTTTGACGTGTAATTCCATTCAGGAATGTGCCGTTTGGTACAGGTGTTGATACGACGTCGTCCTTAACTAGAAATATATTCGAAGTTGTTAGTTCAGCGACGTTCCCGTTTGCATCCCCAACTACAGCAGCGTCAAAACCTAGGCTCATAGCTTCTTTGAGCATACGGTGAGCATTTGGATAAAGACACGCAGCTTTGGCGTCGGTTGGAGCTGCAAGCGGTGTTGGCCTAACTCGGGTGGTCCTGCAGATCGATAACCCTTTATCTGGTGCATTCATTGGGAGTTCAAATAGCGTGAGGCAGAATTTAGTTGTCGTAGGGATCAACCATCCTTTCGTCACCGTAGAACATCGGGCGGATATAGACTGCTGTACCTGAAGCGAAATGTGAGAGGCCATCTACCGCAAGACGTTGTATTTCTTTTGCCGTTACCTGCGGCTCAAGGCCAAGAGCGTGAGCCGAAGCAATACATCTTTCGGCATGAAGGTCGAGATCAGGGGCGAGACCGTCATAAGCACGAGCACCATCAAAAACTACGGTGGCCATCCATGCAGCGTTAGTTAAAGGCCCAATTATAGGCGGGTTTCCGGATATCCATTCTCCATCAATCCAGGAATATGGCTCTGTCATGAAAACCTCCAATGCTGCTTTCCGAATTTCACAATTAATGCTCAACCGTGATTGCATTATGAGGTTTCAAAAACCATTGGCAAATCATCAGTTGCACGGTCCTGTGTGTTCGTTAATGATCATCCCGGTCTAAGTCTATTAGGAGCGGTCGATGCCACTTAGAACAATGTTGTTTGCGCCAGGAGATCATGAGCGCAAAGTTGCAAAAGTGTTTGATGCCGGGGCTGACGCGGTAATCCTCGACTTGGAAGATGCTGTAGCTGAGGCGGAGAAGCCTGCTACACGTGCAATCGTTGTTGAAGCTTTAAAACGTTCGCGTCGATGTTTGGGCTATGTTCGCATTAATAGTATGGAGACGCCTCATTGTTTTGGTGATTTAACTGAGGTTATCGGTCCTTGGTTGGATGGCATTGTTTTGCCAAAAGTCGAGTATGCGGATCAAATCAAAACAGCTGATTGGCTAAATTGCTCAACTTGAGCGTGAAAATAAGCTTCCGAATGGGAAATTGACCTGATCCCCATAATTGAAACAGCTAGAGGGCATAAAGAAATTGGGAATATTGTTGGGGCCAGTTCACGAGTAAGGCGAGTTGCTTTTGGTGCGGGTGACTACACGCTTGATCTTGGTATCAACTGGAGTTTAGGTGAGACGGAACTTGAGTTTGCTCGCGCTACTTGCGTAATGGAGAGTAGGGCTGCAGGGATTGAACCTCCGATCGATACTGTTTTTATTCATTTGAATGAAAGTGAAGCTTTTCAGGCTTCAGCAGAGAGAGCTCGAGACCTTGGTTTTCAAGGAAAATTGTGTATTCATCCAAGCCAGGTACCAACTGCTAACGCAGCGTTCACGCCTGACGATTTAGAAGTAGCTTATGCACGTAGGGTCATAGATGCTTTTCAATCCGCTGAGGCAGCAGGTTCTGCATCTATCCAAGTTGATGGTTATTTTATTGATTATCCCATCTATGAAAAAGCAAAGCGCAGGCTAGCCATAGCCGAGGCCGTAAGCTCCAATATCTGACTTAATTGAGAACCTTGCGAATTAGCCAGGGAAGGTTTGGTCATGATAGAGTAGAATCATATTTGATACTTTTGCATTTTTTTCTCTCGAGAGACGGAGAGGTCTGGTTTCAAGTTTCAGCTGAATAAAGGTCCGATCTATGAACATTATCTCAAAGCCAGAACAGCTTCCTTCATCATCAAGTATTCTTGAAGGCCATTCAACTATTTCTGCCTCGCTGGCGGCGTTTGCAGCTGACTTTAGCCTTGACGAGGCTCCAAGCCATGTAGTGGAACGAGCTAAACTGCATATCCTGGATTGTTTTGGAATTGCACTGGCATCAACAACATTTGAATTTGGCCAACGTGCAGCTAATGCTCTTAGAGCATTGGGCGGTGATGGAGGCTATCCAGTAATCGGCTTTGACATGGCATTGCCTGTACGCGATCAAGCTTTATTGAACGGAACACTTATTCACGGTTTAGATTTTGACGATACTCATACCGATGGAGTGATCCACGCGAGTGCGTCTGCTCTTGCCGCCGCCTTTGCTCAGGGCTTGCGGCATGACGCAAGCGGATCAGAAATGATGGCTGCATACCTCATCGGAGTTGAGGTTTCGGCGCGTATTGGTGCAGCCGCTCAGGGTGGTTTTCACTCTCGTGGCTATCACCCGACTGGTTTGGTAGGTGTTTTCGGTGCCGCGCTGTCTGCCGCAAAACTTGGACATCTTACGCCGAAGCAAATGGAAGATGCTCAGGGAATTGCTTTGTCTCAGTCTTCTGGAAATCTCGAATTCTTATCTGATGGAGCCTGGACTAAGAGGATGCACCCAGGTTGGGCGGCGACCTCAGCAATCACTGCTGCTGCTCTTGCAAAAGAGGGATTTAAAGGGCCTAGCCAGGCGTATGAAGGACGTTATGGCCTCTTCAATCTCTATCTTGGCCAGGAAAATTCAGCAAATCTTGCAATGTGTACCGCAGGTCTGGGTGAAATGTGGGAATTAGAGAATGTTGGTTTTAAACCTTATCCGGCCTGCCACTTTAATCATGCTTTTGCAGATGCGACGCTCGCACTTATGAGCCAAGGCTTAACTGCGGATAATGTCGACAGTGTTACTGCCTTTATTCATCCCACCCAGGCTGCTGTGGTTTGTGAACCCCTTGTTCAGAAGCGAAGACCACAAAATGCATACGATGCGCAATTTTCAATTCCTTATATTGTGGCTACTAGCCTAACGCGCGGTCGATTCACTCTAGATGAGCTGGATGCTGACGCCATCAACGATGAGAAAGCTTTAGCAATTGCTGCGAAAGTCGATTGGCAAGATGATCCCGATACAGCTTTTCCAAGGTACTACTCCGGTAAACTGATTGCTCGCACAAAAGATGGGCGCACAATTGAGCACCGTGAAGCCGTTAATCGTGGCTCCGATGCTAACCCACTGTCGAGTGATGATATAGCTGAAAAATTTTGGGCTAACGCGACCCGCGCTGTGTCGAAGTCAAAGGCACAACGAGTCTATGACGAAGTTATGAACCTTGAAATGGCAGAAGAACTTTGGCCTCTGGCTCGCGCCTTATCCTTAGCTGGCTGATAGCGTTTTCTCTCTATAATTTGAATAAACGATGTAAGCTGCCAGCATTGAGCCGTTAGCGGAATTTAATGCTGTGAAATCTTCGCCTGGCGTAAATGCGTCAGGCGAAGATATAAGGTGCAAGAGTTTCTTGAGCTTCACTCCTTAACTCATGCCACTTCTTTGGTCCGCCATAGTATGCAAGGCTTCCTGGTGCTGCTGCACCTTCTCCATTGTAGTAACTCAAGCAGTCGCGAAGAGGGCGAGTTAACAGATCTGCTTCCGCGCAATGTTGGGCATACGCATTTTCTGGGTCTGATTTTATATCGATTAGGTTTTGCCCGTTGTCGCGCATTTTTGTTAGAAGCCAGGTGACATAGTCAGTATGGCTCTCGATACCGCGAATGAAGTTAAATTGACCACCACCGCCTTGGGGCCAGATAGAATAAACAAATTTGAAAACCTTCGGAATGGATGCCCAAGAAGGTTTTAACCCCCTCGGTATCCCATTTTTCATTGAGGCTACGACCACCGCGCCCAACAATAGAAGCGAAGGTAGATTTTGCCATCCACTCAAAGCCAGTAGCGTAAATCAATACGTCCAGTGGATACTCTTTTCCATCATGAACCACGCCAACTTCATTTATTTGCTTAACCCCGTGAGGAGCGCAATCGACTAAATGGACATGTTCTTTATTGAAGGCGGGGAGAAATTCATCATGAAATGTTGGGCGCTTACATCCATAAGGATAAAAAGCCTTCAGGGATTCTGCAGTTGCGGGATCATCAACTACGCTATCAACGCGAGCTCTGATCTGCTCCATTATTCGGAAGTTAGTATTTAGCTGGGCCTGAATGCGCTCTTCGGCTGATAGCGTCCCTGTATGAGTTTTTCTGACCTTGTAATCTTTTTCTTTACCAGAGAGGAAAGCATCGTTGCCTTGGAGGGCGACACGACCTGAATCAATCATTGCCAATCGATCACGTCGTTTTTTTGACCAGTCTTTCTCATTGGCCCATTGCGCGCGTTCCTCATCGGTTGTTGCCCGTTGGTCACGAACATCAACTGAGGATGGAGTGCGCTGGAAGACAAACAACTCACTGGCAATTTTAGAGAGTTCAGGAACCGCTTGGACAGCAGTTGCACCAGTTCCAATTATTCCAACACGTTTTCCTTCGAGATCTACGTGATAATTCCATCTGGAGGTATGGAAACTTTCACCTTTAAAGGTTTCCATGCCATCAATACGCGCAAGGCGAGGAGTCGTAAGGATACCATTCGCTAGAATGAGGTGACGCGCTTTCATCGCATCACCGCGGTCAGTTTTTATAGTCCAGCGTCTTGAGCCTTCATCCCAAATGGTATCCTCCACGGTTGTGTGGAAAAGACACTGGTTATAGAAACCGGTCTTATTTGCAATCATCTGGCAATATTCGAGGATTTCAAATCCAGATGCGAACTTCATAGAAGGGATGTAGCCCATCTCTTCTAGCAAAGGCAGATACGAATAACTTTCGACATCACACGCTATGCCAGGGTAACGATTCCAATACCAAGTACCGCCCACATCTCCGCCTTTTTCGCAAAAGCGTATGTCTGTTATGCCGGCTTTTGATAGTTTGTACCAAAGTAAGAGAGCAGCAAATCCGGCACCAACTATGACTACCTCACATTCGTCCGTAAGAGACTCCCGAGGTACTGGAGCGGTGGAGAGTAAACATCCCTCTAGGTAATGTGCAAAATCACCTTCCATCCGCATGTAGTCAGCTGCACCTTGGCGAGCTTCTTTAAAGGCCTTGTATTTTTCTTGTTCTTCGGCAGAGAATTTTGCGCCGGGTGGAGGGGGTGGAAGAGTTTTTAGTTTTTCATCTTCAATCGCGGAATAACCCTTGCCGGTTATTTTTTCAGTCGCTTTTGCAGCGCGCGTATTGAAGCGCTTACGACCAGTCTTTGGATCATTAGTGATGGCTGACATAGTTTTACCTGCGTAAGTCTAAAAAAGAGTCTTTACCTACTCTATGTTAGCTCTTGTTGATATTAAAACCAGGGTGTGGAGTATAACTTCTACCATGGATCCAGGTTTTATCTGCTTACGATGCAGTTCTAAGGGTGTAGGAGAAAATTGAGTGTCAAATTCCTCAATTACCCAGGATTTTGAGGCCATCATTATAGGTGGTGGCATTTCGGGTATGTTTATGGTCCATCGGCTGCGTTCGCTAGGCATGAAGGTGCGCGCTTTCGAAAATGGATCTGATGTTGGCGGCACTTGGTATTGGAACCGCTATCCAGGTGCACGGTTTGACAGTGAAAGCTGGACTTATGGGTACACCTTCTCTGAGGAATTACTTCAGGAGTGGGACTGGACAGAGAATTATTCACCTCAACCCCACACTTTGAAATATTTGCAGTATGTTGCTGACAAATTCGACCTCCGCGTGACATGACATTTAACGCTGAGGTAATTGCGGCCCATTTTGATGATGCTACTACAATGTGGACTATAGCCCTTCGAGATGGTCGTAAATTTTCTGCGCCTATTTTGGTTACTGGATTGGGGCCACTTTCAGCGCATACCCTCCCAGACATTAAGGGTCGTGATGAGTACGAAGGACAGGCCGTACATACTGCCCGTTGGCCTAAGGAAGGTGTTGATCTGAAGGGAAAAAGTGTAGGCATTATTGGAACCGGTGCTTCTGCCATCCAAGCTATTCCAGAAATTGCAAAAGAGGCAGGGCAGCTAACAGTATTTCAAAGAACGCCAAATTGGGCAGCGCCTCTCCATAATGCAAAAAATCTCTAAAGAAGAGATGGAAGAAATCAAAACCAGATATCATGAAATTTATGCTTCTTGCCGCGAAACAATTGCTTATTTTATTCATAATCCGGATCCGCGTGGCACATTTGAGGTAACTGAAGAAGAACGGCTTGAGCATTGGGAAAAGCTTTATGCATCTCCAGGCTTTGGTATCTGGCTTGGGAACTTTCGAGATATTCTTACAGATGAGAAAGCAAACGCGTTGATGACCGAATGGGCTGCGAACAAAGTCCGTCAACGCGTTAATGACCCGATTGTTGCAGAGCGTTTAATACCCAAAAACCACGGCTTTGGGACAAGACGTCTACCTTTAGAGAGTGGTTATTTCGAGACTTACAACAGAGACAATGTTGAGCTCGTCTCAGTATTAGAGGAGCCAATAGAAGAGATAACAAGATCAGGGGTGAAAACATCAAATCGAGAATTTGATTTTGATATTCTAATTTACGCTACAGGATTTGATGGCGTTGCTGGTCCATATGATCGAATAGATTTTTGTGGTCCAAATGGTCGCAAGCTTATTGATGATTGGAAAGTATTGCCCAGGACATTTTTAGGAGTGCAGGCAGAAGGTTTCCCAAATCTTTTCATGGTCCTTGACCTCATACGGCGCGAGGAAATATTCCGCGCAATATTGAAGAAATCTCTGACTGGGTTGTTGGACTAATAAAATTTATGCGGGACCAAGGTCATGAACGCTGCGAGCCTCGGCCAGGACCAGTTGAAGCCTATACGCAAGAAGTTCTTGAGGTTGATGCTTTGCTTTTGTCTTCAAAAGTCCCAAGTTGGCAAACTGGAGTAAACCGAAATGTTGAGGGAAAGAGTGTGCCGCGCCCGTTAGGGTACAACGGAGGTGCTCCACGATATCGCAAGAAGGCGGCTAAAGTTGCTGCTGGAGGATACAAAGAATTTAAATTTTCATGATTTTGGGGCGATTTACGCAGTGCCCCGGTCGATAAAGTAGTCCAACCCTTACAGGATGTATTTGGTAGCGAGGGAGGGATTTGAACCCCCGACCAAGGGATTATGATTCCCCTGCTCTACCACTGAGCTACCCCGCCACAACCACGCGAAACCAAGTTCTTGCGTGGTCCGGGTATATGGCCGGGGCCAGTCACGCTGTCAAGATACTTGAGACCAAAAGGGCTACTGTAACCATTTAATGGTGCCACAAGTAAAAAGAATATTGAATTTGTTAAAGACGTCGGGAAAGTGATTGTCGCGGGTAAAATTTTACAACTGACTTTTTGTAAAAGAGTCTTATTTTTCATTTTTTCTAACTTTTGTCTCTGTATTTAGCCAAATCCTGACTCTGCAGAAACAATCCAACCGCCACCCAATACTCTGCTAGGTTGTTCTGCGTCGTAAAAAACACACGCTTGGCCTGGCGCAACGCCAAATTGAGGTTCGTCTAATAAAGCAGAGAGTTTTCCTTCCTCACTTTTTATTAAAGTTGCTTCGGCAAGAGGCGATGCAGAGCGTAATTTAACTAAAACCCGAGCACCATTTGGGTCGGTTGAGCCAAGCCAATTTTGATCAGATAGCAAAACTGTCCTGGCAGCTAAAGCCGCTCGAGGCCCGACAATAACACGCCGTTCATCAGCTGATATTTTGACCACATACAATGGCTCTGTAGTTCCACCAATATCGAGGCCCCGACGCTGACCCACCGTGAAGCCAATTACCCCCTGGTGTTGGCCTAAAATGTTGCCTTCAAGGTCAACAATATCACCAGGCTCTATGGCTCCGGGTCTAAGTTTAGCTACAACATCTTGGTAGCGACCGTTGGGTACGAAGCAGATATCTTGGCTGTCTGGTTTTTCTGCAACTGCTAAGTCAAAGCGATGCGCATGAGCTCGCGTCTCACTTTTGCTCATCCCACCAAGAGGAAAACGAAGATAATCTAACTGTGATGGGGTGGTTGCAAAAGAGAAAAAGTAGCTTTGATCTTTTGAGGGATCAGCTCCACTGTGCAATTCAGCTCCATTGGATCCTATTTTTCTTTGAACGTAGTGTCCTGTGGCGAGAGCTGATGCACCAAGATCCTGAGCTGTTTCTAAAAGATCTTTAAATTTTACGGTTTGGTTACAGCGTACGCATGGAATTGGCGTTTCCCCTCGTAGATAGCTGTCGGCAAAATCATCCATCACGCTTTCTCGGAAACGACTTTCATAATCCAGGACATAGTGGGGAATTCAATACGGTCTGCGGCTAGGCGAGCGTCATGAATATCTTGCCCAGCGCAACAAGTTTTTTCCGTTGGGACCGCAGCACCATAGTCGTAGAGTTGGAGAGTCATCCCTACAACATCATAGCCCGCCTCATGCAATAAGGCTGCCGTGACCGTACTGTCGACACCCCCGGACATAGCCACAACTACTCGGGAATTTTTTGGCTTTCCTGGAAGCCCTAAATCTATGTTTGGTTGTGTAACCAACGCATTAACCTTTTGCGTAACCGGCAAGTTTTAAAGCTTCTTCAATTTCCTCTAGAATAATCGGATCATCAATAGTTGCAGGCATTTTAAACGTTTGGCTATCCGCAATTTTTTGCATTGCGCCACGCAGAACTTTGCCAGATCGAGTCTTTGGCAACCTCTCTACTACAATTGCCGTCTTGAACGCAGCTACAGGCCCTATATTTTTTCGAATTAACTGAACACATTCAGATTGAATTTCTTCATGAGGGCGGTTGACACCTGCAGATAACACAATGAAACCAATTGGCGATTGACCCTTAAGCTCATCAGCTACTCCAACTACGGCGCATTCAGCGACATCTTGATGGCTTGCGATGACTTCTTCCATCGCTCCTGTAGAAAGTCGATGTCCGGCCACGTTGATGATGTCATCAGTCCGCGCCATGACAAAAACATACCCATCTTCGTCAATGTAACCTGCATCGGCAGTTTCGTAATATCCAGGAAAAACCGTGAAATAGGCCTTTAAGTATCGGTCATGCGCATTCCAAAGAGTTGGAAATGAGCTTGGAGGCAGTGGTAGTTTTGCGCATAGAGCACCAATTTGACCAGGCTCCACTTCGTGCCCACCTTCATCAAGAACGCAGAGATTCCAACCAGGCGCTGGTTTCGTTGGAGAGCCATACTTGATTGGTAGTATTTCGACACCGGCATAGTTGGCCGCTATGGACCAGCCTGTCTCTGTTTGCCACCAATGATCAATTACAGGCACATCTAGTTGTTTTTCTGCCCATTGTATGGTGTCGGGGTCAGAACGTTCGCCTGCAAGGAAAAGTGTCCGAAAACCAGATAGGTCATAAGTTTTGATTAGCTTGCCTTGGGGATCATCGCGACGAATAGCACGGAAGGCAGTTGGTGCAGTGAAAAGGGCCTTCACGTCGTAATCTTGGATAATTCGCCAAAAGACGCCCGCGTCCGGTGTGCCAACTGGTTTACCTTCGAACATCACGGTAGAAGCACCGTAAAGCAGCGGGGCATATACAATGTAGCTATGGCCAACTACCCAGCCCACATCAGAAGCAGCCCAGTAAGTTTCTCCTGGTTCAACCCCATAAATATGCTTCATGGACCAATACAAAGCCACCATATGGCCGCCAGTATCACGAACTACACCTTTTGGCTGTCCTGTGGTGCCTGATGTATAGAGGATGTAAAGGGGATCTAGAGCTGCAACTCTAACACAATCTGCTGGTTTGGCCGTTTGCATCGCTAAGTGATAGTCAATATCACGCCCGTCAATCATGCCAGCTTTAGATTGCTCTCGTTGGATGATTACGCAATGGTCAGGCTTGTGCTTTGAGATTTCTAAGGCACCGTCTAGCAAAGGCTTGTATTCGACGATCCGCCCAGGTTCTATTCCACAGGAAGCGGCAATTATAATCTTTGCGCCACTGTCCTCTATTCTAACTGCAAGCTCGCTAGCGGCAAATCCTCCAAAAACGACCGAATGTATTGCACCAATTCTAGCGCAGGCTAGCATCGCAACAGCTGTTTCTGGGATATTTGGCATATAAATTATTGCTCGGTCGCCCTTGGTCAGACCAAGCTCTTGCAGCACTCCAGAAAACCGAGCTGTTTGATCTAGCAGCTCTGCATATGTGATAGATCTTTTGCTATCAGTAATTGGGCTATCATAGTAAATGGCAACTTGCTCACCGCGCCCTGCAGCAACATGACGGTCTAAAGCATTGAAGCAAGTGTTGGTTTCTGCTCCCCTGAACCAACGACGAGGAAATTCAGGAATCTTCAGAGTCAAGAACAGTATCCCAAGGTTTGAACCAGTCTATTGCTTTAGCTGCTTCTCCCCAAAA
Organism: Rhodospirillales bacterium; assembly: GCA_038143065.1. GTDB lineage: Bacteria > Pseudomonadota > Alphaproteobacteria > Bin95 > Bin95 > VMCJ01. Next base: position 936,660 of record JAYQLI010000035.1, on the reverse strand, counting down.
GCTCTCTGGATCTTCAATAGACTGCGCATGCAAGTCGTCATAACTATGAGACATAGTAGCTCCTGATGTCTGCCTCTGCTTCGACTGAAGCTTATTTAGGCCGATACACGACTTTAAACAATCAATTGTTAAACATTCAGGCATTGACTTGCAGTGTGGCGTGGGGTCTCTCAGGGAGTTAGTGAGATTCAACTCAAAAGTGTAGGGACCAATTCAATGGGTATTTTGGACGGGAAGGTAGCTTTAGTAACGGGTTCTGGTCGTGGAATTGGGCGCGCAATTGCACTCGATATGGCTAAGGCAGGAGCAAAAGTTGTGGTGAACGACTTGGGCGCAGCTTTAGATGGAGGCGAGGGCAGTGCCGGGCCAGCTGAAGAAACAGCCCAAGATATCCAAAAGGCTGGTGGCGAAGCAGCTTTTAACACGGATAGTGTTTCAGAACCCCAAGGCGCAAAGCGCATGGTTGAGGCTGCAATGGATGCATTTGGAGCGATAGACTGTGTAGTTAATGTCGCCGGCATTCTCCGAGATGGAATGTTCCATAGGATGGAAACTGCGCAGTGGCAGGCTGTGTTAGACGTGCATCTTAACGGTTGCTTTAATGTTTCGCGCGCTGCAGTGGAGCATATGCGTGAGAAGGAGGCTGGTTCATTTGTGCACTTCACGTCAACTTCTGGGTTGGTGGGGCAAATTGGACAGGCAAATTATGCTGCAGCTAAAATGGGGATTATGGGCCTTTCACGAGTGATTGCGATGGAAGGTGCTTCAAAGGTATTCGATCTAACTGCGTGGCGCCATTTGCTTGGACCCGCATGATTGAGTCAATTCCAATAAAATCAGAAGAGCAAGCTCGTGCCTTTGAGGCTTTTAGGACTGGAGCGACCGCAGAGCACGTGGCCCCTGTGGTTAGCTACCTGTGCAGTGATACTGCCTCTGGAATAAACGGACAAGTGTTTGGTGTTCGCGGAAATGAAATTTATCTTTTCAATCAACCTAGACCGGTGAAGACGATCCACAATGGTGGGGTTGGACCCATGAAGCTTTGGCGGCGACCGTCGAGCCTTCGATCCGGAATGAACTAACCAGCTTAGATGGTACTGGCGAGTATTTTTCCTGGGACCCAATTTAAGCGTGAAGCAAGGTCGATCAGTATACACAAGTCAACTAGAGGCATTGAAAATTAAAGGGCCGAAGAAAGTCTGCATTTAAGGTGCTGTGTGATGGGAGGTACATTCATGGGCCTCCCATTCACAAGACGAGGGTCTAACTGCAATAAGAAGCTTTTCCATAAACGATTGCCTCTTTAGTGTTACCGGTGACAACTAGATCTAATTGAGGGCAACAACTTATGTCTGAATCGTCATTTAACTCGCTTGCTGACATTATCGCCCATCGTTATGGCGAAGGAGTGGTTGGTAATGGCAATAGTGGCAGTGACATGCCAATTGACGACCCCTTGGCGCAAATCATCCTTCGTAGAACACACCGACGATATACAGACCAGCCTGTTTCTGACGACCTGCTAGATGTCTTATTTGCAGCAGCTTTTTCAGCGAGCGCAAAATCAGACTTACAGCAGGCCAGTGTTGTAGTTGTGAAGGACAAAAATAAGCGTCAAGCAATTCAGGATCTGATCCCTTCAATGCCATGGATAGGCAATGCTGCAGTCTTCATGATTTGGATTGGTGACAGTCGTCGTATACGCCGAATTTGCGAGCATCGTGGTAAGCCGTTTGCCAACGATCATCTGGACGCCTTCTTGAATGCGGCCGTTGATGCAGCCTTAGCAATGCAAACCTTTACTCTAGCAGCTGAGACCAAGGGCCTTGGGGTTTGTCCCGTAAGTGTTGTGCGAAATCACGTAGACGCAATTAGAGATATTTTGGAATTACCGCTATACACGTTTCCTGTTGCGGGTCTTTGCTTAGGATGGCCATCCCAGGAAGGCTTTATTTCGATGCGCCTTCCGCCGAAGGTTACCGTTCATACAGATCGTTATGATGATTGGGACCTTGCCGAGGAAGTAGCAGGGTATGACAAACGTCGGGACGAACGTTTTTCTATTCCGTCAGTTAGCCGGCGTCTGAACAAAGTCTACGGTGAAGCAGAGTTTTATGGTTGGTCTGAAGATAAGGCACGCCAGGTCTCTACTGCCGAGCGGGAAAATTTAGGCCGCTTTGTTCGCGCACAGGGTATTCGCACGGATTAAATAATAGTGAGTTTGGCCCACTGGTTTGCCACCCATACAGGTGGGATTGGTCGAGCCTTTTCAAACAGAAATTATAGAATTTACCAGACTGGCAATGCCTTTAGTCTGATTGGCACTTGGATTCAAAGAGTTGCAGTCGGTTGGCTCGCTTGGGAGTTGACTGAATCTGGAGCATGGCTTGGGGCCATTGCTGCTGCAGAACTTGCTCCTTCACTTCTTATGGGGCCAATAGGTGGTGCTGTTGCTGACCGCGTCAGCCGATTAACGCTCTTACGGATTAACCAGTCTCTTCTTTGTCTAGTAGCGCTGACAATGGCTATTCTGACGCTGTTAGGGGTTATAACTCCAATTTTATTGTTAGTGCTGAACGCCGTTGCGGGCGTAGTAGTTTCATTTGGACAGCCTGCGAGACTTTCGATGGTCCGTTCGCTTGTGAGGCCCGAAGATCTGCCAGCTGCAGTCGCAACTAATTCAATTTTATGGAACACGGCTCGTTTCATTGGGCCTGCAGTTGCGGGTATTGTGATTGCGCAAGCTGGCCCTGGTTGGGCATTCGGGCTTAATGCGATTTCATATCTATTTTTTCTGTTTGCGCTTAACCGCATAGTATTGCCAAGCTCTGTGGCGGTTAAGGCAAAAGAAGCCGGATTATTATCCGATATGAAGGAGGGAATTTCTTACGTCGCAGGACATCCCGGCGTAGGTCCAATCCTACTGTTGTTAATTGCTAATGCTATAACTGTTCGCCCTTATGTTGAGCTCTTACCTGGCTTTGCAGATAAAATATTTGGCTATGGGGTGGATGGGTTGGCAGCCTTGACTGCCGCAGTTGGTATTGGTGCTATCTTCGCGGGAATTTGGATCGGGGGGCGCAGTAGTTTTATTGGGCTAACTCGATTTGCTATCGATGGTGTTTTATTGCTGGCGTTTTCCGCCATTATATTTGCATCGACAAACATTTTCTGGCTTGGGCTGCTTGGCGCATCTCTGTCTGGTGCCGCTATGGTGATTTCTGGAGTTGCCATGCAAAGTCTCATACAGCGTTCGACGGATGCATCAGTATTATCCAGAGTGCTGTCTTTGTATGGGCTATGTTTTAGGGCTGGGCCTGCAGCTGGTGCATTAGTGATGGGTTTTGCTTCTGAATTTATAGGATTGCAGGCACCCGTTGTTATTGGTGCATGCCTTTGCTTAATTGCCTGGGCATGGGCTCGGAGGCGTATATCAAAAATTACAAACGCTCTGGAAAATGAAAATTAATTTTAGAATTAGTGAAACAAAAGTGAACTTAAATTTAGCCTAAAGACACAAATATTGTGATTATAAAAAGATCTGTGAAGCAAGGGCCTGTAGCAGATGTGTTGTTCACTGCTGGACAGTTTCAGCCACTCTTTCGCGCCAGATTGCAAACAAGCCACTGCTTATAACAACCCCACCACCTACTAATGTCATTGCGTCGGGGATGTGATCGAAAACAATCCATCCGAGAATTACCGCCCACACCGGCATTGTGTAAGCAAATGGTTGTAAAGTTGATGCTGGTGCAAACTTGAAAGCAGTCGGCAGCAAGAAGTGACCTACTGAACCAAGAATACCCACTGCGCCAAGCCACATCCAACTTTCAGCTGTGGGAGTTACCCAAAAAAAAGGAGCGACTAAGCTGAAACAGATAACGCCAATTCCCGCTGTATAAAGTGTTGTTGTATCTGGCTGGTCAATGCGGGAAACAGCTCTGAGCAATACTTGATAGGTTGCCCATCCAAATGCACCAGTAAGGGCTAACAAAGAGATAGGATCAAAGACACCGGCACCTGGTCTAATAATTAGCATTACTCCGACAAAACCTACGCCAACAGCCGCCCACCTTCTTGGTCCAATACGTTCTCCCAGAAAAATGGCCGCGAGAGCCATAACTATAAGCGGAGACACGGCAGCAATCGCATGTACTTCCGCGAGTGGCAGAAATGAGAAGGCAACAAGAAACATCGTCATTTCGACAACTAAAACTATAGTCCGGATGATTTGTAACTTGGGTTTTTGGGAGCGAACCGCGCTCTTCAAGCCACGTCTACTTGCTATCAACGATGCAAATGTCAGAAAGATCCAAAATCTGACAACTAGTATTTGCGGGGCAGCTAATTACTCCGTCAAATGCTTTGCAACCGCATCCATGCTGGCAAGGACGAAAAGAGCAAAAATCATAAGAGCGATGCCCAAAGCGGGCCTGTCTTGGCCCGTTTGGGCGGTTGGAATCATAATTGCCCTCATATGAGGTTGAGCTGGGAAAGCTATACCTATAATTCAAAATACCATAGGCCGTAATTCAAAAAATATACTATTTAGAATAGATATATCTGTAATTGGTATATGGGTTCAAACGTGTTGGTGGCGACTGTTTACTAGCTCAACAGAGAAATTATCAAACATCCCGTATTTTTTGAACTGAGCTTCAAGAGAATAGGGAAATGAAAATTGAGTAAATTGATAAAAAAACATGAAAAATATGTACATAATCAGACGACTGTCGTATTCCACAACTGTGAAGGGTAGTGATCGTTTTTCGTCTTACTTTTGTGTGGAAGTTGCGACCCTTTTACTGTTAATGTGAGATCATGCGGGCCTGGTGGAATAGGTAGACACAACAGACTTAAAATCTGTCGACTTCGGTCGTGCCGGTTCAAGTCCGGCGGTCCGCACCACCTTTTATCAACTTTAATTCCCAGAACTTATTGTGGATGCAGTTCCAAGAATGTCTGCTTAACCGTATCAAAGGAGGGCAGGCTCGTTTGCGCTCCTGATACTAAACACGTCTTCCCCGCAGCAATGGATGCCCAACGCATAGACTGGTCCAGATTGTCTCCCCCAGATAAACGTGCAGCTAACCATCCTACAAAGCAATCGCCTGCAGCGGTTGTGTCAACCGGATTTAATTCTAATGCTGGTATTTTGAGGGTCTCTGATTGGTTAAACGCAAATGCGCCACATGCTCCCAAAGTCAGAATGCACGTGTTCTTAGTTAGCTGAGAAACTTTTTGAGCGGCTTCAATTGGATTGGTGTCTTGAATACCTAACCCTTTGGATAAAATATTAATTTCATGCTCATTGGTTACCAAGAAGTCAATTTTGGATAAGACGTCCGTAGGCACCTGACTAGCAGGCGCGACGTTTAAAATTATTGTTGCGCCTTGGGCTTTTGCTCTTTGGATCAAGGACCAATTCTCTGATGGACGAACCTCCATTTGGAGAACAACAATGGTGGAGGAATTCACTAGATGGTCTGGAACTTGGGATGCCAGAACTTCCAAGTTAGCCCCACTCGCAACTATTATTTGATTTTCACCCGATGAATCGACACCAATTGCTGCACAACCAGTAGGTGTTTCACCCTGTTTTATGTGTGATGTATCAACGTTAGCCCTTTTCAGAGAGGCTATTAACTCTTCCGAATAGCCGTCCTTACCTACGCAACCAATGAAAGCAACATTTGCTCCAGCTTTCGCCGCTGCTACCGCTTGGTTAGCGCCTTTACCTCCAGGGTGAAAAAAGTAGTTGGCACCAAGTACAGTCTCGCCTTTGGTAGGTAAGCTTTCTACAGGAAAAACTAGGTCTGCGTTTATGGATCCAAAAACGAGAATCTTAGGATTCATTTTGGATCAATCTAAGTTTTCTATTGATGCCAGTTTTTCAACTCTACGAACATGTTCTTCGGTGGCATTGAATTTAGCTGCAAGAAAAGCATCAACCAAATCAGCTACCAGCCAGGGCCCAATAATCTTAGCGCCAACACACATTACATTGACGTCATCATGTTCTACGCATTGATGGGCACAATGAATATCGTGGACCATTGCAGATCTGATACCCTTAATTTTATTAGTAGCAATTACTGCGCCGACCCCGGTTCCACAAACCATTATTCCACGGAATGCCTTTCCATCCAGCACTTTCCTGCATAAATCGCGAGCAATATCAGGAAAATCAACCGGCTTATCGTCAAATGAGCCAACATCCTGGACATCGAACCCATTAGCTTTGATAGCCTCAATAACGACAACTTTCATCGGAAAGCCTGCGTGATCCGAGCCTATTACAATCGTTTTCTGCATTTGTATCTGTGTTTCTAAATAGAGGATTGCGTGACATTACGGTTTGATAAAGAGTCTAGTGGCTCGCACTGCTAACAGCCACAAAAGTTTTCTAGTGACTGAGAATTTGACTCAAGAAGAGTTTTGTTCGGTCAGATTGAGGGTTATTGAAGAACTCTTGCGGAGAGTTCTGTTCAACTATTTGTCCTTCATCCATAAAAATCACTCGATCTGCTACTTGCGAGGCGAAGCCCATTTCATGTGTGACAACGAGCATTGTCATACCGCTTTCAGCAAGGTCTACCATTACGTCTAAGACTTCTTTGATCATCTCTGGATCTAATGCAGAAGTTGGCTCATCAAAAAGCATTATCTTTGGGCGCATGCATAGTGAACGGGCAATGGCTACGCGCTGTTGTTGCCCACCCGATAACTGGCCAGGAAATTTGTTGGCTTGTTCTGGGATTTTTACTCTTTCTAGATACTCCATAGCTGCGGCTTCAGCCTCAGCTTTTGGTTGGTTACGAACCCATATTGGTGCCAGTGTGCAGTTCTCAAGAACGCTAAGATGAGGGAAAAGATTAAAAGACTGAAAAACCATCCCTACTTCACTGCGAACTGCATCAATTTGCTTCAAGTCGTTGGTTAAGTGCACGCCATCGACGATTATTTTTCCTTCTTGATGCTCTTCTAACCTATTTATGCAGCGAATTAGAGTAGATTTGCCGCTGCCAGAAGGACCGCAAACGACTATGCGTTCTCCTTGCGCCACCTCTAGATCAATATCTCTGAGGACGTGGAACGCTCCAAACCATTTATTCAGGCCCGTGATTTGAATGGATGGACCACCTGGCTGTGTCTCTGGGCGTACGTCAGTTTCTGACATAGCTATCCTCCGATCAGCGCTTATCCGTGTCGAGCTTGCGCTCTAGGCGGATTGAGTAGCGAGACATTGAAAAACAAACTGCGAAGAAGAATAGGGCGACGAAAACATAGGTTTCCGAAGACAGGCCGAGCCAGTCTGGGTTCGATACCATGGCATTAGCAATTCCAAGAATATCAAACAGCCCAATTACAATCACTAGGGTGGTGTCCTTAAAAAGACCGATAAAAGTGTTAACTATACCTGGGATAGATATCTTAAGCGCTTGAGGGAGTATAATCAGCCTCATTGATTGCCAATAGCTCAAGCCCATTGCAGCAGCGGCTTCGTACTGCCCCTTCGGTATTGCCTGTAACCCACCACGGATGACTTCAGCCATGTAGGCAGAAGCAAATGCGCTCACCATGATAATGACCCGGACTACCGCATCTAGAGCTACATCAGGCGGCAGAAATATTGGAAGGATGATGTTCGAAACGAACAAAAGAGTAATAAGAGGAACACCTCTGACGGTCTCGATAAAGATGACTGAGAACCACCGAATAAGAGGTAATCGCGACTGACGACCCAGAGCGAGTAAAATTCCAACGGGTAAAGACAAGACAATGCCTGCTAGGCCCACAGTTAGATTGAGGGCGAACCCGCCAAGGTTATTAGTAGTGACACTGTCGAGGATACCAAACCAGCCGCCTACCAGTAGCCACGCTGCTATAAATGGGTAAATGAATGAAAACCTGCGCAGCCACGTTTTCCCTGGGACATTTTCAATAAGCCAAGGCGCGAGAGCGGGAAATAAAAGGACGAACGCAATGTCTATGCGCCAGGTTTCTTTTGAAGGATATAGGCCATAGAGGAACTGTCCAATGCGCTGATCAAGCCAGGCCCAGCATGCTCCTCCCTCTGAGCAAGCAAAACGGTCTTCACCACTCAGTTGAGCCTCTAGGAAAGCCCATTCGATCAGGGATGGTACTGATGACCATAGAATATAAAGGGATAGGATCGTTAAAAGAGAGTTGATCCAATTTGAGAATAGATTGGTCCGAAGCCAGCCCACGATCCCCACGGTTGAACCGGGAGGTGGACGCTCACCAAGCATTTGGTCTTTTTGGCGGAAGAATGGTTGCGTCATGGTTTTATCGCTCCACCAAAGCGATACGTTTATTGTACCAGTTCATGAATGCTGAAGTTGCCAGACTTAGAGAGAGGTAGACCGCCATCCAGATGCCAACTACCTCTAGAGCCTGTCCACTTTGGTTAAGTATCGTGCCACCAATAGAAACGAGATCTTGGTAGCCAATGGCAATGGCTAGAGACGAATTCTTGGTTAAATTAAGATGTTGGCTTGTCAGAGGGGGAATAATTACTCGAAGGGCTTGCGGGATTATGACCAATCGCATGGTTTGATTTTTGCTAAGTCCAAGAGCTGATGCAGCTTCTGATTGACCACGGCTTACAGATTGAATTCCAGCACGTACAATTTCTGAGATAAAGGCTCCGGTGTACGTGGAGAGGGCAAACCATAATGCAATAAGTTCAGGTGTAATATTGAACCCACCACGGAAGTTAAAGCGGGTACGTTCTGGTATATCCCAAGTCAAAGGTTGGCCGAGAGCAAAATAAACAATGAGGGGTATACCTATAATTAACAAAATTGCCGCTCGTGCAGTCGGGAATGTTTTCCCAGTCGCGTCTTGTCGCTTGCGAGCCCAGCGAACAATTCCAACAGATAAAAGTACAGCAAAAATGAACGCTGCAATGACCCATTCCATCCCCGTTTCGAATATGGGGGCAGGGGTACGCAAGCCACGATTGTTAAGAAAAGCCATTCCATTAATCGAAATGCTGTCCCGGACTTTTGGCAATGAAGTGAGTATTGCCCACCAAAAAATAATTTGAAGAAGAAGCGGAACATTACGGGTGTGAACTCAACCCAAGCAGTTACCAGGCGGCTTACAATCCAATTATCTGAGAGACGCAGTACTCCGCCAATAAAGCCTAAAATAGTAGCTGTAATTATGCCCAGCGCTGACACTAAAACTGTATTGAGTAATCCAACAACTAATGCTCGGCCAAATGTTGATTGAGAAGTGTACTCGATAAGTCTTTGGTTAATGTCAAAGAATGCAGTGTCAGTAAGAAAACCAAATCCAGACGCAAGTCCTACGCGCTGAAGATTAGCAATGGTGTTGGAGGTAATGAAGGCTATAAATGAAAGAACAGCTAACAAAACTAGTACTTGTAAGATAATTCCTCGGCTGCGTTCGTCTGTCATTAGCCGGCGCATATCTAGGCTATACTGGGGATTATTTTTTGTCTGAAAAGCCAACGAGTTTAATCCGAATACATAAAAAAAAGGCCCGTGGATTAGAATCCACGGGCCATAAGTGCTAAGTTATCGCATTGGAGGCGCGTAAATTAAACCGCCTTCCTTCCATTGTGCGTTTATTCCTCGGGCTATTGCCAGTGGAGTGTTCACTCCAAGGTACTTTTCAAAGATTTCTCCGTAATTTCCGCCGGCCTTAATAGCATTAATTGCCCAATCTTTTTCTAAACCAAGCATGCCAGCGAGGGAGCCTTCGGATCCTAGGATACGGTTGATTTCTGGGTTGTTGGTGCCTTTTGCAAGTTCATCAACATTTGCCTGAGTTATACCAAGCTCCTCGGCGTTGATCAGGGTATTGAGGACCCAACGACCAACATCCGCCCATTTGTCATCGCCTTGACGTACGAGAGGTCCAAGAGGTTCTTTTGATACAATCTCGGGGAAAACCATATGTTTTGCTGGCTCTGCAAAAGTAGATCTGGTTGCTGCAAGCCCCGAAGCATCTGTTGTGTAAACATCGCAACGTTCTGCCTCATAAGCTTTGCGGGCCTCTTCATTAGTTTCGATTGGCACTGGCTCATATTTGATATTATTGACGCGGAAGAAGTCAGCCAGATTTAACTCTGTTGTGGTGCCTGTTTGAATACATACCGACGCTCCATCGAGATCTTTAGCACTTTTTGCGCCAAGGGATACCCGACCGATAAAGCCCTGTCCGTCGTAATAACTAACGCCGAGAAACGTGAATCCCAAATCAGCGTCACGGGAAAGAGTCCAGGTTGTATTGCGTGACAGTACATCCACTTCGCCTGAAGCTAGAGCTGGAAAACGGTTTTTGCCAGTAAGATTTACATATTTGACCTTATCTGGGTCTCCAAGAACGGCTGCAGCTAGAGCACGACAATATGCAACATCAAAGCCTGCCCATTTCCCATTGTCGTCAGTAAATGCAAATCCGGGTAAACCTGTGTTAATACCGCACTTAAGCTCGCCAGCGGCCTTGACATCATCAAGGGTGGCTGACTTTTCTGAAGTCGCTGCAGGTGCTGGAGCACTTGCGACTGGCTGACTCTCTTTGGTCCGCCAGAATTTAACGAGTAGCCGATGAAAGCAGCTACAATCGCTACAACTGCCAAAGCAGAAATTGTTTTAACATTCATAGATGGCTTATCCTTTTTGGATTTCGCGATGAAGTTCGCGTAGTTCCCTGAAAGAGTTTTTATTATTTTTATAACACTCTCTCGTATATTTAAGGCTTACACAAATCTAAAACAAGCAATATAAATGGAAATTTATATCGATACTTGTTCTTTTTTATTTATATTAGAACACTATGAATTTAGTTTTTTTTGATTATTCCAATATTAGCTTAACAAGATTGGCAACCTCTCGAACGTGTAACTTTTCTCTTTATAAGTTTTTCAAGATTTTAGGTACTACTGCTCCAAGTGATTAAACGGCCATGACCATCGTGCTGATTGCCAATAATAAGTTTGTAAAAAACCAACAATGTATGAAGTATATCCACACAGAGAACTAACAAGCCCAGGCCTATAGAACCATTTATGATCAGAATAATAAAAGCTATGAAAAGAGCTAAATCAAATAGCCCATGAAGCCAATTTCTTATGTAAAAGTGATGAACGCCTAACGTTCCAAAAATTCCGCAAAGAGTTACCGCGACGCCATAATTTTTTTTCGAAATTGATGTTTCATCACTAATTTTTAGGCGCATTTAAATTTTGAGACCTACTGATTTTTAAGAGTTAGGCCTTCTTTGTCCTTAAAAGCCCCTAGAATGATAGTAATTAAGTCAATTAATTGCCAAATCCCAAGCCCACCAAGTGTAACTAACATCAAAATACCAGTTAGAATTTTCCCTACGTAAAACCGGTGGAAACCAAGGAAGCCTAGAAAAAAACAAAGAAGAATTGCTGGGGTTTTACTTTTTTCTGAAACCTCAGAGGTAGAAGGCGGATTTTGCTTAAGAGGAAGATCATCCTTATCATTGAATACCCCAATACTAATCCTGACGAAATCGATTATTTGCCAGATACCCAAGCCACCCAATGTTACAAGCATTAAGACGCCAGTTAAGTGCTTCCCAACGTAAAAGCGATGGAACCCTAGAAAACCAAAGAAGAAACAGAGCAGGCTCACAGGAACCAAACCTTTATCTGAGACCTTGATGCTAGATTTTCCTAAACCGTTGGTGGCTCGTCCAAAGCGGATTTCTGACATGGAAATTAACCTCCATTACATTACGTCGGTGAAAGAAAACACGGCATAGTTTAATAAGGCGGCGTAGATTTTGGGAAAAAGCACCCTGGGTGAGTTTATAAGCCGAATGTAGTGGTTTGTAAGAAATCAATTGACGTATAAAAATATTGATCGAGATGTTACCGACGATTTTGCAGCACAACACCTCAAAAAAAGCCCGGCACAGGACCGGGCTGAATAAGGGGGAAATGCCTTAGCAAGAAAGTTTTCTCGAGCGTTAGCATTGATCAAAGTGATCATATTTATGTACGCATTGCCACTAAGTCCGGATCATTGAAAAATTCGAACGCATGGTAAAATATTGATTTTAAATAAAAATTATTTATAGTTTCATAGGCTTTGATATTATTAGCGGTTTTTAGTTGAACTCTGTCTACCCCAACAGAAGGTTTATCCGAGACTATTTAAGAACAATGACCATGCTCCAAGGTGATAACCTTTAAGGTTTGGCTAACTGAAAGAGTGGAAAACCCAATCTCCACTTAATAGTTGGTTCATTAAAGGCAGAGAAAGGAGAGGATGATATGTCAATCCAAACGTTTGATAAACTTTTGGGATCCTTTTCCAAAACAAAATTCTTGGCAGATGTTCAGGGTAAAGAATGGTTGCATTTAGAAAATAGTACAGGAGGGGCCGGCTTAGTTGATTGGGATGACATCTCCCAATTACTCAACATGGAAGTTTGGAATCACCAAAATCTTTTGTTAGTGCAGGACACAAAGCCAGTTCCTCCGCAGGTATATTGTCGACAAGCTGTTGATCGCACAGGTTTGCAACAGCTTATTCCTGTATTCGAAATGGTTGGGCAGCATCTTGGGCGTGAGCATCATTAGTTTTGAATGAAGTGGAATCTTTACTTCCGCAAATACGTTCTGTCACCGACGCTATTACGTCTGAACTAAACTCTAAAGTTACTGCCAACATCTATGTTTCACAGAAAAATCATCAAGCTTTTGACAGTCACTACGACAAAACTGATGTGTATGTTTTACAAACCCTGGGGTCAAAACGCTGGCGGATATACGACGGGCAGATTGATAAACCTGTCCTCCATCCGCTGTTCAGGGAGAGTCAAAAGAGCAACTTACAAGGTTAAAGGGCAATGTTGCGCGCGAGTTTGTAATGAATGTAGGAGACCTACTCTATCTACCTCGTGGTCGGTTTCATGATGCGTTAGCCACAGAAGGGCCATCAATTCATATTTCTATTGCAGTTAGTGAGCCAAAAGGGTTGGATTTCATTAATTTAGTAATGGACCAGGCTGTAGCAGACCCTCTTTTCGGGAGCCAATTCCGGTTGATAAAGCAGAAATGGAGGCTCACTTCGATAAACTGGCCAGCAGGCTAAAGTTAGTAGCCAGTTCTTCGAAAATCAAAAGCCAAGGGGCTCGACTACATCAAAACTTTGGGAAAACACGCCCAAAACTTCAGGTTGGACGGCGAGCTAAAGGCAGCTACTGATTTCAGACGTTTGAGCAATTGGAAGCGCTGGTTATAAAGATTCAAATTGTGGTTATTTGCTAATGCACGAGTTGGGCCATCGAAAATTTCTAAGCTCTGCAGGGCCTATCGATTTAATCAGGTAAAGCACGGCTAGATTAATACAGAGTCCATTATTCTGTTAATAATGATCTTCGTTCTCTCAAAAATCTTGAATGTTCCGGCATGTACCAGTCCATTTTTCCTGGGCCATTTCGTAAGCTGTTTTCGTTGTCTAGCCAGAGCCTTATCAATCGTCGCTTTTGACTTTCAGAATCTTGGTAAGAAGTTCGGGCGTGTAAACAGAGAAAATTATTAACAATCTGTAAGTCTCCTGGAGCAAGATCCATAGAAACTTGTAACTCTGGCCGGGAGAGTACACTGTCCAGAAAATCCAGTGCATCCTTTTCCGTAGGGGTTATCTCAACGCCCTCCGCCTCACAGTAATCGATGGAGATACGTGTATAGATTAAGTGTAAGCGGTCATCGTAGTAAGCGAAGACCGGCGTGCGCCAGGGAGTTACCTTAGGATCATGCTCTTCTCTTTCATCGCGACGATGATGATAAAAACCTCTTTCCAAAATCGGCAATATATCTGGCCGTTCTCTAAGAATGGCGTTGTAAACTGCGGCTGCTCCAATCAGAAGGCTCTGACCGCCTTTTGGAGCAGTTTCCAAACAAAGAAGAGATACTGCGTTGCCGCCATCTGCGTGAAAGTTGAGTTCAGCATTGCCGTAATGTCCCCTGGCTTGAGGACCAAGTCCTCGACCTTTGTTGGAAACCTCTACAACGTATTCACCTATTCGATTTTGGATTGCTATATTTCCAAAATGGCTCATGAAACCCTGATAAGCGATGCTGGCGTCAGCTGCTCCTAATTGCTGCGTGGGAAACCCAGTGAGTAGAGCAAAACCAGGTCCAACCTCAATTGCCTGATTAACGCTATTTAAAAATGATTTTGAATTGGGCAGGGGAAAATGCTCGGGGCGAATATCTCTAGGATGTAAAGATTTTTGTTTTAGCCCTGGTAGGGCTACTTCAATATCTGCAACGACATCAAGTGGAATGGGCATCTTCCAATCATTGTTCGCATTAAAATCATCTCCGACCCAGAGAGATTGATCTTGGATTGGTTGCTCAGGCACGATTTTACCGTCTTCTGAACTTAACATTTACTATTGTCCCCTTGTGCATGGGCAGGATACTTGGATTGCTCTGATTGAGGCCAGTATCAATTCTAACCGGTTTGAAAACTGCTGCCATTATTTGACCATAGGGGCGACGATTAATCTGGAAACAGAGTTGTACTCTAGATCTTGCCTGATTTTCAGCCGCGCTTATGATCCAGTCAAACGAGTCATTTGCCGCCGGAGTTATTCTATGGAACAGCCAGAGATTATCAAAGTCGATAAGACCAGCGCGGTTTGCGATGGAGGCGGTGGAGCCCTTGGGCACCCAAAAATTTATTTAGAGATGGGCAGCAAGTCGGAAATCGATTGTCCATATTGCGGGCGGCAATTTGTTCTGAGTGGTGAGAGGGGCTCACGCTCACTAAAACAACTAATCTGCCCAAGCGGGTTTTGGTGCCAATTCAGGCCATCCTGCAGGTCGTGCTGCTTTGGCTGCAGCTTCAGTCTCCGGGAGAGCCTTTTCCCAGTCCTGTCCGGCAATCCGCATTCCTGTAAAATTTCTTGGTGCGCGAGATGCGAGCCAACGGATAGGTGGGGCCATAACCGCAGGTTTTAGGAGTTTTGAGCGATCAAAGCCTGAGGCATCAGTGACAAAAGGTGTATCCGTTGCTCCACCAGGTACTAAAACGTTAAATGTAACCCCATCTTGCGCAAACTGTTTTGCAAAAATTGCTGTCATACTCTCCATAGCCGCTTTCGTAGGACCGTAAGGCGCAACTCGATGCATTGTGAAATAGCTCGTGGTGACATTAATAACTTGCCCACGAGGACTCTTTCTTAAATATGGAAACGCAGCCCGTGTCATAGCGAGAGCGCCACGAACATTGATTGTGAAAAAGCGATCCCAAACCTCATCTGACAGCTCGTCAAAATCGGGCAATTTCGTCTCGGCGTCTCCACGAAGGCTCGACATACCAATCCCAGCATTGTTGATTAGGAGGTCCAACTGTCCAGTTTCATTAACAGCATGAGCAACTGCCCCTGCGCAGGCAGCACTATCCGCTACGTCAGCCACAGTCGTTAGAACCCCGGGTCTCTCTGACTTCAGGTGCTCTAATGCTTTAGGGTCACGATCAGCAGCTACGCAGGTTACACCGTCTTCAATAAGGGCATCTATCATAGCTTGGGCTAAACCGCCGGCGCCGCCAGTAATTAGAGCAGTTAAAGTCATGGATCTCTCATTTCGATTCGAACGATTAAACGTTATAATAATGCCCTAAGAGGCAAGACATTTCGAGGAAACACCCGTATGCCTGATAATGGCGTAATGCATGGATCCCATTGGGGAGCGTTTAGAGCAGAAGTTTCAGATGGCCGTGTGGTTGGCGTCAAGCCTTTTGAGCAGGATACATCACCTTCTCAAATTTTAGACGCAATTCCAGCAATGCTTTATTCCGAAACACGAATTTCGGAACCTTATATGCGAAAAAGTGTTGCTCTTCACGGTCCAGGAGCAAAGCCAGAGTTACGTGGTACTGAACCATTTGTGCCAGTCTCCTGGGATAGGGCATTAGAGTGCGTGGCCGCCGAATTGAAAAGAGTTAAAGCTGAACACGGAAATGAGTCGATTTTCGCAGGTTCCTATGGTTGGTCATCTGCAGGTCGCTTCCACCATGCAAAAACGCAAATGCAGCGCTTTATGAACCTACATGGTGGTTTTACCGGGCAACTGCACAACTACAGTTATGCCGCTGCACTAGCAGTTTTACCTCACATTTTGGGGACAGCAGAAGCTGCTCAAGGTCCAGTAAGTGATTGGGATGGTATTCTTGCAGAGACCAAGTTGGTTGTTTGTTTTGGGGGCATGCCCCTTAAAAATGCACAAGTTGACGCCGGCGGTAACGGCACTCACCGGATGGCAAATTTTTTAAATCAAGCAACTGCCAATGGTATACGTTTTGTTAATATTTCACCCTTCGAGAAGATTTAGAAGGCGCGGCTAATTCAGAATGGATTCCTATCCGTCCTAACACGGATACAGCACTCATCCTTGCTATGGCATATGTCCTGATAGAGGCAGGCCAAGCAGATATTGGGTTTTTGGAAAGCTACTGTGTTGGCTTTGAGCGCCTGCGGACACATTTGATGGGGGAAGATGACGGTGTAGCAAAGACCCCTGAATGGGCATCTAAGATCACGGGGATTTCAGAAGAAAAAATTCGTTCTCTAGCTACTGAAATGGCAAGTGTACGCACCTTTTTGAATATGGCATGGGGGCTTCAAAGGGCGGATCACGGAGAGCAGCCATACTGGGCAATGATTAGCTTAGCGGCCATGCTTGGTCAAATTGGTAAGACTGGTGGAGGCTTTGCTTTTGGTATGGGCTCAGTAGGTGGAATGGGTGCTCCACGGGAGAGAGTACCTTCACCTACTATGCCAGCTGGTATCAATAGGGCGGATAGTTGGATCCCTGTTGCACGGATTGCTGATCTTCTGCTCAAACCTGGTCAGGAATATGAATTTAATGGGGAGACAAGAACATATCCTGACACAAAATTAATCTATTGGTGTGGGGGTAACCCATTTCATCATCATCAAGACTTAAATCGGTTGGTGGAAGCGTGGAGGCGTCCTGAAACAATAATTGTCCAAGATATCTGGTGGACAGCTACGGTTCGACATGCAGACATTGTTTTACCGGCTACTACTACTCTGGAGCGCAACGATATCGGATCTGGTGGCCGAGACCCGCATATTATTGCAATGCATAAAGCCAGCGAACCAGTCGGCAAGGCACGTTCAGATCATGAAATTTTCAAAGATCTGTCTGAGCGCATGGGATACCTTGAGCAGTTCACCGAAGGTCGTTCAGAAATGGAGTGGTTAGAACACATATACAATGTGTCTCGTCAGCTAGCTTCCAGGCGTGGCATTGAAATGCCATCCTTTCAGGACTTTTGGGAACAAGGATGGTATGAGGTACCCAAACCTTCTAAGCCCTTTGTTCAATATTCTGATTTTAGGTTGGACCCGATAGAAAATTCTCTCAATACTCCATCTGGAAAAATAGAACTATTTTCTGAGCGTGTTTCTGGATTTGGTTATGAGGATTGTCCGGGATACGCTGCATGGCGAGAGCCCAAGGAATACCTCGGATCTCCAAGCGCACAGCGCTTCCCGCTGCATATGCTATCAAACCAACCAAAGACTAGGTTGCACAGTCAAATGGATGCGGGCGGAGCGAGCCTGAAGTCAAAGATAAAGGGCAGGGAGCCAATTTGGATTAATCCAATAGATGCAAAAGCACGAGGATTAGAAGACGGCGATATTGCGCGGGTTTTTAACGACAGGGGCCAAACTCTAGCTGGGGTAATTGTATCCGATGTCGTAATGCCCAGCGTTATCCAATTTCCAACAGGGGCATGGTTTGATCCGGCAGATCCATTGAGGCCTGCATCCGCTCTAGAAAAGCATGGGAATCCCAACGTGCTCACGCGGGACGAAGGTACGTCTCAACTTGGTCAGGGGACATCGGCCCACTCTGCATTAGTCGAAGTTGAGAAATTTAGAGGCACCCTTCCTGAAATTTCGGTGCGATCTGCGCCAGCAATAGCAGCGGAATAAATTAAGCGGAAGCACTTTGTAAATTAGTTTTCCCTGTTTCTGGAGCTCTCCGAGTGCCTGGTGAACAGCTTGAATGCAACGCTCTTTCATCGGCAGAAAAGACGCCACCAGATACTTGTAGTCGATAGCTGTGAACAGGTGAACAAGACGTTCGTAGAGCTTCTCCGCAGAAGGTCGACCCGGCTTGGTCCGTTTCTGAGGTGTTTCGGGCCGTAATTTTCCCATTCGGGAATGGGAAAAATGACCCGTTGCGGTATTCAAGGCCAAGTTAATTTGAAATCCGCTGTGTGACTGGCTTTCAGACGAATGAAGCAAATAACTTGCCTTGTCAGGTTGTGGACGGAATTCAGGCTATCGTGACCCAGCTATCGCTTCGGTCAACATGGGACGGAGCGTGCGCAAGAATGATTCAGAGGCAGCACTGAGGGGGCTGTCGTTAAGATGCATCACACCGATTTGCCGTGTCATTGAGGGTGTTAGTGAGCGTACGACAAAGTAATCATCTGCAACAGGAGGCAACACCGATGCCGGCACGATCGCAATACCCAGTCCGTTCGACACAAAACTGAATAACGAATTGTACTGGTTTGTAACCACGTCATGGACAAGACGGATGCCCATTTTGATGGCTGCCGCGTCAATGACGCGTCGAAGCCCGGAACTGACGGGCATCGATATAATTGGTGTTTCCTTTAAGTCTAGCAGCCTCAGAACGTCGTTGCGTACGAGCGGGTGGTCCCGTGGCAGTACCGCACACAAGGGCTCTTCCATGACTGATTCGACGATCACATTGGGCGGTTGATCATCAATACTGCCGATACCGAAATCTACTCTGCCCTCGCGAATATCATCATGGACTGTACTTTCCACACCTTCACGGATTTCGACAGCCACTTGCGGATAGGCTTTTCTGAATTCTACTAGGGCCATCGGCAAAACGAGGTGCGAGATGGACATCAGGCATGAGATGTTCAGCTGGGTTTCGGGAACGGTGTGGCTTGCCTGAAGGTTTTCCGCTTGTTGTATGAATTCGCTGACAGCGTGCTCTGCAAACGGCAAAAACGCCTGGCCTGCGGGCGTCAGCGACACATTTCGTTGGCTCCGTATAAAAAGATCAGTTTTCAATTTCTTCTCGGTTTGCTGCACGATCCGAGTGAGATTTGGCTGCGAAATTCCGAGATAACTTGCTGCGGCAATAAAGCTCCTAAAACGCGCTAGCGAAACAATGGCGTTCAAATGTTTGTAACTGATATCGGGAAACGGCTGATTCATTGGGGTAAAACCTATTATTTAAAATTTGCATTAATTTTTCTGATCAATATCTAATTGACATTTAAATTGTCCAGCTAGAAAAAGACGGAATGTCATGTTCACAACATGCGGAAGTCCTTCCGCGCTCAAAACCAGGTCTTTCCGTGGATAATATTTTTCAGGGTTTCAACTATCTCGACTGCCGGTGCGGCATCTCAGGCGCGGTCCAGAACTCTGAAATCAGGTTGTTTGACAATCATCCGTGAAGGTGGGGGAAGTCAATGAACACAGAATCTTGCGCTGACGGAATGGTTCTGGTTGAACGCCAGGGACCGGACTATGTCGTTGAAATTAATCGCCTGGAATGCCCTAACGGGTGCGTCATCGAAACGGTGCAAGCGCTGCATGATGCGTTTCAATATTCCGAAAACGATAATGCTGTGAATGTGGGCGTTAGAAGTGGAATAAAGTAGAATGAATTTTCAATCTGAAATTCATACAGTCGAAGATGCGCTTGCAGCTCAGGAATACTTTCACAGTCGGAAGTGGACAGATGGACTTCCTATTATTCCACCTACCGCTGACCTTGTTAAAGCGCACTTAGAGTGGGCCATGTTAGAGCCGGATAGTCTGATTGGGGTCGAGCCTGTGCGCGCGAGGCCAATCATTGCAGAGAAATTAGCGATAAACTCTGTAATGGCAGGCTGTTTACCTATGCACTTTCCTTTGGTCGTTACAGCCTGGACGGCGATGCTGCAGGATGAGTTCCTCCTTCATGGAGCCTCTTCGTCTACCGGCGGATGTGTGGTCTTATCCATCATTAATGGTCCAACCCGAAAAGAACTCGGAATGGACGGTACGTTTAATGCTCTTGGGGCAAGCGATAGGGCGACGATGGCCATTGGCCGCGCAATTCGTCTCGCACTTTATAATTTGATGGATGTTAGACCCGGTGAGGTGGACAGATCCACACTAGGACATCCTGGAAAGATCTCTTATTGCGTAGCAGAAGATGAAGAAAATACAGCGTGGGTTCCACTTTCGGTGGAGCGTGGCTCTCCTGATGGTGCGTCTGCGGTAACGGTTATGTCAGCCGGTGCACCACGGCAAATTATGAATGAGTGGACGACCGAGCCAGAGCAGATACTTGAAACGTTTGTAGCTGAAATAAAAGCATCCATGCTGCACTATTCAATATGGTCAGGAAATTTTGCCATTGTGGTACCACCGCAACTTCGCTCTCATTTTGAGAAGGCAAATTGGTCTAAGGCAGATATTAGGCAGTTTGTGTTTGAAAAGGCTCGAGTTACACGAGGTGATTGGGCAAGTTGTGGAAAAGGCATGGTTGTTGATGAGCGAGGAGAAGAGGTGTTCCGGGCCTTGCCATCATCTGATGATTTATTAGTCATTGCCGCTGGAGGGCCCGCTGGGGGTTTGGTGCTGTCATTCCGCCTTGGTTTGGCTGGAAAAGCCGGGCTGTCACTATGGCTGTTGGCGCTTGCGTTGACTGCGAAGCTTAAGGAGTTTGTTGCGATATGAGCATAAAAGTATTTGATCCTACGTATGCTTCTGGAGGAGCAATTTTTGAACTTGCTCCCAGAGTTACTGATTTGGTGGGCAAAACGGTTGGCCTTATTTCAAATGGGAAAAGAGGCACGGTCCAGTTTTTCTCAGCGATGGAGCAGCAACTATTAAAGGACTTTGGTGCTGGCCAAGTGATAATTCGAACCAAAGGAAATTATTCCGCGCCGATGGAACCTGAGATACTTGCAGAAGCCAGCACTTGGGATGTGGCCTTTGCAGGGATAGGTGACTGAGGAAGCTGCTCGTCGTGCAGTTTGCATGACGCTATTGCGGCCGAAAAAGCGGGAGTTCCTTCCGTAGGGGTGATGACCTCTAAGTTTGAGAGTGCAGCTGACCTTATGGCTCGGGCCTTGGGGGCTGAAGATTACAGGTTCGCTGTAATTGATCACCCAATTTCCTCGGCTAGCGAAACAGCTCTTGCCGCACAGGCTAATGCTGCAATTGTCAGAGGAATTGAGATTATTACAAGTTAGGCTGTACATCTCTGAGGCGGTCTACTCTTCGGATCTCAGGGAATAAATAAGCCCACAGTAAAGTGATCCCACATACTGCAATCCCACCTACTAGTACGGCTGGGATCGCACCTATGGCTGCGGCTGTAATTCCTGCTCTAAAATCTCCAAGCTCATTTGAGGCATTGATAGAGATGGAATTAACTGCTGATACACGCCCGCGCATATAGTCGGGGGTAGCAATTTGCGTCAAAGTCTGTCGGACATAAACGCTTATCATATCGGCCCCGCCATAGAGTGCGAGCGCAGCTAGAGACAGCCAAAATACAGTCGAAATACTGAACACAACAATCGATATTCCAAAGGCAAATAATGATATGAACATCATCGGTCCCATATGCCTGGGGGCCGCTAGTTGTGCTAATCCGATTCCAACGACTAACGAGCCCACTCCTGGCATTGCCCGCATTATGCCTAGTCCTTCTGGTCCAACATGCAAAATGTCAGCAGCATATATTGGAAGTAAGCCCATCACCCTGCCTAGCATAACCGCTAACAAGTCTATTGTTATCGCACCAAGGACTATTTTCTCTCTCCAGACGTAAACAAATCCACCCATTATTTCTGACAGATTTCCTGTCTTACCTATCCTTTTATTTTTAGTTTTTGGTAGTGCAGCAGCAGCAAATCCAGCCAGAGCAAACATGGCTAAGATAGGCCAATAAACGCTATCTCCGATCCACGCGATTAGGCCTCCTGCTGCGGCCGGGCCGAGGAGCTGTCCAGCTTTATTGGCAGAAGAGGACCAGGCAATCGCGTTGGGAAATTGTTCTTTTGTGACAAGGTTGGGGAGTACGGCTTGACTTGCTGTATGATAGAAGGATCGAGCTGTTCCATGCAAAGCGAGAAGTAGGAATATTAAGTTAACGCTGAGAGCATTTGTAACGGCCCAGAAAAGCGCGAGTGTCACAATAAAATGAGCAGCGGCGCAAATGGCTAATATTGAACGTCTTTCAAATCGATCTGCCGCTATTCCGGCAGCCAAGAAAAATACAAATGCTGGAGCAAATTGCGCTAATCCTACTAGACCTAAATCTAAAGGATCACTTGTTAGTTTATATACATGCCAACCAATAGCGACCGTTAGACCATGGACGGCTAGAGTGTTAGCGGACCGCCCGGCAACAAATAGCAGGAAGTTCCAATTTCTTAGAAGTTGGTAAGACCGAGATTCCATAGCCAAAGGATAAGGAAATAAGACCTGTTACGTTAGTCTATTTAATCTTCTCAATCCGCGCCAAAATGACCAAGGTAGCAAGAATTATTACTTCTTTTTGAGCACCTCTGCTTAAAGCCATCCGGAAAGCTCGCGAGTAGCCATTGCTGCGATAAACCGAGCATGATTTTCATCGTCGTTTAAGCATGGGATGTAGGAGAAATTCTCACCACCAGCGGTATGAAATTCGTGTGCTAATTCTATCGCCAACTCATCTAAAGTTTCCACACAATCAGCAATGAACCCAGGAGATATCACTGCAATATTTTTTATCCCTTTTGCCGGCAATGATTTAACTGTTTCATCGGCATAAGGCTGAAGCCACTCCTTTGGCCCAAAACGAGATTGGAAAACCATTAGTAGTTTATCCTTATCCCAACCTAACCGCTCACGGAGCATCCTAGCTGTCTTTGCGCAATGACAGTGGTAGGGGTCACCCTTTTTAAAATACTCAACTGGTAAGCCATGGAATGAAGCAACCAGCGCATCTGGTGTCCAATCGAGGCTTTTATAATGATTTTCGATGGACTCAGCTAAAAGATCGATATGATTTATATCGTCATACCATGGAGGTACCGTTCTAACGGATGGTTGCCAGCGCTCACGCATTAGTTGTCTGAAGGCTTGATCGCATGCGGTACCAACTGTTGCCGCGCTGTACTGAGGATATAGAGGCAGAAGTAAAAGCCTATCGCATCCAGCTTTTATCATCTCTTCTATAACGCTCGAGGTGGATGGGTCTCCGTATCGCATTGCATACTCAACCATGACATTGGGGTTGTCTGATTGGAGTAAAGCAGCGACCTTTTCGGTGAGATCCCGAGTGGTGGTCCGCAAAGGGGACTCATCTTTTTCTTTATTCCATATACGGGCATAAGCGGCTCCTGATTTTTTGGGCCGTATATTCAGGATTATTCCCTGCAAAATTGGCTGCCAAAGCGCTGGCGATAATTCAATAATCCGCCGATCAGACAGGAATTCGGAAAGATAACGACGCATTGACCAATAGTCGGTTCCATTTGGAGTGCCGAGATTTAAGAGAAGCACCCCAATTTTTGGGCTTGGCAATGGCGGATGATTTTCAGGGAACAATATTGGAGCATGCATGTTTAGTCTCTAAAATTTTGTGCTCTTGCTACAAAGCTTGAGCTCATAAAGGTGAGAAGGGGCAGTTTATTTTTTGAACTCTCGATTTATTTTGAATTTATAACGCACTACGAGAAAAAACACATATAGCTTTTCAAGGACTGGAAGGACGAGACGTGAGCCAAGAAGGTTTGCAGGAGCCTTGAAGCTTGGGAGCTCACGCCATAGAGCAATAAACGCGGCGGCACCTTCGTGGACTTCGCCTTTCCGATCGACAACGTGGAAGCGTGTTAGGAGAGTAGAGCGGTCCAAGCCTGGGGGGAGACTGACGTCTTCACATGAATTAACATCAACCCATTCTATCTGTTCTGCACCTGATCTGCGCTGATAAAAATCAATCTCACGTGAACAAACTGGGCAATCTCCATCAAAGAACACCTTTGGATTTCTCATGTTAATGGCGACCTTTGGGTAAATGAGAAAAATAATTGGTGTAAACGACAATAGCCAAAAGCCTGGATCCTCTGACCTACCGTTATTTGAAGACCTGAACTCGTAAGAGGTTAGCTGCAAAACTCTTAGGAGATAACCTTACGTACGAAGTTAGCTTTCGTATGGATCACACATAAGTTCTTCGGTGAAATTTAGCTGCTGCATGCAATCGACAATATGAAAGCAACAAGCAATTAAATCAGTTTGGGGGGGCGGTCCTTTTTAAAAAACTCACTACTGAATCAGCAAATATGTCATTTCTATCACCAGCAACCATGTGCGCTGCATCTTTCACATTTACATACTCTGCATGGGGGCATTGTTGCAAAAATGCTTGAGCTCCAGCCTCACTTAGTACATCAGAAAGCCCCCCGCGCACGAGCAACGTCGGTAAGCTAAGGTGATCGGCAGCATTCGATAATTGTTGCCTGTATGGATTGACACTAGAAGCAGCAGCTCTTGTTTGGCGTCTCTTAGGATCCCAGTGCCATACGTATTTCCCATTTTCAGATATGCGGACGTTCTTTGCGAGTCCATCCAGGGTTCGGGGACGTTTTCTATGCGGTTGATAATTAGAAATTGCTTCAGCGACCTCTTCCAAACTCTCAAAACCGTCAGGTTTTTGGTCCATAAAGGCCTGTATTTTAGCTACACCCTCTGGCTCAACCTGTGGAGCGATGTCCACTAGTACAAGCGCAGCGGCATTAACATGCCCAAATCCTGTTGCAAGAAGACTTGTCCCGCCGCCCATTGATGCTCCAACTAGTGCTGGTTTTTCGGCTCCTTCTGAAGCAATGAGAGCGGTCAAGTCTTCAACCATCTTGTCCCCAGAATAATCTCCGGCATTAGAGGCCCATGCAGAGTCTCCATGGCCGCGGGCATCAAAAGCGATTGCTCGGTAACCAGCTTCGGCTAGAGTTTCTCCAGCTCCTTTCCACGCATGACGTGTCTGGCCCCCTCCATGCAAGAGAAAGACATGACGACCTGTTTTAGGGCCCCAGGCATCACCTGCAATTTCAAGTCCATCAGCACCCTTCCAGATATGCATTGGTTCTGGGGTGCCAGGCAGGCGTTTGCCAGCGCTCATGAAATACATCCATTATTTTTGCTGAGATAAAAATGTGTGCCGCAGATTGTGACGCTATCTTTTGTTATGGGCAACCCGACCTTTGATGCGGCCTCCAGGATATAGTCTTTGTTGCTAACTTCGAGGTTAATCCCGACCAAACCGTCACCTCTGTCATCAATTGGAAGCACAAAATCCAAAAGAGCATTGTCCAGCTCAATGCCGAACCCCTTGGCAGTTTGGACAATGTCTCGGTCTAAAGTTTTTCCCCATTGCATAGCTAATCCACATGGGTCGCTTGTTTGCAAAATTGCGCCTTTCATCGCGATTACGTGGGCTGTGCTAATTGTTTCTTCCCATGTTTGTCCAGCGGGATGCCACGGCCCATCTATTAAGTCGCCGTCTTGCCAGTCGACTTCTAACATGCACCCACCCGTGTCCTTTGGGTGAAGTTGAGTCCCAATAAAACCTCCATAATCCATCGAGTTAGCAATTCGAATGCCTAGCTTTGAATATAAGTTTCGGCGACGACTGGTGTCATCGCATTGAAGGATAACGATATATCCACCATCCCCATTGCGCCTTTCAAGATAGCGGGCGGCTGCTGTGCCAGGCTCAATTGGCGCGACTATCTCAAGAAAATTTCGACCAATTGGAGTTAAAACATTCTCTAGGCCATACTTAGCCACAACAGGGTCACGAAAACATTCCTCTAACCCCAGAACCTCATTGAGTTCCTTCACAATTGGCTTGAGGT
This sequence comes from Rhodospirillales bacterium, assembly GCA_038143065.1. GTDB lineage: Bacteria > Pseudomonadota > Alphaproteobacteria > Bin95 > Bin95 > VMCJ01. Next base: position 910,684 of record JAYQLI010000035.1, on the reverse strand, counting down.
CTTTTGCATCAAGACATATTTGGCGGAGCCTCAGCATTTGTGATTAGCGACCTTTAAATATGGGTTTGCGCTTTTCAACAAATGCTTTTGCTGCTTCAAGATGGTCTTCAGTCATTCCGCAGCGGGCATGATGAATAGCTTCAAGATCGAGCAGACTTCCTAGGTCGCTAGTTTCAGCAGCATTCAGGTTCCGCTTCATGTGGGCCAGCGCAATACGGGGACCAGCTGCTAGTTGAGCCGCAAATTGTTGCGTTTCTTTGGCGAGAGCATCAGCTTCAAAAATGCGATTCAATATCCCCAACCTCATTGCTTCTTCGGACTCAACAGAGGGCGAGCTCAAGTAGAGTTCTTTAGCTTTTGCAGGGCCAACTAAGCGGGTAAGGAACCATGATCCACCAAAATCACCAGACAAACCGACCCGCGCAAACGCTGTGATAATTCGGGTGGATGGGTCTGCAAACCGCATATCGCAGGCCAAGGCAAGCGATAAACCAGCGCCGGCTGCTGGTCCTCTGAGCATTGCAATGGTTGGCTTAGGAATATCGTGAAGAAGCCGTGATACCTCCATTTTACGACGGAGAGGCTCTAAACGTCCTTCCATAGTGTCCGCTCGCTCGACCCTTTGGACATATTTTTTACATCTCCTCCGGCACAAAACCCACGCCCAGCTCCTGTAAGAATTATTGAGCCGATATCGTTATCTGCAGCTGCTTCACTTACCCGATTAAATAATGCCTGCAGCATGTCTCCAGTCACCGCATTTAGAGCATCTGGCCGATTTAGAGTGATGGTTAAAACACCTTCCTCGACGACGCCTTTCAAATTGCCATCTGCATCCGACCAGTCTTGCATGCTGAAAACTCCATTTGTTCAATCTTTAAGCTAAACAGGCGTTTTTGTTTGCGCCAGAGTTATAGCAAAAGATAATCCCGATTTTATGTCTTGTTTTTGTTAAATTTTTTTGTGGCATACTGTCGGTATTCAAAATTTTGAATTTTTGAAAGGCCAAAGAATTTATGACCAAAGTTGATCGTCTTCGCGAACTAATTTCGGCGGCCAATCGAATTGTAATTTTTACAGGTGCAGGTGTTTCAACAGAGTCTGGAATTCCAGATTTTCGCTCGCCAGGTGGGGTGTGGGATCGATACAAGCCAATCTACTTTGATGACTTTATGTCTAGCCGCGAGTCACGGCGGGAAACATGGCGAAGAAAAATTGAAACAGATAAAACCATAACTGTTGCTAAGCCTAACAGAGGTCATGAAGCCATCGCTTCCTTGATTTCGCGGGGTAAAGCGAGCGCTGTTATCACCCAAAATATTGACGGGTTACATCAAATATCTGGAGTGCCAGACGAAAAGGTAATCGAACTCCATGGTAATTCTACCTATTGTTCTTGCCTTGACTGTGACTGCCGAATTCCTCTGCAAAATGTGCTAGAGCCCTTTAGAAGGGATGAAACACTTCCAGAATGCCCTACATGCGGAAGCGAGTATGTAAAAACAGCAACAATTTCTTTTGGACAGCCTATGCCCGAAGAACAAATGCGTAGGGCGCAAGAGGTGACCCTGGCAGCTGATTTATTCATCGCCATTGATCTTCGTTAGTTGTGTATCCAGCGGCGGGGTTTCCATTAATGGCTAAGCAGAACGGCGCCAAACTAGCTATCTTAAATCGTGAGTCTACTGAGTTAGACCAATATGCTGACTTAGTTTTGAATGCAGAAATTGGTCCTACCTTGAGTGCCGCAGTTGGCCTTAATTAGCCTGGTAAAAAACTTTGAAAAAGTATTCTCGAGCTTGAATTTACACATAAGTATTAAATTTATCGGCTACCGCCATCCACTCGTATTGTAGAAGCTGTTGTAAAGCTGGCGTGCTCAGAAGCAAGATAAAGAGCGGCACCTACTATTTCTTCTGGCTTTCCTGCACGTTTCAGAGCGATAAGGTCATCAGCCCGCTTAGAAAAGGCTTTCATATCCCATGCTTTTGAAACGTCTGTAAGGAATGGGCCTGGCATAATGCAGTTTACGCGCACCTTTGGACCTAGAGCCTCCGCCATTGCCTCAGTCATTGCGTTCATCCCGGCCTTAGCTGCTGCATATGTAACAAAGTGAGCGCGAGGCCTAATTGCAGCGAAGCTTGAAATATTAATTATTGACCCCCCACTATCGGCAGCCATCCGTTCTCCAATAACAGAAGACAATCGAAAAGGGCCTTTTAAGTTTAAGTCTGGGACGGCGTCATAAAGCCTCTCACTAATTTCAGTGAGCTTATTATAAACAGGGCTCTTCCCTGCATTATTTACAAGGATATCTATTTTGGAGAATTGTGCATAAGCCTCGTTAATTAGACGGTCACACTCTTCCCAATGACCGATATGCGCTGCAATCGGCAGCGCTTTGCGCCCCATAGCTTCTATTTCTTTTGCTAAGACTTCGCAGTTTTGTATCTTGCGGCTTGCGATAATGATATCAGCGCCAGCAGCAGCATAGGCGAGTGCAATTTCGCGACCTAAGCCTCGGCTGCCGCCTGTTATGAGAGCTGTTTTACTTGTGAGATCTATAATGTGGCGCTGATGCATAACACGTCTCCCATTAAATTGTTCTGATCTGTTATTTCAAATCCATCAGAAGCGGCTTGCTGATTGAATGAAAATCTCAAATTATTTCAACAATAAGAAGCTAAAAGTTTTGTAAAACCTTACCTCAAATCATTTGGCTGTTAAGCTTGAACTGGACATGCACTAGTCTGTCCATACACTTATTGTTTTATCGATATCTTTGGATGCTGAACTAATGCCCAAGACACTTTTTCAAAAAATTTGGGATGCTCACACTATCGTTGAGAGAGATGATGGCCAGACCCTTCTTGCGATTGATTGGCATTTTTGCCACGAGGGGTCATTTCATGGATTCAATTATCTTAAGCAAAATAAAATGTCGGTTCGTCGCCCCGAACGGACAATGGGTATGGCCGATCACTACGTGCCAACAACATCAAGATCGCTCGATACAATCACCAATCCAGAAATCCAATCTGTTGTTGCGCAATTTTACGAGAACACCGATCAATTTGGCATAAGGATGCTGGGTATTGAGGATGACAGTCACGGGATAGTGCACGTTGTTGGACCAGAACAGGGGTTATCTCAGCCAGGCCTTATAATTGTTTGTGGAGACAGTCATACATCGACACACGGTGCTATGGGCGCGATTGCTTTTGGAATAGGTGCGTCTGAAGTAGCACATGTTTTTGCGACCCAAACTTTATGGCAAGCAAAGCCAGAGACATTGCGTGTAGAAGTCGATGGAGCTCTTGGGGATGGCGTAGATGCTAAGGATGTTATCCTGGCTATTATTGCTGAAATAGGAGCTGCGGGCGGTGCTGGTGCAGCTATTGAATATACCGGTTCAGCAATACGCAGCCTCTCTATGGAAGGGCGAATGACCGTATGTAACATGTCTATAGAGGCCGGTGCTCGCTGTGGAATGGTGGCGCCGGATGAAAAAACTTTTGCTTATCTGAGAGGTCGGCCTGGGGCACCATCTGAAGAAACGTGGCCAATGGCTGAAACTTTCTGGCGAAATCTAAAAACTGAAGATGGAGCAGTTTTTGATCGTGAGGTAACCCTGAGCGCCAACGATATAGAACCAATGGTTACTTGGGGCACAAGCCCAGAAGAGGGCATTGGTGTAACTGCCCAAGTTCCAAATCCTGCAGACCAATCTGATGCAGATAAAAATGCTCAATTTCAATCTTCGTTGGACTACATGGGACTGACCGCGGGGATGGCTGTTACTGATATTCCAATAGACCGAACATTTATTGGCTCTTGTACCAATGGCCGAATTGAAGACCTCCGAGCTGCTGCCGCAGTTGCTAAAGGAAGAAAAGCAAAAGTGCCCGCTATTGTTGCTCCTGGCTCTATGCCGGTGAAACGGCAAGCAGAGTTAGAAGGTCTAGACCGCATATTTTTAGAAGCTGGATTTGAATGGAGGGAGTCCGGCTGCTCCATGTGTGTGGGGATAAATGGGGACCTTGCTAATAATGGTGAACACGTGGCGTCAACTTCAAATCGCAATTTTCGTGGTCGTCAGGGTCAAGGTGCAAGAACCCATCTAATGAGCCCGGCAAGTGCAGCAGCAGCCGCAATTCTCGGCCGAGTGGGCGATGTGCGTGAATTTCAGTTAGGTAATCTTTGAATGGACTTCAATTTTTCAGTAGAGCATATCTCACTCAGAGAGACTGTACGCCGACACATGGAGGAAGAAGCCGCTCCATTCGTCCGGCAGTCTGATGAAAGTGAGACGTTTCCTAAACAATTATTTAGACGTTGGGGTGAGCTTGGCATGCTAGCCGCGCGCTATCCTGAATCGGATGGTGGGGTTGGAATGGATAAAGTATCCGACTGCATAATTCGAGAAGAGATTGCTCGTGTAAGCCAAGCATATTGTGCCGCTTTTTCAGCCCATAGCCATTTGGGGATGTGGCCTATCTGGAAAGTAGGTACATCGGTTCAGAAAGAACAGTATTTTAATCCTGCAGCTGCTGGGGAAAAGATAGCTTGCTTTGGTTTGTCAGAGCCTGATGGGGGTCTGATATACGCGCGATGAAAACAAGAGCAAACAAGGTCGATGGCGGATGGAAAATCACGGGATCAAAACTTTATATTACTAATTCTCCAATAGCTGATTTTATGACTCTAGCGGCGCGAACTAAGGCAGATCTTTCAGCAGATGCCGTGAGCCTTTTTCGTTGATTTACCGGCACAGGGTTTAACTATTGATAGCCTTAAGAAAGAGGGACTGAGAGGGTCGGAAACGGGACTTCTACATATTGATGATTTGTTCGTCCCTGATAGTCACCTTCTTGGTGAAAAAGAAGGAACCTATCCAGTCATTCTTGAGAGTCTTAGCGAAAATCGTGTTGGAGTATCTGCTTCTGTGCTTGGCCTCGCTCGAGGTGCATATGAAGAGGCCTTGCAGTTTGCTAAAGCACGTATAGTTCGAGGAAAGCCAATTATAGATTATCAAGCGGTAGCCCATCGTTTAGCGGATATGGCGACAGATATCGAAGCGTCTAGATGGATGGTTTATTGGGGCGCTTGGAAAGTAGATCAGGGAACACTCACTGATGCGGAAGCATCCAAAATTAAGTTGGTGGCCAGTGAAGCAGCGCTGCGTGTCACGGAGAATGCTATTCGTATTATGGGTGGGGCTGGGATTATGCGAGACCATAAAGTAGGAATGCATCACCGAGATGCGCTGGTGTATGTTATTGGTGAAGGAACTAGCGATATACAGCGAAATATTATTGCCCGGGCGCTAAAAAAGGGTGAATCAAACGATTAGTTCTACGTTTCAACTAACAAAGAAAATGGAAAGTTGTCATAATGAATAAGCCGCGTAACCCAAGTGTAATAGCAGCACCTAGCGGCCCATTCTGCCATACATCTGAGGTGCCGGCAGGCTCCCGTTTACTCTACATATCTGGGCAGGTTGGACTGTTACCATCTGGGGAAATTCCGGTTGGGATAGAAGCTCAGGCATCAGCAACTTGGGATAACATCGAGGCATGTTTGGCTGATGCAGATATGTCTGTGGATGACCTTGTCAAAATTACTACATTTGTAGTCAAGCCTGAAGATCTAAGGATAGCCAGTAAGGAGCGCGCAAAGAGATTGGGAAATTCACGTCCAACATCCAGTACAATAGTTGTAGCGGCTCTGGTGGATCCAAGTTTGTTAATTGAAATCGAAGCAGTAGCAGCGGCCAAAGTTTAACGTTTTGTTAAAAAACAGTGCTGATTTGATAGATTTGGGGGAGTGAAATCTTGGTAGTTGTTACTCCCTTACCGGACCCTGAAAAAAAACTCGCCCCCGGACTTTATATTGTCTCTACACCAATTGGTAATTCTCGCGACATCACTTTGCGTGCATTGGATGTTTTATCAAGCGTGACAGCGATAGCCGCAGAGGACACCCGAGTGGCACGCCGATTGCTGGATATACATGGGATTAAGCCGCCCAAGCTAATACGTCATGACGAACATGGGGCAGAGCGGTCACGGCCTGAAATTATGGCTCGGCTTCAAGCAGGAGAGGCTATTGCCCTCGCAACAGATGCGGGAACACCTCTTGTGTCAGATCCAGGCTATCGTCTAGTTGTTGAAGCCCTTGCGGCTGGCCATAAAGTAATCCCTTTGCCAGGGCCTTCAGCAGCTTTAGCTGCACTGACACTCGCGGGTTTGCCTTCCGATAAGTTTTTATTTGCTGGGTTCTTACCTTCAAAAAACGGGGCAGAGGATTAGAGCATTAAATGAGCTGAAGGATGTTAAAGCGACCTTGATTTTTTTGAGGGTGTGAGCCGTTTGGCGCCAGCACTTTCCGACATGACTAAGGTCTTAGGTAACAGACAAGCTTGCGTCGCGCGAGAACTGACTAAACTTTATGAGGAGAGCAGGAGAGGGTCGTTGATAGAATTGTCTCAACATTATGACCATGCTGGTCCCCCTAAAGGTGAGGTTACGATTGTGGTAGGACCTCCTATAGAGCAACCGATTTCAGTGGAAGACATAGACAGTAGATTGCTCCAACTCCTTCCTGAAATGTCGGTTAAGGACGCAGCTAAAATAGTATCAGAGGAACTAGGTTTGCCGAAAAGCGATGCTTATGCCCGAGCATTAAATTTGAAGGATAATTCTCCAATCTAAAAATTTAATGCAGTGTATACTGGTTAAGAATTGGATAAGTAGAAGAAATCAGAACACTTTCAGGCGTCTTTTGGTATTTTATCAAAGTTATCAATTCGAAAGGAGTGCTCTATGGCTGATGCCCCTTGGGGGAGTGATCCATTGGCCTATCTAGCTGATATTGGTAGCCAGACGGATAGTGATTTTGATCCAGGACTGGTGGCTTTAGCTTTTTCAGCAAGGGAAACGCCAGACATCCCTCTCAAAAATTATTTAGACCATCTAGAACAGCTTGCATCCGAGTCAGAGCGTCAGCTCGTTGGAGATAATGCTGAGGCGTTTGCCGAAGCACTGCGCGGAAGTATTCATATAAAATTTGGGTATCAAGGTGATAGTGCAACATATGACGATCTTCAAAATGCGGATCTTGTGCGAGTGATTGATCGACGTAGAGGTTTGCCAGTTGCTTTGGGGATTCTTTACATGAGTGTATGCCATAGGCTTGGTTGGAACATGCAGGGCCTTGCATTCCCTGGGCACTTTTTAGTTAGCTTAAACCTAGGAACATCCCGCTTACCTATTGATCCGTTTGAGGGGGGGCGGTCTCTGTCAGCAGCCGATATGCGCAGTATTTTGAAGCGCATTCAGGGAGAACAAGCCGAGCTCACCGCTGAATGTTATCAGCCAGTAACTGATCGGGAGGTTCTTCTTCGTCTTCAAAATAACATTAAGTTACGGCGGTTGCGGATTGGTGACTTGCCAGGAGCCTTAATGACATTGGAGGGAATGCTCGCATTTGCCCCTGGTGTGAACGAATTGCGGCGAGAAATTGCAATGATACATATTCGGATGGAAAACATCTCTGAAGCAATTCACCAATTGCAAATTTACCTAGACAGAGAAACAAACAACAATCTTCGAATGAAAGTTGCAACTTTACTCCAAGAATTAAAGATAAAACTGAACTAAAAACGGAATATGGGACTGTAATATTTTCTCGCGAGATTGCGATTTGTGACCAATTTTTTTGAAATCAAACTACCTAGACTAAGGTTTTGTATCGGTCTCAGTTAGGTGAGTTTTTTGGAACATATTACAGATCAACTGAGTTGTAGGACTTTACGTGCATCATCTTTTGAGCCAAATGGCTAACTGCAGCGGTTGAAAGGATATATCGATGACTGGGTATTCAGCTCCATTAAGAGAAATGCAATTTGCACTTGAAGCGGTGGCTGGTCTGGCTGACATCTCCAAATTGCCTGGCCTAGAAGATGCTCAGCCGGACCTAATTGGTGCCGCTTTGGATGAGGCTAATAAATTAGCTGAAAGTATGATCGTTCCTCTTCAACGAGTAGGTGATACTCAACCGCCAAAAATAGAAAATGGTGTAGTTCGTACTTCACCTGGTTGGCCTGCGGCTTACAAACAATATGTAGAGGGCGGCTGGAATGCTCCTGCGTTTGATCCAGAAATTGGCGGGGGTGGTTTACCCTGGGCTGCAACTACGGCTTTTAATGAATTATTCGGCTCGGCCTGTCTGTCATTTTCTTTGGGGCCGCTTCTCACCCAAGGAGCGATTGACCTGCTCGAAGCCCATGGCACCGATGAACAGAAGACGAAATACTTAGAGAAAATGGTTTCGGGAGAATGGACCGGAACTATGAATCTTACCGAACCGCAGGCGGGGTCAGATGTAGGAGCTCTTCGTGCAAAAGCGACAAGAGATGGAGATAGATTTCGTATCAAGGGTCAAAAGATCTACATTTCCTACGGTGATCATGATCTAACCGACAATATTGTGCATATGGTATTGGCCCGCATTGAAGGAGCTCCTCCTGGGATCCGCGGTGTCTCTTTATTTGTTGTCCCCAAATTTTTAGTGAATGAAGACGGGTCTTTAGGTGATCGTAATGATCTCCGACCAGTTTCTCTTGAGCACAAGATGGGCATTCATGGCAGTCCTACATGTGTGATGTCCTATGGCGACAATCATGGAGCGATTGGCTGGCTGGTTGGTCAGGAAAATGGTGGCATCCAGTCGATGTTTACTATGATGAATAATGCACGACTTGGCGTTGGCTTGCAGGGATTATCAGTTGCAGAGCGTGCGCTTCAGCAAGCAACCACGTTTGCGGCAGAGCGTAAGCAAGGACGGGACCCTGAGACTGGGGAGGAAAATGCTCCAATTTCTCGTCATCCAGACGTACAGAGAATGCTCGCAACAATGCGTTCCGAAACAGAGGGCATGCGCGCCTTATGCTACTGGGTTGCAGCGCGTATGGATGAGTCCAGGAGGTCTTAGACCCAGAAGTTCGGGCTCAGTCACAAAGGCTGCTGGACCTTCTAATTCCAGTGGTTAAGGCTTACTGCACTGACAGGGGTGTCGAAGTTGGGTCGACAAATATTCAGGTGCACGGCGGCATGGGTTTTATAGAGGATACAGGGGCCGCTCAAATACTCAGAGATAGCAGGATAGCGCCGATCTATGAGGGCACGAATGGCATCCAAGCCTTGGATTTGCTTGGACGGAAATTGGTCCGAGATGGCGGTGAGGCAATGTCCGAGTTAATCGCCCTAATCCGAGATGATTTGGAAATACCTGAGATGGAAGGTTTTGCCGATTTAGCAGTCGGCGTAAGGGCAGGTGTCAATGCTTTGGAGACTGCCAGCGAAGCACAATTGAAGAGATTTGGGGCTAATCCATCTGCTGCATCTGCTGCTGCCGTCGATTATCTAGAGCTTGTAGGGCGTGTGGTTTCTGCTTGGTTATTAACTAAAGGGAGCGGCATCAGCGAAGAATTGGTCCGGTGGAGACATTAAATTCACTGAAGCCCGGATTGCAGTTGCTCGCTATTTTATTGCGCGACTTTTGCCTCCAGCCATCGCTCTGACCGAGATCCTAGGCCCGAGTGCAGACGCGGCATTAGCCGTTTCAGTCGCCACATCGAATACTTAGTTTTCTAGTAATATCCGGAAAATTATAGATAGTCTTCCGCAAGCGCCTGAGCGATTTGTACAGCGTTCCAAGCTGCACCTTTTCGCAGATTGTCGGAAACGCACCAGAATGTCAGTCCATATGGAACTGAAGGATCTTGCCGTACTCTTGAGACAAAAACACCATTGTCTCCTGCCGCGTCTTTTGGTGTGGCATAGCCCGCATCTTCCTGTCGATCTAAAAGAATAATTCCATCGGAGTCATGCCAAGCCTCGAGTGCTTGATCAACATCAATTGGTTCATCAAACTCAACCGTAATTGATTCTGAATGGCTAACAAAAACAGGCACTCGTGCGCAGGTTGCGACAACCTCTATTTCTGGACTTAAAATCTTTTTAGTTTCATCGATCATCTTCTGCTCCTCCTGAGTAAAGCCATTAGGGAGGAAGTCACCGATGTGAGGGATGATATTGAAAGCAATTGGAACAGGAAAAGTTTTTGGATCTTGTTCTTCGAGCTGATAAACGCTTTTTGTCTGGTTGTAGAGTTCGTTCATACCTTTCTGACCAGCACCTGAGACTGATTGATAAGTTGCAACAACAACTCGCCTTATTCTCGCGATATCATTCAGAGGTTTAAGTGCGGCAACCATCTGTATGGTCGAACAATTTGGATTGGCAATGATATTCCGCTGCCTGAAGCCTTCGAGAGCATAGCGATTCACTTCAGGAACAATTAATGGAACTTCTGGGTCCATTCGGAAGTGACTGGTATTATCAATGACAACACATCCTGCGTCCGCTGCTCGTGGTGCGTGAATAGCAGAGACGGATCCCCCTGGTGAAAACAGAGCGATGTCAAAACCCTCAAAATCAAATGTCGCTAAGTCTTTAACTTTAAGTGTCCCACGGTCACCAAATGAGACTTCTTTACCTTTTGAGGACGAGGATGCCAGTGCAACAATTTCGTCAACTGGGAAGTCAATTTCATCTAAACACTCTAAAATAGTGTGCCCTACAGCACCGGTGGCACCTGCGACAGCGACCTTGTAGCCCATGATAGTTAGGTCCTAACCTCGAAATTGCGCGGTAAGCCGCGGGTGATAGGCCGATCTTTTATGTTCTGCAAGGGTTATACCGCTTTTTTTAAAGAGCTATTCGAGTGTCGGTTCTTTTTCAGCTAAGCCAGTCTTTCGATTGTCTAATATAAATTTCAATGAAAATTGATTTTAGCCCTAGTGCTTTTGAAATGATTTTCGCATTCTAACGTCGTGCTTGTTGATAATTTCAAAGAAAAGTACGTCACGGTTAAATGTAAGGAATGATTAAATGACCGATGCTGCCACGAATGCTATGCGTGTTCTCTATTTCACCCGCCCAATGGAGCAGTCGTTTTTAGACGTTTTGGATAAAGACGGCGGTTTCGTTATTGAAAGGAAGCATCTTACAGATCCCGAAGATGCGCTCTTTGAGGCACTGAATGATACGCATGTGTATTCCATCAGCTCTGCAAAAGACGAACTTCCCCGGCAATTTTGGGGTGAGAAAGCACTTTTTGACCGCTGTCCTAACATTCTAATGCTTTCTACGTACGGTGCTGGTTACGATGTCTGTGATTTAGAAGCAGCGACCGCGGCGGGTGTTGCTGTTGTTAATCAGGCTGGTGGAAATAAAGAGGAGTGGCTGAGCACGCTTTGGCGATGATGCTCACTGTCGCCAAACGAATTATGCCAGCGGATCAAGCCGTACGTCGTGGCGGAATAACTGAGCGTGATGTGTTCAAAGGTGTAGAACTGAAAGACAAAACGGTTGGCATTATCGGCATTGGTCATGTCGGGGGCAGACTGGCGGAACTATGCAAAGGCCTTTTTAATTGTCGAATTGTTGCTTTTGATCCTTTGCTTACAAAAGAGGAAATCGCTGCTAAAGGCGCTGAGAAATACGATAGTTTGCATGAAATGGTAGCCCAGGCTGACTTTGTGTCGCTAAATTGCCCTTTGATTCCTACAACACGCGGCATGGTAGACAAGTCGGTATTTGATGCCATGAAAGATGGAGCAATATACGTGGCTACGGCTCGTGGTTACATTCATGTTGAGGATGCACTTGTCGAGGCTTTGAAATCTGGAAAGCTATATGGTGCAGGCATTGATGTGTTTGATATTGAACCACCGCCAACTGACCATGAGTTGCTTAAATTAGACAATGTTATTGTATCGCCTCATACAGCGGGTATCACTAAAGAAAGTCGCAGTAACATCGCAAAAATTGCTGCAGAGCAATTGGTGGAAGTCGGAACGGAAAGCGGCCACCACGTTTGTTAAACCCAGAAGTTTGGCCGAAATTTCAAGAGCGTTTTGAGGCAATTTTTGGTGTTAGGCCAGGTTCTTGAGGAGATCTGAAAAATGAAGGGTGTTGTCTTTCTTGGGGAACGTCAGGTTGAGCTTCGCGATTTTCCAGATCCTACCCCAGGGCCGCGTGATGTAATCCTAGAAATCCGTGCTTCAGGAATGTGCGGCACCGATCTCAAAGCTTACAGACCAAAGTTTGAGCCAGGAGTTGTGCGTGGAGGTATTAGACGCGCTTCAACCCCGATGATAGCAGGCCATGAACCTTGTGGCGTTGTTGTTGAGGTGGGCTCTGCCGTGACCGAGAAAGAAGCCCGTATTGGTGATCGTGTTATGGACCACCATTACGATGGGTGTGGTGTCTGCCGCCATTGTCAGGGTGGATGGTCTCAAATGTGTGTAGACGGGGCTATTGTTTTTGGGTCTGTTGGGCATGGCGCTCATGCCAAATACATGAGAGTGCCAGCGCATACTCTCGTAGGTCTCCCTGAAAATTTATCCTTTGAAGCGGGGGCGGCAATTTCTTGTGGGACAGGAACAGCTTATGGAGCGTTAAAAAGGCTTGGATTGGAGGGGGATGAAACCTTAGTGGTTTTTGGCCAAGGTCCGGTGGGTTTATCAGCGACACAACTTGGTGCTGCTATGGGTGCTCGTGTCATAGCGGTAGATATTTCGTCAGAGCGGCGACAAATGGCAATGGAATTAGGTGCTGATGTCACTTTAGATCCAACAGACGGAGACGTTGTAGTAGCTATTAAAGATTTGACGCATGCGAAGGTGCTCACAAGACGCTGGATGCATCCTCGTCGCCAGACGCGCGACGGGCTGCAGTACAGGTGGTTCGTGCATGGGGAGCTGCTTGTTTTGTCGGTGAGGGGAGAAGTTATGCTTGAAGTTTCTCCCGATCTAATTCGTAGGCAAGTAACCTTGATGGGACACTGGACCTTCTCGAAAATGGGGCAGGCAGACTGCGCGCGCTTTGTCTCCGACCGCAAAATTGACGTCGACGGGTTATTTTCCGATAGATGGAAATTAGATCAGGCAGATGAGGCCTATAAGCTATTTGATCAGCAGAAGACTGGAAAGGGCGTGTTTCAACCTCAAGAAAGCTGAAGTCCTTCGACTAGTTAAGAACTATACGATTTGGTTTTTCAGATCCTCTCGACCTTCAAGTAAGCGATCAAGGTTTTCTATCAAAACATCAACCACGTTATCTTCGTAAGCCCTTGTTTCTCCTCCGGTGTGAGAAGTTAAGATTACTTCTTCAAGGTCCCAAAGCTCCGAATTTTCGGGTAATGGTTCGGGATCAGTTACGTCAATTCCAGCACCGGCAATTTGGCCGGACCTGACTGCAGAAACAAGATCGGACTCCACCATGCAGCCCCCCCGAGCTACGTTAATAAAGTAGGCTGTTCTCTTCATAGCAGCGAAAGCTTCAGAATTCATAAGACCTCTTGTTTCGTCATTCAGCGGGCATGCCAAAACAACAGTGTCTGCCTTTGGTAAAAGAGAGGAAATGTTCAGTTGAATACATTTCATCAATGCCAGCGACTTCCTTGTTCGTATCTCGCCTAACACCAATAGTTGCCATTCCAAAAGCCTTCGCAAGCGAAGCAATCCTACCTCCAATAGCGCCCGTACCGTAAATTAACAGTGTTTTGCCTGGTAACTCCTCTTCTCGTTCATTCATATTACTAATCATGCCGCGCCAAAATTTGCGAGCTTGATTATCTCTTGCCTCATGAATTTTGCGAGTTAGGCCAAGTATTAGAGCAAATGCATGGTCGCTGACTGCGTTGGCATTAACGCCGGCTCCATTGGCTAATTTTACACCTTTTTCTGCCATAGCTGTTTGGTCGAATTGGTCAAAGCCAACAGCGCATACTTGGACAAAGCGAATATTAGGAGCTGTTTCTAAAAATTCGTTGTGCCAAAATCCGGAGCAGACGAAAACATCCCCTTCACCTATGCGGGTCTTGGTATCCTCCATATTAAAAGTCTGGAAATGTTCAATTCCAGTATTTTTTAATGCAAAACGTTCTGCCAGTTGGTAAGCGGGGTGGGCAAAGTGAACGCGAAGAGCATCCCGCTTAGGAAATTTTGCCAAGATATTTTCCTCTTATAAATAACTTTTATTATGCTAACGCGGCTTGTGCCGAATGCTCAAGACGCATGCATTCTGATTAATTGCATTTTCAATTGGTTGGTGACTAGAAAAATTTAAACTGAATTCGCTCGATTGGAGTTCTGGAGATGAGCATTACCTTTAAGCCCTCAGCGATCATACAGGAGTTGAGGTTGAAGGTTTGGACCTCAGTCAGCCACTTTCGTCTGATACCCGAGAGCGTGTTTATCGAGCATGGTTAGAACACTCGGTGCTAGTAGTTCGTGGTCAAAACCTTAATCCTCATGAGCTACTCGCAGCAGCCAACCAATTTGGTGATCCTCTTCACCAACATAATACGCGTTTCCAGCTCGAAGAGTGCCCTGAGATCCACTACATTTCCAATCAAGACAAGTACGAGGATGGGCGTCGTTATATTCCTGGATCGGGATATCACACTGATCACTCAAATGCTGCAAACCCTCCTAAGGCCACTATTTTGCATGCTAAATCGCTTCCAAAAACAGGCGGTGACACGCAATTTGTAAATATGGCACGAGCTTTTGAAACTCTTGATATTGATATTCAAAAAAACGCATTACCGGCCTTAAAGCTGAGCATGTCTATCAATCAAGCCATAGTTCCAGAAAGTTGGTGGGGCTTACAGAAAAGCGTAAGGCTGAAATTGAAAAAGTATTTCTCACCCGTTAATTCGAACTCATGACGAGACTGCAAGAAAGGCAATTTACATCAACCCAATCCGTATTGAACGGATAATTGGAATGGATGATGAAGAAGCGTTACCACTTCTTGACTACCTTCTAGAGCACTCCATCCAAATAACGCATGAATACCGACATCGTTGGGAAGAAGGTGATTTTGTCATGTGGGACAATCGAGTTTTGTTGCATAAGGCGAACCCGGATTACGACATGAAAGAAAAGCGGTATTTGTACCGTCTTATGTTACAAGGACCACGTCCATTATAATACATACAAGGTTAGTTAGGTTTTGCCTGGAAATAAAAATGCGCTAGCGCAAAAATGGCTCCACTATGGAGGGGATTTTGGCTAGCGCGGTTAAGAAGCACTAAAATTTTCTTTAAGATGAATAGGAGGGCCTAATCATCCCAAACTTTATCAGTTAGAGGCAGCCCTGCTATAGCATCTTTGCCCAGCGGTTGGTCCACTTCCACTCCTCTCGCTCAAGAAGAGACATTACTTGTCTAACATGCTGGGTTGAGTGCCACACAGTGCGCTCCAGCACTTCGTGAGTTGGTTGTTCTCCGTAATAAGTAGGCATTTTGCCTTGCCCAAGCTTTTCACCTTCGTTTTTAGCCCAAGCGGCAAACTCAGCACGCAGATTCTCACCAAATTGAGCAATACCATTTGAAGTCTCGCATCCTTCAGGAGGTGGTGCCACGAGGCGTTCATAGGACATTACATCGCCAGAAGTTCGTGCTTCGAGAAAACATGTTGGAACCTGGAAAATGTGATGCATAAGAACTCGATAACTACGAGGTCTATTTGGTAATTCCTTGTCGAGTGACGTATCTGGCATTTGTTTGCAATAGCGTATTGCAGATTCCCAAATAAAATCTGCCCTTTCAACAAGCTCTGCTGGAGAAAGTTTTGGTCCAACATCTTCTTTTATATCAAGAAATTGGACGACATCTTTAATAAGTTGAGCGAAGACAAACTTATCTCCTCGCGATACAACTGGCACAGATCTAGCCCCTAAAGCCCGGAGCTCCGCTAAGCCGTCTGCATCCTCAACAACATTAACTGATTTGAACTCAATCCCACGGATCGAGAGGAATTCTTTAACCCTTAAACAGCTAGTTCAATGAGGCTGCCAAAAAACAGTTATCTCTGCTGACATATATCTTTCTCCTTTTTCAGGTATTCTGGATCAAATATCTCAATTTGACTATGGGGAAATGGAATGACGACATTGAAACAGAAATTAGCCGCTGGTGAGTTTATTGCGGCTCCAGGAATTTTTGATGGCATTTCTGTTCGCATTGCTGAGTCTATGGGTTTTGATGCCTTGTACATGACTGGATACGGCACAGTTGGCTCCCATTTAGGTCTTCCTGACGCCGGTCTAGCAAGTTACAGAGACATGGTTGAAAGGGTTAAGGTTTTTACCTCAATCGCAAAAACCCCAATGATTGCTGATGGTGATACGGGTTACGGCGGGTTACTGAATGTTGAGCATACTGTTCGTGGTTACGAAGGTGCTGGTGCAGCTGGAATTCAAATCGAAGATCAAGAGTTTCCAAAAAAGTGTGGGCATACGCCTATGCGCCGAGTAATCCCCTTGAAGACATGCTGAAGAAAATCAAAGTTGCTGTCTCAGCGCGTGACTCTGACGATTTTCTGATTGTAGCTCGTACAGACGCTCGTACAGGGCACGGATTGGATGAAGCAATTCGTCGAGGTGAAGCTTTTGCCAAGGCAGGAGCGGACATCGTCTTCGTGGAAAGTCCAGAAAGCGTTGAGGAAATGGAGAAGATTGGAACATCAATTGATGCAATGCTACTGGTAAACGTCGTTGAAGGCGGAAGTACCCCAGTTTTACCTGCAGCTGACTACCAGAGTATTGGATATAATATTGCGATTTATCCCGGAGCTGGTTTCCTTGCAGTGGGTGCAGCGCTCAAGTCGGTCTACACTCAGATAAAGGAAACAGGTTCTTCGATTGGTGCTGAAGCACCGCTTGCTGACTTTATGGAATTCAGTCGTTCCATGGGTTTTGAAGATGTGTGGGATTTTGAAAAGCAATGGGCTGACTAGGAAATCTAGTTTGTGACAGATTGAGTAAAACGCTTTTAAACAAGTTTAGGTAATTCCGGTACATTGACCTGATCAAAACTTCGCGGGATGCTGATACAAAGAGATAGTAAGAAAAATAAAACAAAGTTTTATTTAAAAAATTAAAGGGGAAACGATATGGCCAACAGTTCTGAAGACTTAAACGGATTTATGGAAGGTGTGCGCAAGCGTAATCCAGGAGAAACAGAATTTCACCAAGCCGTCCAAGAAGTAGCTGCCACTATTCTGCCGTACATCGCCGATAAGCCTATTTACAAAGAGGCGATGATCCTCGAACGGATGACTGAGCCCGATCGGACAATATCATTCAGAGTTACTTGGCAAGATGATGCAGGTAATGTTCGTGTAAATCGAGGCTATAGAGTGCAGTTCAATAACTCTATTGGTCCTTATAAAGGTGGCATTCGTTTTCATCCCTCGGTGACCCAGTCCGTTTTAAAATTCTTGGGATTTGAGCAAACTTTCAAAAATTCCCTCACCCAACTGCCAATGGGTGGTGGTAAAGGAGGCGCTGATTTCAATCCAAAAGGTAAGTCAGAGGCTGAAATTATGCGCTTCTGCCAGGCATTTATGACTGAATTGTCTAAATATGTCGGTCCAGATATCGATGTTCCCGCGGGCGACATTGGCGTTGGTGGCCGTGAGATTGGATTTATGTTTGGCCAGTACAAACGAATGACCAATAGGTTTAACGGTGTTCTAACAGGCAAGGGCCGAGAGTTTGGTGGCTCATTGCTCCGTCCCGAAGCTACCGGATATGGCGCGGTTTATATGCTCGAAGACATGTTGCACACTAAGGGCAATGAAATTGACGGGAAAAGAGCTGTCATTTCCGGATCAGGTAATGTTGCAACTCATGCAGCCGAAAAAATTATCCACCGTGGGGGTACAGTTTTAACCCTCTCAGACTCAGGCGGCTTCATCTACGATAAGGATGGAATCACACTCGAACGCTTGCAGTGGATTAAAGATCTCAAAGAGAAACGGCGCGGGCGCATTGAAGAATATGCAACTGAATTTGGAGCTGAGTTCCATGCTGGAACAAGGCCCTGGAATATTCCTTGTGATGTGGCACTTCCATGCGCAACGCAGAATGAAATAAATGCTGATGAAGCAGCCGCATTGATTAAAAATGGCTGTATGGCTGTTTCTGAAGGCGCCAACATGCCGACAACAATAGACGGTATTAATAATTATTTAGAGGCTAAAATTCTTTACGCTCCGTCAAAGGCGGCGAACGCCGGTGGTGTTGCGACTTCTGGACTGGAGATGAGCCAAAATGCTGCTCATATTTCCTGGAAAGAAGAAGAACTTTCAAAGCTGCTTCGGGACATCATGCATAACATTCACGCAGCCTGTGTCGAATATGGTGACCAAGGAGGTGGTTACGTGGATTACATGAAGGGCGCGAATATTGCTGGTTTCCGTAAGGTGGCGGACGCAATGCTAGCTTTTGGCGCAATTTAGCATTCAAGAAAAACCGAGTTAGATTGGCGGCCGTTTAAGTATGTCTTAAACGGCCGCTTGCTTTTGCACCTGTTTGAACCAATTCAAATCGCATGATGAAAATTGTTTTAAGCACAATCCTTGTACTTGTATCTGGGGGGGCAGCTTTTGCTCACCAGTTATCGTGCCTATCTCCAGGAACTTGGGCTGATGGTCGAACCGGTGTTCCTGTGCCTGTGCAGGAAGTGTTCCAGAAGATGGCGAATGCTGATGTTGTCTTGCTGGGGGAAAGTCATGGTGTTCCAGACATACAGCTATGGCAGGCGGCCACTGCTACAACTTTATCTTCTTTGCGGCCGGCTCAGTATGGTTATGAGATGTTTCCACGGTCTTCGCAGCCAGCCCTTGATTCTTGGTCACAAGGTGATCTGGATTTGAAGGAGTTTTTGCTCTCGTCTGATTGGGAATCAAATTGGGGCTATGATGCTAGGTCATATGATCCGGTTTTACGTCTTCCAAGAATTCAGGCTGCGCCATCAAAAGCTCTAAATATTGATCGATCTCTTGTTCGACGTGTGAGTAAAGAGGGCTGGGACCAAATCGAGAAAGAAGATAGGCAGGGAATTGGTAACCCTGCTCCCGCTTTGCCTGAATATCGTAAGTGGCTAAAAAAATATTCCGAATGAAGGCGTCTTTGGGTGCACCAACTGGTGGCGAGCATCAGAAAAACTTGCAGTATTTTGAAGAGGCTCAACTTCTATGGGATAGGTCTTTTGCCGAGGGGATAGCACAGCAATTAATTGACTATCCAGATCGACTGCCGATAGCCTTTGCTGGACGAGGGCATGTTGAATACGGTTATGGTATTGAGCATCAGCTCGCTGATCTGGGAATAGAAAAAATTGTTAGTGCTATATCCTTGATTTCAGATCAGGATTGTAATTTAGCTCATGATGAAGCTGATCGTCCGATTGCAGATTATATTTATTTCCTACCAAACGGCCCTGCCGTTGCTGAAACGGCTCATACGCATCGACCACGGATAGGTGTCATCATAGAGGACGCTCAGGATGGAGGAGCGTTGGTTAAGCGTGTTTTGGACAACTCTCCGGCCGCAGCAGCCGGCTTTTTACCTGGGGATGTTGTAATTAAAGCTGCTGGCTTGGAGGTTACAGCAGCATCAGATCTGAGGCGTATAATACGCGCTCATACTTGGGGGGCCTGGCTACCTTTCAGTGTTAAAAGAGGAGGGATAACGTCAGAGGTAGTGGTTAAATTGCCAATTAGTGCTGCTAAGTCGCAGTAAATATGCGTTTTTTTCATATAGTTTGCGGTGTTTGTTTTTTATTACTCGTAGGGCCTACAAAAGCAGACACTTGGCGGAAAGTAACGCTGAAGTTGGACATTTCTGCAGGTGCTTTAGTCGGAAGTTCTGTGGGTGTTGATGGTGTAAAAATTCCAATTGTCATCAATGCTCCGGAACTAAAAAAGTCCGAGCACGCAGAAGACACTGGATATATAGACTTCAGGTATGGCGCATTTATTCCAATAGGGAGGGGATGGCTCCCTTCACTTCAATCAGGTGATCTTGGGTGGAGCGTAGAAGTAGTTACCCCACCAGATTTTGTGACTGTTCCATTTCCTGATGGAGAGATCATAGAGACCTCGCATGAGAATATTACGCGCTTTAATGTTCCAAAATTAGCTTCTGCCCCGCTGGTTATAGGGCGTTTTCACATTGCAGAGCTTGAAGCAGATGGGATTACAATCCGAACTTTCTTTGGTTCTGCAAATAGTAAACTTGCAAAAGGGTTTTTAGAATCCGCCGATGAAGCGATCGGTACTCTTAGCGCTAGGATAGGGCCTTATCCGTATAGCGCTTTTTCAATAGTAGAGAGTCCACTGCCAGTTGGGCTCGGCTTTCCTGGCTTTACCTTAGTTTCGGCACGTATCCTTCCAATGCCTTTTATGAAAGGCCGTTCTTTATGGCACGAAATATCTCATGTTTGGTGGGGCAACGGAGTTTTGTAGATTATGCAAAAGGAAACTGGGCTGAGGGCTTTGCAGTTTTCTTCGCTGACTATGCCCTAGCATCGCGAAAGAGTGAAAACGCTGCGCGAGATATGCGCCTGGATTGGTTGCTAGAATTTGATGCTTTACCGCCAGAGAAACGTTTTCCGCTCCGACAATTTGTAACAAAATCTCATGGGCAAGCCCAAGCGATCGGCTATGGCAAAGCCGCTATGGTGCTGCAGATGCTTGAGCGAAAGATTGGTGCTCAAGTATTTGATAATTGTGTTAAAAAATTCTGGAACGATTGGAAGTTTCAGAAAGTAGGTTGGTTAGAGATCGAAACTACGTTTTCTGAATGCAGTGGTTCAGATCTCTCCAGCTTTTTCAAAAGATGGCTAGATGATCCTGGCGCGGCCAGAGCAGATTTAACTGATCGGGATTTTCTAAGTTTTCGTCATTTGGCACCTACAGAGCGGGTGTCTACCTTGCGTTTATTTCTATCGGCGTCACTTCTTGAGCCTCAGTTCTTGGGTGGGGTAATCGATAATCGTATCGGTATCGAAAAAGCTCTCAAAACAGTTGGGAACTTCGGCGCCGGTGGGCTGCCCATTTTTGTTGGAACCAGGCAAGATATTGCTAAGTTAGTTATAGATTTGCCGCCTGCAGCAGGGTCGGGGATTTGGGCAAGTCGCTTGCGTAATGGTGGGGGAGATGTGATTGCTATCGCATCGACTAATTCGCGAGAAGCTATAGGTCTCATTATGCGTGCGCGTCATTATGGGCGTTATTCATGGGTCATCCCTCAAAAAAACGGTAGGGCTAAAACAGGACGATGGAATGGCTAATCCAGCCCCAAAGAACAAACCGTTTTTAAACAACAGCCTATATTTTTTTATTTGGATTTAATTGATTGCCTACCCACGTCTAAAAATAAACAACTAACAGTTAACTGGATATTTAAGATGATCAATGGTTTGCATCACGCTGAATATAGATGTAAAAATTCATCAGATACTCGCGCTTTCTATGAATATTTTCTCGAGCTTATGTTTATCCATGCGATAAAAATAGAAAAAACAGCGACTGGGCGTGGGGCAGAGGTGCTTCATACTTTTTTTGAGATGGGCGACGGTTCATGCATTGCGTTCTTTGAGGAGCCGGATCAGCCATTTGAATTCAAAAAACAAAGAGATTTCGACCTCCATATAGCTTTAGAGGTTAACAAAGAGACGCTGGAACGCATGTTTAACAAAGGTAAACAATGGAATATCGAAACGCGTGGAGTGTCAGACCATGGCTTTATTGAAAGTATCTACTTCCGTGATCCGAATGGTTACGTGGTAGAATTGACAACACCAAAAGCTGGTCAGGTGAGTAGAGACGAGGCTGAGGCTAGAAATATACTTGATGACTGGACCTCGGCGCAGACTGGCTGATATTCCAATCGCTTACTTTTTAGTGAGGCCCAAATCATGCGCGCAGTTGTTGCAGAGGCAGTTTCAAACCCACAAGATCTAAAAGTGGTTGACCTCCCAGAGCCAACGCCAAAGCCTGGGCAAATTCGAATTGATGTAAAAGCGGCGTCATTAAATTTTGCCGATAGTCTTATCATATCTCACAAATATCAACTTAAGCCTGAATTTCCCTTCAGCCCAGGCTTTGAGGTGGCTGGCATTGTTTCTTCTGTTGGTGAAGGTGTTACTGACTTTAAAGTTGGAGCGCGTGTCATAGCGACAATGGATTATGGAGCTTATCGCGAGCAGGTAATCGTGGAAGATTATCTTGCTCATCCCATTCCCATTGAGTTGGATTTCGTTACTGCAGCCGCATTTCCTGTCGCCTACGGTACGAGTTATGTTGGCTTGTTAAGGCGGAGTCATTTAAATGCCGGTGAAACCGTTTTGGTCCATGGTGCAGCAGGCGGTGTTGGTTTAACTGCAGTAGAAATTGCGAAAGCTGCAGGAGCAAAAGTGATCGCTACTGCCAGTTCTGAAGAAAAAATGCGAAATCACAAAAAACCATGGCGCGGACTACACAATTAACCTCTCAAAAACACCAGAATTTCGAGATCAAGTTAAAGCGTTAACCGAAGGTAATGGAGCTGACGTAATTTATGATCCTGTTGGTGGTGATGTATTTGATCAATCTTTGAGGTGCATCAATTGGGGTGGACGTTTACTGATCATAGGGTTCGCCGCAGGGCGTATACCGCAAATTCCGGCAAATTTATTGTTGGTAAAAAGTTGCTCCGCTATTGGAGTGTTTTGGTCGAGCCATCGAAGGCGTGAGCCAATGACGCTTCGAGATGATTATCACCGCCTTTTTGAATGGTATTCTGAAGGAAAATTGAAACCGCTTATTGGAGGTACTTATCCCCTGCAAAAGGCTGGTGATGCATTAGAAGCTTTGCTCTCACGCAAAGTTGCCGGCAAAATTGTTCTCGAAATGTAGTTAACGCATTCGAAAGAGATAATTTTATGAAGATTGGCATAATTGGCGCGGGAGCGATGGGGTCAGTCTATGCTGGATTGATGGCAGATGCTGGTCATGAAGTTTGGATGTTTGACAGCTGGGCAGAGCATGTTGCAGCAGTAAAAGCTAACGGTTTACGCGTTCAAGGCGCGTCGGGTGATCGTACTGTAAATCCCAATGCCACCACAGATGCTAAAGAAGCTGGTGAATGTGAACTCGCCATAGTCGCCACCAAGGCTATGCAGACTAAAGAAGCAGTTCAGGCGGCAGGACCAATGTTAGGCCTAAAGACAGCAGTGCTCTCTCTGCAAAATGGCCTTGGAAATGTAGAGCGGATCCAAGAACTTGTAGACCCTAGCAACGTGCTCTGCGGAATTGCCGGTGGATTTGGCGCGTCTATGGTTGGCCCTGGGCATGTTCATCACAACGGCATGGAAGCAATCAATATTGCTGAAGCTGCAGGGGGGATCTCAAGTCGAATAGAGCTTGTGGCTGATGCCTGGCGAGAAAGTGGTTTCACTGTGGGAGTTTATGAGGATATTTGGCCAGTAGTATGGTCAAAATTAATGGCTAACATTGCTGTTTCAGCTACCTGTACCCTCACGGGAATGCGGGTCGGCCAGGTGGTGAAAAATGAATGGGCGTGGGGTCTAAGCCTAGACTGTGTTCGTGAAGCCGCCGCCTGTGCAAAAGCAAAAGGGATCAAATTACTTTATGATGATCCTATTGCGTGGGTGCATGATTTTACAACAAAAATTCCAGATGCTCGGCCGTCAATGTACTTAGACACACAGGCCGGCCGTGTATCAGAAATTGGGTCAATACATGGAGGTGTTGTCGCTGAGGGTAAAAAATTGAGTATAGCTACCCCAACATGTGAATTCATGGTTCGTGCCGTAACCGCCCTTCAAGAAAAACATCGGGTGTTTGGTCCTGGCAATGCATACAAAGCACTGTAGGTAGTTTCGTTGCAAATACCCCCTGAGACAAATGCTAATGGGTAGGCTCACGTTACTATTTTTATCGGTTTGTAAGTAGTGAAAAGTCTTAAGATTAGCTTTTAAAATGAACCGTAGAGACCTTCATTTCTACAAAGAGCTTTAACACTATGCCTGGCCGTAGCCTCCACCTCCTGGTAACTTCAGCGTTATTGTCTGTCCTGGTAAGATAATATGATCCGCTCGTACGTCTGCAGGGTTGCCATCAATTAATACTTCACCAGGAGCTCCGGCTTCGCCTCCTAAAAGACCATGAGCTGGATGACGAAGTCGCTCTGCCATGAATATTATGCCGATATTACGTTTACCTGAGTGGCGCAAAACTATTTCTTGACCGTCTCCACCACGCTTCAAGCCTTCACCTCCCGAAGCCTCTCTGAGGGATTTTCTTTGCACAAAAAAGGGAGTGTTTCGCTCAGTTAACTCGATTGGTACGTTAGAAATATTTGAGGGCCAAGAATAACAACTTTGCCCATCAGTATTTGCAGTTGCACCAGAGCCACCATTAAAAAATAAAGTATTTGCAGTCGGCTTGCCTTCGTCATCAACCCCCGTTTGAATTATTGACCAGAGTGGTGATCCGGATGCTGCCATAATTTTTCGGGCAAAGCTTTAGCGAGAGCTCCAAATATTGCTGTTGGCAAATAATGTCCCGTGGCCATACGACCACCTACACTTGCTGGGCGTTCAGGGTTAACTAGGCTTCGTTTAGGTGCGTGCATTGTGAATGATCTAAATACTCCTTCATTATTCGGTAAATCTGGAAGGAAAATGCATTTAAGTGCGTAGGAGGTCATTGCGAAAGTGTAAACCGCAGGGCAATTTATGGCTCGGTCAACTTGGTCGCTAGTGCCGGTCCAATCCACGTGAACAGTGTCATCAGCGATTGTTACTGTGACATTAAAATTGAAAGGCTCAGTTAGACCGTCGGTTTTAAATCCAAAGTTGTAAGAACCATCTGGAACCTGTTTGAATGCTTTTCGCATTGCTCTTTCGCATCTGCCATGAATTTCATCCGCAAACGCATCAAAGCTTGAAAGATTGTATTCTTTCATAAGGGCATGAAGTCGCTCTTCCATTAGATTTAGAGCTGTCACTTGAGCCCAAATATCACCTTCAGTTTGGTCAGGAGTTCTTACCGCTGCGCGAAGAAGCTGAAAAAATGTGGCGTTTGCTTCTCCTTCACGAATCATATGCATCGCTGGGATGGCAAAGCCTTCCTCAAATATCTCCCTCGCGACCACGGAACGAACTTTGCCGCCAATGTCTGGTGCGTGAGCAGTCGAGGCACAGAAAGCAACCAATTCACCTTTATAAAATACAGGTTTGGCTATTGTGATATCATTGAGATGTCCTGTTCCAACCCATGGGTCGTTACAGACAAGGAAATCTCCTTGCTTCATATCCTTGGTGCCGATGACATCGAGAAAATGCCTTACTGTGATGGGTAGGCAGCCGTTAAATGATGGGATGCTCTCGGTATTTTGAACTAGTGAAGCACCTGATGCATCGGTGACTACGCAAGCAAAATCGTTGCTTTCATTGACGAGGGTGGAGAATGAAACTCGTTGTAATGTTTTAGCGGCCTCATCGGCAGCAGAGATCATCCGCCTCCATAGAATTTCCAGAGTTATGGCATCAAAGGCATCTTTACTCATAAATCTTCACCATCCAGGTCAACAACGATTTCTCCTCCTTCAGCAACTTGCGCTGTTGCTCCCTCTGGAACTGCGAGAGTTGACTCGCGTTCTTCGATGAGTACTGGCCCAAAAGTTTATCCCCTGGACGGAGACAATATCGGTCATAAATATCCGTATCTACAAAAGCTCTGTCTTTTGAGGACCAAACCTTGCGTGTTTTTGGTTTTGCACTGGCTCTATCTGAATTATTCAAGTGAACAGAAATAGGTTCGCCTGGCGCGGTCACGCCAATACGGGCATTTATAATTTCAACCGGTCCAGAGGGTGGAATTCGGGTGAATTTTGATCGATATGCTACCTCAAAAGCTTCCAGAAAGGCTGCAGTGGAATTTATGTCGTAAGGTCCAGATGGAAGATCAACAATAACTTCAAAGGCCTGACCAACATATCTCACATCTGCGCGTCGAGTGACACTTATCGTATCAGGATCTAATCCTGTAGCAGCAATGACTTTACGCGCATCTTGCTCCAGAAGGTCGAACATTTTTTCGAAATCTGACCAGTTTAGCTGGTCAAGACGTGTCGCGACTGTGGTTACTCGGTCTACTCTAGCTGGAGCAATTAGTAACCCTATAGCAGAAGCTACGCCTGCAGACGCTGGCGATATTAATCGCTTTAAACCTAACTTTCTTGCGACATCGGCCCCATGTAAAGGGCCACCTCCACCAGTTGCGAGCAAAGCATAGCTGCGAGGGTCTTTCCCTCTTTCAGCTATATGAACCCTCGCTGCAGAGGCCATAGTTTCATTTACGACGTCACGAATACCCGCTGCTACTGATTGTTGGCTGAGCCCTGCCTGAGTGGAGAGCTTTTCCAGAATTTTTGAACTGGCTTTAACATCAAGATCCATATTGCCCCCAGCAAATGTTTCCGGCGCTAAAAGTCCTAGGGCAAAATTTGCATCAGTTACCGTTGGTTGATCGCCCCCAATACCGTAAATAGTGGGCCCAGGGTCAGAACCAGCGCTGTCTGGACCTACCTTTAAAAGATTAATTTCATCAACGCGCGCTATTGAGCCGCCTCCAGCGCCAATTTCTATTAACTCAATTGTCGATGTTCTGATTGGTAGACCAGATCCTTCTGCAAACCGCTTCTGGCGTGCAGCCTCAAAATTATAGGTAATTTCTGGATCTCCGCGATCCACGACAGAGAGTTTTGCAGTTGTTCCGCCCATGTCAAAAGCAAGAACATTCCCGTTAGCTTCCGATTTTCCAAAATATGCTGCTGCTAATGCTCCCGCTGCTGGGCCCGATTCATGCAGTGCTACAGGGATCCGCTTAGCCTCATTAATATCGGCTAGACCACCGTTAGATAACATTAATAAAAGAGGACTTATTACCCCCTGGTTTTGGAGACCAGTGGAAATTCCGTCAAGATAATCTGCCGCAAGAGGTTTTATATATGCATTTGCAAGAACAGTTGATGTTCGTTCGTATTCCCGAATTTCAGGTGCAACGTCGCTAGATAGACTAACAGAGAGCTTTGGATATTTATCCTGGATAATTTTTGCAGCAATTCTCTCGTGAACTGGATTGGCGTATGAGTGCAGGAATGAGATTGCAACTGACTCAACACCCAATGTAACCAGGTCATCAACCGCCTTGATTACAGAATTCTCGCCAATTTTGCATACAACGCTTCCGTCAAATTTTAAACGCTCTTTAATTCCTCGACGAAGAGTTCTAGCCGCAAGTGGTGTTGGTTTTTGTATATGTACATCATAGAGCTCATATTTCTTCTCACGGCCAATCTCGACAATGTCTTCAAAACCTTCAGTTGCTAGAAGACCAGTCATTGCTCCTTTGCGTTCTATTAATGCGTTCGTGAATAAAGTGGTTGCATGGACAACGCGGCCAATTTTGGATGGATCAATTTTATCCTCAGAGATAGCTGCAGCTAGACCTTCAAGTACTGCACGGGCCGGGTCATCGTGAGTTGTTAGAAGCTTCCTAGAGGTAATTTTTTGCTTTTCGCCATCATAAACAACGACATCGGTGAATGTGCCACCAATATCAATTCCCAAAGCGTACTTAGAAGGCATAGGAACCCCAACCAGTTAATGCTTGATTCTGCGAGCGTAACCAAAAAAAATATCATAGCAATGTGCTGGACAAGTATAGCCTTGCCACCGCACATTTAATTTACAGGAATCGTCTAACCAATTTGGAAGTAGTTAAATGAACATTGATCTTTCTGGACGTACCGCACTCATAACTGGTGGTAGTATGGGGCTTGGCCGGGCAATGAGCTTAAAAATGGCAGCAGCTGGTGCCAATGTAGTTATTGTGGCTCGCAGACAAGAGCACATTGATGAGGCAGTGCAGCAGGTTCGGGCGCAAAACGCTGGCAAAGCGCACGGTATTTCTTGTGACGTAACTAATCCTTCTGCGATCGAAGATTGCTATAAAGAGGCAGTGGCAACTTTTGGGCAAGTTGATATTCTTGTGAACAACGCTGGCTCTTCTTTGCGTGGTCCGTTTCTAGAAATGACTGACGAGCAGTGGAAAGGTGATATTGAGCTCAAGCTCTTCGCCCAGATCCGTTTTTCACGTCTAGCCTTTGCCGACATGAAAGAAAGGAAGTGGGGAAGGATAATTAATGTTCTTAATACCGGTGCCAAAGCACCACCTGCTCAGGGTGCGCCAACTGCGGTAACGCGGGCAGCAGGGCTTGCTCTTTCCAAAATACTCGCTAACGAAGGAGCACCTCACGGTATTCTGGTAAATGCTCTTATGACTGGCTTGATTGACAGCGATCAGCACGTAAGGAAGCATGCTGCAGATACACGCAATATCACGTATGATGATTTCAAGGTTGAGATGGCTGAAAATGCTAAAATTCCTTTAGGGCGGATAGGTCGCTCTGAAGAATTTGCTAATGTTGCCTGTTTCTTAGCATCTGACGCAGCAAGTTATGTAACCGGCATCGATATTAATATCGATGGTGGTAGGTCACCTGTAACCTGATAGGGAGCTCTGACAATGCCAAAAACCGCTCGCTCAAGTTTCTAAAGTTGAGGCAGAACTTCTCTCGCTTGCAAAGCGTGTGCTTCCTGGCGGCGGATTTGGCAACGTTGGGCACCATACAATCATTGCTCGAGGCGAGGGCTGCCGGGTCTGGGACGTAGCTGGGCGAGAGTACGTAGATTATCTTCTTGGTTCAGGGCCAATGATAGCCGGTCATGGTCATCCCGAAGTTCTTGAAGTGATCCATAAAGTCGTCGCAGAAGGAACAACCTTCTTCACCAACAACCCCTATGGCATTCGCTTGGCAGCAGAAATAGTAGATGCAATGGCTTGCGTGGAGCAGGTGCGTTTTGTTTCTTCTGGTTCTGAAGCTGATATGTACGCAATGCGCTTAATGCGAGCTTTCAAAGGTAAGGACAAAATCCTAAAATTTGAGGGCGGCTATCACGGTATGAGTGATTATGGCCTCATTTCCACTACTCCTAAGCGTGTAACAAACTTTCCAGAAGGCGCAGCAGACTCTGCTGGAATTCCATCAGCCGTTCAGCAGCAAATGGTGGTAGCTCCATATAATGATCTTGGCACTGTGGAGAGCCTGATCAGGGAAAATCGAGAAGAATTAGCGGGAATAATAGTAGAACCATTTCAGAGGTTGATACCACCCATACCTGGATTTCTCGAGGGTCTTCGGCAACTATGTGACTCCTATGATCTAGTTCTTTGCTTCGATGAAGTAGTCACTGGGTTTCGTTTTGCTTACGGCGGGGCACAAGCTTATTACGGTGTGACTCGGACATTAGTACTATGGGCAAGGCGATTGGTGGAGGTTTTCCTCTCGCTGCGATCGGTGGTCGGTCGGAGATAATGATGCACTTTGATAAAAGCGCGGTTTCTGAGGACGATTTTATGACTCAGATCGGGACGCTTTCAGGCAATCCCGTTGCAGCAGCTGCTGGTTTGAAAACCTTAGAAATATTAAAAAGGCCAGGTGGCTATGATCATATGTTTGCCCAAGGCAAGCGATTAATGGAAGGTTATAAGAAATCACTAAATAAGTATGGGGTTAATGCTCAAGTTGTTGGTGATGCCCCAATGTTTGATCTCGTTTTCAATAACAAAAAGGTTGTTGACTACCGTTCTGCGATTGGTGATGCCGAAATGATGGCGAAGTATAATTTTGGTATGCGCAAACGGGGGATCCTGAAAAGTGAGGGTAAGCATTACATGGCTCATGCTCATCTAGATGAAGATATCGAGCTCACTCTAAAGGCGTTTGATGAAACGATGGCGGAGCTTTAGACCAGATTGAGTTCCTCGGAGAGGCCAAGTGAAAACCGCATCCTGATTTGGATGTGTGTTTTGATAGGTGTTAATCAACTTGGTTTTGGGGCAATTGTTCCAACGATATCCCTTTACGCAAAATCCTTCGGTGTAAGCGCAACCGCAATTGGATTTGCAATCGCGATATATGGATTGAGCCGTCTAATAGGCGCTCCCCTTTCTGGGGGTATCTCCGATAAATTTGGACGCCGTCACAGCTTGGCGCTTGGAGGTATAGTCACTGCACTGGGTAACCTTATTTGTGCTCTAGCAACTTCCTACCCAGAATTCCTATTAGGTCGTTTCGTTTCAGGTGCGGGAGCTGGACTGGTTTTAACGACAGGCCAAATCGTGTTGGCGGATATTTCGACACCTGAGCGTCGAGGGCGAATGATCTCGATTTATCAGGGCACGTTCTTGTTCTCTGTTGGGATCGGTCCTTTCCCGGGAGGTATTCTTGCCGATGCGATGGGGCTAGCAGCACCTTTCTGGGCCTACGCGGGATTGGGGCTAGTTTGTACTACCGTTGCTTGGATTGCTGTTGGGGAAACAAGGGAATTTGGTGGGACGCATACTAGTAAGTCATCTGGTCCAAAAATACGTTACTTTAATCAGTTAGGTATGCTGGCAAAAAAACGAGGATTTACTTTAGTCTGCTTGGTTTCACTCATGTTTGCTGTTATCCGTACCGGAGGTTTTTTCGCATTAATACCACTAATTGGTTCTGTCAGTATTGGACTGAGTCAGACCGAAATAGGCTTAGGTATGTTTCTGGGGGCAGTTGCCGGCCTCCTGGCGTCTTTCCCGGGCGGGATGATTGCAGACCGGTTTGGGCGCAAAGCTGTAATTGTGCCAGCGTCTATAATGACCTCAGCGACCATGGCGGTATTTGCTTTTGCAGCCGGCTATCCAATTTTTATGGTAGCATGCATTCTCTGGGGTATAGCAACATCCGTGGGTGGGTCAGCGCCTGCTGCATATGCTGCGGATAGTGCGCCACCAGGTATGAATGCTACTACGATGAGTACTTTCCGAATGGTGGGAGATGTTGGCTACGTGATAGGCCCGATTTTGCTGGGGTTTATAGCAGATGTAACGGGACCTTCCTCAGCATTGCTCGCTGGAGCAGGTATGATGGCAGTAACAGTTTTGATTTTTGCGCTTTTAGCTCCTGCGACTTGGCAGGGAACAAAAAGCTAAATAAGGGCAGGAATTATGCGTCTGATAGATATAGCAAAAGTAGTTCGCAGTAAAAATGCAGGCCCACTAAACCTTACATTTGATATCATGTTTGAAAGTGAAGAAGATTATGCCCGTGGGCTTGCTTCCAAAGACTTGAGGGCCTCGGCAATTGCTAGCATCTATGGCGTTTCCGAAAATACTGTAATTGTGACACCGTACCCAGCAGCATTCGCGATTAAAATTACTATTCCTCGCCAATACCCAGCCGGCAGCCCAGGCGACAGGGACGTCTATGGCGCTCAGCAACATATTGGCCTTTTGGAAGTTAAGATATGACAGCTGTCGCTCGTATTCGTGATCGCTTTATCAAGACGGACAGGGACTATCTAAAGATAGTTGGTGCGACCGGTCAGCTTGGTTATGGCATACCTGAACCAGCTTTTTCGACCGCTCTTTCCCATGACCTTGATATGGTAGGAGCTGACATGGGCTCTACTGATATAGGTCCCACTTTTCTTGGAAATGGAGAAATGGCCACATCGGCGGAGCAGACTGAGCGCGATATTCAAAAACTCATAGTAGGTTCCCGTTCCAAAGATATACCACTTATTATTGGAAGTGCGGGATCTGCGGGTGCAAAGCCACACCTGGAAGCCACACTCGAGATAGTTCGAAAAGTGGCGAAAAATCAGGGCCTGAAGTTCAGAATGGCCATTATTAGAGCCGATATTGATCCAAATAGTGTTGTGCAAGCAATTAAAGATAGACGGGTAAGCTCTTTAGGTGTCCTTCCAGAATTATCTGCGGAAGAGATATATAAATGTACGAATATTGTAGGACAGATGGGGACCGAAGCCTTTGTTAGGGCGCTTCAGACAGAGCCAGACATAATAATCGCTGGTCGCGCATGTGATACAGGTATTTATGCTGCACTTCCACAGTGGTTGGGATTTGATCCAGGCCCAGTTACACATATGGCAAAAATAGTTGAATGCGCATCGCTCTGTTGCGTACCGGGTGGTCGCGACCCAATTCTGGCTACATTACAGGCTGATGGTTTTACCCTTGAGAGTATGAACCCAGCTCGAGCAGCAACGCCGATGTCTGTTGCTGCTCATAGTCTTTACGAACAAGCAGACCCTCATAGGATCATAGAACCGGAGGGAGTGGCAGTGGTCGACAAAGTTAAGTATCGCGCAATTGATGAAAGACGCACCTGGGTCACGGGAGCTACATGGGAACCGGCAAAACAGCTTTCCATAAAATTAGAAGGTGCGGCTTCAGTCGGGTATAGAGCGGTTCTACTAGCTGGTTCTGCGGATCCTCGTTTCATTGCGGGTCTGCATAAGATTTTGGATGATGTAAAAGAGGTTGTTCGTGGCTTAGTTTGTTCCGAAGGAGAGGAGCCAGATTATGATCTCTTCTTTAGGCGGTATGGACTTGATGCCGTTTATAATTGGCAAAATTCTCCGGATAATCTCCCAAGGGAAATATTCATTCTCGGGGAGTGTTTGGCTAGTACTCAGGCACGAGCAATGGCTGTAGTAAAGTCAACCAAGCAGTACCTCTTGCACCACGGCTTTCCGGGTAGGCTCTCAACTAGTGGAAATCTTGCATTTCCATTCACACCTCCAGAACTCGCAGCAGGTCCTGCATACAGATTTAACGCCTACCATCTGATGCAGGTTGATAATTTAGAGTCTTACTTCCCTGTGGAAGTTGAAGAAGTGAGCTAAATTGGGTCTCCTTGGTACTGAATGAATGTCTACAAAAAATATTATTCAACGCGCTGAAAATTTTGCCTCAAGCAATGGTTTTGAGATACCAATCCTAATGGCTCCTATGGCAGGTGCTTGTCCGCCATCTCTTGCTGCAGCTGTTGCAAATAACGGTGGGTTGGGTGCGTGCGGTGCTTTGCTCATGTCGCCTGAGGCCATCATCAAATGGGCTAGTGATGTAAGGGGCAGAACCAATGGGACTTTCCAAATTAATTTATGGGTGCCTGACCCAGCTCCCAACCGTGATCTAATAAATGAGGCTGCTGTGCGCCAGTTTTTGGGAAATTGGGGTCCTGAAGTGTTGCCGGAAGCGGCAGAACGAGCGGTGCAAAATTTTGATGAACAATGCGCTGCAATTCTGGAGGTAGGACCACCCATAATATCTTCAATAATGGGTGTGTACTCGCCTTCATTTGTCCAAGAAATGAAGGCTCGAGGAATAAAGTGGTTTGCTAACGTAACGACTGTTGCAGAAGCACTTATGGCAGAGGCTGCGGGAGCAGATGCAGTGGTTGCTCAGGGTGCAGAAGCCGGTGGACATAGAGGAGCTTTTGATGCTGAAAAGGCAGAGGCTCAAGCTGTTGGACTGTTTTCATTATTGCCAGCAGTGGTGGATGCAGTGAAATTACCTGTAGTGGCTACTGGTGGTATCGCAGATGGCCGTGGTGTAGCTGCTGCAATGGCTTTAGGGGCGAGTGCAATTCAAATTGGGACAGCCTTACTCCGTAGTCCTGAGGCCGCACTCGTTTCGGCTTGGGCGGATGCAATTGGAAATGCCAACCCAGAAGACACTGTGATTACTAGAGCCTTTTCAGGCCGCGCTGGCCGCAGTATCAGGACAAGTTACGTAGATGCAGCATCTAGTTCAGCGGCTCCGTCTCCTGCCCCATACCCAATTCAACGAGCAATGACTCAGTCTATGCGTGAACAAGGTAACAAAACTAATGATTTAAGTCGCATTCAAGCATGGGCAGGTCAGTCAGCGGGCTTATCTCAGGCTATGCCAGCTGGCGATCTAATTCGTCAAATATGGTTAGATGCCAAGAAAATTCTTTCAGAATGATCTTATCAGACCGAACTAAGGAGTTTGAAGGCGACAAATATAAAGTTTCTGCAAGCTGATTATTTTATTTGCGTTTCAAAGAGAATGTAGATTAAATACTCGTATGTTGAACGAAGACACTCAAAGATTATTAGTCCTACGACTTATTTGCCCGGCGCACTGACTGCGTCGGGATCTGGCTTGGCAACTTGCCTAGCATGTTCAACTAATATCGTCCGCAAGGGACGGCACCATCGAGAATACGTAAATAATCTTTTTAAAATCTGTAATTGTTAATAAATTTCACGGTTCAGGTCACCTTGGCTGAAATTGAAGAATTTCAAATAAGACTGACAGAGGTGGTTTTAAATCGAGATTTTTACGTGCGGTAATTTAAGAATGGAAAATAAAAATGGCTGTAATGCCTTTTGAAAAATACCAACCCTTCCAGCCAATAGAGCTCAATGATCGTACTTGGCCAGGTAAAGTCATTACCAAAGCACCTACTTGGTGTTCCGTTGATTTGCGCGATGGTAATCAGGCCCTGATAGAGCCTATGGGTCCTGAGCGCAAAGCCCGCATGTTTAAAGCACTTGTGGGGATGGGGTTTAAAGAAATTGAAGTAGGTTTTCCTGCTGCTTCAGAGACCGACTTCACATTTTGTCGCCAAATTATTGAAGATGGCATGATCCCAGATGATGTTGCCATTCAGGTTCTAACCCAGTCTCGCCCTGAGCTGATTGAGAGGACTTTTGAGGCTGTTGCAGGGGCTAAACAGGCAATTATTCATCTATATAATTCTACGTCTACCACGCAGCGTCGTGTCGTCTTTAATCTTGATATGGCGGGGATTACAAAAATTGCGACTGATGGTGCTGAGCTAATCAAGGAACTGGCACTGAAGGCAGAAGCAGCCGGAACAAAAATCATACATGAGTACTCGCCTGAAAGCTTTACACAAACAGAGCTGCCATATGCTCTGGAGATTTGTGAAGCGGTGATGGATGTATGGCAACCAACACCCGATAAGAAGACAATAATCAATTTACCTGCGACGGTCGAAGTTGCCACGCCGAATATATATGCGGATCAGATTGAATGGATGCACCGCAATTTTAGTAGGCGTGATTCAATGATCTTATCTTTACATCCCCATAATGATCGCGGAACGGGTGTTGCCGCGGCCGAATTCGGGGTAATGGCTGGTGCCGATCGTATTGAAGGTACTCTCTTTGGAAATGGTGAGCGTACCGGAAACGTAGATGTGATCACCCTCGCCATGAATATGGTTAGTCAGGGGATCGATGCAAAGCTTGACATGCATAATATGCGTGAACTCAGAGCAACTGCAGAATACTGCAATCAACTGCCTGTGCATCCTCGTCACCCATATGCTGGAGATTTAGTCTTCACAGCCTTTTCCGGAAGCCATCAGGATGCGATCAATAAAGGCCTTAAGGCAATGAAGACGGCTAATAGCGAAAAGTGGGATGTTCCGTATCTACCGATTGATCCTGCAGACGTTGGCGCAAGTTACGAAGCAGTCATACGAATAAACTCTCAGTCAGGTAAAGGTGGTATTTCTTATATTATGGAAACCGAGTTTGGGGTGCAGATGCCTCGTGCACTCCAGGTTGAGTTCTCTGGCGTAGTTCAACGTATTTCGGATGCTACCGGTGCGGAACAAACGTCTGCAGATATTTGGTCAGCGTTTGAAACAGAATATCTTCAGGCTGACACACCTTATGGCTTTATCGACCATATTACGCGTGTCGCCACCAACGCCTCTGAAGTTCGACTCATGACAGCAACAATGAAGAAAGATGGTGAAGACAAAGAAATCGAGGGGCAGGGATCTGGGCCTATAGATTCTTTCGTTGATGCGATGCGGAAAGAAACAGGTAAAGAGATAAAGGTGTTCAGTTATTCAGAACATTCAGTAGGAATTGGGGCCGATGCTACGGCAATTGCTTTTGTTGAAGCTGAAGTAGACGGTACGCATTTATATGGCGTTGGAAGAAGCGCCAATATTGTGTCTGCCTCTCTAATTGCGGTTACTTGTGCGGTGAATCGTGCTCTAAATTATAAATAAGCTACCATCCCTGTCGGGCGGCAGTAGTTGCGACTGCAACTGCTGCCTGACCTGGCTCAATAACTGGAATCTGAAGACGGTCTTCAATAGTTTGGCGATAGCCTGCCATACCTGCACAACCCATGATTATGGCATCAGCATTGTCTCTGGATTTCAATATGTCGCCGGCTTCAACCATTGCTTCAACAGTTCTTTTTGTGTCCGCTAACTCTGGTACAGAAAGAGATACTGGGCGGCTCCCAGCATACCTACCGCTAAGCCCAAGTTCGGAAATCCTCCTGCGTTGACGTTCGACAGAGGCCTCTGAGAGCGCAATAATGCCAAAAGACATTCCTCTTTGCATCGCAGCCAGGATTCCAGCCTCACCAAGCCCAAAACAAGGACACCTTACTATTTCCTTGGCAGCTGAGAGACTTGGATCGGAGAAACACGCAATGACCAGTGCATTCGCAGGTTTTTGCTGATGTGCGAGATATTGCACCACCGAGGACTGTGCCAAAGCATAGTCTGTCATGCTAGAAATGCTTTCGGGCCCTCGAGTATTGTCTCGCATTCTATCGTCATGTCTGCCGCGCGGAAGGGCTCTGCAGCTCTGGATAAAGCTTCGGTGCAGCTTACAGTAGAATTTGGGTTAATGACGCGGACTAGCATTATTCTTTTAGCGGCGGTGTAGCGCCTGCTTGGCTAGTAATGATCCCATAGTGTTCTGGTCGACGGTGAGCAGCAAAATTGAATATTGTAGATTTATTAAAGTTACACGCATCCAAATCTGCATCTGCTACGATAAGTTCATCATCCAAAGTCCGGGCTAACGCAACAATTTCGCCTGATGGGGCTACAATTATGCTACCTCCCATCAATTCAAAACCATCCTCAGAGCCAGCTTTGGCAACTCCCACAACCCATGTACCGTTTTGATATGCACCCATTTGCATAGACATGTGGTTGTGCATCATCCTGAGATGAGGTGCCTCTGGTCCACGACTGTTACCTACTGGCGTGTTATATCCCAACATTACGACTTCAACGCCCTTTAAACCCATTACACGATATGTTTCAGGCCAACGTCTATCGTTACACAATGCCATCCCCATAACCCCGCCCATGGTGCGCCAAACTGGCCAACCTAAATCACCAACTTCGAAGTACCGCTTTTCCAAATGTTGCCATGGGAGAGCCTTATCAAATTCTTCATGTCCTGGCAGATGCACCTTGCGATATTTGCCTACAATAGAACCTGTCTTGTCGACTAAAATCGAAGTATTAAAGCGCCGTACGCCTGTGTTATCAGTAAATTTTTCAGCATACCCAAGGTAAAATCCCATTCTATACTGGGTGGCCCGATCAAAAAGTGGTTTGGTCATTGGTCCAGGCATTTCCGTTTCAAACCATTGGTCTACATGATCCCAATCTTCGTGATACCAACGAGGAAAAACGTCGTGAGAGCCAACTCTGGAAAAACGAGTAGTTCAACGCCTTGGCGTGCGCCTGGTCCATTAGGGTTAACATTCGTTCAATGACGGAAGTGCGAGTGTCAGCTAGCTGGATTGGCCCCATTTGTGCACCGCCAAGCACTATCTTTCTTGCCATCTCTTGTTCCTCCTTTGACTTGGTTTAATCTAGCCTTTGTCCGCTTACTGAGGAAAGCCCATGTCTACACGCATCGATAATTTCTTTGCGCCACGAATGTCACGATTTAAGCCAAGTCCGAGCCAGATAGCTAGCCAAAGGGTTCGGGAACTGATTGCTGAGGGGAAAAGATATCATTAAGCTAACTGCAGGTGAGCCAGATTTTTTCTACACCTCTCCATGTAAAATGGGCTGTTGTGCAGGCAATGGACCGAGATGAAGCCCGCTATACTCCTGTTAATGGAACTTTAGAGATGCGTACGGCTGCACAAATAAAGTTCGCTAGGGATAATGATTTACATTTTGAGTTAGATGAGATTTGTGTCGGATCAGGTGCGAAACAAGTTCTCTTCAACATTTTGATGGCTACCGTTTCTCAAGGGGATGAAGTAATTATTCCCAGCCCCTATTGGGCCAGTTATCCTGACATGGTGCTTTTGGCAGGTGGCAAACCAATTTTTGTAGATTGCCCTCAAAATCGAGGCTTTCGCATGTCACCTGAGGATTTTGAGGCAGCGATCACACCATCAACAAAGTGGCTGATGATTTGTCAGCCTTCCAATCCAGCAGGAGTTGTTTATTCCCACGAAGAATTAAAGGCTATAGCTGATGTCGCAATGCAACACCCTCATGTGCATATTCTCTCTGATGATGTTTACGAACATTTAATTTTTGATGAGCGAAAATTTTACACAATTGCTCAAATAGAACCGCGTCTGCGACACAGGACTGTTACTGTTAATAGTGTTTCTAAAGCTTTCTCAATGACGGGTTGGCGTGTTGGGTATGGAGGTGGGCCGAGTGACATCATCGCGAATGCCTCAAAGATGCAAAGTCAATCTACAGCGGGATCTTCTTCAATCGGACAAGCGGCAGCGATAGCTGCTTTGACTGGAGACCAGTCTCTAATTATTGAAAGAACCGCTGATCTTCAGCGGCGTCGTGATATTCTCCACAGCACACTCAACCAGGCAGATGGATTACATTGCGACCTTCCAGAGGGTGCAATGTATTGTTTTTGCTCGTGCGCTGGGGCTATAGGTAAACGTACACCCGATGGAAAAGTAATTGAAAACGACACGGATTTCACAATATATCTGCTAGACCATGTTGGAGTTGCTGTCGTGCAAGGAGCAGCGTACGGCTTAAGTCCCTATTTCCGCGCAAGTTTTGTTGCAACCGAAGAGGACCTAATTCGTGGGTGTGAGCGTATTCAAGAAGCCTGCAGAGACTTGTCTTAGAATGGCTGAGGCATTTTTAGCCGATATTGGACTGGAATAATTTTTAGTTTGTGACTGACCTTGAGCGTTTATTAGTTAAATTGTTTAAATTTAATAGTTCCAGTGCACCGGAGGCGCTCCCGCAATTGGGCTCCTAAAAGTTGCAATTTTAGAGTTTGCGAGTGATCCGAGATAAACAGTCTTTAAATCTCCGCCGCCGAATGCGAGGCTAGCAATATTGCCGAGGCGGCTAGATGCGCCAATGTCGATATGCTTTCTAGAAAATCTATCTTCACGCGATGCGGAAGAAATTTCTTCAAGGTCGCTATGCGATACATCTTCAAAGATTGTTTCTTGATGCCCGTCCCGATCTGTTCTTATTATCCTATTACTCCCACCCCCCACCATCCACACGGCACCCTCTACGTCAAAGTTAAAACCATCTGGGATGGTGCCGTGCTCGTATTCCGCAAATGTTTCTCGCGCGCCGAGGTCACCATTTGATTTTATTGGAAACCGTAAAGTTCGTCGGCCAATAGTTTCATTCACGTAAAGCCATTCACCAGTTGGATCTACAATCGCTTCGTTTGCAAATGCGATGCTTTCGGCAACGATACGTGCACCTCGTTGATCCATCAGTACAATGAATCCATCTGCAATAGTTTGGCCAAAAGCTTTATCGCGTGGGATTTGTGATGATGAGACAGAAATCCATATACGCTTTTGATTGTCGACACCAACGAAATTGACGGGCGGCAAGCTTATTCCGTCTGCTTCAGCCAAAATTAACTTCGCCTGGCCGTCCATGTTCATACGCCATACGCCACTGGATGGAGCTAGGTTAGCCATCAATAAATGGCGATCGTGGGTGAGCGCAATTCCATTGGGTAAAAGGTCTTCGGGTACACCTTTGGCCTTGAGAAATTTATTGCTCCCACCTGGATAGATGATACTCACGCCACCTCGTGCATCAGAAGCAAATACTTCGCCAGTTTTTGCAGCAAGAACGCATTCAGGTCGTTGCAGCCCGCCCCAACAAAGGAAATATCTTCCAAGTTTAGGGTATTTTTGTCTTTGGCATATTTTTCATCCGTTTCGGATTTGTTTTTTTCAAATCCAAGTTACATCTTACTTTGATGTATAAGGTTCGCTAAACACTCATCCTTGACCGTTAACTTTTTAAAAAAAAGAGAAAATAATGAGCGATTTCATCGTGAAAGACATCTCCCTCGCTTCTTTTGGAAGAAAAGAATTGGAAATCGCCGAAACGGAGATGCCAGGTTTGATGGCATGCCGTACCGAGTTTGGTGCAACTAAGCCGTTAAAAGGTGCACGGATCGTTGGTTCACTTCATATGACCATCCAAACAGCAGTTTTAATAGAAACTCTCGTGGATCTTGGAGCTGAGGTGCGTTGGGCTTCATGCAATATATTCTCAACCCAAGACCACGCAGCGGCAGCAATTGCGGAAGCGGGTATTCCTGTATTTGCGGTGAAGGGGCAAACTCTCGCAGAGCATTGGGATTATCTTGATCGTTCATTCCAATTCGAAAATGGCGCAAATATGATCCTAGATGATGGTGGCGATGCCACCCTCTATGTCTTGTTAGGAGCTCGAGCAGAGGCTGGGGAAGATATTCTGGCTATCCCTCAATCTGAGGAAGAAGAAGTCATCAAGGCGCAAATTAAGAAGCGCATGCAAGAGAGCCCTGGCTGGTTTTCTAAGACGCGAGCTGCGATCCAAGGTGTGTCTGAAGAGACAACTACAGGTGTGCATCGACTTTATGATCTTCACAAAAAGGGCCAGCTGCCATTCCCAGCAATCAATGTTAATGACTCTGTCACTAAGTCAAAATTCGATAATAAATATGGCTGCAAGGAGTCTCTTTGTCGATGGTATCCGTCGTGCCACAGATACAATGATGGCTGGTAAAGTGGCCGTTGTTTGTGGCTATGGAGACGTTGGAAAGGGATCGGCGGCTTCTCTGCGTGGCGCTGGTGCTCGGGTTAAGGTAACCGAAGTCGATCCAATCTGTGCTCTTCAGGCAGCTATGGACGGTTTTGAAGTAGTATTGTTAGTTGATGTTGTATCTAGCGCGGACGTATTCATTACAACTACTGGAAACCGGGACGTCATTCGGATCGAGCACATGCGCGAGATGAAAGATATGGCCATTGTAGGCAATATTGGTCACTTCGATAATGAAATTCAGGTTGCAGCACTTAAAAATCACAAGTGGACCAACATCAAAGATCAGGTAGATATGATTGAGATGCCGTCAGGTAGTAGGATTATATTGCTTTCAGAGGGACGCTTATTGAACCTTGGTAATGCTACCGGCCACCCATCCTTTGTGATGTCTGCTTCGTTTACCAATCAGGTTCTCGCCCAAATAGAAATTTGGACCAAAGGAGAAGAATATGCGCCTGGCGTCTTTATTCTTCCTAAGCATCTTGATGAAAAAGTTGCGCGACTGCACCTTGATCGCATTGGGGTAAAGCTTACCGAATTGCGGAAAGACCAGGCCGATTACATTGGAGTTTCCGCACAGGGGCCATTTAAACCAGAGCATTATAGATACTAATCAATTATTAATTCTTCCGTTAATAAACTAATTTTAACAGGGCCATACTTAGAACATGGCCCTTCTTTTTTCTGAGTTTTTAATTTGGGAAAACTTTAGCTGCTAATGCTTATTACGTTTTTTCGCAAAAGCAATTCCAGTTAGATAGGTAGCTATAAAAATAAGTGTCATGATTGCAAAACTAACAGGCGCCCAAATTGGGTCAGTAGCAAAAATAATTCCTAGAACTTGTGGGGTCACAATCAAGGGCAGAAGGATTGCTGTGGCAAGAGGGTTTGTCATTTGTCTTTTGGAACGACCAAACGACCTTATTTCAAGAAATCGCATTGTTAACTGATGAAAATGTAATCGGTCTGGCAAATGCCGAGGCTTTCCTAACTTCTTACGACGCCATATCTCTAATAGAGTGTCGGATACGGGCCAAAAGAAGATAAGCAGTATAGCAAAGGGACTGATCGAGCCCTCGAACTTCATTAAATATATCGCGATCCATACAAGGCAATGTCCTAGTAAATATGCGCCTCCATCACCTAGGAATATTTTTCCAAATGGAAAATTTAAGACAAGAAAACCTGCAATAATTGGAGTAATTGAAAGACACAGGATGCTCAAATCAGAGTGGCCAGCAGAGAAAGCTATTATTGATAACGATATAGAAATGGAAATTGCTGTAAACGCTGCCAGTCCATTCAATCCATCTATCAAATTAAATGCGTTAGTAACCCCTGCAGAAGCAAAGACTGTGAATATGATCCCTATGGGCGCATAGAGATCAAAGTATCAATATATGGAATTCCGACCCTCGAAACCCAGCAATCATAGAGCAAAATCATAAGTATACTTGATGCACAAATTGCTAAAAATCTCCGAGCGGAGACATCGCAAACCCTAAATCTTCAGCTGTGCCTACAAGAAATATCGGAATAATCGCAATTACAAACGGCCAAAGGTCTGAGACGTCAAAACTTAGAACTTTTGCCATTAAGAATAGAACAAATATGCCTACGAAAAGAGCTAGTCCACCTATCCGGGAAACTGGTTTCGTATGTGAACTTTGAACAGCGCTTAAATCTTCGAGGGAGCGTTTTTTGAAAATACTTGTTTGATTTAAAAATATTAACAAGCTGCAAAATAAGAAGCTAAACAGAAACAGAGCAGTAAAATCAAAAAAGAAATCTATTTCTTCAAATAATTTAGTATATTTAAATGAAAGCTCATTCAATTTTTTTACTCTTTAGCTTTTTTTAAAATACTAGCAGGTCTCTTGTATCAACTTATCAATTGTGTTGGGGAAAAATTCCAACCATCCCTACTTTTTTTACCACGCCTTGTCACGGACCTTAAGAGCTTATACGGGGTTAATCCCTCGAAACGACGCTTTCTCGTTGCAACTTCCGTGAGAATTTCTGCTAAATCTGCAGGCGTAAAATCAGGCCAATGTTTCGAAATAAATGCAAACTCGCTATAGGCCGATTGCCATAAAAGAAAGTTGGAAATCCGGAGCTCACCTGAGGTTCTTATAATGAGATCAGGGTCTGCAAAGCCAGCCGTACTTATCTCACTAGTGATATGTGCCTCTGTGATTTCCTCTGGCTTTAATTTCCCGGTTTTTACTAAATTTGCGACATTTTTGACCGCGTCCACGATATCTTGGCGGCCACCATAGTTGAGAGCTATTTGGAGCATTAATCCTGGATTATCTTTAGTGCTATCTTCGAGCTTATAAATTGTGTCCACCAATCTTTTGGGTAAGCCATCTTCTGATCCAATAAAACGGACACGGACTTTTTCTTCAACCAATTCCTCAAACTGTTTAATAATTTCGGCCTGAAAAAGACGCATCAATATATCTATTTCATACTTTGGCCTGTTCCAGTTTTCCGTAGAGAAAGCAAAAATAGTAAGAATTTTTATCCCGAGATCTGGCGCTACTTTTATGATTTCTTTGACTACTTTTGCGCCTTTGATATGTCCCTTGCCTCGAGGTAATCCTTGGTCGTTGGCCCAACCTTCCGTTGCCATCCATTATGATGCCAACATGCTGTATGTTGCTGCGGTCGACTTTTTTGAATGCACGTTATACAGTCCTTAATCAGAACAAGCATAGTTTTTATCAATGAATGTTAACTCATTTTTAATAACACTAAAATTTCTAATTGGGGATGTTTATTGGTCATAGGAGGCATGTACGGAAATTAAATTCCAAATAAGTTGATCACTTAAAAACATGGTTCCGAATGAAGTTTTTCAAGCTCAAACCAACTTTCGGCTTGATCACTTGCGGCCTCCACTTTTCCAAGAAGTTTCCGGAGTTTTGGGTGAATAACGTAGTGCAGGCGATACACTTCAGGTGCTAAATCAGCAACGCTTTCGTGATGGGAAATTATATCGTCAACAAAAATAGTTTTTCCCTGTGTTTTTGAGCCAGAGCTGCGACAGCAGTCCCTTTTGGTCCGGACCATGGGATAAGTGGAAATTGAATATTTGCTGCGTTTAGCGCGTAACGGCGATCTTCTACTGCTATTGAAGGCACATTACTCAAAACAACTATTTGGAACCCGTCAAGCTTTAGGCGGTTTAGTGCTGGTGCCGCCTCTAAGTCAGCTGGAATTTCACGAGTTCGCTTTTCAAAAATTCAGTTACTAGATCAGAAACAGTTTGTCGCTCTAGTGGTGGACCATCCTTATAAGCAAGGACATTTCCAGCAAGTGCGTATGATCTGAAAAAGAAACGTATGACCTTTTTCTTCGATAAAAGTTAGGAATGCAGCCATGAATTGAAAAAGAACCTCGTCTGCATCAACTATCAGAAGAGGCTTTGAAGGATCTATTTCAATTGTTTCTGCAATGGCTGCGGCGAGTATCTGTCACT
The DNA here is from genome assembly GCA_038143065.1 of Rhodospirillales bacterium. Taxonomy (GTDB): domain Bacteria; phylum Pseudomonadota; class Alphaproteobacteria; order Bin95; family Bin95; genus VMCJ01. The sequence goes on along the minus strand of JAYQLI010000035.1, from coordinate 866,455 downwards.
TTATAAGTTCCATTCAAGAATTAGGGATTACTTTTTTACCTGGCCTTGAGGCAACGAACCAACCGCATGCCAGCAACAATGCTCCTATGAAAACCAATGCCCAAATTGGCACTTTGCCGCTGATCAAAAGAGCAACAAAGCTCAGGGTCATGCTTAAAAGCGCTACTACTTTCGCACCCCTAGGGATGACCCCATGCTCTTCCCAGTCTGTCAAAATGGGACCGAAGATTGGCTGGTTGTAAAGCCATTGTCGACACCTCTCAGAGCTTTTACTAAATGCAATTGCCGCGATGATTAGAAAAGGTGCGGTTGGCAGTAACGGTAAAACCGCACCTAATGCAGCTAAAACAACGAATATCCAGCCAATAGCAAACCAAACTGGTCGACTAATCCGGCTTGTTTTTAGCAACGGAGACTTGCCGCTCATATTTGCATAGTTCCAAATTCCTCTACGAAATCGTTCGGATTAGGCCTCAATTTTGATGGCTGCTCACCGTTGGGTTTCCCGAGATAAAGGAAGCTCACGAGTTCATCGTCTGGTTTTAGACCGAAGAAGGCGCGGACATTCGGATCATGTGCATTTTTACCAGTTAGCAAATACCGCAAAGCCCTTAGCACTAGCAGCTACTAGCATATTTTGTGCAGCACATGCTGTTGCAACGATTTGTTCTATGCGAGGTACATTGGGGCGATCATTAACTACTCGCGCGAGGATGGCTATCACAATCGGCGCGCGCAGTGGGCGGTTGAGTTCTTTTTGAATTGCTTCTTCACTTGCTTCTGGGTCGCGCGTTTTTAAAGCATTTGCAAATATCTGTCCTAAAATTGCACGGTTTTCATCTTCAATAACGACAAAGCGCCATGGACGAATGGCGCCGTGATCTGGAGCAGAAACAGCTGCTCGAAGAATATCTTGAATATCGCTTGGCGTTGGTCCCCCGTACTCATTCATTAATCTTGGGGGTTGATTTTCTCTCGATCAGCGTTTCCAACAAGTCCATCATAACCTCCAACTTCACGATAGTTTAACTTCATATGGTACAACCCGGCGGAGATTGTATCATTATCATTCAAAATTTTTGCCCAAAGGGAGTCGGTTACTGATGAACGTGCAGTCAAAAGGAGCGCTTGATGGCATACGTGTGGTTGATCTGACTACAGTGCTATTTGGTCCGTATTGCACGCAGATACTAGCCGAGATGGGAGCAGATGTAATCAAAATTGAGACACCTGCTGGAGATACGTCGCGTCAAACAGGCCCTGGTCGCAATAAGGGTATGGCTGGAGGGTATATGACTAAGGCCCGCAATAAGCGGAGTTTAGTTCTGGACCTCAAACAAGATGCAGGCAAAGCAGCTTTTAGTCGATTGATCGAAACGGCTGATTGTTTTGTTTTGAACATTCGCCCTAAGCCAGCGGTGAAATTGGGCGTTGATTATGAAACCATCGCCAAGATCCGGTCTGATATTGTTTATGCGGCTTTGACAGGTTTTCGTCCTGAAGGACCGTATGCTGACAATGCGGCTTACGACGACCTTATTCAGGGACTTTCTGGGTTTGCTGAATTAAATGGACGAATGACTGGGGTGAACCTCGTTACGCCCCAATGGTCATGGTAGATAAAATATCTGGGCTCTTTGCTAGTTATGCCATTGCTATGGCGCTATTCCATAGAGAAAGGACGGGGAAGGGCAGAAAGTTGATGTTGGCATGTTTGAAGCCTTCACCGCCTTTCTTATGCAGGAACACTTACAAGGGAAAGCATTTGACCCTCCACTGGGGCCTGCAGGTTATTCACGTCTCTTAACTCCCCCATCGTCGTCCGTATAAGACTGCAGATGGATATATTGGAGCTATTCCATATACCGATAGGCATTGGCGCGCTTTCTTCAGAATTTCCGGCAGGCCAGAGCTTGCCGCTGACGAGCGTTTTGCAACGCTCGGAGACCGAACTCAGAATATCGATGCGCTATACAGCTTTGTTGCAGAAGTATTGCCTATGAAATCGACATCTGAATGGCTCAAACTGCTTGGTGAAAATGATATTCCCGCTATGCGCGTCCACGATTTAGATAGTGTTTTAGAAGATGAGCACTTGAAAGCTATTGGGGTTTTTAGCGTTATGGAACATCCGACTGAGGGTCTCATACGCTACATTGAGCCACCAGTTCATTTGCATAAAACCCGGGTGGTTTTCGTCGGCATACCGATCGATTAGGACAAAGTAGCGTCGCCGTTTTGCAGGAAATCGGTTATACGGCAGAAGAAATCAGTAAATTGATAGAATCTGGTGTCACTGTTGATGGTGCATCTGAGCCATGACAGTTGTTAATTTAAATAAATTTCGCAAAGCTAAGGCGAAGTCAGATAAAAAATCATCCGCCTCTATCAATCGTATTAAATTCGGCCGTAGCAAGGCGGATAAAGCTTCGGAAAATGAAGCTGAGAAAAAGCGGAATGAGCTTTTAGATAGACTGAAACGTGAAGATTAAATTATTGACAGGGTTAAACGTGTAAAACCTTTCCCGGATTCATTCTACCATCTGGATCAAGAGCGTTCTTTAGAGTTTGCATAAGTTTATATTCAACGGGGGACTTATATCGTTCGAGTTCCTCAGTTCGTTTTTGTCCAATGCCGTGTTCAGCGGAGAAAGGAACCTTCAAAATCAGCCACTAAATCATAGAGTGTTTTAACCAGAACCGATTTAATCTCTCGAACTCTATCCCCGTACGCAGCATAGTGCAGGTTTCCATCACCCATGTGGCCAAACCCTTGAAAAGTTACATCGGGAGCAACTTCTGACATTCGTTTCTCTGCTGCAGCATAGAAGTCTGGAAGATCTGAAATTGGAAGAGTTACATCCCAAGTAATACGTGGCTTTCCCAAACGCCGCATAGCTTCTGGCGATGATTCTCGAATTTTCCAAAAATCAGTCCGCTGCTGATCTGATTGCGCAATTATTGCGTCAGTTGCATGACCTGCTTCAATTGCTTGAGCGAGAGCATTTTCGAGCATGTTTTGTGGGGTTTCGCCCGTTTCTGCTTTTCGAGTGGTGGATGCCTCCATGAGAATATAAAACGGTGAAGCATCAGGCATTGGATCCCGAACTCCGTCCATTTGGCTGACAACAACATCTACAACGCGGCGTGTAATAAGTTCTGAAGTTTCTATCGAGTCACCCGTTTCATTACGAGCTATTTCTAATACAGCGAGTGCATCTTTAACCGAAGGAGTTGCAACCCAAGCAGCCGCTGTTCGCATTGGTTTTGGAAAAAGCTTAAGCGCAGCGGCGGTAATAACGCCTAAGGTCCCCTCTGCACCAAGAAAAAGATGTTTTAGGTGATATCCAGTATTGTCTTTTCTCAGCGTTCTCAATCCATCCCAGATTTCCCCATCTGGTAAAACCACTTCTAGGCCTAGAACTAATTCACGGGCATTGCCGTAGCGTATTACATTAACGCCACCAGCATTCGTTGAAAGATTGCCGCCTATGGTACAACTGCCTTCAGCCCCAAGGGAGAGTGGAAAAAACCGGTCATGGGCAATAGCTGCCTCCTGGACTTCCTGCAATATAGCTCCAGCCTCTACCACTAAGGTGTAATTGGAAGGATCAATTTTTCGAATTTTATTCATCCGCCTTAGGCTCAGTACTATTACGTTACCATCGTTAAAAGGTGTGCCCCCACCAACAAGTCCGGTGTGGCCGCCTTGCGGAATAACGCTAAGGCTATGTTTTTTAGCTAATTTTAGAACAGCTTGAACCTCTGCCACATTGGCAGGTCTGGCTATGCCAATTGCCTTCCCAGTGAAAGCTCCTGACCAGTCAGTGAGATATTGAGCAGCGTCATCGCTTTCGCCATCGATCCAGCCTCCAGGTCCGAGTGCCGCAGAAAGTTCTTCAATAATTTTGATCGGCGTGTCCTTGGACATGGTGGGAAACTCCTAGAAATGAATGACGACAAGAATGCCTTGGCGAAGACAAGCCTGCAATTGTAGTCTGTTTGTAACAAAGGAGAGAACTAATGTCGGTTCAGGATCAATTAGCAGCGTTTGCAGTAGATGTAGAAAAGAACGCTCCTGAACAGGTATTCAAAGCCGCAGAGCGAGTTTTCTTAGATTGGTTGGGTGTGGCCGCTCGTGGTGCCACATCATCGCCAGCTCCAGAATTCCGAAAAGCGTTACAACATGAAATCGGACATGGACCTGCCTCTTTGGTTCCCGATGGATTGAAAGCGACGCCGCGAGCTGCTGCATTCATTAATGGTATTGGAAGTCACTCCATCGAATTTGACGATATTTTTAGGGAAGCAATTTACCATCCTGGGGTTGTAGTAATTCCAGCGGCATTAGCCGCAGCTGAAACTGAAGGAGTGTCTGGCAAGCAGTTTTTGGCTGCAATAATAGCTGGGTATGAGGTGTCGAACCGTATCGGTGCGGCTATGATCCCTGGTCATTATGCATACTGGCATACAACGGGGACTATTGGTGCATTTGGAGCAGCGGTGGGTGCTGGGGTTGCGCTAAACTTAACAAAAGAGCAGCTGGGAAATGCAATTTCGTCTGTTGCGACGATGGCAGCAGGGCTTCAGCAGGCTTTTAGGGCTGATGCAATGCTCAAACCTTTGCACGCAGGACAGGCAGCACAAAATGGGGTTACCGCTGCTTTTGGTGCTAGGGCAGGGCTAAAAGGAGCGCCTAAAATGCTTGAAGGCGAAGTAGGGTTTGCAGCCGCCCTAAAGGGTGCTGCAGATACACCAGCTAACTTTGGTCCTGGTCTTGCAAGCTTGGGTGAGCGCTGGACAATTCTGGAAACTACCCAGAAAAATCACAGCTCCTGTGGTCATGGGTTCGCGGCTATCGATGCAATGCTAGAAATTGTTCGTAATGAAACTATCGATCCAAAAGAAGTGGATCAGATTCAAGTTGGCACTTACGAAACTGCGATTAAGGTTACAGGCGATTGGGATCCTGAGACTGCCTATGAAGCACAATTTTCACTTCCTTATGTAGTTTCGATTGCGCTTGTTCGTCGTGCAGGTTGTCGTTTCGAGGCTTTTGATAAGAATTGGCTTTCCAACTCAACGGTTCGTGAGTTGATGCAGAAAGTTAACTTAGAAGTGGATCCAGTGGCAGAGGCCGCATTTCCGCTAAAACGAGGTGCGATAGTTAGTGTTAAAACAAAGTGTGGTAGAGTGCATTCTGCGCGCCGTAAAACCCGTAAAGGGGATCCTGACGATCCTTTGTCGATGGGCGAATTAACGGAGAAATTCAACGAATGTGCGGCGCCCGTTCTTGGGACGCCGGAAGCAAATTATTTATTGACTGCAGCATCTTCAGTTTCTCAAATTGCAGATATGAGCCAATTTTCTGACTTATTAAATGTGAATTTAAGTGCAGCTGAATAGCTTCACGAAATATTAATTGCCTGCACAAGTCGGATTAGTCCGATATCTCTGCCTTTAGCTGCCATGAGTTGAACGCCCAGTGGTAGTTCGTTTTTATTTTTGCCTTCAGGAATACTAATTGCCGGGCAACCAGCAAAATTTGCGGGTGCGGTGAAGTCAGCCTGATTAGCGGGTGCTGGGGTCGAAAATTTAAACGCAGGAATTGGAGATGCGGGTGCTGCGATAACATCCACCGTTTTAAAACTAGCGTTAACGCTTTCACCTGCTTTAGCGATGGAATCTCGAGCAATTTTTATTTTTTCAGGGTTTGCGTCTCGGCCATAAGAAATCATTGCTCGTATTTCAGGTGAAAAACGTTCCGGCCGAAATGCAAGATCGTCCGCATAAGCTGAAGCTGCATCAACTTCAGATACTAAAAGTCCAGCAAGTCTAGCTTGGTCATGTTGAGTTCTGGCCAAGAAACGTCCACGAGGTTTGCCCCAAGGTCAGAAAGTCTTCGCAGAAAGTTATGATAAGAATTTAACACATCATTTTGGATTTCAGTTTCTTCGATTTGCCTCACACGTCCAACCCTGAGGCCCTCGATGCCAAATTCTGTCAGGTCAAAACTCTCATTAGTCATTGCGTAAAGCATTAGCTCAAGGTCTTCGGCGGTCCGAGTGAGAGGGCCAACATGATCGAGGGAAAATGCAAGCGGGGAAACTCCTTGATTAGAGACCACCCCAAAAGTTGGTTTTATGCCAAAACACCCGCAATAAGAGGCAGGAATTCGGACTGAGCCCATTGTATCAGTTCCGAGGAAGCAGCGGCCAAACCTGCTGCTACAGCAACGCCTGAACCTCCAGATGAACCCCCTGGAGTAATTCCTATCCCAACCGGGTTATTCGATGGACCAAAATGTGGGTTATTCGTCGTTGTGCCAAGCGCAAGTTCGTGTTGGTTTAGTTTGCCAAGGATTATTGCTCCTGCTGCTTTTAGTCGTTGGACTACATAAGCATCTTGCTGCGCAACAGGTCCAAATTTACAGCCGTTTGTTGTTTCAAAACCACTAAGATCAATGTTGTCCTTGATGGCGATCGGCACCCCATCAATCGGGCTCAATGCACGCCCTGACTGCCAACGCTGTGCCGAAGCCTGGGCAGCTTGGAGAGCATGCTCAGAGGTGGTATTTATGAATGCATTCAACGCTGCATTTTTTTTGCTTATTGAGGTGAGATAAGCTTCCGTGACACGCACTGGGTCACTCTCACCATTTCTATACTGATGGCAAAGCTGTTTGATTGATAAACTGGTTAACTCTTCAGTTTGGCCGCCACTCATCTTAAGTCTACTAATCTTATGGGTTTCTGACGAGTTTCAACTTGTGTGTCAGTCGCTGTTTCACCTGGGGACACAAGCTGAACCTTAACAGAAACCCCAAGGCCTTTTTTCAAAATGGCTTCTATCTCAAGAGTCAGATTAGTCCCCAGTTCTTTAGTTTCCACCACCACAGTTAGCTCATCACGCGATCCTGACCGAGTGAGGCGGCATATATATTCGCCTGTGGTTGTTCTGTGTTGATCTAATAAAGTTCCGATAGCTGTGGGATAAACATTTATACCTCTAAGTTTCACCATATTGTCGCTTCGCCCTTGAAAACCGGGCATGCGTTTGAAGTTAATGCCGCTTTCTGGAGAAGGAGGCATTAATTTTGAGAGATCTTTAGTGTCGAAGCGTACTATTGGATAAACACCAGTTTTGAAGAGCGGCGTTGCGCAGATGTTCCCTGTATGATCATCAGGTAGAGTTGTTTCCGTCTCTGGATCCAAAATTTCGATAAGATGTGCGTCTTCCCAAACATAAAGCCCGTTGTGGGATGGCCCTTCGCCAGCGATAATTCCGGTATCACCGACACCGTACCAATCGTAGACAGCAGCTCCGCCCCAAGCCTCTGAAATTGCCGCTTTATCTTCCTGGCCTATGTGGCCTGAGATCATCTTAAGCGGAATATCTTCCCCAGGCTTGATTCCAACCTCAAGAGCTGCGTCCGCTAATCGTTTTATATAGTCAGCAAAACCAAGAATTGCTGTTGCGCCGTAGCGATGCATCATTTCTATCTGTTGAGAAGTCGGCGTATCGCGACCTGTACCCGCTGGAATATACATTGCATCCGTGAAATGAGTGACAGCTTCGCGAACGTAATGCCCACCATTCACCATTCCGTAGCCGTAAACGGAATGTGCAACGTCGCCTTTTTGCATTCCCTGTAGAATGTAAGCCCGTGCCAATAATACGTTCTGGACTTCTCGATCATAGGGGCCGAAAAAAAGTGGTTGTGGGGTTCCTGTTGTGCCGCTTGTCGTGTGGAGTACCACATTAGAAAAATTATCACCTAATCCATGAAAATCGCCGAATGGAGGATAGGCTTCTACGCTCTCCATTAGGTCAGTTTTTGAAAAGGTAGGTATTTTGGGAAGATCATCGATCTCCTTAATGTCCTCTTTTCGAGGCCTATAGACGACCAACGGCGTTGATAGAATGGAACCTCCCAGGCACGGGCTATGACACTAGAGAACCGGCTTTCTTGTAGATTCCGAAGTTCATCTCTGGAAAGCCGCGCGGGCCCGTCTAAGAAAGCAGTACCAACAGGGTAATCCTGCAAAATGGTTCTTGGATCCGCCTGTAAAAAGTAGTTGCTCGTCATGACGCAACACACAGTTCTATTACGCTTCGCATATCTGCGACTGCTTCTATATTATCGATAGCCTTTATTAATTCTTCGGCTTGGCTGGCTGGGAGTTTTGGGCGAGCCGCTTGGAAGTTGCTCTTAAATTTCGATAAATGGGCCTCATGCGTCATTGGGTTGCTTGGGCTACCGTAGATTTTTTCAACTCTATTTGAAAACTGCTACCGTCATCAGTTTGGATTGCTACATTGACTGGGGCGAGAGCATTGGGGTCAGGGTTAGCGTCCGTTTCAATAATTATTTTTTTGCAAGTTCTAAGCGTTTCGGGTCATTCAGCGCTTCAGCGTAGAAATCTTCAACATTAACAGTCCCGCGCATAAGAGCAGACGCTACTACATATTGCCCTGATAATCTGGCGTAATTGGGAGTCATTGCCTCTAATGCGGGTCGGCCAATTAGCCTTTGAGTTAAGCTTGGAACCTTACAATGTACAGCAGTGATGTCTGAATAATTTAGGCCATGCTTCTTTTGGACTTGGAGTGCCGCATCCAAAATTCCATGGGTGGCGCGACCGGATGGGAATGGCTTATGAGCTACCTCAGTAATCCGCCAAATATTTCCAAGTGTCTTAATAACCCCTGAAAGGTCATAGGAACCTTCAAAGTTAGCGTAGTATCCATAAGGACCGTCTAGAATGTTCTCTGGAGCATCAACATTTAGAGCTGCAAGATCAGCCGCCAGCAATGCATTTCGAGCGTTAAAACCTACCTGCATAGGCAGTAAACCCTTGCCTTCCGTGTGAGCCTGCATGGTTCCGCCCATTTGCCCGTAAGCCGCACTCATGGCGCGGACAACTCCCTGAACATCCAAGCCCTTTAACCGTGCTAACGCAGCAGCGGCTCCAAAGCCACCTGCAGTGGCTGGTCGAAAAAATTTAAGGGGAGAATTTGATGCAACGCCTAAACCTGCTGCAACATCTACCCCCAATATCATCGCTGATATGAAATCACTTCCAGAAATGCCGCCTTCTGCATCGGAAAAGGCAGTCATTGCTCCCAATATTACGGCCAGAGGGTGAACAACTGCTGCTTCATGAACGCAGTCGAATTCGGAATTATGTATCTGAAATGCATTTAAAAGTGCTGCGCCTGGAGGGGAGAGCGCTCACCGCTTGCAAATACTCGGGCAGACCGAGAATTACTCACTCCTGCAGCTGCTGCTGCAGTTATCAGTTCATCAACGAACGGTGCGGCTGAACCGACAACTCCTACACCCAATGTGTCCAATAGAAAAATTTTTGCTGCTTTGATCGCTGAATCTGGAATATCTACCTTATCCGTTGCAGCCACATGCTCTGCAAAGTGCCAGACACTATCTTTCATGATTTGCACTCCAGCGTTTTAAGATGCTGAGCAAGTTTTGGAGCCACATCTTCTGCTAATTTCTTCGTGGATTTTGGCCAGCGGCCGCTGTCATCCCAGTCTTGTCCAGCTACTAGGAGAGTTCCAAACGGCCCGGTATTCTCTGACATTGCGATTAACCGATCCAACACAGTTTGGGCAGAACCTGCAATTGCACAGGCGTCTATCGCCTCTTTGATATTGAGCCTCTCATTTAATGACTCAATCGGTTCGTCTCTCATTAGGTCCAAGTCACCCATATTACGCAGTGAACGTAGGTAGCGAAAATAAAAAGCAAAATCGCCGTCTGGATCTTCGAGAACTGTTTTGGCTTCTGCGTCGGTGTCCGTGATCAGAATATTACGGGCTACCCGCCAGATTGCAGGGTCGGCTTGCTTACCAACCTTTGCTCTAGCTTCGGCATAGGTTTGCCATTGCACGGCAACATCATCTTCAGGAATAAAATTCGCTGATATCGGTATAAAATCTTGCTCTGCGCACACGGCAGCAGCTCCTGATCTGGCGGATACCATTGCAAGAGCAAAAGGTGGGTGCGGTACTTGCTTTGGTTTTGGAATGAGGCCAAGTCCATGACGCGGCCAGTAAGTCTTTTGGTTAGTCATATTAATATCGTTCACGGTGATATTAAAAACTTCATCAGAGGCCCACATTTTTTTAATTGCCTCTACATAATCAAGCATAATTCTGTTGCGAGTTTCCATATCATGCTCGCCAAAAAATTCGGCGTCAGAAATTAGTCCGCCTGGGCCAACGCCAAGGATTAGCCTTCCTCCAGATAATTGATCAAACATTGCAGCTTCGGCAGCAACAATTCCAGGATGATGGTGTGGGAGATTGACAACGCCAGTGCCAAATTTGATGTTTTTTGTCTCTGAAATAAGGCTTGAGAAAAACAGCATTGCTGATGGAATTTGTTCTACCTTAGAAGTAAAATGTTCTCCCATCCAATACTCTGAAAAGCCAAGCTTTTCAGACAGCAAAACCATCTCTCGGTCTTCTGATAGCGCCTTCTCATATGGCTTTTCTGGCCTGTGTAAAGGCATTGAAAAAACGCCAAGTTTCATCTGTTTTGCTCCTGAGTTGATGTTTTGCGCAAATGTGCCTGGCCAAATACTGCTCTTGCAAGGCATCATACCACAACCAAGGGACTGAGGGGGAGGAAGTCAATGGGTGATCATCTGAAGCGTGATTTTATTGGCTATGGTGGTAATCCTCCCAATCCGAATTGGCCCAATAAAGCGAGACTTGCAGTTAATTTTGTTCTGAATTTTGAAGAAGGCTCTGAGCCAAATCACTTGGATGGAGATGGGAAAACAGAAACTGGCCATACTGAAAGTCCTGTTTCGCCGGTTCCATCTGATAGGCGAGACCTGGCGGCTGAGAGTATGTTTGAATATGGCTCCAGGGCAGGGTTTTGGCGCATCCATCGCTTGTTTCAATCAAAGGAATGCCGTACACGGTATTCGCTTGTGCGCTCGCAATTGAAAGAAATCCCGCAGCGGCAGTTGCAATAAAAGCTGCGAACTTAGATGTGTGCTGTCATGGGTATCGGTGGATTGAGCACTATAAACTTTCAGAAGCAGAAGAACGGGAGCAGATCGCGACAGCGGTACAGTCCTTAAAGAAAACTTTGGGTAAGGCGCCAGAGGGCTGGTACTGCCGATATGGACCAAGTGAAAATACCCGGCGACTGTTACTTGAACATGGTGGCTTTTTATATGACTCAGATAGTTACAACGATGATCTTCCTTATTGGTTAAATGTATCTGGTCAGAATCATTTGGTAGTCCCGTACTCACTAACAAACAATGATGGCCAAATGACCCGTGGTAACTCTGGGAATGGGAACGAGTTCTTTCAACACATTAAAGATGCCTTTGATTTTCTTTATGCAGAAGGAGAATATGAGCCAAAACTGATGAATGTTGGGCTTCATATGCGCTTAATTGGCCAACCAGCTCGAGCAATGGCTTTGAAGCGTTTTATTAAGTATGTGTCAGAATTTGATGACGTTTGGGTGGCACCGAGAGTCGATATCGCGCGCCACTGGGCTAAAGAACACCCTGCACAAAAAGGTCTATAGGTGTGTCTGGTCGAGCACAACTTTATGAAAAGTTGCCAGAATAGTAAAAAGTTTAGTTGGAAAACAAATGTAACATACTGTTAAAACTAATTTATTTTAATGAAATTAGCTTGGAGTTTTAAGTCCAAGTGATCGCTTTATGGCTTTATGAAAATGTTGCAGCGCGGGCTCATTCTGGCCAAATGTGATACTAGATTGTGCCCCTGAGCGAAAGCTTCTTTGTATTCCTTGGCCTACAGGGAAATCTTCCTCCTCTACCGTACGCAGTAGCAGTTTCAAGTTACGGTTCCAGTGTTCTGCAGTTCTTCCATTATTTGATGCCTTTGGGACAAGCATTGTTACCCTTAAGCGACATCGGCCTGTTCCAATTGGGAATGCATGCCAAAGTTCTGCATGTTCTCCTTGCCACACAAAAACAGTGTTAGGGAAAAGTACATATACTCCGGCAATATGTGGGACTAGCTTCCATTCGTCTTCTGGCAAATTCCGCATCTCGTTGATGCTTCGCCGTATAAAAAACAATCGTAGATTGTCATCAAAGCCGTCAAAAGCACCTAGATTTGGATAGAAAATTGGGTGAATTGACTTATGGTGAAGGACATTGAAGTGGTACGACTCAAGAAACGTGTCGATGGCTAATTTCCAATTCAAATTCCATTCAGAATCATAAGTTTCAAAATGTTCGAAATTTGCAATTTCGTAGGAACCAATTTCGGGACCTAGAGTGTCTAGTGCGGCATCAACATCTAAGATGGTGTCCACTTTCAGTCCCCCGAAAATTAGTCCGTAGCGTTCGACTACGGGTAATTCTGTTAACTGAAAATTATCCCGGCTAGACGAACAGAAAGAACCCTCATCAGGGCGGGCGATCAAACTTCCATCATTTCCAAAAGTCCAGGCATGGTATGGGCAAACAAAACGTTTTGCTGTTCCGGTTCCGTTTGCTACCCGGGCGCCTCTGTGCCTGCAGACGTTGAAGAAGCAGTGAACTATGCCGTGGTTATCCCGCGTTAGTAGCAAAGGCAGACCAGATAAATCATGTGTTAAGAAACTGTTAGGTGTCGTTAATTGCGCTGAAGCGGCTAAGACAATTGGTTTTCCAAGAAATAATTTTTCCCATTCTTTCAAGGCTTGGTTTTCGCAGATGTAGTCATCCACTGGATTTTGGTAAAGTTTGTCGGCCATCGACGTTTTGCCTTCGTCGATCATAGTAAAAATTCTCTTAGCCTGAATTATTTGTTCTGCATGGTGCACTGTCTCTGCTCCTAACTATTGCACAGACAAAATGCATTCATCTTAGATGTCAATTAAGATCGTAAACGTATTTAAAAAATCAGACCCTGTAAGGAAAATTATAGGACTTTGAATTTTTGTTTTAGCTCGGGGATTCTAAATAAGAGAATGTAGAATGTGAAGGCTCGGCACCCACAAGGGAAAGCCGAGCCCTAAATAATGGCTCCGCGGGTAGGATTCGAACCTACGGCCGATCGGTTAACAGCCGATTGCTCTACCACTGAGCTACCGCGGAATATGACACATATATAGCAGTGTGTTATTCGTGTGGCGAGACCTTTAACTATGGTTTTTTAACGAATTTTAGCGTCATATTGGCTATTGGAGGTGCGGAGCGGAATCGAACCGCTGTACAAGGCTTTGCAGGCCTCTGCATCACCACTCTGCCACCGCACCTTTTAACCAATAGGCGCGGATAGATAGGGGGAGGCTAGCTATCGGTCAAGTGGCACGTTAAATCATGCTTTTGAAATTAAGCTTTCGAGAGTACTGTGGAAGATGATTTTTGTTTCTAGAAGATGGGGCGCCGAAGATGGCGGTTAATGAAAGTGCGCGCGATAAGATGGTCGAGAACCAGTTGCGTGCAAATAAAGTTGTTGATGAGCGTCTGACCGAGGTTATGCGTCGGGTTGAGCGAGAGCGCTTTGTGCCTTTAGCTAAGAGGTCAGTTGCATACGCTGACGAGGCACTGCAAATATCAGCTAACCGGTGGTTGATGGAGCCGATGTTATTCGCTCGTTTGTCTCAGCTTGCTGATGTTCGCAATAGTGACCTTGTTCTCGTTGTTGGTGCCGGGATGGGCTACGGAGCCGCTGTCTTGGCGTCTTTAGCTAGTGCGGTTGTGGCACTTGAGGAAGATGAGGATTTAGCCGCTGCCGCTGCTGTTGCTATGGCTGGTATAGATGGAGCATCGGACACCGTTGTTATTGAGAATGGTGAATTGACCAAAGGTTGGGCCGGTCAGGCACCCTACGACGTTATTTTTGTTGAGGGTGCTGTTGACGGCAGGCCGAATACCCTTTTAGCGCAGCTGGCCGAGGGGGGTCGTTTAGTTGCGATGGAAACGGGAGCGTCTAATGTGCAGCGTGGTGGTCTGTATCTCAAGCGCGGTGACTCAATTGCTCGGCGCGAGGTATTTGATGGAACGACTCCCGTATTGCCTGGTTTTGCGTCGGCACCAGAATTTAGTTTTTGACCTAATGGAGCCGATAAGCAAAATGACAAAAAAATTAAAAGTTCTTTGCGCTGCAGCGGTTTTCAATATCGGCGCTCATGGTTCCCAGCATTTCTTCATCCGAAAGCTTGAAAGAAGCATGGGCTAAAGCCTACTCAACTAATCCAGCGTTAGCTGCAGAGCGGGCACGTCTCCGCTCAATTGACGAAGGTGTTGCGCAGGCCAAAGCAGGTTTGCGGCCAACAATTTCAGCATCGGCAAGCTCTGGGGCGCAATATATCGATCAGGATCTTAAGTCTAATGGCAGTGGCTCTGATACAATCATGCCAACGGCTATCCTTACCGAAGCTTCGCAACCAATTTACCGCGGAGGGCGCACGGACGCCGATGTAAAACGTGCAACCGCTGAGGTACAGGCTGCGCGTGCTTTATTAGACAAGAAAGAGCAGGAGGTGCTTCTGGCGGTGGGTACGGCCTACATGGATGTACTTCGTGATCAGGCAGTTCTTGAGCTTAATGAAAACAACATTAAAGTATTAGAGCGTCAGCTTGAGGCTACAAAGACCGCTTCAGCGTTGGTGAGGTTACTCGCACAGACGTCGCGCAAGCGGAGGCGCGCCTTGCTCGTGCGCGGGCGGATCGGCAAACAGCATTTGGAAATCTTGAAGTCTCCCGCGCTTCATATGCTCGGCAAGTTGGGGAGCCGCCCTTAAATTTAACCCAGCCAGGTTCTATTTCTGGCACACCACAAAATTTGCAGGTGGCATTAGAAAGAGCTTCTAAAAAATAACCCAAATGTGCGCAACGCTCTTAGTGTTCATGAGTCGGCTCGCCATTCTATTGATTTAGTTTTGGGTGAATTATCCCCGATAGTGTCGCTTAACGGGGAAGTTCAGCAATCTTTTGAAACGAGCCGCGCAGTTGATTCAACATTGAGTGCAAAGGCTATTTTTAAAGTTTCCGTTCCTCTCTACCAATCTGGATCAGTTTCAAGCCGAGTGCGTGCAGCCAAGCAATCGCAATCACAAAAACTACTTCAGGTTGAAGACGCTCGCCGTCAATCAATTGAAGAAGCCACTAAGGGATGGGAACAACTGGCGGCAACGCGATCTCGCATTAAGTCGCTGGAAACGGAAATACGCGCAAATGAGATAGCGTTAGAGGGTGTGCAGCAAGAAGCTTTAGTTGGTACACGGACAGTTCTAGATATCTTGGATGCAGAGCAGGATTTGCTTGATTCTCGGGTGAACACGGTGAAAGCAAGCCGCGATGAGTATGTTGCAATTTTAACTTTGCATAAGGCCGTTGGTGGTTTATCAGCTGCCGATTTAACGCTCGATGTACCGACATACGATCCTGATCAACATTTAAAAGCAGTGCAAAACCGGGCTTTCGGCACCAATCTGCAAAATTAGAGATTGTAAGGTTGGAGAGGTGGAGAGCAGTATTATATGAGTAGCACCAGGGACTCTGAAAACGAACAATCAGTAGAAGAGATTCTTGCTTCAATCAGAAAAATAATTTCTGAGGAGGATAGTTCGTCTACAAACCGCCAATGCAGATGACGTCAGCGAAGAGTCAATTGATTTTGATGACATTCTTGAGCTGTCCAATCCTTTGCCGGATGAAGGCGATGAAAAATTGGGTGGTTCAGATGAAAATGCCACAGCAGCTTCTGCAAGTGCTCAGGACACAGTTAATTTCAGCGATGGTGAGAAAAGCAAGGCTTCTTCATCTTCTGCGGAGGCTCACGGAAACGAGGGTGACAAAAAAGTAGATCTTGGTGAGGGGCTGCTCTCATCTAGCACAGCTGCCCTATCATCGGCCGCACTTGCAGTACTTAGAAATGCTAATAACGAACAAGAACGCCAGGCTGGTCAGAATAGTTCGGTCGAAGATCTGGTGAAAGAGCTTTTACGCCCCATGCTTAAACAATGGCTTGATTCCAACTTGCCTAATATGGTTGAAGCACTCGTGCGGCAGGAAATCGAACGTATTCGTTCCAAGAACGATTAGTATCCGAGGAAGATTTTGACTCTGAAGTAATCCAGCACCTATCTGGTGTATTGGTGAAAACGGTGCATTAAAATTATGACCTTAGCAAAGACTTATGAACCAAAGGCTTCTGAAGCTTTATTGTTTGAAGCTTGGCAAAAATCCAAAGCATTTGGCGCTGATCCCAGTAGTTCAGCAGATCCTTATGTCATAATGATGCCACCTCCCAATGTGACGGGTAGTCTGCATATGGGGCATGCGCTCACTTTCACCTTACAGGACGTATTGATCCGTTATGCCAGAATGTCTGGGAAAGATACCCTATGGCAACCAGGAACCGACCACGCTGGCATTGCCACGCAGATGGTTGTTGAGCGGATGCTTGGTGAAGAGGGTACTAGCCGCCGAGATTTGGGAAGAGAAAGATTTTTAGATCGGGTTTGGCAGTGGAAAGAGGAATCCGGCGGTACAATCTTGACGCAGCTTCACAGACTTGGTGCTTCGGCTGATTGGCCACGTGAGCGCTTTACGATGGATGAAGGGCTTTCTGCAGCTGTCCGTAAAGTTTTTATTGAGCTTTATGATCAAGGGCTGATTTATAAAGACCAGCGATTGGTTAATTGGGATCCGAAATTAGAAACTGCTATTTCTGATCTCGAAGTTCAACCAACAGAGACAAATGGTAAGCTCTGGCATTTAAAATATCCTTTAGAGGATGGGTCTGGCCATATAATCGTTGCAACGACCCGCCCAGAGACAATGTTGGGTGATACTGGTGTTGCTGTTCATCCAGACGATGAACGTTACAAGCATCTTATCGGAAAAAATTGCAGATTACCGTTGGTCGGTCGCTTGATACCGATTGTGGGGGACGATTATGCGGATCCGGAAGCTGGTTCTGGGGCTGTAAAAATTACACCAGCCCATGATTTCAATGACTTTGATGTAGGCCGTCGGCAAAAACTCGAGATAATTAACATTCTCGATCGTCAAGGCCGAATAAATGAAAATGCGCCATCTAAATATCAGGGGTTGGATCGTTTTGATGCGCGCAAAGCTATTATCGCAGATTTAGAAATAGAGGGGCTGCTCGACAAGATAGAGGATCATCTTCATATGGTTCCTTATGGGGATCGTGGAGGAGTTCCGATCGAGCCGTATTTAACTGAGCAATGGTACGTTGATGCCGAAACGCTCGCAAAGCCGGCTATAGAGGCAGTCGAGACCGGAAAGACTAAGTTTGTTCCAGAGAATTGGTCGAAGACGTATTTTGAGTGGATGCGCAATATCCAACCTTGGTGCATTTCACGTCAGCTATGGTGGGGGCATCGGATACCTGCTTGGTATGGGCCTAATGGTGAGATTTTCGTTGCTGAAAATGAGGACGTAGCAAAGGCTAAGGCTCGCGCCCACTATGGAGAAGATCATGCGCTGCAGCAGGATCCAGATGTACTAGATACATGGTTTTCATCTGCGCTATGGCCGTTCTCAACGATAGGGTGGCCTGAGAATACCCCCGAGTTGGCAAAATATTATCCAGGCGATGTTTTGGTTACGGGTTTTGACATCATCTTTTTCTGGGTGGCTCGGATGATGATGATGGGGCTTCATTTTATGGACGATGTGCCTTTCCGCACAGTCTATATCCATGCGCTCGTCCGTGATGAAAAGGGACAGAAAATGTCCAAGTCCAAAGGGAATGTCATTGATCCCCTTGAACTAATGGATAAATTTGGTGCGGACGCTGTGAGGTTTACTCTGACTGCGATGGCGGCTCAGGGCAGAGACATCAAGCTTGCTGCAAGTAGGGTTGAAGGCTATCGAAATTTTGCAACAAAGCTGTGGAATGCAGCGCGGTTTTCTGAATTGCATTCATGCGAGTTTGACGCACAATTTGACCCGTCATCATGCAAGGTAACGTTAAATCAGTGGATTGTGGCTAAGACAGCGGCCCTCCGTGATGATATTTCGGTTGCACTTGAAAATTACCGTTTTAATGATGCTGCGTCGGCTCTCTATCAATTTGCCTGGGGAACATTCTGTGATTGGCAGCTCGAATTTGCGAAGCCGATACTTTCGGGGGAAGATAGAGATGCTGCTGCAGAAACGCGAACAGTCATTGCATGGACGCTCTCAAGACTGATGCATCTTCTCCATCCAATCATGCCTTTTTTGACGGAAGAAATTGCGTCAAAGCGGAAATTGTTGGATGGCCAACTAGTCACAGCGAGCTGGCCCGCTGCGAACCTCATTTTGCAGCGCCTGAGGCGGAGTCCGAAATTGATTGGGCAATCCGCTTTGTGTCTCAAATCCGGGCGGTTCGTGCTGAGTGCAATGTTCCCCCTGGAGCGAGAATTGAAGCCTTCGTGCAGGGCGCATCAGAAGAGACCAGAGAGCGGTTTTCAAGAAACGAAGAACCTGTAAAAAGATTGGCTCGATTAACTAATGTGGTTTTTGGTGAAGCAGCCCCCGCAGGAGCAGTTCAGCTTGTTGTAGACGAGGCTACGATTGCGCTACCCATCGGTGATGTTATTGACCTCAAAGAGGAGACGGGGCGCTTAACTAAGGAAATAGAAAAAAATTTCCAAGGAAGCCGACGGTATTAAAAAGCGGTTGTCTAATGCTAACTTCACCTCCAAGGCTCCACCGGAGGTGGTTGAGGAAAATCGAGAACGTTTGGCGTCTGTAGAACTCCAGCGGAATAAGTTGGAAATGGCTCTTAAGCGGCTTGCTGAGGCCTAATTTTTTTAGAGGCTGTTGCCGTTGCAACGCCATGAACGCGTTGTAGAAAATCCTTGCAGGTTCCAATTTCCATTTCTTGGGGTTGCGGGGGCTTATACTCCGGTTCAATCTAACGAACATGGATACAGCTGCTGAATTAAAACGTTTTCTTAAAGGTCTTTGCGCGGCGTTAGACGTAGAGGCGGAAGTGGTGACATCACTCGGTGCTTTGAGCAGTGAGGCAGCAATTCATCGCACTGGTCAGAAAACAATTTTTGTTTCACGCGAGCGTATGGATTTGGGAATAGTTTGGAGTATCTCCACGGAGGTTTCTCAAAAGCGAAGACACTCTTCGGCTCAAGGGGCAATTCGTTCATTGGCTGCTCTGTTAGCTCCTAATAAACCAGCTGGCCGCGTTCTGTTTGCATCAGACCGGAGGGCGGAGACGTGATACGGGTTCCAATTAGTGTACTCACGGGCTTTCTGGGTAGCGGAAAAACAACAATTTTGAGTTCATTGTTGAAGCGACCTGAGCTTGGAAGAACTGCAGTGATCATAAACGAGTTTGGAGAGGTTGGTTTAGACCATCAACTAATTGAGACAAGTGAAGAGGATCTCATCGCTTTAACGACTGGGTGCCTCTGTTGCGTGGCACGAGGAGATTTATCTCGGACCGTTGGAGATTTATTGGCGCGTCGACGGTTGGGGCAAATTTCATTTGATCAAATAATTGTTGAAACTACGGGTTTGGCTGACCCCATTCCAATTCTTCAGTCTTTCTTAATAGATCCCATACTCGCTGAAGGAGTAATGCTGAAGCGTGTTGTAACAACGTTTGATGCCGTTTTAGGCGGAGAAACTTTGAAACATCGAGAGGAAGCCAGGCGGCAGGCGGCATGTGCTGACGGAATTATTATTACAAAGGCTGACTTAGCGGATGCATGTGCTACCGAGCAGATTGTTGGCAACATTCATGCATTGAATTCAGTTGCAGAGGTAAAGGCAGCGTCATTTGGGGAAATAGACCCCATGTTTCTTCTTTCAGATACCGATACGCGCAATCGAGATCATAATTGGTTAGAGCAATCACACATTCATGGCCATACAGATGTGATAACCCTGCGGCGTTCAGAGCCGGTACACGCGGCTGCTTTGCCACTTTTTTTTGAGGCACTTGCGGAAGTTTACGGTCCCCGCTTATTGCGTGTGAAGGGCCTTGTTCAGATTTTGGAAGTCCCGGACACTCCAGGGGTCATTCATGGCGTACAGAATATTTTCCATCCTCTGGGATGGTTAGATACTTGGCCAAATAAAGAAACTGGGACATCCTTAACGTTGATTGGCGAAGATTTGAGTCTCGAGTTTTCAGATGCGTTGCTCAGTTTATTAAATGAAGAAGTAAGCTTGGCTAAAGAATTGAATTTAGCACCTAATTAAGGGTGGAGGGTGAGATGTTTGATACGGTTATTCGCGGGGGCATTGCTGTAACGCCACAAGGAGAAAGCAATTCTGATATCGCGATAAAAGGTGAGAAGATTGCTGCGGTAACCCAGCCTAACGCTATCCCACCAGGCAGCGCCTCTCGTGAGGTAAATGCAGAGGGTAAGATTGTTATTCCTGGTGGAATAGATCCTCATGTTCACTGCGCTTGGCATATGCCGCTTCCCGATGGTTCCGCAATGACCAGTGCTCCTCCTGAAGTTGTTAGCCGTGCAGCACTTTGGGGAGGGACAACTACATTATTGGACTTTGCTGCGCGTATGGAACCTAAGCCACTAAGGCAGGTTGTAGCTGAGCGTGATGAACAATGGGTCAATAAGTGTTATTGCGATTATGCGTATCATTTAATGCTTTTGGGAGATATCCCACCTGAGGTTTTTGATGAGTTGCCGTCCCTGATTAGTGATGGTTACCCAACAGTCAAAATATTTACTACAAACATCACCCCAAACCGTGCAGGCAGACTTGTCCATTTTGGTGACCTTTGGGAACTGTTTAAGACACTTTCGAAGGCGGGTGGTCTTGGGGTTATCCATGCAGAAGATAATGACATTGTGATGCACATGTATGGAAAGTTGATCCGGAGGGTAGGGTTAGTTTTCATAATTTAGCAGAAGTACATAACGCATTGTCAGAGGATTTATCTTTCCGGCGTGTGCTGAGATTAGCTGAGTCAGAGAAAACACCTCTGTACATGATGCATGTAAGTGCTGGTACTGGCGTTCAAGCAATAAGAGAAGCTAGAGCTAACGGACAGCCAATTTACGGTGAAACATTGCACCAATACCTGCTCTATACCCAAGAGGATTACAAACGACCCAATGGTCAAATTTATCATACTTATCCCTCTTTGAAATCTCAGCAGGATCAAGATGCCCTATGGGCTGGTACTCTAGATGGTTCAATCAATTGTGTAGCGACAGATGAAGTGTGTTGCAGCCTGAATATTAAGACCATTGGCGACCGCATAGATGACACAACGGGCGGGAATGCTGGCGTAGAGCCTCGGCTAGGTGTGATGTATGACGAAATGGTCACTAAGCGGGGCTATTCTCTCACCAAATTTGTTGACCAAATTTCCACCAATGCCGCTAAAATTATGGGAATGTATCCGCAAAAGGGAGCTATCGCTGCAGGAAGCGATGCTGACATTTGTATATTTGATCCTTCCATTAGAGGAGAAGTGAAAGCCGAAAATCTGCATGAAGCGGATTATAGTCCATGGGAAGGGCATGCGATTTCTGGATGGCCAGTGCTAACCATGCTTCGTGGAAAAATTATGGTTGAAGATGGCAGATTTTTGGGAGACCTAGCGGATGGGAAATATCTTAAACGATCGATCCCCGCAGAAATTCTTTCTAGTCCAGCACTTTAATAAAACTAAGCGCAACTAAGTAGGCTGTTTATGATGAGAACAAAAAACAGTGTGGTTTTATGAGGTGATTGCTGAGGTGTTTTTTTAGAACCCAGATACTGCCAAGTGCCACAAGCAAAATGACAATCGTTGCCCTATTCAATCAAAGGCTTCGAGAATTATTCAGTTATTCATAGAACTGGGTACGAAGTCATCAGCTCTATCGTCTCGACCTGTTTCTGCCGTTTCGGTGTGTGGGTCACCAGCCACTCGGACATGCCGGAGGATCCTTGGTTCGGCATACTCATAGGGACAGGCGCGATGCAGTATGCACCTATTATCCCATATCATAATGTCTCCTGGGCGCCACTGGTGCTTATAAACCCTTGGCGGTTTGCAGGCGTGATCTAGGAGTTCATCCAAGAGAGCTTGAGCATCTGCATCAGCCATATTTGGTATTTTATAAGCATGTCGCCCTATGAAGAGGGACTTTCTGCCGGTTTCTGGGTGAGTTTTCACAAGAGGGCGCAGCGGTGCACCCTTTGTATGATACCCATATCCGTCACCCGTATTGAATTTGTATCCGGCTTTCGCTTGGCTTTGATAGAGGGAATGGTAAGCAGATAGACTCGCAATTTTTTCTTTCATCGTCTCAGAAAGTGTATCGTAGGCATCACGCATATCTGCGAGTTCAGTTTCACCGCCTTTTTGGGGCGTTTTTATTGCAGCTAGAGCAGAGGCTTTGGCGGCAAGCGGCATGTAAGAGCTGTCCGTGTGCCACCCTTCGTTTCCACGAAGGGCCTGAAACCGCTTTTGTTTGGTTTCCATGACAGTACCGTCAGGATTAACATTGCTTATCCAAGCCGCTTTTTCGCCTTCGCCACGCAGGTACTCTATAGGTCCAAAACGCTCGGCAAAGGCGATATGCTCTTCATCCGTTGTATGTTGGTTGGGGAATACGAGTGCTCCGTATTTGTTAAAAGCCTCTTCAATTTTTTTCCAATCCTCATCATTTAATTTTCCTAATTTTACGTCGGTAATGACTGCGCCAAAACTTGCGTTTAGAGGTTGGATCGATGGCATTTCAGTTCACCCTGGTCTATCGTGGATATGAATTGCAAACCAATGCCAACCCTTGAGTCAAGGAATTATTGGCGCCCCGCCAGCTGGGCAAAATAGGCGGCGGCTATCTTTGCACTCTTCATATTTTTAAAACCTGAAAAATTCATTTTTGTACCAGGGGCGAATGCTTTGGGATCATTCAAGAATTTCGCAAGTCTGAGTTCTTCCCACTCTCCACCAATTTTGAGCAAAGCTTTTGAATACGGATAACCTTCGACTGACCCAATTTGGCGGCCGATAAGTTTAAAAAGATGGGGGCCAGATTTCCCGCTTTTTTCTTTGAAAAAATGACAGGACTTACAGGGCTTGACGAGCTGTCGTCCACTTTGTATTCCCTCTGCAAATACTACATTCGATAAAAAAACAAGCGAAGCTCCAATAGTGCATATTTTAAAAATCATGCCCTGGTAGCCAAAATTTCTGCAAGTTTTTTGGGCTCTGTAACCATTGCATCATGACCAGTATTTAATTCCATTGCGTCCCAGCCATTTGCTGTAACTGCGCTTTCATAAAACTGGCGCAGATATTCCAGAGCGGGATCCGTGCATAAAATGTAAAGACGTTTGCGCACCCGTTCTGCAGGGGCGCCAGAGATTTGTATTTTTTCTGAGAAACTCGCGAAGGGTTGAGGAGTGCATTTATCTTCTACCCAAGCTTTGGCCTTAGGTTCTGTTACGCCATACAATTCTGGACTTGAGGTAATCCAGCTAATCCGCCATTTTCCTTAGCTCTTTCTTTCATCCAATCTGCTCTGCCAGCAGGTTGAACATCAAGAATAGATTGTCCATTCTGAGGGACTATCGCATCCAAATAAACGATATCTTTTAATCTATCTGCTGCGCGATCCGCCACCCCAGTTATAACCATTCCACCATAGGAATGGCCCACTAAAATGGCATCTCGAATATCTTCCCATGCCAAGACATTTAGGATGTCTTGGATGTGGGTGGAAAGATTGATCGAGGGTGTTAGGAGGTGGCTACGTTCGCCTAATCCAGATAAGGTTGGGGTGTGCACTTCATGTCCGTAGTCTCTTAACTTCTTGGCCGTATGGCGCCAACACCAGCCACCGTGATAGGCGCCGTGGACTAATACATAGGTAGCCATTAGTTGCATCCTTCATTACTTTACTTTTTTGATCAAACTCAAAAAATGGCGCTCTCAACACGCGGTATTTAAGCAAAAAGTTAGGAGCTTTTATTATCTAGCGTAAAGAGCCACATCGCTGTTATTCTATTTTTAAATAACAATATTTTTTATTTGGGAGCGAGCGTTGGGCTCGGTGCGATAGGCATGACAAAAAAATATAGCAGAGAACATTCAGTCCTTGATCTTGAAGCTCTTCGAATGCATGCCAGTGGCAGGCCAGGCAAAGTGGCGCTGGCTCCAACCAAGCCCGTCACAACGCAATATCAGTTGAGCCTTGCTTATTCCCCTGGCGTTGCTGCTCCATGTCTTGAAATTTTCGATAACGAAGTTACCGCTTATGACTATACGGCTAAGGGTAATACGGTAGCCGTTATCTCCAATGGATCTGCAGTGCTTGGGCTTGGAGACTTAGGGGCTTTGGGCTCAAAGCCCGTTATGGAAGGTAAAGCTGTTCTTTTTAAGCGTTTTGCCGATATCGACGGCGTAGATATCGAACTTGATACCTATGACACGGAAGAGTTCATTAACTGCGTAAAGGTGATGTCTAAAACTTGGGGAGGCATCAACTTAGAAGATATCAAAGCACCTGAATGCTTTATTATTGAGCAACGTTTGCGTGAACTGTGTGATGTTCCAGTTTTCCATGATGATCAGCACGGAACGGCAATTATCGCTGCGGCAGGTTTGATTAATTCGGCTAAGCTAACGAACCGCAAACTCGAAGACATGAAGATTGTGGTGAACGGAGCAGGTGCTGCTGCGATTTCATGCGTCGAATTAATTAAACGTTTTGGTGCACGCAATGAAAATGTCATTCTCTGTGATAGCCGAGGGGTTATATATAAAGGTCGCACTGATGGCATGAATCAGTGGAAATCAGGACACGCCATAGATACCGATGCGCGAAGTTTAGCGGATGCGTTAAAGGGGGCGGACGTATTTTTGGGGGTATCTGTCCGTGATGCTGTAACGCCTGAAATGCTAAAATCGATGGGAAAGGACCCTGTGATTTTTGCATTGGCTAATCCTAATCCAGAGATACAACCGGAATTAGCTCAGAGTACACGTGATGACATTATTATGGCTACAGGGCGATCTGATTATCCTAACCAAGTAAATAATGTCCTCGGGTTTCCGTACCTTTTCCGAGGTGCGTTAGATGTGCGCGCAACAGCTATTAATGATGATATGAAACTTGCGGCAGCGATAGCACTTGCTGATCTTGCTAGGGAGGATGTTCCTGATGAGGTAGCGGAGGCTTATCAGGGACGTCGCTTATCCTTTGGACGAGAATACATTATCCCAACGCCCTTTGATCCTCGACTGATCACAGCGATCCCAATTGCGGTAGCCAAAGCAGCAATGGAAACGGGAGTTGCTCGTCAACCAATTGAAGACTGGGATGCATATCGTCGACAATTAGCTGCAAGATTAGACCCAACACTTTCAGCTATGTCTCGCGTATTTACGGCAGTTCGTTCTTCACCAAAACGGGTCGCATTCGCAGAAGGGGAGGAGGAAAGAACAATCCGAGCTGCGATTGCTTTTAAAGACCAGGGCCTTGGCACACCTATCTTAATTGGCCGTGAAGAAAAAGTACGAGCTGCAATGGCAGCCGCTGGCCGCGAAGATCCAGATATCGAAATTCATAATGCAGCCCGGTCAGAGAGAAATTCAGCTTACCGTGATCACTTATATTCACAGTTGCAGCGGAAGGGCTATCTGCTTCGGGACTGCCAACGTATGGTAAATCAGAACCGAAATACATTTGCGGCTTGCATGGTCGCTCTTGGAGATGCTGATGCGGTGGTTACGGGCCTAACCCGCAGTTTTGCAGTGTGTTTCGAGGAAATCGCTGCAGTACTTCCCCCAAAAGATGGGGAAACCGCGATGGGGCTGACCACGATTGTAGCCCGTGATCGCACGGTTTTGATGGCGGATACTCATGTGCATGAGGTGCCAACATCTGAAGATTTAGCTGTTATTGCTTGCTCAGCTGCCAATGCTGCTAAGCGCATGGGCTATGAGCCAAAAGTTGCTTTGCTTTCTTACTCAAACTTTGGCAATCCAAATTGGGATTCAGCTGAAAGAGTTCGATCTGCAGTGCGTATTTTAGATAGTCGGAAAGTTGATTTCGAATATGATGGAGATATGACGGCAGATGTGGCGCTCGACGATGAGCTTCGTAAACGTCTCTATCCATTTGCACGTCTTACTGGTCCGGCTAACGTATTAGTGATGCCAGCTCTTCAATCAGCAAATATCTCAGCAAAGTTGCTCAAGACACTTGGTGGTGCAAATGTCATAGGCCCCTCGTTAATGGGGCTAGCTAAATCGGCACAGATCGTACCGATGGGTGCTACTGTGTCGGAGATTGTGAATTTAGCTGCTCTGGCAGCTCACGCAGCAGAGGATTAATTTCACAGGTGGCGCGATGATAGACTTAAATACGCGCCGCCTTTTACCCTCTATATTTTTAGCTGCTGTTGCGTCAGGAGAAGTAGTAGTTCTGGCAGGGTGGATGCTGGGTTTAATATCGAGCTACCATGCTGTAACAGGTGCTCTGTTAGCTCTGGCTATAGGTTTCATCTGCGCGTTGCCTTTTGCAAAAGACTTTTCGGAGCTGGTAGCCAGAGCAAGAGGACTGGGGTCAGAGGAAGTTTCGCAACTGCCTTCTGGTAGACGAACACCCGTTGGTGGAGAGCTTGCGACGGCTTTAGTTGAAAGCCAGCGAAGAATTCTTCGCATGCAAAGATCAATAGAGGAGAGAGCCGTAACCGTTGAGAATGTTCTTGATGGCGTGCCGGAACCTCTCCTAGTGCTTGATCTTAATCATCGAATAGTTCACGCAAATTATGCCGCCGAACTGGCAATTGGCTCCAGTATTAATATGAGACCATTGGTAGATGCTGTGCGCAGTCCTGAACTGTTAGATGCGGTTGAGGCGGTTACGGCCGGTGCAGTTCCTGAAGCTATTGCTGATATCGAGTTGAGAGATCATACAACGCGTTCATACCGCGCCATCATTGCTCGATTAGCCAATATTGGTGGTGGGGGAGAGGCCGCTGTGGTGGCTTTGCAGGACTTAACAGCTATTCGCCAACTTGAGGCGATGCGTGCAGATTTCGTTGCCAATGCAAGTCATGAGCTTAGAACACCATTGGCAAACTTGGTGGGTTTTATTGAAACCCTAGAGGGTCCTGCGAAAGACGACGATACTGCTCGTGCACGATTTCTAGGAATAATGAGAGATCAAGCAAATCGTATGGCGCGATTAGTTGAAGATCTCCTATCTTTATCTCGTGTTGAGATGGACGAGTATGCTCCAGCTGGAGCAACTGACTCTATTGAAGAGATCATCAATTCTGTAATTCAAGAACTAGATCCCATGTCCCAGGAGCGAAATATTTCATTTCAAACTGAGGTGAGGGGGCCATTATCCACTATTTTGGGTGACCCGGATCTTTTGCAGCAAGTATTTCGAAATCTGCTAGAAAATGCGCTAAAATACGGTCGTGAGGGGTCGATCGTTCAGATAAAACTCGTTAGCGAAAATGAAGCTGTCCGAGTATCGATTATCGACGAGGGACCTGGGATTCCTGGCAGAGCATATTCCGCGGTTAACAGA
The DNA here is from genome assembly GCA_038143065.1 of Rhodospirillales bacterium. Lineage (GTDB taxonomy): Bacteria > Pseudomonadota > Alphaproteobacteria > Bin95 > Bin95 > VMCJ01. Next base: position 838,944 of record JAYQLI010000035.1, on the reverse strand, counting down.
AAGATTTTACCGTGTAGATGTTGCTAGGTCGCGTTCTTTAGGCGGAACAGGTCTGGGTTTAGCTATTGTTAAACACATTTTGAATCGATGCCGTGGCCATTTGGAAATTTCTAGCATTGTTGGCCGTGGCAGCATTTTTACGGTGCATCTTCCATTTGCCGAAGAGCAAGAATAACGGTTGTCATATTTCTGTAATATATACGTAACATAAGTGTAGTTGCGCAGGATTAGATCGATCATGCGCTTAGTGAATAAGCGTCAGATTTATCTAACCTAGTTCTCTAATGGAGGCGCTTTATGAAACACTCACTTACCGCTACAGCGCTGGCTGCGGTTGTGTCGGTTGCTGCTGTGGGGTCCGCTGCTGCACGCGATCAAATCCGTATCGTTGGTTCCTCAACGGTTTTCCCTTTCTCTACAGCCGTGGCTGAAACTTTTGGAAAGACCAGTTCTTTCAAGGCACCCGTAGTGGAGTCAACTGGTTCTGGTGGTGGAATTAAATTGTTCTGCGCTGGCGTCGGCTTAAACCATCCTGACATCACAAATGCTTCTCGTCGAATTAAGAAGTCAGAAGTTGAAAAATGCGTAGCAAATGGTGTGAAAGAAGTCGTTGAAGTAAAAATTGATACGACGGAATTGCTATGGGGCAATCAAAGGCTGGTACTGATTTAAAGCTAACAAAAAAGCAAATTTTTTTGGCCCTTGCCGCGAAAGTTCCTTCTGGCAACAAGATGGTAGACAATCCATATAAGATGTGGAGCGAAATTGATCCAAGCCTTCCAAAGGTAAAAATTGAAGTCCTTGGTCCGCCCCCAACATCAGGTACGCGTGATGCTTTTGTTGAGCTCGTCATGCGCGAAGGTGCAAAGGCCTTTCCAAACATCAAGAAGCTTGGAAAAAAGCCATTTCGGGCAATTTCCGACAAAATGCGTGAAGATGGTGCCTTCATTGAAGCTGGCGAGAACGACAACTTGATCGTTCAGAAGCTTGAGGCAAATCCATCTGCGGTTGGCATCTTTGGCTTCTCTTTCCTTGACCAAAATGCTGACAAAATAAAGGGTGCTGAGGTTGAAGGTGTAAAGCCAACGTTTGAAGCAATTGGAGATGGCTCCTACAAAGTGTCTCGTTCTTTGTACTTTTATGTGAAGAAGGCACATGTGGGTGTTGTTCCTGGTATCCAGGAATACGTAGCAGAATTTACAAGTGAGAAAGCTGCAGGTGATGAAGGTTATCTTACCGACAAGGGGCTAATCCCTCTTCCTTCAGCTGATCTAAAAGCAATGCGTAAAGGTACTTCTGTTTTAGTACCTCTCAAAATGTAAAGTTAATTGCCGGCCAGCTACTTAATTGGAGCTGGCCGGTTTCTTTTTTGTCAAACCAAGGTCATGCAATGCAAATCTGGGTACTCGTTTTAATTTTGATTTGTGTTGCGGGTTACGGGCATGCCATCGGTCGCCGCCGAGCTATATCTTTTGCTGCGGCAACACCAGCTTCTCTGCATTCTCTGCCCTTTTATCATGGTACTTACCTGGCTCTTTGGGTAGTAGTACCCTCCCTATTAGCGATTTCATTTTGGTTAGTAGCTCAAGGCCCAATTATTGAGAGTTTAATTATTTCGGGGTTGAATCCCGACACACAGGCGTTATCCGCAGACCGCCTTTCCCTGGTGCTCAATGATATTGTTAACGTTGCTTCAGGTGACATTCCAAGTAGAGAGCCCACGCCAGAGATTGCAGCCGCCGCTCAAAAATTTTCAGAACTCAAAAAATTATCAAATCTTGGCATGTTTGTCATAAGTCTGGGGCTCGGTATTGCTTGCCTTTGGTGGGCAAAAGGTAAGCTGTCCATCGAATTTAGAGCCCGTAATCAGGTGGAACGTATATTCACAATTATCATGATCCTGGCATCAACTATCGCCATTCTGACAACCATAGGAATTGTATTATCTCTGCTATTTGAGGCATGGCGTTTCTTCCTCCGTATTCCATTGGATGATTTTTTGTTTGGCTTAAAATGGAGTCCTCAAACAGCAATTCGGGCGGACCAAGTTGGTGCGAGTGGCAGTTTTGGAGCAATTCCTATTTTTGCTGGTACCTTGCTGATTACGGTTATTGCAATGTGTGTGGCTGTGCCGCTTGGTTTGATGTCTGCAATCTACATGTCCGAGTATGCAAGTAATCGGGTTAGGGGCGTAATTAAGCCCTTGCTAGAAATCTTGGCTGGTGTACCCACTGTTGTGTACGGCTTTTTTGCTGCTCTTACTGTTGCTCCGTTTTTTAGGGGTATGGGCGAAACAGTTGGGCTCGATGTTAGTTCGGAATCTGCCCTCGCGGCTGGAGTGGTTATGGGGATCATGATCATCCCCTTTGTTTCATAATTGTCGGATGATGTTATGAATGCAGTCCCACAGGCGTTGCGAGACGGTTCCTTTGCATTAGGTGCAACAAAATCTGAGACTATCCGACAGGTAGTCCTTCCCGCAGCTCTACCTGGTGTCGTTGGTGCTGTATTACTTGCAGTTAGTCGAGCGATTGGGGAAACCATGATAGTTGTCATGGCAGCTGGGCTTGCTGCAAATTTAACGGCCAATCCGTTTGAAGCTGTTACAACCGTCACAGTGCAGATCGTTACACTTTTAGTAGGAGACCAAGAATTTGATAGCTCCAAGACCTTGGCAGCCTTTGCCCTTGGCCTTGTGCTCTTCTTCATAACACTGTCGTTAAACGTATTTGCTCTACGGATTGTGCGGAAATACCGAGAAAAGTATGACTGATCGAGGATTGCAGCAGGATTCAGGCGCTGAAGCAGTTATGCACGGCTCTGCAGATATAAGAGCAAATGAAGAGGCTGCTCGCGTTCGTCGGCGTTATCGTGCTGAAGCGCGTTTCAAAGCGTATGGGGTAGCTGCCATTGCAGTCGCCATTTCAATGCTAATCTTGTTAGTTGGGTCAATAATTTCGACTGGATGGTCTGCGTTTTATCAATATGAGATAGCGTTAGATGTGACTTTTGAGAGTTCTGAAATTGATGCGGCCAATCCTAGAAAGGCAAACTATAACGGATTTATAAAATCGGCATTAAGATCTCAGTTTCCAGATGTTTCAGGCCGAAAAGAAAAACGAAAGTTATATGGCTTAGTTTCTAACGGTGCAGATCTGCAAGCAATGCAAGTTGTTGTTGATGAACCCGCAAAAATTGGCAAAACAGTTCGTATTTGGGTACTTGCTTCGGATGACATCGACAGTTTACTGAAAGGTTACATTGATAGAGACCTGCCAGAAGCGGATCGCCGGGTAAAGGATACTGAACTCGAGTGGATCGACCAGCTCAAAGATGACGGACGTATTCGATGGTCAATGAACACGGTCTTCTGGAAATCGGGTGATAGTCGCGAACCAGAATTAGCGGGATTTTGGGGCGCCATCGTAGGCTCCTTTTTCACACTTCTAGTAACACTTGCTTTGAGTTTTCCAGTGGGTGTTCTTGCGGCAATTTACCTAGAAGAGTTTGCTCCAAAAAATCGCTGGACGGATTTTGTTGAAGTGAACATCAATAATCTAGCAGCAGTTCCATCGATTGTTTTTGGGCTCCTTGGCCTAGCAGTATTCCTGAATTTTTTCGGCCTTCCTAGATCAGCTCCCTTGTTGGTGGGATTGTCCTTTCATTAATGACGTTGCCGACAATTATCATCGCTTCAAGGGCTGCACTAAAGGCAGTCCCTCCATCCATCCGTGAAGCGGCTTTGGGTGTAGGTGCATCTAAGCATCAAGTCGTGACACATCACGTATTGCCATTTGCAATGCCTGGAATTCTCACGGGTACAATTATTGGTATGGCGCAGGCCCTTGGGGAGACTGCACCTTTGCTAATGATTGGAATGGTTGCCTTCATTGTGAATGTACCAGGGGGAATAACCGATCCTTCAACAGTAATGCCAGTTCAAATTTATCTTTGGGCAGACAGTCCAGAGCGCGCTTTTGTTGCAAGAACGAGCGCTGGTATCATGGCTCTTTTAGGCTTTTTAGTACTCATGAATGCACTCGCTGTAATCTTGCGTAAGCGCTTTGAGCGTCGCTGGTAGGTAAAAATGGCTGATGGTGAGAGATTTAATATGGAAGCAGCTGAAGCAAAAGTTCTCGTGAGAGACGTCAATGTGTTTTACGGCGAAAAACAAGCGCTTTTTGATATAGATTTGGATATTGGCCGAAACCAAGTCACATCTCTCATCGGCCCGTCCGGGTGTGGTAAGTCCACATTCCTGCGCTGCATGAACAGGATGAATGATGTCATTGATGGCTGCAGAGTTGAAGGCTCGATCAAAGTTGACGGTGATGAAGTGCTAGATGCGGGTATTGACCCGGTGCAGCTTCGTCGGCGTGTTGGAATGGTATTTCAGAAACCAAACCCATTTCCCAAATCAATTTATGATAATGTCGCTTATGGGCCACGTATTCATGGTTTGGTTTCGAGCCAAGATGGTCTGGATGAATTGGTGCAAACTAGTTTGGAACGAGCGGCTCTCTGGGAAGAAGTGAAGGACCGCTTGCACCAGCCAGGAACAGGTCTTTCTGGTGGTCAGCAGCAGCGTCTCTGTATTGCCCGTGCTGTAGCAGTTCGCCCTGATGTAATCCTAATGGATGAGCCTTGTTCCGCATTGGACCCGATTGCGACAGCAAGGGTTGAGGAGCTGATTGAAGAATTAAAAAAAGCCTATTCAATTGTGATTGTTACACACTCCATGCAGCAGGCAGCACGAGTTTCTCAGCGCACTGCTTTCTTTCATCTTGGAGTACTTGTTGAAGTAGGTGTCACGGAACAGATCTTCACAGCACCGCGTGACGAACGCACGCAAGGCTACATCACTGGCAGATTTGGGTAAGTTTGGAGAAGATGACAATGCAAACTACCAATGATCATATTGTAAGGTCATTCACAGATGACCTTAACGACCTCTCAGCAAAAATTGGAAAGATGGGGGGGCAGGCGGAAGCAATTCTTTCTAACTCAACTGAAGCATTAGTTAAACGTGATGCAGATTTAGGTTTGCGAGCTATTGAGGCTGATCGTCGTGTTGATGCTTTAGACGCTGAGGTCGAAGCTGCGGTCGTTAGAATGCTGGCGCTGCGTCAGCCAATGGCAATTGATCTAAGGGCGATAATATCTGCACTCAAAATAGCTCAAGCTCTTGAGCGGATTGCCGATCATTCAAAAAATAATGCAAAACGTGCGTTGGTCATTAATCGCGCTCCTCCAATGGAGCAGGTTAAAAGCATAGTACGTCTTTCTGAAGTTGCTCAGGATATGTTGCATGGAATTCTTGGTGCCTACGCAAATAACGATGCTGATGCGGCCATCCGTATTCGTGATAGGGATGAGGACTTGGACCTTCTATACGAAGGGTATTTCCGGGAATGCCTTACTTACATGATGGAGGACAGCAGAAGCATAACTTCATGCACGCATTTATTGTTTATCGCAAAAAATATCGAACGCATCGGTGATCACTGCACGAGTATTGCCGAGAATGTTTATTACGCAGTTACTGGTGATCGTTTGGGTCCCGCAAGGCCAAAAGCAGACTCATTATCAGCGGAGCAATGAACCCATGCAGCCTTATGTTCTAATTGTCGAAGATGAGCCAGGAATAGCAGAGCTTCTGCAATACAATCTTCAAGCATCAGGTTTCGATACAGGCATAGCGAACGATGGTGATGAAGCGGAACTTGCGTTGGCAGAAAGGCTGCCAGACGCAGTCTTACTTGATTGGATGTTGCCAGGGGTATCTGGAATAGAGCTCTGTCGACGTATTCGGAGGAGGCCCGCCTCTCGGGCTTTGCCAATTATTCTTTTAACGGCAAGAGGAGAAGAGGCGGACAGGGTTAGAGGCCTTGATTCTGGGGCCGATGATTATGTAACAAAGCCCTTTTCGCCGACTGAGGTGGTAGCGCGGCTAAAAGCTGTTTTGCGTCGCAGTAATCCAGCGGTAACGGAAGATAAATTAGTTTACGAAGATCTCTCCATGGACTTAATAACCCATCGTGTTCAGAGATCTGGTCAAAAGATCCATCTTGGTCCAACGGAATTTCGTCTGCTGCAGCATTTCATGCAGCGGCCAGGGCGCGTTTTTAGTCGTGAGCAGTTGCTGGATGCCGTTTGGGGGCATGATATTTACGTCGAGATGCGCACAGTAGATGTGCATATAAGGAGGCTCCGCAAGGCGTTAAATATCGAGGGCCGCCCAGATTTAATTCGTACTGTTCGATCTGCGGGATATGATCTAGACGCCTCTGGCGATTGACCGCACTGAGCTGAAGAGGTACTCCGCTGTATCTATTTACAGCGCAACCTTCAACAGGAGCTCAGCGATGGCTAAGTCCGCAGCCAAGGATATTCCTGATGATATCAAAGCGATGTCGTTCGAAGACGCAATGACAGAGCTTGAAGCGATCGTCCAACGTCTGGAGCAGGGTAAGGGCTCACTGGAAGATTCAATTCATTCCTATGAGCGAGGTGCTCAGCTCCGTCGGTATTGCGAACAAAAACTTGCAGACGCAAGGGAACGCGTAGAACGGATAACGCTTGGTCCTGATGGTACACCAGAAACTAAGCCATTCGATGCAGATTAGAGCATTTTGATGTCATCAAAATTAGCCACCGAGATTTCATCTGTCGTAAGGGATACGGATGAGCTTCTAGAAAATTTATTGCCAGACCCAAAGAATTTAGGTGATGAAAAACGTTTAATTGAAGCGATGCGTTATGCCGTTCTTGGCTCTGGGAAGAGGTTTAGACCATTTTTGGTGTCTGCCGCGACTTTCGCTTGTAATGGCAACCGACAACGTGCCCTACATGTAGGTGCTGCGATTGAGTGTTTGCACGCTTACAGTCTTATACATGATGATTTGCCAGCAATGGACGATGATGACCTCCGTCGAGGACGCCCCACTGTTCATAAGGCTTTTGATGAGGCAACCGCTATATTGGCTGGTGATTCTCTGCAGGCCTATGCATTTCAAATTCTTGCGATGCCTGAAACACACCCAAACGCTGAGGTGCGAATACGCCTTTCTGCTGCGCTGGCTCAAGCTTCTGGAGCATTAGGAATGTGTGGAGGTCAGGCTCTTGATCTCTCTGCCGGTTCAGCTGAGCGTGATATGGGCTGGATTGTTCGGATGCAACGGCTGAAAACGGGCGCTCTTATAGCATTTTCCTGTGAAGCCGGCGCTATTTTAACCGAGAGTGCAGAGCAGCGCAGAGCAGCGCTTTTAAGTTATGGTTTTGATATTGGTATGGCTTTTCAGATTGCAGATGATCTTCTCGATATCGAGGGTGATGAGGAGGAAGTCGGTAAGCGCCTGTCTAAAGACGCGGACAAAGGAAAAGGTACCTTGCCAGATGTCATGGGGATCGAAAATGCTCGCCAATACGCTGAGATGCTTGTAAAACAGGCTGTTGCCAAGTTAGACCTATTTGGTGCAAAAGCTGATCTACTGCGCGAAGCTGCAGAATTTTCTCTGCAGCGCCGCAACTAAGGGAGAGATTGATGTCTCGCCGGCCAACGCCATTGTTGGATAGGATTAGAGATCCTGCAGACTTACGTCAGCTTCCTGAAAGTGATCTGACGCGTCTTGCAGATGAACTCCGATGGGACACAATCGAAAGTGTTGCCAAAACGGGAGGTCACCTCGGAGCCTCTCTTGGCGTAGTCGAATTAACTGTTGCTCTCCATTATGTATTCGATACACCGCATGACCGTCTGATTTGGGATGTTGGTCACCAGTGTTACCCGCATAAAATACTGACCGGTCGCCGGGCTGAAATGGAGACTCTTCGTCAAGGGGGAGGGCTATCAGGCTTTACCAAGCGCAGTGAAAGCGCTTACGACCCATTTGGCGCCGCTCACTCTTCCACATCAATTTCAGCTGCTCTAGGTATGGCGACGGCTTTTGATTTGATGGGGAAGCCTGATAGGGCTATTGCTGTTATTGGGGATGGAGCAATGACATCTGGCATGGCCTACGAGGCTATGAATAATGCCGGTGCTCAAGGGTTGCCTCTTGTTGTCGTTCTAAATGACAATGAAATGTCAATTGCTCCTCCAGTTGGTGCTCTTTCGAGCTACTTGTCTAAGCTTGCTTCCTCACGACCTTATGCAAATCTGCGCAATATTGCGAAAGACGTGGCCAAGCTCTTTCCAAAGCCGTTTGAAGAAGCAGCGCGGCGAGCAGAGGGAATGGCTCGCGATATTATTGGCAGTGGAGGATTATTTCAGGCACTCGGGTTTTATTATGTTGGCCCCATAGATGGTCATTCGATCCCCGATATGTTGCCAGTACTTCAACATCTAAAAAATCAGGCGCCTGGCGACAAGCCAGTATTACTGCATGTGATAACTGAAAAGGGTAAAGGCTACCAACCTGCTGAGGCGGCTTCAGACAAATATCATGGTGTGTCAACTTTTGATGTTGATACAGGAACCCAAGCAAAAAGTGTGGCCAAAGCACCCAGTTATACTAATGTCTTCGCCGACACATTAATTAAGCTTAAAGAGCAAGACCCTAGAGTAATTTCGATCACTGCGGCGATGCCTTCCGGTACTGGTCTTGATAAGGTAGCTAAGAAGTTTCCAAACAGAACCTTTGATGTAGGAATTGCTGAACAACACGGGGTTACTTTTGCTGCAGGGTTAGCTGCTGAGGGTATGAAACCGTTCGTCGCGATTTATTCTACGTTCTTGCAACGTGCCTATGATCAGATCGTACATGACGTGGCCATTCAGAAACTTCCAGTTCGTTTTGTTCTGGATCGAGCTGGGTACGTTGGTGCTGATGGTCAAACGCATTGTGGTGCGTTCGATGTTGCGTACCTCGGTTGCTTGCCTGACATGGTCTTGGCAGCCTGCGCTGACGAGGCTGAGCTCGTTCGGATGGTTAACACTTTAGCGCAAATAGATGATCGCCCTTCGGCATTGCGCTTTCCCCGTGGTGAAGGCATTGGGGTTGAAATGCCTGAGGGCGGTTCAACTGTGGAGCTGGGCAAGGGCCGTATTGTTCGTGAAGGCGACTCAGTTGCAATTCTATCTTACGGCTCTCGTCTCGCGGACTCACTTGCAGCAGCGGAAATGCTTGCGGAAAGAGGATTGCAGGCGACAGTTGCAGACGCTCGTTTTGCTAAACCCTTAGACACAGATCTGGTTTCTAAATTGGCACGAGATCATTCAGCTTTAATAACTGTAGAAGAGGGTTCGACTGGTGGCTTTGGTGCACTTGTTCTGCACTACATGGCGGGGGCTGGTTTACTTGATACAGGACTAGCAGTCAGAACGATGACAATGCCTGACATTTTCCTTGATCAGGATAAACCTGTACTTCAGGTTGAACGCGCGTGCCTTGATGCAAAGTCGATTATGAACACAGCACTTTCCGCTGTAGGATCTCCTGCAAAGGCTATGCAGCGCCGCTGATGGCCAAATCACGAGCTGACGTAGCGCTAGTTGCACGGGGTTTGGTAGAAAGCCGCGCAAAAGCTCAAGCGCTTATAATGGCTGGTAAGGTATTTTCTGGTGATGTGCGCGTCGATAAAGCAGGGGCGCAGATCAAAGATGATGCAGCCCTTGAGGTGCGAGGAAAAGATCACCCATGGGTGGGTCGCGGCGGTCTAAAGCTTGATCATGCAATAAAAGTTTTTGGTTTAAGCGGTTTAGACCGGGTCGCAATGGATGTTGGGGCTTCAACGGGCGGTTTTACCGATGTTCTGCTAGATGCCGGAGCTGCACGGGTGTACGCTGTGGATGTTGGTAAAGGGCAATTAGCATGGCGCCTTCGTAATGATCCTCGTGTTGTTGTACTTGAAGGTGTAAATGCACGCCACCTAACCGACGAGCAGGTACCTGAAAATGTTTCAGCTATCGTTTGTGATGCGAGCTTCATAGGCCTCCGGACTGTTCTGCAGCGCCCGATAGAATTCGCTGAATCTGGATGCTGGTTAGCCGCATTAATAAAGCCACAGTTTGAAGTTGGCCGAGAGTACATTGGTAAAAATGGTGTTGTTCGAGATGTGGCTGCGCGACAGCTGTGTGTTGATAGCATCGTTCAGTGGCTCGATGACCTGCCGGGCTGGAGTGTGATGGGTATTACTGAAAGTCCGATAACGGGAGCTGAGGGAAATGTCGAATTCGTGGTCGCAGCGACGAAAACGTAAGCGCCCGCCACCACCGGTTGAGGTCGATATTAAAATTGACCGTCTCGGAAGTGGAGGGGATGGAATTTCTGAGCACCTCGGCAAACCAGTTTATGTCCCAGGTCTGCTACCAGGAGAAAAGGCATTAGTTAGATTAACTAATAATCGTGGAGACGGCAGAATTGCTGAGATTATTACTAGACACAGCAACAGCTTGGACAGGATAACTCCTGTTTGTCTTCATGCTGAGTCGTGCGGAGGATGCTCGGTTCAGCACCTGTCATCGTCTGCTTATTTAGATTGGAAAGAAAATCTTTTAACTAAAGCCTTATCTTCAAAAGGACTTGTTGTAGAGCAGCGTCACCCAATTATTCAGATGGAGGACGGACGCCGCCGTCTAAGATTTGCCGCTATTGGTACATCGACCGGTGCCGTACTTGGATTTAATTCTAAAGCAAGTCGAAAAATAGTGGGTATTGAACACTGCCATGTGGCTATTCCCGAACTAACTGATATTGCTCCACGAATTCGACCGCTTCTAACGAAGTTACTGGGTACAAGAGAGGCGGCGGATCTTGAGGTGCGTAATTCTGTTTCTGGCTTAGATTTTTTGTTAGTTCGTGCACGAGAGTTAAATTACCAGGAACGCATCGAAATCGCGTCATGGATGTCTGACTTTGATGGAGCCCGATTTGCTTGGCTCCCAATAGACAATGAGATTCCAGAAATCATCATTGAACGTCGCCCTCCATCCTTAGACATCAATGGAATGTCTGTAACGCCTCCGCCTGGTGCCTTCTTGCAACCTACCGCAGCAGGTGAAGCCTTCATGGCAAAATTCGTTGCTGCTCGTCTAGAAGGCTCAAGCCATGTTGCGGATCTTTTTTCTGGCTGGGGCGCATTTGCACTTCGATTGGCTGGTTCAATGCATGTGCAGGCCTATGAAGGTTCAGAATTAATGATTTCCAGTTTAAACCAAGCAGCAGGTGCAGCTGGATTAAGGGGTTATGTGACAGGATTTACGCGAGACTTAGAACGACAACCATTATTAGAGAATGAGTTGTCTCGGTTTGATGCCATAGTGCTAGACCCGCCACGTTCAGGAGCGTTCAAACAGTCTCAATTGCTAGCTGCAGGTGGACCCAATCGCATTGTGTATTTGTCTTGTAATCCCATAGCATTGGCCCGGGACGCACAAGTTCTGGTAAACGGTGGATATCATTTTCGTGAAGCACAACCGATCGATCAATTTCGCTGGACACCGCACCTTGAAGTGGCATGTTTATTTGAGCGGAAAAATTGATTCCTCAGCAACTTAGATTAGGCAGGAACTGCTTATGATTGTTTGTAAATTTGCAATTGGTTGTGAGGCATCAGCTAAAAGTTCAATTTTTGTAAAAAGCAATATCGATGAGGTTTATCGTTTGTGAGAGTGTATTTGGCAGTTGAAGTTGAGTGATAGCATAATTTTACTTTATCGAGTTCTGGGGAGTAGAAGATGACAGGTCGTGTGGAGGGTAAGATAGCGCTGATGACAGGAGGGGCCTCTGGCCTTGCTAAAGCAGCAGCAGAAATGTTTGTAGCCGAAGGGGGCTACGTGATGATCGGTGATGTTAATGAGGAGGCTGGCGCTGCTGTTGTTCAAGAGCTCGGCGATAGGGCTGCGTTCCAATATCTCGATGTCACTTCTGAGGATGACTGGGTCTTAGCGTATGCTGCCTGTAAGGAGCGTTTTGGTGGTGTTCATGTTCTGCTCAACAGTGCGGGCATTGGTTGGACTCAACCCGTTACCGAGATCTCCCTAGAAGACTGGCGACGAGTTCATGCTATTGATTTAGATGGCGTATTTCTGGGCTGTAAACATGGCGTACCTGCAATTGCAGAGACTATTCAGGCAGGTATTAATGGCAGCAAAAAGGGTTCAATAGTTAATATTTCGTCGATAGCGGGAAACATAGCGGGCCATAATATGGCCGCTTACAATTCAGCAAAGGCGGCTGTTCGGCATTTAACTAAATCGGTGGCCCTGCATTGTTGTCGCGAAGGCTTTGATATTCGTTGCAATAGTGTGCATCCAACATTCGTTGATACTCCTATCTTAAATAAGCACACAGAACGATTTGGTAGGGATGAGGCTTTTCGAAAGCTCGCCCGGCAAGTTCCAATCGGCCGAGTTGGTGAGCCAAAAGAGGTTGCCTATGCAATTTTATATTTAGCCTCTGACGAGAGTAGTTACACAACTGGTTCGGAACTGCTGGTGGATGGTGGCATTAGTGCAATGTAGTCGTTTATAGGCTTTCATATCCTGCATTTGTGACCTTGCGATTTTTTTAACCCAAAAGGCATGCCTTCTAAGACTATTGCTATTTAAAATCCCTACTAGGAAATAATACTCGTGCTTGATCACGTGGATGACGTGGCCGAGGGATTGCAACTTGTTTAGCTGGTGGAGATTGATGCGATATCTCATCAGGTAAGGTAATCGGACTGACCGATTGTTCGTCGCAAACAAGTTTTTCGAGTAGATGAGATATGTCTTCTAGTTTGTCAGCAATAATGTGAGTTACAATTCCTTCTCGTTGAAGTTTTCCTGTCACTTTCAATAGTCGTGCCGTTAGCACAATGCGCCGGTATTTTTCAAAAACTTTTGGCCATATGATTACATTAGCAACCCCTGTCTCGTCCTCTAAAGTTGCAAAGATAACGCCTTTGGCACTGCCAGGCCTTTGGCGGGCAATTACCAGGCCTGCAACATCTATTTGCTTATTATTGGGTGTGGTTGTCAGTGCTTTATTTTTAATGGAATGCATCAGCTCGTCACGGAGTAGGGCTAGTGGATGTGCCCGCAGGCTCAAGCGAAGCCAAGAATAATCTTCATAGACCTCCTCACCGAGTGTTGGTGGACACAGGCTTACCTTAACCTCTTCGCCATATTCGGCATCATTAGCAGCAGCAAATAGAGGAAGTGGCTTTCCCTTTTGGAGTGCGGCGGTCTCCCATAAGGCCTGGCGGCGTGATAGCTCTAGATCTTGAAGAGCATCAGCTTGGGCAAGTCTTTCTATAACTGCAGTTTTTAAACCAGCACGGCGCCAAATATCTTCAATTGACCGATAGCCATTACCTCGCGCAGCGACAAGCCACTCAGCATCTTCTTCTTTAAATCCCTTTACCTGCCGGAACCCTAACCGGACAGCCCAAAATGTTTTATCTAGACTAGGTTCTAAAATATTGTCCCAGCTAGAATAATTCACGTCGACAGGTCTAACTTCTACTTCATGCTCACGTGCGTCACGTACTAGCTGAGCAGGTGCATAAAAGCCCATAGGCTGTGAGTTTAATAGGGCGCAGAGGAAAACATCAGGATAATACTTTTTTATCCAAGCAGAGGCATAGACCAGGAGGGCAAAGCTAGCAGCATGGCTTTCAGGGAAACCATACTCTCCAAACCCCTCTATCATTGAAAAGCATTGTTTGGCGAAGTCATCATCATATCCACCTTGTCGCATGCCTTCGTAAAATTGGTCACGGAAAGAGTGAATTCTCCCTGTATGGCGGAAGGTTGCCATCGCGCGACGTAGTTCGTCAGCTTGCCCTGGCGTAAAACCTCCAGCTACAATTGCAATTTTCATTGCTTGTTCTTGAAAAAGAGGCACGCCAAGTGTTCGTCCTAGTACCTCTTGGAGGATGGGTGAAGGATAATCGACCGATTCTTCACCATTTCTACGGCGGATATAAGGGTGAACCATATCACCTTGGATTGGGCCGGGGCGTACGATTGCAACTTCGATGACAAGGTCATAAAAAGTGCGTGGACGCATCCTTGGTAAAAATGCTATCTGTGCTCTACTCTCTACTTGGAACACACCAATACTGTCAGCTCTACAGAGCATATCGTAAACGCTTGGGTCTTCTCGGGGAATTGTTGCGAGAGTGAAGCGTCGGCCATAGTGTTTTTGAATAAGATCAAAGCTCTTTTTAATTACACTCAGCATACCCAGAGCAAGAATATCTATCTTAAGGATACCAAGTGCATCTAGATCGTCCTTGTCCCACTCAACTACAGTACGATCTTCCATAGACGCATTCTCAACAGGCACTAGTTCATCCAGTCTCCCTTAGTAATGACGAAGCCACCAACGTGTTGAGAGAGGTGTCGTGGAAAGCCAATGAGTTCCTTGGAAAGGTATAGTGTAAGGTTTAGCCGCTTATTATTTGGATCAAGACCGATTTCTTCAATCTGTTCTCGATTGATGCTGTCTAATGACCAGTTCCAAGTCTGGCTGGCAAGTTTTGAGACAATATCTGATGAAAGTCCCATGGCCTTTCCAACATCGCGTACCGCACTACGTCCACGATAATGAATTACTGTTGCCGCAAGACCCGCCCGCTCTCGTCCATATCGACGGTAAATATATTGAATAATTTCTTCTCTACGTTCGTGTTCAAAATCTATATCAATATCTGGTGGTTCGCCGCGTTCGATAGAAATAAAGCGCTCAAAAAGTAGGTTTGCTTCCATTGGATTTACAGAAGTGATGCCAAGGCAATAGCAGATTGCTGAGTTAGCAGCCGATCCTCGGCCCTGGGAAATAATGCCAGCGTGTCGAGCAAAGCGCACAATGTCATACACGGTCAGAAAATACTGCGCGTAACCAAGCTTGGAAGTAAGTTCAAGTTCCCGTTCTAAATCAATACGGATCTTCTCTGGTATGCCATTCGGATAGCGACGGTGTGCACCAGACCAAGTTTCTTGCTCAAGATAGTTTTGTGTTGATACCCCTGAAGGCACTGGCTCTTCTGGGTATTCATAGCGGAGTTCGTCCAGGTTAAAGTCACAACTTTCAGCGATTTCGACTGAACGGGTAACGGCTGCTTCATAGCCCCGGAAACAGTTCTAACATTTCAGTTTCAGATTTCAGATGTCGCTCGGCATTGACTAAAGGCGCGACGACCAAGTGTATCGACGGTACATTTGTTCCGTACACAAGCAAGAATGTCAGCGAGTTTGCGACGTTCGGCGGTATGCATGATAACATTATTCGTTGCGACTAGGGGTGTATGCGATACTTCAGCTAAGTCTGATAATTTTTGTATTCGGCTAGTATCTTTTGCCCCAAGTTGCCGGGAAGCAGCTAAAAAGACCTGGTCGCCAAGCGCTGCTCTCCAGTCCTGTAAATCTTGGATAAAGTTGGGTGAAATGTTTGAATCTGGAAGTGCTATTAAGAGAATATCTTTTGCATACTCCAGCAGATCCACCGGATAGATTTCGCAATTGCCTTTTTCTGCCCGTCGACGGCCGAGTGTTATTAGTCGACAAAGGCGACCATAAGCAGACCGATTTTTGGGATATGCTACAAAGCTTTGTCCATCCGCAAGATCAAGGCGCGTTCCAACAATAAAGCGAAGTCCTAGTTTTTTAGCGGTAACATGAGCTCTGACGATACCGGATAAGCTATTCCTGTCAGCTGTTGCTATGGCAGTATGATTAAGTTCTGCTGCCCTATTTGCTATTTCTTCGGGTAATGAAGCACCTTCTTGAAAGCTAAATGCAGTCAGTGCTTGAAGTTCTACATAACCCATAAATCACGCGAAAAACCCGTGCAGATACCAAGCGTTTTTTTCGCGATAAATCCATAGTCGCTCTCCTGCTTCATCCTCAACCTGCCAGTAGTCACGGCAAGAAGGCCATGTTGGGTCTTCTATCCACCATTCTGGTAAAATTCGTTCAGGTCCTTGTGCGTAACAAATCTGACGACGAAGAGGGCCTCGAATGAGAATAGTTGGCGGCTCTAAGTGGTTTAGGGATGCTTTTGCCTGTATGCGAATTGGTTTTGATAGGAGGGTAATAGGGCGTGGCCCAGGTAAGGTTGGCCAATCATCATCGGTTATATTATTGCTTTTTATAGGGACGTTATGAAAGTCATGTCCTGGGCGCCAGCTTTCTCCAGGTTGAAAATACTGAATGGCGTCAAAGCCAAGTCGATTGCCAAGTGTATCAACTAACTTTTCTAACGCGTTTGACGTTGAGTCAGCCCCAAGAGCGTCTTGCTGGCGATGATCAAGAGGCTCACTGTTACTTGCGGAGAGAATTACTGTATCAATGCCGAAGCCAGCCTCTACAGTTTTTAATTTTTCTTGGAAGAGGCGGGCTAGACGAGTTTTTTCTCGACTTGGAGAAGCTGTACCAACAGACAGCACTTGGTTTTTGCCATCTACTCGCTTGATAGTTAGGTCAAGCAAGGTTGCGCCTAAGTCACTCGTAGCTAGACGAAAGATTAGTTTGTCCAATAGGTGATCAAGTGCTTTTTCAAGTGCTGGTTGTTCAGTGATTGGTTCTTCAAAGTTAAGGCTAACTAATAAAGAAATTTTTGGGGTTTCTGGTGAAATTGGTTCGTTAACAGCACCTAAGGCTTGGTCAATACGTGTAGCTACCTGTATGCCAAAACGTCGAACTAAGGCTTGGCGAGGTAGATTAATCAGATCTTGAATGCAATTAATCCCTAAACGTTTTAGCTTAGTTACAGTTTCTGCTGGTAGACGTAAGGCAGCAATTGGTAATGGGGCTAAGGCACTATTGAGTTTGTTTTGCTGCGCTACAGTCCCCGTGGCACCATAGTGGGCTATTGCCCATGCCGCGCCAGGGGTATTAGCCAAAGCTAGGCGGATAGAAAAACCTAATTTAGTTAGCCAATTAGTAAGTTTTTCCAAGAATGCGTGCTCTCCACCAAACAGATGAGTGCCGCCAGTCATGTCTAAAAATAGAGTATCGTTGCCAACTATTGCAGCCATGGGAGTAACACGCTCCATCAAGCGGGCAAGTGCCTCCAGCCCCAGTTTTTGCTTATCTAATTGGTGGGGAATTGTATCGAGGGTAGTAACGACAGCTTGGGCATCGGCAAGTGTCATGCCTATTCTAACACCCTCAATCTTTGCAACGGGATTAACTGCAGTAACAACTAGTTTAGAACTGCTATCGCTGAAGAGAGCTAATGGTCTATCCCGCCATATGGGATGGCGGCGCATAATTAGATCTGTTGCTATATTGGGAAACCATACTGAAACGATCTTTCGGGTCATGCCATTCCATCTTCCAACTAAAATTTGTACCATTTTTGTTCTTAAATAAATCTATTTGGAATCTTGGTGCTTCACGAATGGATCTGGAATTGAAGTGGCGCGAAGGCGGGTTTCAGCAGCGCTTGGTGGAATATTCCTATCATGGTATGGAAGAACTATTACAAGCGTGCCTTGTTCACGTGCAATCAGTTGCAAGCGGCGACTGGAAACAAAATCAGGTGACTGTGGAAGCTCTGCTATTACTACGCTAGATGCGCTAGACCGTGCTGCTTGCTCCACTGCCCAAAGTATATATTTTGGTTTGGAAAAAATATTTATATAATTGTTTAAATTATTATTTATATAAAAATTCCATTTGGATTTAGCTGTTTGAGTTGATTTTTTGATCTAATCCAGATGATTTTTCCTGTGGTGAATGATGCAATCATAGAGGTTAGGGCAACAGCTGCAGGGCCATAGATTTCATGCATTGCATGACTGTTAAAGCCTCCATTAAAAATATTATCAATTCTTTTATCACCAAAAGACAATGCTGGACCACGAGGCGAAAATTGCACTGCCTTGAGGCTAGAGTTTTGATTTTTATAGGACTGTATATTGAATCTCATGTTCCTATTATGTTCTTATTTTTTGTGGTTTTGCAATATTGAAAAAAGGTCAAGGAAAATTAATGTGCGATGGCTACATGCAGTTGAAAGGTTTCAGCTTTTTTAATCCTCTCAATGCCCTGGCAGGGAGAAGTTGATATCGACTGCATCTCTGTTTTGTTCTTATCTTAAGAAAAATACATGGGGGGCTATGTGACTGAAATTTGGCAAATGTCGTTGTCTGAACAGTCTGCAGCAGTAGCGAAAGGTGATCTCTCACCAAGTGAAATTGTAGAGACAGCAATTTCTCGGATTGAACAGCTGGATTCAAAAACCAGTGCCTGCGTAACTTTAATGGCTGAAGCTGCAGTGGCTAATGCTAAAAGTGCCACAACTGAAATAGTTAATGGTCGGCGTCTTAGTCCCATCCATGGTCTGCCAGTAGGACTGAAAGACATTTTCGATACAGCAGGTGTTTTGACGGCAGGAGGATCAAAGACGACGCAAAACCGAATACCAGATAAAGATGCAACGTCGGTGGCAAAGTTACGAGCGGCGGGCGCTATTATACTTGCAAAGCTAACGACACATGAATTTGCTCATGGTGGTCCGAGCTTTGATCTGCCGTGGCCGCCTGCTCGTAATCCATGGAATTTAGAGCATTTTACCGGGGGTCATCCAGTGGTTCTGGTGCTGCCGTTGCAGCTGGTTACGTTGCTGCTGCTATGGGTTCAGATACAGGTGGTTCAATTCGTGGACCGGCAACCTACTGTGGAGTTGCGGGATTTATGCCTACGTATGGCCTCATAAGTCGAGCAGGGATTATTCCCAACTCCTTTACTTTTGATCATGCAGGGCCGCTGGCTTGGACGGTTGCCGATTGTGCCCTGATGCTGGATGCGGCAGCTGGGCCAGATGGCGCTGATCCAGCAAGTGCACATGCTCAGCCGCCCGATGCATTTAAAAAATTAGGGCAATCTATAAAAGGTCTCCGAGTTGGTCTTCTCAGGCATTTCTGGGAAGAGGATCTCTCAGTTCATACTGAGATGGTAGAAGCCGTGGAACAAGCAGCCACTGCGCTTTCAGATGCAGGATGTGTTGTGGAAACAGCCCGTATTGCACCAGTTCAGGATTGGTATGATGTAAAAATTGTTATTGCTGAAACTGAACTTTTTAATGTTCATCGCCGAAATTTAATGACGCGCCCGTCTGATTTTGGCCAGGATTTTCTCGCGCGAAGCCTTGGCGCTCTGTTATTTACAGGTCAAGATTATGTGGCTGCTCAACGCCGTCGGCGCCAATTGATGGGGGGAGATGCAGGCTCTTTGGGATCGTTTTGATGTTTTACTTGCCCCTAGTGCGCTTGGAGCAGCACCTAGACTTGATGGGCACAGAACCAAAACGTTTTGGACAACACCTAGTATTCTTACACCCTTTGATGTGACAGCTGGGCCTGCATTAAGTGTGCCGGTTGGATTTAATTCTGAGGGGCTTCCTCTGGAGTACAGCTTGCTGGTCGTCCGTTTGATGATGCTAAGATACTTAAAGCAGGCCTTGTTCTAGAGAAATCTATTGGTTTACGGGGTCTAAGACCAAATTTAGAGGTTGCACCTCCACCCAATAGTTTGACCCCGGTTCTACCACCACCTGAAATAGAAATTAGCGATGTAGAAGGTGAGCGTTTAAGGGCGATTGCTGCAGCTGCAGACTTCGAGCTCACAGACCAACTTTATGGACTGCTAGCAGAGGCCGCGCCTTATGCTTGGGCAATGGGGAGGCGACTTAATCGGGGGTTTTGATTCTCCGACGAGCCGATGAATATCTTTGTGCATACAAATTAAGCACATAAAGGTTTAAATTTTCCGCAAATGCCTTTTTTGCAGGCATTATTTTTCGTTTGATTGATTTTTGTACAGATTAATACTTGTCATTTAGGGCTCTAGATGAGACTGGGAAAGACGTTCTTTGGAGTGTTATCATGAGCCTTTCCTTTTCGTTTTGCTTCTCTGTTTGCAATATTTTCTACTTTTCTCTCCTGCGGGTGCGCAGGAAATTAGCGGTGGTGATACAGCGTGGATCATCGTTGCAACTGCGTTAGTGCTATTTATGACATTGCCTGGTTTAGCATTGTTTTATGCTGGACTTGTGCGGTCAGGGTCCGTGCTTTCGGTGATTATGCATTGTGTAGGCATTGCATGCGTGGCGTCATTAGTTTGGGTTCTTTTTGGCTATTCCTTGGCTTTCGGAGACAGTATTGGAGGCTGGGTTGGGGGCTTTAATAAGGCTCTGCTTAACTGGAATTGGAACTGACACAGTGTCCGGTTCAATTCCTGAGATCGTTTTCGTTGTTTTTCAAATGACATTTGCAGTAATCACTCCAGCTCTAATTGTTGGTGCATATCCCGAGCGAATCAAGTTTTCAGCGGTTATTCTTGTTCAGCATTCTTTGGTTAATTTTTGTCTATGCTCCAGTATGTCATTGGGTTTGGGGCGGAGGCTGGATGTCAGCGCTTGGTGTCCGAGATTTTGCCGGTGGTATTGTGGTTCACGCCACAGCTGGCGTTTCTGCTCTGTTATTGGCTAAGATGCTTGGCCCGCGTCGAGGTTTCCCAAATGAACTGCGCCCTCCGCACAATCCAGGAATGACTGCGGCTGGGGCTTGTATGCTTTGGGTTGGTTGGTTTGGCTTTAATGGAGGTCGCAGCAGCTCGCTGCAGATGGTGGAGCTGGTATGGCTATAGCGGTAACACACATTTCTGCTGCCACAGCCGCTATTGTTTGGGCGCTCATTGAGTGGAAGAAGTTTGGTAAGCCAAGTTTGGTAGGGGCGGTTACTGGCATTATTGCTGGTTTGGCAACTATTACGCCTGCTTCTGGTTTCGTAGGACCTGGGGCTGCGCTTATTATTGGCGCAGCTGCAGGAATAGTCTGTTTCTATGCAGTCGGTTTTGTGAAAAATCGTTTAAACATCGACGACTCATTGGATGTCTTTGCTGTTCATGGTGTCGGAGGAATTCTGGGCACATTATTGTTGGCGCCTTTGGCCACCTCGCAGGCCGAAGGAATGACTTGGCTTAACCCAGCTTGGTGTTCAGGCTACTGGTGTTGTTGTGGCAGTTGTCTGGTCTATTGTGTTCTCATTTGTGATAATTATGGTTGTACGTTCTGTTGCTGGATTGCGTGTGTCAGAAGACGAAGAGACATCTGGTCTTGATCTGCCTTCTCACGGTGAGCGCGGCTACGATTTATAAGTGGAACCATAAGGAGTTATTCTATGAAACTCATCATGGCAGTACTAAAGCCACACAAGCTGGATGAAGTTCGTGAGGCATTGACGGCAGCTGGTATAGTTGGACTTACAGCTAGTGAGGTAAAGGGCTTCGGTAGGCAGCGCGGACACACAGAAATTTATCGTGGTGCTGAGTACACGGTGAGTTTTGTACCCAAGGTAAAAATCGAGGTTGTTGTTACAGATGAACAGGTTGAGCAAGCCGTTGAGGCCATATCAAAGGCCGCTCATACGGGTCAGATAGGGGATGGTAAAATATTTGTTTATAATTGTTTGAGTCCGCGTAGGACAAAAGTGTATGAGGCGCGTACCAGGCGGTATCCTCGCGAGCACTTTCTAATTGGTTTTCCTGTTAAAAAACGCCAAGTGCTCCAGTGTTGTATTTATGGCTTTCATTAATTTTAGTTAATTAGCTTATAGGGTGCTTTGCCCGTCCCCTAATTACCCGGAAAGCGCCCCTTTTAGAAAAACAACCAACATTCAGAGTTATGTTTGATCTAAGGTTAGGTTTTTTAAGACTTCTGTTAATTGGAAAATCAATAATCCAGCATGAGCAGTTCTCGTATCCAATGAGACTTTATTATCAAATAAAAAATTAATGGTCAGAAACAGGCTGATGCAGTTGTGTCGTGTCTGTGTCTATTAAAATAGCATTAGGAACTGAGTTTAGGCCTGTTCAGTGCACTTTTTATTTTCCAGTTTATAAAATTTGAGGTTATTCCATTTAGGGAGATTTCCGTTTTGAGTATCCCTGAGAGAAGCCTCAATGGCAGGTATTGTTTGAAGAGCTCTATTGAATGTATTTATTGGCTGTTCAGCTACATAAACGATATCATTTGGCCGCATCTCGACGGCATCAGCTACAAAAATTCTTGCGGGATTTTGAGCATCTAAATGATATGCTTTGATAGGATCAAGCCCTCGCAATAAATAAACTGTTGACCGTTGTGCGTTCGGTGCTCCTAGTGGACCACCCTCAGCAAATAATACCTCAGCTAATGTTTGACGAAGTTCTGGCTGTATTTTGATTATTTTGGGTTGTACCCCACCAACTAAAAAAACATTTCCGTTGACGTATTCCAGATTTTGAATGAATACGTGATCTTTATCTTTTAATATACTTCCGGTGCGTCTTCAGAGAAAAGGTCAGCCAAGCTAAAGGAAAATGTTTTGCTGTCTCGTTGAATTTTTCACAGCTGTGAAAATCTCTCATTGAAGGCGATACCAGCGGAAGCGAGGGTTTCTCGCAATGATGTCCCTTGGTCAGTAATCGGCAAAACATGACTGGTCGACCAGGCTTTTGTTCATCAGTGGTGATAAAAAGCCTTCTGCGAGTTAAAGCCTGCAATCTCTAACTGAAAATCGGAGCTTTACCATTTCGTATAAGAATACTTCTCACTTTTTTGCAGGTCAGTCAAGAAGCGTCCTTTGCTTCGAGACGACCAACTCCAATGAGTAACAACTTCCATCATTTGCTACACGGCCATTAGTCGAAAATTATACTAGATGCCGGTGCAGCTGTTGGTGCGAATGAAATGGCATCGGCTTCCTTCCCACCAAGTTGGGTTTCATCAATAATCCTAAAGAAGGGGAGTGAGTCACAAACTGTACAAGGGTACTCATCACCAATGCCAAGTCGATATGAGAACCCATCTCTGGTGGGAGGAAATTGTTTTTATGATCGTGTCTTCGCTGACGACATTAGCTGAGTAGGCATTACTGGAAGAGATATCTGCCTTGAATATGGTTCGAATTTAGCGCCGAAGCCGAGGCAAAAATGTAAGCGGCACCAAGTCTATAGCAAACTTTTCTTGCAACTGAGGGTTAGGCGTAAGATCGGGAAGCTTAATCGGCTCTAAAACTGATGAACATCCAGAAATAGTAAGGACAAATACAATGCCGATAATTCTTTTGAAAAGGCCTTATGAGTAATGCAAAGTTCACACTTCCTTTTTTGTTTAATCCTCGAAGAGTCTCAGCCTTCGTCCTTCCTTTGAAACATGTGCTACTAAATTAAATTTACTATGAATATTATAAGAATATAGTATATTTAAAGAATTAATATCAGCAGACAGTATAACAAGGTCATAATTTTTCTCAAGTCTATTAATAGATACTTGAAATGACTTAGAAAACAACATTTCTATATTTTGTTTTCCCTTGATATAATTAAATTCAGTACATCCATTTAATTTTTCAGAAATTATTAAATCGTCTTCAGCTCCAGAAATACAATCATATTGTTTTGCTTTGTCAGATTGAATATTTTTAGAGAGGTCAATGTAGGCTACCGTTAAGCCCAAGTCATTAGCGCTATTCCTAACAAACGGGATATTGCGGAGGCGTACTGGGATGGTGTGGTATCTAAAATAAGCGTAGAAGAAGTGCCGTCACTCGCTACACTTTCTAAAAGTACTTGTCTTGCCCAATCCATAGGACGCCCGTTGAGGCTGTTTTGCGCCTCTGTAAGAGTTCTGCATCGGTTTTCACGAAGGGATCGTATTTTAAGAGTAGAATTTGATTAAGCCGATCCAACACGGCTCTCTCTGTATAACAGAATCCCGCCCGAAAGCTCAGCGTCAAAGTTATAAGGCATGAGATAAGAAAACCTAAGACCGTTGCGAGAGCAAGTGTAAGAATTATTTTTGGTTGGGATGGACTTATGGCTGCGTCAGCAGCGGCGATAAACATAGAGAGTCATCAGGAGTGAAGCCAGCGGCGAGCGATAGAGACTTCACTTGCTCAATAAGAACGCTGTATGTCGCCTCCCTTCTATTTTAAGATCGCGCCTCAATTTTTTGCATTTCTTCGGCGCTTTGTGCATATCTTTTGGCATCTGCTTCAAGTGCTACAATTTGAGCGTCCAGAGAACCAATCCGATCGTTAATACTGTCTCGAACTCGAGATAATTTTTTCGCACTTGGCCAGCTCCAGGTGCTAAGTACTTCAGAAATGCCTAGGATCCGACGGAAATCGGACTGGTCTAAGATCGGGTAGTCCTTTCGTACTTTTTACATAATCTTCAATTGTCGGAATCGTACGTGCCGCGAACGGCAGCAAAACATCAATAGCATCTACTTGAGTCTTGCTTTTTCTCGCTGAGACCGGAGATCATCTAGTAACACAGATCCTGTGGCAATGATGATAAAGATGCAGTACTATTTGAAAGAGCAAAGTTTTTTAACTTTTTCTCTGCATTTTCGTAATTTATTAGCGAGTCAGCAAGTTTTTGAGATAAATAGGTCAGCTTCTCGTTAGATGTCTCCACATTTTCTTTTTTACGAGCAACATAGTTTTTGTTGCGATATGATTTGCAATTTCTGCAGCTTTTTCTGGATCAATATGTTTCACACTTACTTTAATGGCGCCTGCTTCTGTTTGAGTAATTTTAACATTTTTATGGAAGCCATTGACAACACTCCAATCTATCTTTCTAGCGGGATCTATCGGTATGGTGTTCCAATTTAACAGAGATTTTAGGAATATTTTCCAATCAGGGTCTGAGAGACTTTCGTTATAATTATTGAAATATCTGTCATGCCTAAAACCTAACTCCTTATCTAACTCTAAAATAAAGTTCCGCTCTGTTATTCTTTCAATTAATTGATCGACATCAGATTGAATTATTGGTACTCCAATAAGACCGCTAAAAGACCCCAATGAAGAGGACAATTGAGATTGTAAATTGTTTTGAGGGTTTTCCTCCAAAATAAATATAGCGCTAGACGTAAAAACTTTTTCCATTTTTAGCAATGAAGAAAACCAATTCCAATTGAGGTAAGGGTTAAAAAAATGATGAAAATCTTGTGCGCCCACAACCTAGATAGTAATTCTAATACATCAATTTCATCTTCGTTTATTCGGGATTCATTGGTCATTTTACTTGCCGTAATCTGTATAAATTAATTATATTAGATCCAAACACTTAGTGTTTTTTATCAGCGTCAAAGCTAAAAACTTTATAATGATTTTGAAAATCTAAGGCAACATTGGTGAATGTAGCCTTCATTTGCAAAGTTGGGTAAAAACATTATCCAGAGTGATGAGGTTCTTGTGAGAAATTGATTTGTTTTGAAAAATGGAAAGTTCACCAACCCAAAAGTAGAAAATTTCCAGATATTTTACTTATGCAAAGTTCTTAAGGTTTATTTACGTTCAGATCGAAATCCAAAAAAGGGAACAAACCAACGGACCTCAAACGTTGTCTTCAAAAGAGTTGGTTCATTCAGCAAAAACTACTTTTTATTCTCAAATTTAGAGCTGCTTCTTTACGTAGTAAGGAAGCCCCTATCGCATAGCTCTAATATTAAGAATTAGAAATGCTAGGATTATTGTTATCGATGCATTATGATCGAAAATAGGATAGTTGTCTGAAGCAATCTGAAAAACGTATGGTGTTTAGGTAGATAGTAGCTTATTTTTTTAGTGTATGGACATTTGTGCTACTATCTTCAGCTCAATCGTTATCAGTTAGACGTATTTTCCTATGACCAAGATCCGTAAAGCAGTTTTTCCCGTCGCTGGTTTTGGCACAAGGTTTCTCCCTGCCACAAAAGCACCCGAAAGAACTACTTCCTATAGTCGACAAGCCTCTGATTCAATATGCAGAGAGGAGGCGATTGCGGCGGGCATTGATACACTAATTTTCGTGACAGGCCGCAATAAGCGCGCCATTGAAGACCATTTTGACAGTAACCAAGAACTTGAGATGGCTCTACGGGCAAAAGGCAAAGATCAAGAGGCCGACATGGTTAGGAACATTTTGCCTCAGGAGTAGAATGCATTTTTGTTCGTCAACCTGAGCAACTTGGTCTCGGCCATGCCGTTCTCTGTGCGGAACGAGCCGTAGGTAGTGTTCCCTTTGCTGTATTGCTCGCAGATGATTTTCTCACGTGTGAGGGGGCGGTGCTACAGCTGATCTTGTGCGTTCGTTTGCGGCATCCGGTAAGTCTCAACTCAGCGATGGAAGTTAATGGTCCTGATATTAGTAAGTATGGGGTTGTAGTCCAAAACGGTAAGCCAGGTGCAGTAGCAGGTCTTGTGGAAAAACCAGATGCGGACAAAGCTCCATCAAATCTAGCTAGCATCGGTCGCTATGTATTAACTCCAGACATCTTTAATATTCTTTTTGTAATCAGCCTGTAGGAGCTGGTGGTGAAATTCAACTTGCAGATGCAATTAACAAGCAGGCGTCCAATAATGCAGTAGAAGCAGTTACACTGAATGGTCACCGGTTCGATTGTGGGAGCGTGGAGGGCTATTTGGATGCCATTAAGTACGTTGCTGATCTCAGAAAGCATTTTGATCGGTTTGGCTTGTCGTTCGCAACCCTATGCATTTGTTGTTTGTTCGATCGCTTGCGCGCCCCTCATATAATCTCAAGACACCAATGTAAGTAATGCGTCTGGACGGCCGAAGCGTTCTTAACAAATAGCAAACGCTGAGCCTTAGAAGGTAAGCCGATAAGTATGTTTTAGTCGCTTAGCTATGACTTTTATGTGCGTAGTCTGTTCTATGAACTTCATCATTACCCAAATTAATTACTTGATCATTTGCAGTGCCTGCTGTTGCTATGAAGTTCGCAAAAGGTCCGGCAGGCATTTTCATATTACTGCCCTCGCTCAGACTTTTGGGTAGTGTTAGTGTATCAGGTACATCGTATCGAAGAATCAAACCAGGAATAAGTTGAAGTGACAGCGGCTTTAGTTTGCCCTCAAAGCTTACAGGGTTTCATACCCCGATCGTACTTCGAGGAAGCGCTATGCAGCCAAGTCAGATTTCAAGATTACCAATATTTGTTTGGGAAATAGGGGTTAAAGGTCAGTCACAAAGTGAGAGCCGTCCTGCGGGTGATACGCTGTATAGGCATCCTTGCCTATGCAAGTTGCGTTCTGTCAAAGGATAGCTACTGTTCTTAAACTGTATCGAGTATCAGTGTATCACTTCTGTTATCCATGGAATAGGTCAATGATAGTACATGCCGTTTACTTGCTTGCATATGATTCCATTAACTAAATATTTCGTGTGTATTTCTATTTTGTTATTGATGTCAGACAAATGTTGATTATCCCACGTCCCTTAATAATCCTTCCGTTTATCGGTACGTTCCTTGCCTTTGTCTTCTCGTTATTGGAAGTCTGGTGCGGTCGCTTTTCTAAATTGATATTTTAGCTATTTAGTACAAAGAACAGCATGCGGAGGCCTATTTGAAAGTTATGAGCTTAATCTCTCAGAAATCAAAGATGTCCGCGCGCCAGTTGGCTTATGACGAGGGCGGGGGCAATTAGTGCAACCAGTTATGGGCTCACTGACTTTGTCGAAAAAGGCTTTGTGAAGTCTGAAAATACAGACAAATATCCACGAAAAGAGCAACATGGTAACCTCTTGATCCCAGGAGAGTTTCGAAACAGGTTACGCCCCGCGCACATGTTAATCGAACGTAAGTGTGAAGAGTTCGAGGTGCAAACGGCTGAAATTAAAGCACTTGAGAAAGCCATAATGCTTGCCGTTAAGGCGACACCAGCACCAGAGAGCATCAGGGGTGAGTGACTTAACCTGCTTCAAGATGTACGACATCCGGGGTGAAATTGGTGAGTATCGATGAGGGCATTTCCTACCGAATTGGTCGAGCAGTGGCTCAACATTTAAGAGCGGGGTCTGTTGTTATTGGTTTTGATGCGCGTGAGACAAGTCCAGCCTTTGCGGAGGCGGCGGCGCGTGGCGTTATGGATGCGGGCGCAGATGTTTTAAATATTGGCATGGCGGGTACCGAGGAGATGTATTGGGCCGTGACTGAGTTTGGCGCTTGTGCAGGTATTGAAGTTACTGCATCTCACAATCCGTCAAATTATAATGGCATGAAAATAGTAAAGTCTCAGTCGCGTCCTCTGGATGACGCGGGTGATTTTCAAGTGATCAAGGCACTAGCAAGTTCTCAAGAATGGATGGTGGTTGGTGAGGCTGGTAAAGAGTTTAACTGTTCAGAGAAAGCGCGAAAGGCCTATGTGGATAGGGTTCTTTCATTCGTGGATACTAGAACATGGCGGACCCTTGAGGCTCGTAGTTAATTCTGGGAACGGAGCGGCGGGTCCAACTTTTGATGCAATTGCAGAGAGATTGAGGACGCTTGCGCAATTGAATTAATCCGGGTGCATCATATACCTGATGCGACATTCCCAAATGGGATCCCAACCCACTTCTACCCGAAAAACCATTCTGCAACTTCTGAAGTAGTTAGGGCTAATGAAGCAGACTTTGGCGTGGCATTTGATGGTGACTTCGATCGCTGCTTTTTCTTTTGACGAATCTGGACAATTTGTACCAGGAGAATATGTCATGGGCCTCTTTAGCATCTATGTTTCTGGAGAAAAGACCAGAGCAAAGATCGTTCATGATCCAAGAGTGATTTGAAATATTCGAGATATTGTTGCACATAAAGGTGGTATTGCAGTGCAATCCAAAACGGGCCATGCCTTTATAAAGCAAACAATGCGCTCGCATGATGCTGTTTACGGCGGCGAGATGTCTGCTCACCATTATTTCCAGGATTTTGCCTTATTGCGATAGTGGCATGATTCCGTGGTTGCTAATGGCCGAGTTTGTGTGTCGCTCGGGACGCTCACTGGGTAATTTGATGAAAGATCGATTCGTCGCCTTCCCAAGCTCGGGTGAAATGAATTTTAAAGTTGCTGATGCTACTAAAGCGATTGAGAACGTTTTAATTGCCTACAGCGCGGATGCCCTTTCACGATAGGACTGACGGCGTGAGTTTAGTATTTGAGGATTGAGGTTTAATTTGCGACACTCGAATACGGAACCGTTGGTGCGCTTGAATATTGAATGTAAGGGTAAAGTGAACACGCTCGATTTTTACATTATGACGATTGTGCAGTTGATTGGTGGGGAGCAGGTTTAGATTTGCTGATAATGGAGCGTTATGGCTATGCGTTGTTTGAGCTTTTGTCGAAACACGAACTTAGGATGACGAGAGGTTTAGTACAGGAATTTATCATTAATCGAAAATTGCATGTTTTCGTGATGGCGCTTGTAGTATCTTATTTTTTGAATAGTCGAGTGTTGGTTCAAATAGTTCAAGATTTCTAAAAACAGTTTTGATTGCGGGTAGTTTAATGGTTTCATGAGTGCATCTAGTAGCAGATATAAAAAGCGCATGGGGTCTTAGAATGCCAAAAATTTATCCTGTCCTGTTAGCTGGTGGATCAGGAAGTAGGGTTGTGGCCGCTGTCGCGCAAGTCATATCCTAAACAGTTTGCGGAGCTAATGGGGAAACATTCATTGTTTCAGTTGGCAGTCTGCCATGCGCCTAAGTTCCTCAGGGGTTATTGAGTTTGCCCCGCATATCACTCTCACCAATTCAAACTTCCGTTTCATTGTCGGCGAGCAGATGCTGGCCGGGGATTGATCCTGGAACGATCCTTATCGAGCCTGAGGCAAAGAATACTGCACCCGCGATTTTAGCCGCTAGCATATTTGCACATTCAAAAGATGAAGGGGCCATATTGTTAGTCGCCCCTTCAGATCATTTGATTCCGAACAGAGATGAGTTCCATAAGGCAATAAAAACAGGCTTATCATACGCTCCAGAACCAAAAAATAGTCACATTTGGAATTAAGCCTACGCATCCAGAGGACGGGGTATGGTTATTTAGAGCTATCTAAAGACCCCATAGAT
Source organism: Rhodospirillales bacterium (assembly GCA_038143065.1). Classification (GTDB taxonomy): domain Bacteria; phylum Pseudomonadota; class Alphaproteobacteria; order Bin95; family Bin95; genus VMCJ01. The sequence continues at coordinate 809,120 of JAYQLI010000035.1, read as the reverse complement.
AAATACGGCACTTCTGACCTTTAAAGCTTTTGTAGAAAGCCTAATCTGCAGGATGCCAATCAGATGCTCGAAGATGGTTCCTATCTTTGGAACTCAGGGATATTTCTAACTGTCCGCAGGATATGATTGAAGCTCTTTGGTACCCACGCGCCAGAAACTTTAAATCTTGTATCGCGTGCATTGGATCATGTCTCTTCAGACTTGGGTTTTTTGCGCCTTGCCCCAGATCCTTGGTCCAAGCTTGAGGATATCAGTATCGATTATGCCATTATGAGAAGGTGCAGAACTTAGTTTCTGTGCCTTACGCCTCAAAGTGGTCTGATCTTGGTGGTTGGGATGCCGTATGGACAGAAAGTAATCCAGATCAATTAGGCAATGTGACTAACGAAATGCACACGCCATCGAATGCACCAATAGTTTGCTTCGATCCGAGTTAATCCCAACAAGTCGTTGGTCTAGGGGTTGGACAATATCATGGCGATCACTTATGCAAGCTGATGCAGTCCTCTTTTGTTGCGTAATACAGATTCGTGCCCAAGATGTTAAAAAAGTGGTGGAGCTGCTCAAGGCAAAAGGTACTTTGCAAGCGAAAGAAAATATTTCAAAAGAACATCGCCCTCAGTTGGTTCGAGAGCTTAGTCCTGTCTGATGGGTTTCAGGTAAAACGAATCTTTGTGAATCCGGGCGCAGCCCTCAGCCTGCAGAGCCATAAGTTTCGTTCGGAACATTGGATTGTTGTTGAGGGCGTAGCAAAGGTGACCGTCGACGAACGCGTAAAGTTAGTTGAAACGGGGTAGTCAGTTTACGTACCATTAGGTGCAATACATCGGATGGAGGAACGCCGATGCACTTCCAATGGTTTTGATAGAAGTACAGATTGGTACATATTTTGGCGAAGACGATATTATACGATATCAAGATCAATATAAAAGAAGTTAAAATAGGGACTATGTAATGGAACAGTTTGACTACCTTTGGAATAAAATTTCGAAAGCAAAAATAGACCCAAAACCATTTAATCATGTGGTTATTGAGAATTTCTTTCTATTGAACATTTTAATTCTATTCAGAAAAGAAACATATTAAATTAAATCAACAGGATACGAACGAGAATTTGCTGAAAACTTTACGTAAGTGTGGGTATGAGGCTATTCCATTTCCTGGTTCCATCACTGATGAAACGGAATATTTAAGTTTTTCTCTGGTGGGAAATATAAACGCTCAAGATTGAAGGGTATGGAAGAGATATTACGATTGAATGGAATAACATATCGCTTGAAAAAAATAGAGGACCCATTTCTGATTGATTTAATGGCATTTTTCGAGGGTAGTAGATGGTTAGATGCATTAGCTTGAGAAGTTTTTAATAACTGAATCAATAAACTTATGAGGGTGGTATACAAAAAAATTCTAAAAGGCTATGAAATATCTCCCCACCCAGACACGTCTCGTGGTTTTAACAGATGATGGTTAACATTTACACCAATACTCATGATGTCACGAACATGAGCATGCATACACATTTCTGTGAATTTAAGCCGCAATACCAATTTATCGAAAATTTTGGGAATATAACGATGTTGATCCGTGCTGGGTTCCCTTGGGAATGGGCTAATACCGTAAAAAAAACTAACACTCAACAATAGTATATCAATATTCAAACCAAGCTCTGATACCCTACATGCCGTGAGAGTAAATGAAGATCATTTAATTGATCAAAGGAATCAAATTTATGGAAATCTATGGTTTGCAAAGCCCAAAAAGTCATCCAACTTACGCTGGCAAGACCTGGACCTAATTGCAAACAATTTCCGAGAAAACGTTTTTTAGGAATACTCTGAGGTATTAAATTTGAATTACTATCAAAAGCTTCTTTATAGAGACGGTTACGTTAAAATTAGATCATTATTATCGGTAGAAGAAGTTTTACAAATAAAAGCAAAGCTCTGTGAGAAGAGTAAAAAATCAAAGGGTACGTCAAGTTTCTGATCTGGTAGCAGATCCTGACATTCAGCGCATTTTAAACGATGAAAAATTGAAAGAGGCCTTTAACATGCCTGTATATCCATCCAGTATTTTACCCAAATTTGCAAACTCAATTTAACTCATTTACGCAAAAAAGGGCTTCAAACGTCGTTTGGATTACACATCGACGGAGCTAACGAACTTACATCCCGCAGTATAGCGTTTAAAAATAAAACACCTTCGTGGACAAACATCGGGTTTTATTTTCAAGATACTTTCAATGCGGGTTTGCGGTGGGATCTGCGGAAACCCTGTTATTTAAGCTGACGCGTTCCTTAGTTCGATTACCTTTTGGTTTTACAGTTGCAGAATACATTTTTAAAAAATCGCAAAAAAGATTTTGCCCGATTTTTTACTTCCTGAAATAAAGACGGAAATGGGTGAGTTTGTAATTTTTGACAATCGGTTTCCCCACGCTTCTTCTGTGGGGCGCAAATTGTGCAATCACTTAAGACTGAGCAAAAGACAAAACAGACTTTTTGTCAAATATACCTTCGGAAAATAATAAACTTGTTCTCTATGTTTTTTCTGGGGAACGAGTTCATGTGGATAGCGTAATGAATTTTAACTTTTTGCCATCGGTAAAAGATAGTGTTGAAAAAGGGAGACTTCTGATTATCGTAAGGTTGTACAATTTAACGGTGAAAAATTTAATAAATTGTATAGTATTCCATTCGTGTCAGGTAATTTCGACACGAGGGATAAATAGTGAATAAAACCTGTTGCAAATTGGGAAATATTTTCCTCCTGATTGGGGGGGCATTGAAACAGCAACGCTTGGTAATATTGAAGTTTTTGATAATATTAAGGACTGGCACTTAGACACAGTAGTCCATAGCAACCTAGAAGAAAATGAACCTAGGTTATCTGTTTATAAATTTAAATACCGATTAATCCGCAATATTCCATTTAGCTTTAGTTTATTAAAATCAGTGAGTAAAAATATTTCTAAATATAGATGCATAATTATTCATGTTCCTAATCCATTCCCATTGATTTTATCGCTGCTTAAAAAGCGATCAAAAGTTCTGCCTATATTGGCATGCACCAGTACATCTCATAAGGGATTAATTCAAACCATTTTTATAATATTTTCACGAGAATATTTTATTCAAGATTCGATTGTATTCTCGTGCCAACGGTCGCTCATATCGAAACAGTACCAAGTTTTTTGCAAAGTAAGAGTTTTTGCCTCATAGATTTATTCGCCACATCAGAACTTAAAGCCCAGTCATCTGAAATACTAAGGTATTCTGAAGGATCTATGAACGAGGATGTAAAGCCCTACTTCGTGTGTACGGGCTGTTTTGTTGGATATAAAGGCTTTGAAGTAAGCCATTTCTGCCTCTTGGCTGAGTTTCTGGTAAGAAACATCCAAAATGTTGAGCTTATCATTATTGGGTCTGGGGTGAACTATAAGAACTATTTTGCACTTAACAAAAAAGTTTGGAATCGACGAATCACAGTTATATTTTTGAGAGCTCTCTCTTCAATTTATGAAAGGCTTCAAAAAATTGCTGGAGCTAGCATCTGTGCTCAGTGCCTTCAACCACTAAACCAAGAAATGTATGGTTTATCTCAAATCGAAGCATATGCATGTGGGACACCAGTAATTACTACTAATCTAAAAAAGTCTGGAGTTCCATTAATTGCTAATGCGTCAAGATCTGGGCTAGTAGTCCAACCATCATCTGTATCTGAACTCGTGGCAGCAATGGAAAGGGTTTTTAGCAACCAAGAATTGCGTACTAGGATGAGGGGAAATGCAAGAGCTTACTACTTACGGTGTCATGATGTAGACCCACTTTCCGACCAGTTCAAAGCATTCCTAGAAAAATTTGTTGATAAATGAGGGTTTTAGTTTTTACCAACGAGTTAAAGTTAGGTGGTTCTGAACTTGTGGCCCTGAACGCAGCGAGTGGTTTGGTAAGGCAACACGTAGATACGAGGTTAATAGCAGCACGAGGCAATGCTGATCCATTTCTTGAGAAGCAATATGCGCTGGAAAATAGGGTTAGATATTGCGATTTTCCAAGACTGAGAATTAAGAATTTCAAGAAAATATCAGAACAATTTAAATATTTAGTTGATGAAATCGAAAAAATTCACACCAGACATAATACATACTCATGGTGAAGTACCTGACATCTTGACAGTATTTTTAAGATTTAGAATTAAAAGAAAATCCACAAAGTTTATACGAACAGTTCACAATGAACGTTATTTTCTCACTTAAATATGGGTTTCTCGTCGAGCGCCTAATTACTATTTCTCTCTTATAATCATGTAGTCGTGATTTCAAACGAACTAAGCAGCTGAATGGCCCAAATAAATGTTCATTGATTTACAATCCAATCAGACTGAAAAACTCTCAAATTACCCTCGAAACCAAGCCAACGTTTGGCGTATTTCGGAATAGTTGGAAGACTTTCTAAACAAAAGAATCAGATAAGGTTTTTACAGGATCTGGCGGTCTCTTTGGGGCGGCATGGGATAAAAATCCTGTTATTTGGCTTTGATGCATCAGTGTTCCCGATGTGGGAGATTCCTGACATTTCAGGAATAATATTGAGCTAAGAGGTTTTGTCTCCGATGTCGAAATACTTGATGAAGAAATAGACGCATTGATAATCCCATCTAGCTATGAAGGTTTATCGACGGTAATGGTTGAAGCCCTTTCGAGGAATAAGATAGTCTTTTCAACTAATGTTTCTGGAGTGAGCGATCTTGAAACCGTAACAAGCAATTTAGCCGTTTTTTCAACTGGCGCCGAGTTCATAGCCAAGGTTAAGGAATTTAATTGCTGTAGTACAAATATAGATCAGTCATTACTAAATAATATGTTTGATCCAATTAATCATGTAAAAATTAGTAAGGCTATATCAAGAAATATGAAAATAAATCTGAAAAACATTCGTAAATATGGCACCGACCTTTTAGTACATGGAGTTGGTTTGATGTCCGAAAACCGTCGTTTATGAACCTCTCTGTATCCAATCGATGCAATTCACGATGTGAAATGTGTGATATATGGAGGTATCACAGCGATGACTTCAGTATTCAGGAGTTAGAAAAGGCTCTAAGGAATACTTTTCTCTCAGAAATTAAGAATTTTGGAATAACCGGTGGAGAACCTTTTCTGAGGCAAGACCTTCCAGGCGTTATAAAGACTGCAGCTCAATGTTTTGCCTAATTGACGGTTATAGGCATCACTACTAATGGATTTAATTCTGAGCGGATTATCAGGTTAATGCCTGAGATTATTGCCTCGAAACCTACAACAGTTTGGGTTGCGCATCACCGTAAGTCGCTTGACGGCGTTGGTGATGTACATAACCACACACGGGTGTACCCGGTGTTTTTCGAAAAGTAGAAAGGACGCTTGATTGCCACAGGCAATATCGCTGATGTTGGAACCATAGTTGATTTAGCCTGCACTATTACCAAGCCTAAACAGCCTTTATAAAACAAATATTAAAATGAGTACGCAATAAAACGTAACTGCCGATAACTATCACCACGTTGAGGTGATAGGACTTTAATAAAGAACTAGCTCAAGTCAAATGGGGCTCATTCATCTAAATTCCGTCTTTCAGAAGTTCGACAACTCCTTGAGAGAAAGTTAACAAACTATGGATTTAAGGGGCAGCATATTATCGCATGATGCTCGACTATATCCAAACTGAAAGCAACCTGTTCAATTTGTGTAAAAGAAAAACGACGGTACAATGGTTGATCCTAATCGCGACATTTGTGTTTGCTCATTTCTATGCAAAAAGATTGGTAACGGTTTCTTGATGATTCATGGTAATGAAAAGATGTCGTCTAAGCCGTCACAGTTAGAAGTAAAACGATTAATAAATTAAGTTTCACGATCACATGTCTCATGTCTCTGAAGTTGATCCTGCTGATTTTGTACAACAAATAAAAAAATAAAGCAAAAAATATGAAGTTTTTTCAATTAATTATTGTATTAACTTTATTAATTGGTTTAGTCATGACTTTATTGTAAAATCAAATCCAAATGATCTTTTCCACAGTATATACACTATTTGGTGTTGAGTTAACAGTTGACCTTGTTTCGCGACTTTTAAATACCCATTTAATTGGAGCCATCACCAAAAGCTCCCCAGGTGTCTTTTACTATGATTGTTATATTTTTCATTTTTGGTGTGTTTCAGCGATGTTAATAAAGCGCTGTTTATTGATAGCTTTTTTTTTCTCAACCTGAACCTTTTGCAATTCGCAACAATACCTCTTTGGGCCTTTGTGGAAATACGTCACCAAGCAATGTCTGTGTTGTGTTAATGCCTTAACTTCTTCATTTTAGATCTTCTGAAAGAGCTGTCGGACTAGTGGTGGCGGTAGCTTTATTAGCCTGAAACGCTTTATTGTTGTAATTGTATTATTCATTATCTTCCTTATTATCTATTTATACTCTACAAAGAGTAAATAAAGCTGTTTTATAAAAGAAACGTAGTTTTCAAATAATAAACGTGTAATCCATATTATCTGGTGTACATTTTAGTAAGGAGGAATGATTACAATTATGGTATATAATTGATAAGTCTATTTTAAGCTTAAGTAATAGTGAGGGGCTGTTTCTCGCCTTAATAGTTTAAATATGTTTTATATCGTCACTTTTAAATGTGAGCTCACCATCCATTTCATGTTAAGTTTACAAACCAAAATGGAAGTGTTCTACCTTAGCGAGTGCTAAGCGCTGTCCTTAGTTTTTTTCTGGTTGCTCGTGGACTTGGAGTGTGTTTACTATTTGAACATCTGATTGTATTTTTGCTGCTGCAGCCAGAAATTGATTCGTTTGTTGTATTGGTTTTCAGGTACCTCTTTTACTACGCCATTTGTGTTTCATGAATACCCATAAGGACGCTTTTATAATAAAAATAAATTGTCTATGTTGGAAATTTAAGATTGTTTATGCCATGCTTAGCGTTTATTTTATATTTGTGCCTGGATCTAAATTAAAACATATAATTTTGTATTTTTTTCTACTATTTGCGTATTTAAGCTTTTGTTAGATCGTAAGTTTTGCATGCTTGCGAATATAAACAAGTTTAAGTAGCTGATTATACTTTGTAGCAAGTTTAGTGGTGCTGTTGGTCGTTATCGAGAGTAAAGAAAAATAACTGTATTTTAATTTATGGCTGGTATGGAACAGAGACTTTAGGCGATAAGTTAATATTACTTGGTATTCTTAAAAAGCTAATTCGCAAAAAGTCGACCTATTTTAATTTGTTCCATTTAATCCGAGAGTTACACAAAAGCTACATTGCAGGAATTAATAGCATTAGCCTTTGAGGCTGATGCTATTTTAATAGAAAAATATGTTGAAGTAGTATCAGAACAACAACTCTTGTTTTTAAAAAGGGAGATAAGCTTATTTTTGGTGGTGGACCACTAATGGACGATCCGAGAATGCTGTTTTGGTTTTTTTAGAATTTGATGGCCAGGGTGAGTGAGTTTGTAGCGAATAATCTGGGGTGGAATAGGGCCGGTGAAAATTAAGATTTGCCACTTTTTGTAAATGTTTTTGCTCACTCTGCAAGATTTCATCGTTTTACGGCCGACTTTTAATTTGGATTCAAGCAAAGTCAAAAACAATATAAAATAGCTCTATGCAAGTTTTCTATGCGAGAGAACTGCAGAAATGGGTGTGTGCAGATCATATTCATAAAAGTATTGCAGTTAACATGCGATTCTTGCCACGTTCTTATGTTCCGGGAGGCTATAAAGCTTAGTTCAATATAACAATACATTTTTTTAGGTGTCTCGAGGTTTTTAGCGTCCGAAAATCCCGCTATAAACTAACTTTCTTCTCTACACGAATTAGATTGGAAGCCTGATAGTAAAGCAGTAAAAGGAAATTTGCAGCACACTTGGCATCGACAGTTTATGATAATCAATGTATAATGTCATCCAAAATATAAAGTCTTCTGAGATTGTAATTGCTGCTAGATATCACGGATTTATCTTGGGTTGCTTTTAGACAAAAAAACAGTCGGAGTGGATTATACCCCAGGAGGAGGTAAGCTCAGCGCGCTGTGCCAGTATTTGCATATTGAGCCCCACAGAGTATTCATTGAAGAAGTAATCGAAAACAAAATAGGAATCGACCTGCTTCATCAAAGTGGTAGATTTGTCAAGACTGCGCTTGAATAAAATCTATAACGCATTATCGAAAAAAACATGAACAAAAATTTGTGTCATTTTTGATTATCTAGCGGTGATAATGGCGGTGCTACACACGTCGCTAAAGAAGAAGTAAATGTCCTTATTGGTTTTGGGCACTCTGTGTCCACTGTTTCAGTGATTGGAGAAAATGCGTTTAGGTTAATATTGAGTATTATCTATAATAATATACGAATATTTAAATATTTTATTTTCGCGCAGAAAATTTATAGTTCATACGTTTTCGTTTTTTTCCTATAGTTTTATTTTTATCATTTATATGTCCTAAAGATTTGTGTTTGTTATGTACACGATTATCTTTACTATATGTCCTTCAAAAGCCAGATTTAACTTTGTTCAGCAAAGCATATGTGAACTTAAAGGCGCATCATTTAATTGCTTAAGGGAGACTGCGGTTATCCTTGAAGAAATACATCCACGCGATATTTACGTTATGTATGAGGATTGTTTGCCGGTTCCGAGAATTAAAATTCGAACTCTCTCCCATTAAATCACTGAAATTAATTGAGCGTCATCTTGGCTGTACATCCACTAGTATTGCAAATCTTTATGTTTGGGGGAGGGCAAACCATTCATCTATAATGCACTTAGAGTTAAAAAAACTCCTTTCAGTTTTGCCGTAGTCATCATCTAAAGATAAAGGGCATGACAGATTTAAAAATTAATTACCGATAAGTATCATAAAGTATGTTGGAGCTTCTGGGAAAGCTCCATTAGAGAAACATATCTGGGATGGCTGCAGCAGGAGCAAGTTCATAGCATTATTTCTTTGGCATCGGCGATTGTGTATCCAGCTAGGCAAATAGACTGTGACCCTTTGATTCTGCAGCTTGCATTAAAATACAATATTCCATTTTTGTTGATGAAAAAAATGCTGCATCTGATGTCGTAAGATCAGTTTTTGGAAAACAATTCCTAGTTTCAAACTGGGGAGGATTTTTATATTGATAATATTAAAATGGATAACAAAAAATAATAAATATTCACCAATAGGATGCTATCGAGATTGAAAAGTATTATCGTGAAACATTTCTTTAAAAGAACAATTTATTCATTTTTTTTATTCCCGGCATTTTTATCTGCAGGAAAGTCGCAATTACCTTTAATTGGTCTACTTTTTTATAATTATTCAAACACAAAATGGAAGGTGCAAGATATTGCATTTATATTAGTAATTTCTTTTTTATTACTGACAATTTTTTTCAAATTTTGATAATTCTGTGACTTTCAACAATAATTTTTATTATTTTAAGCAATTATTATTAGTTGTTGTAGCGATTATTATTTCTCGGAAAATCGATTTAAAATCATTAAAATGGGCTCTTTTTTGCATCCGTTTTCTCAATTGTAGTTGCGGTTGTTTTGAGCTAAGTATACCAGGCCTTTGCAAACTTTTCATATGTAAATTCAGTACGCCCTTGCTCAGGGATAAGAGTATCGGCGTTTACAATGAGCCTTCGCACATAGCATTTTTGTTTTTACCTTTGTACGTCTATCTGCATGCCCACGGAACTAAAGAGATTTTGGTTCTTAATATTTTTAGTTGCTGGCATTTTATTCTTTTCAATGACTTATATCACGCTTAAACCTTTGTTATAATTTATCATTTCTAAAGATCGGAGCGGGGCGACGGTATTTCTTATTGCTATTCTTGTACTATGGACTGATTTCCGTCGTATATTTATCCCTTCGTGAGTATGAAATGCCACCGATGCAACAGTCTTGGGATAAACGGAATTTATACTTTCTGAATTCATTTTTGATTTGGATATTTTTGGTTTATCCTTTGTTTATTGAACGTCAATTGTTGTATGACGGGATTTTCAGTAGTATTGCGTCCGCAAATTACGAAATCATTAGATTGGCTGATGGCGATGCACTTGTTACAGTGTAAGTTTCTTGGGCGGCCTTGTGTGGTCTGTTGTGGCCCTTGTTAGTGGTGTGAAGCATATCACTGAAACTTTTATCTTCTCGCGCTTTAGTTCGGTTTATGTATGAGCGCACCCCAGCGCTTGGCTTCCCAGCAGCTTTATTTGTGCTTGTTGGACTTTTTGCGGCCGCAACGTTTGCGTTAAAAATTAAATTCACAAGCTCGAAAATTGGAGCGGGATAGTATAGTCAGCAAAGTAGTCTTGGTTACCTGGTAGGTACAGCATGGCATTGGTTCACATGCGTGCAAGAGCTTGAAGATAGCAGGCTATGTTCCAAGCGACACCGTTGATAATTTATATACCGGCAAGGAAGAGGCCGCGAAATTCCTGACCCTTTCGAATTAGTAGAATCTTCGAAACAAAAAAAGCGAATAGATGATGTATTTAAAAAATATTTGCCTGTAGCGGTCATGCACTTTGCGCTTAGCCAAGTTCATGAGAGTATGCACGTTCCCGACAAATATTGGAAAAACAATGTTTTGGGCTCATTGAATTTGATTCAGTCAGCTGTTGAACACGAGTGTAAGGAATTTTATCTTTTCTTCGACTTGTGCAACGTATGGTGAGCAGGACAACGTGTTGTTGGACGAAAACAGTTTGCAAAATCCAACAAATGCTTATGGGAAGCGTCAAAGCTCGCTGTCGAAAACATTATCGCGAACTAGAGCATCATTTAATCTTAATTATGTTATATTTAGGTATTTCAATCGTAGCGGGGCAGACCCTGAAAGCTCGAAATTGTGAATATCATCAATAGAAACTCCACCAATCCCTACTTACTTGCTGCAGTTGATGGTAAAGGCGGCGAGTTTACAATTTTTGGTGATGACTATGATTACCCCTGATGGAACATGTATTCGTGATTATGTGCATGTATGTGACTTAGTTGATGCTCATATTTTGGGTCTTAAATGGTTGGAAAATGGTAATACATGTGGCGTATTTAATCTTGGGACAGGAGCTGGGTTCTCTGTTAAAAAGAGGTAACAGAAAACATATCGAGTGTTACTGGTCGCAAGCTAGCAGTGAATGTGGCTGAGAAGGCAGCCTGGGGACTGTAGTAGGCTCGTGTCTGGCTCAATGCGCGCATTTAATGAACTGGGTTGGTCTGCACATCGATCCAGATTTAAAAAAAATCATAACAGACGCATGGCGCTGGCATCAAAAGGGGCGTTTAAACTATAGTTAAAACAAAAATACCTTAAGTATGAAAAAGTCTGTCCGCTGACAGCATATGATTAGAAACAGGTTTTGGTGCCTCACTAGTTCATAAAAAGTATTTTGCCTAAATGAAATTGTAATGGTGTTTGCTAACTGGATTGATATTTTTGTAAGTCCATAGATCCTGATTAACTCTATGAATCCCGGAGTGTTCGATGGATTTTTGTTGAATTCATCGATGAGGTAGGGGCACTAATATGAGATATGAACTTAAAATTTTTATAGATGACACTGATATTCATGAGGTTTTATACAGGGTGAAAACACACCTGATGCACTTCGATCAATTCATCATAAGCGGCAAATTAACAATATATATTTTGATACTTTTGATCTATCTTCGTTTGCTGATAATGTTGAGGGTGAAAAAGTCAGAAAAAGTCAGATTAAGATGGTACGGCGGATTAAAAGACATTTCTAATTCTCCCATCCTGGAGATTAAGATAAATCTGGAATGCTAGGGCTGGAAAGATAAATGAGATAGAGCCCGTGTTATTTGATTTTTCTAAAAAAATTACAACTAAAAATATAATAAATTTCAAAAATAGAGAAGTAGTTGAAAAATTTGGTAAGAATTTTGTTGATGTTGGTCTTCTCGAGCCGACGTTAGTTAATTCCTATGATAGGCAGTACTTCTTGAATAGGGATGCAGAATTCAGATTAACGGTCGATACCAACTTAAATTTTATGACATCAATCCTCTGCGGCTGTCACCCGTCACCGTTCCGTTCGCGTTCGGTTATTGTTGAAATTAAATTCGCCAGAGGCTTTTTCGAAAGCTGAAGCATTTCTCAGAGCTTTAAAGAAGTCGAGTTACAAAAAGTTCAAAGTATGTCTTTGGCATTGATAATCTTCGAAATTGGAGTAGCAACTAAGAATAGCTTATATTGTTCATATTTTTTACTGATACCTAGGCGTTATTATTAGTTAAGAACTGAAAAGGGTAATTAAATGGAAGTCACCAATGAATTAATGAATAAGTTCTTAGCTGTTACTAATACACCTGTTTCAGTTCTGGAATTTCTAATCGGTTTAATTTTAACATCTATTGCAGCTATTTTGTTGCAACAAATTTACAAAAAATATGGTTTATCGCTCTCTGATCGGGCCTTTTTGGCAAAATTTTCGTTCCATTAGTCTTTGGCTACAATGGTGATTATAACAATTGTCAAGTCATCTTTGGCGTTATCACTTGGCCTAGTCGGTGCTTTATCAATTGTTCGTTTTCGATCCGCGATAAAAGAACCAGAGGTGGTATTTTGTTTGTTTGCATAATGGTTGGTGTTGGCTACGGCGCTAACCAAATAATTATCACGTCAATTGGCTTTGTGTTTATGTTGTCGGCATTAATTTTTTCGCAAACAAATGTTTAGTGATCCGCATGATTCAAATGTAATGTTTGTAACCATAAATAAGCCTGGTCAGATCGGGTGCAGCCGAAGCAGATAATCAGAAATTCTCTCTCGTTATTCTGAATCTGCTGACTTAAAGAGGTTGGATAGTACGCCAGAGTCTTCGAAATTTCTTTCACTGCTAGCATTATTAGCAGCTCACACTTGACCGATCTTCAAAATAGTTTGCTTGATTTTGATCCTACGCTTGAGGTGCGTTTCCTGGATACGAGAAAGGTAATGTAGCAAATGAAGGTAGTTTTGCCGAGTAAGAATATACTGGAGAAATTTTTTAAAAATTTGTAGAGATATCTGTTCCAAAACAGACCGTGATTGGGTTTTTTCTATGTCTTTTCTTGGCGGGTTTTGGCTTTTTCTGCATTTTACTGGGTGCCAATCTTCAGCGCAACCAAACTGCCGCGTCGGCGCAAAGTGATTTACGACGCCACGAAAACAAAAAACTGAAGGTTTTTAGAAACTATGTATCCAGTTTTGGCGTTGATACGCATAATTTGAAATAATATAGATTTTGAAGATATGGTTACTCAATGCAGCTAGAAGCTGCGCTGAATAAAGGTCAAATTAGTAGGAAGAACAGAAATTTCAGTTCCTGCCAAGCTGTTGGTTAATGGTAAGAATTACAAAGTAAGATTTCTCCAACTGGCCTGAATCTTGACATGATTGGTAACGCCAAGAAAAGGGCGTTTAAGGTTAATGTAAGGAAGAGATCAAAAATACTTGGAATGTCGGAATTCAAACTACTTCCCGCCAAAGGCACGCCATAATTTGGTGGAATGGGTAGGCCATGAACTGGAAAGACGGGAAGGACTGATAGCTCTTAAATATTTTTTTGTAAGTCTCAAGGTAAACGGGGAGAGTTGGGGTATTTATGCGCTGGAGGAGCATTTTGGAAAGAGCTTATCGAGCAAGAAATGGGCACAGAGGAAGGCATAATATTTAATGTCAATAATGACGGTGATGTTAGGAATTTTTAATGAAAATAAATAAATACAACAAAACTCCTGCTGAGGCGACGGCAAGATTAATCGAGGTTGCGTTTCATGATTTAATGAAAAATGACGGTATCCTGGATATTGAGAATATTTTAGATGTGAAGAAATTTGCATCGCATCTGGCAATTTTTAGAGTTAATGGATAGCCGGCATGCGGTTGAATAATGAAACACGTTTCTATACCTTAACCCAGTTTCTAACCTTGTTGAGCCGATTACAAGAATACAACTCTTTAAGAGTTTCAGATGGTCCCCCTCAATCAGAATTTTCTTGAGTAAGGAAATATTAGAGGGAGCAGAGATTTGCCTCTATTTAAGAAACTTCTAACGAATGATAATTTAACAAGAGGTTTGTTGAAAGCCTTGTCCGTGTAAGTAACTTAGAATATCTTGATGAGTTTTTCAGGAAATATCCGACCAGTTTGAGCATCAAGAGCGTATATTATTTAAAGCAGTACCCATTCTATTTTCCTAAAGAGTTTTATATCAGCGTCAGGCGCAGATTAAAATTTTATTAATAGTAAGATGCATTTATTGGGATTAAGTAAACAAATTGATGGAGGGCAGGTTAAATGACAATCAAAAATTGGTCGATCATGCCAATCGAGCTTGTTGGAACAAACTATGATTCTCGCCAAGAGCCTATTTTTGGTGGCAGATGCTTCCCCCAGGGTCGACTTCTATGTTTGAGACTAGGTTTAGAACAGGAGATCACGAGCTTGATCTTAGCATTGATTACCGTGTCGCTGGGAGTGAAGGGAAACCGCAAAATACGAACATTGCCCATTTTTTCTATCTCTGACAGCGACGGAAATTATTTGCCTCAATTTTGGGGTTCATCACTGAACAGGCTGAAGCGAGATCAACGCTTTTTGGTTGATGAGGAGTTTAAACGAATTACTTTTTCTTCATCATATATCGAGTTAGATAAAGATTTATTCATCCCTGAGGGGTTTTGTGGTGTTGGAAATGCAGGTTTAGTTGTGAACCTGATCAATGGCACGCATCAATTATAAGCAGATCACCATTTCATTTATTGGTACAAAATCAACCCATATCACTACAATCATCAAATTTCTCTGGTGGAGGTGTTACATTTCGGGTAAAAATTTTGGTAATATTTTAGAAACGTGAACTTCCATCAGTTAAGTGCACCAAACCCTGAATATTCAAGCTTGACTGCAAGTGTCACTTTTTACGAAACAAAAGTGGAGCTGGAGAACTGCTCATTTGTTACCAATAAAGCGGAAGACTTTGAACACATTCAGGTCAACATTTACTGTAAGCAATTCAACATTTAAAAATGTTTATAGCGACGCATAATGATAGCGACTTTTCTAACGGTTCTATTAGAAGAAGTGTCTTTGAAAATGTCAATGACGTTTAGATTTTCTGGAAGTGAAGCATTTCCTAGAAAATGTTTCGATAAAACAGGTTGGTGACAGAGGGGTATGGCGCAAAGAAGAAAAAATAGTCATATCAAAGGCAGTAATGTTAAAGTTTTGAATGCTGAAATTGGGCTTACAAGCAAAGATTTATCAGTATTGGATCTGGGGTCCTGTTTCGCTTTCAGATGTACGCTTGGGAATTGCTGCTTTTAAGAAGAAGGAAGAGTATGGTGGTGGATTTGTTAAGTTAACTGGTTATGAAGACTAGGGGGATAAAGCCTAGATATTTAAGAGATCTTGCTATCCACAATTCACAAAATGGTGCCGCAAACTATCTGCAGTTAAGGATGTAAGAGAAAACTATATGGTGTCGAATTTGGGAAAAGCAGTAAATAAGTAGTAAGTTAATGGTATATAGTCAAAAAAATAACATGTATATGAATTATTACTTTACCATCGTAATTGGGTTTATATTTAGTGTTTTCCATAGTGTGAATAGAAAAAGTCTATAATTTTTGGTGTATATTAGGGATTACAATAGTGTAATCTGCTGCTCCAAAAAATATTAGAGTTGGGACGTCGCGCTTCTGCAAAGAGATAATACAAGGAGTTAAGTGCCGATCTGAGGGCATAATGGCAGCGAAAGATTAGCCTCCTTTCAGTTAGGGCTACCGAAGTCTGAGGTAGGGGTTATCCAAAACCCCGTCTTACGCAGCCTCAAGTATTATTTGACCTTCACGACACTGCGTTTGAACATATTCATTCCAATCCTGGTTGCATGCCAACCGAATTTCGATAGGCTTATTTTTGCTGTTCGCTGACAAGCCTTCTATAGCTGAAACACAACTCGGCCCTTTGTGTATTGTTTGGTTTCACTTTTCTTAATCAATCTTTATCAAGTTCGCCTGTTGGGAGTTTTTAGGTAATCATTACCAATTGGGACAAGCTCTGAGGGATTTGTACGACAGCTGTAGGTCAGAAATGTTGTAGCGCGTTTGCTGGTGTTTTCCAAGCGTTAAAGGTCTAGTGGCGAAATTTGGTTCTGAAGCGGTTAACGCTGTTCAAGTTGCTTTGAATGCTTAAGCGTGCGCCACAAATTACCTGGCTTTGGGCCTTTGCGGTGCGGACATAACTATACCGTTCTGAGTATAATAGGATTCTCTGTGTCAATCCATCTGATATAAGTGAAGTAAGACTCATGCGGTGTATGAAAAAACTTGAAAAAGATAAAAAATTAACCCTCTGATACGACTTTTTCTTCATTGGATCTCGCCCCGACACATTATGACAAAAAAAGTTCCAACGTGTGCGGAGTGTCCGTTGCCTTTTTTATTTTTGGGATGGGTCCAAATGCATAACTAAAGTGTTTTACTAAAATTAGGTTTAAAAATCCTCAACTACTGTTTGATCAGTTACTTCTCAACTAATGTATAATCACATGTCCAATGCCAATGAAGAAGCGTCAAAATTTGCCTCTATGAAAGAGCGTGTATCAAAGCTTGATGATAATGGTGCTGACCTTCTCTTCCATGAAGGTAGGACTTGCTATGGCTGGCTAAATAGAAAGGTTCCTGAAGCACTTCTTCATCGTCTTATTGAACTTACTTTATTACCACCAACTAGTGCTAATTCCTCACCAGCAAGATTTGTTTTTGTCAAATCACGAGAAGGAAAGGACAAGCTGAAACCCTGTTTATCTTCCGGTAACATCGAAAAAACAATGACAGCACCGGTGACAGCTTATTGTTGCCTATGATCCAGAATTCTGGCGACATATGGATAGGCTTTTCCTCACGGTGATATGAAAACTATGTTTGAGAAGAGCCCTGAAATGGCTGAGCAGGCAAGCTTCCGTAATGGCTCATTAATGGGTGGTTATATGATTTTAGCTGCGCGCTCGCTCGGCCTGGATTGCGGTCCTATGTCGGGTTTTGATGCAGCTAAGGTCAACGAGACGTTTTTGTCAGGCACCACTTATAAAGCTAACTTCCTATGCAATATTGGGTACGGTGATCCAGCAAGTGTTAAGGAACGTGGGCCCAAGTTTGCTTTCGATGAAATTGCTTCGGTAGTTTGAGTTAAGTCTATGTCTGACGTTCCCGTTATTCTCCAAACGATGGCGATGCCGCCAAGGATTACCGAACGCCTTGGGAACCGATACGAAGTGTTACGCCTTTGGGAATCCCAAAATACCGACGAGCTCTTAGAGGCCCGCGGAAGTGAGGTCCGCGCCATCCTGACAATGGGCCACGGTAAAGTCGACGCAGCGATGATTGATGCGTTAACTAACCTGGAGATGATTTCTGTTATGGGTGTTGGCTATGATGGCGTTGATGTTCGTCATGCTTTAGCTAAAGGTGCGGCAACAACAAATACACCAGGCGTTCTCAGTGCTGAAGTGGCAAATCTCGCCATTGGACTTGTTTTGTCAGTTACGCGTGAAATTCCCAAAGCAGACGCTTACGTCCGTGATGGTCGTTGGTTGAAGGCGGATCTCCCGCTCAATAAAACGGTCGTTGGTCGTCCTATAGGTGTCGTCGCATTGGGTGGCATTGGGCTCGCTGTAGCGGATCGTTTGACAGCTCTTGGTGCTAATGTGACATGGACTGGTCCTCGTCCAAAGCCCGATGCCCAGTATCCTTACGAGCCTGATATTGCTCGTTTGGCTGAGCAATCAGATGGTCTGGTGCTTTGTTGTCCAGGAGGTCCTGCGACGCGCCACCTTGTCAACAAGAATGTTCTGGACGCATTGGGACCAGAAGGATGGATTGTAAATGTTGCTCGTGGTTCTGTCATAGACGAGCAAGCTTTAGTGGAAGCCTTAATGGCAAAACGGATTTGGGGCGCTGGACTGGATGTTTTTGAGGCAGAGCCCAAGGTCCCTTCTGCTCTTTTTGATCTAGATAATGTTGTGCTTCAGCCACATCAGGCTAGTGCTACTGTTGCAACACGGAATGCAATGGCTGATCTAGCGGTTGAGAACCTTGATCTTCATTTTGCTGGGAAGCCGCTGAAGACTCCAGTTAAGGTTTGATATAGGGCCGGTATAGCAACCAATGCTAAAGCTTCTGGTATACAGCTCATTGAGTTGAAATTGCTCCACCAGTCGATACGGTTATGGATGTATCTATAAAAAGGCCATTTGACTGGATTTAAAATCAATAGGAGAAATAATATGGCAGTGCTCAAGGGTCTAAAAACACTTGTCACGGGAGCTGGTGGAGGAATTGGAGCTGCGTGTGCAAGGGCCCTGGCAGAAGCTGGTGCTGATGTAGCTGTTGCTGATATTAACGGAGTAGCTGCCAATAACGTTGCGGCGGAATGCGCAAAATTTGGTGGGTTTGCTAGCGCAATTGAAGCCGATTGTGGCGACCTTAAAGCAATCGATTCAATGATAACTAAAGCGGTAACAGACATGGGGCGTTTAGACGTTATCGTAAATAACGCTGGCGTTACCAGGCACGCCACATCATGGACCTTGATGAAAGTGACTGGGACCGGATGTTTAGAGTTAATGCCAAAGGTGTTTTTTTTGCATGCAACGTGCTGCAAAAACTATGATTTCTCAAGGTGGCGGTCGGATTATCAATATCGCTTCAGTCGCTGGTCGAGGATATTATGGAACTTCAAACTGTGCATATGCAGGTACCAAGGGTGCGGTACTTGCGATGACTTACGTAGCAGCGCATCAACTTGGCCCAAATAACATTAATGTAAACGCGATATGTCCAGGTGTTACCTATACAGCAATTGTTGAAGGCCTGCTTTCAGCGCGCTCAGCTGAGAAGGGGGTAACGGTTGAAGAGTTGAAGGAAGAGGTTGGGAAAAGTATTCCTATCCGCCGAGGAAACGACCCAGAAGATATCGCCGCTATGGCCGTATTTTTGGCCGGTCCAGGTGCTCGCAATATAACTGGCCAGGGCTTTAATGTGGATGGTGGGCTGATAAACAGCTAACCGGTCAGGTAGTCAGAAATCGATAGAATCAAAGTCGTCGAAGCAATTGCTATTAACATTATGACGGCTGCGCGATGGAAGTGTGTTTTACCTCGGCCATCAGAATATCGATTGCCAACCCACGCAGCAATGAGATGAGGTGGTACAAGTATTGCCGCAAGAATAAGAGTTTGCTCTTTAAAGAGACCAAGGGCCCAGAGCGGTATTATGTTAGAAGCCGTGAGGACTGCGGCTGCTGCTAAAATATTGCCGCGCTGAGCATATACATCCCCTGGTCGTGACAATGCTGCTGCTACGGCTGGGGGGCCACCAACGCTAGCTAGGCCCTGAAGAAATCCTGAAAGTAAACCGACCGCTCCTAGAACTACTGTTCCTGGAGATTTTTGAAACGCCAGCCTCTGAACAAGGCAAACGCCATTATTAAGATTAAAGATGAGATGCCAATTTTTAAAATTCTTGGATCTCCATTAGATAGAAGCCACGCCCCAACAGGGGATGCAAAAAGTGCGGTAAGCCCTAGAGGTAAGACAAAGGCCCGCTCTCCATATTTAATTGTGGGAGGCAATAACTGAATAACAGCGGGAACCGCTGAAAGGAATGCAATCGGCACCGCAATCGTTGGAGAATAGACTAAGCTCAGCACAGGGGTCATTACCAATGCTGCGCCGAAGCCGATAAAACCGCGCAGGAACCCAGCAATTAGCGATGCTAAGCACGCTATCGCTAACCCATGGTATCCCGCTGTTTGAATTACCTGGTAAATTGAATCCCACATAATCAGAAGATTAGACCTCGTCCTCTTTTAATCCTAGGCGTTATAGCGTAGCTCACATGGATGAACGTAATTTATATAGATGCCGACGCCTGTCCCGTTAAAGACGAGACCTACAGGGTCGCTGAGCGGCACGGCCTAAAAGTCTACGTTGTTTCGAACGGGGCATTCGGCCCAATCCCAATCCTCTCATTGAAACGGTGATAGTTGCACAGGGTGCAGACGCAGCTGACATGTGGATTGCTGATCGGGTGGGCCCAGGGGATATTTGTGTAACTGGGGATATCCCACTAGCCGCAAAAGTGCTGGAGGCTGGTGCTGCAGCAATACGGCACAATGGTGATCTATTCACCACTCAAAATATTGGCCAACAGTTAGGCATGCGCGATTTAATGGCGGATATCAGGTCCGCTAATCCCTTGGGCGCTTCTGGAGGGGGCGCCCTTTTTCTAAGGCGGACAGGTCGCGGTTTCTTAATTCTCTTGAGCAAGTGGTTAGAAAGGTGAAGAAGGCTTAATCAGTATCACAAGCCTTGCAGCCTATTCTTCGTTTCGCTTTCATGTCACGCATCGTCATTGTAAGACCATCAAAAAGTAGCAGTCGGCCAGAAAGGCTATCTCCTATACCCAGTATTTCCTTAACCACTTCGGTTGCCTGCATGGTGCCTAAAACACCTGCCACTGAACCAAGTACGCCGGCTTCTGAACAAGATGGAACCGCTCCTGGTGGAGGTGGTTCTGGAAAAAGGCAGCGGTAGCAAGGACCACCAGGTTTGATCGTTGTTAGCTGTCCATCGAAACGAAGTAATGCAGCTGTTACAAGAATTTTTCCCAATCGCACTGCAGCGTCATTGATGAGATAGCGCGTATCAAAATTATCCGTTCCATCTGCAATGACATCATAGTCAGCGAATATTGTGTCGATGTTCTTTTCGGTTAGCCTTTCTGTGATCGCGTCCACTTGAATTTCAGGATTAATTTCTTGAGCTGTCATGGCAGCACTTGCAGCTTTATTGACGCCTATGCGGCCTGTGGTATGAGCCACCTGGCGCTGCAGGTTTGAAAGCTCAACATCATCATTATCGATGATTCCAATGCGGCCTATACCGGCAGAGGCGAGATAGAGGATCATCGGTGCGCCAAGACCTCCTGCACCAACGATTAGCACTTTTGAGGACATAAGCTTAGCTTGGCCTACTGCTCCAACCTCCGGCAGTAGGATGTGCCGTGAGTAGCGTTCAAGCTGAGAATCATTGAGGTCGAGTTTCATTACTCGCGTCCAGTGGAGCCAAAGCCTCCGGTACCCCTGGATGTTTCGTCTAACCCGTTAACCAATTTGAATGTCGCTTGCGGCGCAGGTGCTATTACCATTTGTGCAATACGCATTCCTCGTTCGACCACAAATACCTCTGTGCCCAAGTTCAAGAGGATTACACCTACTTCACCGCGATAGTCAGCATCGATCGTACCTGGTGTATTCGGGAGAGTAATTCCATTTTTCAGGGCGAGACCTGAGCGGGGTCTGACCTGCGCCTCATAACCTTCGGGCAGCGCCATTGAAAAGCCGCACGGAATAAGGGCTCGAGCACCTGGAGCCAGTTCTACCGCTTCAGTATTCGCAGCATAGAGATCAGCACCGGCCGAACCAGGAGTTGCGTATTTAGGGACGCTTACACCGTGCGAAAGAAGATTAATCTTTACATCAATCATTTTGTCTTGAACTCATTCGATTGGAAAAATTCTGCGATACGTTGAGCTAAGCGATTTGCAGCCGCCTGTTTATCGAGCTTCTCCCAATCTTCTACACCTGATTTGGTCACAAGATGCAGTGTGTTAGCGTCACCATCGAAAACGCCTGCTTCGCGCGATACATCATTCGCTAAAATCCAATCACAGGCTTTTTTCTGCAGCTTGGCTTTCGCATGCTCGATTAGGCTTTCAGTTTCCGCTGCAAAACCAACCACGAGGGAAGGGCGAGAGGTTTCAGACATCGAGATTGATTTAAGAATGTCAGGATTTTCAGAGAAAGAGAGAGTTGGCAGAGCCCCCTTATCGTCTTTTTTAATTTTGTTGTCTGCTTCATTTGCAACGCGCCAATCAGCGACAGCTGCCGCGCATACTGCGATGTCAGTGGAAGGGCATTCATGCACGCAGCCAAAAGTTCACGCGCGCTCTCAATGTGTATAACCTTCATCCCGGTTGGGTCGGGTAATTTCGTTGGTCCAGAAACCAAAGTCACCTCGGCACCCAGTGCCTGCAGCGCTTTAGCAACAGCATGTCCTTGCTTGCCAGAAGAACGATTGGCAATAAAACGAACAGGATCAATGGCTTCCCAGGTTGGGCCAGACGTCACTAATGCACTTTTTCCTGCAAGTGGTTTAATTGTCTTGGTTGGATCTAGTATCTTTTCGATAGCTGATACGATGTCCAATGGCTCAGCCATCCGGCCTGACCCAGTTTCACCGCACGCGAGTTCACCTGATCCTGGTCCCACGCGAAACACACCATCAGCCTCAAGCTGCGCAACATTTCGTTTGACCGCTGGGTGCTCCCACATGCGGACATTCATAGTGGGGGCGATTAAGACCTTCTTGTCTGTTGCCAGAAGTACGGTTGAAGCCAGGTCATCACTATGACCGTTAGCCATTTTAGCTAAGAGGTCAGCACTGGCTGGCGCAACTACAATTAAATCTGCTTCGCGAGAGAGACGGATGTGACCCATTTCACTCTCGTCTGTTAGAGAAAAGATGTCTTGGTAAACTTTCCCTTCGCTAAGCGCTGCGACTGAAAGTGGAGTTACAAATTCAGCCCCACCTTTTGTTAGTACGCAACGCACAGAAGCTCCACGTTCGCGAAGGCGACGAATTAATTCCAAACTTCTATAGGCAGCTATTCCGCCTGAGATAGTTAAAAGGATGCTTTTACCGCTTATCATGGCCGAGGCCTCTAAGATTGATTTGTTTTACGTAGATCTTATCCGCGCATCTCTGCAAGCCCTAACTAAGGGGCTTTAGGATAGTATAAAAAAAAAAGCTAATGTTTGGAAAAATTCTTTTAACTGTTCAGGAGCCCGAAGGCCGTGCCTGATAGCGTCTCAATTTCAACTGACATGCCTGTAATGCCGATTGGCGAGACCTACCCAGAAATCCGAGAAGCTCTAGCTAAGCTCTGCGAAGGATTTTCCTCAGAATACTGGCATGAGCTGGATCAACGGCGTGGTTATCCTACAGAGTTTGTAAAAGCTTTGACTGGATGCCGGTTTTCTGGGTGTTTTGATACCAGAAAGAGTATGGTGGTTCAGGTTTACCGTTGTCGGCGGGTGCTGCAATCCTTGAAGAAATTCATAAGAATGGTTGTTCTGGGGCCGCCTGTCATGCGCAAATGTATACAATGGGCACGGTCCTTAGGCATGGATCAGATGACCAAAAAGAATGTATCTGCCGAAGATCGCCTCAGGTGAACTTAGACTCCAGGCTTTTGGAGTAACAGAGCCAACGAGTGGTACTGATACTCTAAGTCTCAGAACCACGGCAGTTCGTGACGGTGATGAATATGTTGTTAATGGTCAGAAGGTATGGACCAGTCGGGCTGAGCATTCTGACTTAATGCTTTTGTTGGCTCGCACTACAGCAAAAGAAAAAGTTGCGAAGAGAACAGACGGGCTATCTGTATTTTTAGTCGACATGCGTGAGGCTAAAGGTAACGGTTTAGAGATCAAACCGATCAAGACAATGATCAACCATAACACGACGGAGATATTTTTTGATAATCTCCGTATTCCAGCATCATCTCTGATTGGCGAAGAGGGTAAAGGTTTTAGGTACATTCTTGATGGTATGAATGCAGAACGTGTGCTTGTTGCTTCTGAAGCTCTTGGGGATTGCCAATGGTTTGCTCAAAAGGCCAGTGAATACTCCCGTGAGCGAGAGGTTTTTGGCAGGCCTATTGGTTCCAATCAAGGTATTCAATTTCCAATTGCTGACGCCTACGCACAGTTCATGGGAGCTAAGCTTGTCATTCAAAAAGCGGCAGCGCTTTTTGAAGCTGGGTTGCCGTGTGGGGCTGAGGCTAATGCAGGCAAATATTTAGCTGCTGAAGCTGTCTGGAAAGCTGCAGATACATGTTTCCAGACATTTGGCGGGTTTGCCTTCGCCGAGGAGTACGGTATCGAGCGGAAGTTCAGAGAAGCACGTATTCATCGTACGGCACCTATATCCCAAAATTTAGTCCTTAGCTTTATCGGCGAGCATGTGCTCGGTATGCCGCGTTCCTATTAATGAGTGGTCCTCTCGAAGGCGTCCTGGTCGTAAGTTTGGAGCAAGCAGTTGCGGCCCCATTTCTTACGTGTCGAATGGCGGATGCTGGGGCTCGTGTTATTAAGCTAGAGCGTGCTGAAGGTGATTTTGCTCGTGGGTATGATGATACATCAAAGGGGCTTTCATCATTCTTTGTCTGGTTAAATCGTGGGAAAGATCTCTCGCGATAGATATCAAGAATGAAGCTGACCAAGCATTGTTGCACCGATTGTTGGCCAAAGCAGACGTTTGGGTCCAAAATCTTGCACCAGGCGCCACTGAGCGCGCCGGTTTTGGTTCAGAGGAACTGAGAGAATTATATCCACGCCTCATTACGGTAGATATATCGGGTTACGGACAAGCGCCTGCACCTTTTGATACGGCAAAGGCATATGACCTTTTGGTCCAAGCTGAAAGTGGACTGATGGCTGTTACTGGTTCTCCCTCTGAGCCATCCCGCGTCGGAGTATCAATCTGTGACTTAACGACTGGAATAAACGGACTAACTGGCGTTCTTGAAGCTCTGTACGCACGAGAAAAGACGGGTCGTGGGGCTGGCATAGCTGTTTCTATGTTCGATGCGATGGCTGATTTGATGGCAGCTCCGGTAATGTTCCAGCAGCATGGAGGAAGGGATTGGCCTCGAACGGGACTTCGCCACAATGCCCTTGTTCCATATGGGGCCTACGCAACTGGCGACGGACGATTAACTATGATCGCTATTCAAAACGAGCGGGAGTGGGGGCGTTTTGCTGAAATAGTACTTGAGCAACCAAGCATGGCGACTGATGAGAGATGTCAGCCAAACAAGTCGAGAATGGCGAATAGAGAATTTGTTGAAGGTGAAATAGATCGCGTTTTGAAAGCAATTGACCAATCTACCCTACAGGAGCGTCTAAGGAAGGCTGATATTGCCCATTCCAGCGTTAACAGCGTTGAGGATATGGTTAGCCATCCCGCATTACGACGTATCGAGGTTCAGACAGAGAAAGGTGTGATTGATATGCCGGCTCCTCCGGTGCGAAGGGCTAATGATACCCCATTGTACGGATTAGCTCCAAAAATTAATCAGCACGGCTCATCCATCCGGGATGAATTTAAAGGGTAGAATTATGCATTTTGAGTTCGATGAGGTTGGTGAGGCTATTCGGGAGGCAGCACGGCGTTTCGCAGACGAGAAACTTCTGCCCTTCTATCAATCCAGGGAAGCCGTTGATCATTTTGATCGAGATTTGCTTAAAGAAATGGGTGGCCTTGGACTAGTTGCGCCGGACTTACCCGAAGAATATGGAGGTATTGGCGCCTCTGGTCTAACGCAAGGTGCAGTCATTGAAGAGATTGGTCGAGGTGATCTAAATATCGCCTACATCCAATTATTAGGATCACTTATTGGTGGAGTTATAGCTCAGTTTGCGTCGAAGGATTTGGCAACTGAATATCTGCCAAAACTTGCAGCTGGCGAGATAATTCCAAGCTTAGGACTAACAGAACCTCGCGGTGGGACAGATGCTGCAAATCTTCAGTTGCGCGCTAGGAGAGATGGCAGTGACTGGATTATTGATGGGGAAAAGGCGTCAATTTCTTGCGCTAATCAAGCTGATTTCGTCTTGGTGGCAGCTAGGACTGGGGATGTCGATGAAGGTGCAAGGGGTATTACTGCTTTCTTAATTGATTTGGATGCGCCAGGTGTATCCAGATCAAATTATAATGATCTTGGCAGCATTTCTGTTGGGAGAGGGTCAATTTGGTTCGATCACGTACGTGTACCTGATGCGCGTCGAGTAGGTGACGTTGGTATGGGATTCATACGCGTCATGCAGGGTTTTGATTACTCCCGGGCACTCATAGCTTTACAATGCTTGGGGTCAGCTCGTGCTTCCATTGATGAGACGTGGAGTTACATTACAGATCGAGAAGCTTTTGGTGGTCCTTTAGCGCAGTTCCAGGGGGTTACGTTTCCGCTCGCCGAAGCGGATGCGCAGGTCCGCGCTGCTCGTCTTTTAGCGTATGAGTGTCTTTGGCTTCGCGAGCAGGGCAAGCCTCACACAAAAGAAGCCGCTATGGTTAAGTGGATGGGGCCAAAGATATCAGTTGATGCAATTCACCAGTGTCTTCTCACACATGGTCACCTTGGCTACAGCCGCGATTTACCCCATCAGCAACGCCTCCGTGACGTCATGGGACTTGAGATTGGTGATGGTACCGCTCAGGTGTCTAAAATGATTGTGGCAAGAGAAACTGTTGGGCGCGTAGCAATTCAGTACGCGAAGAAATAAATATCTAAGGCATCGCTTCGTCATAACCCAGAGCTATTCTGGGGCTGAGGATCGCACAGGCTTAGCAGTATTTTAGGTTTAGGATTTTTCCACCCAATTGCTGGAAATTTTAAGGACCAACATTCACTGCAGCATTATCAGATCTAATGATTATTATCTAACAATTTAGTATGTAATAAAAAAGGCCATGGAAAAATTCCATGGCCCTGATTTGTGTGAGTTAAGCGCTGTTAGCAGACGCTAACTAATTATACCTGAGCTAACGCTTGATCGAGATCAGCAATGATATCATCGATATGTTCAATGCCGATTGAAAGACGTACGTACCCAGCTGAAACGCCTGTAGCCTCTTGCTCTTCAGCGGAAAGCTGACTGTGTGTTGTTGTTGCAGGATGAATTGCAAGACTTCTCGCATCACCTATGTTTGCAACGTGATAGAACATTTTTAGGCTATCAATGAACTTTGCTCCGGCATCCTTTCCACCTTTTAGGACCATGCCACAAAGGCCACCATATTGACCATTTAGGTACTTATCCGCCCGGGCTTTTAGTTCGCCTGTCTGCTGGCTGGGATGAATAACCGTTTCAACTGCGGGATGTTTAGCTAACCACTCAGCAACCGCTACAGTATTACTGCAGTGTCGTTCCATCCGAAGTGGAAGAGTTTCTAAGCCTTGCAGAAACATGAAGGCATTGAAGGGCGACATTGCTGACCCTAAGTCACGCAGCAATGTTGTGCGCATCTTAATGATGTAAGCAACTGGACCAATGCCCTTAACCGCCTGAGTCCAAACAGCTCCATGATAGCTCGGGTCAGGTTGATTAAGATAAGGTTGACGCTCGGCATGAGCTTCCCAGTCAAAATTACCACCGTCCACAACAAGACCACCGATTGATGTGCCGTGGCCGCCAATATACTTTGTTGTTGAATACATCACGATCGCAGCGCCATGTTCAAGTGGCCTACAAATGCCAGATGCAGCAGTGTTATCCATGATTAAAGGTATGCCCAACTCGCGACCGATGGCTGCTACCTCTGAAATTGGAAAAACATTAAGTTTTGGATTAGGTAAAGTTTCTGCATAAAAAGCGCGTGTTTTATCATCAACTGCTCGGCGGAAGTTTTCAGGATCACTTGGGTCAACGAACCGACACTCAATGCCCATATCTTTCATGGAGTTAGCAAATAAATTCCAGGTTCCACCGTAAAGATCTGTTGAAGCAATGAAATTATCGCCTGCTTTTGCTATGTTCTGTATACAAAAAGCACTAGCTGCTTGGCCCGACCCTAAAGCTAGACCTGCAGCCCCACCTTCCATTGCAGTCATTAAAGTTGCTCGAGCACATCACAGGTTGGGTTCATTATACGTGTATAAATGTTGCCAAGTTCGGAGAGAGCGAAAAGATTGGCTGCATGTTCTGCATCGCGGAACTGGAATGAAGTAGTTTGATGGATCGGTACCGCTACAGAGCCCGTTGTTGGATCTGCTCTATGGCCAGCATGTAACACAGTAGTTTCAATATTTTTGTTAGTCTCGCTCACAGTAACTTTCCTTGATTAGCAGTTTTCCAAGAATTTCTTGTTATTTTTGTGTTTAGTGCTAACAACCACACGTTCAAAGCCGGTATGTCAACACTTATACATAAATAAGGAAGTTTGTTCTTATCTATCTTAATTTTAAGAAAAATAGCCTACGGAGTTACTAGTGTCTCTGAAAATTCTTATTCTTCCAGGAGATGGAATTGGTCCTGAAATTATAGCTACGGCTAAACAAGCACTTGAGGTTTTGGATGCGAAGCTAGGGCTGGGGCTAGAAATAAATACCAAACCTATTGGTTTTGATGCCCTTAAAGAGACTGGTGCAACGTGGAGCACCGATATTGAAGATGCCTGCAGAAAAGCTGATGGCGTCATTATGGGGCCCACCGACACTGCGGCTTATCCCTCTCCGGAGGAGGGGGAATTGGGCCCTCAGCGGCTGCAAGAAAGAATCTGGATCTGTTTGCAAACATTCGGCCTAGCCGGTCTGCTATCGGTGCGCCGGCTTTAAAGCCTGGGGTTGACTTAGTTATAGTCCGTGAGAATACAGAAGGCTTTTATGCTGACAGAAGCCTATTTTTCGGAGGCGGTGAATTCATGCCTACCTCTGAATTGGCTATGTCCGTTCGGAAGATTACAAAATCAGCTAGCGAACGAATTGCGCATGTGGCTTTTCAGAGGGCGGCCCTCAGGCGCAAAAAAGTAACTGTGGTGCATAAGGCTAATGTTTTGAAGATGACTTGTGGAATGTTCTTGGAGGCTGCCGAAAATATTGGAAAACAATACCCGGATATCGAAATTGATGAAGTGCATGTTGATGCAATGGCGTCTGACTTGGTGCGCAAACCTGAAAGTTTTGACGTTGTCCTTTGTTCAAATATGTACGGCGACATACTTTCTAATTTAGCAGCTGAAGTAACGGGCGGTTTAGGTTTAGCTGGGTCTTTAAATCGCGGTGACAGTGTTTCCCTTGCTCAGGCTGCACATGGCTCTGCTCCAGATATAGCTGGTCAGGGAATAGCAAACCCAACATCCATTCTTCGATCTACAGCTATGATGTTACGGGATTTGGCTGAGAGGCGTTCTGAAAACACCCTTTTTGCAGCTGCTGCTAATCTAGATGAGGCGTTGGATGTAATGCTTGCCGATGAGAAAACACGAACTTCTGACCTTGGTGGCTCACTTTCCACAAGTGATTTCGGAAAAGTTCTTTCAATTAAGTTGGACTCAAAACAATAACACTGAACAAGTTTATGGATTTAGCTTGGATTAATGCGAAAACTTGATCCCTCTCAAAGACGTCCAGAAGGCGCTCCGCTCCCGAAGCCGATTGATGCTGCAACAGCCGTAATTATAAGGCGTGAAAAAGAGCCGACTGTTCTGATGGGGTATCGTAGCGCAGCGCATAAATTTATGCCTAACACACTTGTTTTTCCTGGCGGGAGACTTGATCCAGATGATCACACTCCGCCAGCCTCGGGCGAGTTAGCCTCAGAAACCATGCACCGTTTGCGCCGAAAGGGGCGTGTTAGTGCTCGAAGAGCAAGAGCTTTGGCTTTGGCGGCGATCAGAGAAACATTTGAGGAAACAGGTCTGGTGCTCGGTCGGCGTTTAAAAGAGCAGGTTGATCCAAGCAGTTTAGCTAAAGATTGGCGTCAGTTTTTCGATACTGGCTTCGCTCCGGCACTAGACGGTCTCGATTATCTGTTTAGAGCAGTTACTCCTCCTGATAATTTTCGTCGATTTGATGCGCGATTTTTCATAGTTGATGCAAGTTTAGCTCATGGCGAAATAGGCGGGTCAGGAGAGTTGGTGGACTTACAATGGATACCAATTCGCGATGCCATGAACATGCCTAGGACTCCCTCACCAACTCGGGGAGCACTTGAAACAGCTCTAAGCCTTATCGATCAGGAGGTTAATTTTCCACAGCAAGTCAATGCCCCAGTACCAGCTTTAATTAGTCGTTATGGTGTAGAGGCTATCGAGTATCATTAAGGTCGTGTCGCAGTACTTATGAATGTGACTTTCATTAGTTATTCGGCTTCGCGGTAATAGAGAATTATTTGAGCAATTATTTTTCCTGCTCTGCCAACAGAGCAATTTTTTAAATTTGTTCACATATGCAACCGGCCTATTTGTTTTTAAAATGAGAACAAATATTGACCAAAAGAGAACATTAATAGTACAAATGTTTAAAATGTTTGCTGGTTTCAGGCCGTTGACTGTGTGAATATGGAGGTACAAATGATCGATTCCCCACTTCGATTAGTAGAGAAGAGCCCTGATATGGAAAAACAAAAAGCTTTAGAAGCAGCACTTGGCCAGATTGAGCGCGCCTTTGGGAAAGGCTCAATTATGAAGTTAGGTGAACAGAAATCCATGGAGATTGAGGCCATTTCAACTGGGTCTCTTGGCTTAGATATTGCTCTTGGTGTAGGTGGCGTACCTCGTGGTCGTATCATCGAAATTTATGGGCCCGAAAGTTCTGGCAAAACGACACTTGCCCTGCATATACTTGCAGAGGCGCAAAAGCTTGGTGGTGTTGCCGCGTTTGTTGATGCTGAACACGCTTTAGACCCGGTTTATGCTCGGAAACTTGGTGCAGATGTGGAGGAGCTTTTGATTGCTCAGCCCGATACGGGGGAGCAGGCCCTTGAGATTGCAGATACATTAGTACGCTCGCAGGCAGTCGATGTATTGGTCGTAGACAGTGTTGCGGCCCTAACACCACGCGCCGAAATCGAAGGTGAAATGGGTGACTCCCTTCCTGGATTGCAAGCTCGGCTAATGAGCCAGGCCTTGCGCAAACTAACAGCCTCAATTTCCAAAAGTCGTACCTTGGTAATTTTCATTAACCAAATTCGTATGAAGATTGGTGTAATGTTTGGAAGCCCGGAAACAACTACTGGTGGTAATGCGCTGAAGTTTTATTCTTCAGTTCGCCTAGATATCCGTCGTATTGGCCAAATCAAGGATCGCGACGAAGTGGTTGGGAACCAAACAAGAGTGCGTGTGGTGAAAAATAAGGTGGCGCCTCCATTTAAGACAGTTGAGTTTGACATCATGTATGGTCAAGGCGTCTCTAAGACAGGCGAGCTGATAGACCTTGGTGTGAAGGCAAATATCGTCGAAAAATCAGGTTCGTGGTTCTCTTTTGATGGTGAGCGGTTGGGACAAGGACGTGAAAATGCCAAAACCTTCCTTAGCCAAAACGAAGATATCGCTAAAATAATTGATACCCGTATTCGTCAGAACGCAGGATTGGTCGCCGAAAAAATGATGATTGGAGACCCAACTGAAGAAGACGATGATGGAGAGGCTGATGGTGCTCTATGATTGGTTTTTTGATCTAATTAAGGCATAGTTTTGAGGTGATACCCTCTGGACACTGCAGTGCTCAACGGGCTAGATCGCAGCTTGGATGACTCATAGTACAGAGGTGTGAGATGGAAACGGCAAACGGAATTCGCCGGGCGTTTCTCGACTATTTTGGGCGGAACGGTCATGAGATCGTGTCATCTAGCCCTCTGGTGCCCCTTAATGACCCAACTTTGTTGTTCACAAACGCGGGAATGGTGCAATTCAAGAATGTCTTTACTGGGATGGAAAACCGTCCGTATAGTCGCGCCGTCACCAGCCAGAAATGTGTGCGTGCTGGTGGGAAGCATAATGATTTAGAAAATGTTGGGTATACAGCACGACACCATACATTTTTTGAAATGCTCGGAAATTTTTCCTTTGGGGATTACTTTAAAGACTTAGCCATTGAGCTCGCTTGGAACCTTGTCACTAAGGAATTTGGTCTATCAAAAGAAAAGCTCTTAGTAACGGTCTATTCGGAAGATGAGCAGGCGGCAGATCTTTGGAAAAAAATAGCTGGTCTAAGTGATGATAAGATTATTCGAATTTCTACTTCGGATAATTTCTGGTCGATGGGAGATACGGGGCCGTGTGGTCCTTGTTCAGAAATTTTTTATGATCATGGTGATCACATCCCTGGTGGCCCACCGGGTTCTCCAGACGAGGATGGTGACCGCTTTATCGAAATCTGGAATCTCGTGTTTATGCAATACGAGCAGATATCCAAAGAGGAACGAGTTGATCTTCCTCGCCCGTCAATCGATACGGGAATGGGATTGGAGAGAGTTGCGGCTGTTCTGCAAGGCAAACACGACAATTACGATATAGATTTAATGCGGGCACTTATTGAAGATGTGGCTGCTCGTACCAGCATTGATCCTGACGGTTCTCAAAAAGCAAGCCATCGCGTCATAGCAGATCATTTACGTGAATCTAGCTATTTAATAGCAGACTCCGAGCTACCGACGAATGAAGGGCGTGGATATGTGCTTCGGAGCATAAATAGGAGGGGTATGCGGCACGCCCATATGTTGGGCGCAAAAGACCCGTTACTCTTTGAGGTTGCTCCGACTTTAGCGCGTGAGATGGGTGATGATTATCCTGAATTAAGGCGAGCACTTCCTCTAATTACTGAGACACTTAAACTAGAAGAGGAGCGGTTTAAAGTTACGCTTGATCGTGGGTTAAAGTTGCTTGATGAGGCGACTGAGGAGCTGGAGGCAGCTGAGCCTCTTGATGGTGACACAGCCTTCCGCCTTTATGATACATACGGATTTCCTCTTGACCTAACCCAAGATATTCTGCGGGGCCAAGGCCGCACTGTAGATGTTACAGGGTTCGACGCTGCAATGGATAGGCAGCGCGCGGCTGCTCGGCAGGCTTGGGCTGGCTCTGGTGATACAGCTAATGACGCAGTCTGGTTTGATATGCGCGAGCGCTTTGGAGCAACAGAATTTTTAGGTTATGCGCAGGAAAATGCAGAAGGCGTTGTGAGTGCCTTAATTGTAGGGGGCGAAGAAGTTGAATGCTTGAACCCCAATGAAAATGGCTTGGTTATTTTGAATCAAACCCCTTTCTATGCAGAATCTGGTGGCCAGATTGGGGATTGTGGGCGTCTTACAGGTATCGATGGTGTTTCAGCCAGAGTAATGGATGTCCAGAAAAAGTTGGAGACCTTTGGGTTCATCAAGTTGAAGTTGAAACAGGCATTTTAAAAATTGGTGATGCGGTTGAACTTGCGGTTGATGGAGAACGTCGCAGCCATATAAAGCGCAATCATTCCGCCACCCATCTCTTACATGCTGCCCTTCGCGACTCACTCGGGGCACATGTTGCCCAAAAAGGATCCCTTGTTGCACCAGAGCGGCTGCGTTTCGATATCTCTCATCCTAAGGGCATAACTATTGATGAGATCTTGGAAGTTGAAAAGGCAGTTAATGACAGGATCCGAATGAATACCCTGGTAGAAACGCGGGTAATGCCAACTGACCAAGCTATTGAGGCAGGTGCTATGGCCCTCTTTGGCGAAAAATATGGCGACGAAGTCCGAGTAGTCTCTATGGGAGGCCCTAGTTTAGGCGAAAGTAGTAAGGAATGGTCTGTCGAACTTTGCGGCGGTGTCCATGTCTCACGCACTGGCGATATTGGTAATTTTATTATCATGTCTGAGAGCGCTGTTGGTTCTGGGGTAAGAAGAATAGAAGCTGTGACTGGTGCAGCAGCAGAAGCCTATGTGGTGGAACGCCGTCGTTTATTGGACGAAATTTCTGGTGCGCTAAAAACAACGCCGGAAGACGCTCCCGGCAGGATTGCACAATTAATAGAAGATCGACGAAAGCTGGAACGTGAAGCTGCAGATTTAAGGCGGAAATTGGCAGCAGGAGGAGCTGAAGGGACCTCGGCACCCGAAGCAAAGTCCATCGGCGGGGTGAGTTTTATTGGCCGTGCACTAAACGGTGTTCCTGCCAAGGAGCTGAAGTCAATGGCAGATGCGTTGAAGGCACAAGTTGGCTCCGGAGTTGTCGCGGTTATTGCGGAAAATGAAGGTAAGGCATCTCTTGTCGTGGCGGTTACTGAAGATATGAAGGACAAATTAGATGCTGTCTCGTTGGTTAGGGTTGGATCGGCTGCGGTTGGCGGTAAAGGTGGTGGAGGTCGCCCTGATATGGCACAAGCCGGTGGCCCAGATGGAGAAAAAATCAATGAGGCTCTCTCAGCAATTGAGGCGGCTCTTGCAAATTAGTCTACAAGGAGTTGCATAATGAAGGATCAGATTAGTATCTGGCATAATCCTCGGTGCAGTAAGTCAAGGTTGACGCTAGAGCTCCTCAGAGAGAAGGGTATTGAGCCTGTAATTGTGGAGTACTTGAAAACTCCGCCGACTGCCGATGAAATTAAGAAGATAATTAAACTTCTTGATATAAAGCCGTTAGATTTAATGCGGGTGAAGGAACCTGTATTTAAAGAGCTTGAGCTAGATAACGATGCAGATCGCATTCAAGCTATGGCTGACCATCCTATTTTAATTGAAAGGCCAGTCGTTATTCGCGGAGGGCAGGCAAGGCTTGGCCGGCCCCCAGAAGCTGTTTTAGAAATTCTGTAAGAAAGATCTGGCAATTAAATTGCTGGCATAAAGAGAGAAAAATGCGAGAAGCTGTTATCGTATCCACTGCTCGGACGCCAATTGGGAAGGCCTACCGAGGTGCTTTTAACGACCTAGATGCGCCCTCCTTGGCAGGACATGTGATTAATGAGGCTGTTGCTAGAGCCGGAGTAGATCCATCTGAGGTTGAAGATTGTTTACTGGGGGCTGCAATGCAGCAGGGCTCCACTGGATATAACATCGGGCGTTTAGCTGCTCTCGCTGGTGGGCTTCCAACTACTGTAGCCGGGATGAGTATCGACCGCCAATGCGCTTCTGGCATGATGGCGATCGCAACAGCCGCAAAACAGGTAATTGCCGATAATATGAATATCGTTGTCGGTGGTGGCCTTGAGTCGATTAGCTTAGTTCAGAACGAGCACCGTAATTCATACCGGGCAGAAGATCCCAACCTTGTTAGCAAACATCCCAATATTTACATGGCGATGCTTGAAACTGCCGAAACAGTTGCAAATCGGTATCAGATTTCTCGAGAGGCTCAAGATGCATATGGACTGCAATCACAGCAGAGAACAGCCGCTGCTCAGACTGCAGGTAAATTTAATGATGAAATAATTCCTATCGACGTAGAAAAAGTCGTCTTTGACAAAGTGACTAAAACAGCTACACGTGAAAGAGTTACGCTTACAAAAGACGAGGGTAACCGCCCAGATACAAATGCAGAGGGCCTATCTAATCTCAAACCAGTTATTGAAGGTGGATCAATAACTGCTGGAAACGCAAGCCAGTTATCTGATGGTGCTAGCGCTGCTGTTGTAATGGAAGCGGCCGAAGCTGCTAAAAGAGGTATCATCCCACTCGGACTATATAAAGGGATTGCTGTGGCAGGGTGTGAACCTGACGAGATGGGTAT
Organism: Rhodospirillales bacterium; assembly: GCA_038143065.1. Lineage (GTDB taxonomy): Bacteria > Pseudomonadota > Alphaproteobacteria > Bin95 > Bin95 > VMCJ01. The sequence continues at coordinate 773,725 of JAYQLI010000035.1, read as the reverse complement.
AGGTCCGATTTTTGCCGTACCGAAGCTCCTAAAGAAATTTGGACTGACGATGGATGACATCGGGCTGTGGGAATTAAATGAAGCGTTTGCAGTTCAGGTCCTCTACTGTCGCGACAAGTTAGGCATCCCAAACGAACTTCTTAATGTTAATGGAGGGGCTATCTCAATTGGTCACCCTTATGGCATGTCTGGTGCACGAATGGTTGGGCATGCGCTTATCGAAGGAAAACGCAGGGGTGCCAGGTATATCGTCTGCACGATGTGCGTGGGTGGAGGCATGGGAGCCGCGGGTCTTTTTGAAGTTATCTAAGGGCATTAGGGAAGTCTGAAGATGGCGATAGAGGCGGCCGCTCCGGAAGATTATACACCACTACAACGAGCGCTCATCTTATTATCCGCTACAATGGCAACAACGCTTTATGCGACGACCATTCTGGTGGTGAGTGTGATCCTGCCGCAAATGCAGGGCTCTTTATCCGCTACGCAAGATCAAATTGCGTGGGTTGTAACATTTAATATTCTGGCAACAGCTGTTGCCACTCCTATGACAGGTTGGCTTGCCAGTACTTTTGGCCGCCGGAGAACGATGATTTATGCCCAAGCTGGCTTCATGTTTTCCACGTTGGCGTGTGCGCTAGCTCCTAATCTTGAACTTCTGGTTATAGCGCGAATTTTTCAAGGGGCTTTTGGGGCGCCGTTAGTTCCTTTAGCTCAGGCGACAATTCTTGATTCATTCCCTAAGGCAAAACAAGCTTTTGCAACTTCTGTATTTGGTATGGGTGTAGTCATTGGGCCAGTGATTGGCCCAGTGTTCGGTGGTTACTTGGCAGATCTCTATGATTGGCGTTGGGCATTTTACATGATTGTACCAGCGGCAGCAGTAGGCCTTGCAGGCTTGTTGTTATTCATACCGGATAGTCGCAGCAGAAATCCTTCGAAACTTGATTGGACTGGATTTCTTACTCTTTGTGTGGCGGTAGGCTCTCTCCAACTCATGCTTGATCGTGGTAATCGGCAAGATTGGTTCGATAGCTTAGAAATTCTAATCGAGGCTGGGTTGGCTATTCTAGCTTTGTATCTTTTTATCGCGCACAGCCTTACGACATCGAAGCCATTCCTTAATCTTAAACATCTGAAAGACCGTAATTACGCCCTTGGGCTAATTTTCGTGACAGTTTATGGAATGCTAAACTTTACCCCCATGGTTTTATTTCCGCCGATGTTACAGGGTTTAATGGGATACCCTAATCAAGTGATTGGAGAGCTCTTGGGCGCACGTGGGGCAGGAGCGGTACTCGGATTTTTCTCAGCTATGTGGGTTGGACGGTTAGATCCAAGAATTGGCCTCACTCTTGGCTGTGCAATTCAATGCGCCTCCGGCATTTGGATGATGACTTTTTCTGTCGATGTTTCATTTGTTGAAGTAGCCATTGCTAGTGGGCTACAGGGGTACTCGGTAGGTATATTGTGGCCCCCACTGACGGTTGCCACATTTAGAACTATTGATTCCGCTTATTTGGCGGAAACTTCAGCAATTTTCCATTTATTAAGGAATTTAGGCTCATCCATTTTTATAAGCCTATCAGTAACTGCATTAGTTCGATCATCTTCTATAAATTACGGTCGTCTTGCAGAATTCATTAATCCTTTTAATGAAAATTTAAGCGCTGCAATTGCTAGTGGAGCTGCAAATATTAGTGCTGCAGATGGAGTGGCTCGGATCAGCTCAGGTGTCGCTAAACAAGCACAAATGCTTGGGTTCCTTGATGCTTTTGCGCTTTATACTGCCGCCAGTATTGTAATGTTTTTCATGATACCGTTGTTTCGGATTGGCAATCGGAGTTCGAATTAAGTTCTAATTGTCTAAAAGGCCTCGCAATTCAGGTGGTAGCGTTCTACATTAGGGATGAGTTTAACCAATAAGTAGCATTAGTGCTCATTTGAGAAGGAGCTAGTCGACCTCGTGACTGATCGCAACCTTGCCGTCGCGGCGAACGAACCCGCCCCGTTGGCCCAGGAGCGTCCGAGCCGCTCGGAAGCAGAGGCCGCCGTACGTACTTTAATCCGCTGGGCGGGGATAACCCCACCCGTGAGGGCTTAATCGATACGCCAAGTCGTGTTGTTCGTGCATGGGATGATTTTTTTGCTGGGTACAATCAAGACCCCATCGATGCACTTGCTCGTACATTCGAGGAAGTGGATGGGTATGATGAGATTGTTCTGATGCGGGATATCCGTGTGGAAAGCCACTGTGAACATCATATTGTACCTATCATTGGCAAGGCACATGTTGCTTATCTTCCCAATAATCGCGTAGTGGGGATTTCCAAGCTTGCGCGGGTAGTTGAGATTTACTCAAAGCGCATGCAGGTTCAAGAAACTATGACAGCTCAGATAGCTAATGCAATTGAGTCTGTTCTTGAGCCAAGAGGTGTAGCAGTCTACGTAGAGGCTCAGCACCAATGCATGACTACACGAGGAGTGCATATGCCTGGTGTAGATACCGTAACGACGTCAATGCGGGGCGCTTTTAAATCTGACTCAGAGTTACGGCGAGAGTTCTACACCTTAATTGGCAAATAACTCTGTTCTTGAGCCTAAGACTGATCTTTCTTTAAAGATCAGTCGTGTGCGGTTGGGAGGCCTATTGTTGTTGCGCAGGTACCCTGCCAAGTTGAGAGCTTGGCAGCACTAGCAACAGTTAAACTGGTTAACAGTTGGTGCCTTTCTAGTTCTTTAATCTGACGGCCTTGATTGCTTGAAACTGATATCTGTTTGTAGCCAGGCTTTGAATTTATCTCCAAGTTAAGCAACAATGTTTTGTAGAGTTCATATACTTTGACTAGTAGCTGCGCGCGCAGCACCTTTGCTTGGAGGGACAGATGTTCGACTATGTAAAAAGGTCCCTGACACCGTGTTTTGGCTTAGAGATCTCAGGTATAGATCTCTCAGAGGCAATTACAGATGATGTTTTTCAAAATTGAGGCAAGATTTTGCGGAGTCAGGCGTTCTGCTAATTAGAAATCAAGGCCATATTTCACCGCTTGATCAAGTGGAATTTTCTAAACGCTTCGGTCCACTAGAAGAACATGTCTTAACCCAGTTTTTATTGCCGGGTCACCCAGAGATTTTTGTTGTCTCTAACATCACTGAAAACGGCAGATACATAGGCGCACATGGCGGTGCAAAAGAATATCACTCAGACCTCGCATACTTGAAAGAACCAAGTCTCGGGTCTGTTTTCCGATGTCTTGAGTGTCCGGAGGAGGGTGGTGAAACGGCTTTTGTGAGTATGGCTGCAGCTTATGATGCCTTACCAAGAAGGCTCCAGTTAATGTTTGATGAGCTTGATGCGGTTTATGACTACGTGTGGAGTTATGACCGGAGAATGGCCAGCATTCGTGGTCCTTTGTCAGAAATTCAAAGAGCTAAGACACCACCAATTGTTCATCCTGCAGTTCGGGCGCACCCAGAGACCGGTCGGAAGGCTCTTTTTTTATCGGACATCTGGGTTAGGTACTTTGTGGGCATGAATGAAGCAGATAGTCAGGACTTGCTCGCTGAAGTAATGGAAATCGCTAAAAAACCAGAAGCTGAGTATCAGCACGTTTGGCAACCTGGTGATATAGTGATGTGGGATAACAGATCCACTATGCATCGTGCATGCCCGTTTGATGAGGAAAACACCCGTAGATTAATGCATAGGACCACTATTAAGGGTGATAAGCCATTACGATCACTGACTGGCCATTGAGAGGATTAGAATTTATGCGCAGATTCCTATTGTTCGCAGGATTAGCAGTTCTGGTAGTCAACGGAGCTCAAGCACATATGGGCGCCACTGGGGTAGTATTGGAAAGAATGGAAGCAATGAAAGAAATTGCTTCTGCGGTTAAGGCTATCAAAGGGCAACTAAGCAGTGACAGCTATTCAAGTAATGTGGTGATTGAGAATGCTTCAATAATTGAGAAGCATGCTGGGAAAAGTTTTATCAATTTGTTTCCAAAAGGGAGTGAAGGTGGACCAAGCGAAGCAAGTTCTTCTATTTGGCAAGACTGGGATGGTTTCGCAAAAATTTCAGATGACCTTCAAACAAGAGCCATTGCTATAAAAGATGCTGCGTCAGATCAGAAACCCCTTAAACAGCCATTTACGAACTTGGTAAAAACCTGTGGGGCCTGTCACAAAAAATTCAGGGAAAAAAAGTGAGTTAAAAAATAATTCACGTCATGGAATTCAACATTCAATATTTGTTGTCTTATTTCAGGCATGCAAAGTGAACTTCTCAATTTCTCCGGCTGTTTGGTGAGCGAAAGTTGAAGAAACTATTAATCATTGCTCATGCGCCATCTCTTAACACACGAGCTTTGTTTAAGGCTGTTAGAAGAGGAGCTGAACATCCCCAAGTATTAGATATTAGTATAAAAGCCCGAGTGCCCATGGAAGCCACACCGTATGACGTGTTGGATGCAGATGGATTGATCCTAGGCGTTACGGAAAATCTTGCTTACATGGCTGGAGCGGTCAAAGATTTCTTTGACCGGATTTATTATCCGACAATTTCTAAAAAGAAGGTATGCCCTACGCATTGTATGTCCGCGCCGGCAGTGATGGCACCGGTGCTAAGAAGGGCGTTGAGCGCATCGTGACTGGTCTCCGATGGCGCGCAGTGCAAGAGCCGTTGATATTTAGAGGACCATATGACAAGGCATTTGAAACAGATTGTGAGCAGCTTGGCCTTGCTTTTGCTTCTGGCCTTGAAGCGGGTATTTTTTAAGCCTTTTCTTCATCGCTTAGTTCAGTAAATGTTTCTCTAGCAATCAACATTGCCTCTCTTACTAGAGGAAGCCCTACATAGCCAGAAAGGTGAAGGAGCGCTTCAGACAATTCATCTTCAGTCCAGCCTTGTCGTCTTGCCATTCGAAGATGGATCTTTAACTCTGGCCAGCGACCAGTAGATGTATCAGAAATCACACATATTAAAGCCCGAGTTTTCAGATCTAATCCAGGCCTTCCCCAGAGGCCACCAAATACGGCATCAGTGGCATAATCCCCAAATTTTTGCATGATAGGGTCAGTATAAACGGATTTTGCCATGTCACCGATTAACTTATCGCCGATTAATTCCTGACGAATTTTGCGTCCCTTAGCCATACGATCTTCGGACATGCAACTTCTCCTAGCTATCAGCCCAAACAAGTAGGCTAATGTTTTCTGAGTTTAGTGACTAGCAATATTTAGTGATGAGAGCGTTCCTAAATTATTAGGATTAGAGGGGCTGTTTTGGTTTCGAATATTTTTATTTCTTGAAAGTTTTAGTAACTAAAACTGTATTTTAATCAGATCCGAATAAGTCACGCGTGAATACCTTGTCAGCAACATCGGCGATTTCGCTTGTGTGCCTATTAGCGATGATGATGTCAGATTGTGCTTTAAATGCTTCAAGGTCTTCAATTACACGAGAATTAAAGAAGTAATGTTCCTTTAAACTCGTCTAATAAACTATGACTTAAATTCCTTTAGCCTTAATTCTTTTCATTATGCCTTGAATTGATGATTGCCGGAAATTATCTGAGCCTGCTTTCATGACAAGACGATGAACGCCTACGATACTTGGCTTTTTTGAGATTATTTGGTCGGCTATAAAGTCTTTTCTAGTACTGTTTGCATCGACAATTGCCCGGATAAGATTCTGAGGTATTTCCGAGTAATTAGCGAGCTGCTTGGTATCTTTAGGGAGGCAATAACCGCCGTATCCAAAGGAGGGATTGTTGTAATGCGAGCCAATCCTGGGATCTAACCCAACTCCTTCTATTATTTCCTGGGTATTCATACCCGCAGCTAATGCATAACTATCTAATTCATTAAAATAAGCTACACGCATAGCTAGATAGGTATTTGAGAATAGTTTTATTGCCTCGGCTTCATCAGCTCCAGTGAAAAGAACTGGAACATCTTCCTCAGCTGATCCTTCAATCAAAAGATTGGCAAATTGGCTTGCTTTTTCACCCTGATCACCAAAGATGATCCTACTGGGATGCAGATTATCAAAAAGAGCGCGTCCTTCACGAAGAAACTCTGGGGAAAAAATTATCTGTTGGGTCCCCAGCCTTTGGCGCACGTTTCTCGTGAAACCTACAGGAATGGTCGATTTTATTACGATGGTGGAATTTCTATTTACACTCAAAACATCATCAATAACGTTTTCGACAGTAAATGTGTTGAACTCATTCGTTGCAGGATCATAGTCAGTTGGGGTTGCCACAATAACAAAATCTGCGGAGGAGTAGGCTTCTTTCTGATTAGTGGTAGCAAATAGATTGAGTTTTATATTTGCAAAAAAGTTCTCAAGCTCTGCGTCAACGATTGGCGCTTGACGGTCGTTAACCATCTTTACGCGCTCTTGATCAAGATCAAGTCCAATGACCTCGTGTTTTTGAGATAGTAAAACGGCATTCGATAAACCTACATACCCCAAGCCTGCTACTACGATTTTCATTATTAAGCCTCTTGATGAAAGAGTATGAATAACCTCTTTCCGGTTGATTAACTAGGCTGGGACAGCGGCTTTTTTGCATTGCTCTCATCTCAAAAAGTTAAATTGAATGTGGACTGCAAAGCCAGAAATTTTAGTCAACCTTTTTTAACTAAGTTCATCCCTTGCAGTCTTGAACGTGAGGGTTCAACATTCTTTTTATGTTGAGAATGGCTTTTGATATTGGCGGAACGTTCACTGATTTTGTGCTTGTGGCTGGTGGAGTATCCCCTCGTTTCCTCAAACTGCCTACTACCCCAGAAGATCCTGCAAAAGCGGTAGAAGAAGGCTTCGATATGCTTTTGCAGGAAGCTGGACAAAGCGGAAAAGACCTTGAGGCGGTATTACACGCAACTACGATCGCAACAAATGCCATAATAGAGAGGAAAGGGGCACCGACCGCCCTAGTAACAACCGAAGGGTTTAAAGATGTATTAATCATAGGTCGTCAGAAGCGCTATGAAACCTATGATTTATATATGGAAAAACCACCGGCTCTTGTCGCTCGTCGGTCAATATTTGAGGTTTCAGAGCGGATAGATCACCGTGGTACGGTATTGAAGGCATTAGACCAAACAGCTCTCAAAGAGTTAGTCAGTTCCATAAAAAATGGTGGCTACAGTTCAATAGCTGTTGCTTTACTGCATGCGTACGCAAACACCGATCATGAAAAGCAGGTTGAACGCATTCTAAAAGAATCCTGCCAGGAATTCCAATAACTTTGGCTTCCTCGCTGTCTCCTAAATTTCGTGAGTACGAGCGAACCTCAACCGCAGTTGCCAATGCTTACATTAGGCCAATCGTTTCTTCTTATATTGACCGATTAGAAGGAACTCTTTCAGGCAAAGGGTTTCATCAATCCATGTTTGTAATGGAGTCTGCTGGCGGACTTATATCGCCGGACATTGTGAAAGAAGAACCAATTCGGATTGTTGAATCTGGTCCTGCTGCAGGGGTGCTAATGGCAGGAATAATTGGAGCGGAGGCTGGTATTAATCATGTCATCTCTTTCGATATGGGTGGTACTACAGCCAAGCTTGGGGCTGTAGATGGAGGTGTTCCCGCTGTATTGCCAACTTTTGAAGTTGATCCCATCCGCTATAAGGCAGGCTCTGGACTTCCAATTAATGTTCCTTCCGTTGAGCTTTTGGAGATAGGTGCAGGTGGTGGTTCCATTGCCAGAGTGGATCTTGGTGTTATTCACGTGGGCCCGGATAGTGCGGGAGCGGACCCTGGACCAATTTGTTACGGTCGTGGGGGTGATAGGGCGACCGTAACCGATGCCAATCTAGTTCTTGGTTATTTGAACCCTGACTTCTTTAATGCAGGAGCCATGTCACTTGACCTCGAAAGTGCTCGTACTGGCATCGCTCGAGATGTTGCTGAACCTTTAGGTCTAAGTATTGAAGAAGCGGCTTGGGGAATTCATGTAGTTGCCAACGCTAACATGGAAAGGGCGATGCGCATTGTCTCTGTTGAAAGAGGTAGAGATCCCCGCCGCTATTCCATAGTTGCGTTTGGAGGAGCAGGGCCTGCTCATGCTGCGAGAATAGCGCGGGCTATTGGCATGCCAGAGGTTTTAACGCCATTCGGTGCTGGTGTGGGTAGCGCAATTGGTCTTTTTGCAGGCGGCACCTAAAATTGAGGTGTCGATTACTTCAATACTAGATCTTGAAACAAGCATTGCTGAAGAGGTGTGCCGTTCAATATATGAAGGTCTTGAAAGTCGTGTGTCAGAGGATTTGAAGCGTCTGGGAGCTCCTGGGACGCCCAAGTTTAATCGATATGGCTATTTTCGATATAAAGGTCAGGGTTACGAAATTAGAACAGATTTGCCGGAAGGTCCTATAAATAGTGATTTTCCTGCTCTAGTTGCAGAGGCATTTCATGCCTCTTATGAGAAGACTTATGGGTATGCAGATCATGAGGCTGCTATTGAGGCTGTAGATTGGCATTTGGTTGCCACCCTGCCATTGCATTCTGACAAATTGGATCTCGGTTGGCATGTTCCAAAATCATCTATTCCCCCCGGCAACGAAAGACCTGGCAACCAGAAGCAAACGGCTTTGTTGAAACAAAAATCTATGATCGCAGAGGGATTTTTGTTGGGACAGAAATAGTTGGACCGGCAATCATTGAGGATCCCGAAGCAACTATCGTTATACCTAGTGGTGATACAGCGATAGTTACAGAAAATGGCCATATTCGGATTAACATAGGTAGTCGTGTATGAAAGAAGCCAATATTGATCCAATAACGCTGACAGTTATCTGGAATGGTCTTTTGGCCATTGCGGAGGAAATGGGTTCTACCCTTCGGCGCACGGCCTTTTCGGAGGCTGTTCGTGAGGGCGAAGATTTCTCCACTGGTGTATTTGATATACAAGCGCGCTTGGTTGCTCAGGGAAACTTTACTCCAGGGCACCTTGGCTCGATGCCGTATGTTGTTCGGACGGTATTAGAATATTTTCCTATCGCTGATTTACATCCGGGCGACGCAATTCTGCTTAACGATAGTTTTTTAGGGTCTGGTCATTTTCCTGATTGTTTTCTCGTCAGTCCAGCCTTTTTGAATAACGAAGTCATAGGCTTTGTATGCACCACAGCCCACCATATTGATGTTGGTGGTGCAGCTCCAGGGTCTCAAAAAGTCCATGGGGTTACTGAAGCCTACCAAGAGGGTTTGCGAATTCTTCCAATTAGATTGATCAGAGCGGGAGAATTTGATGCTGACATTTTGAGAATAATTCTCGGCAATGTGCGTGCGCCCGAAAAGGTGAGGGGCGATCTCAGAGCCCAAGCTAATGCAAATCGTGCGGGAGTGGTTAGACTTGAGGAGCTACATTCTCAATATGGGCGTGATGTAACTGAAAGCGCATTTGACGAGATTTTAGAACGTTCAGAAAAAAGAATGCGCGAGCTAATTGGTGACATGCCTGACGGCGTTTATAGCTTTGACGACCAGATGGATGATTACGGGCCAGGCACCCCGCCAATCAAAGTTGCAGTGGACGTTACAATCAATGGAAATGTCATAGAAGTCGACTTTTCGAGGTCAAGCGATCAAGTTCCCGCAGCTCTTAATAGCTACATAAATTATACTCGGGCATACACATTTTTTGCTGTAAAGGTGTATTGCGACGCGCTCTTACCACAAAATGATGGAGGGATGCGCCCCATCATTGCAAAAGCTCGTCCGGGCAGCTTTTTTAATCCCACTTTTCCAGCTCCAAGTGGTGGCCGTGCAGCGCTTCAAATCAGAATTTTTGACGCAATAAATGGGGCGTTAGCAAAGGCTATGCCCAATCGAGCCATGGGGGCTTTCAGCCATTGGAGCAATCCAAATATTGGAGGTTTAGACCCTGAAACAGGTAAGCCTTTCGTGATGTATGACTTAATGTTTGGTGGCTACGGTTGGCGCTCTGATAAGGACGGTGCAGAGGCTTTAGCCCCTGTTATGAACTGTCGCAATATTCCTGTGGAAGTTCATGAGACCCATAATCCGGTTCGTATTCATTGCCTGGAGTTGATTCAAGATACTGGTGGAGCAGGCAAGTATCGTGGTGGTTTAGGGTTGCGAAAAGACATTGAACTCCTCGCCGAGGAAGCCATCATGACAGGACTTGGCGACCGTCATGATACCCAGCCTTATGGTATCTTTGGCGGAAAAGCAGGGGCTCGAGCTGAAACGATATTAAATCCAGATACTCACCCCCAAACCCTTGGATCTAAAGATGTAACATCACTTAAGCGTGGTGACATTGTGAGTTTTCGCTTGGCTGGTGCTGGCGGTTATGGTCCTTCCCGCTGAGCGGGATCTCAAGGCTATTAAAAGAGATATTGCTGACGGGTATATATCCGTTAACGCGGCGGCACGGGATTATGGAGTTAAAAATTGAATTCAGAACGAATTGAGAAAATAGCCCAGCACCTATTTGCCGAAAATCGAAAGCGAGCAAAATTTGAGTGGCTAAAGGACGATCTAGCGCCAACTTCTTTAGAGGAGGCTTATGCTGTTCAGACACGTCTTCATTCAATCTGGGAGAGCGAGGGTGTTGGCTCTATTGGAGGCTGGAAAATAGCAATTACCTCACCAGCGATGCAGCAATTGTGTGGTATAGACCAGCCCTGTGTTGGGGGAGTTTTAGAGAAGGCAATTATAGCAGGGCCTACGAGGGTGAGGGCGAGTAATTATGTGCGTCTTGGACTGGAATTTGAGCTCGCGGTTGTCTTGGGGGTAGATATTGAGCCTTCTGACAAAATCTTTGATGCATCGTCTGCCATGGAAGTAACATCAGTTGTGGCGCCTGCTTTTGAGCTTATTGAGGATCGAGCAGCCGATTACTCAGATTTTGAAGCTCTATCTTTAGTTGCAGATAATACTTGGAATGGGGGTGTTGTCTTAGGGGCAGAATTGATTGGCTGGAAAGAGATTGATTGGGTTAATTGCCCTGTGTGTCTTTCTTACAACGATGTGGAAGAATATGCGACAACAGGTGAAGCAATGGGTAATCCATTCAATGCTTTAGCCTCTGTTCTTAATAATTTAAATTCAAGAGGACTAACGGCTAAGCAGGGACAGGTAGTGATTACCGGCTCCACATTAAAGACACGTTTTGCAGCTATTGGTGACCGTGCCCAATATTCAATTGGTGAACTGGGCGCGGTAACCTTACAGTTGAAGAGTAGGATTATTTAGCGTCAGCAGCTACCTGCATTTTCAATATTTTATCTGGATCCTGCACAGATCCATTCATTGCGGCATGGCCTTTCTTGATGCCGTCAACGTGCTCCATGCCATCAACAACTTGTCCCCAGGCTGTATACTGACCGTTAAGGTGTGGAGCGGCTTCAAACATAATAAAAAATTGACTGTCACCGCTGTTTGGGTTCTGTGAGCGTGCCATTCCGACAACACCACGTTCAAAAGGCATTTGGTTAAATTCCGCAGTAATGTTTTGTCCAGATCCCCCGGTGCCATCACCTCTAGGATCACCTGTTTGAGCCATAAAGCCATCAATTACGCGATGAAAAGTAAGGCCGTCATAAAAACCTTGACGTGTTAGCTCTTTAATTCGCGCCACATGCATTGGAGCTACGTCTGGGCGCATTTCAATCGTTACGCGACCTCCATCAACATCAAGGTAAAGTGTATTTTCGAGATCCTGGGCTGCTGCAGAACCACCGGAAACGCCAGCAGCGGCAAAGACGGCTGCAATGTAGCTAAAACGGAAGGGCATATAAGAATTACTCCAAGTTTGTGTTTATTAGCCCCTAGAATCAGGAACCTTTGTTATTCGGCTAGTCTTTTGCCAGAAAAGTATGCACCGCTTCTAGGTGTTCTAGGTCATTTTCTGTTAAAAGCACTTGATCGGTGTCCATATGAATGATGGCATCCGACAAGGCGTTTGCATATGAATCGATAGCCCGCTTGACCATCCGAGCTGCTACTGGAGGGATTTTAGCAGCCTTTTTAGCGGCTGATATAGCAGCTTTGGCAGCGTCCCCATCATCAACAACTTCTTGGACTAGTCCCCATTTATAAACTTCTTCAGCTGAAAATCGCTGATTTGCATGAATTAGAAATTGCTTAGTGCGCGCTGGCCCAATGAGATTTACTAGCCTTGGTATTGACCCCCAACTCATAGAGAGTCCTAAAGCGGTTTCGGGTGCTCTGAAATGGCTAGATCTTCCAACTGCCCGATAATCCAAAGATACAGCTAAAGCCACCCCGCCACCAATTGCAAAACCTTCGATGCCGCAAGCGGTGAATTGTTCAATTTCGTTCCAGGCTTTACAAAGCCGAGAACCAGCTCCCGCTATATGTCGTTTTTCCAACAAGGTTGATTTTTGGCGTGGATCGAGAGCAGGATCTTTTAGATCGCGTCCTGCTGAGAAGGCTTTTGGGCTTCCAACTAAAGCAACTGCCGATATGTTGAGATCGGATTGTATCTGGTTGGCAGCTTCAGTTAGCTCGGTCATTGCTTGAAGGGACAGTGCGTTGATGTCGTCGCCTCGATCGAACGTAACAACGGCAATATCATCAGACTGTCTGAGACGAACATATCTCCAGTTTGGGTTTGATATATTCAAGTAAGGGTGACCTTCTTTTTGAGGTAATGAGGTTTCAATCTATCCAGTTTTAGCTGCAGCCAATGACATATGAAATATTATGGCTTAATCGCTTGGATTTTTGATGACCGTTCTAAGCCTAATTTTCCAATCAGCCATTGATTAATTTGCTGTGCGACATCCAAAGATGCAGACTCTAACATCATGTCATGTCCTGCGTCGGGTTGCTCAAACCAATCAGCTTTGTAGATTTTTGCAAGTTTTTCCGCTTTTGGGACATAGCTTTTGTCTTCTGAGCCTCCTACACAAAGGACAGGACATTTTATTAATTCTGCATTGACGTCGGTTAATCCTGTCCCAGATGTGGCCAATACCCCTGGAGATTCAGGGGTTAGACATTCGTAAAATTGATCAAAGCGTTCTTCAGGCCATGGGTCGTACATCCAACGTTCGAGTGCTTCTGCCTTGCTAGGAAAAACAGGCTTGTCCATGGGGGAGGCGGTCCAGGTCTTTGGCGACCAATGGCTGACGGACCAATAGAAGCAATAAGAGCGATAGCTGCTGAAGATATCGTCTCTGCCGCCTTTTGAACTACTATACCACCCAGACTGTGGCCTATAAGAACTGGAGGCTTGCCAAGCCAGCGCGCCACTGAAGCAACGTCTTCGACATAGTCAGACATGCTAAGGTTTAAGAAATCATTTTCGTTGACCGGGGCAGAGCCATAATGACCTCTAAGAGATAATGCGTATGTTGGCCATCCGGCAGCAGCAAAGAAAGGCTGCCAAACCCGCCAAGCCCACCATCCATGATTTGATCCATGCACCATAAGAATTGGAGTGGTCAATTGGGTTGGGTTCAGTGGTCGACACTCTTTAACAAACAAAGAGCCAACCATGTGATCATTATCTATTAACAATTGAGGGGTGAGTTTAGCAAAAGTCATCGGCGTGTTCCGATTGCTAGAAGTAATGCACTGGCTGCTGTTAGCGCAGCGACCAAAAAATATGGGATGGCGTAACCGTTAAAGATATCAATCCCAAGACGAAAAAGAGGGGCCATTGCAGCTACACCAAAGAACATTAGGGCTGTTCCTAAGCCAGTTGCTTCAGCGGTCCGCTTGGGGCCTCCCATACGCACAAATTCTGCAAAAGCAAGTCCTGTATAACCGCTTGCTGTTGCTCCAGCGAGAGCACAATTAATTACTATTAGCCAATAGGGCCAGCTTGAATCATAACCTGCAGCAACTATAGCGGAGAGTGTCATTAAAAAACCTTGGGCCACAAGAAGCCAGCGAGCCGATATCCATGAGTCAGCAATTACACCAAGCACTATTCGCGTAGTTATCCCAGATAATTGAAATGCCACCAGTGCGACGGCACTGGCAAAGTGATATCCGTCCTGACCATAGACCCGGACAAGTTGTGTAACAATGAATGCTCCAAAACACAGTTGAGCACCCGAATACACAAAAGCGGCAATTGCGAGAGGTCTTATCTCGGGTAGTTCGCGCAGAAGTCCCACAAGCCGAATAGGTCCACTTAAGCTCCAAACATTTCGGTTACGGTCGCGTCCGTGGTCATATCGAGAACGGACAAGAAAAATTGCAAATATCATCACCAGTGCAAATATGAGTTGGGCCTGAAATGCAATCCGCCAACCGCCAATCAAGATCAATGGTGGTACTAATAATCCTCCAAGAATTCCTCCCAGAGGTACGCCAATTTGTCGAACCGAAAATACAAAATTCCTTCTTTTTTCAGATGTAAGAGGTGCTAGCACATGGCTGCTTGATGGAGCAGTAGACCCGTATAAAACGCCCAAGCTGAGGGCGCCTAACGTCAGTATGCCAATGGAAGAGGCAAACGATGCAATAGATAGCATTGCGGCGGTTGCAACACAGATGGCTATGGAAATTGTCATGCCCCCAAAGCGATGAATAAAGGGGGCACTGTCATCGCTGACATAGCCCCCAATAAATAGACGACAGCTACTAGTTGTGCGACATCCTCATTTTCAACGCCTAAGTCGGGAGCAATATAAGGAGAGGCAGTGGATAAGGTATATGCCGCCATTGTAGCCGCAGCTTGGGTGAGCATTGTGAGTAAAAGCGGGGTCCAAGGAATTTTCTGCATTGGAGTGGATCTAGTATGTTCAGGCGGCATCGTAAGTAAGGATAGGCCGCCAAGCCCACTGAGTGCCCCGACCATAGCAAAAACATAAGGATAAGTTGTTCCTAAGGCTAGCGCTATTCCAGCCATCATTGGAAGAAGAACAACACCTAAAAACATGAATTGAGTTAATGCTGCCGTTCCTGCCACTGCACCAGATTTTCCTGCCAAACGTGCACCTTCGGCAATGCCAACTCCTGTCCATCCTCCTGCTGTTACTCCAACACAGAATGCGGCTACATAAACCAACGAAGGGGCATCGTCGCTCCAAACCGCAAGAGCGATCATTGACCCAAATATTGCTATCCCGAGATACCCCAGCATATTGGTGTTATTTCTGAGACGATCGGCTACAAGTCCCCAAAAAAGACGGCCAATAGCTCCACCTAAACTAAGGATACTCAATGCTAGGCCTGCTGAAGTTAATGACCACCCGACGTCATGCGATAGGAAGAAAACAATATTAGCGACAGCGGTGACCTCTGCCCCAGCAAATAACATTCCTGCAAAACACAGTCGCCGCATTCTTGGGGCATGTTGCATTACTGAAATTGGGCCTTGGCCATTAGATATAAAAAGCTGCCTTTTTGGCTGTCGTTCGGTGTCGTACTGAGACCGAATTAATTGAATAACCAATGCAAGGCTAAGACAAGCCAATGCGGCGAAAAGTATTGCTAATTGCCA
Organism: Rhodospirillales bacterium; assembly: GCA_038143065.1. Classification (GTDB taxonomy): domain Bacteria; phylum Pseudomonadota; class Alphaproteobacteria; order Bin95; family Bin95; genus VMCJ01. The sequence goes on along the minus strand of JAYQLI010000035.1, from coordinate 758,264 downwards.
GCCATATGCTTCCGCCATTAATGGGAAACACATACCTGCAGCAAGTCCCCCTATCGGAACTCCCATTTGTCTAATGCCAAATAGAGTATTTCTCATGTGAGGTGGTGTGTGATTTATAAGAATGTGAGCCCCCAGAGGGATCGGCATAGTATATGCAGCGCCATATAAACAGGCCGCGAAGCAGAAGCTGATGGGATGGGGAAAAGCGAAAATAATAAGTCCACCTAAGAAGTAACAACTTAGTGCCCATTGACCTGCTCGGATTGGTCCGTGCTTTAAAACAAACGCGGCCGCAACGAAAGAAGTCAATGTTGCAATAGAATAGAGCCCTGTCACATAAGCATTCGTTGCAATCCCAGGTAAATTCAGAGCAGGGATAATTTCAGATGCCAGGGTGGTTGGGCCCAGATTAGCAAAAGTTGGAAGCGCCTGCATTGCAACAGCCGCAAAAACAGGAACCAAGATGTGGGTGAGGGACATGTGCACCAAATATTTAAAGGAATATCAAGTAAGGATGGACGGACCGGCGCCGTCGTGCAAGCATCGGTCACAATGATCTTTTGGGAGTTCTAATTTATGTAATTCTTTGCTGCCGATGTCATATCCAGCAAGTAATATCTATTCCTCTTCGAAGGATAAAAATCCGCTTGATTTAAGTGCTCTATTTTCGTCTGGTGAGCCGTGGGATTGATGGTGTCATGACTAGTTTAACAAATGAACAAATAAATTTTTTCAATCATAATGGCTTCTTATCACCTATCAACCTTTTGCTTACTGAGGAGTTAAAGCGGTGTCAGGAAGGGTTGATGCGGTTTGAGGATTGGCTTGGCGCACCAGTCAATCATGCTAAAGATTTCAACTTCAGGTCTATGAACCATTGCTGCCTTCCGTGGGTAGCCGACCTAGCTCATGATCCTCGTATCTTAGATCCGATTGAGGCTTTAATCGGGCCAGATATAATGATTTATACCAGTACTTTTTTTATTAAAGATCCTGTGTACCCGGCAATAACAGCTTGGCATCAAGACTCGACTTATTACGGATTGACACCTCCAGAAGAAGTTACTGTTTGGATAGCGCTCACAAATGCAAGTGAGGAGGCAGGGTGTCTTGAAGCTTTAACATTTAACGGTCGGCCTTCACAAATGCGTCATGCTGTGCATGTCGTAGAACACAGTGTTAATCGCGCTGCTCAATCAATAACAGATGATCTAAAAGTTGATGGCACACTCATGCCCTTGCAAGCAGGTCAATTTTCCATGCACCACGGTCTTTGTTTACATCGATCGGCGCCCAATCGATCAACCGAGAGAAGGGTTGGACTTGGTATGAATTTTGTTTCTCCAAGCCTGAGAGGAAAATTACCAGAGAAGCCATGTGCAATGCTCGTACGAGGTGAAGATCGATTTGGCAACTTTGAACATCTGCCGCGTCCTAAAGTAGAACTCGATCCTGACTCTCTAACAGTGCACAAGCGTGCGATTGAGAGATATGCTAGAAATTATAGGGAGGAAGAAAGCCGGCATTCTCAGGAGTTTGCCTAGATTAATTCCTTCGTTTTATCGTCGGTTTCGCCGTAACGTGAAAGGCTAGGTGCCTTTAGCCCATCATAGAGCTTGGCTATTTTTCCATTAACCTCGGCGTTATTTTCTTCAAAAAGGCTGCGGCCTTGCAGATCACTTTCGACGAGCAGGGGCCCAAAATTCTCCACCCGGAGGACCCACATTGCTTGCGCAACTCCCAGTTCATCTAACCAATGTGCAGCTTCAACTTTTTTTATCCCTCTGCCGAGTAAAGCACCGGTGCCATATCCAACTGTAGTCAAATAAACAGCCCCTGCTGGTACGAAAGCTGATTGATAATCTGATGAGCTCATTCCGCCCTTGCCAATTATGACTTTGCAGCCTGTTTCAGCAAACCAGCGAGGGAGCCATTTAGAGAAGCGAAAGCTAGCTGTAGCTGTCACGGCGCCCACGCGAAACGTTCCGTCAGTATCCTTAGCCGCTGCAGGAGAACAATGAAAATTTACGTTTGTAAGTGTTTTTAGATCAACTGGCGGTGCTTTGCCTTCCGCTAGAACACGATTGTAAACACCCTCTCGCCCTGTATAAATCAAGCCATCGAGATAAACGACTTGCCCAATTTCCAACGCAGCTATGTCTGAGTCTGCAATGGGAGCATTCAGGCGGACTTTTTGGATTTTTCCACTTGCTGCCATGATATTTCATTCCTGCGCATATACGGGGTGAACCAATTTGGCTCGGAGCGAAGTTGAACGCTTCCATCGGCGTAAATTCGAGCTGTTGCTCGTCTCGAAGAAAGACAAAAAGCATGAATTGAAATGGGCATACCACCCGTATGGGTGAAACCACATTCTATATGACAATCGACGACCATGGAGGAGCCAACAAAGCCCATTGCACCCATTCCTACCGAATTACCAAGTTCTTTCAACTCTGCTTCTAATGCAGCAACTTCAGGATCAGGATTTGCCTCTCCAACAGCACGTAAGCAGGCAGCCTGTTTACCTAGCACCATGCACGTGTCTTTAGATCCACCGATACCAATGCCGATTATTGCGGGTTGGCAGGCTAAACCTCGTTTTCCGAATGCGATGATTGCATCTAGAAAGAAGCGTTTTATCCCATCAGTGCCATCTGCAGGAAAAAGCATCCGGTAATCGGTACCGAAGAGACCTCCTTTATGGACTGTTGTTATTTCAATCCAGTCGGCATCGGGTTCAAAGGAGTATTCGATTTCTGGTGCGTTCAGGCCAACATTATTATTGTTGTCGTGTCGGGAAAGAGGGTGGACGCGATTTGGCCGAAGCGGCACGTCATGAGTTGCCCGAGCACAAGCCCCCCGAAGTGCCGCTTCAATAGCAACAAACCCACCTTCGATAACAGCCTCATTGCCTGTTTTTACGTAGTACCTTGGAACCCCAGTATCCGCACACATTGCGCGGCGGTCGGCCTTCGCTGCCTCATAATTTTCTAGCATCGCCTCTAGAACAAAGTGGGATAGGTCACCTTGTTCTGTTGCGACAAGCGCTTTGAGACCAGTTAGGTAATCGTCGGGAATTTCAATGGCAGCTTTACACATCGCATCATATGCCGCCGCCTCGACAGTAGATATTGAGATCATAATTATCTTCCAGCCTAATGCGTCAGGATGAACGTATCAGGTTTTTCAGACAGCTGCGAGTATCGGTGGGGCGCCGGCATCGTCATCAATCAAGCTATCTCCTGGCTTAACTATATTAAAATCAACAGGCTTGCTGGTAACGGAGAGTTCTCCATTGGATGTCATTTTTACACTCGTAAAATGAGTGCTCATTAGGTTACCTGTCTCTGGAAAATCACTTCGAAAATGAGCGCCACGTGAGTCCTCTCGCCCTCTCGCAGCCTCGCAAATAGCTTCTGAAGCGAGGATCTGACTTTCTAGATTTAGCCAGTCATGCCATGAAAGATTAAAAGCGCGACCTGTGTCAGCAATGCCTGTATTTTTTAACTCTTCTTTAAGGCTTGAGAGGCTGGATGCTCCTCTTGCCAGGCTATTTGCATCCCGAATTATCCCGACATCATCCCACATCAAGGTATATAACCGTTCTCTGATGCTGTTGACGTCGCCAGTTGGTTTACCAAAGGGAGCTAGGACGGTCGCAACACAATTATCAATCTCGGCCTCATCAGGATCCGACCAGTCGTGCTGTCTTGCCGCGAGAGCCTTTGACATTTCATCCCCCGCCAAGCCACCAAAAACGGTGGAGTTTGCAACACCATTTCCCCCTAAACGGTTTGCGCCGTGAACTCCTCCAGCGTCTTCACCAGCCACATAAAGTCCAGGAATTTCCGTGGTGCACCCGGGTTCAAATTCTACTCCACCCATCATGTAATGAGCGGTTGGAACAACCTCAACACGACCAGATGCAAGATCAAAGCCACAATCATTACAGCGATCAACCATACCTTTAAATTGTGTTCGAACTGCTTCTGGACCTAGGTGTTTCATTTCAATGTAAACACCCCCCATCGGTGTTGTGCGACCCGCCCGCATTTCGGAATCTATGGCACGTGAAACAATGTCCCGCGTCGCTCTTTCACCATGGTCATGGTAGTCAAACATAAAGCGATTGCCTTCTCCATTGAGCAGATATCCGCCGGCTCCTCGTAGGCCTTCTTCCAGAACTGTCCCGGTCATGCGGGTATTTGGTCCGGCTAGGAGCCCGGTTGGGTGAAATTGGACCATTTCCATATCCCGAAGGCTAAGGCCGGCGCGAAGTGCCATGGCGTATCCATCGCTTGCCTTATCTCCAGATGGAGTATGGTAGAGGTACATCGTTGGACCTCCACCTGTAGCTAATAGAACCGCTTTTGCTTGTACAAAGTGGAAATCGCCGGTGCGCATATCCGTCATCATAACGCCCGAAATGCCTGAGCCGTCTTTTGCTTTGATTAAAGCTAATGCTCGATGCTCTTCGAGTTGTTGCACACGCAACGCCAGCACATTTTCCATGAGCCTATTTACAATTTCGATACCGGTTAGGTCTCCTTTATGAACGGTGCGGTCAAAGCTTTGGCCGGCGAATGCTTTCTGATGAAGAGAGCCATCAGAGTTTCGGTCAAAGAAGCACCCAAGTTCATTTTCTAACTCTTGGATACGAATGACTGCTTGTTCCACGAGCGTCCAAGCTAGGTCCTGATGCGGAAGCCATTTGCCTCCAACAATTGTATCCATGAAATGTCGTTCGAGACTGTCTCTAGGGTCTAATGCAACGTTGTAGCCGCCTTGCACCATCCGCGTGCAGCCGCTCTTACCCATCAGCCCTTTCACAGCAACAGCTATCTCGAGGTCCGGATTTGCCTTTGCCGCATGAAGAGCCGCAAATAAACCTGCCCCTCCGGAACCTAAGATTAAGATATCAACGCGAGATCGAGTTATCTGAGCCATTGTTACCCTCAAATCAGATTAAAAAGCATTGCGAGGCCTGCTGCGAGGGAGATACCAGCTCCAATGGATATCCAAGTTTTTTGCCTCTCGCTCCATGGTAAAAACTCGAGAGCAAGCAGACGCAGGCCACCAGTTAAATGAGCAGATAAAAGTATCACGAGAATTATCTCTGCAAATTTAGCTATTGGATTTTCGGTCCATTCTAGAAAACTGTCCAATTTGGCTGCGCCTTGAATGGCGGTACCGAGAGCAAGGAAATGTAATGGAAGAAAGAGGGCAAGCCCGAGACCAGACAAGCGGTGGACTAAAAAGGCCCAATATCCTGAATGTTTTCTGGTGGGCTTCATCACAACCATGTTACCGCTACTACGGCTCGAAGCCCAAGAATTAGCGCTGAAATGAGCCAAAACGCAGTTAAGACGTCAACAATACGATTAGCAATCGGTGTCCATTCAATTAAAATTGAACGAAGACCAACAGTACCATGAACAGCGACTAGAATCACAAAGGCACCATAAAAGAACATCCACCCAAGGGAACCTTGTGTTCGGCCTAAGATTTCGTCTGCTGTTAAACCCCCTTGCACCGCCATGATAATTCCAATGAGATGAGCAATTACAAGCGGAGCCATTAACAGAGCTGATATTCGCTGAATTAAATATAATTTCGCAGTTATCACTTCAGATCGCCTTTCAATAAGGCTTTTGAAGTTGCCCGTTTGAGACCGGCAATAGACATCGTTGGATTCAGGCCAACTGGGCAATGTTCTGAACAAGATTGATGACTATGGCAGTTATGGCATCCAGCATCATCTGACACAGCTTTTAAAACATCCAAACGATTTTCATTTCGTACATCGTTCCATGCTGCCCATGCTCTATTTAGTGCTGCAGGGCCCAAATAGGATGGCTTCCAACTAACCATGTCACAGGCTGAGTAGCAGACGGCACAGTTAATACATTCAATTGCCGCGTTTGCAGCTGCTCGTTCCGGTTGATCTGGAGAGATTGGTATAAGAGGATCTTCTCTCTTTATTGCAGCTTCAAAGGTACCTCTTGCTGCATTCCATTTATCAAAGAATGGTTTAAGGTCGCTAGCTAGATCTTTGATTATTGGAAGATTTAATAGTGGCTCTATTTTTAATTTTCCATCTTTTGCAACACGTGAGACGTGGGTGCGGCAGGTCCAGCGCGGCCGGCCGTTAACAGTCATTGCACATGATCCACACATGCCTACTCTGCACGCGAACCTATAAGATAAGCTAGGATCAGCATTCCGCTGTATCCAAGTCACTACATCGAGGACAGTCTGATTTTCTTGAGCAGGAGCTTCGAATTTTTCAAAACTTCCGTTTTTATTACCTCGCCATACTTGAACATCTAGTGTTTTCATCACTCGGCAGCCTGGGTAAGCTTCACAGCATCTGGGTTGTCAAAGGCTTCCAGAAGGCGGGTTTCTTCTGCTTTAGCAATGTCGAGGTTGCGCAGTTTGACGTGTCCATACCCTCGGATGTGTTCGGGGATGCTCAAAAGACCGACAGCAAACTGATAGTTTTCTTTCGTAAGTTCGTCTGTAATCTTATCAACCAGCTGTGAATACTCGCTAATTAATGCCCTTTCGCGCTTGCGCTCTTCCGTGCGACCAAAGATATCCAGCTTAGTACCACGCAAGGCTTTCAGCTTCGCGAGCTGCCGGAACCACTTTTCCATGGATGGGCCGAATTCTTTTTTGATTGGCTCTCCAGATACAGGATCAATCTTAGACATGAGAGGTGGTGCAAGATTAAAGCGCAGCTCAAAATTACCTTCGAATTGAGCCTCTAAGCGCTCCCGGAATTTTGGATCAGAATAGAGGCGCGCAACCTCGTACTCATCTTTATAAGCCATAAGCTTATACCCGTATCGGGCTGCAGCCATTGCTAAAGATGTTTTACCAGGCGCTACTGCCTGCTCAGCTTCGGATACCTTATTAACGAGTGCCTTATATTTTTTGGCATATCGTGTGTTTTGATACGCGGTAAGTTCCGCCATACGATCTGCAATGGTTTCTTCGAGGTTTAAGGGTTTTTTAATTTCTCGTTTTGGCCCAGCCGCGGCCTCAACTTTGGATAGGTCGTAGGCTGCCATACGCCCCCAATGGAAGGAACGCGTATTCATTTCGATGCCTACACCATTGAGTTCAATTGCTTTTAAGATCGCATCGAGTGCAAGAGGAATAAGGCCTTTTTGCCATGCATATCCAGTCATAAATAGATTGGTTGCAATTGAATCGCCCATAAGCTTTGTGGCTAGCTCAGTCCCATCAAGGAAGAAGGCGGAGTTTGGTCCTACGCCACCTTCAATTCGGTTTTTCAATTCATCAGTTGGAAATTGAAAATCTGGATCTCTGGTAAAGTCTCCAGTGAATTGCCGATATGTGTTAATTACAGCTTTGGACTGCCCTCGTTCTAGCTTTGAAATACTGTCGGGTTGAGCGGCAGTCACAATATCACACCCAAGAAGCAAATCTGCTCCGCCCAATGCTATGCGTGTTGCATGCAGATCATCAGCTTTTTGAGCAATTCGAAGATGAGACCAGACAGCTCCACCTTTTTGAGCCAACCCTGCCATGTCGAGAACTGTTGCAGCTTTACCTTCTAGATGAGCAGCCATTGCTAATACAGCGTTCACTGTCACAACGCCTGTACCACCTATACCGGTTAATAGGACCCCGTAGGGCTTTTCTAGGCTGGGGAGATCAGGAACGGGCAAGATGCGTTGTGGATCTTCAGCAACGGGTGGTGACTTCCTTGGCTCTCCATTCAGCACAGTAACGAAGGAAGGACAGAATCCCTGCATACAAGAATAGTCTTTATTGCAAGCTGACTGATCAATGCGCCGCTTGCGACCATATTCAGTCTCTATTGGAGCCACTGAGACACAATTTGATTTCACTCCGCAATCACCGCAGCCTTCGCAAACGCGCTCATTAATGAATGCGCGCTTTGGAGGATTGGGGAATGTCCCACGTTTGCGGCGACGACGTTTTTCAGCAGCGCAGGTTTGATCATAAATTAATACACTTAACCCCAAGGTTTCGCGTAATTCCCGCTGCACCTTCATCAACTCTTGGCGGTGATGAATTGTTACGCCGGGAGCGAAGCCAAAATCACTGGGGTATTTGTCGGGTTCGTCTGTTACTACGACTATACGCTTTGCCCCCTCGGCATGAACCTGTCGACTGATTTCTGCAACAGTTAAAGTGCCGTCATGAGGCTGACCACCTGTCATTGCGACAGCGTCGTTATATAGGATCTTGTATGTGATATTCACGCCAGCAGCAGCTGCCTGCCGGATAGCTAGCAAGCCAGAATGATTGTAGGTCCCGTCACCTATGTTTTGGAAAATATGCTGTGTTTCAACAAATGGAGCTTGCCCAACCCAGTTGGCGCCCTCTGCACCCATATGGGTGAAGCCAGAAGTGGCTCTGTCCATCCATAACGCCATATAATGGCAGCCTATTCCCGCACCAGCACGACTACCTTCTGGCACTTTTGTAGATGTGTTGTGGGGACAACCAGAACAGAAGTATGGAGTTCTACTCATAGAAGGTGGTTGGTTGCCAGATGCTGAGGCATCCAGTCTGTCGTATCGTGCAAGAGCGTCATCAATACGACGTTGGCCTTGCTCGTCTATGCCAGAAATTTTTAGTCTGTCGGCAAGTGCGCGGGCTATAATCCCAGGCGTAAGTTCGCCATAAGCAGGAAATAACTCATCTCCAGTTTCATCCTGCTTGCCAATTATTACTGGACGTCGGTCAGCGCTAATTCCATAGAGAGCTTCCTTAAGTTGAGGCTCAATTAATCCCCGTTTTTCTTCAACAACCATGACGAGGTCTAAGCCTTCACAAAACGCCTGCGCTCCCTCAGTCTCCAGCGGCCATGGCATTGCGACCTTATACAAGGAGATGCCGAGACGTGCGGCCTCTGCTTCGGTTAGTCCAAGTTCATCAAAAGCTTGCCGGACATCAAGATATGACTTTCCAACAGTCACTACGCCAATTCGCCTTTCAGGGCCCCCTATAACAACACGATCCAGTCGGTTTTCACGTGCATATGCCTTAGCTGCAGGGAGCTTATATCGATGCAGAATTTCCTCGAGCATCAAAAATTCGGTGACTATTTGACGATTATTGAGCCCACCTTCTGGCATTTCAAAATGGGGGAGGGATGGACGAACACGCTCTGGGTCCAGATCAACAACTGCAGATGAGTCTACTGTTTCACCAATTGCTTTAAATCCGGCCCATAGCCCGCTGAAGCGAGACATCGCAAAGCCATGAAGACCATAGTCTAAAATTCTTGGACCCCTGCAGGTGAAAAAATTGGAATCAATGCATCGACAAATGCAAACTCGCTTTGATGTGCAACAGTTGATGACTTGGCCATATGGTCATCGCCAGCAAGTGCGATAACACCACCGTGTCGCGCTGAACCGGCTTGATTTGCATGCTTGAATACATCACCCGACCGATCCACACCTGGACCTTTTCCGTACCAGATTCCAAACACTCCATCGTATTTTGCTTCACCAGAGTGTTCTATTTGCTGGGCACCCCATACGGCAGTAGCTGCTAAATCTTCATTTATGCCGGGTCGGAATGTTATGTGATGAGCAGCTAGGTGTTTACGAGCTGACCAGAGTTGCTGGTCATACGCACCGAGTGGAGAACCTCTATATCCAGAAATGTAGCCTGCAGTATTTAAGCCGGCAGAGAGGTCACGCTGCCTCTGTATCATTGGTAAACGTACCAGAGCCTGCGTGCCTGTCATAAAGGCACTGCCGTTTTCCAGTATATATTTATCTTCGAGCGAAACGTTGCGTAACTGCATCAGGGCCTCCACTCCGCTGGTATACGGAATCTAACATGCAATTTGGCTGGGACGAACCAGAAGGGCAAGTTTTTGAGAAATATTTAATCTTAAGGTTCGAGGGTTTGAGATGAGGATGAAGACTATTTTTCGGTACAGCTTGGCAACATATCATCTTCCGACTAATAAATCCTTCGATGGTATCGGTTTTTCCCGAAACAGTGTGTCGCTATTCGGAACCGATCTTTGACACTAACTCGGGATCTCCTAATCCATGCCGAACGCAAATGCTGAAAACGCTCGAGCTTGGCCCTTTCAAGAAGCACGAAAAGTGCTCAAGCGAATGGAGCACAGTAAGTCTGAAAAAGGCTATGCTCTATTTGAAACCGGTTATGGTCCATCGGGATTGCCTCATATTGGTACCTTTGGTGAAGTGGCACGAACCTCAATGGTTAGGCGTGCTTTTGCAGAATTATCAGACATTCCTACTCGGCTCTTTGCTTTTTCAGACGATATGGATGGCCTGCGAAAGGTTCCGGATAATGTTCCCAATAAAGAGATGTTATCCAAACACCTAAACAAACCTCTAACTCAAGTACCTGACCCATTTGGAACTCATGATAGTTTTGGGGCTCATAATAATGCGCGTCTGAGGGCATTTCTTGACGAATTTGGATTTGAGTATGAATTCAAATCGTCCACTGAATGTTACAAATCTGGAGAGTTTGACCAGGCTCTGATGGCGATGCTTCGTCAGTTTGACAAAGTCATGAAAGTAATACTTCCGACGCTTGGCCAAGAGCGCAGGGAGACCTATTGCCCATTTCTCCCAATTTCAGAAGAAACGGGCGAGGTTCTTCAAGTACCAGCAAAAGAAGTACGGCCAGATGCGGGTACGATCGTTTATGTTGATCCCAGTAACGGAAAACTGATTGAAACTCCTGTCACAGGTGGGCACTGCAAGCTGCAATGGAAAGCTGACTGGGCCATGCGATGGTTCGCCCTTGACGTTGATTATGAAATGTCGGGAAAAGACTTGATCGAGAGTGTCAAGTTATCTTCCTCAATTTGTAGGATCCTAGGCGGAAAACCTCCTGAAGGATTCACCTACGAATTATTCCTCGATCACGAAGGTGGAAAAATTTCAAAATCAAAAGGTAATGGCCTTTCTGTGGAGGAATGGCTTGCGTATGCGCCACCTGAAAGCTTGTCGATGTTTATGTTTCAAAAGCCTACCGCCGCAAAACGACTTTATTTCGATGTTATACCGCGGGCGGTTGACGAATATCGCCAACATTTAGCGGGCTTTGGGAATCAGGAGCCAGAGAAACAATTAGATAATCCATCATGGCATATTCATGGTGGTAACCCTCCGGCGACAGAGGGAGACTTTTCTTTCTCTCTTCTTTTGAATCTAGCGGCTGTCTGCAACGCAGAGGACAAAGCAACACTATGGGGTTTTATTGGGCGGTATTCGCCGGAGCTTACTCCTGAGACAGCACCAATGTTGGATCGCTTGGTAGGGTATGCATTGGCTTATTATCGAGACTTTGTGAAACCTGAAAAAGCCTATCGGGCTCCAAGTGCTGCAGAACGCGCCGCTATGGCTGATCTCAGTGATAGACTTGCTTCTGCGGAAGATCGGTCTGCAGAGATGTTGCAAAATGCTGTCTATCATGTTGGTAAAACGCATGGGTATGAAAATCTGCGAGAATGGTTCCAAGCTCTCTATGAAGTGCTTTTAGGACAATCATCCGGTCCGCGAATGGGTAGCTTTATTGCCCTATATGGTGTGGATGAAACAATAGAACTTATTAAAAGCGCCCTAGCCAACGAAGGACTATCCGTACAAGAATAAAATCTGTATTGGGAGGACACTATGGGCATAAAGCTGACAGATGAGCAGATCACAAAGTACCATGATGATGGATACGTTGTAGTTGAGGGTGTGCTAAGTCCCGAAAAGCTGAATGAGCTGCGTGCTCAAACAGATGTAATTATTTCTGGAGCAAGTGAGGTATCTCAGAATAATGAACTGTATGATTTAGAAGATAGTCACAGACCTGATAATCCTCGGGTGAGACGCATCAAAGAGCCTTACAATCACGTTCCATATTTTTGGGACCTCTGCAGAGATACAGATATTACGGATATTGTTGCCCAGCTTATTGGCCCAGACATTAGGGTTTATGGCGGTAAGATGAATATCAAGGCGGCATCTTATGGAGCGCCTGTTGAGTGGCATCAAGATTGGGCCTTCTATCCCCACACAAATGATGATGTGTTGGCCACGGGAATTTTGTTGGACGATTGTGATGAATCCAACGGACCTCTCTTGATGCTGCCCGGTAGCCACAAGGGGCCCGTTTATGATCATCATTCCGATGGATGCTTCTGCGGGGCCTTCGATCCTACTTCCATAGGTTTGGATGTTTCGGGTGCCCATAAATTGACTGCACCTGCAGGGTCTATGACTATTCATCACGTACGTGCCGTGCATGGTTCAGCTTTAAATACTGGAAATCGACAGCGCAGATTGCTCCTTACTGAGTATGCTGCTGCCGATGCTTGGCCTCTTGCGAAAATGAAGGGTGAGTTTAACGCCTGGGAAGCTCGAATGGTGCGTGGAAAGTCTACCACCATGCCTCGAATGGCGAACGTTCCTATTCGGATGCCATTCCCCGATGCGAAATCGCAAGGATCGATCTATGAGAATCAGAAAGGTACAGCAAGTCGCTTCTTTAAGACCTTCGAAGACACGATCGAGGCTGCTGAGTGACAGAAACGCCAACCTATGGTGCTATCCCAATAGAGGAGGCATTAAAGTATTCAGGATTTGATTTCCTGAGCGCTATTCGAGATGGAAAGTTACCGCATCCCAAAATAGCGAGCACGTTGGATTTTCGGCTTGTAGTCGTTGAAAGGGGGTTTGTTGCTTGGGAGGGGATTCCTAAAGCTGAGTATTTTAATCCTCTTGGCCGGGTTCACGGTGGTTGGATTTCTACACTTTTGGATAGCTGTATGGGATGCGCTGGTCATACAATGATAGATGCTGGTTATCCTTACACTAGCCTTGATTTAAAAGTTAATTTTACTCGTGGTGTAATGCCTGATGTGGGACCGCTTCGTGCTGAAGGCCGAGTGGTTCACGCTGGACGAACCATGCTCTCTATGGAGGGGCGTTTGGTTGATACTGCTGGAAAAATTTATGCGCATGGCACGTCAGTGTGCCTTGTACTTGACCCACCAGGAAAGAATAAATGAGTGACAATCAGTTGCCTGAAGGTGACCCTGGACGTTACGAGGCTGTTATGGGTTTTCACTTCGCAATATGGGAACCAAATTTCTGCCAATTTCGTGTCAAGCTTGGCGTGCAGCATATGAATCGTCAGGGGCGGCCTCATGGAGGCGTTATTTCTTCTTTAATTGACTCCGCTGGCATGTTTGCCGGCAATAAAGATCCTGACGGTGAGAGAAGAAGGAAAGCTGTTACTGTTTCAATGTCCTGTAATTTTATAGGTGCAGCAAAAGGTGATGAGCTTGTCTGCGAAGGACGTGTGCTCAAAAGGGGGCGCTCGACTTTCTTTTCAGAAGCCCGGCTGATTGATGGGGTTGGTGGACCTTTGTTAGCCAGTGGCCAGGGCGCTTATAAGTTTTTAGATTAACAACGCTTTTATAATTCTGGCCAGAGACTTTTACGTAACTAATGCTGTAGCGCCAGCCGTGCTTTTGTTACTGCGGCGACAAAGTTAAAAACAATGACTTGAAAGCTTTTGAAGTTTTTTTGACGGCTACAATGTTGTTGAGATGCAATCATGGCACCGGCCATGTATTTCAAGGATTGGATTACCTGGTACAAAGCCATTTTTTTTATAAATTTTTTCAAGACTTGCGTTTAATGGCCGGTCGATATGTTCTGTGACATCCCCACAATTATCACAAATCACAAAAACTGGAGCATTTTCATGGTTGGCCTCACAACATGAAGTCCAAGCATTTAAACTCTCTACTCGATGCGCCACTTTTAGTTCTGTTAAGCGTTCTAAAGCTCGATAAACTTGAGGTGGGGACTTCAATCCGTGCACTTTAAGCTGATCCAATAAATCGTAGGCACCAACTGGATGGCTCGCATTTTTAAGTGCTTCGAAAACAAGTGCTTCATTTTTTGAAAACTTAATTTTGTCTAAGTCTCGCATCCTAGATTACTGTCCTTAACGTGCTTTTTTGATATTTGCGACTTTTAAAAGCCGTTCGAATGGTAGGAGAGATATAATAAATCCGATAAGCGCAGCCACAACAATACTTGGTCCAGCTGGTGTATCCCAATGTAATGAGCCTTCCAAGCCGAGCCAGACGCATAAAGCACCAACAATTGAAGCAATAACCGCCATCATTTCTGGAGTAGAGGCGAAGCGTCTTGATGTTGCAGCTGGGATAATTAACAAGGCTGTTATGAGAAGGGCGCCTACAATTTTCATTGAAATCGCTATCACGGCGGCCATCAAAATCATAAAGAAAAAATTGGCCTTATCAGGTTTTTGATTCTCCGCAACAGCAATCTCATAATTGACCGTTGCAGCAAATAGCTGCTTCCAAATAAGGCAGAGTGCAAGCAAAACCACTAGTCCGCCAAACCAAATAATTAAGATATCTAATTTAGAGATAGCTAGAATATCACCAAAGAGAAAACCCATAAGGTCAACGCGTATCCAAGTCATAAAGGCTAAAACTACCAACCCAACTGCGAGCGTGGCATGAGCCAGTAGACCTAGAAGCGCATCGGAGGTTAATCGGGCTTGTCTTTGCAAAAGTAACAGCAGCATCGCCACACCTAATGAAATAACAAAAACGGACAGCGTGATGTTCAATTCCAGCAATAAAGCTAAAGCCACTCCTAACAGTGCTGAATGCGAAAGTGTATCGCCAAAATACGCCAATCTTCGCCAAATTATGAAACACCCAAGAGGTCCAGCTATTAACGCAACGCCGATACCACCTATCAACGCACGGATAAAAAGTCATCAAGCATGACGCTGTGACTCCACTTTATTTAGTTCCTTTTTGCGATGCTCTCGTGGGGCTTGGGGTCGTCCTCATGAATTGTCTGCACTGTTCTATTGGGTAAATGTTCGTGGTCGTGGCTATGCCTATAAAATGCCAACTCGTTGGCCGCTTTGTCTCCAAATAGTTTTCTAAACTCAGGAGCAGACGCTACAATTTCAGGGGTCCCAGAGCAGCAGACATGGCCGTTTAGGCAAAGGACACTATCAGTACTGGACATAACCATGTGCAGGTCATGAGATATCAAAATGATGCCACAATCTAAATCGCCACGAATCTTTTCGATAAGACTGTAAAGAGCAATCTCACCGTTAAAATCTACACCTTGAACTGGTTCATCAAGCACTAGGAGTTCAGGCTCATTTACGATAGCACGAGCTATTAAAACGCGTTGGAATTCACCACCAGATAAATTTCTTATCTCAGAATTTATCAAATGTTCAGTCTCGGTTGATGAAAGAGCTTTTTGGATTTTATGGCGAGTGGCTGGATACGTTAACGACATAAAACGGCGGACAGTAAGAGGCATGGTCCAATCAACAATTAGTTTTTGTGGAACATAGCTGATCCGAATTTTGGGCTGGCGCTGGACCGTACCTTCGGAGGCATTAACTATGCCGAGTGCCATTTTAGCCGTTGTTGATTTGCCAGATCCATTGGGGCCAATCAAAGTGACTAATTCGCCCCGATTAAGGGTTAAGTTTACGCCACGTACAAGCCACTTCTCAGATAGATAAGCACCAGCATTGTCTAGCTTTAACAGATGGTTATGGGTCTTGGTCATGATGGGGTGAACTTCTTCGAAAGAAAGTTTGCTAATATTGACTTGATAAGGTTTGTTATAATATAACATATTGTTACAATATAACGGGTTTTTTCTCTTAAGTAAGCCTATAATTTTCTATAGTAAAGTTGTCCGGAGCGTATGATGCCCTTAAAACGATTACTCGTAATACTTTTGGTATTTTGCCCAATCAGTTTCTCAGGGGCTAAAGCTGATATTGGTGTTGTTACATCCATCAAGCCTGTGCACTCACTTGTGTCTTCCGTAATGAACGGTGTTGGCACTCCTTATCTTATTGTTGATGGGGCTAGCAGTCCGCATACTTACTCCCTCAAACCTTCTGAAGCGAGAAAACTGCAAGATGCTAAATTAGTATTTTGGATGGGCGATGATATAGAGACATTTTTGAAAAAGCCTATCAAAAATATTTCAGACAGCGCCGAAATTATAAAACTTCTCAACGCCCACGGTCTTAAGAGGATTAAATTCCGTGAGGGCGGTATGTTTGATGATCATGGACACGACGACCATGAAAAACATGCAGACAAAGAGCATGATCACGGGCACAACGACCATGAAAAACATGCAGACAAAGAGCATGATCACGGGCACAACGACCATGAAAAACATGCAGACAAAGAGCATGATCACGGGCACAACGACCATGAAAAACATGCAGACAAAGAGCATGGCCACGGGGAAATTGATCCCCATGTCTGGTTAGATCCGGTCAACGCAAAAGCGTTAGTTCACGAAATTGAAGAAGCTTTGGTAAAAGCCGACCCAGCGCATGCATCAGTTTATAAAGAAAACGCTCGCAAATTGAGGAGTCAACTTGACTCTCTTGTTAGAGAGTTACGAGATCAACTTGAACCGGTCCAAGACAAGAGTTTCATAGTATTTCACGATGCATATCATTATTTTGAGCAACGATTTGGTGTCTCCGCAGTTGGCTCCATAACAGTATCACCAGAAGTACTCCCAGGTGCTCAACGTGTTAGTGAGTTACGTGAGAAAATTATGTCTCTGGGCGCCGCCTGTATTTTTTCAGAGCCTCAATTTGAACCAAAGTTAGTTAAAACTTTGAGTGAGGGCAGTGGCGCGAAAACCGGCGTGCTTGACCCTCTGGGAGCATCAATAGCGAGCGGGCCGAATATGTATTTTCAGCTGCTGAGAAATATGGCTTCATCTATCAAAACATGCCTTGCAGCTGATAACTGATTTCAAGAAGTTTTGTTAGAGCCGGGATCGATTAGTCTTTTAACTTTGCTCTTGGTAGGGTGTAATACGTAAAAACTTATTTAACCTTCATTCTTTTCTAATTTAATCCGATCTTTGAGTTGCATTTCCCTAGGGCGCCACCAGCGGGTTAAAATCCAGTAGTAAGGTGCGAAGGACAACAGAGTTGCCGCAAGAGTAATGGGAAAGCTATAAACATTCCTACCGAGGATATCGAAGATTATTAGTATTATCCAAGGGCATCCGACGATTAAGTGCACTAACGTAAAAAGAATTAATGCCCCTTTTTCTATGAGGTGCTGGGTTTTTGGGCGCATTAAATTGATCTTCCAAAAGGTTGGGGCTTTGAAAAAGTCGCAAAGAAACGGGCTGTTAGTTCCAAAAATAAGTTGTAGTTTATTTGAGTATATTAATACGAAGTGTTTTGCTTAAACCTTTCAGAGTTATGGGTTGGCAGGCTCTGTATAATAGTTGGGAGCAATGTTTTTCGTGACCAATCGCACACTACTTACTGGATTTCTTTGCTTATTACTATTAGTGGCCAATTCATATCCCTTGCTGTTAAGAGCAGAGACTCTAGAACAATCGGCTGGCAGGATTTACAGCCATCAAGGCCTCCACCTACCGATCCATTATCTGAATTAGATCCGGTAGTTGCTTATGAGCTAGAGTTGGTGGCCAGTTCACGAATTCTTCAGAAGAATGGTGAAATAGGCCCAGGGAATCCTTTGTACGAAGAGGCTCTTGAATATGAGCGGGGTTTGTTGAGTAAAGGAGTCGATGTAAGTGGATTTATATCTCGTTACCGCCAATTCCATGCTGATTTAAAACAGCTTGGTAACGAATTAAATATTTCTCTGAATAAAACAAATATCAGGATTGCTGGCTATCTTTTGCCGCTTGAGTTTGCGGACCTTGGGGTTACGGAGTTTCTTTTAGTGCCTTACGTAGGAGCTTGTATCCATGTGCCACCGCCGCCGCCAAATCAGCTTGTTCAAGTTAGTCTAAGTGAGCCGATGATTTCTACTGAGCTATATTTTCCTGTTTGGGTTTCAGGAATATTACATGCGCAGCATGACCAAACCTTGCTGGCGCTGGTCGACGGTGAGGCGCAAGTTCCGACGGGATACAAAATACCCAATGCCACTGTAGTCCCCTACGAGTAATAATTATTATCGGTTAGCCCGTTTGGCTGTGAAATCCATTCGTAACTGAAATTAAGTATGCGCGCCAAGCTGGTATCAGCGAGCACAGACAACCAATTATAAAAATCCCAATCACAGCAACAAGTTCTGTATCAGTTGGGAAACCAATATCAATATAGATCCCGGATATCTGGTCAATTGTCGAGCGGAATACAACCAATCCAGAATAAATAAGGGTAAATCCTGATATAATCCCTGCAAGTATTATTAAAGATGCCTCTGCGATCATTAACCCTGCAATTGCAGCAGGACTTGCACCAATAGCCCTTAAGATAGCCATTTCCCAGCGGCGTTCATTCAAAGTTGCTAATATCATTGTAATCATCCCCAGAAATGAGGTCATCACGACAATTGTTGATATAGCTATTAAGGCAGTTTCGGCTGTTGAAATGAGTGACCAGAGTTCTTGAAGTGCTACACCAGGCAAAATAGCGGAAAGTGCTTCATGCCTATAATTGTTTATATATCTTTGAAACTGAAATATTTGAATTCTAGATTTCAACCCGACCAGAGCACCTGTTATTTCACGGGGCACAAATTTCGTTTCAGTTTGGACTTCTCCAAGCGCGTCTTGGGCTTTTAGCCTTCTACCACCTTTCCAATTTTTGTGTATTGCCTCAATTGACTGGAGGCTAACGTGTACTGTCTTATCTACTGGCGTTCCTGTTTTCTGCAGTATGCCTACCACGGTAAATGGTTGATCATCGTGAAGATTTGTTTCAATTTTCCCAATACCGTGTGAAACGACTATGGCATCACCTAAGTTGTAACCTAGCGTTGATGCAACATCAGACCCGATAACCGTGTCTAGAGTTTTGGCAAATGGTTTACCATACTTGAACGCCAAGGGCTTTTTTTGCCTATACCGATAATGTTCAAAAAACTCCTTTGTGGTCCCAAGCACGCGAAAGCCTTTGTGGCTATCGCCTAGCGATAATGGAATGGCCCATTCAACTTCGGGGCGTTTAGAAATATCTTTGTAGGTAGTCCACGTAATATTATTTGTGGCATTTCCTATACCAAACACAGTGTAAAGGAGGAGTTGGATGTTACCGCTTCTAGCGCCAACTATGACGTCGGTTGCGGAAATAGTATTGGTAAAGCTTTTCTTTGCACTTGTCCTAAGTTTTTCAATGCCGATTACTAGGGAAACACTAATGCAAATTGATGCAATGCTGAGCAGTACTGTTATTTTCCGCGAGTAAATTGAGGATGCTAATAGTCTTAATTTAATCAAGACTGGTTCTCTTTTTCTAACAATTCTTCCATTTTCAAAACACGGTCAAAGCAATGCTGATTGGTTTCGTCATGACTAACCATGATTATTGTCGTGTTTGCCCTGGAAGCTTGATTAAATAAAAGGCTTAAAAATTCGTCCCGCCGTGAACTATCAAGAGCAGAAGTGGGCTCATCTGCAACAATGATTTCAGGCTCCCCAATTAAAGCACGAGCAGCAGCAACTCTCTGCTGCTGGCCAACGCTTAGCTTTGAAGTCTGTGTTCTAAGAAGGTTGTCGTCGACTCCAAGGCTGGTGAGTAAGCGTTTGGCCTCCTCAATGTCGGTGCCTAAAACTCGCTCGCGCCGTCTTGGGCTAAAGGATAGTGGTAATATGACATTATCTATAGCTGTGCTGAAAGAGATTAAATTGAACATCTGGAATATTACGCCGATATGGTCTGCGCGAAATCTATCTCGTTGGTGAGGAAACATACTCTTTATATTTTCACCAAGGATGTGAATCGAGCCAAGCTGCGGTGTTACTAGGCCGCAAATCATGTTCAATAGTGTTGATTTTCCGCAGCCGGAAGGGCCCAATAATAAGATGCTTTCTCCGCGATAAATTCTAAAGTTAGGTATGTTTAGAGAAAATAGACTAGTCGATTGCCATTTAAATTGAAGGTTCTCGATAGCAACTACAGGCTCGCATCTAGTGGTATATTGAGCGTTTTGATCAGTCATTTTGTGACACAAAAAGTATTTACTACATACCTTCCCGAATTTTCAGGATTGGGTTTTCATCATAAACTTCGAAGCTAGTTTGAGAAATACTTGATATCAAATTTACTTGCAGCATTTTGGCTGCCTTGAAGTAACTGAAATACTGAAAGTCTATTGAACGAAGCGCCTTTAAGTTTGTGCAATTCAATGTGTATTGGGCTCGGACCTCATTATGACTTTCGTCATCTTTGTGGTTGTGGTGTTTGCCATGCTCTTCTCTATGTTCTCGTTCTCTCAGCTCATGAGCATGATTTCCTTCAGTTTCCTCACTAAGCTTTCCAACGTTCAATTTACTGGCCTTTAATTTGCAGTTTGCTTCCTTTGATATGCGGAAAAGAGTCAGTGGGTCTTCCAGGTATGCTAGTGCCTGATTAACTGCTTTTTTTTTCAGTGGCTGTCTTAGCTGTGTGTTCAAATCCGATGATGTCTGCTCCAGGTGCCTCTAGCTCCATCAGAAGCGTGTTCCCTTCCAAGACAATATTCAAAATTCCTTTTCCGTGCTGGTGGGCATCGGCGTAGCGGTAATCTGTTCCACTAGCCTGCTCGGCATGTATACTTAGTAAAGCTATCGTTAATAAAAAAATTCGTGTGCGCATCAATTGCCCCAGAAAACCGTCGTTTCTTCCAATTGGATGTTATAACATAACAAAAATAATTGAAAGACAAAGTTACTGTCCCACCAATATTCAAGCATGCTTTGCGAGTGGTAAGACAAAGGACAAGTCAATGATATGTGTTTGGTAGTGTAGTTGCTTTTATATAGTTTCAGTCAAAGTGACGGTTCTCGTTGCTCAATACTGATGCCAATTCAATCACCCGGATTGTTTCCTCCCACATTCCCAGTTCTTTAATTTTACTAAGCGCTACGAATTCTGCGTGAAGTGCATCGTCCCCAGCTCTGGGAATCCCGGAAGCATATTCAGCGGCGTAATCGATTAGAGTGTAATGGGTTTCAATCCGGCCATCATGATCAGGGCGGATGATGTCGATTATATCTAGTACTTGGCCAAGCTTAATTTGAATGCCCGTTTCTTCCAGTACTTCTCGGTGCGCAGCCTCTGCTGCGGTTTCTCCAAGTTCTTGCATGCCACCAGGCAGACTCCATTGCCCAATACGTGGCGGTTTACCCCTTTTAATAAGAAGAACTTCTTCGCCTCGCAGGACAACGACGCCTACACCTATTATAGGCCTTGTTGGATAGCTCCGATCGTTAGACATGAGATCTTGTTCAATGACGCTCGACACACATGGCCACACCCATGCCGCCCCCTATGCAGAGTGTTGTGAGGCCTTTCTTTGCGTCCCGCCGCTTCATTTCATGCAGTAGGGTAATAAGTACTCTGCAACCGGAAGCACCTATGGGGTGGCCAAGGGCAATTGCGCCACCGTTAACATTCAGTTTTTCAGGGTCAAATCCCAGATCCTTACCAACAGCCAATGCTTGAGCTGCAAAAGCCTCATTAGCTTCAATCAAGTCTAAGTCTTCCACTTCCCAACCTGCTTTAGCTAAAGCTTTCCGGCTAGCGGGAATTGGGCCGGAACCCATCAGGGCAGGGTCAACCCCTGCTTGAGCAAAACTACGAATGATTGCTAAGGGCTCAAGACCCTTTTTCTCCGCTTCTTTTAGGCTCATTAAAACAACCGCAGCGCCACCATCATTTATGCCAGACGCATTGCCTGCAGTAACAGATCCATCCTTTTGTAAAAGCTGGGCGAAGATTAGCTAGTCCCTCGATGGTTGTTCCGTGTTTTGGGTGTTCGTCTTGATTAACTATGATTTCGCCTTTTCTAGTTTTGATGGCGAAAGGTACGATCTCATCTTCGAACCGACCATTTTTCTGAGCAGTTTCAGCTTTTTGCTGTGAAGAAGCGGCAAAGGCATCCTGTTCTTCACGCGATATCTGCCATTTCTGAGCAACATTTTCAGCTGTCTGCCCCATATGATAGCCGTTAAAGGCGTCCCATAGACCATCTTTAATCATTGTATCGACCATGCTCGTATCGCCCATTTTTACGCCTGCTCGGAGAGTGCACAGTGGGGCGCAAGGGTCATGTTTTCCTGGCCACCTGCAATAACAATCTCGCTATCCCCAAGTCTAACGGCTTGAGCCGCAAGTCCGACTGCCTTTAACCCTGACCCACAGACATGATTGATCGTGTATGCTGGTGTGGTATCCGGTAGCCCTGCTTTGATGGCTGCTTGTCGGGCCGGGTTTTGACCCTGTCCAGCGGTCAATACCTGCCCAAAAATCATTTCTGATACTTGGGATGCCTCGATTTTGGCATCAGATATCGCAGCTTTAACCGCAGCCGTGCCAAGCTGATCAGCACTGACGGTTGAGAATGCCCCATTAAAAGTACCAATAGCCGTTCTTTTTGCTGATACGATTGCGACGTCTGTCATCACAGGCTCCATTGTGGACTATGAAAAAGAATTATATTGCAGCGCACAAAAATCTAGTTCCAATTAACTAGAAGTGCAATGGTGGTTAGTCGGTTTGATGCTTCAGCCACTCGATTAATGGAGACCAAAGTCCCGTTTTAGAGCGGCTTCCTACAATCATACCAACATGGCCAGCTTGAACATCAAGTAGTTTCGCATTGTTTGCACTTTGGGCAAAAGCTCTAGAGCTCATTGGTGGAACTATCCTATCATTTGATGGTGATGCAACCAAAATGGGGCCAGAGATAGATGAAGGTGAGATCACCTTATCGCAAACTTTCCAAAGACCTTCATGGGGTAAATTAGAACCATACCAGTCTTCAAGCACAGTCTGAGCTACAGGCCAAGCTAGATCGGGCCCACTGTTAACCCAATCCTCCATTGCAATGAAAAGTTGTGCCTCGTCTGAGGTTTGATCGAGCGATGAAAATTGTCTGAACTTGCGTGCAGCAAGAGTGGGGTCAAGGGCGATGAAAAGTGTCTGGATGATATCGGTAGGAACGCTGCCTGATTTAGCAGAGGCCTCGGCAAACCACGGGCTTAAATCAGATATTGAGGCGGCGACCTTGGGAGACGGTGCGTGGAAGTTCCACGGTGTTGCAAGCAGGGCCAAACCCTTCGTTTCATTGGGCCGGATGGCCGCCATTGCTGCTGCTAAAAGGCCACCCATGCAATACCCCATCAAAATGGGGGCTTCCCTGTTAACTCCAAAATGTGAGTTAAACCAGGAATAAGCCGATCTTTTACATATCGATCAATTGGCCAATCCATTGCATCAGGCTCTGGATTTCCCCAGGAAACAAGAAATGGCCTGAACCCAGCCTCAGCTAAGGCCTGCATAAGACTTCGCCCTGGTAGAAGATCCAGGACATCAGCATTGTTGATGAGGGATGGAATGGCAATTATTGGTGATCCCTTGCTCTCTGGAGCAAAGTCTAAAATCGATGTTTGGCCATTCTGCCAAACTATCTGTTGATGCCCTGAAGGGCGCTTAAAAGCGTGAGATCGATATTTAGCAACCCCGGACCAAAAACCACTCCATCTATTACAGGTTTCAGACAAAACTGCTGCAGTAAGCGCTAGACGTTCGTTTGGCGAGTGGCCTAGTTTTTCGATGACGATGGACTCTAGGTCAGATCCCTCCGGGGCATTTGGTATTGTTGCTGCTAATAGATATGCGCGCCAAGCAGCAAAGGCGTGTAACGCAAGAGGGCGTGGTCCCTGACGATCGTTTGTTTCTGTAATCATTATTTATATGAAAACGCTATTATGATGGGCCGCGTCAACTAATCTCTGAAGTGTTTTGATGCGTTTTACTTGACCAAGCAGCATCTTTTTGCGATGCAGCATTCTGTTGACGCTTATAGCGTAGCAGAAAAGGTTGATAAGATGGCAGCTCAATCGCGCGATCAAAATGCACCAATAATTATAAAAAAATAAGCAAATCGCAGCCTATATAATACGGATTCAAGCTCTTACGTCACTCTAGATGATCTAAGAGTTCTAATTGCAGACGATATAGATTTCGTTGTTTTGGATGCAAAAACCGGCGAAGATTTAACTCGTTCAGTTCTAACACAGATCCTTGTAGAGGCTGAGCAGGCCGATGGGAATTTATTGCCAATTAAATTCCTAAGACAGCTGATAGCAATGTATGGCGACGGTATGAGCTGGATGATGCCTCAATATCTCGAGCACATGACTTCTTGGTTTGAAGAACATCAGAATGATGTTCGGAAAACAATGGAAGGGACCTTTGGAAGTGTTTTTCCTGTGGGAGCGTCAATGGACGCGATGCAGGAAATGACAAAACGGAACGTCGCGGCTTTTGATCAGGCTATGAAAGCGTTCTGGCCAAATGCAATGCAGCCACAACCTAAACAGCAAAATGAACCTAAACATGCTGAAGGGGGCATTGAGGAGCTGCAGCGCCAAATGGAAGAAATGCAGCAGCGTTTAAAAGAGCTCAGTACAAAGTCTTAGAGTTAGGCTAGCGCAAGTTCTGTCATACGCCAGCTGCCTGAGACCCGCTCAAAAAGGAGAGGGTGGGCGTTACCTACAGAAGTTTCTGTTAACGGTACGTTGAGGCCCGCGGCAATTACGCGAAGATTTCCGCCGTGGGCGACAATTGCTATTTCGCCTGGCCACGATAGCGCTTGAGTAAAGCCTGTACGGGTCCGGTGTAGGAACTCTGCCATACTTTCGCCGCCGGCAGGAGACTTAGTCCAATCTAATTCGGAGGATGGCGTTCCCATGAATTCTCCAAACAGGCGCTCTGCTAGATTGGGATTTACTGTCATAGGACGACTGCCGGCCACTGCAACGCCGGTGTCATAAGCGCGCTTAAAAGGACTAGCAACTACTAGATCGATCTGATGGTCTGCTAAAAGTGCACTAGCGGCCTCGGCCTGGCCAGTACCTGTTTCGTCAAGAGGGATAGTTGGGACCTGAACGATACCGCTGAAATTGCCAGCTGTTTGTCCATGTCGAACGAAATAAAATCGGTCTTTATCGCAGTCTAACTGCTCGTGTCCCGCTTCAAGGGTCAGAACATCAAGTCCGATAGTCATTGTTTTTACTTTCCACTCGAATCTTAAAGCCGCACAACCATAAGAAACTGCTTGGGGATAGCCAAGCCCGCGAAGCCTTGAGGTCACCTATTTATGGTGTTTAATAGTTTCAGGCTTTATTCTTGGAAAAGCTAATTTAAATGATGACCGTGTCGACCAGCGAGATCTTGAATAAATTGCCATGCAACGCGACCTGAACGTGAACCTCTAGTGGTTGCCCATTCTAAGGCATCCCGCCGCAACTCTTCTTGGGGAACTTGCAAGTTTAGTGCCTTTGCATAACCGTCAATCATTTCCAGGAAAACATCCTGGCTACATGAATGAAAACCAAGCCAAAGCCCAAACCGGTCGGATAAAGACACTTTTTCTTCGACAGCTTCTCCTGGATTAATCGCTGTTGCACGTTCATTCTCGATCATATCTCGTGGCATTAGGTGCCGCCGGTTCGAGGTAGCGTAGAAAAGAACATTTTCTGGCCGTCCCTCAATTCCTCCATCAAGAACTGCTTTCAACGATTTATAAGTAGCATCACCACTGTCGAAGGAGAGGTCATCGCAGAAAACTATGCACCTTCTTCCGCTCTCCTCAATAATCCGAAGAAGGGAAGGCAAGCTCTCGATGTCTTCGCGATGTATTTCAATTAATGCAACTCTGTCCTTAACATCACTGCGGTCTTTATTCACTTCCGCGTGAGCCGCTTTGACGAGTGAACTTTTTCCCATGCCACGGGAGCCCCAGAGCAAAGCATTGTTAGCGGGAAGGCCTTTAGCAAAACGATTGGTGTTATCAAGGAGAATATCACGAACCCTGTCTACTCCCCGTAAAAGTTCAATTTCAACACGGGCAACAGATTTAACAGGAAGTAAGCTTCTGTTTTCTGCCTGCCAGACAAAGGCATCGGCTGCTTCCATTGTTGACTCAGCGGGAGCAGGAGGAGCGATGCGTTCCAGAGCATTTGCGATACGTTCTAGGAGTGCTTGAGTAGCTGGATCAGACATTTTTTAAATCTTTTTAAGAATGCAGGTTTAGGTTCGGTTTAGGGAGTGGGAAACTAAAATTAGATCGGTCATGTGATAGGCGGCGTAGCCAAATGGTGCAAGTGCCAACACGCGTAAGATGTGCGGTTCAGCAGTAATATCGAAACAAAATAAGGCGGCTGCGATAGTGAAACGTTTCGGCGTTATTAAAAGAACTTTTGCGTGTGTAACAAGATCTTAACGTTTCTGTAACCAAAGAGTCCTAGTTGGTCGCGCATACCCTTGGTGTCGATTGTCACATTGAGGTTTTGGCATGCCCGCAATCATTGTTAAGTCGCTCACGAAAACGTTTGGAAAATCAAAGAAGGCATTAGACCAGGTTAGTCTCACCATCGAACCTGGTGAGATGGTAGCTTTGATTGGAGCCTCTGGCTCGGGTAAGTCTACTTTAATCCGTCATATCGCCGGACTCATTGAAGGCGACCGTGTGAATGGGCAGTGTCGTATTGATGTCCTCGGTAAACGGGTGCAACAGGCTGGTAAAGTTGCCCCTGATGCGCGGGAGGTAAGACGGCATATCGGTGTTATTTTCCAGCAGTTCAATTTAGTTGAGAGATTGAGCGTTCTTTCAAACGTTCTTGTTGGCGTCTTAGGACTAATTTCTAGAGGATGTTGTTTTGCCAGTGGCTTTGCATGTAGATGCAAAACGGTATCTTTGCTTTGCTGAGGCTAGCTATTTCGACACTTTATCTTTCGCATCAGTGCGAAGTCTAGAACTACAGGGTGGCCGATTTGATCAAGATGAGGCTGATTGTTTTATTCAAAAATCTGGCAGCAAAGATGCAGTTAGACTTCGTCGTTGGGATGACAGAGCAAAAATAGCTGGTAAGACAACTCCCGATCTGAGGCATTTTTGGGACTATGTGGAAGGTTGCATTACGCCGTAATATTTCCATCTCGGACCATAAAATCGAGTGTCTCATCTAAGGCTTTTCGGAAACGTCCAAACATTTCTCGTATATCATCGTGACCTATTATCAGGGGCGGACAGAAAGCTACCGAATTGCCGATAGGTCGTGTGATAAGGCCATGCTCCATTACTTTATTGTAAAGATAATCCGGTCCCGGTCCCTTAATATCTATGGGTGCTTTGGTCTTCTTATCTGTGACGAGCTCTATTGCTCCGACCAAACCTACTCCTCTACTTTCACCAACCAAAGGATGTGCCTCAAAAGAAATTAGTTCGTCCATGAAAGTTTTTGAGACGTCTTGTACATGCGATACAATATCAATTTCTTCATAAATTTTTAGAGTTTCTAGGGCGACTGCACTTGCAACAGGGTGGCCAGAATACGTGTATCCGTGGCCTAGAATGCCTAGTTGTCCAGCATGTTCAGCTATAGTTTGGAAAACCTCTTCGCGCATAAGTACACCAGCAATTGGTAGATAAGCCGATGAAAGTGCTTTAGCGACAGTTACAAAATCAGGTTGTAGATCATAGGTCTGGCTTCCAAACATATTTCCCGTTCGGCCAAATCCACAAATAACTTCATCAGCTACAAAAAGAATTTCATACTTTTTAAGAATTGCTTGGATCTTGTCGAAATAAGTACTTGGAGGGACTATTACCCCACCAGCGCCCATGACGGGTTCGGCAAAAAAGGCAGCAACAGTATCGGGTCCTTCGGCCAAAATCATAGCCTCAAGATCGTCAGCCATACGCGTGGCAAAATCTTCTTCGGTTTCGCCATCTAAGCCATATCGGTAGAAGTGGGGACAAGAGGTATGTTTCACATCAGTAATCGGTAGATCGAAAGCGGCATGCATATGAGGCAGGCCGGAAAGACTGGCTGCAACTAAAGTGGTCCCGTGATACCCTTTCATCCGGGCAATGATTTTCTTTTTCTCTGGGCGGCCTTTGGCGTTTTGGTAGAAGCGCACGAACTTGACAATGCTGTCGTTAGCTTCGGAACCAGAGTTGACAAAAAATGCTTTAGTTAGCCCAGCTGGAGCAAGTGATACGAGCTTTTCAGCCAAATCAATTCCAGAATTATGACTCATATGTCTGAACTGTTGGACATAGGCAATCTTGCGCATCTGATCGGTAGCTGCCTTGATTAGGCGTTCTTCCCCATACCCAAGTGAGGTGCACCAGAGGCCAGCCATCCCCTCAATATATTCTTTTCCGGAGTCATCAAAAACACGAACACCGTTCCCGTGACTGAGAATTGTTGGGCCAATTTCAAGATGCTTTTTGAGATTTGTCATTGGGTGGACAAGGTAGGCCTTGTCGCGTGCTGCAGGTGAATTTACCAGTCCATCCATAATTAATCTCCTTCATGCCGCATCAGGTGAAGTTTTCAATGAAGTGTCGTACGCGATTTATTTGGTCGCCACCCCAAAAAATTTCATCTCCAATGACAAATGTTGGCACGCCAAATATGCCAAGTCGATCCTCTGCATCTTTAATTGTTTGTTCTAAGAGTTTTCGCCCTTGCGTTTCGTGGAATTCTTCAAATTCACTAACTTTAGCTCCGGCGTGATTTATTGCATTCTTCACTTCAGATAGGTTTTCTATGTTTAGCTCACGCTTAAAAAACCCGTCAAAAACAATGTCGTGATACCTATTCAGGATGTCTGGCCCTGCTATTTTCGTAAATAACAGACCAATGTGAGCCAGTGCACTGTCAAAAAGCTTTTGTGGGCCTCTTACAATTAGGCCTTGCTCATTTGCTAGTCGCCTAGCATCCATGTAGGAGTATTTTACTCTTCTCCACTGATGTGCGTTACGGGTCTCCACTTCTCCCAGGTACTGATCGATCTGAAGTGAGTACGGTAACCAGTCAATTTGTAGACTAAGTTCTTTCTCTAATTCGCGAGCTGGCTGCATTGCTAGAAATGCATATGGGCTCTTGTAATCAATATATACTGAGAGTTTTTGTGTCATCGCCATCCATTTATGCTGCACTGCACAATATGTCGCGCGGCAAACAGCACTGTGTTCTTTTGCCCGGCACATAATAAATAAAAAACACTGGTGTTACATAGGTTTCAATGTTTGGTTCATGGAAGGAAGAAGCTATGGCGCGCGTGGCAATCGTAACTGGCGGTACTCGGGGAATAGGAAGAGCAATTGCAGAGGCGCTGCATGAAGCCGATTATGACGTTGCGGCAAACTACGCTGGTAACGATGAAGCAGCTGCAAAGTTCACCGCTGATACTGGCATCTCGGCATATAAATGGGATGTAGCTGATTATGATGCATGCCAGGCAGGAGTGGATAAGATTGTCGCCGAAAAGGGACCGATCGATATTGTAGTCAATAACGCTGGCATCACCCGTGATGGAACCTTAATGAGAATGACCCGTCAGCAGTGGGATGAGGTTATTGATACAAATCTTGGGTCTTGCTTCAATATGGCTCACGCTGTGTTCCCTTCAATGCGTGAGAGAGAATTTGGACGGATCGTTAATATTGGCTCGATAAATGGCCAGGCGGGTCAATATGGCCAGGTTAATTACGCGGCGGCTAAATCTGGAATCCATGGTTTTACCAAGGCACTGGCTCAAGAAGGGGCCCGTTACAATATAACAGTAAATGCGATCGCGCCCGGCTACATTGATACTTATATGGTTGCTGCAGTTCCAGCTAACGTACTAGAAAAAATTGTTGCAAAAGTTCCCGTTGGAAGATTGGGCCATGCTGAAGAAATTGCTAGAGGCGTTCTTTTCCTCGTGGCTGATAATGCAACTTTTGTTACTGGCTCCACTGTTTCTATCAATGGCGGTCAACACATGTATTGATGGAATTACTGGCTATTGCGGTTGTCCTGTACTGCAGCACCCGCTTTTAGCATGGCAGTGATTTCTTCTTCGCCGTAGCCAAGCTCTCTTAAAACTTCGGCAGTATGCTGGCCAAACCTTGGTGCCCCAGTTCGAATAGACGGTGGCGTCTTTGTCAGTTTATACGGCGGAGCCATCATCCGAATACGTCCCTCGCTCGGATGGTCCATTTCATGCCAAAACCCAACATCATTTAAGTGTTCATCACTTACCACCTGATCTAGAGAATTAATTTGCATGCAGGGGACACCTGCTTCAGCGAGTTCTGCAACTAGGTCTTTTGTTTTCTGGTGAGGATCATTTCTGCTGTTAGAGCTATAACTTCCTCGCGCCGTTCTAGACGTGCAGGGCGGGTTTTATAACGCGGATCGTCGGTCAACTCAGGGCGATTTCCCACTTCTGTTAAACCACGCCAATGCTTGTCGCTCGTAGCCAATATGCAAACCCAGCCATCTTTTGTTCGCATCGGCCACCGCATTGGTTTCGCGTGTCGTTCAGAGCCTACTGCTCCCAAGGCTGGCAAAAATCCTTCACCAGATAGGTGCTCAATCATGGTGAATGAAGTCATGCACTCGAACATCGGTGTTTCAATTTCCTGACCTTCGCCTGTTGCCAGCTTGTGATAAAGGGCTGCAGAGATTGCTAGGGCGGCAAAGACACCTGTGGTTTTATCCGCAATGAGCATTGGAACGTAGCGCGGTTGCTTATCACCATATCCTTCAAGTGCTACGAGGCCCGAAACACCTTGGATTATGTCATCAAAGGCAGCTCGGCCCGCATAAGGCCCATCAACTCCAAATCCCCAAATGTTACAATAGATAATTTCTGGATTAATCTCTTTGACCTTGGGGTAATCAAACCCAAGACGGGTTAAAGGTTCTGGCCTCATATTATGAACAAAGACGTCAGCATCTCGAAGCAGATCTTGCATTGCTTTTGCGCCAGTCTCCGTTTTTAGGTCTAATACAATGCTGCGTTTATTGCGGTTAAGCTGCATAAAATTAGACGTCATGCCCTGATTGCGTGACGGTCCGGTGAGACGTGTTAAATCCCCATCTGGGGCTTCAACTTTAATTACCTCGCAACCAAGGTCAGAGAGCATTTGTGTGCAATAGGGTCCTACTACTACGGTGGTGAGATCTACGACCTTTAGGCCTTTAAAGGGACCTGGCATGAGGTGCTCCAACTATAAATTAGATCCTGAGAGTATGAAGCCATTGACGATAATAATGAAGAACAACGCCGAAGAGTTTTTGGGCAAAGAATTTTTTTGTTTAGGTTAAATTTATCCGAAGACGACCTTTCCATGAATATCTTAAAATTTGAAAATCAATGTTTTTCCTGAAATTTTGAGGTGGTTTCTGCTTGAAATTCTGAGAAGTTACCGGATTCGATTGATGTTCTTATTCTGCGCATAAGGTCTTGATAATGATGCAGGTTGTGCTCTGTTAATAACATCAGTCCTAAAATTTCCTCTGCCTTAGTAAGATGGTGCAGATAGGCCCGGTCGTATTTTGAACATACTGGGCAAGAGCAGTTTTCATCCAAAGGAGTTTGGTCATCTTTGAACCGCGCATTTCGAAGATTTAATGGTCCGTTCCAGGTCCATGCTTGTCCAGTTCGACCAGAACGTGTTGGTAATACGCAGTCGAACATATCAACTCCGCGTGCGACCGCACCAATTATGTCAGCTGGCTTCCCGACACCCATTAGATACCTGGGTTGCCTGATAGGTAGGTGGGGGGTGGTGACATCAAGAGTTTCAAACATTTGCTGTTGGCCCTCGCCAACCGCAAGACCCCCAATAGCAAAACCTTCAAAGCCTATTTCTTTAAGTATTTCTGCGCTCTCAGCTCTCAAATCAGGGTAGACACTGCCCTGAACAATTCCAAATAATCCATAACCATCTCGTGCTCTGAAAGCTGTTCGGCTGCGCTGAGCCCACCGCATTGACAAGTGCATCGATTTTGCCGCGACGTCATGCTCTGCAGGGAAAGGGTACACTCATCAAAGGCCATTGTTATTGTTGCATCAAGAAGGTCTTGAATTTCAATCGACCGTTCGGGCGACAGATTGTGATAACTACCATCAATATGACTTCGGAATCTGACCCCATCCTCATTAATTTTTCTTAGCTCA
This sequence comes from Rhodospirillales bacterium, assembly GCA_038143065.1. Classification (GTDB taxonomy): domain Bacteria; phylum Pseudomonadota; class Alphaproteobacteria; order Bin95; family Bin95; genus VMCJ01. The sequence goes on along the minus strand of JAYQLI010000035.1, from coordinate 726,206 downwards.
GACAGCGACATTACTTGGAAGCCACCAGAGTCGGTCAATATGGGGCCAGGCCATCGCATAAAACTATGAAGCCCACCAAGATTGGAAACACGCTCGGCACCCGGCCGGAGCATAAGATGATAGGTGTTGCCAAGAATTATATCTGCGCCTGAAGCTTTTACGTCTTCAGGTTTCATCGCTTTTACTGTTCCAGCAGTGCCAACTGGCATAAATGCAGGAGTTTCGATTAGCCCGTGCGCTGTGTTTAAGCGTCCCCGCCGAGCGAGGCCATCTTCCGTTAGGACATCAAATTTAATCGTCATGGGATTAAAAGGCTCGCATCACCGTAGGAAAAGAAGCGATATTTTTCGCTAATTGCATGGGCATATGCTTCTTGCATCCGCTCACGCCCCATCAAGGCGGAGACTAGCATGAACAAGGTAGACTTGGGTAAGTGGAAATTAGTCATCAGGGCATCAATAGCCTGAAACTGATATCCAGGAGTTATGAAAATGTTAGTTTCTCCTCTAAATGCCCTTACTTCACCTTTAGAAGCAGCTGTCTCTAATATTCGCAATGGTGTGGTTCCAATAGATATTACCCGTCCACCGCTGGCCTTTGTTCTTGCAATATCTTTAGCGGCTTCTTCTGATACTTCACCCCATTCGCTATGCATTTGGTGGTCTTTAATATTTTCTGTTTTTACAGGCAGAAATGTACCTGCTCCCACATGAAGAGTTACAGTAGTCTTTTTAATACCCGCCGCTGCCAAGTTGTCTAAAAGAGATTTTGTGAAATGCAGGGACGCAGTGGGTGCAGCCACTGCCCCATCGCGTTGAGCGAAAGGAGTTTGATAATCCTCAAGATCTTTATCAAGGCTTCCAGATGGTCTTTTGATGTAAGGAGGTAAAGGTGCTGATCCGTACTGATCGAGGGCTCTTAAAAATTCTTCACCAAGGCAATTAAATTTCAGAACAACTACCCCGCCATCTAATTTTTCTTCTAGCACAGCATGAAAGTCTGGAGCGAAGTCAATGTGATTGTCTACTCGGAGACGCCGGCCAGGCCTCGCAAATGCACTCCACTTTCCAGAAGACAGTTCTTTAAGTAGCGTTACTTCGATCTTTGCATGGCCGCGATACCCTGAAAGCCGAGCTGGGATCACTCGAGTATCATTTACAACCATTAAGTCGCCAGGATTTAGCAGCTGCGTTAAATCAGTCACACCGCGGTCCTCAAGGCTTTGTGGTTTTACTACCAACATCCTTGCTGAGTCGCGTGGTCGACGCGGTTCCTGGGCTATCAGGTGCTGTGGTAGGTCAAAGTCAAATTCTGAGAGCTTCAAGGTAAATCCAGATTGCGGCAGACTATGAGAATCAATTTGTTGAGGAGGACTTAGCATGGCTACAGAGCGACCGGAAATCCAAGGTACTCGTTTTGCAGTGTCATCAGGACATTACTTTGCAAGTCAGGCAGCTTTTGAGGTTCTCCAAGCCGGCGGAAACGCAATAGATGCAGGCGTTGCGGCCGGGTTAGCTCTTGGCGTTCTTCAATCGGATCTCGTGAGCTGTGCTGGGGTGGCACCAATTATACTTTGGGATGCAAAGCGAGCCCAAATGGTAACGATTTCTGGATTGGGTGGTTGGCCGGCGAAAGCCGACATCGAATATTTTCGTCGTGAGCACGGAGGTGCAATACCTGTGGGGCCCATGCGGACCGTCGTGCCATCAGCACCAGCAGCTTGGATTGCTGCATTGGATAGCTTCGGCACCATGTCATTTGGGGACGTTGCGCATTATGCAGTTCGATTTGCCCGCGATGGGTTTCCGATGAACGAGCTTTTAAGACAGACAATTGTTAATAATCGAAAGGACTATGCTGCTTTTGATCATGCAGCAGAGATTTATCTCTCGGAAAATGGCGAGCCCCCGCAGGTTGGTGAGCTTTTCTACCAAAAAGCATTGGCCAATAGTTTGCAGTATATGATCGATGAGGAGCATGCAGCGCTTCAGCACGGTTCAGATCGGCGGCAAGCTTTACAAGCAGCCAGAGACGCCTTTTATAAAGGTGATCTAGCTAAAACTATTACAGACTATCATGACTCTGTTGGTGGTTGGCTTTCGATGGAAGATATGGCCAATTTTCAAGTGGGTTTTGAGCCTCCCGTATCATCGAAGTTTGGTGATTGGCGGGTCTTTGGATGTGGGCCTTGGTGTCAGGGGCCTGCTCTGATGGAAAAATTAAATTTATTAAAAAGATTTGATTTAAAGCAATTTGGTTTGAATAGCGTCGACTATGTACATGCCCATGTAGAAGCAACGAAGCTCGTTATGGCAGATCGCGATGCTTATTTTGGAGATCCAAGGTTTGTGAAGGTGCCGGTTGAGGTCTTACTTTCAGAGGCCTATGCCGACAGTCAAAAAGCACGTGTCGATATGAGTAGTGCATTTCCAGAAATGCCACCGCCCGGAGATGCTGGAGGCGAACCATGGCATGGAGCGCCTTTCCCTAAGCCTTCTGTTGATCAGCCTCATCCTGGTGGGTCTTTAGATACAAGTTATTTATGCGTTGTAGATGACCAAGGGAATGTATTCTCGGCAACACCTTCCGATGGGTCCTACAACGGTGCCGTCGTCCCGGGTACTGGTTTAAGTGTAAGTCCAAGAGGTGTGCAGTCATGGACTGATCCATTGCACCCCTCATCAATTATGCCGGGTAAGAGACCGCGCTTAACACCCAACCCTGCAATTGCTATCCGTGGTAATGGATTGACGTTTCTGCCTTTTGGAACACCAGGAGGAGACGTTCAAACACAAGGAATGGCTCAAGCGTTCTGTGACATAGCAGTTTTTGGAATGGGGCCACAACAAGCAGTGGAAACACCGCGATTTGCAAGCTATTCATTTCCATCTTCCTTCGAACCCCACGATTATCATCCTGGGTTATTAAAAATTGAGGGTCGAATTGATAGTGCGACGGGTAGGGGCCTTGCGGCACGTGGACACCGTGTTGAAGAGTGGCCAGAGCGGACCTGGTTAGCTGGATCGATTTGTATGATCCGTGATGATCGTGAAACTGGAATTAAAGCAGCGGGCGCGGACCATCGTCGCGTTGCTTATGCTCTTGGCTGGTAGGGAGAAAAGAAATGCGTGCAATTATTTGTGAGAAATTTGGTGGCCCTGAAGCAGTGGTCTTACATGAAGATGTCGCCGTTCCCGAGCCCAAGGAGGGAGAGGTCTTAGTAAAAATCGAGGCAAGAGCGGTTCAATACGTCGATGTGTTGATGGTTGCAGGTAAATATCAATTTCGTCCAGAACCTCCCTTTATTCCGGGAGGAGAGGCTGCGGGCGAGATCGTTAGTATAGGCTCTGGGGTCCATGGCTGGTCTCTTGGTGACAAAGTTATGTCGCGACACCAACCGGGTGCCTTTGCAGAATTTGCCATATCCAATGCATCTGAACTAGCGAAGGTGCCGAGCAATTTCACAATGGCCCAATCAGCAGGTTTCCGCTCGGCCTATACCACAGCGTATCATGCGCTTGTTCAGCGTGGTTCCGTGCAAGAGGGAGAAACGCTGGTAGTTTTGGGAGCAGCTGGTGGCATTGGATTAGCAGCTATCCAAATGGGAAAAGCTTTAGGAGCTCGTGTTATTGCTGTTGCGTCCTCAGGTGAAAAGCGCGCAGCATGCCTTACGGCTGGTGCAGACGAGGCTATTGACTATGGGCCTCCAACTGATGGTAATCCAGGAAGGTTTCGTGAGACTATAAAAGAGATGACTGCAGGCAAGGGCGCGGATGTTTTTTGGGATCCCCTTGGCGGATGGGCCTTTGAGGAATGTACGCGTTGTATTAATTGGGGCGGACGTATTCTGATCCTTGGTTTCTTAGCTGGTGCGCCTGCGCTCGCAAAAACCAATCACTTACTCATCAAAGGTGCTAGTGCAGTTGGTTGCCGCGTAGGAGGTCTTAATGAGTTTCAACCTGAAATCGCGCAAGAAAATGTTGAGGTTCTCGTCAAACTTGCTGACGAGGGGAAATTAAACCCGCTTGTAAGTGCATCACTCCCGCTATCAGAAGCCTCAAAGGCATTGCAAATGCTGATTGATAGAGATGCTATCGGTAAGGTGATACTTACTTAATTCTGATCAGCACGAGACAAGGCTGCAGGCACTCTCTGCAGCCTCCAATATTGTTTTTGAAGCCCTTAACGGGGAGTTTAGACGTACCCATTAGGTACTCATCAACGGCCCGAGCACATTGCCGTCCTTCACGTATGGCCCAAACAACTAGGATTGACCACGCCTCATGTCACCGGCGGTAAAAACCTTGTCTACAGAAGTTCTGTAAGAAAAATCGTCTGCAAAAACATTGCCGCGCTGATCTAAATCAACACCTAATTCCTCAATTAGGCCCTGTTTTACCGGGCCAACAAAGCCCATCGCAAGCAATACAAGGTCACAATCAATTTGTTGCTCTGTCCCTTTGATGGGCTGCGGGCCAGTTTTTGTCCATTCTACTTCGGAGATGGTTGCCCCTGTTACCTTACCGTCTTTACCCTGGAATTCGAGGGTGGACGCGGCAAACTTCCGTTCAGCCCCTTCGTCGTGGCTAGAAGACGTGCGTAGTTTAATCGGCCAATCTGGCCACACCATCGGTTTATCTTCTTGGACGGGTGGTTTTGGCATAATTTCGAGCTGAGTTACGCCGGTTGCACCGTGCCTATTGGACGTTCCGATACAATCGGACCCGGTATCACCACCGCCAATAACGAGCACTTTTTTACCATCTGCCAAGATAGATAAATCATCAGGCACGGTATCGCCAGCAACCCGCTTATTTTGCTGAGGTAAAAACTCCATGGCAAAATGAACACCGTCTAGTTTTCTTCCATCTACCGGAAGGTCTCTCGGTGCTTCTGCTCCGCCCGTTAATACAACAGCATCAAAACTGGCTTTTAGTTCGTCGACTTTGATATCCACGCCAACATTAACACCTGTTCGGAATTCCACGCCTTCTGCAGACATCTGTTCCATACGCCGATCGATTAGATGCTTTTCCATTTTAAAGTCAGGAATGCCGTAACGTAGTAAGCCGCCAATTCGATCATTCTTTTCAAATAAAACGACATCATGACCGGCTCTTGCTAACTGTTGAGAGGCTGCAAGGCCAGCTGGACCTGATCCAATAACCGCAATACGTTTGCCTGTTTTCTGTTCAGGAATTTCTGGTGTAATCCAGCCGTTTTCAAATCCTTTATCAACGACAGCGCATTCAATTGTTTTAATAGCAACTGGGTTGTCGTTGATGTTCAGAACGCAAAGACTCCTCGCACGGAGCAGGGCATATTCTCCCAGTAAATTCAGGAAAGTTGTTCGTAGAGTGCAGGTTTACTAAAGCCTTCTGCCATTCGCCTTCGTAAACAAGGTCGTTCCAGTCAGGTATTTGATTATTTACGGGGCAGCCGTTGTGGCAAAACGGTATTCCGCAATCCATACAACGTGCCCCCTGGCTCTGAACTTCGCTCTCAGAGAGTGGAACTACGAATTCGTTGTAGTTTTTTAGTCGATCCTCAACGGGCAGATACCCTCTTTCGGAACGAGTTAGTTCTAAGAAACCTGTTGGCTTACCCATGGGTTTCGCTCCTGGTCTCGGTCTGATCAGACTTCATTTCTAACAAAGCGCGTCGGTAGTCGTCTGGCATTACCTTGACGAACTCCCCACGAGCTTCTTCCCATCGTGCGAGTAATGACTTAGCAACATCACTATCAGTGTAGTGGGCGTGGCGCTCAATCAACGTTTTAAGACGCATTTCATCATGATCGAGCATGTCACCTTTGAAGTCGTGTGGTGTCATTGCATTTTTCGCAGGTTCAACTTTTTCAAGTGATACCATCGCTTTATTGCAACGATCAGCAAAAATCCCATCAGGGTCATGCACATAAGCAAGGCCACCTGACATTCCGGCTGCGAAATTAACACCGGTTGGACCCAATACCACAACACAGCCGCCGGTCATGTACTCACAACCGTGGTCGCCTACGCCCTCAACTACTGCAAACGCTCCGGAGTTCCGCACGCAGAACCGCTCGCCCGCTACACCTCTAAAGAAGCATTCACCTTCAATCGCTCCGTAAAGCACAGTATTGCCGATGATCATGTTTTCTTTGGGTGCGTAAGGTGATTTTTTAGGTGGGAATATTGCTATGCGACCCCCAGAAAGTCCTTTTCCAACATAGTCATTCGCAACACCTTCTAGCTCGATAGAAACACCACGAGTTAGGAATGCTCCAAAGCTTTGCCCACCAACTCCTGAGAGGCCTTGATGGCTACCGTATCTTCTGGAAGCCCGGCGTGTCCGTATTTCTTTGCGAGCTGGCCAGACAACATAGCTCCTACTGTCCGGTTAACATTTCTGACTTCCGTGTTAATTACAACAGCTTCCCCGTTGTCGATTGCCGGCTTTGCTGCCGCAATCAATTTTTGGTCTAAGGCTTTATCTAGTTCGTGATCCTGGGTCTCACAGTTGTAAGTAGCAACTCCATCTGCAGCGGTTGGCTTAAATATTAGGCGGCGAAGGTCTACGCCGTCTGCCTTCCACTGTTCCACTGCCTGGCGCATATCTAGGAATTCAGTAGCGCCAATCAGTTCGTTCATGGAGCGAACGCCAAGCTTAGACATAATCTCGCGCATCTCTTCAGCCAAGAAGAAGAAGTAGTTAATTACGTTTTCTGGCGTACCTGTGAACTTCTTTCGGAGTTCAGGGTTTTGAGTTGCTACGCCGACTGGGCATGTGTTCAGATGGCATTTGCGCATCATTATACAACCCATAGCAATCAATGGCGCTGTTGAGAAACCAAATTCGTCTGCGCCCAGAATTGCACCGATAACTACGTCGCGACCGGTTCGCAGACCACCATCGACCTGTACAGCAATCCTGCCGCGCAAACCGTTTAGTACGAGGGTCTGGTGCGTTTCTGCTAGACCAATTTCCCAAGGACTCCCTGCGTGTGTGAGGGAGGTTATTGGACTGGCGCCTGTGCCGCCCTCAAAACCTGAAATTGTGACATGATCTGAGCGCGCTTTCGACACACCGGCTGCGACCGTGCCAACCCCAACCTCTGACACTAATTTTACACTAATACGGGCACTTGGATTAGCATTCTTAAGATCATGAATGAGCTGCGCCAAGTCCTCAATAGAGTAAATATCATGATGAGGAGGGGGTGAAATCAGGCCAACTCCTGGAGTGGAATGGCGCACTGCAGCAATATTCCGATCCACCTTATGACCGGGCAACTGCCCGCCTTCACCTGGCTTGGCGCCCTGCGCCATCTTTATCTGAATGTCATCGGCGTTAGCTAGGTATTCTGTTGTGACGCCAAATCGGCCACTTGCGACCTGCTTAATGCGGCTCCGCATACTGTCGCCGTTTGCCATGGGCTTAAATCGATCCGGTTCTTCACCGCCTTCGCCAGTATTAGATCTACCACCCATCCGATTCATCGCAATTGCTAGGGTAGTGTGCGCCTCTCGACTGATGGATCCAAATGACATTGCCCCGGTAGAGAACCGCTTAACTATCTCAGACGCGGGTTCTACCTCATCTAATGGGATTGGCTGTTCAGACCATTTAAAGTCAAATAAACCACGGAGAGTAAGAAGATTGCGAGATTGCTCATTAATTGAGTCTGCAAAAGTCTTATATTCGTTGGGTAAATTTCCACGAACTGCATGTTGTAAAGCCCTCACGCTTGTTGGGTTCCAAGCGTGACGTTCTCCACGCATGCGATAAGCGTATTCCCCACCAACTTCAAGCATCCGTTCCAGGGTTGGGTCATCACTAAACGCACGGGCGTGGCGTTCAACTGTTTCTCTAGCCACTTCCTCTACAGAAATGCCCTCAACGGTTGTTGCCGTTCCAGTAAAGTATTCTTCAATGAACTCTGAAGAGAGCCCAATTGCATCAAAGATCTGAGCTCCAGAATACGATTGATATGTAGAGATGCCCATCTTGGACATCACTTTAAGCATGCCTTTGTTTAAAGCTTTGATGTAATTCTTAAACGCTTTCTCTTCATTCACTCCCTCTGGCAATTCGTCCAGCCTGTCACGGATAGAGTCAAATGCCAGGTAGGGGTTTATTGCTTCAGCGCCATATCCGGCCAGAACACACATGTGATGAACTTCGCGCGCTTCACCAGTTTCAATTACGAGTCCAGTTTCTGTGCGTAAGCCCTTGCGTATAAGGTGATGATGAACGGCTGAACAAGCCAAGAGAGCAGGTATTGGAATACTGCTCTGGCTCATGCTGCGATCAGAAATAATTAAAATATTCTGATGGTCGTCACGAACGGCCTTTTCCGCTTCACTTTGAAGGCGAGAAATTGCAGCTGCCATACCCCCTAAGCCGTGGTCAGCTGGCCAGCACGCATCAAGGGTTGCAGTGCGGAATGCGTCACCGACAAGGTCTGTAACGTTACGGATCTTTTCGAGATCCTCATTCGTTAAAATTGGCTGGCTAACTTCGAGACGCCAATGTGGATCGTCACCATCATCAACGCTAAACAAATTGGGTCGGGGACCAATCATAGATACCAGGGACATCACCAATTCTTCCCTGATTGGGTCGATTGGTGGGTTGGTCACCTGAGAAAAATTTTGCTTGAAATATGTGTAAAGCAGCTTGGATTTATCAGATAGCACAGAAATTGGCGTATCTTTACCCATTGATCCAATTGGATCATCTCCCTCAGCCGCCATTGGTTCCAAGAAAAATTTCAGGTCTTCCTGCGAATATCCGAACGCTTGTTGTCTATCGATCAGCGGAATATTCGAGGTAGGAGCAGACACCTTGCTCCCCGCTAATTCACTCAGTTTGAATTGGGTCTTAGATAATAATTCCTTGTAATTTCTAGCCTCGGAGAGCTCTTTTTTGAGTTCTGCGTCATCAATAATTCTTCCCTCATCCGTATCAATGAGGAACATTTTTCCAGGCTGTAGACGCCACTGCCGTGCTATTTTCTCAGGTGGTATGTCAAGGACACCAATCTCCGATGCCATCACAACTTTATCATCTGTCGTTACGAGATAACGCGCCGGACGGAGACCATTCCTATCCAAGGTGGCTCCGATTTGTCGTCCATCCGTGAATGCTACTGCAGCAGGGCCATCCCATGGTTCCATAGCCGCAGCGTAGTACTCGTAGAACGCACGTCTTTTCTCATCCATTAAAGGGTTACCGGACCATGCCTCTGGAATTAACACCATCATAGCATGCGCCAGGGAATATCCACCCATGACAAGCAGTTCGAGAGCATTATCAAAACAAGCAGTGTCTGACTGACCTTCTGGAATTATTGGCCATAATTTTTCTAAATCGCTGCCTAGTAAATCAGATGTCATAGCGTGCTTACGGGCTGCCATCCAGTTTACGTTTCCGCGAAGGGTATTTATCTCGCCATTATGGCAGACCATGCGATAGGGATGTGCAAGCCGCCAAGAGGGGAATGTGTTGGTCGAGAAACGCTGATGCACCAAAGCTAAGGCGGAGGTGAAATCAGGATCTTGGAGATCTAGGAAATATGTGCCTACCTGACCGGCGAGTAGCATTCCTTTATAGGTAATGGTCCGCGAAGACATCGAGGAAATATAAAAATCCTCAAATCCGGGCATTTTCTCACCAGAAATTTTGTTTGCAACGGACTTGCGAGCAACAAAAACTTTTCGCTCGAATTTATCCTGATCATCCTTTGCATAATCAGCGGTTACAAAGATTTGCTTTGTTGTTGGCTCAGTCTTGATAACGGAGACCCCTAGTCCTTCGCTATTGACCGGGACATCTCGCCATCCCAACACAGTTAATCCCTCATCGCGACAATGAGATTCAACAAGTTTTTCCAGCGCCAAAGAATTCTTTTTGTCCTGAGGAAGAAAGATTTGGCCGACTGCGTATGAACCGACAGGAGGAGTGTGAACCCAAGTTGCTGCTTCCTGAAGAACTGATCAGGAATTTGGGATAAAAGGCCTGCGCCATCGCCGGCTAGTGGATCAGCGCCAACAGCACCTCTGTGATCTAGCTTTAGAAGAATTTCTAAGCCTTCTTGAACGATTTCATGGGATTTTCGGCCTTTGACATCCGCCACAAAGCCGACACCACATGCGTCATGCTCATTCCTGGGGTCATAAAGCCCCTGGGCTTCAGGCGTCTTAGACATAGGCCATCGTCCTTAAAAAATAAAATTCAATACTAAGATTTCCTAGAACCCAGCCAGCCAAAATCAAGGGGTAAGCCCTTGAGATATAGAAGGATGGGGCAATCTGAAACCCACGGTTTCCCCGTGCGATCCACATAGCGAGGCGCTCACTTTTTCTGGCACCATCATGCTATAATCGAACCGCTAGCCTTGGGTCGGGGCGTTTCAGCTCCAGCACCCATCTGCGCGGGGAGAGGTTATTTAGCCGAAAATGCTCATCTAGCCAAGCGTTAGACGACTAAAATTGACAATATTGCGCAGCTTAACCTTCCATCATCCCAGCAGTTGTATACCCACCGTCGGCAGCGTAAGCCTGGCCTGTTACAAAGCTTGCGTCATCAGATGCCAGAAACGCGGCTACCGCAGCAATTTCCTGAGGCGATCCAAACCTATGCAAAGGCATCCTACTTTGAACGCTAGGTGGTAAATCTGCAGTTTTAGTGACTCGCGTCTTAGTTGGTCCTGGTACAACTGCATTGACGTTTATCCCATGCTCGGCAAGTTCGATTGCCATTGTCTGAACCAAATTTATCAGACCAGCCTTGCTTGCTCCGTAGGCAGCGCGTCCACGGCCACCAAAAATCCCTGAGTTAGAAGCAACCGCAATAATGCGGCCTCCAGTTTCCTGAGCCACCATTTGACGCGCGGCCGCTTGGGCAAAATAAAATGCTCCCTTCAAGTTTATGCCTATGACTTTTTCAAAAAATTCTGGTGTCATTTCAAGGAAAGGGGCACGGTCTGTTATTCCGGCATTACAAACTACAACATCAACTTTGCCATAGTTGGAGAGGGCCGTTGAAACGGCATTTTGCGCGGTGTTTGGTTCAGATACATCTCCCGCCAAGACGGAGGCCCCTGTTTTCTGAGCAATTTCTTTTGCTGATTCCAATTCCCTATCGACAATTAGCACTGAAGCGCCTTCATCGGATAAACGTTCGACAATGGCAGCGCCAATCCCATTCCCTCCGCCTGTAACAATTGCAACTTTTCCGATGAATCGTTTCATGTCTTTACCCTTTTTCTTATGTTTTCGGTGGGACTTGTGCCGATCTTTATTCTAAGCCCAATCTGGTGGCTTCCTCATCAAAAGCTATAGCTACGCGGCCAATGGCTTTTCGACCTAAAACCATCGACATAGCATCTCGGAAATCTTCTAGATGGAAAGCGCCTGCTAACTCTGGGCGGATATCTCCTGTCACCGTCCACTGGGCCAACTTCTCCATAATAGGCCTAACTTTGCTCTCGCTTTCGTAGCGTGCGTCATATGGGCTCCACCCCATGTAATACCCCATGTTAAGGCCGGTCACAGTTATATTTTTAACCAATAGTATATTTGCTGGGATTTGTGGAATATCTCCTCCTGCAAATCCAACGGGCATAATTCGGCCTTCCACAGCCATACATCTTAACGACTGGGTAAAAACATCACCCCCAACCGGATCGTAACAAGCATTCACTCCAAAGCCATTTGTGATATCCATAACGACATCTCTGAATGATGTATTACTGTAGTTGATCACGTGGTCGGCACCGTGACTTTTCGCTATTTCAAGTTTTTCATCAGAACTTGCTGTCGCAATTACAATTGCACCTAATATCTTACCAATCTCCACAGCTGCGATGCCAACACCGCCAGCTGCCCCGTGGACTAGAAGAGTTTGGCCCGCTTGAACATTAAGAAGATTTGGCCACATTAAAGCTGCGGCTGATGTTCCATAAGAATTAGTAATTGAAATAGCTTTGGCAAAATCGAGACCTTCTGGAATCGAATAAGTATTTACCTCCAGAGCTACAGCTTTCTCCGCTAGCCCGCCCCAGTCGATAACAGCAAATACTTTATCGCCAACTTTAAAACGACTTGCCTCGCTCCCAACAGCTTCCACAATTCCGGCAACTTCGGACCCCGGTGTGAAGGGGCGGGGCGGTTTCCTTTGATATTTCCCTTGAACGACGAGGCTTTGCGCAAAGCTTACGCCGGCGGCCATTACGCGTATGCGAAGCCCCTTTTTGGGTGGTATGGGATCGGGAAGCTCAACAATTTCAAGGTCGTTGAAAGGTCGCCAATCACGGCAGAGGAGGGCGCGCATATCTATGCCCTTTCAGTTTTTTCGTTGATAGGTAATCATAGACCAATGAAAGGGTACTTCGGTATAGGCGCGGAAGGAATTTCTAAGGCGCATAATCTTGGGGCGCTAATGCGCACCGCACACGCCTTTGGCGCGCAATTTCTTTTCACGGTAGGTGCGCGGTATGCAACTAGAAAAGGCCGTAAGACAGACACCAGTCGCGCAACCAATTCCTTGCCGATCTACGATTTTGAAAATTTACAATCTATGCGGCTTCCTGAGGGCTGTCAGCTGATTGGCATCGAACTTACAGATGATGCAATTGAGTTACCAAGTTTTAAACACCCGATGCGCGCTGCCTACGTGCTTGGACCTGAACGTGCGAGCCTATCCACAGAAATGGTCGAGCAATGTTCTCATGTTGTTAAAATTCCGACGAGCTTCTGCGTAAATGTAGGGCTTGCTGGAGCGATCGTTATGTATGATCGAATGATTTCCCTTGGGCGCTTTGCAGAGCGCCCAGTTAGAACTGGTGGTCCAACGACACCTTTGGCTGAACACGTGCATGGACGCCCACGATTACGCCACCTAGAGCTTAAGTCTTAGAGAGTTCAGGTTGAGGAGAGGTTGATGTAGTTGGTGCCTCAATTCCACGATTTGGAAGGATAAGCGCCGATAGTACGGCTATTGCAGCCGCTGCAGCCATAGCAAGGAAGGCGTAGTAGAAATCACCTGTCTGGTCAAACACTTCCCCCACAAGAGGTACAGCAACGATTGCAGTGCCAAGGGAAAGAGCAAAACGGAAACCAAATGCCGTATTGACCCATCTCTTTGGCACATATCTTGAGAAAAGAAAGTCAGACACTGGTTGGTTGCCAACGGTGATCATGACAATCATCCAAATTGCGACGATCATCACGTAGTCGGTACTGACAGCGGCCAGAAAAAGAGCAGGTGTCATCAGACCATAGATACAAATAAATAACCACTTCAGCGGAAATTTATCTGCCAATAATCCGCCTGCAAGTTGGGCAAGAGCGCCAACGAAGAAGATAGCAGATGCTACGAAACCAGCGCCTTCGGCATCAGTAACAAAGTCAACCCGCGCTTGAAGGATTTTAGGCAAGCCGATTGTCATGCATTGAAAAACCAATCCTGCTCCTAAGGTCATGAGAGAAAGCGCGCCCATAATTTGAAGAAAGCGGCTAAGGCCAAGCTCACGTATCATATCTCCAAGGCCTTCTTTTCGCGCTTCTGATTGGGCTGTCAAAAGTCGCGCAGCTCTTGTTTCATTCGCTTGGTTACGGAACTTAACAGCAAACCAAATTCCCAAGATAATGCTAAGCGCGCCCGGAACAATGTAGGCCATTCGCCAGCTAACTAACCAAATCATTAAAGCAGCAACGCCACTTGCCATGGCCATGCCGTAACTTCCAAAAATGCCATTAATGCCTAACATTTTTCCTGATTTTGACCCAGCTACTCGCATTACCATGGGAATACCAACTGGATGATAAATTGATGCGAATAAACCGATGAATGATAGGCAAACAAACATTTGGCTTGATGTCTGAGCTAGCCCAGCACCAAGAGTAGATATTCCAATGCCAATGAAAAAAACGGACATCATCCATATGTCAGACCATTTATCTGCCAGCCAGCCCGCAATTGGAGCGCCTAGGCCAAATAACACCAAGCCAAGCCAGGCAAGTTTTATTCCCTCGCCAAATGTAAGACCAAATTCACTCTGAACTTGCAGTACAACAACGTTAATCAGCAAGATGAACATATGGTCAAAGGAATGGCCAATGCATAAAAAGGGCATTGGTCCGCGAAAGAAGTCGCGCATTTTGTGGAGCCTTATCTAAACAGGACGCGTCACAATACGCCAGCATACTAGGTTTGGTCGAGAGATTTTATTGCTGGAGTGTTTCAGTCTTGATCCAGTCTAAGAATTGCTCACTGCCTCCAATTATAGGTATTGCGATAATACAAGGCTTTTCATAGGAATGAAGTTCGGAAATGCGCTTTGTTAAGAGTGGGATTTTTTCTACTGCTGTCTTGAGAAAAAAACCAATTTCGCTCTCGTTTTGGATAGCACCTTTCCATAAAAAAATGGAAGAAACATTTCCCAAAATATTTGCGCAAGCAGCTAGCCGCTCGGTTATTACAGAGTTGGCTATTTTTTCCGCTTCTTCTTTATCGGAGGCGGTAACGTAAACAAGTGCTGTTTCATACATGGAACGCTCGAGTAAAAGAAGAAAGGGCTGCCCATAAAGACAGCCCTTTCGAAGGTTTTCCTGAACTAGTAGACTATTTTAGGTTTTTAGCCCGATAATCTGTCCAGAAATCAGCCCAGGCATCATTGCCGACCTTGTTGCCTTTGGCTCTTTCTGCAGTGCGCATATCAGCAAAAGCAGCTTGCCCATTTTCCCAGGTCTCGATTACCGCGTTCAAGCGAGCGAGACGATTGTCCTGCCAAGCTTGATCTTCTGGCTGCCAATACCCTTTTTCTTTCATGTAACGGATTGCACCGTCATGAGCAGGGGTGTCGTAAGGTGGACGACCAGCCTTGGCAACTTCCCAGTTAAAGGATGATGCGGTGGTCTTGGAGTAAGCATCAAACGCCATATCAAGGGCTTTGATCATATTATAAGCATCATCTTCTGAAGTCCGAGCATAAGTCGTGATCATTGGATAGCGATATCCAACGAGCCAGGCTGGGTTTGCGTCAGAAAGAGCTGCTCCACGGGTTTCTTTACCTGGGGCTGCAAAGGACACCACGTCTGTAACAGCCTTCCAACCAGCTTTGTTGTCTGGCCAGAAATTAGGCCAATGCAAGCCTCGAGGGCTCGCCTCGATCTCACGCATGTTAGCTGAAGTTGTGACCGATCCAAAGGCATCAAGCTGACCGGCGATAAGCGCAGTTTTCATTGCGCCATAGCTACCAAACCAGACTACCTGAATGTCATCACGTGTCAGCCCACCAAATGCAAGATAAGCATCGTTTTTGACATTTACGGAAGGATTACCCTTCACGAAACCCATCCGTTTGCCTTTCAGGTCGGAGAGTTCCTTAATCCCGGCATCTTTCGCTGTCGCAACACCCACATTAGCGAGGCGGCCTGTAATGATGCGAAGGTCCTGTGGCCCCCATTCAGGAACTGCGAAGTCATAGGTTCCCTCAGCGGCGAAGAATGCCTCGTTAGCGAGGTAGCCATACTGAGCTTTACCTGTAGTCAGTGGCAGAAGTCGGCCAATTGACGTTCCTGATGGGATAATCCTTACACGTGCTTTATATTTCTTCTGGAATGCGTTTGCGATACCAGCGGCTTCAGCGTAGCCAGAAGAGCCAAGATCATATGCGGTCCAAACGTTCGAGCGTGGCAGCTTTGGAGCATGGCCGTCTGCTATTGCAGTGCCTGCAAAGGCTGCTACTGAAACGCTTGCCACAAGAGCGGCGATTGAGCGGTTCATTGGGTTTCCTCCCCGTTGAGTTTTCATTTTCCTTACACCTACAATCAAAGAAATGTAGACGGCGGATCTTTTCTGTTCAAGCGTGTTTTTTTCCACGCACAAGCTGTATCATTGCATCTTGTGACGACTGCGTCACTGGTAAATTTGATTAAATTAATCCGAAAGCGCTCGCTACATGTTTCAGGGCGATAATGCCAAGAATGCTTAGAACTACGTTCCTGAATAATTTTTCGGAAACAATTTTGCGTAAACGAGTTCCAGCAACAATGCCTATATAAGAAGGCAGCATGGCTCCAAAAGATGCGATGAGAACCCAGATAGGGAAGGCGCCCAGGGTGGCATAGAAGATGCCAAGGCCAGATGAGGCAAGAAGTAAGAGTACGCCCATAGCCCAAACAAAAGCATCTTTGGGCATTTTGAGGGCGAGGGTATAGATTGCCAAAACGGGCCCGAATACCCCAGTCATTCCTCCTACTAATCCTGTGCCCGTGCCAGCTGCAAAGCCCATTTGCAGACGCCCTTTTTGCGGAATAGACGGCATGTATCCAGAAAAACTAAAGGCAACGAATGCGAGAATGACAAAACCCAATATACCAACCATCACGTTTGGATTGACCGAAACTGCGATCAAAGCTCCACCAAATGTTCCTATCAGTAGACCAAATATAATTGGTGTGATTTCTTTATATCGAAGACGGGCCTGCCTTGTCTTAATGACTTGAAAGACATTTGTGATGATTGCAGGCCCAACAATCATGGGGGTTGCATCCCGGACATCCATTGCAAAAGTAAGTATTGGAATTGCTACTAGGGGAGCCCGATACCAGCCACGCCCTTGACAAGGCTGCCCATGAAAAAAGCAAGTGCAATAACGGCAGCGGTTTCAATATCGATGTTCAGAGCCTTGTCCTCGCAACAGGTAACACCGTCTTGCTATCAGACCCATTCATGGACCGAAAGAGCCTTGAAATTGCGAAGTCTGTCTTGTTGTAAGTTATTATTTTAATGTAGAAATTATTGGTGGATGCCTCGTTACTACTAAGAAATTGGGGATTGAATTTTTTGAAACTTCTTCTCTAGCTAATCATTTTTGGAGGATCAATTGGCCGATCTAGTCAAATTTGAAGTGCAAAATGAGATAGCTGTTCTCCACATGGACGACGGTAAAGCAAATGCTCTTTCGCCCGCGATGTCTGAGGCTATTGATGGTGCTCTAGATCGCGCTGAGAGTGCAGCAAAAGCAATGGTTCTTCATGGTAGGCCCGGTGTTTTGTGTGGGGGATACGATCTGCGAATTATACGAGGGGAGGATGAGGCTGAAAGAGATAGGATGCGGCGTCTCGGAACCGATCTAATGCAACGCCTTTATCTTTTTCCAAAGCCAATAGTCTGGGCTTGCACCGGTCATGCGGTTGCCGCAGGTGCGATACTTCTGATGACAGGTGATGTGCGGATAGGTAAGCGAGGGGCTACAAAATCGGTTTAAATGAGACAGCCATTGGTTTGCCACTGCCTTATGTGGGTTTAGAACTGGCCCGCGATCGCTTAAATCCAGCCGAACTTCAAGCCGCCACGGTTATGGCAAAACTATACGACCCCGATGCTGCGGTTAAGGCGGGATATTTAGATGAAGCAACCGATAATGATGTCCTAGATGTTGCGTTGGAGACAGCTGCGCGCTTGGCTTTTCTGGATCAACATGCCTTTGGAGAAACTAAAATTCGATTAAGGCAGTCAACAATTGATCGCATTAAAGGGCATTAATTAATCAATAAAATACAATATCTTAAATAATTTATCGTAGGTGAAATATTATATTAATACGGCAGATATCGCCGCGCCTGCATTTCTTGAATTAGTTCTACAAACATTTCTTCAGTATCAATGCATTCCTGAAAACCAGCTTTACGTGCCTTGATAGTACTCATGTGATGAGGATTAGGGCGTTGGCCATGTCCCAGAACAAAATCAATAAAACCCCAACTTGGTACTAATTGTTCAAACGAATAAGGTTCTAGGCCGTGCTTACGTGAAATCTTAGGCCAATAGTGGGCATTTGCTGGCATTGTTCGTGCCTACGAAATTGGATGTCGAGTTCCAACATCCATATCGAAAAGCTTAGCGTTACGTGGCCAAATTACTTCCCACTGATAAACATCACCGTTTGTAATATTAAAAACCTGGTCGGCTGCACGTTTATCTTTTGCGGCCCACTCAATAGCTTTTGCGATAATGCGGGCATCCGTTGCTTCACCGATCCTTGCATCTCCACCAGGGAAACGAAGGGGCATTCCGTATTCTCTGGAAATAGCTGCAAACACGCCCAGTCCAGCGATAACATTCATCGGACTTCCAATTGCAAGGCCACAAACAACCTGAGGGCGAAGTATCGTCCATGTCCACTTGGCACCTGTTCTTGCGCGTTCTTCGTTGAGCCAATCCATCTGGAGATAGTAAAAATTAGGTGGCATATAACGAGGATCGCTCTCTTTAGCAGGTTGTTTAAATGGACCAAGATGCCCTCCGTAGGCTTTTGTACCCTGTAGAAGAGATTTGGGTTAAGTCTGGAGATGCATTGGATAGCGGTCTTAAGAGGTTTTGAAGCATTGTGAGGTTTACATCGGCATGCTCCTGGGTAAACCATCCCCTCGCAACCTCTGGCATTTCATAAACTGCCGCATAGGCTAGATGTGTGACATCCTTCAAAGTTGCTAATTTAGTCTGGCAATCATCTGGGTCTTGAAGGTCTACGGACAGCCAGGTTGCCTTATTTGCAAAATCTGGTGGTCGTCGGGAAAGCGCAATAACTTCCCAGTCATCTAGCTTCTCAAAATGTTCAAGGGCAGCTCTTCCAACAGTTCCAAGCGCTCCAGCTATTACAATACGGTTTGTCATAACTATCCTCTCGCATAATCGTTAGCCGTAGCAGCGAAGACTTGGGCCATTTTTCTTAAGCCAAATCTCTGCAAACTTAAAATCAGGAAAAATTTCTGCCAGGTGAGCCCAGTATTGATCGCTATGGTTCATGTGCTCGAGATGGGCAACTTCGTGGGCCGCTACATAATCAAGAATGTTTTCTGGGGCCATAACTAAGCGCCAGGAAAAGGATAAGCGTCCATCAGCAGAGCAACTTCCCCAGCGAGTTTTGGCATCACGCACAGAAATTCGGAGGACCTTTTTTCCTGATAATGCGGCATACTTATTGGTCGAGAGTGTTAAGCGCCGGAGTGCTTCCGACTTTAAAAAACGGGTTGTTAAACGACTGATGGATGATCTAACGCCCCCAACAAGAATTTGACCCTCTTTTATTTTTACCAAATCCTTTGCGTCAGTGTCATGAACGATCGTGCACATATTTCCTAGGAAAGGAATAACTGAGCCTGGTGCAAAGGGAGTAATTTTTTGGGCTTCAGCTCTTCGCTCTGCAATCCAGCGTGTACGTTTACTCATAAAACGCCGTGCTTCTGGCAACTTTGCTGCGGTTGGGGCGGTTAAAGTAACTAGGCCGCCAACTTTTTCGACTTTTAGAGATATTTGTTTTGATCTGCCGTCAACGCGCACGCGAACTGGTGCTATGTCACCGTTTGAAAGAGGAAGATGCTCATAATTTCCAGTCAACAACATATCGGGGTAGGTCTTCGTCAATATCTTCCAAGTCGTCTTCTGATATGACTTTGTGGCGAACAGAAATTCCTGCTTCATGCACGGTTTCTGTGGAACCTGAAACAAGAGGATGCCACCACTCCAAGTCTTTACCTTCGTCTATAAGGCGATACGCACAAGTTTTTGGCAACCATGGTAACGTGGATAGCTTTTTTTACTTAGATCAATGCAATCTGGAACATAGCTCTTGCGCTCTGAGTAATTCTGGCAGCGGCAGCTATTTAAGTCCAAAAGTTTACACGCAACGGAGGTTGCAAGAATTTCTTGTGTATCTTCGTACTCAACTTTTAGGAGGCAGCATTTCCCACATCCATCACATAGGGACTCCCCACTCATCAGTGGTCATATCGCCCAGTTTTTTCTCGCGCCAAAAAGGTATCTTTTCACTCAATGCTGTTCATCACCTTTCAGTCCAAGCCGCCACATTAGCCCAATGGCAGCGCCTTTCATGAAAGGGAGTATTGCAAGAAGAAGTGCTAGCGTAAGAGGTAGCCATACGATCATATGCAAGACAATCGACCATGCCCAATTCTGCTCAGCGATCAGCGCAAATGGTACAACGATATGTCCAACTATAAATATTGTTAGATAAGGAGGAAAATCGTCAGCTCTGATGTCTCCAAGTGCTGCGCTGCAAACACTACAAACACTGACTGGCTGAAGATAGCCAGAAAAAGCTCTGCCTTCACCACAGGATGGGCAGCGCCGGCGTAGGCCACGCGTGATAGCACTCTTAAATCCAATTTTCTGTTTATATAAAATGGGCATTTCGTGTCTCTGCTTATCCGAGCGCGACTATTCTTTTTGGGGTTAGAAGTAAAAGCTTTTATAGATTTAGGAGAAAATCCTAGGGAGTGTGACATGGCGTATCGGATATTTTGCGCTTGGTACTAAGACTTTGCAGGATCTGATCGTTATTCTAATTCTGCACCCTTGTGAGATAATTCTTCTGAAGAGTTAGAGGTTTGTTCTGCCTTAGCTCCTGGTTAAGAGCGTAATTACGCTAAGCACTCTAGCATGAGCAGTAGCGTTGATATTAAGTGTTAACTAGATGGAGCCTGTAATGCCTAAGTTGCCCGATGAGTTTTTGAATAAAACTATCATCATTACAGGTGCTGCGAGCGGAATTGGTAGAGCGACTGCGCTGGTTTTTGCCCGAGAGGGTGCAAACGTAGTAGTGGCTGATATTAATACGACCGGCGCTGAACTAACGGCTGAAGCTATTCGCCAAATGGGAGGTCGCTGTTTCACCGTTCACATGGACGTAACAGATCGGTCTTCGGTTAGGAGTGCGTTCGCTGCAGCCATTAAGGAATTTGGAATCATCGATTTTCAATTTAATTGTGCTGGTTCAGCTCTTAGGCGTGCATCGTTTCTTGAGATAGATGATGCCCTCTGGGATGGTGCGATGGGGATCAATGCGTCTGGTGTCTTTTACTGTATGCAGGAAATCTTGCCGCACATGTTGGATCAAGGGCGAGGGGTGATTGTTAATGCGGCGTCCATGTCTCACAAGCGAGGTGGAGCTGGTGGATTAATTCCATATGCAGCTGCAAAAGGGGCGGTAGTTACCCTTACCATGGGAGTGGCTCGGGAATTTGCGGGTCGAGGTATAAGGGCATTATCAATTTCTCCCGGTCCAATCGACACACCTTTTGAAGATGTTGCGGGAGGTGACGAGGAAGCCCGTGTTCGCGCGGTTGCTGATGTCCCAATGGGAAGGCTTGGCCGTCCTGAAGAGATAGGAGAGCTTGTGCTTTTTATGTGCTCTGATGCCTGTAGCTACATGACAGCTGACACAGTCTATGTAAATGGTGGTGGTGGTTATAGGTAGTCGAGTGAGCTTATCTTTCCAATAAAGTCAGCTCTCATTTTCCCGAAGAGCATTATTTCCTGAGATCTAAGGAATCTTATGTAACAAGTTGCACCCGGTCTGCCGCAAAACGTGCAATGCTATATTCGATTACGGCTCCTTCGGTATCGATGTTTATGCCCTCTGTTATAAGGACTGGTCTGCCTCTTGGTAATTCTAGAAAACGGGTTTCTTCGGCAGTAGCTGGTCGTGCCAATATACGTGTTTCTCTCCTTTCATAGTCCGCCACACCCAAAGCATTGAGAGCACTTGTTATTGAGTTTGTTTCGTTGAAAACAGCCTTAAGTTTAGGAAAGCGTTCAGCGCAGAAATAATGCGAAGACAGAGCTATTGCTGTTTCATCACTAAATCCCAATCTGTCTACCCTCCACAAACTCTGTTCATTTTTAAACCCAGGGCTTCCAGCGCATCTATTGGGGCTTTGCATTTGATGATTGAGAGTATTTTTCCTTTTGGTGATTTTTGCAGCGCAGATAGGCTTTCGCTAAATCTGACACGTCTTCCAAGTGGGTATTCAACGACTTCTGTGTTTACGAATACGCCGCGACCTTGTTCTGTGCGGACGAGGCCATCTTCCACTAAAGATTGAATGGCCCGCCTAACTGTATGACGGTTGACGTTAAACCGAGCAGTTAAGACCTGTTCTGTTGGTAGTCGCTGACCAATTTTTGAATAAGCATCAGTTTTGATGTCGTTTTCTAACTCACTAGCAATCTGTTTCCACAATGCTTCACCACTTCCCCGTTCAAGTGTGGAAGTGCTTTGCTCTTTAATTGTCATAAAACTGTCTTCTTTTTCCGGTTTACAGACTACGTAGATGTAGTTAACTTCAAGTTATCTAGATGTCTAGACAAATTTGAAGGTGTTCCATGGACGAACAGTTTGATCCAGATCAATCCGCAAACGCCTCAAGAGCGGAATGGATGGGTGTGCTCACAAGAGCATCTGCTTCATCGTTGGCCAAATTAATCAAAAGCTTGGGCGAATTGCCTGAGTTTAATTGGTTGAGGCAACCAGAGGTTGGAGCGGTGATGACGCGTGGGCGTGCAGGTGGTACCGGCCAAGTATTTCTCCGTTGGCGAAATGAGCGTTACTCGCTGCGCAGTAACTCTTAACTCATCGCCTAATATTGTTGGACATGCATATGTCCAGGGTCGGGATATCGAAAAAGCTAAATCCGCCGCTATTTGTGATGCTTTATTACAAACGCACAGGAGGGAAGAGATCTTAAGATCCATTATTAATCCGCTCAAAGATGAAGAAAGTGCACGTCATTTAAAGGCTCGTCGGAAGGCTGGCGCTACCAAAGTTGACTTTTTCACCATGGTTAGGGCGGAGAGTTAGCGATGGTATCTTTAGCTGCTGGATTTGACGAACCAGTTTTTGGAACGCAGTTAGCTTTTCGCTCTATAATGGAGGCGATCTCTTTTCCCGGGAGGGTACTGGAAGTTGTAAGGCCGCAGGGGCATCCAAAAGGATGGTCATCATCTCTTGCGGCTGGGTGCCTCACTCTTTTGGACAGTGATGTTGCAGTCTGGCTTGACCGTGAAGATCCTGACGCCCTCCATTACCTGAAATTTCCTTACGGGCTGTCGGATATCGCCTAGGCCGGAAGACGCTGACTTCGCGATTATTTTTGATGTTGCTTCAGCGCCATTCCAGCAATTCAAAATTGGCACTGACCAGTATCCGGATAGGTCAGCGACACTTTTAATTGCGTGTGAAAGCCTTACAGATGGTGCGCCGATAGATGCTTCTGGTCCAGGAATAAAGTTGAGCAACAGAATCGCCCCAGACATTGGGAACAATAAGTTTTGGGGGATTTGGGCGGACAATAATTCTCTCTACCCACTGGGCTTTGATGTTTTCTTTTTTGCAGACAATGCAGTGCTAGCGCTACCGCGCGGGGTTTCTGCGCAACCTCTGGAGGTCTGAGACGATGTATGTTGCGACCAAAGGTGGTGAGTCAGCCATAGAGGCTACTCACGAGCTAATAGCTGAGGAAAGAAGGGGTGATACTGCTGTTCCTGAGCTCGGCACTGATCAAGTGCGAAACCAACTTGGACGTGCTGTCGATAGGGTTATGACTGAGGGATCTTTATATGATCCAGACCTTGCGTCCTTGGCGATCAAGCAAGCTCAAGGGGACA
The DNA here is from genome assembly GCA_038143065.1 of Rhodospirillales bacterium. Taxonomy (GTDB): domain Bacteria; phylum Pseudomonadota; class Alphaproteobacteria; order Bin95; family Bin95; genus VMCJ01. Next base: position 702,746 of record JAYQLI010000035.1, on the reverse strand, counting down.
TGGTAGAAGCTATTTTCCTTCTCCGAGCATTTCGTACAACGCTGCCGCGTTTCGGTGCTGCTGAGCCACTAGATACATCTAAAATGATTATCCGTCGGCGTATTTCAGCGGCATTTAAGGATATACCAGGTGGTCAGATTTTAGGTCCAACTTACGATTATACTCATCGACTGCTTGATTTTGATCTCGTTAAAAAGAGTGCTGATGCTACATCAGCGCCAGAGGCAACTGCTACTGAGCAAACCATGCCTCGCGTGACTGACATATTAGGCGCAGAGGGCCTCATGCAGGCTGAAAATAGAGAAGAGATTGAGGCTGAGCCTTTTGATCTTGGCCGGCAACCAATGTCATTTCCCGCTAACCGTGATCAGAGACTACAAAACTTATTCCGCGGTGACGAGGGGTTTGTATTAGCTTTGGGATACGCCACGCAGAGAGGATATGGCAGGAACCATCCTTTTGTTGGCGAGATAAGGATGGGTTTTGTTGAGGTTCAATTCACGCCACCAGAGCTCGGCTTTACAATTTCAATTGGTGAAATCGAAGTAACTGAATGTCAGATGATCAACCAGTTTACTGGGACAAAAGATATTCAACCCATGTTTACTCGAGGGTATGGCCTTGCTTTTGGTCAATCGGAGCGAAAAACGATGGCCATGGCTCTTGTTGACCGTGCGCTCAAAGCTAGCGAGCTGGGTGAGGACCGAGTTCATCCTCCTCAAGATGAGGAATTTGTCCTTGCTCATAGCGACAATGTCGAGGCTGCAGGCTTCGTAAGTCATTTGAAGCTTCCACACTATGTAGATTTCCAATCTGAGCTTTCTCTACTCCGTGGTCTCCGTGAGGATGTGTTGACCACTCACGATAAGGAGGTAGCTGAATGAATTCATGAGCATTCCACTCTGTAGATGGTACCTACAATTTCGCCTATCTGGATGAGCAGACTAAGCGAATGATAAGGCGGACGCTTTTAAAGGCGATCGCCGTTCCTGGTTATCAAGGTTCCTTTGGAGGCCGTGAGATGCCAATGGCGTATGGCTGGGGAACGGGCGGCATTCAGATTACAGCCTCAATAATTGGTAGTGACGATACGTTGAAAGTTATCGACCAAGGGGCCGATGATACAACTAATGCTGTTTCAATTAGGCGCTTCTTTCGACGTGTTGCGGGCGTTCAAACTACTGAAGAAACAAACAAAGCAACTCTTATACAAACTCAACATCGCATACCTGAAAAGCAGTTAACGGAAAAACAAAATCCTTGTTTATCAAGTTCCTCAACCTGAGCCTCTATGGAAACTTGAGCCTCGAGAAGTTGAAACTAGAAAGTTACATGCTTATTCAGAATATGGCCTGATGCACGTAAAGCTTTACGAAGATATCTCACGGCATGGCGAGATTATTACGACCTATGACTACCCGGTTGAGGTCAATGCTCGACACATAATGTCGCCATCTCCCATTCCCAAATTCGATAACCCAAAAATGGCGATGATGCCTGCATTACAGCTTTTTGGAGCGGGAAGAGAGAAGCGAATTTACGCAATCCCTCCTTACACACGTGTTCGTAGTCTCGACTTCGATGATCATCCCTTTAAGCCTCAGCGTTTTGATAAACCTTGTGCTCTTTGTGGAGCTGAGGAGGTATTTCTTGATGAGGTAATTTTAGATGACAAAGGTGATCATATGTTCGTGTGTTCTGACAGTGATCATTGCCGAGAACGTCGTGCTGCTGGGCATACAGGGTCGCGAGCTTCTGATGCAGCCGATATGGGTTTTGTTCCGACGGAGGGCTAAATTAATGAACGCATTACTTGAAGCTGAGTCCGTCGGTCATTCGTATGCAGGAGGCCAGCTAGGGTGTGAAGACGTTTCCTTTCGTCTCTACCCAGGAGGGTTTTAGGAGTTGTTGGTGAATCTGGATCGGGAAAATCAACGTTGCTAGGTTGCCTTTCTGGAATGATTGAACCTTCACAAGGCTCTGTTCGCTTTGATGCGGGTGGACAGGGGCTTCGCGATGTTTTTAGCCTATCAGAGCCTGAACGAAGACTTCTTATGCGGACAGATTGGGGCATAGTTAGGCAAAACCCCCGCGATGGACTTCGGATGAACGTGTCAGCTGGTGGAAATGTTGGAGAGCGCCTAATGGCAGTTGGCGCTCGGAACTACTCCGAAATACGTGGGGAATCCCTAGATTGGCTAACTCGAGTTGAAATACCGTCAGGCCGTATTGACGATTTACCGCGTACCTTTTCAGGAGGTATGCAGCAGAGGGTGCAAATTGCTCGTATCCTCGTATCTAAGCCAAGACTGGTATTTATGGATGAGCCCACTGGGGGCTTGGATGTCACAGTTCAGGCAAGGCTGCTGGACCTCTTGCGGGGTTTGGTCCGTGATTTAGGCGTTGCGGCGGTGGTTGTAACTCACGACCTGGCGGTTGTGCGTCTATTATCAGATCGTTTGATGGTTATGCGTCAGGGGCGTGTCGTAGAATCAGGTCTAACTGATCAAGTTCTTGATGACCCTCAGCATCCCTACAGTCAACTTCTTGTCTCATCGGTTTTACAAGCATGACTCAAAACCTTTCAAAGCTTCGGGTTCAAAATCTGCATAAGACTTTTACTTTGCATGGACGAGGGGGGATTGAACTGCCCGTCTTTCAAGACGTCTCTTTCGATGTGGCATCAGGTGAATGTGTTGCGTTAGTTGGCAGTTCAGGATCTGGTAAATCAACGCTTCTTAGAAGTCTTTATGCAAACTATCTTCCATCTTCAGGGAAAATCCTAATCAATCATCATGAAAATTGGGTAGATATTGCTTCTGTCGAGGCAAGGACAAAGCTTGAAATTCGTCGGGAAACTATCGGTTATGTCAGTCAGTTCCTGCGGGTTATCCCAAGAATTTCATCGATTGATCTAGTCGCCGAAGTGGCAATTGCTGCTGGTAGTTCTTCTGAGGAAGCTATTGAAGCTGCAGCAGGACTTTTAAGACGGCTCAATCTTCCAGAACATCTTTGGAATGTTCCGCCCGCAACCTTTTCCGGAGGTGAGCAACAGCGGGTTAATATCGCAATGGGGCTTGTGCGGCCTTATTCGATTTTACTGTTGGATGAGCCTACAGCCTCGCTTGATGCTGCAAATAGGGAAGCAGCTATCGAGCTCATCTTGGAAGCAAAAAAACGAGGGGCAGCTGTAGTGGCCATTTGCCATGATGAGATAGCGCGTGACCGTTTTGCTGACCGATTATTTGATGTTTCTCAATTTAAGGCTGCAGCCTGATGTCTGATATCGTATTGGCAAATGCACATGTTGTGACAGCAGATGCTGTGTTTCATGGTGGAATTTCAGTAGTAGGTGGCAAAATTCAAGAAATTTGGGAGGGTGATAAAATCCCCGCTGGTTCCCAAGATCTTGGTAAAGATTTTTTACTTCCCGGATGCATAGAAATTCATACGGACAATGTCGAAAAGCATATGGTACCTAGACCTGGTATCCTCTGGCCATCACCCTTGGCAGCTATCCTTGCTCATGATGCGCAAATGACGGCCGCCGGGGTAACAACTGTTTATGATGCTATCGCGGTTGGAGAGTATTTGGATAGGAATTACCGCCGAGCCCTTCTAAAGACAGTCATGGATGCTGTGGCGCAAGCCAAGCAAGAAGGATTGTTTCGCGCCGATCATTATGTGCACTTGAGGTGTGAAATTGCTGATGACATCGCTCCAGAGCTATTTAAACCCTATGCAAATGACCCCGTAGTGAGATTAATTTCTCTCATGGATCATACGCCAGGGCAGCGGCAATGGCGCGATTTGAAATCGTTTAAGGTTTATAAAAATGAAAATATGCCGGACAAGGAATTTGAAGAATATGTTTCCTCGCGTATTGCGTCTGCGAGCAAAAATGTAAATGCAAACCGGAGAAAGATTCTAGATCTATGGCAAGGTCGGGGCCCAGTTGCTAGCCATGATGACACCACTCCTGATCATGTTCTTGAAGCAATTAGCGATAATATTCTGATTTCTGAATTTCCAACTACAATGGAAGCCGCAGAGGCTGCTAAAAAAGCTGGTATGAGGACTGTTATGGGAGGGCCGAATGTGGCTCGTGGTGGCTCTCACTCCGGTAATGTTTCAGCAATAGATTTGGCATCGGCTGGATTGCTGGATGCTCTCTCATCAGATTATGCACCAATTAGTCTCATTCAGGCTGCATTTAAGCTGGATGATCTGAACGTAATGAAATTACCACAGGCTGTGGCTACTGTTTCTAAAAATCCCGCAGAAATGCTTGGTCACTTTGATCGTGGAGAGATTGTAGTTGGAAAACGTGCGGATCTTGTGCGTGTGCGCAAAATAGATAGATCTGCAATCGTAAGAGGAACATGGGTGTCTGGAGTGCAAGCCGCATGAAGCGGTATGCAATCTATTTCGCGCCACCGCGTGGATCCGCTCTGTGGAGCTTTGGTAATTCTTGGTTGGGGCGGGATGTTGAAACAGGTGAAGAACTAAGGCGACCATCGATAATTGGCCTCGAAGATGTCGATATTGACGAGCTTACAAGCTCTCCAAGTCTTTATGGTTTCCATGCAACAATTAAACCGCCATTTCGATTATCCAATCCTTTTGATTTGGGGGATTTGATAAAGTCTTTGGACGAGTTTGTATCAGCTAGAAAATCGTTTGTGTGTTCCTTGGCTAGTCCATCAGAAATTGGAAACTTTATCGCGTTTGCGCTTGGCCATGCCTCAGCAGAAATGGATAGCCTTGCATCTGAGGCGGTAGAGTTTTTTGACCTATATCGTTCGCCTCTAACAGACGAGGAGCTAAGGAAGCGACGGTCGGTCAGCCTAACTTCCAGACAGGAAGAAAATCTTCAAAACTGGGGTTACCCATACGTTAAAGAGGATTTTCGTTTTCATATGACATTAACAAACGCTGTGAAAACAGTTGCTCTTAGATCCAGGCTAAAGGAAGCTTTATCGGACGCTGCACAAACAGCTGGGGTAATTGGACCAACAGAAATATCCGGATTGGCCTTATATGAGCAACCAGGCCTTGGTACGCCATTTAAATTACTCCGCCGGTTCCCATTCCAAAATTGAGGCAATTTGTAGAGCAGTTATCATCTTGGAGATACCTGTTTCTATATCTTGGTCATTTGTGATTATTGTTACGTTCTTACCGCTTACCTCAAGCTCACCTGCGCGGTTAAGCCTTTCCAATATTTCTGCCTCCGTTTCCCGCCCTCTGAGAGCTAATCGTTTAGCAAGCTGTGATTTTGGTGCTGTAACGTAAATTACATGGACAGGCTGATGCCTTGCGCTAGCATCATCTATTACGGAGCGGGAAACGCTTGCCACCACCGTTTTGCCAATTTGTCTCATTTCCTCTGATGGTGTGTTCGGTACGCCGTAGCAATTACCATGGGCTCGCCAGGACAGAAGAAATTTTCCCTCAGCTTCCTTTTGATTGAATTCTGTTCGACTTATTTCAGTGTGTTGTTCGCCTTCCGCGGAAACGGGGCGCGTTATTTTCCGTCCCGAAAAGTAAAATTGTCCGGTCGGTGCTAGGACCTGACTAGCTCCTTCTAAAAGGGTGTCTTTTCCGGCCCCACTTGGCCCCACAATTAAAACTAATGGCGCTAGGCCAGACATTTTCGTTCACTCTTCACTATTATGAAGATCCTTGCTTAGATCTTATTTGTGTAAGCTTTATGACAATAATCTTATTCTGAATTTAATGGAGTACTGTATGCGTTTTATCGATCTTTCACGAGAAATATACCATCGAACTCCCGCCCATCCTGCGCATCCTCCAGTGGTAATGACAACATGGAATGATCATGAAGAGGTTAAGGAAGCGGGTGGTGTTAAATTTTCTTCGAAGGCGATGTCGATTTCTATGTCTGATCATGCCGGAACCCACATTGATGCACCCGTCCACTTTGACCCTAGGCCTGGAGCGGCCTCTATAGACGAAATGCCCTTAGAAAATTTTTATACAGGCGGTATTTGTCTGGATTTATCTCATGTTGAACTCCGGCATGAGATAACAGTGGAAGAGATGGAGGCCGCATTGGAAGCTGCTGGAGCGCCAATCCTAGAGGGTGATACCGTGCTCCTGCATATGGGAGTAAATGCCCGACTTTGGGGAACTCCCGGATATCAGCATGATTTTCCAGGGCTTCATGTCAACTCAGTCCATTGGCTTGCAGACAAAAATATCCGTCAATTTGGGGTGGAAGCAATCAGCCCAGCTCCTGAGGGTGCTGCGAATTATAAAGCGCATCTTGCGTGCGGAGAGCGAGGAATAACGCATATTGAGTGTCTTTGGAATTTAGAAAGGTTAGTCGGTGAAGGGCGGTTTCGATTTGTGGGTTTTCCATTGAAGATCCGGGGGTACTGCAAGTCCTATCCGAGCAGTTGCTATTTTTGAGGACTAATTCATGCGTAAGCTCTATTCCAGGTCTCACATCTTGGCTTCGAACAAGCAATCATAATTCAATGATGCTCAAACAGCAGGCTGGGATTGGGCGACCAGAAGACTTTGGTACTGTAACAGTGTCTTATTTTGGATCGAGTGCATTCAGACTGACAACACCGCAAGGTCTGACAGTAATGATTGACCCTTGGCGTAATCATCCGAGTAGAACCTGGGATTGGTATTTTAAAGATATTCCACTCACAAGTGTTGATATAGGGGTTTCAACCCATGCGCATTTTGATCATGACGCTCTTGATAGATTAGATGCAAACGTACTTTTAGATAGGCCAATTGGCAGATACAGTTTTCTTGACCTTTCAATTGAAGGTATTGCCGATAAACATGCTACGGACGCAAGTGCAGCTTTATACGATTTCAAGTTAATTCATAAACGTTTCAATGGAGTTAACATTGAGCCGCCTGATAATCCTAGATCTTGGGATAATGTGTTAGTCGTTATTGAGACGGGTGGTCTTCGCTTTCTTCATTGGGGTGATAATCGACACAACCCCCCTGATTATATTTGGGAAATGATTGGGGATATAGACATCGTTCTGCTGCCGGTTGACGATAGCCAGCATGTGATGGGATTTGAAATGATTGACAGCATAATTGAGCACTTGAAGCCTAAAGTAGTCATCCCGCATCATTATTATGTGATGGACGTAACTCAGCGGCAGTCAACACTTCTACCTGCAACAAAATGGCTTCAGACAAAGTCTCGCGTTGTTCATCTTTCATCGGCCGATGCACAGTTCTCAAAATTAACACTTCCTGATGAGACCACTATTCATCATTTTGGGGAACATGTTGCGTTTGATGCCGAGGAATGGCGCTCTCGCCCAGAAGAGGACTAAAAAAATGCCTCATCCTCCTATCGGTGCTATCGACTGTGATATTCATCCAGCTGTGCCAAACCTTAAGGCATTGTTGCCTTATTTAGATGATCATTGGCGTGACATGGTTGTGCAACAAGGTGTTCATGAACTGGACTCTATCAGCTATCCTAAAAATGCACCCGTTACAGCACGACCAGATTGGAAACCGGAATCAGGTAAAGCCGGCCAGGATTTGGGACGATTGCAAAAAGAGGCATTGGACGGCTTCCAAGTAAAATTTGCTATTTGTAACTGCCTCTATGGAGTGCAACTTTTATACACTGAAGATATGGCTTACGCGTTTGCTCGTGCCGTAAATGATTGGATAGTATCTGAATGGTTAGACAAGGATGAACGCCTCCGGGCCTCGATAGTTGTTCCTCCGCAAAACCCTGATTATGCTGCAGCTGAGATAGAGCGGATGTCTAATGATAGCCGTTTCGTTCAGGTCCTGATGCTGGTTATGGATGAGATGCCTCTCGGGCGCCGGCGCTATTGGCCAATTTACCGCGCTGCAGAAAGATGTGGCCTGCCAATAGGGATTCATGCCGGAAGTGCATACCGACATCCGGTTACATCGGTAGGTTGGCCAACATACTATGCAGAAGATTCTGCTGCCCAGTCTCAAGCATTTCAAACTACGCTTACCAGCTTGATAACCGAGGGTGTATTTGCTGAATTTCCTGATTTGAAGGTGGTGTTTTTAGAATCTGGATTTGCTTGGCTGCCCTCACACCTTTGGAGGCTTGGCAAGTTCTGGCGTGGCTTGCGCATGGAGACCCCTTGGGTCGACCGACACCCACTAGAAATTGCTAAAGACCATCTTCGACTGACTATTCAGCCATCAGATGCTCCACCTAGACCCGAAGATTTAGAAAAATTGATTAATCACCTTGATAGCGATGAGATGCTGCGTTTTTCAAGTGATTACCCTCATTGGCACTATGAAGGTACAAATGCCATCCCAAATGGCATTTCAGAGGCGCTAATGAATAAAATGTGCTATGATAATCCACTCAAGACCTATCCTAGATTGAAGGAGGCCGTAACGTGAGTGTCGAAACTATCGGCAAAGCATCGGCCACGATGCCTGCAAATCAAAAGCTAGTGATCGCAGACTGCGATATTCATCCAAGCCCAAAATCAGTTGAGAAAGAAATTTTTCCATTTTTGGAAAAGCGCTGGCGTGACCATTATCAAACTTATGGGATGCTTCTGCGCCAGCCATACCAAGCAGGACCTGCTTATCCAAAAGGGCAGCCAGATGCCGCAAGGCGAGACGCCTATGGGCCTAATGGAGAGAAGCCAGGTTCTGACTTAGAATTTATGCGAAAACATCACCTGGATCGCTATAATATTGAATTAGGCGTTTTAAATCCCCTCAAATCGGGCCAAGGCCTGCAAAACCCCGATTTTGCAGCTGCGTACTGCAAGGCCATAAATGATTGGCAGATCGCGGAATGGACATCCAAAGAAGCACGTCTCAAAGGCTCAGTTTGCTTGCCTTATGAAGACGCTATTCTGTCAGCAAAAGAAATTGAGCGCCGAGCAGGCGACCCAAATTTTATACAAGCGTTTATGTTGATTAGAACCTCTGAACCTTTGGGTAATAGACGATATTGGCCAATTTTTAATGCCTGTGTGGAAGCTAATCTTCCACTCGCCGTTCATGCCTTTGGTTTTGGTGGTACGCCCGTAACTGGGGGTGGCTGGCCTAGTTATTATACCGAAGATATGGTGGGACATTCTCAGTCCGCTCAGTCTCTTGTCACATCAATGGTTATGGAAGGCGTCTTTGAGCGTTGGCCTAAATTAAAATTGATAATAGTAGAGGCGGGTTTTGCCTGGGCGCCAGCACTCTCATGGCGCTTAGATAGAATATGGGCCCAAAATAGAGAGGAGTTGCTGCACGTTAAACGCCCTCCCTCAGAATATATGGCAGATCATATCTGGTATACGACGCAACCATTTGAGGAACCAGATCGGCGAGGCCATTTGAAAGATATATTCAGTGGATTGGGTGGGAAAAGTTACTTTTTGCAACGGATTATCCGCACTGGGATTTTGATGATCCAACCCGTATTCCCCTTCCTCGCGCTACCGATGAACAGAAACAAAGTTTCTTTATAGACAACGCCCGTTCGCTCTACAGGGTGTAATCACATGGCAAAACACATAGCCGCAAAGGTAATGGATATACCACCGGGTGCGCGACTAAGTGTTGAGGTTCAGGGGCGTAAAATTGCAATTTTTAATGTTGCTGGAGAATATTTTGGCCTGCGTGATGCCTGCCCACATATGGGGGGGCTATTGTCCGAAGGTGTTGTTATTGGTCTAGTCGAAGCAGATCGACCAGGTTGCTATAGCTATAGTCGTGGGGGTGAGATTGTTAGATGTCCATGGCATGGGTGGGAGTTTGATCTCCGAACTGGAAAGTCTCGTTTTGATCCAAATCGCTGGAAAACTCATTCCTACGATGTTGAGGTGGGAGACGCTCAGCAGCTTGAAGTCGAAACAGTAGATGTGACCACAGAGGGTGAGTTTGTTATAGTTAACCTCTAGAACGTTTTTCTAGCGCTACAAGCAGCACACCTAAGGCATCTTTCAACCTTCCATATCGTGTCTGTAAGGATTGAACTTCGCTGCCATATGATAGTGTATTCGGGAGCTGAGTCGTTTTTGATGGGTTTCCTAAAACAGATTGCAGCTGCTGACGCAGGACCTGCTCTCTTTCTTGCAATTGAAGTAACTGATCTATCCGTTGATGCAGCCGTTTATTTTCCGCAAGGAGACGATCTAACTCCGCTTTTTGTAATTCCACTACAACTTCTAAAGCTGAAGAATTAAGAAATTGTTGTTTTTGATGATCGGATGTTGAATTCATTGCGTAATTCTTAGTGATAGAACTCAATGTAGCAAGGGATCTTTAACGGGCAGCAATGCTAACAGAGATTTCTAAGCAGATGATCATTGTTGGTGATTGGAATTCTGCATCTTGGTAGATGCGAAATTATAATTTCCCAGGCATATCGAATTGCCGTATTGAGCCTAGACCACAGATTTGGTTAGGCCGAGGAGTATTTTTTGAAGAAGCTCGTCCAATTACTTGTTGTTTTTGCGCTGCTTGGCGGCGCAGGGGGCCTTTTTGCTCTGTTGGTCCTCACAAAACCGGAGGCTGCGTCTAATCCTGCTGAAGAGCGTGAATGGGTGGTGGACACTATCTCAATCAAGCGAACTAATCTTCAACCAAACCTAAAACTTTTTGGACGAATTACTTCGTCAAGAGATTCTGATCTTCGTCCATTAGTTGAGGGCCGTGTCGTCGAAACTGGATCAAATTTCTACGCTGGAGGACGGGTTAAAAAGGGTGAATTACTGGTTGCAGTAGATCCCTTCAAATACGAAACAGAAGTTGTTGATGCAGAAGCTGCTGTTTTAGAAGCAAATGCAGCACTTGAAGAAGCTAAGGCGGACCTTGCCGCCAACCAGGAGCTTGTCGTTTTTGATAAAGAGCAAGAGACACTTCGCAAGATAGACCTTGATCGGAAGAAAAGTCTGTTAGGCAATGGAGTGGTATCAGGGAAAAGTGTTGATGACGCGCGTTTTGCTTATCTTTCTTCCAGACAAAATAGAGTGGTGCGCTTTGAGACAATTGCTCGTTTGAAAGCACAGATTTCACGTCTTACTGCTAGCGTGACGCGCGCGGAGGTGCGATTGAAAAGAGCTAAACGTGATCTTGAAGAGACGCGTTTACTTGCCCCATTTGATGGCATTTTAGTTGATGTTTCTGCAGCGATTGGGAAACGTGTTAGTAGCTCTGACAAGATAGCAAGATTGATTGATGGAGAGCGTTTAGAGGCCCGTTTCCACATGAGCGACGCTCAGTTGGAAGGCTTGCCGTAAATGGTGGGTTTCAGGGGCGGCCTGCTGAAATTATCTGGCGAGCGGGTGAAACCCTAATCAAACTCAATGCTACTTTATCTCGTGTTCAAGGAGAATTTGATGCCACTTCGGGTGGTGTTTGGCTTTATGCACCGATCAGTGGAGGCCAGAATATATACGATTTGCGCCCTGGTGCATTTGTAGAAGCGCGCACCCCAGATATTTCTTATGAAAATGTTTTTCGAGTTCCAGAGAGTGCTGTTTATGACTCAGAACGAGTATATGTCGTCGACAATGGGCGCTTGGTAGAAGTATCTATTTCAGTGCTAACCCTGGATCGTTTTGATGCACTTATTTCAGGAGACATAGCTGAAGACAGTAGGCTTGTTGTAACGCATTCCCGAAATAGCTCCAGGTTTAAAAGGTTCAGATCCGTGAATAGTCCCAACAATTCCAGTTCAGAGGAATTGGTTGGTTTAACACCAAGAGGGGGCTCATAAGTCTTTTTGCTCGTCATCCTACAGCCGCTAATTTAGTCATGGCTATCATGATAATTGCTGGATTGGCTGGTTTATGGAGGATGAATACTCAATTCTTTCCTGACTTTGGGATTGATATCGTCTCAGTAAATATTGGTTGGGAAGGAGCATCTGCGGATGATGTCGATCTATCTATTGTACAAACAATTGAGCGAGAGGTTCGCTTTTTAGACGATGTTAAGCGGGTGCGCTCTACAGCGAGAGAGGGCGCAGCTTCTGTCATAGTAGAATTTCAACAAGGCGCTGACATGCAGACTGCTTTTGCAAATGTCGATGCTGCTGTTGCCCGCGCAACAACTTTACCTGAAGGCAGTGAGCAGCCTGATGTGGCGCGGATCGTTCGTTATGACACGATAGCACGGATCGCAATTTCTGGTCCTTATTCAGAAGCAGCCCTGAGGACCCTAGGAAAACGCATGCGCGATGAAATGATGAAGGCCGGGATCGACCGGGTTTCATTCTCTGGAATGCGCGATCCGGAAATTTCTGTAGAAGTCGATCCGTTCAGGCTGCGCGCACTGGACCTAACAGTGGGGGACGTCGCAAGCGCTATTACTCAAAGCTTCTCAAGATGTTCCTTCGGGAGAAACAGCGGGAGGTGTTCGTCAAATACGCAGTTTAGGTCTGGCAGAGACTGCAGAAGAAATTTCTTCTATTGAACTGAAAAATAATGATTTAGGGGGCAAGGTTCGCATTGTTGATGTTGCTTTAGTTCGAGAGTCTTATGACAAAGATCAAGTAAGTGCATCGCATTTTGGCCAACCTGCAATTGTGCTTTTGGTGCAGCGTGCCACGACGGCGGATAGTCTGGAGACAGCTGCACTCCTTGATAATTATCTCGAAAAGACTTTGCCAACTCTCCCCGCAGAACTTCGGGTCGAAAAATACGGCGTTGAGTCCAACTTAGTAAAAGAAAGAATTTGGCTTCTAGTGAAAAATGGTGCGGGTGGGCTCGTGCTAGTAGTGCTTGTGCTTTTCCTATTCCTCAATGCCCGCGTTGCATTTTGGGTCGCGATTGGCATACCCGCATCACTTATGGCAGCTCTATCAGTGATGTGGTTATCTGGGCAATCTGTAAACATGATAAGCCTGTTTGGTCTAATCCTTGTACTTGGTATTGTCGTTGATGATGCAATCGTTGTCGGTGAACATGCAGAGGCCTTAAGACGCAAAGGCTTATCGGCGCTAGACGCAGCAGAGCAGGGCGCTCGTAAAATGGCTGCCCCTGTCGTTAGTTCAACATTAACAACGGTAGCAGCCTTTTTGCCGCTTTTTGTAATAGGGGACCTTATCGGGGTTATAATTGCTGCCATTCCAATGGCTGTTGTTGCGGCTCTTCTAGCAAGTTTGATTGAATGTTTTTTGGCGTTGCCAGGCCATATGAAAAGTGCGTTGAGTAGCTCCTTTGTTAGCAAAACTGGTTTTCGTGCTTCTTTTAATAATTGGTTTGACCGTTTTCGCTCCGGTCATTTCGAAAATGCTGTTTTTAAGGCTATCGAGTTTCGATACATAACCATGGCTGTTGCCGTCTCGGCTTTGATTATATCAGTTGGTCTTGTTGCTGGTGGTCGTGTTGCTTTCAATTTCTTCCCATCTGTTGAGGCAGATGTGGCTTACGCAAATGTCCGACTTGCTCCTGGCGGAGGGCGTAGTGAAACCGAAACAGCGGTGTGGGCTATTGAAAGTGCGGCATACACAGCAGAGAAAGCATTGGGTTTTAACAAAGGAACTCTCGTTCGTCAGACCCTTGCAAAGGTCGGTGCATCAGTTGGACGTGAACAAGGAGGCGGATCAACTGGTGACGAGATAGGCTCTGTTTTCTCGAACTAATTCCAGCCGACCGGAGATCTGTTAGGACCAATGAATTTCTATCTGCATGGAAGGCGGCATTACCACCAATTGCTGGTGTTGAAAGTCTGACTCTAACACCTGCGCAGGGAGGTCCTCCTGGACGTGAAGTAGACGTAAGGCTGTCAGGGGGTGATCCGGCAGTTCTAAAAGGTGCTGCTCAGGAAGTTAGGCAGTTGCTCTCTAATTACTCTGGCACCAGTGCTATTGAAGACGATATGCCGTACGGCAAGCCTGAACTTGTGCTCGTGTTGAGCAGCAAGGGACGGGCATTTGGTTTCACAACGGAAAATGTCGCCCGTCAGGTCAGGGATTCCTATTCAGGTGCGATTGCAAAAAGATTTGCACGCGGGGATGATGAGGTGACCGTAAGAGTTAGCCTTAATGAGGAAGCGCTGACTGATGTGCCTCTTCGGGATTTATATCTCCGTTCTCCTAGCGGGACACAAATTCCTCTTAAGTGAAATTGTAGAATTTAGAGAAACTGCTGGTTTTTCTCAGATAAAGCGTGAAGACGGAGTGCGGCGGATTGCTGTTACTGCCGAAATCGACGAAGCAGTAACAACCAGTAATGATGTTTTAGCCGCACTTGAGAAAGATGGTTTGTCAGAAATAGCAGCAAAGTATGGGGTAAGTTACCGATTTGCGGGTAAGGCAGAGGAGCAACAGGGTACGTTTAAGGATATGAAAACTGGCGCAATTATTGGTCTAGTTTTGATGTATATCGTGCTCTGCTGGGTCTTTGGTAGTTTTAGTCGACCAATAGCAGTGATGCTTATCATACCTTTTGGTTTTTATTGGTGCCACACTTGGGCACCTGTTTATGGGATTTGATTTGACTATCCTCTCCATGATTGCCCTTTTAGGGCTTGCAGGGATTGTTGTGAATGATTCCATCGTATTGATCATCACAATTGATGGACGTCGTGCTGATGGGGAGGACCTTATAACGGCAGCGGCTAAAGGCAGTGTGGATAGACTAAGGGCAGTCCTCTTAACTTCACTTACTACAATTGGTGGTCTTACACCGATGATTTTTGAAACGAGCTTGCAGGCACGTTTCCTTATTCCCATGGCCGTAACAATTGTCTTTGGTTTGTTAGTTGCAACATTTTTAGTTTTGTTTGTGGTCCCTGCACTTGTAGTTATTGGTAATGATCTCAAAAAAGTCGGTGTCTATATAATGCAAACTGCATTTAAATCTTCGATAAGAGTTTAAGTAAATCTTTTAAATATATAAAAATATTTATTATTTTCCAAATGTGATCTGCCTTTTATGTTAGCGTTTAAAAGGTAAATACCTTTAGGCTATAAAATTCAATAACTCTGGTGAGAATATAAAAAGGCGTTAGTCTCACCGCATTAAGCATTAATAAATGGCAAAAGTATTTTTGTAGGTAGGAGTGTGGCTTTTATGGATTTAACCAAAAGGCTAGAGAAGCTTTATGCAAGCGCAGTATATGATGCATTGCGGGCAATGGGACATGATAACTGCGTGTTACCTCATGGGATTGCTTCACTCAATCCTGGTCAGAAGCTTGCTGGAGAGATTTTTACTATCGATGGTCACTTCGAGCTTGGGCAGGACGACTATGAAACTCTGCTAAGTTGGGCGACAGTTCTTTCAAAGGCACCATCTGGCAAGGTTTTAGTGTGCCAGCCTAACACCTTTGAAGTAGCATTGATGGGTGAACTTTCTTCCGAAGTCCTGATGAAAAGAGGGGTGCGAGGTTACATTGTCGATGGGGCGGCCCGCGACGTCTCATTCATAAAGAAAACCAGTTTCCTACTTTTTGTAGATTTAACACTCCGAAGGACATTGTTGGCCGCTGGAAGGCCAAAAGCATGGGCGAACCGATTGTTATTGGTGGGGTAACGATCGCCAGTGGGGACTATGTTCTGGCTGATATTGATGGTGTGGTTGTTATTCCTCAATTAATGGCTGAGGAGCTGTTCGAGCTACTGAAACAAAGGCTAGTACGGAAACGGATATGCGTGCTGCACTTATGGCAGGTATGGATCCGGTCGATGCCTTCAAAAAATTTGGAGTATTTTGAAACAGGTTGGAACTGATTTAGCAGTTTCTTAATTTAATAATTCGGCAGCGGTGTCTCTAGCGGATGATGCAGCGCGCCGCGCAAGTTCTGGCGACAAGCCAACGTAGCTTAAGGGATTCAGTAAGTTTTTGATGTCATTTTTTGAGAGTTTTGCTGAAATTCTCTGGTCGGCTGCCAATAAATCAGCAAAACTTTTCTGGCCAAGTGCAGCCGCTTGAGCTGCATCATAAACAATGTCATGAGCCTCCTGTCTTCCAATACTGCTACCAAGAGCCAACATGACGGGCTCAGCCATGATAAGTCCGCCAGTTAAATCTAAATTTTGCCTCATACGTTCTGGTTTAACACTCAAATCGGAAATAATTATTTTCATTCGAGCGAACATATCCCCAGTCGCAACACATGCTCTTTCAGTAGCTTGGCGTATTTGTAAAGAAGTCGCACGATCCGCTTCGTCCTCCGTTTGCATGGCTTCAAGAGCTAAAGGTACTTGCATCCTTATTTCTGAAGATAGAGCAACAATATCTTGTGCCATAAATGGATTTCTTTTCTGTGGCATTGTACTTGATCCCACAGAGCCTTCAGGCGTTGGTTCCTCCAACTCTCCAAATTCTTGCTTTTGGAGGGTATAAATTTCTCGAGCAATCTTTCCTGTAGTTGCAGCCATTAAGCCAAGTAATAAAACATACTCAGATAAGTGATCGCCTTCTGCGCGGCTTGGCACAGCCATCGCTGTCATTTGCAGTTCTGCAGCAAATACCTCCTGCAGCTTAAAGCCATCTGCTCCAAAGGATGAGAGAGTTCCAGCTGCTCCTCCCAGCATTGCTCGAAATACTCTGGGAGACGCTTCTGAAAGCCGTATTCCGTGCCGTGAAATTTCATCAAGCCAAACTGCAACTTTTGCACCAAATGTTGTGGGGACTGCGTGCTGACCATGTGTCCTTGCAGCCATGGCTGTCTCCGCATGATGCTCCGCAAGATCAGCCATTACAAATAAAAGATCTGATATTTGCTTTCGAAAAATTGCGCCAGCTTTTCGAAGAATCAGAAGGTCCCCTGTCTGCACAATATTTTGTGTGGTTGCACCCCAATGCGCATAACCACCAGCATCACCCTCACAAAGCCGATCTAACTCCCAAATCAAAGGAGTTAGCGTATGTCCGCTGCGGAGAAATCCATCAGCTAATTTTTGTCTATCAAAAAGTGAAAGATCTGCTTTTTTAGATATTTCTTCCGCGGCATTCGATGGAATCATCCCTATCTTTGCTTGAGCTTTAGCCAGCGCCACTTCGACATCTAGCCATGCTTGCCAACGGCTATCTGTTTTAAATAATGCTCGAATGCCTGGATCTGGAACCCGGAGATCTTGAGGATTACTAGGTAGCTCATTCATTTTTATTCGGATATCGCTGCTGAGGTGGCCATTTCTATAACAGCGGCGCCAGAATTTTCACTACCCTTTCGCATTACCGCTTGTGGGTTAGCAAAAGGGCGGGTTCCTATTGATTGAAAGGTTGCTTGGATGGGCATCCTTGAACCCACTGCCTCGATAATTTTACTTGAAAGTCGAGCATCAGCCATGGCCCCATCAGTGCCGGAGACGTCCAATCTTGGTGTTGAGTAGATCTCTTCTAGGTTCATCCCAAAATCAACGGCCATGGAGGTTAATTGAAAACAAGCCGGAACAATTCGTCGTCCTCCAGAGGCTCCACACGCAAAAACAGGCAATCCATTTTCTGTGACAATTGTTGGACACATATTGGAGAGTGGGCGTTGGCCTGCAGAAATAGAGTTTGGTTTCCCTGGTTCAGGATCAAACCACATCATTCCGTTATTAAATAAAATACCTGTCTCTGGGCCCATATAGCGCGACCCAAATCTTTCCAGCAAAGTGTTTGTAAGCGATACCATATTACCTTCACGGTCTACGACGCTCAGGTGGGTGGTGCATGCTAATTCATCTGCTGGAGCAGCATGCCCTAACACTCTAAAACGGTATTCATATGCTTCCTTCAACGCTTCCGCCCAAGCGACATACGCGTCGACCCCTAATGGCTTATTTGGATCTATAGTTTGTTCAATAGATCTCAATGCACGCGCAAATGTGGGCCCAGCTGTTAGTCCACTGGCAAGATGAATACGCTTACCACGATACTCGATACCTTCGACTTCTGTGATGGGAGCATCGTAGTCACTCAGATCAGAAGCTTGAAATGCTGAGTTTTTGAGGTCGGCAAGAATTAATTCTGATATCTTGCCCTCATAAAAATCTTCTGGGCCTGCTTCAGCCAATCGCCGCAAAGTTTTACCTAAATTTCCTAACTTAATTCTATTGGGCGAATGGGATGAAAGAGATACTGGTGGTGTGCCGTCAGGCAGATATGTCTTTGCGCTTTCGCTGAATTTTCCTAGCCCTGCTGCAGCCCCGTAAGCAATTTGGAGTGTCTGATACCAGTCTGTTGGCATTCCTTTGTCTGCAAGAGAAATGGCTGGTTGAATTGCTTCGCGCCAAGAAAGTGTGCCGAACCTTTCCAAAACACTGGAAAATCCGGCAACCGCTCCAGGAACGCAAACGGCTTCCGGACCAAGCACGTTCCGATCATCTTCTACTCGAGGCCATACGAACAGGAAGTCAGCTGGAGCTACTCCTTCTTTTGCTAATGGATAACGAGCGGGATCAAGTGCTTTAGGAGCAATCATTCCATAAGTTGTTTGATAGACTTTTTTGCTCCCAGCAAGCCCAATAAGCATATAACCGCCGCCACCAATGCCACTCATCCATGGTTCTACGCAGCCGATAGCCAATGCAGTGGCAATTGCTGCATCAACTGCATTTCCTCCAGCCCTTAGGACTGCAGCACCGGCTTCTGCTGCTTCCCAGTGCTGAGCTGCTACTATTCCGCCAGATGAGCGAACTACTGCTTTTGTTGGAACAAATGTTTCGGGAGTATGAAGCATTCTAAAAGTATCCATGTGACATCATGCTAAAAGCCTACGATGCCTGAGCGAATGCTGAAACCCAAAAGTCGTTAGTTTTTGAATGTTGTTTTTAAATTGTTGCCTAACTTATTTGTCAAAGTAATGTCGATTAAGGCTGTAATTTGATTTGCGATATCACTTACTTTTGTGCCCTACAATTAAAGGCAAAAAAGAAGCCGTTTCTGGGGTTAATATTCCAAAAGATTGCAAAAGCGTATTAAGCCGCTTCTTCCACAAACGATAAACCTAAACGATGCCATACATCACTAAGGGCGCGGACGACTTCATCGATCATTCGGTCGTCATGATTTGGGCCAGGTGTAAAACGTAGTCGTTCTGTACCTCTGGGTACGGTTGGGTAATTTATTGGCTGAACATAAATTCCAAAATCTTCCAGTAGGATATCACTGGCCTGCTTGCAAAGTTTAGGATCGCCCACTGGAATGGGAACTATGTGGCTGACAGAAGGCAGTTGCGGAAGACCTGCAGCAGAAAGTTTGTCTTTCATTAACTGAGCTTGTTTCTGCTGAGCTGCGCGTTCTTGCCCGCTTAATTTGAGATGACGCACAGCAGCCAGCGCACCCGCCGCTAAAGCTGGCGCAGGAGCAGTGGTAAATATGAAACTAGCAGCATAGGACCGGATAAAATCGATGGCAGCTGCAGTTCCGGCTACGTAACCGCCAACAACCCCAAACGCTTTGGCTAGGGTGCCTTCTATCAGGTCCACTCTGTCCATAACACCGTCACGTTCAGCAATGCCTCCGCCGCGTTCTCCATACATTCCAACAGCATGAACTTCGTCCAAATAAGTAAGGGCTCCAAATTCTTCTGCTAGGTCACAGATTTCAGAAATTGGGGCAATATCACCGTCCATTGAATAAACGGATTCAAAAGGCAATTATTTTAGGACGCGCTGGATCAACTGACTGCAGGAGACGACGTAAGTCTGTCATGTCATTGTGTCTAAAAATATGCTTTTCAGCGCGGCTTGTTCTTATTCCAGCAATCATCGAAGCATGATTAAGGGCATCTGAAAAAATTACAGCATTTGGAAGCATGCCGCCCACAGAACCAAGGGCTGCTTCGTTTGCAACATATCCAGAGGTTAGAAGCAGAGCCGCTTGCTTCCCATGGAGATCAGCTAGTTCTTGCTCCAATTCAACATGAAAATGATTGCATCCTGCTATATTGCGTGTTCCTCCAGCTCCTGCGCCTTCAGTTCTGAGAGTACTTTCAGAGGCTCGAACTACATCGGGGTGCTCACTCATTCCAAGATAATCATTGGAACACCAGTTAATGATGTTTCGCTTTGCTACCGTCAGGATGATGCCAGATAGCGCGGGGGTGCTGTCCTGCTAAACGCTCTAAAGCTGCAAAAACACGATAGCGACCTTCATCTTGAAGGTTTGAAATTCCACTTTGGAAAAAAGCTTCATAATCTTCACGGTTCATGCTGCTTAAAATCTTTTATCGCTGGAACAAGACTGATGATGCTCACTATCATGAAATAGGCTCTGACGCCGACTTTTTCCATAAGGTCAAATCGTAGCGGATTAATGTAAGCCCCAAATCTAAATTTGTTGGTTGTTAACTCATAAAACGACCACCATTAACATCTAATGCAGCGCCAGTGATGTAGCTGGCGTCATCAGAAGCAAGAAAAAGAATGGCAGAGGCAATCTCTTCTGGTCTTGCTGCTCGTTTCATAGGTATTTCTTCCATGCGCAATATCTGTTCATCTTCAGGAAGGGCGCGGTATCGGGTCTCCACTCGCTCTGTAAAAACTGTGCCTGGAGCTACGGCATTTATGGTTATCCCGTATGCTGCCTCTTCAAATGCTAGTTTTCTGGTGAAACCTAGGACAGCAGCCCTTGCCGTTGAGTAATGAAGATTGGAAATTTCAGAAATGCTGCGCCCGGCAATTGATGCAAGATTTACAATGCGTCCATAACCCTTCTCCCTCATGCCTGGAACAATCGCTCTCGTGAGGAGAAAAACACTAGTCAAATTGATATCTTGAAATTGACGCCATTCATCAAGACTCAGATCTTCGATTGGCCTTGGATTGCCGCCAAATCCAACATTGTTGATTAGGATATCAGGTACGCCGATTTCTTTATTAGCTTTAGCTACCGCTTCATTCACCTGATGTTCATCGGTAGCCTCGCAGTGAATAAAACAGAGTCGGTTGGCTGAGGCACCTGCATCATTTCGCAGAGCGTTTGCAAATTCCCCGTCTTCGGGCTCTTTATCGATCACAACAAGGTTGCCGCCTTCCGCCAAAAATCGGAGAGATGTGGCCTTGCCTATGCCTTTAGCGCCACCGGTTAGAATTCCGGTTTTACCAGCAAACCTTCGGTTCATTTCCATGTTGTTATTCTCCTTTAACGCCTGGGTACACACGTTGACCATATGCTTTACGGAAACCTATCGTTTCATTGTCGCTTGGTTTTGCAAAGGATAGAATAGGGGATGTATAGGATCCTTCCATGAGATTGCGGAGTGAAACAGCTGCTTTCCCTTGCTGGATTAGAGCTGCAACACCGTTAATAATTGGGGCTCCTTTACTTGTTTTGTGGATGCCCTGATCAGCTACAATTGCCATTACAACGCCACCTGCAGCAATAACCACTTCGGCGCCAGCATCTACTGTTTCGTCCGCGGCTCTAATAAACCTCTGCAGCAGAGCATCTGTTGCGTCAGTGCTAGACCCCGCTGCCTCTAACTCGGCCATAGAAGGTACTTGCATGGAAGAAATTTTAGAAACTTTATCTGCCAGCCTACGGCGATTAATCACATCCCAAAGGCGTGGCTCAAATTTTTTATTTATTGAAACAAATCCAAGTGTTTCTCCCATTGTTTCAGCAGTCTGAAGTACGGTCTCACCTAGGCTTATCACTGGAATGTCTGCGATTTCTCTAGCTTCGCGAAGTCCGGGATCAAATAAGTTACCTATTAAAAATGCATCATAGCCTTCTTGCTGGGCACGATGCACGTTCTCCAAAATTTCAACAGTTTCTAAAAATGCAAGGTACCGATACTGATCACCCGTACCACCTTGGCGTCTGATTCCATGAACATCGACCGATAAATTTGACCCGGCTGCGGCGTCTATGAGGCGCTGTAGTGTTGCCCGGTACTTCGGAAATGATCCTTCTCTCGTTACACTTTGGTACCAGAAGCGCATTGGGTAAATCCTCTATATAGTTCAGAATATAAATATCAGTTTATTCCAAGGGCCGGATTTAAAAATGTCGGATGATAAAACCATAAAGAGACTTGAAGCGCGAATTAGAATGCTCGAAGACCGTGAAGAGATAAGGTCACTGCGAGACTCATATCATGCTGCAATAAATGATGGACGGTACAGCGATATTGCAAAGCTTTTTACTGAAGATGCCTATGTAAAATTGGGATACTTATCCCAAAGCCGTGGAAAGGCTGAAATTGAGGCTACTTTCCAGGGTATGGGGGAAGAGAGACCGATTTTTTATAAAGCAGATGATTCATAGCCATAGAATATTTGTGGATGGAGATCGGGGAACTGGTCATTCTTATCTAGAGGCTAGATATGGCAGGTTTGGTGTCTCATATCTTGTTTCTGGTCGTTATGATGATGTCTATCATCGAACGGAGGCAGGTTGGTTGTTTAAAGAAATGACAATTGATTTCTATTATACGGTACCCAACGGTGTTGGATGGACGGGTGACGAGCTCCATTATCTAAAGCCAAAATAATTAATGAGTGATGGGGATTTTAAAGAGGTTTTCTGATCAAAAATTAAATTAGGAATTTATTGTAAAACAATAATTTTATTGATCTTTTGGATGATTTTTCCCATCAAATTTAGTTATTTTAGCTGTAGAGATTATTTCATAGAAATTATCAAGACAGCGAATATTCACAGTCAGTCGTTCTGGCGCGCTCCTTGGCGTTCCGTAAATATGTATTCCGCATCTTTTACAAAATTTATGTTCAGCTACATTTGAACCGAATTGGTACATAGCTAAAGAATTTGAGCCCTTAAGTATGTTGAGCTCATTGGTTTGTATTGCTACGTGCAAAATACCTTTTTTTTGACAGATGGAGCAGTTGCATTCAGTTATATTTTGTATGGGAGATGTTTTAGACATAACAATCTCCACAGCGCCGCAATGGCAGCTCCCATGATACTTAAACACGCACTTCTATTCCTTGTGTTTTAGAATTGTTCACAATGTCGTCTCAATCTTGGCTATTGCGGCGTCTACATCAGGAGCTATTTCAAACAAATCAAAAATAGATTTATCCATGAAACCGTTATCGACACTATTTTCCAATGTTTTTAAGAAATGACTCCAGAAATTGTTTGTATCTATAAGAATGATAGGCTTTTTATGAAGTTCTAACTGCTTCCAGGTTATAATTTCAATTGTCTCATCTAAAGTTCCCACACCACCAGGTAAGATCA
The DNA here is from genome assembly GCA_038143065.1 of Rhodospirillales bacterium. GTDB lineage: Bacteria > Pseudomonadota > Alphaproteobacteria > Bin95 > Bin95 > VMCJ01. The sequence goes on along the minus strand of JAYQLI010000035.1, from coordinate 679,629 downwards.
GGAAAGCGTTTGCGATGCTATACATAATTTGCTTTCGATCATGCATCCCTGATGTTGTGATTAGGTCATGAAGGCCTTCGTGCCCAGCTTCGCGGATGCGAAGGAATTCTGGAATTACTCCTATTACTTCACCTCCCGCTGCGATGGTCGAATTCGCTACCTCGTCCATTAAGCCTACGCCACCGCCGCCGTAAACCAATCTCCAACCACGTTTTCCAATAGCCGTTCCAGTAGCTACCGCGGTGGTGCGAAAGTCCAAATTATTGCCTTTTCTGGAACCACAGAACACGCAGACGTTAAATTTTGTTGTCATGGAATGAACCAATTGAGCTGTTGTGACATGAGTCCTCTTATAAAAACAGTAATTGCAGTGCATTATGTAACATTGGCTGAAAAACGCTTAAAGCACGCTTCGCGGGAGGGTTTGACGTCGTGAAAAGGTCTTGGTGGGCTCGACTCCTAACAATAGGGATAATAATCGGCGGTGTTTATTACAGCCAATTAATAACAAATGAGCCAGCCGATGGCGAAGGCGAAAAAGTTGTGATGTCGCCTCGGCCAACTATCGCAACTGAACAATCTAATAATGAATCCCTAAAGAAGGCACTCAACGAAGCTCAAAAAGTCTTAAGCCGGTCTAATGAGACCAAACTGGACGTCAAAGCAACCAGTCAAAGCTCAAATTCCTCTAAAATTGATAGCGGTGATAAAGGAGAAAACAATAATCTACCTCGATTTGATGTGGCAGAAGTTGATGAGCTTGGGAATGGGGTATTCTCAGGTCGTGCATTTCGTAATGTGCGGGTCTGGCTAAAGAAGTTGGATGGCTCAGTAGTAGGAGAAACATTATCTCTTGAAGATGGAAGTTTCACTATTCTCACAAATGCTCCCTTGCCTGAGGGAGAGAGTGTACTGGCATTAGTTGCAGAAGAAATTCCCGGCGGTGAAATAAAGGTAGCTTCCGAAAGATTAGTTATCTCGAGATTTCCTGGAGGCCCGGCCCTGATTGTGGCGCAGAAAGATACTGCAGATACTGTATCTAGAATATTGCAAGAACCTTTATCTAGAAGACCCTTAGATACAGCTCAAAAAAGTGGAGATAACGCGTCAGTATCAAACTCTAACGCCTCTAAAGAGAGTGCTGAAGGCAAACTACTCAAGATAAAAATTATTGATTATGACGAAAAAGGACGTTTAGCGATTAGTGGGGAAGCTAAACCTGGTTCGAAGATAAGTATTGAAGTAAATGGTCGGACCATTGGCTCGACCGATACTGATGATCAGGGGCAATGGTCGCTCACAACCATCGAGGGTATGGCTGATGGGGCCAATAAAATTGTGGCTACAGCCTCTTTGGGCGATGAATATTCTACCGCAAGTATGCCGTTTGCCCCCGATGAATTAGTCCAGAAATTTCCTAAGGGGCGATTAGTTGTGGTTCAACCCGGAAATAGTCTATGGCGGATTGCAAGGCGCACGTATGGATCAGGTTTTCGCTATACTGTGATCTTTGCTGCAAACAGAGATCAGGTAACTAATCCAGATCTTATTTATCCAGGACAGGTTCTCCACACACCACCAGTTAAATAATTTCCATTGATAGCTCTTGAGTTCGTGGGCCGATGGAACAAGGCCTATCAGGCCAGAAGTTTGCTAATTCGAGCAAAAATTAAGTAATTTGTGCAAGATCAGTTGATCGCTGAGGGCTTAATGGAGATTATTACTTCCTGATTTTCAAAATTCCAGTGGGATAATCAATGCCAACGATACGAGTAAGCCAAGTAAGTGAGATTGAAGATGGCGGAAAAATAGTCATTGAAGCTGATGGCGAACAAATTGGTATTTTTCGTATTGGCGATGAGTTTTATGCCTGGAAAAATAGGTGCCCACATCAAGGTGGTCCAATCTGTCAGGGAAGAATTTTTAATAAAGTAATTGAGGTCCTGGATGCTGACTTGAAGAGTAGGGGCGGGATTATGATGAAGAGAGCATTCATATAGTCTGCCCGTGGCATGGGCTTGAGTTCGACATACGAACTGGGCAATTCGCTGGTGCATCGGACGTGAAAATAATGGCCCTCGAAGGGTATCCAACCCAGGTCCAAGATGGTGATGTTTATGTCGTCATCTAAGGATATCCTTAAAGGAAACGATCCAGCAGCAGATCTAGAAGCAATGTCTGGCCGCGTCTGGGAAGATGCCAAAGCTCTTCTCGCAGAGGGCGAGGCGGGCCGTGTTTCAGATGTGGCAGTTGCAAGGATTATGACGGCAGCATTAAAACTTTATGCTGCAAAAGCTGATGGAGAGATGCGGAGCCCTAAAGCAGTGCTTGGTGAGAGTGACGAGATCTTAACGCCTACCGAGGCTTTAACGTCCGTCACAGAGATCCTGAGAGCTCTAAGATTAGGACCAATGGAATTTGGCCTCTGGTCTCGCCGTCGTCCAGAAGATTATCATGATCTCCCACCAGAGCCTCTCGGTGATTAGTGTGTTGTTAAAGTACTTCTAGAAAGGAGACAGGCAGTGGACGCAAATATAATTTCGCCAAAGGTAATGCCCGTCCAGGAAATGGACGTCTATACTGATACTCGCGATTACCTCGCGCCTGCTCGTGAAGACGCCCGGAAAATGGGGTTTGCGGATTGGTTTATCTGCGACATCGATGCCCACCACTTAGAGACTGTACACTGGCACGAGGTCATCGAACACATAGAAGACCCTGTAGTTCGTCATCAAGCAATGACTTATCAAAAAGAGCGTTTTGGGGCGCCACCTTATGGATTAAATGGAGACCTTGGTCTTCGATATCAGGATGTAGGGGGTCGAATTCCTCATCAATCTGGTCAGCGTGAGAAGGTGGAAGAAGGCGACGTTCATAGAGATGTCGTCTTAACTCGTCGCGCTATGGAAGCTATGTGCATCGATAAAATGGTGGTTTTTCCTACCCCGATGCTTTTTCTGGGGATGCACCCTCAAGTGGAAATGGAGGTGTTGCTTACTCGTGCATATAATCGATGGCTGACAGAACGAGTAACCCCTGGCGATGATGGAATTGGAGCATTGGCACTTCTTCCCTTTAACTCGCCTGAAGATGCCTGTCGTACCGTTGAGGATTTTGCAGATAAACCTGGCGTTATCGGATTTACGGTAACCTCAACTCGATACAAGCCAGTGCACGCAAATGAAAATATGCGACTTTAACGAATGATTGAGGAAACTGGAAAACCAATTGCTTTTCATGCGGGCTACCACTGGCAAGACCCTTCGTTAGCAACATGTAATAGTTTTCTCGGAATGCATGCACTTGGGTTTGCGTGGTGCAATATCGTTCATATGACGAATTGGATACTCAATGGAATTCCAGAGAGGTTCCCTAATCTAAAATCGGTATGGATTGAAAGTGGTCTTGCATGGGTTCCATTTGTAATGCAACGCCTCGATGACCAATATTTAATGAGGATGTCCGAGGCGCCTCTCTTAAAGCAAATGCCCTCTGACTATATGCGCCAAAATTGTTGGTACACTTGTCAGCCAATGGAAAAGTCTAGTGAGGTGGGTCTCAAGGCTACCTTTGAGATGATTAATGCTAAGACCCAATTACTTTACGCATCGGACTGGCCGCACTTCGATTTTGATGCACCGCGTGTCATCGCTGAAATTGACTGGTTAGACGAAGAAGCCAAACGAAATATTCTAGGAATGAACTCCGCACGTTGTTTTGGTTTTGAACCAAAACTGAAGTGGAAATGATAAGCTCATCACTCAAGCGAAGGTTTATTAAAAATAAAGAAACAGATTATCTAGGCTAAATTGCTTGGGTTAAGAGGAACAAGGCCAACGCGTTTTGTTATGCCTTATTCTCCAATTTTTGGTTCCTCTTTTCGGATAATGCGATGGATATTTTCCTTGTGTCTAAGGATAATAAGGATCGCTATAAGGGCTGTAGCTTCCGTCAATTGCCTGTCACCAATTAGAGCCGCTGTTACTGGTGCTGATATTGCGGACAGTAAACCACCTACAGAAGATATTCTTGAGAAGACTACAGAAGCTATCCAAACCGCAGCTGCAACTATCCCGATTGGTGCTGCGAGTCCAAACCCAACACCCAAAAAGGTTGCAACACCTTTTCCGCCTTTAAATTTAAGCCATATAGGGAAGCAGTGTCCTAAAACTGCTCCGTAGGCAGCCAGCGTGGCTAAGTCTGGACCACCGAAGTGCCATCCTAAGGCAACAGCAGTGGTACCTTTTCCAATATCAAGAATAAGCGTGAAAGCAGCTAAACCTTTTCGGCCTGTTCTTAAAACATTCGTCGCGCCAATATTACCGGAACCTATTGTTCGAATATCTCCAGCACCAAATAGCTTTGTTAATATAAGTCCGAACGGTATTGAGCCTAGTACGTAGGCTGCAAGGAAGCCGAAGATTAAAGGCCAAATGAAATCCCAACCTCCTAAGGGGTATATCATTCTGAGATGCGTCCATCATAGACGATACGGCCATCCACCATAGTTACCATGACCATTCCTTGAACAGGACGACCATCGAATGCTGAGTTTTTTGATTTTGAATTAAGTTTGTCTGAGTCAACTTTGAAGGGCCGGTCAATATCAAACACAACTATATCTGCCGGACCGCCTTTCCTTTAAACTTCCTCCTGGAAGGCCAAGAAGCTTTGCTGGGTTTACTGTCAGTTTTCCTAGAAGGTCGAGTAATCCAATTTCACCCTTATGCACGAGTTCGAGACACACTGGCAGCAGAGTTTCAACACCCACAGCACCAGGATTGGCTTGAGCAAAAGGTAGACGCTTTGACTCTTGGTCTTGAGGCCAGTGATCGCTTGCGATGACGTCGATAGTTCCTGCCTTGAGAGCTTCAACAATAGATCGACGATCATCTTCTGATCTCAGTGGCGGTGATAGTTTTGAAAAAGTTCGATATTTTAAAATCTCAGTTTCATTTAGGGCAAAATACGCTGGAGCGGTATCAGCACTAACATTCAGGCCACGTGATTTTGCATCTGCAATTTTATCGACGGTGGCAGCAGTCGAAATATGTGCGGCGTGATAGCGAGCGCCTGTCATTTCAACAAGTCGGATGTCACGTTCCACCATCATGACCTCTGCTGAGGCCGGTGCCGCAGATAGACCTAATCTGGTCGCAAATTCACCCTCAGTTGCTACCGCAGACGCTGTTAGTGTTGGCTCTTCAGGGTGCTGGATGACTAGGGCGTCAAAACCACTAGCGTATGATAGAACGCGACGCATCATCATGGCATCTGCAATAGCAATATTGCCGTCTGTAAAGGCTCTTGCTCCAGCCTCTTTTAATAATCCCATTTCAGTGAGGCGTTTCCCGTCAAAGCCCTTAGTGGCGGCGCCGTAGACAAAAATTTTCACTCCACGAACTTCGCGAGCACGTCTTGCAACAAACTCTACGACTGCAGCGTCATCAATTGGAGGCTCAGTATTAGGCAGCCCAACTAATGTTGTTATGCCTCCTTTAGCTGCTGAGGCAGAAAGGCCATCGATGGTTTCTTTGTGTTCTTCGCCTGGTTCACACAGGTGAACACGTATATCTACGAGGCCGGGGGCGAGACAAAGACCTTTGCAGTCAAAAACCTCGACATCTAGAGGTGGATCTCCAAGATCTGGACCAAGATCCGCAATTTTTCCATTCTCAACGAGAAGTCCACCAACGACATCCAGATTACTCGCTGGGTCTAAAATTCGGGCATTCTGAAAGAACATACGCTTCATTCTGCCGGCCCCTCATTACCCGTGAGATCTCTGGTTAACAGGTCAAGACATGCCATGCGTACTGCAACGCCCATCTCTACCTGTTCTTGGATTAGGCTGCGATTAATGTCGTCAGCCACATCAGAGTCAATTTCGACACCTCTATTCATAGGGCCAGGGTGCATAATAAGGGCGTCTGGTTTAGCCATCGCAAGCTTTTGGCTGTCCAAACCAAAAAATCGAAAGTACTCAGTTGTGGAGGGGACAAAACTTCCACGCATCCGTCCTTGCTGAAGGCGCAACATCATGACGATGTCTGCATCTTTTAAACCCTCTGAAAGGTTAGTATGGACGGTTACTCCGTATCTTTCTACCTCAGCTGGTAAAAGAGTAGGGGTGCCACCAGCCTTACTTCTGCACCCATTGTTCGAAGCAAAATCATATTTGAACGGGCAACCCGGCTATGAAGAATATCGCCACATATCGCGACTATTAGGCCGGAGAGTTTTCCCTTACGTCGACGGATTGCAAGGGCATCTAAAAGAGCTTGTGTTGGATGCTCGTGTGCGCCGTCGCCACCATTAACAACTGAGCAGCGCACTTTTTGCGAAATTAGGCCAACGGCTCCAGATTCAGGATGTCGAACAACCAATAGATCGGCATGCATTGCATCCAAAGTTAAAGCTGTATCGAGGAGTGTCTCGCCTTTACGAACAGAGCTCACCTCCGGAGAGATATTGATGACATCCGCTCCTAAGCGTTTTCCAGCCAGCTCAAAAGAAGTGCGTGTACGTGTCGAGTTTTCGAAAAAAACATTAATAATTGTTCGTCCACGTAGTGCGTCACCTTTCTTGTTTGCACTACGATTAAAATCGACATAGCGATCAGATAAATCCAGAAGCAAACCAATTTCAGCGGGCGAAAGGCCCTCGATACCAATAAGGTGGCGAGAGGACAGCGATTCAGCAGAAGGCATTATCATAGGACCGCTTATAATCCGCGAATTAAGTGCTAGCTACACTAAAGACTGTGGACTGTTAAGCCACAGTTTTAGATCCAGCCTAAAAATTTAGGTGTTAGCAGGTAATTCTGTTTAAGAGTGCGAATACGCTATGATCGAACTTTAACGTAGGAGCCTGGCGCAGCTTCAATCCTGCTTAACTTACCTTTACCAGGAATACGGGCCGGAACTTTTAGACCGGTATTACTTAGGATCCAAGATTGCCAATCAACCCACCAAGAGCCAGGCTTTTCGACAGAGCTTTCCAGCCAATCCCCTTGCTCATCTAATTTTTTCTCATTGGTCCAGTAGCTATATTTCTCTGCAGCAGGAGGATTAATTACCCCAGCGATATGTCCTGAGGCAGCCAGCACAAATTTTGATTCACCACCAAAACGTTTCATACCCTGATAAACGCCTGGCCATGGAGCAATGTGATCCTCCTTAGTGGCTAGAAAGTATGTTGGAACATCAATATCGCCTAAATTAATTGGTACATTACCCATAGAAATACCGCCTGGCTCACGCATCAAATTTTTTTGGTACATATTTCTGAGATAAAAAGAATGCATTGCTTCAGGGAGCCGTGTGGAATCAGAATTCCAGAACAATAAATCAAAAGGAAAGGGCTCTTTCCCCATTAGATAATTACTTACTACAAAAGACCAAATTAGGTCGTTAGAGCGTAAACTATTAAAAGTTGACGCCATTTCAGCACCGTCTAGAAAGCCTTTGTCGCGCATTTTACGTTCAATGGCTTGAATTTGATCTTCGTCAACAAAGACTGAGAGTTCGCCAGCTTTTTCAAAGTCAACAAGCGTTGTGAAGAAGGTGGCGCTAGCAAAGCTGTCCATATTCTTTTTGGCGGCATAAGCCAGTGTCGCCGAGAGTAAAGTACCCCCTAAGCAATACCCAATCGCGTTTACCTTCTGTATGCCTATATCTGTCTTGATGGCTTCTAATGCGGCAAGAGGGCCGTCCATCATGTAAGAAGTAAAGTCTTTGTGTCTCAGTTCTTCTGTTGGATTTATCCAAGAGATTACATAGACACTGTGACCTTGATCTGTAGCCCATTTAATAAATGAGTTTTCTGGACGGAGGTCGAGGATATAAAATTTGTTGATCCATGGCGGAATTATCAACAAAGGTGTTTCAAATTGGGTTTCAGTAGTGGGCTCGTAATGTATCAATTGCATTAATTCGTTCTGGAAAACGACTTGGCCCGGAGTTACTGCGATATTCTCTCCAACAGAAAATGCCTCCATATCTGTTTGGCTAATACGAAGCTGCCCATGCCCGCGTTCCATATCGTTTAGGATATTTTGCAGGCCTTTGAGCAGATTTTCTCCTCGTGTCTCAAGTGTTTCTTTGAGAACAGTTGGGTTGGTTGCTACAAAATTTGTTGGGGATATTGCGTCAACAAATTGGCGGGTAAAGAAATCTACCTTTTTCGCAAGATGGGGCTCAAGCCCTTCAGCATGCCCCGTTTGATCCACTAACCATCGTGAAGTTAGAAGATACGATTGTTTTATGTAGTCAAAAATTATGTTGTTTGACCATTCTGAGTCTTTAAAGCGGCGGTCGCCAGCGTCCGGAGTAGCTACAGGTTCAGCTTCATTTCCAGTCATTCGTTGGAGCGTGTTCTGCCAGAGAGTGGAATACTGTGCCCATAGATCCGCCTGAGCTTCGATCATCTGTATTGGGTTTTCTGCAAGCTTCATCGCATACTGCATGAACGTTTGCCCGATAAGCATAAATTCCTGCTGTGTTTCACCAGTATTTAATTTATCTGCATTTTCAGTGAAATCAGCGATTAATCTCTGGCTCCGCTCGGCAATGTCGGTTAGCTCTTGTGCAAGGCGGCTCAATGCTTCCTGAGAAGTCTGCTCTGGGCTAGTATTCATTGGTCCCTCCAAAAATGCTGCGCTGCAGCAAACAACAAATAGATGTGTTAAAATGCAAGTATTTGCAACGTTATTTATGATTTTAGCCGTTGCGGCTGGCTGTCGCGGCGATTACCCAAGTTTAGGCTCTGCGCCAAATAAAGTGCCTTCCTCCATGCTTGAGGCGAGAGAAATGGCTTTTGTTCGCCAAGCAAAGATTTTGGCTGCTTCGAAACCAAGACCAAAGAAGAGCATCAAAGAAACCCTCTTAGTCAACCCGTTGCAAATTGTTTCTCTAAGAGGGGAGCAGACTTTAAACGAGGATTCGATAAATCGAGTGAAGGGGTTGGTTTCGGAGGGTAAAAAGACTCTGGTAATTCTTTCATCTAGCGAGGTGTCCGACAGCGCCCTGACAGATATTGTCCGACAGCTAGAAGCGGTAGGGGTAAGTGTTAAACTTTTAATTTTTTCGCATTCAGCAGATGTTGTTTCGAACGTAGAGCTATACCTTGAGCGCTGAAGGGGTTATTCCTCCATTTAACACGCCCCATGTGGCATTGGATTTGTTTAAACTATGAGCTTTCAATTTCATAAAATACGTCGTCTGCCGCCATATTTATTCGCTGAAGTAAACGCGATGAAAGCAGCAGCACGGAAGTCTGGTAGAGATATCATTGATTTTGGTATGGGTAATCCAGACTCAGCTACGCCTCAGCATATTGTTGATAAACTAACGGAAACCGTGCGTGATGGTCGAACGCATCGGTATTCAAGTTCGAAAGGCATCCCAGGGCTTAGGCGCGCTATCGCTGGATATTACGATCGCCGCTTTGATGTCACTTTGGATCCAGAAAGTGAAGTTGTAGTTACTTTGGGGTCTAAGGAGGGCTTGGCCAATCTAGCTCAAGCGATAACTTCTCCTGGTGACATTATACTGGCACCTAATCCTAGCTATCCAATTCATGCATTCGGTTTCGTTATTGCAGGGGCATCTCTCTGGCATGTGTCCGTAAAGCCGGACGCATCTTTCTTTACAGAGCTAGAGCGTGCCGTTCGTCATGCGGTTCCACCGCCAACAGCACTACTACTTAGTTATCCATCAAATCCTACTGCTCTCACTGCAGATCTTGATTTTTATAAAGACGTAATAGCGTTTGCAAAAAAACACCAAATTTTCGTTGTGTCAGATTTAGCCTACTCTGAAATTTATTTTGACGAGACGCCACCTCCCTCTATTCTGCAGGTACCTGGAGCCATTGATATCGCCGTAGAGTTTGGCTCGCTCTCTAAAACCTACTCAATGCCAGGTTGGCGTGTTGGTTATGGTGTTGGCAATAGAGAGCTTGTAGGTGCTCTTGCTAGAGTAAAATCGTATCTTGATTATGGTGCCTTCACTCCTATCCAGGTTGCGGCGGCTGCTGCTCTCAATGGACCACAAGACTGTGTTGAAGATGCTCGCAATCTCTACAGGGAGCGACGAAACGTAATGGTCGACGCTTTTGGGCAGGCTGGTTGGGAGGTGCCTCCACCACCCGCAACCATGTTTGCTTGGGCTCCTATACCAGAGCAGTTCCAGGAACTTGGCTGTTTGGGGTTCTCTAAGTTGCTACTTGAGGAGGCAGATGTAGCAGTTTCACCTGGAGTGGGTTTTGGAGAACGAGGTGAAGGATATGTGCGTTTAGCGCTTGTTGAGAATAGGCAACGTATACGTCAAGCGTCGCGCGGTATTAAACAATTCCTGAGCAAAGTTAGAGACCCTAAAGATGCGATGGAAATGGCAAAACGACAGGATGCAAGGATTGCGGAGGCATCAAAATGACCATTCGGTTGGGGGTTATAGGATTAGGCGTAGTTGGGGCGGAAACCCTTCAAACCCTTAAAAATCATTCGAATGTCATCGAAGAAAGGTCTGGCCAGAAGGTTGAAATACTTGAAGTCTCTGCGAGGGATAAAAGCAGAGATCGAGGTTTCGACGTTCAGGAATATCTTTGGCGAGACGACCCAATAGAGTTGGCAACTAGTCCCAATATCGATGTTGTTGTCGAGCTGGTCGGTGGAGAAGATGGTATTGCCCTGGAAGTTGCAGAGGCAGCCCTGAAGGCCGGCAAGCATTTGGTTACAGCAAATAAGGCAATGATTGCTCGTCATGGGGCAAGGCTTGCTGCGATAGCTGAAAGTATGAACGTTACTTTGGCTTTAGAAGCGGCAGTTGCAGGAGGAATTCCTGCCCTAAAGGCTCTCAAGGAAGGGTTGGCTGGAAATCGAATTGATCGGGTATCTGGGATTTTGAATGGTACCTGCAACTATATCGTTACAGAGATGTCTGAAACAGGCAGATCCTTTGATGATGTTCTAAAAGAAGCACAGGCTAAGGGTTATGCAGAAGCTGATCCAGCTTTTGATATTGATGGAGTTGATGCAGCGCAAAAGCTCTCAATCCTTGCCGCAATAGCATTTGGTGGTGCTCCTAACTTCGACTCTGTTGATACTTCTGGAGTGAGATATGTAACTGATTTGGATATCAGGTTTGCAAAAGAGCTTGGGTATCAAATCCGACTTATCGGTGTTGCGGAAAGAACAAAGGACGGGGTGATGCAAAGGGTGTCAGCGTGCATGACACCAAAAGCGCACCCTTTGGCACGTATTGATGGTGTAACCAATGCAGTGCTGATTGAGGGCTCCCCTGTAGGACAATCCTTACTGGTTGGTCCTGGCGCAGGAGGAGGAGCAACAGCTTCTGCAGTTCTTGGTGATATTGTTGATATAGCTAGCGGAAGAGGAGCTCGAGGATTTGGAGAGGCGGCTTCATCACTCAAAGAACTGTCCGTTGCTCCAGTTTCAGCTCGAGCAGGATCATTTTACATACGAGTGACGGTAATTGATCGCCCTGGTGTCATAGCTGAAATGGCTTCGATATTCGGAAAGAATGGAGTATCAATTGAGTCATTCCTACAGCATGGTCGCCAACCTGACGAAGCAGTTCCGGTGGTTATGACGACTCACGATACTAATGAGAGCACAATCCGTAAGGTGGTGGAGCAACTTGGTGCATTGGCCACTGTTGCGGAAACGCCTATTTTAATGCGCATAGAATCGCTGTGACCGCAGTCTGATCGGTTGAAGGAAATTTAAAAATGTCTGAAGAAAAAATGGACCGTAACCTGGCGCTTGAAGCTGTTCGTGTGACAGAATTTGCGGCGCTTGCGGCATCACGGCTCATGGGGCGCGGGGATGAAAAAGCTGCAGATCAGGCGGCAGTTGATGCAATGCGTCAGGCCCTAAACTCATTAGATATAGATGGGAAAGTAGTAATAGGTGAGGGCGAGCGTGATGAAGCGCCCATGCTCTATATCGGTGAGAAGGTTGGAACTGGTAGAGGTCCAAAAATTGACATTGCTCTAGACCCCTTGGAAGGTACTACTATAACCGCCAAAGGTGGTGCTAATGCGTTAGCCGTTATTGCTATGGCAGATGATGGTGGTTTTTACATGCACCTGACGTGTACATGGACAAAATTGGCGTAGGTCCGGGTCTGCCTGCGGGCGTGATAGATCTAGACAACAGCCCCACACAAAATCTTAATAATTTGGCCGATGCGCGTGGTGTTAAAGTAGAGGACCTTGTCGCCTGTATTCTAGATCGCCCACGTCATCAGGAATTGATTGAGGAAGTTAGAAACTCTGGAGCGCGTATAATGCTCATTTCTGATGGGGATGTTTCCGGAGTGATTGCGACAACAAATGTAGAGAGTGGTGTCGATATTTACATGGGCTCTGGCGGTGCTCCTGAGGGTGTGTTAGCCGCGGCCGCGCTTCGTTGCATAGGCGGCCAATTTCAAGGCCGATTGATATTCCGCAATGACGATGAACGCGGACGCGCACATCGAATTGGCGTTGAAGATCTAAATAGGAAATACAATCTCGAAGAGCTAGCATCTGGGGATGTGATGTTTGCAGCCACTGGGGTAACTAGTGGCTCTATGCTCGCGGGTGTTCGCAGAAAAGGTAAAGGTGTAAGCACCCAATCACTTGTAATGCGTTCAAAGACTGGTACCGTTCGTAAAATTGAAACCTTTCATAATTTTGAACGGAAATCGATGTTTGACTGAGTAAGGTTTTCTATTTGGTCTCAAAATACGCGTTAAATGTTGAAAAGTCGGCTAGTGGCAAAGCTTGGGTCTCTGTAATTAGCGACTCTCGTCTCGCTGAATTTTATGCAAGGCAGTTTGATCTTCCAGACGGCGTTGCCAATGTATTAGCAGCCCGTATTCAGAACAAACAGGAAGCGGCAGCTTTCTTGTCGCCGCGGCTGCGAGATCAGCTTCCCGATCCTTTAACTTTTCTTGATATGGACAGAGCTGTTGAGAGGGTCGAAGCGGCTCTTCAGAGCAATGAACGCATTGCAATATTCGCCGATTATGATGTTGACGGCGCTACATCAGGAGCGCTTCTCCAGAGGTTTTTGTCCGTTCTAGGCGCAGATGTGTTGGTTTACGTGCCGGACCGCGAGAAAGAGGGGTATGGCCCTAATCCAGCCGCTATGAATTATCTTAAGGAGTCAGGTTGTAACTTAGTATTGACCCTTGATTGCGGAGCTACTGCATTTGAAGCCATTGATGCTGCCAATGAAGTTGGCCTTGATGTCATAGTTCTAGACCATCATGTAGGCGCAGAAGCCACACCAAATGCTGTCGCAGTTGTTAACCCTAACCGAGCAGACGAAATCAGCCCTCACACTCAACTTGCTGCTGTGGGAGTAGTTTTTCTTTTGTTGTAGCGCTTCGACGAAAACTTAAGGTCGATATTGATCTGATGAATTTTCTAGATTTGGTTGCTCTTGGTACCGTCGCAGATGTTGCTTCTTTAACAGGTGTCAATCGAGCACTAGTGGCGCAAGGCCTCCGCGTAATGGCTATTAACCCGAAGCTGGGTATTGCTGAGTTGCTAAGGGTAGGTGGAGTGCAGGGCGCACCCAAAGCGTCCCATATGGGATTTGTGATAGGCCCAAGGATCAATGCTGGAGGGCGAATAGGCCGCAGCGAACTTGGGGTGCGTCTTCTTTCAACGGATGATCCAGAGGAAGCTGCAATGATTGCCTCCGAGCTGGATAATCTCAATCGTCAACGTCAGCAAATTGAGCGGTCTGTGTTTGACCAAGCTCTAGAACAAGCTGACGTTCAAGCCGATAGCGGGGCCAAGGTAATCGCTGTTTCAAGTGCAGGGTGGCGGCAAGGAGTTGTTGGGATTGTTGCAAGTCGCTTGGTTGAGCGTTTCAAAAGACCCGCCCTGGTTGCCGCAATTGAAGATGGGATTGCTACTGGTTCAGGTAGGTCAGTTTCTGGGGTAGCTTTAGGTCCTGCGATAATTGACCTCCGCGAAGAAGGATTATTAATTTCAGGTGGTGGCCACAATATGGCCGCGGGATTTCGTGTTGCGGAGGAAGGTTTCAAGAGTTTTGTGGAGGTTTTGTCCTCTAAGCTTTCGGAAAATATTGATAAAGCAGCTGAGGAAGTTTCAATAAGAATAGACGCGGTCATTGGCCCTAAGGGCGCGTATGCTGCGGCAAACGCTTTAGAGAAGTTATCCCCGTTTGGTATGGGTAACCCTGAGCCTAGGTTTGCTGTAGCAGGCGTGAGGTTAAAAGATTTGCGTGTGATTAAGAATTCGCATCTAGCAATCCGGTTAGAAGGGCCTGACGGTTTTAGTATCTCGGCTATGTCGTTCCGAAGTATTGGTTCACCTCTTGGGGATTTTCTTCAATCGCGACCAGCAGTTATCCATGTGATTGGTCGAATTGAAATTAATACATGGCGGGGAAGGGATGAGGCTAGGTTGATAATCGAAGATGCTGCCCTTGCGAATTGACGGCACGAATTCAATAACGCCTATGGGTTAAGTTGAAGCTTTTTACGATGTTAATTTTCGAGAGAATTGGTTGGATCTGAATGATGCAAGATGATCAAAAAGAACGTGTAGGGAAAGCAGCTGCAGAGCTTGTTCGACCGGACATGACCATTGGACTCGGCACAGGGTCAACTGCCGCATTCTTTATTAAAGCATTAGCAAAAAAAGATCTTATGCCGCGCTGTGTTGCAACCTCCGAGGCTACTGCTGCTTTGGCAACGTCACTTGGTTTACATGTGGTGGGGTTAGAAAATATCAAAAAGGTAGATTTGACTGTCGATGGTGTTGATGAAGTTGATTCTGATTTAAATGCCATCAAGGGTGGTGGTGGTGCGCTTATGCGAGAAAAAATTGTTGCCGGTATTTCTGAAATGGTTGTGTGCATTGGCGACTCTTCAAAACTGAAAACCCAACTTGGGGCATTTCCCTTACCAATCGAGGTTTCTCCTTTTGCAAGCCCAGCTATTCAAAGAAAAATTTTGGATTTAGGGGCTACATCTGAAATTCGTATGAGCGGTGGAATGCCTTTTGTATCTGATGAAGGACATTGGATTATTGATGCAGCATTCAATGTGATTGAAGACCCTTATGAGCTTGATGTACTTCTAAATATGACACCAGGGATTGTTGCCCATGGATTATTTGTCGATTTGATAGATAAAATGATGATCGCTCGCAGTGATTCTATAGAAGAGCTCGTTCAAAACTGATTGGTAATTTTAAAAAGTTTTTTTGAACCGGCATTCTTTTTGCGAAAGCAGCAGATAATCTTATTTTGAAGCTAGCAAAGGTTCAGGTTGCTTGCTGTGTTTTTATGATCAGTGTGCTTTCAGTAAAAAATACTTGTTCATTTTTTTGATTAACCAATTGTGCTTTGTATTTTACGAAACCAATTTCTGGCCGGCTTTTTGATAATTTGGTGTCAAGTATCTCCATAGAGCCCGAGAGAGTGTCTCCCGGTCGTACAGGAGTCTTCCAATTGAGGGCATCGTGACCTGGTGATCCCATTATTGTTGTATAGTCTAGGATGTTTTCATGCATCATTTCCAACCAGATTAAGGCGGTTTGCCAACCACTTGAGATTATCCCTCCAAAGACAGTTTTAGATCCTTCTTCATCATCTAGGTGAAATGGAAAGGGGTCATACCTTTGAGCAAAAGCGATAATTTCCTCTTTAGTGACCGATTTGCTCCCCAGATTAAATACTTGTCCAGCATGGAAATCCTCGGCAAATCGGGGTTTTTCCATATTATCTTCCTTTAAATAGATGCTTTTTAAAGTTTAGTTTAGTCAAATATCTTAAGCGACTTGTTGTTCTACTGTGGGGCCATCACCTATCACAGTTGTTCGACGCATATCCCGTGGTTCATTCTCAGGGAAGGGGCGAGCCCGGTGCATTGTGCGTCGGTTATCCCAAATGACCAGATCGTGCAGCCGCCATTTATGGGAGTATACATACTCCCTTTGGGTAGCATGTTCTGTAAGGTCTTTTAGAAGAAGCATGGCCTCAGTGACTGGTACTCCATCAATTCTGCCAGCATGGCTTGAGAGATAAAGGGATTTTCGTCCGGTTGATGGATGAATTCTTACGAGTCTCTGCTTTACCGGAGCCATACGAATGCGCTCCTCTTCATCAAATTCCTCAAAACCAACTGATCTCCGACTGTGGATTTGAGTATGCTCAGCAATCATATCATCGATATGTTTTTTCGTTTCATTGTCGAGGTCATCATAAGCCGTTCGCATATCAGCGAACTCAGTGTTTCCCCCTTTTGAAGGGATAGCTCTTGCATGAAGAAGGAGTACTTCGCAGGAACTACCTTAAAGCTGCTGTCTGAGTGCCAGAGACGATTGCCGATAGCAAATAGTCGTCGCCTGTCCTCTCGTCCGTAAACTTTATTTTCTTTATCAAGGTTCGATACATCAGCAAAATGAGTTGAGAGACGATATTCATCGGGCTTTCTGAGTCCCGCCCCAATGGAGTGCTCTATTTCGCCTAAATGTTCGGTAAAGGCTATCTGTGTTTCGTCGGTAAAATTCTGATCTGGAAACACAAGAACAGCATATTCATCCATTGCATCATGAATTTCTTGTGCGACACCAGGTGGAAGCGGTTTAGTCAGATTAATTCCTGTCACTTCGCCTGCAAAACAGGGGCCAACTTGTCGAATAGAGAGTGTCATCTCTATAAACCTCCCTCGTTATTTAACCGATGTTAGCGTGGTTACGCTTCGATGCCATAGAAGTTTTTTTAATTTCTATTTATGAGCAAAATAACATTGCATTGCATATGCAATGTACGCTTTGATTTTTGGTTACTTCAATTTGGTAAAATCCACTTAGGCGAGGCCTTAATGATGACCGATGTTTCTTCTCAGGATGTCTTTGACATTATGTTTACGACCAGAGCGATGCGTCGTTTAAAGCCAGAACCTGTGCCAGATGATTTAGTGTTAAAGATTTTAAAGGCTGGAATGTCCGCCGCTAATGGTGGGAATATGCAAACCTGGCGCTTTCTTGTTGTTAAAGACATTGAAATAAAGAAAAAAGTTCAGGTTATTTATAAAAAGGCTTACGACGAATGGATTAGCCCCGCTACTCTTCGATCAGTCCTCCGCCTGGTTCAACGAAGGAAGGGTATCATAGGCAACATACAGCAGTTGAATATTTGACCGATCATTTCCATGAGGCGCCAATTTGGATTGTAGCGTGCATAGATCATGGGGAGTCAAAACCAACACGTCACTCTGGTGCCTCAATATACCCCGCTGTTCAGAATATGCTGTTGGCAGCTCGTGCACTTGGATTAGGAGCTACATTAACAAACAGACACCTCTATTTTGAAGAAGAGTCTGAAAAAGCTCTGGGGTTACCAAGAGGCGTGCATTCTTACGCGATCATTCCAATTGGATATCCGCTGGGTAACTTTGGGCCTGTAGGAAGAGGAAGCATGGGTGAATTTGTGTTTCTGGATAAAATCGGTGAGCCATGGCAGGCGGCCAGTGTTCTTAAATGAGATACATTATTTACAATAAAAATTTGACATTTAGTGCTCATGCTGAAGGGGATGCACGCATATGTGGGTGCACTGAGTTAATCCTTGTTTGCTAAAACAGTCTTTAGATTTATCGCCTTAAATTTTGAGTATTATTAACTATTGTCAGCTATGTTTTGGAGCTTTTGCGTAGCAGGATAACGGTCGCCACTACTAATGTGATGGTGAATAACCAGAATGCAGGATAACCGTATTTCCAACTTAATTCTGGCATGTTGTCGAAATTCATGCCGTAAACTGCCGCAGTAAAGTTCAATGGTAAAAAGACACTACTTACTAGTGTCAGTCGGTGTACTATTTTCCCGGTACGACGGCTTACCAATCCCATATACAAATTAATACTCTCTGATAACACCGTGCGCTCCGTTGCGGCATCATTTGCAAGGCGATCTAAGGGAATTGTTTGCCTATCAAGAAAAGGCTGGGTCGATGTTTCTATATATGGAGAACGTCTAGTTGCCAGCTCATCAAGAGCTTCACGGGCAGAAACTACTGAATTTCGATATTCAAGGAGTTCACGAGTTAAGTTTGATACTTGGATTAGAATTTCGTCGCCAATATTTTTTAAAAGTCGTTGCTGTATTTCATCAACTTTTTCAGAAAGCTGTCTGAGTGCTGCTCTAAAACCATCAATGAGATGATCAGCTATTTCAAACAGAAGGAAACCGCCAGATCGGGCTGTACTAGAAAAATCCTCTTCGTAGGTGAGGCGCATTTTATCGAGGAGTTCAGAACGGCCATTTGTTAATGTGATAAGATATCCAGGGCCAAGTATTATCTGCAGAGGTTTTAAAATAAGTTTATCTGCCTTGATCTCAGTCTCGACGAGAGTGATATGCAGAAAGTTACTACGAACCCTAACTTGGCTTTGAGCTTGGGTTCTATAAATCGAGTCAATCGTTGATCGGTTTATTTCAAGGTCACTTAGTAGAGACTCAGTTTCTGAATTAACCTCGGTATCAACCCAACAATATTTTCCCTCAGTAATTGTTGAGGCTATAGATGCCCTAGTTATATTCCGGCAAGTTTTATCGACAAAATCGAAAGCAATAATTTTTTCCGACATTTTTTAGCCCTATAGACGTATCATTTTTGTGCATAAAGAGGTTCATTAGTTTAACTTAAAATATAAGATGTGTTCAGTTTGCCTGGTCTAAATGTGGAATGTTAAAGACTATCTCGTTGAGTTTAGTAGAAGTTGTTGATCTTTTAGACTTTTAAAAATTTTGAGACACATAATCGGTCATATCTTTAAATTCCTAGCTTTTAGAAGGACATTTTGATGTCGAAAATCCCAAATGCAAAACTGCAAAGATGGGCCGATTTGATAGATGAACAGGAGATGCAGGCATACGCGAAGGCGGGTTTTGGGGAGAAGATTGGTATAGGTTCTCGACCAGCTCTTTTGAATATCGATACTACGAATAACTTCGTAGACCCAAAATATGATATGTGCGCTGAACGTGATGATCGATTAATCAACAACTTGGTAAAAGTAACTGATGCGTTTCGTGACCTTAACTTGCCCATCTTCTATAGCCGGCGTGATGATCGTAGCCATCCTACGAAGAGAGGTGTTTGGAACCTGAAATTAGGTACAGCGGACACATATCAATACACATCTGACCCTAACGCAGATCAGTGGCCAGAGGCTTATGGGCCACGTGAGCAGGATGTAATTGTTCTAAAAAACAAACCTTCCCCGTTTTTTGCGACGCCTTTAGAAAGCTGGTTAAGATACGCAGATATCGACAGTGTCATTATTGTTGGAATTTCTACTTCGGGATGTGTGAGGGCCGGAGCTCTTGATGCCTTTAATCACAACTTCAGGGTTACCGTAATTGAGGATTGCTGTGGCGATAGATCACTCCAGGTGCATCGAGCTAATATGTTCGATATGGATATGAAAATGGCTGATGTAGAACCGCTTGATGAAGTCTTAATGGAGCTAAAGTCACGTTTTAAAAATTAAGATTTGTTGATCGCATCCAGTCCTGCGGTCGGACTGCTCTCTCAATTGCAACAGATCAAGAAGCTTGAAGAAAAGTTATTGCTATTTTCCCGTATTTACGGCGATCTAAAGTGAGAAACCCATCAATTATTGATAAGTCTTCCTTAACTCCGGTTTCTGCCACGACAATCGCGTTTTTAGATATCCAATTTGCGTCGCGAAGGGCGTTTAGAGCCACTTCAACCTGACCAAGGCCATAGGGCGGGTCAAGAAAAATTAGACTTGCAGAAGCTATCGCTTTAGGAGGATTTGTGGCGTCACTTAAAATGACTTGGAGACGTTGTGTTTCAGAGAGACTAGCAGCATTTTTTTCAATTTGCTGCAAAGAGCTTTGATCAATATCCATGCACGTCGCCGAGGCTGCGCCTCTGGACAAAGCTTCAATGGCAAGAGCTCCCGTTCCAGAGAATGCGTCTAAGACTGTGGCCCCCTTTATAGGATTTCCAATGCCAGAAAATTTACCATGTTCAAGGACATTAAACATTGATTGTCGGACTCTATCCGTTGTCGGACGAACTTTCATGCCTTGAGGTGCTGCAATGATCCGTCCTTTATGGATACCTCCAATAATCCGCATATTTAAAATTTAAATTCTGATGCAGACGAGCCGAGCTGTTCTTTAAGAACCTTTGTTGGGGTTTCCTAGACTTCTCCTGGTTGAAGCTTTCCTAATTGAAAAGGTCCATAAGCGGGTCTTATCAAGCGTGATACTGGGAGCCCGACAAATTCGAGTGCCTTTCTAACTTCACGATTTTTACCTTCTTTTAGAGTTACAGAAAGCCAAATATTGGAACGTCCGGCATTCTTGTCGCCTTCTTCAACCACTGCGCTAATTGAACCAAAGGTAATACCGTCTACAGTGACACCGTTTTTTAGTGCAGCCAATGCGTTAGGGGTTGGTAGACCAAACACCCTAGCTCTGTATCGTCTCGTCCATGCTCTTGATGGATGTTCAAGAGCTCTCGCCAACCCTCCATCATTAGTAAGAAGTAATAATCCTTCAGAAGTGAGATCGAGACGGCCTACTGTCATTATACGCGGTAGATGGCTGGGGAGCTTATCGAAAATAGTAATGCGTCCACGCTCATCTCGATTTGTCGTGACTAGCCCTTTGGGTTTGTTATAACGCCAGAGGCGTGTTCTCTCGGGTTTATTTAATGGTTTCCCATCAATAAGTATCGTGTCGGCATCGTTTACCAGAGTTGCGGCTGTTTTAAGTTTCTCTCCGTTGAGAACAACTCTTCCTGCCATAATCATCGCTTCTGCGTCTCTACGAGAGGCTACCCCAGCACGAGCAATGCGTTTTGCAATACGTTCTTTTTCTAGTTCAGGACTCATCTTGTTGCCTCTACAAATGATGCCAGGATAGCGTCGTCGGCTGGACTAATCCTATATTCTGGGTGCCATTGTACGCCCATACAAAATTTGTAGGAGGGGGCTTCGATAGCTTCTATTAAGCCATCCTCGGCATAGGCAGATATTATAACACCTTCAGGACAGTTCTTTGCTGCTTGGTGATGCGCGCTATTGACAGGAAATCTTTGCATTCCAGTTATCCTGGACAGCATCGTGTTTTCTACAACCAATACATCATGGCCTGGCTCTGTCCTTGGATTTCTTTGTTCATGCTCAATGTTACTGGGAGCTTCATCTGGAATGTGCTGATGTAACGCTCCCCCCAAAATAACGTGAAGGAGCTGTTGGCCACCACAAATCCCTAAAACTGGAAGATTGTTCTGGAGGGCTAGCTTTGTAATCGCTAACTCAAAATTTGTGCGGTTTCGCTTAAGAGTAACAGAAGAATGCTGTGTACTTTCTCCAAACAGTGCGGGATCTACATCAAAGGCTCCGCCAGTTACCATAAGGCCATCAATGAGGTTGAGATAACTATCTATAAGAGACATCTCATGAGGCAGAATTATAGGTATTCCGCCAGCGCGAGTTATTGAGGACGCATAGTTTTGTCGTAAAGCATACCAAGGCAGAGCGGAGTAGCCACCAGTCTCTTCTAGATCTGCTGTTATGCCAATCACAGGTGTTTTCATATTTTCGCACTAGCATGGAGTTAGCGCCAAAGCGAGGCGGCGCAATGTTCCACAATTTAAAATTGGTTAAAGCACTATAATCAAAGAACCTTTGATTAACTTCTTTCAGATTAAATCCCTGCCATATCTTCAATCCTGTTCTTCCAAGACAAAGCTTCTTCTGGACTTTGTATTGCTGGTGGCAATCCTGCCATGCCAGTAACTGGCACCAAGATTCGACCAACTCCTATTTTTGCCAATTTTGAGATCTCAGATAGGTCATCAGGCATGCTGGTCGTAACTTCAATTGAACTTGGATCTCGTTGATTTTCTTCCGCCGTTTTGCGGACAAGATCTATCAGCTCCTCTGATGCACCTCTTGCTGGGAAAAAGCCATCTCCTAGTCGACCAGCTCTTCTTGCCGCCGCTTTTGAATGCCCTCCAATTATTATTGGAACAGTCTTATTGGTTGGTTGCGGGCGGCAATAAGCATTCTCAAATGATGTAAATTCCCCTTTGAAGGTTGGAGATTCTGCTGACCATAATTCACGCAATGCATGGACGTATTCATCTGTTCTGCGACCGCGGTCTTCGAAAGGAACTCCAATCGCTTCGAATTCTTCTTTAAGCCACCCAACGCATATGCCGAGCAGAATTCGACCGCCGGACATATTATCGAGAGTTGCTATCTGTT
Source organism: Rhodospirillales bacterium (assembly GCA_038143065.1). Lineage (GTDB taxonomy): Bacteria > Pseudomonadota > Alphaproteobacteria > Bin95 > Bin95 > VMCJ01. Next base: position 657,325 of record JAYQLI010000035.1, on the reverse strand, counting down.
TGGCTGCTACCACCGGATTGTGTTGTGGTAGGATTAAGATTCCGGTGCCAAGCTTAATCTTTGTAGTCCAAGCCGCGGCATAAGCCATCCAAATTAAGGGGTCTGGGAGAGGAATATCATTCTTACCTCCAGCCATTCGACCATCTTGGGAATATGGATAGGAAGAGGCGTATCCACCAGGCACAACTGTGTGTTCTACCGTCCAGGAACTCTCGAAGCCTGCCTCTTCCCCTGCCTGAAGAAGTTCTTTTGCTTTGATTGGATCCACATAGCGACCGGTATTACAGTATCTAAGCCCAAATTTCATTTTCTGCTTTCCCAAATGATACGAGGAAGCCTAACGTGAATAATGAATAATTGCGATGATGAATTTAATGATGCTTTGATAGGCCAGATGCAGATAGAGCTTCTTCCTGACGCTGCTTTAGCACATCTATATTGAAATCAGTTGTCAGGTTTTGGAACATTTCTGCCCAATTAAGTTCTGCCTTGAGGCGCATAAACACCGAGCCTAAGCCAATTGCAGCTCTATCCATAAGCACAAATTCACGGGGTGGTGCTACGCCGCCTAGGCGTCGAAGTTCTTTATGGACGGTTTGGGCTACTTCAGCACCGTAATGGCCGCTATCACTATCTTGAATTTTGCGCACCTTATCTTCCAAGAGCGGTGCATAAATAAAATTAGCCCATATATTCAATACGTCTAAGAGCTCATTGGATAAGTTTTCAAAGCCCCAAGCTGCGTAAGCTGCTGCAGCTCGGTCTCTGTCCTTATCTTTAAGCGCAAGATACAGCTCAATAACGCCATAAACAAAGCTTGGTGGAAAAATACGGATGCAGCCGAAATCTAAAAGATTGACCTGGAAATCATTCGTTACGGAATAGTTTCCAAGATGGGGGTCGCCGTGGATGGCGCCATACTTGTAGAAAGGCACGTACCACGCCCTAAACATATTCTCCGCCACGGTATTTCTTATTTCGACTGGTTTATCGATTAAATCAACAAGTTTACTGCCGGTAAGCCAGGACATGGTGAGAAGCCGGCTTGTCGACAGCTCTGGTATTGAAATTGGCGTTTGGACGCCGGGTACATCACTCAGAATATTGTTATAGAAGGCCATGTGATGGGCTTCGAGGCCGTAATCCAGCTCTTCCCGAAGCCTGTCGGCTATTTCTTCCTGAATATGTTCTGGTTGGATGGCGCTATCATAACGTTTGTAAACCGAAATGATCAGACGAAGTTGCTTTAGGTCTGCTTCCACTGCGGCTGACACTTGAGGGTACTGTAACTTTACTGCCACATCTTGCCCATCAAACAGAGAAGCTCTGTGTACTTGGCCAAGAGAAGCCGCGTGAGCTGCATTGAGATCAAAAGTATTAAATTTAGAACGCCATTCTGGGCCTAATTCACCAGCCATTCTGCGCCGAACAAATGGCGGACCCATGGAGGGCGCGTCAGCTTGTAATTGCCGAAGCTCTTCTGCGTACTCTTCTGGTATGGCGTCGGGAATTGTTGCTAAAATTTGAGCAACTTTCATTAAAGGGCCTTTAAGGTTACCGATCGCCTCACGGAGCTCACTGGCGTGAATTTCTCTATTAATAGTACGCCCAAGGTAGCGCTCGCTTGCTAGTTTTGCAGCAAGCCCACCAACAGTTCGTGTTGTCCTGGCAAAACGTTTGGCTCGGCTCGTAAAACCGTCTTCGTTAACCATCTATCGTTTCCAATTGGTCGATAAACCCACCAATCACATTAAGCCCACGTTTCCAAAAATCTGGGTCAGATTCATCTAACCCAAAGGGTGAGAGGAGCTCTTTATGTCCCTTTGATCCACCTGCCGCGAGCATTTCTAGATAACGATCGGCAAATCCCGCTTCGCTATCCTGATAGACAGCGTAGAGGGCGTTAACGAGGCAATCACCAAAAGCATAAGCGTAGACATAAAATGGTGAATGAATGAAATGTGGGATATAGGACCAAAAATATTTGTAGCCATCATCGAAATTTAGTGCCGGGCCTAGACTTTCGGTTTGTGTTTCCATCCATATTTCACAAATTCGGTCAGTAGATAGCTCGCCATTTTTTCGTTCATTGTGCAGATTAATTTCAAACATGAGCATGGCAATCTGCCTGATTACCGTATTCAACATATCCTCAGTCTTGCCGGCGAGAAGCGCTTTCTTTGTTTTAGGATCAGCATCTTTCAGTAATTTCTGAAAGGTTAACATTTCCCCAAATACAGATGCTGTCTCAGCTAAAGTGAGAGGTGTATTCGATAGAAAGTGCCCTTGCGACGCCGCTAACCTTTGATGCACACCATGACCTAACTCATGAGCTAAAGTCATCACATCACGGGTCTTGCCCTGATAATTTAAGAGCAGGTAAGGATGTGCAGAGGGAACGGTCGGGTGCGCAAAAGCACCTGGACTCTTACCCGCTCGAGTGGGCGCATCGATCCAAGAGTTTTCAAAAAAAGGCCTTGCTACATCAGCTAGCTTTGGGCTGAACGCATCATAGGCTTCAAGTACGATGTGCTCTGCCTCTGACCATGGAATATTACGCTCTACGCTATCTGGCAGAGGAGCGTTGCGATCATAATATTCCAACCGCTCGCCACCAAACCAATTTGCCTTAATTGAGTAATACCGATGGGAGAGTTGGCTATAAGAACTGCGCACAGCTTCAACTAAGGCGTCGACAACCTCATCTTCTACCTGATTAGAAAGATTACGGGATGATATTGGTCGAGTGTATTTGCGCCATTTATCTTCTACAAACTTATCTTTAGCCAGCGTATTTGTAATTTGCGTAAAAATACGAGAATTTTCTTTCAGTGTGGTACCAATTGCTTCGCCAGCTTCTTTACGTTGCTGTCTAATCGGTGAGGAGAGGAGGTTAAGAGCTTCAGCGTTAGTTAGCGTCTGGCCAGAGACAACAAAACGCAGGTCGGCCATAGTTTCATCAAAAGCCTGTTCCATGCTTGCCTGCCACTTGAAGCCTTTTCTTGAATGAAGGTTTCCATTTCCTCTGAAAGTTGGTGCGCCCTCCATCGGCTAAGCTGGTCTAACCAGATACCATAAGGAGACAATTCTGGATCGCTAATAAGAGCTGAAATTGCTTCCTCCGAGAATTGATTAATTTCTAACTCAAAAAACACTAATTTTGATGCGATATCGGTGGCACGTTCGCTCATGTTTTGCATGAACTGACCACGTGCGGGATCTGATAGATCGCCTGCATGAAGCAGGCCTGCAAAACTCATTATCCTCGATAATATTTCATCAATCGCTTCATATTCGACTATAGCTTGCTTTAAAGACTTAGCGTCTATTCCAATAAGATTACTTTTCCATGTTTTTTCAAATGTTGCTGAACGCCCACCGCACTCAGACAGGTCCGCTTCTAGCTTCGGATCATTTATCCCAGAATAAAGATCGGTTAGGTCCCAATTTGGAAGATCACCAAGATCGTGAGCTGGTTCAGTCATTAAAGCGGCCTTCTATTACCTTTGTAGTGCCTCACCACTGGATAACATTTGCTCGATTGTTTGATCATCGTAGCCCAGCTCTTTGAGGACAACACATGTATGCTCTCCAAGATAGGGCGAGGTCGCCTTGTCGGCCACTGGTACAGCAGCGCCAGGGATTAAAGGTAATGGTATTTCACCCATCTCCGGCTGATTAGTCCACCTGACAGCTTGGATGACCTGTACGTGTTCATCAGCAATTATATCTGGAAAGTCATTGACGCGGCCTGCTAAGATATCTTCCGCATGAAGCTTGGATAGCCAATCCTCAGTGCTTTGCTTCGGCGTTTCTTCAGCAATAATTGCTGAGATCTCATCTGTATTAAGATTACGTGCCTCAGCAGTAGAGAATTTGGGATCGTCAATTAGTTCTGGACGACCAATCATCGCCATTAGCGCCTTAAAATGTGGATCTCTTCGTGCATTAATATTGATATAACCATCAGACGTTTTGAACGTGCCAACTGGGGCACCCAGGACCTGTTGTTCGGGTCCTTGAAGATGTCGTTCAACCATTTTTGAAGATAAAAAGGATAAAGCTGATTGCATTAAGCTAATGTCTAAATGTTGTCCCTTACCCGTGCGCAGGCGTCGGTAGAGTGCTGGGCTGACGGCCTGAAATCCGTAAAGCCCTGTGAGAACATCAACTGCAATAATGCCAATTCTTTGCGGATTACCGTTGGCGTCTTTATTGACGCTCATAAGACCAGAAAATGCCTGCATAACTGAGTCAGTAACCGGTTGTTTGCTATATGGCCCTTGCTGCCCATAGCCAGAAACGGACATGTAAACAACCGATGGATTAACAGCAGATACAGTTTCATAATCCAGACCAAAACGAGCCATTACACCGGGTCGAAAACTCTCAAGTATGACGTCAGCTTTAGCTGCTAGTTTTTTTGCAACTTCAAGACCAGAAGTTGTTTTTAGATCTACCGAAATTGACTTCTTGCCACGATTATAAACCGCGCCAAATCCGCAAAAATCGCCATAACGGACGCCAAGAGCTCTTCCCCAATCTCCACCAAGAGGCTCTAGTTTGGTTACATCAGCTCCGTGCTGTGCAAGCAATAGGCCGCAATGAGGCCCAGCAACCCCCTGAGACATATCTAAAACTTTTAGTCCAGCGAAAGGGAGATCTTGATCTATCATCTGTTACATATCCAAAGTTTTGATGAATCAATAAAAATTTATTTCTGATGCTAATATGCATGATCATTAATAGTTTTGTCTTCTACTGATATTTTATCACTTTTTTTTCAGCGTGAGTTGATACCGCCGTTTGCAATATACCCAGTGATTTCTAGTCTGGTTTGGTTCCTTGCAAAACAATTGATTTTATTACCGCAGATATAACTGTGTTGTTTCGAAGAGTGGCCTGTAAACTCTCTACTTTCTGGTGTGCAGTAAAACTCAAAAATCTGGCTTTAGCTTTAAGTCGCGGGATTTCCATCTGTTTTTTGCGTTTTAGTTAGTTGCAGTGTTATTAACCAGTTGATTTAGGTTTTTTAAGGAATTCTGTTTTGAAGTTTTTTTTAAAGGAGCGATCCGCAAGTTTATGGCTTACGGCGATGACCATCAGTGTCGCTTTAGTCTGTATTTCTTTTGAAAATTCCACGCCCAAAGTAGTCGTCGGCTTTGTGGTTATACGAGTGGTACCAATTATAAGACCCCAGACGGCAAGAAAGAGACTTATCGTATGGCTTTTGTTGGGGAGGTCGATATGAATAGGGCTGACAATTTAAAGGAGGGGGATTGTTATAATTTGATTAGAAAAGCAGAGAAACGAATGCCTAAAAAAATTAAGATCTCTTTCCCTGGATCAAATAAAACGATCCAATTGAAACCAAATTGGCACAAACACAGAATTGATTACGGAAACGATCTGACGTGTGAAAAGCTTGGTAAAAAATATAAAGGGCAAGGCATCCCGAAGGATATATGTAAAAAGATGGACACCGGACCTTTGTACAAATTAGTGAAAGAGAATGCCGAAACGAAAGCAACTATCACATTTGAAGCATGGCCTCAAAACTAAGAAAAACCCTGTGAAAAAAAGTATTCGTCGTAATTTTGCTCGGATTTATCTCTGTTTAATTTTTAATATGAAACTAATTGCAATTTGTGATCTTCGGTAGCTAGGTTCCCGAAACGCATTGTTTGTCTGATAAGCTGGTTTGTCTTCGCCAGTTCCGGACACACTAAGGGTGTATTAATACAGCCATGGTGTAACTATCGCATCAGCAACCGAAGACGTACGAGCTAAAGATAAGGTTTTATTATAAAACTCTGAGCCCGACCGATCTGTATTTTTAACGTCGATACGCATTTCAATATTATCACAGTGCTTATTTTTGAAGGCTTGCGGCTTGGAGAGACTTTCTAGCTTAGGCTCTGCTTCATTATGATCATGGAAAACCGTGAAAAAGGTCTGTGTTTCTTCGCACTTTGAGAAAGTAAGTAATTTTTATGAAATTAGTTTTTGTTACTATGTTCAGGGCTAAAAATAGGGACTCCTAGATCTAAATCGTGGTAGGCAATCCAAGTACAAAAACTAAAATCCCAATTACTGTCCTGATTTGGCTCTATTCGATGCGCAGCGCTTTGAACAATAAACTACTTCATCCCAAACCTTTTCCCATTTCTTACGCCAGCTGAATGGTCTGCCACAAACCTTGCATGTCTTTGATGGAAGGTCTGATTTTCGACGAATTTTGGACACACCAGAACTCCAAAGTCATTTCTTTACGATCTTAAGTCTCTAATAGCATTGTTCATCAGGGCCAAACGTACTTTGATAATATACGTGTATGGTTTTAGTCGCATTGTTAGCTGCAGTTGAGTGGAACGAGACATTGACGCTTATCTGAAGTAACTGCAGGCTAAAAAAGTAAAATTAATGGAGATATTATTGATGAGTCGTGTTCATGTTATCGCAGTCATAACAACCAAAGCAGGTAAAAGAGACGAGGTGCTAAAGCACTTTAAAGCGAATGTTCCCGCAGTACTTGCAGAAGATGGTTGTATCGAATACGGCGCTACGATTGATTGCGCTAATGCAGACTTTGCTGCGAAGTACGGTGAAGATACATTCGTAGTGGTGGAAAAATGGGCGAGCTTGGATCATTTGAAAGCTCACGCTGTGTCAGCACACATGAAGGCATATGGTGCTTTGACCAAAGAACTCCTAGCTGATCGAGTAATCCACATAATGTCGGATGCATAGCGAAGTTCTTGATAACTTTAGCTTGACCATTCATCGCACCTACTACTAACTAATTTCAGTGCTGGTTCCTTAGGGAAGCAAAAGGGAACAAGGATCTGGTTAATCTAGGTTTACCAGGAAACCTTGGCTGTCCCCGCAACTGTAAACGGCGAGTTCGTGTCTATCTCATGGTCACTGGATGATTCCGGGAAGGCCAGGAGCGGACATAGACCCGTGAGCCAGGAGACCTGCCAGCATTAGTGTCGCCCACGCGTAGCCCGGGGTAGGTAGCGCAACGGTTCTCCGTGATAGGCGATGCGTAATGAGTGCCTGTTGGGTGAGTGTGTTTTAACTCCTCATTCATGTAGGCGGTCATTGGCGCAACGGTCTTATGGGGAATACGTCGTAATGCGGCTCTCAGGATTTTTATTGTTTGCGGGGCTTATATTCGTGTCCGAAAGCGCGAGTTTTGCCCAAAATTATCCTCAGGTTATGCCTGAGGTTGTCGTTACTGCCAACCGAACGCCAACTTCGCGAATTGCGTCTGGCAGCTCTATTTCTGTAGTGACATCGGAAGAGTTCTCGAGAAAGCAAACTAGTTTTGTAGCTGACGTTTTTCGGGACGTACCTGGTATCTCGTTAAGCAGAACAGGACCTGTTGGGGCGCAAACGCAAGTTCGTATGCGTGGAACTGAAGCCAACCATACATTGGTTCTAATAGATGGGGTGGAAGTAAACGATCCTAGCGGAGCTTCAGAATTCGATTTCAATACTTTGCTCGTAGATGATATTGAGCGCGTAGAAATCCTCCGGGGGCCACAGAGCTCACTTTACGGAAGCGATGCAATAGGTGGCGTCATTAATATCATAACTAAAAGCGGAGATGGAGCGATTAAAGCTGCAGCTAGCGCCGAAGGTGGATCATTCGGTACCGGGAAAGCAGCCGTAAGTGTTCGAGGTTCGGAAGGAATTGTTAATTACTCCCTTGGGTTATCAGAATTCAGTACCGAAGGTGTTTCATTCGCTCCAGAGCGCCAGGGTAATACTGAACAGGATGGATTTGATGTTACTGCGTTCAATACGAAAATTGGGATTCAGCTGACTGAAAATTTAGATTTTGAGATCGTAGGACGCTACGTTGACTCTCAGCAAGAATTTGATGAGCTAGGCAACGTAGGCGGGCTTTTCCCTCCCGGTAGACAGTCAATCAGAAACAGAAAGTGAGGCATTTTCTTTAGGCCTGAAGTCTGTTTTGCAGAGCTTTGAAGGGCAATGGGAGCATATATTAGGCCTCGGAATATCTGAAATTGACCGAGAGAATTTCGGAGGGTTTGCCTCTACCTTTAAGGGAGATAAACGACGGGCTTATTACCAATCAAATGTTTTTATAGAAACTAGTGCGCTCGCTGAAGCATCTCATGTTTTTACCTTTCTGGTTGATAATGAAATTGATGCGCAAGACGTGCTTGGTGGTGGCATTCAGTCAGATGTAGACTCAGAAACCATAGGTTTTGTCGGTGAATATAAATTAGATCTTTTTGATCAAATCTTTCTAAGCGCAAGTATTCGCCATGACGAAAATGACCTTTTCAAAAATACAAATACCGTGCGGACTACTGGTGCGTACGTTGTTAAAGATACTGGAACTCGCCTTCATACAAGTTATGGAGAAGGGGTTAAAAACCCTACACTTTTTGAACTATTCGGTTTTGCTCCCGGCTTCACTCCAAACCCAAATCTGAAATCCGAAAAAAGTTACGGATGGGATGTTGGAGTTGAGCAAGAATTTATGAATGGACAGGCAACTTTTGCTGCCACCTATTTTGAAAATAACATCAAAAACCTAATTCAGGGTGCTGGTGCAACTGCTGTAAATTTAAATGGAAAAAATAAGATCGAGGGGGCGGAGTTTGAGGTTTCTATCCGCCCTGCAACGAACCTTTCTTTCAGTGGACAGTATACATACACAACGACAGAAGATGCGAATGGGGTTGAGCTCATTCGCCGCCCTAAACATATTGCTAGCCTGCGTTCCACACTTACTCGTTTTAACGGCGACTTGGAGATAAATTTTGGTGGGACCTATTATGGTAAGCAAAATGATACGGCCTTTCAGGCGGTATTACCTTTTGGAAGTCAGACGGTAACTTTGGATAGTTACATTTTAGCTGATTCTAATATCAAATATAAATTAACGGACAGCGTGAGTATTTTTGGCAGGCTGCAGAATATACTGAACGAGAGGTATGAGAACGTATTTGGGACCGCCAACCCTGGGTTTGGCGCGTTCATGGGGCTTCAGGTTCAATTGGGGGGATGAGAGTATTTATCAAAGTAAGTTTATCCTTACTCCTAGTTCTTTATAGTGATTTCCACGCTTCTGCTGCCACGCCGAAGAGAATTGTCTCTACTCATCTTTGCGCAGATCAGTTGGTGATGCTTCTCGCGAAAGAGCAACATGTCGTTTCTTTGAGTTACTTTGCGAGCAATCCAAATTTTTCAGCTCTTTCAGATAAAGCCAAAGGGTTTCATAGAAACTATGGTCTTGTAGAGGAAATTTTACCTCTTAATCCAGACATAGTGTTTTCTGGAGGCTTTTCAGCACGATCCACTGTTAAATTGCTAAAACGTGCCGGCATTAATGTACTTGAACTTCCGATAGCAAATGATTTTGATGGCATTCAGAGAAATATAAGAGTTGTTGCGAACGCTGTTGGTGAGAAGGCAGCTGGTGAAAGTATTATCAAGCATCTCAATCAAGCACTTAAGATGTCTTCTGGGCTTAATAAGCAAAAGCTTACCGCGGCTCTTTATTGGGATAATGGTTATACGCCAGGAAGTAGTTCGTTAGCAGCTCGCGTGACCCGGCATGCTGGTTTTCTCGATCTGAACAGTCGACATAATTCTAAAGTTCCAAAATATTTTTCAGTTGAAGAATTAATTTCACTCCAACCAGACCTTCTCATACTTCCAGAAAATGGCCCTGCATCGTTAGCAAGCATAGTACCACGTCATCGGTCCCTTAAAGTGATATTTAAGGATGACCGCTCTACAACAATTCCAGATAGGTTATGGACTTGTGGAAGTCCGTTTATAACTGAGGCATTCAATAAGCTTCGTCGCATTCGGGAGAATATGGAGTGAAGATTCACTCATACATACTCCTTGTCCTGAGTGTTTTGGCTGTATTTTTCGCAGGGTTACTATATGGGCCCGCTAATATTTCACTATACGAAGCCGCTAAGGAGTTGTCTGGCGAAGGAAGTAATTTAACAAAGCTGATCCTGCTTGAAGTGCGATTACCTAGGATATTGCTTGCAATATCGATTGGAGCGTCGTTGGGTCTAAGCGGGGCCGCCCTTCAAGGGTTTTTGCAAAACCCATTAGCCGAACCTGCTTTATTAGGATCTGGTCCTGCAGCTGCGTTGGGTTCGGTTATAGTTTTCTACTTTGGTGCTTTTGGGGGATGGACGCTAATACTCCCGTTAGCAGGAATTGTATCGGCGCTGTTGGCGACAGTGCTTGTTTGGTTTTTAGCTGGTCGAGCAGGTAATTCTGAAACTCTAATTTTAGCAGGTGTGGCTATATCGAGTTTAGCCGGTTCTTTAACAGCGTTAGCACTAAATTTTGCGCCAAATCCCTTTGCCGCAACTGAGATTATCTTTTGGTTAATGGGCTCGTTGGCCGACCGTAGCATGGAGCATCTTTGGGTATCACTCCCATTCATGATGATTGGATGGGGGCTACTTTTAAGTGTTCGTACATCACTAGATGCTTTGTCTTTAGGCCCCGAAACTGCTCGTAGTCTTGGCCTTAATCTGAGAGGTGTAAGTGTTAGGATTATATTTGGAACAGCCTTGGCAGTTGGCGCTGCAACATCTGTTGCCGGCGTGATTGGTTTTGTTGGTTTAGCTGTTCCTCACATATTGCGTCCCTTTGTTGGGCATCGGCCCGGAGCCCTCCTTTTTGCCAGTGCTCTAGGAGGCGCAGTCATGCTTGGGATTGCGGACCTTGCAGTACGAGTGTTCTCAGTAGGCTCAGAATTAAAATTGGGAGTTTTAACCGCACTCATTGGTGCGCCGTTTTTCTTGGCTCTTATTCTTAAGCTAAGGAGAGGCTAGGTTTGAGTGAGATAGCGGTAAAGCAATTGTCTGTTACGAAGGGTGGATATCTTAAAAACATTAGTTTTAATATCACCAGTGGAAATCTGCTTGCGGTATCAGGACCAAATGGCGCCGGAAAAACAACTCTTCTAAGGGCGTTGGCATCACTTAGTTCTTTGAGTTCTGGCAGCATCCTTTTTAATGGAAGGGAATTAACCCAACTGGATTCAAATTTTCGTGCGCGGTGCATCTCGTATCTTCCCCAACGATCTGAAATACATTGGGCACTTTCCGTAAGAGATGTCGTTGCCCTTGGACTGGTGCCGTTTGGAAGCCGATTAGATAAAATTACGGCATCTGAAAATGAAAAAATTGATCGGCAAATTGAAAATTTTCGATTGGAAAGACTAACTCACCGTCCCGCAAACGAGTTGTCAGGTGGTGAGTTACAGAGAGTACACCTAGCGCGGGCATTGGTAGGTGATCCTGAGATTTTACTTGCAGATGAACCGGCAGCCGCGCTTGATCCTGGTGTCCAACTTGATGTGATGGCCAAGCTTAAAGAAATTGCTGCATCCGATAGGATAGTAATTTTCACAACTCACGAAATACGTCATGCTTTTCGATTTGCCGATAAAGCTCTTTTGTTGGGACAATTTGGTACCTGTATAAGCTTTGATAAACCACAGGTAGTCTTTAACAATGAAAATTTATTCCAATGTTTTGGGATAAGGCCGATAGGAGGAGAAATTAAAGAGGGGTTAGATTTCGAAAGGATAATTTCGAGCGATGCTTAATTGTCCAAATATTCTTAAATGTCCCTATACTCATCATCATTTAAAAAATTCCTAATTGTCTCGTTTGCATGCCATTTTGCTTTGGTATTGGCAATTTTTGCCAATCACGCATTTAACAAACCGGTTCAAAAAGATGCGATCCCGATTAGTTTATTATTTGAAATACCACAGAATTATGAGCCCAGTATCCCTACGGGTTTTGAAAACCAGTTGTCATTGAAAGAGATAGAAAAAGTTATAACTTTGCGGTCTAGGGTTTCCGAAAGATCAGAGCAACGCATATCAACCGAGACGATTGGTACTGCGAAGCCAGGTATATTATTAAAGCAAGCCGAAGTAGGGATTGTTTCTGCCAATCAAGATGCTGAGTCATTAGCGTCTTCCAAACTAGTGCAGTTTTCACACTCTGCAAAAACACCCGAAGTCCTGCAGAACTTGCTCGGTAAAAAAGTAAAATCCGCAGAGGTCAAAGTCGTTAGTAGTGCGGTAGGCTTAGATTTAGATAGACAGGTTTCTTTAAAATCATACCCGCAATTGGATAGCGTTGATCTTGTTCGTCAAGGCGATTTTAAGAGCCAGAGATCAGATATACATGCTGAAGGAAGATCTTTTAAAAATGATAATAAATTAGAATATTATCTGTTGTCATCGAGCAAGAACGCCCGCAATCAACAGTTCGAGCATCAGCCTGTTTCAATACTTTCTAAAAATGCGCCACCAATTTATCCGAGTGTCTCAAAACGATTGGGTGAAGAGGGGTTGTTAGGGTCCGATTGGATATATCGATTACCGGCACAACCACCCATGCAATAATCATCCAAACAAGCGGATTTGATCGACTGGATAACGCAGCATTGAAAGCGGTTAAAAACTGGAGATTTAAGCCTGCAATAAAAGGAGGCCGCCCCGTTGAGACAACTATAGATATTCCGGTAAGGTTTACTATCCAGGAGTTGGCCTGCCTAACTAGTCCTCCTGCTAGGCGTCGATTTTTAAAGGGCATTTAGGCGTCCCAACACATGACAAACAAGAGCCATTTTCTACAGCCGCATCAGGTGGTGTTGCGTATCCAACATCACCTTCAATGATTGCCGTCAAGCATGTTCCGCAGCTACCGGCTCTACAGCCTGATGCGATGTCTACTCCATTTGCTTCGGCTAAATCTAAAATTGTACCTGATGCTGGTGTCCAATCGAGTGTCTTTCCTGACTTTGCAAACGTTAAAGGTATGGCAGCTGCAGCTTCAGTGCCTTCGCTTGCCGCTGCAGGTGGAGCGGCTTTCTTTACCGAAGCTGGCCCAAACGCCTCGTAGTGTATGTCCGCTTCCGGTACGCCCCAGGCCTTTAAATCGGCATCCAGGGCATTCATCATTGGGGAGGGCCGCAGAAGTAGTACTCATAGTTGTTTGATGGAAGCAATTCTTTGAAGAGCTCCACAGACACCCGAGCATGGTGGTCATAATCCTCGCCATGCACATCGTCTTCAGTAGGGTCAGAGTAACAAATATTCATATTAATATTTGGATGGTTCTCGGCAACTTCTCTTAGATGTTGCTGCATTATGTGCCCTGCTTTGTTGGGAGCACCAAAGAAAAACCAAGTCTCACGATCTGGTTCATGCTCTATGATATAATTAAGCATGCTTAGAACAGGAGTGATCCCCACACCGCCACCGATGAGTACGACTGGACGGCGATGTTGCCTTTGCAGATAAAAGCCACCGTTCGGAGCTCTCACATCAATAATATCACCTTGTTTGAGAACTTCGTTAACATACGTGGACGAAACACCAGACGGTAATTCAGGCTTTCCTCGTGGCGGTGGTACCTTTTTAACAGTGATCCTGTAGTAATCTCTACCAGGTGCATCAGACAGCGAGTAACATCTGATCACATCGCTTGCTTGATCTGGAACCTTAAACTTAAAAGTCAGAAATTGTCCTGGCTCGAAGGGAGGTAGAGGGCGCCCATCATGTGGCTTTAAGTAGATTGAGTGGCAATCATCAATTTCGTTTATTTTTTCAGCGACCTCAAATTTTCTAAAACCATTCCAGGTATTTTGAGTCTTTTGGATTTCTTCTGCCCGCGCTTTTTGCAGACTATCTGCTCGTGCTCTGAAAAGTGAGGACTGTTCTTCAAAGTGACGAGCGAGCTGAAGTTGTTGTCTAATCGATCCATAGATTAACGTCAGGATATAAATAGCAAGGAGACTAGCTGCAGCAGTGGCTAAATAAGCCGCCATATTTTCCACCTTAATATCCTCCCAAGATTTTGGGTCGTACAATCTTAAGTAAAAATACTAACGCCAATCTATTAGTAGGCTTTTTTGTCTAAGCTAAAACTTTATGCGAACTTCAAAACGGACACCAGCCACATCTTTGGCATTTTCTCGAACGGCATAAATACCATCGGTGCGTAGAATTACACGATTAGTAATTGGTTTCTGATACCTAAAGCCAACCGCATACTGAGCGCCTTGTGCGGACTGCCCAGCTTGATTGTCACCTTCAAGCATTTGTACTGTTGAGGCCTCGACAACTAGCTGCTGGTCAAGACTAAACAGGTAGTTAATGCCAATGGCGCCACCGTAGGTATCATTTGCGGTGTCATCGAGTTTGGGAAAACTCGTCATCCCATCTGCTTCGAATGTTATGCCTGTATTTCTTAAAAGCCCACCATTGTTTTTAGCTAAAGCCTGAGGCTTATCCATGCCAATCCAAAAATTGCCATAAGGAACGTATGTGCCTGGTTTGCTTGTAATGAGAGAGTTCTCAACGAGAAGCGCAAATCCGTCAGCAGTTTTTGCTCGGTTATTTGTGTCCTGTCCTACAGCACCAAACAGCCGAACGCTGTTTGAAAGCCAACCACCATACCTTCTGGTAAACGCACCGGTAATGTTGAAGTAATCAATATCTCCAACTTCCTGTGTGCCTTCGACGTAACCAATGCCAAATTCAGAATAACCTTCAAACCATTCAATAAATGCCGCGGCACCGAACAGCATGGCCTCATTATTGAATGCTGTACCATTAGCATCTGCAATGGCTGGTGAATCAATTTCGCCAAAACCAGAGAAGAAGGTTATGTCCATATTAGTGATATCGAGCAATGGGCTGTTCATTGATGGGAAGGCGAAACCTCCCCCAAGAAATGCGTCATCTACCCAGAGGCCGTTTTGCATAATTAAAGGGACTAGTCCAAACGAAAATGGCAGATCTTGAGATTGATATTCATCGGTTAAACCAGACGCGATCACGCCTAGATCACCTTCAAAGAATAAGGTTTCTAACCCGGCATCAACATCACCGTTAAAACCATTATTCCCGCTATCATCTCCGGTTCTGAAGCCTGCTACATTTGCTCCCTGGTCGATTGGTTTTAGGAAAGCGTGTATTCTCTCGGTTGATGTAATCTTAAGGTCAACATCTAAGTTCAGGACATTCGCCCATTCAAATACTTCGTCGTTACCAATATCATTTCCGGCAACTGCAGTTCTGAAATCGCCGAAGACTGAGAAAGCCCAAGAAAATGGGTTTTTATCTCCTAAATCTTTAAAGCCATCGGATTGGTTAAAGGGCCCCTCAATGTATTGAGGCTGACCAATTTCAATGATTGGTCTGGGTTCCTTGATGTCCTTCTTGCCACCATAGATCTTAATCTGCTCTTCAGCACTATATGGCTTATCTTCGTAAGTAGGATCAGCTTTAAAAACACTATCGTCGTAATCTGTTACACGGACGCTTCCGTCCATCTCACGTGGTCGATCAATGTCAGGCCCAGCCGCAACAGCGATGTTTGATGTGGCAAGCAATACCAACGAAGCACATGTAGCTACCATTAAGGGCTTATGGCTGCTTCTGGCGAGCTCAATAACTCTCACGGATTTAGCCCCTTTATATAGAAATGGACTGAGGTTAACCAATTAAAATGTTTGAATGAAAGCATCTCAACAATCTACTTGACGTCGAATTCGACGGTGTAGGCGTGGAAATCTAACATCCACTCATTCATGGCTTCTTCCATCTCAGGCGTAGCTTCGACGAAACGCATGAAATACATTGGCTCAGCACGACTACGCATTCTGATTGCCATTTTGTATGTGCCTTTCTCAACCATAGCGCTTGAGGGCACTCTAAAGTTGGCGTCTCGTACCCCAAGAGGCGGGATTGAGCGACCTTCCATTCTAATGAAGGGAGGGTGGTTCAGGATTGTTGTAGGTACATTTGGTGGTCGTATGAACGGTAATTGGTCAATATCTACGTTGATAGGAAGATACCATTCCCTATCTGTTCCTTTTACATTGGTGAAGAGGAATTTTGTTTGCAGATTGAACAACTGATTGTCGTGATCAATTGTGCCTGCCGCCACATCTAGGAGTGATTGTCGGCCATGTCGCCGATGCTATCTACATAACCTGATTCCTACACCGTCTTACCAGATGGGGATACCACCGCTACATTGAGCCAGATTTCAGGCTGTGCTCCCAGAGAACCCGATGGAAGGTTATGCCCATCGTCGGTATTTGTAACTTTAATCTTAAAGCTCATGGATGAGCCGGATCTAGGTGCACTTGCAAAAAACGGACCGTCTACACGTGAACCATTCTCCATTACTTGTCGACGAAGTTCACGTTTTTCTTCTAGAAGTTCAATGTTCTCCTGGATAATTTCATACGCCTCTTCACGATCAACAACGTCTGCCCATGCATCTGGGAAGATATCTTCACTGATTTCTCCAGCATCCACTTTTTCTTCAAATTCTGGTGAACCCCAGCCTGCTCGATAGTCAAATTGCAGCCAATCTTCGATTGGAATTTCAGCCGCGTCAGGATTATGGGGGAAAATTCCAGGATGTGCTATTGGGTATCCTGGACCGTAAAAGGCGTGATTTGAGTGTTTGCGGTCTGGATCGATCTCCTCACCATTAACAATGGCTACCGGAGCCGTTTCATAACCATCAGCTCGGCCTGGTACTTTACCCATATGACAATCTTGACAGGTAACGCCTGCAGCTGCGGCAGGGGAGTTTCGATATTGGTCCCAAACAACCTCAAGTTTAATTCCTGGGTTCACGGCAACTTGGTGACAAGACACACAGAACTCGGACTTGTTAATCTGATCAAACTTGTAAATGCCGGTATGAATTTGCGCGCCACGCTCGTCGGGGCTGGCGGATACGCGGTACTCGTCGCGGTTATCAATAATCTTTTGAAGTGTTTCTCCTTCACCAACACCAGTGACTTTAGAATAAATGGGCCCTGGCACGATATGGCGTTCACCATTTACCTTGTAAAACTGATCTTGCACTCGGTGACAGGTGATGCACGTTACACCTTCACGCGCAATCTGGCTCCGCTCCCAAAGAGGTAAGTCTCGACGTTCGTTGAGCTGAGTTCCAACTTGTTGATGGCACCGAACGCAAAATGCGCGAATTGTACCGCTCGAAAGATCGTTAATCTTCTGTTCAAATTTATGGAACATGGGAGAAATAGATGAGTAAGCATGATTGCTTGACGCCCACTCTCTGTAGATCTGTTTATGACAGGTCCCACATTGCGCAGCAGTTGGATAATTCTCTTCAGCAAATACATCTGCGTGAGGATCAGACACACTCTTTTCTGCCAGACTTTGTGAGCTGGGCAGGATCAGTAAGAGTGTAAGAAAAGCGGCGGCAAAGTGGCGGGCCAGCTGCAATGGGCAGCTCTGGTTCGTCATGTCGTCGTTCCTTAATTTTGTCGTTTTCTGATAGTTGGCTCGGTATGATATTGATGACAAGTTACACAGGTTTGTTGCACACCACCTTCTTTATGGCAATCGCTACAAACAGATTTTTTAATTGGTCCAAATTCTTTAGGGTGTGAAGGAGAATTTTTTTTTCTTTTCCAGAGGTAACTTTTGAAGTTTCCACGCTTTGATGGCAAGTCGCGCAGCCCGAACCAACGTTTAAGACATTCAAGTGAGGGGTATGATTAAACTCGGTGAAAGGTCGCAGGTCTTCACTGGGAATTTTCCAAGATACGGTCGGTAAAGAAGATTCTGATACCGGGGCAACATGGCACTTAAAGCAGCGTCCTGGTCCATCCGCAGGATGAAGCATTTTTTCAGTAATTTGATTTCCCAAATCACTCTCACGAACCTCCTCACTAAGAGAAAATTCAATCCAATTTCTAACAACGCTATCCGAGTGACCAGTCGGCATGTAACTGATTTGATAAGGGCTGGCTTGCCAGCCTTTACCTGGTTCTGGATCTCTAAGTGCTTCGTATTCCTGGTTAGCGGTCCAGGCACAGACCACACGCTGTACGAGCTCATCAGAGAGACCCGCCAAAAGATTGTTCGCGGAGCCTCCCGTCGCTTCGAGCAATTCCGATAGAGGTTCATATCCATTTTGAGCAAGCTCAATTAGCAGGCTTGCAACATCCTCGCTGTAAGCGTCTAAATCATCTGAAGGATGTTTTAAAAGATATGATAAAACTTCGGGAAGGTATTCCAGCGAAACTGCTTCTTCTCGATCAAAAGCCTCCTCAAGTTCAGTTTTAGTTTCAGCGAGCGCGTCCGCGGTATCTGCGGCTGCAGTTACCGCTGTTTGGAGATCTGAGGAGTTATTTCTTTCAAATGCTTCCGATACTGAATTAAGTGAACTTATAGAGTCAGAAATTGCACTTATTAGAGTTTTTGCAGGCTCTATTTCTGCCTGGGAGAAACCGCATGTTTCAGCGCCATCTGCTGTTAGTGTAGGATCACTGAGTTCAGGCAAACCAATTACAGCAAAGCCTTGTTCTCGAATGGCTTGCTCATGACAACCAGCACACCCAGTATCAAAACTCCCGGGTAACAGTCGTCCATTTTCCTGTTTAGTGTGGCATGACACACAATTTTCTTTAGGCGCCAGCTCTTTGTAACGACTATCTGCGAAATACTCTTCTAAGTGATTACTGTGAGAAAATTTTATTGTGCGCGGATTTTGATTGGGGAAAGTATTTGAGAACTCAGGATGTCCTTTTGAAAAATTGTCAAATTTTTCAGTATGGCAACCCGCACACTGACCATCTACCAACGGCGTAATCGATGCTAGTTCACCCTTATGCTCTGTATGGCAGCCCTGACAATTAGTGGCTAGCGCATCGGGATTATTTGGAAAATTCCAGTTATGGGCTGCGAACAACAAGGCATTTTTCGAAGGCTCATTTCCAATAACCGGTTCTTTACCAAAGGAATGGCATGAAACACAGGAGTCAGAAATTGTATTTTTACTAAATACCGCTCCTACCCATCCAACGAGCGAGGTGGAATGGCTGTCATGACATGCCACGCAACCCTCAGCTGCCGTAAATTGGGCGTGTTTACCAGATAGCTGTCCGGGATCGATAGAACTTGGTAGCGTAGGTGCACCTCCAAAACCCATTAGTGCAATGGCAAGGGCAAAAACCGCAGCTACAGCCAAAAGAGCCCATCGTCCACGTTGACGACGGATGGTGGGGCGAGGCGCGCAGGGTGGGTGGGTACAAGAACAAGTTCCATCCGGTTTAGGGCCTTGTGAGCAAGGGCCTCCTGCCCATGTGGGTCTCCGGCACTCCCAGCGTAATATTTCACGTTGTTCGCCAGTCTCTTCGTCTACTACTGATTTTCTCGTTTGAAACGGGGTACAGTCTGAGATCCCTTGACAAGCTCCATTAAGAGTGGGCCCTCTGGGGCATGGTTTCCCAAACGCCGCCTCTCGCCCACAGCGGAAGGGAAGATTAGGTCGTTCATAAGGCGAGCTATCGTGATCGTATCGGTTTGTTGTATCAGTCATCTAGCGTACACATGAACCAAAATGAGATGCCAAACAGACAATGAGAGGGTTGCTGAAGTCAGCAAAACGTGCGCAAAAACCCAAAGTTTGAGTGATCGTTGAATTGCATAGTGAGCATCTACTGAAATCTTTAGTTGAGCTATTTTTTCGATTTCATCAAGTGCTTTTAGTTCGGCAGAACCTAACAATCTTCGTACAGCAGCGATACGATGCTCTAGCCAATGAGCAGCAGCACCAGTTCCCAAGAGATGCGATATGGCAAAACGTGGGCGCTGAAAAAACCAATCTAATGTTTCTGAGTAGAAACGGCCCAAGGTTGGTTCACCACTGTTACCTACTGCTTCAAGAGCAGCCGCTTCTGCTTCTTCACGAAGATGTGCAATTTCAGCAGGGACGCGCTCAAAGATAACTTCATACCCGATTCTGGATAGCCGCCGCGGTATCGCTCTCTGATACAGCCAACCTAACATCCCTGAGACTGCTGTGAGCCAGAAAAGACTAGCCAACAGCTGTTCATATACTCCGGTAGGCCAAACATAATTAGTATGAACAAGAAATGTGCCGACTGCAAAGAAACCTAGCACTACATGCAACGTCAGCCAGTAAGCGGCTCGCCCTAGAGGAAGAGCTGACATACGTTTTCGTATATTAAAAATACCTAGTGAAAACATTATCCCAAGAAGTATCCAGACAGTCACAAAAGAGGCGTCACTTAGGTTCAACATTTCCTGGTGAGAAAAATAGGCTAGACCTATAAGGCATAACACGGCAACAAGAGAAAAGGTCAATCCAAACGATAAAGTTGATTTAGGGGTGTGCACCACAGCGTTTCCTTCTAAAAACTAACACGCTGTAGCGCGCCATGAGCACAGGCCCGTTCACATGCAGGGCCGCCTGGAATTCCTGAGCATAAATCACATTTTGTCGCTTTGCGGATTGGTGTTCCGGTTGCTTCATCCTGAACAGGCCGACCTGCTAAATCTCTAATTTCCACCAATCTAATGTTATTGTAGGGACAAGAATTAGCGCACGTTCCGCAACCGATACATGTATCGTCATTTATGACAACGGATCCTCCAGTAAGTGATCGATGGATCGCCCCGGTTGGGCACCCGATCATGCAAACTGGATCAGCACAATGCATACAGGCGTTTGCTACCATCCAGTGATCGTGAGTCTTACCGTGTCGGATAAATCTAGGGTTCCCGTCATGCGTAGAGGCACACGCACGCACACAATCATCGCACCTCACGCACTTATCGAGGTTAATGAGCATACCTTTTGTTCCGTTGATGAACCGTTGCTCAACTAACCATTCTTGCATTGCGTCTTCCGCTAACGGACGTCGCGCAAAATCTAGAAGACTGTCAGGTGCAGATAAAAGCGTAGGGAAAACATGTTCCTCTAGAATGTGGGTTGGGACCCTCAGAGCATCTACATAGCCTATTGCTCTAAGAGTTGTTCCATTTAGCGCTTCTGAGCCCTGCCAGCCGTGATATAACTCATGCAGTCCAAATGTGTCCCCAGCTCCCAAGTATGTTAGCGTTCGCTCCCCAGAACCTTGCTTGACGGAAACTCTCGCAAAACCTGCTCTCACTAAGAGTAGGCCATCGGGATACTCACCTTCTCGAGCAATAACGGGCTCGCTGCGCAGGGCATCTTCTGCTCCAGACCGCTGAAAAGAAGAACTCCAATCAAAAGACCCATATGTCTCAAATAATGTAGCTGATGCTATCGTAGCGAGAGTCTCCGACGAAAGCTTTGAGAAAAGAGGGGTATCCTGAAGGTGCGCTAAAAGAGCATTTTTCCTGTAATTTTCGTCTATTTGGCGACGCCATCCAGCATCAAATCTGCGTAATTCCCTGAGGCCTTGCCAGCGAATTTCCAAAAGTTCAGCGTCTTCACTGCAAATAATTGAAGCCGACCGGGGTGTACGCCCAAGAGCAGCAAGCTCTCCAAAAAGACTTCCTTCTCCAATTTCGGCCGTGTCTCTATCCCTTAATATCATCGGAAAATCTTGAAGGAAAACAGCCTGTTTATCTGAATTCGAAGTTTGATCCGAGTTTGAAAGACCTAATTGTCCATAACGATTGAGGTCACGAACTTCAGGTGCCGTTCTGCGTCTAAATATTTGAGCGACAGCGTTGCTAAATCGAGATGGAGGTGTGTTTTCCCGTCCAATTTGTTCTGCAGATAGCGGAGGATTAATTACAACCTGAACCTTACCGGAAAGTACCAAAAAAGCTGAATTTCCATAGTCCCCTTCACGTACAACAATTTCTCCGGCCGAAAATTGTAATAATCTAGTATCATTTTCGATAATTCCCGATAGAGGAATTGTCTTAGGGAAAGCTTCAGAATCTATCGCATCAATAACAGAATTCTGCATCAACAAATCTAGTCGACTCTGCGACATCGCAGGGTCAAAAGGCCTGTCCCAGCGTTGAGGCCTTGTTAACCTAGTTGCAACTGCCAACCCGTCCTCCTTTAGATCCTAAGCTGTGATGATGCGAACTAACAAATATTTTTCCGGATCCCTCAACAGTAAGACAAAATCCCAAAACTAAAGGTAACCTGCAGCTTGGTTTTAAGGTCTTGAGCTCGCGTTTAATAAGAGGCACTAGGTTAATTCCCTAAAAACCTTACTTGTAGCTGCTGGGCAACATCGCACCTACTGCGGCTGATAGATCTTTACCAGTGATTTCAGTAATAAAACTTCTAGCATTACCTTCGTTAGGGCTTGATAGAAGCTTATTAGCAGCAGGAATTTGATCTTTTACTGCTCCTAGAGCCTTGGTGGCTGCATCTACCCGCTTCTGCATTTCGGCCTTGTACTTGGCATTATCGGACTTAGCGATACCGTTAGTCGCATAAACCAGACCAACAGCATGACCTGTTAGAAACATATTAGCCAATTCGGACTTCGACATTTCTTGGTTTACGGTGACGTCAGGAGGGTAGAAACGATGCCGAACTTGACCTTGGCTATACTTAACTAACTCGTAATCACCATTGATAGGATGGCCAGCATCAATGAGTTTCCCAGCCATTGCAGGGTCTACATTCTGCATTGTGTGGCAGCCATTACAATTTTGAGCAATTTCAAAAAGCATTGAGGAATGAATCATCCCAGCGTCCTTAGCAGCAGCTAATCGTTGCTCTTTCGGCATTGCTTTATCATTGTGTATCGAAAGCCACTCTGAGGCGCCGCCATGACAGCTCTCACAAGAAGGGCCTGCTTTTGGCTTTCCGCCTACTTCGGTGTAATGGCATGCCACACACACCTGGTTTCGTCTCATTGATTTGCCGCCACCTGATGCTTTGGCTATTTCCTTAGCACCTTTCGCTTTGTGAGCACCTCGGAAAGCCTTAAAATGCGCGCTACCTTTCCATACATCATGCTCAGCTCGATGGCATTCTTGACATTTTTTTGGACCTACATTGCTAGCAGCAATCGCACCTGTAGATGTCAATGACATGATCCCTAACAGGCCAGCCAACACTAAAGTGGAAAATGAGAGTCTCATGGCGCGTTTCCATCACTAAGATTCAAATTTGCGCATAAGCTTAACACCCATCTGCCTAGGACGAAAGCTCGTTACTTCACAAAATGTGAATATTTAACCTTTGATTCTATGGGATTTTTCATTTTGATCTATGCTTTTGTACCCGAGGAAACGATGGTATAGCCAAGCGCAAGCCGACTGTAATTTTCGCAAACAATTTATGACTGCCCTATTTTGGAAATTACGAAAACTTGCAAGAACCAAAAGTGACAGTGAGTATGGATTTGGAGGTCTTTTTGGTTCTAGCTCCATTATCAACGAGCACAGGCATGAGAAACGTTATCTTGTTGATGGGTTGGTCCATGTCGTGTGAAAAACAGACGGGCTGTTCAAAAGTAGTATGTCTTCTGGCGGCCTGTGATGATAATGATCTTCATCTGAATCCCGCCAATTACTCAGGATTTAGGAAACTAATGGCTAGAGGAAACCGGCGTGGTGATGGTTCACGAATGCTAGCAACTCGAGTTAGAACCGCACGCGGGCGATCAAATGCATCCGCCCGTTGGTTGCAGAGGCAACTCAATGACCCCTACGTTCAAAAGGCGCAGATAGAGGGATATAGGAGCAGGGCTGCGTTCAAGCTTTCAGAACTTGATACTCGTTTTAATATTTTATCTCCCAATGGTCGGTTCGTTGATCTTGGGTGTGCTCCGGGTGGTTGGACTCAGGTAATCGCTAAAAGGCTTAATGGAGGCTCTGTTGTTGGGGTCGACATACAGGATGTAGATCCAATCGATGGAGCTACAATCCTGAAGTTAGATATCTTTTCGGATGAGGCGGTTGGCAAAATATCCCAGGCTCTTGGCGGTCTAGCTGATGCTGTTTTATCCGACATGGCGCCCTCTACCACAGGTCATAAGCGCACTGACCAGCTTCGCATCGGAGCATTGGCCGAAGCTGCTTATGATGTAGCTGCCCAATTACTTGGGACAGGTGGGACATTCGCCGTAAAGGTTTTTCAAGGCGGTGCGCCAAGTGAATTATTGGATCTTTTAAAAAAGGATTTTTCAGAAGTTAAGCACGCTAAGCCGCCAGCTAGCCGCTCTGATTCCGCTGAAATGTACCTTGTAGCTACGGGCTTTAGAAAGTTTGAATAACGGTGCTTGGACGAATCCTTTTTGGTGTGTATAGAGCAGCGTCATCCTAGATCTAGTCGGAGGAATGACATGACTTCCAACAATGGGAAAGTCATCCCACTTGCCCTAACCTTCGATGATGTGTTGCTTAAGCCAGCCAGGTCGGCTGTTTTGCCAACCGCTGCTAACACCGCCACACGAGTTACAAGGGACATTGCACTAAACATTCCTGTTATTGCGTCTGCAATGGATACGGTCACTGAAAGTTCAATGGCTATAGCCATGGCTCAAGCAGGTGGGCTTGGAGTTATTCATAAAAAACCTATCAATAGAAGAGCAGGCGGCTGAAGTTCGCCGTGTTAAAAAATATGAATCAGGAATGGTTGTAGATCCCGTTACGATTTCACCGGATCTCGTTTAGAAGAAGCACTGGCATTAATGGGACACCACAATATTTCGGGAATCCCAGTGGTGGCGGAAAGCGGAAGACTATCCGGTATTCTTACACACAGAGATGTTAGGTTTGCAGATGATCCTAGGCAGATAATTTCGGAGCTTATGACCGTTGATGTCGTTACAGCGCGGGAAGGTGTATCTCCAGCCGAGGCTAAACGGCTCCTTCACCAAAATCGTATTGAGAAACTATTAGTTGTTAATGATGATTTTCACTGCATTGGATTGATAACAGTCAAAGATATAGACAAAGCCGAAAAATTCCCAAATGCAGCAAAAGATGATCAGGGACGATTAAGATGTGCTGCTGCAACTGGCGTTGGTGATGATGGTTTTGCTCGCGCGGAAGCACTCGCAGACGCTGGTGTTGATATAATTGTTGTAGATACAGCCCACGGCAATTCAGACGGAGTAATCCAGGCCGTAAACCGAGTGCGGCAGATGTCCAACAAAGTTCAAATTATCGCCGGAAATGTAGCAACTGCTGACGGAGCTGAAGCTCTAATCGACGCAGGCGCAGACGCAGTGAAAGTAGGGATAGGTCCAGGGTCAATCTGCACAACGAGGGTTGTTGCTGGAGTTGGTGTCCCGCAATTGACAGCGGTTTTAGAGACCGCTTCAGCTTGTGCTAAGCGAGGAGTTCCGGCAATAGCGGATGGCGGCATTAAATCGTCTGGTGATTTAGCAAAGGCAATTGCTGCAGGTGCAGATTGTGTAATGATAGGATCCCTTCTGGGTGGGACAGATGAGAGTCCTGGAGAAGTATTTATTTATCAAGGGCGCTCCTACAAGTCGTATCGTGGGATGGGATCGGTTGGAGCGATGGCAAGAGGATCTGCTGACCGTTATTTCCAGCAGGAGGTTCAAGACAGTCTGAAGTTGGTGCCCGAAGGCGTGGAAGGACAAGTTCCGTATAAGGGACCGGTTAGCCATGTGATCCATCAATTGGTTGGTGGCCTAAAGGCTGCGATGGGTTACACCGGCAATCCAAACATAGAGGCTATGAAAACAAATTCTGAATTTGTTCAAATAACCAACGCTGGGCTGCGAGAAAGCCACGTTCATGATGTTATCGTGACCCGAGAGAGTCCGAATTATCAATCTAGCACCTAATGAAAGATTTTTGATGCACGATCGTATTCTTATTGTCGATTTTGGTTCTCAGGTAACTCAATTAATTGCGCGAAGGGTACGGGAAGCAGGTGTTTATTGCGAGATTTGGCCCTTCAACAAGGTTATTCAAGAAACGCTAAAAGAATATGATCCAAAAGGGATTATTCTTTCAGGCGGACCCTCTAGCATAACTAATGCATCGGCTCCCCAAGCGGATGAATGTGTTTTCAATTTAGGCGTTCCGGTCTTGGGTATTTGCTATGGCCAGCAGGCTATGGCTCATCAGCTGGGAGGGCTTGTTACTAATTCAGAAAAACGTGAGTTTGGCCGCGCGCAGATTGAGGTTGTCGAGAATTCAGCTTTGTTCGATGGAGTTTGGTCGGCTGGTGGAAAATATCAGGTTTGGATGAGCCATGGAGATGCGGTTTCAGCTTTGCCTGATGGCTTCAAAGTTATTGCTAAAACGCCTAACGCACCCTATGCCGCTATCGCAGATGAGGCCTTTGGGTATTTTGGGGTGCAGTTCCATCCAGAAGTTGTGCATACGCCAGATGGGGCCGCTCTTATAAGCAATTTTGTTAAAAATGTCGCCTTTTGTTCCGGTGACTGGACAATGGCAAAATTTAGGGAAGAGGAAATTGCTCGTATCCGCGCAAAGGTCGGCGACGGGAAAGTAATTTGTGGCCTGTCTGGTGGTGTAGATAGCGCTGTAGCAGCAGTGCTTATCCATGAAGCTATTGGAGACCAATTACAGTGCATATTTGTGGATACGGGCATGCTCCGATTGGGGGAAGCTGAAGAGGTAGTTTCATTATTTAGACAACACTTCAATATTCCGCTGCATCATGTTGAAGCAGAAAGTAAATTTCTTGGAGATTTAGATGGTGTTTCGGATCCAGAGGTAAAGCGCAAGACCATTGGACGGCTATTTGTCGAAATTTTTGAGGCAGAAGCAAAACGTATTGGTGGGAGCAGATTTTCTCGCTCAAGGAACCTTATACCCCGATGTAATCGAGAGCGTATCTTTCGATGGTGGGCCCAGTGTCACAATTAAAAGCCACCATAATGTTGGCGGGCTGCCTGAGCGTATGAACTTGCAGTTGCTAGAGCCATTGAGAGAGTTGTTCAAAGATGAGGTGCGCGATCTTGGACGTGAGTTGGGATTACCAGATGCTTTTGTGGGGCGTCATCCCTTTCCAGGACCTGGCCTAGCAATAAGAATTCCAGGGAAAATCACGCAAGGTCGCTTAGAAACCCTAAGAAAAGCTGATGCCATATATCTTGAAGAGATACGCAAGGCTGGATTGTACAATGAAATATGGCAAGCTTTTGCTGTATTGTTGCCTGTATCAACCGTAGGGGTGATGGGGGATGAGCGTACATATGAAAGTGCACTAGCTTTGCGGGCTGTAACATCGACAGATGGGATGACGGCGGATTTTTATCCGTTTGAAATGGAATTTTTAGGCCGGGTTGCAACTCGAATAATTAATGAGGTGGGAGGCGTTAACCGAGTGACTTACGATGTAACTTCAAAGCCACCTGGAACGATAGAATGGGAATAAAATGTAAAATAAAGAGAATTACCTTTCTCTTTATTGCTTAGTTTGTGTGGCTGGGAATTCTTACTCCAATGCAAACTTTACTCCTGTTTGAAAAGCGCACCTAAAATGGGCGATGGCCGTACTGTAAGAACACGGATTTAAACAACGATGCACTTGGAGGCTTAAATGTCAAAAACAACAAAACTTTTTAGCCCGCTTGAACTACGCGGTGTTACTCTGCCCAATCGCGTGGTGCTATCTCCACTTTGCATGTACTCCGCAAATAGTGGTCTTGCCTCAGATTGGCAGTTTGCTCACCTATCCACGTTTGCTCGCGGTGGAGTTGGGTTGGTTTTTGCAGAAGCAACAGCAGTAGAGCCACGTGGACGAATTACACCCAAGTGCTTAGGTATTTGGACTGATGAGCAAGCAGAGTCATTAAAACCTACAACCAATTTTATAGAGCAGATGGGTTCTGTGCCGGGATTGCAGATTGCACATGCTGGTCGAAAGGCCTCTGCGTCTCCACCCTGGGCAGGTGGTAAACCTGTATCGGTAGGGGACACAAGTTGGGGCGACAGCGGTTGGGAAACAGTAGCACCATCGGCAGTTCCTGTTGCTGATGGATGGGAAACCCCTCGCGCATTATCAGAGGGAGAGATTGCCAGCCTAGTAGAGGATTTTGCTGCATCAGCAAAGCGCGCTGCAATGGCCGGTTTTAAAGTGATAGAGATTCATGGAGCCCATGGGTATTTGATCCATAGTTTTCTCTCTCCCGTAGCGAACCAGAGAAATGATCAATATGGAGGTGAGCTTGCTGGAAGAATGCGATTTGCGCTTGAGGTAACAGAAGCTGTCCGTGCAGTATGGCCTGACAATCTCCCACTTTTCTTCCGTGTATCGGCGGTTGATACGGCCGGCTGGTGTCTCGAGGACTCAGTTAAACTTGCTAAAGAACTTAAATCCCTTAGGGGTGGATGTGATCGATTGCTCTGCAGGCGGCATTTCTGGCGCTCCAGCGTTTCGTGCTGAAGATGATGGTCGTCCTTTACCTAAGGGTGGGCAACGACCTCTAGGCTTCCAAGTCCCGTATGCAGAAACAATTCGCCGAGATGCAGACATTGGCACAATGGCAGTTGGGCGTATCGTTGATCCTCAGCAAGCGGAAGATATTTTATCCGCTGGAAGAGCCGATCTAATCGGCATTGGTCGTGAACTTATGCATAATCCTTTCTGGCCGCTCCACGCGGCAGAAGCATTAGAGCAAGAAGACGCCTTTGCTCTATGGCCTGAGCAATATCGTTGGGCAATCGTACGTAGAGCAGAATTAGGGCAATACGAAGGGGTTTAAGAGCACTATGTCTAGAGTGTCTGCAATACCCACTATTTTAATCGATAACGATCGTATCCGTGTTACAGAATGGCGGTTTCCACCGGGGGCTGCCACAGGTTGGCATAAACACGAAATGGATTACATGGTAACGCCAATGACAACTGGAGTTTTGTCGATTGAGGCCTCGGACGGGTCAGTAACAGAAGTTAATCTAGTAGCTGGTCAGCCTTATTTTCGTGAAACTGGTGTCGAACATGATGTTATCAACGTAAACGCCTATGAATTCATATTCATCGAAACCGAACTTAAAAGATAAAGAGCATAGATAAAGAGCTTCTCTAAGCGTTCCTATTTATGGAAAATAATTTCTTAAACTATGGTCTAAAATAAAAGCAGGGGGTCAAAATGGGTCAAGCTAAGCCTGTGGCGGTGGTGATTGGAGCAACTTCAAAATGGCAGGCGGACGGACGCAACACGCGGTTGGCGCATGGTCAAAATCTAGACGATGCTGATATTCCTATTATTGCCCGTTGGGGTGTAGGTGGGGCTATTGCACAAAAGTTTGCTTCAGAAGGCTTTCGTACCATCTTGACGACCCGCACTGCCTCTAATGCGTCTGGCCTTGAGGCCGCAATTAATAACGCAGGTGGGGATGCCCTAACGGTTGAGCTTGATCTCTCATCTGAGGAGTCAATCCAAGCTGCATTTGCCAAAATAAGAGAGGAAGCCGGAGATCCAGAAGTGTTGGTCTACAATGCTGGCTATCTGGAGGGGGCGGGACCTCCCGCCAGAAATGGAGTTGTTAGAATATATCCCAACAGAGATGTTTGATACGACCCAGCATATCGCATGTCGTGGTCCATTCCTCGTGGCAAAAGAAGTTTTGCCCGCGATGCGTAAGCGTGGCTCAGGTACGTTCCTTATTTCTAATAACTCCAGCTCTTTGCGTGGCCGAAAACGACTAACTGGTCAATCTCTATATTATCCACGAGTTATGATGCGGACATTGGCGCAAGTGCTGACAGAGGAGTATTCAGAACACAATATTCATGTAGCAAATGTAATTATCGATGGCTTAATTGATTCTCCAGGCACTCGGGCTCTCAAAAAGCAATTGATAATCCAGAGATTGTTATGGATGCAGGCGAGATTGCAAATGCTTTTTGGTACCTACACAGCCAGCATCGTTCAGTCTGGACACATGATCTTCAACTGACACCTTACTCTACTAACCCAAGCTACTAAGATTACATTTTGGGAGTGTTGGCAGCCTAATTTTGATGGCGGCTCTCTCACTTTTACGGTTTAAGTAGAATAAAAATTTCTGATAGCTGACTATCAGATAACTAAATAAAATTTTATTTAATTTATAATTGTATTTTTTGATAAGACCGTCTTCAGACGACTGAAAATCCTATTGATTAGGGTCGGGTGACCAAAAAAAGGAGCAGTTTTATGTCAGGACCATTAGATGGAGTTCGAATTCTAGATCTAACAACTGTTGGCTTTGGTCCTTATGGCGTTCAGATTTTAGCAGATTATGGCGCCGATGTTATCAAAGTTGAGGCATTAGATGGAGATATTACCCGCGGTATTGCTCCCATGCGCAATCCTGGAATGGGGCATTTTTTTATAAATGCAAATCGTAACAAGCGTTCAATAGCTCTAGACCTCAAACAAACTGGTGCAAGAGATGCTCTCTTAAAACTAATTCAAGGTGCAGATGCAATAATTACCTCAATCCGTCCCGCAGCTATGGAGCGATTGGGTCTAGGCTATGAGGATTGTAAAGTGGCAAATCCTGCAATCGTATACGTGGCTCTTGTGGGTTTTGGACAGGAAGGTCCTTATGCTCGTCGGCCAGCATACGATGATGTTATTCAAGGACTTTCAGGGCTTGCAGATATGCAGGGAGGCCCTGATGGCGCTCCAGCCTACGTAAAGGCATCAATTTGTGATAAAATTTGTTCACAGTTTTGCGCCCATGCAACACTTGCAGCCCTTTTCCATAAAGAGAAGACGGGAAGTGGGCAATTAGTTGAAGTTCCCATGTTAGAGGCGATGGTTGGCTTCAATATGATCGAGCATAATGCAGGCCACACATTTATTCCTAATGAGGGATCAACGGGATATGCTCGTGCGATGGCGCCAGATCGTCGTCCCCATGCAACTTTAGATGGGTATGTTTCAATTTTGCCATATAATACAAAGCATTGGCAGGACTTTTTTAAGTTGATGGGTCAGGAAAATATGGTTGATGACTTGAGAGTTGTTGATCCTAAAACTAGGAGCATCAAAATAGCTGAGCTTTATGAAATGGCCTCTAAAGCTGTTGCTTCCTGGAAAACTGATGAATTACTTGCAGCGCTTCAAGAAAACGATATTCCAAATGGCCGCGCCATGCCCTTAGACCACCTTGCTGAAGATGAGCATCTCAAAGCCGTGGGTATCTTTCAAGAATATGACCATCCCACAGAAGGTCGTGTAAGGCATGCGCGACCTGCAGTAAAATTCTCTGAAACACCGCAAGAGGTTCGGCTATATCCTCAAACTCTGGGGCAAACACAGTAGCGGTTTTAGAAGATGTGGGCTTCACAAGAGATGAACTACATGAATTGCATCAAACAGGTGCAATTTTTGATGCAGCATCGAAAACAAAGGCCGCGGCTGAGTGAGCCAAATTTAAGTAGGTGTGTGAGCTTTTAGAAAGCTCCTTGCATGTCTGAGGGCTATTTCCATGTGTCCTGATGGTTCTCGCCATGGATAAATACTTACCTCTGCGGATGGAGATAGTCTGGCAGTTTCCATTGCACAGGCAAATGGGTGAGCTGCTACATCATCAGGCATAATTAGCAATGGAATATTGCAATTACGCACAAAATCTCGATCAACGGTGAAGACAAAATCCGGGTTGCTTCGATACATGTTAGCTAGAAAACGTTCAACCATTTCCATAGTTACGTCCTCTCGTGTTTCTAAAAATTTTGGCGCCCATCCGTTGATGTTGTTTTGATAGAACAGGTCTGGCTTTTCAGGGCGGAAACCGCTGGGATGTCCGAGAATAGCCGCCACAATTCGATTAGGTGCCCGCTTGATTAAGTTCCAAATCAATGGACCACCTATGCAAAAACCAGTGACGACAAATTTTTCAAAACCAAGATGATCAGCTAGGGCAAGTTGATCATCAGTGAATTGGTCCCACCCTTTTTCTGGTTCTAAAGGACCAGTTGATTTCCCGCCATTTGCGTTTCTGATATCTAATGCAACTACCCGATGGGTATCTGAAAATTCCTTTAAAGGGTTGAATGAGCCTGCATGTCCTAAATTTTCGACTGTCGCATTTAATCCACCACCGGGAAGAACAAGCATAGGATAGCCGCTGCCAGATTCCTCATAGTAAATCTGTGTGGAACCATTCTCAAAAATTGGCATATTGCATCTCCTGGGGTGAGTTTTTTTAAGCCTAAAACTGAAAAGTACTAATAGCCAAGTGATGACAGTAGGATAAAAATTTTTCAATACATTCTTAGAAATGCTGCGGAAAAATTTGGGTATGACTACATTTTAAAGCACATAAAATTCAGCTCAAAAAAGCAGATTTGGATGAAGCAATCTGAAAGAAGAGTTTATACGTTCAGGCGCGGCCTCTAGCCGCGTCGTATGTAAGCTATTTACTTTAATTCATGATCCGTAGTTAAAACCTAAAATAAGAACGTCTCACGTATGGAAGGCAGAGCAGTAAACGTGGGAGGTAACTACAAAGCATCCATTGTCGAAAAAGGTATGCATTGACAATTATAGCACCATGATGGTGCCTCGCCGGCGGCTGATTTACGCAAGCTTCCAAAACATTTTTAAATTTTTCGTCTGCGCCTGCTGATGAGTTGGAAAGAGAGTGCTCGTGTCCGAATTTTCAAACTTTGGCTTTGCTGAGCCGTTGCTCAGTGCGGTCGTCAGCGAGGGGTATGAAAACCCTACACCAATACAACAGAAATCAATCCCGCCTCTATTGGAAGGACGTGACTTGATAGGTATTGCGCAAACGGGAACTGGTAAGACTGCGGCCTTTATTCTCCCAATGCTAGACAAAATGGCAAAACAACCTCGCCCCCCAGGCGCAAAACGTTGCAGAATGCTGGTTCTTGCACCAACACGCGAACTTGCTTCACAGATTGCGGTAAATGCTCGGGCGTATGGTCGTAATATGCGCCTTCGAACCACAGTGGTGGTTGGGGGAATGAAACCTCGTCCCCAGATAAAAGCTCTGGCTCAAGGTGTTGATATTGTTGTTGCTACCCCAGGGCGTCTTGAAGACCATCTTGCGGCCGGTGCGGTTAATTTAGATCACACGGAAGTCGTTGTGTTAGATGAAGCCGATCAAATGTTTGATTTAGGGTTTTTGCCAGCTATCCGGCGGTTGATGTCGAGTTTGCCAAAGAAGCGCCAAACAATAATGTTTTCTGCTACGATGCCCAGGCAGATCATCGAGCTAGCTCAAGAGTTTTTGCAAAATCCAGTTCAGGTTGCGGCTGGTCCAACCTCCAAACCAATAGAAAAAATAGAGCAACGCGCGATCGCTGTACCATTTCACGAAAAATCAGAAAAACTGGCTAATTTATTGATTGATGAAAAAGTTGAAAGATCAATTGTGTTTACAAGAACTAAGCATGGCGCGGACCGAGTTTGTCGGAAACTCGAAGCTGCCGGCTTTGCTGCAGCTGCGATCCATGGTGACAAAACTCAAGTTCAAAGGGTCAGAGCACTTTCTGCTTTTCGTGATGGACGAATGCCTATTTTGGTAGCTACTGATATTGCTGCCCGGGGCATTCATATAGAGAATGTTTCTCACGTTATAAACTTCGATGTCCCGGTGACCCCAGAGGCTTACGTGCATCGCATTGGACGTACAGCGCGAGCAGGAAAAGAGGGCATTGCTATAACGTTTTATGATCCTGCCGAAGTTGCTTTAATGCAGGATATTGAGCGCCTTATCAGTGTCTCTTTGCTTCCTGAAGGAGTTAGGGGTGTTCCCTCAGGGAAATCCCCTAAGAGAACTAAATTTCAAAAGGCGAAGAGTGGGCAATCTCCGCGTCGACCGTCTAGTCATAGAGCTCGACAAAAAGGCGATAAGGAACAAGCCCGTGGCCCTAATAGCCGTAGCCCTAATGGCCGTCCCGCAAATGAGCGATCAAGGGGGCGCAGGCCCAAAAATAGTCGATCAAAATAGACGAACCAACTTTTCATGGCTCAAGAGTGTCAAAAAATTGAAATTTGAGTAATGAGCAAAGAACATACGTCCATGAAAAACATTTTATGAACGATGTTTATCTGACGCTTAATACTCTTAATTGGTACGATCTTGAACTGAGATGTCTTGCTCGCGAACTTCATCGTCACCGTCTTCGTCAAATAAAATCGATGGAATCATTTCGCCAAGATTTTCATTGAGACCGGCCCCAATTACATTGTCGTTTGCAGAGGGTATAGTTCCAGGTAAAAAAGCTTCTAAGACTGTATTCTTATCGCCTTGTTTTGCTGGCAGGCCGTTAAGCCGGTTAACTCTGACAAATTCTAGCCCGGGTGGAGTTTTAAATGGGGCGCCTGGTAGGATAGGCCAAGCCTCGCGCATAAATCTCCCAAAAATAGGGGCAGCAACGCTTCCGCCTCCTTCTCTGGGGCCGAGCGTTTTTGGCTGATCAAATCCAACAAATACCCCCACCGTAAGGTTCGAGGAAAAACCAACAAACCAAGCGTCCAACGATTTATTAGTTGTTCCAGTTTTTCCAGCTAGTGGTCGACCTGTAAGTCTTAACTCTTCTCCCAGTTCCGTTTTCAACAACACCTTGCATCATTGAAACGAGTTGATAGCGATAAAGAGGATCCGCAACTCTCTCTTTTTCATTTGGGAGTTCCGGGGCATTAAGGGATCTGCATTGGGACCAATACATTCTTGGCATTTACGATTGTCATGCCTAAAAATCAGATTTCCATTCCGGTCATGAACCGTATCAATGAAAGACGGAGAAATCTTAAGCCCTCCGTTTGCTATCATTGCGTAAGCCGATGTTAGTTCTAATAACGTAACCTCACCGCTGCCAAGGGCGGAGCCAAGTTCAGGACGCATTCTCTGCCCAAGTCCAAAACGATCTGCGGTGCTGATAATTTTATCGATACCTATATATTCAGCTAGGCGAATGGTCATCAGATTGCGTGATTTTTCCAAGCCAATGCGCATCGGACTTGGACCATAGATTTTCCCGCTATAATTTTGGGGCTTCCAAAGCCCATAACCAGGGATATTTACTACGATTGGTGCATCCAAAATCAGGGTTGCTGGTGTGTGTCCGGCTTCTAGAGCAGAGAGGTATATAAATGGTTTAATTGCCGAGCCTGGTTGGCGATTGGCTTGTGTAACTCTGTTAAATTGGCTGCGGTCAGCGGAGTATCCTCCAGACATGGCAAGAACCCGCCCAGTATGAGGATCGATTGCAACGAGAGCACCGTCTATATTTGGGATTTGATCAAGTGAATATCTTCTAGGTAGGTCAGGAATATCCTCTTGAATATTCGGTAACTCTCTAACTGTGACTACATCCCCTGGGCTTAGAACGTCTGAAACACTTTTTAGGATAGGGGCCAATTCTCTGTCGTTTGAGGCGTTTGCGAGCCCACTTTAGATCCTCAAAATGGATACTACCATAAGTCCCGTCTTGAAGCCCTATGTAGGCAACTTTTGGAGTTGTTCTTATGACGGCTGCAATATGACGATCTCGAATGCCGAGAGGGGGCTTATATTTTTTAAGACTATCAAACCAGTTTTCATCTAAGGGGAGGGTAGAGATTGCGCCACGCCAGCCGTGACGGCGGTCATAGGTCTCTAAACCATCAGCCAATGCCGTATCTGCCATATGTTGTAATTTGGGATCTATGGTTGCACGGACTGACATTCCCCCGCCGTATAAACTAGTCTCGCCATATAAATTTTTTAATTCTCGACGAACCTCTTCAGAAAACCAAGATGCAATTACTCGTTCTTGCTTTGGTCTTCCTGTAATGGTCAAAGGGGATGCGCTAGAACTTGTTGCCTCAGTTTGGCTTATCCAGCCGTCTTTTGCCATTCGGCCTAGTACCCAATTGCGACGCCCGATGGCGGCGGCATTCTGGCGGATTGGGTGATAATTACTGGGAGCCTTTGGCAAAGCTGCAAGATATGCAGCTTCTTCAATTGACAGATCGGTCAGTGATTTGCCGAAGTATGTCATTGCTGCCGCAGCAACGCCATACGTTCCTTCACCGAGATAAATTTCATTTAAATATAATTCAAAAATTTGCTCTTTTGTGAGCGCTCGTTCTATACGAAATGCCAGAATTGCTTCTTTAATTTTCCGCTCGTATGAAACCTCATTGGTTAAAAGAAAATTCTTAGCAACCTGTTGAGTTATTGTGGAGCCACCAACTAATCGGCGACCAGTTGCTAAATATTTTAGGTTTAGAAAAACTGCTCTTGTAAGTGCCTGAACATCAATTCCCGGATGAGTATAAAAATCCTTATCCTCTGCAGAGAGGAACGCAACTCGAACTATGTCTGGGATCTCTCCTATTGGCACGAATAGTCGATGTTCTCTTTTAAATTCGGCTAGAATCCTTCCATCACCAGCATGGACCCGTGTTGTTATCTGGGGGATGTATTTTGCTAAAACAGCATGATCAGGAAGGTTTCTGCCATATCCTCGGAAAGAATTATGGCAAAGGAGATTGCAATCAGCGCGCCTAAAAAACCAGAAAGCAAGGTAATTTTAAAAGCTGAAGATAAAAATGGTTTCATCTATTCTGCCAATTGCCAAGTTGTATGATCCCTTTCACTCTCTATTAAGGCAAGATTAGAAGGCAAAAATTTGGCAGAAATTTATTAGAGCTAATTGGTCAATGGCTAATGTAAGTGGCTCAAGCGTCAATAAATGCCATTATTCAAAGCTTTAAACTTTGTTAGTTATCATCCACACATCGGTTTTGGTTACTGTCTTCTGCTCTAAATCTTTTGATGTTGGGACTGAGTAATTAGCGATTGGTGTTTTCAGCCAATCAGGTAGGTACGTTCGACCTGGATCCCCAATAAAAACGGTTATTCCGTTTTTCACTGCTTCTAAAAGAAATTCCATTGCAATACGTGACTCTATCCGGTCATAAAAAACGTCCCCGGCAAGAATGATGTCGAAATTATCAAGGGTAAGTTCAGACGCGTTTTGTGTGACGGTTTCTATTTTTAAAGAATTGGCCTCGCTGTTCATACTTTGGACGATTGCAGCAAAGGGATCGAGGGCAACAGCGACAACCTCCTTAGATCCTGAATATGCAGCTGCCAATGAGCAGATGCCTCCACCAGCACCAAAGTCGAGTATACGTTTTTTAAAAATTAATTCAGGGTTATCTATAATAAAACGGGCAATGGCTTGCCCACCTGACCATGCAAACGCCCAAAATGGCGGTGGTAAATTGATTGAATTGAGAGCTGTCTCTGTCGCAAGCCATAATTCCGTAGACTCGTCCGCAAGCCAGAGTTTTAATTCTGCTACAAGACTTGGATGTGAAAGATTGGCGTGAGACTTTACAAAGTTTCTGATCTGCTTTGGCGTCATGCCTGAAATAACTTCGTCAAGATAATGCCTGCTAACATCAGAAACCCAGCATTGCGGTTAGATTTAAAAGCCAACAGGCATTCTGCTGGTTCATTAAAATTGGTTCTTAGGCTTTGACGTATTAGGTGATAGGCAAATGGCGTTAAAAAGAGAATTAGAAGTGCCGACAGGCCAGCTAGAAAACCTGCAGTGACTGTGCCAAGAATAGACAAAACATAAAATGCTGAAATCCAATATTTACTTTTAGCTTGAAAAAGACGCGCTGTGGATTT
The DNA here is from genome assembly GCA_038143065.1 of Rhodospirillales bacterium. GTDB lineage: Bacteria > Pseudomonadota > Alphaproteobacteria > Bin95 > Bin95 > VMCJ01. The sequence continues at coordinate 619,911 of JAYQLI010000035.1, read as the reverse complement.
CACACCAACAAGAGCATCATCTTCCTTATCTTGATGGGCATAAATTGTATCGTAACCCAGCGTCCACATCACCCCAGCTAGATATAGAACGATTGGGGGCCATGATAATTGCTCAACGATGGCTGTCCAACCAACAAGAATTCCCCAATTAAAGGCAATGCCGAGGAAGAGTTGCGGCCACCAAGTAAAACGCTTCATAAAAGGGTAAATTGCTGCAAATGGCAGAGACGCTAGGCCTACAATTATGGTTGGTAAATTAAACTGAATGAGTACTAAGGCACCACCAAACATTAGTAGCATCATAAAGACTATTGCTTGTCGAACAGTTATGTCGCCTGCCGGAATAGGTCGAAGTGCTGTGCGAGCTATTTTTCCATCTATATTGCGATCCGCAATGTCGTTGAGTGCGCATCCTGCTCCGCGCATCAAAACCGCGCCAAGAGCAAAAAGGATAGCGAAGTAAATAAGCTGCCAATCCAACGACGATTGACTTGAAGCAAAAGCCAACGCTAGACCTTGCCAACATGGAATCAGCAATAACCAAGTTCCTATAGGTCGGTCTAATCTCGCGAGGCGAATATAAGGATGCCAACTTGAAGGAAGCTGACTAAAAACGATACTTTCGCTTACGATATCAGACGCTTTATTTGCTCGCTCAATGTGCGCTGGTTTTTGAAGAGATTTATTTCCAGTCATTTTGGAGGCCTTGTATGGATCCGAAGCATAAATTGTTGGTGTATCGAGGGCCGCGGTTGTTTGTCGAGAGCGAGCTTAGCTTAGGTCAGGTGATAAATCTGCATCGTGACCAGTCACGCTATTTATTAAATGTGATGCGTCGAGGAAATGGGGATCAAATACGTATTTTCAATGGAGCTGATGGAGAATGGCTAGCCAGTCTGATTCAAACGGGACGTGATAAGGTGGCGTTAAAACTTGATTTAAGAGTTCGTATTCAAAAACAGACTAATGGACCTTGGCTGGCATTTTCAATGATTAAGCGTGGGCCAACCGAATTAATTGTCGAAAAAGCCACTGAATTAGGTGTTTCCAAACTGCTCCCAGTACGTACAAGCAGATCTAATTCGGACCGTATAAATATTGAGAGATTAGTGAGGATTGCAGTTGAGGCTTCGGAACAGAGTGAGCGACTAGATGTACCAAAAATAAAAGAACCAGTGTCTTTACCTGATTTGATATCTAATTGGCCTAACGAACGGATTTTAATTGTGGGAGATGAAACCGGATGCTCCCCTCCAATTCTGGAAAGTCTAAATAGTTATTCTAGTAATTCTTATGGCTTGCTAATTGGTCCAGAAGGTGGCTTTACTTCTGATGAATTAGATGGTTTTTCACACATACCATTTGTCAGAAAAATTAGTCTCGGGCCGCGGATATTGCGGGCTGAGACAGCAGCTATAGCTGGCCTAGTGCTAGCTCAGGCAAAAATTGGAGATTTCAGTGCGGCTAGAGGTAGTGAGGATTAGGTATTAAGTATGGCAGCGCCTCCTAGCTCGGGCGGAGACCCGATTACAACAAAAAGGCAATTAGTGGAGTGGCTAGAGGCAGGCGTCAAACCAAAAGTAGATTGGCGTGTGGGCACAGAGCATGAAAAGTTTGTGTTTGATCTGGAGAGTAAACTTCGGGCTCCTTACGAGGGAGAGAGAGTATTGGAGCTCTTCTCAATAACTTATCTGACCGTTTTGGCTGGAGTAAAATTGAGGAGGGTGGAAACACAATAGCTCTCACGAGAGATGGCTGTAACATTACCTTAGAACCAGGCGGACAATTTGAGCTGTCTGGTGCTCCCGTCGAGACCCTTCATCAGACCTGTGCGGAAGCAAATTCTCACTTGAAAGAGTCTAGAGAAGTTTGTGCAGATCTTGGTCTTGGTATGATTGGTCTTGGATTTGATCCTACCGGAACTCAAGCTGATATGCCCTGGATGCCTAAGGGGCGATATAAAGTAATGCGTCGGTATATGCCTAAGGTTGGGACACGTGGGCTCGATATGATGACCCGAACTTGTACGATCCAGTCCAATCTTGATTTTGGAAGCGAAGCGGATATGGTTGAAAAATACCGTATCAGTTTGGCATTACAGCCACTGGCAACTGCTCTATTTGCAAATTCCCCATTTGTAGAAGGGGCACCAACGGGCAGGGTTAGCGAGCGGTCTTATGTTTGGACAGATACTGATCCTAATCGCTGCGGTATGCTTGAATTTGTTTTTGAAGATGGTTTTGGCTTTGAGAGATATGTTGATTATCTGCTCGATGTACCAATGTATTTTGCCTACCGTGATGGAAATTACGTAGACGTTGCAGGTGAGAGTTTTCGTGCGTTTATGACCGGTAACCTTCCTCAATTAAAGGGTGAAATTCCCCATATGGGGGATTGGTCTGATCATGTTACCACTGCATTTCCGGAGGTCAGGCTTAAACGCTTTTTGGAGATGAGGGCGCTGATGGAGGGCCTTGGTCTGCTATCTGTGCACTATCGGCTTTTTGGGTTGGATTATTATATGATGATGCTGCGCAAAAGGCTGCGCTCTCTCTAATCAAAGATTGGAATTCCGAAGATAGACTGCGTCTCCGGAATGATGCCCCATTAGTTGGACTGAAGGCTAGGATGGGTGAGCATAGTTTACAGGATATCGCTAAAGATGTTTTACGCATCGCTCGTGATGGCTTAAATTCTAGGGCACGTATTGATAGTGCAGGTGCTAATGAGGCTCACTTTCTTGACATGCTTGATCAAATCGTTGCTTCAGGAAAAACACCGGCGGATCATCTGTTATTAAGTTTCGAAGAAGAGTGGGGCCAGTCTGTTGAGCCAATATATCAGGTTCATGCTTACTGATGTTTTTAGCAATACAATGTAAAAAAACTGCAATCATTCATCTCTAAACTCAAGCCTGTTCAGAGGGGGAGTGCGTATGGCAGTCCGGGTTGGTATCAATGGCTTCGGCAGAATAGGAAGGCTTGTTTTAAGATCAGGCTTTGATCTTCCAGACATAGAATGGGTAGGAATTAACGAAATATCAGGTGATGCGGCAATGTCTGCTCATCTGCTTGAATTCGATTCCGTACATGGAAGTTGGGAGAGGACTATTTCCTCTGTAAGTACTCATATAAATATCGACGAAAAAACAATTGGTTACTCTTCTTTTCCGACTATTTCTGAAGCTCCTTGGAAAGCCTGGGACTGCGATATTGTTATAGAAAGCACTGGAAAATTTAGAGATATTAGTTCCCTTAATTCTTATTTTTCCGCTGGAGTTAAAAAGGTAATTGTTGCTGCGCCCGTCAAAGAAGGAGCTCTCAACATTGTCTATGGTATCAATCATCATGAATACAAAGCTGACCAGCATAGCGTTTTAACTGCTGCTAGCTGCACCACTAACTGTTTGGCGCCAGTCGTTAAGGTAATACATGAAACCTTTGGAATAAAGCACGGTGTTATAACGACAATACATGATGTAACAAACACTCAGCGAATAGCGGATACAGGGCATAAAGATCTCCGTCGAGCGAGATCTGCACTGAATTCCCTCATTCCAACTTCTACTGGATCAGCGACCGCAATTACCATGATCTATCCAGAATTGAAGGGTAAATTAAATGGATTAGCTGTTCGTGTACCGTTACTCAATGCGTCCCTGACCGACTGTGTTTTTGAAGTTGAACGCGGAACAACTGTTGAGGAAGTCAATTCTGCTTTGAAGTCAGCCTCTGAGGGACCCTTAAATGGTATTTTAGGTTATGAAACACGGCCATTAGTATCCGTAGACTTCGTAAATGATCCACGGTCTGGAATTATCGATGCCCCATCCACTATGGTTGTCGATAAAACACAAGTGAAAGTGTTAGTCTGGTATGATAATGAATGGGGGTACGCCAATCGTATGGCTGAGTTAACCAGCATGGTGGCTGGTTCTATAGGAGATCCTGGTTGACAAAAAGACCAGACGGATTTGGTGCTTACATAACAGTTACTGCAGCCTATTGGGCGTTTATGCTGACTGATGGGGCATTACGTATGCTTGTGCTCCTGCATTTCCATAGCCTTGGGTTTCACCCAATTCAACTTGCTTATTTGTTTCTACTGTATGAGTTTATGGGCATTGTAACCAATTTATCGGCTGGTTGGATTGCCGCTAGGTTTGGGCTTTCTAAAACTCTTTACGGTGGTTTATTCCTCCAAATTTCTGCGCTTATGGGCTTGAGTCAACTTGATCCAACTTGGGCTGTCAGCACCTCAGTTATTTTTGTAATGGCCGCCCAAGGACTATCAGGCGTAGCCAAAGACCTAACTAAGATGAGCTCTAAAAGCGCAGTGAAGTTACTTTCTCCTAACGAAGGAAATAATCAACTCTTTAAATGGGTTACTGCTCTTACCGGAAGTAAAAATGCATTTAAAGGATTTGGTTTTTTCGTGGGGGCGGCTTTACTAGCTGCTTTTGATTTTAATGTAGTCACTCTAGGAATGGCCGTCGGGCTTTTAATCATTCTACTGGGAGCCTTAATTTTTATGCCCCCAGGGCTCCCAGTTGGTAATAAGAAAGCAAAATTTTCCCAGGTTTTCTCCAACGATAGCAATATTAATCGTTTATCAGCAGCCCGTTTCTTCTTGTTTGGTGCAAGGGACGTTTGGTTTGTTGTTGGGATTCCAATTTATTTTCACGCTGTTCTTACAGGTGATTTTAACCTTACACCTCGAGAGTCCTTTTTTATTGTGGGGGGAGGGATGGCTTTATGGATAGTTGGATATGGAGCTATACAAGCAGCAGCTCCTGGTCTTCTCAGAGCAAAAGACAAGCCATTAGAAATACTTGTGAGGCTTACCTGCACATGGGCTGGGATTCTTACTGTAATCCCGATGTTATTAGTAGGTGCTTCAATATTTGGGAATAACGGTGAGATATGGCTCTCTATTAGTCTTGTATTGGGTCTAATGCTGTTCGGTGCAGTGTTTGCGCTAAATTCCGCACTTCATAGCTTTCTCATATTAGCGTTTAGCAATTCTAGTCGTGTCACTATGAATGTTGGTTTCTACTATATGTCCAACGCGGCTGGGCGCCTTTTAGGGACACTGTTATCCGGACTAAGCTTCCAGTTTGGAGGACTTACTTTATGTCTTGTTACTGCATTGACTATGTGTGGCCTGTCTTGGTTGATGGCTACTAGAATGACTAATCGGTTTAAATTACAGTAATATTTAATTCCCAAGAATTTCTTAAAACCGGCAACAATTCAATGATTTAACAAGAAGTGTTAGGTGGTGGGTCCGGCAAGTTCTAACAAGGTCGATAAGAGTACATCTGCCCCTGCAGCAATTGCCTCTGGTGAAGAATACTCCGCTTCGTTGTGACTGATGCCATCTTTACAGGGAATAAAGATCATTGCAGATGGTGCAATCCGAGCCATATTTACGGCGTCATGACCAGCTCCAGACATAATATCACGCCAGGGATGATCGTGTTCGTTAGCACCGCGTCGAATGGCATCTATACATGTTTGGTCAAAATGTACTGGTTCTGAAAACCATATTTCCTCTATTTCCACTCCGCAGCCAGTATCTATGTATAAATCCTCTGCAGCTCTTCTTAACTCGCGATCCATTTTATTGAGTTCTTCGGATGTTGGGTTTCGCATATCAACAGTGAACTCAACCCGATCAGGGCATACATTTGGAGACCCCGGAAATGCCTGAAGTATGCCCACAGTGCATCTACCGGCATCTCCGCGTTGTTGCATAATTTCATCAATTTTGAGAACGAGTTTAGCAGCTGCTGTTAATGCGTCTTTTCGTGAGGAAGGGGGTGTTGTACCGGCATGCCTCGCCTCTCCAAGCACACGTGCTTTGTACCAGCGCATTGCTTGAACACCAGTTACTACCCCAATTGCTTTATCCTCACGTTCTAAGTAAGGGCCTTGCTCAATGTGACACTCTATAAATGCATGTACTGGGCGAGATTGAGTGGGATCTTTTCCTGCATAATTAATCTCTTTGAGTGCCTCTCCCATAGTAAAACCATCCTGGTCTTTGGTTGCTTTGGCGTCGGCCTCACGTAGAGCTCCAGAGAAAAACAGCTGATCCCATCATTGGCGGTCCAAATCTGGAGCCTTCTTCGTTGGTCCAATTGACTACTTCAATTGGACGTTCTGTTTGAATGCCCAGATCATTCATCGTTTGTACGGCCTCTAGGGCTGCTAATACTCCAAAAACTCCATCAAACCGTCCTCCTGTTGGCTGTGTGTCTAGATGACTGCCTGCCAGTACTGGCGATAGAGTTTGGTCCTTACCGGATCGTCGTGCGAACATATTGCCCATCGTGTCAGTTGAAACTGTCATGTCAGCTGCTTCGCACCATTTCTTGAATAGGTCTCGGCCTATACGATCATCGTCAGTCAATGCTTGGCGATTGTTACCACCAGCTACACCGGGTCCAATCTTTGCCATCTCTAAGTGCATGTTCCAGAGTCTGGACTTGTTAACACCTAAATTGCGTTGAATACCGCTCATGACGTTCGGTTGCCTCCCCCAAGTGGCGGGTATTTAAAAAATTCAAATCTTCATAATTATAAAAAGTATTATTACATAAAACCCTATTTTAGTTTAATTTTTTTGAAAAATTAGCAGCTATTATGCCAGCAGGCAGAGCTACGACCCCGATACTAACTAATGCAACAACTCCTGCACAAATCTTGCCAATTACGGTGATAGGATAGACATCACCATAACCTACCGTAGTCAGTGTAGCCATTGCCCACCACATTGCTCTGGGAATACTTCCAAATGCCTCAGGCTGGACGTTTCCTTCTACAAAGTAGAGGAGTATTGATGATAAGAAGAGCATAAAGATTGTAACAACTAAACTTGCCGCTAACTGCGGCCAAGATGCAATTATCGATTCAGCAAACAACACAAGAGGTCTATTCCTCTGGACTAATCTTATAATCCTCAGCATACGGAAGAGCCTAATTAGCCGGAATAAAACGAGATCTTCAGCAACAAAGAATAAGATATTAGGTAAAATAGCTAGCAAGTCGGCTATCGCTAACGGACTAAAAATGTATTTTACTTTACCTTTAAAACCCTTGTATTTCCTTAAGCGACCACAATAGCAAATTCTCAAAATATATTCAGTAAGAAATATTAAAAAAATAATAAAATCAATGGTCTGCATCCAAGGTTTCAGGTTAGACCGAATATGAGGCTCCGTGTATAGAACCATCAAAGCAATCGCTAAAAAAATAACGACTGATAAAGCACGTTCTAATATTGTCGACTTATCACCTTCATCCGGAAAAAGTGACCGGGAAATGTATGCCTTTAACGTGTTCATCATTCCTAGAAACGCATTTTTCAAACTAACCAATGTACATCTGACCGGGAAATGCATAGATGCACTAAACAGTGTCCTGATATGCTCTCTGAATTCAAGACTTTTACAAAATTCTTCACCTAATGAAAAATAGAGGCATGGTTGATTTCTGGCCCGATTACAAAGTTAGGGGCCGCTATCAGCCCAGAATTTGGGCTAATCAGCGTCTTTCTTAACAGAAATAGACTAATTTTATTTTAAACTGATTGCTCAGCAACGAATGGAGAAATATCTCTCTCGTCTAGAACTAAATGGACTAGGGCAGGCCCATCATGAGCAAGTGCTTCGCTAAAGGCTCCTTTAAACTGCTCGGTTGCTTCCACACGCCATGATTTCATGCCGTAAGCTTTTGCGATCGCAGCGAAATCGGGGGCAGCTAAGCGCGTTCCATAAATACCTTCATCCCCATATCTTCGTTGCTGCGAAACCATAATTGATCCCCAAGATCCGTTATCAGCAACTACTACTTTTATAGGGAGATCGTGAGCTACCGCTGTCATAAGCTCTTGCCCAGTCATTTGAAATCCACCATCGCCCACAAAAGCGACTATTTGTGCATTTGGCCGAGCTACAGCAGCTCCAATGGCTCCTGGGACCGCATAACCCATTGCCCCGCACATTGGCCCGGCTTGGGTACGTGGGGATCTAAATTTGTAGTAACGATGTACCCAACGAGCAAATGTACCACTATCTGTAAGAATGACTGCGTCATCGTTTAGCTGTTGTTGAGCTTCCTGGACACATACAGCCATGTCGACTGGTCCTTTGACTTGTATTTCACCAGGAATTGCAAACTCGAGATAGGAGAAGTGAACTTGATCCCGCCAACTGAGTCTATCCTTGGACGGCGGAGACACTGCTTCTGATAATGCGGTTAAGGTTGGACCAACGTCGGTGGGAAGTCCCAATGTATGCGGCAACCTTGCGAGTACATCCGGATCGGGGAAAATATGAATAAACGCTTGGTCATCGCGCACCAAACTGAATTCAAGTGAAGTGATACCATCCATACGCGCTCCGACAGCGATTATCAGATCAGCATCAGCAAACGCCTTTTCCTGCCAATTAACCCGGTTGATTTCTAAATGTCCGGCATAGGCTGGATGATCATTGTTTATTGCATCCTGTCGTCGATATGCGCTGGAGACGGCACAACCAGTGGAGTTTGCAAATTGAATTAAAGCTGACTGAGCACCTTCGTTTGTAACCATTTCTCCTGCAATAACCATCGGGCGTTCTGCTTTATCAATCAAGCTCGCCGCTGCTTTAATAGCTTGTGATACCGGTGCACTAACTGCCCTGGGAATGGGTGTTGGGATTTTTGGTTCACCGGCATCCCCCTCCGTGATGTCTTTTGGCATCACGATAACTACTGGTCCAGGACGCCCACTGGTGGCAATAGCTAGTGCCCTTGCGGTAATCTCTGCAACTTGTGCAGAGTGTTCTGGCTCAAAAACCGCCTTTGCTACTGCTCCAAACATTTGATGATAGTCAATTTCTTGAAAGGCTTCACGACCTTTAGTGGCAGTAGGGACATGGCCAACAATCAAAAGCATCGGGGTGGAGTCTTGCCGTGCCGTATGAACACCAATCGAGGCGTTTGTTGCTCCAGGACCGCGGCTTACAAGGCCAACTGCGGGACGGCCGGTTAACTTTCCGTACGCCTCAGTAGCGAAAGTAACTCCTGACTCATGCCTTGGGGTAATTAATCGGATGCGATTTGAGTTACGCTGTGCCGCTCTTAAGATTGGCAGGTAACTCTCTCCAGGTACAGAAAATGCAGCATCTACCCCCCATGCTAATAATGTTTCAACTAATGCTTCCCCGCCGTTCATAAAGCTTATCTCCAATAAATGAGCCTAGAGATTAGGCATGACTAATTAAGCGGTAAAGATAAACATGCCTTGACGTCATCTATTTATCGTCAAATATCTCTTTTGAGGCAACATGGAAGCGTAAAGATGAAATGGGCTATCTTGGCTCTCGCCGCAATTGGTTCCGTTTTAGCGATCCTTCAAGGGGCAGGGGTCTTTCATCAAAATAGACCTGAGACTGTGAGGATCCCCATACGATGACCATGCGGCTGTCGCTCAAGGCGGTATCATATATGCAAATGCATGTGCGAGCTGTCATGGCAAAAATCTTGAAGGTCAGCGTAATTGGCGTGAGCGTAAAGCCAACGGTAGGCTACCTGCACCTCCACATAATGAGGAAGGGCATACTTGGCATCACCCTGATGGAGAACTCTTCGAGATTACAAAGTATGGGACAGCAGCTTTTGCTCCCCCTGGCTATCAAACAGATATGTTAGGCTATGAGGAATTATTATCTGATAAGGAAATTTTGTCAGTTTTGGCTTTTATTAAGGCGCAATGGCCAGCTCATATCCGCGAGCGGCATGACATACTGTCGAGGGGAAAAGGTTAACACATTCAGGGGATTTTCAATTTTTGCATCTAATTTTTAGTTTTTTAGGATTTAAATAAACTGGCGTAAAACAATAAAGGTCCCTGCCTTTGCTACTAACCTAAAATTTTATTCTGATCACAAAATTTATTGATCTAGTTATTTGGTATGATGTCAAAATGGGTTGCGGCCCGTAGTGAGGTCGGTATATTTCAAATTATGAATTTTCCTGCACCTTACAAAGAATATGTTGGCCGTGTTCGACCTGAATGGATCGACTATAATGGACATATGAATGTCGCTTATTACGTAGCGGCTTTTGATGAGGCAACAGATGCTTTCTACGATGCTCTTGGCCTTGGTCTCTCATACAAACAATCCTCTGATTGCTCTACATTCACGCTTGAAGGTCACATAACCTATGATCAGGAGGTAATGGAGGGAGATCAGCTTCTCTTCACAACCTACTTGCTTGATTGTGATGAAAAGCGCTTGCATTACATTCATGAGATGCACCATGCGGAAAAAGGATATCTCGCCGCCACTAACGAATTAATTGGTATTCATATCGATATGAAAACCAGGCGATCCACTCCAATGCCAAAGGATCTTCAGGAGCGACTTCAAGGTGCTCTGGCTCTTCACAGTTCGCTGCCCAAACCTCATCAGGTGGGGCGCGTTATCGGCATTCGGCGCAAAGGCTAAAGCAAATTTTAAGTCCATTCGCCACGTTTTGTAAGACACTGGCGGATAAGATCCGACGATTTGATTATGCGCACTTAAGGCTATTCATTACTGCACTCTTTGTTGGACTAGCAGCTGGCTTGCTTTCGCTGGGGTTCCGAGAATGCACAGCTTTAGTTCAATGGGTGTTCTTTAAATTCACAGATGATACGCAATGGCAGCTTTTTGCTGACCTGCCCTGGTATTGGATAATCGCTGCTCCAACAGTTGGTGGCTTATTCGTTGGCATTTATGCTAAATTTACTCTGCCAAATGGCCGACCAGTTGGTGTTGCGCAGGTAATGGAATCTAGTGCATTGACGGGCGGCAAGATGTCTCTAAAGACAGGTCTGCATGGCGCGGTTGTTAACGCCGCTTCAATTGGGGCAGGAGCATCGGCTGGACGTGAAGGGCCAGTTGTACACTTGGGAGCCACTATTGGGGCATGGTTTGCCAAAGTACTGGGGCTCCCCAAAGGAAGTGCTAGGATCTTACTAGGTTCCGGCGTAGCAGCAGCAGTAGCAGCAGCATTTAATGCGCCTCTTGCAGGCGTATTTTTTGCCCTTGAAGTTGTAATTGGGCACTACGCTGTGAGTGCTTTAGCTCCCACAGTTGCAGCGTCCGTTTTAGCCACCGCTTTTACAAGATCGGTTTATGGAGCCTATCCAGCTTTCCAGTTAGCTCCTTATAATCTCGGATCATATTGGGAGTATCCGGCATTCGCTCTGTTGGGCGTAATAACTGCGATGTGTGCTATCGCCTTTATGAGATCCGTCCCATTCGTTTCCAAAATTCACGATAAGTTACGAATTCCTCAATATTTTAGACCAATGATTGGTGGCTTTTTAATTGGGCTTATTGCTCTTAGTTTTCCGCAAGTATTGGGGGTTGGTTATGGAGCAACTTCAAGTGCTCTTAAAATGGAATTTGGCTTTGTATTTTTATTAGGCCTTATATTTGCAAAAACTGCCGCTACAGCGATCACTTTGGGCAGTGGATTTGGCGGAGGAATTTTTTCTCCTTCATTATTTCTTGGCGCGGTTATCGGTGGCGCGTTTGGTATTATAGCAGGTCAAATTGCGCCAGGGATGGTGGGGGTTGGTGAAGATATTTTTGCCGGTGAAAGAGCTTACGCGTTAGTAGGTATGGGTGCTTACGCAGCTTCAACACTTGGAGCCCCAATATCAACTATCCTCATGATTTTTGAGATTACCACAGACTATTCTCTTACAACTGCTGTCATGGTTGCAGTTGTTGCTGCCATTGCGACGACCAGCGCCCTTCACGGTCCATCTTATTTCCGCGGGCAATTATCGGACCGTGGGATTGATGTTGCAAAAAATAGATTGGAATCAGATTTATTGCAGGACATTGAAGTCGAAAAGGTCCTTAGCAAAATTTTGCTAGAACTTATCCTGATATCCCTATGTCGGAGGTAAGGATAAAACTTCAAGCCGCAGCGTTTGGTGAACTTTTTGTTGTGGATCGCGAAGATCACCTGATTGGGACAATTACTTTATCAGATTTCGCGCCAGAGGCCTTTGATCGGGAATTAGATACACTTGTAGTTGCCCGCGATATCGTGCGCCTAAATCCTCCGATGCTTGAGGCATCCAATAATTTAGAGGACGCCTTGAAGATGATGGAGTATCAGGATGAGGCTCATATTGCTGTGGTTAATAGCTTGGAAAATAAAAAGATTTTAGGGGTTATTCACGAGCGAGATATCATGCTGGCGTATAATCGAGCTCTGGTGAAAGTACATCAAGATGAAAGCGCGGCGTTCTGACCCGGCGTTGAGATATGAAGCCACCGTTTACACTCCTCTCACTCGGAGTTAAACAATTTCAATACCGGCCGGGGTGCAAACTTCCGGTTCTGTTTTATTGGTAATAGCGGCCTTGGGAGCGGGTTAAATGAAGGTTCTAGCCGGTAATAGTAATCGTCCGCTTGCCTCGGCAATTAGTGCTTACTTAAATTTACAGTTGACTGCTGCTTCTATTCGACGGTTCTCTGACATGGAGGTTTTTGTTGAAATAGAGGAAAACGTGAGAGGTGAGGATGTGTTCCTTGTACAGAGCACATCGTTCCCAGCAAATGACAACCTAATGGAGTTGCTAGTATGCTTAGACGCCTTGCGTAGAGGGTCAGCAAGGCGCGTTACTGCCGTTATCCCTTATTTTGGTTATGCTCGTCAGGATCGAAAAACAGGGCCAAGAACACCAATATCCGCAAAGTTAGTAGCCAACCTGATAACCACTGCAGGTGCAGACAGGGTGCTTACCCTTGATTTACATGCAGGCCAAATTCAGGGATTTTTTCGACATTCCAACGGATAATCTTTTCGGTCGGCCAGTCCTTGTTCAAGATATACGAGAACGCTACAGCGGGGATGATCTTGTTATTATATCTCCAGATGTCGGCGGCGTCGTAAGAGCTCGTGCAATAGCAAGTCGTTTGGATGCGGAGTTAGCTATTATTGATAAGCGTAGGCCCCAAGCTGGTGTGTCTGAGGTTATGAATATTATTGGTGAGGTCGAAGGACGTCGTTGCATACTAGTTGATGATATTGTTGATTCAGCTGGTACTCTATGCAATGCAGCTGTTGCCCTTATGGAAAAAGGAGCTGCGTCTGTTTCAGCCTATGTTACGCATGGAGTGCTCTCAGGTGGAGCAGTAGCTCGTGTTGCCGCGTCGCCTATGGAAGAATTAGTTATTACTGATAGCATTCAGGCAACAGAAGCTGTAAGAGAAGCTCGGAATATCCGTCAGTTGTCGATAGCGCCCTTGCTTGGGGAGGCTGTCAAACGGATTAATGAAGAGGAATCTGTTTCGAGCCTATTTGATTAAGGCTCATTTCTTTACGAGATTTTAACCTGCCGACTTTTTTTGGTGAGATCTTGTTTAACGCGTGCGCCGGGCGCTTGCGGTTAGTCGGAAACCGTTAGGCCGGTCCGGTGGAGGCAAGGAGAAAAGTACTATGAGTGATATTACAACAATTTCGGTTTCACGCCGTGAAAACGTAGGTAAGGGTGCTGCGCGAGCTGCACGTCGCGCAGGCATCATCCCTGCAGTGGTATACGGGACAGAAGCTGAACCTATTTCGGTGGGTATTCAGGAGCTTGAGTTAAACCGTTTGATAAAACAATCTGGTTTTTTCTCTCAGTTATTTCAGCTCGATGTTGAAGGCGATAAGATGAATGTGCTTGCTAGAGACCTGCAAGTGCATCCAGTTACCGATAGAGCAATGCATGTTGATTTCCTGCGAGTTGCAGCAAATGCAACTATCACAGTATCTGTCCCTGCATCGTTCATTAACGAAGATGAATGCCCTGGATTGCGTGAAGGTGGGATTTTGAATGTTGTCCGGTACGACATTGAAGTGTCCTGTCGTCCAGACGCAATACCTGAGCAAATTGAGGTTGACCTGACTGGTTTCCAGGTTGGTGACTCTGTTCATATTAGCTCGGTAAGCCTGCCAAAAGGCGTAGAAGTAACAATCACCGATCGCGACTTCACCATAGCAACCATTGCTGCTCCAACTAAGGTAGTTGAAACAGCTGAGGAAACGGCAGCTGCTGGTTCTGAAGAGGAAACAGAGGATGCTGACGAATCAGCTTCTGATGAGTAGTCGCTATAAATTCCTGATTTTGTGGTGCCGCACGAATGATCACATTCGTTGGGCTTGGTAACCCTGGGCAGGAATATGCGGGTCATCGTCATAATATAGGGTTTATGGCGCTTGATCGTATTGCGGAGCGGGCGAGTGCAAGCTCGTTCCGCAGTCGGTTTCAGGGCCTAGTTGCGGAGGCTCGTATTGGCGGGGTGCGTACTCTCTTACTCAAGCCACAGACATTTATGAATAAAAGTGGGCATTCAGCTCGCGAAGCTATGAATTTTTACAAACTCCGTGCCGATCAGATGGTCGTACTATACGACGAGCTAGACCTTGATCCTGGAAAGTTAAGAGTACGGAAAGGGGGAGGAGCAGCAGGACACAACGGTATCCGTTCCCTGGTTCAGCACTGCGGGGCCGACTTTTGGCGGGTTCGTATAGGTATTGGGCATCCTGGGAGACCTGAGAGAGTTACAGGTCATGTGTTGGGTAACTTCTCAAAAAAAGATGGCGCTTGGTTAGACCCATTACTCACAGCGATCGCGGACAATTCTGACTTATTATGCAAAGGTGACAACTCAAATTTTATGAACCGGGTCGCAACTACAATGCATAATAATAGTAATCAAATCCTGTAGACTCTCGTTGCGGTGTCATGGAATAGGGCGGCTTTTTCATCCCCGGAATAATCAGCTGTTAATCTTTTAAAGCTATTCCAGAGTGTTCGGTAAGTTCCCGCTATCATGTCCACGGGAAAATTACTTTCAAACATACACCGTTCTACGCCGAATAAACCTATTGTGGTTTCATAATAACGGCGTGTTCGTTCCATTAGTTGCTGGCTTGACGGAGGTTTTGGCTCTCGCTCCCAACCAAAGCCATTGACCTCCATAACTAATCCTCCAAGCTTAGCCATAACGTTGGGGCGCTTTGCTAACTCAGTGATACTAATTTTCCAATTGCTAAAGACTTCATCTTCTTTACCTGCGTAAGGCCCTATTCCTAGGGGGCCACCAAAGTGGTCAAGGATGATCGTCACATCAGGAAACGCATCTGCTAAAGCGGTCAATTCAGGGATCTGAGGGTGATAGCACCAGCCTTCAAAGGATAGTCCTCTTGGAGCCAGTTCTCTAAAGGCTTCACGAAACTTACTTGTGGAATACATATCTGCTGGAGGGTTTATCCTAGCATTTGGAACATCGTTGCTAGCATCCCAGGTTGCGCCAAGGCGTATTCCTCTAAAACGTCCACCTCCAGCATTGATTTGTGCATCTAAAGCTTCTGCCGTTAACTTCCCTCCTAATAAGAAGGGAGCAGTTCCGACAATTCCCGCTGCAATTCTACAATCCCCGTATCGTCCCGACGCACTCATGGCAGCTATGCCATTCACGAACTCGGTTTCACCAACACACTTGAGGTGCTCCGGTCCTGTCCCCTTAAACATTGCACCACATTCAATAAATACAGTGGAAACAATATTATGACCGGAGTTTACGTCCCGATGGATTTGCTCAAACAGGTAGGTTGGCTCTACGAAACGACCACCATGCTCGTGCCAAAGATGATGATGAGGATCGCAAATTGGAAGGTCTGGTTCTATGACTTCTTCTTCATGCAACGAAAGCCACTTATCTGTATGCGCCAAGGCAGTAACTCCTTAAGGAATTGATGGCGCACGGTCATACGTGCGCCACGCGCTCATTTGCAGAGCTGATGTTTTACAGTGCAAGACGACTGGGCGGGTTTTTACTGCGAATGCTTCAGCAACTTTAGCTTGTACTTCTGATTCTTCGTTGATGGTTATACCAACGGCTCCAAAGGTTCTTCCCCACTCTGCAAAGTCCGGGTTGGTCAGACGTGTACCATCCATAATTGGACGATCTGGATATCTAACATATGAATGCATTCCAATTGTGCCGTACATTGAGTTGTCTGATATCACCATAATTGGAGCAACTCCGTATTGAACCGCGGTGGCAATCTCATTGCCCATCATCAAGGCACCACCATCGCCCATGAAAGCAACCACTTGAGTATTTGGCCTTCGCAGACAGGCCGCTACAGCCATTGGCATTCCTGATCCCATGGCTCCAACCACGGATGATAAAAAGACCTGACCTTGTCGAAAACCTATGTAACGATGAAGGAAGCTTCCGAAGTTACCAGCGTCCGATGTAACTGTGGCATCGTCAGCAAGGTGTTTATCTATCTCACAAACTACAGCAGCAAAATTTACACCGTCGGGAGTTGGATTCCATTCTTTAGCAAGCAAACGAGTATGAATAGTGTTTAAACCCTCGACCCAATCCTTTCGTTTTGAAGCATCCTCAGGTGTTCCAAGAGCGAGTAATGATTTAATGGTTTCATGAGGACTGGCGGGGATCCCTAAATCGGGTCGAAATACACGACCAACCTCATCGGCATCTGGCCAAACATGAACAAGTGGCAGCTGAGGTTGGGGCGCTGTTGGAAAACTATATGATTGGCTGACGGTATCAGTCATGCGCTCGCCAAGCGCTATCATTAAGTCGGCTTTTTCATTTCATTGATGAGGTCAGGCGGAACACGAATACCCATGTAACCCCCATAATTTGGGTGATGGGCATCAAATAATTGAGGCCGACGGTGAGTTGGCGAAATGGGCAAGACCCATTCTTCAGCTAGCCTATTTAAATCGGAAAAAGTGTTTGGGTCCCGAACGGCATCGGCCATCAAAGCACCACCGACAAGGACTAATGGGCGTTCTGCCTTCCTAAGCATATCAGCCAATAATGCTAAATCATCAGCAGCCGGAGCCGCTTTAACCTGAGGTCTGGGTGCATCAACAGGGGCTGCAGTCTCATCATCGAATATGTCTTCTGGTAAAATAACTGCAACGGGTCCGGGGGTCCCACTTTCTGCGATATGAAACGCACGAGAAATCGCTTCTGAGGCTGTGTCCGCCTCATTCACCTCAATAACCTGCTTTGTAATATCAGCAAGCAACACTGAATAATTTTGTTCTTGAAGCGCCATTCTACCGAAATCTTTGCGCTCAACCTGCCCAATTAGCATTACCAATGGCGTAGCATCGTGAAATGCAGAATGAAGTGCTACAATTCCATTCGAAAGCCCTGGTCCACGCGAAACCATACAGACGCCAGCTCTGTTGCGAAGGCGACCGTCAGCGGCAGCCATAAAACCAGCTCCAGCTTCGTGTCGGCAAACAATTACGCGAACGGAATTTCTCTCAACCATTGTTGAGGTAAGACCGATATAGCTTTCGCCTGGAACACAGAAAACCTGGTCAACGTCATGAGCTTCTAGGCTTTCAGTTATCAGGCGAGAAACAGACTGGGTCATATCAGATTTGGTCCTTTAGAATCATAAGCTTTCTAATTGTTGAATGTTAATCGAAGAGGTTTGAATGTCGCAAATGGTTAAATTTCCTCAAAATTTGACACTTTATCCCGATCTTTTCACGTTAGAGAGACATCAAACGTCCATTTCAAAATAAACTTTACCTCATGACCAGCGTTTTAAAATTGAAACGCTTTGACTACACAAACCCAAATTTTTGGGCTGCAAGCCACAGAAAATATAAGCCGCCAATCGCTACAACGGCCTCCACTAATGAGACATGAACTCGTATAGGGGTATGTCTAACGATCCAACGTCCAAGAAGATTGCCTGGAACGGTACATGCACCAACGGCAACTCCCACCAATGCTAAGTTTAAGGTTAGAACGGAAAAACTGCTGAATACCACTGTTTTCATCACATTAACGGTGAATGCGATGGCAGCCATGGTACCAAGCAAAGCTTCGCCTGCGAGCCCTGCGGCGAGAAAAAATGGCGCAAGTATCATACCTGCACCAATGGCCGAGCCAGAAAGAATTCCAAAGGACACCTGCGCCCATAAGTGCTTTGCGCCCCACCTTTACGTCCATTCTTTGCATCAAGCGACGGAGAGGTGCGGCGGCAAGTAGAAAACACCCCAGGACTACGGCGATCCATTCAATTGGAAGGAGACTGTAGATAGAGGCTCCCAGGATGATTCCAGGAAGGGCTGTAATCATAACATCACGATAAAGAGGCCATTGAAAACCACCACGGAATGCCCATGCACGACTTGTATGAGAAACCAGTAGAGACATAGCCAAGACTGGTACAGTTGCCTTCACGCCAATAACAGGAGCAAGACAAATTGCGAGTATTAAGCCTCCGGCATAACCGCTCACACTATGAAATACTGCGGAAAGAAATGCGCAAATTGCGATATAAGTTATTGCACCAGGTGTTAAACCCGGAAGAATTGTTTCTAACATTGGTATCTCGATGGTAACATCAGCTGATCTGGGCTGATAAGCCCGTAACAATACAGACCAAGTGCCATTAAGGAAATCGCCACTCCATGACAGCCGTTGCAGATGAAGCCGCCCGCATATTGCTCGAGATAAAAGCCGCGTATGCGTATGACGGAAAAGATCCATTCGTTTTTACATCGGGACGTAAAAGCCCTGTTTACGTGGATATCCGAAAATTAATTTCCTTTCCTCGTGCAAGATCACGTTTGATGGATTTGGCAGTCCAATCTATCGAGCGAGCCGCTGGTTATGAAAGTATCGATGCGATTGCTGGAGGTGAGACTGCCGGCATCCCTTTTGCAGCCTGGATAGCTGAACGAATGGGATTGCCCATGCTTTATGTAAGAAAGCAACCCAAAGGTTTTGGCCGAATGGCTCAAATAGAGGGAGTACTCTCTGAAGGACAGCGTGTGGTTCTTGTTGAAGACCTTGCCACAGATGGAGGAAGTAAAATTAACTTTATCAACGCCTTGAAAACTGCTGGCGCAAGTGTGCAACACACGTTTGTAGTCTTTCATTATGGTATCTTTCCGCAAGCCGCACTAGCCTCAAAGAGCTTGGGGTTGATCTGCATGAACTTGCCACTTGGTCAGACATTATAAGGGTGGCTGAGTCCGATGGATATTTTTCTGCTGATGTAGTTAAGGAAGTTAAGGCGTTCCTTGCCGATCCAGATGGATGGCAACAAACGCAAAATTAAAGTTCCTAAAAAATACTAGCTTAATTAGGCTAAGTTTTAATCTTTTAGCTAGCTGTCTATTAGAGCTCAAAAAGGAATTGTAACTTATGAAAATAGGATGTGTCTTCCCTCACTCTGAAATCGGCGATGATATGTCGATGGTCAAAGACTTTTTTCAAACAGCAGAAGGCCTAGGCTACGATCACGTCCTTTGTATTGACCACGTGCTTTGTAATCGTGAATCCAAGGGAGCACCTTGGGCCCATTATTACACTGTGGATCGTTCTTTTCATGAACCATTAACACTATTCTCATATGCGGCAGCACTGACAACTAAAATTACCTTTGCTTCCGCTGTACTCGTATTGCCTCAACGTCAGGCAACTCTGGTTGCTAAGCAGGCTGCTGAAGTAGACAAATTATCTGGAGGGCGTTTACGCCTAGGGTGCGGAATTGGTTGGAGTCCTGAAGAGTACCAAGGTTTAGGAATGCACTATGGTACGCGGGCGCGTCGTTTTGAGGAACAAATTGAGGTAATGCGGCGCCTTTGGACAGAAGAAGCCATCACTTTCAAGGGTGACTTTCATGACATCAATGACATGGGGATCAATCCAAAACCAGTTCAACAACCAATTCCAATATGGATAGGTGCTTTTGAAGAAAATGCTGTTCGCCGCGCTGTGCGCCTTGGCGATGGCTATTCTTTAAATCCTAGATCTGAACCAAATGATGAGACCCGACGTTTGCTTGAACGGATTTCACAATGGCAGGCCGAGTTTGGTCGTGACTCCGAAACATATGGCCTTAACGCTACAATCCATCACTGGAATAGAGGCGATGCGGCTTGGGAATCGGATCTTAAAAATTGGCAAGAGCTGGGCATGACACATGCTAGTTTCAGAACAATTGATTCAGACTTACCAGACCCAAAGTCGCATCTGACTGAACTAGAAAAATTTGCCAAAATTGCAGGTTTAAAGGGATAAGACGTTTATGACCTTGCCTAAGACCCATCGCCGCGTAGTTTTAGCCAATAGGCCAAATGGGATGGTGTCCGCTGATAATTTCAGATTGGAAGAAGTTTCAATACCTGAGCCTAGACCAGGGCAAGTCTTAGTTCGGCAAATAATTATGTCTTTGGATCCTTACATGAGGGGTCGGATGAATTCCGTCGCTACTTATGCCCCAAACATTCTGATTGGCGAAGTAATGACTGCCGGTGGGGTAGGTGAGGTGGCGGTATCACTGCATCCGGACTTCAAGGTTGGAGACATAGTTGAGGGAACATTAGGGTGGCAGGAATACTCAACTCCTCCTCTACAACGTCTTAGAAAAATTGATCGGGCTCTAGCACCTATATCTACTGCAAACGGTGTGCTTGGTATGCCAGGGATGACAGCCTATTTTGGATTACTGCATGTTGGCGAACCAAAGCCTGGCGAGACTGTGGTTGTATCTGCTGCCTCTGGCGCGGTGGGTGCAATCGTAGGGCAGATTGCAAAAATAATGGGTTGCCGTGTGATTGGCATCGCAGGATCGGAAGCTAAATGCCATTATGTCGTGGATGATTTGGGGTTTGATGCCTGTATAAATTATAAAACCGAAGATCTAGATATTGCGCTTAAAGATAAGGCTCCAACCGGGATCAATGTTTATTTCGAAAATGTTGGCGGTAATATTTTCGATGCAATCACACGAAACCTAGCAGTTGGAGCAAGAATTGCTGTGTGTGGTGGAATTGCTGAATACAATTTATCCGAACCAGAACTAGTTCCTAGAAATACTCGCTTTTTTATTCCAATGCGAGCAAGAATGCAGGGCTTTTTAGTTTATGATTTTCATCATCTATGGCCAGATGCTTTAAGGCATATGGCGAAATGGATTGATGATGGTCGTATTAAATATAAAGAAGATTGGATAAACGGTCTGGAAAACGCACCTGCTGGTTTCGTTAAGTTATTTCAAGGTGACAATTTTGGAAAACTCCTTGTCCGTATTGCGCCTGACCCAACCTGAAAGTATGAAAACTCTTCGGCGAGTAGTGCAATGAAAATTGATTATGAATTGAAAAGAGCTGCTTTAGTTCAAAAATTTCACCCAACCAATCAACCTGCCGGATCTTCTTCAGTGCAAACTGGTGGTGTTGACCATCTAGCTCTCATTTGTTCAGACATTGAACAAACCATTGAATTTTATACAAACATTGTGGGTATGACGCTCAATAAAATTTTACCAAATAGAGATGAGCCGAGTTCGACTCATATCTTTCTAGACATGGGTGGTAAGAATTTTTTGGCATTTTTTGATTTTCCGAAAAAAGGTCCAGCCAAGACAGTCAGGGGTGTTGGGTCAATGCATCATTTGGCTATGAAGGCTAGCTCAACCCAACTTGCGAGAATTATTAGAACCCTTGAAGCTAAAGGGATTAGTTATGATCTAAAACGGGACTACAACAAAGGGTTCGGTTTATTTTCGTGATCCAGATGGAATTTTACTTGAAATAACTACCGGATACTGACCAGCCGTTGCGGAAGAGTTGCTAAGATAGCGTCTCGTTCAGCTTCAGTCATCCTAATCCATCGCGCCACCTCATCTGAAGTTCGCCCACATCCCTCACAGAATTGAGTATTGGAATCAAGCCTACACACCTTCACGCAAGGACTTTTTATTCTGGGAAGAGGTGGTGGTCTCGGGATCATATTCTATGACACTATGTTTTTCTTAGAGTAATAGACGATAGAGTTAAAAAACAGTGGAAGAGGAGATTTTCCTGTGGGTGGCGATTTCGAGGAACTTGGAACGGGGTTCTATTGGCAGGAATTGCCCGTGGGACGTAAACTCAAGACAATAGGACGTACACTCTTTGAAAGTGATTTGATTTCATTCATTGGTGTAACAGGAATGCAGGAAGTCCTTTTTAATAATCTCGAGTACATCGAACATGACTCACCTACGGGTAAGCGCATAGTTCCCGGTGCTCTCGTATTTTCAGTAGCAGAAGGGCTTGTTATGCAGTCAACGTTGCAAAAAACAGGTTTTGCTTTTTTGGGTATGACTTTAGATATTAAGGGCCCAACGTTAGTAGACGATACGATCCATGTTGAAATTGAGGTTATTGAAAGTCGTGCTGCTAGTCGTGGCGGAAGAGGTCTTGTGAGAACTCTTAATAGGGTAGTCACACAAAGAGGTGATTGTGTCCTTGAGTATAATCCCCTGCGCTTAATGAAGGGGTTGGAAGATTAATTAATGTCTGAGGACCCTCTCACAGGAACCACTTACCAGCCATTTTGGTGGGAAGAATTTCCACTTTGGAAGAGTGAACCCAGACCAATCCCAAAAGAGGCGGATGTAGCTATCGTTGGATCTGGATATACTGGATTATCTGCTGCTCTGACTGCACTAAGGGGTGGAAAATCAGTAGTTGTATTTGAAGCTGCAGAAGCAGGCCATGGCGCAAGCTCTCGCAACGGAGGAGGTGTAGGAAACTTTCCATTTAAACTATCGTATCAAAACACTGAAAAAATGCTTGGAATTGACCGAGCAAAACAATTGTGGCTTGAAGGAAAAGCAAGCGTTGATTACTTGGAGGCTTTGCTCGAGCGGGAGCAAATTCAAGCAAATTTCACTCGGTCTGGTAGATATGTGGGCGCTCACAAGCCGAATAAATTAGATTATCTCAAGGCAGAAGCAGATACCCTGCATTCTAGGCTGGGGGCCGAGGTGAAAATAATTGAAGCCTCGCAGCAGTCGGAGCATATCGGCTCAAGCTTTTATTATGGTGGTCGCTTTAATGTTAGAGATGGAGTTATTCACCCAGCTAAATTTCATCAAGGCCTTCTAGAGAGTTAAAACTGCTGGTGGTGTAATAATTGATGGAACATCCGTGACTTCTTTGAGCCGAGAAGGAAAAGCTATTCTTGTTAGAACCGCGCGGGGGGTCATGAGGGCAGGGCAGGTTGCTATTGGAGCAAATGGTTATACTGATGGCGTATTACCTAAGCTTACTAACCGTATAATTCCCGTAGCTAGTCAAATTATTGCAACTGAAGAATTGCCGGAAGCACAAGTCAATCGGCTTATTCCGCGAGGAAATATGATTATTGATACGAAGCGGACGGTTCATTATTACCGAGCAAGTCATGACGGGCGGCGGATACTTATGGGTGGCAGGCCACTCCTGAAAAACTCTGAGGCCAGCGATGCTGCTCCTTATCTGCGCAACTTTATGTTGAAGGTGTGGCCAGAACTAGAGAAAACAAAAATTACACATGCTTGGGGCGGAAAACTTGGCTTTACTTTTGATAAGCTGCCGCACATTGGCATGATAGATGGTGTTCATTACGCATGCGGATATCTCGGATCGGGTGTGGCAATGAGCACGTATCTTGGTCATAAATTGGGTCTTCGAATGCTAAATGATCCTACTGCTTCTACAGCATTAGATGGAATGAATTTTCCGACAATGCCCATGTACAGCGGAAATCCATGGTTTTTATCAATAGTTGCTGCCTACTATCGAGTTAGAGATGCAATTGGTTGAGGACATTTTGATCAAAACGATTAATCCTAGAAAATATGATGCACCAAACGGGATAGTTTTAACTTCTCGAAATTTAACTTCTAGATATTCTTTACCTAACCTCTCTGTGTGATCTAGCTTATGAGCAAACCTGCACTACATTCATGGCAGCCTCCAAGTATTGATGCGCTCCTTCGCGCCACAGAGGGGCAGGATCTAATAACCGTTTACGGCAGGAAGGCTGCAACAGAAGAGCTGCGCGCCGCGGTGGATTTTTGTCGGACTAATAACGAGGGGAATGAAGAACAAATATTTGGCTCTGCAGCTTTAGCTCTGGCGA
Organism: Rhodospirillales bacterium; assembly: GCA_038143065.1. GTDB lineage: Bacteria > Pseudomonadota > Alphaproteobacteria > Bin95 > Bin95 > VMCJ01. The sequence goes on along the minus strand of JAYQLI010000035.1, from coordinate 595,895 downwards.
AGCGAAAAGTTAAATCTATCAAACCAGTCATCAATTTGACCGGTTCTGTTCTTCATACAAATTTGGGTAGGGCCCCATTACCTGATGCTGCTCTGTCGGCAATGAATAATGCCGCCGGTTTTATAAATCTAGAATATGATTTGAAGCGTGGTGCCAGGGGAGAGAGGGATAGTCATGTCGTAACCTGGCTAATGCGCCTTACTGGAGCTGAGGCTGGTATAGCCGTAAATAATAATGCAGCAGCGGTGATGGCAGTTCTAAATTCTTTAAGTAGGGGTAAGGAAGCTATCATCTCACGAGGAGAATTGGTGGAGATTGGCGGTTCATTCAGAATGCCGGAAGTTATGGCAAGAGCCGGAGTTAAATTGCGTGAAGTTGGGGCTACAAATCGAACACATCTCAGTGATTATGCAAATGCCATATCAAATAAAACAGGTATTATAGTAAGAGTTAGACCATCTAATTTTGCTATCCAAGGTTTCACTTCATCCGTTGCCGAGAAAGATCTAGCTGCCCTAGCGCATAAGCATGGAATACCTTTTTACGATGAACTAGGAGCTGGTGCTTTAGTTGATCTGCGGCGTTGGGGACTTCCTTATGAGCGTACAGTTCAAGAGGCATTATTGGATGGCGCTGATATTGTCAGTTTCTCTGGCGATAAATTAATGGGGGGACCACAAGCTGGCCTAATTGTAGGCAGAAAAGACCTAGTTGCAAAAATTTCGAGAAATCCACTCAAGCGCGCAATTCGATTAGATAAAATTACTTTGGCAGCGTTGGAAGCAACATTAGCTTTGTATGATAATGATGAGACATTGGCAGAAAACTTGCCAACATTTCGGTATTTATCTCGTAAAGGGCCCGAAATTAGGGAAATTGCAGAAACATTAGCTGCGGTTTTAAGTTCATATGTTCCAGAGTGGAAAGTAGAAGTAGCATCATGCAAGAGTCAGATAGGATCCGGAGCACTACCTGTTGACGTTTTAGATAGCTTTGCGGTGACCTTTCAACACAGAAATTCTTCAAAAAAGCTTCGGGTGGAAAGCTTAAAAAACTTGCGTTGCAATTTCGAAATTTGCCTACCCCAGTAATCGGTAGAATTCACGAAGAAAAAATTTTGGCTGGATTGTAGATGTTTGGACAACGTTTCTGCAATTAAAGCCAATGTCGATAGGTCCAATTTTAAATGATTGTCGCCACTGCAGGGCATATTGACCACGGCAAAACATCACTTGTGCGGGCACTGACTGGTGTTGATGCTGATCGCTTGCCAGAGGAAAAGCGAAGAGGCATGACCATTGATCTTGGTTTTGCTTACATGACCGGACCTTCAGCAACACGTATTGGTTTTATTGACGTCCCTGGACACGAACGATTTGTTAGAGCCATGTTAGCAGGTGTCACCGGCGTAGATATGGCCCTATTAGTTATCGCCGCCGACGATGGGGTAATGCCCCAAACTCGCGAACATTTAGCAATACTAAATCTTCTCGATGCACCAGTCGGTGCTATTGTGATTAACAAAACTGATTTAGCTAACAAAGAGCGTATTGATCGAGTAATTGAAGATATAAAGAACCTCACGGTGGGAGGGCCTTTAGAAAATTCTCCAGTATTTCCGGTCTCCAGTATAAGCGGAGACGGGATCGAAGCCTTACGTGTGCACCTTCACCAAACAGCAAAATCGTTAATTCGGCCTCCGGCAGAAGGGCGTTTTAGACTAGCTGTTGACCGTGTTTTCCAAATGCGGGGAGTTGGGTTGATAGTTACGGGGTCAGCGTATGCGGGCGCAGTTAAGATTGGTGACAAGATTTGTATAGCGCCTTCAGGAAAACAAGTTCGTGTGCGCGGAATACATGCACAAAATCTTGAAAGTCATGCTGGAAGAGACGGTGAACGTTTGGCAATCAATATAAGCGGTGTCTCACTTGAAGATATTAGCCGTGGTGATTGGTTAGTTGCGGAAGAGGCGCTACTGAGCACTTCCAGATTAGATGTCAACGTAACAGCTGCAGCTAAAGCCCTGGATGGCAAAGGTTTTCAGGATGGACAAAAAGTACATTTCCATCATGGATCTGCTGACATTCCAGGTCGTATCTTACTGCTTGAGCACCGAAATCTAGAACCAGGTCAGTCAGCATTTGCACGTGTCATCCTTGAAAAAACTATACCAGCAGTTTGTTGGGAACGTTTTGTCATTAGAGACCAACAGGCCAAATCAACACTTGGTGGTGGGCGCATCCTTGATCCAGCTCCCCCTTATCGACGCTGGAGGGTAAAAGGTAGGTTTACGGCTTTAAATACTGCTGATCCCGACCTCGCACTTTCAAATATTTTGGGAAATGGCTCTGTTGTTGATTGGCTAACGTTTTCAAAGTCATACAATCTGTCAGATGCGATGAAGGCTAAAGTTTTAAAGGCAGTTTCGCATATTCAGCTTGGAGAAGGCATTGGGGCTATCTTAGCATCCCCAAAAGTTGTTTTTAATCTTCAACAACAAATTCTCTCTAGTTTAGAGCAATGGCACAAGTTACGTCCGGAAGATGTTGGCGCTCCAGCCCCAGCATTACGACAAACACTAGCGGATATCCCTGATACACGCCTTTTTGGGGCAGTCATCGATAGTATGGCAAGTGCGGGTAATATTACTCGCGCAGGCGGGCGCCTGGCGTTAAAAACGCATACAGTGCAATTTTCGGATCAAGAAAGAAAGTTATGGAATAAGGTTGAGCCACTGCTAAAGGAAGGCAATTTGCGTCCTCCACGTGTTAGAGAGTTGGCAGATTTGATTGGTGTTGATCACAAGCCAATTGAAGCATTGCTGAAACGAGCAGCACGGATGGGGCTAGTCGCGCCTGTGGCAAATAATCGTTTCTTCCCTCATGAGGCAATCGATGAGCTAGTAAAAATTGCCGCTAAGGTTGCCTCTAAAAATATTGATGGAAGTTTTACAGCTCAGAGTTTTAAGGATGAAGCAGGCATTGGGCGTAACGTTGCCATTGAAGTACTAGAATATACAGACCGGATCGGACGAACGGTTCGTGATGGAGATATGCGAAGGGTTAAAAATATCGTCTAGCCTTGTTATCTTTGCTGCGCAGATGGAGATATTTAATGTTTGAAGAAGATGAGCCCAGGCCAGATTTACGGTATCGAATAGGTGAAAATTTAGAATCATACTCTGTAGTTGATTTAGAAGAACTAATGCAAAACTTAGAAGCCGAAATTGGGCGTGTTAAGCTGGAAATAGATCGAAAAAAGGTGATCTAAATGCCGCTGAGTCATTATTTTTAAATAAGACTTAATTGTATCAGAAATTATAATATTTTTGATTATTTAACGATAACAAAAAGCTATTGAGAGTCCATTTGCATTTGGCAATTTTTCAGCAATTTAACCTATTTTAAGGAGCAGGTATGTCAGGCGAACCTCTCAGCCGTTCGGATTTAACATACTTCATGCAAATTCAAACGCGTTGGGCTGACATGGACTCCTACGGACATGTCAACAATATGGCATTTTATGGGTTTATCGATAGCTGCTTAACAGGCTTCTTGGTGACTGAATGCTCGCACGACAAGGATCATGCCGCGGCTATCGGGCTTGTTGTTGAAAGTGGCTGTCAATATTTTAGGCCTGTTACATTTCCGTCAATTATTAATTGTGGGTTAAGAGTAGCTCATCTAGGGACATCAAGTGTTCGTTACGAAGTGGGTTTATTTGCCGATAATGATTTAAAACCCTCAGCCCAGGGTTTTTTTGTGCACGTTTTTGTCGATCGGGTAACAATAAGACCAACAGCGCTTCCTTCAAATATAAGAGAAGGACTCTCCTCAATATTGCTAAGAGATTGTTGAATGAAATTCTTCCCATCAAAGGTTTTTGTTTTTTTCAGTTTTTTTCTGGTTTTCAGTGGTGCGGTAAGTTCACAGTCTCTTCGCATAGATACAGAAACTGCTGAGCAATTACATCATGCTGCAGCAGCTCTCTTAGCAGCTGCTACTTATTTTAGAGAAACTGCCTTTGGACTGTATCATAGCGAAATAGCCGGTGTTATGGGCCAGTTACAGCAGAGCAATCCCGGCATGCCTGGAAGAGCTTTTGATATTTTAGATGAAGAATTTGAAGCAGTTATGCCAAAGGTCGTGAATGCCATGCTGGATGCCACAATTGAGCTTTACAAAGATCGCTTTTCCACCTTAGAACTTAATGAAATATCAAGTTTTTATGAAAGCTCTCTTGGACAAAAAGCGCTAATTCAAATGCGCTCAATAGCTTCAATTGGAATTGATAAAGGTAAATTAATAGGTCAGCGTTACGGTAAAGAGGCAGCTAATAAGGCGATAAGGCGGATTAGAGAAGAAGGTTTGGAGTTATCCAGCCGCAGTCGCTAAAGCTACGAACTCCGCAGTAGATAAGGTCTCAGCTCGCCTGGAACCGTCTAAACACGCAATTTTTAAGACTTCTTCAGAGTTTCTAATGGCTTTTAATGATTGCCTCAGCATTTTTCGACGCTGACCAAACGCTGCAGCAGTTGTTCTCTCCATTGCTTGGAATAAATCCGGGTCATCCAAAGCAGGTAAAGGATTTAAGTTTATAACCGAAGAACGCACCTTAGGAGGGGGCGTAAAGGCACCTGCTGGTAAGTCCATCACCTTATTTGCGATCGTGCGCCATTGTGTAAGAACAGAAAGACGTCCGTAAGTCTTTTGGCCAGGTTTTGCCAGCAGACGATCGGCAACCTCTCGCTGAAACATAAGCGTCATGAGATTTATTGCATCAGAATGATATGCCGACGTGCGCAGCCATTTTATAAGCAGAGGTGTTGCAATATTGTACGGTAAGTTTGCAACAATTTTCCTTGGAGACGGACCAAGATCTTTCACATCAATTTCTAATGCATCACCTTCAATTACGGTTAAACGAGGTTCTTCTTCCGCAATCTCTCTAGCTATTGCAGCGCATCTTGGATCTATTTCAATTACTATTAGCCTAGACGCACCTCGTTCTAGCAGTGCGCGCGTCAGCCCTCCTGGTCCTGGGCCTATCTCAATAATTGTCCCTTGATTTAAAGGTTCTGCTGCTGCCGCAATCCGAGTCAGGATATTAGGATCAGTCAGAAAGTGCTGTCCAAATCGTTTGTCAGCAGAAAGACCATGGGCACGAATTACTTCGCGGATTGGCGGTAAATTAGCTAATGGCATTGGACTTGGTTGCGTTTCGGCGGCCTGAAATTGCTTCCGCAAATTCTATAGCAGCTAGGAAACTTGAAGAATCTACACTACCGGTTCCCGCAATATTGAATGCTGTCCCGTGGTCAGGCGATGTCCTAACTATCGGCAATCCCAATGTTATGTTCACACCGGAGTAAAAGTCTAATGTCTTTAAAGGAATTAAAGCTTGATCATGATACATGCAAAGCGCGGCATCATAGCTTTCTCGTGCTTCGTTATGAAACATAGAGTCAGGACTTAATGGTCCCACGACAGATAGCCCGCGGCCATTTAATGCTTTGATTGCTGGCTCGATAATCTCAACTTCTTCCGTACCCATTTTGCCTTCTTCACCTGCGTGCGGATTTAAGCCACTTATAGCGATCCTTGGTGGAGAAAATCCAAAATCTTGAGCAAGAGATTTTGCCATTGCGGTGCATACAGTAATTATTCGGTCTGACGTTACAGACTTCACTGCGTCACTCAATGGTAAGTGGGTTGTTAATGGCACAACCTTTAAAGATGGGCCAGCAAGAAGCATCAAAGGCAGAGCTGATGGGTCACTGATTGCACCGACAAACTCGGTTTGTCCGGGATATTTAAATCCAGCGTCATAAAAACTTTTTTTATATACTGGGTTTGTAACTACTCCAGCAGCTTGCCCAGACATACATGCTTTCACCGCAAGCTCAATAGATTGAATGGCAAATTCAGCATGTTGAGGATTGGGCTGTCCTGGAACTGGTAAACTAGGCAGTGTAACCGGTAGCACAGGAAGAGCTTTAGAAAAGCAGGAAAATGCTTCTTCTGGTTGTGATATTTCAGCAATTGCTAAATCAACTTTAAGATGTCTAGCTAATGCATGAAGTCGGCGAGGGCAGTCATAAACATAGAAGGCGTTTGAACTAGTATGTTTCGCCAACCACGCTGAAATAGTTAACTCGCCACCGACACCAGCAGGATCTCCCATTGTGATAGCAATTGGTTTAGTCATGTTCTTTGGTTCACCGATTGATTTCAATAAGTGCCAAACGGCGAAGATCACGTAGGTAAGAGTCAGCTTGCCGTTCAATGCGCTCAAACTGCAAGGAATCTGAAATAAGCTGTTCTGATTGGGATGTAGGTTCAGACACTTTACGATCACACATCATCAAAACCACTACACCGCTGTTAATTCGTAGGGCAGGAGTTTGTTGCCCTATTTCCATTCCGGTAACGTATTTTAGAACAAATCCTGGTAGATCAGAAATATTTGCATCGATAATTCGCGGGGGCTGATTGGAAGAAATTCCTTTCGCGGCTGCATCAAATGCATCACAGGTGTCGGCGCTCCCAACGGTTTGCTTTAGACTATTGCTTATTTCATCAATCGTTGCATTCCTTGGAATACGAGTGTACGCTTGCGCAAGAGTTACTTTTTCCTGCCCTGAATTAATTTCTGATAGGTTCCGTTTAGAAATTAGATGAATGACATAAACGCCATCGGAGACTTCAATCGGGGGACTAGTAGAACCAGGTGGCAACTCTAATGCAACGACACCAATTTTTTTATCTAAGGCGCTTACTTGTATCTCTCCCAAGTCTCCGCCAACTGTGGCTGTTGGGGCTCGCGAATGTAGTTTTGCAAGCTGCATGAAGGCATTCGTGTTTTTTGCTTTTGCTCTTAATTCTTCTGCCTTCTCCAGTGCCTTGGAACGAGCGCTTTCATCCCCGTATGGAATAAAAATTTCAGCAACTCGCACAAGCACTTTGCCATCGGAATTTTCAGCTCGCTCAATTGCACCTTTTACCTCAGCTTGTGCAACTTTAACCTGAGGTAACACTCGTGTTCGCAGGAGTTTTCGCCAAACTACTGAGGCTTTAATTCTCTCAATAAATGTATCGAAGGGTACACCCAACTGGGTCAGGTCCTGAAAAATACCCCCAGGCGCTTTATTGTTATTTCTTTCAATCGTGCGGACAGCAGCCTTAATCTCATCATCTGTGGCGCCAATATTTAGCCTCTTAGCCTCTTGAATCTTCAAACGTTCGTCAATTAATTCATTAAGAGCACTTCTGCTTGCCCGAGAAATTGAATCAGCGTTCGGTTGAGCATTAGAGGCTGCAAGAAGCAATCTTGCACGAGCATCAATATCGAAGTCGGTTATCGCATCATCGTTAACGGAAGCAACTATCCGGCCAACAAGCTGCTGAGCCTTTGCAGAAACACACACCTGAGACCAGATGGCGAGAATTGCGATCAAGGAAACTAGGCTTTTTTCAACATTAGTCTCATAGAGGAACGAATATCCTATGAAATGTATGCGATAATTTTTGAAAGATGGCGATGAATTATATGAAACAAAAGGGCATAAGATTGACGCAGGCAGTAGAGCAAACCCAATTGTAAGCTTATGATAACGTACTAGTTATGATTTTTAAGGCTGGAGTCAAAATGCGCTTTTCATTTACTACCCCTTCGATACCAAAAGCTGGGGCTTATGTCACGCTGTTTGGAGATGGCCAAACGTTAAGTGGGCCGGCTGCTTCTGCTGATAACATGCTGAATGGTGCGGTGAGTCGTGGGCTAGTCGCATTTGGAAATACGGGTAAAAAGGCGAATGTATTGACCTTCCGACAGGGAAGGACGTGGGATACCAACGTCTCATAGCTATGAGTATTGGAAAACCTGATGATTTCCACGTTCTTGATGCTCAGAATCTTGGCGGTGAACTTTTCTCCCGATTATCAAATAGTGGTGTAAGCCAAATAACAATCGATTGCACGCCACCAAAGGGTTCAGCTATCGCCGATGAGATAATTGCATCAGAGATAGCCTTCGGTATGAAGCTGGCATCTTATCGTTTTAATAAATACAGATCGAAAGAAGATAATAAGGGCAGGGCCTCGCTTAATTCAGTAAGGATGCAATTAAAAAATAATAAAGAAGCGCGTAAGCTTTTCGAAGTAACGATAAAATCGCAGATGGTGTTCATATAGCCCGAGATCTTCTCGAGGAACCACCTAATATTTTATACCCCGAGAGCTTTGCTTCTAGATGCCTTGCACTTCGAGAGTTAGGTGTTGAAGTGCAAGTTCTTACAGATAAAAATATGGCGAAGTTGGGAATGGGGGCGTTGCTTGGAGTAGCTCAGGGCAGTGCTCGACCTGCGAGAATGGTCATTATGCGCTGGCGAGGCAGAAAAGGAGTAAAGCAGCCCTTAGTTTTAGTGGGCAAAGGCGTAACGTTTGATACTGGTGGTATTTCCATAAAGCCAGCCGGCGGTATGGAAGATATGAAGTATGACATGGGCGGAGCTGCGGCTGTTGTAGGCACAATGGCTGCTATTGCCGGCAGAAAAGCTAAAGCAGATGTGGTCGGTGTAATTGGACTTGTCGAAAATATGCCATCTGCAAACGCTCAACGGCCAGGTGACATTGTAAAGACGATGTCAGGACAGACCGTAGAGGTGATAAACACTGATGCCGAGGGTAGGCTCGTACTGGCTGATGCAATTTGGCATGCTCAGAAAAAATTTAATCCCTCTGCAATAATTGATCTGGCAACCCTCACTGGAGCGATTATCATTTCGCTCGGCAGCACTCATGCCGGATTGTTTTCAAATAATGACGATTTAGCTCAAAAATTAGACAGTGCAGGGAAAGCATCCGGTGAAACAGTTTGGCGTATGCCGCTCAATAGCGCATACGACAAGCAGTTATCTTCTAACGTTGCGGACATGAAAAACGTGGGTGGGCGAGAGGCAGGAAGTATTACGGCTGCGCAATTTATTCAAAGATTTGTTACCAATAACACTCCTTGGGCGCATCTTGATATCGCGGGTGTTGCATGGACCAACCAAGCCAAACCAACCACCCCAAAAGGTGGGGTAGGCTTTGGAGTTCGTTTGTTAGATAGATTGATAGCTCAAGACTATGAAAGTTAGGCAATTTGTATGAATAATGGACAAGGTCAAGTAGCATTTCTTAATTCTGATGGCCGTCCACTATTTTTAGCTCTTGGTCATTATTTGGAATCTCAAGGTCAACTTGGTCATGTAATGGTCTTGTGTGCAGACCAGGAGCGTGTAGCCGAACTAGATGGTGGGTTATGGACTTTCGAACCGACAAGCTTTGTTCCACATGGAGCTAAAGGTGATGGTGAATCCAACGAGCACCCTGTTTGGATTTCTGTCACTGAAACAGAAGACCCACGCTCAAAACTCATTATGATAGATGACGCTATGCCAAGTAATTGGCAACGTTATGAAAAGTGCGTCTATCTTTTCGATGCTCAGGATCCTCCGGCACGTGATAAAGCACGGGGAAGATGGCGGCAGTGGATGGAAGAAGGAAAACAGTTAGCTTATTGGGACTTTAACGGCAGAGATTGGAATCTTCGGCAAAACACTTAAATTATTTCAATTATTTATCACGAAAAATTAATCAAAATATTTAGGATATAGGGTTCGTGGTCATCACTAATTTCCAATATCAAGAACATGATAAGTAAAGGGGATTCATTTAGGTCTGTTGTATCGACATTGTTTGGGAGAGACTTCACCGCGCTTAAGCATTTCAACGAGCTCCCGTTTCAAGATTTTTCCAGAAGCTGTCAGAGGGAAGGCGTCTAAAATCAAAAAATATTCCGGCATATCATAGTGAGAAAGTCCTCCTCGAGCCAAGTGCTCCAGAACAACTTCTGCTTCTGGAATTGCCTCAACGCCAGAAGGCATTACAGCGAGACAAACCTTCTCTCCTAACCGCTCATCTGGAACAGCAAAAGCTGCTGCTTTTGCAATTGAAGGATGGGAGATAGCAATATCTTCGACTTTCGCAGGGTGAATATTATGCCCACCCCGAATTATTATGTCCTTTAAGCGACCGGTAACTATTAAATTCCCATCTTGATCGATGCGACCGAGGTCACCGGATAAAAACCAGCCATGCCGGTTGAATGATGCTTCAGTAGCGTTTTGGTTATTAAAATATCCTAACATAAGGCAAGCACCATGACCGGCAATTTGCCCAATTTCTCCATCTTTTGCTTCTTTATCGGGATCGTTTTGGTCCACAATCTTAATTTCATAGGCCGGTCCGCCACGACCGCAGGTATTAGTAATTACTTTGTCTGGATCGGCAGGGAGAGTGTATTGGTGTGACGAGTTTTCGCTCATGCCATAAACATTCTGCGGTAGTACGCCCAGTGTTCGAAATCTGTCTGCTACCGCTGGAGGAATTTGCGCGCCAGCCATATAAAATACTGACACGTTACCAAGCTTTTCTAGGCCGCGGTGGTAAGCTTCTGCCTGAACATCCATCGCATGTGTGGGGACGCCCATAACGTAGGTTGCTTGGGTTTCCAACATCCAGTCCAGCGCAGTCATTCCAGCTGGTGGATCATTAAGCACCAATTCACCGCCGCAATCCATTATTTGAGATACGGCTACCCATGCAATGTGGTGGGTTAGGGGAGATAAACTTAGTAAAATCGTATTTTCCGTATGTCCCCAATCACGCACTAAATCCCTCGCATTCGCCATTAGCGTGTTTGTCGAGTGCATAACCCCTTTGGGATGTCCTGTAGTCCCTGAGGTGAAAGCTAAATAACATACCGCATCAGGGCTATCGGAACGTTTAGGTTCAGATATTTGAACATCGAATTGGCCACCACTGTCCCGACCGGCTGGAATACGAAAAACATGACGCATTCCTTCTATTTTTTCCGCTTCCTCCGCTAGGTCTGCTTTTCCACTATCAACACCAAAATTATCCTCGGTAACCAGAAGTTTGGCACCAATATTTTTCAGAAGAGAAATGACATCCCCTGTTACATAATTCTGATGCAGTGAAGGATTAGCTACCGCTCCAATTCGTGCTGCAGCTAAGAATGACGCCACACTTTCAACACGATTGGAGAGCCTGACCCCAACACGTTCCCCTGGCGCAGTTCCTTTAGCTGCCATATGTCCTGCATAGCGTCGAACAAGCTCGGCAAAATCACTCCACGTTAATCGCCTCGAGGAATCACGAATTGCAAAAGCGTTGGGCCTCGTTTTTGCGTGTCTTTCAAGAGCATCATTGAAAGTTTCAGAGGTCCAGAGACCCTGCTTATAATAGGTCTGAGCTACTTCAGGGTGATGTAACGAGAGGAGGGGGCCAACGGGGCGTGCAGGCATTCTTTTAATGTCCGAAAGTTGAAGGATCAGGCTTCCGTTTTTCTCTAAAACTAGTACCTAATTCTTTGGACTCTTTGGTATCCAAGAATGGCCGAAGAAGTAGGTCATGCGTTACTCTAGATAGACCAGCAACGCCGCCATGACGCGCCAGGAACGCGTGCTTGATTGCTGCTAATGCAAAAGGTCCGCGTTCTGACACATCTAACGCCATCTTTCGTGTCTCTTCTCTAAGGCTATCGTCTGGAACGCAACGATTAATTAAGCCTCTCTCTGCTGCGTCAGATGCTGAAATCCTGTCATTCAACATCCACATTTCTTTGGCTCGCTTGGATCCAACAAGGTCTTCAAGTTTCCAAGTTCCATAACCAGCATCAAACGATCCCATCATTGGACCAACTTGCCTAAAGACCGCAGACTCTTTAGCAATTGTAAGGTCGCATACTACTTGCAGAACATTGCCACCGCCGACTGCATATCCATTAACACTCGCAATTACCGGTTTCTGAAGTCGTTCAATAGATTCATAAATTTCAAGAGTTGGCAAAACACCTGGGTAGAGAAGTGTATCTTCTAGACCGGTTTTTTCTCCACCAATGCAAAAGAAGCGATCTCCAGAGCCAGGTATTACAACCACCCGGGTGCGGGTTTCCCGGCGAATTTCGTTCATACAATCTCTTAGTTCATGGCACATCGTTTGGTTAAACATATTGCCGTGATCAGGGCGGTTGAGGGTTATCCAAGCGATCGGGCCATCTTCTTCGTAAAGGATCGTTTCGTATGCCAAGATTTTGGGCTCCACTGTTTCGGGCAACGTCGGTAAAGATCGCAGGAAATTTTAGCGAGGGGAAGACTAAGATTAGGTTTAGCTTGCTGTGGATTTAAGTCCGATAAGATATATTATGGGAAATTATAGGTATTATCTCTAAGCCATCATACCCAGGCTCGACCCCGGATGGTAACTCTGCACTTAACTCTGCATAATCCATCGTAGCATTCATATGAGTCAGAATTACACGGTCTGGGCCAATCACATCCGCCCACCTCAACACCTGACTAAGCCCAGCGTGCACAAAATGATCTTCACGCCTAAGGCAACCAACTATCCAGGTCTTTACACCTTTTAACGTATCAAGTGCCGCTTTATTCAAACGCACAACGTCCGTGGAGTAGCCAATTTCTCCAATTCGAACGCCAACGGTTCTACAGACACCATGGTCTTGCTCAAATATCTGAAGATTAGATGAACCAATAGAAACCGCACCGTCTTCAATGGAATTTGCTGTCATTGCAGGTCTAAACCAACCTTGACTTTGTTCTACGGGTTTAAAGACGTAATTAAATCTGCGTGCAATTTCGGTTAGGCATTCTTCGTATCCAAACGCCGGAATTTCTTTCTTCATCATAGAGTTAATGTGTCGAACATCATCTATTCCATGGACATGATCCGCGTGCGCATGAGTATAAATAACAGCATCAATTGGACCTGAGCCGGCTTCGAGGAACTGTGCACGGAAATCTGGACCAGTATCTACGACAATTCGTTGGCCGTTACACTCAATAAGTATGCTTGCTCTGCTTCTCTTATTCTTTATTTCACTTGGATCGCATTGGCCCCAATCACCAGAGACATACGGGACACCTGATGATGCTCCGGCGCCTAAAATCCGCACTTTCATGCTTTTGCGAGCTCAGCTGCTTTTGGAAAGAGACGCGTGAAATTCTCTGTGGTTACATGGGCTAATGTTTCTATTGATATTCCTTTTAAATCAGCAAGAACCTTAGCCGTATGGACTACATATGCTGGCTCATTTGGCTTGCCTCGCATTGGAATTGGAGCAAGGAATGGGGTGTCTGTTTCAATTAACAGCCTATCTAAGGGGATGTCTGAAGCGATTTCTCGAACCTCTTTGGCATTATTAAAAGTTAGAATTCCTGAAAGTGAGATATACATTCCTAGATCTACAGCGCGTTCTGCTAAAGCGCGCCCGGAGGAAAAGCAGTGCAAGACACCATTTTGATGACCATTACTGGCCTCTTCTTCTAAAATCTGAATCGTATCCTCATCAGCGTCTCTGGTATGCACAATGAATGGAACATTTGTTTTTTGAGAGGCCCTGATATGCCTTCGGAAACTCTCCTGTTGAAAATCCTTACGGCTTTTATTGTAGAAATAATCAAGTCCAGTTTCACCAAGTCCAGCAACATCAGTCCGCATTCCTACCTGAGTCAGTTCTTCCTCTGTTGGAACACCTTCGCTTTCAACACGATGTGGATGGACACCGACCGCCATCGCTACGTTTGGCTTATACATCGCAGCAATCTGAGCAACCTGATTTAAAGATGCAAGACTTGTGCAGATTGTTAACATGCCACGTACCCCTGCCCTTATGGCACGTCCAACTGCCTCCGCTCTTGCATGCTCGTCTAGATGATCAAGGTGACAGTGACTATCGATGAAGTGGGACAGCACTAAGCGTTTTCCTCGTCGATATACCTTGGGAATATACCCTCCGGTTTTGGCAGAACTATTCCTGGTGAAAGTTTAACGCTCGAAACAGCATTGATTGTTCTTTCCTCGTCCGGGATAGAAAGTTGATCAAGCATTTTTCTTGATGAATCTGGCATAAACGGCTGAGTCATGATTGCAAGTCGCCGAATAGTTTCAGCTAAAACGTACAATACTGTACCCATCCTGGCAGGATCTGACTTTCGTAAAACCCAAGGTGCCTGATGATCCACATATGCGTTCGATGCCCTGATCACCACCCAAATACGTTCCAATGCCTCATGGAATGCTTGAGTGTCCATCAGTGGCCGAATAACTTTTGGCAATGAATTTGAGGCGTCTAAAAGCTCTTTATCTTCTTGGGTAAAGTCTTGCGGTTCGGGCACTTCGCCGCCCAGATTCTTTGCAATCATTGAAAGAACCCTTTGGGCTAAATTTCCATAGTCATTAGCAAGCTCATTATTCATGCGACTGATCATCGAATTTCTTGAAAAGTCACCGTCATTGCCAAATGGCACTTCACGAAGAAGGAAATAGCGGGTTTGATCTAAGCCATACCGATCCACCAGATCATAAGGACTTATTACATTTCCCAAAGATTTTGAAATCTTTTGCCCCTCGTTAGTCCACCATCCATGCGCAAATACTCGCTTGGGTGGTTCTAAACCTGCAGCCATCAGAAAAGCAGGCCAATAGACCGTATGAAATCTGAGAATGTCTTTTCCGACCATATGAAGGTCAGCAGGCCAGTAGCGCTTGTAGCTATTTGATTCTGTATCGGGGAAGCCGGCTGCGGTGATGTAATTTGTTAATGCGTCAAGCCAAACATACATCACATGGGCTTCGTCACCAGGAACAGGAACCCCCATTTAAAGCTAACCCTGGATACTGAAAGGTCTTGAAGGCCGCTCTTCACAAAGCTTATCACTTCATTTCGACGCGAATTTGGCGCAATAAAGTCTTGATTTTCCTCGTAAAACCTTAAAAGACGATCCTGCCAGGCAGATAAGCGGAAAAAATAACTTGGTTCTTCTACCCATTCCACAGGTGCGCCGGTGGGCGCAAGACGCTGCCCTGCTTGGTCTTTTGTAAGCTCGCCCTCACCATAGAACGCCTCGTCACGTACTGCATACCATCCAGCGTAAGCACCGAGATAAATCTCATCACGGTCGATTAGTCGTTGCCAGATAGCTTGAACTGAATCGATATGGCGTGGCTCTGTGGTTCGAATGAAATCATCGTTTGAAAAGTTCATCGCTCCAAGAAGGTCGCGAAACCTTTTAGAAACATCATCGGTAAAGGCTTGTGGGTCTACGCCTGCTGCTTCAGCAGCCTTTTCGACTTTCTGACCGTGTTCATCAGTTCCTGTTAAAAAGTGAACATCATACCCATCAAGACGTTTAAAACGCGCAAGCACATCACACGCTAACGTGGTGTAGGCATGACCGATGTGCGGATCGTCATTAACGTAATAAATAGGTGTGGTAATGTAGTAGCGCGGCTGCTCAGTCATGCCGCCAGCTCCTTTTAATGAGGCCAAAGCCAAAATTTGTTTCAAGAACCACGCAACTCGGAACGTGCGAGAAGCGCTTGTATGCGAGCTAAGATATCTACGAGCGTCTGCGCTGGGTCAAGGTTGACAGCTTTAGTTCTCTCAAATCGGTATGTAGCGTGTTCATACAGCTCAATCCAGGGTTTAGGGCCTAAGACTGAAGCGGCGTTCGCCAACTTAACCATATCAGTTGGCAATCCGACTTCCGACTCTGCTTCTAAAGGAGGTTTTGCCGCTAAAACTAACCAAGATATCAAGCTGTCTGTTACAACATTATATTGAAATGGGTTACGGTTTAGGGATGCTGCCAATCCTTCTGCGGCTAAAACACCCGCCCCATGTCTACCGGCGAGCACTTGGCTTAGTTGGTTAATTGCCTCTGCTCCGCCGCCATCCAACAATGCCAGAGCACGGCCAGCTGACCCGGACGACAATTCAATAATGGAGGAGATATTTTCACCCGAGGTTTCTGGCCTACGCAAAGTTAGAATCCTGGCTATTGCATCGGAACTCAGCGTATTAAATGTAACTCTAGTACATCTAGACCTGATAGTTGGTAATAAACGTCCCGGGTTATGTGAAATTAGAAACAGAATAGTGTTTGTTGGCGGCTCTTCGATTAGTTTTAAAAGTTTGTTAGCTGCCGAGATATTTAAATCATCCGCAGCATCAATAATTGCAACTCTCCAAGATCCCTCCCCAGGCTGTTAATCTCAGAGCTGCCGCAAGTTTATCCGCTGTTTCAACAATAATTTGCCCACCTGTTTTTGTTGGTTCCAATGTAGTCAAATCCGCATGTGACCCAGCAGCAACCCTTCGACAACCAGGGTCATCCGAAGATCGATCTAAGGTTTCTGGAGGTACTGCGGAACCAAACAGCCCACCAATTTCTGTTTTTTCTTCTGCTAGCAGGAATTTTGCAGCCCGATAAGCAAACGTTGCCTTGCCCGTTCCTTTAGGGCCACATAGGAGCCAAGCATGATGCAAGCGGCGCTGATTATACGCTTCGATGAATTGTCGTTCTGGAGCATCTTGTTCTAGGCATGTCGTCTGTAAGCGAGGATGATCTTCATCGATTTCCTCTACTGACGTCGCTTTTGAGCTACTCCTTGCCATATTTTACCCAAATCGCTTGTCTATTGCTTGCCTAATAGATGCAGCCACGACGCTGGTCTCTTGATCCGCATTCACTAAATAACAACGAGTGGGGTTCTTGGCGGCAATATCAAGAAAACCCTCCCTAACAGAATCGTGAAATTCTTTCGTACGACGCTCGTAAATATCTGACGCAGACCCTCTTGAAGCAGCCCGAGATAATCCTGCTTCAACAGGAAGGTCTAAAATAATTGTCAAATCAGGTTCAAAATCTTTAAGCGCCCAATGTTGAAGTGATCTAATTCGTGATTGATCGACACCGCTGGCATACCCCTGATAAGCGATGGTTGAATCAGTGAAGCGATCGCAAATTACCCAATGCCCTTTTGAAAGCTCAGGCTTAATAACATCCGCTATGTGCTGGCACCTTGCCGCAAAATGAATCAAGCACTCAGTGTCTGCCGTCCAGGTTCCCAAATGTTCTGGCATATCCAGTAAGGCTTCTCGTAGACGCTCTGCATCTGGAGATCCTCCTGGCTCACGCGTGAGAACTACTGACAAGCCCTAATTTTCCAGAAAATTCTTTAATAATTGAGCTTGAGTGCTTTTGCCCGCTCCCTCACCTCCTTCGAGCGTTATGAAATGCCCCCTAGTCAAAACTAGCGTCCAGCACCACTTACGAGAGCACCAAGGGTTTCAATAACTCGACCCGCTGGTCCTAAACGTTCTACTGTCTCTGCAACGAATAATTGGCTTCGATTGTCTCAATTCCTGGAGCACTTACAACTAAAGTGCCTAATTTTTCTCCCTTATACACTGGGGCCTTAACTGGTCCTTCGTAGCGAACTGCAACTTTAAGTTTAGCCTTTGACGATTTTGGAAGTGTTACTCGAAGGTCTTCTTTAAGAACTAGAGGAACGGTTCGCTTTTGGCCCAACCACAGCTCTGCTGTTTCAACTGTTTCTCCGGCCTGAATAAGTTCATGAATTTTAAAGAATCCAAATCCCCAATTTATTAGTCGTTCTGCTTCGGCTGCCCTGGCTTGGCTTGAGTTCTAGTCCGTTTACAACCATAATTAGGCGTCGTTCATCACGTTCTGCAGATGCCGTTAGACCATAGCCAGAGGCTCTGGTGTAACCCGTCTTCATTCCATCTGCTCCCTCGATAACTCCGAGCGTTGGATTGCGATTACGTTGGGTGATTTTATTGAAACTGAACTGCCTCTCCGAATAAAAATGGTAATACTCGGGGAAGTCTTCAAAAAGTCGCTGAGCTAATTTTACTAGGTCTGCAGCCGTCATATAATGTTCGGGGTCAGGCCAGCCCGTAGCATTGGTGAAATTGCTGTTTTCTAAACCAATTTCTTTTGCTTTGGCATTCATCATTTCTGCGAATGCTTCTTCGCTCCCGGCAAGTCCCTCAGCTATTGCAATACAGGCATCATTTCCTGATTGAATGACTATTCCACGGATTAGATCTTCAACCTTAACGCGTTCCCCATCGCGCAAAAACATTTTCGAGCCACCCTTGCGTGACGCATTTGAGCTGATAGGAAGTGTGTCTTCCATTGAGATACTGCCGTTTTTAAGTCTCTCAAAAAGAAGGTATGCCGTCATTAGCTTACTCATAGAAGCCGGTGGCATTTTGGAATGTGCATCTTTCTCTAAAAGCACGGCACCAGTTGTTAGATCTACCATATAAGCTTGGCGTGCCAGTGTATCGAATGATGCCGCTGTAGACGCATTTGGCTGCACGACGAAAAAACTAAGAACAGAAAAGTATATAAATAATCTGCGCAAAAGATTGCTCCTATTACTGCACTGTGACGACGTGTGCATCCTTTGCACCTGCCACTGCAAATCGCGACAGTGCCTTCTTTGCCTCTTGTACATTCTCGAAGGGACCAAACCTAACGAGAAATATAGTCTTACCCTTATATTCTGACTTTTTGACCAAATATTGACCAAAATTATTTAAAGAAAGCCCCTGCTTGTGGGCATTTTGTTCAATACTAAAAGCTCCAGTTTGCACAAATGTTCCGGTCTGTGCAGCGTAAGAGTATTCTGCTTTTTTTTCTACTTTACGACTTATTGAAGAATTTTGAGGCTTAAAAGAATTAGCTGCAGCCAATCGAATGCTCTCTAGTTCTTTGATTGTCGCATTCGAACTTGCTAACTCTGCTACTTCTCGGCTTGGGTCTTCCAACACTTTAATCTTAACCTTTGTGGTCCCACGCCGCATAAAACCCAACTCTTCTGCTGCAACCTCCGAAACATCTAGAATACGGTTTGCATGATATGGTCCACGATCATTAACTCGAAGAACCGCTGTACGCCCATTGCTCAGATTTGTGACATGAATAATGGATGGTAGTTGTAAAGTGCGATGGGCTGCTGTCATCGCACGTTGATCAAATGGTTCACCGTTAGCTGTTAAACGGCTATGAAAACCAGGACCATACCAAGATGCTTGGCCAGTTTCCTCGTGTATGAAGCGCTCTTCAGGTTGGTATTGAATGCCAGCAATTTTATACGGCGTTCCTATTTTATAATTCGAGGTAGCATCAGAGGTAATCGTTACTTGAGGGCTTAATGGCACATCTATTCCATCACTTCTTTCGTCACGAGAAGTGCTGCAACCAGCTAATAGCGCTAGAAACCCAAAACCGATGATTATGTGCCTCAAGCTTAACGCCATAATTTATTCGCCAATTCACCAACTGTAACAGCATAAAGATGAGCGCAATTATATCGAAGTATGGAACGGTAATTGCCATAAACTAAGTATTTGGGGCCACTTATTCCGTCCGGAAAAATCATAGACGCGTCTAAATCTCGGGAAGGTAGTGGCGAGCCGTCTATTTTGGTTACCCCAATTTTAGCCCATTCGCTTAATAATCTTGGGTGGCTCATCTTTTTCATTGCCCTACAACCTCGATTTTTAGGGTCGAGATTTTCAAACTCATTTTGAGCTATATTGAGGGGGACTTGTATCTCACGTCCCCACGTTTGGTCATCTCTCCAACCGTGTTTCGCCAGATAATTAGCAATTGAAGCGAAGACGTCGCCCTCATCATTCCAAATATCTCGTCGACCGTCGCCATTAAAATCTTGAGCATATGCCAGATAGCTGGATGGCATGAACTGTGGTTGTCCCATTGCACCCGCCCACGAGCCCTTAAGGCTCTCAAGATCTATGTAGTTATTTTGCAGCATCCGCAGTGTGGCAAATACCTGTTGTCTAAAATACTTGGATCTACGGCGATCGAATGCGAGCGTTGCCACAGCTGGTAATACAGGGACGGTTGGTTTAACAGCTCCAAACCGTGTTTCTATCCCCCAAATTGCAAGTATGAAACGAGGTTGTACAGAGTATTTCGAAGCCACCTTCTTTAGCAGCTCCTTGTGTAATTCGCGCTTAGAAATACCAGCCTTTACATTTGCTTCTGTGATAACTCGACTACGATATTTAGCGAGATCTATGGTGAATTCAGACTGCTTACGATCGCGTTCGAGTATTCTTGCAACAGGCTTTATATCCGAGAGAGCAGTCTGGATTACACCTTCGGAAATTCCTTTCGATCGCGCTTCTTCGCGCAGCTCCTCAAGCCACTTGTTAAATTCTAATGTCTTGTTACTTGGTATCTCGTTAGAAGGCTTCGTGGAATCCTGAGCGGATACAGGTGACATTCCTAAAGCTATGACGGCTAGAAATAAGAAAAGAATACGAATGGTAACCATACCTTCCCCAATAGAAGCAATGTAAGTTGTTATGCCTCTCAGCAAAATTCGTGAATCTAGAACTCATACTATACGTCCATCTTACCGCTGTCTGAAATTAGTAATCTTGTCTGAGATAAATGCTCTATCCTTCCTCCCCTGAAAACAACTGCACACAAAACCATATTTTCTTTTTTGTTGGCATTAACATTGTTGAAAGACCACGCCTTGATTAAAGGGAGGATTTGCTTTCACCATGGCATTGAAATGATTATGAATCATTAACTCTCTGGGAGAATTTCTATGCGATTAAAGAATAAGACTGCGATGATTGTTGGAGCTGGACAATCACCCGGAGAAACTGTTGGGAATGGCCGAGCTGTATGCTTGTTATTCTCGCGAGAGGGAGCTGAAATAGCCTGTGTTGATCGCACCCTTGAAGCCGCTGAGGAAACCGCAGAAATTGTGCGGGCTGAAGGAGGTAAGGCCACTGCATATGCTGCTGATATCACCATTGAGCGAGAAATTGAGGAGGTTGTTCGTGCCGCACAGGCACAAATGGGTGGAATTGATATACTTCACAATAACGTGGGCGTTTCGATAGCTGGAGGGGACAGTGTTATTGAAACCTTTACTGAAGAGGCATTCGACAACGTCTTTGCCATAAATTTAAGAGGAATGGTTATGACCGTTAAGCATGTGCTTCCAGGTATGCGGCAGCGGAAAACTGGTTCCATAGTCAATATATCATCGATGGCAGTTTTGGATATGTATCCATATGTTGCTTACAAAGCGTCAAAAGCTGGAGTGGTCGCCTTTACAGAGCAGCTTGCATATCAGAATGCAGCTTTTGGAGTGCGAGCAAACGTAATACTACCTGGTCTTATGGATACACCAATGGCAGTAGATACGAGGGCTCGTGAATGGCAAAAAAGAAGGGAAGAGGTAGTGGAAGAACGCAACGCCCGAGTACCACTAGGGGCGAAAATGGGCACCGGTTGGGACGTTGCGTACGCAGCTTTATACCTCGCTTCGGATGAGGCAAAATTTGTTACCGGCGTGACATTACCTGTTGACGGTGGTGCCAGTGTAAAACGCGGCTGAGGAATGTTTTAACTTTAAAATAAGACATATCGTTCAACCGATATAAAGATGAAATCAACACCTTCCATATTTTGAAAAGATCGCTATGTTCGGCGCTGCTGGAGAGGTGCCAGAGTGGTTGAATGGACCGGTCTTGAAAACCGGCGTGCGTGCAAGCGTACCGTGGGTTCGAATCCCACCCTCTCCGCCAACAAGCTTCACGAAACCATGTCAAATCATGTCAAGACTCAAGCTAACCCTTGGGTTCCATTGACTTGTCTATGTCAGAGCGTAAGCCTTGCAGTCATCCGCTTGATATTTAATTTATGGCTTTAAGTAGGCATAGCCCGATTGTTGCAGGTGTGTGAGCGAGGTGGACAGTACAGTAATGCACGTGCGCCCCCCCTAACTAGGTACAGTTGCTTCACGGTGAAACTATTTTGCTACGCAATCATACTGATCCTTCATTGAGAAATCATACCATTTAGCTTCGCGAACCAGTTTTGGTTTTTTGTCAAACTTTGCGCAATGTTTTAGAGCAACATCTAAGGTATCTTCCGACGACATTACCCCGTAGCTGAAAACGCTAACCTTATCAGCGTTTGAATCTTCAGTTATTTGGCCGGCAACAAGTCCTACATCCCCACTTTTTCCAACCGTGCTACATGCCGTTAAAGCCAAGGACACACAACATAAGGTTATTAACTTTTTCAAGGCAGTTCCCCGGGATATTTTAAACATCGATCTTAAGCAGCTAACGCGGCTCTGCAACTATTCTCCATCTTTAAACGGGCTAACACAACCTCAGCGGTAGTATCTATATCCACATCTTCCCAGCGCACACAAACGCCTTCGGCTATATCATTTTTAAGCTTCACGCCATGCGCTAGACCAATCGGCAACCCTCCAATCTGCAGAGATGTTTCAGAGGGAAATAATTTACCCCAAACGGTAAACCCACCTTCACCGTCTAACACCTCTCCTGCCTTTAACGTCCGCTTAGCAGTAGCTACTACATCACCAGTAAAACCAAGAGTTGTCCCCGTTGGTTTATTAAGAAGTGCGGCCGAAAGAATGGAAATGTTGAGTTCCAAGCCAATTAAGTGAAAAGGTTTAAACATTGCTGAATAGCGACCGGAGGCGTCCGTATTCATCCCGTACTGACGAAAACAAGCAGCTGCATAATCGTTTGGGGCTTCTATAACTACATAAACTCCCCAACGAAGGTCTTTGAAAACTGGTCGACCGTCTCGCTCCAACGAAGAGACAACCTCAACCATGCCTTTGCTTTCGAGTTTACCGCCTTCGGATGTGGGGCGCAGCACATGTGCTAAATCATCCATACCGGCAGGAGGAAATAATAATCCATTGGATGGTGGCTTTAGACCTGTAGCGTTTGAAATAGCTGCCATTTCAAGCGCAGACTTTGTGCCATCAAGAAAACTATTAAACATCTGGCTGTTCATGCCAGCAGCAGCAGCTTCTTCACTGGTAAGGCCGTAATGCTCCCAGACAGTATCTGGAGTTGACCCATGGTAAGACGGTAAGAACTTCGTTCCCTTTCCAGCTGCTATAACTTCAAAACCTGTGGCTCTAGCCCATTCTACTAGCTCACAGGTTAACGCCGGCTGATCACCGTAGGCCATAGAATAAACGACCCCTGCCCGACGTGCCTCTTCTGCCAATAAGCCGCCGACCAATACATCAGCTTCTACATTTACCATTATAATATGTAGACCATTTCGGATTGCTTCACGGGCATGATGAAACCCCACCACTGGGTTTCCTGTTGCCTCAACAATCACATCGATGCCACCAGACTGCATCATTTTCTCTGCGTCATCGGTAAAGGTGGTTTGCTGAATTAATTCAGAATCCCAGCCAACCCCACGACATGCTGCCTGAGCCTTTGCAGGATCGAGGTCGGCAATTTGCGCCACTACTAAGCCTTGTGTGGTAGGTACTTGAGACAGAAACATACTGCCAAACTTACCGGCCCCGATTAGCCCCACGCGCACTGGGTTAGAAGCTGCTGCTCGAGCGGCTAACTCTTGATAGATAAACATTCAGTCTACTCCGCAGCTATACCTTGCGCTTTCGTGAGTTCGTGCAAACAATCATCGGATAACGCTTCGATCGGAGTAAAATCACGATGAGCTATCCATTCTTCGCGCTTAAATTGCGTAATATGATTATCAACTTCACAAAGTGACAAGTAGACAATAGTCCGACCAAATGGAGATATGTTTGGAGGGCTTGCATGCACAAGAAGCGAAGAGAACATCAGCACACTTCCCGCAGGACCAGTTGGAGCGACACAACCGCCCTCTCGGGCAAGTTTTAATACAGTCTCACGATCGAGGGTCCAGAGCGGATAACTTGTTGTTTCTAAGTCATGCCCAGCTTCAACTACTCCAAGCTTATGGCTGCCTGGAATAAATAATAATGGACCATTTGCAGCTGTAACGTCATCAAGAAATACTGCAATGTTCATTGCCCGAGGCTCTGGCATTCCATCATCTCTAGCCCATGTTCCATAGTCCTGATGCCATTGCCATACTTCACCGTCGAACGCAGCTTTTGCATTTACTTTGTATTGATGCATGTAAAGTTTGCCGTCCAGTAGCTGCTCGACTGGGTCAATTAAACGGGGATGTGCGCCAAGCTGGCGAAATGGTTCATTATACGTATGCGCGGCAAACGCGGTGCGGGCCACGCCAGACTTTTCGCGCCACACCTCTTTCCTGTCCATCGCAAAAATATCTTCCGACGCTTGCTTTAAAAGCGCTGCCTCTTCTGAAGTGAACTTTCCTGGAAAGAATAAATAGCCTTTCTCGTCAAATTCCTTCAGTTGATCTGCTTTTAGTTTCATAATGACCCCCCTTACTCAATTATTGGTTAGCTTGCTTTTGAAAATGTAACTGCTCGGATAAAAGACGCTGATAGGTAGCCTCACCGCTGTTCTCAGCATGATCGGTGGCGAGATCGCCCGCTTTCTCGATATTCCCGTCTTCGATGGCCTGGGCAATAGCTCTATGTTCGTCCCAAATTCTTGGCCATTGATCTTTGTCTTCTAAAACCACTCGCATTGATCGGGCGATGTGTGGCCAGAAATTCTCTGCGGTGATGGTGATCTCATTATTGCCTGACAACTCATACAAGGCAGAATGAAATGCGATATCAGCGCTAACTAAAGCCTCTACACTTCTCTTGTTCAGAGCGTCTGTTCCACGGTCAACAATCTCTAATAATCCAGAGGAACTTTTATGCACATTGGTGGTTGCTAGTCTTGCTGCCAGGCGATCTAATGCTCCCCGCACTCGATACAATGCCAATAATTTTTCGGGATCGATTGGCGCTACCATTTGTCCTTTGCGCCCACGATCAACCACAAGCCCTTCTTGTTTGAGCATCACCAGCGCATGACTTATTGGTTGTCGGCTTACCCCGAATTTAGAAGCAAGGTCTTCCTGCGCTAAGGGAGAGCGAGGTGGCAACTCCCCCGCAATTATCGCACCCCTAATTGCTGCACGAGTTTGTGCCACCAGGTCTGGCTTCGGCTCAATTTTAAGCACCAGTACTACCTCATCTTAATTTATGAATTCAGAATTCGGAATTCGGAAATTAAGATAACCCCTGAACCTTGTAAAGGATAAAATATGAGTACTAACTAAACTTAATGATTAACCTGCCACGGGTGCCGCCAGCCTCAAGTCTCGCATGAGCCGCACCAGCTTTGTCTGGGTGTACTTCATCAGCAACACGCAGCGTTAAAACGCCGTCTTCAGTTAACTGACGCAAACGATCCAGTTTTTCCCATTCGCAGTCATAGTTACGGACAAACGTTTGAGAAAAATTAATGCCCCGTTCCCCATTGCCAGCGTAGCCTCGGATCGCAGTAAATTTTCCCCGTCTCGCACCGCTGGTATTGCCAACTCGTTTAAAAGAGCCCCATCGGCAAGTCCATCTACTCCCTCAGGACAAACTGTGCGAACTCGGGATGCAAACCCCTCACCTCTTCTGACAATTACGTCCGCGCCAAGACTTTTTACTAAAGCTTCATCGGCCTCAGAGGCATCCGCTAAGACCGTTAGTCCTGCATGTTTAGCTAATTGAACGACGTAACCACCGTAGGCCCCAGGAGCGCCAGTGACACAGATTGTTTGCCCTGCTTTTAAGTCCATCAAATCTAATGATAACTGTGCAGTTAGCGAATTCATTGGCAAGCTAGCTGCTTCTGCATGGGTTACGTTCTTCGGCTGGGGAACAATTGCCCGTTGATCAAGAACAATTTCTTCCCTGTAAGCGCCATGCTGAGCTTTGGGAACCACCATTGCCATAACAAGGTCCCCAGGTTTGATCGGAAGTGTTACACCTTCACCAACTTCCTCTACTATTCCTGCGGCATCCATGCCGGGTACATATGGGGGAGGATCTAATTTTTGTTGGTCTGCACGTGATCCATTACGTGCCATGACGTCTGTGGGATTTACAGCAGCAGCATGTACCCTCAAACGCACCTTGCCTGGTCCAAGTGGTTCAGAAGGCACATCCACAATTTGAAGTACTTCTGGACCACCATGAGTTTTTAAGCCTACTGCAAGTGTCATGATGCATCTCCATTTTCTTTAAACCAATATTTAGGATCTGATGGGAAAACCGACCTAGTTTCTATTCTTTCTGTTGGTCCATCTAAAGTGTGCGCAGCTGCTTTCCAAATTTGGTAATGAGGTGCTGCACGATGTTCCGCTCTTGCAGCTTCGTCTCTATACACTTCGTAAAAGTAATAAATGTTTTCGTTAGATACATCTTGAAGAACATTAAAGCGTGCGCACCCAGGTTCATCTCGCTCAGAACCGATAGCATCTACTTCAATAGCAGCTAAAAACTCTTTCCTCTTTTCAGGTTTAATTCGGACTTTCACCCATACTGCGAGCATAATTTAATCCTTCTTTTTTAAAAAATTTTAACGCGTACGCTTGCAGGTTCTGGTCCAGTTGGGCCAGCATACTCACTCTAACTTATTTACTCTTTCTGAGGAATGATCATGGATTTTGGTATTTTCTTCTTGCTCCAATCCCCAACTGTACGTCCACCACAGGAAGTCTTTGGCAGAGCTGTTGAAATTGCAAAAGAAGCTGACCGTCTGAATTTTGACAGCATTTGGTGTGCTGAGCATCACTTCTCATCATACGGTTATCTATCTCGGCCGCTGATGTTTGCCACGCATTTAGCGAGCCAAACCAAGCGTATTCGGGTTGGATCCGCTGTTGTTGTTTTACCCTTACATCACCCTCTTACGGTTGCAGAAGAGATTGCAACAGCAGACATGCTTAGTGGCGGTCGGTTAGACGTTGGCCTTGGACGCGGCTATCAGACATATGAGTTTGAACGATATGGTATCCCTTTAGAGGACAGTCGACCTAGGTTTGAAGAGGCTGTCGACATAATGCTCGCTGCATTCAAAGGAAAACCATTTAGTTATGAAGGTGAGCATTTCAAATTCGATGAAACGAGCGTGTTTCCTTTACCAGTCCAAGATCCGCACCCACCTATTTGGGTTGTCGGGCAAAGTATGGAGTCTGTAGAGGCAACAGCCAAACGCGGCTTTAACCTGGTTACCGGTGGGTTTGGAATACCAGTCGAGCGCTTAAGAGACTTTCGCACCGCATATGATGAGTTAGACATTCCCGCACCTACTAAACAAAAGATGCGTATTTCTACTCAAAGACCTGTTTACGTCACGAGAGATGAAAACGAACTTGCCTATGCTGTGGAGCAAGCACGATGGAATATGCGCGTTACCTTAAGCCTGCGCCAAGGACTTGAGCGTGTAGAAGAAGGTAAAGCTATCGCTGTACCTTTCGACACCGAACCTTCTGACAAAGATTTATTAGAACGTTATTTTATTATGGGCACCCCCGAACGTTGTGTTGAGCAATTACACGAACTTCAAGATGCAATGAAAATTGATCACTTTAATGCCAATTTTTGGTTTGGAGATCTGCCTCAAGAGAAGGTGATGTCTTCTATGAAACTTTTTGCAGAAGAGGTTATGCCGGAATTTGCATAAAAAAATATGATGATCTTGGTTACTGGCGGCGGGGGCCTTCTTGGTTCTCGTGTCGTAAGGAAGCTTCTTGCTATTGGGAAAACTGTAGTTTCTCTAGATACGGCATCGAACCAAAGGCGCCTGGCTGACTTGGAAAATTGTAATAAACTCAAAATCATTCAGTGTGATATTCGTGATTCTGAGCGCTTAGTTGAATTGTTAAAGTCTCTTCCCATTGAATGCGTAATCCATCTCGCAGCAGTGTTAGCACCCATATCTGAGAATAAACCGGCGTTTGGTTTTTCGGTAAATATTCAAGGATCAGCAAATGTGTTTGAAGCAGCGAGTGTAGCGGACGTAAAACGCGTTATTTACGCGAGTTCTATAGCCGTTTTTGATGATCAAATTGAATATGGCAGAAACAATACAGTTGATGAGTTCTCTTTGCGTAAGCCCTATTCTCTTTATGGTTATGCAAAATTAATTAATGAGGAGACTGCAAACTCTTACAATAAGAATTCTGGATTAGTGACATGTGGGCTTCGCATTCCCGCCATATTTGGTCATGGACGTACAACTGGGAGAAGCAGCGCAATTTCAAGAATTATTTCAGAAGCAGCTGTAGGCCGGCCAACCGTTTCTGATGTTGCATCTGATCAAGCAGCAGCAATCATCTATGTAGATGATGCTGCAGATTGCTTAGTCAAAGCCTGCCTTGCCGATAAAGTTCAACAACCAATATTTTGCCTGCCTAATTATCTCATAACTGTTGGGGACGCTGTGGCTGCTATTCAATCAGAAATTCCTGGAGCCGAGATAACATTTTCTCAAGATGCGGCGCATTATAAATCAGTGTTAAATATAGACAGTCATCGCTTCGAAAGCACTTACGATTATAAATTAGCAGATTTTAAAAAGTGCGTTGTTAATCAAATCAATGAAGCCCGCCGGGATAAAGAATTTAACCAACTCCTGAGGAGATAAAGATCTTGCAGAATTATCCATCTGTTCGTTTATTAGTTGGGTATGGCCGCTCCTTATCGATTTTGGCGGGATTTGGAATTTATCTATTTTTACTGTTCGGTGTGGTGTTAGCGCATTGGCATTGGATATGGATACCAGGTGGACTGTTTTTAGGTGCTTTCGCGGGCTTCTTGATTAGGACGCTATCAGAACTCTCCCAAATTATCGTTGATATGCTTATGCCTGAGTAATGATAATGGATGCTGATTTAATAATTATTGGTGGCGGTCTAGCTGGACTTACAACAGCCAACAGAGCTTTAGAATTAGGCCTACGCCCAATCGTCTTAGAAAAAGGTAAAGAAACAGATTATGCCTGTAATTCTCGATATTCGGGAGGGCTCTTTCACGTTGCTTTTAAAGACGTCACTAAGCCCGTTGAAGATATTGAAGCAGCTGTAAAGGCGTCGGGAGACCCGATCCAGCCTCATCCTGGTAGTGACAATGTCCAAAGCATCATGGCAGAGGACGCTGCCAAAGCTCTCACCTGGTTGAGACAGGAACGTGGAAAATTTATCAAAGGTGGACAGCCAGAATTCATGCGCTGGATGTTGGCTCCTCCACGACCTCGAGGCGCGGGTCTTGATTGGAAAGGCCGGGGTCCAGATGTGCTTTTACGCCGGTTAACAGAGGCTCTTCAAAAAGCACAAGCTGCTCCAAGATTAGGGTGGCGAGCAATAGAACCAATAATTCAAAATAATTGTGTGGTTGGAGTTATTGTCGACGGACCACAAGGGAAAGAAAAGATAAGAGCGCCAGCGGTAGTAATTGCTGATGGCGGATTTCAGGCAAATATGGAGTTGATGCAACGCTATATATCTCCAAACCCTGATGCACTACTGCAACGCGGTGGCGGCACTGGCATGGGCGATGGATTGAAAATCGCTGAAACAGCCGGGGCGGCTCTAGTAGGCCTTGATAGCTTTTACGGACACTTACTTGGCCGCGATGCAATTCAAAACCCTAAGCTTTGGCCCTACCCTGTAGTGGATACAATTGCACGTTCAGCAATCTTAGTTAACCAAGCTGGTCAGAGGTTCACAGACGAAGGACTAGGTGGTGTTTCTATGGCTAATGCGGTTGCCCGATTGGTTGATCCCTATCCTCAGTAGTAATCTTTGATGAGGAAACATGGACCGGTGTAGCGGCAGATAATCGCTATCCTCCTTGCATGAATCCTGTTTATGAAAACGCTGGAGGAAAAGTTCTTAGTGCACCAACCTTAAGTGAACTTGCAATACAACTTGGTATCAATCCTGATGGCCTGAGCCATACCGTAGAAACATGGAATGATGCCGTCGATACCGAAAATTTCAGTAATTTATTACCTCAAAGATCGCCTCAAACCTTTAAGCCTGAGCCAATACGCAAACAGCCATTCAGAGCTATTCCAGTGATTGCTGGAATTACGTACACCATGGGTGGCATTGCCATAAATCGGGATGCGCGTGCATTGAGTGAAGTCGGGGACCCAATTCCAGGGCTTTATGCAGTTGGTTCTGCATCCGGCGGTATAGAAGGAGGAAAAATCGTCCGCTTATATCGGAGGCCTTGCAAAAGCAGTTATTACAGGGCTGCGCGCTGCAGAATCTATAGCAAAGGAGCGTTAGTATGAGTGTTTTTTACATGGTCGAAATGCATTATCCCCTCGACGAAGACCGAGCTGAGTTTAATGATTTTTATTCCAAGCATATTTCTATGCTCCTAACTATAGAGGGCTTTGAAACTGCCCAACGGTATGAGTGCGCACCTGATGCTAAAGCGCCATTTATGGCTATTTACCGCCTTAAAGACGATAAAGTACTCACGCGGGAGACTTACACCTCTCGTGCGGGCAGAAATTCAGTGGATCCCGTCTTCAGGGCAAAGATGACGAATTGGGATCGTAATTTAGTTGAAGGCCCCCTGTCAGATATGGATGTTTCCGAGGATGGTTGGTTGATGCTGATTGATCGCCACACGTCAGATGCTCCATCACTACCAGAGGGCTTTGCACCCCTGAACATCATAGGTCTCGATGCGACGTTAGTAGAACGAGGTGCTTTGATTGGAGGAAATGAAGTATCGCCACCAAATATTGAAGCAAAATCTGGCTGGACAGTCCGTCTTTTTAAGCCAGTGCACCAGACCCGTTATCCCAGCTAAAGTTAAATAGTCGTTTCTGAAAAAATTTATTCTTTGGAAACCAAAACCAGTTTGGAATTCAACAAACATTCAGTGTGCTGGTATTATCAAAGCATGGTGCGCTTGGGCCTTAGACGAATGAAACTTCCTAAACCGCTGTAAAGCCACCATCGATGACTAGTTCCGCTCCAGTTACAAACGAGCTTTCGTCGCTTGCGAGATAAAGGACACCATTCGCAATATCCTCAGGTTGTCCTAAACGTCCAATTGGGGTGCGGGAAAGCGACCACTTGCGTGTGGTGTCATTAGCCAATCTCTCTCTGGTCATCCCTGTTTCAATAAAACCAGGATGAATAGTGTTTACACGAATATTATTGCCCGCCTTCCCACATTCCAGAGCAGCACCTTTGCTCAAAACGCAAACTGCCCCTTTACTCGCATTATAGGCAACTGAGCCGACGGCACCTACTTTTCCATAAATTGACGAAATATTAATAATGGATCCGCCGGTTCCATCTTCTTCCATAAGTTCTATTCCATATTTAGTACCGAGATAAACTCCCTCAACATTTGCGGAATTCACATATCGCCAATCGTTTAAAGAAGTATCTTTAAGAAGTCTCCCGCCGTTACTAACGCCGGCGTTATTTAAAAGAATATGCAGACTGCCTTCATGTTTACGAATTGACCCAATAACGTCTAACCATTGCTTCTCATCGGTAGTGTCCTGTTGCATCCATCTAGATCTGCCTCCGGTTTCAGCAATTAAATTGGCGGTTTTCTCCGCGCTATCTTTATTTAAATCCGTAACAACAACACTCGCACCTTCTCTTGCTAAAAGAATAG
Organism: Rhodospirillales bacterium; assembly: GCA_038143065.1. GTDB lineage: Bacteria > Pseudomonadota > Alphaproteobacteria > Bin95 > Bin95 > VMCJ01. The sequence goes on along the minus strand of JAYQLI010000035.1, from coordinate 564,525 downwards.
CTGAGGCTCGCCCAATTCCGGAGCCCCCACCGGTTATTAGAGATACCTTTCCATGAACTCGTCCCATTTTATCGCTCCTTAACTGAGAGAATGAAGCCTATTACTTACTTTTAAATGATAGTAGTTCTTAAATCTGGGTTCTGTACGCTATTGTTCTAACTGCAAACATTGGGGAGGTACTTCATGGACGATCTCACTGCCGTTAAAGTCGAGATTAAAGATTTTGTTGCGACTGTTACGATGCAAAATCCACCAGTGAATGCATTGAGTCCATTGTTCATGGACGAACTCATCCTAGCTTTTGATCGTCTAAGTGACATGGAAGATGTTCGATCCATTGTTTTAACAGGCGCAGGTAAAATATTTTGCGCAGGTGCAGATATAAAAGCTCGTGCTGGTCTTTCTCCCAAACCAGGGGACCATTGGCAAGGTAGCCGTCGCGCGAGAGAAACTTTCCATAGCATCGTTGAGTGCAAAAAACCCGTGATATGCGCACTAAATGGTCCTGCACTTGGAGCTGGTCTCGCTATTGCAGCATCCTGCGACATCTTAATAGCCGGTGAGCGTGGATCACTTGGTCTACCTGAAATCAATGTTGGCCTTTTAGGAGGTGGACGACATGCCATGCGTCTCTTTGGTCATTCTCTAACTAGACGGATGATGTTTACAGGATACCGAGTTCCCGCTGATGAATTATACCGATTAGGCGTAGTGGAATCAGTGGAGCCAAGTGAGAAACTTTTAGAAGCCGCCCAGGCTATGGCTGCAGATATTTCATCAAAAAGTCCAATAGCGATGACGCTTGCAAAGCATGCCCTCAACACAATTGAAGAAATGAGTCTGCGTGATGGTTATCGCTTCGAGCAGAGCATGACAGGAGAGCTTGGGAAATACGAAGATTCAAAAGAAGCAATGCGCGCATTTGCAGATAAGCGATCCCCAGTTTTTAAAGGTAAGTAGGCATCTAATTAATGATAAGTTTTAAGTCACGGGACTGGCGGAATGTCTTTGTCCTTGCAACCTGCCAAATGCTTTACAATTCAGGGCGATCGCTTCTTGTAGCTACGAGCCCACTCATTGGTTATGTAATCGCTCCGAATAAAGCACTTGCGACGGTACCTATATTTCTAGCCGTTGCTGGAACTGCTGCCGCCAGTGTTCCTGCCTCACTCCTTATGCGCCGAATTGGACGCGGACCCGGATTTTCCTGCGGTTCTGCTATTGGAGTTATCGGAGGACTTCTTTGTATTTGGGGTATCGAAACAGAAGATTTCACTTCCTTCTGCGTTGGAGCCTTTTTATTTGGCTTATTTTCTGGCTTTGCCCAACTATATAGGTTTGCGGCCGCTGATGTCGCCTCAGATGATTTCAAAAGTAAGTCAATTTCCCTAGTTCTTACAGGCGGCCTAGTAGCTGCCTTTGTCGGGCCAGAGCTTGCAAAACTAGGCCAACACATGGTCGAAAATCGGCCATTTATGGCCTCGTATGCCTTTCTAGTTGTCCTAACTTTGATTGGTGGAATAGTCGTTATGGCTGTTGATATTCCTAATCTTAGTCAAGAAGAACGGAAAGTTGGTGGCCGTGGAATATTGGCAATCATGGCTCAGCCAGTTTTCATTGTTGCCACCCTCTGTGCAACTGTTGCCCAGGCAGTCATGAACCTTCTGATGACATCAACGCCATTAGCTATGAAACATGCGGATCACATGTTCTCATCAACGGCATTAGTAATAGAATGGCATATCTTTTTTATGTATGCGCCAGGGTTCTTTACAGGGGCGTTTATAAAGCGCTTAGGGGCGATTAAAGTCATTGCTGTAGGAATTACAATTCAGGCTATTTGTATCCTAATCGCTCTGGCCGGAGAACAAGTCATCCATTTTTGGGCAGCAATGGCACTTCTAGGCTTAGGATGGAATTTTGCGTTTACTGCTTCAACGAACCTACTTACTGAAGCGCATACCGCAGCTGAAAGAGCAAAAACTCAAGCGGCTACAAACTTTATAATTTTCACAGTTGTGGCGATCGGAGCCATCTCCTCTGGAGGGCTGATGCATGCCTTTGGATGGACCTGGGTAAATCTCGGCGCATTACCGCTCTTAATTTTGTCCTTAATTGCAGCACTTTGGCTCTCCGCTATGCGCAACCGAATTGCATCACAATAAAAACCAGCACTGAGCTCAAACTATAGAAAATGAGAGGGACGCAAGATGCGCATTTGTTACTTTAACGACTTTAAGTTGGGCGTGGTAAAAGGCGATGGTGTTGTTGATGTAACCGATATCGTGAATGACATACCTCATACTGGGCCAGAAGTTTCCTGAAGTGGTGAAGTGGATCACATCTATTCACGCTTTGAAGCTGCCCCCTCTGCCTAGATATTATCGCTACTGGCACAAATCATCGGGGCCTTAACGGAACATTTCAGGATGGAGACAAGGTAGAAGTTGAAATTGAAGGCCTCGAAATGTGTGCTGCTGACGTCGCCTGACCATCAATGTTCGTGATGACCTCAAGCGCACCTGGGCTCGTGAAACTCCACAAAATCTTGACTGGATCGACTAAAAATGCGGGTTTTGATACCCACGCTTTGGAGCACCACAGCTAACTGGGAAATAAGGCCTAAGTCGCGCTCCTAAATAACTTAACGTTGAATGCTGGAAATACCAAGACGTTGAATGCCAGCCTGATAGTCCTCAAACGCCGTAATCAATTCATCCTTTGTGTTCATAACAAATGGACCATAGCGGGCTACTGGTTCATTGAGAGGCATGCCAGCTAAAAGGAGAAATCGTCCATTTTCCTTCTCTGCCTGAAGAGAGAGCTCTGTCCCCTCACCTAAGATAGCCATTTGCCCATCTAGCACTCTTGTTTGCTCCTCACCAACAGATATAGCTCCCTCAAAAACGTAGAGCGCTATGTTAAATTCGGGAGGAGTTAAAACTGTCTGACTTGCTCCAGTAGTAACTCGCCAATCCTGCAGCCAGACTGGAGTGTGGGTGCCAATCTTAGCCGCTACGCCAAACACCTCTCCGGCAATAACCTTCACTGATATACCGTTGTCTTCAGCAATTGGAATATCTGAACTACTCACATATTGGTAACCAGGGCTTGCATGTTTATGAGACGCCGGCAAATTTACCCAAATTTGAAAACTATGTGCTCTACCACCAGTAGCCTTGAATTCAGGACTAGGCATTTCGGAATGAACTATTCCCGCCCCAGCGGTCATCCACTGCACATCACCCGAACTTATAATTTGCGTTTTACCAGTTGAGTCTTCGTGGAGTTTTTCTCCCGACAAAACATATGAAATCGTTTCAAATCCGCGATGAGGATGATCCGGAGCACCAAGTGCGTTACCAGGAGACCATTCAACTGGCCCCACTTCATCTAACATCAAAAAAGGATCAAAATCTTCACACGTGCTTATGGGAAAAGGCCTGCGAATTGGAAAACCTTCTCCTTCGGTCAATTTATTAGAATTTACTACCCTAATGACAGAACGTGATCTCATCCGCGCAATTCAGCTAACTCATCGATAATCCATAAAGCGGTCTCACTGCGTTGAACGCGCTCAACATTATCAAAAGCATTACGTACCCGCGCTTTATGGCTTTCAAAGGTTGGTCCGGCCATGTGGGCGGTAAGTGTTACGTTATCGAGTTGTAAAAGTGGATTATCTGGCGGAGTAGGTTCTTCTTCAAATACATCAAGGCCAGCGGCAGCGATTACACCGGATTGCAATGCTTCTGTTAAAGCTAACTCATCTACAACTGGTCCACGACTTGTATTTATTAAGATTGCGTCTTTTCCCATTTCCATTAATTCATCACGCCCTACCAATCCCTGGTTGTCTCATTCAAGGGGACATGCAAGCTAACGAGGTCCGCTTCTCGAAGAAGCTCTCGGAACAATCGGAACCTCAAACCAAGAGCATCTTCCTCTGCCTCTGAGAGGCGTTGAATATCATTATAAATTACCGGCATTCCGAATGCCTGAGCTAACCGCGCAGTTTTTTTACCAATACTACCGAGGCCAACTATACCAAGGGTTTTACCCCTAAGTTCATGAACGGTCGGCGCAGAATTACCCCGCCAACGTCCTCCCCGCACATTTTCATGCTGTTTTATAAGTTGTCGCGAGACTGCCAGCATGAGCAATACTGCATGCTCTGAAACCGCGACGGAATTTGCGCCGCCATTGTTACAAATTGGAACTCTAGCACTACGTGCTGCTTCAATATCGGCATTATCATAACCAGCACTAAGCAATTGGATCAGTTTCAATTTTTTCCCGACTGCAAATAAATCTGGCTTTACTAACTTATCGACGAAACCGACGAGGAAATCTGCCTCCGGAAGAGCATTATCATATTCATTTGTGCCGGCTTCAGCGATTATTAGTTCATAACCGGATGGCGCTAATTCTTTACCGAATTCTGCTGCCGCGGGAAAGTCTGTAACAAATAGAATGCGGGGTTTCATCCGTTTAAAAACTCCATAGGCTTAATTAATAAAAGTATTGCTGGATGTTCGAAGGTGATTCCAAGCTTATAACATTGAGACACAGCTTTTTTCTCAAAACTATAAACATATGCTGCCCAGCGCTCAGAGATATCTGAGCGCATTGGGGAACCTATTTAATGTTATTGATCATCCTCAAAAATCTTTAGTCCCACTCGGCCCGCATTAACGGCACATGGCCACCCTGCATAGAAAGCTGTGTGCGTGATTAAACCCCTAAGTTCATCCTGCGTTACGCCATTATCCAGCGCTCTTTGCATATGACCCTCTAATTCAGAGGTCCGGTATAAAGCTGCCAAAATTGCAGAGGTAACCAGACTCCTGTCACGTTTAGAGAGTTCTGCCTGCTCCCAAACATCCCCGAATAAGACTTCGTCGCGAAGCTTTCCTAATTGTGGAACGAGTTCATAGGCATTTTTAGCTTTGGTTTTTGCCATAACGATTATCCTCAGAAGAAATAACGCAAAATTGCGAAATTACTCTTACAGAATATCGTTCTTCTAAAAAGCCTTTAGGAGAGTTTTTTAATCGGCCAACCTACCCCGTAAGCGCTGCAAGGCTAGTCGGAGGCGCGACTTAACCGTTCCTAGTGGTATTCCTAATTTTGACGCAATCTCAGATTGTGACAGACCTTCATAGTAGGCAAGCCTGATTGCTTCAGCCTGATCATCAGGAAGAGTTTTAATTACTTCCTGCATCTGCTTGGCAACCTCTAAGCCTGAAACAATATCATCTGGCTGTTCTGGGGCAGTAGTTATGGTCGGATCGTTGGGATCAATTTCAGGAAAGGCTACCCGCCTAAGACCATCAATTCGCTTGTTCCGCGCAATCGTAAAAATCCAAGTTGACGGAGCAGCACGAGCTGGATCGTAAGTATTGGCTCGTCGCCAAACCATAATCATAGCTTCTTGCATCAGTTCTTCAGACTGCGCGTCGTCGGCACCTAAGCGACGCATATAAGATTTTACTCTCGGTGCAAATTAATTGAATAAGTCTGCAAAGGCAGCTTTGTCACGGGACTGCCCTACACGCTGAATTAACTCAGCAAGCCCAGCTGGGGAATTGTCAAACCCTTCAATCATTCCAGAAAAACTATTTTATATCACCGCGGATGTTAAATTCGGAAACCTTAGCCCCATTAGATAGTTTCCGAACCACAACCCGGGCTCCGTCTGGGCCCTCAAAATGAAACAATATATTTGCTCCATCAAGCGAGATTTCGATAAGACGCTCACCCGTCTTCATCGTGAGTTCTGCCTGATTAGCGCTATCTACCTGAGTATCGCTAGATCCAATTCGATTGATCAACGTTACGACTATGACGGCAAAACCCGCCAAGAGCAGTAACCCCATCCCAATCACTAACCCTTTAACCCAGGCCATTATATCTCTCGAATCCCATCACGAATTAGCGGCAGGCCATATTTATAGCCCATAGATTATCTCTTTCGCCATCATGTGTTCTTTAATATTAAATAAAATCATGACAACGACCTTTACAGCAATTGTTGGTGACGAATATGCAGGCAAGCGGATTGATCGCTTTTTAGCTGATGCTTGGCCAGAGTTTTCTCGTGCACGAATTACGAATTTAATCACACATGGCTATGTGCACTCGGAGCATTATGGAATTAAATTCCGCCCATCAGATAAAACAAGGGAAGGAGATGTCTTCACCGCATTGCCCCCACCTCCTGCCCCAGCAATGCCTTCTGCGGAAGAAATCGAACTGAACGTAGTTTTTGAAGATAACTCTCTAATTGTAGTTGATAAAGCAGCTGGAATGACCGTACATCCGGCACCTGGTCAAGAGACTGGAACACTGGTTAACGCCCTATTAGCACATTGCGGTGATAGTTTATCAGGAATTGGCGGAGTTAAACGGCCAGGAATTGTTCATCGGATTGATAAAGATACAAGCGGCTTGCTTGTTATTGCTAAAACAGACGCTGCCCATCATGGTCTTGCAGAGCAGTTTCATGCGCATACAGCAGAAAGAGCATACACGGCCTATGTCTGGGGCTTACCCTCTCCATCCAATGGCTCCATAGAGACTACTATTGGACGTCATCGTACTGATAGAAAACGCATGGCGGTTGGAGGCACTCCAGGCAAAAGGGCCATCACGCACTATAGCGTAAAGAGGAGTTTTGGCCTGGCTGCTGCTAAATTAGAATGCAGGCTTGAAACTGGTCGAACACATCAAATTCGTGTGCATATGTCTCACATTGGATGGCCTCTTATAGGCGACCCTGTTTATGGAAAAGTTACTCCTGCCCGTCGCAGTCAATTAACACCAGAAGCACGGGACTCTGTTACGTCATTTAAAAGACAAGCTTTGCACGCGCGCCTTCTAGGGTTTGAACATCCATTGACCGGCGAAACCTTGAGTTTTTTAAGTAAAACGCCACCTGACCTAGAAATTTTAGAAGAAGTACTTGAACAAGCCATACAAAAACCGCATTTATAGGGTGTCATTGCTTAATGGTAAGGATGACTTGGTTCTAGGCCGCATCAATGGCTAGAAGGTAAAGAGTTATGAGTAATAGCGCAGATACAATCTCGAGTGTGCCTACGCTCTCGGCGGATGGCAATCTACAAAGATATCTCTCTGAAATCCGTAAATTTCCTATGCTCGCTGCTGACGAAGAATACATGCTCGCCAAGCGTTGGAAAGAGCATGGCGATGTGGATGCAGTTCACAAAATGGTAACGAGCCATCTTAGACTTGTTGCAAAGATTGCAATGGGTTACCGCGGCTATGGTCTTCCGATTGCCGAGCTCATCTCTGAGGGGAATGTCGGGATGATGCAGGCGGTAAAAAGGTTTGAACCGGAGAAGGGATTTAGACTTTCTACTTACGCAATGTGGTGGATCAGAGCCTCAATCCAAGAATACATCCTTTATTCATGGTCGCTTGTTAAAATGGGAACAACTGCGGCTCAAAAAAAGCTCTTCTTCAATCTTCGCCGGTTAAAAGGGCAGATAAAGGAGATTGATGACGGAGATCTTGCTCCCGAAAGTGTGAAACAGATCGCGACAACACTGGCAGTTTCCGAAGACGATGTGGTTCAAATGAACCGCCGTATGTCAGGTGGAGACCAATCTTTAAATGCCCCTATGCGCCAGGATGGCGAAGCCGAATGGCAGGATTGGTTAGTTGATGACAGCGATACTCAAGACATCGTTGTGGCGGAGGCAGATGAATTAGATCACCGTCGCAGCATGCTAGAAGCAGCTATGGCCACTTTAACAGAACGCGAGCGTCATATATTTACAGAACGCCGGCTCCGCGACGATCCGGTTACATTGGAAGATCTTTCAAAGGATTTTGGTGTAAGCCGTGAGCGTGTGCGCCAAATTGAAGTCCGGGCATTTGAAAAAGTTCAACGTGCTATTCGTAATATGACTACGCAAGATGCAATAGCTCAAACCAAAGCCACGGGGCGCTTCCAGGCAGACTGACTATAGTTTTTACTTTTTTAACTAGAGAATTTCGATCCACCTTGTCGAAATTTTCCGCTTGCCTCTATTAGCTGGTTGAGGGTGATGCCAGCGGTCAATGACTGCTCATAAGGTTGCGCTTCAGCAGCTCTGTATGCCGCAACCGTTTGGCGAACAGCGGTGTTATCTAGTGTTAAGATATGATTGATAAAGTTCTCTGCCTCTCCGCGCAGCGCCTCTTCTCCCACGGCAATACGATTAATAAGTCCGGCAGCATGAAGTCTTGCGGCGGTTTCTAAAGTTCCAAAAAGTGCGAGTTCAAGCCCTATTCTTGAATGTACTTTGTTAGCGAGTATTGGAGTGCACATAGCTGCTGGAAACCCATTAGCCATCTCCAAAGCACCAAATTTAGCTGTTGCTTCAGCTATTAAAAAATCAGTCGCCATAGCTAGCGTAAATCCACCCGCAACAGCAGCACCTTCTACAATGGCCACAGATGGAAATGACAGTGCTCGCAGGTTCTGGAATACCTCACCCCAGATCTGATGCTGTTTTAAGGCCTGTTCTTGGGTGAGAGTTGCGGCCTGTTTTAAGTCCCGTCCTGCACAAAATACCCCACCTGAACCTCTAAGAATTAGGCATTTTGCATCAATGGAAACAGCTTCTTTAAGACAAGCTCGAAGTGCTTCCATTGCCTCAAGATCAAGAGCATTTCTGCGTTCTGGCCTTGAAAGAATTATCTCAAACCTACCATCATCAAATTGCTGACTTTTAATCATCCTTTAATCAGAGCCTCAATATCACGGAGTTTTCTTTCAAGATTGGACCTTGTCGAAGAGCCAACAGGCGCTTTACTGAGAGCTTTTTCTAGACTTATTTTCGCGCGCTTAAATGCATCGTTAGCTTTTCGCGGGTCTTCAAGCACTTTGTATGCACGGCCAAGACGAAGCCAACCATCTACGTCGTCTGGATTTTTATCCATTCTATCAGCCAAGCGTTGGACCATAGACCCGATGAACGCTTGTTGATCGGAGGGAGCCATTTCTTGAACCGCAGCCACTGTTTCCTTGTCAGGTCGAACATCCCCGGCAATCGCCCCCGTGAGCCCACTAGTTGAACTAACGGCTCTTTCTGGTTCGACGCTCATTGGCATTATCCCACCCTTCATTGCCGCGTTTGAGATCTGTTCGCGTACCGACTCAAGCCAAGGCGCATCAGGGGGCATCAGCTGTTAACCCACGCCATAAGGCAATCGCACCCCGATAGTCCCCCAATTGGGATCTGGAGGCTGCTATATAAAATCGAGACTTAATATCTTGTGGGTTCTTTGAAAGCGCCTTTCTAAATGTCTCTACCGCCCTTGGAGAAACAGTACCAAAAGATTCAAAAACTAATGTTTCACCATAATCTGACAGAAGCTCTGCAGAACTATTTTCCCCTGCGACCTGGAGTGCACGCTCAAAAGCCTTTACGGCTGAATTGTATTCACCAAGAGATCGCTGTGTCCGCCCCAAGGTCACCCAGCCTTTGAGATCACTTGGATTGTTTTGCAAGCGTTTTGTTAACCGGGCAATCAGTGCCCTCCCCTCGCTTAAACCTCCAGAACTCGAAGATACCCTACCGGATGAAGCTGACTGGGAATCTTGACGACTGGATAAAGGGGCATCCTTAAGTCCAAGAGTTCCAAGGTTAAGATATAGTCCTCCCGAAGCTAAAACCGCTACAAATCCGAGACAGACAGGAAAAATAGCACGAGAAATAATACTTCCAGGCACCTCACCATCGACGTGCCCTTCACTGGGCGAACGATCAACCGCTCGCAACATTCTACGTTCTATTTCCGCCCTTGCGGCAGCCGCCTCCGTTTCTGGCAACCGGCCAAGCTCTCTGTCTCGATCGATTTCATCTAGCTGATCACGAAAAACGGCTAAATCAAAATTGGTTGAACTTATATCTTTTGAGGAGAGGTCAGAGCGTATTAAGGCTGTTAGCACCGCATAAACAATGCCTGCAGAGATAAAAAGTCCCGATATATAGAATACAGCTTCTGTCATTCGTCACTCACGCTACTAAGTGCCGACGTTAACCTTTTCCGTTCTACATCGTTTAAGGGTGAGTTCTCAATCACCGCTTTCTTTCGCCTAATTGTCAAAAGCATTAATCCAATGCCGACAAAAACAATCAAGATTGGACCATACCATAAAATATAAGTAGATTGCTGAACTGGTGGATTGAGTAGAACAAAGTCTCCATAACGCTTACGGATATGCTCTAACGCCTCTGCATCAGTGTCCCCCGCAACCAGTCTCTCGCGCACCAAGATGCGTAAATCACGAGCGAGCTCAGCATTGCTGTCATCAATCGACTGATTTTGGCAAACCAAACAGCGCAATTCTAAAGAAAGCGATCTTGCACGGGCCTCTAAGCCAGGATCGCTTAAAATTTCATCTGGGAGAACAGCTTTTGCCAGGTTAGGGGCTAAAAACAATGAGAGCGTTAATACTGTCACTAAACCACGCATTAATTAAGCCCCTTAAAAAACGGTAGAATGTTTTTCTCTACAATTTCTGGGGTTAACGCACCCGCATGTTTAAATATTACGGTGCCATCGCCATCTATAACAAAGGTCTCAGGCACACCATAAACACCCCACTCAATTCCAGCTTTACCATCCTTATCAAAGCCAACCTTTGTGAATGGATCGCCTAATCTGTTTAACCACCCAGATGCAGCAACTGCCTTATCCCGATAATTAATACCATGCACCAAAATACCTTCTTCTTTTGCAAGGCGGTCAACCAAAGGATGCTCTGCAACACACGGTACACACCAGGATGCCCAGACGTTAAGGATTAGTGGCCTTCCACTGGTTAAGTCATTACGATTTAGAACATCAAAATTGGCAAAAGGTGCGTTAGCTCGACCAGGCAATGGGGCCAGTGAAAACTCCGGAGAAGGTTTATTGATAAAGGCCGACGGGACTGACCGAGGATCTCCATCTAATCCTAAATAGAAAAAAACACCCAATCCAAGACAAATCAAGAGAGGCAGTAAGTATAATAATTTTCTCATGAGATTATTGTACGCCTGCAGCGATTGGCTTGGATGCTAATACTTTTTTCCGACTATTTGATGGTGCTCCAATGCGCAGTCTACGGTCTGATAGAGAAACTAAACCTCCAATAGCCATAATAATTGTTCCAAACCAAATCCAAGGTGTTAATGGATTTTTATACAGTCTGGTTGTCCATCCGGCTGAACGGCTCCCTTCACCTATCACAGCATATAGATCTGCAAGCCAAGTTGTATGAATCCCAGCCTCTGTAGTCATATCTTGTTCAACGGGATAACGGCGACGCTCCGCGTTTACTGACGCAATCACACTGTCGCCTTCGGTGATGACAAAAACAGCTCTCTCAGCCACGTAATTTGGCCCTTGTAGAGACACTACGTTATCTAATGTAAAGGTATAATTACTTACAGCAACAGACTGACCTATCGTCATATTTTGAACTGATTCAGTCTTAAAAGCAGTTGTTCCGATAACACCAGCCAGGAGCACTCCTACGCCAAGGTGAGCTATCGTCATGCCGTATACCGACCGCGGCGTTTGTCTGAGGCGTCGCCATGTATCTGCTGCAGGTGATTGGAAAAGCCTTACCCTCTCGGCTAACTCCATGCAGGAACCGATGATAATCCAAGCTGCCGCACCGACCCCGACGGCAGGTAAGATACCATCGACTCCGGAATATATGAGCGTGATACCAATAGCAGCTAAGGCAACAACTCCTGCAAACCACAGAGTGCTTAACGCACTGACAATGTCTCCACGTTTCCAAGAAAGTAAGGGGACCGACGACCATTGCCGCTAATATTGGCACCATTAATGGTCCAAAGGTGGCGTTAAAATATGGGGGACCAACCGAAACCTTTCCTGCATCAAGGACGTCTAAAAATAAGGGGTATAGAGTGCCGAGAAGTACCGTCAGCGCGGCTACCGATAAGAACAAATTATTTAAAAGAAGACCCCCTTCACGGCTGATGGGTCGAAAAAGACCTCCCGGTTGAAGGCTTGGGGCACGGATGGCAAAAAGTGTTAATGAGCCTCCGATTGCTATAACCAGAAGTAGAAGGATGAAAACGCCACGCTCAGGGTCTGTTGCGAAAGCGTGCACACTCGTCAAAACACCAGAACGCACAAGGAAAGTACCCAGAAGCGACATCGAGAAAGCTAGAATTGCAAGCAGTATCGTCCAACTTTTTAGTGCGTCTCGCTTTTCGACCACTATGGCTGAATGCAAAAGTGCCGTGGCGAAAAGCCAGGGAATAAAACTGGCATTTTCCACTGGGTCCCAAAACCAGAAACCACCCCAGCCGAGCTCATAGTAGGCCCACCAAGAACCTAACCCAATGCCAACGGAAAGTCCGCACCAGGCAGCAAGTGTCCAAGGTCTAACCCACCTGGCCCATGCTGCATCTACCTTACCCTCAATCAGAGCTGCCACAGCAAAAGAGAACGATATGGATAGGCCTACGTAGCCAAAGTAAAGAAATGGTGGATGGAAAGCTAAACCAGGGTCTTGTAATAAAGGGTTTAAGCCCTGCCCATTTGCTGGAGGAACCAGCACGCGCTCAAATGGATTTGATGTAAACAGCATGAAAGCGATAAACCCAAACGCAATCATTCCTTGAATGGCTAGTGTGCGCGCTCGAAGTTGAGGAGGTAAGTTGCGGCCAAAACTTGCAACCATTGCCCCAAATAACGTCAAAATAAGTACCCAGAGAAGCAGAGAACCCTCGTGGTTTCCCCAAGCCCCACTGATTTTATAGAGTAAAGGTTTGTCCGAATGGGAATTCTGAATGACATTCAGTACGCTAAAATCACTGGTAACAAATGCATTCACCAATGCTGCAAAGGAGAGAAGCACGAGAGCAAATTGAGCGATAGCTGTCGTTTTTGCTAAATCCATAAGACCAATATAGCCTCTGTGAGCCCCGTACAAAGGAAAGCTCATCTGAATTGCAGCCAAAACAAAGGCTGCAATCAAAGCAAAGTGCCCAATCTCAGCTATCATTTTGCATGCCCCTTCATCCCCTCATCTGCATTATTTTCTTGCCAGTACCCGGATTTCTTTAAAGCTTCAGCTACCTCTGGTGGCATATAGGACTCATCGTGCTTAGCTAGTACCTCTACCGCAAGAAAACGCCCATCTGTTTGCAAACGGCCTTGAGCAACTACCCCTTGAGCCTCTCTAAATAAGTCAGGAGAATTCCATTATAAATGACGGGAACAGAAGCACCGCCATCGGTAAGACTAAAAGAAATTTCAGATGAACCAGCTGTACGTTTTACGCTGCCTTCTTCAACTAACCCACCTATACGAATGAGGCGTCCAATCTCCGCTTTACCCTCGGCAATATCGGAGGGGCTCCGAAAGAACACAATGTTCTCCTCAAACGCTGTAACAGCTAATGCAGCGGCTCCGCCGAGTAAAATGACTGCAAGGGAAACAAGCCATAAGCGTTGTCGTTTACGACTTCTCATCTTCGGCTCCAGAGTTTTTGTGGCGTTGCCGGCGGCGGGGCGACAATGTCTCAAGTGCTTTTAATTCTTTTTCACTATTTTTTAGAACTAGAACAGTCCAAAAAACGAGTCCCATTAATAGAAATGCTGTGATGCCGTAAGCAGACCACACATACACAGCATAACCGCCCATATTAAAGAACTCATTCATATATCTGACACCCCAGCTCGCGCGAATTGGAGGGCTGTTATTCGGCGGCGCACCAGTTCCAGCCGCATACGGAAAATAAGGACAAGGAAAAAGAGACATAGATAAGCGCACGCCATAAGTACGAGTGGTCGAAGCATTGCTGGATCAATCGCAGGCGCATCAAAACGGCTAACACTCGCTGGTTGGTGCAGGGTGTTCCACCATTCCACTGAAAATTTTATTATTGGGAGATTTACCGCCCCGACAATTGCTAAAATAGCCGTAGATTTTGCAGCGCGGGTTGGATCATCAAAGGCGTTTCTAAGAGCTATATACCCTACAAACAGAAAGAATAAGATTAAAACCGAGGTAAGACGTGCATCCCAAACCCACCAGGTTCCCCACGTAGGCTGTCCCCAAATGGCGCCAGTCACAAGAGCTAAAGCAGTAAAGACGGCACCAATGGGAGCAGCAGCAAGCCCAGCAACCTCAGCTAATGGATGACGCCACACTAGAAACACAAAGCCAGAGATAGCAAGCGTTGAATAGGTCATCATTGCGAGCCATGCGGCTGGAACATGGACATACATAATCCGCACAGTATCTTTTTGCTGGTAGTCTATGGGCGAAGCATAAAGCCCAAAGTACAGCCCTGTTGAGACAAAACCCAAAAAACCCAATAAAAACCATGGCATAAGCCAACGTGCTAAGCGTTCAAATCTCGCAGGATTGGCAAGTCGGTGCCAAAAGTTGCCTTTTGGGGCTGCTGATATATTCACTTCCGACAAACTTTACTCCATCGCCTGCTTTAGGGCTGCCGAAGTTACCCAAGGGCATAATGATATGCTGCTAAGGGTTATTGCCCCCATAAGCGCCAAATGACTGGTTGAGTCGTATCCACCCACTGCAGCCTGCACAGCACCAGCTCCAAAAATTAAGGATGGTATATAGAGTGGAAGAGCTAGCAATGTCATTAGCACCCCTCCTCTTCTAGATCCAATTAATAAGGCAGCACAAATTGACCCTATAAAACTTAGGGCTAGTCCACCTATTAGCAATGCTCCGACTAATGTAAGCCAACCCTCAGGGGGAAGATTTAAGAGTAGACCCATGACAGGAGCAGCGACTGCCATAGGTAAGCCGGTAACTATCCAGTGTGCAGTGCATTTAGCGGCAATGATTAACGGAAGTGGTTCTGGCGAAATTACCAATAATTCTAGCGTGCCCTCACGCCAATCAGCCTGAAATAGTCGGTCTAAAGCCAGCAAGGTTGAAAGTAGCGCCATAACCCAAATCAATCCAGCCGATACGGCGGCAAGGAGTTGGGATTCAGGCCCTACGCCAAGAGGGAACAGAAGAGCACCAAGAACAAAAAATAATACCGCTAAGAACGCTTCCCCACCCTCACGTTTCGCAATGGATAGATCACGGTTTAGAGTGGCTATAAATCCACTCAATTTTCTTCTGCCCAATGGAAGTCAGAGATATTAAGGGCCTTACAATCAGACAAATTAAGCGGTGCGTTAGTTGAGGCAATAACAATACCACCTGACGCCCTAAACTCGCTGATAGCTGTTTCAACTCTTTTAATGGACTGCCTATCTAGGGCGACTGTTGGCTCGTCCAAAAGCCATAACCTTCCATCGGTTGCTATTGCCCTAGCCAAAGCAAGCCGTCGTCTTTGTCCCGCAGATAAAACACGAGCCGGTAGCACCGACAGGTCAGAAAGGCCAACTGACTCAAGTCCACGGTTTAGCTTTTCTAA
Organism: Rhodospirillales bacterium; assembly: GCA_038143065.1. Taxonomy (GTDB): domain Bacteria; phylum Pseudomonadota; class Alphaproteobacteria; order Bin95; family Bin95; genus VMCJ01. The sequence continues at coordinate 549,077 of JAYQLI010000035.1, read as the reverse complement.
ATCTTGGGAAAATCCGTATATTTGGCTCCAGTACTTTAGGTTCTCCAAGACAGAAAGGACTGGTTGCAAGCCGTCTGAGTGTCCAACATATCGTATTGCTGACCTGAAATTATCGGAAAACTTTTGCGCATTCTGACCTTCCCAGCGTATTTGCCCCTGCAAGGGCTGAATTAGGCCAGCAATCACTCGGAGAAGGCTTGATTTTCCGGAGCCGTTAGGACCAGTAATAAGAGCGGCATCCCCTTCAGTTAGGGAAAGATTCATGCCTGAAAATAACATACGCCCACCACGCCTACAGGCTAGATTGCTTAACTCCAACACGTGCTCTGTCATTAAATGCGCTTCATCACTCAAACTAGTTTTATGAACATATGACGGAAATGATGTCTAAAACCAAGGTCTCAAAAGTTTTTAAAAGTCACCTCTAAAACATTCTAATGGAACAGACTCCAAACTTTTTGGAGCATGTAAGGCTGAACAAATCACCCTCACGCCTCTGACTTTCAATTCCGCGGACACCTCTTATAGATAAGCTTTATCGGCAATCGTCCTTCTCTAATTGCTTTTGCTTCATAACGGGTTTCCGGCCAGTCTGCTGGTCTTATGCGCCAATCATCAGCTTTTTCTGCCGTCCACCAAAAGCGTGGATCATTTTGAAGCACTCTGAGCATCCATACCTGGTAACCCGGATGATCTGTTGCCACACGGAGTTCTCCTCCGTCTTTTAACACTCGTGAAATAGCATTAAGACCTTCTGGCCCAATTAACCTCCGCTCCCAATGCCGCCGTTTCCTCCAAGGGTCTGGGTGCAGAACAAAAACACGATCAACAGAGGCTTCCGGCAAAGCGGCGAGTAATGGCCTACCATCATCTGCGTGCAGGCGAATGTTAGTGAGCTTCTTGTCTGCAATATGAGACAGACAGGTTGCTACACCTGAAATAAATGGTTCTGCTCCGATCAAACCCACGTCTGGGTTTGCTGCGGCCTGCCATGCGAGATGCTCGCCTCCGCCAAAACCAATTTCTACCCATATAGGTCTTTCAGAACCCCCAAATAATCTAACAGGATCAATTGGCCCTGTTATCGGGGTGGGTATCTCAATTGTAGGTAAAAGCTCTTCTATAAGTTTTTGCCTGCGAACTCTTAGCGGCCGCCCTTTACGCCTGCCATAAAACCGAGTTTGGGCTAGATCTCCACTTGCAGCGCCTTCACCAAATCCGTCTTTTCCCAAGAGAAATGACCCTCCGTGGTAGGTGCCCGGCCAAAATGGCCATATGCAGCTGTTGGTGTATAAATGGGCTTATTAAGTTGGAGATGTTCACGAATTCCGCGAGGACTAAGGTCCATGCACTTTTGCAATGCTTCAGCAATTTTACTGTTAGGAACATTGCCTGTTCCATGTGTATCGACATAAACAGAAAGGGGTTTTGAAATGCCAATGGCATATGCAACCTGAATAGTGCATTTTTCAGCAAGTTCTGCAGCAACTACATTCTTTGCAAGGTAGCGGGTTGCATAGGCTGCAGATCGGTCCACTTTACTGGGGTCCTTCCCAGAAAAAGCACCACCACCATGGGGGCTAGCGCCACCATATGTATCAACAATAATTTTTCGACCAGTTAAGCCCGCATCACTATCTGGACCGCCAATTACGAACTTACCTGTGGGGTTCACATAAAATTCTTCTTCAGGGCACATCCATCCTTCAGGAAGGACATCAAGAACAAACGGCCGAACGATTTCGCGAACATCATCTTGAGTTAGGTCTTCAGAGTGCTGAGTAGAAACCACGACTGATGTCGCACGCACCGGTTTCCCATCACGATATTCAAGCGTGACTTGGCTTTTAGAGTCTGGCCCTAAACCGTTGATTTTAGATGCGTGCCGCGCCTCCGCCATTCGACGAAGAATTTCGTGACTGAAATGCAATGGTGCTGGCATCAAAACGTTAGGGCTAACGATGTCGGTCTCGCGGCATGCATAACCGAACATTAATCCCTGATCGCCAGCGCCTTCGTCTTTTTCGTTACCATCTGAATCAACACCCTGGGCAATATCTGCTGACTGCCCATGCACCACAACATTTACCTGAGCGTTTTCCCAATGGAAATTATCTTGGTCGTAGCCGATGTCTTTGATGGCTTCTCGAGCCAAAGCCTCCATTTCTTCATGACTTACTTCAGAGCCTCGTTTGCTGCGAGTTTCACCAGCAATGGTTACATAATTAGTTGTCACTAAAGTCTCGACACCACAACGAGCTACTGCTTCTCCACCATCACGCTCCAAATAGGCATCTACAATAGCGTCTGAAATTCGATCGCAGATTTTATCTGGATGACCCTCAGATACTGACTCGCTGGTGAAGAGATAATTGTTGTCGCTCATGGCAAAGCTTTCTTGTCTTTATGAATTCAATGAGGCTGGAAAATTAGATAAACAAAAGAGAAGCTAACAGAACAACGATTAACAGGCACATACCAAAATTTCTAGTGTCAAGATCTTTCAATGCAATAATGCCCCTTGCCGAGCCACCCAGGTCCCGGTTAATGTCATGGCAGGGTTGCACTCGGCACATAGATAGTGTTGGGTAGCTAACTTGAAAAATGTAGCAACTCTGATTTGATATTGTTTCTGTTGGAGTTTGAATGATCCTTTAGGGAGGCGTTTATGTATAAAAAAATGCTCATGGCTGGCGCAGCTGCCGCCGTAGGCTTTGGTGCGATTTCAGCCCAAGCTGCTGATAAATTGGTTTGGGATTACTCGTGGTGGGGCAACCCACGCGCTGTAACAAAGGGAAGTGAAGCAGTAGCTAAGTTTCTTGATGAAAAGACTGGCGGTGCTTGGGAACTCAAGATTCACTATGGTGGAGCAGTTAGCCCGCCAAAAGAGAATATTGACAACATCAAGCGTGGCGCAATTCACGCAGGTACAGTTTGCACGGGCTACCATCCAGGTAAGAACCCACTAAATGGTGCAGCTGACCTACCCTTCCTTCCACTCCCTACTTGGGACAAGCACACCGCTGCGTACGAGGCGCTTCGCACACACCCAGCTTCCGATAAGGAATGGAAAAAGTGGGGCGCTCAAGCTTGGTTTGTGAACTTGCTTCCTCAATACGAGTTTATGGGTTCCGGTGAGCCGCCAAAATCGGTTGCTGATTTCCAGGGTAAAACTATTCGCGGCCTCGGCGGCATTGGTGAAGCCATGAAGAAGCTCGGAGCAAGCTTAAAGTCAGCTCCTGCACCAGAGGCCTATGAGCTTCTTGAAAGAGGTGTTGTTTGGGGATGGTCATTCCCATACTCATACACTTTCGGTGCTTATCGTCTGCACGAGATTTCAACCTGGTACACCACCAATATGAAACTCGGCAGTAACCACTGCCCGACTATGGTAAGCAGAAAAGCATATGCAAAGCTTCCAGATGAGTGGAAAAAACTTTACGAGGAAGCCCGTCCATTAGCTTATAAAGCGCTTATCAAAGCTTACGACGATGCCGATAAAAAGTGGATTCCAATCTACGAAAAGATGCCTCAACTGAAAGAAGTTCGTTTCAACGATGCGGACCTCGAAGAGTTAAAGGCAAAAGGCGGTAAGCCTGTTTGGGACGAGTGGATTGCTGCTCGCGAAAAAGAGGGACTGCCAGGACAAGCTGTCTTTGATGCAATGATGGCTGCCGCGAAGTAAGTATAGCGGTATTAAATCACGGTCCCCGAGCAAAACTCTCGGGGACCGCTGTTTTTTGTAAGAATTCAGTTCTCATTCTGTCGTAAATTAACTATTTATTTACGATACATATTACACATAAGGACTATCAGGCCATGGTTTCTGGGGTTGGCACTTCAGCGCCTCCGGGAGAAGGCGGATTGATCGGTGCTGTCGATCGATTTGTAAGCCGGATTGAAAACGCATTTAACGCAATTGCTGCACTCTGCATTGTAATCATGATGCTTTACATGTGTGCAGAGGTACTTAGCCGAAAAGCAGATGATTTAACATTTGGTTTGATGGAAGGTCGTCCCTTAGAGGGAGTGATTGATTGGGTTGAGCTAGGGATGGCTACTTTTGCCTTCCTCGGCGCAGCTTATTGCCAACGAAACGGCAGCCATGTGCGCATGGAATTGGTCATGGGTCGTCTACGGGGGCGGATCTTGTGGGCTCTTGAAGCAATCGCCGTCTCTATTGCCTTCTTCTACATATGCGTGATCGCATACAAAGGTTTTACCGAAGTTTTTATATGGGCGTATGAGCTTGGTGATAGTACGATGGATATCTACTTGCCAACATGGCCTTCAAAACTAATTCTTCCGATCGCCATGGCTTTATTGGCTATGCGACTTGCAATCAATATATGGGGCTATCTACGCCTATTCTTTGATCCCAGCAAAACTCCTATCGGAGTTCCAGTAATCAAAGATGTTGCTGAGCAGGCCAGAGAAGAAATTGAAGACGCCATGGGCCACGACGCGGACGAACATATTCGCCGCGACGGCGCCCAGAACTAGCCAGGAGTAAAAATAATGATCGACGCATATGACGCCGGTTTAATCTCCGTGGCAGCGACCATGGTGTTAGTGCTTTGTGGTGTTCGGATTGGTTACGCCTCTGGTGTAATTGGTCTTGTAGGCCTTTGGGCAATCCGTGGCTGGGAATCTGGATCAGGGCTAGCTGCTGCTTTAGCCTACTCTGAAGTAAGTCACTACTCTTTATCAGTATTGCCAATGTTCATTCTCATCGGTTTCCTGGCATATTTTGCTGGCCTGACCCAGGGAGCCTTTGCGGCAGCTAGGGCATGGTTTGGGTTCTTACCAGGAGGTTTGGCTGTAGCAACCGTTTTTGCTACTGCAGGTTTTGCTGCTGTATCAGGAGCATCTACTGCTACCGCTGCAGTTTTCAGCCGAGTAGCAATTCCTGAAATGTTAAAGCATGGATACGACGGAAGGCTGGCCGCAGGCGTTGTTGCGGCTGGTGGAACTCTCGCATCCTTGATTCCACCCTCGGCGATCCTCGTCATCTACGCCATTATCGTTGAGGAGTCAGTTGGTGCACTGTTGTTAGCAGGCTTTATTCCAGGAGCAATTTCAGCGGTTGTTTATGGCGGTGTTATCGTCTTACGTTGCTGGAAATGGCCGCAGCTAGGTGCTCCTATTAAAGGCATAACTTGGAGTGAACGCGCAAAAGCAACACCAGGCGCCATGCCAATTGTATTGGTCATAGCCATTATTCTAGGTGGAATATACACCGGCTGGATTACTCCAACTGAAACCGGCGCGGCTGGTGCAGCTGTAATCTTTATCTTAGCTCTTTTGCGTCGCGTCTTTACCGGCCAGGGGATGACGAGGAAGGATCTGGGCGATGCACTGATGGAAACCTCCAAGATCACTGTGATGATCTTTACGATCATTTGGGGGGTTTTAATTTATGTGCGTTTCCTGGGCTTTACTGGTCTACCAGGCGCTTTCGCTGACTGGATAGCAAATCTTGATGTTCCAAGGATGGTTATCTTCCTTTGTATCCTAGGCGTTTACATCTTACTTGGGATGTTTATGGACGGGATTGGAATGCTTCTGCTGACCCTGCCCGTCGTCTACCCAGCAATTTTGGCTCTTGGTTTCGATCCAATTTGGTTCGGCATCATCTTGGTCAAAATGATTGAAGTGGGGCTCGTAACGCCGCCCATTGGTCTAAACTGTTTCGTTGTTAACGGGGTCAGACCAGACATACCTCTATCAGAGGTGTTTAAGGGCATATGGCCATTTGTCGTTGCTGATTTAATTACAGTTGCGTTTTTGATCATATTCCCAGGCATTGTGCTCTACTTACCGAACACAATGATGCCAGGTGCACCTGGGTAAGCGCTGATCATAGAGAACAAGAAACCGCCGGCGGAGGTTCCTTCCCGGCGGTTTTTTTATGATTATTTTAAGGGGTAAATTCTTGGCGTTGACGGAAACGTTTTAGTCTATGCTGACCGTGATTTGTAAGACCTACTCGTCTACCCAATAGTTTTATTTAGCTCGCCGTCCCATTGCTCAAACGAACAGTTCGGTCCAATCGAGCTGCGAGCTCTGGGTTATGGGTTGCTATAAGAACTGCCAGTCCATTCTCACTGACCTGCTGCATTAAAACGTCTAAAACATGCCACGCAGTATCACCATCTAGGTTACCCGTGGGTTCGTCTGCGAGAATAAGCCTGGGTCGATTTGCTAAAGACCGGGCTATGGCTACTCGCTGCTGTTCGCCACCGGATAAAGCCGATGGATGGTGAGCCATTCGCTCTTTTAGGCCCATTTTCTCCAGCAATTCTCGCGCTCTATTTTTTGCTTCTGTCTTACTTCTACCAAGGATACGTTGAGGCAATACCACGTTTTCCTCCGCAGTAAATTCTGGCAGGAGGCGATGCGATTGAAATACAAATCCAATGTAGTTTGAACGCAGGCGACTACGGCCAGCATCGGGTAAGTCCGAAGCTCTCTCAGAACCGATATAAACTACGCCGGAATCTGGCCGATCCAGTAACCCAGCAATCTGAAGTAATGTGGTCTTCCCAGCGCCAGAAGGTGCCATAAGAGCGACTGTCTCCCCGGCTAAAACCTCAAGATTTAGCCCTCTTAAAACCTCCAGCCGCGTGTTCCCTTGTCGATAGGATTTTTCGACGCCACGCAGATTAAGAATTCTCTCTCTCATTCATACCTCAGCGCATGGGCCGGTTCAGCTCTAGAAGCTCGCCATGCTGGATACAAACTAGCCAGAAAAGATAATGACAGCGCCATCACCATAACTAGCGCAACTTCAAAGCTATCAACCTTCGCCGGTAGCTTTGACAGAAAGTATATTTCTGCTTGAAATAACCGTGCTCCAGATAATTTCTCTAGGAGAGTGCGGATTTCTTCAATATTTGAAGCAAACCCAAGCCCTAGGGCAAATCCACAAAGCGTACCAACAACGCCAATCGTAGAGCCTGTAATGAGAAATGATCGCATTATCATTCCTCTTGTAGCTCCCATGGTTCTCATAACTGCAATATCGCGAGTTTTATCCTTTACCAACATCACAAGACTGGAGACGATGTTGAATGCAGCTACAAGAATTATGAGCGTCAGAATAAGGAACATTACATTGCGCTCAACGTTCAGCGCATTCACAAAAGTTTGGTTTGTATCCCTCCAATCAAAAACCCTGAATTGACCGGATAAACTCTTTAGAATTTCCTGTTTGATTGGATTGAGCTTTTCAGGATTTTTAACCATTGCTTCTATAAATGAAACACCATCGCCAGTTTGAAATAATGCGCGCGCATCACGCAACGGAATGTAGATAAATGTCGAGTCATACTCGTACATACCCACATCAAAGACAGCGATTACTTTGAAGCTTTTTTGTAGGGGAACAGCTCCAAAAGGGGTAACCCCGCGGGCAGATGAAATCAGCGTAATAGGATCTCCAATATCAACCCCTAATCGGGAAGCCATACGGTGTCCTATAACTGCAACACCCCTGCCCTCAAAGTCATCAATCTTACCCGCCGCAATGCCCTCTTTAATAGACTTAAGAGTATTTAGCCCGGATATAGATAAGCCGCGCACTAATGCACCCTGCGCAGAACCCTCATGTGTCACCATTGCCTGGCTCTCCACAACGGCAGCAGCGCGCGTCACACCCCCTATATTTTTAATTTGAATTTCCATGTCGCCAAAATTTTTAATGGGCTCTCCGATCTACATAACTTGAAGGTGACCATTTACTCCAAGAATTCGATTTAAAAGCTGCTCCCTAAAACCATTCATCACTGACATTACAATGATGAGTGTCGCCACCCCAAGCGCGATACCAATCAAGGAAAACCAAGCTACAACAGAAATGAAATTCTCTCGACCGCGGCTTTGAAGATACCGCCCAGCAACCATACGTTCAAAGCCGGTAATCATTACTTTGGGGCAACTCGTGCAACGACGTCGTCAAGAGAAACTTCTATTTTTTCTCCGGTGCGACGACGCTTAAGTTCAACCACACCATTTTTTAGGCCGCGAGGGCCAACAATGATCTGCCAAGGCAGTCCAATTAGGTCTATGTCTGCAAATTTGGCTCCAGCCCTCTCATCCCTATCATCATAGAGCACATCGACGGCAGCGTTATTCAATTTATCGTAAATGTCATTGCAAGCAGAATCAGTGTCTCCATCACCTTGACGGAGATTTATTAAACCGACATCGAAAGGTGCCACTGCATCAGGCCATATAATTCCACTATCGTCGTGGCTAGCCTCAATTATACCGCCAACCAAACGTGAAACACCAATTCCATATGACCCCATATGGACGGCTTCTTGGTTTCCTTCCGCGGTTTGAACAAAAGCTCCCATCGGCTCTGAGTATTTAGTGCCGAAATAGAAAATATGGCCAACTTCTACACCCCGAGCCTGCAATAAATCACTATCACTAATTGGGCAATTATCTGGATCATGCATCTCGTCAGTGGCTGCATAAAGGGAAGTTAGTGAGGCAATTGTAGGTTCTAAGTCACTATCGTAGTTGATATCGTTGCCACCTAAGTCTACCTCCATCCATCGCTTATCGCAGAATACTTCGCTTTCTCCAGTTTCAGCTAGAATGATAAACTCGTGAGATAAATCGCCGCCAATTGGTCCCGTATCCGCCCTCATGGGAATTGCTTTTAAGCCCATGCGTTCAAACGTGGCCAAATAAGCCATAAACATTTTATTGTAGGAATGCTTTGCTCCAGCGTAGTCTAAGTCAAACGAGTAAGCGTCCTTCATTAAAAACTCTCGGCCACGCATCACGCCAAAACGCGGCCTCACTTCATCCCTAAACTTCCACTGAATATGATATAAATTTTGAGGCAGGTCGCGGTAGCTTTTTACATAAAACCGGAAAATGTCCGTTATAAGCTCCTCATTTGTTGGGCCGTAAAGCATATCTCGATCGTGCCTGTCCTTAATCCGAAGCATCTCCTTACCGTAGTCATCGTATCGACCACTTTCCCTCCATAAGTCGGCAGACTGGATGGTTGGCATCAAGACTTCGTGAGCCCCTGATCTGTTTTGCTCCTCTCTGACAATTTGCTCTATTTTTTTGAGAACTCGAAGTCCTAGAGGCAGCCAAGAATATATTCCAGCTGCAGACTGACGAACCATTCCTGCTCGAAGCATCAAACGATGCGATATAATCTGAGCTTCGGCCGGCGTTTCTTTCAAAGTAGGCATAAAATAGCGCGTCAGGCGCATGGCATTTGCTCCGAGTGAACAATAGTTTGGTGAATGCTTAGACCATGTTTGCAGCTATCCGCAAAGCGATGTTAGCGTACGGCCTCTGCATTCAAAACATTACTACAATTTTCAGGTAAATCAGTCAGCAGTTTTACCTTAGATTTAGTTGGACCTTTTTCCCGTTTGGTAAGTGTTCTCTCTGAGGACAACCACCAATCAAGTTTCGAACCACACCCCGGTCCATCTGGCAGCATAGCCTGTTCAATACATTCAGTACTATCAGAAGGGCACGTTAACCGAACATGGAAGTGATGAGTATGCCCGTACCATGGACGAATCTTTCGCAACCAATCGACTTCTTTAATATTATCATTTTCACATAATGCTTTCTTAATTGGGGCAGCAACAAAAACCCGAGCAACACGCGGATCTTCAGCGACAAACTTTAACAACCAAATCTCCCTATCGGTGAATTTTGTATTTACCCATGGCCAATAAATACCAGTAACTACTGAATCTGCGCTCATACCTTCGCGATCCGATATATTCAGTTTGTGACTAGGAGATGGTTTGAACCAAATATCAACATCAAGCCCGGTTTGATGGCTTAAATGCCCACCTGCCATAGGGCCGCCTCGGGGTTGTGAAATGTCACCAACTAAAAGCCCAGCATACTTCCGTTTGGTAACTTCAGAGCCAAGTTCCTCAATAAAGCCTTTCAAAATGGGATGGGCCCAGTTTCGATTCCGACTGGGGCGCATTGTCTGAAAGCCTAGTCCATTTTTGGCGATGCTGACGCCTCCGGCTAGGCAACCACCAGAATAAGTACCTATGGAATGCGTTGGTAGATCTGCTGCCTTAACCGTCAAACCAAAAAGGGTGCTTGCGGGCACTTCCTCAGTTGAATTGGCCGTTAAAACAATCAGGAAAGATGCGAGGAAGCAGGAGAGCGCAAGCCAGCAGCTTCCATGAGCGGCAAAACCTCTTCTATCCATTGCTTGCATTCTCCAAGGTAATCCAGCCACGAAAGCAGAATTCCATCTACCCCCATCTCTGATAACCTAACCATATCGTCGACAACTTTCTTTGGTGTGCCTACGATTGGGTAACCTCCGTGACCAGCTTTAAAATGAAATTTAAAAGCGTCCATAACGTCTGGAGCTAACGTTCCAGACTCCATCCCAAAAATAGACAGCATATTATTAACGGCTTCTTCATCGCCGTATTCGATAACGTATCTGTTTAGAGCTGCCTCAGCTTCTTCCTGTGTCGAACGCACGACTGCATAACCATGTATCCAACATCCAGACTTTCGACCAGCTGCATTGGCTAGCCTTTTCAATTTAGCTATTTGCTCTTGATCATTTGCTTCGTCCCTTTGCCGAAGCATCACAAAATTCATATCGCAATTTTCCGCGGAGAAACGTTGACCAATATCTGATGAACCAGCATTCATCACAGGCAAGTTAGCTCCCTGAATCGGCTTAGGTTCACTCCAAAGTTCCTTGCCTTGAAAATATGTTCCTTGAAACTCAAAAGGTGTTCTCTCAAACCATAATCGCCGGCAAACATCTAACCACTCAGCAGCATACTCATAGCGAACGTCATGCTCTCTCCACTCGGCCCCAAACATTTCAAATTCATTTCGGAACCAACCACAAACTAGATTTAAAACAAAGCGGCCTTGCGTAATATGATCAATGGTTGCCGCCTGTTTAGCAGCCATAACTGGGTGAACAAGGGGCGCATGAATTGTTGAGAGAACAGCAATTTGCTTAGTTAGTGCTCCAATACCAGCAGCCCAGGTAAAACTTTCAAAAGTTCTATTGTTAAAATTTGATGGCCCGCCATAACCTTTCCAGCGCCCGACTGGCAGTAGAGCTTCGAAGCCAGCCCTATCCGCCATTTGAGCTAAAGCCACATTATCAGACCAAGTCATTGGCCAGGCTTCCGGTGCAGTTGTGACTGTGGAGCCGTTAGAGCAATTAAAAGCCATCACCCCAAGTTTCAGTCGGTTAGCTCTGAATATTGGGTTTGTACTTTCCATCAGTCACTTCCCTTACATTGTTACATCGGGTCTTGTGATCGTTGGTTAGACCATCACCTCCCTTTCAGGAGAATATCACGAGCTTCATTAACTCTAGCGGCTAAAAAGCGTTGCCTCCTGCATCAGGATGCACTTTAGAAATTAGTCTTTTGTATGCAGCGTTAACTTCATCTTTACTAACAGGATCGCGCAAACCAAGAATAGATAATGCTTCATCTCTAGTTATGATTGATGAGCGACTAGTTTTACCACTATCATTTTGGCTTTGCTCTTCAGAAAATTCGTTTTCAAATCGCTTTTTATGTAAGCCGCTAACAACCGGACCGAGTCAGGGTCAGAGGCGCATTCAGCCGCAAAGTCATTAATCTGGCTTTTGTTTAGCGCATCCAAACTAAAACCCATACGGGTTCCTTTGCGAATTGTGCCTGTAATCCCTCCTGAATCGTGGTCTAGCACCATATCAAGCCATTCACTGGAAACGTGGGAAGACTGCCCAGAGGTTCTTTTTTTAGCCGAGTTAAAGCGCCTAAAACGGGTCCACAGTCCCATGATGGCTGGAGCAAGCGCTAATAGGCCTGTGATTATTGGTGACAGTCCTATCCGCAATAGTAAAAGAAGTGCCCCAACCCCGATTTTCACACTCAAAAACAGTTTAAGTACGCGTTTAAGGGGCGACGTAGGAAGGTTAGCTAACCAACGCGCTAAAATCAGTAGGAGTACCAGTGCGACAACGCCGATTAAAAACCATAAAAGCATAAATTTACTTTAACGACGGGAGGGCTCTGCGGAGTGACTCCGAGCCTTTTGCTGACATATTATCAAGGGCTTTGAGACCCCCTACTGCATACACGGCAGCAGCACTTAAAAGATCCTTGAGGGCATTAGCACTCAAATTATCAAATGGACAGTAAGCACCGTTTGTGAGGCGGGCTATTTCTTTAAAAGCCTGGGCTGCAACCTGGTCCTGCCCTTCTTGAAACATCAGAGCAGGCGTTCCCTGCAACCCCAATTGAGCCGCTTTATGGCACACCTCATCTATATTCTCTTCAAATGCATCACCTATAAATATCACTGCAGAAACAGACCTTTGCTCTGTTTGCCTAAGTGCATTTGTTAATATTTTTCCAATCTGGGTCAGTCCTCCCATGCATTGGACGCGAAGCATCACGCGGCGAAGCTCACTTGCATTGGAAGTCCAATTACTCGCCTTGCATTCTCCAAACCCTCGATAAAAAACGAGTTGAACCTCAAGGCTCCCAAGGGATTCAACGGCCTGAAACATCTCAGCTTGCAAATGAGCAGCCCTGTCCCAACTTGGTTGCCGACTTTGTGTAGCATCCAGGGCAAAGATAATCCTGCCAGTTTTTCTGGTTTGAGCACGAACAAGAAAAGCATCAATTTCTGACGAAGTTGATTTGGTGAGTTCAAGTTTTTCTGTCTTAGGTACCAATCTTAAACTCTCTATCCTCTGCTCACATTACATATAGCGTCCAAATAATGCCGTTCCAAATAGGATCGACTTAAATACTAACCTAGTAGCTTTAAAATTTTCGGGAACTTGCTAAAGAGCCTAATTTACGAACTACTGAGTTACTTCCAGAAATTTCATAATTTTGTTCTTACAAACAAAAAAAATATGATTGGGTCGCGATACCAATACAAGTACCGCGTAACCAACCATTTTTCTTCAGTAAATCAGCGAGAAAACTTAAAAAATGACGCCGATTGTAGAATTTGATTTTGTTGTGAAAGTAAGTATCCAGCCTCTGCACTCATTTTTAAAAATGCTTGCCAATCCGGATCTGCCTGCATTGCTGCACGGCGTTTAGATCGATCTGCAGCGTCTTCATAAGCCCAGATGTGGACATATGTATTGATTGCTCCAGTTTCTGTCACTCCATAAAGCACTGGTTGTCCAAGATGTTTTGTCTGTGCTGCTAACCCATGTTCTTCATATAATCTCAGATGGGCAGGTACGGTACCTGGCTTGCAGGTATACGTCCGCATATCAAAAATCATCTGCTACTCCTCTAGTTTGTTGTTATGAGATGATGATAAATCTTTTACAGATATTTTCATGCCCTATTTAAGATAATTTGCAAAGAAGGTTGTACGAATGGCGGAGCGGGTCGATTGCATAGTTATTGGAGCAGGAGTGGTTGGCCTAGCTTGTGCTAAGTTTCTAGCCGAGGCTGGACGAGAAGTTATTGTTCTCGAGGCCGCAAATATGATTGGCTCTGAAACGAGTTCCCGCAATAGTGAAGTCATACATGCCGGCATCTATTATCCAACTGACAGTTTTAAGGCCCGTGCTTGTATTGAAGGGAAACATTTCCTTTACGATTATTGTGCAGAACGGGGCATTCCGCACAAACGGCTTGGAAAGCTAATAGTAGCAACGGAAGAAAGTGAAATTCCAAGACTCCATGCATTAAAGCAAAAAGCCGCTGAAAATGGAGTTCCTGACTTGGAGCTTTTGTCTCCTAAAGATGTGGAAAAATTAGAACCAGCGGTGCGCTGTGTAGCCGGTCTTCTATCACCATCAACTGGTGTAATTGATAGCCACTCTCTTATGCTTTCATATCAAGGCGATGCTGAGGCTGCTGGCGCTATGATTGCTTTCCTCTCCCCTGTTACCGGTGGGCGGGTGCTAGAAAATAATGGCATAGAAATAGACGTTGGTGGTGATGAACCGATGAGCCTAGCTGCTAATCTCGTTGTGAATTCTGCCGGCTTAGACGCCATCGCCACTGCGAAGAGTATTAACGGTGTTTTACCCGATAGATTTCAAAAGCATCTATTGCAAAAGGCAATTACTTTAGCTTGCTAGGAGCCCAGCCTTTTAGCCGTCTCGTATATCCGATGCCAGTACCTGGAGCGCTTGGCGTGCACGTTACCGTTGATTTAGCCGGGCAGTGCAAATTTGGGCCGGATATAGAGTGGATAGATGAAAAAATTATGACGTAGATCCATCTCGAGCAGATAGTTTCTATGACGCTGTTCGAGCGTATTATCCTGACCTTCAGGATGGGGCTCTAGTCCCAGCATACTCTGGTATACGTCCTAAAATACATGGTCCTGGCGAGCCGCAGCCAGATTTTCTAGTGCAAGGTCCTTCCGACCACGGAACACCAGGATTAATCAATTTGTTCGGTATTGAGTCGCCTGGTCTCACCGCATCGGCTAGCGTAGCAAGACAAGTATTACGTTTAACAAACACATAGAAAGACATATCCAGTGACCAACAATACAGTTGATTATTATTTCACAGTCACCTCACCCTGGAGTTATCTAGGACACCAAAAATTCGTGAACATGTGTAAAGAGTATAACTGGATAATTTCTTATAAACCGGTCGATTTTGGGCCCATATTTGCTCAATCAGGTGGTTTACCTCTTCCTCAACGTTCAGAACAACGGCGCAGATATCGTCTATTTGAATTGCAGCGCTGGCGAGATTTTAGAGGGATCAAATTAAACCTTCGCCCAAAATTCAATCCGAAAAATCCAGACCTTGGTAACAAGCTATGAATAGCTTCAGAAAAACTGGGTCTTGAAACTGGTCGACTTGCTCATTCAGTGATGCTGGCGTGCTTGGGAGAAGAAAAAGATATCGGCAATCCAGAAACTCTTGTTCTAATTGCTAATGAAGCAGGATTTGATGGGCCATTACTTCTCGAGCAGGCAACCTCAGAAACAATTTCAGAGGCTGCTGCAGCTTTAACAGGTGAGGCCATGACCGAACAGGTTTTTGGTGCTCCAACATACGTCATCAATGACGAACCTTTCTGGGGTCAAGATCGGTTAGACTTTGTGGAGCGCGCCCTTTCAAGGACCATTCAACCATACAAGGTGGAGGGACCGGTTTGATCGAAAATAGAAAAATTGACTTTTACTTTTGTTTAAACTCACCCTGGGTTTGCTTGGGGCAGAAACGTCTTGAAGCAATTGCAAACCAAGCAAACGCAACAATCCGATATTTTCCCGTAGATTTAAGAGAAATGATGCTTAGGCTGATCGGTAATGCAGATCCCCCAGAAAGGTCAGATTTACACCGGACCTACGGTAAAATGGAGATGCGCCGCTGGGCAGAGCGTTACCGATTGCCTCTCTGAGAAACCTGCATTTTATCCAGTCTCTCAGAAGCGGGCCGCTTGTGTAGTTATAGCAGCAGACCGCTTAGGCGCTGACCCTGGACCTTTGGTTTATGAAATACCAAAAGCTTGTTGGGTTGATGACAAAGATATTAATGATTGGAATACCTTGTCTGAAATAATTGAAACAGTTGGGCTGCCTGGAGATGTGGTAATTAATGCAGCCTCCAGGACCATGGGGTTCTTGAAGAGTTTGAAGACAACACTAACCGAGCCCTTGATCGCGGTGTTTTTGGGATACCAAGCTACGTAACTGATGAAGAAATCTTTTGGGGGCAGGATCGCTTGGAATTCCTTGAATACAGACTTGGGTAAAAGAGTTTAAATGTTTCCAAGACAAATCTTATTTCATTCTTAAAAAGGCCTCAGCTACACCGATAAATATACTAAATCCCCAAAAAGTAGCGCGGGCGCATAAATTTAAGCTTGCACACATTAACCGCTTCGTACATAAACCGGAAATACAGTGTTTCACTCAGAAAACCTGTAACGCGGGAGTAGCTCAGGGGTAGAGCATCACGTTGCCAACGTGAGGGTCGAGGGTTCGAATCCCTTCTCCCGCTCCAAGTCTACAAATTGTAACAGGCTTGGTAATTATTCAGAGCAGCGGATTGGTTTACGATTCAGTCGGCATAAGTTCTTCTTCATGACACACTCAGAAAAATCAGCTGCTGTAGTAATCGGGTCTTCAGGTGGAATAGGCTCCGCCCTGTGTAACCAGCTTAACCTTGATAAAAGTTTTGACAAAGTCGTCGCAATTGACAGGAAAAGCTCGCCAAATATAGATCTACTTAACGAAGTTTCAATTATGAACGCGGCACAAGAATTGGCTGCATCTGACATAAAAATTAAATTATTGATTGTGGCCACTGGTTTTTGCATGGTTTAGATCAGCGACCAGAAAAAGGTTGAAAGACCTATCGGCGGCATCACTGTCCAATTCGTTCGCTATCAACACAATTGGCCCAGCACTATTATTAAAACATTTTTTACCACTCGCCCCCAAAGGCGAAGGATCTGTATTCGCTTGCTTGTCAGCAAGAGTAGGAAGTATTGGCGACAATTCTCTTGGAGGGTGGCACTCCTATCGGGCTTCAAAAGCAGCTTTGAACCAGATCATAAAAACCATGGCTGTAGAACTGCGTCGGACTAATGTGGATAGCGTCCTAGTAAGTATTCATCCTGGTACAACTTCAACTGAACTTTCAAAGCCTTTTTCAAAAAATGGGCTGGATGTTCGCACCCCAGAGATAGCATCAAAACAGATTTTGTCTGTACTGGGTAAGCTTACAACTCAAGACCTGGGCAATTCTTTGACCACCTCGGCAAACCAATCCCATGGTGATGACGAGAATTTTATGAAAACGCTTAGGTTAATATTAGGAGACCAACTCAATAGAAATATCAGTGCCCTTGAGGGGATTGATAGTAGAACTGACGTCATCTTGATGGCCGAAGTTATGCAGGAAGCAACATATGTCAAACACCACAAACAGAAGATAGCATTTATATTATCAGCCATGCGCCACTTCGCAGAGGAACTCAAAAGCGAAGGGTTCCAAGTTCGTTATACGAATTTAGACGATGTCGAAAACTCCGGTTCAATAATTGGTGAATTAGATAGAGCGATTGAAGATCTTTCCCCAGATTTGATTTGTATCACTGCACCTGCTGAATATCGGCTTTTTGACCAATTAAGTAACTGGGCAAAAAACCATCCTACCGATGTAGTTATCCGAAAAGATGATAGGTTTTTTTCAGATATTAATGATTTTGAAGCGTGGGCAAAAAATCGGAAATCTCTTCGAATGGGAGTTCTTTTATCGTGAATTGCGCCGAAAGACAGGGATTTTAATGGATGGGAATTCCCCAAAGGGCGGCAAGTGGAATTTTGACCAATCTAATCGTAAATCATTACCTAAAACTGTTGAATTGCCCGATCGGCTTAAATTCCCCCCAAATGAAAAGGTTTTAGATGTCATAGCCCTGGTAGAAGAATATTTTAGCCAGCATTTTGGCAGCTTAGAAAATTTAATTGGGCTGTGCAAAGGACAGACGCTCCTAGCGGCATTAGACCATTTTATTGAGGCATGTTTGGAAAATTTCGGCGATTACCAAGATGCTATGAAAGCAAACAACTCTTTTCTATTTCACAGCCTACTTGCACCTTACATTAATATCGGACTTCTAAGTCCAAAAGAGGTCTGCGCTAAAAGCGGAAGCCGCTTATGATAGTGGTCGTGTTCCAATTAATGCAGCCGAAGGATTTATAAGGCAAATTCTCGGATGGCGGGAATATATACGAGGCATATATTGGTATCGAATGCCGGGCTATAAGGAATCAAATTTCTTCAATGCAAACCGTCCACTTCCAGACCTGTATTGGACTGGAAAAACCGATATGCGCTGCATTTCAGACGCGATTAATGCAACCAGCGAGTATGCATACGCACACCATATTCAAAGATTAATGGTAACCGGTAACTTCGCTCTTTTAGCTGGAATTGATCCTGCGGAAACATCTGAGTGGTACCTGTCCGTCTATGCTGATGCTTTTGAATGGGTAGAGCATCCAAACACTATTGGAATGGCTCTATACGCAGACGGCGGCTTGCTCGCTTCAAAGCCTTATGCCGCTTCGGGCGCTTATATAAATCGAATGTCTGATTACTGCAGATCATGCAGGTATGATGTCAAAAAACGGGAAGGATCAAACGCCTGCCCATTTAATTATCTGTATTGGGATTTTATGGTTAGAAACCAGGATGTCTTAGAAGATAACCCTAGAATGGCGTTTCCATACAAAAACATTGAAGCGCTTTACAGAAAAACAAAGAAAAAACATTTCTGTTCAGGCCAAATATTTTCTCGATAACTTAAAATAAACAAAGTAAATCCAAATAATAACAATCAACGTATAGATCTAAAATTAGACCCTGAGAGTCCTGATGCCTTTTGACCCTCTCATAAATAAAAGCCGACGTAATATCGCCATTGTTGGCGCTGGCATTTCTGGATTAGGAGCAGCTCGTGCTCTTGTATTAGACCACAATGTAACTGTTTTTGAAGCCAGTGATAAACTTGGCGGTCATGCGCATACAGTAATGGCGGGTGCAAACAGAGATATCCCAACTGATATGGGGTTCATCGTATTTAACGATAGAAACTATCAAATCTAAGAGCACTTTTTAGCGAGTTAGAACTCCAACAAAAAAATCAAATATGTCGTTTCTGCTGAGTTTTGATAACGGCCGATTTGAATATGGCCTCCGTTTGAGCGCTCTTGTGGGTCAGCGGCAAAATTTGCTTCGACCAAGTTTTTACAAAATGGTCGTCGATATTCTTAAGTTTAATAAAAAGGCTCACCTCGCTTTGGATAAGGAAAACTTAAGCTTGGGCGCATTCCTCAAAGAAATTGGAATGAGTAGAACTTTCGAAGAACGTTACCTTTTGCCATTTGCTGGAGCGATATGGAGCGCTGCTCCATCAGAAATTTTAGATTTCCCCGCCGCTACCATGTGCAGATTTTTTCATAACCATGGATTACTGGCAGCAACCGGACAACCTGAATGGCGCACTGTTGAAGGTGGTAGCCAGGTCTATGTGCAACAGCTTGAGGCTTATCTTCTCAATCTAGGTGTTTCTATCCGAAAAGCTCAACCAATTGAAATGGTTAAGGGAGGAAACGCTCCTCTAGTTAAGCCAGTTGGGATGCCTGCCGAGCAGTTTGATGTAGTTGTGTTAGCCTGCCACTCTGATCAAGCCTTAAAACTGATTTCTGATGCTCCCCTGACTCTATCATCTGCGCTCAGTAGTATTCGATATTCGTCCAATGAAGTAGTAATGCACAGTGATCCAAGCTTCATGCCTAAACGATCAAGCTGTTGGTCGAGCTGGAATTACGTAGGAAGTCTCGGTGAAAATCCAGAAAAAATTGGTGTCACATACTGGATGAATAATCTTCAAGGACTTTCTTGCCCAGAAAACATTTTTGTAACGCTAAATCCAAATCGGCCAATACAGAGCTCTCATATTTATTCTACGGCCAAATTTGCCCATCCTCAGTTTGATGGCAGGGCAGTTCAAGCGCAGTCAAAATTAGAAAAATTACAGGGTGATGGTAATCTTTGGTTTGCAGGTGCATACCATAGGTATGGTTTCCATGAGGATGGACTTTTGAGCGGAATAACTGCCGCTAAAAGCGTTGAGTTCGGCTTTCGCATGATTTATTGGCCAAACAATGGTGCGGCTGTGCTCGATGGCAAAACCTGGCATGGCCGGCTGGACGCTCCTGACAATCGATTTTCGTACTCAATAGACCTCGTGTTGGTGCGCATTTGGCCTAATGCTGGATACCTCCCCTTCCCTTTTTCAAAGAATAAATATTCGCCAGTTGGGATTTTAGATAAAGACCACGGTACCGGTAATGGCTCAATGTCCGATTGGGCATTAGAGCAAGCACAACACCAAGGTTTGGTAAAAAATGAAATTGACAGTTTGTGGCTTCTGACCCAGCCAAGGCGGTTCGGGTTTTTATTCAATCCCGTAAGTTTTTGGTTCTTTGTTAACAAGTTAGGAGAGGTTCTGGCTGTTCTGGCAGAGGTTAATAATACCTATGGTGATAGACATTCTTACTTCTGCAGGGCTGAGGGAGACGACAGGCTGGAAGGTGGAGTACAGATTTGTTTACCAAAACGATTTCATGTCTCCCCATTTCAGCAAATCATTGGAAATTATAATTTTAGCTTTGACCTTCACGAAAACTATTTTTCGATTGTAATCGATCATCGTCATGAAGATGGAGGACTTAGGGCAACCCTCTCTGGTCATTTTAAAGAAATGTCCATCAAACATGCTCTCTACATGGCCTTAAAAAGGCCATTTGGTGGAATAAGTGTAAGCGGTTTAATACACTGGCAGGCGCTAAAGCTTGTGCTCAAAGGTGCAACTTTTCGCAAACGTCCAAGTCCTCCTTCGGAAGATATAACCGCATGACCCATTCCAATCTCTACTCTCAACTTAAAATTGAAGACCACTCCACTGAAGCCAGTGTTTTAAGGGCGTTAGCCAGGCGCCTTGTAAAGATTGGAGAGCGCTCCGAGCGTGGTTCTCTTCAAGTTATCTACCCCTCTGGAAGGCACAATTAATTGGTAGTGGGGAACCTCGTGCTGAAGTAACAATTAAACATTGGGGAGCAATAAGTGCTCTTGTTTCCAAGGGTGACGTAGGTTGGGGTGAAGCTTATCTCGAAGGATTATGGGACAGTCCAGATATTGAAGCTCTAGCAAGGTTTACGATTGATAACGCTGCGGCGTTTGAAGCTGAGTTAAGTGCTAATCCACTCAAAAGGCTTTTCCTTATTGTTTCTGACAGAATAATCCGCAGAAATAACCGCAAAGGAAGCGTTCGTAATATTACCGCTCATTACGACGTAGGGATGATTTTTATCGTCTCTGGCTTGATGAAACGATGACCTACTCCAGTGCATTATTTTCAAATGCTTCTGATGATCTCGCCACCGCTCAAAAAAGAAAATACCAGCGGTTACTTGATATAACGGCCACTGCGGGCAAAAAGACTTTAGAAATAGGATGTGGATGGGGCGGATTTGCAGAATTAGCTGTCGAAGCAGGTCGTGATCTTACAGCAATAACCATCTCTCCAAGACAACATCATTACGCAACACAACGGCTTAAGAATGAAGCTGACATTCAGCTTAAAGATTATCGCGATATCAAAGGAAAGTTCGATAGTATCGTCTCGATCGAAATGATCGAGGCAGTTGGCGAGCAATATTGGCCAAGATATTTCAAGACTATTAAAGATTGTCTAGCAGATCATGGCAAAGCTGCAATTCAAGCAATTGTAGTAGAAGATAGCTATTTCCCTATTTATCGTAGCCGCTCAGATTTTATACGGCAGCATGTTTTTCCAGGGGGCATGTTGTTATCTCCTCAAAAATAAGAGAGTTTCGGCTGAAAACGCTGGCCTTAAAGTCGACGGCTTATTCCGCTTTGGTAAAGACTACGCAAAAACCTTACGGCTATGGTTAGACAAGTTTGAAGCCTCATTATCAGAGATACATGACCTTGGTTATGACGACCGGTTCGTCCGAGTATGGCGCTACTATTTAGCAATCTGTGCAGCAACTTTCTCATCTGGCCGCACCGACGTCATCCAGATCGAGCTTTCTCATGCGTAAAGTTGGAATATTATTTAGCGTGATAATCCTTTGGCCGGGGCTTGCTATGTCTGCCCCACCACCAGAACTCGCATCCCTTGCCGCAGGACAAAATATGGTAGGCAGTGCGAGTGTTAGACTGCTTTTTTGGCGTATTTTTGATGCCACTCTTTGGAGTAAAGAAAAAAACATTTAATTGGTCACAGCCATTCGCACTAACCCTCACATATACCCGTGAGTTTTCAGCTAAATCCCTAGCAAAGACTACCGCAAAAGAGATGGCGCGTTTAGGCAGTGATAAAACAGGTCTAAACGAATTTAGAGATGCCTTTAGAGCCTGCATTGATGATGTTATCCCTGGAGACAGGATTACCGCACTTCCAGTTTCAGACTCAGAAGTTCAATTTTTTCAAAATGGTAAAGATCGCTGCACTCTTGAGCGCCCTAAATTGAAAAAAGACTTTTTTGAGATTTGGCTCGGAGATAAGAGCAAATTTCAATGCAACTGCTCAATTACTTGGTCGAGAAATTGTCCATTCTTTCGATTAACAGATTATGAGTGACTGGAGGTCTGTCGTGAGTTCATTTGGTCTCTAATTACAGGGATTACCCTAGCTTTCCTTGGATATTTTGCATGGAATTCCTTTTATGGGTTTGGTGCTCAGAGGATCTCGGACTACTCGGCGGGAGAACCAATCACCGCTGATAGCTTGGCGCAAGTACTTAACGGAAATTTCACGGCTCACGGTGTAATCTATAATTATACAGGTCGCGTAATTTCCAGGTTTACAGCTGAAATTGAAGGAAAGTTTAATGGAGATAATGGTGAACTAAATGAACGCTTTACCTACGCATCAGGAGCAGTAGATCGCAGACAGTGGGCCATCCAAATTACCGATAATGGGAAAAAATTTGCTGCTACAGCTGATGATGTGATCGGTGTTGGAATTGGGAAGTTAGGAGGAGATGCAATTCAAATGTCTTATTCCTTAAAGCTTCCTGAAAGGGCTGGAGGACATGTATTAAATGTTAATGATTGGTTGTACGTGATGCCAGATGGCTCCATCGTAAACAGATCTGAAATGAGAAAATTTGGCATTAAGGTTGCAGAATTAATGGCAGTATTTGTGCGCACCGACCAGACGAGCGCAGTTCAAATAGCCGCTGAATAATGATCGAATTAAGTGGTAAAACATATTGGCTAATCGGGGCGTCAGAAGGTCTTGGCCGCGCATTGGCTCATGAACTTTCGTCTGCCGGGGTTCAGCTATTTTTATCGGCCAGGAATGCAGAGCGCTTAAATGAACTTGCAAGTGACTTGCCTGGTTCAACCACGGTAATTCCCATAGATGTTAGCAATGCAGACAGTGTCACTTCAGCCTGTCAGCAAATTCCAAAATTAGACGGCTTTATATATTCGGCAGGCATTTATGAACCTATGTCCGCTTCCTCATGGCAGGCAAATGTTGCCGAAGCAATGTTAGATATCAATCTTTTGGGAGCCTTCAGAACTCTTAGCCATGTAATCCCAAAAATGGATACTTATGACGGCGGTCATATAGTTTTAATTGGATCACTATCGGGTTTGATCGGCTTGCCCGGCTCTATTGGATATAGTTCCAGCAAAGCGGGATTAATTCACTTAGCTGAATGCTTGAAGACTGATTTGGACCCTAAAAAATTTACAATCCAAATCATAAACCCAGGTTTTATAAAATCTCGCCTTACAGACAAAAACAAATTTCCCATGCCCTTCATTATGTCAGCTAAAAATGCCGCTAAACGAACAATGAGAATAATGCGTAGTGGAAAATTTCGAAGTTCATTTCCAAGACGCTTTGCGTTGCTCTTTTATATCGCCACACACCTACCCGATTGGCTATATTTTCGAACCATAAGGGGTAAGACGTTATAATTTAATCAATATATTTATATTTTTTCTGATATTATTTCTTTAAAAAGACACACTCAAGGAATGGATTTTTTATTTAAAAATACGTTGTCTAAGCATCACAAGTGTCAGAAACTGTTCGACTCTCCCATTAGCGTAGCGCAGCACAGGCGCGCTGTATGCGCGTACCAGCTTCCTCTAACGTTGCATCCGAAGTGGCATAGGAAATGCGGAAATGCGGACTTAGCCCAAAAGCTGAGCCGGGTACTACCACTACTTTTTCTGTTTCCAATAGATAGGCAGCAAAATCATCATCCGTTTCAATAGTTTTACCTCCGGCGTCACCTTACCCAAAGTTCCGGCACAGGAAGGGTAAACATAAAACGCCCCTTCTGGAGTAAGGCAATCCAGACCAGATGCTTGATTTAACAATGAGACAATTAGATCACGTCTACGCTGAAACGCTTCAGCTCTTTCTTTAATAAAGTCTTGGGGCCCATCAAGGGCAGCAACGGCTGCTGTTTGGCTAATCGATGATGGATTTGTTGTGCTCTGCGACTGAATAGTACGCATTGCATTAATGATGGAAATTGGGCCCGCCGCGTAACCAATTCGCCAACCTGTCATAGCATACGCCTTAGAAACACCATTTGTGGTCAACGTACGGTCGTATAAGCGTGGTTCTACTTCTGCAATAGTACAGGGCTTAAAGTCATCGTATACGATGTGCTCATACATATCATCGGTCATAACCAAAACATGTTCATGACGCATAAGCACATCTGTAAGGGCTTTGGTTTCTTCCCAAGTGTACGCAGCTCCTGTCGGGTTAGATGGCGTATTAAAGATCAGCCATTTTGTTTTAGGAGTTATAACTTCCTCTAGCTGTTGAGCCGTCATTTTGAAGCGGTTTTCTTGCAAACAAGGCACAATAACTGGCTGCCCTCAGCAAGACGCACCATATCGGGATAGCTCGTCCAATAAGGGGCAGGAATTATAACCTCATCACCAGGATTAACTGTTGCCATTAGAGCATTGCAAAGAACGTGCTTTCCGCCATTACCAATGCTTACCTGTTTTGGGTCATATTTAACATTATTCTCTCGCTCGAACTTCCGAGCTACCGCTGCCTTTAACTCTGGCCGGCCATCTGGAGCTGTATATTTGGTATCACCCGATTGAATTGCAGCAATACCAGCAACCTTCGCTGTTTCTGGTGTATCAAAATCCGGCTCACCTGCCGCCAAACCAATGACATCCTCCCCAGCTGCCTTCATCTCCATTGCTTTTGAGTTTAATGCAACGGTCGCGGAGGGTTTAATAACATTCAAACGGTCAGCGATAATGCCCATAATTTAACAACCTTTCCTACAAGGTTAATTGGACGTGGATCCTAGATTCTCTGCTTGCGGAAGCTAAGCGTTATGAGAGATGGACGCAATGTAAACTAAACTAGTTAAGGCGCGACAAAGAGGCTATCGTTACGATGGTATTAAACCATGAGACGTTTAATGACGCAGACCGTAGAAGTCGCAGTAATTGGTGGAGGAATGGTCGGTGCCGCTATCGGCCTTGGACTAGCTTGCAAGCGTGCAGAGGTCATAATTTTAGATGAGGGTGATAATGCCCTCCGCACTGCCCGGGGAAATTTTGGGTTAGTTTGGACCCAAACAAAAGGCCTAGGTCTACAGAGATATCAGGAGTGGTCGCGAGAATCCGCTGCTATTTATTCGACTTTGCCGGCATTCTTACTGAAGAAACAGGGATTGGAAATTGGTCACGAGCAGAGTGGTGGCCTCTCATTATGCACTTCACGTGAAGAATTTAACGCGTCGCAAAATGTAATCGATCAGATGAAAGCGCAGGTCGGAAACCTTCCATACGAAGCGGAAATGATTGATCGCAAAACAATAGAAGAATTAATTCCAGGATGTAAGATTTGGGGATAGTGTTCAAGCGGGCGCTTATTGCAAATATGATGGGCACGTTAATCCCTTAAAACTGCTTCGCGCCATGCTGCATGCATATCAAAAACATGGTGGGTACTATCAAATAAATAGCAGTGTTGAAGGTATTAGCCGTTCCCCCGGAAATATTTATAAAATACAGATCTCTGGGCAAGCTCCAGTCTTCGCGGAGAAGGTAGTAATCGCTTGCGGGCACGGTATCCCGCCTCTTGCAGCACAATGCGGCTTGCATTGCCCAACACGGCCTCAACGAGGCCAGGTACTCGTGACAGAGCGCCTAGAAAAATTCTTCCAATGCCCACTGAGTCAATGAGGCAGACAGACGAAGGGTCTATACTCTTAGGCGTCAGCCATGAGGAAGTGGGATTTTGATGATAGAAATACAGTTGATGTGTCAAATGACATTGCAGCCCGAGCCATTAAAATTTTACCTGCACTGAAAAACGTAAATATTGTTAGGGGCTGGGAGCACTTAGAATAATGCCTCCAGATGGGTGCCCCATCTACGACGAGTCAAAAACACATCCAGGTGTCTTCATGGTTACAAACCACTCCGGCGTAACACTGGCGGCTATACATTCTTCGCGCATCCCCGAATGGATTTTGGAGGGTCGAATGGCGATTGGCTTTGAAGAATTTTCATCCGCCCGCTTCCAAAAGGCTAAAAGTGCTAATACGTAGAAGTAAAATTGTGGGTGAACATATTGTAAATATTACAATAAATGGAAAACCTTCTATTGCCGTGCCGGTGAGAGTGTCGCAAGTGCGGTATTAGCTTCACAGCATTTTCCAACGCGGTATAATCCTGTTTCTGAAAACCACGAGCCCCTTACTGCTTAATGGGTTCCTGTTTTGAATGTCTCATGAATATTGATGGCAGTCCAAATAAACAAGCTTGCTTGGTTATTGTCGCTGAAGGCATGGTAGTGAGGTTGCAAAGTAATAGACCAAGCGTGGAGGAGCTTGATGAAAACTGAAGCAACCGAGGTAGTAATAATTGGTGCTGGCCCAGCTGGTATAGCTGCTGCGAAAGCGGCTTCAAATAATGAAGTTGTTGTATTAGACGAACAAACAATGCCCGGCGGTCAAATTTGGCGCTCTTTGAAACAGGTAGAACAAAGGCGTGATCTATCGCACTTTGGGAATGATTATCGTCGAGGCCTCAATCCTATTAACTACTTTTTATCATCTAACGTAGATTATCGGCCAGAAGCCCGGGTAATTGGTGTCGAGGAAACAGAAAGCAAAAATGGCGGCATCATTCTTTACCTGCACAACGGAAGCGTTAAACGTATAGCCGCTAAACGCCTTATAATAGCTGTAGGGGCCCAAGAGCGGTCCATGCCTTTCCCTGGCTGGACCTTGCCAGGTATAATTACTGCTGGAGCAGCGCAAATTGCACTAAAAACTGCGGACTTAGTCCCGAAAAGGCCTTTTGTCCTCGCAGGCCAAGGACCTCTTTTTCTGCTTATTTTATCACAATTAAAAGCAGTCGGCATGCAGCCAGATGTTCTGCTTCGTTTAGATCATCCAAATAGTATTTGGAAAGCTATACCTCACCTCCCTGGAGCCCTTGCTGGAGCTGCAGACCTATCAAAGGGTATTGCTTGGCGTTTAAATAGCTCATTTGGAACAAAAACTTCGGTTAAAAATGTAATTTCCTTAGAAGCGCATGGGAAAAATAGTCTTGAGCGGGTGACATGGAAAACGTTAAGAGGCAAAGCCGAAGAATGCTCCGCATCTTCTCTGCTCATCCACGATGGCGTTGTTCCGAATACTCAACTACTCAGATCAATGCGCACATCCATGTGGTACGATAAATCAGACGCTTCATGGCGACCTAAACTTGTATCTATTGCTGGCCAGCTTGCAGAAAAACCATGGATATTTGTTGCAGGTGATGCCGCAGGTATTGGAGGATGGAAGGCAGCATCAGCTATGGGATTCTTTGCGGGAGCAGCGGTTAGCCATTCACTCAAAGGAGACTTAAGCGTTAACTCAGAAGAGTTACGGAAGCTTGGAAAAGCAAGAGCAAGCCGACCATTTTTGAACGCGCTCTATCCACCAGCTAAAGCATTTACTCATCCGAAGGATTCAACAATTGTCTGTAGATGTGAGGCAGTTTCTGCTGGTGAAATACGCGATGCAGTAAAAATGGGCGCACAGGGCCCAAACCAACTAAAAGCATTCCTTCGTTGTGGAATGGGGCCATGCCAAGGTCGAATATGTGCCGATACGACAGCCGCGATAATTGCCCAAAGTCATGGTAAGAAGGTAGGCGAAGTAGAACCAATGCGTGTTCGCATGCCCATATCCCCGGTTACTTTGGGGGAGATGGCATCCTTAGATTACTAAAAACACTGCGATAATAATATAAATATGATCTAATGAATTCAGGGTTGATTCAGTTGATCTCCGTATTCTTAAGAGCGCAGAAGCATAAGGCACTTGAAGGGCTTTAAAATGATTTTGAAAATAATCTCACCATGTTTAACTGCGGTAATCTTATTCATTTCATCCATGAATGCCTTTGCTGCGCCCTGGAAGTCAGACCCAAAGCACACATTCGTTCAATTTTCCGTCCAACATTTAGGAATACTTCCGAATTACGGTCGCTTTAAGAAAGCTGAAATACATCTGGATTATGACAGACAGAATGCTGAGAACAGCTCCGTAAAGGTTAAAATATCAATAAAAAGTCTAGAGACCGACGACGGTCTGATGAACGAGATACTTGTAGGCGATCAGTTCTTCGACGCGCAAAATTTTCCATATATGACATTCACTAGCACTAGAATTGTTCGAAAGAGCGATAACACTGGCCATGTTGAAGGGGAGCTTGAACTCAAAGGCAAAAAACGCCCAGTCATATTTAAGGCCCAGTTTAATGGGAGGCAAAACATCCTTTTACGGGTTCACCAATTATTGGAATTCAAGCTGAAGCTACAATTAACAGGCGCGACTGGGGACTTAGTGCATGGCGCGCATTTGTTTCCAACGAAGTTACGATAAAAATAGCTTTTGAAGCCTCCCCAAAATAAAGAAATCTGTCATGGGTATCAGAAATACTAAAAATAACTTTGGCAGCCTCGCAAAATTTTTTCACTGGATAACAGTCGCTCTGATCTTAGTTATGATTGCGCTTGGGATTTATATGCATGAACTTGAACTTAGCCCACTTAAGTTTGAGCTCTATGCCTTTCACAAATCGCTTGGAATGATAGTGCTAACAGTAGTTTTGCTGCGTTTGGCTTGGCGTAAGATAGATCCACCTCCCATCCCAATTTCGACCATCAGTCAAAAACAATCTGTTCTAGCCAAATGGGCTCATATCTTTCTTTACGCCTGCATAGCAGGTCTACCAATAAGTGGTTGGATGATGGCGTCTGCAAGTGGCACACCGATCGATATTTTTAATTCTGGAATTATTGTTCCAAATCTCTTTAGCTCAAGCGAGAGCATCCTGGTTGCGTCTAAAGTCGCTCACGAAATTATTGGTAATCTATTGATCTGCCTCATCCTCGTTCACTCTCTCGCCGCGCTTAAACATCATTTTTGTGATGGAGATAATACTCTAAGACGAATGCTGCCATGGTCTCGCACGCGGTGATCATCAAAAAGTTTCGAGCGCAAAAACCTTAAAGACATTTTATATAGACTTTTAAAAACTATGTTTTACCCATTAATAATTTGCAGGTGGCACTTGGTTTGTTTAGCTGCAACCCACAGTCACTTCATCCAGACAATTTGACAAGGTCATTCCGTTGCAGCAAGCAGCCCCTGTAGAAAAAGATATTGTTCTCATTGGTGGTGGTCACGCCCATCTGGCAGTGATCAAGGCATTTGCCATGCGCCCTGAGCCGGGCGTGAGGTTAACAGTTATATCGGAGGATATGAGAACGCCCTACTCAGGAATGCTTCCTGGACTTATTCGTGGCGAATATACAGCTGATGAAAGCTATATTGATTTAAATAAGCTAACACGGTGGGGAAAAATTGATTTTATCTGTGATAAGGCGATCAATATTGATCCCGTTAGTCAGGAAGTCATCCTAAAAACAGACCACCAGTCGCTTACAACGTCCTATCTGTTAATATTGGCTCAACCCCACCCATTACAGATATTGAGGGTGCGTCTAAGTATGCATTCCCAGTAAAACCAATACAACAGTTCTTAAAAAAGCCTACAAAAGCTTGACCAAAAGAACGTTGCGCATCCTGAGATTGTAATTGCTGGTGCTGGTGCCGGGGGAATAGAAACAGCGATATCGTTACATGCGTATTTTGAGCATAAAAAAACAATCCAGCCTCTATAACATTAATATCGGATACAGATGACCTTTTGCCCGGACATGGGGCTTCAGTTCGACGCCAAATAAAAAGGCCCTTGTCAGTAAAAATATTAAATTGCGATTTAAAGCTCGCGCCATTGCAAACGATGAGGCGGAGGTAATTCTGCATACTGGCGAAAAGCTCAAAGCCGATTTTTTCGTGTTGGCTACAGGGGCGGCAGCTCACAATTGGCTGGCATTAACTGGACTCGCCACAAACGAAAATGGATTTTTAAAGATCAATTCATCACTTCAGAGTCGGAGTCATCCAGATATATTTGCTGCTGGGGATTGCGCTGAGTTTAGCAACTCTCCCGTTGCTAAGTCAGGCGTTTACGCAGTTCGCCAAGGCCCCCTCCTTGCTCAAAATCTCCGCCGAGCTGCACTAGGCATACCATTGTTAAAGTGGCGACCACAAAAACGAACTTTGGCTATCATTACAACTGGCCATGAAACCGCAGTAGCGTCGTACGGTAAGTTGGCGCTTTCAGGCCATTGGGTTTGGCAGTGGAAGGACATCCTCGACCGAAGGTGGATGGCTCGTTATTCAAAACTTCCTCCAATGCCCACCGCTTCATCCGAAACAGCGCAATCTCAAGAGATTAATCATCAAATGCGTTGTGGGGGTTGTGGAGCAAAAATATCAAGTCCCATCTTGAGGCGGGTATTAAAGCGGCTTGGCCTATCAAATCACACAGGGGATGACGCAGCGATAATTACGCCTCCACCAGGGGCGAAATTAGTACAAACAGTTGACCATTTCCGAGATTTCCTAGGTGATCCTTATTTATTTGGTGAGATTTCTACAAAGCATGCTCTTAGTGACATTTATGCAATGGGCGCAAAGCCTTCCAGCGCGCTAGTGACTGCGATTTTACCTTTTGGCAGCGAAAGCGCTACGGAACGTGACTTGTTCCAGTTACTTACTGGAGTAAAGGATGCCTTGGAACAAGCAGGAGCAACATTGGTTGGAGGACATACCGGTGAAGGCGCGGAATTAGCTCTTGGTCTTAGTGTTAATGGGTTCATATCAAATGAAATGATTAAGCATAAAGCAGGAGCAGAACTAGGCGATCATATCATCCTTACAAAACCATTAGGCCTTGGAGCCATTTTAGCGGCAAATATGCATGCTGCTGCCGATCATAGTGATTTTGAAGAAGCAATACTTCAAATGAGAAAATCCAATGAATGTGCTTCAAAGATTTTAGCCGATTTGGGTGCTCATGCTCTAACTGATGTTACCGGATTTGGACTTGCAGGACATTTAATAGAAATGGCTGACGGTGCTAGCTTATCTGCTCAAATTAACAGTGACTCGATCCCTTGTTTATCAGGAGCAATTAAAGCCTTAAAAGCTGGAATAGAGAGCACGATGGCTGAACCTAATTCTGCTTTTGCTTCACGAATTTCCAACCTTTCGGTTCGGCAAGAAAAACCGACTCTGTTTGACCCTCAAACAGCTGGAGGCCTTCTAGCAGCTATTCCGGCTCAGAGTTCTGAATTAGCAATAAATTCATTACGTTCCAACGGCTATCCAGAAGCAAAGGTAATTGGAACTTTTATCGAAAGATCAGATAGCCACTCGATTCAATTAGTTTAAGTGCTGCAGAGGAAGTCCAGAAACAGGAAGCTTTGCCTTTAGAATATGACCAGATTCGCTTTCTGTGATGTAAAGATCCCGATTATTAGCTCCACCAAATGCGACAT
Organism: Rhodospirillales bacterium; assembly: GCA_038143065.1. Classification (GTDB taxonomy): domain Bacteria; phylum Pseudomonadota; class Alphaproteobacteria; order Bin95; family Bin95; genus VMCJ01. Next base: position 517,572 of record JAYQLI010000035.1, on the reverse strand, counting down.
TGGTCGATGTAATGCCCTTTTCGCACCTCACGCGATATAATGGTTCACCTAATGGTGAAAAAACCCATACAGAGCCCATGCCAGCATGAGCTACGACTAATCCCCCATCTGCTGTCAAAGCCATCCCATCTGGTCCGCCGCCACCAGACAACTGTAAAAACACGCCCACCTTGCTGGGCATTCCATCTGGCATTATCGGTGCACGCCAGACATTGTTACCGCGTGTAACGGCTATAAAAAGAATAGTTTCTGATTGGTTAAGAACCAACCCATTAGGGCTGGGAATTCCCTCAAGGAAACAGTCTAGGGAGCCATCAACCTGTAGCCGGAAAATCCGCCCAGTTGGATCTTGCAGACCCGTTTGTCCCTGATCAGTGAACCAAATTGTTCCGTTCTTAGAAATACATAAATCGTTTACACCCTTAAAAGCTTCTAGACGATACCGCGTGCAATGGGGTGTGACCAAACCAGATACTGGGTCTACCAACATTAAACCATTTTTGTAATCTGCCACCATTAGGGAACCATCAGCCATAACTTTTAAGCCGTTTGGTTCACCATCATACTCTGTTACTAAATCGATATTTCCTGCGGGATCTGCTTTAAAAATACGTCCCCAAGCTATATCAACGAAATATAAATTTCCGGCTTTATCAAAAGCAGGGCCCTCAAGAAAACTGTCTAAAGTTGACCCAGCCTTATTAATGATTGCCCACTCAGGCACTTTTCCCTTCACACGAAATTTATCAGGCAGGCTTACAAAAACCTCTGCTTTAATATCCTTAGGAGGTTGGAAAAGTGACATAAATTTTAATCCTTGAAAGGGTTTTCAGCTCGACGGAGATTGAAACGTATAGAGTACCCGGAAAGTCAAACGCAACACGCAGTTCATTCGCCAGATATCTTAAATAGGTTTCGGGCAATGAATCCCTATCAACCCCAAAAAGGGTAAAGGTAGGAGGGCGACGCTTAATTTGAGTCATGTAACGAAGTCTTGGGCGGCGCCCTCGATGTAAAGGAGGCGGGTGCCTCTCAACAACTTCAGCTAGCCAACGATTTAAGGCTCCCGTCGAAACACGAGTATTCCAAATTTCGTAAGCAGCCATTGCCGCATCTAAAAGCTTATCTACTCGATCGCCAGTCAGGCCTGAAAGCGTGACTACGCTAACGCCTTTGGCATCAGGAAGTGATGTAAGGATCCTATCGCGGACACCACTAATGCTGGCATCTCTGTCCTTCACTGAGTCCCATTTATTAATACCTATAACTAATGCTCGTCCTTCAGTTACAACGTGGTGTGCAATAGTCAGATCTTGCCGCTCAAGTCCAAAGTTAGCATCGATAATCAATACGGTAACGTCGGCAAACTTAACCGCCTCAAAAGTGTCTCCGACAGCTTTTTTCTCGACGGTATCCTGCACACGAGCCCTTCGTCTCATTCCTGCGGTGTCAAAGAGAATAACAGGTTTCTCACGCCACATGAAATCAACGGATATTGAGTCACGCGTCACACCGGGCTCCGGACCAACGAGAGCCCTCTCCTCTCCAAGGATCCGGTTTAAAAGCGTTGACTTTCCAACATTAGGACGTCCGATAATTGCAAGGCGTACTGGCCTTAAGAGTTCATCTTCAGCATCGGCATCAATTTCTGCGCCAACGCTAGATTCCCTTATCGTTACAGTTCCATCACTTTCTATAAGTCCAGATCTCTCCTTAAGATCCAATAGGAGATCGTAAAGTTCCGATAAACCCTCTCCATGTTCAGCGGAAACTGCACAGGCTTCACCCAGTCCTAATTCCCAAGCTTCCGCAAGACCCACTTGACTTGCTCTGCCTTCACATTTGTTTGCTATAAGCGCAAAGGGTTTTCCATATGATCTTAAAATTTCTGCAAAACTCTGATCTAAAGGGGTAATCCCCGACCGCGCGTCAATTAACATGATAGCAGCATCAGCTTCATCCAATGCCCTTTCAGTTTGACGCCTCATTCCCTCAGCTAGATACCCCCGCTCTTGGTCATCAAAGCCCGCTGTATCAATAGCAGTAAATTCTAGATCTGCGATGTTAGCTGCGCCGAAACGTCTATCTCTAGTGACGCCCGGCTGGTTATCAACAATTGCAGCCCGTTTACCTGTTAATCGGTTGAATAAAGTAGATTTACCTACATTGGGACGACCAACTATAGCGACCGTAAACATTAACGGTATGCGGCAAGCACGCCGTCCTCAGTTAGGATATACATTGTTCCATTAACAACAATCGGAGCCAAAACTGTTGGCCCTGGTAGCTCAATCCTTTGCTTAAGAGCACCATCACTTGGCTGGATGAAAATTAGAACTCCATCACCTCTTACTAAAACCAAATGACCTCCCGCAGCTATTGGTCCAGTATAGATACGATGCAAAGGGTCATTATCGTCATTATCCCCTAAGACTTCAGCTAGGTTGGTAGCCCATACGACGGCACCGTCCCTACGGCGAAGAGCCACTAAATGCTCAGGACTGCTGACCATATAAATGTAATCACCAAGCACGATAGGAGTTTCAGCTCCACCAAGTTCAATATCCCAAATACGTTGTCCAGTTACAAAGTTTATACTGGTCGTAAAACCTCCTGCACCCACAGCAAAAACCTGATCATTATCTATCACGGGCAATGCTCGTGCAGCTGGTATAGCTCGGGAAAGACCAACCCCTCGAATTGCTTTAAGTGCATCATCCCAAACAACGCGACCGCTGGCGGCACTAAAGGCAAAAATCTCACCCGTTGACATCGCAGCAATTACTGCACCTGCAGCGGCAGCAGGAGAAGCGCCACCAAGAAGCGTCGCCGATGCAGCTGGAGCCTCAAAACTCCAAAGAATTCGACCGTCACTGCCATCTAAAACAATCAAACGATTATCAATAGTAATAACAAATACTCTGCCGCGATCGATCGAAGGTGCTGCTCGGGATGGAGTAGGTAATGCTGTACGCCAAAGCTCTTCTCCATTAGAAGAATCAAAAGCGATTACAGCGCTGAACCCGGCCGCAAAATACACCTTACCGTCAGCAACGGATAAGCCCCCACCGTACCCATCTTCCTCCTGTTCTGGAACAGGATTGCGACGCCAAATTTCTTCACCAGAATTTGCTGCGAGCGCTATAACACGCCCTCCTGCATCTAATGAATACAGGCGTTCACCATCAGAGACAGGGGGATAAAGTATCCGACGTTCTTCATTATTTGTGCCCTCTCCAATATCAACACTCCATTGAAGTGATGGCTGACTTGATAAGCTCCGATGACCTGGCGAATGGTTAGGACCTCCGTGTGGTTGTGGCCAATCAGCATTAAAGGAAGGAGGAAGAACAGGTTGTACATCACGCAATGAACTATCTGGTTTCAACGCAGATATTTTAGCTAATGGGTCTATGCGATCACCAGGAAGCCTGGGCTTCTTTTGGGCTTCTAAAAAGCTTCCATCTCCGCACGCGGCGACAAGAAATCCGGTAAAGCAAACTACAAATTTTAGTAGTCTCATCTTTTTCTTCAGCTTTCTGGAAGACCACTTAGCATCATTTCTGCCCGTGAACGCATCGAAACCGGAGCGGAAGCATCTGAACTAATGATATTCAAACGTTTTCTAGCGTCATTAATGCGGCCAAGTTTTAACTCTAATGCGGCAGCTAACTCAATCGCAAATAAGCGCCATGGATGATCCGAGACTGTTAAAGTTTCAACCAGCGGCAATAGTTCTTCTGGCTTTTCGTCATAGGACCTAAGTGAAAGAGAAAGAATGCTCGCTAAAGAAGTATAACGCTCTGGAGCGTCGACACTTTTTGCCAGGTCAAGCACTTGAATGGCTCCTACTCGATTGCCGGAAGCTGCAAGAGATTCAGCCTGCTTTATTCGCGCAAGTACTCCGTAACCAGCAGGCCCCTCTTCAGCTACTTGTGCAAAACTTGAAGCACCAGAACCTGGTTTAACCGTTTCATCTCTAGCTGCTGACAAGAAGCTAGTACCAGCATCAGCACTCTTAGTCTCCTTGTGTTGCTCCCAAAATGTAACAGCAGCGACACTTCCAATTATCAGCGCAACAACGCCCCCAAAGAATGGACCGTATTTCTTTGCAACGGCATTAAGCCGCTCCTTGCGCACATCTTCATCAATTTCATCAAAAATATCGACCACTGGGAGAATGCCTCATTTGCTCAGTACCAAACCAACCGCACCATATAGAGCCACCTATGTTGGCGCAATCTGAGAAATTATAACCCTTTACACAAGGACCCACTTCAAGCGAACATCTTTCCATTAACTATCGCTTGTTATTACAAAATTTTATTCGCAGTCACGGACAGCTATCTGGGAACAAACATGGCCACGCTAATCAACCTCGAAGGCTATCGCCGTTCACTTAAACCAATAAGCTTACATCCAAACGAGCTTCGAGAACTTATGAACCTATATAGTCGGCACGTTATGGCAGGAGAGTGGAAGGATTACGCAATAGATTTTCAGCCTGGATATGCAAGTTTTACAATGTTTAAGCACACCTTTGATGCACCACTATACAGTGTAGTAAAAATTAGGCGCCGGTCTGGTGGTATCGAATGGTTGGTTTTCAAGGCCAAAGAGCGCGTTAAACGCGGCAATGTGCTAAAGGATGCTTTAACATATTTTGATAAGAAATTAGAGCTAATAAATTAAATAAGTTACTGAAAATTTGATTTTTTAATTAAATATTTTCTATGTCCAAGGCGGCCCCAAGCAATTGTTTTGTATATTCATTTTTTGGAGATGTGAAAATTTGTTCAGCTGCACCCTGCTCAATAACCTTTCCTTCTTTCATGACAATTAAGTCATGAGCAAGAGCTCTGACCACTCTTAGGTCATGGCTAATAAATATGTAACTGAGACTTCGTTTGACCTGCAATGTGTGCAACAGCTCTATTATTTGTGCCTGAACCGTAGTGTCTAGAGCTGAGGTCGGCTCATCTAAAACTAGCAGCTGAGGTTCAAGAATTATTGCTCGGGCAATAGCTATGCGCTGACGTTGTCCACCTGAAAACTCATTTGGATATCGATTAGACATTTCAGCCTCGAGACCAACTTCTTTAAGCACGTCCGACACACGCCTACTCACATTGCTTTCGATATTATGAGTTTTAAGACCCTCCGAAATAATCTGTCCAACAGTCATACGAGGACTAAGGCTGCCGTACGGATCTTGAAAGACTATCTGCATCTCTCGCCGCATTGGCCTGAGTTCAGGAGGTCTTTTAGTGCTAATATCTAAACCACAAAATCTAATTTTTCCTTTGCTTGCTTGAAGACGAAGCAAAGCCAAACCCAGTGTACTTTTCCCAGATCCAGACTCTCCCACGACACCCAAGGTCTGGCCAGCTTTAACAGAAATTGAGATGCCATCTACAGCCTTAATATATCCATTTGTGCGTCGTAGAATTCCTCTTTTAATTGGAAACCAAACTTTTAAGTTCTCTGAGCTAATTATTTCTTTGGCCTCGGGATCCGGGGAGATAGGCCGTTCTTTTGGTTCGGCATCTAGCAATTTCTGCGTGTATTCGTGCTTTGGAATACGAAAAACATCTGGTGTTAACCCTGTTTCTACGATGCTTCCCTGCCTCATTACGGCAACACGATCGGAAACTGTCCGAACTATGCTCAAGTCATGGGTAATCAAGAGGATAGCCATCCCAAGCTTAGCTTGCAATTCACGAAGCAGGTCTAGAATTTGTGCTTGAATAGTGACATCCAGTGCAGTTGTAGGCTCATCCGCGATTAACAGATCAGGCTCATTAGCCAAAGCCATCGCGATCATAACCCGTTGCCTCTGCCCTCCAGATAATTGATGGGGATAGCTATCGAGCCTTGCTTTAGCGTCTTTAATTCCAACAAGTTCCAAGAGCTCTAAGGCCCTACTTCTTGCAGAAGTTTTAGAAAACTTTCGATGGACAATAAGGCTTTCACTAATTTGACGAGCAACCGAATGTAGCGGATTTAAGCTTGTCATTGGTTCCTGAAAAATCATTCCAACTCGCTGTCCCCGAACCCGACGCAAGTCAAATTGAGTTGCCCCTACCATTTCTAGATCGTCAAATAGAATGGAACCCGAAGGATGCTCCGCGTTTGGGTATGGCAGCAGTTGCAAGATTGAAAGTGCGGTAACTGATTTCCCAGAACCAGATTCACCAACTAAAGCTAAAGTTTCTCCTTACTAAGCTCTAGAGAGACGTCTTTAACAACAAGTTTCGGTTCTCCACTAGTCCCCCTAAAGCTTACACCCAGATTATCAATCTTTAAAATGGGACCCGACATTAAGTGGTCTTCCTTGGATCAAATGCGTCCCGCACAGCCTCACCTGCAAACACAAGAAGAGTCAGCAGAAGCGCTATTGAAAAGAAACCTGTTAATCCAAGCCAAGGCGCCTGAAGATTGTTTTTACCCTGTTGCAACATTTCTCCAAGAGAAGGTGAGCCTGGCGGCAGGCCAAAACCTATAAAATCAAGAGCTGTAAGAGTAGTGACAGACCCTGCAAGAATAAAAGGCAGGAAAGTGATTGTCGCTACCATCGCATTTGGTAGTACATGTCGCAGAATAATCATGCTGTTGGACACACCTAGAGCCCTTGCTGCACGCACAAAATCTTGATTACGCGCTCGAAGCGTTTCAGCACGAACTACTCCAACTAGGCTGACCCAGCTAAACAGTAAGAGAAGCCCAAGTAGCCACCAAAAATTTGGTTCGACCACACTAGCCAAAATAATCAAGATATAGAGTTGGGGAAGTCCGCCCCAAACTTCAATAAATCTCTGAACAGTTAGATCTATCAAACCACCGTAAAATCCTTGGACCAGGCCAGCAAATACGCCAATTAATGATGAAAAAACAACTAAAGTGAAACCAAAAAGCACAGAAATTCTAAATCCGTAAATCAACCTAGCCGCCAGATCGCGCGCCTGATCGTCAGTGCCTAGAATGTGTGTTGTGTCTGGCCCAGTGGGAGCCGGTGCAGGAAGGTCCCAAGCAACAGTGGCATGATTGAAGCGGATCAAAGGCCATAACATCCATCCATTTTCATTGATCTTTCGCGCAACAACAGGGTCTCTGTAATCTGCCTCTGTTAGAAATTCTCCACCAAAAGCTGTCTCGGGATATGCCGACATCACAGGCATGTAAATTTCACCGTCATAAACCAGAAGAAAGGGTTTATCGTTGGCTATAAATTCGGCAAATAAGCTTATCAAAAACACGCAACAGAAAATAATCGCAGACCAGTAACCCCGCTTATTCGACTTAAACTGTGCAAAACGACGCTTATTTATTGGAGAAATATTCACGATCTTCGGGTCTCAAAATCTATGCGTGGATCCACCCACATATAGGTAAGATCTCCAACCAGGTTCATCAAAAGTCCAAGAAGTGAGAAAAACCAGACGCTAGCAAACATCACTGGATAATCACGTTTTATTGCAGCCTCATATCCCAGAAGGCCAAGACCATCCAAAGAAAAAATCACTTCAACTAAAAGAGCTCCAGTAAATAAAATACCGATGAATGCCGCGGGGAATCCTGCTATCACAATCAACATTGCATTGCGAAAAACATGCCCAAATAAAACCCGTGTTTCTGATAAACCTTTTGAGCGTGCCGTAAGAACATATTGCTGATTTATTTGATCTAAAAAAGAGTTTTTGGTTAGCAAAGTGAGGCCAGCAAATCCTCCAATAACCATCGAGATTACTGGAAGTACCAAGTGCCAGAAGTAATCTAAGATCTGCTGCACTGTGGTCATTTGCTCAAAATTTTCTGAAGTTAACCCCCGTAGAGGAAACCATTGAAGGAAACTACCTCCAGCAAAAACTACAAGCAGGAGAACAGCAAAAAGAAAGCCGGGAATGGCATAGCCGATAATTACAAGTGCACTAGTCCAAATATCAAATGCTTCTCCATCTCTTGTCGCTTTTGCTATACCCAGAGGTATTGAAATTAAATAAACAAAAAGTGTCGTCCAAAGTCCAAGAGAGATAGATACAGGCAGCTTGTCTATTACAAGATCAACAACTCTCTCTGAACGAAAAAAACTTTCACCAAAATCAAACTGAATGAAATTTGCAACCATCTCAAAAAAGCGCTCATGGATAGGCTTGTCAAAGCCAAACCGTTTTTCGAGATCTTTAATAAAATCTGGGTCTAAGCCCCGTGCGCCTCTATAAGATGATGTACTGCTCTCGCTTGCAGAAATATCTACGCTTCCATTTTTCTGCCCTGCACTGAAGTCACCGCCCGAACGCGTAATGCGCTCTGAGACATTACCAGTTCCGGTTAATTCAGCGATTACCTGTTCGACAGGTCCCCCTGGGGCCGCCTGTACTATAAAAAAGTTTATTGCCATTATGCCGAACAAGGTTGGAATAATTAGCAACAAACGACGAAAAATATAGGACAGCAATTAATTGCCTCCCAAAAGCTTGGATGCTTTGGTTTGGTCAAACCACCAAGTATTTAAAGCAACACCCTTATATGGCGTAACCTCTGGTTGGCCAAACTTATCCCAATAAACAATCCGCTCAGCTGCTATATGCCAATTTGGAATAATCCATTGTCCAGCAAGTAGAGCGCGATCAAGTGCATGTGTACGTGCGATTAAGCTTTCTCTGTCGGGTGCTTCTATTAGCAGTTCTATTAGCGCATCAATTCCAGTATTTCGTATACCTATAAAATTTCGACTACCCTCCCGGTCAGCCGCATTTGAACCCCAATAATCACGCTGCTCACTGCCTGGAGATTCTGACTGCCCCCAGCCGCTCACAATCATATCAAAATCAAATTGTCGTAACCGATTAATGTATTGACTTTGATCAACGAGCCTAACCGACACCTCCATACCAAGGCGCTCTAGATTACGCTTAAATGGCAAAACGATCCGCTCGAAGGCAGGGCTGACTAATAGAAACTCAAACTTAAATTGTCGGTTGGTTTTTTCGTTTACCAACTTCAAATCTTTTACAGACCAACCCGCAGAATTAAGCAGGCGGAAAGCTTGGCGTAGATTTTCTCTAGACCATCCAGATCCGTCCGTAGCAGGCAGAGTGGCAGGAGCTGTCAGGATTTCTTCTGGAAAATAGGCTGCCAAGCACTTTAGAGCTACCCTCTCCTCACCTTTTGCTTCGCCAGATGCCGCTAACTCCGAGTTGGAAAAGAAGCTGTATGACCGCTTATACTGCCCAAAGAATAAATTTTTATTTGTCCATTCAAAATCGAAGGCTAGGTTAAGCGCTTTCCTTACGCGAAAATCCTGAAAAATCTCTCTTCGCGTATTCATAACAAAAGCCTGCATCCCCTGCGGCGTACTTTCTTTTACCAATTTCTTAATTAGTTTTTTCTGCTGAATAGCAGGCGTAGTCCAATCTACAGCCCAAGCTTTGGCTTGATTTTCTAAAAAATAATCAACCGCACCAGCCTTAACTGCCTCGCGAATAGCAATTCTATCTCGATAGTAATCTATCCGAATTCGGTCAAAATTATTTTGACCTGTGTTTACCGCGAGATTCCGTCCCCAATATTTTTTATGACGGGTTCGTTCGACAAATCTACCAGGCTCATAACTACCAATCTTATAAGGACCCGAGCCAAGCGGTGGATCCAGTAAAGTCGCGGAGAAATCACGCCCTGACCACCAATGCATTGGTAGAATTGGAAGCTGGCCCAAAATTAGCGGAAGTTCTCGGTTCTTATTATTAGCAAAATTAAAGCGAACCCTGCGATTGTTAAGCTTTTCCACCCCGAAACATTTCCATAATAGAAACGATAAAAAGGGGCACCTTTTTCTCGAAGGGTATTGAAAGAAAAAATGACGTCGTCAGCGCTTACCGGCTTACCGTCTTGCCACCTCGCCTCTGCTCGTAAATTAAAAATCACCCAGGAGCGATCGGCCGGGTATTCTATATTTTCAGCTAAAAGGCCATATTCTGAAAAGGCTTCATCTTCACTGGAAACCATCAGTGTTTCGAAAACTCCAGGATTAACTGGAGTGCCCTTGCTGTTAAAAGGGTTAAAACTGTCAAAAGACCCTTCTGAAGCGAGCCGTAAAACACCCCCCTTTGGAGCATTCGGATTTACATAATCAAAGTGTGTAAAATTTTCTGGGTATTTAGGACTTCCATGCAATGCAAGAGCATGGTGTTTAAAGATATCGTTAGTCTCTTGGGGCTTCGTCCGTAACGCAGAAATGCATTCACGCTCTTCAATAGACAGTTCAGCAACTGCGGGTTGTGTGCACAGGGACAGCACAATAAGTCTAAGGATAATTCGCCAGTTCATGGTAACCTATGGTGGGGTTCTTACTACGTAAGGGCAAGACCAATCGTCGTAAGTTTTACTGAAGAAATGGTAAAATTTTTCGATGCAATGCCGCATCACTAGAAGCGACAACATCACCCTTCGACTCAAGACCTAAAGGCTGGCCCTGCCAATCTGTAATTGCACCCCCTGCTGCAAGAATTATGGGTACAAGAGCAGCGTAGTCCCATGGCTTTAAAGATGTTTCGACGACAATATCGAGGAAACCACTGGCGAGCACGCCATAGTTGTAGCAATCCCCACCAAAATTACAGTCTCGAACTTGCTGACGAATTTTTTCAAAAGTTGCTTGAGAGTCTGGTTCTGAAAACATCTCTAAGCTAGTGCACCCCATGAGGGCTTCGCTCAATTCAACAGCATGTCGGGTCCGCTGAGGAGCTCCATTTAAGGTTGTACCTACACCTAACACTCCTACCCAGCGTTCCTCCAAGATTGGCATATCGATAACACCAACAATAGGCTGGCCTTTGTGAGCTAATGCTATGAGACACCCAAATTGCGGTTTGCCCGACACAAATGCACGTGTGCCATCCAATGGGTCTATAATCCAAACATAATCTGCTTCAGATTTTTCTGAGCCCTGTTCTTCCCCAATTATGCCGTGACCAGGAACTTCTCTCGACAAAATAGAACGAAGGGCTGCCTCACTCTCACGATCCGCCCTTGTTACAGGAGATTGGTCAGGTTTCCCATCTATTAGCAGTTCTTGCCGATAATATCCCCTGAGAATAGGACGAACGGCGTCTGCTAACCTACAAGCTAGGCTCGGGCTCCAAGCTGGTACCCGCGGATCCATGATAAGTCGTTCCGCTTTATTTTTTAGTTATGGCAAAGGTTCCGGGGAGTCGTCTTGAGCGCGGAGATATGCGATTACAGAAGCCCTATCAGCCGTCTTTTTAAGGCCGGCAAACACCATTTTGGTGCCTTTAACGTAAGCCCGCGGCGTATACAGGAATTGATTTAGGGCATCGTACGTCCAATTACCGGCAACGCCGTCTAACGCGGATGAATATTTAAAACCTTCATAACTAGCTATGTCATTACCGACCACACCATAAAGTGCTGGTCCTGTCTTATTAGCCCCACCTTTATCAGCATTATGGCAAGACTGACATTTTTTGAAAACTTTCTTTCCTGCTTCAATGTCCGCTGAGGCTAGGAGTGGGGCAACAGCCTCTGGACCAGCAGGTTCTGCTGATGCTGTTTCGGGAGCGGCTGATGCCTTGGCATAAGCACCTAAAACGCGCTTATGGTCTCCATGCGAGTCACCATGGTGCTCAACAGGTGCAGCAGGGTGAATTAAGCGAGTCACAAACCCGCTGGTCATCGCAATTATTCCTGCTAACAAACATGCTGCGGCTAGTTTATTCACCTTCATGGAATTCATAAGAAAGAAGCTCCAAAATCAATAACGATATTCAGTAAATACGATATACTCGCATCTAAAGGCTAAGGCGCGCCACAAGTTGTGCGTCTTTCCGTCGCGTCGCATCCATCGCCATCTAGAGGTTCATGATTAACACATGGAAAAGCACTCTCCAATCATAGTTATCCCAGCGCGAATGCAGGCATCGCGGCTGCCTGGGAAGCCTCTAGCTGAAATAAATGGGCGCCCAATGATTGCTCATGTCATCGATAGGGCAAAAGAAGCAGATATAGGCCCTGTGGTGGTAGCTGCCGCTGAAAATGAAATCGCCGAGGCCGCTGAACAGTATGGGGCAAAGGCTGTCTTAACTGACCCTGACTTGCCGTCAGGTTCCGATAGAATCAAAGCTGCACTTGATTCACTTGATAAAGATCGCAAGCATGACATCGTTATAAATGTTCAAGGCGATATCCCAACTATTTTACCTTTATCTATCCGTGCCGCTCTAACACCTCTAGAAGAACCTTCCGTCGACATCTCGACATTAGTTGCAGAAATAAAGAACCAGGAAGAGCTATCAAATCCGAACGTCGTAAAAGCAGTTCTAGCTGCTTCAGGCCGTGCTCTGTATTTCTCTCGAGCCTTAGTTCCAACAGGTTCTGGTCCGGTGTATCACCACATTGGGCTTTATGGGTATCGTCGAAAGGCACTTGAAAGATTTGTTCAGCTTCAACCAAGTCCATTAGAACTACGTGAACGTCTCGAACAGCTAAGAGCATTAGAAGACGGAATGGTGATATCAGCTGCTGTTGTGGATGACATCCCTCTAGGAGTAGACGATCTAGATGATTTGGAACGTGCCCGCGTTCAACTCAAGGTTTAAAGGCGCAACGAATGACTGATTCTAATGATCTTATAGCTTTTCAAGGTGCTCCCGGTGCTTACTCAAATTTGGCTTGTTTGGCCGCTTATCCAAACATGACACCGTTACCCTGTAATTCTTTCGAAGGTGCATTTGATGCGGTGGAAAGCGGTGCAGCGCGATTAGCAATGATACCGATTGAGAATTCAATTGCAGGTCGAGTAGCAGACATACATCATCTCCTACCTGGCACAGGGCTGAATATAATTGGCGAGCATTTCGAGCCAGTGAAACACTTCTTGATGGCACCCAAAGGCTCAACTTTAAAAACAATCAAGCGCGTCAGGAGCCATGTCCATGCTCTCGGCCAATGTCGGAAGGCTATTAGAGAATTAGGGTTAGAAGCAATTGTACATGTTGATACCGCAGGAGCTGCTGCAGACTTAGAAAAGTCGTCTGACATTGAAGAAAGCGCTATTGCCTCCTCTCTGGCCGCTGAAATTTATGGCCTGGAAATATTAAAACCAGAGATGGAAGATCACGCACATAACACAACTAGATTTATAATTCTTTCGAGAGAGGCAATGACTCCCGTCTATTTCAGACGGACTTTGTATAAGCACTTTTATATTCCGAGTTCGGAATGTCCCTGCAGCGCTGTATAAAGCAATGGGTGGCTTTGCAACTAACGGAGTTAATATAACAAAACTTGAAAGTTACATGATTGAGGGGGATTTCTTTGCGACGCAATTTTATGTTGATATCGAAGGCCATCCTGATGATCCATCAGTAAAGCTTGCACTGGAAGAACTTGGTTTCTTTAGCCGTGAATTTAGGTTTTTAGGCGTATACCCTGCAAGCTCTTTCCGACAAAACCAGTAGTTTTTACTAGAGTAAAAAGATGAATGATGCGCGCACGAAAATGTTGGACCGTATTCGAAGTGCGATTGGACGCTCGGGAAACCCAGACCCTGCTCTAATTGCATCAGAGGCAGAAAAACTTCTCAGCCAATCCAGTAAGACACAACCAGCTTTAAAGGCTCAGGATTTTATTTCCGAGTTCATGTCAAAAGTTACCTCTGAACGACTTTCAGCAACTGTTGAGTTAATCGCATCAGAGAAAGAAATCCCTTCAGCAATCCAGAAGTACTTGGAAGCCCAAAACGCACCACTTCAGCTCGCCATAACACCAGATCCCTCTCTTCAATCTTTAGGTTGGGGCAAAATTGAAACAGATGAAGCATTAGACCCAAATCAAGGATCAGCAGTTAGTCGAGCTCGTTGGGGTATCGCAGAGACTGGTTCTTTAGTGCTTATATCATCTCCAACCCAGCCAACTCTTTATGCATTCCTACCCCTCCGCCACATTGTGATCTTACCCAAAAGCAACGTTGTTGGGCATATGGAGGATTTTTTGGAGAGAATTTCGGGATACAAACGAATTGATGCCTAGGAATATAAATTTTGTAACAGGTGTATCTGGAACTGCGGATATCGAGTCAAAATTAGTTCGAGGCGCTCATGGCCCTCGTCAGCTTCATATCCTGTTAACAGGCTAAGTCCCTCACACAGTTACAACATTCGGTGCAATAAGGGGATTTCAATTCTTAATTGTTCAAAAAGGCCACAACAAAAACCTTTGAAGAATATCTCCTTCCTAATTCGGCCTACTGTTTCGAGAACTAAAAACTAGAAGCAGGATAGGTATTAGTGGCATCAACGTTATCAGTGTCAGAGCAACAAATCCGTCTTGAAATCCCAACATATTAGCTTGTCCGATAACAACTCTATCTAGGTAGCTAAATGCTATACCATCGCGAATATGAGTTTCTACTCCGGCGAGACCAAGCGGTCCTGACAACGCACTTATCATCTCTATAGTCGAGGAATTTGAAGCCGTTTGGGTGCTACCCAGATTAGCCGCGTGAAATTCTATTCGCCTCTCTAACAAGAGAACATAAACGCTTATGCCTGTTGAGCCGCCGAGCATTAGGGCGAGGTTGGCCACCCCTGCCCCGCGTCTTACCTGTTCCGGTGCCAGCTCTCCCAAAGCTGTTGTATTCACAGATGGGGAAACAAAAGCAGAGCCAACTCTTCCTAGAAGTAAGGAGAAGGCAACATACCAAAAAACCGTATTTGAGTCCGCTCCCGCAAGCATCCATACACTGAAGGCAATGATTACTACACCGATTATCATTGCCAGCTTAGGAGATGATTTATCAGCAAACATGCCTGTAAGAGGCAAAACTAATGCAGCAAACAAGCTTCCTGGCAAAAGCATCGAGCCCGCAATAGTGGGGGAAAAGTTTTGGACAATCTGTCCAAAAATAGGAAAAGCGTAAACAGTTGCAAAATTCCCAAATCCAAAGAGGAAGGAGATTGCCAATACCATTACGAAGCGCTTGTTACGAAAAATACTTATTTCGATAAGCGCATTGCTTTGCTGTATTTGGGACCAGATAAAACCAAAGCCGCACAGAACAGTGATGCTAGCTAAAGTGAGAATTTCACTGGAGCCCCAACCCCACCTCTGTCCATTTCCAAGTAACATAAACCAGCAAAATACCGTTGTATTAATGAGTGCAAACCCAATGGTATCGAAACGCCCTGCTTCGGCTCTTTTTTCTTCTGCTGGCAAGAAAAAAGTCCTAGAAAACTGGCTAAAACTAATCCAGGCAGGGGAGCGAAAATATTGCTCGCCAATTGAAAAAATCTATCACCACTCCCCCGATAGAGGGACCTAAACCAAGAGCAACAGTCACCCCCATACTGAACATACCCATGGCAAGGCCACGTTTTTCAACCGGAAAGACTTGAAATAATGTGAGCATCACTAGCGGCTGCAATAAGCCGGCTGCAAAGCCCTGTGTGACACGAGCAAGAATGAGCAGCTCTAAATTTGGAGCTAAAAAACAAAAAACACTGGTGCTAGCAAAGAGGCATTGAATTACAAAAAAAGCTTTTCTTTGTCCAATTTTTGCAATTAACCAAGAACTGCCGAGCAAACCGGTTGTATTCGTAGCTAAGAACGCAGATGACAAAAATTGTGCCTGCCCTTGGCCTACTCCAAAAGCACCCATCACATTTGGAATAGCGACGTTAACCATTGTGCTCGTAAAGATGGAGGTAAAGAAGGCGCTTAAGACCGCAAAAGTGGCCATCCAACGTGCTACGGGACCAAAGAGATCAACTGATGCGGGAGATGTATTAATGGCAGTCGAGCCTCAAAATTAATATCAATCGAGAAATCCCATTTGCAACTAGAAGCTCCGCCTGGGTTCGCCAAGCCAACATATTTGGGGTTCAAACATTCTTTTGTCGTTATTTGCACTGTATTCGCTGTTGCTAAAAAACAAAACTTTAACTTCTGGGGCGAACACCAACAAAATTACTGTCTCAGAGCTTTTTTGATTTAAGACTCAGATTTGTTGCGCACAGAGTTGACGAACTGCTACGCCGATGCGACATCACACGAACAAGCAAAATATTTTCGAGAGACTAACTTCAAAATATTTTTTTCCATGTTAGCTCTCAACCGGACTTAACTTGCTTTAAGTTGCCAAATTAGATGTGGATCTAATAGATTTGAGATCGAGGTCAAAATATTTCCTTGGTCAGATCTGATAAGAATATGAGCGCGAAGTAATGAAACTTGTAGTGGTAGAGTCACCAGCAAAAGCCAAGACTATCAATAAATATCTAGGCAGCGACTATGAGGTTCTAGCATCATACGGCCATGTTAGAGCCTTGCCCCCAAAAGATGGCTCAGATCGCCCGGAAGAAGATTTCGCGATGTCTTGGGAAGTTGATGACCGTGCTGCAAAACGCGTCAAAGATATTGCTAAAGCTGCAAAAAAAGCAGAATCGATACTGCTTTCAACTGACCCAGATCGTGAAGGCGAAGCAATCTCTTGGCATGTTCAATCTTTACTAGAAAGGATCTGGAACAACTCGCGATAAGGATGTTTCTAGAGTTGTATTTCATGAAATAACACGCAATGCCATTCAGGAGGCTGTAGCCAACCCTCGCAAAGTTAATAATGAACTGGTCGAGGCATATCTTGCGCGGCGAGCATTAGATTACCTCGTAGGCTTTAAACTATCCCCGGTACTATGGCGCAAATTGCCTGGGTCCCGCTCAGCTGGACGGGTTCAATCAGTTGCCCTTCGTCTTATCTGCCAGCGGGAAAGTGAAATAGAGGCCTTCACACCGCGTGAGTACTGGTCAATCGAAGGTGTATTTACATCTGAAGATGGCAGATCAGCTTCTGCGCGGCTAACTCATTTCGATGGAGAGAGATTAGATAGGTTTGACCTTACATCCGAGGCAAGCGCCCTCGCCGTGATGAATTCGGCGCTTAGCAACGATTACAAAATTTCAGACATAGAAAAACGTCAAACGACGAGAAACCCTTCACCCCATTCACTACATCTACTCTGCAACAAGAGGCCTCTAGAAAGCTCCGACTGCCGACTAGCATTACAATGCGTATAGCTCAGAAATTATATGAAGGTTTCGAAGTTGATGGCGAAACAACAGGCCTAATCACTTATATGAGGACCGACTCAGTAGCCTTATCGGCCGAGGCAGTTAGAGGCGCCCGTACTCTAATCGCTGACAAACATGGACAAAACTACCTTCCATCAGATCCTCGTCAATTCCGCAGTAAAGCTAAAAACGCTCAGGAGGCGCACGAAGCTATTCGACCAACAGACATGAACCGTACACCGGAAACTATGTCTAAAGTATTAACTGGCGATGACCTAAAATTATATGATTTGATATGGCGTAGAGCTGTAGCATCTCAAATGGCATCGGCTAAAATTGATCAAACAGCTTTGGTTATTTCATCATCTGATAGCCGCATTAAATTCCGCGCAACCGGTTCAGTAATTGCATTTGATGGTTTTCTTGCTCTGTATCAAGAAAGCGGAGATGACGTGTCAGAAGATGAACACAGTCAGGCACTTGCACCATTTAATAAACAAGAAGTTGTGAGCCCCAGCAAAATAACACCAGAACAACACTTTACCCAGCCGCCTCCACGTTTCACAGAAGCTAGCTCGGTTAAGTCTATGGAAGAACTTGGGATAGGCCGGCCCTCTACTTACGCTTCCATTCTTCAAGTTTTGCAAGATCGCAACTATGTCCGTCTCGAGAGCCGGCGTTTTATACCCGAGGACCGCGGTCGATTAGTTACATCTTTTTTAGAGAATTTTTTCCAACGCTATGTTGAGTACGATTTTACAGCCGAATTAGAGCAGCGGCTTGACGATGTCTCCAATGGCGAGTTGGGATGGCGTACCCTACTCCATGAATTCTGGGGTGGTTTTAATGATCGAATTGGAAAAGCGTCAGATCTGTCCATAACAGAAGTAATTGATGCAATCGATGAACAGCTTGGCCCACACTTTTTTCCATCAGAAGAATCTGTAAGTGACCCACGATTATGCCCTGCATGCAATGAAGGCCGTTTAGGTCTTCGCCTTGGGCGCCACGGTGCATTTATTGGATGTAATCGTTACCCAGAATGTAAGCACACGAGGCCATTAGCGACGCCCAATTCTGAGAAAGCTACAGAAGCCCTAGATGGGCCAAAACATCTCGGTGACGATCCGGAAACTGGTCACCCTGTAACTCTGCGCAGCGGACCTTACGGTCACTACGTACAGCTCGGTGAAGCAAGTGAGGAGAAAGGATCACCCAAACCTAAACGTGCCTCTCTCCCCAAAGGAGACCTCCCTTCAGAAATGACCCTTGAACGAGCTCTGGCGCTTCTATCTTTGCCAAGAACGGTTGGCGATCATCCTGAAAGTGGGAAAATTATTAAAGCGGGTTTAGGGAGATTTGGCCCTTATCTCCATCATGATGGAGGGTATACCTCATTACCAAAGGATGACGATGTTCTCACTGTGGGCCTTAACAGAGCCGTTACTATACTGGCCGAGGCAAAAGAAAAAGGTAAAGGAGGTTCATCTACTCTGAGAAGCTTAGGTGCTCACCCGTCAGGAGGTGGGGAGATCACTATAAAGAAAGGTCGATTTGGTCCATATATTAACTTCGGAAGGGTTCGTGCATCTCTCCCAAAGGGTGCGGAAATAGAAGCTTTTTCGATGGAGGAAGCTGTCGAACTAATTGCCAAAAATCTGGTGGAAAATCGAAAACCAAGGCTTCGAAGGGTTCGTCCAAAAAAAATGCATCAAAAGCAAAAGCTAAACCTAAAAGAAAACAAAGGCTAAAGCAGAATAAAATTGAAGCGAGGATTTAGCCTCCCAACGCCAGCCGATATTCGAGCCTGGCTTGCAACTGTCGAAGGTCGACACAAGGCCAGTCAGGCTGCTCGTGATTTTGGCATCAAGGGCGTTGAAGAGCGCCGCGCATTTAAAAATCTTTATCGCGAAGCTTTGGAAAACAAACGCAATCTAATTTCTCAAAGCATGCCTGCAACTACAATATTGGAAATTACGGGCACCGACTCAGATGGAGCTCCACTAGCCACTCCAATTCAGTGGCAGGGAGAAGGTACTGCACCCTCGGTCCGTATAAAAGTAAGACGTAACGAGCATAAGCTTGCGAAAGGTATTCGGTTAATTGCACGAACAGAACCTGACGGGCATGGTTGGGTGGCTCGCCCAATCAGAATTTTAAATAAAGCAGTTGGACGTACAGACGAATTTGAGCTTGCTGTTGTTCAAAGAGATGGCGCTAATCGGCTTACCTAAAAGCAGCGCGGCCTGGTAGACCTCACACCTGGGGAATATCTGGAAAGCCTCAAAGAAATTTGACCGAGGGCGATCTAGTCCTTGTGAAACCGCAAACTCCAAAACTAGGTCGGCATGGCAGAGATTATCGTGCGCAAATCATTTCATTTCACGGCAGAGCAGACGACCCATCCGCTTTTGGATTAGCTTTAATGGCGCAAATGGGGGCGCCATTAGACTTCCCAGAAGAAGTACTTGCGGAGGCTAAAGCCGCAGAAAAACCATCTTTGGGTTCACGGGTTGACCTAAGAAACGTTGAATTATTAACGATTGATGGCTCCGACGCCCGTGATTTTGACGACGCAGTTTTTGCTGAACCTTCGGGTAGAGGCTGGAGAATTATAGTAGCTATAGCGGAGGTCGCGAATTACGTACTTCCAAATTCTGCATTAGATACAGAAGCACGCTTAAGAGGAAATTCTACATACCTACCTGACAAAGCGATCCCAATGCTCCCAGAGGAGCTTTCTAACGGCCTATGCTCGTTGAAACCAGATGAAGATCGTTTATGTCTTTTTGCCAATATGACTTTTGACGCCAATGGAAGGAGAGTAAAAACAACCTTTGGGCGTGGCTTGATGCGATCCCATTTCAGATTGACCTATGAACAAGCACATGAACTTTCGAACTCTAGTCCGGAGTCAAATGCAAGCACGGCTATCCATCGCTTATATTCGGCCTACGCCTCTTTAAAGAAAAATAGAGATGCTCGTGGTCCTCTAGAACTAAATCTCCCCGAACGCACGGTTGCTTTCAATGAAGATAGTCAAGCAACAGGCATGGAGCTTCGAGAAACATTATCCAGCCATCAACTCATTGAAGAATTTATGGTTCAGGCCAATGCCGCCGCAGCCGAAACTCTACTTCAAAATAACGTTACTGCACTCTACCGTGTTCACGACAAACCTGACCCAGAAAAGATAGGTTTACTGATTGAAACAGCTCAAAGTCTTGGAGCTTCTCATCCTGGGGCTCGAATGGATAACTCCCAACATTTAAATGGCTTATTGAGAAGAATTGACGATTTAGAAACCAAAACAATCCTGTCTGAACTAATTCTTCGAGCTCAAGCTCAGGCCCGTTATTCCCCTGAATGCCAGGGACATTTTGGGCTTGCTCTGACAGCCTATACACATTTTACCTCCCCAATTCGGAGATACTCAGATCTAGTTGTCCATAGAGCACTGATTAAGGCACTAGACTTAGGTCCAGATGGCTTTGTGGATGGCGTTGACGAATTAGAAAATGTAAGCGAGCAAATAAACAGGACCGAACGCCGTTCATCACTGATCGAACGCTCAACATTGGACCGCTATGGGGCATCATTAGCTACTAAATATGTCGGTGAAGAGTTTGAAGGCCAAATCGTGGGGTTAAATCGCGCCGGTCTCTTTGTCCGAATATTGGAACCTATTTTAGATGGGTTTGTTCCAGCAGCTCATTTATCCGATGATTACTGGACATTAAGTAGAAATGGATTGGCTATGGAGTCTAGGAGCACAAAGACGGCTTTTAAACTTGGTAGCAGTGTCACTGTACGCATAGAAAGTGCTGACCCAGCGACTGGCAGTGTAAATTTATCAATAAAAACGACGCTAGTTTCCCGAAATTCTAGAAATCGTCCAAAACGTAGACATCGCCGAAGATCCCGAAGATCAATGAACAGCTAATAAACGAACAAAAACCTCAAATTTCAATCCTATCAACTAATCTGGCGAAAATAATCACAATCGGTAAGTCATGATATTAGAAGAGCTTGACTGAGTTTCTGCTGCCGGCATATAAACTGCCGGTGATTTAGGAGCGCTAAAGATGGCTAAACCCGCAACACTTCAAGTCAAAATGGTTAGCACCGCAGATACTGGCTATTTCTACGTGGCAAAGAAAAATCCGCGCACCAAGCCTGAAAAACTCGAGCTGATGAAGTATGACCCTAAGGCTCGTAAACATGTACTCTTCAAAGAAACAAAGATGAAATAAGCCTATCTGCCGATAATCTAAAAATAAGCGCTCGCAGGCCCACATGTCTCGCGGGCGTTTTTATTTTTTGTCTACTAATTACTTAGTGGGTCATTAACCGGATCATACCCAAAAAGACGAGATTGATCGGGCTGAACTTGTTGAATGTTGGTATCAACTTCCGCCTGTAAACGAGAATTCCTAGCCGCAACCTCCTTTGGGTCGGATAAATGGAACAGAGTTTCGTTTTTTCTACTTCCTTGTTGAACCCAAGCAGTACGCTCTAATCGATTTTGTTCATATCGTCTAAGCCCCTCAATGACGTGCTCACAATCTTCAAGACATCGACGTAAAACATAACCATCCTCAATAGATTGTGCTGCCCCTTGAGCCATAAACGGCAGCATTGGATGAGCAGCATCACCAAGAAGACTTATCCGCCCCTTGGACCAGAAAGGTAATGGGTCGCGATCATGTAAAGCCCATTTCATTGTTGAAGGGGTAGAAGTTATTATGTTTCTCACTTGTTTATCAAACATAGAAAAATCCCGAAGGGCTTCAGTGATCTCACCCTTAGCGCTCCAACTTTCAATTGCACTCCCATCATGAGGCGCGATTCCAACCCAGTTTAAATAACGGCCTCCAGCTACATAATAGTGCACGAAATGTCGCCCAGGCCCCCACCAATTAGCAGAAACTCGTGGAATACCTAGCTCACGAGCTACATCGCCAGGACACAGCCCTCTCCAAGCCATATTGCCTGAAAAGCGTGCAGGAATGGGTCCATGCAAATATGAACGCACGACTGAGTGGATACCATCACACCCGATAATGGCATCAGCCCAGAGTTCTTCACCTGATGATAGGCGCACCCCTGCCCGATCATCTTCTTCAAAAACATTCGTTACCTGGGATTCAAGTTTTAGTTCGATATCACAACCATTGGACAAAACATTAAGGAGATCTGGCCGATACACATGCAGATAAGGAAATCCAAACGTCTGCTTCAATTTTTCGGCAAAAGTTACGTGACGAAGTTCCTTTCCATCTTCAAAGGAAAATGCAATTTGCGCTTTCGGCGAAACAGATTGAGCTAACAAATCATCTAATAAGCCCATGCTGTGAAAGACACGGGTTGCGTTAGGTCCGAGCTGCACCCCCGCTCCAACCTCACCCAGCGATTTAGCTTGTTCGATGACTGTTACTTTAAAACCTCCCCTTACCAGCGCATTCGCAGCTCCTAAACCACCAATGCCGGCTCCAATTAATAAAATATGGGTTTCCATTCTTAATCTTCTTTCGGAAGAATTGTTGGTGAATTCTCAGACCAAGATTCAGCCTCAGCCCAGTCATCTTCTGCAGGAGCACGATAAACCTCTCCTAACCACCGGCCTAAATCAATTTCCGCACAGCGTTTAGAGCAAAAGGGGCGATGGTCCGCAGATGCGATCTCTTTGCAAATCGGACAGCGTTTGCCTCGTGCACGAAATCGAGTGACTTTCTCACCTACCATGACTGCCCCATTCAAATTTGCTGCAGAACCTTACCATTCCGATCCTTGATGAAAACCTCCCCAGACTTTTTAGTTCTCACCAACTCAATAGGCCCCCCAATTCGTTGTTGGGCCTCTAAATATTCACTATGAAGCACTCCAAGCAACATATCGATGACAGCACCAGGTGCTTCAATAACCGTGGCTCCATCACGAGCACATCTGCAAATAAATTTTAGGCTATCCAAAGCAATTGCAGTTGTTCCAGAAGTGAGTTTAGCCAAGCTTTGCCCACGACGCTCTCGCTGAAAGCTCACAAGACCAACAGCATCTGCTTCTTTAGGGGCACGCCAAGCCCAGGGATCTACTTTGCTAAATTCTTCGAGAATTTCTAATGCTGGCTTGATGTTAGACCGAATAAAATCAATCGAAATTATCCCTCCAAGCCTCCTAAGCCGAATTTGCCGTGCGATCTCTCTAGCTGCAACTTCATTGATGTTTTCCTGTTCTCTGGATCCACTGTCGATGTCGATAGCTGTTAACGCTCTTGTAGGCTCAATCCAAAGATTTCCGCCTCCAGGAAGGTAAACCTGACTATCTAATCCCGTGGATATCGAACGATCAATTTCCAAAGCAACGCTTTGATCAGGTTTACCAAAGCTAACCCCAAAACTTCCTGCCCACACATTGCTTGCAAGGTCAGCTGCCACCCATGTAGCTGACCTAGCCCTAGTAGCTAGCTGCTCAATTTCTCCAGGAGCCTGGTGCACCTGCCTTGGACTTCCACCAATATTTTCAAAGATTTCCCAAAACTTGGCCATTGCCCAAACATCAGCCTCAATCTCTCCTGGTGATGCCTGCATAACACGGACTGCTACACTTTTAGGTAAAGTCAACTCAAGTCGATCACGGAGCTCGGAACGAATTGCCTTGGGTAATCCTCGTGAGATCTCGACCCGATCGCTCTTTTTACCATCGGCGCCTAATGAAACTGATAAACCTCCTTGGTTAAGCCATACTCTGTCTGTTACCCGAGCCCCCTTATCCCCTGCATCACCTCGCAAGACTTGAACAAGCCCATAACTACCTTCAGTCCAATCTGACTTGGCTCTTCTAGCTAAACCAACTCTTCCATTACCGAGATCAAAAAAGCGACCTCCATCTGGCCCTGGTGCTCCTGCACGAGCCCGAAAGATATCGCCCTCCGATGGTTCGTTACTAAGACGTTCAATGGCTATTTCCCAAGGTTCATCTCCAACAAAAGCCACTGCTCTAGCTTGCCCCGGAGACACCTCTAAAATGACACGGTCGATCATATCAGCCATCACTTAAAGACTTGGAAGCCTGCGCCCTGAAGAAGCTGAGTAGTTTCAAATAGGGGAAGTCCTACCACGTTTGAGTACGAACCTTTGATTTGACGAATAAAGCCAGCCGCAAGACCTTGAATTGCGTAACCACCCGCTTTTCCCTCCCACTCCCCACTACGCAAGTACGAGGAAAGATCTTTCTTATCTAGACGCTTAAAGGTAACCGATGTTTCAACAATCCGAGCAAAAACTTCTGATTTTGGGGTAATTAAAGCGATACCACTAAAAACTCGGTGACTCCGACCTGAAAGCATTCCCAGGCACTGTTCCGCATCTTCAACCCTGTTTGCCTTTGGCAGAATACGTCGACCACACGCAACTACGGTGTCAGCTGCAAGCACAAACGCGTCTGGGTGGGATGTTGCGACAGTCTTTGCCTTTAATAATGAAAGGCGCTTTGCCAGTTGCCTGGGTAATTCTTTCGCCAATGGCGTCTCATCAATATCGGCGGGAACGACATTGTCAGCAGAAATTCCGATTTGACATAGAAGATCGATCCGCCGAGGTGATGCAGAAGCAAGAATAAAATTGGGCTTTATCATAACGTTTTCATACCACGGGTGCTGAAGATCCCGATACCCTAGCTGTGATGCGCTGCTGTATTTCATCACGGGTTCGACGATAGGCCTCTAATCTTTGCTCTCTATTACCTTCCACCAAAGAGGGATCAACGGTCGGCCAATACTGACGACTGTTGCCAGGTTTCTGGCAAATTTTAATGCAGCATTGTGGGCGTCTGGCGACAAAGTAATAATCAAATCAAAATCTGAATCTTCAAGGTCTCGAAAGCCTCTAGTTTCCTGATCTGATAGTTCTAAGCCTATTTCATCAAGCACCTCAGCTACAAAACCATCACGAACGCCTGGCTTTACCCCGCACGAGGTTATATGAACCCGCCCCCGTGTTCGCCATCGTGCAAGCTCTTCTGCTAACCGCGATCGAATAGAATTAGAGGTACAAGCAAATAGAACACTAGATACTGGCCTCTCCATCATCCATTCCTTTAATGGCGTGAATGGAGGACGCATAATAAGGTAAACAAGCGCCTGGCTGTTGTTTTATTAATCACAACTCGATCATCTAAGGCTGCACACAACTCTCTGCTGCCTCATTATGTAAACTCCGTCGCCCCATATCTATGGCTTCAATATACGAAAGTGGTTTGTCACGAATTGCTTCAAAATAGCTGTCGCAAATCAAAAAATAGTCTCTAAAAATTTTTCGGAATGGGCTTAGTGGAAGCCCAATCAATACATATTCTTCTGATGCTAATGCTCGCACTTTCATCAGAAGTCGGTCTTCATCCAACCCTAAAGTCAGGTGATATGGTCCCAGTTTACCATCGCGGATTGAAAAGCTATTTTCCTCAATGAATGCTTGTAATGCTATCGCTCGTTCCTGCTCAATTTCAGGCTTTCCTCGAGCTCCTAAACCTTCATCAAGCTCAATCTGAACAATACGATCATCTGAATCCATCAGCTCAAACGAACGGCAATGGACCGAGCGTGTGCATCAAGACCCTCTGAATCGGCCAAGGTAATTGCAGGCGGACCAATATGCGAAAGGCTACCATCATCACAACCCATCAATGTTGTGCGCTTCATAAAATCTATGACGCCTAAACCAGAAGAAAAACGCGCTGCGCCCGATGTAGGTAAAACATGATTTGGGCCCCCTATATAATCCCCTATAGCCTCCGGCGTTTTAGTACCAATGAAAATAGATCCGGCATTTTGAACCCTGTCTGCAAGTACCGTTGGCTTCTCTATAGCTAATTCAAGATGCTCTGGTGCTATGTGATCTATGATTTGAGGTGTTGCTTCCAAACTTGCGCGGATCAAACCACCATGATTATTCCAAGATGCACCTGCAATAGCTGATCTCGGAAGCGTTTTAAGCTCTTGCTCAACTGCATCCTGAACGCTCTTTAAGAGCTCAACTGAGTCCGAAATTATAATGGATTGAGCGTCCGTATCATGTTCTGCCTGTGCTAGAAGATCTATTGCAAGCCAACGTGGATCGGCTGATTTATCAGCCACAACAAGAACTTCAGACGGACCAGCAATCATATCTATACCGACTTGACCGAAGACTTGCCTTTTCGCTTCAGCCACATAGGCATTACCGGGACCAACAATCTTATCGACAGGAAAAATGGGATCTGCACCATACGCTAACGCGGCAATAGCTTGCGCTCCCCCTATTCGCCAAACCTCATCTACCCCCGCTAAAGCAGCTGCCGCTAACACCATAGAGTTATCTTTTCCTCTGGGTGTTGGCGCAGTAATCACGAGTCGTTCAACCCCAGCGACTTTCGCAGGGATTGCATTCATTAAAACTGAACTTGGATATGCAGCGGCACCGCCTGGAACATATAATCCAACGGCATTTATTGCAGTCCACCGCATCCCTAATTTTACTCCAAGATCATCGGTGTACTCAAATCCTGTCGGCAACTGGCGCTCATGAAATGATTGAATTCGAGAGGCGGCCAGTTCTAGGGCATCACGCATCTTACCTGGCAGGCTTTCAAGAGCTTCCACCAACGCTTCTGGCGGAACGCGCAATTCCTCAGGTACCCGCGCCTGAAATTCGTCAAATTTTGCAGTGGCCGAAATAACAGCAGAGATGCCAGAACAGCGAACATCATTAATAATTTCAGCTACTGGCGCATCGACCTTCTGTGAAACGCTCTTTCGCCTCTCTTCCAATAGAGCGGATAGTTCAGCGTTAAAATTCTCGTTTGAAGCTTCAAGCCACCTGGGCATTAAGTGCACTCCGGAATCGTTCTATCCACCCTCTCATCAGATGTGAACGGGTCTTCATCTGTGTGCGATTAACGATCAATAACGAAGAAATATCAGCAATATGCTCTATTTCAACTAGTCCATTAGCCTTAAGTGTAGACCCAGTTGAAACTAAATCTACAATACGAGAACAGAGCCCTAGAACTGGGGCTAATTCCATAGCACCGTTTAGCTTAATACACTCTGCCTGCACTCCACGCGCAGCAAAGTGCTTGGCAGTTATATTCGGATACTTAGTTGCTATGCGAACGTGGCTCCACCGTGTGGGGTCATCCTCTGGAGCCATTGCTGCCGGCTCGGCAACCGCAAGCCGACAATATCCAATCCCGAGATCAAGAGGCGCATAAACCTCCGGATCATTGAATTCCATAACAACGTCCCGACCTGCAATACCGAAATCTGCTCCTCCAAACGCAACAAAACTTGCAACATCAAAGCTGCGCACCCGAACAATTTCCAACCCCGGGATATTGGTTGAAAAACGTAATTTACGTGTTTCAGGGTCCTCAAACGCTGCTTCTGGATGAATATCTGCAGCCTCGAGAATTGGCCTTAACTCTTTAAGAATACGACCTTTAGGCAGCGCGAGCCGCAGAGGCTCCGCCGCGTCGAGGCGAATAACGTTCATAGAACTAATATCCAGGTTCTTTGTATTAAGCGCGTTCTACGCGCAGGAACATTGCAGGTCCAGCCTATAATCCAAATTAATGAGGCAATACAAAATGCCCAGGGGCAATTTCTTCCATCTTAACTAAGTTAGGCTCAAAACCCACTGGCTTTACCGGACTGGGAATTTCGTCTGCATTCAAAGCACGGTTCAAGTTGCGCTCTCTAGGGTCTGCGACGGGAACAGCAGCCAACAACTTCTTTGTATAAGGATGTGTTGGATTTTCAAACACTGCCTGACGCGTACCAAGCTCAACAATTTGACCGAGATACATAACTGCAACCCGGTGGCTTATTCTTTCCACAACGGCCATATCATGGGAGATAAACAAGAACGCAATATCAAACTCGTCTTGTAATTCCATCATTAAATTAATGACTTGAGCTTTGATAGTCACGTCAAGTGCCGACACTGCCTCGTCAGCAACAATCATTCTTGGATTAAGCCCCAGGGCACGAGCTATACAAATCCGCTGACGCTGGCCACCAGAGAACTCATGAGGAAAACGCTGCGCGTACTCAGGAGGCAATCCCACCCTACGCAACAAAGAGGCAACCCTATCTTTAAGTTCAGAACCTGAAGCAATACCATGAACTTTCATTGGTTCAGCAATGGCAGCACCGGCAGTTAAGCGAGGATTTAAGCTAGCAAAGGGGTCCTGGAAAATCATCTGAAGTTGCGGACGGATTGCACGCATCTGCGTCGCCGAAAAGTCCGTAATGTCCTCTCCTTCAAAGATAACCTTTCCTCTCGTTGGCTCAACAAGCTTAAGAAGTGATCGACCTGTCGTCGACTTTCCGCAACCTGACTCCCAACCAATGAAAGTGTTTCCTTCGGATTAACGTGGAAGTTAACCCCTTCAACGGCATGAACGCGCCCTGTTACCTTACCGAACATCCCTGATTTGATATCAAAACGGGTAGTTAGGTCTTTAGCCTCGATAATTGGCTGCTGATCAGAAGAATTGTCTAACATTCTATTATGTCCGTTTTATTCAAGCCGCATTTCCATCAATGACGACATCGGGGAACGGTTCAGGTTGTGATTTACCCTGCATTGACCCAAGTTTGGGAACAGCATTCAACAGAGCTTTTGTGTAAGGATGCTCAGGAGCGTGGAAGATTTGGTCCACTGATCCCTCTTCCATTTTATGCCCCTTGTACATGACCAAAACACGATCAGCCATTTCGGCAACGACCCCCATGTCATGAGTGATGAACATGACAGCCATACCAATTTCTTTTTGAAGATGTCGAATAAGATCTAGAATTTGAGCCTGAATAGTTACATCTAGCGCAGTAGTAGGCTCGTCGGCAATTAGGAGATCCGGACGACATGATAACGCCATTGCAATCATTACGCGTTGGCGCATCCCACCCGAAAGATGATGAGGATATTGCTCCAATTGCTTAGCCGGCTCTGGAATACGCACAAGTTGCAGCATCTCTAAGGCAGTCTCGCGGGCTTCTTCTTCCGACTTTTGCTGATGCAGCATTATCGTTTCCATAATTTGATTTCCAACCGTGTAGACCGGATTCAAACTCGTCATCGGCTCTTGGAAAATCATGGAAATGTTATTGCCCCGGATAGAGCGCATCACTTCTTGATCGGAACCAACCAAATCTACGATTTCTCCATTGGGTCTGCGCAGGCGCGCCTCCCC
Source organism: Rhodospirillales bacterium (assembly GCA_038143065.1). GTDB lineage: Bacteria > Pseudomonadota > Alphaproteobacteria > Bin95 > Bin95 > VMCJ01. The sequence goes on along the minus strand of JAYQLI010000035.1, from coordinate 488,262 downwards.
GCCGACTATCTTTCCGCCAGCGTAGTCATTCAAACGCATAAGCCCCATAGCGGTAACAGACTTACCGGAGCCTGACTCCCCAACTACTGCTAGAGTCTCGCCACGGTCTATGTGGAAGCTCACACCATCAACGGCTTTAACCGTTATTTCCTCCAGCGGAAAATGGATCTTGAGATTTACCGCTTCAACAATTCGGTTTTCGTCCATTACCTACCCTAACGTGTTTTTTTGGAACTTTTTTAGTCCAGACGGGATCCGTTCCTTACAATGCCAAACTTATGACTGTAAAAATGCTTTAAATCAACGATAAGCATTATTTTGGCTGCGTAAAAAGCAGCAGAGCCAACACAGAAGATTTGCTCTTCATCCATTCAACTCCACTAAAATACCTAAGAGAACGATAGGCTGCTGGGTTAAATTGATAATTTACTCGCCCAGGAGATCTTGCAACTCTCTCCATTCACGAAGGCTCAAACCCGTAGTTTCTCTTTCTACATTCTCACCACGCAAACGGCGACGCACTACATCTATTGCATCCCTGGATAGCTCAACTCCATGCAGACGGTAATCCTCAAATGCTTTAGAAGCCAAAGGAACCCACCTGTTGGCGATATCTCGAATAACGTCAGCGTACACACGAATTTCATATTGCGCATGAGAATCTGCACGCAACGCCATGAAATGAAACAAGTTATGTAAGTCTGTTTTCCAGTACCATTGCGTGTACGTTGAGAGTGGCAGTCCAATTCGCGCTAATTCGCGAGCCAAAGCGGGGCGTTCCGCGTCTACTGGCTTTCCATCTGCATCCGAATTGATTAATTGCTCATAGGAGTTGAAAGCCTGTGCGGCATCTCTCTTCATCAAATCTAAGATTTTTTCCGCATCATTACGATTTATTGCTTCGCCCCGGCCTTGATTATTTATTGACGACTGAACCGCAAGCTGATCAGCCGCTGGAACGTAAAACTCTTTATCTAAAATGGAATAACGAGCGGAGTATTCATTAACGTTGGCCGTACGATGACGTATCCATTGCCTTGCGATAAACATCGGCAACTTTACATGAAGCTTGATTTCGCACATCTCAAAAGGTGAAGTGTGTCTGTGACGCATCAAATAGCGAATTAGCCCCTCGTCTTGGGACGCCTGTCGTGTACCTTTTCCATAAGAAACTCTCGCTGCCTGCACTATTGCAGCATCATCCCCCATATAATCAACCACTCGAATAAAGCCGTGATCCAGAACAGGTAATGGTTCATACAAAATTTCTTCAAGCGCAGGCACAGTAGCCCGTTTAGTTTTAGCGCTCATGCTTTGAGCCGCCATCAAGGCATCTCTGTCTTCTGCACTAATTTCTGCCATGGCTATCCCCACTCCACTGAAAAACCAGATCTAACTTGATCAATGCACTTTTAACATGGGGTGATCACGCGTATATTCCTAGATGTCGGGCTTTGCCCGTCTATGGCGATAAACGCTGCGTGAAATAAGCGTTACGGACCCGGGGCAGTACCCGGCGCCTCCACCAAATTAGCTAGCGCATTGTCCGACTAGCTCTGATGGGGGCGAACCAGGCTCGACGTGCGCGGTAAAGACGTAGTTTTTGCTCGGTGCGATGCCGCCGTTATCGGCTCAAAAACCTAGTTGCGAACGACAATGAAGTCGCAATCGCTGCGTAATCTACCGTAAGGTAAATTAAGTAAGCGCGGTTTGGGGGTTACCGGGCAACAGAAAACCCCTCGCCTTTTATATGGACGTGACTAATCTGAGTTATGTCCGCACCACGATTTTAACAGGAAAGCCAATGTCTGCTTCCGAAATTAACTACGGTGAACTCATGCAGGCTGCACTAAAAGGTGTAGTGCGGTCAGCTTTAGAAATTGCAGCCACTGAAGGTCTTCCAGACCGACATCACTTTTACATTACCTTTCAAACCGAACACCCCGAGTATCAATCGCAAGTCATTTAAAGGCTCAATACGCTGAAGAAATGAGCATTGTTCTGCAGCACCAATTTGATGCGCTCGAAATAGATGATGAAGGATTTGGGGTGACGCTTCGATTTAACCGTCGCCCAGAGCGCCTTGAGATCCCTTTCGACGCAGTGACAGCCTTTGTTGATCCGGCGGTAAATTTTGCACTTCATTTTCAACCTCAAAATGAAGAAGGGCTGGACAACTCAATTTCGCCAGCCGATCAAAATCAGGCTCCCATTGAAAGTGCGCAGGCACCTGAAGGTGCAAGCGAACCTTTAGAAAGCGGAACAGTTGTTTCATTAGATGCATTTCGCAACAAAAAATAACATCCAAATTTTCAATTTTACTTAAGGAATAAGTTAATGGCTGATTTCGAGTATCGTCCGATGTTCGACGCTCCCCATGAAGATACGCCATTCCGAAAACTAACCAGCGATTTCGTACGCGTTGAAAACTTTAATGGAAGAGACGTTGTAGTGGTGGAACCGGAGGCATTAACACTACTGGCCAAACAGGCATTTCACGATATTTCGCATCTTCTTCGGCCAGCTCATCTCCAGCAATTAGCGTCTATCCTGGAAGATCCGGAGGCTTCGGCAAACGATAGATTTGTTGCGGTAGACCTTCTCAAAAATGCCAATATTTCTGCCGGTGGCGTACTCCCAATGTGTCAAGACACCGGTACAGCGATAATTATGGGCAAAAAGGGACAACAAATTTGGACAGGTAGCAGCGATGAAGAGGCCTTATCTCGTGGAGTATTCAAGACGTACGAGGAGGACAACCTTCGCTACAGTCAACTCTCTCCGATAAGTATGTTTGAAGAGAAAAATACAGGCTCAAATCTCCCTGTTCAATTTGATCTGTATGCCACCGATGGTGACGCTTATGAATTTTTGTTCATTGCCAAAGGTGGCGGTTCAGCAAATAAGACTTTTTTATATCAAGCCACTCCTGCCACTCTGAATGCGGATAGCTTAGTACAATTTGTTGACGAAAAGATTAGAACCCTTGGTACAGCTGCATGCCCCCATATCATTTGGCAATTGTGATTGGTGGTACATCCGCCGAAGTGAACCTTAAAACAGTCAAACTCGCCTCAACAAAATACTACGACCATTTACCACCAAAGGTGGAGTCCACGGTCAGGCAATTCGCGACGTTGAAATGGAAAAAACTATTCTTGAACTCACCCAAAATATGGGCATTGGCGCCCAATTTGGCGGAAAATATTTTTGCCACGATGTACGTGTTGTTCGTCTACCACGGCATGGGGCATCACTTCCAATCGGAATAGGCGTTTCCTGCTCTGCAGACCGTCAGGCCTTAGGTAAAATTACTAAGAATGGTGTTTTTCTTGAGGCTCTTGAGACTAACCCTGCACAGTATCTTCCAGAGGTGGACCAGGAACAACTTGGTGGTGAGGTCGTAAATATTGACCTTAATCGTCCAATGGACGAAATCAGAAACACCCTCTCTCAGTATCCGATTAAGACACGCCTGAAGCTTACCGGCCCTATAATAGTGGCTCGTGACCTAGCTCACGCCAAAATCAAAGCTCGTCTTGATGCCGGTGAAGCAATGCCGGATTATTTTAAAAACCATCCTGTATATTACGCAGGGCCAGCCAAGACCCCTGAGGGGATGGCGTCCGGTTCTTTTGGCCCAACAACCGCAGGGCGCATGGACTCCTATGTTGATCAGTTTCAGGCTGCCGGTGGCAGTATGGTAATGCTTGCTAAGGGCAACCGGTCAAAACAAGTTATCGACGCCTGCGATAAGCACGGTGGTTTTTACCTCGGCTCGATTGGTGGCAGTGCAGCACGTCTAGCAGAACAACACATAAAAAAGGTTGAAGTATTAGAGTATCCAGAACTTGGAATGGAAGCGATCTGGCGCATAGAGGTTGTCGATTTTCCCGCATTTATAGTCACTGACGATAAAGGCAACGACTTCTTTGCATCCAATTAGATATGATTAGAACAGGCCCCGCTAATGCTCCAATACTGATTTTTGGGCATGGTGCGGGCGCTGGAATGAATTCTCAATTTTTAGAAGCTTTCGCAACTAAGTTGTCCGAGAGGTCAGTCGCTTGCGTCCGTTTTGAGTTTCCTTACATGGAAAAACAAAGGTCTGATGGACGAAGAAGACCCCCGGATAGAATGCCAAGGTTAGAGGAACGCTTCTCTGAGATCTACGCTGCAGTAGATGGCAATGCCGCACTGATTGGCGGAAAATCAATGGGAGGTCGGGTCGCTTCTCATATAGCAGATCGGTTAAAAGTGGCGGGCCTTATCTGTGTCGGTTACCCCTTTCATCCACCTGGAAAGCCAGAAAATACTCGAACAAGTCATTTACTGAACCTCAATACACCCACCCTTATAGTACAGGGTGAGCGCGACAGGTTCGGATCAAAAAATGAAGTAGAGAGTTACTGTATTTCCTCCAAAATTCACATATTTTGGTCAAAAGATGGTGATCATGATCTAAAACCTCGTAGGTCTAGTGGTCGCTCTCATTCCGATAACTTAGATGAATGTGTAGACGCGATAGCTAAATTCATTCACACCGTTACCCTTTAACCCTGATACAGATATTCAGACGTATGCAACCCACTGAAATAAGACGTCATTCCGTTACCCTGCAGGGGCACCGGACCTCCGTCAGCTTAGAAAACGCATTTTGGGAGAGGCTAAAGATTATTGCTTCTAAGCGCAGCGTTTCAATGAATTCTCTGATTGCAGAAATTGATGAAAGAAGAAATGGCAACCTCTCTAGCGCCCTTCGTGTACTCGTGCTTGAAGATACACTTCATGAATCTGGAAACAGTATTGGCTTAACTTGAGAAAGAGCCGTCAATGCAGGTGGAAACCCACCATAAGGCGCTGTCTGCATTATGGCTTCAACCACCTGCTCCTGGATAGGCCTTGGCCAAGTGCAGACTCAGCAAATTTGGTTAATGTCTGAGAAAGACGCAGTGAGGTAAAAGCTGCCACACCCACTAACATCCTCTGGCGCCAGGTTAACCCTGGCCGAGACCAAATAACCCCATAGCCATAACGAATAGCTACTTCATAAAGAGCAGAGGTAGCTGGGTCTTCTGGAGCAGCATAACCCTGACCAGAACGTTCCCCATGCAACTCCTTCATTATTCGCCGTCCCTCTCGCGCAAGCTCATCACAGGTCCAGTTAGCCTGGTCGTTTTCAATAGCTTGGGTTTCGGGTTTGGAAAGCCCGCGGTCGTCAAACACCTGGCTTGCAGTCGCAAGCCCCGCAATTGCGAGAGGCAAACCACCATAGAGAGCACATTGAATAATAATTTCCTGAATCGCTCTGGGCGTTAACCCAATATTCAAAGCCGCTTTGATGTGAGCCGACAGAACTTCTTGCCTGTCCAGAGCCGCGAGAGTTGCCAATACAGGGAAAAATCTATCTTCTTTGGAGAGTGCGGGTCTATCCCAAATACTTGCGAACCCAGCTTCAGCTGCAAATTCGGCAAGTCCCGGTGAACCATCAGGTAAGCTCAGTCCTAGATCCCTAGCAATCACGGATCCTTGATCTGCAAATTTTTTGCGTGTTTTAGACATCGAGCCCCCACCTATCCGCTTTTTTTAGTTATCATCATCTGTCATTAAGTGATGAGCAAGCAAAATTGCCGTTGCAGTTCATGTAATAGCTATGGTTTGTTCAGGGTGAAGAGTTGCTACCAGGAGCCCAGTGATGAATGCAGAATATGTTGTAGTAGGCGCAGGCTCTGCTGGCTGCGTAGTGGCAATGCGTCTCGCAGAAGCAGGCAAGCACGTTGTTCTTCTGGAAGCTGGTCCAAAGGACATTCACCCATGGATACATATTCCTGCTGGAATACTAAAGCTGCTGTATCATCCAAAGCTTAATTGGAATTATCACTCAGAAGGCGAAAAAGGCACTGCTGGAAGGGAAATCCACTGGCCCAGAGGAAAAACCTTAGGTGGTTCATCTTCAATCAATGGCATGCTTTATATCAGAGGCCATCAGGCAGACTACGATAGCTGGGCGCAATCAGGGTGCCGTGGCTGGTCATATGATGATGTTTTACCTTACTTCAGAAGATCGGAAAGCTACGTATCAGGAACTGGTGAAACCAGAGGGCGGATGGCCCTCTTCAGGTAGAAGATTACAGAACGATTCTTCCATTAACCCACCAATTCGTCGAAGCTGCCCAACAAGCTGGACATCCTTTTGCAGAAGACTTGAATGGCTACGAGCGTGTTGGCGTAGGGTATTCCCAAATGTCAAGAAATTGGCCGCAGGCGTGGCTCAACTGCTCAAACTTATCTTTCGAAGGTTAAGAATAAAGAAAATATTCAAATCATAACTAACGCGCTAGCAACAAAACTACTTTTTGAGGGCAAAAAGTGCATTGGAGTAGCGTTTTCTCAGGGCAATAAGTCAAACGAAGTCAGGGCGAACGCCGAAGTAATTCTTGCTGGAGGCTCAGTGAACTCTCCGCACCTTCTTCAAATATCAGGGGTTGGCTCCGCTGAGCATTTAAAAACTATTGGGGTTGAACCCCTCCATGATTTACCTGGAGTTGGTCAAAACCTTTCTGACCACTATATCGCTCGTGTCTCTCATAGAGCTAAAGATGCGGTTTCGATAAACCAATTGTCTCGCGGCTTACGCCTCATGCGCGAAGGTGTTCGCTTTTTTTCGTTGAAGGACGCGGGGCGCTTACCTTTGGTGTTTCATCAGCTCAGGTATTTACCCATAGTCGTGAAGGCCTAGCTAGCCCTGACATACAACTACTCTTCTCACCCGCGAGCTATGATCCCCAGAAATTTGGGGCGCTGGAAAAGGAACCAGGAATGACAATCGCCTGTTCCATTGCCCGACCTGAAAGCCGCGGGACGATAATGGCGCAGTCTTCAGATCCTAGAGAATACCCAATAATTAGGCCTAACTACATGTCCGCGGAAAACGATGTGCGCGTCGTAGTTGAAGGAGTTCGACAAGCACGAAAGATTTTTTCCCAACCTGCGTTCCAACCGTATTCTGTAGGAGAAACTTTACCAGGCAGGGAGATTCAATCCGACGATGAAATCGCTGACTTTGCACGTCAAACTGGCAATACAATTTATCACCCAGTCGGTGTGTGTAAGATGGGACCAGAAGACGACAAGATGGCCGTAGTGGATCCTCAATTAAAGGTCCGTGGGGTTCAAGGACTCCGTGTCATTGACGCATCAGTAATGCCTGCAGTTACGACAGCAAATACTAACTCCACTGCAATTATGATAGGCGAAAAAGGTTCAGATATGCTTCTTGCAGATGCTGCTGATTAGGAATGATTGATTACAAAGGAAAAAATAAATGCCTAAATTACATTTAATTAGTTCATACACCTGACCTTGGGTTCAAAGGGCCGTGATTGCCCTGCGTGCAAAAGGTGTGAAATTTAAAACCACTTATATCAATCTTCGTGACAAGCCGGACTGGTTTCTAAAAATCTCGCCTCACGGCAAGGTCCCAGTGTTACTTGTAGATGAAGTGCCATTGTTTGAGTCAAACGCTATTGCCGAATACTTAGACGAAGCAGTTGAACCACGACTTCATCCATCTGACCCAATATTAAAAGCACGCCATAGGGCTTGGACTGATTTTGTTTCAGATTTTGCTGCAAGTCTTTCTGCTGTCTATTACGCCAAAACTAAAGCTGATTCAGAGGTTTTGTACGAAACAGCCACAAAGAGACTGGACCGCGTTGAATACGCCTTATCGGTCGATAAGAGCGAAGGCCTATATTTTGGTGGAGACAAATTATGTCTTGTGGACGCAGCGTATGCCCCATTCTTTCAACGTTTTTTATTTGCTGACCAGTTCCTCAAAACACATCTATTAGATGCATATCCCAATACAAAGAAGTGGGCATTAAACTTAATGGAATGTGAGACTGTTAAAGGGTCAGTAGCCGATGTTTTTGAAAAGGAATTCCAGGCAAATCTAACCCGAAGGGAAACTTACGTATCGACACTTTTACCAGTTGCATGACGTGTAGAAGGAACTTCCGTTTTAAAGAGTTTCAAGCGCTTGCACGCACCTATCTACTCAGCTAACTTCCGCGGCCTTGAGAGTTAGACCTCTAACTCACCATGGAGAGGTGCCAGAGTGGTTGAATGGGGCGGTCTCGAAAACCGTTAAGGGCGCAAGTCCTTCGAGGGTTCGAATCCCTCTCTCTCCGCCATAAATTGGCGATAACCATCAGTATCTGTATTGAGGATGACAAACTTCAAACAATCAAGCAGCCTTGGTCCAATGGCATGAATTGATTAAGAAGATAGCGGTTTGACAGTTGGTCAAAATGGGTTTGAAATCTCCTAAATTGATAAGTTTGATGGAAATTAAAAATGGATCTCAAGAAGGGTTTGTCTCTCGCTCTAGTTGTCTCGTCTCTATCTTTAGGAGCGTGTTCAACAATTGTGGATGGCACCAGTCAGGAAATTGTAATCAATACAAATCCTTCAGGTGCTGATTGTGGAGTAGAACGAAAGGGAACAAACATTGCTCGTGTCAATCCAACACCCGGAGCAGCATTAGTTTCTAAAACGAAAGAAGATATTACGATTAGATGTAACAAAGATGGTTATGACGAAACCACCTACATAAACAAATCCGGAAACGCTAAAGCAACTTTAGGAAACATTCTTCTCGGAGGTGTAGTTGGTTGGGGAATAGACTCTGCAACCGGTGCTGATAACAAATACACCTCACCGGTAAACATTACTTTGACACCTAAAAAATAAGTCCGCGTGGTTCGGATTTAATTACCAGTACAAGCTTAGGCGTGAACCAGCGCAATCCATCTGGTTCACACTCTTTGCATTAATCAGATGGTTATCGCCAATTTATGGCGGAGAGAAAGGCAATGAAGCGCAGGACTTTAGACGATCAACGCTACATGCTTGTGTTTTTTATTTCCCTGTTAACCTGCTCTCTTTGGAATGGCGCATCTCTTTCCGCCAAAACGCTAATTCCAACAAAACATTACACCGTAAGGCTTCAGGCAATCACCAGCGACTTGGATCACCCCTGGGGCCTTGCGTTTTTGCCTGACAACAGATTTTTGGTAACCGAGCGGTCCGGGCTGCTTCGCATCGTTTCTGCCAATGGCACCTTATCTGATCCAATTTCCGGATTGCCCAAGATTATAGCCGAAGGACAAGGTGGGCTGTTGGACATCGCACTCAGCCCTAACTTCTCTGAGAGCGGCCTCATCTATTTTACATATTCTGAGCCAGGCCCCGATGGCAGCGGCACGGCTTTGGCACGCGCTGTATTAGACCTGCCGACCATGTCTTTGAGGGACGTGCGTGTTCTGTTTTCCCAACACCCGAAATCAGACGACGGGCGGCATTTCGGCTCTCGTATCGTGATCGCGCGCGACGGAAATTTGTTCATCACGACCGGTGACCGGGGACAACGAGACCAGGTTCAAAATCCAAAAATCAATCGCGGCCAAATCAACCGGATCAAACCGGACGGTACTGTTCCAAAGAATAATCCATTTTTCGGTAGGCCGAGTCACCGCCCCGAAGTCTGGTCCATGGGACACCGCAATCCACAAGGCGCCGCACTACATCCAACCACAGGCGAATTATGGACAGTCGAACATGGCGCACGCGGCGGCGACGAAATCAACATACCACGCGCCGGGCGGAATTATGGCTGGCCCATTATATCCTATGGGCGTCATTATTCCGGACTGAAGATCGGTGAGGGCACGCACAAAGACGGCATGGAACAACCCATCTACTATTGGGACCCGTCCATCGCGCCATCGGGGATGGCGTTCTATACAGGGGCTGTCTTTCCAGCTTGGAAAGACAATCTCTTTATCGGTGCTTTGAAGGACCAGATGTTAGTGCGCCTTACCCTTCGTGGAGAAAAAGTCGTCGGTGAAGAGAGGATTCTGACGGATCTAGAGGAACGCATTCGTGATGTTCGCCAAGGACCAGACGGCTATTTATATATCCTGACGGACTCGCCTGACGGGCAGCTTATACGTCTAACGCTACAGAAATGAGCCTCAACTGCCGCCATGTCACTGAAGAACGCCTATCAACAGATTTTTTATCACATTCTCCTATCCAAAAAGCGCTCAGCAGGTAAATCTTCTTTGCATAATAAGATTGCTATGATTTTTGCGGATGACAAAAATTACTTGGTATTCATAGCGGCTTAGTTGCAAAAACTATCTGTCTTATTCTCTGGAGGGTTAATTTCGATGCCTTATGCAATACAAGTCTATGAACAAGGCGGTCCTGAGGTGATGCGCTGGGAAAAAGTAGCCGAGGTAAACCCTAAGCCCGGTGAGGCCTTAATCAGACAAACAGCTGTAGGCTTAAACTATATTGATGTCTATCAACGCTCTGGAGGATACAAATTAGACCTACCTGCTCGCATTGGCATGGAGGGCGTTGGCGTTGTCGAAGCGATTGGTGAAGGAGTAGACCACGTTAAGGTGGGTAGTAGGGTCGGATATGTCATGGGCCCCCAGGTTCCTATGCCGAAGAACGCGTATACCCTGCGGAGCGACTTATCCCACTGCCAGACGACGTTAGTGACACGCAAGCCGCAGGTATGCTGCTGAAAGGATTGACGGTCTCCTACCTGATTAATCGAACCTATAAAGTTCAAGCTGGCGAGACTGCTCTAGTACACGCAGCAGCTGGCGGTGTTGGCTTGATTGCCTGTCAGTGGCTCAAGCAAAGAGGCGTTAGGGTAATTGGTACGGTTGGCAGCGACGAAAAGGCAGAACTAGCCAAAGCCTATGGCTGTGATCACCCAATTGTTTACACTCGTGAGGATTTTACAAAACAAGTTTTGGAGTTGACCAGCGGCGATGGCCTACCAGTCGTATATGATGGCGTTGGGGCAGCAGTCCAAGAAGGTTCCCTAGACTGCCTAGGGCGCTTTGGCACTTATGTGAACTTCGGTGCGGCATCTGGAGCTATAGCACCAGTGTCGGGAGCATCACTTGCCAGCAAGGCCTTGTATTTCACACGCCCTGGACTGGCACCACACACAGCCACGCGCGAACTAACCCTCGAAATCGCTAACGCTTTGTTCACAGCTGTGCGTGATGGCGTAAAGATTGAAATAAATCAAACATACGCTCTGAGTGAGGTTAAAGAGGCCCACCGAGCGCTTGAAGCTAGAGAGACAACAGGCTCAACAGTCTTCTCTGTTTGAGACCATCAATCTGGTGAGTAGAATAAATGCCCAATGAGCCCTTGGTAGCCAAGTTTCGGGAAATTGGGCGGCCAAACAAGCGGAAAGAGGATTTTCGGCTGGTCACGGGCAGAGGCTCGTTCAGTGATGATTTTTCGTTGTCGGGACAGCTCTATGCCGTCATGGTTCGGTCACCCTATCCGCATGCGCGCATCGTTTCGATTAAAAAAGATGCTGTTATGGCGATGGATGGTGTGCGCTTAGTCATCACGGGCGCCGACTGTCAATCAGCGGACATGGAGGGAATTCCGCACAATCCTATTCCCAAGACTGACAATGATCTAAAACTTCGCGGCCCTAATGATAGCGATATATTTATCGGTCCACATATTCCTCTCCCTTATGATAAGGCGCGGCACGTGGGAGAGGCCGTTGCAATGGTTGTTGCAAATACACGCCACCAAGCCAAAGACGCAGCAGAAGCATTAGAGATCGAATACGAGCAACTGCCTTGGGTGACAAACACAATCTCAGCAGCGGAAGTTAATAAGCCAGCAATCTGGGAGGAAGTGCCAGGAAATACTCCCGTCGATAAGATTTTCGGTGATCCAGCAGCTACCGACAGGGCATTTGCCAATGCTGCACACATAATACAAATGGACTTTCATGTTGATCGCGTGACCGGAGTACCCTTAGAACCAAGAAGTGCTCTTGGCGGTTCCTAATCTGGCAACAGGAACAATTACTCTCTACGCCGGTAGCGGCGGTGCCGTACGCCAAAAAAATGAGATTATAAAAACTCTTGGATTAGAGGCCGATAAACTTCGGGTTATCTCCAAAGATGTCGGCGGAAATTTTGGAACCCGCAATCGTGTTTACGTGGAGTTTCCCATTAGTTGTTCATGCAGCCTTAGTTCTCGGCAAACCGGTAAAATTTACCTGTGATCGATCGGAAGCTTTTCTATCTGATTATCAAGGGCGTGACCTGGTGACCAAAGTTGAACTTGCCATGGATGATACCGGGAGGTTTCTGGCAATGCGTGCAGACAACATTTCTAACGTTGGTGCACGCATCGTTTCTCTCTCACCCTTAGGCAAAGGCTCCGCACTGGTTTCTGGAAATTACCACATTCCGGCGGCAACGGTCCGTGCCCGCGCAGTTTTCTCAAATACTGTTCCAACTCAGGCTTATCGTTCATCAGGTCGGCCAGAGGTAACCTTTGCAATTGAACGTCTAATCGATACAGCAGCTCATGATTTTGGCTTCGATCCTATCGAACTTCGGCAGCGCAATTTGATCCAGTCTTGCCAGATGCCATATCGCAATCCAATTGGCGCACAGTATGACTCTGGAGACTACAAACGTAATATGGAAATCGCCATACAGCTGGCTGATTGGGATAATTTTGACGACCGCAGGGCAAAAGCAGAAGCACGCGGCAAACTATTGGGACGGGGATTTTGCAACTACGTTGAGTCATCAACCGGATCGCCAGTTGAAGAGGCCGTTATTAATATCAAAGCGCCGAACTCCAACTCTCCCGGTTATGCTGAAGTCATCATTGGTACTCAGCCTAGCGGTCAGGGACATGAAACTAGCTTTGCTCAAGTTGCAGCAGACTGGCTAAGCATTCCCGTGGACAGGATAAACATTATTCTAGGCGATACAGAAATTGTGAAACATGGCGGAGGATCTCATTCCGGACGGTCCATGCGGATGGCTGGAACAGTGATTGTAAAAGCCGCCGATGAATTGATTGACCGCAGCAAAAGAATTGCTGCTTTTTTAATGAATGTGGACAGAGACAAAATCGAGTTTTCTGACGGCATTTTCTCAACAATTAATGGAAACAAAACACTCGACCTGTTTGAAATAGCATCTGCTCTGACTGATCCAGCATTTCAGGCCAGACTACCAGACAATTTAAAAGGTCCTTTGCAAGTGCGCCTCAGTAACGAGATGCATACCCAAGTATTTCCTAACGGCGCCCAAGTCTGTGAGATAGAGGTAGATCCCGAAACATGCTGCATGACTATTACCAAGTATGTAGCCATCGATGATGTAGGCCGTGCAATCAACCCTCTAATCGTTGAAGGTCAGACCCACGGAGGCGCGGTACAAGGAATTGGTCAGGCTCTTTTCGAGCAATGTGCCATTGATCCAAAAACTGGTCAGCCAATGTGTGGAAGTTTTATGGACTACGGCATGCCACGAGCCGACCACTTCCCCATGTTTATTACTGCACTTAACGAGGTCCCCTCACCCACTAACCCGCTTGGGGTCAAGGCTGGCGGCGAAGGCGGTACAACGGGCGCACTAGCCGCAGTCGTTAATGCTTTAGTAGATGCGCTCCGGCCTTATGGGGTGCGCGATCTAAAGATGCCAATTACCCCATTAAAAGTCTGGCAAGCAATCCATCGACCAGAAGACCATTAAAAAGGATTTTTCGATGACTATTGATTTGCAATTAATCAATTTTCCAGGCGCACCAAATTTACCAATTTTTGTCGGCCAAGAATTGGGATTTTTTGAAGCCGCAGGGGTTAGAGCAAATTTGAATACAACGCCTAGTTCGGTCTATCAGATTGAGCACCTCATGAAGGGAAAGTATCAAATCGCAGGCACGGCCATCGATAACGTTGTAGCCTACACAGAAAATCAGGGAGCTATTACTTTAAGCGAGAAATCGGATATTTTTGCCTTTATGGGCGCAACACAGTTGGAACTGTCTTTCGTTGTCTCGCCAGATATTCAAAGCTTCGCTGACTTAAGAGGCAAAACTATTGCCTTGGATGCTTTGTCCACGGGCTTTGCCTTTATTTTATATCGGATGCTGGAAAATGCTGGTGTCGATCTAAACGACATAACTATGGTTGCCGTTGGGGCAACACCTGAGAGATGGGAATCTGTAAAAACTGGTGAACATATAGGGACCCTAACCATTGAACCCTTCACTGCCATGGCCAAGGCTGCCGGGTTCAAAATTCTGGAATCGAGCCTACAAACAGTAAAAGCCTATCAGGGTGGTAGCTTTGCAGCGCGAAAGAATTGGGCAAAAGGAAATAGTGAAGCGCTTCTTGGTTTTATCACAGGGTATCTGAATAGTCTGGAATGGACATTGGACTCTGAAAACAGACAGACTGCGACTGAAATTCTTCTCCGCAATATGCCTAACATCAACGCTAAAGCTATCGATAAAGTAATGGACAAACTACTTTCTCCGGATACCGGATTAACCCCATTCGCTAGCATAGATCAAAACGGGTTTAACACCGTTCTCGAGCTTCGAAGCCAATATGGTGGACGCCAGCTTAATGATCCATCCAAATATCTTGATCTCACCTATTATCAGCAGGCCAAGGACCGCCGTCTGAGCTCATAAAAGGGTGTGCATATATACTCAAACTTTTAAGTCAGCTTGACGCTTCATAAACTAAAAGGGCCACTCTCAAAGTTCCCAAACCATTGAGCCCAAACAAAAATTCCTCGTCTGACACTTGCGGCGCTCTATGAGTTATTTAAGAATTCCAAAATTAAAAGGTGCTTCAAACTCATGTTGTTAAATGAACAAATCATCCTCAAAAAACGGCCAGTAGGCTTGCCGGCACCAGATGATTTTGAAATTTCTCAGATAGTTATGGGAGAATTAAGAGATAGCGCTATCAGAATACGGATAAATTACGTTGCGCTTTCTCCATGGCAATTGCAACGAATGAAGGACTTCAAGAACTATACAACACCATTCGAAATTGGTGAGTTGATCGATTGTGATGTTCTTGGTGAGATTATTCAAATACATTCCTCATATACAGGTAAGTTAAAAATTGGTCAGCATGTAGTTGGCCGACTTGGATGGCAGAGATATGCCGATGTTTCCCCCGCTGAAATCTCACCAATTCCAGAACTAAATGACCCACTTTTATCACTAACTGCACTTAGTTCCCCGGGGCTAACAGCCTATACTTGCCTTGACCTTTTTGGCAGAAATACACCTGGTCAAACTATGGTCGTAACGTCGGCAGCTGCCGCAGTTGGAATGTATGCAGTCCAACTCGGCAAGTTGGCAAACATGAACGTTATCGGTGTTTGCGGATCTGATTCAAAGTGCAAATTTGTTGAACAAAATTTAAAGGCAGATTTTTGTTTGAATTATAACAACCCATCTTTTGTGAACCACCTTAGCGATATTTGCACTAACGGGATCCATCAGGTCTTTGATACAACAGGGGGCCCAGTTACAGACACGATCTTTGAATACCTCGCAAAACACGCCCGCGTACTTGTAGTTGGCAGAACTATTTCAAATATTTCTGAGAACCCTGAAATTGATATGGTAAATATGCGGCAACTATGGGCGAAAGAAGCAACGGTCTATGGATTTTCGCGATATTCATATCCAGAGCGTTGGAAATTTGCCCAAAAGCAGATGAAACTTCTTTGTGAACAAAAACTAATTACAAGTCATCACCAGGTAATTTCTGGTCTTCGCAACACTGTAGATGCATTAAATGGAATGCTTTCCGGCTCCCATCAGGGCAAAGTAATTGTCAAATATTTTGATGGTGAGGAGGCTATATAGTGGATGATCAAAATAGAAAAATTATTTCAAATGGCGATCTGAGATTTCACTATGAAGAGCATGGACCTATCTCAGCGCCACCAATTTTACTCGCGCACGCAATGGGAACAAGTTTACGCATTTGGGATCAACAAATTGCTGTGCTATCCGAAAATTTCAGGGTAATTGCATATGACTGGCGAGGACATGGTCACTCGTCAGCCCCACCTGGCCCTTACACATTATCAGAATTTGTTGATGATGCTGTCGCCGTTTTGGATGCCTTAAATATAAAAACCATAAATTGGGTTGGTATCTCTACGGGTGGAATGATTGGACAAGGATTAGCCATAAAATTTCCGAATAGGGTTAATAGTTTATGTTTGTGTAATACGACCCCCAAGCCTCCGATGGGTACAGACAATGGGTTGCAGATCGTCAAGTGGTAGTAAGAAAAGAGGGAATGGCACCAGTCTGGGAAATGACCAAAAGACTTTGGTTTACGGATGACTTCATAAACAAAGCTTCAAAAGAGTATGAAAAAATTCGCGAAATTTTTGTATCCACAAACCCTGTTGGTTATCTTGGTGGGACTTCAGCAGTTTGCGATCTAAACTATCTACCGAAACTGCGGGAAATTAAATGCCCAACTACTATAATTGCAGCAGGAGATGATGAAGTAACTCCTCCGGCCTTATCAGAACTGATGCACAGAGAAATAAATAACTCCAGCATTCATGTTATCGATGGCCAGAAGCATTTCTCGAACGTTGAGAGACCAAGAGAATTCAACTCACTCCTCAAAAAACATATTGATCGAATAAGTAGCACCTAAGTCTTAAAACTAAGCAGATAAACTCGATGTCCATCAAATATGCCACCACGAATGGGATAGAACTCGCCTATTCACAACACGGATCACAAGGCTCCCCAACCGTTATTATGCTGCATTGCTTTTGTGCAGACCATAAATATTGGCGCCCTCATATACCTGCTACAGAGGGCTTTCATACCATCTGCATTGATGTGAGAGGCCATGGTGCTAGCACAAGAACAGAAGGCCCCTATTCTCTGAATTTATTATGTTCTGATTTGGTAGGACTAATGGACTACCTCAATATTTCTCAAGCGCACATTGTAGGAGTATCAATGGGTGGAATGATAAGCCAAATGCTTACCGCTCATCATCCTAAACGCGTTCAATCATTATGTTTGCTGAATACAACCCCAATCTATTCTGAGGATCAAAAACAACTGTGGAAGACACGCTCAGCTTTAGTAATGAAACAAGGAATGAAATCTATAAAGCAGGACCTTTTGAAACGTTGGTTTACTGATGAAGCTATCGAAAAGAAGATCGATGGTTACTCTTACATGTCTTCAAAACTTGATGATATGCACCCAAAAAGTTTTGCATCAATCACCGATGCCATGTGCGAATTGAACACCTTGGAATATCTTCCAAATTTTAGAATCCCAACGCTTGTATGCGCATCGCAAAATGATCCTGGCGTGCCCATTGAAACAAGTAACTTACTCGCCACAAAAATAAAGAATTCAAAGCTTGAATGGCTTGATCCTGCGCATCATTTAGCGTCTCTCGAACATGTCGACGCATTCAATAAGTTGTTAAAAGATCATTTAACACAATAAGTATCCGGATGACGACGCTGCCACCCGGATAACTTGGCCACCATACTATGTGGTGTCATCGTACTTTTGTACTCAAAGCAAAGTTAGGCTGTTTTGGTCTTAAAAGTATCAAGTTGGTTTTTTGCACCTGCAGCCATACTAGCGATATCAGATGTGAGCATAACCATGTCAAAACCACGTTTGACAGCACCCGCAGCAAATTCTCCACTAGCGCAATGCATTACAGCTTTAATCCCATGTTTATGAGCTGCAGCCAAAATCCTGTCACAGGTTTCTAAATGAAGCTCATCTGGGTTATCTGCTCGTGGAGGCATTCCCAAAGCGAACGATAAGTCCGCTGGCCCGATGTACACCGCGTCAAGCCCAGGGGTCGCACAAATTTCATCCAAATTTTCGATGCCCTGCTTTGTTTCAATCATTGCCATTACGACTATTTCGTCGTTAGCATGATCAAAATAATCTGACCCTCCATAGTGCAGAGCCCTCACCGGCCCAGAAGACCGCATTCCTATTGGGGGATACCTGCAGGCTGACACGGCAGCTGCTGCCTCTTCAGCATTATTTACAAGCGGCACAATGATTCCATATGCGCCAAGATCGAGCGCTTTCATTATTGCAGCGGGATCGTTCCAAGCGACTCGTACCACAGGAACCGTTTCTGTTTGAGAAATCGCTTGCAACATTGGAGCGACATCTTTCATCTCCGATAAACCGTGTTGCAAATCAACACACAAGGCATCAAACCCCTGTCGGGCCATCACTTCAGCTGTAAAACCATGAGAAACCGATAGCCAACCAAGCGTCGCATGTTTCCCATCGCGCCACATCTCCTTAATTTTATTCTTACGCATAAAAACCTCTGTATATTTATGGATGAATTTTCCGTTAAACTTATAGTAGCCTGGCACTGTATGCGATCGACGTCGAGTAAATTTTAAAAAGAACTTTTTAATATTAAACGAAGGCTTAATTGCTTTTTTGCACCGCAACCACCTAAGGGAACACATCCATGAATGGCATTGATTACATCGCTCAAATTCTTAAACAAGAAGGTGTTGAGTGGATGTCATGTTTCCCAAGCAACCCGCTTATTACGGCAGCGGCTAAGGTAGGCATTAGACCAATAGCCTTCCGCCATGAGCGCGGCGCTGTAATGGCAGCTGATGGATATAGTCGCATTAGTGATCGCCAGAAATTTGGCGTCGTGGCTGTCCAAAGCCAAGCGGGGGCAGAGAATGCCATGGGAGGATTGGCACAAGCTTACGCCGACAATATTCCAATTTTGGCTTTTGTCGGTGGAAATACACTTGATCGGATTTCTGTTAAGCCAAACTTCAGTGCAGCTCGTAATTACCATGGCTGGGTAAAGCACGTTGAGGCAATTTATACTCCTAACCAGGTTGCTGATGTGATGCGCAGGGCTTTTCATGCTCTACGCAATGGAGCCCCAGGTCCGGTTGTTGTTGAGTTGACCGCTGATGTCTGCTCACAGGAAGTGCCTGAGGCTGCCCAGTCTTACAAATCCCCGAAATTAGTCCGTCAAGTACCGGAGTTGGTAGATATTGAGGCGGCAGCAGACGCAATTATCGCCGCTAAAAGGCCAGTAATATGGGCTGGAGCTGGGGTTCTCTTTTCACAAGCAACTAATGAACTTCGCGAATTAGCTGAACTAACTTCAATACCCGTATTTTGCACAATGCCTGGAAAATCAGCGATTGATGAACGCCATCCGTTGAGCTTAGGTGCAGGTAGTGGGACAACAACCTACCCCGCGCATGAATGGCTACTTGAAAGTGATGTTTTAGTGGCTTTAGGCTCAAGCCTGACCCGCTCACCCTATGCTCAAAAGGTACATGCGGGAAAAACGATAATCCACAATACCAATAATCCAGATGATCTAAACAAGGATGAGGCTGCCGACATCGGATTGGTAGGCGACACAAAACTTACAATAGAAGCTCTAATCGCTACGATAAAAACAAAGACTAATGGAACGGGCTGCGGTAACCGAACACAAGTTGAAAGCGCTGTTTCTGACGCTAAGGCAAAATGGATGGCAGAATGGAGCCCAATCCTTGAAGGAAATGAAGAACCAATTAGCTATTATAGAGTGATTCAAGCTTTAAATGATGCACTCGATCCAGATAAAAGCATCGTAACCCATGATGCAGGGGCACCAAGGGATACGATTGTACCGTTCTATAGAGCAACCACCCCTCATAGCTATATTGGATGGGGTAAAACAACTCATTTAGGGTTTGGAATTCCTTTAATGATTGGGGCGAAAATGGCAGAGCCCGAAAAGTTTTGCCTGAACCTTATGGGAGATGGGGCTTTTGGAATGTCAGGCACCGATATAGAGACTTCCGCTCGATCGGGCGCAGTAATAACGACTGTTCTATTAAATAATAGTGCAATGGCAACCTACTCAGGACCAACCCAAGGTACCATTGGTAAAGAAGCCCGTGAAATCTATGGGGTTTCAACAATGCATGGCGATTATGCGAAAATAGCCGAGGGTATGGGGGCTGTTGGCATTAAAGTATCTAAAATATCAGAATTGGAACCAGCTCTGGTTGAAGCACAGCGCCTAAATGCGTCAGGTAAAGCTGTTTTGATAGAGGTGGCTGCCAACGTGGAAGATCGCCGATCTCGTTTCATTCCACGATAATAAAATGTTGCCCCCCGGGACAATTAAAAAGTTATTTCACCGCACTCTTTTCGGTAGTGTTTCGTATAAATGAGTTCATGAACGACCAGCAGTCGGGAAATATGATGGACGGATTAGATTTAGCGTACGCAGCACGAAGCTATAGTATTGGAATTCCAGGACGCTCTGTGTGCAACGCTAGAAATCATCACTGGGTGGCTGAAAACTCTGGTGGCGAAAGTATTGGTGCAGGCGAACTCTTTTGCGCCTCTATATCTGCCTGTGCTGTGAATATGGTCGAGACGATAGCTAAAAATGAAGGCAAAGATCTTGCCGGACTGGAAGTAAACGTCTCGCTATATCGAAATAAAGACAAACCCTCGGGCAAGGTGGCACTCTATGACGCTGTCAGGGTGAATTTTGAGCTTTGGGGTGTTACAAGTGAAGCCGCAAAGTACTTTGTAAAAGCATGGAAACAACGGTGACCTATTTATGGATCAGTCGCAGTTGCGACTGCTGACACTATCGTCGATTTTTCAGTGCGCACGGACGCTCCAAGACCCTAAGTTGTCTCGCGTTCGGAAATAATGGTTTTTGCAATGCTCGGGTCAACGCACTCTTCATAAGGTGTATCGCGCTCTATGAAGCCTCCCGAAATAAGAGCCATTTTGAGACGCAAATATCCAGACATATCTAACAAGGGGTCCCGCCCCAAATTCCTAGATTTAAATACCGATGGATAGCCCCTTCTAAAATAGAGTCCGAAAGTTCTGGAAAATATTTATGGACGGTCTTAGCCACCTCAGAAATGGGTGCTTCATGAAGCCAAATTTGAACGTCATAAAGAGCTCTTGTGAGACTAAGAAGGATATTTCTCTCCGATTTGCAGAAGGAGAGCGGAGCATAATACGTAGTGTAACTGGTTAATCCCCGAGAGGCAGCTGCATACCAAATGTGTCCGGCGCCTTCAGCAACAAGGGTCTGCACAAATGGCTCAAAAACCTGAATAACATCAACTTCACCAGCACGGAGAGCATCTGCATTTTCTGCCATAGTTCTATCAGAGACACGATCAATGCTGCTTGGATCTATCCCAGCGCGTCTCAGATCTTCCTGAAGACAAAGCCAAGGAGTTGGTACCTCGGAAACTGTTGCCAAGCGACAATCTCTCAAGTCACTAAAGTGGAAATCAGGAAACGGGCGATTTCCAATCAATAAAAAAGGGTCTTTAGCTACAGCCTCACCAAATGCTACTAGGCGATTTTCTATACTTGGATTTTGACTCATACATTGGAGCATCCGCATCGGGCCGCCCCAAGTAACATCGGCATAACCGTCAAACAAATCGCTTGCGGCCCTATTTGGTCCACTCGGCTGAGTTAAAACTACGTCTAAACCCTCTCTCTGATGCCCTCCCCGCTCCAGTGCCGCATAATACGGCGTATAAAAAACAGCTCTTAGACTTTCATGCAATCGAACTTGCTGCATTCTGATTAGCCTTGTTCATCAGGCCGACGCATATATGCATTTGGATCTCGGTTAGCTCGCTCTACGGGATCAGATCCTGGACGATCCGATGGTGTCGCAAATTGCAGACACAAAATGTCTGCCCCATGTTTTCCAGCTTGAAAAACAGGAGCTGCATCGCCGGGCATCATATGAACAAGACTGCGTCGGTCTAAATTTTTATCACCAATTAAAACATCTCCCTCACATACCAGATAATATTGCCCGCCAGCATTTGATGGAGGCCCCGCAAGGGAAGCATCCTGCCCAAGGCGAAGACCAAATGCAGCTACACCGTCAAGTTGATCGTCCATTAATTTTTCCAAAACCGCTTGCCCCTCTTTAGGCAAAGGTCTCGTCGTATCGAATCGCCCAGCGATATTACGCCCCGCTCTACCAGGCATATTATGTTTATTTCCAGGCATCGCAAAAAAGCCGCCACTAGCGATCGGGCGAAGCGTAAAGAATGCGAAACCCTCTCCACTAGTCTCTATGATTGGACCGTAAGGTGTGTAGGCATCTGCGTATTGAAAAGTAATTGGGTCTGCAGCTTGTTTACCCATCTTACATGAACCATCGACCACAACTTGGTATTGGTCTATGTCATGAAAATGGGGATCAATTCGCGCATTTTTATATAAACGGTCAACATAAAAGGCCTGTGGGTGCGCATCTATTACGCCCGCTACCGATATAATCAATTCGCCGGTTTGTGCCTTCTGGCGTTTCTGTTTTTACTTCTCTAGCTTCATGGCTACTTACCGCATACATAGCAACCTCGTGACAATTCCTAACGCAATAAGCCTAGCATGCTCCTGACAGTCCTTAGAGCGCAACATTTTATTTGGTCATGATGCGTCGCAATGCTAGGTTTGGCAGCAATTCAATCTCAGGCTAATACATTCTTTACCAGTTCAATCGGAGACTTAAAGATGCGCGCTGAAGCCCAAACTCTTATTGATGAAATTCAGGAAGTTGTTGCCTTATTACGGAGGCATCTTTGACTGGGAAAATGCTCTTCTCCGACTTGATGAACTGAATGCAGAAGCAGAAAACCCTGATCTCTGGAATGATCCTGTAGCCGCTCAAAAAGTAATGCGGGAACGCACACAACTTGCAGACTCTATTGAAGCCTGCAAGGCACTTGAAAATGGAGCAACAGATAATGCTGAGCTTATTGAGATGGGCGAGGCTGAGGATGACGAAGAAATTATTGAAGAAGCATTAGCTTCACTAAATTTACTTCTATCTGATGCTAGAAGAGCTAGATTACAAAGTCTTTTATCTGGCGAGGCTGATGGTAACGATTGTTATCTCGAAGTGCACGCTGGTGCTGGAGGGACCGAGGCACAAGATTGGGCCGAAATGTTGCTTCGAATGTATACCCGCTGGGCTGAAAAGGAAGGATATAAATTAGAATTTCTTGAAGAAAGCCCAGGCGAAGAAGCAGGCTTAAAATCAGCGACTATTAGGGTTTCAGGCAATAATGCTTACGGCTGGTTAAAAACAGAGTCCGGAGTACACCGACTTGTTCGGATTTCTCCATATGATAGCCAAGCTAGAAGGCATACCAGTTTCGCTTCTGCTTGGATTTATCCTGTGGTTGATGACTCAATCCAAGTAGAAATTGAAGAAAAAGACCTGCGCATTGATACCTATCGCGCGTCTGGCGCCGGCGGACAGCATGTTAATAGAACCGACTCGGCAGTCCGGATAACGCATGCCCCTACTGGAATAGTGGTGCAATGCCAGAATGATCGCTCACAGCACCGCAACCGAGCTACAGCGATGGATATGCTTAAGTCACGTCTATACGAATATGAGTTGCAGAAACGTGAGGAAGCCGCTGCGGAGGAACAAGCACAGAAATCAGAGATTGGGTGGGGACATCAGATTCGCTCTTATGTTTTACAACCATACCAGATGGTAAAAGATCTTAGAACGGGGGTAGAAACCGGTAACCCAGATGCCGTCCTGAATGGTGATCTTGGAGATTTTCTTGCAGCTTCACTTGCTGAGAAAGCTGGAATGGATCGTTAGCTCTCAGCCTGTGCGCGATCTAGCAGCGTAAGGCGCCACATTTCTCGGCTTTGGTTTTCATAGTCATATCCAGTGGCTGAATGGATAGTACACCGGTTGTCCCAAGCAACGATATCTCCAGGCTGCCAGGACCATTTCACCGTGTATTCTGGACCAGTTATTGTAGGAAGTAACCCGCGCAAGATCTGAACAGATTCATGCTCATCGCCCTCAAGGTCGCAGATATCAAGGGTTTCTGCAGTAATTTCTTCATCCTTTGGAAGAATGGCGCAAGTAGAGCTATTTAGGCCATATAGAGCTTTTTCCCCGCTTACAGGATGCCTAAGAACCAGCGGCACCCTATTTGGCGGATTAGCAGCCCGCTGCTCAGGTGTCAGAATTGGATAATCCGGCGAATATTTGTTGATTTTCTTGTCATGGTGCGCCAACGAACATACTGCCTCTAAACCGTCTAGCTTCACGCGAGTTGCATCGTCGAGGTCGTTGTACGCTGCGCGCATGTTGGCGAATAATGTTTCACCACCAGATCCAGGAGCAATTTTGCAGTGAAAAATTGATCCAATTGGCGGACTTTGGCGAAAGGTGGAATCAGTATGCCAAACCGGACGACGTGTCTCTGGATTGTACCGAATGTCCGCGTCGGTTTTAAGTTGCGGCACGCGGGCAAGAGAAGACTTTAACTTCCCCCTCGTCACGGACATTACCAATCCGCAAAATTGGCAATCCTTCCACCATCTTGTCTTCTCGAGCAACAAAATTCCCATACTCAATGGACCCAAAAACCTCAGACCACGCCATCAACTCTTGTGGTGATGTGTTAACCAGGTCGTTACCACGCACCGCCAATAACCCACCGTGCCTAGTCCACAAGTCGAAAGCCCCAGATTGAAAATCTGCATCATTAAGATCTGCTCGAGTTACATCATGGATTACAATGCCGAAATCACCGTTCATATGCGAAGTCTTTAATTGCATGATCCATTCTCCCATTACCTCGCGCACAGAAATGTATTTTTCTCTATTATGAACTCGATCGACCTTATATGGCCAATCTTTGTCTAACCTAATTTTCACGCGAAGATTGTATTTTTATGCACCTTCTAAACTAAAACCATTAGAAAACCTGATCAGGCCTGAACTGCATCCAGTACAGCATCAACATGACCTGGTACTTTTACCTTGCGCCAAGTAGCCTGGATTGAACCATCCACATCAATCAAAAATGTTGAACGCTCTACGCCCATATACTTTCGTCCATACATACTTTTTTCGACCCAAACACCGTAAGCTGCCAAGGCTGTCTTTTCTTCATCTGCGACCAAAGAAAATGGAAGGTCATATTTTGCTTTAAATTTGTCATGCTTTTTAACACCATCAGGTGACATACCTAGAACCACTACTCCAGCCTTCTCGAATTCTGATATTTTTTCCCTAAAATCGCAGGCCTCCTTGGTACAACCTGAGGTATCATCTTTTGGATAGAAGTACAGAACAACCTTCTTTCCACGCATACTGGACAGCGTTATCTCCCCTCCACCATCGGTTGGAAGGGTAAAGTCCGGAGCAACATCACCGACATCAAGCATTGCAAAATCCTTAATTTTACGAGGCCTCTCGGCCAACAATATGCGTTTCAAAAGAAGCAGCTACTGCTGCGCTTATTTCCTCCCTAATATGGGTAAGCTCTTCATAGTCTTCCAGGCCTAATGCTTTAACAAGAACTTGTTGGGTTTCCTTATGTAAAATTTCGTCTCCAACAACTTCATTGTGACCAACAAGTTGCAGTAACCATTGAAGTTTTTGCCAAAATTCGGCCGCTTTTAGTAATTCCTCAGTATTTAAATAGTCATCTAAGGAGCGCAATGCTCTTGCTTGTTCCCACGGGGACCTAGAAGCCAATACATGGTTATTTTCTCCGTGTACTAAGACTAACGCCTGAGTAAGGAATTCAAGATCAATCAACCCTCCAGATCTCTGCTTTATATCCCATACTCCACCGCGGCCTTTCTCCGATAAAATTCGTGTACGCATTTCAATTACATCGGAGATTAAACAGGGCTTTGTTGAAGCGGCTCTCAATGTTCGGGCACGAAGCTCCTCAAACTTTTGAAGAAGCTTTTGATCGCCAATAGCCGGCCTTGCGCGGCTTAATGCCATCCACTCCCAAGTCCATGCTGACCCCATCAAATACTTCTCAAAACTTTCTATCTGGGTAGCTAATGGCCCATCCGACCCTAATGGCCTTAAGCGCAGATCAACCTCAAATAACCTGCCCTCAGCCGTCGGTACATTTAATGCACTAACAAGTCGTTGAGTAAGCCGCATGAAATAAACAGGCGCTGATAGAGGTCTTCTTCCGAGTGATATGGCATCCATTGGAGCATCATAAACTGCAACAAGATCTAAATCCGAACCAATGCTTAACTCCTGACTGCCCCATTTACCATAAGCTATGATCGCAAACGTTCCAGGAGGATCTCCGTGCTGATCGCTAAACTCGTTCATTATGGAGCTCAATAATTTTGAACAAATTATGTCGGCCGCGTCAGATAAAGCGATACTCGAGTTTCTCGGCTCTAAATGACCTTCTAAAGTCTGAACACCAAGCCTGAGCCGTAGATCATTCAACCACCTACGGCAGCTATCCAATAAATCTTGAAAGTCGTCCACATCCGATATTTCTTGCTCTATTTGGGCTTCTAAAGCTTTCTTATTTCCTGGAGCCTTTTCAAATTCTTCCGTAAGAACCACATCAAGCACATTCGGCCTATGGCTAATCAGATTTGCGAGATACGGCGACTGACCAAGCACTCTTGCCAAAAACGCCATCAAATGAGGGTTACTTTGAAGTAGAGAGAAGAATTGCACGCCCTCGGGTAACTTTTGCACAAACCCATCTAGAGCTAGAAAAGCTACATCAGGATTAGGTGCTTTTGAAAACTCCATTAAAAGAACTGGAGTTAATTCTGTTAAGATTTCTCTTGCACGGGGGGCTCGAGAAGCACGTACTCGGCCGTGATGCCATGAGCGGATAATGCCAATCACTCTGGAGGGTGAGGCAAAGCCCATCTCTAAAAGAGTATTAATTGTCTCTGGATGATCTTCGTTTCCTGTGAAGACTAATGCACCACCAGCAATACCCCCAAGTCCTTCTTGATCAGGAAATAACTCTGCAAAGTTGCGCTCAACGGTTTGCAGTGTGTTGAGGAGTTCTGTGCAAAAATCATTGACATCTTGATAGCCAGCAAACCGGGAAAATTTCTCAATGCCAGATAATCCCGGGATCGTATGAGTTTGTCGATCATCAACCATCTGAAGACGATGCTCTATGTCGCGCAACTTCAAGTAGCAGTCTGACATTTCCTTGCATGTCGAAGGTGTAATCAAACCTACTGCATTCAATGATTTGAGGGCATCAACTGTGCTAGATGAGCGCAATGAGGGATTTCTACCACCCCATATTAACTGTTGAGTTTGGGCAAAAAATTCTACTTCCCTAATACCACCCCTGCCGAGTTTTACATCATGACCTTCTACACTTAATGGTTTGTACCCACCTCGGCGATCAATTTGCCGTTTGATCGACTGGATGTCCTTTATCGCATGAAAGTCGAGTGTCCTGCGCCAAATAAAAGGGCGTAGAGAAGCAATAAACGATTGACCCGCTTCTATATCGCCAGCAACTGGCCGCGCTTTAATCATCGCTGCACGTTCCCAATTTTGGCCGATACTTTCGTAATAAACAGCCGCTGTCTCAACGCTGATAGCGGGAGGTGTAGAGGCAGGGTCAGGTCTTAAACGCAGATCTGTGCGATGCACGTATCCATCTGAGGTTCGTTCTTCTAGAAGCTGCGCCAAACCACGAGCAAATCTAGTCATCTCATTCTGGATGTTATCTAGATTAGATATCGGAATTTTATCCGGGTCATACAACAGAATAAGATCGATATCGCTGGAATAATTTAATTCCCAGGCACCAAGCTTTCCCATACCCAGTACGATTAATCCTGATGGATCAGCACTAGTAAAAATTTTTCGACGAAAGCCATCGATAAAAAGCCAATTAACCGCCGCAGAAATTGCTGCGTCGGCAGCCTCAGAAAGGTAGCGGGTAGCCCTTAAAGTGTCCCAAACTCCACCAAGGTCGGCCAAACCTACAGTTAAAGCCGTCGATGTGCGCGCCTTTCTCAAAGCAGACATAAACTGTCGCTGGTCCATAATATGCACTGATTCACTGAATAAGTTTAAGCAATCGTTAAGCGAGGCTTCAGGACCCTCATTTAATACATGGGCCAGAGTGCTTGGCCTTACTCTTGAGGCTTGCGTAAGAAATGGACTGCCCCCAAAGACCCCCAATAAAAAATCATTTCCAAGTGGAACACGTGCAAAAGAAGAAATGGTACCTTCATTGAGATCCATTACACTCTCGAGCGCTTCTCTCGCTTGTAACATTTCGAAAACAAGTGGAGACTTTTTGATTAGGTCTATGAACTGCATCGTCTGCAGGATAATAGATCATGTAAGATTAACGAAGAGTCGAATTGGGTATGTTTCGTTAAGGAGACAATATTATCTTTAGCGCTTTGCGTATAATAGTTGGAACATTAGCTATTGCTGCGGTATTGGCGATAGGCATTGCCGTGCGTATTGGCAGCGGTCCAGTCGATGTCTCCTTCTTAAAGCCAAAGTTAGAAAAGTCGATAAACTCAAGTACCGGACTCAAGGCGTCTTTTAATAGCCTTAGGTTGGGAGTCTATGGCGACAGACCTGCACTTGTTGGTTTTGGAGCAAATTTTGCCAACGAAAATGGCCTTACAATTGCATCAGCAGATAGCGTCGAAATACGCCTTGATTTAGCCGCCCTCCTTCAGGGAGATATCAAACCTTCAAGACTAGATATCGAAAAGGCGTCACTACTTTTTACCAAGAACAAAGATAATGCTGTAACGCTAAACCTTCTGAAATCAAAAAATGACTTTAGACAAAAGCAAACATCCTATGACTTGTTTAGCATCGCAAAAGAATGGATTGCCGATAAAATCCAAATAAACGACCCGCTAGAAATCCTTTTAGAAGAAGCATCGTTAACAGTCGTTGATGAGACTACAAACGATGAATTATTCTCTGCAAAAACAAATTTAGGACTCACGCTAACACCCGAACACATAGTGTTTTGGACAGATATTGTCCCAAATCTAGATATTCCTTCAGGTCCTCTGAAAGCCACTGTGTCTCTATCCAAAGGAAAAGGCGGCTTTTTTACCGTTAGTCTAAACAACAATGACTTAGGTTCTGTTTCACAAGTAGGTCGTCTCCTCGATTATAAACTTGGAGAATTCACGGGAAAAATCTCAGGTGATGTGCGATTTGACTTTGACCAGGATTTGAACGGCTCAACCGCCAATGCATCCATCTCAACACTAAGTACTCATCTATTCCTGCCTGAGGGAAGAAAAAATAGCAGTTGGTGATGCTTCAGCTGAAATATCAGCTGATTTTGGAGCCGGGCAGATAGTTGTAAAAAGCCTCAAATTGGGCAAAGAACTTTCTGATGTTGTTCTGGAAGCTAATATCATCCAAAACAACAGTGCCCAAAAATCAGGTACCTACGATATTATTGGCCAAGTCAAAAGCGGCAATATTCAATATTTTCTCAACATTCTAGACGTCGACAATCAACAGTTAAGTGGTCTGGGTGGAAATATCAAAGCTGACTTCAATTTCGGTATCTCAGAAAACAAATTGACGACTGCACGTAGCCGTATTCAAGCATATGGCCAATATACGAATTCAAAAGAATTTAGTGAAAAAATCGAATTCACCGAAACTGAAGCCAAGCTCCAATTCGACGCAAATTCTAATTCAATTTTAGTTTACGACGTAAAATCAATTATTTCTGGCATAGATGCTCAGGGTGAAGCCAATCTAAAACTTGGAAAAAATGGAAATCTTTTTGGTTTCTTGGGAAATATTCAAACCGGAAGTTTTCCTGTAGAAAAATTATCCAAAATATGGCCTCAGAACCTAGCAAGTGGCGGCCGTCTCTGGGTGAAAGAAAATCTATCTTTAGGCAAAGTTACAAACAGTAACTTCAGTATCAGCAAAACAAACAACCAGCCGGCGAAGGTTTCAGGTAGCTTTTCGGCAGAAAGCCTCACTGTACGTTACTGGGAGCCGATGCCTGTAGCTACAGAAGTAAGTGGCACCGGGTATTTTGAAGGTGATACGCTAGACCTTCACGTAAATGCGGCCACCAGTAGCGAGCAGACCTCCAATAAAATAGACTTAAAATTTACTGAACTCGGAAGTGCAAACAGCGCATTGTCCATAGTTGGCAATATTACTGGGCCCATACCAGATTTATTACATGTTCTGGAAGCGGATCCTCTTCGATATGCAAGTTGGTTAGGGGTTAAAGCCGAAGAAACCGATGGCTTGGTAAAGGGCGAACTTAAAATTTCTTTCCCATTAAAAAAGGACCTTACCTTAAGTGATGTCGCGATTTCTGCGGATGGTGAGGTATCGAATGGTCTTTTTCCTAGAAGCATAAACGGTTGGGATTTAACTGCTGAAATATTAAATATTTCAGTAAATCAGGATGACCTGCGACTAGCGGGGAAAGGCCAACTATTAGAAGCCCCGATCAAGTTTGACGGTTTTATACCTTTTGACTCAAAGAATCAGAAAAGTCTTTTTAATGGCACTTGGTTACTCGACGAAAAAGTTAGGAGTGCCCTTAGCGATCAAGCATCCATTTTAAAAGATATGGTTAAGGGCCTAAGTCCCACAAATTTTAATGTCATTGCTGCAAAAGATGATCGTATGGAGATTAAAATTGAAGCGGATATCGAACCTTCCGAAGTTTCCATAGAAAAACTTGGCTATCATAAAGAGCCCAAGGTCCCTGGTAATTTCCGTGCTGTTTTGATGCTGAACAATGGTAAACTTGAGAAACTGGAAGATATTCAACTTTCTTCGCAAGACTTCGATTTATCTGCACGAGTAGAATTTCAAAAAGAAAATAACTCAATAAAAGTTGCAGAGATTAGCCGGCTAGTGGGCCTCGGCCATAATCTTAAGATGAATTTTATAGCATCATCAGATGGTAAAGAGCGCACGAGAATTTGGGGAAAAAGTTTCGATTACCGGCCAGTGATCTCTATGAAGAAACAAATCGATCAAGAGAAAAAAAACCTGAAAACTTTGAAGGCGACCACACGATTGAAATTGATCTTGATCGCGTGAGGGTCTCTGAAAACTTTTCAATCGATGACGTGCATGTAGTTTTCTTGGATGACCCTAGACTGCCTAAATTTCTTGATGCTGAAGCCTATTATAAAGGAGGCGTTATTAAAGCAAGTTCACTGCCGAGCAATCCTCCAGCAGTCCTAATCAGTGCAAGTAACTTTGGTCGATTGCTTGATGCCATGGGAATAACTTCGGCCGCGGAGGCGGGAACTGCACTCCTCACTATAGAGGAAAATGAAAACGCGAATTTAAAAATAAATTTCAAAGCAGATGAATTTGACTTTAAAAAAACAGCAATCCGAAAACTAATTGGAGACGATGACACCAGCTTACTATCAGAGCTTCGAAATGTTGGAGGATTAACAGGCACCCTTCTCCTTTCAATAATTGATGGCGGAGACGCAATACGTTTTGACCACCTGGAGCTCGACGGTACATACAAGTTGGGACTTATAGAAATTAAAAGTGGAAGAGCTGAAGGAAACGCATTAGCAATCTCTGCAAAAGGTGAAATTGATATTCGCAACGACACTTTTGAAATTGAGGGAGCAATATCTCCAGCCTATGTAATCACTCGAACAATCGATAGCTTACCTCTTTTTGATCAACTTCCCCTTCTTCGCCAAATAGTTACAGGAACAGGAGAAGAAGGAATTTTTGCCACAAATTACAGAGCATTTGGCCCATTGGAAGATCCAGAATTTACAATCAGTACCCTAAGCACTTTTGCCCCTGGTATTTTGCGAGATGTTTTACCGGCCCCTACGAGTACCCAAGACGAGCCCTCACCACCATCGCCACCTCCCGAATTTCCAAACTGACAAAACGATTGTTTTTCGGTTAAGATGATCCGGAAATGTCTTTTAATTACTGAATCTGGTTGAGACGGAATAGAGCGAGGTCTTCATGAGTACATCAATCTTGTCTAATTCAAGAATTGAGTCAGCATATCGCAGCAAGACTCAAGGCTCGGCAGCACTTGCTGCGAAAGCCAAGCATGTATTCCCGAGCGTAATAACTCATGATTCCCGTCATATGAATCCTTACGGCATTTACATTGAACATGCAGAAGGACCAAGAAAATGGGATGTAGATGGCAATGAGTACATTGATTACTTTGGCGGCCATGGCGCGTTAATCCTTGGCCACAATCATCCCAGCGTGGCAGCTGCAGTTCAAAACGCTTACGGTAAAGGTACACATTTTGGCGCAAGTCATGCGTTAGAGATTGAATGGGCAGAGCAAATCATTCGCATGGTTCCATGCGCTGAAAAAGTACGATTCACTTCATCTGGAACTGAAGCGACATTAATGGCCGTTCGCTTAGCGCGAGCTTATACCAATCGCTCCAAAATCTTGCGTTTCCGCACGCATTTTCACGGTTGGAATGACCATATGGCCCCAGGTCAGGCCAATCATTTTGATGGGACACCAACAACAGGCGTCATAAATGGGATAGCGGAAAATGTCATACTAGTTGACCCAAACGATAAAGCTGGGGTGATCGCAGCACTTTCATCAGATGATATTGCTGCTGTAATTCTTGAACCAACTGGTTCTTCAACAGGAATGGTGCCTGTAGCACCAGGTTTCCTGAGCTTTTTACGTGATGAAACAAAATCTGCAGACACACTTTTAATTTTTGATGAGGTTGTGACTGGGTTTCGTGTCTCTCCTGGCGGCGCGCAAGCAGAAGCTGGCGTCACACCTGATCTAGCAACCTTTGCTAAGATTGTTGCAGGTGGATTACCAGGCGGCGCAGTTGCTGGCAGAGCAGATATATTTGAATTGTTAGATTTTGAGGCTGCCGCGTCAAAAGGTTTCGAAAAAATAGGCCACCAAGGAACCTACAACGCAAACCCGGTTGCCGCGGCTGCTGGGATCGCAGCGCTGAAAATAATTGAAACTGATGGAATATGCGAAAAGGCTAATTTATTTGGTTCTTGTTTACGCCAAAGGCTTAATCAAGAAATTGCCCAAGCCGGACTAAATTGGGCCGCTTATGGAGAACACTCAACCATTCACATTTTTACAAATCCTGCAAACCGATCCGTATCACCAGGAACTTTTAATGCTCTGTCCATTCCATTTATGGAATTGAAAGGAAACGCACCAGGCGTAGTACAAAAATTAAGACAGGCAATGTTGTTAAATGGTGTTGATTTCAATGGTTGGCCGGGAGGCACTATTTCGGCATCGCATACAGACAGAGAATTAGAGGAAACAGTTTTGGCGTTTCGACAGTCTCTTGTTCTTTTGCAAGAAGAAGACATTCCTCATTAGCTTAATATTTTAGAACCAAGCTTTGTCTGGTTCTATAATTTTTTAGACCTATGATTCTTAAGTATAAATTCACACAAAAAGAACCTAAACCTTGGTACCTTTTTTAGCTGCATGAATGGAAAGGCTAACATTAAAAATGAGCTCCACACCGGCCCACAATGGAATTACAGCAGAAGATGAGCGACAAATTTTAGAAGCCATTAATAAGTTTCTAGATAGAGACGTTCGTCCTTATGCCATGGCTTTAGAACATGCCGATGAATACCCCGTTGACATGGTTGAAGGCATGAAGGCGCTTGGCCTTTTTGGAGCAATTATACCCCAAGAGTATGGTGGTCTTGGTTTACCAACAACAACTTATGCCAAGATTGTTGAGACTGTATCTGAAGTTTGGATGTCCTTGTCTGGCATTTTTAATTCTCACTTAATCATGGCTTCAGCAGTTATTCGTCACGGAACTGAGGAACAAAAACGCGAGTGGTTGCCTAAGTTTGCCACTGGAGAAATTCGTGGAGGTCTAGCCCTCACCGAACCTAATTGTGGAACCGATCTCCAAGCAATTCGAACAGTTGCTAAAAGAGATGGAGATCATTACGTAGTTAATGGAACAAAAACTTGGATTTCTAACGGTATACATGGAACGGTTTTTGCACTTCTCGTAAAAACTGACCCAGAGAAACAGCCTAGACACGCAGGCACAAGCTTATTTTTAGCTGAAAAAGGTGAAGGATTTAGCGTATCTCGAAAATTAGAAAAGCTTGGTTATAAAGGCATTGATTCCGCTGAATTAGTATTCGAAGACTTCAAGATCCATGCAGATAGGTTAATTGGCGGCCAGGAAGGACTAGGCCTTCGGCACGCGCTTGGCGGACTTGAACTTGGACGCATAAACATTGCTGCTCGCGGTGTAGGCGTGGCATCAGCTGCTATGAAAGAAGCCGTAAAGTACAGCCAACAGCGTGAGACCTTTGGTAAACCCATTTCCCAGCATCAAGCAATCCAAATAAAACTTGCAGACATGGCTACCAATGTAGAAGCCGCAAGACACCTAACCCGTGCAGCAGCGGAAGCATTTGATCGAGGCGAACGCTGCGATATGGAAGCTGGAATGGCAAAGCTCTTTGCGACCGAAGCCGCACTCACCAATTCCATGGAGTCAATGCGCGTTCATGGCGGTTATGGGTATTCCAAAGAATTCCCAGTTGAACGTTTTTATCGTGATGCTCCTCTCCTCACCATTGGAGAGGGAACAAATGAGCTACAAAAAATTCTAATTGCTCGCCAGCTCATTGAGAGAAACCCAATATGAGCAAACCGTCCAGTGGACCATTGAAAGGCATTCGCATTATTGCAGTAGAGCAATATGGTGCCGGACCCCATAGTACCATGCAGCTTGCTGACCTTGGAGCGGAGGTTATCAAAGTTGAAAATGCTGTTGATGGAGGTGACGTAGGACGACATGTAAGACATGCTAATGAAGTCCTTCCAAGTGGCGACAGTCTCTTTTTTCAATCCTTCAACCGAGGCAAGCGGTCTACATGCCTTAATTTAAAAACTGAATCTGGCCAGGAAGCACTCCGTCGCTTAGCCGCCACAGCAGATGCTGTCTTCAATAATCTTCGGGGAGACATACCAGCCAAGTTGGGACTTACTTACGAGAGTCTAAAAAAAGTAAATCCTCGCCTCGTATGCGTGCATCTATCTGCTTATGGACGTGAAGGGCCTAGGGCAGATTGGCCTGGGTACGATTTTCTAATGCAGGCAGAATGTGGATACCTTTCCGTAACTGGAGAAAAAGGTGGTCCTCCATCTCGGATGGGGCTATCTATTGTTGATCTCTCGACCGGCCTTCAGGCAGCCCTAGCACTGGTATCTGGAGTTTTAGGGGCAAGAGCGAGTGGTCAAGGAGGAGACTTCGATGTTTCCTTGTACGACGTAGCTATGACCAACCTTTGCTACGCCGGTTCTTGGTATTTAAATCTCGATGAAATGATTGGACGTGAGAAACGGTCCGCCCACCCCAATTTAGTGCCCAGCCAACTATATAAGACACAGGATGGTTGGATCTTTCTGATGTGCAACAAGGAAAAATTCTGGCCCGTTCTCTGCAACTGCATTGAACATCCAGAATGGGGTAACGACCCAAGATTTGCGTCTTTTTCAGACCGACTGAGTAACCGTGACCTCATCACAGAATTGTTAGATGAGGTATTATCGACCAAAACAACTGCCAAATGGATGAAAATATTTGCAGGAACAGTTCCCGCAGCACCTGTCAATAATGTTGCTCAGGCGCTTGACAGTGAATTTTTGAATACAACTGGTCAGATAATCCAATACAAAACTTCGAACGGTCTTAGCATAAAATCGATCGGCACTGGAGTTCGTCAGCCCGATAACAAACCCAGAGCGGAACCTGCTCCATCCCTTGCGGCAGATCAAACAGAGATATTCGGTGAACTTGGATACACACCTGAGGAAGCGGAAGCGCTGGCCCGAGGAACAGTATAATAATTAAACACTTTATGTTTTAAGATTTGCTAGTCTGACTCGATAGTTGCTCTTTTTCAACGTAAAAACTTTCGCCACATCCGCAGGCACCCACAGCGTTTGGGTTATTAAATGTAAAGCCAGAAGTGAATTTACTCTCCTCATAGTCAACAACAGACCCAATTAAGAACATTACTGCAGCGGGATCGATTAATACTTTAACTCCATCCTGCTCTATTATTTCTTCAAAGCGCTTTGCCTCAGAGGCATACTCAACAGAGTACGATAGTCCCGAGCATCCGCGGGCTGAAACCCCAATTCGGAGCCCAAGAACCGGTTCTGAACTTTGGGACACAAGCTCCTTTACACGCGCTACAGCAGTCTCGGTAAGAGAAATCATTGGGGGACGTTCGTTCATACGACTATAACCTTTTAGAACCAATCAAGGGCAACCCGAGCTTCATCGGACATAAGTTCTGCTGTCCATGGCGGGTCGAATGTTAAAGTAACTTCGATTTCACCGAAACCCGGAACAGCTACAAGTGCGTCTGCTACCATACCTGGCATTTCACCAGCCACTGGACACCCAGGAGCAGTGAGAGTCATCTCAATATTTACCCCACCAGTAGCTTCATCAATATCGATCTCATAAATGAGCCCTAATTCCCATATATCGACAGGAATTTCAGGATCATAAACTGTTTTTAAGGCTGCAATAGCGTCATCTCTGCTGCCAACGGGCCGTCCCTCTGGCAGAGGTGCCCCTCGGTTAGCTCTAAACTCCGAAGGATCGCTTCCGACGCCTGGGATATCCATGTCATGAAACATGGGAAACGGTCTATCCATACGGTCACTCATTGGTTTGAACTCACCCAAAAATTTCAATTGTTTTGGAGACAGCTCTCGCTAATGCTTCAGCTTCAGCCAAGGTATTGTACATCCCAAAACTTGCCCTTGCTGTCGCATGTAGACCAAATCGATCCATTACAGTTTGAGCGCAATGTTGACCAGCACGAATAGCAACACCCTGTTGATCCAAGATCGTCCCAACATCGTGAGCGTGTGCACCTTTAACATTGAAGGATAAAACCGATGTTTTAGAATTTGGCCGCCCTAAAATTTCAACTTCTGGCATTGAACGAAGAAGTTTTTCAGCATGAGCACAAACTTCCGTTTCATGCGCTCCAGCTGCCTCAATGCCAACCGACGTAACATAGTCAATTGCCGCTCCAAATCCAACGGCCTCTACAATTGCAGGGGTACCAGCCTCAAAGCGATGTGGCGGCAACTTAAAGGTAGAACCAGTCTTTTCGACTGTTTCGATCATTTCGCCACCTCCTTGGTATGGAGGCATATCTTTCAAGATCTCAGGACGCCCATACAAAACTCCAATTCCAGTCGGGCCATAAACTTTATGACTAGAAAAAGCATAGAAATCGACGTTGAGATCTTGTACATCGACGGGTAAGTGCGGAGCTGCCTGACATCCATCCGCAATCATTACTGCCCCTACCCTATGAGCTAGTTCTGCTAGTTCCTTTATCGCTAAAACAGTACCCATTGTGTTGGAAACATGGGCCGCGGCAACAATCTTGGTCCGATTTGTAATAAGGGCTCTTACCGCCTCCATATCTAATTCGCCATCATCTGTAATTGGCGCGAAAACAACCTTGGCTCCTTGGCGTTCAGCAATCATTTGCCAAGGGACAATATTGGAATGATGCTCAATTTCGGTTGTTAAGATTTCGTCACCGGGGCCTATTCTTTGCCCATACGAGAAAGCTACCAGATTTATCGCCTCGGTAGCCCCTCGGGTAAATACCACAGAATCCTCATTCGGCGCATTTATGAAGCGCGCAACCTTCTCTCGCGAAGCTTCGAAAAGGTCTGTGGACCGCTGAGATAGTGAATAAACCCCCCTATGAACATTAGCGTAATCTTTCTGCATCACGCTCACCATGGCCTCAATAACCTGTTTTGGCTTCTGAGCGCTTGCCCCTGTATCTAAAAATACGAGGTCATGACCATTCATCTGTTGATGCAAAATTGGAAAATCAGCGCGAATAGCGTCAACGTTAAAATTAGTTTTTGAAATCTTTTCAGGATTAATCATAAGCGTTCCAATCCGAGATGAGCATCGAGTACATCGAGAACAGTTGCCCTCGCATCATCGTCAGAAATATTTTCAACGGGATCGGCTAAAAACCCGCGCACAACAAGACTTCGAGCAGCTGGTGCTGGAATACCCCGCGCCCTTAAGTAAAACAGGTGGTCTTCATCAATATCGCCCGCTGTTGCGCCATGACTACATTTTACATCGTCAGCATAAATCTCGAGAGTGGGCTTAGAATCAATTTCTGCGGTATCAGATAAAAGCAGAGCTCTATTCATCTGGTAGCCATCAGTTTGCTGCGCTGCCTGTTCAACAACAATATGGCCTTGAAAAACGCCGCGGCCATTTCCATCTATCGCGCCTGCATAAACTTGGCGTGATCTAGTACCTTGAGCTAAATGGTTAATACGACTGGTGTGATCAGCATGCTGTTTACCGGTAATAGAGTATGCGCCGTTTAAGCGAACTTCAGCTCCCACTCCCTCAATGCGTGCCTCCGTCTCGCTACGACTTAAAGCCCCGCCTAAAGTTAGGGTAAAACCATCATATAAAGATTTCTCTCCAACTTTTACCCGCGTCATCGAAAGATGTCGCCCATCAGATCCTTCGTCTTGTATCTTAACATGCACTAACCGAGCATTTTTACCTACCCGTATGTCGGCAGCATGATTTGCTAAATAAGCCCCCTCCCCAATTGATAGATGGCGCTCAATGACAGTCGCCGAAGCGTTCGCACCAAGCTCAATAGCAACGCGCGGATGCCACATCCCTGGCACATCACCAGGAACTGAGAGAAAAACAAGCTCAAGAGGCCTTGGAAGCTGTTGCTCCGCCCCCAGTTTCAACGCAAACCCATCGTTAAAAGCGGCGGCGTTTAAGGAGTACATCGTTTGATATTTAAAGGACGTGTCTGTGATTAAGGCTTCCAACCACGGCTCTTTTAAGAAACCATTGAACGGCCCAAGAAACTGCTCAAGACCAGAGATATCTGACGCCTCTGCTCTAAAATAACCGTTGACGAAGACCGCTTGCGCAGCCCCTTCCAAGACAGGCGATACAGAACCTCCCTCACAGGCTTCAACGATCTGATATTTTGCTCGAGCCAGAGGTCTCAAACTAGTGTATTTCCAACCTTCATCCTTCGTAGTTGGCAAACCTGAGTGTGAAAATTGTTCTGTTTGAGAAAGCCTAAATTGGGATAGCCATAGAGGTTCCTCAGAGGGCTGGCGAAAAGCAGTGCGAAATGCATCCACCCCTGGGCCTGAAGTCTGTAAACCAGCACTCATGCTGCAGTCTCTTTTAACAGCTCTCCATAACCCTCTGCTTCAAGCTGCAGCGCTAGTTCCGGACCACCAGACTTTACTATTTGGCCAGAAGCAAGGACATGCACTCGATTAGGCTTAATGTAATCCAATAATCGCTGATAATGGGTGATGACTAGCATGCCACGTTCTGGAGACCTGAGAGCATTGACACCATCCGCCACAACTTTGAGAGCATCGATATCAAGACCACTATCTGTTTCATCGAGAACACAGAATTTTGGCTCAAGCATTGCCATCTGTAAAACTTCGTTGCGTTTTTTTTCACCGCCAGAAAATCCAACATTCACCGGACGCTTTAGCATAGCCTCGTCTATTCCAAGGCTCTTCAACCTTTCTCTAACAAGCTTCAAAAAGTCGAGGGCTGACAATTCTTCTTGGCCTCTCGCAACTCGCATAGAGTTCAGAGCAGTTTTTAAGAATGTCATTCCTGCAACGCCTGGAATTTCAACCGGATACTGGAATGCAAGGAAGAGGCCCAAAGCGGCCCTATCCTCTGGATCTAATCCGATAATGCTATTCCCAAGCAGCTTTGCTGAACCACCTTCATGCTCGTAACCGTCTCGCCCTGCTAAAGCGTAAGCTAGAGTTGATTTTCCCGCTCCATTCGGGCCCATAATTGCATGGACCTCACCAGCTGGCACCGATAGGTTCAAGCCCTTCAGAATTTGTTTACCCTCTACGCTTACCCGTAGATCATTGATCTCAAGCATTGTTTTAACCCACCGAACCTTCAAGACTAATTCCAACAAGCTTTTGCGCCTCAACCGCAAACTCCATTGGAAGTTGCTGCAATACTTCTCGACAAAAACCATTAACGACTAGCGCAACGGCTTCTTCCTCACCAATGCCACGCTGCCGACAATAAAATAACTGGTCTTCACTAATTTTTGACGTAGTTGCCTCGTGCTCAACTCGCGCAGACCGGTTCTGACTCTCAATGTATGGGAACGTATGCGCGCCGCATTTATCGCCTATAAGGAGTGAGTCACACTGGGTAAAATTTCTGCCTTTGTCAGCAGAAGGCAACATTTTCACCAGCCCACGATAACTATTCTGAGCGCGACCAGCAGAAATCCCCTTGGAGATAATGCGAGAGCGCGTACGTTTGCCCATATGGATCATTTTAGTTCCAGTATCGGCCTGTTGCATGTTGTTCGCGATTGCAACCGAATAGAACTCACCTTGGCTATCGTCCCCCTGCAGAACGCAGCTCGGGTACTTCCATGTAATTGCAGAACCCGTTTCCACCTGGGTCCACATGACCTTTGAACGGTCGCCCTGACAGAGGGCTCTTTTCGTCACAAAAATGAAAATCCCGCCTTTGCCATTTTCATCACCCGCATACCAATTAAGAACAGTCGAATATTTGATTTCCGCATCCTTGTGCGCAACAAGCTCAACAACAGCCGCGTGCAGCTGATTTTCATCCCGCATCGGAGCTGTACACCCTTCCAAGTAACTGACGTAAGACCCCTCATCCGCTATAATTAATGTGCGCTCAAACTGCCCCGTATTTTCAGCGATTTATTCGAAAATAGGTAGAGAGTTCCATCGGACATTTCACACCCTTGGGTACGTATACAAATGAGCCATCGGTGTAGACTGCACAATTCAAGGCGGCAAAAAAATTGTCATCCTGCGGCACTACTGAGCCGAGGTACTTTTTGACCAGGTCTGGATATTCGCGAACCGCTTCAGATATCGAACAAAAAATGACACCAGCTTCGGCTAATTTTGCTTTGAAGGTAGTAGCAACCGAGACACTATCGAATACTGCATCAACGGCAACGTTTCTCACCCCTGCCAGCATTTCCTGTTCTTTTAGTGGAATGCCAAGTTTTTCGTATGTTTCTAGTAACTCTGGATCAACCTCATCTAGGCTTTTGGGGGCATCTTTTTGTTTTGGTGCCGAGTAATAATAAGAGTCTTGGTAATCTATCGGAGGGTAACCCAATTTAGCCCAATTAGGCTCATTCATTTTTTGCCATTTTGCATAGGCTTGCAGCCGCCATTCCAGGAGCCACGCCGGCTCTTCCTTCTTGGCCGAAATAAAACGAATTACGTCCTCAGACAGACCCTTAGGAGCAGTTTCTGATTCAATCTCAGTAACGAAGCCGTATTTGTAACGATCGCCTAACTTCTCGACATCAGCAATAGTTTCTGCTGTAGCACTCATGAGCGGACCTCCAATTCAGAGGATTTGGATACAGAAAATCTAAATAAGGGAGCTAGCATTTCTTCAAGAGTTACACCCTTCAGAGCACCTTCAATTGCTGAATTCACGGCATCCCAACTACCACGAAGCAAACATCCAGCCTGAACATTGCAGGGGTCGTCCGCTCCATCCACACAAGCGGTAATCGCAACGGGCCCATCCATTGCCACCACAATCTCTGCAACTGAAATGGCAGAAGGAGAGCGAGACAATAAATAGCCACCGTATGCGCCGCGGGTGCCATCAACTAGGTTTGAAAAGCTGAGAGCTTTAAGTACTTGCCCGACTGTAGCGGTCGGTAAACCAGTATTTTCAGCTATACTAGCAGCGGACTGACGGCAATCAGGTCTGGAAGCTAATTGCCCCATAACTACAACCGCATAATCGGTCATTTTTGATAAGCGCAGCATGTACCCAAAATCCAATTAGTACTAATCATGTACGAATTGGATTTGTATCATCTTGGGTATTTAATCAAGTCCTATTTCTGCTGAATTATTGAATGAACCAAATAATTTTTTGCAAAACACCAAAGGGACCTCTTGCAAAGTAAAGGATTACTTCACTAGGAGTAATTCCTTGATTGATTTGAAAGTAAAGCTGGTATGAAAATTATAGACATCGTTGAAAAAACCGTATCGCTAAAGTCAGATATCCGAAACGCGTATGTTGACTTTAGCCAAATGACCTGCACCGTAGTTTCCGTTAAAACCGATGTTTATATAGATGGCAAACAGGTCATTGGTTACGGATTTAACTCAAACGGCCGCTATGGCCAGGGCGCATTAATGCGTGACCGATTTATTCCTCGGATCCAAGCCGCGGACCAAAACGAATGGATTGATGAAGACGGCTTTATCGATCCAGCAAAAGTAAACAAGTCGATGAGAGTAAATGAAAAGCCAGGAGGACACGGAGAGAGGTCTGTGGCAGTTGGAACGATCGATATGGCCCTTTGGGATGCGCTCGCAAAGGCCAATCAAGTACCTTTGTGGCAGCTATTGGCCGACCGGTTTAATGCTGGCAAAGCTGACCGCAAGGTCTTTGTCTACGCCGCTGGCGGCTATTACTATCCGGGAAAAGGTTTAGATGCTCTTAAAGAGGAGATGAAGAGCTACCTTAACCTCGGCTACGATATCGTTAAAATGAAAATTGGTGGCGAAAGTATCGATCTTGATAAAGAACGCATAGAGGCAGTACTTGAGGTGGTTGGCGACGGCCAGAGGTTAGCCGTAGACGCTAACGGTCGCTTTGATCTGCAAACAGCTATTGCCTATGCCGAAATGATGAAGCCTTACGACCTCTTCTGGTATGAGGAGGCTGGAGATCCCCTAGATTATCAACTACAGGCAGTCCTTAGTGAAATCTATCCTGGCGCAATGGCTACAGGAGAAAATTTATTTTCGGTACAAGATGCTCGTAACTTAATCAGGTACGCAGGGATGCGCAGTGATCGCGATTGGCTTCAATTCGACCCCCTCTTTCTTATGGTTTAGTTGAATATTTCGACACACTTAAAATGCTGCATGAGTTAGGTTGGGCACCGCGACGCTGCATTCCTCATGGTGGCCACCAGTTTGCCTTAAACATAGCCGCTGGGCTTGGACTGGGAGGGAACGAAAGTTACCCGGGAGTGTTTCAGCCCTTTGGTGGGTTCGCA
This sequence comes from Rhodospirillales bacterium, assembly GCA_038143065.1. Lineage (GTDB taxonomy): Bacteria > Pseudomonadota > Alphaproteobacteria > Bin95 > Bin95 > VMCJ01. The sequence continues at coordinate 445,338 of JAYQLI010000035.1, read as the reverse complement.
GACGATACAAAGGTTGAAAGCGGGGAAATTACCCTGCCAGATGCTCCAGGCGTCGGCTTTGAACTTAAGTCTACTCTTTGGAACGAAATATTGAAGGATCTTTAAAAGAAGTTCCCAAGCAGTCTCTAAGGCATTCATGCTTCGGCCACCTGCACCAACCTAACGGCAAGGAAAATTGCGGCATTCGCGCGCTGCGGCGGCGGCGCGCATCGCTACGAAGATACACCGGCGATATTTTTGTGGTATGACAAGATCTAAGCCTTCCGTCGCGCTCTTTGTAACCTGCTTGGCTGACACAATGCGGCCAAACGTGGCATTTGCCGCTGTTCGCCTTTTAGAATTAGCAGGTTGTGAGGTGATAGTCCCAAAGGCACAAACTTGCTGCGGGCAACCTGCCTTTAATTCAGGCGCAAAAAGTGCAAGTCGCGCAATAGCAGAGCAAGTAATTAAAACATTTGAAACATATGACTATGTAGTGGCACCATCCGGCTCTTGTGCAGGAATGATCAAAGTACACTACGCAGACCTTTTTCCGGAAGACCCAGGTTGGCGGCTCAGGCAAGAAGATCTAGCTGCTCGAACATTTGAGCTCACCCAGTTTCTTGTTGATATCATGGGTTGGAAACCAACCTCGACCGTATTCCCAGCCAAAGTTGCCTACCATGATAGTTGTTCGGGACTAAGGGAGCTTGGCGTTAAGGCACAGCCTCGTGTTCTTTTATCTGAAATTTCAGGATTGGAAATTCATCCACTCGAAGGTGAAGAGGCATGCTGCGGTTTTGGCGGCACCTTCTGCATCAAATATCCAGAAATTTCTTCAGCAATCGTGGCCGACAAAACTAAGACAATAAAGGCCAGTGGTGCAGATGTACTTCTTGCAGGTGATTTAGGCTGTCTAATGAATATGGCAGGAAAGCTATCGCGCGAAAATTCAAACATCCGCTGTTTTCATATCGCGGAAGTTCTTGCTGGCATGGCAGATGGAGAAGGCATATGACCTCTCACGCCGCTTCACCTTCTGCCTTCAAAACAGAGGCAGCTCACGCACTAAAAAAGCCTCAACTAAAAATAGCATTAGATCGGGCAACTAACTTACTTCAAGGCAGGCGAACGGAGGTAATTACTAATTACCCTGAATTCGAAGAAGCCCGAAAGCTAGCAGTGCAGGTTAAAGATCATACGTTAGAAAATCTTGATTACTACTTAGAACAATTCACGGCCGCTGCTGAAGCCTCAGGTGCTATAGTTCACTTTGCCGAAACCCCTGACGAAGCGACGGGAATCGTTGTAGATATATGCAAGGCACGAGAGGCAAAAACAGCCACGCGCGTGAAATCAATGCTAGGCGAAGAAATTGGCCTACCAGGCGCTCTTGCAGCGGCGGGAATTGAGCGTGTTGAAACAGATCTCGCGGAGCACATTATTCAATTAGCAGGTGAGCGCCCCTCACACATAGTGATCCCGGCCCTTCATAAGACACAGGAGGAAGTGGCTGACCTGTTTACTGATAAACATACAAGGCAAAGATCATCTGACACTGTCGAAGCTTTGGTCGAAAGCGCCCGACACGAGCTTAGGCCAAAATATATTTCTGCCGATGTAGGCATTTCTGGAGCAAATTTTCTCGCTGCTGATAGCGGCTCGGTTTTAACAGTAACAAACGAAGGAAACGCAGAGCTAACAACAGCACTACCTCCCTGCCACATCGTTACAGTGGGCATCGAAAAACTTGTCCCAAGCTTAGAGCACACAGCAGTTTTCCTTAGACTTTTATCCAGATCCGCATTGGGTAGTGAATTCACCCAATATGTAACTTTTTTCAACGGACCTAAACGTTCTGGTGATAGAGATGGTCCAGAAGAAATGCACATTGTTTTAGTAGACAATCGACGGACATCAATGTTGGGCGGTGATATGGCAAAAATGCTCCGCTGCATTCGTTGCGGTGCCTGCATGAATCATTGCCCTGTTTATTCAGTGATTGGCGGTCATCCATATGGTTCAACATATCCAGGGCCGATGGGGTCAATTTTAACCCCTGCCCTAAATAGCCTAGAGCAGGCCGGGGACTTGCCTAATGCATGCACGTTAAATGGAAGATGTCGGGAAGTATGTCCGGTGGACATACCCTTACCAGACATGATGAGAGCTTTACGCGAACGCCAGTGGAGAGAGAAGACAGGCAGCCAACGTACTCGCTGGATTATGACCGCCTGGGCATACTTTGCTTTACGCCCATGGTTATATCGACTTGCTGTTAAGCTTGCTCTCCCAACGCTCCGATTATTCAAAGGAAAAAATAACCGCTTAAAGCAGGCACCATTTGCAACTTCTTGGACAAAAGATAGGGACCTTACTCTACCCGGCAAAAAAAGTTTTACGGAGCAATGGCATGCTGGAAAGAGAAGTTAAATCTACCAGAAGACCAGCATTTTACCGGTCTTAGATGGACTGATGTGGACGTAAAACACAAGTCGTAAAAATTTTCGCGAAATTGAAATTTATTCAATATTTTTATAATATTTATAACATTTTTTCTTTATAGCAGTATTTATCCTTAAAATATTAGAATATTTTTCCAATATACAAATTGAATGAAGTTTGAAAGTGCCGGCTCATGCAGCAAAACCCTAACCTCTCAGATCTGGATCGCAGGATCCTCCGAGTTCTGCAATCGGAAGCGAACCTTCCTTTGGACCAAATAGCATCAACTGTTGGTGCTTCTCGAACTGCTGTTTGGAACCGGATAAAAAAATTTGAGGCAAGTGGTCTAATAATTCGATACCAAACGTTACTTGATCCTGAACTTGCTGGTCTTGGCCAAACCTTTTTTGTCATGGTCAGCACAAATCAGCACGATAAGAAATGGTTAGAACACTTTTCCGCTGCCGTGAGTGATATGCCCGAGATCGTTGAAGCTCATCGCCTTGCTGGTGAGATCGATTATATTTTGAAAGTCCAAGTTGCAACGGCTAGAGATTACGATGAATTTTATCGCCGCCTTATCGAGCGCATACAAATTTATAAGGTTACGTCTCAGCTTTCCATGGAGACTTTAAAAACGTCAGCACCGCTTCCACTCTAATCGTATTTAGGGGGACGCTTCTCCAGGAATGCGGCTACCCCCTCTTTGAAAGAGTTACTTGCCCTGACCATATCCCCAAGCGATTGTTCCTCCTCTTCCCATTGCATTGCATCAAAGGCGATCATTTGTGCCACCTGCTTCTTAACAGCTTGCACCGCTGGTGGACTATTTTCAGCAATAACAGCTGCTGTCTCTATGGCGTTATCTAAGACTTTATCCTTAGACAGCACCCGGGTATAAAGACCTAAATTAGCAGCATCTAAAGCGCTAATCAGTCGCCCCGTAAGAAGCAAATCCATCGCATGTGTATAACCAATTTGCTTAAAAAGCTTCAAAACCGCGCCACCAAATGGATAGATAGAGTACCGTACTTCCGGCAACCCAATGCGGGCATGCTCAGCTGCTATTCTTATATCTGTTGAAAGAAGTAACTCCACTCCTCCACCTGCACAGACACCATTAACTGCAGCAATAACAGGCTTAGAAATCGCGTGTGTTTTTAATAGCGCTCGGTTAATCATTTCAGCCATCTCCTCACTGGCTGTGAGGTCACCTCCTATATCGGCTCCTGCACAAAAAGCGCGATCTCCCGCGCCTGTGAGTACTATCGCCCGGCATCCTGGATCAGCATCAAGTTTCTCCCAAAGATCTGCTATCTCCCCTAACATTTGGCGGGACATAGCATTCATTTTGGATTGTTCATCGAGCTCTATAAGAGTGACATATTTTTCTGGCGTGCGAATATTGAGTGGCATAGCTTCGCCCCTTAGCGTTAGATTCCTAAGATAGTCCAACATTGGAATAATCATGCAAAGTCCCATTGCTAGAACAGTATATGATTTGCTCCATGAAATTGCTGAGAAAACGCCAAATGCGCCGTTTGCATTCATTGGTGGTGAAGAAATCACCTATCGGCAGATGGCAGATCGTTCAGCAGCTGTAGCAGGACGACTTCAGGAAGATGGCATCACGCGGGGAGATGTAATAGGCCTTCTGTGTAACAACCGAATTGAGTGGTTGGATATATGTTTTGGTGCAGCTGGAGTTGGCGCAGTGCTAGCTCCATTTAGCACTTGGTCAACAACCTCTGAACTTGAGTTCCTACTTGAGGACGCAGGAGCCTGCACCCTATTCACACTATCCAAATATGGACGTCAAAATTTCCACGAGGGCATTCAAGAGCTCAAAAAAGCTGGAAAGCTTCAAAACCTGACTAAAATTATAGCCTTAGATACTCACGAATTCGATGAATACCTGAAAGGACCGGTCTTGGCTTCAAAGCCTCCTGGAGATGGCCGAAGCGCCGGTGACAATTTCGTGGTGTTATATACTTCTGGTTCCTCAAGTCGACCTAAGTGCGTGCCACTCACCCATTGGGCATCTATAGAAAATGGTTTTAATATTGGCGAGCGGATGGGGCTTTCTGGGATTGATAGAGTTCTAATATCAATCCCTCTTTTTTGGTCATACGGAGCAGCAAATGCTCTGATTGCAGTCTTAAGCCATGGATCTTCAATGATCCTTCAGCAACAATTTGAACCTGCGGGCGCGCTTGAATTAATAGAAGAGCGTAGGGCAACTGCTCTCTATACTTTACCTGCTATGACAAATGCTCTTCTTGCCGAACCAAGCTTTACACCACAGCGGACCAAAAGCCTTCGGACCGGCCTTACAATAGGCTCGCCGCAGGATATCATAAGAGCCGCAAATGAGCTCGGTGCAAATGAAATTTGCAATATTTATGGACAAACAGAGAGTTACGGTAACTGCAGCGTAACTCCACATCATTGGCCTCTAGAGCGTCGAGCCCACTGCCAAGGCCCTCCCCTACCTGGAGTTAGAATTCGCATAACAGATCCCAAAACAGGCCAACCTATGGCTAGCGATGATGTTGGTGAAATACAGGTACATGGATACCTCACGCCCGGATATGGTGGACAGAGTTCAATTCATAACGATGAAGTATTTACAGAAGACGGTTTTTTAGAACTGGAGATCTTGGGTCATTAAATTCAGATGGCACAGTGTCTTATGCGGGGCGATCATCTGAGATGATTAAACGTTCTGGGATTAACGTATCACCTGCAGAAGTCGAAGAAGCATTGCAAAAAGATGAATACGTTGGCCTAGCTGGAGTGTCAGGAGTACCAGACCCAGACAAGGGTGAAATAATTGTAGCTTTTGTCATCCTTCGGCCTGGAACAGAACGGAATGCCATTCAACTCCGCGACCACTGCAAGCAACTTCTATCATCATACAAACTACCAGATCGCATATTCTTCGTGTCAGAGTTACCACTCACTCCAACAGGTAAGTTAATGCGCAGGGATTTGAGAAATTTAGCAATAAATGCTGTCGCTGACGGAGAACTTTCATGAAAGCATTGATTTGCCCTGAGTTAGGCTCAGTTGACAATTTAACTGTTTCTGAAATCTCCCCACCCCAAATAGAAAGGGGGCAAGTCCGCATAGGCGTACGTGCAGCTGGCATCAATTTTCCTGACATCTTAATGGCTGAAGGTAAATATCAAGTGAAGCCAGAGCTGCCATTTGTGCCAGGCTTAGAATGTGCGGGTCACGTGCTCGAAGTAACAGAAGGCGTATCGCACGTTAAGGTCGGTGATCGTGTACTCGCCTTTGCGCGTCGAGGTGGTGCATTTGCCGCTGAATGTGTAGTTCCAGGAGATATTGTCACCCCAATTCCGGACGATATGAATTTTACCAATGCCGCTGCATTCCCAGTTGCCTACGGCACTGCCCATTTCGCTCTCACACATAGAGGACAACTTCAGCCGGGGGAAACCTTACTCGTCTTAGGAGCAACAGGAGGAGTTGGAATTGCCGCAATTGAAATTGGAAAACTACTTGGTGCTCGAGTAATCGCTGCGGCGGGCACGTCAGAAAAATTAAAAGTTGCTGCGTCGGTAGGAGCCGATGAAGTGATTAATTATAGAGAAGAAAACCTTCGCGATCGGGTGAAGGAAATCACAGGGGACAAAGGCGCCGATGTAGTCTTTGACCCCGTAGGTGGGGATGCTTTTGCCCAAGCCGTCCGCTGCATTGCCTGGCAAGGCCGTATTTTAGTTATCGGATTTGCTTCAGGTGATATCCCGAAAGTTGCCACTAATATGATTTTGGTGAAAAATTTTTCGGTGGTGGGTGTAGTATTCGGTGAACACTCTTGGCGCTATCCCTCAGAAACTCGAGAACGACTGGAAGGACTACTTCCATTCGTGAGCGCTGGTAAACTTAAACCTCGCGTACAAGAGACCTATCCTGTCGAACACGCAAAAGAAGCACTAATGAAAATTCAAGATCGAAGTGTCATCGGAAAACTGGTGTTGACGTTATAGTATGCTTTGCAACAGTATTTCTTCTTAAACTTTGGAGCTTAAACATGCCCGACAGCACTACCCCAATTACAATCGGTGATCTGCCAGCTCAGCACGCACAATCCCCAAAGACAGAAGCACAAGCCAGAGCGCGGTTTTTTAACCCCGGGAATGCCTTCAATGTGATCCTACCGCCAGTGCCGGATACAGCTTTCAGCGCGGAACCTGAAAAAGCCCTTAGCTCCAAAACAGCAACAGGTTTTATTCCCTGCGATGCCTCAAATGTAATGGAATGTGGCTTTCCGGCGACCTCCCCCCTTGTATTGGCTGGGTATGCAAAGATAAAGGCGGGGGATACGTGGGAAACTACGCCACGGGCGAGTGGAGCCGTGCAGTATGTTATTCAAGGCTCCGGAAAAACTATTATTGGTGATGAAATAATCGAATGGAATACCGGAGATTTATTTATCACACCGGGAGGCGTACACCACGCCCACTCGGCAAACGATGATGCTGTCCTATGGATAGTGACTAATGAGCCGCAATTTAGACATGAGCATGCACAGCCCCCTGCTCTTGGAGACGCACCTACACCCGTCGTTCATTGCACGGCCGAAGAAATAGAGCGGCAGATCGATTATCTTTATGAAATCGGTAAAGATGCCGAAATACCTGGGACGGCACTAATAATTTCATCAGATGTCCAAGAAGCGAGCCGGAACGCGCTACCAACTTTAACCGTCGCGATGAACACCCTGGATCCAGGCGTTACGCAGCGACCACACAGGCACAATTCAGTAGCTGTGTCGCTCGTAGTCAAAGGAAAAAATTGCTACTCAACAGTAGATGGCAAAAGAAAGGACTGGTCCCCTTTTGCGACGACCATCACCCCACCCGTATCCGTTCATAGCCATACCAACGCAGGTGATGAGCGTTGCTTCTTTCTCATAGTACAAGATGGGGGCTTCTATTATCACGCCCGCGCTATGGGCTTTGAGTTTGTTGACGAGTAAGAGACTTTGGAAATGACCTTAGACGTTGAAAAATTGCATCCATTAATTGGCGCTAAAGTGCGCGGTGTGGATTTTCGTCAGCCGATGTCTGCTGACGTCATGGAAGAATTAAATCATATTTGGATGGATAACCTTGTATTAGTCTTCCCAGACCAACCGGTAACTGATGAAGAACATGTTGCGGCAACACGTGCGTTTGGTGAACCCGAGGTATTTCATCAAAACATTATTAAATCACGTAAAGCCCCTGAAATCTTCCGTGTTTCCAATGTAGATGACGACGGAAATCTTATGATGCCTCAACATCCCACTATGCAGCAGCTGGGTAGTGCGAGAAAATGGCATACAGACTCAAGCTATCGTCAAAACCCAGCAATGGGCTCCCTTTTACATGGGATAGAAATCTCAAGAACTGGTGGGGTAACCTGTTTTATAATCATGTATGCGGTCTATTCGGAACTCCCGCCCCATTTAAAAGAAAAAGTTGAGGGGCGTAGTGCTTGCCATGATTTCGACAAACTAAGTCGTATAGCGCATGCAAAAAAAGCATCGTCAGAAGAGCGCGAAGCTATGCCCCCTGTCTGGCAGCCCATGGTCAGACGGCACCCAATTACTCAGAAAAAGTCACTATTTATCAGTCCTATATACAATGACGAAATTGAAGGTATGGATAACGCAGAAGCTTCGGATTTAATCGAAGAATTAACTGCTTTCGCAGAGCAAGATCGCTTCGTTTACCGTCATTCTTGGACAACAGATGATATGGTGCTCTGGGACAACCGATGCACTATGCATCTCGTCACCCCTCATGACCCAATGGAACGGCGTGTAATGCACCGAACGACCATTGTTGGTGATGGGCCGGTCATCGCAGCATGAAAAGCTGGTGAAATTGGCTGAAGAATTTGATTTTATTATTGTCGGTGCGGGTTCAGCTGGCTGTGTATTAGCAAATCGCCTTTCAGAAAATCCAGCCAATAACGTTCTACTGGTAGAGGCTGGGCCCAAAGATAAAAATTTTTGGATCCATACGCCTCTTGGATTTGGAAAGACACTCCAAAATCCAAATGTGAATTGGCTATTTGAGAGTGCACCTGAGCCTAACCTCAATGGAAGAAAAGACTTCCTGCCACGCGGGAAAACTCTAGGAGGCTCTTCATCAATCAACGGGATGATCTATATGCGCGGTCAGGCTGCGGATTACGATCATTGGGCCCAGCTTGGATGCCGAGGCTGGGCTTATGAAGATGTCTTACCTTATTTTAAGAAAGCAGAAAATAACGAGCGCGGAGCTGATGACTATCATGGTATCGGCGGCCCTCTCACAGTATCAGACCTTACCGAGCAAACAGAATTCTCAAAGGCTATGATCGCTGCTGGCAAGGAATTAGGCTTGCCAGAAAATCCCGATTTTAACGGGGCAGAGCAAGAAGGAATTGGCTATGCTCAAGTTACAATTTCCAAAGGAAAGAGAATTCGACCGCGGCAGCGTTTTTAAAGCCAGCTCAAAAAGGCCAAATCTTCAAGTAGCTACTGGCGCACTCGCACATCACGTTATCCTTAACGATAAACAAGCGACCGGTTTAGTTTATGAAATTAAGGGCGTTCAACATGCCAGCCGTGAGGTTATAGTTTCATGTGGTGCATATGGCTCCCCACACCTTCTGGAGCTATCCGGCATTGGCGATCCACAGATAATTAAGTCTGCCGGCATAACACCATTACATTCTCTTACAGGCGTTGGGAAAAATCTGCATGACCATCAAATTTTTCGGATGCGTTGGCGCCTAAAAAAGGAAACCTGAATACCTACAATGAAAGAGTTCATGGGCTCAGGGCTCTTTAAAGGGGCTAGATATATTTTTTCAAGAACAGGTGTTCTTACAAATCCCACTAATCCAGTGAATGCTTTCTTTAAAACACGACCTGAAATTGCAACACCAGATGTACAACTTCAATTCTTTCCGGGAACTTATGTTTCAATTCGTGACCGAACTTTAGATAAAGAACCAGGTGTAACATTAGGACCAACTTTACTTCGGCCAGAAGCACGTGGATCCGTGCATGCCACGTCATCAAACCCTAAGCAATCACCGTCCATTCTAACAAACGTATTGGGTACCCCTGAAGATGAAAAGTCAGCCGTAACAGCAATGCGTTTTAGCCGTAAGTTGATGGAAACAGAGGCTATTAAACCATTCTTTGGCTACGAAATGACACCAGGCGCAGATGTCAAAACCGATGATGAGTTTTTAGCTTATGCAAAAGAAATAGGAGCTTCAAATTGGCATCCAGCAAGCTCGTGTCGCATGGGAGCAGACTCTGATCCCATGGCCGTTGTAGATCTTACCTGCAAAGTTCGAGGTATTGCTGGGCTTCGTGTGGTTGATGCGTCCGTTATGCCAACCGTTATTTCAGGAAATACGAACGCGCCCACCATTATGATTGCTGAAAAATTTCCGCTGCAATCTTAGCTGGCGCTTAAATGGTTACAGGAAAAACTCCTTTAGGAAGGAATTCATAGGGCAATGCACTCAGTTTTGCTGGGCCCCAATCAGGAGTATCTATAATAACGATTTCAGAACACATTGGCTCGTATATTTCTCTGAAATGGGTCTTAGACCGCAAAAGAATGATATCGAAATCTTCGGGCTTCAGACCCTCAAATTGATAAAAACAATCCATATCGATGGCCGACCACTGAACAGATATTACTGAGATAAGAATACCTTGTAATTCAATTAAAGCTGTTGGCCCGAGATCAATTTCCATTCCAGTCTTTAAAGGGCCCGTAATCGGAAATTTAAGCTGGCCAGCCCAAAGCACTCTGGCCGATGCATTGATTGCACCACCTGCACGTGAGCTAGACTTACCGAACATGGGTTGTTCTATTCTAGCTCCTACTCCCGCTTGATTAGCTAAATCAGCTAAGTCGGGGTCAAACATGAAAGGTGCGTAAACTTTTGTTGCACCTTTCTTTAGTAATTCCTTTAAAACGTATGTGCTATCGTTCAATCGATCAGCATGTTCAAGAATACAGACAGGTTTATTACTGCATTGCTTGAGCTTCAGCGCATATTCTACTCCTTTCTCAACGTCATGGATTAAGTCTTCTCTAAATAATTGGTCTTTCAATTCCCAGCACTTTGCCGCCATGCTTTGAACCCAATTATTGGCTACTTCAGCATCACTATCGGCAACAGCAAGTGCAGAGATTCCAGTATCGGGGGTATCGGCATAAGAGAAACCGCCAAAGAAGGAACAATCCAATAAAGTCCCGTCGCCAGTAGATGTTTCGGCGAACGCAACAAGTTCTGATAAAGGTTCTAGTTGTGTGGCACTGAAAACTGATGGAAGCGCAATACCTGGCTTTGCCATTGCCATGACGGGATTAATCTCACCCCGTATAGTTCTTGCCAAAAGCCGAGCAGCCCGCGCTCCAGTTTCCCACATGTCAGTATGAGGAGAGTATCTAAAGCCTGTGATGATATCCACCGCAGTGATGCTCTCGTGTGCCAAATTTGCATGATAGTCCATAGCACAGGCAATTGGGATCTTAGGACCAACAACTTCTCTAATAGCCTCTAATATATGAGCATCCGCTTTGCGATTGGAGGGAGTTGCAAGTGCGCCATGAAGGTGCAATGCCACGCCATCAATTTCTTCCTTAATGGAATCAAGACCTACAATGATTTCAGAGAGATATTTTTTATAAGCAGCATCACTAGCTGATGCCGCAGCACCTACACCGGCGTCGACTATACCTATAACCTCCGCGCCTTCAGAAATTAATACATCAATTAACCCACCTTGTGGAGTTGCGGTATTTTGAAATCCTACAACTAACTCTTTACCGCGCTTTGCGCTTCTTTCGAACTCCACTATTCCGGTTTGATCGGGTAAAAAAGTAACCGATTCTAACCAAAAACCCGCTAACGCAATCCGCAAAGGGTATTCTCCTTCTGTGACCAAGCTCAGGAACTCAGACCCATGACAATGATGCTAGCTTCGGCTCCTAAAACTCAAACCTTTGTAAGCCACCTCGAGTGTAGCTACACAGGAGAGCAATATGAAGCGGATACACTTCACAATCTTTCACGAGTGGGTAAGCCCCTCCTGGTCCGATATAAATTAGAAGAAGTAAAAAGGTCGTTCACTAAAGAGACACTTCTCAAAAGGGAACAAACCCTCTGGCGATATAGGGAACTATTACCTGTACGCCATCAAGAAAACTGCGTTTCTATTGGCGGGATAATGACGCCCATCCTACCAATGCCAAACTTGCAAAAAGCAGAAGGTGCTTCTGCTCAACTTTTCGTTAAAGATGAAGGTCGACTCCCAACTGGTTCTTTTAAGGCTCGAGGACTTGTCATGGCAGTCTCCATGGCTAAAGAACTTGGCGTAAAAAGAATGGCTATGCCAACCAACGGCAATGCTGGTGCTGCTCTCGCGGCTTACTGTGCCAGGGCGGGAATTGAATCATATGTTTTTGCACCAGAAGACACTCCAGAAGTAAATCTCCGCGAGATAGCGGTACAAGGCGCAAAAACATGGCGTGTAAATGGCTACATTGACGATTGCGGTAAAATTGTGGGTGACGGCAAAGAGGAGATGGATTGGTTTGATACATCCACCCTAAAAGAGCCCTACCGCATCGAAGGCAAAAAAACGATGGGTCTAGAATTAGCAGAGCAATTCGGATGGGAGTTACCAGATGTCATCTTGTATCCTACAGGTGGAGGCACTGGTCTCATTGGCATGTGGAAGGCTTTCGATGAGCTTGAAAAGATTGGGTTCATAGGTTCCAAACGACCGAGAATGGTTGCTGTACAAGCGGAAGGGTGTGCTCCAATGGTGCGCGCCTTTCAGGCTAATGAGCGGCATGCAAAACGCTGGGAAGATGCTCAAACTATCGCTATGGGCATCCGGGTTCCGCAGGCTGTTGGTGATTTTCTTATTCTTGATGCCGTGCGAGAATCAAATGGGTTCGCAATCGCGGTATCGGACACCAAAATACAAGCTGCACTCGAAAAAGCAGCAAAATCTGAAGGCTTTCTTCTATGTCCAGAAGGAGCTGCGACTTATGCGGCATATCAGGATGCAAGGGCCGACGGTAGAATCTCAAAAGATGAAACATGCGTGTTATTCAATTGTGCAACTGGACTAAAATATCCCCTCCCCAAAATGGAGAAAAATTAGACCGTCACAAACCAATCGATTTTAGTTCCATGCCCTCAACCGCTTGAGACGCATGGTTTTTTGAGTTACCTGAAACTCCACGACGCGGCCTCACTGCAGCTGCTGGCAAATTTGCGATGCGGTGTGATTCAGGATCATCCAAAATATTTGGATCATCTAACCACTCCAACATCATTTCCATCATGTCATCGCCCCAAAAGGAGACACCATCAATAACAAAGCTTGGCACACCATAAACACCCGCAGCGCACGCTTCTTCGGTATTTGATCTCAGCGCCATTTTGACTGCTTCGTCACCAGTAGCTGTTTTCAAATCTTGAACGCCAAGACGATCGGCCAAAATTCTCAGACTATCTGGATCTTGAGCGTCTTGTCCCTCAGACCATAGATAATCGAATATAATTCCAACTGACTTCATTGTAGCTCCAGTTGCGATAGCTAAACGAAGAGTAGCAAGAGGATTAAAAGGATGTCTTGGGGGCGCCTTGAACTTTAGTCCCGTCCTGGCAGCTCTCCAGCGACACAATTGGAACGTATGCCTTTTTTTTCCGGGATTTCAGCTGGACCTAATTGCCCCCAAAAATTTAACAGGCCGGCGAACAGTGTTGGTTTAAGTCTTACTTCGACATCTTCAGGTAGACGCGATAACTGATGGAATTGCAGGTATGCAAGGAAAGTGATACGAAAAGCCAATTTTAATAAATACTTCAGCGTCACTACCGCAACTAAAAACCACCCGTCCTTCCCGATGCGGTTTCATTACTACAAGGTGAAATGAAATCAAAATACCAATCTGCTTGTCGCACTAGTCCGTCCCCCAATCACCTTTGTTTAAAAAGCTTAACCAAAATGTAAATTGGTTTGAATCGAAAGGGAACATCAATGGTACGCAAACCGATATTTGTAACACTAGGCCCTTCTGGCACTAACCACGAACTAATAACCCAACGATTTATGAATTTTCACGGCATTAACGGACAGCTAGATCTAATTACCGATTTTTTTAAAGGTCTAGAAATGATCGCTCAAGGAAGCGCTGATTACTTGGTTCAAGCTGCTGTCCACCCAGACTGTTCCGATGTCGTGGCGAAAGCCCATTTTGATTATGGCATCCATGTCATGGACACATTCATTTCATCCAGCAAAGACCTCGCAATATTAACCCGTTCCTCCATCGAAAAACCTCAAACACTCGCTCTTCAAAAAGCTACTCGTGCCTATACAGATCTATCAGATTGGCCAGAACATATTTTTGTTAATTCAATAATGCTTGTTGCTGAAGGACTCCTGCAATCAAAATATGACAGTGGACTGACCACTCTCGATATTGCAGAAACTAACCCTGGTTATTTCCGCGTCGATAAATTTATAGGTTCGGTTGATGATCCATGGTTGATCCTAGGGCGACATAGGGTGGCTAATGATAAGATGGTAGCGTGGCCCCAAAGCCCTGGCGTGAAAATAATTTCAAGCATGAGTTAATTATTTTATGATTTATTTAAATAAGATTCTTCCCTTTTTCATAAGTCCTATATTTTTTATTATATTGTTAATGTTAATAGGGGTTTTTTTGAATTCAAAAAGGATATCTATATTTACGTTAATTATAACAATTACTCTCTCAATGCCCTTTGTTTCAAATAATCTCATCCATTTTTTAGAAAGAGGTTATCGATTAGAAAAAATTGATCTGATGCCAGATGCAGATGCTATTGTTGTATTGAGTGGCATGGTTAGAACCATAAACGCTAAAGAGGGCCTTCATTACGAATGGACGGATGCATCCGATAGGATCTTTGCGGGCATTGAACTCGTGAAGAAAGGTAAATCTCCAAGGCTGGTATTAACCCAGGGAAAACTTCCTTGGTCATTAGGCGAACCGGAAGGCAGCTTTCTGAAGAAAATCGCAATGGACCAAGGAGTAGATGCAGAAAAAATTATATTAACAGGAAAGGTTGAAAATACGGAACAAGAGGCATTTCAAACAGCAAGGCTTCTTGTGAAATCCAATCCCACCATAATCCTTGTCACATCAGCCTTTCACATGCCGCGCGCCAAGCAGGTTTTCGAAGCTGCCGGGCTGAACGTAGAACCCTTTGCGGTCGACTTTAGACAAGAAACGAGGAGCTAACGGTGATTGACTTCATTCCTACCGCAGAGGCACTCAAAGACACTAGTTTTTTCGTACGGGAGATGGCTGGAAGAATTTTCTACGCGTTAAAATACTAAATTCGATCTGTTTAGTTAGTTATGTTGCGATTAGTAACTTAATCTAGAAGAAAACGATATATTCTTTTAATGACCGCGTTGCTGTTTCATCATCATCTCGTGAACAGCAGCCATACCTCGATCAGCCATTGCACTGACTTCAGCAGCATGAACCTGTAGCGCCTTGACCAGTGCAGGATTATTTGAAGTCTGAACGATAACTAATCCCTCATCTGTTATTTCAATCTCAGAGTCTATTTGGTCACCATGTAAGAAAAATGCATTGAGCGTTGGACTTTGGATAAAAATCTTTGGATCATCTTTCCGTTCCACGCGCCCAATCATACCCACAGCATGTCGCACAAGTACTTCCATAACCTTCGAATTGGAGGAGCGTGTTACAGTTTTGATCCCATTTGGAAGATTCTCCCACCTCACGACTTAAGGTCTCAAAGTTCCTAAATAGGACAGCCAAATCAGAAGTCTCTTCAGCCGAAGCATTTTCGCCGCGAAGCCCAGGCATATTAACTTCATCATGATGGTGCATATGCTTTGAAGAAGCGTGGCTATGTCTGCTTTCTGCTAACGCTATATTGCTAACAAGGAGCAGACACATAGCGCTCAAGACAATCAATTTAAGTAACTTGTCCACCGCCAATATAATCTTGAGATCAATAGAGGATTTAAAAACAACCATGCGTTACTGTTCCTCAGACAACACATATGTTCAGTGCTGACTCACAATAGAAAATTCAACTAATCAGCCACGCCGCAATTTCAATCAGAAAAAATTGGTCACCGCGAGGTCGTCATAGCAACAAAACATTGCTGTTGTAATACTACCGTTCTTTTAGAAGATTAAAAATTTAGCCCAGTAAATACTGTCACTGAATATTCTTCCTGGGTCACATTTCGTGCACCATTTTTTTGATCAAAATCATCATATCTGAACTCAGGCTTGATCCCGATACTCAGCATATCAGTAAGTTGATAGGACATCTTAGCCTTTAGAAAAAATGAATTCTCCACCTCACCCTTTTGAGATATTCCAACGGTTGGCACCTCTTGATCTTCATCAATGGTTAATTCCCACCCACCTGAAATCGATGCATATGCCTTTTCCCATCGCTTTCCAACTCTAAGGCCTAAGTGTCCTTTTTGAGCATTTTGGGTAGATAAGATGTTAACACCACCAACAGTTACTCTGTTTTTTGCATCTATTAAGGTAAGACCTATGAATGGAATAATTTCGTTAGTTGCCTCTTTGGGAGCAAAATTATACCCGGCATCTATATTGAATATATCTCTTTTATAGTCAGTCTTGAGTCCGTCAGTTCTTGTGAACTCGCCTTCATCTCTTCGATAACCAAACTCCAACACCACATTTTCAAAAGATCTAATTTCAATATCAATATCCAAGCCGTTTAATTCGCCGTCTAAAGGAAAGGTTTGATCTTTTCCATCGACCTTGGTGTACGCGTATCCAGCCTCAATTGAAGCGACATAGCCACCATCATTTTTTGCCTGTGCTGAAGAAAAGCTAACTCCGGAGATTAGCAACGGTAGACCAATAAATTTCAAAACTTTTCTAGGTGAAAATGCCATTTCATATCTCCAAGGTGTTTTTCCTGAGGTAAATTTCTCAAGCAAAAGCTTTTTCTTGTTCCACCGATAATCACTCTTGTTTAGCATAGAATTTAATTCACGCATGCTCTTTAGAGACCTAAGTATCCACAGTCCTCGGCCAGCAAAGCCGGGAGCGCTATAAATGCCGCGAACCACGTAGCTCAAGTTTTTTTGAGAACAACTCCAAGGGTTAGGGGTCTGGCAATGGATAATCTGGTTCCTGCATCCTGAGAGCGGGTTTTAATTCTTCGTGCTTCCAACCATCTAAAAACAGAGGTGTTGCTGACCCCCCAATTGGGGGAACTAGCCAAGTCCAATCTCCATACACTTCACGGGTCTGGTCCTGCTCATTTTCACAAAATTGAAGAAACTCGAGCGCTGCAGAGTGATGATCGGTTATTTTTTATTCCTTTTGCCTCAAAGCTATCTAACACTGCCTCTGTCATTGCTGTTAAGGCCTTATCCCGCCAGAGATTATTTTCACGTTTAGTTTCAAGACCCATTTTTTCAGCAATTTTTACTGAAAGGTTGTAGCGTTCTACGTCGGTGAAATTCCGAGCACCAATTTCGGTCCCCATGTACCAACCATTAAAAGGGGCACATTGATAAAGCACTCCTCCACAATCAAGTGCCATATCAGACACCGCTGGGATCGCGTACCATTTTAGACCAAGCTCATTAATCCCAGGATATTCCGGGTGACGGATCTCAATTTCATAACGCTCATAATTTGGGATTTCATAATAACGGGGTTTTTGTCCATTAACATGAATTACGATAGGCAGCATATCGAACTTTGTTTTTGGACCGTTCCAACCAAGAGCTTCTATCTCTTTGGTAAGATGTAATTGAGCGGGGTCTCCAATTATTTCGTTATTTTCATCGCGATATGCGGCATATCGCATTAGCTGAGGGTTCCAAATTCTCACCGCGGGCGCTCCAGGGGCGCCAGGATTGAAAACGGTCATTGTAGGGCTGAGGTCGCCATCATTATAAGCTATTTCAAGGTGTCTTATTAATTCTTGAGCCATATCATCCGGATGAGTTAAATGCCGGAAGTCCCTAACTCTTAGTCCTGACCAATAGAGACGGCCTATGCAGCGGGAGGCATTACGCCAACTAAGCTTTGCACCAAAAGGTTAATTCCTCAATGCTTTGCCAATAAGTTCCAGTTTCCTTGATCTCTTCCTGAACCTCATTCCACCTGCTTTCAAAGGCAGCTTCCACCCCATTCTCACAAAAAAACTGCCTTAGAAATGCCTCTGCTTCATCTTTTTTAGAACCTGGCTTAGCAATGGAGTACTGGTTCCACGCCTTAGGCGGGGTTCGATTAGTTTCATTGCGCCAAGAGCCAGGGCAAATGAGAGGTGGCCCATTTGCAATTCCAGTGTGTGTGAAAGTCTCAGTGCGAACATTAAGGTTCGCAGATCTTAATATCTCAGCCGTTGTCTCGGCAAAAGATACAGGCCCACAAACTATTGCCTCTTTTGCTTTACTGTCAGCAACTCCAGCATTAACGAAAGCAGAGAGGTCAGGACGGCCTTGAATGGAAGAATCCCAAAGGGAGAGACTGATAATCCTTCTTCTTCTGCTAATTTTAGTTCTGATAAAAACGCGGCCGTTTTTTCTCCACGGAAAATGTAACAAATATGAAGGTTTCTATGATTTCTTAGATTTCTTAGAGCAGCTACAGCAGGCGTAACTCCTATCCCCGCAACAACAAATAGAAGCCCTTCCCCCGCCTTTGGAATTTCTTCACCTTGTGGGTTAGAGACCCTAACCAGTGAGCCATCACCCGTTTTTGATAGCCAGCGCGAAAACGTTCCCTGTTCTTCAATCTTTACGCCAAGCTCGATATGATTTTCGTCGCCATCTACGACAGTGTAACTCCTAGAAACCCAATTGCCTTTGATAAGGCCATCAATGGATACATGTTGTCCTGGAAGAGGTTTATGTATTTTGTCACGTATTGAACGAAGAACTACTTTAACCGAACCCTCACTCAATGGTTCAACATTAGCCTGACACATATTAAAATTTTCACGGCCTAAAAGATTCGAGAGCCTGTTTCTACAGCCGCCACAAATACTGCCAGCGCCGCAAGCTTCTCCAATTTCTTGTAATGTCGTGACGCCCGAAAGTGCGTGGTTTCGAATTCCAGATTTGGTGACACCCGTGCATGCACACACTACTGCATCGGTTGATGTTTCGTCCTCTTCAGAAAACATCAACGTTCCATGTGCCTCAAATGCAACCAATCGCCATGGCTCTAGAACATCTCCAGAAAGCATCCGATCCATAAGCTTTGGGAGATCAGGCCAGTCTTGAGCCCCTTCAATACGGACTGGCAATCCATCAAGAACCTCAATGCGATATCTGCCATCATGAGAAATTAATTTTTTGTCAGAAACTTGCCCATCATGGGCGACAACCATCTCAGACATAAGGGTTCGTGATATTGCTATCTGACGATTGCCAGGTAGCTTTATTGTTGTTGAAACTCTGTCTTCCGTTTCTCCGGGAATGACCACACTGAATGTGGTCCCTCGCCCTGAAAAATTATAACCCGCCTTCAAAGCTGAAGTCAGAGCTTGTGCTTTTGATACAGTGCAAATTTTCCGAACAACTGCAGCAGGTATTATCAAAAGGTCGGTGTTCTCAATAGCGCGTACAGTTGCCGCTCTGGGTGCGTTTTCCAGGACACCCAGCTCGCCTACAAAGGTCCCAACACCAGAACTACCAACAATTTTTTGAGAACTTTTTTCCCATTTTAGTGCTTCTATTTTTCCAGCCAAAATCAAACAAGAAAACTCTGCCTTATCACCTTCGGAGAACAAAATTTCTCCTGGTTTGAGGGATTTTGTTTCGATCTCACTTTCGTTTTGTAAAAGTTCAGCAATATCCTTTCCAATTGAGGATTGGTTACTTAGCTTACTAAGCGCCTCCGAACGATCATCTTGAGACATAAAACTTGAAGAATTCCTTCTCTGTCGAAATAACTTTCTAATGAAGGAACCTGGGATCACGACGACTTTTAATTTTTCTGCTGCCTTAATCGTGTTTCTGTGAGCGCTGTTAAATGAATAACAAGCTTCTTCACCAACAAGTGATGAAATTCCCTTTAATTCTAAGACTATAGATTTTGTTGGTGATTAAATGTGGTAACCCGCACAGAGCCCTCAACGACCACATATGCCTCGTCGTTGGAAGTCCCCTCAACAACAACAATCTCGTTTTCAAGATAGTCTCTTATCTCGAAAATTTGTTCAGATAGTGCATCTTCTTCCACGTCGAGCGCACGAGACAAGAACTTTTCCTGAAGGGTCGTTAGAGACAACAGCGTCACTCCTGCAACCTAATAGATCGGGGTAGAATAATTGTCTTTGATTTACAACGCTGGCGCCACAAGTTGATAAAGCCTAGGATACAAAATCGCTAAAAAACAGGTATACTCTATCTTGAGAGCTTGTATTAAAACAGCAATAAGCATTGATGTACGCGGCATTTTTAAAAGTGCAGCGTGAGAATTAGTGAAAAACTAATGAAAGAGTGGCGGACAGGGAGGGATTCGAACCCTCGGTACCCAATTAAAGGTACGGCGGATTAGCAATCCACTGGTTTCAGCCACTCACCCACCTGTCCATAATAAATTGTAACGGCTTGATATGAGCCTATAGAGATACTGTCAATCCAAGAACTTTCGCATCGATGGAAATTTAATATTTCAATAAGCCAAAAATAAAGAATACCCGCCTCAGCAACCTACAGCGCAGATAAATTTTTACTGCCCCAAACTCTCCTGAAGAATTGCATTCACCGCTTTTGGGTTAGCCTTTCCTTTACTGGCTTTCATGACTTGTCCAACAAAGAACCCTAAAAGCTGAGTCTTACCAGCTTTAAATTCCGTCACTTTATCTGGGTTAGCAGAGATAACAGCGTCAACCAATTCTCTTATCGCTCCATCGTCAGATATTTGTTCCAACCCAAGTTCTTGAATTACTTCGAGGGCACCCATGCTCTCTGACCACATTTTTTCAAACGCTTCTTTCGCCTGGCGCCCAGAAATTTTTCCATCCTGGATCATCATAACTAAGGCTGCGAGCTCTTCAGGCGCAACATTTGCCTCATCAATAGATAAGCCGTCTTTATTTAAGCGCCCAAATACTTCCCCCATGATCCAATTGGCAATCAACTTTGGCTCGGCCTTCTCTGCCGCCTTCTCAAAGTAAGCAGCACTACTCTTATCCGCAGCTATTACATTTGCATCATATTCAGTTAGCCCCAATTCATTTACGAAACGCGAACGTTTCGCGTCTGGCAATTCGGGCATCTGGCTTTTCATTTCAGCGATGTAATTTGTATCGAGAACAAGAGGAGGGAGATCAGGGTCTGGAAAATATCTATAATCGTGGCTATCTTCCTTTGAGCGCATAGCTCTAGTCTCACCGCGATCTGGATCAAACAGCCTTGTCTCTTGATCTATATTTCCCCCATCCTCGATGATCTCAACCTGTCTCCGGGCCTCAAAAGCAATGGCCTCACGCATGAATCTAATTGAGTTAACGTTTTTTATTTCGGTTCGAGTACCCAAAGCGCCGCCAGGTTTTCGGACAGAAATATTTATATCACAACGCAGTGAACCCTCTTCCATATTGCCATCACAAACGCCTAAATACCGAAGAATTTCGCGCAGTTTTGTTACGTAGGCAGCAGCCTCATCAGCAGAATGAATATCTGGCTCCGTTACAATTTCCATAAGTCCTACGCCAGCACGGTTTAAATCAATAAACGTTCGAAATGGGTCTTGATCGTGCAGACTCTTTCCTGCGTCCTGCTCTAAATGGAGGCGAGTAATTCCAACCCGCTTAGTAGAACCTTCGTCTAACTCAATATCTAACCAACCTTTACCCACAATAGGATCGGAAAATTGTGAAATCTGATACCCAAGGGGTAGATCTGGGTAAAAATAATTCTTTCGGTCAAAAATCGAGACCAAATTAATTTGCGCATTGAGCGCAATACCAGTCATAACTGCGGCTTCTACACAGCGTTGATTTATAACTGGTAACATGCCCGGCATCCCAGCATCTAAAAAGCTGACATGACTGTTTGGCTTAGCTCCAAATGAAGCCGAAGCTCCAGAGAAAAGCTTAGCCTCAGAAGTTACCTGGGCATGGGTCTCCAAACCGATAACCAGTTCCCACTGACCTTCCCTACCTTCTATTAAAGTGCTCATTTGAAGCCTTCCACCGTTAAACGTGGCCGTTTATCAAATTGAGCTGCATCCTCTAAAGCCTGACCGAGCCTAAAGACGGTTCCTTCATCGAAAGGTCTCCCTATAATCTGAAGCCCCAACGGCAAGCCGTTTTCATTAGACCCAACTGGCACTGATATAGCAGGCAACCCGGCCAGACTTGCTGGTACAGTAAAGACGTCATTCAAGTACATTGAAATTGGATCGTCCTCTTTTTCACCGATAGGAAAAGCTGCACCAGGTGTGGTTGGTGTTAGCAATGCATCAACCGAATGAAATACATTGTCAAAGTCCTGAGATATTAGAGTACGAACGCGCTGCGCTTTTTTATAATAGGCATCGTAATACCCAGCAGAAAGTACGTAGGTACCGATCATTATCCTACGTCGAACTTCCTTACCAAAACCCTGTCCTCGCGTTGCGCTGTACATCCCATTTAGATCGTCGCCTTCAACGCGTGCACCGTATCGAACACCATCGTACCTAGCTAAGTTAGCAGATGCTTCAGCAGGAGCTACAATGTAATATGTCGGCAGAGCCGACATCGTCATCGGCAATGAGACCTCAACCACCTCCGCGCCAGCAGCGGTAACCATATCGATACCACGCCGCCAGATACTGTCTATTTCTTCTGGCATATCTTCAACACGGTATTCCTTGGGAATACCAACGCGCATTCCTTAACGCCCCCATCTATTAGCGCTTCAAAATTCGGCGTTGCTTGCGCAGCTGAAGTTGAGTCCTTTGGATCATGCCCCGCCATTGTCTCTAACATAATAGCTGCATCGCGAACGGTTCGAGCGAAAGGTCCAGCCTGATCAAGAGAGGATGCAAAAGCTACAACCCCCACCGAGAGCAGCGACCATAAGTTGGTTTCATTCCAACAATTCCGCAGAAAGCCGCAGGCTGCCGAATTGACCCACCCGTGTCCGTTCCAGTAGCCGCGATGGCAGCTCCAGCAGCTACAGCAGCAGCAGAGCCTCCAGAGGAACCACCTGGCGTTAAAGGCTTTTTATCTTCCGTTAATTCCCAAGGATTAAATGCTGCGCCGAAGGCACTAGTTGTATTGGATGAGCCCATCGCAAACTCGTCCAAATTGGTCTTTCCCAAAAGGATTGTACCGGCAGCTTTTAATCGAGCTGAAATCGTTGACTCATATGGTGGGACGAACTCCCCAAGAATATTTGAAGCGGCTGTTGTTTTGATATCTTCCGTACAAAATAGGTCCTTCATTCCAATCGGCATTCCAGTCATTTTGCTGGATGTACCTGCCTTTATGCTCTTATCAGCAGCTACTGCATCCGCCATGGCACGGTCAGGCGTTTCAGTAATAAAGATATTGAGTTCGCGACTGGCCTCAACGGCATCCAAATATGACTCGGTCAATTCGATAGCAGTAAAGTCTCCATCTCGAAGTCCCTTACCAGCAGTCGCAATATCAAGCTGCAATAATTCTGACTTTGACATTTCTATTCAATCACTTTGGGCACTGTAAAATATGGAGGAGTAGGATCTGGAGCATTTGCGAGGACAGCTTCTGCGATGTCCCCATCATTGTTATTGTCCATCCGAAGAGGTGCTTTACTGACACCAACGCCAACCATTGGCTCTACGCCTTCTGTTGATATGGAGTTCAAAGTCTCTACCCAGTCCAGGATATTATTTAGCTCACTGGCAAGACCGTCTATCTCGGAGTCTTCCACATCAATACGAGCCAATTTCGCTATGCGAACTATTGTTTCTCGATCTAGGGACAAATCAGCTCCCTCACATCCTAAAAATTAATACTTTTCTTGCCACATTCGGCGCAGGGCGATTAGCATCGCATATGCCTATCTGCAAGCCTAATGAACTATATGAGACAACTCCTCAATTATCACGCATTGCCGGCTTGGATGTTGGGAGCGCTACTGTTGGTATAGCAATCTCGGATCCTAACCTTACCATTGCAACCGCAAGAAAAACTTTAAGACGAGGCAAAGGATTTGAGGACTTTGCCACGCAGATCTTTGAACTTTTTTGATCAAGCTGAAGTCGGTGCCCTTATCATAGGACTACCACTTGATCTGTCCGGAAAGCCTGGCCCAAGGGCACAAGCATCTAAAGCATTTGCGCGAAATCTGACTAAAATCCGAGACTTTCCCTTAGCGTTTTGGGATGAGCGAATGTCTACAAATGCAGCGAGACGCGTATTACTGGAAGCAGATTTGAGCAGAAAACGGCGCGGGGAAGTAATAGACTCATCTGCTGCCGCATTTATCTTGCAGGGATATCTAGATTATCTACAAGACTACAACGAACGTCACAGGATGCCTTAGATCGAACGCCCTTAATTCATTTGCTAAATCACATTACTGACAGATCCGCATCCTTCCCCATCATCCAAGCTCCTACTGACTGCAAATGCGTCTTACGTCCTTGTAGTTGCTGCGTGACAGTATGAATATCACGGAAACGGCGTTCAAATGGTTTGGATTTAAAAATTGCATCAGCGCCAGCTAAATCGAAAAGGCTATCAACTGCAGCTTTCGCCTCGTGAATTGCATATGTTGATGCCAAGCGAATTCGAGCGCGCGCAGCAATGGTTAATTCATTTGTAGAACAGACTTCGCCCCAGATTGCTTCAGCTTCCTGACGAAGAAATGCTCGCGCAGCCATAATACGCGCAGAGGCAAGAGCTGTTTCCGTTTGCGCTACTGCACTTTCAGAAATGGTCGATTTAGCTAAGCGGGGCGTTTTGGCTCCTGCAAAGGCCAGAAAATCACCAAGCACACCTTGCGCTATCCCCAGTGCTACGGAGGCAAAGCCCTGAGCAAAAATCGTCATAGACGGATAGATATATAGCGGTGACTGATAAACACGAGCGTGTGCCTTGTCGCGCGCTGTTACATACGCATTTGGCACAAATACATCTTTAACGCTGTAGCCATCGCTAGCTGTTCCTCGTAAACCCATTACATCCCAAACATCAAACATTTCTATGTTTGCCGCTGGCATTAAGAAGGTGCGAACTTCGGGAGTTCCATCGGGACCGTTAATAACCGTTCCATCTTCATCTTTCACGATAGTGTGGCAACCTAACCAAGAGGCATGCCTTCCACCGCTTGCAAACATCAATGACGCTGAAAGCCTGTAACCGCCCTCAACAACTTGCGCTTCCGCCTTACCTGGCCCCCAGGCCAACACACCAGCTGAATCGTGCTTCCAAATTTCTTCTGAAATCCGTGGCTCCAAATAAGCAGCCGTCATAGCGCAACCATTCGCCTGACCAATGCACCAAGCCACGCTAGCGTCGTGGCGAGCAAGTGTCTCGATTGCGTCCATAAACTCCAATGGCGATGCCTCTTCGCCACCAAAAGGTTTCGGAAGAAGCATTTTATAAAGACCATTTTCGTGCAGCGCTTTGAGAAGCTCTGGCGGAAGCCTGCGCTTAGCCTCAATCTCGTTAGCAAGTTGATCTATCAAGGGAGCAATTTGTGCAGCACGGGCTCCTGGAGATGCTTCAAAGCTAGCCATGTTTAGGACACCATCCATGCCACTGTCCTCTTATTTAATTGTTGCTTAGAGTATATGTGTTAATTTCAGAGCCTCAATCTTTAAACGTCTATTTTCGGAAAATAGCTAATATGGGAATTAAAGTATGAGCATGAACGGTGCTGAAAGCCTCGTGCGCACTCTAGTTGCAAGTGATGTAGACGTCTGTTTTACAAATCCTGGCACTTCCGAGATGCATTTTGTTGCAGCCTTAGACAGCGTCCCGGGTATGCGCTGTGTCCTAGGACTTTTTGAAGGTGTAGTGACCGGCGCTGCAGATGGATATTACAGACTATCCGACCGTCCTGCCTCAACTTTGCTTCATTTGGGCCCAGGATTAGCAAATGGCCTTGCAAACTTACACAACGCCAAAAAGGCTAAGTCTGGCATTGTTAATGTTGTAGGAGATCATGCAACATATCACCTTGAACATGATGCACCCCTGACTTCTGATATTGAAGCGGTAGCTGCTCCCATGTCCAACTGGGTTAAATCATCCCCTAGAGCTGAGGGGATTGCAGCAGATGGTGCATTAGCAGTTGAAGCCGCTCGCACTGCCCCTGGTCAAATAGCTACCTTAATCTTACCTGCTGATACAGCATGGAATGCAGGGGAAGCCCAGTAACTGCTAAGCCACCAGCACCACGATCAAAAGTATCTGGAGAGAAAGTTACTGCCGCCGCAAAGGCATTATTAAGCTCAGGCGAAGCAGGCATGCTCATGCTAGGCGGTGTCGCTCTTCGCGAGAAAGCTCTTGAATATGCTGGTCGAATAGCTGCGAAGACTGGGTGCCGTCTACTATCAGAGGGTCAAAACGCGCGCCTTCAACGAGGGGCTGGCAGGGTAAAGGTAGAACGCGTTCCATACGTTGTCGACTTAGCAAGAAATGTTCTCAAAGACACTCAGCATATGGTCTTATGTGGAGCCAAGCAGCCCGTTGCTTTTTTTGCCTATCCCAATAAGCCCTCAGTACTCACGGCAGAAGGTTGCCAAATTACCCATCTGGCTAGCGCAGAAGATGACCTCGAAGGAGCTCTCGAGGCACTAGCCATCGAGCTTGGTTGTATTAACCTCGACCCAGCCCATGTTGCCCCTCTTGATCGCCCAGAAGCGCCAACTGGCGAGATAACTCTTGATAAGATTGCGGCAGTACTTGGAGCAACGCTTCCAGAAAATGCAATTGTTGTTGATGAGTCTGTAACTTCTGGTCGAGGCTTCTTCCCTTTAACTTCTCATGCGCCTGCGCATTGCTGGTTAAATGGGATGGGAGGATCCATTGGATATGCATTACCAGTATCCATTGGCGCCGCGGTAGCTCAGCCTGACCGCAAAGTCGTCACATTGGAGGGCGACGGTAGCGGGATGTACACGGTGCAGGCTTTGTGGACCATGGCCCGCGAAAATCTTGATGTGACAGTCATCGTATTTGCAAACCGCGCGTATAAAATTCTTCAAGGTGAACTTACCAATGTTGGTGTTCAGAACCCAGGTCCGCGTGCAGTAGATATGTTAAGCTTAGATAGACCTACAATTGATTGGATGAATATGTCCAAAAGCCTGGGGGTTGAAGCAACGCGCGCGAATGATTGCGACAGTCTTGTTCGCGCGCTGCGGCACGGTCTGGCGAGCAATGGCCCATATTTGATAGAGCTAGAGATCTAGAATATTAGGTCGTAGCTCTAAGATTGGACATTTAATATTTTTTATTGGGGAACCCTAAGCGTGTTCAGCATGCTTTGGAAAGATAGCCAATGGTAAATGGGACCTGGTATTCAGACCTCTGCATAATTGGCGGTGGCTCTGCCGGGCTATCTATTGCCGCGGGTGCTGCTCAGATGGGAGCATCTGTAACCCTAATAGAACAGGGCAAAATGGGAGGCGATTGCCTAAACACTGGCTGCGTCCCCTCAAAAGCACTGCTAGCTGCAGCGAAACAAGCACAAACTCTCCGAACAGGGGCTAAGTTTGGTATTTCTAATGTAGAGCCCGCAATTAGTTTTGACACGGTGATGGCGCACGTAAACGAGGTAATATCGCAGATAGCACCGCATGATAGTCAGGAGCGTTTTGAGAGTTTAGGTGTAAGAGTTGTACGAGGACATGCAAAATTTCTGGACCGCAAGACTGTCGATGCTGCTGGAATTAGAGTACAGGCCAAGCGCTTTGTAATAGCAACAGGGTCTAGACCTGTAGTTCCACATATTAAGGGACTTTCGGAAGTTCCTTACCTCACCAACGAAACAATTTTTGAAAACCAAGAATTGCCAGAGCATCTCCTGATTATTGGAGCCGGCCCAATTGGTATGGAACTATCTCAAGCTTTCCGCCGACTAGGCTCTAAAGTAACTGTTCTAGACTCATCTAGGCCGCTTAAAAAGAGGACCTCGAAGTATCGAAGGTAGTAATAGACGCCCTTAAGGCAGAAGGCGTTGAAGTCTTATCAGATGCAAAAATTTCTCTCATTAGCAGAAACAACAAAACCTTTTCAGTAGAACTGCAAGATGGTCGAGTACTACATGGAAGCCATCTCCTGGTTGCAGCGGGTCGACGTCCAAACTTCGAAAACCTTGAGCTAGAACAAGCGCATGTTGCCACTGCTAATGGCGCAATTCTGGTAGATAGGCGATTGCGTAGTAAGACAAACAATCGTGTGTTTGTCGTTGGAGATGCTTCAGGAGGACCACAATACACCCATGTTGCAGGTTATCATGCTGGGGTAGTCATCAAAAAATGCGCTATTTCTGCTTCCTTCTAAAACAAACTATGAATCTGTGCCCCGAATCACTTATACCGACCCAGAATTAGCGCATGTGGGCATGTCCGAAACACAAGCTAAAGAATTTCTTAAGGAAAATTCTAGAATTCTTAAAGTAGGCTTTTCCGATAACGATCGAGCAGTGGCTGAGGGCAGAACTGAAGGATTTTTGAAGGTAATAACAAATTCAAAGGGCAGAATTTATGGCGCATCTATTGTAGGCCAAAGTGCCGGCGAACTGATCTTGCCGTGGGTTCAGGCTATTGAAAAAAAACAAAATATTAAAATATTTACACAGGTCATTGCGGCGTATCCAACACGGTCAGAAATTTCTAAAAGCGCAGCACATGAGTTTTTCAAGCCCAAAATCTATAGCCCCAAAATTCGGTGGATAGTTCGTATGCTACTGGGGAAAAAATATTTCTTGATTTAGGTTGCGCTTTTTAAATTTCTAGTACTACGCTTTCACCCAACAAAAAAAACAGGCTCAAGTCTGTATTTATAAATTTGACAGGTGGAGGAACAGTCCATGCTCGACTCGAGCGGGGGCGTCAGCGACCCGATATTGACTGTCGATAAAGTAGCAAAGAGCTTTGGCGGCGTGCAGGCCGTTCGTGAAGTGAGCCTTCAAGTCGAGCGTGGCTCGATTTTCTCAATTATTGGACCTAACGGCGCAGGTAAAACATCGTTAGTGAATATGATCAGTGGTTTCTATAAAGCAGACCAAGGCTCAATTAAATTTGATGGGACTGAGCTTATAGGTCGGAAGCCAAACGGTATAGCTGAGCTCGGAATCGCACGGACCTTCCAAAACATTGCTCTTTTTCGCGGCCTAACGGTGTTAGACAATCTTATGTTGGGCCGCCACGTCCGGATGAAATCGAGTGTGCTCTCTTGCTTTATGTATTGGGGAGCCGCCCAAAAAGAAGAAATTCACCACCGGAAGCGTGCTGAGGAAATCATTGATTTCCTTAGAATTTCGGATCTCCGTCGAGCAAACACCGGTGAGTTGGCGTATGGACTGCAAAAACGGGTAGAATTGGGCCGAGCCCTAGCATTAGACCCTACCCTTCTTCTTCTTGATGAGCCGATGGCAGGAATGAACCAAGAAGAAAAAGAGGACATGGTTCGCTATGTTCTGGATGTGAATGCAGAATTTGGAACCACAATTGTTCTAATCGAGCACGACATGGGCGTGGTCATGGATATATCAGACCACATTGTTGTCCTTGATCAGGGTGAGAAAATTTCTGATGGAACGCCGGAGCAGGTCTAAGCTGATCCTGCCGTCATACGCGCCTACCTAGGCGCCTCACATTTGCAGGAATAAGCAGATATGACCGAGGCTACAACCAACGCACAAACACTGCCTGGCCTGGTAGTTGAGAACAGTAAAATACGCGGTTCTAAACCGGCTATGAGAGAAAAATATCTTGGTATTTGGGAAACCTACAGTTGGTCAGATTATGCCGATCAAGTAGCTGAACTCGCTCTTGGGCTGAAAGCTGTTGGTTTTGGCGCAGGCGATAAGCTCGCTGTCATTGGTGATAATCGCCCCAGACTTTACTGGGCACAATTAGCGGCTCAGGCATTAGGTGGAGCATCAGTACCTGTTTATCAGGATTCCATCGCAGATGAGCTTGCGTTCGTTCTTAGTGATGCAGATGTCTCCGTTATTTTTGCAGAAGACCAAGAACAGGTCGACAAGATGCTGTCGATCGAAGACCGCCTACCCCAGGTAAAACAAATTGTATACTGCGATGATCGTGGCTTAAGTGATTATGATCACAAATTACTTAAATCCTATGAAGCAGTTATTGAGTTAGGCGTTAACGGTGATCGAGCGGCTTACGAAGCAGGCGTTCAGGCGCTTGACGCGAATACGGTAGCTCTAATGTGCTATACGTCAGGCACTACAGGAAAGCCTAAAGGGGTTATGCTTAACCACGCTAATCTCGTAGCCGCAGCTAAAGCCTTCGTATCAGTTGAAGATGTTCGGGAAAGTGATGACTTTCTTTCTTACCTCCCAATGGCTTGGGTAGGTGATGTAACCTATAGCTTAGCCACAAGCTTGTTGACTGGAGCGTCATGCAATTGCCCTGAAGGACCAGAGACGCTTCTTCGTGATATGCGTGAATTGGGACCGACCGGTATTCTAGCGGCACCCAGGGCGTGGGAAAACTTTCTTTCCGACATCCAGGTAAAAGCTGAAGACATCACCGGTCTAAAGAAATTTGTTTACAACCGCTTCAGCAGTGCAGCTATTAATGTGATGCGCAAGCAAGAGGATGGAAAATCTCCTAGTCTCGGCGATAGGATAAATTTAGCACTTGGTGAACTTCTTATTTATTCACCCATAAGAGACCAACTTGGTTTGAGAAGGGCCCGTTGGGCACTTACAGGTGGTGCTCCTTTAGGTCCTGATACATTCCGCTTCTTTAGAGCGCTCGGAATAAACCTAAAACAAGTTTATGGTTCAACAGAAATTTCAGGGCTTGGTTCAATCCAACGAGACGGTGAAGCAAATCCTGATAGCGTTGGAAAACCAATAGAAGGTATTGACCTTCGAATTGCTGATAATGGCGAATTGCAAGTCAAGGGCGCTAATGTTTTCGTCGGCTATTACAAAAATGAGGATGCCTTTAAAGAAGCAGTTTCTGAAGATGGCTGGTTTAAAACCGGTGATGCCGGTGTCTTAGAAGCAAACGGTGAACTTACAATCATCGATAGAGCCAAAGATGTTGGAAAACTTGAAGATGGCTCGGCTTTTGCACCTCAATTTGTTGAAAATAAACTGAAATATAGCCCGTATATCGCCGAAGCAATCTCATTTGGTAATGAGCGACCCTCTGTTTGCGCAATGATCGCCATTGACTTCAATACTGTAGGCAAATGGGCGGAAAGACAAACTCTCCCTTATACAAATTATATGGACCTATCTCAGAAGCAGGAGGTGCTGGATTTAATTTCAGCAGAGGTATCTGGTATAAATCGCACTCTACCTGAGACTCTTCAAGTAAAACGGTTCCTAATCCTAGGCAAAGATTTTGATGCTGATGATGCTGAAATAACCCGAACGCGGAAGCTGCGTCGGAGCTTTATAGCGGAGCAATATGAGCCCGTCATCACAGCATTTTACTCAGGCGCTTCAGTGGTTGACCTCCGTGCTGAGGTTACGTTTGAGGATGGCCGGAAGAGCCACGTTGACATGAACCTCAAAATACAAGACGCGGCATAGGAGAAGGCGGATGAGCGGTGATATGGCATTCGCAATCGAACTATTTGGCCAAGGTGTAGCCAACGGTTTGATGTACTCATTGGTAGCCCTAGGGTTTGTTCTTATTTACAAGGCAACAGATGCGATAAACTTCGCGCAGGGTGAGTTCGTTATGATTGCAGGTATAGTCATATCTGGACTCGCTAGCGCTGCTTATGAGTTTCCTCTGTGGTTGGCCCTTTTGCAGGACTAATCTTCATGATTGCCTTCAACATTGCGCTTGAAAGAGTGGTTTTAAGACCACTAATCGGTCGCCCCATCGTAGCAATTATTATGGCAACTATTGGTCTTGCCTTTATTCTTCGAGGGATTGGCCCAATGGTATTTGGCGCTGCACCTCGAGGTATCACTCTACCGATTGAAGATTATCCAGTTATCATTGGGCCGTTTTTCTTCACTCCCATTCAACTCCTGGGCGCAGGTACTAGTATCCTCTTCCTTCTTATTTTTGGATGGTTATTTCTAAAAACCCGCAAAGGAGTTGCAATGCGGGCAGTGGCAGATAGCCATCAAGTCTCGCGAGCGATGGGCATCACCGTTGCACGCTATTTTGCACTTGCATGGGTGATGGCTGGCATTGTTGCAATGTTGGGCGGGGTACTTTGGGGAAGCGCGTCAGGCGTCGATACCCAATTGGCTCTAGTTGGATTAAAGGTGTTCCCAGTTGTGATTTTAGGAGGCCTTGATTCAATCATTGGCGTTGTTATTGGCGGGATAATAGTTGGGGTAGCCGAGGCTCTCGCTGCTGGGTTTATTGATCCGTATGTGGGTGGCGGCACCAAGGATTTCACCCCCTACGTATTGATGATTATCATGCTGATGATAAGGCCTTACGGCTTGTTAGGCCGTAAGTTGATCGAGAGGATTTAGGCTCATGTATTACCGCGAGTCTGGTTATTATAAGACCAACTACAAATCGGATATGGGGCTCTATCCCCTACCAATTTCGCGCTTCTCGGCATTTGCCTTATTGGTTTTATTCTTCATCGCCGCCCCATTGGTGATGAGTGAGTACTACCTCACTCTCCTAAGCCTTGTCGCAATCGCAACTGTAGGCGCTCTTGGACTAAATATTCTTCTAGGCTACGCAGGCCAGCTCTCTATCGGGCACGCGGCATTCATGTCAGTGGGCGCATATACAGCCGCTAATCTTGCAACGAAATTCGACTTACCATTCTTAATAACACTACCTGCTGGCGGCCTGATGGCAGCTGCCATAGGCATTATTGTGGGTGTTCCTCACTGCGCATTAAAGGTGTTTATCTTGCGATTGCTACATTGGCTGCACAATTTATTATCGAGTGGATTATCAACCATTCACCTTCTATCTCTGGTGGTGCGCAAGCTTCCATTGAGGTGGCTCGCCCCCTACCCTACTCGGTGAAAAACTAGATAGCCCTACAGAACTATATTACTTCCTACTTATAGTAGCTGTTGTCGCCGTAATCGCCACACAAAACCTTGTTCGGAGCCGGGTGGGCCGTGCTTTTGTTGCCATCCGTGACCAGGATATTGCAGCAGAAATTATTGGAATAAGCGTCTTCAAATATAAGCTTTATGCATTCGCCATAAGCTCGTTCTACGCCGGTGTCACAGGTGTACTTTATACCTATTATTTAGGTATCGCATCTTACGAACAGTTCCAGCTTGGTGTGTCGATTGATTACTTGTCAATGGTAATTATAGGAGGCTTAGGATCGGTTCTTGGATCTGTTTTTGGTGCTTTCTTCATAAGTCTTCTGCCAATTGCAATAAGGCTAGTTATGGAGAACGTCGGGTCATTGTTTGTTGAACCAGACGTTCTTGCTCAAAGTATTTCACAATTGCGTCAAATTCTTTTGGTGTCCTGATCATCTTCTTTCTGATTGTGGAACCAGATGGATTAAACCGTTTGTGGATTAACGTCCGAATTATTTCCGGGTTTGGCCGTTCTCACATTAGAAAAACTAAAGCGAGAACTTGAAGAGTAAGGGAGGAAAAAGAATGAAGTTCTTTACCGCACTTGGGGCAGCGGCCCTAGCGGCCGGAGCACTCGCCAGTCAGGCAAGCGCAAAGGACATTGTTATTGGTATGATGTGTGACCGCACTGGTCCTACATCAGTAACAGGAACAGCTTTATGCCCAGGATATCACGATTACGTGAACTTGTATAACAAACAAGGCAACATGGGTGAGTGTAAAATTAATGCGCATGAAATTGACCATGAGTACAAGGTTCCTGCAGCCGTTGAAGCTTATCAGACCTATAAAGCAGAAGATGCTGTTCTAATTTCACCGTATGGTACACCTATGGTCTACGCTCTCGTCCAAAAGATGGCGGAAGATAAGATCCCTGGAACATCAGCCGGTTTTGGTACAGCTCTAGCAGGTAATGGCGAAGCCTATCCATACATGTTCCCAATTGCTGCAAGCTACTACAGCCAAGCAGCTGCCGCTGTTAAGTTTGCTAAGGATCAACTCGGTGGAAGCCTTAAAGGCAAAAAGATTGCCTACATCTATTATGATAACCCTGCCGGGACAGAGGGAATTCCTGTCCTTGAAAAGTTGAAGCCACAAGAGGGTTACGAACTACGTACTTTTGCTGTTCCAGCACCAGGCGTTGAGATGGGTCCTCAGATCCTTGATATCACCCGGCGCTATCGCGCTGATTTTGTCATCAGCCACCTCTTCGGGCGCGCTCCATCCGTTTCCCTGAAAGAGTTTAAGCGGGCGGGATATCCACTTGATAAAATCCTAGGCGTTGTATGGGCTGGATCCGAAGGTGATATTCAAGCAGCCGGCGGTAATGAAGCCGCTGAAGGTTACAACACAATGCACTTTGCAGGTGTTGGCCAAGATTACCCTGTGATCCAACAGATCAAGGATATGTACAAGGCTAACGGCAAAGGCGATCCAGATGCGATGCAATACACCGCTTACTATAACCGGGGTGTATTCCAGGCTGCAGTGCACATCAAAGCTATTGAGAATGCTGTTAAGGCAAAAGGTAGTTGTGATGTGACAGGCGAGCAAGTCCGTGACGGTTTCTATCAAATCAAAGACTTCACTCTGGGTGGTCTCCTACCTCCTCTTCAGATCACAAAGAAAGATCATGAAGGTGGTGGATGGGTTCGTGTCTTCCAGGTGACGAAATCTGGTTATAAACCTGTCACTGAATGGTACCGCGATTATAGACATGAAGTTTCTGAACTTCTTATCGAAGAAATCGAAAAGGCCGCAAAGAAGTAAACCAAACCGAGGCGTGCTGCAGGTTCCAATCGGAGCCTGCAGACCCCTCTTTCAATCACCGGACGACGAGATTTAAATATGCTTCAAATTAATAACATTGAGGTGATGTACAATAACGTTGTACTCGTTCTCCGGGGCATTTCCTTGGAGGCCAAGGAAGGTAAGATTACCACAGTCCTAGGCGCTAATGGTGCTGGCAAGACGACAACGTTAAAAGCAATTTCAGGATTATTACGTCCAGAACGTGGAGCCATTACCAAAGGAAATATTACTTTTGGTGGGGAACGGATTGATCACCTTGCCGGCTTTGAGATTGTCAAAAAGGGGGTAGTACAAGTATTTGAAGGCCGTCGCGTTTTCGTAAACTTAACCGTTGATGAAAACCTCATTGCAGGCGGCCACATTGAACCTTCCACAGCTGAAATGAACCGTCGCAAGGAGATGGTTTATACTTATTTTCCCCGTATTAAAGAGCGACATACTAGTAGAGCTGGTTACCTCTCCGGAGGTGAACAACAAATGCTCGCTATTGGGCGAGCTCTTATGTCAAACCCCAAGATGGTATGCCTTGACGAGCCTTCCTTGGATTAGCCCCAATGATCGTTGAGGAAATTTTTGGGATTATAAAGCGGCTAAATGAAGAGCAAGGCGTAACAATTCTGCTTGTAGAACAAAACGCTGCCTTGGCTCTCGAGTACGCAGACTTTGGTTATGTTATGGAAAATGGCTCTATCGTCATGGAGGGCGAAGCTGAGTCTCTGAAAACAAATTCAGACATTCAAGAGTTCTACTTAGGAATGAGTGAAGGTGGCGAACGTAAATCTTATCGGGATGTAAAAACATACCGTCGCCGTAAGCGCTGGCTATCCTAAACACATTGTATTTACATTTAAAAAAGGCCACCATTCTTGGTGGCCTTTTTTAGTTCAAAGGTTTCATCAAATAGAGATCAGTAGTTCTATCTATATCCCGTTAACCCTATCAAGTTCCATAAGAACTACTTGTAGTATTTGCGGAACTCTGGATCACGGCGCTCCCGAAATGCGTTACCGCCCTCTTTAGACTCATCCGTATGGTAGTAAAGTTTGAGTGCAGCAAACCCGAGGCTACCAATTCCCCGTATATTATCGCTATCAGCATTAAACGATCGCTTCGCAATCGAAATAGCTGTCGGGCTTCGCTGATTTAATTCGCGACACCAGGCTTTGGTCTCTTCCTCGAGTTTATCATCAGGCACAACGGCATTTACTAAGCCCATAGCGGCTGCTTCATGAGCTGTGTAACGCTTGCACATATACCAGAACTCTCGAGCTTTCTTTTCACCCACAATGCGAGCAAGATAAGCTGTCCCAAATCCTGGATCCACGGACCCCATCTTTGGCCCCACCTGACCAAATACTGCCGTCTCACTAGCTATAGTAAGATCAGATAACGTAGCGAGTACATTACCCCCACCAATTGCATAGCCACGCACCATTGCAACGACCGGCTTTGGAACATCCCGAATGGCTGTATGCAATTCTTCCATCGGCATTCCAACCGTCCCACGGGTCTCACCATCTCCATAGGAGCCAGATTTATCGGATTGATCTCCTCCAGTACAAAAAGCTTTGGGCCCAGTACCCGTAAGGATTATAGAACCAATCTCATCATTCCACCCTGCGGTAAGTAAAGCATTAATCATCTCAACCACTGTACGTGGACGAAAGGCGTTGTAGACCTCTGGCCTGTTGATCCGGATAATTGCTGTGCCTTCTTCTTCAGAATAGATAATATCCTTATATTCCATTAAATTCACTCCACGTTTTTAATGCTAGGAAAGGTCTTTGGGCTAAGAAACAACAGCAACTGCCATAACAGGTCTAATGACTTCGAGAAAAAAAGTCAGCAACTTTGAATTACAAAATTTTATATAAATATGAACTTATTTCGCAGCACCGACCTCTTTATATTTACGTTTATAGGTTTGGAACGAATCTTCATTAATCTTGGAACTTTACCAAGCTATAGAACTTCGCCTTTTCAGAAAATAACTTACTTTATCTTGTAGTTATATAACTACGCCAGCCACCAAAGCGCGTGATGTCCTCCGCCCCGTCTAATCCAGCAGGCTCTGCCAAGAAGCATTTAATTGTATTGCCATCTTTTAACTGAGCATTACCAATTCCCAGTGGACTTGGAATGTTAGCAACAAACTTCCCAAAAGCTGAGTAAGTAAGCTTCCAGATCTCGACCTCTATTGCAGCTCCCCCTTCTGAACACGGATCATACCTGGTTTGGGTGGATTGCTGTTAGGAACGTCGTAGAGCTTATAAACTGGAGCTGTTTCTGTAGTGGATACAAAGATAGCGCCCAGGTCACGGAGTTGATAATTCAAATCCATTCCTGAGAGATGCGCCCCAACGACTGCAAGCATAACGGCTTCTTCCTCATCGCCTCCGCCTAAGAGCCCACTGACCTGCTCTGCAACGTATGAAAGACGGATATCATGCCCGGCCGAAGCCAAAAATGTTATACTTGATGGCTCGCCATCCGAACGCTTTCCGCAGGGTATTGTCAAGCCACACATACCTAACAAGTTCACAAAATTGGTATAGGTTCCAAGCATTGAATTAATCCCTATCGGGTCATCCAAAACTTCCTTAACGCTCGGATTACGTGGGATCGTTGGAACACATAGCAGATCGACTGATTCCAGAAACGGCTCAACCTTGCGACGAAGCTCCGCCAGTTCGTAAAAAGCTGTGAATGCATCTACAGCCGAAAAGTTACACCCCTTCTCGATGATCGATCGGGTAATGGGGTGCATAGAGTTTGGCTGTTTTTCGATAAATGCACCAATCGCAGCATAGCGCTCCGATACCCACGGCCCCTCGTAGAGCAATTGCGCAATAGCGTAAAAATCTCCAAAAGGGACTTCTTCCACATTCATGCCAATGGAAACCAGTGCGGAAACTGCATCGTCGAATGCAGTCTCTGCCGCAGAGCAGGAATCAAATATGAGATCCTCCCGCCTAGGAATTCCAACTTTGAGCCCCTTTTATGAAGGCCCATGGCTCGTGCTGAACCAGTGGCTTACTGAACGAATCAGATTTATCAAAACAACTTGCAGCTCTAAATACCCTCTGAGCATCGATGATATTACCAGCAAAAATGGAAACACAATCAAGGCTGCGACAAGCGGGAACCACTCCTTGAGTCGATATAGCGCCAAGACTGGGCTTTAATCCAATAATACCATTAAGACCAGCTGGGACCCTGCCAGACCCTGCCGTATCTGTCCCAAGAGCAAAGGGAACAAGGCCATGTGCAACTGCTACTGCTGACCCAGAACTAGAGCCTCCTGGGACAAGCTTTGGGTCGATAAAATTTAGCGGGGCGGTATATGGTGTTCGAAGACCTACTAAACCCGTAGCGAATTGATCCAGGTTGGTTTTACCAATGGGAATTGCACCGGCAGCTTTCAACTGCGCCACAACTGTAGAGTCTTTCCCTGGTTTATAAGCATAAGCTTCACACCCAGCAGTTGTTGGCATGCCGAAGACATCAATATTGTCTTTAACGGCAAACGGCACACCCCATAATGGTTTTGAGGCTGGATCAAAAGGCCCGATATCTTCTACCATTTTGATTAGGAGAGAATTATCAACAAAATGTAGGAAAATTCCCTGATCACCGATCCGATCCAGACGAGCCCGAATTGCAGCTATGAGTGCACTTGGACTTGCACCATTTGAATAAGCCTGATGATAATCCGAAATCCTCAGGGTCATTGAGCGACCTCCTGGCGGAAAGAAGTATGTGGTGGCTCTAGAGTGGAGGCCAAAAGCTGTCTGGTATATGCTGTCTGGGGTGTATTCATAACCTTAGAAGATGGGCCTTGCTCTATGATACGCCCCGCTTGCATGACCATCACTTTATCGCAAAGAAGTCGTACAACGTTCAAATCGTGGCTAACGAATAAATAACTCATGCCGAGCTGGGCACGCAGATCAACAAGCAAATTCAGCACTACAGCTTGAACTGATACGTCCAAAGCTGCAGTTGGCTCATCTAGAATTAGTAACTTGGGCTCAAGGGCTATTGCACGGGCAATACCCACTCTTGCCTTTTGACCACCAGATAGCTGGTGCGGAAAGCGTGACAGAAGGCTATCCGGCAACTGCACAAGATTTGCCAGCTCCTCTACCCGGGCTTTAATATCACTTCGCCGAGATAAACGACCCATTCTCAATAATGGGTCTGCTATGCATCTCATCGCGGTAAAGCGTGGATTTAGTGATTCAGTTGGATCCTGAAAGACCAATTGTAAATGGGGCCTTGCACGGTGCCGAGCAAAACGGGACGATGGAACGGAGCCAATATCCTGCCCAGCAAGCTGGATTGTGCCTTCATCAAGGTCGAGTAATCGCATAATCATCATCGACGTCGTAGATTTTCCGCAGCCTGACCTCCGACTAAACCCAAGCTCTCGCCCTCATGTAATTCAAACGAAACTCCATCCACAGCACGAAAAGTACTGTCTGCTCCGGTAGCCTTATTACGCCGCCAAGGCATCCACCCCAAGGTACGGACGTCCACAAACTTTTTCGTTAACCCATCCACAATCAAAAGAGGATCAGATCTAGTTGAAGACGATAGTCTTGGCTCAGGTTGCGCATGACGCGGATCATTTTTTGGGAGGAGCTCTCTTATAATCCCGGTTCGTCGCGGCGTAGCATCTACAAGAGCCCGGGTGTAGGGATGACGAGGATTTCTAAAAAGGGATTTGACGACTCCCGTCTCAATCACTTCGCCATGCTGCATCACCACTACACGATTACAATAACTAGCTGCTAACCCCAGATCGTGCGTGATTAAAATAGTAGATAAGCCCTGATCTTCACCAAGTTCCTTAATTAGATCCATTATAGCTTTCTGCGTAGTGACATCTAATCCAGTGGTCGGCTCGTCGGCGATTAAAACCTTTGGGCTGCATGCCAAAGCCAAAGCTATTACAACTCGTTGGCACATACCTCCAGAGATTTCATGAGGAAATGAATGATATCGCTTTGCTGGATCTCGTATTTTGACTTTATCTAATAGATCTATTGCTCGCCTGCGTGCATCTGCACCCACAGCTACAGAGTGGGCCCTTAAAACATCTTCTATTTGAAGGCCGATTTTACGAATTGGATTTAATGCACTACGTGGATTTTGAAAAATCATTGAAATTTCACGGCCACGAATTTCTCTCATTTGCTTTTCGTTAGCTGTGCGAAGATTTATGCCGGAATACTCAATTTTCCCACCATCAATGGTGCCATTTGAATCGAGAATACCCATCAAGGCGTAGGTAGTGACTGACTTTCCAGAGCCAGACTCACCAACAATTCCAAGTGTCTCACCACGACTCAGATCAAACGAAACGTTACTAACAGCCTTAACCAAACCATTACGGGTACCGAATGACACGGTAAGGTTTTGGATAGATACCAGAGGAAAGGAAACATCTCTCATGTGCGTTGCCTTGGATCGATTATATCACGCAACGCATCCCCAAGGAGATTGAAGGTAAACACGGTTAGCATTAGAGCCACACCAGGAAAAATTGCAAGCCACCATTCACCAGAGATGATAAAATTTGCTCCCTCTGCCACCATGATCCCCCATTCGGGAGTTGGGGGACGTACACCGAGGCCAATAAACGATAGACCTGCCGCGTTCAGAATTGCCCAACCCATGTTAAGAGAGGCCTGCACAGCCATTGGAGGCAGAGAATTAGGAAATACATGTATAGCTAGGGTGCGAAAGTCACTATTTCCAGCAACCTTAGCCGCTTGCACAAATCCAGAATTTCTCCTTATTGCTGCTTCAGCTCTAGCAACCCGCGCGTAAAACGGTACATTTATTATGGCGGTGGCATAGATAATATTTTCTACAGTGTTGCCAAGAGCAGCTACTATTCCCATGGCAAGTACAAACAGAGGAAAAGCCATTATTGTATCAACTATTCTTCCGCTTATGGCATCAAACCACCCACCAAAATATCCGGCACAACTACCCATGGCGGCACCAATGAAAAACGAAAGTGTTACTGCTGCAAAGGATATCATTAAATCTAGGCGAGCAGCCGTTAGCACCCTACTTAACACATCACGCCCAAGCTGATCTGTGCCAAACCAATGGTCCAAAGAAGGCGCTTGCAACGCCTCTGCTGCATTTGTAGCCAGCGGATCATAGGGTGCAACAACAGGACCAAACAAAGCGGCAAATATTATTAATCCAAATCCAAATATTGCGACTAAGCTAACTGGGTTTTGGCACAGAACATAAACCAAGTGACTGTGTGAACGCTTGATTTCGAGATCTGTACTAGCCATCGACCTAAATCCTTGGGTCGATGAGGGTGTACGCAATGTCTATCAGCAAATTTAATAAAACAAACAAAATCGCCATTGACAAAACGAAACCTTGAACGGCCGCATAGTCGGAAACAACCAAAGCATCCACTGCAAACGAGCCAATTCCTGGCCAGGCAAACACCTTTTCCACCAAAACATTTGCGCCGAGGGTAAAGGAAAATACCATGCCCAGAGTTGTCAGCACTGGGAGCATGGCATTACGAAACGCATACCGATTTATCACGGTTTTGGAAGGCAAACCTGCAGCTCGAGCAGTCCGAATAAAATCACTACCTAGCGCCTGTAACATTGCACCCCTGGTCATACGAGTGATTGGAGCTAAGGTGAAAAGAGCTAAAGTGATTACCGGCAAAAGCAATTGACCCAGCGCCGCTATTGCGGTGTCAGCGTCACCGTCTAATACCGCATCTATAGTGTAAAATCCGGTGATAGTTGGAGGGGACAAAAAGCAAAGTCTAGCCGCCCAACAGGAGCAGGAGCCCATCCTAAAAGATAATAAAAAACAAAAACTAATACGATACCAGTAAAGAAGGTGGGCAACGATACTCCTGCCGTAGCAAACACCCGGCAACCATGGTCAAAAATCGACCCGGGACGCACTGCAGCCAGAATGCCCATTGGGACAGCGACAGTAAGCGATAACAACAATGCCCCTAAAGTTAATTCAAGAGAGGCTGGAAGTCGGCGTGACAATTCATCCAACACAGGCTGCCCTGTAGATATTGAAACCCCAAGATCCCCAACAAGAAGGTCTCCGAGATAAATGAAAAATTGCTCCATTAAAGGACGATCAAGTCCAAGGGACTCTCTGACTTGCTGTATAGAATTCGCGTCAGCCGCGGGACCAGCAAAATAAACAGCTGGATCACCCGGCAAGGCTCGTGTCAGAATAAAGCTTACTACCACGACCCCAAGCAAAGCAGGCAATGCCTGCCCTGCCCGGACCAGCGCCATGCGCAACCGGTTTGACATAAAGGGTTATCCCTTTACCGAATGTATCAGGATACAGAGAATTTACGCGCATCTAGCTGACGATGAAACCAGAACTCATAGCCCCCAAGGCTTTTTGACATGGCCGAGTTCAAGTTTGGCTGCCATAATGGAATACGTGGCACATCATCAAAAGCAATACTAATTAACCTCGTAACCTTGGGTGCGTAAGCTGGATCATCGATACTCATATGCAGTGTTTGGTCAACCAACGTTGCAACCTCGGGATTATCGTAGTTCGAGGAATTGAAGAGGTGTCCTTTTATATACGCCCAGAAGAAATAATAGTCTGGGTAATTCAGCCAGCCCCCAAAGTTTTCGAGGTGGAGAGGGAGTCGCTTTTCAACAAGGGCTGCAGTCCGCCAGTTAGCTCCTGGGATTTTCTCGATCGTCGTCTCAATACCAATCTTTGCCAAGCTTTCCTGCACCAACAGGGCAGTTGGTTCCATCCAACTAGCAAGTGATAAATTGATAGACAGAGATGTCTTTATGCCACCCTTGAAAGCACTCTGCTCCATTAAAGACTTGGCCCGATCTAAATTGGTGGAATAAGGAGAAGGTTGTGGCCAAGAAATGTCAGAGACCTGAGAAGAGCTCGCACCCCACATTGGCACCCCTGCCCATACGCTGCAGTTCTAAAAATTTCTTCATAGGGAACTGCGTAGGCAATAGCCTGCCGCACTTTTTTATCTTTAAAAGGCTCGAAAGAAAGGTTTGGGCATAAGCAATAAATACAGTTTTCTATCGGCGTGCCCACCACATCCACCTTACCCTGAGCGGATAACTCCTTCGCATCTTTGTCTGGTATACCAAATGCCAATTGAACGTCACCACGCTCAACTAAAGCACGGCTAGTAGCTTGCGATGGCACTTCACGGACTACGACCCTCTTTACGCCTGGCAACTCGCCACCTGTCCATTTATCGTTTCGCTCGTAGACAATTTGCTGACCGGGATCCCAGCGCGCAATCGTGTAGGCACCACTGCCCGCTGTGTTACGGTGCAAGTATTCTGTTGCCCAAGGGTCTTCAGGTGTCGCTTTAGCCCTTGCAGCCTTTGAATTAATGATCATCGGCACCGGCACGGCCAAGTCGGGAATGGTTAACTTTGATTTGCGGATGAAATCGATGCGAAATGTTTTGTCGTCGACAACTACAAAT
Source organism: Rhodospirillales bacterium (assembly GCA_038143065.1). GTDB lineage: Bacteria > Pseudomonadota > Alphaproteobacteria > Bin95 > Bin95 > VMCJ01. The sequence goes on along the minus strand of JAYQLI010000035.1, from coordinate 402,274 downwards.
TGCTCCGGTTTTTCAAGTGAACCAGCCTTCATTTGAACTGCAGGAAAACCGCCAAGGGAAACTGCCCTATCAAGGGACCACTTCACGTCAGAGGCAGTAACAGGGGAACCGTCAGAAAAGACTGCATTTTGGCGTATTTTGAACGTCACAGACATTCCATCAGGTGCAAATTTCCAACTCTCTGCAAGATCAGGTTTGATTGTGCTATAATCGTAAGAGAGAGAGCCGTCCGCCATTGTTTTTGTTCCGAAAGAAACAAGACGATCATAACAATTCACAGCAATCTGATAGCTGGGCCTGTTTGTCCCAGACCGATGAATATCCAGAGAATTGATAGTTTGGCTAATGGCAACTACCGCCACCCCATTCGGTGCTGCCGATGCTGGCAAGACTTTTAGATAAGGCAACATCGCAGCTGATACACCGGCCACACCTGCGCCTTTTAGGAAATTACGACGATCCATATTCCAAACCCCTTTACAGCAAAAGATCACTGCTTTGTTGAAACCTATTTATAAATAGGTACTGTTATGCGTGCAGTCTTCTGCTATTAAATCACCAGAGCGGTGCATTTTTTTCATCATTAAAAAAGGCTTTATAATGCCGACACTTAAGTCGCTGAGCTATCTCATAGATGTCGCCAAGATGGGTTCAATTCGGAAAGCCGCAGAAGAGCTGGCTATTACACCTTCTGCGCTTAACCGACGGATACTGGCACTTGAGTATGAGCTAGGGGCACCAATATTTGAGCGTTTACCGCGGGGAGTTCGCTTAAATACAGCCGGCGAGCTATTAATTGATCACGTCCGCCGTCAGAACTCAGATATTGATCGCTTGAGATCGCATATTGCAGATCTCTCTGGTATGCGCCGCGGCCATGTTTCGATCGGCTGCAGCCAGGCGTTACTTCCCTATTTTTTACCAACGCAGATTGAACGATATAATTCTGAACATCCTTCAGTTAGCTTTGGGGTGCACTTGCGTGATCGAGATGCCGCTGAACACTCTCTAATAGAATATGAAACCGATATCGCTCTAGTCTTCGAGCCAATTCATTTTTCTCACTTTCAAACGATTATGACTGTAAGACAACCCGTATGTGCAGTGATGAACGCCAACCATCCTTTGGCGAAGCAAGACAGTGTTCGACTTCGAGAATGTCAGCAATATCCGTTAGCATTGCCAATGGCACCTTTTGGGGTGCGCTCTCTCTTAGATGCTGGTGCTGCGCGATTGGGCATTGACCTGGAGCCATTGATCCAGTCAGACAGCTTCGAGTTTCTAATTGCCTTTTCTCAGAGCAAAGATATAATAACCTTTCAAATTCCAATTGGCTTACCAATGGGGGGCGATCTAATCAAACGTAAAATAGTTCACTTAGACCCAAGAGATGCACGGCCAGGGTTACTTTATCTTGGGCAATTACGCGATCGGACTTTACCCGTTGCAGCAGCGCGATTTGCAGATCAAATTGCCAATACTTTCGCAAAAACGTTTGATTACAATTAGATCCTGCCCAACGAATCATCTAACGACACAGAACAGCACTAAATTTTTAAAATCCATATTTAAGCTGCAGTAATAATTCGAGCTAGGGTAAAATTTTGTAATTTTTCAAATGCGCATTTCTATCAAAGGCAAATTATCTATTTTGAGGCCAGATGGGCTTACCATCACCAGGCAAGCCTAACTCTGGCCACATGTTTGTAACTTTTTCTATAACATCCCCACTCATGGAAAGCTTTTCTCCCCATTCTCTCTTAGTTTCGGGATGTAACTTATTTGTAGCATCTAATCCGATCTTCGATCCTAGTCCGCTGTCAGGGCTGGCGAAATCAAGATAATCAATAGGCGTATTTTCGATCACTGTGATGTCCCTGGCTGGATCCATTCGAGTTGAAACAGCCCACATTACATCCTTCCAATCACGAGCATTTATATCATCATCAACGACAATAACCCATTTTGTGTACATAAACTGCCGCAAATATGACCACGCACCAAGCATTACCCGCTTGGCATGACCTGGATAAGCTTTTTTCATTGAGATGACGGCAATTCTGTAAGAACAGCCCTCAGGTGGAAGCCAGAAGTCAGTGATCTCAGGAAACTGTTGTTGAAGAAGTGGTATGAACACCTCATTCAACGCCTCCCCCAATACACTTGGCTCGTCCGGGGGACGTCCCGTAAATGTCGTTAAATAAATCGGTTTTTGTCTCATCGTAACAGCGGTTACCGTGAATACAGGAAATTCTTCTACTGCGTTATAATAACCAGTATGATCTCCGTACGGTCCTTCAGGGGCATACTCATCGAGACTTACATACCCCTCCAGAACAATTTCAGCTTCAGCTGGAACTTTTAATGGAACCGTTTTGCAATCAACTAATTCCGTTTTTTCGCCCCGTAACAAACCAGCAAACTGATATTCTGAGAGAGTATCGGGTACAGGTGTGACCGCCGCCAATATTACACCAGGATCAGCACCAATAACTGCAGCAGCAGGCAATGGCTCACTTTTTCTTTTTGACCAACGAGCGTGATGCTGAGCACCTCCCCGATGCTTTAACCAGCGCATTACGGTTTTGTTCTTTTCTAAAACCTGCATACGGTAGATGCCGAGATTAAAGTTATCCTCTCGTGCACCGGTTGGCCCTTTTGTGACAACTAATGGCCAGGTAATTAGCGGAGCCGGCTCTCCAGGCCAGCAGGTTTGGATTGGCAGCATTGAAAGATCAATTTCATCGCCTTTCAAAACAATCTCCTGAGCTGGAGCTCTGGACACCGTTTTTGGCTTCATTGAGAAAACCTGCCGGGCTAGAGGTAGCATGTTCAGCGCTTCCTTCCACCCACCAGGTGGCTCTGGCTGGCGCAGAAATGCCAAGGTCTCGCCGACCTGCCGTAACTCTTCTGGCTTTCTCCCCATCCCGAGGGCTACACGCTCTACTGTGCCAAATAGATTTACAAGAGCCGGAAAGTCATAATGCTGTCCGTCGACCTTAGAACCATTCTCAAAAAGAACCGCCGGTCCATTACTTGCAAGTAATCGAGTCTGAATTTCTGTCATTTCTAATATTGGACTGACCGGCGTTTTAACCCGCCGCAACAGATCACGTCCTTCAAGCAACTTCATAAAATCTCGAAGGGACTTGTAAGCATTAGACATGGCAAACCCTGCAATTCTTTGTCACGCTGACATGGTCATACCATACTATGAAGAAAAGCGAGGTGAGACGTTTTAGTCTTACTCCTTAAAAATAAGACCTTTAACTCCCACTCTGTTAGGAACACACGTGTAAGATCATGATCTTAATCTCTAAACATTCTCTAGCTACTCCTGTTTTCAGGGCTTTTTTGCTTGGAAAGCTGTTAATAAATGCCTCTTTTGAGCCAAACAATTGTGTGACAGGTTATTGAAGTTAGTCTGACCTGTTAGTCCACCATTTCATATCTTAATAGGAGTTAGCTACTTGCTGGATTTGGTAGCACGCGCACGAGCCCTGGATTATCCCTACCGCGCACCTCCGTTTGATTGTGTCTGGGCAGCTGGAAGTGTTTTCCCCCTGGAAGGAGTAGGGATAAATCAGATAGCAAATGCCATCTCAAATGCTGGAGCCGATCCAAGGGCGAAACGAACACCAGTCTTAGCAATTGGCTCAAATCGTGCGCCGGTACAATTAAGAAGAAAATTTTCTGATTTTGATCCTCCATGTGCAGTTTTGATAGCTAAGGCAACCCTAAAAGATTTTGATATCGTGTATGGAGCCGGGATCAGCAGCTACGGCGCAATTGGGGGCGCAACACTAACCCATTCACTAGGCACTGAGGTAGAAGCCTGGGTAACATGGCTTGATGATAAACAGCTGGAGAGGATGCACGAAACCGAAGGCTTGTCTTCGGGAGTTTATAAGCTTAGAATTGCAACAGATTGATCTCAAGTTTGATTGTGGTCCCAAATGGACCTCAGTTCGCGCATACGTACAGAGCGCGGGCTCCTTAAACATCTCTAATACACCGGTAGCTATCGGTGAGATCTCCGCAAGAGGTAGAAAATACCCGTCACTGCGGCAGCCTCAAATGCAATCCTTACTTAGAGATCGCTTTGCACCACACCAAACAATCGACGGATTCATTGCCGAAAATGTCAATAATACAGATAAACGAACTTTAAGGACTGAGGCGCTTCGCACCTCAGCCATACCTTTCGACTGGCCACATTATCAAGACCAGACACCATACCGTTTACGTCCACGAAGTTTTTAAAGCTTATGAAGGCGTGGGAGTTGGTGATGAAGCCTTTGTAAATTTCGTGAATGCATAGACCCCAATCAAAACACCTAGACCAATAAGGTCGGTTAATGTTCCAGGCGCTAACGTTCCGAGAGCAGCCAGTCCTAAAACCACGCGCAAGGGCAATATCAAGCGCCCAGCGCCATACAACCATCCTTCGAAGGCTGAGGCTAACATCCATACTGCAACGATGGCCGTGAACACGTCGTGCACAATATCTATCAACTCACCCTCTAAGATTAGGGTCGGATTGATTGCAAAGAGGAATGGTAAGACAAACAAAATACCACCAAGCCTCATTGCCCTGAACCCGGTTTCCATTGCTGGAGATTGTGCAATCGTGGACGCAGCAACAGCAGCAACAGCAACAGGTGGAGTGATATAGCTCATCATCCCCCAATAAAGAATGAAAAGATGACCCGCGACTGGATGCAGCCCGCTATCTACCATTGCTCCACCCATAACAACTGCTAGGAAGATATAGCAAGCAGAGACGGTCATTCCCATTCCGAGTACGAAGCTAGTGATCGCTCCGAGACCAAGTAATAAGAATACACTACCTTCTGCGAAGCGGAGCAGCTCACTAGAAAAAGCAGGTCCAACACCTGTAATTGATAGCGCTCCAATAATCATTCCGATGCCAACCAAAATTCCGACAATATTCACAATTGTCTTGCCAGCATCGATTAGAAGTTCAATGAACCCGGAAAATCCAAAAGGCTTTTCACCTCGAACCAAACTGGTGATTACACTGGTGGAAATAAGAATAAGCGTTGCGAAATACGGAGCAAACACTTCAATTCTAAGTACTAGCAGCATGTAAATCAGAGCGGCAAGACTGAACAGATAATGCCAGCCTGAGATGAATGTCTTCCAAAGATTAGGTATTTCTTCAGCAGGCTGTCCTTTAAGTCCTACTTTGGCCGCATAATTATCTACCTGTAGCAAGAGGGCCAGATAAAATAAGAATGCAGGAACAGCCGCTGCAATGATGATATCAGCGTAAGGCATATTAAGGTTTTCTGCCATTAAGAAGGCAACGGCGCCCATCACAGGCGGCATCAAAGCTCCTCCGGTAGACGCACAAGCCTCGACCGCTCCGGCGTAAGCAGGCGGATACCCTGCTCTCTTCATTGTCGGGATCGTAATTTTACCCGTCGTTACTACGTTTGAAATGACTGAACCTGAGAGTGATCCGAAGAAGCCAGATGAAATGATAGCCACCTTAGCTGGTCCTCCGCGGCTCTTTCCCAAAAGAGCCGTTGCAAAGGCAAGGAAAAAATCTCCTCCACCAGTAACAACTAGAGCAGAACCAAACACTAAAAACCCAATCAAAAGATTGGTCACCGCACGCATTGGAACACCGATAATACTCTCAGTTCCTAAGGCATGGGTGCGCACAAATTCAGAAATTTCAGACGGTGGCCCCCAAAGAAAACCTGGCATGTATTCAGCAAACATTGGATAAACAAAGAAAAAGATACACACCGAGAATAAAATTAACCCGCCAGCACGCCTTACACCCTCCAAGCAAAGTGCACAAATAACAGCAGCTATAATTGTTGCTTCCAGAGGGGCTATTATATCCCACCCCTCTTGAATGATACGTTCACCATTATACGCTAAATAAAAAGCACTTAAAATTGTAATCAGAAACAAAGCCCAATCGTATAATGGCACCTTATTTTGATATTTTGGACTCAGTGGATAAATCAAAAAAACTAAAGATAAAATAAGTCCAATAATTAAATAATAATAAGAAGTATCTATGATTAAGGTGGGCTCAAATATATTTGCAATCCACCAATTATAGACAGATACGGGAAAAACAAGGTCTATTACATAGTTAATTAACCCTACCTTGTTCATATTTAAAACCAGGGCAACCAATATGAATGTAATTAGGAGGAGGCGAACTAGCCCAGAAATACGTCCTACTGGCGTTTCATCTGAACTTACTTCAGCAGTCGTGCTTTCAGCATTCATTGAACTGTCCCCCCATGAAACCCTTTGATGCGCTTGTCGAAGCGAATTTCTATTTAATTGACTGCTATTATGGAGTGTATAAGCTCAAAGTGCCAAGAGAGTTTTGCACTTAAAACGCACTTTATCTGGACTTAAAAATTTTCTTCTTGTTAAAAATGTCCCAAACAAACTTTTAAAATAGTCTGGTGTTAGTCTTTACTGACCTGATATCGCACTTAGGGCAGAAGGCGATGTAAGACCCACACAGTATTTCTTGAAAAACACATAAAAAAAGCCGGACCCGAAGGCCCGGCGTCAATAGAACAGGGAGGCTAACGTCATAAGACGCCCGGACAAATTATGCAGAACAAAGCATATATCTTCCGTAATCGCTCATTAACGATCTATATCTTGTATATATATCTTATTCAGCTCGAGGTAGAGCGGTGAAGGGAATGAGGCATGCGCATAACGCATAACTCAAAAGTCTTTAGATCACCCATACCAGACAGAAACTAAAATAACGACCTATTTTTTTGCCGCTACACTACCTTGTGCCTTTTCTCTAAGAGGCGGCGCTGCCCACGCTTCGTTCAAGCTTCGAATTAAGAAATCTCGAAACATTGATATACGCATAGAGTCTCGCAATTCCTCTGGATACACAAAATACATATCGATTTCTGGGCCAACTAAATCAGGCAAAACGTGAACAAGTTCTGGGCTGAGGCGGGCCATGTAACTCGGTAAAGGTGCAATTCCTAAACCAGAAACAACCGCACGGTATATTCCGTAGATGTTGTTAACTTTCAGCACCGGCTTCAAACCGTGGTCATTAACCTGAAGCCCCAAGGGCCAGTTTATTGAAGGTGTTGGAACAGGACCGTCATCGCCAAACACTATCAAATGACCATCTAAGTCCTCCAAAGATCTCGGCATTCCATGAACCCTAAGATAATCCGGAGACGCATAGAGCCTAGATCTAACCGTTCGTAAATGTCTCTGAATAAGGTCTGCCCTGGTCGGCATAGCAAACCTAATCGCACAATCAGCCTCACGCATAGTGATATCTAAATCTGTGTCGGCAAGGATTAAGCTGACTTCAATGCCTGGATAATCATCAATGAAACGTTTGATTACGCGGGTAAGCCAGGTTGAACCAAATGCAACGGTTGTGGTTATGCGAAGAGGACCTTCAGGTCGATCTTTGGAGTCAGTAAGGACCGCCTCCGTCATTGCAAGCTGATGAAAAACATCGTGCACGCTTCGATACAAGAGCTCACCTTGCTCGGTTAATATGAGGCCTCTTGCATGCCTGTGGAAAAGCATCACTCCCAAGCTTTCCTCTAGAGCATGTACCTGACGACTAACTGCTGATTGGGATAGTGAAAGAGTATCACCGGCATGGGTAAAACTTCCAGCATCGGCAACCGCATGGAAGACGCGAAGTTTATCCCAGTCCATTCGTGACTTCATTCTGCAGCTACGCTTACCGCGTCCTCTTGCTCAGCAAGCCAGCCCGCTGCATCTAAAGCGGCCATGCAGCCCATACCAGCGGCGGTTACAGCCTGACGGTAAACCTTGTCTCGGACGTCTCCAGCCGCGAAGACACCGGGTACATTTGTTCGTGTTGATGAATCAACTGGCTGGATATACCCCTCCGCATCTAAATCCACCTTGCCTTGGAAAACATCTGTATTTGGACGATGACCAATCGCCACAAAGACACCATCAACTGATAAGTCTTTAAGCTCATTCGACTTAACATTTCGGATTGATATAGAATTTACACCAAGAGGGTTATCGTCGCCTTTCACTTCCTCTAGCACACTGTCCCAAATAACTTTAATTTTTGGATTGCGCGCAAGACGGTCTTGAAGAATTTTTTCAGCTCGAAATTCTCCTCGACGATGGATAACCGTCACCTTTTTTGCATGGTTTGTAAGATAAAGAGCTTCCTCTACAGCTGTGTTGCCTCCGCCAATTACCGCTACTTCTTTGTCTCTAAAGAAAAATCCATCACATGTAGCGCAAGCAGAAACTCCAAATCCCATAAATTTCTGTTCACTCTCTAAACCAAGCCACTTAGCCTCAGCTCCCGTTGCGATAATAACGCTGTCAGCAACGAACTCATCTCCAGAATCTGCTTTGCAAACGAACGGTTGTTCAGAAAAGTCCACCTCACTAATAATATCATAAACAAGACGGGTGCCTACTTTTTCTGCCTGCTCACGCATTTGGTCCATCAGCCAAGGCCCTTGGATTACGTCACCAAAGCCAGGATAGTTTTCGACATCTGTCGTAATAGTCAGTTGTCCACCTGGTGCTAGACCTTGAACTAGGACAGGCTCTAACCCTGCTCTCGCTGCATATATTGCAGCGGTGTAGCCAGCTGGACCGGATCCGATGATTAGAACCTTTGTGGTATGCTGGGCCGACATTACTAAAACCTTTCGAAGAAACTAACGAATCAACAATATTTGTATGATGCCAGGAACAATCCGTAGTGTCTTCTGACAAGACATAATTTGATCCAATTCAGCTGCAAAAGTGCTTTAAATTGTTAAATTGAAAATTGGCTGTGAAATGAAGGACTGTAGAATATGAAATTAGACCGAATTAACAGAAAGATACTATCTGACCTTCAAAACGACGGCCGAATTTCTAACGTGGAATTAGCAACAAATGCTGGCATCTCACCACCCCCCTCTCTTCGCCGCCTTAGACTATTAGAGGATGAGGGTTATATCAGAGGTTATCACGCAGATCTTGAGCCGAGCATGCTTGGGTATGAGGCTGAATTTTATGTTCTTGTTGGTTTAGAAAGCCAAGCCTTGGATCGGCTTAAAGCCTTTGAAACAGCTGTTTCACTTTGGGAAGAAGTGAGAGAATGTCATATGATTCGCGGAGGAGGTGATTTTCTTCTTAGAATTATAGCCCGGGACACAAGTCATGAAAATGAATTAACACAGAGGCTCACGAGTATCACGGACGTCCTTAAAGTAACGTCTTTTCCTATTATTCAAACGTCGAAAAGGCTCGCTGGCGTACCCATTAGTCTTGATGACGACTAAAACTCTGGTTCTTGGATGAGGCTTCTCACATGTTTAAGTGTTTCAGCCTCACTTATTGGTTTATCCCATCTTAAACGTTTTATTCTGGGAAAACGCAGAGCAACGCCCGACTTATGCCGTTTAGAATATTGAGCTGCATCAAATGCAATTTCTAGAACGAGGCCCGGTGTAACTGACCGCACTGGGCCAAATCGATCATTTGTGTGCTCACGCACCCATTTATCAATCTTTATCAATTCCTTATCGGTGTATCCAGAATAGGCTTTACACACCGGAACAAGCGTCTCAGCATCGCTCCAAGCACCTAATGTAAAATCAGAGTAATACGATGACCGGCGACCGTGCCCCCGTTGAGCGTACATCAACACTAGGTCCAGAGTGAGAGGTTCTCTTTCCATTTATACCATTGATTTTTTGGACGCCCTGATAGGTAAAAGAGGATTTCCTCTTTAACATTAGCCCCTCAATGCCGGTTTCTCGCGCTTCAGAGCGGATCTTCGATAACTCCTGCCATGTTTTGAATGGAATTGTTGCCGAAATATCAATTGTGCGTGGAGCGTTCTTAGCCCAAATCTCCAGTCGCTTGCGTCGATCTTCAAAAGCAAAACCTCTTAAATCCTCTTCACCTTCAAAAAGAAGATCATAAGCCCGGATAAAAGCTGGCATTTCAGAAATAATTTTGGTGCTGGGTCGTTTACGGCCTAGCCTTTTTTGAAGCACAGAAAAGGGCGCAGCCTCGTGCAATTTGAGTGATTTTTGACTCTTTATGAGTAACTCGCCGTCAATAACAGCATCAAACTCAAGACTATTAAGAATATCAGGAAAGCTATTTCCAATATCCTCTCCCGTTCTTGTGTACAGCTTCCTTTCACCACCTCGGGAAATAGCTTGAACACGAATACCATCCCATTTCCATTCAGCCACGTAGCTTAATGGATCAAGCTGGCTGAGCAGGCCCTCGTCCAAGGGGTTCGCTAGCATTACAGGTCTAAATCCAGCACCTAAAGTATAATTAGGTTTTTCCCCCACCCCTTCTAGCCACCCAAAAAGCTCTTCATAAGGCGGCTCTATCGAATGCCAGATTTCCTCCACCTCATCTGCAGAAACCTTAAATTCCTGAGCAACAGCTATCTTTGCAAGTCTTGCAGATACCCCAACGCGCAACCCTCCTGTTGCAAGCTTCAATAAAGCCCATCGCCCCGTGGTGTCCAAACGGTCCAACCATCTCTCTAATGCAAGAGCAGCAGATGCTTTGTTAGCTTTTTGCAGCCCCTCAATAACTTCTATAAATGTAGGAGGAGAATATTTTACATCTGTCCAAATCAGAGCCACCGTTTCAGCCATATCCCCTACATAATCATAGGACATGGCAAAAAGCTCGGCATCCATCCTCTTTTCTACAAGAGACCGAATAGTGGCGCTTTTAGCAGCGGGAATTTTTAGATCGCCAGTCAAGGCCGCAAGAGCGTAGCCCCGAGCAGGGTCCGGTGTCATACGTAAATATTTTTGAATGAGCCTGAGTTTTTCATTCCTTGAGCTGCTGAATACCAAGCTATCAAGAAGTCGTGAAAATGTTTCTATTGTTTTCCTCCGTTTATTCGCTCTCTTCTTGGCGACCACTTAAACGAAGAGGAATAGCCTTTTGGCCTCGCTTGCCCAACTCATATGCAAGCGCATCCTCCCGCCCATGAGTAATCCAAACAGTTTCTGCCTGCGTCTCATTACAAGTTCGAAGCAGATCGTCCCAATCAGCATGGTCCGAAATTATCAGAGGAACCTCCGCCCTACGCTGACGCGCTCTACCACGAACCTGCATCCAGCCAGACGCTATGCCTATGCGCGGATCGCTAAATCGTCGAGACCAACGATCTATCGTGGCAGATGGCGGCGCTAATACTAGAGCTGATGATAAATCAGACTTGGCAGCCCCTTGAACAGGTAAAAGATTACCAAAGTCAAAACCCAATGAGCTATAAAGCTCTGTCAATCCAACAAGTGCTCCGTGCAGATATATTGGAGCATCGAAACCAAGACCCCGAAGCAAAAAGAGTATTCTTTGACACTTACCAAGCCCATAAACCCCCAATAAATGTGGGCGCTCCGGAAAAGCTTGAAGGGAGGAGAGAAGCTTTTCAAGTTGTGTTTCCGGTTTTGGGTGCCTGAAAACTGGAAGCGCAAAAGTTGCCTCAGTAACGAAGAGATCGCAGAGAATAGGTTCAAAAGGAATAGCTGTAGGGTCCATTTGACGTTTATAGTCACCCGAAACGACCGCGCGTTGCCCCCGATATTCCATTACCACCTGAGCACTGCCTAATATATGTCCCGCAGGGGCTAACCAAACAGTAACCTCGCCTATTTGAATTTTTTCACCAAAATTTAATTGTTGGTGTTGGGCCAAATCTGAAGGATACCGAACCTTCATAATTCTTAGGGTTTCTTTTGTTGCAAGAACCTTTTTATGCCCTGGCCGGGCGTGATCTGCATGCCCATGCGTTATCAAAGCGCGTGGGACTGCTTTTGCAGGATCGATGAAACAGTCCGCCGGCTGACAATACAGACCCTCAGGGCGCAACTTCAGCCAATCAAATTTAAATTCCTGCATTAATTAGCAGATAGCCCTTTTTACCGTGACATCAACACGGGCATTTCTGCATTTTGCAGGATATGGACTGTGGGACCACCAAAAATTGTTTGCCGCAATCTACTGCGCGTATATCCACCCTTTACAAGTAGATCACAGCCTAATTCAGTAGCTCCATCAAGGATTGCTGCACCAGCACTAAGAGCTCCAGATTTCATCTTTTGCACCCGCGCTTTTATACCAATTCCAGCCAAGTATACGGCTACATCATCCGCATCAGGCCCCGGGGTCATTCCCTCTTCCACCTGGAGTAAAATAACATCAGACGCCTGTCGTAAAAATGGTCGCGCACAAGCGATGGATCGTGCTGTTTCAGCTCCACCATTCCACGCAATCACTATACGATCCGCGAACGTTTCTACTGGTTTAGGGGAGCAATAATTAAAAAACGTCCACTATCAAAAAGAGCTGCCTCAATTAGGCCCATCGACGGGGTATCATTGGCTTGATCAGGCCGAGAAAGAATTACAAAGTCAAAAAGTCGTGCATATGCTCCCAGATCAAGATCTGTTGCACGCAGTTCCGTCCACGAGACTCTAATGTCTGTCTGTCTAGACATTGAAGCTTCAAAAGCCTGACGAACGCGATTGCTTCTCTCTGCCTCTTCAGTCTCTAAGTTTCTTATTAAGGCAGGAGTTGCCGCCCCGGTCTCATCAGCAGCCAAAATAACACTCGGCTCAGCCCTAACATGTAGACCTTCCACGTTGGATACAGCAATATGGTTTCCACAATGCAAGGCAATAGAACAAATGCTTTCCAAGCCAGATTCAGTAACTGGCGCGAGAACAACGTACATGCCCCCTCCTGCTTTCTTTCGCGACTTCAATGTTACAGTAGAATGTGCCAAAACACATTAATACGCTCAAGACACAAATTTTTTTAACCGTTCGGCTAACTCTGGGTAAAAATAGTAAAAAAGAATTTCAGATTATCTTGAATTTTGTGCGAATTAAGGCTGTGTTCAGTACAGCTAAAATTCCGTTGTAATTATAATTTGGGACACTCACAAAATGTATGATCTTCTCTCTGGTATGCGCATCCTTGAAGGATCTGCGTTTGTAGCAGCTCCTCTTGGCGGGATGACACTCGCACAGCTCGGAGCAGACGTAATAAGGTTCGATGACATCAATGGTGGCCTTGATCATGAACGCTGGCCAGTAACCTCCGATGGACAGTCACTCTACTGGGCAGGAATGAATAAAGGCAAAAAATCTATACTTGTCGATGTAAGGTCAGAGGAAGGGAGAGAACTTTTAACAGCTATAGCAACAGCTCCGGGGGCAGACGCAGGTATGTTCCTGACCAACCTTCCGGCTCGAGGCTGGTCTGCTTATGAAAATCTTAAAGCTCGACGCGACGACCTGATCATGGTTGCCTTGACGGGAGCCCGGGATGGTGCCCCTCACGTTGATTATACCGTCAATGCTATGACCGGATTCCCAATGGTGACTGGTCCGACACAAACAGATGGCCCCGTTAACAATGTTCTACCTGCGTGGGACATCGGCGCCGGACTTACCATTTCTACAAGTCTTCTGGCGGCCGAACGTCGGCGGTCAAGAACTGGAGCTGGCTCTCTGATAAAACTCTCACTTCTCGATGTTGCTTTATGGACAACCGCAAATTTAGGTTATGTCGGAGAAGCATCTCTAAATCAAAGCGACCGTCAACGACTTGGAAATCAAATTTTTGGAACATTTGGACAGACGTTCAAAACCAGGGATGGCCAATGGGTAATGCTTTGTATGTTCACTCCCAGGCATGTGAAAGCTGTTAAAGAGATTATGGGGAGTGACGGCAGTTTTGCCGAAATTGAGACTAAACATGGAATAAAACTAGAAGATGAAGCATCTCGCTACCAAGTCCGCACCGAAGTCGAATCAATAGTGGGTACATGGATTGGAGCTAGAGATTATAATGATGTTGCCATGACTTTAGAAAAAGCCGGAGCACTTTGGTCAGGCTATCAATCGTTCCGTCAATCTCTTAACGATGAGTATCTCTATGCAGACAATCCTCTTTTCGAAACTATCGCACAGCCTAATTTAAACGGCGCAGCCTTCCCAATTCCTGGTGCACCCATGTGGTTTGAGGGCCTAAAGCGACTTGCGCCTGCCCCAGCTCCACGGTTTGGGCAGCATACAGATGAAGTCCTTGCTAATATCCTTGGGCTGACGGCAGGGGCCATCGGCAAACTACATGACCGAAAAATAATTAAAGGATCATCGGGTAATTGATAAGAGGATCAGCTATCCGAGAGAACCGTACACATGAAATCCTGAACGGCCCAATTGCGACAACAATACTCCGACTTTCTTTAATAAACATTCCATTTGTTGCTGTGCAAATCGGTGCTCAGATTGCTGAAGCCTGGTATGTCAGCGAGCTAGGCATAGAGGCACTTGCCTCTATTGCTCTCGTATATCCCATACTTATCCTTATGCAGATGATGTCTGCCGGCGCTATGGGCGGGGCTATAAATTCTGCAATTGCTCGGGCAATTGGAGCAGGTGAAATAGATCGTGCAGCTAACCTAGCCATACACTCACTGATTGTTGCTTTATTGGGCGCAGTACTCTTCCAAACAATTATGCTAGGGCACGGAGCGAAAGTACTCGACGCCCTTGGGGCCACCGACCTAACTAGACCAGGCGCTTTAACCTAAGCAGGCATCGTATTTCTCGGCGCCCCTTCGGTTTGGTTGCTTAATACCCTTGCTAGTATAGCACGTGGCACAGGAGCAATTTCGATTGCAACAGCTGGTGTAACACTTGCCTTTTCGGTTCAAATAACTCTTGGTGCAAGCCTTACTCTGGGTCTTGGGCCCTTCCCAAATTTAGGGATTGCGGGGGCAGCATATGGCCATTTTATTGGCTTCACACTAGGAACTATTTTTCTCTCAGCTTATATTTTGAGCGGGCATACGGGGCTCCCATTTCTAAAGTCAAAAATCTGTCTTCGGTTGGAGTATTTTTGGGACATTCTGAAAGTCGGATTGATCGCATTAACTTCTCCTGTCATGAACGTTGCAACGGTTTTGACAGCAACAATTCTAGTCACACAAAGTGGCACAGAAGCTCTGGCTGGTTATGGCCTAGGGGCAAGATTAGAATTGCTGATGGTCCCTGTCGTTTTTGGAATTGGAACGGTGCTCACAACGATTGTTGCAACGAACGTTGGAGCTGGGAATTGGAAAAGAGCACATAATGCAGCATTAATCGGAGGGGTAATCGCAGGCATCTTAACTGGCTCAGTAGGCGTAGTTTGTTTCATCGTTCCAGAGACTGTTTTAGGGTTATTTACCGACAACCAACAAACTATTGAGGCTGGGAGCCTCTACATGGCATATGTCGGACCAGCTTATTTCTTTCTTGGGCTTGGTCTATCCATTTACTTTGCCAGCCTTGGAGCAAAGCAAACCCGGTATCCTACTTTTGCAGTAGCAGCCCGATTAACCATTATTTTGGTTTCCGCATTCTTGATACAACCTGAATCCCTTAAAAGTATTTTTTTATGCATCTCTGTCAGCATAATAATGTTTGGATTGCTCAACTTATGGGGCCTCAAACAACCCGGATGGAAGAGATATTAAATTGGGAGAAAATGCTAACACTGAAGAGCAAATAGAATTAACCGCCAATTTGGCCCTACGCGCCTACGCTATAGGCGTATTTCCGATGGCTGAGGAAAAAGATTGCGAAACAGTCTTTTGGGTGGATCCACGGACCCGAGGGATTTTACCCCTTGAAAATTTTAAGGTTCCAAGAAGACTTAGAAGAACAATACGCAATACATCGTTGAAGGTAAGATCGGATACAGCTTTCGATCAAGTGATAGACGGGTGCGCGGAAGCTGCTCCCTCTCGCGGACGAGAGGATACCTGGATTAATCTGCCTATAAAAAAACTTTTCCGAGAACTCTTCGATCTTGGGCATGCCCATACAGTAGAATGCTGGAATGGGGACCAGCTAGTTGGCGGCCTCTATGGACTATCTTTAGGTGGCGCCTTTTTTGGTGAGAGCATGTTCAGCCGTGATCGGGATGCATCAAAAATTGCTCTCGTCCATCTAGCAGCTAGACTGCATTATGGCGGGTTTACCTTACTAGACGCACAATTTCCCAATCCACACCTCGAGCAATTTGGTGCAAAAGAAATAACCCGAAGTAAATTCAAAGTTTTACTAGATAAGGCTTTAGATAGACCAGCTCAATGGCCTAAAAGCTTTCCCCCAGAGTCACTAGCCCGATTTCTGAACACGTTAAGTAATTAAATTTAGGATGACGTCGCCACTATCAAAATAACGATAAGCCCGACAGCCACGCCTTGGAGCAGGACGCGCATCTGCATGAGCTTATTTCCATATTTCTTATTGAAATTACCACCACCAGCAAATCCGCCAAGCCCAATAATCAACACAATGGCGGTCGCGATGATTGCTGCGGGTATTAGAAAAGCAAGAAAAGCATTCATTGTATGGTTGTATCCTTATGTGCAGTCCTAGAAGTAGCCCAATTTTGTCATTCGGGAAGTAAAGCGTGTAAAATTATCGCGTTAATTTTGATGAAACACTTGGAAATAATAATTCCCACTCATCAGGTCTGAACTGGGCTTACGAAAACTTACCCAAAAATCTGGAAAATCTCTTGAACAGCCTTTAATTGGTTTCCAGAAGCAGAGGATGGAACCAATATTGGAGTCTTACTCCCAGCTTCACGCCAGGCCTCAAGTTTTTCAAGAACTCTGTTTGCCGACCCTAAAAGTGTAACATCATCTAACCAACGATCCGAGAGCTTATCAAAAATTGCTGCCGTCTCACCGGTGTCAACCAACTTATCGATCTCGGCCATCTCTTCTTCGTAACCAGACTCTCGCCAGTATTCACGGTAGTAAGGGAGCTGCACATAGCGTGCGAGGGTCCTTTTATGAACAGCTTTTGCTGCCTCAACATCGTCACTAATGCATGTAGGCGTCATGCAACCGATGAAAAACTCATCATTCTTCAACTTATCAGCTGGGAGAAGCCCAAGTGATTTTGAAGCCTGACTGAGAGCTGCATTTGCAAAAACAAGACCATCAGCCATCTCCCCTGCCAGCTTAATCATACGTGGCCGCATCCCAGCTAGAGTTAATGGTGCAGGATCTCCAGCACCCGTCCATTCCTTGTAACGAACCACGAAATCTCGCATATCACTTATTGGCTTCCCCACAGGTGTCCGAAACCTTTTTTGAGTAGGCCCGTGGCTAACACCAACACCCAACCTGAAACGACCCTCAGAAATCTCATGAATACAAGCTGATGTTTCTGAGTAATCCTCGGGAACACGGGCATAAATAGGCGCAACGGTGATGCCAAAAGGCATGCTTTGGGTGTTCCAAGCCAATGCTTCAACCAAAGACATACCGCCAAGGGTAGAAGGGCAATAAAGCCCGGCATAACCTCGCTCCTCCATTGCTTTTGCCGCCTCAACTACAAGCCGACGGCGACCAGGGACTGGAGTTAAAGCGAGCGCTGGTTTTGCATGTGACATTTTCAAAAATCCAAAGATATGTTTAACCATAAAGTAAAGCCATTAAGTCGGTCAGTCACGAGGGAAACTTCAAACCATGGACGTCATGATTATCGGTGCAGGAATTGGAGGTTTATCTCTTGCTCTATCTCTTCTGGAAAAAGGTATTAACCCAACGATCTATGAATCAGTTCGTGAAATAAAGCCTTTGGGAGTGGGCATAAATGTTCTCCCTCACGCAACTGCAATTCTGACTGATCTCGGGCTGCAAGACCGACTTCGTGAAACCGGAATAGAAACCAAGGAATTATGTTACTTCAATAAATTTGGACAAGAAATTTGGCGTGAGCCAAGAGGTATAGCTGCTGGCTATCCTGTTCCACAATTTTCCATTCACCGCGGACATTTCCAAAAAATTCTCCTAGAAGCGGCTCAACAAAGACTTGCAAAAGACAGCATTAGGTTTGGCCTAAGCTATAAAAGACACACAATAACGACTTCAGGTAAAGTCGCTGTCTGGTTAGAAGATCGTAGTACTCACGAATTGACTGGTCCCTTGATGACTGATGCGCTTGTTGCAGCTGATGGGATCCATTCAGCAGTTCGAGCAGGCTTCTACCCTGATGAAGGCCCGCCTCGCTGGTCAGGAGCTGTGCTCTGGCGCGCCGCGGTCGAAAGTACTCCATTTCTTTCCGGTCGATCAATGATAATGGCAGGGCATGCTGATCAAAAAATAGTAATCTATCCAATCTCAAGAAATGCCTTCGAACGCGGTAAAAGCTATACAAATTGGATAGCAGAACTCACACTTGGCCAACCTGGCGATCCAGCTCCAACCAAAGAGAGCTGGAATAAAGCAGGCCGTAAAGAAGATTTTCTCCCAGAGTTTAAGGAATGGGTTTACGATTGGCTGGACTATCCCAAGCTGGCTGAAAGCACCAACGAAATTTTTGAATTCCCAATGGTTGACCGAGACCCTGTTGCAGCATGGAGTTTTGGGCCCGTCACTTTGTTAGGTGATGCCGCTCATCCAATGTATCCAATAGGTTCAAACGGTGCGAGCCAAGCAATTATCGATGCCCGAACTTTAGCAAATTTCATTGCGGAGGATAAATTCGATATCCCTGGAGCGCTTAAGAAGTACGAGGCTGAGCGTCTTCCCGCCACGGCAGCAATAGTAGCTGCCAATCGACGACAAGGACCCGACGAAATAATGCAAATTGTTCACGAAAGAGCACCTGATGGGTTCAAAAACCTAGATGATGTAATTAGCAGGGAAGAAAGAGAACAAGTAGCTGCAAAATATAAACAACTGGCTGGGTTTGATCAGGCCACTGTTTCAAAGGTAGCGCAATCTTCAAAATGAGAGTATCGATAACTTAAGTACTAACCGAAAACGGCAAAAATTATGAATTCAAACGAGCCGTTACGCACCATACTTTTGACGGGGGCCAGTCGCGGTATTGGCCACGCCACTGTAAAGCGTTTTGGCGCCGCGGGCTGGCGGGTGTTAACCGTGTCTCGGCAACCATTTTCCGAGGACTGCCCATGGGATGGCGGTCGAGACAATCACATTCAGCTAGACCTTTCAGACCTTGATTCTCTGCCATTAGCAATTGCTGCCATAAAGGAAAGACTTCCAAGCGGCAGATTAGATGCAATGGTTAATAATGCAGCGATCTCTCCCAAGTTATCTAACAGCAGCCGAATGGGTGTTCTTGATACAAATTTAACGGCTTGGAGGCAGGTCTTTGCAGTAAACTTTTTTTCAGTTGCCATGTTAGGTCAAAGTCTGATCGAAGAATTGACCGCTGCAAAAGGTGTTATAGTCAACGTAACATCTATTGCAGGAACACGAGTACACCCTTTTGCCGGTGCCGCATACGCAACTTCAAAAGCTGCCCTAGCTGCCTTAACCAGAGAAATGGCTGCAGAATTTGGAGAACGCGGTGTGAGAGTTAATGCTATCGCACCAGGTGAGATAGATACCTCTATCCTTTCACCCGGTACAGAAGAACTCGTCAATCGCGAAATACCTATGAAACGACTAGGGAAGCCTGAAGAAGTAGCGGCAACAATATATTTTTTATGCACCGGGCCAGCTTCATACGTTAACGGAGCTGAGGTTCATATAAACGGTGGCCAGCACGTTTAAACTTACGAAGTTCCTCCCACTTCGTTCAGTATATCGGCTGTATTTTCACCTAAATCTGGTGGATGAAATCTTATTTGGCACGGAGCATTTTTAAATTTCATTGGGAAGCCGAGAACCTTAATTTCCCCATACTTTGGGTGCTGAAGCGGTATAGACATTTCTTGGCTTTGAACCTGTGGATCTAGAAACACACCATCAATGTCATAAACATGACTGCATGGCACCCCAGCATCATTTAACTTTTCAACCCAGTAGCTAGCAGTGTTGGTGGTGAGGCGACCAAGAACAAACGCATTCAGACGATCCCGATTTTTGACTCGAAGGTGGTTGTTGGCAAACTCTGGATCAATTTTTAAATCAGATAGTTCCAATGCATCCATGAGACGGCCAAAGAAAACATCGTCGTTAGGCGCAACAGCAATTGGTGTATCTGCTGTTTCGAATAGGCCGTAGGGAGCGGCAATTGGATGATCATTTCCACTGCGAGGCGTTATTCGACCTGAAGCAAAATAATTTGATGCCAAGTAAGCCAATAACGAAATCATTGAATTTGTAAGACTTACATCAACGTGGTCACCATCCCCGTTTCGTTCTCTACGCAGTAGAGCTGCGGTTACGCCCAAAGCAGCATATATGCCGGTGACAAGATCAGAGATTGGTAAGCCTGAGCGCATAGGTGGATCGCTTTCACGACCATTACTACTCATAAAACCACTCATCGCTTGAGCAATAAAATCAAAAGCTGGCCGCTTTGAGTATGGACCATAGGATCCAAAACCCGTAACGGAGCAAGTCACCAGTCCTGGCCGCAACTCTGACAGTCGTTCCGGTCCAAGGCCTAATCTATCCATGACCCCCGGACGAAAATTTTCTATCAATACGTCAGCCGATTTAATCAGATCCTCTAGATGCCTTTTGTCTTCTTCCGCTTTCAGATTAAGTACAACGGAACGCTTATTTCGGTTGAAACCCGCAAAGTACCAACTGAACCCATCGACCTTATCCCCTTGGGTACGCACGGTGTCACCCTCAGAGCTTTCAATTTTAATGATATCGGCCCCCAGATCTCCCAGTATTTGTGTGGCGAAGGGACCAGAAAGGACACGTGTCAGGTCAATAACCCGAAACCCTGCTAACGGCTGTATTGGTTGGATTTTTGTCATTGGATTCCGTAGTATCATATCTCCAGTAGTATTAATGATACCCTAGAACGATAAAGGCAATAAAAGGAGACCTTCATCATGGAGAAAGTCGAAATTGTTGAAGTTGGTCCACGTGATGGTCTTCAAAATATTCCGGACTTTGTTCCGACTGAAACTAAAATTGCCTTAATACATGCAATAGCGGACGCGGGTGTGACGAGAATGGAAATTGGATCGTTTGTTAGTCCAAAGGCAATCCCACAAATGCAAGATATGGATGCTGTGGTGCAAGGTCTTCACCCCATGCCAAACATCGTAAAAATGGCATTAGTGCCTAATTCCAAAGGCGCTCGTCGTGCGTTTTCTCATGGCATTAAAGATTTAGAGATGGTCATTTCAATGACCGACGGGCACAACAAAAGTAATGTTGGCCGACCCACGTCGGAATCCCTTGATGACCTAAATTATCTTCTCTCCGAAGTAGACCCAGAGGAAAAACTCAATCTTCGCATTGGCTTAGCCACGTCTTTTCATTGTCCATTTGAGGGCCTGACACCAGAAGCAACAACACTCTCTAATATAGAAAAAATGTTAACCTTCCGCAGTGGATTAGAGTTTGCACTGGCGGATACGACCGGGATGGCAACTCCTCAGGCTGTAAAATCATTGACTAAACAGGCATTAGAACACTTTGGGGATTCAGCAACCTTCGTATTTCATGGGCACGACACATCAGGATTTGGCATTGCAAATATTCTTGCTGGCTTAGAAGCGGGACTTAGAAGCTTTGACACCTCTGTTGCAGGCTTGGGGATGTCCCTATGCGCCTGGAGCATCCGGCAATATTCCGAGTGAAGATGTAATCTATCTGTTACACAGAATGGGAATGCAGACAGGGATCAACTTAGAAAAATTGATGCTTGCTAGCGATATCGCAGCATCAATACCTTCAGCGATAGAAGCCAGCCACGTGCGGAAAATGCCTCGTGAAACCGCACTTTCACTGGCCCAAGCAGCCTAAATATCACCTTTTAGGAAATAGCGCTGCAGGGTCTATAGCAACATTATTTTTTCGAAGTTCAAAATGAAGTTGAGGACTTGGGACCCCGCCCGAGGAACCCACTGTTCCTATGGTTTGCCCTTTTGACACCGTTACGCCT
This sequence comes from Rhodospirillales bacterium, assembly GCA_038143065.1. Classification (GTDB taxonomy): domain Bacteria; phylum Pseudomonadota; class Alphaproteobacteria; order Bin95; family Bin95; genus VMCJ01. The sequence continues at coordinate 380,342 of JAYQLI010000035.1, read as the reverse complement.
CTTTTTGCTAATATGCTATCCATATGAGCATACGCAGAAACGTAACCATCCCGATGCTTAATGAGCACAAGGTTCCCATAACCCTGCAAGGCATCTCCTGAATAAATTACTTCACCATCTTGAACGGATCGCACGGGAGCTCCTTTTGGTGCGGAAATATTGATTCCGTCATTACGGCGCCCGTCCGCCTGACTACCGAAGTCTGAAATGACAGGCCCGTCCAACGGCGTAAGAAATTCTTTCTCTAATCCGCTAGCTTTTGCAGCCCTTTCAACGGATGCCCCTAATTTTCTTTCTCGTTTACTGACGATAGCCTTTTTGCTCGATACCAGCGGTTCCCGACCTAGCGATAGAGGCTCAAGGTCCTCAGTCGTAACTATTACGTTATCTGGTTTAAGATTTTTTGATGACTTCTTTTGTCCTGATAGTAAATCTTTGTTTTGTAATGATTTTTCGCTATTAGACAGTGGTATCCCAAGCCAATCTCCTTCATTCAACCTGTATGGAGGAGGCAAGAAATTGATAACAGCAATTTCTTCTGAATTAACCTTAAACTTAGCCGCAATCCCGCTTAATGAGTCACCTTCTTGAACTCTATATAACCTTTGTGATGCCGGCAGACGAAGTTTCTGGCCAGACTGGATTTGATATGGGGGGCGAATATTGTTGATTATGATAATTTGACGAGCGGTAGCGTCATATCTCTCCGCAAGCTCACTAACCGTATCCCCAGTTTGAACTGTTATTATTTCTCCACCAGGGCTCAACTCGAAAACAAAAGCCGATCTTGAACTGGACTTTTTTCGTTTGGATCGGCCTGAAACTCTACCGAACCACAAGCCGCAAGGGTGAGAGATAGTGAACATGCAATAATAAGCCGAGTGCGTTCCATTAGGCACCTTCCCTGAATTCACTATTAACCACACCCGATAAGAATGGAACAAACGGCGCCCTGCAGACACTTTCTGTTTTAAATCCATTTTCGTGGCGCGACACCCGCCAAATATTTTGCTCCCCGCCCGCTTCTTTTATGGGAAGAACAATAATCCCACCAGGCTTTAGTTGATCAGCAAGTGCGCCAGGCACATCATCAGCAGTCGCTGCTGCTACAATTCGATCATAGGGTGCCGCTTCTGGCCAACCTACACCACCATCACCCCATCTGAGAAATGCATTTCTTACCCCAAGCTTTGACAAACGTTTCTCTGCATCATCGAGAAGAACCTTAATTCTCTCAATTCCATACACAGCTCTACATAAGCTAGATAAAAGCGCTGTTTGATACCCCGAGCCAACCCCAATTTCGAGAACTCGGTGATTAGGATGTAAATCTAAAGCCTGAAGCATATGACCGACGATACTGGGCTGGCTTATAGTCTGTTGATGCCCAATGGGCAGAGGCCGGTCATCGTATGCTTGATCTATCCATGCGGAAGATAAAAAAGTTTTCTCTCGACAACGCTCCATAGCTCCAAGGACCCGCGGATCTGTAACGCCAAGACGGCGCAATTCCATGACCATGCGGATACGACGGCCATCCAAGTTCATAGCAACATGCCCGGTTGGACTTTTGAAAGAGCTTCTTTGTCAGTTAAATCAAAAGTTAGAGGGGTAACGGAAATATAGCCCTGATCAGTCGCCGCGATATCCGTATCATTAAAAACCTCACCTAATACCCTTTTAGACCCTATCCAATAATAGGGCCTTCCAGCTGGGTCTGTACGCTCGACAATTTCGCCACCAGGTTTACGACGGCCTAATCGGGTATAACGCTTACCTTTGATTTCCGTTGGAACCCTATCTGGAAAATTTATATTAAGCACAGCTCCTAGGGGCCACGCCTCTGATAAAACCCAAGTTAATGTCGACACCAAATGTTTTTCAACTGTATCCCATCGTGTCTTTGCAGGTGGGGTACGACAGAGGCTCAATGATAAAGCTGGCAGGCCAGAGAGAGCCGCTTCCATAGCTGCGCCGACTGTCCCTGAGTAGCCAACATCATCCCCAAGATTAGCCCCACGGTTAATACCAGAAATAACTAAATCAGGAGGACTGTCTCTCATTATATGCCCTAAGGCCAAAATTGCTGCATCCGCAGGCAATCCATCTACCGCAAAACGGCGCTCTTCAATTTTCCTAATCCGCAAGGGGCGATGTAGGGAAATTGCGTGACTAGTGCCACTCTCTTCCTTTTCAGGAGCAACTACCCAGAGTTCTCCAACATGCGGCTGCAGCAGATCCTTAAGAATCTTTAAACCCGGGGCATTAATCCCATCATCATTAAGTAGCAGGACTTTAGAACCCTGCAGATTGATTTGCCATGAAACTGGCTTAGACACTTTCAGTCCTCACCTGGAGTTAAAAGCTCAAGGCCATTCATATATGGATGCAGAACTTTTGGGAGAATAACCGAACCATCTGCTTGCTGCCCGTTTTCTAAGATTGCTACCAGCGCACGCCCAACAGCAACACCTGAACCGTTCAAGGTCTCCACAAATAACGTACCTTTTTCTCCCATCCGCCGAACTCGCGAATTCATCCTACGCGCCTGAAAATCTCCACAAAATGAGCAGCTAGAAATTTCTCTATATGTTTCTTGCGATGGTAACCAAACCTCAAGGTCGTAGGTCTTACGCGCACCAAATCCCATGTCACCAGTGCATAGAAGGACTGTACGATATGGAAGATCCAGATGTTTAAGAACTGCTTCCGCTGCTGCTGTCATCCGTTCGAGTTCTGATACCCCTTCACCGGGCTCTACTATGCTGACAAGTTCCACCTTATCAAATTGGTGCATTCGGATCATTCCGCGAGTATCTCTCCCAGCTGCACCAGCTTCAGAACGAAAACAAGGCGTATGTGCCGTCATACGTATCGGTAATTGTGCAGGGTCAAGAATTTCTCCGGCGATCATGTTGGTAAGTGGCACCTCAGCAGTTGGAATTAACCACCGCCCATCGGTGGTTCGAAACAGATCTTCAGCAAATTTGGGTAATTGGCCAGTGCCGAACATTGCTTCGTCACGGACCAATAATGGAGGTCTGACTTCCGTGAACCCATGCTCTGCTACATGAAGGTCTAACATAAAATGAGCAAGAGCCCTTTCTAGGCGAGCCATTGCCCCTCGCATCGCGACAAAGCGAGCACCTGAAAGTTTTGTGCCCACTTCAAAGTCCATACCCAACGGACTTCCTAACGCCACATGATCTCTCGGTTTAAAATCAAACTCTCGAGGAACTCCTACTTTACGAATTTCAATATTCTGACTTTCGTCTACACCAAAAGGAACATCGTCCATCGGTAAATTTGGAAGTCCGGCAAGCAAATCATCTAGTTCTTTTGCAATACGTTTTTCTTCTGCCTCAGCACCATCAGCGGTCTCTTTAAGACTAGCAACCAGAGCAAGAGCTTCTGTTGCATCATCTCCTCGCGCTTTTGCCTGACCAATGAGTTTTGAAGCTTCCCGTCTTTGACTCTGGGCTTCTTGAAATTCTGTTTGCGCAAGACGACGTGACGCATCTAATTCAAGGACTCTTGAAGAAATTGGGGCAGCACCACGCATTGCTAACGCTTTATCTAATGCTTCGGGATTATCCCTTGCCCAGCGCACGTCCAACATGAAATTCTAAACCTTAAAATAACTGTTATTTCGTGTTGTCTAACGTCCATAACCTCTGTCGTCTAGGGAGTATTCCGGGAGGAGTATCCTAAGAAGACTGGGATTGATCCCGACTGCGCTCAATCCTGCGCGCACACAAGATAGAAATCTCGTATAACAATATACCTGGGACGGCGAGACCTATCTGACTGACTATGTCGGGAGGCGTAAGAATAGCTGCCAATAAAAATAATGATACAATGGCATATCTTCTTCTTTTGGCTAACCAATCCGCTGTTACAATACCAGCCCTTGATAGCAGTGAAAGAACCACTGGCAATTGAAAAAAAGCCCAAAGGCAAAAATTAATTTAATTACCAAACTCAGGTATTCTGAAACCTTTGGAAGCGCTACGATTTCAACAAAATTTTCGTTGGCACCTTGCTGACCAATAGATTGATAACTCAGGAAAAATTTCCATGCCAGCGGCATAATGCCAAAATATACGACCATGGCGCCAAGAAAAAAAAGAACTGGCGAGATTACAAGATAGGGCAATAACGCACCCTGTTCATTTTTATACAATCCGGGCGCTATGAATTTCCATAAATGATTTCCAATTATTGGAAACGTGATGAATAAAGCTGCATAGAATCAACTTTTACGTCAACGAAAAATTTTTCCGTTAAGCTAGTGTAGATTAACTTAGCGTCTGCTTTATCGCCAAACGCTTCGATTAACGGTCGCGCTAGAAATTCAAAAATTTGACCTGCAAAATTCCAACACAAAGCAAACGAAACAAGTAAAGCTACTACTGACCAGAGAAGCCGACGGCGTAACTCTATTAAGTGCTCTAAAATGGACGACTTTAGATCAGCCTCAGCTCCAGTCATTCTGACAGCACCTTTCCAGCGGTACTAACTGAACTGGATGACGCATTATCATTTTTCTTTGGAGCAGAGTTGGAAACCTTTTCAGGGTTAACCAAGCCTTCCATGCTCTCGGACGTTGCATCACTCTTATTCAAATCTTTAGAAGACAGCTTGTTTTGTTCTAAATTATCGTCTGGTAACGGAGTAAAACTATTCGGATCTATTGACGGCATCCCATCCTCTGATTGCTGGACAAAGTCATTGATACCAGAGCGAAATTCCTCCACCAAAAACCGCACACGAGCTACCATATTTCCTAGTGTCCTCAAGGCTGCCGGTAGCTCACGTGGCCCAATAACTACAAGGGCGACTAATCCAACCAACAGGAACTCGCTCCATCCCAAGTCAAACATGTCTAGGTTCAACCAAGAAAATCAGCTCCATTGGCACTATTACTTATCAGTAACGTCTTTTTTACTGTCTAAATTCTGACTAACAGTATCTTTTAGGTTGTCTAGCTTTGATATCTGTGACGAGTCATCAGAAATTTCTTCTTTCATGCCCTCACGAAAGCTTTTTATCCCTTTAGCCATGTCTCCCATTAAGCGAGGCAATCTCCCAGCCCCAAACAACAGAATACCAACAAGGACTATTAGTAGAATTTGCCAAACGCTAATACCCATGGGACTTCTCCTTAACCTCGCACAAGGCTGAACGGGAACCGTTGAGAGAAAACTGTATGGTCTGCGAGTAAAGTAGTATAAGCGATGCAATATGACGAGAGATTTTCGCAGAACGCGCTGAGGCGTCGCAGGTAGTGATTCCACTACTTTTTAAAGCTAATCGAATTCTTAACATCCAGCGCAACGGGCACTGATGACGTGTCTATGGGTAAATTTCTAACATCTGTTCGTATTAGAACTTCGTCACCATTATTTAATTTTGCCTGCATCACGGCATCGCGACCAAGATACTTTAAGAGGCCCAGACTAGAATCTACTGCGCCTGGAATAGCTTTAGCTTCATCCCTATCAATACATGCTCTGGCCTTATCATTACTGTAGCCAACTCACCATCCTTCAGTTCTGACGCAGGAGCTAAACCTAGGGGAGTCTCAACCATTCCATTCTTCACAATTCCTGTGAACTCATTGATTTCCGTAAACAGACGCGCGACGTAAAGAGAACTTGGATTATTATACAAGTCCATTGGTGGACCAATTTGTTCGATCCGGCCATCTTTCATAACCGCAATTCTGTCCGACATATACAAGGCTTCTTCAGGGTCATGAGTGACCATAAGGGCCCCTACTCCTGCAGACTTCAAAACTCTTATTGTATCGGTCCGCACATTACGACGGAGTACAGTATCTAGATCAGAAAATGGCTCATCAAGCAGCAGAAGCTGTGGATTGGGCGCTATGGCTCTAGCAAGAGCCACCCGCTGTTGTTGCCCACCGCTTAGGGTTGCGGGCTTACGGTCTCGATGTTCAGATAAACCTACGTCAGCTAAAGCCTTAGTAGCACGATCTCGCCTCTCATCCTTTGGAAGATTTCCAAGGCCGAACATGACGTTATCGAACACAGACAAATGGGGAAACAAAGCATAGTCCTGAAACATCATTCCGACGTTTCGATTTTCTGGCGGAGTATGGCTGTCTTCACTACTGGCTGTTAAGCCGCCAATCTTGATCGTACCCTCTTGAAGAGGTTCCAACCCTGCAATTAAACGTAATGTCGTTGTTTTCCCGCAACCAGATGGACCTAAGAGAGAAATAATTTCCCCAGCACCCATTTTGATAGAGAAGTCCTGGAGCACCTTTGTGCCATCACTGAAGCCATGCGTGATAGACGCAACCTCTAATACACTAAATTTGCTTTCCCCAGCATCAATCCCGCAAACATCCGACCTTTTCGCAAGCTTGGATGCAATGCCTCCACTGAATGCATCAGCGACTTTTACATCAAGATTTTTGCGGGTGAGGAAATTCATAAGAATTAAGTTATTGCAAATCATTCTCAATCGCAATAAGAACTCTCGAGATATAAATCCACCTTGAGACAATGCGTCTCTCGTCGACTGCTATGGCCTAGCGCCGTTTAGGTGTATTTCGACATTTGATAAATCAGAAAAAATGATCAGAGGTTTTTTTCAAATGTCTGAACCAGTCCGCAAGATAGTCCTTGCCTATTCGGGAGGTCTAGACACCTCTGTAATCTTGCATTGGTTGCGTGAAACATACAAAGCTGAAGTTGTCACGTTTACTGCAGATCTTGGGCAAGGTGAAGAACTCGAGCCAGCAAGAGCAAAAGCCCAAAGTATGGGCGTTAATGAGATCTTTATTGATGATCTCAGAGAAGAATTCGTTAGAGACTTTGTTTTTCCGATGTTCAGAGCCAACGCTCTTTATGAAGGAACTTATTTACTAGGTACGTCTATCGCCCGACCCCTCATTGCAAAGAGACAAATCGAAATAGCTATAGAGACCGGTGCCGATGCTGTTGCTCACGGAGCCACAGGAAAGGGAACGATCAAATTCGTTTTGAACTTGGCTATTATGCCCTTAAGCCTGACATAAAAGTGATAGCTCCATGGAGAGAATGGGACCTTAATTCCCGAACCAAGCTTCTGGAATATGCAGAAGCCCGGCAGATCCCAATTGCAAAAGACAAGCGCGGTGAGGCTCCCTACTCTACTGATGCTAACCTTCTTCATATTTCTTACGAAGGTAAGGCTCTAGAGGATCCATGGGTTGAGGCAGATGAGGATATGTACACTCGCTCAGTTGCCCCAGAAAAAGCACCAAATACTCCCCAATATGTAGAAATTGAATTTAAGTCTGGGGACCCTGTGGCAGTCGATGGCATTCGATTGTCTCCCAGTGACTTGCTTACCCGATTAAACGAATTGGGTGGAAAACACGGAATTGGTAGACTGGATATAGTAGAAAACCGATTTGTTGGTATGAAGTCTAGAGGTGTGTACGAAACCCCTGGCGGCACTGTGCTCTTTGTTGCTCGCCGTGGGCTTGAGACATTATGCTTGGACCGTGGTGCAATGCACCAAAAAGATGAACTAATGCCCAGATATGCAGAGCTTGTTTACAACGGTTTTTGGTTCTCACCAGAACGTAAAATGTTACAGGCTGCGATTGATGAAAGCCAAAAGTTGGTCAACGGAGTTGTAAGGTTAAAATTGTTCAAAGGTTTGGCTTCTGTTGTAGGACGTAAATCTCCTAACAGCCTTTATGATGCGGACTACGCAACATTTGAGGCAGATACTGTTTACGATCAGAAAGACGCTGAAGGCTTTATTAAGCTGAACGCATTAAGATTACGCATCGCCGCTCTTAAAGGATCCTAATCTCGTTAATAGCGTCGGCAAGACGCAGGCGAATATTCTTGTCCAGAAGCTGACGAGGCTCTAAGTAGGTCCGTAGACGTCATTTTTCGTCCTTACCTAAGCGGTAGGAGAGATCGTAGACGGCGTCATATTAGGTTTTAACTTTGGTTTTTTAATTAGCCAATCTGAACACTTTCAGAGTTAGTTGGTTACCTCCAACACAGGGTCACGTGCTCCAAAAAGAGGTAACAGGGTTCCCTGAAAGCAATTTCTATCCGCGCACTTTTTGCGCGGCAATATCAAGAAGGAGACAATATATGCAGGGCAATAAACCCCTCGCCGGCAAGAAAATTGCAATCATGGTAGCTTCTGGTTTCATTGAACAGCACATGACTACCGTCAAAAGGCGTTGATCGCCGCCGGTGCTCAAACCTCAATCGTTTCACCCGAAATAGGCGTTGCTAACGGATGGCACGACGAAGGATGGGGGCATAACTTCTTCGTTGATGAAAAAATAAATGACGTACTCCCAAGCCAATTTGATCTACTTCTAACTCCAGGTGGTGAGCGGTCGACGCAGACATTGATACGTAATGCGCACTCAAAGCGGGTCCTTAAAGGGATGCTAGAGGCAGGTAAACCAGTTGCTCTCACGGATGACGCGTCCACGCTCCTTGTGGATGCTGAAGTTGCCAAAGGGCGCTCACTATGTGCCCCCAATCAGCAGCAGAAAAGCTTCAAGAAGCTGGCGCCTCTATAGTAGATGTACCGTTACATATTGATGGCCAGTTAATTACTCTCATGCAAACACAAGCGACCGAAGATTTCATTACGGCCATTAAAGAAGCTTTAGGTGTGGAAGCTAGTCCAGCAGAAGCGGACACTTCAGAAGCAGCTGCGTAGACAAACACTCACAAAATAATTTTGTTTCAGCCGGCTACAACGTTTGTAGCCGGCTTTTTTATTTTATGTTCAAGCCTGTTTGAAAACTGGATTTGGGATTGAAGGATCTGCGGCAACTTTATTGAAAACCCTGCTTCATTCTCTAATACCTTATTTGGCATACCAGAGTAGCAAGGTAGAACGATAAGCTTAGCAAGAGCCGCTTCTGCAACTACTGCTTTAAGGTCTTCCCTACCTCGCGGGGGCTTAATTGCTTCTGAACGTGGGAGATCACAAGCATCAAATCCCGCCTTGCGAAGTGCCGAAATTGTTGCTTGAGGGTTCTCTACTATTGCGGGGAAAACCCAATAATCATGATAAGTTGACTTTGCAGCAGGTAAAAAACCATGGGGGCCAATTAACGATTTTAGTTTGCGACCCAGACGGGTTCTATCTTCCAACTCCTGAGAAACATCTTGCTTAAGACGCCTAAGCATTAGACGAAGCAGCGCCGCAGAACATTGGCGACGCAATTGTTTGGGCGTTTTTTGTTTAGCCACATCACGAACAGCATTCGAAAGGCCTTCATCAAAGCTTCGGCCTTTCAGACGAAAAGCACGATCCAAAAGCCAAAACATGGGACGTGTAGTTATTATTTTTAGAGCAGCAAAAACGACTGCTCGTTTTGCATGATCAAAGTTTGATTGAACATTGTAAGTTGCTAATATTTCGCGCATTCTTTGCCGTAAAGTGACGTCTTTAATGCTTAAAACAGCCCCACCGAGGCATGTTTTTGTTTTGATTGGACCGAAACTAAACATCGCAATATCAGCAAATTCCGACCCCTATTAATGCTACCGTCATAGGCTTGAGCACAATCCTCAATAAGAAGGATGTTATGTTTCTGCGAAAATTCGTAAGAGGGTCTAAGATCAACTCTTGCACCAAAAAGATGAGCCACAACAAATAACTTTGTTCTTGAATTCACGGCCCTTTCGGCAGCAGCTATCGACGGTGACATATCGTCTAAATCTAGGTCAACAGGAACTGGCACGAGGTTTAAACGCTCAACCGCACGAACCATCTGCTTAACATTTAACGCTGAGAACATTACCTCATCGCCTTCTTCTAGACGGCCTTCGGCAAGCATAGCTTGGAGAAGAAGGTCAAACCCACCACGCACAGAGAAGCAAACCAGGGCCTCTCCTTGTGAGGACCAATACTTCTCTAATTCTTGACTGAGCCGCTCCCTTTTTCCACCTCGAATTGCGGAATACAAGGTATAAGCTAAATCCAACCAACCAATTTTAAGCTTTACTCGAGCCCACACTTACAGCTCTCCTAGTTTAGTTACACAGAGTTGCGTTTTTCACTCATCATGCCGAAAGTAAGCGGTCCCGGCTTCCTACCTAAGATCCAGCCCTCAGTTTGCATAACAGCATCATCCCGGATTACCGGCTCCGGTCGTTGACCTTTTACAACAGATACAACGGCAAGCAATCCAATGAATGCGTCAAAAGCATCTTCACCACCATTTTTGAAGCCATTGATCACCTGCTCTTCAGCGTTTGGATCCAAATCAAAATCAAGTTTTGAAACAACTTCCAGAAGGCGTTGTGAATCGAGCAATCGATCATCAATCCGTCTTTTACTCCTATTGTTGTTAGTAATCTCTAGGTTAAACCAAGAATATGCTTCGCCTGGATAAGTTTCAGCAACGATAGGTTTGGCCTTATTTGCAAGTTCCTCAAGCGTTCCATGAAATGGCCACACATGGACTTGCTCGGCTAGGACTGCTGGCCTAAGCACACTGAGCCAAAAATCTATGGCTGCCTTTCCAACTTGAGCGGCGCCGAGAGTCCAGAAAAGCGGAGAAGCAGCGGGTCTACCTTCTTGATCGAAATCACAATGTCTGCGAAGCAAGTTTATATGGCACGCGTCTAAAGCTTTTAAAATATGCACTTGCTTAGCACCACCAGGTTTTTGCGGATAAAAAGGACGAAATAAGCTTATCTGATCTGCTGTGACAGCGGGATGGAGTGTATCTACCCAGCGGCCCTCGCCAAAATTTTTTAAAGCTCTAAGAAAACAGTCTATTTTGACTGACTTAGCCCAGTGTATTGGAACGCCGATAGGTACATCGACCCCAAGCATTCCACGGCTCCCTATGTCCTCACCCAACAGCCCCTTCACATTCACCATAACGGGCTCATTGATACGCCACTTTCCCTTAAAAGGTTCGGCTGTCACAAGCCATCGGCCCGATTTGCGTACTGACCAGTCTGCGTGGGCTAAGACTTCAAAATTTTCAATCACGCTTTCACCACTTTGGCATTACAAAATAAATACATAAGGCGACTTGCGTTAAAAAGCAGCCTTCGCCATGTTCTCCCCGCATCGTTTCTAATCAGCAGGTTTTTTGGTATGGCCAATGCCAATATGACAACAGAGCATAACTTAATCGAAACAATCCGTCGAAAGCGGCGTAGCTTTATCAAAAAAACAGGCAAAAATCTTATTCGCCAGCTTGGTAGCTTCCTTGGAAAGCAGTCTAGGGTTGGCGACATGCCTGTTTTTCAAACTGAAAACTTTGATTGGGCAAAATCTCTGGAAGCTAAAGTTGATATTATCCGACAAGAATTACTCGGTGTACTCGAAACACCTGCTAACATTCCTTACTTCCATGAAGTCTCCCCTGATCAAGCTAAAATTTCCAAGGGTGAAAACTGGCAAACATTTGTGCTATTTGGTTTTGGATATAAATCGGAAGCTAACTGTTTAAGATGCCCGGAAACCACTCGTGCTCTAGAGCAAATTCCACATCTTAGAACTGCTTTCTTCTCAATTCTTGCACCTAATTACCGAATCCCTCCGCACAAAGGAGTCACTAAGGGCGTAATTCGAGGCCATCTAGCTCTTATAGTTCCAAAAGATACTGAGAATTGCTGGATCAGAATCCATGATCAACAAGTCTCATGGGAAGTCGATAAATGCCTTGTTTTTGACGATACCTTTGACCATGAAGTCCACAATGATACTGATGAACGCCGCGTGGTACTTCTTCTAGACGTTGATCGTCCACTGCGTTTTTGGGGACGGTGTGTTCATCATATTTTCATGACTGGAATTCGATGGACTGCCTACGTTCAGGATGCGAAAAAAAATTTAAAATCTCAAGAAGAGAAATTAGCCGCAGCTGTAGCACGAGCAGATGCTCTAAATGTTGATGCTGATGATAAAACTGGACAATCAAACTGAAGACGTTTTCTCAAAATGCTCCTTTTGCTGTCAAAGGAACGTCTTTAACCGTAATTGTCATCCTCACGTTGTTAACTGGAGTGACGCCACTTTCGATTGATATGGCTTTGCCTGCACTTCCCGCCTTAGCTATTGCTCTCAATTCAAATTCCTCACAAGCCCAATTAATGGTTGGTATTTTCCTGCTTGGGTTTTCAATCGCACAACTTGTTGTTGGACCAATATCAGATCGCTATGGTCGACGCTTAATCCTATTAGTAGGTCTACTTTTATATTTAATTTTTTCAGTTCTGTGTGCCATTGCGCCCAACCTAGAATCACTCCTTGCAGCCCGTCTTTTGCAAGGAGTAGCTGCCTGTACAGCACCGGTAGCAGCACGAGCTATCGTGGCAGATATTCATGATGGGCCAGGCATACAAAAGGCTATGTCAATTGTTACCGCTGGAATGGGCTTTGCCCCAATTTTAGCTCCCTCTATTGGATCTATACTTTTAGAATTTTCAGATTGGCGGGGTATCTTTTGGACATTAGCAGCAAGCGGTGGGATCATGTTATCCTTGTTGCACTACTTCTCTCAGAGACTAGACCCACAACTAATACAGCACAGTCATTAAATTTTAGTAATTTGGCGAAACGATACCAAAGAATATGTCTACATCGCCAATTTTTAGCGTATGCATTACCTTCTCTCTTTGCAGGCGGAGCGCTATTCACTTTTTTAGCCTCGGCAACATTTGCCCTCCAAGAAGATTTGGGTGTCTCTACACGAGAATTTGGTTTCATGTTTGGAGGTGTCATGATCGGCTTAGTTGCTGGCGCTACTCTATCAACCAGGCTTTCCCCTCGACTTGGTTTGCAAAAGTCAATTTTGATTGGAATCATAGCCTCAACCTCAGGTGGTTGGGCTATGGCTATCTCGTGGTTAATTGATGCCAATCATTGGACAGCAATCATAGTGCCAATGACGGTCGTGATGTTTGGGATGGGTATTTTAAGACCCAATAGCATTGCAGGAGCTATATTACCATTTCGAGATATGGCTGGTTCCGCCTCTGCTCTTATTGGTTTTTTACAAATGTCAGCAGGAGCTACGGCCGGATTGATAATTCTCATCGTCCCCTACCCTCCTGGTCAGTTAATGCCGATATTGGTTGCATTATATCCTTCGTTAGGCCTTCTCGCATTTTTGCTCATGCGAATACGTTGACAATCCGCCATTTTAAGCGTTATTGACGCCGCTCCGATCAGTCAGATTGTTTTTGACTGCCCTAGCCCAGGTGGCGGAATTGGTAGACGCGCAGGTTTCAGGTACCTGTGGCCGAAAGGTCGTGGAAGTTCGAGTCTTCTCCTGGGCACCAATGCGTCACCGACGGAGCGAACCTTGGCAAATTTTTCTCCATATAGGCGATCTTCCAGACGGACTTGCATTTGGTAATGCCATTGCTGTCGATACCGAAACAACCGGCCTTCACCCAAAACGTGACCGACTATGCCTTGTGCAGCTTTCCGCCGGGGATGGTGATGCTCATTTGGTACAGTTTCCACGAGAAAAAAATGGTCTTCAGCCTGATTACTCGGCTCCTCGACTTCGCAAATTACTAGGTGATAAAAAAGTTGAAAAAATCTTCCATTTTGGAAGATTTGACATCATGGTTTTGCTTCGTGACCTCGAGATAGAGTCAAGCCCCGTCTTCTGCACAAAAATAGCATCAAAACTCGTGCGTACTTACACTGATCGTCATGGCTTAAGAGATATTTGCGGTGAACTCCTTGGGGTCTCAATCTCTAAGGAACAACAATCTTCAGATTGGGGTTCTTTAAAATTAAGCGATGCACAGATTGGCTACGCAGCTAGTGATGTTCTACATCTACATAAACTCAAATCAAAACTTCAGGAAATGCTTCTACGCGAAGGAAGAATGGACCTCGCAGAAGCTAGCTTTAAATACCTTCCAACTAGGGCTGCTTTAGACCTTTCTGGTTGGGAGAATGTCGATATCTTCGCTCATTCTTGATATAAAAAGGGCATGTCTGAAGGATTTAACAACTGTTACACGCGTCATTCACCCGAGCTTCGAGTGAATTCTGCCAAAGTAATTTATTGGTCCTCTATCACACGAAAGTTGCGCTGGACCCTTCTAATAACTTTAATCTTACTTATGCTGGTTACCCTCAATACAGGATCCGGCCGTATACCCGATCCTGTTTCTGTTTCTGAAGGAATGATCCCAGCCTTAATTGAAATTAAAGAACCCAAAGTGCATGGTCGTCTAAGTTTGGGAAACTCTTTCACGTTTGCAGCCGAACAAGGCACAATTGCTAACAAAGGCAATAACGAGTTAGTAATGAAAGACTTAGATGCATTTTATGACTTAGATAAAAATGCTCTGGTTAGAATAACAGCTCATACTGGAAAACTTGTACAATCAGAAAATCGTCTTTGGCTTGAGGGTGAGGTAATAGCTGAGCACTCCGATGGTAGAAAAATCAAAACGCAGGCTGCTGAAATTTGGAATAGCTCTCAAGGCATAATCGCTCGGGGTTTCGGCCTAGCCCAGATCGAAGACCCTTCGGTCACAATAAATTCTAGAGGGTTCTCAATAGATACTGCCACACAAAAAGTCCTCCTTAATGGCCCGTCTCAATGAGAGGAAATGGAAATTGAAGGTATATGGAGCAGTACTACTGTTATTCGCCCTAACCGGCGTTCCGCACCTCTCAAATGCAGAGACATTTCTTCCTTCAGGGGATAATTCAATCTCTCTAGACGCGGCAGATAGTGTGGAATGGGACCAAAGAAAACGCACATTTGTGGCGGCCGGGAAAGCGGTCGTTAGTAGAGGAGACTTAATTTTAAAAGCGAATAAGATCTCAGCGAATTACAGAGATGGTAAAGACAAAAAAATTGAAATTTATCAAATTATCGCTGAAGGAAATATTGAAATAAAAAATAAGGATGACAGAGCAACAAGCAATTTGGCAAAAATTAATACAGATAATAATTCGATAATACTTTCTGGAAAAAACACCTCGTATTGGAATAAGAATATTAAACTCGTCGCCAATAAAGAGATTGAATATCACTTAAATGACCAACGGGCATTCGCGCGCGGGGGCATCGAAATAAGCACGGCCAACGAGGTTATTAAGGCTGACGAAGTTATATACGACTTAAAAAAACAATTAGCTGAAGTTTTGGGCAATATAAGAATTACACGCGGTGATAATGTACTTTTAGGGGGAATGGCCAGTTTTGATTTTAAGTCTGGAATCAGTCGAATTTCAGGATCAAATACCAAAAACCCTCTTCTACTGGCCGGGTTCGGGGCTTAATTTCACCTCAAGGTAAGCCTTAATGCCAATCGATCCCACGAACGAAAAACTTATTACTAACGGTAGGCACACTGAGGCATTAAACAATGGTCTAAGGGCTAATGCCCTTAGTAAATATTGGCGTCAAAAGCCCGTCTTACGTGATGTAAGCCTTGAAATTAAACGAGGTGAAGCCGTTGGCTTGCTAGGGCCGAATGGAGCAGGGAAGACCACATGTTTTTATATATTATGTGGCCTTTCTAGTCCTAACAGCGGACAAGTTTTATTGGATGGCGTTGATATCACAAAACTTCCACTCTACCGGCGAGCCCGACTTGGTGTGGGATATCTTCCGCAAGAACCTTCAGCTTTTCGCGGTATGTCCGTTGAAGAAAATCTATTGGCCGCAATCGAACTTGTAGAACCTGTGCGCAAAAAGCGGCGCGAATTAGTAGATAATCTTCTGTCGGATTTTGGGCTTGAGCATATCTGTAAGACACCAGCTCAAGCCTTATCAGGCGGAGAGCGGAGACGAATGGAAATTGCAAGAGCCCTTGCCGCTCGACCAAATTTTCTACTTCTTGATGAACCTCTCGCGGGAATTGACCCAGTAGCTGTTTCTGAAATTCGATCCTTGGTAAAGCAGTTGACTGAAATGGGGGTTGGCGTACTAATCACAGACCATAATGTCAGAGATACGCTTGATGTTGTTGACCGTGCTTATATCTTGCATAACGGGTCAATTATAATGCAGGGCACGCCCCAACAAGTAATTGATAACCCTGACGTTAAACGTGTGTATTTGGGAGACTCTTTTAAATCTTAAATGAAAAATTTCTAAGATTTTTTAATCGAAGTCGATTAATCCATGGCACTGAAACAAACACACCATCTTAGACAGGCTCAAAGCCTTGTCATGACTCCTAAGTTACAGCAATCCATTCAGTTGCTTGAGATGACCAATCATCAACTAAATGAGTTTGTAAAAGATGAAATAGAAAAAAATCCATTTTTAGATGAGGTTGTCACCACCGAAATTGCAGACACTCAAGACTCTGAAAACTCTAATATTCCTAAAAACGAGTTAAATTCCGCTCCAGAAAAAGGGGAATTCTCCGAACAAAAGATTATATCGACTGCTTCGAATAAGTCCTCATGGGAACCCAGAAGCTTTGAAACTAATTCACGAGATACTCAATTTAAAAACACCAACGAAAATAATGAAATTAGCTCTATTACCAATAGACTCGTTCAAGGCAGTTCGCTTCAAGACCATTTGCTTATGCAATTTAATCTAGAGCGTCATACCGCTGATGAAGCGATGATTGCTGCCAGGCTAATAGATGCTATTGATAATGATGGATATTTGCGGACAGATATACATGAAGTCGCTTCTGAGTTGGGCCAACATCAAATATCTATTCTCAATGTGTTGGAACGCATACAAACTTTAGAACCAACAGGTGTTGGAGCTCGCAATCTTGGTGAATGTTTTGCTCTGCAGTTGAAGGAAATAAATCGTTTAGATCCACCAATGAAGATTATGCTAGATAATCTTCATCTTCTGTCAAAACGAAAGTATCAAGAACTTCAAAAGCTGTGTGAGGTGAGCTCCGAAGAATTATCAGAGATGATTGAGGAACTCCGTCATCTTGAACCCAATCCTGGGTCATCATTTGAGCAATCCAGTATTCAAGTTCTCATCCCAGATGTTTTGATGCGGCAGAGCTCAGAACAAGACCTTTCCTGGCACGTTGAGTTAAATCCAGAGGCGTTTCCAAGCATTCTTTTAAACGCTGATTACTCAGCAGGCGCGCGAAAAGCTCTTCGAGACAGAACTGAGCGTCAATTTATTACCGATAATCTACTATCAGCAAAATGGCTAATAAGGGCACTAGAAAAACGCGCTTCTACAATAATAAGAGTCGCAGAAGAAATTGTTCGAAAACAGGAAAACTTCTTTCGAGAGGGAGTAATTGCTCTCAAGCCCATGACTCTGAAAGACATCGCTCAAGAGTTAGAAGTTCATCAGAGCACGATCAGTCGAACTGTTAATGGCAAGTATATTGATACTCCGATGGGTATAATGGAGTTCAAATCGTTTTTTTCCGTCGCCCTTCAAAATCAAGATGGCACAGCTTCATCTGCTGAATCAGTTCGACATAGGATCAAAAAGCTGATTGAAACTGAAAACAGCACTAATGCGCTTTCAGATGAAAGTATTGCTAGCTTGTTAAGCGCTGAAGGGATATCAATCGCCCGTCGCACCGTAGCTAAATATCGTGAATTAATGTTCATCCCACCGTCTGCGCAAAGAAAACGACAATCAACGTCTTTATCTTATAAACATTAGATTGGGCTTGATATCTTGACTCTTCACCACGTCAGGACAATAAACCGATTCTAGATCTTTGTATGGGAAATTTTTGTGAAGGTAAGATCAGAAACTCGTATGGGATAACTTAGTCTCGTCAAAAAATTTCGATCAGGTTTCCTATGATGACTACAGCTTCAAATCAACAAACACACGCAGAAACGAAGGACGTTCTCAGTTAATGGACGAACTTTTTTTACACGCGACTATTGTTCCTGCCATTGAAGCAAATGGCAAACGCAGGGCGCTACAAGCATTATCCGAGAAGCTTTCAGCTGATAACGGCTTAGATCCCCAGGTAGTTATGGATCTACTTCTTGCTCGAGAGCAGCTTGGGGCAACAGGTGTTGGTGGCGGGGTCGCTATGCCTCACGGAAGAGTTGCGGGACTAAATAAATTGGCTGTAGCTTTTGGTCGCCTTAAATCCCCAGTAGAATATGAAAGCCCTGATGGAGAACCAGTAGACTTAATATTGATGCTTCTAGCTCCAGAAGATGCGGGGTCCGCTTGCCTCAAAGCATTATCCATGGCCTCAAGGATATTAAGAAACAATGACATAAGGGATCAGTTGAGAGCCGCAGAGAATGCGAGCAGCATTCGAAAAATTTTGGCAAAGAAGCACCAGGCTCTCGCAGCTTAGTAGGATATAGCGCCTACTTTTATTTCTTGTATGGATTTATCAGTCCAGTTATGAGGCGCGATAGGGTATCTCTAATCTCGCGCTCATCGACACCCATAATAACTGCGTCTTCTAATGCTTCCTGAGCTAGCTCAGCCAGCTCTGCAATATTTTCCTCTAAAACCTTCAACTTCTCAGTGCAAGCGACTTTCTCTCCATCAGGACTAAGCCAATCCTGAGGCAGTGCTTGTTTCCAGTTTTCTGAACCTGCCACTTTTAGATCTAACCTCGTAGAGTTAGGTGTCGACACTTTATATATAACCAGTGCCAGGTAAAAAGGATTAGTTAAAATGCGCGTTGCTACCACAGTGCCCCAAGATGACCTCAGAAAGGTAAAAACAGCTGTCCAGTCTATAGAAGCTGACGGATATAACATTATTACAACTATGGAAAATAAACACGATCCGTATCTTCCTCTAGCTATAGCCGCTGTAGAGACGGAAACTACCGAGTTAGCCACAGCAATTGCGATTTCATTTTCCCGCTCACCAATGGCAACTGCCAACTTAAGTTGGGATTTGAACGAAGCGAGCCGAGGGCGATTTATATTAGGATTGGGTACCCAGGTTAAAGCTCACAATGAGAGACGATTTTCAGTCCCTTGGAGCCCTCCAGCTCCTCGAATGAAGGAGTATATTCTAGCACTAAAGGCCATTTGGCGTTGTTGGCGGTTTGGTGATGATCTTAAATTTGAGGGGCAGCACTACCAGTTCACATTAATGCCACCATACTTCAATCCAGAAAGTCTTGGCCTTAGACTACCACCTGTAACACTGGCGGCAGTTGGACTTGCTATGCTTCGCGTTGCTGGGGAAGTAGCTGACGGTGCCCGCCTGCATCCTTTTTGCACTCCTAAATATTTATCAGAAACCGTTTTACCTCAGCTTGAAAAAGGCATGGAAAGAGGAGGACGTTCGCGAGAAACGTTTGAGATCACCGGTGGTGGTTTCATTGCCACGGGCTCAAACGACGAAAAGGTTCATGAAATTCGAGAATGGGTCCGATATCGAGTAGGATTTTATGGTTCAACGCCCGCTTACTATCCAGTGTTAGAAGCCCATGACTTGAAAGACCTAGGCTTGAAGTTGAACCGAATGACTAAGGACGGAGAATGGGACAAACTACAGGACGTTGTTTCGGATGACGTATTGGAGCTGTTTGCGATATCTGGTCGCCACGATGAAATCAAAAGCGTTATTGAAAAACGTTTAGGGTCAATGACCGACACTGTCTATGCAAGTGCAAATTCCGCATTACCCTCTGATTTACCCCCAGACCTTATACAAGACCTGAACCAAATAGATACGCCATTCAAAGGATTTTCATCCTTTTAGAGACTATGTGCAAAAACCAAACGCTAACCGAAAATTTACTTGATCCAAGGGCGAACATTCGAATTCAATAGATCTTGAACTTTATCTATGTCTCTCAGCCTATCGACATACGAAATACGCCAAGCATTTGGCATCTTTCTGACCGTCTCCATTAGAGTAGTTTCTTGCGACCAACGGATATTATCAAAACACCTAAGTGACGGTGGTCGCTTGCAGCCTACAAGCCAAAACCCACCATCCTCAGCCGGCCCAAACACAAAATCCGAGCGCCTACAAGCGATCAGGGCACGCCTTAAAGATCCTGGGTCTAGACCTAAAATATCGGATCCAATCAAAACACGGGGGCCAGGTGGCGCCCGTCTTAACGCAGCTGCCATTCTTCGACCAAGATCTTGTCCACTTTGATGTAGGCGCGGCAGTCGGTTCACACCATTCGACGAAAATAATGAACCTGGTTTAGAGCAAGACGTTGCCGGCTCAAGAACTAATAAAGTCTTCCAACCAAGTTGAAGTGATACCGTTCTGAGAGTTTTGCGAAGAATAATCTTGTAAATTTGATTTGTTCTGACAGCACCAATACCCGCTGCCAATCTTTGTTTTCCATGCCCCAGTCTTGGTACTCGGGCAAATAATATGACGGTGCCAAGAGCTGATTTAGTCATAAATCCGTACTATCCATCGGGGAGGAATACCCAAGAGATAGAGTGATAAGCATAAAAAGTTACGGAGCGAGCGGGTTATCCATCCTCTCTGACGGTAGCGCGTAGCTGAGGTTACCACATGTCCACTCATTGCCCTCAAACGAGATCGACCAATCCGCCTTACAAAATCTACATCTTCCATCAAGGGTAGTACGCGATATCCCCCCAATTCATTGTAAAAATCACGATGGATCAACAAACCTTGATCGCCATATGGTAATCCAAAAAATCTGGACCGCCAGTTTGCAAGACGACTTATAAGGCTTGATATAGCTAAATCATCATCAAAGCTTAATTTGAAATACCAAGCACAATCGCCTTTTGATCCCCCACGAATGTGCGAAATTACAGCCCGCCGAGCCTCTTCAGTGAGGGTGGTATCAGCATGGAGAAAAAGTATCCAATCTGCAGTGACATAAGTAGCGCCAGTAGCGCACTGTAAACCTCGTCCCTTAGTTGTTGAAATAACCTTTGCCCCTGCCTGTTCTGCTACTAGGCGGGAATTATCGCTTGAACCGCCGTCCACAATTATTATTTCATCTGCTAGCATTTTCACGGAAGTAAGCATTTCGTTAAATCGAAAACCACCATTTAATACTGGCGTCACTATAGCCAGAGACATCCCCCACAACCCTCTTCTGAATTTTTAATAAAAATACTAATCTTTTTAGGCATGACTGACACACCCCTTCATTTTAAACAAGCTGTAGAAACAGCATTAAAAGATTATGATTTAGATCTTCATGAGCTCTCGTTAGTTCAGGGAAACGGCGTTTCACACTCACATTTTCAGCTCGGTTCATCCAAATGGTTACTTAGAGTACCGCGTTTGAGCCAAATGAACCTAACCCCTGAAGCACAGCTAATGTTACAAAAGGCTGGTTTCGACCGCGCTAAAGCTTCCGGTGCAACGCCAGACCTACTCACTATCATTCCAATTAGCCAAGAATTGCCCCGAGGCGCACTGGTCGTTGAACGAATTGCAGGAAGAATTCCTAAAACCCCTCCGAACTTCCCTGTTTAGCCCGCAGCTTAGCCGCGATCCATTCTCTTCCCTTACCGCTGTCAAAAGCCCGCGCTCCAATTGAAACGCATCAAAACCCCCTTGCTTCAATCGTCCAGCAGGCTGAGACAACGTTAAAGTTGTTCCTGCCTCAAACAAAAATTGGCCCCAAAGCAAAGGACGAAATAATTTCTAGGCTAAAGGATGTTCTCAGTATGGTTCAAGATCACTCAGAGCTTACGCCAGAAGCACTATGTGTTAGCGATACCCATCCTGGTAATTTTATTATTCGCCCGTCTGGAGATGCGTGCTTTGTCGATCTTGAAAAACCTGTTTATGGCTGCCCCGCGTTAGATCTAGCTCATACGGTAATTAAAGTTGCTGCCGGATGGGATCCCGATGCCGCTATGTCTCCCAGTTCGCAAGAAAGAGACACATTCGCCCAAGCTTGGCTCGAAAGCGTTCCAGAGAAAATGGCAGATACTAACGCACAACGCATAAAGCCATTTCGTCAAGCTGTTTGGCTAAGAACAATTGGTTTTTTTATGCGCTGGAAAAAAGAATCTTCCATGAAAGGTGCTTGGTCAGCTAGCCAACTTGGTACATCAACTGCGCAACATTTTCAGAAACACGTAGACCGTTCTCTAAAAGACGATGCTATTTTAGAAGCCTCAGAAGCATGGTTATCCTAGCTTCAATCCACTCCGATAAATAAATAAATTTGTTAAAAAAATAGTATAAATATCTAATAAATCGTATTTATTTATTACAAATAAGCTTTTTTATTAATCCAAGATCCCCGCCTGCATCTCTTGATACGAAAAAGATCCTGTTTTTAAAACATGCAGCAATAGGTGTGTGTTTTCAACATTACACGTTTGATTAAAATTCCAATTTGTTTATCTATATTTCTATCGATGAACAAAGGAGTTAATAATGGCAGAGGCCGGAAAAACAGCTCCCAGTTTCAGTCTTCTTAACCAGGATCGAGCGCAAATAACGCTTGAGAGCTTGGCAGGAAAAGAGTTCTGATCTGGTTTTACCCTAAAGCAGATACACGAGGGTGAACAATTGAAGGAAATGGGTTCCGTGATCGAATCCAAGAATTTCAATCAAAAAATGTCGTGATTCTTGGAGTTAGTTTTGATACTCCAGAAGATCAAAAGGCATTCAAAGAGAAGTTTGATTTTCCATACGATCTTCTAGCAGATACTGAAAAGAATATGTCGATATCTTATGGTGCGGCTGATGCTTCATCGGAAAGGCCAAGACGTATCTCAGTTCTGATCAGTCCAGACGGCATCGTCGAAAAGGTTTTCGACCCTGTAGTGCCCGAAGAGCATCCTGACGAAGTTTTATCAGCTTTATAAAAGCTCTTACGGACCATAGGCCTCCCTCATTTGCTCCAAACAAAGGGGGAGGCTTTTTTTTCAAACGAGTATTATCAATTCGATAATTTGCAAATTCAAAAAATTATTATTCTTCCGATCAGTCAAAAGTCTAACTAGATCGATCAAAACAGATTTGGCTCTTAAAAAATTAATTTATGAAATCAACGCGTTTAGGTATCGTAAAATCGGCATGTAGATAAATGTTGGATGAATTTTTCCTATCTTAGGAATGGAGCTTGTGAATGCCTTTTCAGCTTGCCGGAAAAACAGCCGTTGTAACAGCAGCAGGCCAAGGTATTGGTCGCGCCATCGCGGAAGCCTTTCAAAGTGCGGGAGCCCGAGTAATAGCTAGCGACATTGATACAAAAAAACTACGTGATATATCTGGTATGGAGACATTCGAATGCGATGTCACCAATTTAAATAATGTTTCTGCATTAGCCAATTTCTCAGGACCAGTGGACATCTTGGCAAATGTAGCAGGTTACGTACATCACGGGGATATCATCGCTGCAACCGAAGAAGATTGGGACTTTGGTTTTGATCTCAATGTAAAATCCATGTTTCGGACAATCCGAGCTTTTTTACCAGGAATGCTTCAGTCGGGCGGAGGATCAATAATAAATATGGCCTCTGTGGCATCTAACCTAGCCGGCGTACCAAATCGACTTGTATATGGGGCAAGCAAGGCTGCCGTTATTGGATTAACTAAGCAAGTTGCTCGGGATTTTATTGCCCAAGGGATTCGTTGTAATGCCATCGCACCAGGTACTGTCCAATCTCCATCTTTGGATGACCGGATCAATGCTTTTGATGATCCCACACAAGCAAGGAAGGACTTCATTGCTCGTCAGCCCCTTGGACGATTAGGTACCCCCACCGAAATTGCGGCAGCTGCACTGTATTTGGCATCAGATGAAGCTGCTTACACAACTGGAACAGTTATTGTTGCTGACGGTGGACTTACTATTTAGGAAAAGAAATGAACGAAATTGATCTTCGGGATCGCCACGCAGTTATAACGGGTGGAGCTCAGGGCTTTGGCTTGGCCATTGCTGACAGAATGTTGGCATCGGGCGCAAAGGTTTCTATGTGGGATATAGATGCAGCCGAAGTTGAGACTGCTGCAAACACACGAGTTGGCACATTAGGTGTTCAATGTGATGTAACTGATCCTAGCGCTATTGAAATCGCTATGGCAAAGTCTAGGGATGCGCATGGCCCTGTTGATATTTTAATCAATAATGCAGGTATCGCGGGCCCCTCTCTAGCAGTTAAGGACTATCCTATCTCTGAGTGGAGGAAGGTAATTGAACTTGACCTAAATGCCGTCTTTTATTGCTCGAGGGCAGTAGTACAAGAGATGATTGATCGGAATTATGGGCGGATTGTAAGCATCGCATCCATAGCCGGTAAAGAAGGCAATCAAATGCATCGCCCTATTCCGCAGCTAAAGCCGGCGTAATTGCCTTTACAAAATCTTTGGGTAAGGAACTTGCTGCCCATAACATAGCAGTGAATTGCATTACTCCTGCTGCCGCAAAACGCGTATTTTTGACCAAATTAGCCAAGAGCACATCGATTACATGCTCTCTAAGATTCCTCGCAATCGTTTTGTTACAGTGGAAGAAGTTGCAAGCATGGCCTGTTGGCTAGCAAGTGCCGAGATGAGCTTTACTACCGGCGGTGTGTTCGATATCTCCGGCGGTCGTGCAACGTACTGATGCCAGCCTGTAAACCGCTCCGGAGATGAATTACCCTCCGTTGAAGTGCTCATAAATGCGCTGAGCAAGAGCTACGGAAATTCCTGGCGTTGACTGGAGATCGTCAAAACCAGCTCTTGATACTGCTTTTGCTGAGCCGAAGCGCAGTAACAAAGCCTTTTTACGTGAGACTCCTACACCAGGTACATCGTCTAATGGATTTTCCGATATTGCCTTTGCTCGTCGCTTACGCTGAGCGCCTATCACATATCGATGGGCCTCATCTCGAAGTCTTTGCAGGTAATGAAGAACGGGAGAATTCGGAGGCAAAAGAAAAGAGTCTCTACCCTCCACAAAAAAACGTTCACGACCAGCGTCACGCTCTAGACCCTTAGCTATTCCAATTACCGGGATAGTATCAATGCCAATTTCAGAGAGTGTTTTCTTCACTGCAGACAGCTGACCCTTACCACCATCAATCAGAAGTAGATCTGGCCAAATAACCTCTTCACCCGACTCCTCTGCGCGTTGAGCCCGTTTAAACCGCCTGAACATAACCTCTCGCATCATGTCAAAGTCATCATTACCTGCGGCACTACGGATGTTAAATTTACGGTACTGATTTTTTTCAAAACCAAGCGGCCCTGCTACGACCATACCTCCAACCGGATTAGTCCCGCTTAAATGTGAGTTATCGTAAATCTCGATCCGGTCTGGCGTTCCATCCAACTCAAACGCTTCAGCTAATCCATCAAGAAGCCGGCGGTGGGTAGCACTTTCTGAAAGACGCCTGCCTAGTGCGTCTTCTGCATTAGAACTTGCATGCTCAATTACTCGTCGCTTTCTGCCGCGACTTGGTGCCTTTATAAGAACTCGCCTCTTTGCTTTTAGGCTCAGGGCCTGTTCCAGCAAATCCACCTCACTGGGCATTATAGATGCAAACACCTGAGATGGAGGAGAGCGATCACTATAAAATTGCCCTAGAAAAGCAAGCATTGCGTCAGCTGGGCCCAGGTCCCGCACCTGACTTGGAAAAAAGGCACGACCTCCAAAATTTTGTCCACCACGATAGAAGAAGACCTGAATACAGGTTTGTCCCCCTTTTTCAGCTATCGCAAAAACATCTGCATCGCCAACGCCCTCAACATTTATGTCCTGGTGACTGCTAATATGTGCAAGAGCACGAATTCTGTCGCGATATGCAGCTGCAGTTTCAAAATCTAAGCTTTCAGCCGCGTTATTCATTCGCTCAGCCATTGTATCATGTATGTTCTGACTATTTCCCGTCAAAAAGTTGAATGCTTCTTCTACGAGGCTGGCATACTCTTCTGTTGATATTTTTCCAACACACGGGGCCGAACAACGTTTTATTTGAAACATTAAACATGGTCGGGTGCGCGATTTAAATATTGAGTCAGAGCAAGAGCGCAGGAGAAATGCTTTCTCCATTGCTGTTAGTGTGCGATTAACCGATCCTGCTGAGGCAAAAGGGCCAAAGTAATTTCCAGGCCTTTTCTGAGCTCCTCGATGTTTTACAAGTTGCGGGAATTCATGATCCCTTGCGATAAGAATATGCGGAAAGCTTTTATCATCTCGCAGCAGAACATTATATCGAGGCATTAATTGTTTGATCAAATTGATCTCAAGCAATAGAGCCTCAACTTCTGTGTGGGTTGTTACGATCTGCATTAACCTGGTTTCGGAAACCATTCTGCGCAGTCGGTTTGGAAGTTGTGCAAATCGGGTATAGGCTGGCACACGTTTTTTAATGAACGGGCTTTGCCAACATACAGAGCTTCTCCTTGCTCATTTAACATTTGGTAAACACCTGGAGAAGACGGCAACGTCTTCACCACTTCTTGTATAATGCTTATTCCAAGTTCCATCATTCCAAGAGATTTAGGGGAGAGAATGTCTTCCGCGCCAGCTCGGTTTGGAGCTAACTTTCCTTCCATTTGAACTTTAGAGTCGGAATCTTCCATGAGCTAAGTCATGGATAATGAATCGGCCTAACGTCAAGCCTTTGAGGCCTTAAAACTTTCTCGACAGCTCCCAGAATATGCAGATCTACGAAGTCTACACTAAATCGTCTAATCGCAGCTCTGTCTGATAACCATTTATGCAACCCCCAATACATTATTCGTGGCGCAATTATGTGAGCTCCAATGGGCAGTGACTCGAAGACAGCGGTAGCTGCAGCCATACCAGAGGCGAACAATAACGCCTCTTCCCCATTTTCAATCCGAGCTAAAACCCGCTTTGGAACGCGAACCGTGGGATTATCATCACGGCCATATACAATTCCAGCAGGATAGCTGTTGTCAGGGGAGCGAATGTAAGTCGTAGAAACATGAATGGGTGGTACTACCCACCAAATTCTGCCTCTACCTCCCCAAGTGCTTGGGCAAGAAGTGTTTCAGCTGACCAGCTTTCGGACATATCTTTGAGTTTCCTACATTCAGAATTCAATTTAGAATAGGTCGATTTAAATTATCGGCGGAGTCTATGTCTATGAACGCGGCACGACTGAGATTTCTTTTCCTAAATCTAGGTCACTTCGTCGACCACCTTTTTATGTTAATCTTCGCAAAAGCTGCATTTGATGCAGGCAAGTCTTGGGGACTCGGATATGATGAGATGATCATCTATGGAACCCCTGCAGCAATTTTGTTTGGAGCATGCGCTCCAATAGCTGCATACGCCGCAGATAAATACGGCCGAAATCATCTAATTGTTGTTTTTTTCATTGGAATTGGTTGCGCATCTATTGTGTCCAGCTTTGCTTCAACACCAATTCTTCTCGGAATTGGTTTAGCAATGATTGGAGTTTTTGCAGCAATTTATCATCCAGTTGGGATCAGTATGGTAATACAGGGAGGTGGAAAGGTTGGATGGAGACTCGGCGTTAATGGGGTTTGGGGTAATCTCGGAGTTGCCGCAGCACCTCTAATTACTGGATTCATCCTTGCGGCGTATGACTGGAGGCTCGCCTTCGCCATTCCTGGGGTAGTCTCCATACTTATTGGAATTGGTTATTGGCTCTTTGTTAGGTCGGGAAAAGGCAGTTCCACCGCCATCCTCAGCACGTGAAAAAGCTCTAGTAGGTTTCGCGCCAGGTTGGCAAAGAGCACTGTTAAGCCTTGGTTTAGTGACAATTGGAGGTGGTTTCGTTTTCGGTGCTCTAATCTTTTTAATTCCCCGCTTATTTGAGTTAAATTACTAGGAATATCCACTGATGTTGCAGTTACCGGCGCTTTAGCGGGAGCCGTCTACGCCACTGCTGCTTTTGCGCAAGTAGCTGTAGGAAAAATTATTGATCAAAGGCCTATCAAGCCAGTTTTGGTCACAATTGCTGCCTGTCAGGCACCCGTAATTCTATTCATGGCTTATCAGCAAAATTGGATACTATTTGGCACCGCCTTTATCGCAATGGCGGTTGTCTTCGGACAAATTCCCATTACGGACGCAGTTTTATCACGGTACGTTCCAGACCGATGGAGAGCAAAAGTCTTATCGATCAAGTTTATGCTGAATCTTTGTTTGGGTGCCGCCGTACTGCCATTTGCTTCATATGTGCTACAAAATGGAGATGGTTTTGAAACAATTCTTATTATTCTCGCTGGCGCAGCTTTGCTTATCGTCTCCGCTGCCCTTATTTTACCTTATCAAGCTCCAGGTGACGAAAGGGATAATGTGAGTACAGATCTTCATCCAGCGGAATAACTATCAAATATTGCTTTGAGACCTTCTCTGTAAGTCGGATACTTCAGCGTATAATTTAAATCAGACTTCATCAGAGCATTGCTAACGGTACGATTATCTAAATAAAAACTTCTGGCCATAGGCGAGAGATTTGCCTGTGAAAATGGAATCGCCTCAGGAATTGAACAGCCAAGCAGACCGCACGAAAACTTAATAAGGTCATCAGTCTCTGCGGCCAAGTCGTCAACTATATTATAAGTGCTACCCTGGCACGGTTTGTTAATTGAAGCGATAACAGCACCAACAATATCATCCACGTGAACACGACTAAAACGATGGCCCACCTTTTTGGTATAAGAAGATTGCCCACCTTTAATACGGTCGAGAATACTTCGGCCCGGACCATATATGCCTGGGAGACGAAAAACATGTGCTGATGGGGTGAGGAGTTGCCAGTTATGTTCAGCTTGAACCCGGCGCAAAGAGCGAAGATTTGATGGATTTGTTGGCGTTACTTCAGTGGCCATATCACCCCAAATCACCGTAAACACCTGTGGTTGAAAAATATCCCACCCATTGAAACTTCTTAACTTTGAAGGCAGAGGCGTAAGAGTTTATAGCAGGATCACCCTCTTCACCTGGAGGAATACTGCAGAGAATGTGTGTTGCCTTTGGAATTAAATCACCAACCTCTTCAAACAGAACTGGTTGCAAATCCTGAGCGTTAAGCTGCTTTATCTTGTCTGCTGTTCTAACAGTTCCAAATACTTCCCAACCTTCCCGCTGTAGGCTGTGTGCAAGACGCTGTCCTGTATAGCCAAGCCCAAAGATTAGTAAATTATTCACTGTAATTCTTCGATTGAAAGTTCGTTAAAATGATCACTCTTTAGAGGCCATAGCAACTTCTGTATCCCGTTCTCGACCATCCGGATAACGAATTCGGGCAGCCTTTCCAGGTTTTCCTTCGACAAAAAGTTCTGCCGCCCCATACCCAGCTTCTTCCGGGATACGCATTATACGCCCACCATCTACCATCTCACTCACTGGCTGAACAGTAACTACCTTTGAAGAGCGAGCTGCTGCTATAGCCTCACCCACTGATCTATTTCTACCTACTTTTTCAACATTCAATCGGGTTGGAAAAATGATTGTTCTTTTGCCGTCATCTGCTTCACTGCAGGCATCGGCAGGTCTGATCCACACTGAATCAATTGACTCGTGGCCATCATGGGCGAGCAGCTGATCCGAAGGTGCCTCAGCCAAGAAAAAATGGGTGTCAAATCGCTTTGGCATATGCGCAGGAGTAATCCAATGTGCAAAATGTACCAATCGATCAAGTGCTAAGCGAATGTCTTCCGCCTGTGCTATATCGATCATTCCCAAACGACTACTCTCTAGGGCTTCACGATATTTAAGCCCTAACTCATTTGCTCTATCCCCTTGAATCAAATCGTTAGAACCATTTGACCTTGCCAAAAGAACCCCACATTCCTCAAATGCCTCACGCGCCGCGGCGACCATTAACGCCAGCATTTCATCTGAAACATCATCCACACCGTCAGATACAGAACGGAGCCGAGGGTCGTTATCGCTAGGATCAACAGACCCACCGGGAAAAACTAAAGCACCAGAGGCAAAATCAATTTGATGGTTACGCACCACCATAAAAAGTTCGAGCCCCTCTGGCGCGTCACGCATCAGAAGTACAGTCGAAGCCATCCGCGCTTTCACCGCATCGGTCATATTTATTCCTTTGTTAGGCTTCGTCGCCTGTTATCCAAGCAATCCTTAAGATATTTGTTGCCCCCGGGGTCCCAAATGGAACTCCCGCAGTAATAACAACTCGGTCACCCAGTTTCGCTAGTTCGCGCTGATAAGCGATATTACACGCCTTTCGCACCATCTCTGCGAAACTAGATACATCCTCAGTGTGTTCAGGACGCACACCCCAAGCAAGTGAGAGCCGACGAGCAGTTTCAAGTCTTGAAGTTAGCCCAAGAATGGGGGCTTCCGGCCGTTCTCTACTTGCTCGAAGCGTTGTTGAACCCGAGGTAGTGTATGTAACAATTACGGAAGCTGAAATGGTTTCTGCGACCTGGCGTGCCGCCTGTGAAATTGCATCAGAGGCCGTTTTTTCTGGCTTATCTCTCGCTGCATTCAATGCTTCGCGATAACTCTCATCATTGTCAATCCGCACAGCTATTCGATGCATCATTGACACTGCCTCAACCGGATACTGACCAGCTGCGCTTTCAGCAGACAACATAATCGCATCTGCACCATCAAAAATAGCGGTTGCAACGTCTGAAGCTTCAGCTCGTGTTGGAGTTGGAGCCGTAACCATACTCTCGAGCATCTGGGTTGCCACAATGACAGGCTTCCCTGCTCTCCTGCAGGATCGCACCAGCCGTTTTTGTGCTAAAGGAACATCTTCAGGTGGGACCTCAACACCTAAATCCCCTCTCGCCACCATAACGGCATCTGACAGCTCAACAAGTTGGTCCATATGCCGAAGAGCGGCTGGCTTTTCAAACTTAGTAATTAGGCCAGCCCGTCCGTCTAAAAGCTTTCTTGCTTCAGCCAGATCCTCTGGTCTTTGAACAAAAGATAGGGCTATCCAATCAGCACCAATCTCAAGAGCATAAGCAAGATCTTTCTTGTCCTTTTCAGTTAACGGCGAAAGCGGCAAAATTACACCAGGGACATTCACACCTTTGCGATCCGATAAGGTACCACCAACAACAACCTCAGTTTCGGCGCCATCAGAACTACATTCCAGTACGTTAAGACGAATTCTACCATCATCGAGAAGCAAAGCGACGCCTGGCTCTAATGCCTGTAAAATTTCTTTATGCGGGAGTTGAACTCTTGAGCTATCACCTAGAGAGGGGTCTAGATCAAGCGTGAATTTATCGCCTTCATTTAGGGTAACCTTCCCATTTTCAAAACGCCCCACCCTTAGTTTAGGGCCTTGCATGTCAGCCATAACACCAATTGGTCGACCAAATTCCTGCTCAATACGCCGGATTATCTCCATTCTAGCAGCATGCTCGGCGTGCTCTCCGTGACTAAAATTTAAACGAAAAACATCAGCACCAGCTTCGTATACAGCACGAATTTGCTCATAGCTTGTTGTTGATGGCCCAAGAGTAGCCACCACTTTCACGTTCCGCTGGCGGCGGATTGTAGGCCGCTTCATCAGATTACTCCATCTCTACGCAATCAGTATCGCACGGAAATCATTAACGTTGGTAAGTGTCGGTCCTGTTACAATCAATGAATTAAGGGCCTCGAATACAGCGTGTGCATTATTATCATTCAAACAAGCTGCTGCGTCGATGTTCATAGACTGTAACTGCTTCAAAGCTTCCGGCCCGACCCATGCACCAGCATTATCTTCGCTTCCATCAATCCCATCCGTATCACAAGCAATAGCATGAATTTGAGAATGTCCCTCTAAAGCTAACATTAGCCCTAAGAGGAATTCGGCATTGCGCCCTCCCCTCCCAGACCCTTTTACAGTGACAGTAGTTTCACCTCCTGAAAGCAGTACAACTGGTCTTTTAAAAGGCTCGCCATGATCAGCAGTATGCTTAGCTAACGAAGCCAAAACTTTGCCCACCTCACGGGCCTCTCCTTCTATCCTATCTGAGAGAATAACTGCTGAAACGCCCTGTCGTTCCGCTTCCATCTTTGCGGCAAGTAGAGCGTCGTGAGGAGTAGCAATCATATGAAATTCTGTGTTGTTGAAGATTGGATCCCCCTGTTTAGGGTTTCAGATAAGGGGTTCCTCAATCTTGAAATTATTGAACTTGGAGACTTAATTTCAAAAGCTTCAAGAACAGCCAATGCGTCTGAAAGCGTCGTTTCATCAGGAACTGTGGGACCTGAACCAATGACATCTGGATTATCTCCAGGAACATCAGAAATCGCAAAGGTTAAAACCCTTGCTGGAGAGGCCGCCTCTGCCAATCTTCCACCTTTAATACTGGAAAGGTGTTTTCGAACAGCATTCATCTGATGAATGGTTGCACCTGATCGCAGTAGATCGTTTGTTACTATCTGCTTATCACGGAGAGGAACTGTTACATCCGGCAATGCTAGAAGAGCTGACGCACCTCCGGATGCAAGAAATATAACGGTATCATTTTCCTGCGCGCTGGAGGCTAAGTCCAATATACGCTTCGCGGCATCAGCACCAGCTGCATCCGGCATCGGGTGACCTGCTTCTACCACTTCAATTGATTGAAGAGGTAACCCATGGCCATAGCGAGTGACCACAATCCCCTCTAGCGGGCGATCCCAAGATGCTTCTAACATTGCAGCCATTGAAGCAGCAGCCTTCCCAGCTCTAAAACAATCACACGACCACTAATTGGAGCTGACGGCAAAGCTTGTTTAAGCACAATCCTGGGGTGCGCTCGCTCAACGGCGACATCAAAAAGGGATTTTAAAAATTGGGTAGGGTCCATCATTTATGGACCGTACTCTAAAGCGTGAAATCTGAAAATGAGAATTATTCAGTGAAGTTGAACGATTTCCATCCCATTGGTCATAATTGCTGCTAATGCCGTGTTAACACCAGGCGCGAAACCAATACTTACGCCATTCGCTGCATGAATTGAAAATCCTGAGACTCCGTCTACAACCGCTTCACGGAGATACGCAACATCAGAAAGACCAATGCTCTCAAGATCTATACCAACGTCATTGGCAGTTGGAACATAACTAGATTTATCAGACATCCTATTGACCCTTTCTAAGAACCTTGAATATCGATAGTGCGAGTACGAGTAATCGGCTGAGGCCTTTCAAGATCTATATGAAGTAAACCGTTTTCCATATTGGCAGCAGTGACCTCTAACCCCTCTGCCAATACAAATCTCCGCTGGAACTGACGCCCGGCAATTCCTCTATGGAGGAAAACCCTGTCTTCTTGTTCGTCTGGCTGTCTTCCACGGATCAACAGCTGGTTATCTTCTAATTGCACATCAAGATCTCGGCGAGCGAACCCAGCCACAGCTAAAGTTATTCGGATGGAATTTTCATCCAGCTGTTCAATGTTATACGGTGGATAGCCGTCAGCGGATGACTTTGCCACGCTATCCACGAGCCGTTCAAGGTGGTCAAAACCCAGCATTAACGGGCTATTAAAAGCTGTGTAGCGTGTCACCGCGAACCTCCTTTGAAAGCGAACGCGCAAGCGGAACAATCTAACACGTCTAATTAGTAGCCCGTGCTAGCCTGCTCAACAGATATGGAAATTATAAAGGAATTTTCAAGCCTAATTCATATCCAAGTGCAAGAGTTTAACACTATCTACTTCAATTAACATCACGACCAATCCCTTGCCGGGCCGGCCTAATTTTGGCCAGGTCGAGACCTTCTTTTAATATTTGTTCGGGAATTGGGCGTCTTAGCACCTCAGCCGCAGCTAATTGCGCAAGAGCAGGTGCAGATTGAATGCCGTATCCACCTTGACCTGCCAACCAATAAAGCCTTCAGCTTGATAGGAAAAACCGGCAACAGGACATTTATCTGCAACAAAACTTCGCAATCCTGCCCAACTCGCTTCGATCCGCCGAACTGATATATTGAAAGCACGCTCTATCCGGTCGATACAAATAGCAATGTCCATTTCATCAGGGCGCACGTCACAAGGGACTTCCGGATCTTCATTGGCTGGTGAGATAAGAAACTTTCCTGCATCCGGTTTAAGATAAAATTGCTCATCCACATCCACAACAAATGGTAAGTCTGCGACATCTATATCCTTTGGTGCATCAACTATTAGCGCTGTGCGGCGTTTGGGAACCAAGCCAATATGCTCGGCGTTCGCCATTTGACCAACCTGCTCAGCCCAAGCTCCGGCTGCATTAATAACTATGTCTGCCGTAATATCACCTAACTTGGTTTTTATGCACCAACCAGGGTTAGTTCTCGCAAGCCCAATTACGCCCGATCTCAAAATAAGATTGCCACCTTCATTTTTAAAGCGGCGCAGATATTCATGATGCAGAGCTGCAACATCGATCACATAAGTTCCGCTGTCCCAAATAGCACCAATAGCGTAGCCTTCCCGCATCAGTGGAATTCGCGCAAGCAATTCGGAGGCTCCAACGCGCTGAACTGTTGTGACATCGATCAGCTCTTTTTGCATTGTGTCCAACGCCAGTTCCTGATCAGGTCGTGCTACAAAAAAGGCGTCAATTTTTGACAACAGTGGACTATCTGCAAAACCTTCCGCCGGCCTCTCGAAGCGCACCAAAGATGCCCGAGTTAGCGCGCGAATAGGCTGTGGACCATAAAGTGGGGCGTACACGGCCGCAGAACGACCGGTCGTATGATATCCAGCTTGATCCTCCTGCTCGAGCAAAACAACCCGACAAGAACCCGCCAGCTCAGCTGCAACTGATGCCCCTGCTATACCTGCACCGATTACAGCGACGTCATAGTGTTGTACAAACCAATCCATATTATGATTAACTCAATCGCAGGACGCAGAGACACAATTAATTATTTACCCTGCCATTCAACAGTATTGCTTAGGACACCAAGGCCGGTAATTTCAATTTCACAAATGTCGCCGTGCACCATATTGTCAGTTTTACCTTCGGTGCCCATCCACACGACATCTCTAGGGTAAAGTGTGCAATACTCTGACATGCGAATTAGAAACTCCTTAATTCCAAATATCCATGAATCCGTCTTAAATGTAATCTTTTCTTGACCATTAACTCGAACTGACGTCATTGCTTCGCTGAGGTTGAATTCGGTTTCAATCCATGGCCCCATGGGCGCAAAAGTATCTGTGTTTTTGCCTCGCCACATCGTGCGGTCACCTTTTTGCCATGTGCGCTCCGAAACATCATTCCCAATAGTGTATCCAAGAATACAGTCCAAAACATTGTCTTCGTTCAGGTTTCTTGCTTCCTTACCAATAACAACGACAAGTTCACCCTCATACTGTAGGAGCTCTGTTGCGTCTGCAGGTACAATTATGGGGTCATCTGGGCCGGTGATAGAATTTATTGCCCGATAGCCGATATCTGCTGCCTGAGGGAGATCAGGAGAACGTCCAAGCTTCTTTGCCGCCTCGCGAACATGCTCAGCATAATTAAGGCCTGCTGCGTAAAAAGTGCGAGGCATAACAGGGGCCAATAGTTTTGTTGAAGAAAGCAAACGCTTATTTTCAGTTTGTTGGAAACCGTCAAATGGATTTCCTAAAACATCAATAACGTCCTCTCCATTTATAATACCAAAAGTTTCTTTTCCATCGACAAGGTAACGTGCCCATCGCATAATAATTCATCCTCGAAATACTGTTATTGATGTAAGCTTTAGCCAAAAAATGGCCATTGACCAGAGGCCACAAGCTAAGGATACATAGGATGCAGAAAAGGAGCTAATGCGATGCAAGACTACGCACACATTTCAGTCCAACCAGCATCTCGCAATTGTGGTGCATTTATTTCAGGTGTTGATCTGAAGGCTGGCATTGATGAGTCCGTAGCGCGTGAAATTCATGCTGCATTAATGCGCCATCAAGTGGTATTTTTCCGTAACCAGGACGTTACGCCAATCGAACAAGCCACTTTTGCAAAACATTTTGGTCCTCTCCGTCAAGCTCGTCGTGCTGCATTTGAGACGCGAGATGATAGCAGTGAGGTTTCAGTCATCGTGAATGACCGAGATCGACCACCCTACATTGATCATTTTCACGCAGATGGAATGTTCAGAGCCAAACCTGAATTTGGCTCTGTTTTAAAAGCAGAACAGCCGCCAGAAATAGGTGGTGACACTATCTTTGTGTCACTTACAGCAGCATGGAGAGGCCTCTCAGAACCTATGCGAGCTCTTCTTGAGGATAAAATTGGCTTATATGATTTTATGCGCCTGCATTCTTCTCCAGAAAAAGCCAGGAATTGGGAAGGTCCTGGCCGGGAGGGAATGATACAAATGCGAGATGAAAATCCTCCAGTTAAACATCCTTTAGTTCCGCGGCATCCTGTTACGGGGGAACGTTGCCTGTACTTTTCAGAGAGTTTTACAGCTGCAATATTAGGCGTAACAAAGTACGAGAGTGAGGGGCTTCATGCTTTATTAACTCGCCACTGTGCTAAGCCCGAGTTCCAATATCGATTGCAATGGCAAAAAGGCACCATTGCATTTTGGGACAATCGTTCAAGTCTGCACTACGCTGTTGCTGACTATTGGCCTGACACACGTATTATGCATCGCCTCACCATTGAGGATGATGCACTGGGTAAAAATATCGCAATGGCAGCCGAATAAATATCTTTTCCTGCTATAATTCACGCAAAATTACTAAAGGACTATCATGTCGCGACAACCTGTTATAGTTGGTGTTTCAGATGCCCCAACGGAAAACCGAGGACGGGCTTTACCAGGCACGCACGTGTTAAATATGCAACGCGATTGCGCCATTGAAGCTCTATCTGAGGCTGGCCTCACTATGTCAGACGTTGATGGCGTAGCTGTAGCAGGCATGTGGGGCATGCCTGGGCCCGGCGCAATGCAGCCTAACCTACTCACAGAATATTTGGGCATTAGAATGCCGAAATACTTGGATGGTTCAAACGTTGGTGGCTCTGCGTTCGTACTTCATGCCGGGCATGCATATGAGATGATCAAGGCCGGTGTATGTGACACTGTGTTAATCCTCTACGGTTCAATGCAGAAAAGTCAGGCTGCGCGCAGCCTCGGCGGCAGGCCAGCTCTCTTTTCAAATCAATTCGATATGACTGCAGGGCTGCCTTCACCAGCCGGCGCTTATGCGATGGCAGCTAATCGCCATTTCTATAACTATGGCTCTAGTCGTGAAACACTAGCCGAAATTGCTGTTGCAACCCGCAGTTGGGCTGCCCTCAATCCAGCTGCCGCTTTCCGTGACCCACTTACAATGGATGAAGTGCTCAATGCCGCACCAATTGTTGATCCGCTTGGAAGACAAGATTGTTGTCTTGTGACTGACGGTGGTGGAGCAGTGGTAATGACCACCGAGGAACGCGCGAAAGACCTGAAGGTCAAACCAATTTATGTTCTTGGTCATGGAGAGAGTGCGAGCCACTCTAACATTAATTATATGCCTGACATGTCACGTCTAGAGGTCGCCGAACACTCGTCATCACGGGCTTACGCAATGGCGGGACTGAAGCCATCGGACATGGATATGGCGATGATCTATGACAGCTTTACAATTACTGTTCTTCTAACAATGGAAGCTCTAGGACTGTGCGCTCGTGGCGAAGGGAAAGATTTCGTCAAGGGACAACGCACAGCCCCAAGCGGTGAATTTCCAATGAATACCAATGGAGGCGGCTTATCTTACTGTCATCCTGGTATGTACGGTATATTCCTTCTTATCGAGGCAACCAGGCAGCTTCGGGGGGGTCTTGGAGGCCGTCAAGCTGCAAACGTAAAAACTGCGGTATGTCATGGTACGGGAGGCGTTCTATCCTCAGGTGCCACGGTCGTTCTTTCCAATGAGAAGCCATAAATTATGACTGAATATAAAAAAATTGTCCCTGCAATCGACCCAGACTCTGCGCCCTATTGGGATGGCGCGAGAGCTGGAAAATTAATGATCCAACGCTGTAATAAAACCGGCCAAACTTTCCTGTACAGCCGTCAATTAGTACCTGGTGTAGATGAGAGCCAGGTAGAGTGGGTTGAAGCTTCAGGTAAAGGAGAAATTTATAGTTTTACAGTTGCACGCCGGCCAGCTGGAGCAGCGTTTGCAGATGACTGTCCTTACGTGATCGCTAGTATCACCCTTGAAGAAGGCGCACGTATAATGACGAATGTGGTCACAGATGACGTGGACTCAGTCAAGATAGGAATGCCAGTTATAGTTTTCTTCGACCAGGTTTCGGATGAGCTTACCATCCCCAAATTTAAACCACTCTAAATTGGGATTAAATCAGGCAAAAAACTTCTGTGACGTTTTATAAAAAAGCACTGGCGACTAGAAGACACCCAACCAAACCAACAGCAAACGCTAAGGTCCTCAGTATTGGGATCCCCAAGGCATACACGATCGTGTAGACAACGCGAGACCAGAAGAAAATCATAGCTCCCAAAGCAGTCATATCGTTTGTCATACCAGCAACTTCAGCTGCCAAAATTAGCCCCCCAAATGGAACCAGATTTTCAGTCAAGTTCCTGTGAGCCTTCTGCAAACGCAACGCCCATTGCGGCTGAGGCAATTCCTTTGCAGGATATCCCATTGCCTCAATAAGACCCCAAGCTGAAATTCGGCCTAGGATATAGGGCAACCAAATGACCAAGCTAAGTACACAACACGCTACAAGATAACCAAGTTCTGCTTTCATTAATCATCTCCTCGGGTTGCATAAAATACAGGAATACTTTGACAGACTATTCCAGATACCGCCATGTTTACAGATACTTTAACTTTGGGAATCTAGAACTATGAATCCTAACCTTCTGCGCCTAGCCAACATAGCCGCTGACCATCTTAGAAATCGCGGTGAAACAATAGCCATTGCTGAAAGCTCGGCTGGTGGATTGATTTCTTCTTCGCTTCTGGCTGTTCCCGGTGCGTCCCGATATTTTTTGGGTGGCGCTGTTGTTTATACACTGCAAGCTCGGCAAGGCCTTATTGGAATAACTCAAAAAGAGATGGATGAAGCCGGGATACGATCTTCCTCTGAACCTTATGCCTCTCAACTTGCGAGCCGTATACGTGAAATTCATAATTCTGACTGGGGGCTTGCTGAAACTGGTGCCGCCGGGCCCACTGGAAATCGATATGGAGATCTTGCTGGCCACTCATGCATTGCCCTATGTGGTCCCCAAAATCTTGCTATGACCCTCGAAACAGGGGACAACGATAGAGCAGAGAATATGATTAGGTTTGCGGCTACTGCGCTTTCTCAGCTTGTCAATGCACTCGAAACAGGAACTGGCGCATAAATCAATGATTGAAAAGCGTCCACCACCCACACCAGGCGTTAAAACTTTTGCTCTAATACAGCGCAAAGAAACCACCACCAGGGATGAAATGATTGCGCACTGGTATGCTAACCATATGCCAAACGTTATTGAGCGCAATGAAAACGCAAAAGAAGCTGGTGAACCCAATGCGTGGCGGTATGAGGCCAGTTTATTTGAGCCACATGATACTAGTCGCCAGAAATGGGATGGCATGGCAGCTCTTTGGTACGCAAGTAGCCCCAAAATCCCATCTGAATTGCGTGGTTTAAACCCAACCGACACTTTTCAACAAAAGGTCGAACCATATCGTATATTTGCAACAGAGGAATTTGTATTTGTTGATGGAGATTTACCTACGCCCCCACTCACTTTGAACCAACCATTTCCAACAACCCGCTCAGGATTTCTGAAACAAATATCCTTTGTCCAGCCAAAGCCCGGGATAGATTTGCAAACTTTCCGAGATCACTGGTTAGATATACATGGACCAAACGTCCGTGACACAATGAAACTGGCTGGTGGTTTTCGATATACCGTAAGCCTCGCTTTAAATCCCGAAGGCGCGCCCTGCTTTGGTATTCCAGAACTTTATTTCCCAAACCGCGAAGCTCAAGATTACTTTTGGGAAATTCTTAAAACTGACGGCTTTCACGAAATGTCAGACCAAAAAGAAACCGTTAGATATCGTTGTCTCACAGAGATGGTCGGAATTCCTGGCTAAATAACTCCACCAAGGTCCAAGATGAAAGGCTCATCACCATGTTTTTTAACGATGGGATAGCGGTCTTTTATAAGAGGATCATGACCTGGCAGAAGACGAGTAAGATCACCAGCCACCATTTGATCCATCTTCCGGTAGCCCTTTAACATCTGTCTCAGATCATGAAAAATTAGGAAAGCGCGCTCTTTTTCTACCTCTTCCCATAAGTGGATTGCATCGGTTGCAAGAACTACAGGACCGCGTTCAGTCTGAACTGTAAGAGCTATCTGACCCGCTGAATGACCGCCTATTAGCGTATAATCGATCCCATTAGCGAACTGACCATCGCCTCTTAGAAACGTAAGGCGATCTTCATATGCAAGCCCAACCAGCTGCTGTGCTTCCTCTGCATGATATGCTTCGCGCATCACTGCAAAGGTCATATCCTCACCGGTGATACTCTCCATCTCAAGATCATTCATATAAAAACGAGCCTTGGGAAACGCAGCAAGTTCACCTACATGGTCCCAATGGGCATGTGAAACAATTACATCCTCTACATTACTTGGATCTACACCTAATTCTTTGAGAGCATCCAGCGGTGATGCAATCCATTGCCTACCAAGTCCCTTGATTTTGCGCTCAGCCCCTCCCGTATCAACGACTATGGCACGATCATCGGAGACTAAAACCCAGGAGTAATAATCGAGACCAGTTAGTTCTTCTTCAGCTGATCCCCAAAGAAACGTGTGGCTGGCTAAGCGTCCATTTTGCGTGGCGTAACGAATTCCATATATCTTCCAAGTCTTCGTCATTTCACTAAGGCTCCAGTCCCTTAATTGGTGCCAAATCTACTCGAAGAGCTACCGGATCTCCATTACTCAGGTGCGTTTCAGCTGGATAACGCCAAGTAACTTGTGGGTCATGACCAGGAATCATTCTATCCCAATCACCAGCTATTTCTGCCTTACAGCGGCGAAGACTCGAAAGCATTGCTTTCGCATCATTGAAAGCCAAAAAACATAGTTCTTCGGCAGCTTCCCGATAGTAATGAACCGCATCTGAAGCCAGAAGCAGCTGCCCAGACGTAGTACTTATTCGAAGGGCGGTTTGTCCCGCGCTATGACCAGGCATCAGCAGATAGTCGACGCCATCATTAAAGCATCCGTCGCCGTCCAAAAAGGTTATCCTGTCCTCGTAAACTAAACCAACCAGTCTCTGAACTTCATCTGCCTGATAAGCGCCTCGGATCTTAGCAAAAGTCATATCTGGGCCAGTAATTGAGGCCATCTCTGCCTGCTGAATCCAGAAATGTGCCTTGGGAAAACTATCTAAGTTTCCGATATGATCCCAATGAGCATGGGTAAGAAATACTTGACTAACATCTTCGGCTTTTACTCCGACACCTGCTAAAGCATCTTCGATCGAGATTAATGGAGTCCGTCCTTTAGCAGGCATTTTTGCCGCATTTGCACCGGTATCAACGACAATTACTTCAGTACCAGACCGCAGCATCCAAAAAAAATAATCCATTCCCCAATTCGCATTGGGCCGGCCTCCTATAAAAAGCTCAGCTTCGTAACGTTCGGGCATTGCTGCGTATCGGAACGCGTATACTTCCCAATTTTTAGTCACTTAATAGACTCCAAGGCCTCAATGAGAATTGTGTAATAACGATCACCAAATTCCATTTTTTCAGCTCGCTTACAGAGCTCCATTGTTGCCTCAGCGCCTGTCATCTTAACACCTGATGATTTAGCTAAATCAAGCGCGTAGCCAAGATCCTTCATAATATACTTTACTGGAAAGGTCTGTGGCGGATGCGTACCTGGCAACATACTTTTTAAGCCATGATTTCGTAAAACAAAACTATCTGCAGAACCAGTTGTCAACGTCTCAAACAGT
Organism: Rhodospirillales bacterium; assembly: GCA_038143065.1. GTDB lineage: Bacteria > Pseudomonadota > Alphaproteobacteria > Bin95 > Bin95 > VMCJ01. Next base: position 338,606 of record JAYQLI010000035.1, on the reverse strand, counting down.
ACCTTGCCATCGACGGCACCCGACGCTTGGGCCACCTTAAGCGCCTCTGCGATCGCATGGACAGTTTGCACAACAATCATATTGTTCATCAGCTTTACAGCCTGCCCTGCACCATGCCCTCCACAAAGAATTATATCTACGCCCATTGTTTCAATGAACGGTCTGGCAGCATTGAAAACATTTTCTTCACCACCGACCATAAAATTGAGTGTTCCGTTGTCTGCTGCAGTGGTACCGCGAGATACTGGTGCATCTAAGAAATTTACACCTTTTGATTTCGCTTTTTGAGCAATTTCTTGAGCAAGGTGCACAGGACAAGTCGAACAATCAACTATTGTTTGGCCAGGTTTTGCACTTTCTAACAACCCCCCAGGGCCAAGCACGACTTCTCGCACTTGTGGCTCACCTGGTAATGATAGAAAGACCATCTCTGATCTTGCCATAATATCTGAAAGACCAGTTGCGCTCTCAACGCCAAATTCTGACAAACGCTGAAGTGGCTCCTTGTTTTGATCAAAGGCAAGTACAGGCTTCCCGGACTTCTGCGCCATGTTGCGACACATCTTTTCGCCCATTACCCCGACGCCCACAAACCCAAGCATATTGGTATCTTGCATTATGAAAACCAATCTATCAGGTGTTCGTTGTACGGGCATATTCGGCTGCAAATTCGCCAGCCCTTCGACCAAAGACAGAACCAGACATTAAGCCTGTCCCACCGGGATAATTCTCGTAAAATAATCCCCCTACCAGTTCTCCCGCCGCAAAGAGGCCAGGAATACCTCGGTCCGCTTTATCTTGAACACAGTTTTTGTCATCAATCTTTAGACCCCCAAAAGTGAAGGTAACACCAGTTGTAGTTACCCATGCTTCATATGGAGGCTCATCAATGGGCAGAGCCCAATTAGATTTAGCAGGCGATATACCTGTTGTGCCCACGTTATCTAAAATTGCTGGATTATAATTGGCATCAATAAAGCTCTGGTCTGGACAGGCGGCATTATATTCTTCGATGGTCTTTTTTAATCCCTCTACAGAAATCTCTAATTGCTATGCAAACCCTTCGATTGTATCGGATTTTACGTGAGTGACTTCCTTGATCCTGTATTCATCACGCAAGCGATGAGTAGTCTTTTGATCAAAAATCTGAACACATGTGTAATGAGGCTGCCCCATAATGGCTTTTCCAAAACGCACATATGTCAAATTTCTATAATCTTCACCCTCATCCACAAACCGCTCACCGTGGATATTAACCATTATACCAAGTGGGTACGAATGCTTCTGAAAATTGTCTAAAACCCATCGATCACCAAATGGTGGGGCTGAAATATCCCAACCTACGGAGTGGCAACCTGACCAGTTTCCATAGGGCACAGCCCCGATGTCTAGTGCCATCTGAATACCATCGCCGGTATTATGTCTGGTGCCTCGCACTCGGGCCAGGTCCCAACCTTGACCTAGATACCTAACACGCATCTCTGGGTTACTCTCAAATCCCCCGCAAGCCAGAACAACTGACTTACATGCAATATCTTCATAGCCACCTTGTGCTCTTACCTGCAGGCCAGTTATCCGATAGTTCTCATCTTGGTACAGTTTAGTGGCACCTGTACCATAACGGATATCAATTCCAACCTTACGGCAGCGTTCAAGAAGAAATTCAACAAGCCCTGCTCCGCCACCTACTGCTTCGATATTAACACCGCCATAGAAGTGCTGTTTTCCATCAACTTCGAAAGATTGCCGTCCATACATTGGTATGAACCGAACACCATTTTCACGCAGCCACGCCATAGCAGGCCGCGACCCGTTTATGTAATGTCCAAGCCAAATCCTCATTCGATTGCCCCCGAGTCACCTTCATAAGGGTGTCATAGAAAAATTGTTTATCGTGCGAGGGAAGGATCATTTTATCTGCTTCGTCGTCCGACATATCGACTAGGACATCATCCCGTACATCGTCTAAGCCAGTGTGCACAAAACGAAATCCACCAGCAGTAAAATATGAATTGCCGCCTTTTTCATCTTCTGGTGCCTTCTCCAAGACTAGGACTTTAGCACCATGCTCTTTTGCTGAAATGGCTGCACATAGGGCAGCATTACCTGCACCAACTACTACGACATCATATGAGCTGTCTTGCATCTCTTTAACTTTCTGAAACAAATTCGAACGACAATGTTAGGCTAGCCCCTCATACCTCAATATCGCAAGAAGGACTTATGACTATCGGCTGTAAAAATTTAATCTATTGCTTATTTTCAAAATGAGGCTGGTTTTACTTTAGATGACACTGAAACCTTGTGCATTTCATCATCAACCAAAATCGGCCTAGAGTATCTTTAAAGAGGCTTAATACTCGGCTTTATCATCAACCGCATGGCCTCGTTTTGGCATAAGCATTACACGCTCATAACTCATAAATATGGTCCCGCATTGCTTCTTAGCAGTTGTCTTAATTTTAACCACTCCCTGGGTTGGGCGTGATTTTGATTCCCGCTTATCAAGCACCTCAGACTCTGCATAAATTGTATCACCTATGAACACAGGTGCTGTCAGCTTGATATCAGTCCACCTAAGTTCGCGATCGCTTTTTGACTGGTGTCAGATACACTCATTCCAGCTACTACTGCTAGAGTGAATGCACTATTTACCAAAGGTTTCCCAAATTCACTGTGCTTCGCGTATTCAAAATCAAAATGCAAAGGATGGGTATTCATAGTCAGAAGTGTGAACCAAGTATTGTCTGCTTCTGAAATTGTGCGGCCAGGACGATGTTCATAAATATGACCAACTTCAAAATCTTCAAAATATCGCCCAATATTTTCTCGGAAGCGATTTGGCCCAACTTGTTTTGGTGAATAACTCATAATCTTTAGATCCTCTCAAATCACTAAGTTAAGGACTTAGTCCGAACAAACAGATTCCAAATCACTATAGTTCCGTCACTTAGCTGTGATTTTGTCCAATTGGATTAGGCAACGTTTTGGGTCAAATAACAGCTTACGGGGCTATTACAAAGTATTGCCTTTGCTACCTACATTCCCGCAACATCAATGACCACTTTGCCCCAAGTTTGCCTAGAATCTAACGATTCTAGTGCCTCTGGTACTCGCTCCAAAGAGTAAGTTTCTGAAATTGCCGGCGTTATCCTTCCTTTTGCCATCATTTCAAAACAATCCTTCAAAACCTCTTTCGCATAAGAAGGGTCCTTGGAGCGATACCCCCCCCAAATTGCACCAACAGCAGAAGCATTCTTCAGGAGGAGGCGGTTTGCAGCGACCTTTTGAATTTCACCCCCTGCAAAGCCTATAATCACTGCTCTTCCTTCAAAGGCGATCACCTTCAGAGACTTATCAAATATTTCTCCACCAACCGGATCATAGATTACATCAACGCCTCTTCCATTCGTTATTTCACGAACAGATTCCACCCAATCCACATCGGATAAATAGTCAAAAGCGTGATCGGCACCATTAGTACTGGCAACAGCACATTTTTTTTTACCACCCGCTAGCGCTATGACACGAGCTCCCCAGGCCTTACCGAGTTGAACTGCTGCAATTCCAACACCACCAGCAGCCGCTGTAACAAGAAGCGTCTCTCCAGTTTGGAGTCTGCCACGACGGTGAAGCGCAACATGAGCGGTCGGGTAAACGACCGGAACACATGCAGCAGCCCTCATATCCACTCCATCGGGGATAGGGTGAAGTTGATCCGCTGGCATAATGCAAGCCTCTGCAAATGCACCCCAATTAGGCTGACCACAGACACGCATGCCTACAGCCAAATCAACGCCTTCTCCTACCGAAATCACTTCGCCGGACATTTCACACCCAGGGGTAAAAGGTGTGAGGGCTTAACCTGATATTTGCCCGCAATCATTAATGAATCAAAGAAGTTCAATGCCGCATAGTTAACCCTAACAAGAGCTTCACCTGGCTCTGGCTGTGGGGCCTCTATTGTTTCAAGAGCCATTGAATATGGGTCACCCCATTCTTTGCTACGCCATGCCTTGATTTTCATGCTACTTAATCTTTCTCAAATTATGGATCATGCTCAACCAAATTCACTTAAACACCAAGAAAGTTTTTGAGACTGAATTGGAGGGGCTTACGAGATAAACGCCATTCAATATCTTCAAACCTTTAATACAAATTTTCCAACAGCCTTTCGGTCCATTACAGCTCTCATCGAATTTGCGGCTGCAGATAAATCAGGTAAGACACTCACCCTTGGACTAATTAGTTCCTTTTCAACCCAGTTAAGCAATTGTGTTGCTGATTCATTCAATAGATTAGGTAAGTGTCGGCGGTAGTGCATTAACGCAAACCCTAATGCAGATCTATTTTTTACCAATAGAAGATTAGCTGGAATCTGAGGAATAGCACCGCCCGCATAACCAATTGTTAAATAGCGCCCTCCCCAATCTAAAGCTCTAAACGCTGGCTCATAATAAATACCTGCGACTGGGTCAAAAACGACATCAATTCCATTCTCAGAAATAGAAATAGCCTCTTTACGAAGGTCCTCTCTCGAATAATCTATAACTGCATCAGCCCCACGCTCTGTGGCAGCTGATGTTTTTTCCTGGCTACCTGCAGCGGCAATAACAAAGGCCCCCATTGCCTTTGCTACCTCAACTGCCGCTAAACCCACGCCACCAGCCGCGCCCAATATCAAAATTTTTTCGTCCTTTTTTAAACGAGCCTCATGAGCAAGTGCACAGTGCGCTGTTAAGTAGACCGAACACATCCCCGCAGCTATTTCAAAGGGCACCTTATCCGGCAAACAAAAAGTCTCAGTCTGCAAAGCTTTAGCTTGGACGGCATAGCCACCGTCATAAACCAAAGCCGTTACCCGTTGGCCGACGGAAAAACCTTCTACATCCTCCCCAATTTCAGAAATATACCCGGCAACCTCCATCCCAGGTGCGAAAGGCAGCGCATGCTTATTTTGGTGCAAATCCCTAATCATTAAAGTGTCCGCAAACGATACGCCCGCAGCCTTTACATCAATTAGAACCTCGCCTTTACCTATTTTGGGTTCAGGTAGCTCGCCCTCCCTCAAATTTTCCGGTGGCCCAAACTCGGAACAAACGATAGCTCTCATGCCCTTACTCCCCCAATAACCTAGCTTAATAAAAACAACATAAAAAATTAAGCTACCTGTGTGAAAGAGCATAAGAAACAACAGCACTCTTGAAACTGAGACGTCTAGAGAAAATACCATGTTACAAATCACATAACTCTTTGTATTTTTTTATTTTTAGCCGATAGCCCCTTGAATCCTGAGCGAACTTATATCTTCAGATGAATAGCCAAGACCCATAAGAATTTCTTCAGTGTGCTCTCCAAGATTTGGCGCCGCGGCGCTTAAGCCATTCTCTCCATTTACTTTAAATGGTGCCCCAATTGTTTGCACATAGCCATCCAGACCAGTAGGAGCCTGTTGTTCCCTTACCAGGCCACGTTCCACTATCTGTGGATCTTTAACCATCTCCTCAATTGAATGAACAACGCCTGCCGGCACACCAACCGCAGAAAGTCGTGCCTCCCATGTCTTAGCATCAGCTTCCGAGAAAGTTACAAGGAGTTCTTGACGAAGTTCAGCTGCATGCAAGATACGATCCTGTCTGCTTGAAAAACGCGAGTCATCAATAAGATCCTGTCGATTCATCGCTTTCGCTTGAGCCTCAAATTGTCCTTGGGTAGCTGCTGCAACCTGAAGGAGGCCATCCTCGGTTTCATAAACAGTGGATACCGTTGACCCAGCGGGCGACCCATTTCCCATAAGTGATGGTTGCACCTCAAAATTTAAAAAGTTTGTAACCATTGGAGAAATCAGTGACGCAGCCACGTCCAGCATTGAGATGTCAATATAACTTCCTTCTCCATCGCGGTGCAGTTTTGCTAGTCCTGCGGATATTGCAAAAGCAGCAGTCATTCCTGTTGACATGTCACAAACCCAAAAGCCAACTTTTGTTGGGCCTGTTATGCCTTCATGCCCAGTGAGCTGCATCATCCCAGAATTTGCCTGGATTACAGGGTCATAAGCAGCTGCGCCCGCTCGAGGCCCAGATTGACCAAACCCGGAAATCGAACAGTAAATTATATTTTGGTTTATTTCTCGTGCCCATTCATAACCGAAACCGAGTCTTTCCATCGCTCCAGCTTTAAAGTTTTCAATTATAACATCAGCGTCTTTAATAAGCCGTGTTAGAATTTCTTTTGCAGCGGGTGACTTAAGGTTTAAGGCCAGAGAGCGCTTGCCAGAGTTAAACGCTAAGAACATCGCAGAATGCCCTGCATCCGCAAAATCTCCACTTGGCAACATCATCCCACGTGCTTGATCACCATCGCCAGGCAGCTCTAACTTGATTACATCAGCGCCCTGTTGCGCCAACATATAAGTGGCATAAGGCCCAGAAATAACCTGGGTAAAATCTATAATTTTTATGCCATCTAAAAGTGCACTCATCTGCAGCACCCTTTTCGAATTATTATCGCTGGAGAGGCTAACCTGCTATTTTAAATCTATCCAGGCGATAAAGGGCATGTCAGTTATATGAATACTGCGGACGAGAGGTGGGCGGCATATTATGAACGGCTAAAAGATAGACCGCCAAGATTCACATCGGTTTTTGCCCAGCGGCGATTTTCGCAACCTGGTTTTGCTGTCGACTTAGGAGCAGGTGGTGGAAGAGACACGATACCTCTGTTAGCTGCCGGGTGGCGGGTTTTAGCCCTAGACCAGGAATACACATCCATCAAAGCAATAAGAGATTCTGTCCCGGATGAGTTGGTATCGTCATTAAAGCTTAGTCAACACAGTATGGAAACCGCGGAATGGCCAGAATGCGACTTGGTAAATTCAAGCTTTGCCTTGCCACTGTGTGAAAAGTCGGAATTTCCAAATGTATGGCAAAGAATAATTGATCGTTTACGGCCCCTAGGCCGTTTTTCTGGTCAGCTTTATGGAAAACGTGACACTTGGGCAAAAAACGGAGCGGATGATGGAGTAGTGGCCTTCACACGCTCTGACTGTCTGTCACAATTAAAGGGCTTGAAAATCGAAATGTTCGAAGAAGAAGAGCACGACGGATTTACACCCCGTGGAAAACTCAAACATTGGCATATATTCCATATTGTTGCCCGCAAGGACTAAATGGGGATCTCGGACAGATCAAAATTCAGGCAGAGGAAGGGGTCGATTAGGAATTAATTTTGATAAAGAATAATTTTGAAAAATCTGATCAAACCAGTTTTTACAAATTTAAAAATAAACTCGCCTAACTGGAAACTATTTTTGCCAATTTAACTCTGATACTTGGAAGAATTGATATTTATGACAGAAGCATTCCCAGCGAGAAATCAAAGTAAGGGTTGTGCACTGGTGACAGGGGAGCGCAACGTATTGGTCGAGAGATTTCTTTGCGTTTGGCAGAAGATGGTTGGCCTGTAGTAATTCACTACAACTCATCCAATTCAGAGGCTTTAGAAACCGCAAAATTAATAATAGAAGCGGGCGGACAAGCATGGACAGTAAGTGGTGATCTAAGTCAAAAAACCACTCCTGAAGCAGTTATGCATGAGGCAAGCAGAAAAGCTGAACAACCTGTTACGTGTTTAGTGAATAACGCTTCCATTTTTGAAGATGATCGAGCTGCAAATTTTATCTCAGATAATTTCGATAGAAATATGGCGATTCATGCGCGCGCTCCCGCTCAACTAGCGGCAGCTTTAGTCAACAACCTTCCCGAAGATCTAGAAGCGAACATAATTAATCTTCTTGATCAAAAATCATTTAATCCAGACCCATCATTCTTCAGTTACAGTCTCAGTAAGTTTGCATTGTTCGGCCTCACACAAACACTAGCTGTTTCTCTTGCACCTCGAGTGAGAGTTAATGGTGTAGCTCTTGGCATGACGTTACCGCCGCCAAGCATGACCCAATCACGCTTTGAAGAACTCCAGGGAATGACTTTGCTTAAACGCGGAGCAGCACCTGCAGATATCGCTGAGGCGGTAAGCTACTTAACCCGTGCAAACTTTGTTACCGGAGAGGTAATTGCAGTAGATGGTGGCGAGCGACTTTTGAGGTCAAAGCTAATTTAATGTTTGGAAGAGTTGCAATCTTAGAAGCGCGAGATATGTGGAACATTAGTGATATATTCCCCTCTAGGGGTTGCGCTTGTGCAGAGTTTCAGTCATAAGGCGGATCGCTAATATGGCCCCATCGTCTAGCGGTTAGGACGCCGGCCTTTCACGCCGGAAACACGGGTTCGATTCCCGTTGGGGTCACCACTGTTTTATTTGCCAACAGTGTGAGCGCCTGTCGTCAGAAATCAAATGCATATTAATGTGTTCAATATGGGCTGGCGAAAAAACTTGATACACTTCCATGTCGCTTTTGTCATTCCTCACGTTCATGAGCCTCACCAAAAAGCAGGCATCCTTAATTTGTGTTTAAATAAACGCCACGGCTTGAATATTCCTCATTTAATAAAACGACCACAGTAAATTCACTGCAAAATTTAGGATGGTTAATGCGGATTGCATCTCTAGCCTTTGAAATTCTTCCTTTAGTTGCCCTTTTTATAGGTAATAGTATCTACAATATTTTTGTTGTGGCCGCTGCTAGTGTTGGATTTGCAGCCGTTATTTTAATATTCACATGGTTGAATGAGAAAAGATTAGCGCGTTTTGTTATCTTTTCAGTACTTATTTCGTTGGTTTTAACAGTTGCAGCATTCTGGGCAGAAAACTCAGTCTTCATCAAAATACAGCCTAGTCTTTTCAACGGTTTAATGGCGTTTGTTTTACTCCTAGGCTGGTTCCGCGGAGTGCCTGTAATGCGTCTATTTTTTGGTTCACAATTTCATTTAACTGATTCTGTTTGGATGACACTTTCCAAACGCTGGTGTTTATTTTTCATTTTTTCTGGTCCTGGCCAATGAATTGGCTTGGCGGAACCTTGGAGATGATGAGTGGGTTACCTTTAAAGTGTTTTTTATAGCGCCCACCACCGGCATATTTATGCTGTCACAGCTGCCTTTAACTATCCGAGGAAGAATCGAGGGCGATAAATCAGAAGACGAAACTTGAGTGGGCTATGTCCATAACGCTGAATCAAAGTTGAAATATCCGATAGAAAAATCTTCTAAAATGTTCTCAGATGGAAAGAACAATTTTATATTAGCTCGCTGCCAAGCGATCCAATAATCGCTCAAAAAATTGGCTACCTTTTTCCAATTGCTCAAGTGAAATGAATTCGTCAGGCCTATGGGCTTGTGCAATATCTCCGGGGCCGCAAACTACAGTTGGTATATCTGCCATTGACTGAAACAAACCAGCCTCAGTTCCATAAGCGACCTTTCCGTGGTCGTTGCGAGAAGCACATGCCTTAGCCAGGCGAACTACATCCTCATCGGCATCAATATTCAGTCCAGGGATAACCGAACGCTCTATCAACTGAAAGCCACAATTTGGGTCTATAGCCTTCATTTCCGGCTCTAAATCATTTTTTATAAAACCAGTAAAGCGGTCCATGATTTCTTGGGGATTATCTGCAGGAATATAACGAAACTCAAAGTCAAAGGTGCATTGATTTGGGACTATATTCACTGCGGAGCCACCATTAACAACACCTACATGGACGGTTGAATGCGGAAGATCAAACATTTCGTCCCTCGCACCATCTTTAATCTTCTCTCTATGCATTTTCCTTAGAAAAGTAATAGCTTCTGCAGCATACTCGACGGCATTAACACCTTGTGGTGCAAGGCTCGAATGTCGCTCCAGGCCAGTAACAACAGCTCTATAACTCCACTTACCTTTGTGAGCGACCACAGGTTGCATGCTGGTTGGCTCACCTACAATGCACATACCTGGGCGCAAGCTTTTTGACAAGGTCATCGATAAGACCACGTACGCCTAAGCAACCTACCTCCTCATCATAAGATATCGCTAGGTACACAGGCCTCGAAAGATCCATCTGCTTAAATTCAGGGGCTGCAGCAAGAGCTAGAGATACAAAACCCTTCATATCGCATGAGCCACGGCCAAATAACTTTCCGTCTCGCTCAACTAAATCGAACGGGTCATGAGTCCACGCCTGCCCCTCAACTGGCACCACATCCACGTGGCCTGAGAGGATAAGCCCTCCTTCTTTCTCAGGGCCAATTGTGGCGAAAAGGTTTGCTTTCTCCCCACATTCGCTAACCACTCTGTATGAAGGAATCTGATTAGAATTGAGATAATCTTCAATATACTCAATCAAACCCAGGTTTGAGCGATGGCTCACTGTGTCAAACGCAACCATCTCTTTAAGCAGCTTCTTCCCTCGCACAAAAATTCGTTCAGCTGCTGCACTCATCGCCTAAATTCCCAACCCAAAAATGCGAGCGGCATTGCCGCCCAGTACACTAGCTCGGTCAGCATCAGATAAATTTGCTGCTTCAACCACTTTTCTGGGTTCAAAATCTCCAATTGGAAATGGCCAATCCGAACCGAGCATGACTTTGTCAGCCCCCACTTTGGAAACGAGGTAATCAAGAGTGTCCGGTTCAAAGACAATAGTATCAAAATAAAGCCGAGAAAATTCTTCTTGAGGGTCAGCCATATCTTCAGGATGCAGACTGTGGTGACGCATCATGCGCCCTAGGGCGTAAGGAAGAGCTGCTCCACCAGTCGCAACTATAACTTTAGCTCCGGGGTTTTTTGAAAGGATGCCACCGTACACAATCCGAGCCACACCGGTCGTAAGATCATTTATGCGGGCGACCGCATTTACCATGTCATAGGCCGATACCCGCTGGTCAAGAGTATCATACTCAGGGTGAATAAAGACTGCCGCTTCTAACTCAGATGCAGCCGCCCAAAATGATTTCAGATGATCATCATCTAAACCATCCTGCTTTCCCAATCCTACCCCCCTTGGTTGGGTACCAATCATCACCCCCGAGCACCGTCTTTAATGGCATCTTGAAGCACCCGTGCAGCTAAATCACCGTCTTGAAGAGGTACTGTAGCAAGAGGAAAAAGACGCTTTTCGTCCTGCACTGCCTCTAGTAGCGTTTCGTTTGTGAACCTTGCCCAAGTCTCTCCCTCTTCCGGCGGCAATTCATATCCGAAAGCGTCAAGCCAACCTCCACAGACCTGGAACTCTAGTTTTTCACGATCCATCCAAGCGAACCGCTCTTCAGTTTCACGAAGGCGGGGCATTACCGGCCGAGTTGGCTCTCTTCCTGCAAAAGCAAGACGATATTTTTTATCTTGGGAGAGGAGTTCAATATTTGGAAACTTCGCATTAACTTTTGCTAGCTTCGCAAACATGACTTCAGGTGCAAAATGAGCATGGCAGTCGACAATCATCACGCTAGCCCTCTAATTTCCCAAGAGTATCTTGAAACCGAATAGGCTCACCTTTTGGCTGTCCAAGAAGTTGATTATCCCGCATCACCTGTTGGCCACGAATTATGGTAGCAATTGGTCGGGCTGAAGCTTTAAATCCATGATATGGAGTCCAGCTACATTTACTCATGATCCAATCATCCGATATTTCCCAGTCTGCTTGCATGTCAACAATGGTAAAGTCCGCATCATAGCTAGCGCAATTCTGCCTTTTCCGACTAAACCAAATGCTCGCTGGGGACCTGAACAAACAAGATCAACAAAGCGGCCTAAGCTTAGCTTTCCTGCATTAACATGCGTTAGCATCACTGGAACGAGTGTCTGAACACCTGGCATGCCAGAGGGAGTTGCAGGATAGTCTCCAGCCTTTTCCTGAAGAGTATGCGGTGCATGGTCAGAACCCAAAATATCAACCACCCCATCATTGATTGCTTGCCAGATAGCAGCCTGGTGCCGGGCCTCTCTAACGGGAGGATTCATTTGTGCACGCGTTCCTAATCGGTCGTAACAATCCGGTGCAGAAAGTGTCAGATGATTTGGTGTTGTCTCAACAGTAGCAATGTCTTTGTGAGATGCTAAGTAAGCCATTTCTTCCGCAGTTGTGACATGTAAGACGTGAACCTTTCGGCCAGTTTTACGAGCTGCAGAAATTAATCGTTTTGTTGCCGTTAATGCCGTATCCACATCGCGCCATTCAGGGTGAGCTCGCGGATGCCCTTCCTTCTCAGCAATTTTTTTCTTTCTCTGAGCCGCGGCTCGTCCTCAGCATGGACGGCAACACGTCGTCTACCATTGTTTAACGCCTTAATCAGATTGTCATCGTCCTCCAACAACAATCCTCCGGTGGAACTACCCATAAAAATTTTAACGCCAGAACAACCTTTCTCGTTTTCCAAAATATGCAAATCGTCAAGATTTCGATCGGTTGCACCAACATAAAAAGCATGATCAACCCACATACGTCCCGAAGCGCGAGTTAACTTGTCTTGCAAGGCTTCAGCGTTATCCGTTGATGGGTTTGTATTTGGCATTTCAAAAACACCAACAACCCCTCCCATAGCCGCTGCGGCTGCACCACTGGCCAAGTCCTCTTTATGCTCGCCACCTGGCTCTCGGAAATGCACCTGGGTGTCTATCACTCCTGGTAGGACGTGCAGACCATGAGCTTCAAAGACCTCAACGCCGTTTAGCGAGCCTTCAGCACCAAAGCATACGATCCGACCACTATTCACTCCAATATCAGCAACCGAAAGACCACCCGGTGTAACAATAGTTCCACCGCGTACAACTAACTCATATGTCTCAGTCAATCTTCATTTCCTATCTACTTTGAACTTCACCGAGAGCCTGCTCCACCGCTTCAAAAGCAAGCAAAACTGATCCATGGCGCGATTTATAATCAAGGGCTGGTGCAAGATAGCGTAACTCAGGCCATTCGTCCGCAATCTTCTCGTCACCCTTCTCGAGTAACTGACGAACTCCCTCTGCAATTCTTATCAGGGTTGCTCGGTCCGAGCCTATCACACGACCAGCCATAATCGAAGCTGCTGCTTGACCCAGGGTGCATGCGCGAACTACATGCCCATAGTCAATGACTTCATCTCCGTCGAGCTTGAGGTCAACTGTGATTCTAGAACCGCAGAGAGGACTTCTACGCTCTACCGTTACATCAGGTGATTCTAGTCGACGCTGTAGTGGGATATTATTGGCAAAATTCATGATGCGATCGTTATATAGCTCACGCATTTGATCTGCTGTCATGATGATGCCTCTGCAATGCTATGAATCTTCGCAAGCATAGCATGCAATCCATTTGAACGCGTCGGACTTAAATGATCTTTCAGACCAATCTTTTCAACAAACCAAGGTTCTATCGATCGGATTTCCTCGCCTGTTCTTCCATCATACACCCTTAAAATTAATGCGATGAGTCCGGCTACTATAGCTGCGTCTGTTGCGGCTTGAAACCTAAGCTTGCCCGTGTGCTGCCGGGCTAAAAGCCAAACACGCGACTGACACCCACGAATGAGATTCTCATTATTCCGATCATCCTCCGCCAACTGCTCAAGTCCCCGCCCAAGGTCAATAATGTATCTGTATCGATCCGCCCAATCATCAAAGAAACCAAACTCGTCGACGATTTCCTGTTGGGCTGAGTTCGCACAATTATTATTGGCTTCATCGTCTGCCATGTTGTTTTGCTCCAATCTAATCAGATCTCTTGGAAATCTGTTTATAGAACAGTATGTATAGCGCTACTTTAAGATAAGCCACTTTGTTTGAGGCATTTGTAGATATGGCAAGTACATTATTTTTCGAACGCAAAACCATTGAACAGGTCGAAGAGGGTATTGAACTTGCCCCTAAATTCGATGATCAGGCCTAATTCCTGTGGTTACTACCGACTATCAATCAGGTGAACTATTGATGCATGGTTACATGAACGAGGAAGCCCTTGTTCGGACTATTGAGACAGGCGAGGCCCACTATTGGAGCCGGAGCAGACAGACGCTATGGCACAAAGGGCAACAAGTGGGTTAGTCAAAAAGTTGTTCAATTCAGAATTGATGACGATCAAGATTGTGTTTGGCTTCGAGTAGATGTCAGTGGCGGAGCCAGTTGCCACGTCGGGTATCGTTCGTGTTTCTACAGGTCTCGCCCAGTTGGCGACTCAAAACAGCATGATCTTGTATTTGAAGAAACTGAAAAAGTTTTTGATCCCAAAGCCGTCTATGGGGACGCACCCAACCCAACAAAACTCTGAATTCAATACTTAAGTTCGACTCCTGCTCTAGAACTGAGTTGTAGTCGCTGCAAACAATCGAGTTCCTCCGAACCAGGCCCTAAACATTCCACAACATCATTCACCAAAATAGAGCCCAAACTTTCACATTCAGTTTTGGAATATCAAACAAACGAACGCCAGTTTTAGCGCCTTGAATAGGGCCAAGCTCTACGTAAAGCCTATTTTGAATTATTTCACTTTTATCAAAGAAAACTAAATCAAGTTTCAATATATCAATTGAGCTAGCATCGGGATTCCGGATCAAAAGATATACGCGACAAACATCACCATCTTGTTCAAGGCGATTTAATTCGAGGGGCAACTTTGTTGTTGCATAGGAATTTCCAGCAAACCCAAGAACACTCAACAATATTGCGAATATTGAAGGTTTTACTATAGACCCCATGTGTCCCTCCGCTACTTTCGTCAAGATTAGCATTAGTCTTGGACAAGAAAATTCCAAATCCATACAGATAATTTCTAGCCCATGCTGATATAAATGGATTGTGTTGAAATTTTGCCATGGCTCATTTCAGCTGATTGTTACTAGTGGAAAATTTAAACATGAGATCAAGCACTGCAAATGCTCAAGATAGTCTCGGGAAACTTCTTGAGGTTATGCGCCGACTTCGCGATCCTGTAGATGGCTGCCCTTGGGACCTTCAACAAAATCATAAGAGCATAGCCCCATATACCATAGAGGATGCCTATGAGGCTGCGGATGCAATCGAAAGAGAAGATTATCTGGATCTCCGTGATGAATTAGGGGATATCCTGCTTCAAGTTGTTTTTCAGGCTCAAATCGCACAAGAAGATGGAAAATTCGCTTTTTCTGACATAGTAGAAGCAATCACAGCAAAGATGCATAGAAGGCACCCACATGTCTTCCCTGATGAAACTGGCGCTATTGCACGACCTAACCCTGGAAACTGGGAAAGAATTAAAGCCGAAGAACGCCAGGAAAAAATTAGGAATAATAATAAGCCTAGTGCCATAGATGGCATTGCTCGAACATTACCGCCCCAAGCACGTGCACTTAAATTACAAAAGCGCGCGGCACGAATTGGCTTCGATTTTCCAGATTGGCACTCTGCTTTTGCAAAAACACAAGAAGAGATGATTGAAGTAATTAAGGCCGTTCATGAAGGAAAAGCCGAGCTTTTTGAAGAAGTAGGGGACTTGATCTTCTCAGTGATTAACACCGCCAGAAAACTCGGTATCGATCCCGATGCAGCTCTTGCAGCTTCAAACCATAAATTTGAAAGACGCTTTAAAGCAATGGAAATCAAACTGGAACAAGACGGGAAAGACCCAGCATCGGTAGATCTTTCCACTCAAGATGAGGCCTGGAACTTGGTCAAAAAGATCAGTCCTTACTGAGAAGATGAATCAAACTGGAGGTATCCCAACGCCCACCACCATCCTGCTGAACATTCTTGTAAAACTGATCAATCAATGCAGTGGTTGGCAATCGTGCACCGTTGCGTTCACCTTCCTGTAGAACAATGCGAAGGTCTTTCCTCATCCAGTCAACAGCAAAACCAAAGTCAAATTCGCCCTGGACCATGGTGGAACCACGATTTTCCATCTGCCATGACTGCGCAGCCCCCTTCGAAATCACTCCTAAGACAACATCCATATCAAGTCCTGCTTTCATGCCAAAATTGACACCTTCAGACAGGCCCTGGACTAACCCTGCAATACAAATCTGATTGACCATTTTAGCTAGCTGCCCAGCACCAGATTGACCGATTAATGTGACTGCCCGGCCGTAACTCTCCATTAGTGGCTTGGCCCTGTTGAATGCCTCTTGTTCACCACCGCACATAACGGTCAACACCCCATTCTCAGCGCCGGCCTGTCCACCAGAGACAGGTCCGTCCAAAAAATGAAAACCTTTTTTAGAAGCTTCACTAGCTAGTTGTCTGGCTAAGTCTGCAGAAGCAGTTGTGTGATCAACAAACACAGTATCACTACTCATGCACTGAAAGGCACCACTTTTGCCCAGCGTAACCTCAATAACATCAGGATCATCACCAACACACGAAAATACATACTCCTGCTGAGCTGCGGCCTCCGCTGGTGTTGGCGCAGCCTGACCACCATGAAGTTTTGTCCATTCTTCGGCTTTACCCTGATTACGGTTGTAAACCGTCACTTCGTGCCCAGCTGCTGCAAGGTGACCAGCCATAGGAAACCCCATAACCCCAAGACCAATAAATGCTACCTTTGCCATAAAATTAGCTCCCTAATCAGCTTCAAGTTCTGGTGGCTCTCCATCAGCAACTAGAATAGTCCATAGTTGGTTCCAAAGCTCAAGGTCTGGTGCAAGTAATCCGCCAACAGAAGGATCAGATGGCCTATAACGCCTCCCATTAAGCATGCGACCAATTCCACCAGACTCTTTATGCATCAAAAAGCCAGCAGCGTGATCCCAAGGAGCAACCGAGAATAACATCCAAAGTGAGCAAGGCCGCTTACACGGGATATATGTTCTTGCCCTACACACCTTGCGTTCCAAATTGCCCCAAACTTTCCTCGACCTTTCCCCCAGATTTCCTGAAACATGCGCCGCTCACGAAATTTTTTCCCGTAAACAGAACCATTCATTAACCGCAAATCTTCTGGGCGATTACATAAGAGACGACGCCCTTCTAACCAGGCCCCTCCCCGAGTAAGGTTTCAAAAGTTCTATCGCCGAAGGGATCGTGGATCCAACCAGCAAGAATTTCATCTGCTCTAATCAGCGATACAATGACAGCTGTTAATGGGAAACCAGCCGCAAAATTTCCTGTTCCGTCGATCGGATCGATTACCCAATGGAGCTGATCATCGGCTAGAGACGCAATAGCAGCACGCCCGTCAGCAACTGCCTCCTCACCTAGAACTTCCGCAGATGGTAAAATATCACGCAGCCTCTCACCCAAGCATTGTTCCACTGCGAGATCAGCACTGGTAACAAAATCACCTGCCGATTTTTCAGAAATTTCAGAGTGAGATAATGCACCCAACTTAGGCCTAATTTCAGAGTCTGAAACCTCTTTAAGAGCTTGGCGAACTTTTAAAAAATCTATGTCTGGTATCAATTGGGAGACCCCGCAGCTTCAATTATAGCTGTTTCTGACCACTGCTTAACGAAACGAGCCAAATCGGACTTAGCTAATTTGGCTCTAACAATTACATCCTCGCCATCGCTTTCTGAACTTATACTAAACGCTGTTCTGTAAAGATAAGCTAAAGCATCTCCAGCAGCGCATGAAATTCGGACTACAACTTCTGAACCATCTGCTGCCAAAGCCTCATCAATAGAACTGAGAAGGACCTCTGCTCCCTCACCCGTCACTGCCGAGACCGCGATAGCTTGACCTGAATTAATGGCCGGCTGCACTAGATCGAGATCGTTGGTGTGAGCAATATCAACTTTGTTATAAACATCTATTATTCTTTTTGACCCGCGATCTACTCCCAATTCTGACAATACCATTTTTACGTCTTCTGCCTGGATTATATGCTCCGGATCAGCCAAATCATGGACATGGAGAATTAAGTCCGCCTCCAGTACTTCTTCTAGCGTGGCACGAAATGCTTCCACTAACTGAGTTGGCAGTTCCGCAATGAAACCAACAGTGTCGGAGAGGATGATTTTAGAACCAGATGGGAGCTCAACCCCCTCATGGTTGGATCTAACGTGGCAAATAGCTGATCTGCTGATAATACTCCGGCCCCTGTTAGGAAATTAAAAGAGTTGACTTGCCAACGTTTGTATATCCTACCAATGCTACTGTAGCTGAATTGGAGCGCTGTCGGTTATTGCGGTGTTGGGTTCGCGTTCTCCGAACATCCTCCAATTGAGATTTTATTCTATCGATCTGGTTATCAATTTGCCGACGATCAAGTTCGATCTGTCTCTCTCCTGGCCCCCCAGTAAACCCAGCCCCACCTCGCTGCCTTTCTAGATGGGTCCATGATCTGACTAGACGGGTTCTTTGATAACTCAGCGCAGCTAAGGAAACCTGAAGCACACCCTCTCGGGTCCTCGCTCGCGCACCAAACACTTCCAGTATCAAACCGGTCCGGTCTAGAACCTTTTTTTCTAGAGCCCGCTCTAAGTATCGCTGCTGCGCAGGTGAGAGCGCTGCATCAAAAATTACCAGCGAAGCTTTCTTTGAAATAGCCTCCTGCTTAATTTCAGATATCAACCCTTCACCAACCAGGGTAGCAGCCTTAGGTTTCGGAACTTGAGTTTCGCGGGCGAATATTACTTGTAGACCTATTCCCTCAGCTAGGGATATTGCCTCTTTTAAGGAGGCAGCAGTCTCCGTACCTGCTCTTTTATCGGGCAATATAGGCCTAACAATGATCACCCGTTCCGGTGCATCATCTTGGGCCGCAACAAATTCATGCCCCAAGTCAACTTTCCTCGTCGGTCACTTCAACTGCTTCAAGCAAATTTACTGGAGACGACGGCATTACTGTTGAAATGGCATGCTTATAAACGAGCTGGGAATGGCCTTCACGGCGCAACATCATACAAAAATTGTCAAATGAAGTGATGACCCCTTGCAGCTTCACTCCATTGATTAAAAATACTGTCACTGGAAGCTTTTGCCTCCTTACATAATTCAGAAACACATCCTGTAAGTTCTGTGACTTTGCGCCAATCATTATTCACCAACCACTATATTTGTTGCATTCCCATCGAACGCAATCTCGTTTTTATTACGTGGACTATACACTGCTTCTAATTTAGGTCGAACGCCATGTTATCCAATTTTCAATTCGCAAGCGTGTGAGCATTATAAAGACTAAATATCCTGGAAGTTATAGGGCCAACAGCACCATCACCAATCTGTACACCGTCAATAGCTAGGATTGGCTTAACAAAAGAAGTAGCACTGGTAACAAAAATCTCGCGGGCCTCCAGCAATGCTTTTCGATCAAAAGCCTCTTCAATTACCGATATTTGTGCCTTTTCCGCTAACTCCTTAATAACCCCCTCGTTACACCACCAAGAATCTCTGGACCCAATGGGTGAGTATGTAAAACTCCTTTATCATCCACAATCCATACGTTCGATGACCCACCCTCTGTAACTCTGCCATCGTCACGAACCATGATAGCCTCAACTGCCCCTGACTTCTTTGCTCTCTCTTTCGCTAGGATATTTGGCAACAGCCCAACTGATTTTATGTCACATCTGGCCCAACGTTCATCACGGGCAAGCATCGCACTTCCCCCCTTAGGCTTTGAATCAATCGATGGCCAAGCCCTTCGTTTGGCTGAAATAATCAGGGAAGGAATTGGAACGCTTGGAAAAGTGTGGTCTCTCGGCGCAATACCTCGGGTTACCTGGATATAGATAAAGCCCTCATCAACATTGTTACGCCTGCGTGTTTCATTGATCACAGCCTCGAGAGACGTCCGTCTCATCGGCATTGAAATAGATAGCTCTCTAAGAGAGCGTTCTAGGCGATCAAGTGAGGACTTTTGTCCACAATAGAACGTCGGCGCACCAGGATTACCTCATAAACACCATCCGCAAACTGATAACCTCGGTCTTCATAATGAACTGAAGCATACTGTGCAGGTAAGTAGCTTCCATTAACGTAAACAGAACGTGGCATTTCTACTCTTTCTAATCAGAAAAATTCCAATCGCACTTCAAAAAATCTTTCCACTCTTTTAACCGCCGCTTCCTCTGCAAATACTACGACCCGATCGCCTTCTTTGATAACTAAACCTGGCTTTGGCAGGACAATTTCGTCATCGCGCATAATTCCGCCCACAATTGCACCATCTGGTAACTGCAGTTCTGAAATCGATTTATTCACAACTTCACTTGTTGCCAAAGCATCAACTTCTAAGACCTCGCCAAATCCATCACCTATCGAATGCACTTCTCTTACTCGGCCACGTCGCACGTGGCGTAGGATGGTACTAATCGTGATATCGCGAGGATTAACAACTACATCGATGTCTAAGGGACTAACTAAAGTCGAAAAGGAAGCCCTATTAATCAAAGCAACTGTTCGCTCTGCGCCAACCCGTTTCGCCATTAATGAAGCAAGAATATTGCTTTGGTCATCATTTGTAACAGCTATTGATGTATCTGCTGCCTTTACTCCCGCCTCTTCTAAAATGTCCGGCTCAAGGGCGTCACCATTTATAACTACAAGTCTAGGTGCAACTTCTGCTGCTCGGGCAGCCTGCTCTTCTGACTTTTCTATCATTCGAACAGCAATTGACGCCTGATCAAGAGCCTCAGCAATCATCAATCCAATATTACCACCACCAATTATTAATACTCGCTGGGCTCTTTGTTCTTCATGACCAAAAGCAGCCATAGCACGGTCAATATGGGCTGTAGCCGCCAAAAAATAGACCCTGTCCATTGGAAATATTTGGTCGTCAGAGCTTGGAACAAAATATCTATCGCCTCGTCCTATCGCTATCGTTGTAATTTGAAGATCTGGGAACAAAGCCGTCAGTTGTCTCAAAGGAGTGTTAATGATTGGACAATCGTCACCAATTCGAACTCCAACCAGGCGGGCACGTCCATCCATAAGAGGAATTAGATCAAAAGCTCCTGGGGCTGTTACTCGTCGAACAACAGCTCGGGCCACCTCTGCCTCAGGAGAAATAATCACATCAATTGGCATGTGATCTTTAGCGAACATGGCACGAGAATTCGCGTCTAGGTATCCCTGCGTTCGCACGCGTGCAATCTTCTTTGGCACTCCAAATAAGGAATGTGCTACTTGGCAAGCCACCATATTCACCTCATCAGAGAATGTCGCGGCTATGATCATGTCTGCCTGTTCAGCACCAGCTTGCTTCAATACTCTTGGATCAGATGCATGACCTGTGACTGTCTGTACATCAAGGCTATCACCCAACCGCTGGGCGAGCGTAGCCAAGTGGTCGACAACGACCACATCCATTCCCTCTAAGGCCAATTGGCTCGCAATACTTAGACCAACCTGCCCTGCTCCACAGACAATAACCCTCACGGCTAGGTTCCTTCACCGAGATTTAACGACTTTAGCTTTCTGTGCAGGGCTGAACGCTCCATACCAACAGCCTTGGCTGTCCGCGAAACATTACCGCCAAAACGTTTTATTTGTGCAGACAGATAGCTTCGTTCAAATGCCTCCCTAGCATCTTTGAGTGGGATTTCCATCAACTCTTCTCGCCGCTCATCAAGTAATGCGGTAGGATCCTCTCCTAAAATATCTGGAGGAAGCGCGTCTACACCGATCTCTTCATGTGGAGTTCCCGGCGCCATGATCAATAACCACTCTACCACATTGCGCAACTGGCGCACATTTCCCTGGCCATGTATGCGCTTGAAGCGCAGATATAGCTCCAGCAGAAAGCCGACGAATTTGCTGGCCATCATTAATCGCTGAATTAATAAAATGCTCCGCGAGAGCTGGAATATCATCCACGCGCTCTGAAAGAGATGGAGCATTGATGGGAACGACGTTTAATCGAAAATACAAATCTTCACGCAAGGTGCCTTCGCGAACCATTTTTTGAAGATCACGAGAGCTAGATGCCATAACACGAATATCAACGCTAACCGGTTGGGACGCCCCAACTGGAGTAAATGACCCTTCCTGAATGAAGCGAAGCATTTTAGCTTGAGCTTCTATTGGCAAGTCTGCAATTTCATCCAATAGCACCACTCCCCCATCAGCATCAGCGAGCATGCCGGGCATGACCAAACCGTCAGGAGTTTGCTCACCAAAAAGCATTACCTCCATATTATCAGGGCGAACTGCAGCACAGCTTAATACTGAGAAGGAGCACCGACCCTATCTGAGGTTGCATGAATACATCGCGCAATTACTTCTTTACCAGAACCACTGGGGCCTTGGATTAAAATGCGGCTATTAACCTTAGCCAGTTTCTCAATTTGTGAGCGAAGAAATAACATTGCCGGCGAGTTGCCAATTAAATGCCATTCTTTACGATTTGCCTCTTTCAAGTGGGCAACCTCTGCACGAAGATTTGCTGCCTCATAAGCTCTCGCAACAGCAATTATCATTCTATCTGCTGAAAAAGGCTTCTCGACGAAGTTATATGCCCCGTCTCGAATAGCACGAACGGCCGTATCAATATCCGCGTGGCCACTCATCATAAGTATTACCGTCTGAGGCGCTTCCTCTAAAATTTCATTTATAAGCTGTAGTCCATCGAGGCGACTGTGCTCGAGCCAAACATCTAAAATCACGACTTTGGGATGAGCGGCGCTTAAGGCCTCTAATGCAGCGTCAGAATTTTGAGCTGTTACGACCTTGTACCCTTCATCTTCAAGGATACCAGAAACTTGTAAACAAATGTCGCTCTCGTCGTCGACGACAAGTACATCAGCATTCATGTCGTCTTCTCACTCTTTGTATCGGCCGCCTCAGCCAGAATATCTTCTGACATTTTGTCTTTTACGGGCAGCTGGATCTCAATAGCAGCGCCACCATCATTTTTATTATAAATCCGCAGCATTCCGCGATGCTCATCTATTATTCGTTGAACTATGGCAAGTCCTAATCCAGAGCCCTCATCTTTCGTCGTAACGTAAGGTTCTAGCGCACTCTCTAACACTTCAGAAGCAAACCCGGGCCCGTTATCTTCGCATATTATTATCACCGAGTTATTTTCAACTGATAGAGATAATTCAACAATTGGAATAAAATCAGAGCCTTCTTTTTCTTCGACTCCTTTCACGGAATGCACGGCGTTTATCAAAATATTATTGAGAGCCCGAATAATTTGATCTGGGTCGCATTCCGCAAATGCACCACTTTCAGGAATTTGGAGTTTAAATGATACGGTTTGGTGTTCCGCTTTTAAGAGAAAAACCGCCTCTTGTGCTAACCCATTGATATTTGTAAGGCGCACCTTAGGAGCGGGCAACCGAGCAAAATCAGAAAATTCATCGACCATGCCTCGGAGCGCAGACACCTGGCGAATAATAGTTTCACAACACAGTGAAAAAATATCCGGATCGTTTTGAATAGTTTTTAAATAGCGCCGTTTCAGACGCTCTGCAGAGAGTTGTATTGGTGTTAAAGGATTTTTAATCTCATGCGCTATTCGACGTGCTACACCAGCCCAAGCTGCCTGGCGCTTTGCTTGTAAAAGGTCAGTGATATCCGTAAACGTAATCACCTGCCCACCTACATGTTCTCCAGATACAGGCACTGAACGGGCAAGCAGAACACGTTGACGGCCACCACGCAAAATTTGGACCTCACGTTCTTGACGACCAGCGAAGTTGCTTAGTTCGAGAAGTTCTGGAGCAACCTCTGACAATTTTCTTTGAACAATCTCATCATCTTTATAACCGAAGGCTTCAAGAGCATATGGATTGGCGGTCCTTATCGTCCCTGAATCATCAATTCCGATTACTCCTGATGCTACTCCGTCCAATACAGCACCAGTAAATCTCCGCCTGCGATCCATTTCTTGGTTAGCTGACATCAATTCATCACGTTGTGTGTCAAGTTGAGCCGTCATGCGGTTGAAACTAATTAGAAGGTTGCCAATCTCGTCTGTGTGAGGCCCAACGTTGACCCGGGCTTTTAGATTCCCAGCACGCACTTGATCCGCTGCTGTTATAAGGTTTGACACCGGTTCAGCTAATACTCCCGCGAACATCAATCCTGCCCAAACAGAAGCAAGCGTAAAAACCAATCCGAAAAGCACATAAAATACGACTAAGCGAGCTTCAATAGAATTTCGGGCACCAACCGCATTCTGAAGGGCCGAAACAGCTGCGCTGACTCCCTCGACATGACTAGAAATCTGAGGATCTAAAGCGCGTCCAACAAGAAGAAAACGTTCGATATCAGAGAGCCAGTACAAAGCTCTTAAGCGATCTGGATTACCGCGTATGATTACAGGTGCACCACCAGTTGTTGCTGATTCAATGGCCCATTGTGGAACATTCGCACTACGTAAACCTGCAACATCTCCAGCCTTCGCATAGACCACACCTTTTTTATCAAATATCACTATTTCAATTAGGCCACGTCGATCAGCCAAGGTTTTTAAGGGTTCATCAAACTTCTTACGGTTAACAGCGGATGCTATTTTCTTCTCGGAGAGAAAATTTCCAAGCGTGTAGGTATCTCGGACAAGTCCAAGGCGATAATCGCGAAGATAAGCCCTTGCAATTGACAGAGAACGAACAGTTGCTTGCTCTGTTTTACCACTAATCCAGCTCTCTAAACCCACGTGCAAAATAGTAATTGACAGGACAATAAGAGTTACCGTCGGCACGATAGAAACAATACCAAAAAGCGCCGCCACTTTGCCTTGCAAACGAGCGGCAGCACCACCGTGACGACGCCGCTTAAGCAGCACAAAAACTCTATACCCAATGAGAATTACGAGCAGGCCAACAACTAACAAGTTCGCATTAAGAGACAGAACCACATTTTGGGTGGTGGAAGGAACAAAAGGAGCAACACCCAACAACAGCGCTAAGGTAAAACCTGCAAGGCCGAAGGCCGCAAGTGCGGTAGCACTAACGGCGAATATAAGCCTCCTGCCATTAAGAAAATTGAACCTCATAGGCTTCATATACGCGGCTCCAAGAACGGAAACCAGTCTACAAGCTTTACCAACTAATTTCTAATGCATTAGGGATTTGACTCACTACCCCTTTAATAACTGGCAATCCTAATGTCTTGATTTTCTTACGAAGCGTGTTTCGGTTAATGCCAAGAATTTCAGCAGCCTTTACTTGATTACCATTAACTGCGGATAACATGTGCGTCAGCAACGGAATTTCTATTTGCTCGATAATTCGGGTGTACAGTCCAGTACTCGGCAGTTCCTGTCCCAACTCTTGAAAGTAGTGCTCCATAAAACGGTCCATTAATTGATCCAAACTGCCCGAAATGTTTGCATCGGCAGTATCTTTCTGTGCTGTACCTTGAGAGTATTCAGAAAGGATTTCGATCACACTGTCTGCAGATATCGTTTCATCAGCAGTCATCACAATAAGGCGCCGAATAAGGTTTTCGAGCTCCCTAACATTTCCAGGCCAATTGTGCTTACGAAGAGCTTCCATCGCACCATTTGACATTGCTCGCCGAGGAAGACCCTCCCCCTCAGATTTTTGCAGAAAATGGTTCACTAATTCTGGAATATCTTCGACACGTTCCCGCAATGCTGGGAGACGCAACGGCACAACATTCAGCCTGTAAAAAAGATCCTCGCGGAATTCACCCTGCCGCACCGACTCTCTGAGGTCTCGGTGGGTTGCTGAGACTATCCTAACATTTGTTTTAATCGGTGAGGCACCCCCAACGGGCACATACTCTCCCTGTTGAAGAACTCTGAGGAGACGAGTTTGCGCTTCATGAGGCATATCACCAATTTCATCAAGAAATAATGTACCGCCTTCAGCTTGTTCAAATCGCCCAGAAGATCTAGCAGTAGCACCTGTAAACGCTCCACGTTCGTGACCGAAAAGTTCACTTTCGATTAACTCGCGGGGGATTGCGGCCATATTTATCGCAACAAAAGGAGAGCGCTTCCTAGGTCCAAAATCGTGCAAAACCCGTGCAGCTAATTCTTTACCAACACCCGACTCTCCGGTGATAAGAACTGTCAGGTCTGTCCCCATTAAACGCGCCAACATCCGATAAACATCTTGCATTGCCGGCGATCTGCCCTTCAGCGGCAATCTATCTTCTTCATTATCACCGCGTTCAGGCTGAGCGACGTTTGTTGGTTCTTGTATGGCCCGCTCGGCAACATTAACCAACTCACGGATGTCAAAAGGCTTTGGAAAATATTCAAATGCCCCTCGCTCCGTAGCGCGTATTGCGGTCATCAGCGTGTTCTGGCCACTCACAACTATCACCCTGAGCTCAGGCCTAGCGCGGCGAATTTTTGGCAAAAGGTCCAAGCCATTTTCGTCTGGCATAACAACATCGGTGACCACAATGTTTCCTAAACCCTCGGTTACCCAACGCCAAAGAGTGGAAGCATTGCCTGTGGCTTTAACCTCGAATCCAGCTCGCATGAAGGCATGGGTTAGAACAGTTCGGATAGAACGGTCATCATCTGCTAAAAGAATAACACCTTTGCTCATGATAAGTTCTCTGGCTCAAAAAAAAATTGGTAGGTAGACACTAAAAACTGTCCGGAAAGGTTCAGACACAAACTCGAC
Source organism: Rhodospirillales bacterium (assembly GCA_038143065.1). Taxonomy (GTDB): domain Bacteria; phylum Pseudomonadota; class Alphaproteobacteria; order Bin95; family Bin95; genus VMCJ01. The sequence continues at coordinate 312,219 of JAYQLI010000035.1, read as the reverse complement.
GGCCCCACCGTGATCGCCAACTATCTTGGCAACTACAGCAAGTCCTAGACCGTGTCCCCCAGGTTTTGTCGTAACAAATGGATCAAAAATATCACCTTGAAGCTCTTGGGGAATTCCGGGTCCGTTATCCTGAACAGAAACTTCTATTGGGAGCGCTCCCCACTCCCTTCGCCCATCGGCAGCTAATCGAAGGCCATGTCTGTAAGAAGTTTTTATCATTATTTCCTTGCCGCCAAGCTGGGCCGCATCTGCAGCGTTTTTTATGAGATTTAAAAAAATCTGAACCAATCCCTCAAAATCTCCCCTCACCTGTGGCAAAGACGGGTCAAAAGCTTCTTGAAAATTAAGTTCTCCAAGCGCGCCGCTACTCTCTAAAACGCGCCGAGCACGAGCCAAGGCTTCGTGAATGTTAACTGGCTTTTCAGGTGCAGCACCTATCTCAGCGAATACGTCAATCCTCTCAATCAAATTGCTAATTCTATCAACTTCATCAGCAATTAATTGGGTTAACTCGCGCTCTTCACCAGAAACTGATGACTCAATAATCTGAGCGGCACCGCGGATACCTGCCAAGGGGTTTCGAACTTCGTGAGCGAGAACTGCCACCATTCCAGCTGTAGATCTAGCCGCACCCTGACGCCGCATTTGCTGTTCGATTCTATGAGCAATGGAAGTTGTCGAAAGTTGAAGAATCATATCTCCAGTGGGCTGATTTCCATTTGCCTCAAGCACCGGAACAACCGAAACCGAAGCTTGCACAGTGTTAGACCGCGGGAGCGTAATTTGAACATCGAATTCAGCAATAGGCATAGAAGTCGAACGCGCTTGCTGAAACAAGCCGCCAACTGTGCTATTGATGCCAAATAAATCCTCGATACCCATCAGTCTCAATTGTTGAGCGCTGGTTGAAAAAATTGTTTCGGCAGCGAGATTTGCAAAGACTATCCGGTCTTCTTCATCAAAAACTATCACGCCAGCAGGTATAGAATTGATCCATTCTGCATATTGATCTGTCGCGGTGAAGTTAGCAGGCATGCGCAATAGTTGATTTACCAAAATGATTAACTTTTAATCATAAATATTACGAGATTATTTTTTAGGCAACCTTAAAAATATAGACTTATTGGTGGACCGAATGCTAACCGATTATACTTTGACGTCTTTGAATCTTTGGAAATCAGAATGTCTTCCAAACATATAACAGCGTTATTAATGGCTGCAGGATCTGGAGTGCGTTTTGGCGGCTCAATCCCTAAGCAATTTCAGCCTCTAGCTGGTATTGCCCCAGTGCGACGCGCCCTTATTTCCTTTCGGAGTCATCCAAAAATTTCTTCGATCTGTGTTGTAGTGTCAGAACAAGACAAGGACCTTCTAAAGGAGGCTTTAGGAAATGATAAACCTGATTTTATAGCGATTGGAGGGCAGAGCGGCAAAACAGTGTCCAAAATGGTCTAGAAGAACTTGAAAGAGCACAAACCAACCCAACGCACGTTTTAATTCATGATGCAGCTCGGCCAATTATTCCTGACAAAGTAATTAATGACCTGATAGAAGCCTTGGAAAATAATGATGCAGCCGTGCCAATCATCTCCCTTTGGGACACTCTATCAAATGTAAATGATGGCAAAATAACAAAGGATATTCCGCGAGACGGGGTTGTTGCTCGCCAAACTCCTCAGGCGTTCAAGTTTTCTGCCATTGCCGAGGCACATCGAAATTATAGCAGCACACGCACAACTGACGATATCGCCATAGCAATGGCCGCAGGGCTAAATATCGCGACTACAACCGGCTCACCGCTTCTACACAAATTAACAACAGAGGATGATAAATCATTGCTTGAGCGTCTCCTTAATGCGCATCCAACGCCCCTGAGCGGCTCTGGATATGACGTCCATCGATTTGGAACTGGCGATGCCGTAACACTATGTGGTGTCAAAATTCCACACGATGGAGGTCTAGAGGGTCACTCAGATGCAGACGTCGCAATGCACGCTCTGACAGACGCAATCCTGGGTGCAATTGGGGAAGGAGATATTGGCCAACATTTTCCGCCAACCAACCCAAACTGGAAAGGAGCTGCCTCGTCCATATTTCTGCAGCATGCTGTGAAATTGGTTGCGGACAAAGGCGGCAGTTTAACCAATGTAGATATAACAATTATTTGTGAAAAACCAAAAATTGGGCCTCATAATAATGCAATGAAGGAGTCGCTAATGCCACTTCTCCGCCTTCCTAAAGAGCGAATTAACATCAAGGCAACAACGTCTGAAAGACTTGGTTTTACTGGACGTGGCGAAGGGATCGCCGCGATGGCGTCTGCTACAGTATTAATATGGGAATAAATAAATTCGTCAAAATCCTTCACCAAATTATCACTACTTGGTTTGGAGTAGGCTATTCAAAATGGGGACCGGGAACCATGGGTTCCCTGGCAGCACTGCCAATAGCATTTATAATTTTAGAATTATTTGGACGTTTAGGCTTAGGTATAGCCACAGCACTAATTTTCTTGCTTGGCATTTATTCTGTTCAAAAATACATCCAGGATATAGGAAAAGAGGACCCCAGCGAGGCTGTCATTGATGAGGTTGCAGGACAGTTTATTCCTCTTATCATTGCCCCGTTAACCATCCATGATTGGGTCACTGCCTTCATACTATTTCGCCTTTTTGACATCTGGAAACCATGGCCATGCAACTGGCTCGATAAAAATGTATCTGGTGGGATTGGGGTCATGCTAGATGACATCGCCGCTGGCGCTTACGCAGCTCTAGTGATTACTGGCCTTACTCAAATTGGAGTTTGGTAAATGAATGATCAATTGAGTCTTAATTCTCTCGAAAAAGAGGCCAAAGAAATTCTTGAACTGTGCCAAAAGGCTAACCTACGAATTACAACTGCAGAGTCTTGCACAGGCGGACTTATTGTATCATTTCTCACCGAGATTGCTGGTTCATCAGCTGTAGTAGGCCGGAGTTTTGTTACCTATTCGAATGAAGCAAAACAAGAAATGCTTGGAGTGCCTGCAGATACTTTAGAAAAATTTGGTGCCGTCAGTAAGGAAACCGTCCAAGAGATGACATCAGGAGCGCTTGCTTCTGCTGGCGCGGATGCAGATATCGCTATAGCCGTTAGTGGTGTAGCTGGACCAGGGGGGGGATCGGCAGACAAACCAGTGGGTACAGTTTGGCTGTGCGTTGAAAAACGCGGCGAAAAGGCATTTTCAGAGAAACATATATTTCCCGGCGATCGGCGTTCTATTCGTCTTGCCACTGTTAAACGGGCTTTTGAAATGGTCAGAGAAAAAGCCCTCTAAAGCTGACGCGCAGGCTGCGAACTTGCCCTCTCACATTTCACTGCAGCACGTGCTTCAAAAGCAGCAACCATGCGGCGGACTGCTTCGCCAAACAAGGCGCCAATGAGCTTTTGCAAAATGGCGGACCTGAACTCAAAGGAAACATCAAAGTCAACTATGCACCCACCTTCAGTTTCCTCAAACAACCACCGATTATGAAGGTGTCGCATTGGTCCCTTGGTATAGGTAACATCAATACGATGGTGAGGCACAAGGTCCACTTGGGAGGTGAACGTTTCCCTAACCATTTTAAACCCAATAACCAGGTCTGCCTCAAAACTTTCCGTTGAATTTTCTCTGACACGCGCTGCGAGACACCATGGTAGGAACTCTGGATACCTTGCCACATCAGCGATTAATTTAAATATATCCTCACCCTTGTAAGGGAGGAAGCGGCGTTCTGCATGAGAATGCATCAGACTAAATGACTGCCTTTGGATAATTTCTTTTCTCGGTTAATGCGGAGCTGCGCAAAATCTGAGTCTGCATGATAAGATGAGCGAGTTAATGGCGTAGAAGAAACAAGAAGAAACCCTTTGCCATCTGCACTTTTTGAATAAGCTAAAAATTCATCAGGAGTCACAAATCTATCAAGCGGATGGTGCTTGGGCGTTGGCTGCAGGTACTGGCCAATAGTGAGAAAATCAACATCTGCAGACCGCATGTCATCCATAACCTGCAATACTTCATCACGCCCCTCACCAAGGCCCACCATAAGACCTGATTTCGTAAAGATACCTGGATCTTGGCGTTTCACCTCATCAAGTAGTCGCAGACTATGATAGTAACGAGCGCCTGGGCGAACTGATGGGTATAATCTGGGCACAGTCTCAAGATTGTGATTAAAAACATCAGGCCGCGCCTGAACAACTACCTCAAGCGCCCCATCCTTCTTCAAGAAATCAGGAGTTAAAACCTCAATAGTGGTTTCTGGACTGCGGTCTCTAATATTTTTAATTGTGCGCGCGAAGTGTTGTGCTCCACCATCTGGAAGATCATCTCGGTCGACAGATGTAATGACCACGTGCCGAAGGCTTAATTCTGCAACCGCGTTAGCTACATTTATCGGTTCCATTGCATCAAGGGCGCCCGGACGACCTGTTGCTACATTGCAAAAAGCACAAGCGCGAGTGCAGATGGCACCCATTATCATCATCGTGGCATGGCGCTGAGCCCAACATTCCCCGATGTTAGGACACGCAGCTTCCTCACATACAGTTACAAGATTATTATCCCGAACTATATCTCGTGTCGCTCTATATTCTCTTGATACGGGAGCCTTAACCCGGATCCAGTCTGGCTTCCGTTTAGGGGCGCTTTCTGGTCGATTTCGCTTCTCAGGATGCCTAAGCGACCCCTTCGGAGGAGCAGGAGAAAATTCTTTATTCATACGTTCAGAAGTGGATCGCCCGACCATAAGCGTCAAGTACAGACTCATGCATCATTTCAGACAAAGTAGGGTGAGGAAAAACCGTGTGCATTAATTCAGCTTCGGTTGTCTCTAAAGTACGAGCAACTACATAACCTTGTATGAGCTCGGTCACTTCAGCACCTATCATATGAGCCCCTAAAAGCTCTCCAGTTTTAACATCGAACAAAGTCTTTACCATGCCTTCTGGCTCACCAAGCGCTATAGCTTTACCGTTTCCAAGGAATGGAAAGTTACCCACTTTTACATCATAGCCGGCTTCTTTTGCCGCCCTTTCCGTCATACCGACACTGGCAATTTGTGGCCGTGAGTAGGTGCATCCAGGAATAAGAGACTTATTCAGCGGATGAACTCCCTCAACTCCAGCTATTTTTCTACACAAATCACACCCTCGTGGCTTGCCTTGTGTGCCAGCCAAGGGGCTCCCGCAACGTCCCCAATAGCATAGACGCCAGGTTCATCGGTCTCGCACCATTCATTAATAACAACATGACCACGATCTACCTTGACCTTAGTTGCCTCCAAGCCAATAGCTTCGGTATTACCTACAATTCCAACGGCCATTATTACTCGATCAGCGTCGATTGTTTCTGATTTTCCATCGACCTCGACACTAGCAGTAACTCGATCCTTCTTTCGCTTAAGATCAGCGACCTTAGCTCCAGTCAAAACTTTAATACCCTGCTTTTCAAAGGCTTTAAGAGCCATTAAAGAGATTTCCTCATCTTCAACCGGTAAAATCCGATCCATAACCTCCACTACGGTCACCGAGGCACCCAAATCATTATAAAAACTTGCAAACTCAATACCAATCGCACCGGACCCAACAACTAATAAGGACTTCGGTATTTCTTTCGGAACCATGGCTTCACGATATGTCCAAACTCTATCGCCATCAGCTTCTAAACCTGGCAAGCTACGCGCACGTGCGCCAACCGCTAATATAATGTGTTTACCAGAAAGGGTCCCAACGCCGGCAACTTCCACTTGCCCATTACCAGCAAGTTTAGCCTCACCCATCACCACTTCGATTTTATTCTTTTTAAGTAAATGAGCGATACCACCTGATAGTTGCTTAGCAACACCTCTTGACCGTTCAACAATCGCGTGCAGGTCGAATTCGAGATTATCTGCTTTGAGACCATAATCTTTTAAATTCTGAAGGATGTGCCAAACTTCAGAAGATCTCAGCAGTGCCTTGGTTGGAATACACCCCAATTCAGACAAATACCGCCTAGATGTTCTCGCTCAATAACAGCAGTTTTCATTCCAAGTTGAGCACCACGAATTGCCGCGACATACCCTCCAGGACCGCCACCAACTACTATGAGATCGAATTCTTTATCTGCCATTGGTGTCTACCCCCTCACCCCAAAAGAACATGTGCAAGCTTTAAAGCAACATAGCTGCTGGAAATTCGATCAGGTTTTTGAATGCCTGCAGGAGCCCAGCACCTAGTGCTCCATCGATCACACGATGGTCGCAAGAAAGAGTACATGTCATTACGGTAGCAATAGCGAGCTCACCATTTTTTACGACTGGTCGCTGTTCACCGGCCCCAACTGCAAGAATTGCTCCCTGAGGTGGATTAATAACAGCATCAAATTGTTTAATACCAAACATACCAAGATTAGAGATACTTATTGATCCCCCTGGTATTCATCTGGTGTTAATTTTCCCTGACGAGCTCGCCCTGCCAGGTCAACCATGTTGGCTGATATTTCGCCAAGACCTTTACTATCAGCATTTTTAACAACCGGCGTAATCAAGCCGCCGTCTAATGCAACAGCAACTGAAACATCGACATTTTTATAAAGCCTGATCCCTTCGTCTGTCCAACTTGCATTGGCCCCTGGGACACGACGAAGAGCCCCTGCCAACGATTTAATAACAAAATCGTTGACTGAAACCTTCACACCATCCGGGGCACGGTCGTTAATCTCCTTGCGGACACGAAGCAACTCATCGATTTCGCAATCAACAGTGAGGTAAAAATGAGGGACCGTCTGTTTAGATTCAGTCAATCTGCGCGCTATTGTTTTACGCATAGAGGTATGCGGGATTAGATCAAACTCACTACCAGCACTTTCAGAAATAGCCGCTGGTTCTTTTGAACCTGCTGGTTGATCCAACGCAGGGATTAAATCCCCCCTAAGCGCCCTCTCCACATCAGCTTTTACAATCCTTCCGTTAGGTCCACTGCCCTTTATTCTATCGAGTGGTATTTTACCTTCGAAAGCTAACTTTCGAGCAAGAGGGCTTGCAAAAAGGCGGTCACTTTCACTTGAAGACGATAGACTTCCCTCCCTCAGCTTTCTTCAGCACATCATCTTTTGTTATCTTTCCACCAGCACCAGTGGGGTTAATTCCAGAGAGGGAAATCCCAGCCTGATCGGCGATACGACGGGCCAGCGGCGTTGCTTTTAGAGACCCGTTGTCTATAGGGGAGACCTTTTGCGCACTCGCCTGGACGTCACTAACGATTGTTTCTTTAACCTCATGTGTTGACGTTTTTGGACTGGGAACATCGTCTAAGTTTTCACCGTCCATAGCCAAAACGGCAATTACCGCGTTGACCGCAACACCCTCTGTCCCTTCTCCAACTAGTATTTTTGCAACCTTACCCTCGTCCACTGATTCGACTTCCATTGTCGCCTTATCAGTTTCAATTTCTGCTATTAGATCACCAGGACGAACCTCATCACCCTCTTTTATGAGCCATTTAGCCAACTTTCCTTCAGTCATCGTGGGCGAAAGAGCCGGCATAAGTATTTCTGTTGCCATAGAATTTACCTTGTCGAAGCGTCAGGCGGCTAGTTAACGATAACAGACAGCTTTTGCTGCAGAAACAATATCTTGTACCTGCGGAAGCGCTAATTTCTCAAGATTGGCTGCATACGGCATAGGCACGTCTTTCCCAGAGACCCTCTGAACCGGCGCATCTAACCAGTCAAATGCCTTGTCCATCATGGTAGCCGCGATCTCGGCCCCTATACCGGCGTAAGGCCACCCTCTTCAACAGAAATAAGACGATTGGTTTTCTTAACTGATTCAACAATTGTCTCTGTATCAAGTGGTCGAATTGTGCGCAGATCTATGACCTCCGCATCAATACCTTCGGCAGCTAATAAATCAGCCGCAGCTAACGCATCTCTACACATCAAAGAAAAGGCTGTTATTGTGACATCATTTCCAGGCCTCAGAACTTTTGCCCGCCCGATCGGCACGGTGAAATCTTCAGAAGCAGGAACTTCAAATGATTGACCGTAGAGTATTTCATTCTCAAGGAATATCACCGGGTTTGGGTTGCGGATAGCTGACTTTAAAAGACCTTTTGCGTCACCCGCTGAATAAGGGGCAACAACTATAAGGCCCGGGCAATGCGCATACCAACTTGCGTAGCATTGAGAATGCTGCGCAGCAACGCGAGAGGCAGCTCCATTTGGCCCACGAAAAACAATTGGACAGCCCATTTGACCGCCTGACATGTAAAGGGTCTTGGCGGCTGAGTTAATAATCTGATCAATTGCCTGCATTGCAAAATTAAAGGTCATAAATTCAACGATAGGCTTGAGGCCATCCATAGCCGCACCGACGCCAATTCCCGTAAAGCCATGCTCTGTAATAGGAGTATCAATTACCCGACGCGCACCAAATTCATCCAGAAGGCCCTGGCTGACCTTATATGCACCTTGGTACTCAGCCACCTCTTCGCCCATCAGGAAAACGTTACCATCAGCCCGCATTTCTTCGGCCATTGCATCTCTGAGTGCTTCTCTGACAGTCAACGTGTTAGTACTAACGTAAGCTTGCGCCTCCTCAGCATCCATTCGCTCGCTCGTTGACGTCGACATGCTTGCTGTGGGGTTGGATGGTGGAGCAATCGGTTGAACAACTTTTTCAGGTTCAACTGGCTGCCTAACTTGAGATTCTCTGAAACAGTTTCGCCATCGCCAACAAGCACTGCAATAACAGAATTAACCGATACAGCATCAGTGCCTTCTGCAATCACAATCTTACCTACCTTGCCCTCGTCAACCGCCTCCACTTCCATAGTGGCCTTATCAGTCTCTATTTCCGCTATAAGGTCTCCGGCGCGCACATCATCGCCTTCTTTAACGAGCCACTTAGATAATTTACCCTCTGTCATCGTCGGCGAGAGGGCCGGCATCAAAATTTCGGTCGGCATCTTCTTTCCCCGCCTCTTAAGCTTCAATCAGAATATCAGTGTAGAGCTCTGAAGGGTCTGGCTCAGGGCTCTCCTGTGCGAATTCCGCAGCGTCAGCAACTATCGCTCGAACATCTGCATCAATTGCTTTTAAATCTTCCGCAGATGCAGCCTTCTGCTTAACAATTAATTCACGCAATGTTTCAATAGGATCCCTTTCTTCCCGCATCTTGCTGACTTCATCGCGAGAGCGGTATTTAGCAGGATCAGACATCGAGTGACCACGATATCGATATGTTTCCATCTCTAATACATAAGGGCCGTTTTCACGAACGTGGCTTACTACTTCCTTCGCTTTTTCAGCGACGGTGAGCACATTCATGCCATCTACCCTTTCGCCAGGAATTCCATAGGCTTCACCACGTTTATATAAACCCTCACCTGCAGAGGAACGGTTTACTGAAGTCCCCATGCCATACTTGTTATTCTCAATGACAAAGATTAGGGGCAATTGCCAAAGAGCCGCCATATTCATTGTTTCAGCGACTTGGCCCTGGTTAGATGCTCCATCCCCGAAGTAAGCCAAGGCAACGCCGCCATCATCTCTATATTTGGCAGCGAAAGCTAATCCCCCACCCAATGAAACTTGTCCCCCAACAATGCCATGACCACCAAAAAATCTTTTTCTCGGCTGAACATGTGCATAGAACCGCCCTTGCCGCGAGAATACCCCCGCGTCGACCGGTTAACTCCGCCATTACGCCACGAGATTCCATTCCGCACGCAAGCATATGACCATGATCACGATACCCAGTTATAACGCTATCGCGCTCATCGAGAGCTGATTGCATACCAACAACTACTGCCTCTTGACCAATATACTAATGGCAAAAGGCTCCAATTAGGCCCATTCCGTACATCTGTCCTGCTCGCTCTTCGAAACGTCGAATAAGCAGCATTTCACGATAAAAATTCAGAAGTTGTTCAACATCTAACTTCGATGATGACTTGGCACGAGATGGACGACTTTTTTTCTGCGAAGCCTTCGAGGCATTTGCAGAAGCACGTTTGGACACTGCTCGCGACATAATATATCTCCACGATTGAAGGCACTCCAATGGGGGGAGCCATCATAAAATGATTCATAGATGCCTAGCAGCCGCAGGGCAACTATTGCCATTATATTGTATATCTTTGCTAAAATAGTGAAGCCCAAGAAAACGGTCAGCGTCCCAAAATTAAAACTTCCGACGGCCATCCCATGTTCAATCGAAGTCGAGCTTGTTCGGCCAAGGCATCTGGATGAATATTAGATGGGCGGAGGGCATTAGTTTCTTTTTCAAGAGCTAACCTCTCAGAAGATAGCTCCGATAAAACCAACTTAGCCTCATCAAGCCGCTGATCATATGCGCGCAGGGCAAGTAAACCATTGTCGTTACGAACAAGATGAAAACCGAAATAAATCGCGATACACGCAAATAAAAGCGGCCAAACAACCGCTTTCAAGCGCTTTTTTAAATCTTGTGCGACTTCCATACATTAGATGAATCATGCACGAAGATCTTCGTCAACAGATTTTTTAACAATTTTTAAATAATAAACGTCAAACACTCTTAAATATTAATCGATAGAGAGCTTCTACCCGCATAAGACGCCGTATCGCCCAACTCTTCTTCTATCCGAAGAAGCTGGTTATATTTTGCTAATCGATCTGACCGGGCTAGCGACCCAGTTTTTATTTGTCCGCAATTTGTAGCTACTGCCAGATCTGCAATAGTTGTATCTTCTGTTTCTCCAGAACGATGTGACATTACAGCGCCGAACCCTGCGCCTTGGGCCATCCAAACCGCATCCAAGGTTTCGGTCAAAGTACCAATCTGGTTTACCTTTACTAAAATGGCATTACCCGCACCTTTTTCTATGCCATCTTTCAGCCTCGCTGGATTAGTTACGAAGAGATCGTCACCAACAAGTTGAACGGTTTTGCCAATCTGCCCTGTTAAAGCTTGCCAGCCCTCCCAGTCATCTTCCGCCATCCCATCCTCAATGGAAACAATGGGGTAAGTCTTGCAGAGATCGGCAAGGTATGAAGCCATTCCAGTAGCGTCTAATGATAAACCTTCCCCTTTAAGCTCATACCGATTGCCCTCGAAAAATTCGGTTGAGGCTGCATCTAGCGCCAGCACGATATCACTGCCAATTTTCAAACCAGTGTCTTCGATTGAACTCACAATAAAATCCAAGGCATCTCGGGTGCTAGATAAATTCGGAGCAAACCCGCCTTCATCTCCCACATTAGTATTATGCCCTGCTTTTTTTAATCGCCCTTTAAGTGCTTGAAAGACCTCTACACCCTGGGCTAGCGCATCCGAAAAATGCTCTGCGCCTACCGGCATGATCATAAATTCTTGTATATCAATCGGATTGTCAGCATGTGCGCCCCCATTCAGAATATTCATCATTGGAGTTGGAAGCACTCTGGCGTTGACCCCGCCGATATATCGATAGAGGGGGAGACCACTCGAATCCGCTGCTGCTTTGGCAACAGCCAGACTAACCCCTAAAATTGCATTAGCGCCAAGCTTACTTTTATTTGGGCTTCCATCAAGCTCACACATAATCCGGTCAAGTCTGCGTTGATCTTCTGCATCCATGCCAATTAGAGCATCTGCGATATCTCCATTAACCGAACCAACAGCTTGCTTCACACCCTTTCCACCATAAGCCTTTCCTCCATCTCTCAGTTCAACCGCCTCATAGGCGCCTGTTGAGGCTCCGGATGGTACAGCCGCTCGACCAAATGCACCGCAATCAAGTTCAACATCAACCTCAACTGTTGGGTTACCGCGACTATCAAAAATTTGTCGAGCACAAATATCACTGATGGAAGTCATGATTATTCCTTAACAACCTTATCAATTGCGACAAGCATTTCTAAAAGCTCTTCAAGTTCGGTAATCGGGATCATGTTAGGTCCGTCACTTGGAGCACTATCAGGATCTTGATGAGTTTCGATAAAAAGACCGGATACCCCAACTGCAATTGCAGCCCTCGCCAAGAACGGAACAAATTTACGCTCACCGCCAGAAGAGGTTCCTTTACCACCAGGCTGCTGAACTGAATGCGTAGCGTCAAAAACTACCGGAGCTCCGATTTCCGCCATGATTGGTAACGCGCGCATATCGGAGACTAAGGTATTGTATCCAAAACTGGCTCCACGTTCCGTGAGAATAACGCCCCTAGCCCCACCTTCAACCAATTTTGCTGCAACGTTTTTCATATCCCAAGGGGCCAAAAATTGACCTTTCTTGACATTCACTGGGTGGCCGGTTGCGGCGGCAGCAAGCAAAAGATCTGTTTGTCGACACAAAAAAGCAGGAATCTGCAAAAGCGTTACGGCCTCGGCAACGGGAGCACATTGAGCCGGCTCATGAACATCTGTTGTAGTTGGTAGGTCAAGAGAGCTCCCAACCTGAGAGAGGATCTCGAGCCCTTCCTTCATGCCGATACCGCGAGCACCCGAGAGACTGGTCCGGTTCGCCTTATCAAAGGAAGATTTATAAACTAGATCCACACCAATACGAGCAGCCATTTCTTTTAACGATGCAGCTGTCTCAAGCGCATGTTGCAAACTTTCAATAGCACAAGGACCTGCAATTAAAGCAAAGCGCTCTGATTGTCCGAAGGTGGCTGACCCGACAGATACAGTAGATTTTATATTGCTCACGCCTCAGACCAATCTCGAATACTTTATGGCTGCGGAAATAAATGAACTAAAAAGTGGGTGAGGTTCCATCGGCCTAGATTTTAGTTCTGGATGAAACTGCACCCCAATAAACCAAGGGTGCTCCTCCAATTCGACAATCTCCGGCAGTTCACCATCTGGAGAAAGACCCGAAAATATTAGCCCCGCTGCTTCAATCTCTTTTTTGAGTTGGATATTAATTTCATAACGATGTCTATGGCGTTCATGAACCACCTCTTGGCCGTATATCTCTGCAACCTTGCTACCCGTTTTTAGTGAAGCAGGGTAAGCCCCTAATCGCATTGTGCCGCCGAGATCGCCATCCTCAGAGCGCCGTTCAATCTCACCCTCTCTATCCCATTCGGTAAGAAGACCGACTACAGCCCTATCGCATGGCCCAAACTCGGTAGAGCTTGCATCATGCCAACCTACAAGTGACCTGGCTGCTTCAATGACAGCCATTTGCATTCCGAAGCAGATCCCAAAATACGGCAACTTATGCTCTCTAGCAAACCGAGCTGCACGAATTTTTCCTTCAGATCCGCGCTCACCAAAACCACCCGGCACCAAAATTCCATGAACGTTCTCAAGTCTTGATGTTGTCTCATCTTCCTCGAAGGACTCAGCCTCTATCCACTCAAGTTCGACCTTAACGTTATTTGCAATTCCACCGTGGTGTAAGGCTTCGATCAGAGACTTATATGCATCTTTCAGTTCAGTATATTTACCAACAATTCCTATACGGACTGAACCTTCTGGAGTCCTAACCCGGCTTACTATTTTTTCCCAGACTGACAGGTCTGGTAGTTCGTTAGTTGGAAGATTGAAGTGTTTCAGGACTTCAACGTCGAAACCTTCATCGTGGTAAGTCAGGGGCGTCGCATAAACTGTATCAACATCTATTGCCTGGATAACTCGTTCTTGGCGAATGTTACAAAAGAGACCTATTTTCCGCCGAGCATCTTTTGGAATTTCGCGATCAGATCTACAAAGCAACAAGTCAGGCTGAATGCCAGATGCCAGAAGTTCCTTAACAGAATGCTGGGTAGGTTTTGTTTTTAATTCTGCCGCAGACGGAATGTATGGCACTAGGGTAAGGTGAACAAATAGCGTGTGCTCCACCCCTAAATCTTGCCTAACCTGGCGAATGGCCTCGATAAAAGGAAGGCTTTCTATATCCCCAACAGTCCCTCCAATTTCACAGATTACAAAATCATCATCACTCAAGTCAGATTGAATGAATTCTTTAATCATGTCTGTGACATGGGGGATTACCTGGACAGTCGCGCCGAGATAGAGCCCTTTTCTCTCACGCTGCAAGACGGTTTCATAAATTCGACCGGTTGTGACGCTATCACTTCTGCTGGCTGCCCTGTTTGTATAGCGCTCATAATGACCCAAATCCAGATCGGTTTCGGCACCGTCATCTGTTACGAAAACCTCTCCATGCTGATACGGACTCATCGTACCAGGATCTATATTTAAGTACGGGTCAAATTTGCGCATCCGCACAGAAAAGCCGCGCGCCTGCAAAAGAGCGCCCAGCGCTGCTGCTGCAACACCTTTTCCAAGCGACGAAGCCACGCCGCCGGTTATGAATATGAACCTGGTCGTCACGTGGCTTTCTTGCCCCTCTGGCAGCTGCGTACCGTGTTAACGAGCGAGCGGTGCGCTTGGCTCCTGACTATTAGTCACGGGAGCTGTTGTATCAATTATAGATCGTGGCTCCGAAGAACCACTTGCCAAAATTGCAAGTGCAAGGCTTGTGACAAAAAACAAAGTCGCAAGCGTTGCTGTGGTACGTGTCAAAAAGTTAGCTGCGCTACGACCAGTCATTAGTCCACCGCCGCCACCGCCGCCTATTCCGAGCCCACCACCTTCGGAGCGCTGCATTAAAACAACAACTACCAAAGCCGCTGCAATTAAAATGTGGATGGTTAAAACAATTTGGATCATTGCAACACTCTTAGCTTTATAAAGAAGATCTACTAATGCGCTCTTTATTTCAATGACTGTCTAAAACATAGAGACAAGAAATTCCAGTGGGACCTATTTTACAGCCAAGGCGATTGATAGAAAATCACCTGCAGACAAACTAGCACCACCAACAAGAGCACCATCTACCTCTGATAGCGTCAGTATTTCCAAGGCATTTCCAGGCTTCACAGAACCTCCATAAAGCAGCCTAATAGAATTCACCAGCATCACTCCCAAGAAGATCTTTCAATGCTTTGCGCATTGCTGAATGAACAGATAGAATCTCTTCCTGAGTTGGAGTACGTCCACTTCCTATTGCCCAAACTGGTTCATAAGCGACAGAGAGTCTTGAACCATCTACCCCATCTGGTACTGAAGCTTTTAACTGCTTGGCTACTACTTCCTCAGCGTTACCTGAGAGCCGCTCTTGTTCAGTTTCCCCTACACATATTACCGGAGCTAAACCTGCACGAAGTGCGGCGTTTGCCTTTCTCCAAACCAACGCATCACCCTCATGGTGTGCATCTCGTCGTTCGGAGTGACCAACGATGACATAAGAACAATTCATATTGGCTAACATTTCAGCGGAAATGTCACCAGTGAATGCCCCACTCTCCGCTTCATGACAATCTTGTCCACCAAGCCTGACGTTTGTACCAGAAATTGCTGCTGCGGTTGCCTGTAAATGAATAGCTGGTGGACAAAGAAGAAGCTCCACGGTTTCCAAAATATTTGACGAACCGTCAGCAATAGCACTCGAAAGCTCTGTAGCGCTCTCAAGACTGCCGTTCATCTTCCAATTACCTGCAATCAGATATCCTCGATCTGCCACAACTATCCCTCCAAGTATCGATGGGTGCTAATAACACTTCATCTAAATTCAAGGAACCCAAACGATTGCGGCTTTAAGCATCCGCACCTATAGTCCGGCGCCTATAATATAGAAGAGTAAAAGACGGAACATTCAATGCTAATCGCTATGCGCAAAGGTGCTGCCGGTTGGGTAGCCAAAATTTTGTTTGGGCTGCTTATTTTAAGTTTTGCTGTATGGGGTATCGGCGACTACTTAACCCCAGATTCAAATCCAGTTGTTGCAAAAGTCGGTGATATAGAAATTCGACGAGGTCAAGTTGATCTTGCCGAGCGGCAACAAACCGAGCAAATGCGAAGACTTCTAGGAAACCAATTTAATCCATCGGATTTACCCGAAGGAGCTCTTCGGGACGCGGCAATCGAGCAACTTGTCGGCCAGGCTGCATTGGATATGGAAGTTCAAGCTCTTGATATAGGAATCAGCGATCAAGGAATTGGAGACGCAATCCGCAACGATCCAAGCTTCCAACAGAACGGAAAATTCGATGCTGACCGTTTCCGTCGGTCTTTATCTTCTGTTGGCCTAAATGAAGAAGCCTACACCCAAAACATGCGAACAGAGCTGAGAAGGAAGCAGCTCAGAGATTCCATTGGCGCAAAAATCAGCCCTCCCTATGCCTTAGTTGAAAATATGTTCTCTTTAGAGAGACAAAAACGCAGTATTTCCTATGTAGAATTAGATATAAAATCCATTGCAGCGCCCAAGCCAACCGATAATGACCTGAAGAATTATATAAAAGAGAACCCATCTTCTTTCGCCGAGCCAGCTCGTCGTGATGCTCGGGCAATCGTTATATCAACATCATCTGTTTCAAAAACCGTGAAAATTTCTGAGGCCGAGATTGCAAACTATTACGAAGATTCAAAGGAGCGTTATCGGTCACCTGAAATTAGGACACTGACCCAAGCTCTTTTCCAAAACGAGGAAGACGCAAGAGATTTTTCAGCAAAAGCCCCTGGCAATAAGCAAACCTTCTTGAAAAATGCCGAAATTGCGGGTGGGTCTGTAATTGATCTTGGGAAGTTAAGCCGTGAACAAATTTTCCCAGCTGAGCTCTCAAAGACTGCCTTTACCGTGCCTGAGGGACCAGTTAGCAGCCCAATTGCCACAAATCTTGGGTGGCATGTCCTGTTCATAGAAAAAATTACCCCCGAGAATATCAAACCACTAGAAAGTGTTGCTGACGAGCTCAAACTCGAAATGCAACAAGAACAGGCACTTTCAAAAATTACAGATATTGCTAATGCCGCTGAAGATGCATTAGCCGCCGGTGGAGATCTGCAGGCCGCCTCTACCGCTTCAGGCCTGCCCATAATCAAGCTCCAAGGAATAGATCGTCGAGGTGTTGATAGAGACGGTTCAGTATCTCTAGAGATGCCCGCAGATCCCTCATATCTTGCTGCAATTTTCGAGAGAACGGTCGGGGACCAAAGTGGGTTAATAGAACTTCGTGACGGAGTCTTTATGGCCCTGATTGTTGACAAGATCTACGAGAGTGCGCCGAAGCAATTTGAAGATGTTAGGGCAGAGGCATCAGAAAAGTGGACGCAAAAAAAGCAGCTCGAACTAGGCCAAGCACAACTTAAAGAATTAGTTGATGCCACAAGTATTTCTGGCTTCCAACAGGCCTCAAAAGAGGCTGCAATTAATATCACAGAAATCCAATTATCATCGCGAGAGGATTTTACTGCTTTGGGTAAATTCCAACCTGGCTTTATCGAACAAATTTTCAGTGCTCGTGAAAATAATTCTGTTCTAACAAGTACCAAAAATACTGTAATAGCCGCATTCGTGAGTGATATCGAGCGCCCAGGTTTTAATGTTGCTGGAGATGCTGAGAAGGAATTCATTGCCGGAATGTCTAATCTTTATGCAAACGAACGCGCTGAATTACTTGGAAAACTTGCTCGTACGGTGCATCCACCTGAAATTGCTCCAAAACCAACCGATACCCTCTCCGGCAGCAACTGAGCTAAAAAATGCCAACTTCCACTGATAAGGCCGTTTTCTTAGAAAAATATATCGCAGGCCAACCGCAGGTCCTCTGGTCACAAATTTCTGCTGATCTTGAGACGACAGTCTCGGCTTATTTGAAATTATCGGCCGGTAAATCGGATTGCTTTATTTTAGAAAGCGTAGAGGGCGGCGCTATCAGAGGACGTTATTCATTTATTGGCATTGAACCCGATTTGATTTGGCGGTGCAGAGAAAATAAGGCTGAAACAAACAGGGATGCACTAACCGGCGGTGCGTTCATCCCAGAGAGTATGGGTGCGCTAGATTCGCTGCGCGCTCTAATAAAAGAGTCACAAATAGACGATATGCCTCCAGGTCTGCCTCCAATGGCATCAAGCCTTGTTGGCTACATGGGCTATGACATGGTTCGTCTTATGGAGACACTTCCTAACACGCCGGAAGATACGCTCGGACTGCCTGATGGAATGTTTGTACGCCCGACTGTAATGGCTGTGTTCGACAGCGTCGATGACAGTATTTCAATCGTAACTCCTGTTCGACCATCTGAAAAATTAAATGGAGAAGAAGCTTTTGAAAAGGCGCTCGAAAGAATTGAAAACGCGATTATAAGACTTAACGGACCACTGCCAGAACGGCCAAATTTTGATGCCACAGAAATCACAACAGAAAGAACTTCAAACTTTACGAAGAGTGAATTTTTAGGAGTTGTTGAGCGCGCGAAGGAATACATCCGTGCGGGTGATGCTTTTCAAATCGTGCCAGCCCAACGTTTTGAAACACCTTTTAATCGGCCACCATTTGACCTGTACCGAGCACTGCGAAGATTAAACCCCTCACCTTTCTTATTTTATTTGAATTTCGAAGGGTTTGCTGTGGTTGGATCTAGTCCTGAAATTCTAGTAAGAGTGCGTGACGGTGAAGTAACTATAAGACCTCTTGCTGGGACACGTCGGAGAGGTAAAAACTCTCAAGAAGATAATGCGCTTGCTGAAAATCTTCTTAATGATCCGAAAGAGTTGGCAGAACACCTAATGCTCCTTGATCTAGCCAGAAACGATGTTGGGAGAGTATCTGAAGTAGGTAGTGTACAAGTCACCGCTCAATTCGAGATTGAGCGTTACAGCCACGTTATGCATTTGAGCTCAACAGTTGTTGGTCAAATTTCTCAAGACTATGATGAAATTGGAGCGCTAATTGCAGGCTTTCCAGCAGGCACTGTATCTGGTGCACCAAAGGTGCGCGCTATGGAAATTATTGATGAATTAGAGCCAACTAAACGAGGAATATATGCTGGCTGCATTGGGTACTTTGCATCCAACGGAACCATGGATACTTGTATCGCTTTACGAACAGGTGTCGTTAAAGATGGAACGCTCTATGTTCAGGCGGGTGTAGGCGTTGTAGCTGACAGTGACCCTGAGGCAGAATTCCAAGAGAGTATCGATAAATCGCAAGCGTTAATAAGGGCCGCTGAAGCAGCTCACAGACTCTAAAACATAGAGTCACTACAGGAAGATATATCATGTTCCTTATGATCGATAATTATGATAGTTTTGTATATAATCTCAATCACTTCCTGGGGGAACTTGGAGCAAAAATTGAAGTAAAAAGAAACGACTCAATCTCAGTTGAAGAAGTTTTTTCTAGGGGATATCAGGGTGTTATTTTATCTCCTGGCCCCTGCGCTCCAGACGATGCTGGTATTTGCGTAGATTTAGTTCGTCAGGCTCCAAAAACGTTGCCAATTCTTGGTGTTTGCCTTGGCCACCAAGCCATTGGACAAGCCTTTGGTGGAAAAATAGTTCGCGCTCCAGAACCACTACATGGAAAATTAAGCCGCATTGAGACTGACAAAACTGGTGTTTTCCAAGGAATGCCAAAGCACTTCGAAGTTACCAGGTACCATAGCTTAGTGATAGCCCCTCCATCACTTCCAGAATGTCTCATTGCCAATGCCTGGTCTATCGATGGATGCATAATGGGCGTTCACCACGTTGATCGCCCCATCCATGGAGTACAGTTTCACCCTGAGAGCATCGCCTCCCAACATGGACATCAACTCTTAGGAAATTTCCTAAAAATAGCTACTGCAGGTAATTTGCCAAATCAGCAACCCAAACCATTGCCAGAGAGGCGAATGTTCGCCCAAGCAGGGGTCTGAAGACATGGATCTAAAACCTTTCATCTCAAAAGTTTCTCTAGGTCAGAGTCTTAGCGAAGCCGAAGCCGAAAATGCTTTTTCAGTAATGATGTCGGGTGATGCAACAGACGCGCAGATTGGCGCCCTTCTTATGGGCATGAGGGTACGCGGCGAAACAACTGAAGAATTAGTTGGAGCTGCACGTGCTATGCGTTCACGCGCAGTCCGGATAAATGCTCCACCAGGAGCTATTGATACGTGCGGCACTGGCGGTGACGCGAAAGGTACGCTCAATATCTCCACCGCTGTAGCAATTGTTGTAGCAGGCTGTGGTGTTCCAGTTGCCAAACATGGAAATAGGGCTGCATCCTCAAAATCAGGCTCTTCAGATGTATTATCGGAGCTGGGCGTCAACATTGATGCTGACATGAAATTAGTTGAGCGCTCATTATGGGACGCGAACATTGCCTTTCTAATGGCACCACGCCACCACGGAGCAATGCGCTATGTGGCAAGTGTTAGAACCGAACTAGCAACACGAACAATCTTTAATCTTCTAGGCCCGTTATCAAACCCAGCAGAGGCCCCTAGGCAGCTCATGGGGATTTTCGCCGCCGACTACGTCGAGCGGCAGGCTCAAGTATTAAAATCGCTTGGGAGCACTCGAGCCTGGGTTGTTCACGGGTCTGATGGCATGGACGAACTTACTACCACAGATTCCTCTACTGTTGCCGAACTTAAAGACGGCAAAGTTGAGTTGTTTGAAATATCTCCAGAGGATGCAGGTATTCCGCGCGCCAGACCAAGTGACCTTGCTGGAGGATCTCCAAAAGACAATGCTGAAGCTTTGAACCATCTTCTTGATGGCCACAAAGGACCCTACCGAGACATTGTTCTCTATAATGCCTCAGCAGCACTGGTTATTTCAGATAAGGTGAAGAGTGTAAAAGACGGCGTTGAAATGGCAGCAGAGAGCATCGATAGTGGTTCGGGCAAAAATGCGTTAGCGAAGCTGATTTCCATTACAAATGAAGCCACCTGAGCGGAAAATTTAGATGCACGATGTACTTGCCGAAATTTGCGAACGAAAACGAGCACATATTGCCAAACAGAAGTCGCTTAAATCTATAAATGAGCTTGAGGCCCAATCTCGCAATGGGCCAGCCACCAGAGGATTTCTAAACGCCCTTAAAGAAAAGGAAGCTGCTGGTAAATTTCCTGTTATCACTGAAATTAAAAAGGCTTCTCCCAGCGCAGGCATCATTCGCGAAGACTTTAATCCGAAAACGCTAGCCACGGCATATCAACAAGCCGGTGCCGCCTGCCTTTCAGTGCTAACAGATAGCCCTTATTTCCAGGGTGATGATACTGATCTTTCAAAGGCTCGTGAGGCGTGTGACCTCCCAGTTTTGCGCAAAGACTTCATGTTAGATACATATCAAGTAACTGAAGCGCGGGCGTTAGGTGCAGACTGTATTTTAATTATACTAGCTGCAGTCGATGATGTACTAGCCTCAGAAATGGAGGACGCAGCTTTTGGCCTTGGAATGGATGTATTGATTGAAACCCATGCCGCTTTTGAATTTGAAAGAGCCCTAAAACTCCAGTCACCTCTTGTTGGAATAAATAATAGAAACCTCAAGACATTACAGGTCGATCTTCAAACAACACTTGACTTAGTAAAGAATGCTCCACAAGACCGCGTCGTGATATCGGAGAGTGGGATAAGCTCAAATGATGACCTTAAGAACCTCTGGCTTGGGGGCGCTCGAGGCTTCCTTGTTGGCGAACGCTTAATGCGACAAGACAACGTCATGAGAGCAGCTGCTGAACTCATTGGCAAGGGACGGTAAAGTGGCAGAAGATTTAACCCATTTTGACCCTGACGGCCGTGCCCGAATGGTAGATGTTGGTGACAAACCAGAGACTAATCGGCGTGCAGTAGCTATGGGCCGCGTGGTTATGCAACCTGCAACAGGCAAGCGGATATTGGATGGTCAAATCGGCAAGGGAGATGTCTTACAAGTTGCAAGGCTTGCTGGAATAATGGCAGCCAAAAAAACAGCTGACATAATTCCCTTATGTCACCCCCTCCCTCTTACAGCTATCAATATCGATCTCAAGATCACTGAAGATCTTACGACCGTAGAGATCATGGCCGAATGCAAAACTAATGGCAAAACTGGGGTGGAAATGGAAGCATTAACTGCAGTTTCTGTTTCTGCGTTGACTGTTTATGACATGGCAAAAGCTATTGATCGTGAGATGAAGATAGAAGGCGTTAAACTTCTTTTTAAGTCTGGGGGTAAATCAGGAACTTTTGAGGCCTCTTCATGATAAGCGTTGCAGAAGCCCGTTCTAGGATCCTGGCAACTGCCCCTAAGCCAAAAACTGAAATCGTGATGCTTACGGAGGCAGCTGGTAGAACACTCTCCTCATCCCTTATCGCTCGGCGAACACAGCCACCAAAAGACATGTCTGCGATGGATGGTTACGCTGTTAGAGGAGAAGATCTACAGACTGCACCCACAGAGCTAAAGGTGATTGGCGAAGCACCTGCTGGGCGACCATTTAATGGACATGTAGGCACTGGAGAGACCGTCAGAATATTTACCGGAGGCGAACTCCCTCGCGGCACCGATACTGTTGTTTTACAAGAGGATACCGATCGTATCGGGGATATAGCAAAGTTTAACGAAATGCAGACCATTGGTCGTCATGTTCGAAAAGCAGGTCTGGACTTTTGCACAGGCGATACGGTGATTTCGTCCGGCACTATCTTAACCCCAAGGCATCTAGCTCTTGCTGCTAGCATAAATACCTTATGGGCTCGGGTATCACGGAGACCAAAAGTAGCGATACTCGCTACCGGGGATGAAATTCGCCTCCCTGGGGATGATCTAGGACAAGGCCAAATCATTGGGTCTAGCGGCGTTGGGGTAGCCTCTTATGTAAATCAGGTAGGCGGTGAGGCTGTCCTGCTTGATATTGCTGGAGATACAGAGGAGTCCCTTATATCTGCCGCACACCAAGCAAAGGGCGCTGACATTCTCGTCACTCTCGGGGGCGCATCGGTGGGCGACCATGATTTGGTTCAACAAGCTCTCGTAAAAGAAGGGCTTGAGGTCGACTTCTGGAAAATTGCAATGCGCCCGGGGAAGCCATTAATGTTTGGTAGACTACGGGAACAGATAGTTTTGGGTCTGCCAGGAAATCCTGTATCAACGATGGTATGTGCGATCTTATTCTTAGCCCCATTGATAAGGTTTATGTTGGGGCAACATGAAACTGACCCATACACAGTCTCTGCCAGGTTGAAAGAATCAATGGGCGCTAACGACCAGCGTGAAGATTACGTTCGAGCAAAATTAACTCAATGTGAGTCAGGCTTTGAAGCCGAAGCTATTGCCATTCAAGACAGCTCTATGATGAGTGTGTTTGCAGAAGCAAATTGCCTAATTGTGCGACCACCTCACATGGAGGAGGCTCCAGCAGGGAGTTTAGTGGATACCCTACCCCTGGACATTCATTTATAAAACAATTCGAAAAGACATTTCCGTTGACCAAATGCGAACAGAATAAAAACCTTAGTTAGCGATTGACCCCAAAAGAGAACTAAAATAGAACACCTAGAGATAAACGGATTGCTTTACAGTCTGGCGCCATCAATTTTGGGGACCCAACATGCTTACCCGAAAGCAACGCGAACTCTTAACATTCATAAACGTACGTATTGGCGAAACCGGGGTATCACCATCATTTGATGAAATGAGAGATGCTCTTGGTCTTCGCTCTAAATCAGGCGTTCATAGGTTGGTTTCTGGATTGGAAGAACGTGGATTTATTCGGCGCCTTGCCCATAAGGCACGTGCCTTAGAAGTAATACGGCTACCTGAAACAGCTGCTCTTGATAATCACAAATCTCACCAAAAACATCCAGCACAACGCGCTAAGCCATTGTCAGCTTCAGCAGTTACAAACTTTAAGGGGCATGCTGTGCAATTGCCTCTTCACGGTCAAATAGCTGCAGGTACTCCAATCGAAGCATTACGTGACCCTAACAATTTTGTTGATGTCCCTTCAAACATGATTGGCCGTGGCCAATATTACGCGTTGACAGTTTCCGGGGCATCTATGGAAGGCGATGGAATAATTGATGGAGACATAGTGGTTATTGAAGAAGGGCTTCAATTTGAAAACAATGATATTGTGGTAGCTCTAGTTCGCAATGAAGAAGCTACTTTGAAAAGAATTGAAGCTCATAATAATCGTGTCATCTTGCGGGCATCTAACTTGGATTTTCCACCACAAGAATATTCGCCACAGGACGTCAGTGTTCAGGGAAGACTAGTGGGTTTAGTGCGCAAATATTAAATATAAAATGCACGATGGGAGAACGGTCCCATCTAAATATTTTCTGGTGACTAAGGATAAGACACAGCACCAGAGTGACAATTTAGCGTTCAATTCATTTGTCTGCTTACCCACGATGATCGTCAGCTATTGACCACACTAGATATTTCCAAGGTATACCCTGCCGAGAATACAAACAAAATGTAAAATGGAGCCGTAGCGCTATGACAATCGTCACCCGTTTCGCCCCTTCACCAACTGGTTTTTTGCATATAGGTGGCGCTAGGACGGCTCTCTTTAATTGGTTATTTGCGCGCCACTTTGGAGGACAATTCAAACTCCGAATTGAAGATACGGATCGCAAACGATCTACAGAGCCGGCTATAACAGCAATATTGGAAGGCTTGAAATGGCTTGAACTAGAGTGGGATGGAGATCCAATCTATCAATATTCGCGAAGCGAACGACATCGCGAGGTTGTCGAGATGATGTTGGAATCTGGGCATGCTTACAAATGCTACGCGACAACAGAAGAGCTTCAAGCCATGCGAGATGCCGCATCTGCTGAAGGAAAACGCTTTCGTTATGACGGTAGATGGCGAGATAGAGATCCGGGAGATGCCCCAAAGGGAATAGAACCAGCAATCCGCTTAAAAGCTCCCCAAACTGGTGAAACAGTCATCGTCGATAAAGTTCAAAGTGAGGTAAGAGTCGCAAATAAAGAGTTAGATGATATGGTCTTGCTTCGTGCAGACGGCACACCAACCTATATGTTGGCTGTTGTGGTGGATGACCATGATATGGGTATTACTCACGTAATTCGTGGTGACGATCACCTCAACAACGCATTTCGGCAAGCCCAAGTTTTTAATGCCTTGAATTGGTCACTCCCCGAGTTTGCACACATTCCCCTAATACACGGAGCAGATGGATCAAAGCTCTCTAAGCGCCATGGTGCCCTGGGAGTGGATGCCTACAGAGATATGGGCTTACTACCTGCAGCAGTGCGCAACTACTTACTTCGGTTAGGTTGGAGCCATGGTGATCAGGAAATTTTTTCTACAGAGGAAGCAATTTCTCTTTATGACTTATCATCAGTAAACCGTGCTGCAGCCCGCTTTGACCTAACAAAGCTAGAAAGTGTTAACTCACAATATCTTAGAGAAACATCCTCAGAAGACCTGTGTTTACCTGTAATTCAAAGGCTCGAAAGTGAAACACGTAGAGTGTTAAGTGATATTGAAAAAACACGTATCAAAGATGGATTAGAAAGTCTAAAATCTCGCACAAAAACCTTAGTTGATCTGTCCGAAATGGCTCAAATTTACCTGTCCGGGCCGCCAACAATTAAAAGTGAAAAAGCCGAAAAAATACTTTCAACCCAAGAAGCCTTGGCTTCACTATCGAAGACCCTAGGATCTCTAAAAACGATCGAGGCACAAGATTGGAACGCATCCAATGTTGAAAATATGCTTCGGTCAACGGCTGAAGTAGAAGGTCTTAAACTTGGGAACTTAGCTCAACCTCTACGTGCAGCTCTTACTGGATTGGATGCTTCACCCAGCTTGTTTGAAGTTGCAGCTTTGTTAGGTAAGGACGAAACTCTTTTGCGTATCGAAAATTTATTACCGTAATGCTGTTTCGATTGCACAGCGAGCGCATGAATAGTACATTGACACCATGAAATTGAACGAAACGCGGCCAATGCCGCTGCGCCTAATGGGGGCGACTTAGAATGACCGATAAAGGCTCAAACCGCACAATAACCATGAAAGACGATGAGTCAGGAAAAACCGCAAGCTTTCCTATCATCAATGGCACGGCTGGCGTGCCTGTTATGGACATCCGTAGCCTTTATAAAGAGATGGGCGTATTCACATATGACCCTGGTTACACCGCGACAGGGAGTTGTAAGTCAGAGGTCACGTACATAGACGGCGATGAAGGTATTTTGTTGTATCGCGGTTATCCAATCGAACAACTTGCGAACCAAAGCGACTATATGGAAGTGTGTTATTTGCTTCTGTTTGGTGAGCTTCCCTCCAAAGCTCAATACGACAAGTTTGTTTACGACGTTTCCCATCACACCATGGTGCACGATCAAATAACGAATTTCTTCCGCGGGTTCCGCCGAGATGCCCACCCTATGGCAGTGATGTGCGGTGTCGTTGGAGGATTAGCTGCATTTTATCATGATAGTTTGGACATTAATGACCCCTGGCAACGGACAGTTTCCCAATATCGTTTGATCGCAAAAATGCCAACGATTGCAGCAATGGCTTACAAATATACTGTTGGTCAGCCATTTATATATCCGCAAAACAACATGGGATATGCTGAAAATTTCTTGCATATGTGTTTTTCAACGCCGTGTGAGGAATACAAAGTAGACCCGGTGGTAGCCAAAGCATTGGATACCATTTTCACACTGCATGCCGATCACGAACAAAATGCTTCTGCCTCGACAGTACGACTTGCAGGTTCTACCGGCGCAAATCCTTATGCATGTATTTCAGCAGGAATTGCCGCCTTATGGGGTCCTAGCCACGGTGGAGCCAATGAACAAGTGTTAAACATGCTTGAAGAGATTGGCACCAAAGATAAAGTTGCCGATATGGTTAAAAAAGCCAAAGATCCGGACGATCCATTCCGCCTATTTGGGTTTGGGCACCGCGTTTATAAAAACTTTGACCCTCGTGCGACAGTTATCAGCAAAGCAGCTCACGATGTCCTTGACACCTTGGGGATCCATGATCCTCTTCTCGAGGTTGCTGTAGAGCTAGAACGGATTGCGTTAGAAGATGAATATTTTGTGAAACGTCGTTTATATCCAAACGTAGATTTCTATTCAGGGTTCATTTTAAAAGCGATGGGTTTCCCTGTTTCAATGTTCACAGCCCTTTTTGCAATAGGGCGAACGGTAGGCTGGGTTTCACAATGGAACGAGTTAATTACTGATCCAGAGCAGAAAATTAACCGGCCACGTCAGCTATATACCGGGGTTACTGCTCGTGACTATGTGAGTCTAGCGCAACGCTAAAATCCAGAATAATCGTGGCTTTGTAGATAAAAGCGGGGGCGATACCTAATCGCCCCCGCTTCGCATTTGGGAAACTTAATGAATGCCAAGTGAAAGAATATACCTATACGACACAACTCTTCGTGATGGCGCACAAACTCACGGTGTGGATTTTAGTGCGGCCGATAAGGCAGCAATAGCCAATGCTTTGGATAGTATCGGTATAGATTACATTGAGGGAGGCTGGCCAGGAGCAAACCCCAGAGATGATGATTTTTTCCAACAAAAACATGAACTAAAAACCTCAAAGCTAACTGCATTTGGAATGACGCGTCGCTCGGGGCGTAGTGCTGCTAATGATCCCAGTCTCACTGCTGTGTTATCAGCCAATACACCAGTTGTTTGTTTGGTAGGAAAAACACATGACGCTCACGCAACTACTGCTCTGGGTGTAGATCTCGAAGAAAATCTTCGAATGATTTCGGAAAGCGTATCGGAATGCGTAAACCGTGGTCGTGAAACAATTTTTGACGCCGAACATTTCTTTGATGGCTACAAGGCTAATCCAGAGTATGCACTACAATCCATTAGTGCAGCTCTGAATGCAGGAGCCCGCTGGATAGTTTTATGCGATACAAACGGTGGAACCCTTCCACATGAAGTTTTTGATATTGTTAAAACTGTTTGCAGCACCCTTCCCGGAGACCGAATAGGTATCCATACCCACAATGACACAGAAAATGCTGTTGCAAACTCCATCGCTGCAATTCAAGCAGGCGCTCGTCAAGTCCAAGGAACACTCAATGGTCTTGGAGAGCGTTGTGGTAACGCAAATCTAATATCTCTTATACCTTCTCTGATGTTAAAATTAGGTTACGACGTTGGCATATCTGAGGACGCTTTAAAGCGATTGCCAGAAGTAAGTCGCATGCTTGATGAACGTCTTAACCGAGCTCCTAATAGGCATGCGGCCTATGTAGGAGCATCTGCTTTCGCCCACAAAGCTGGCCTACACGTTTCAGCGGTAGAAAAGGACCCTAATCTCTACGAACACATAGAACCTCATACAGTCGGAAATTCTCGACTTATTCTGGTTTCAGATCAGGCTGGCCGCGCAAATGTCATTTCTCGTTTTCGCGAGTTAGGAATTCAGATCGATGCTAAAGACCCTCGCGTACTTAGCATTGTAGACGCTGTTAAAGACCGAGAGTATCAGGGGTATTCGTATGATGGGGCAGAAGCCAGCTTCGAACTTTTAGCCAGGCAATTAACAGAAGGTTTACCGAATTATTTTGCAATTGAAACCTTCAGAGTACTCGATGAACATAGATTTGATTCAGGGAGCCAAAAGCCTGTGCTTTCCGAAGCCACTGTTAAGGTTTCTGTTGGATCGGATCGGTCACTTCAGGTAGCCGAAGGTAATGGACCCGTAAACGCGCTAGACCATGCACTGCGGAAAGCTCTATCTCCATTCTACCCCATAGTTAATGAAGTTCGACTAACAGATTATCGAGTTCGTATTTTAAATTCTGGCGATGGCACAGCAGCTGTGACCCGCGTTATGCTGGAAAGCTCAGATCAAGAAGGCAATAGATGGACCACGGTAGGCCTATCTGGCGATATTATTTCGGCCAGTTATGAAGCACTTACAGATGGTATCATATATAAACTAATGAAAACTGGCTCTAAGCCTCTATCTTGAAGTCATGTCTAGCAGCGATCCATCAACAGAGCCCCACCTCTCCAAAGCTCCGGCTATAATCCTTGTGGAGCCACAACTAGGTGAAAACATCGGCGCTGCTGCTCGTGCAATGTTAAACTGTGGCTTGACCGAGCTTCGTCTTGTCCGTCCTAGAGATGGCTGGCCAAATCCAAAGGCCGTATCAGCGTCTGCTGGAGCTGACTCTGTTGTTGAAAAAGCGCAAGTGTACCGAAATACAAGAGAGTCTGTTGCTGATTTACATCTCGTTTTTGCAACGACAGCAAGAGCTCGCGACATGGTAAAACCGGTGTACACCCCAACTGGGGCTGCTAAAGAAATACATCAAGCAATACAACAAAATCGTAAAGTTGGTATCTTGTTCGGCCGAGAACGATCAGGACTCTCCAATCATGATGTCATGCAGGAGCAAGGAATCATAACTGCGCCATAAAACACAGCCTACAGATCATTCAATTTCTGACAGACTGTACTTTTGATAGCATGGGAATTTTTAAAGACTGGAGATCATACTCCTGAGGTTGAAGAGGTATTGGGGGATGGACAATTAGCTCGACAAGCTCAAGTTCAGGGCCTGATTGAACACTTAAATAATGAACTCGATGTTGCTTCGTTTTATAGATCACCAGACCAACGCCCTGCTATGCAACAAAACCTGCATAATATTTTTTCTCGAGCCCGTCTCACTGAACAAGAAACAAAAACTTTGCGGGGTGTGGTTGCTCGTTTGGCTGCACTAAGAAGAAAAATAAGCTCCTAAAAGGCGCTAGGAGGCAATCCTCCACCATCGATGACAAATGCCTGTCCCGTCGTAAAGCCAGCTTTCTCAGATGATAAGTAGGCAATCATTTCAGCAACTTCGTTTGGCATTCCATGACGACCTACAGGAATTTCCTTTGCGCGCTCCTTAAGACCTGCATCTACATCAGTCCACCCCGCGCGCAAGGTTGAACTAATTGCTCGGTCTGTGCGGATAGAACCAGGACAAACGCAATTAACTGTAATGCCAAACTTGGAAAGATCGAATGCAATAGAACGAGTCATACCTATAACTGCAGCTTTTGAAGCAGAATAAGCGGCACGTTCCGGCAAAGCGTATAACCCAGCGACTGATGACAAGGAAACTATGCGACCATAACCAGCATTCTTCATATGTGGGACTGCAGCCCTTATCATTAAGAACACCCCACGTGCATTGACCGCCATAACCGACTCCCATCCCTCAAGTGGTATGGTTTCGATCTGCCCTCTATCCTTGCCGTGAGGAGCACCAGCATTGTTGATTAGAATATCGATTTGACCATATCGCTCCACAACACTTGTAATCAAACCACTAGCGCCTTGTTCAGTGGTAACATCACCAACAATACTTATAGCCCTACCACCGGCATCCTCGATCTGATGCACAAGGGTATCCAGCCCCTGCCATGCAGACGATTGTCGCTGCGCAGTATTATCGTTATCCACCCCGCTGGAAGCAGCGTCAGACACAACGACAATTACTCCGTCTGCAGCAAGGCGCTTAGCAGTGGCAGATCCAATCCCATTTTCTTTGCCACAACCGGTTATGAGAGCAACGCGTTTTGTATTATCTGGCATAGGGTATTTCCATTGATGGAGAGAAAAAGGGCTTCAAAAGATTTTACAAATTCTAACCCACCAACTAGACGCTGAAAGTACTTTTTACTCTCGGTAAGATTTAAAATCTTTTTGATTCATTAAGTATGATCAGCCTGATAAGGGTTTTAAATTTCTCTTCTGAAACTATTGGTAATTGGATATCGCCGGTCTTTACCGAAATTCTTCCGTGTTATTTTTGGACCAGGTGGTGCCTGACGACGCTTGTACTCTGATATATCAAGTAGAGACCACACTCGGCGCACGGTATCTTCATCATAGCCAGCCGACACAATATCGGATAGAGAACGCTCATCTTCAACTATGGCCTCTAGTATTCCATCAAGCACATCATAAGGCGGCAAAGAGTCTTCATCTTTTTGGTCTGGCCGCAACTCAGCCGAGGGGGGCTTTGTTATAATCCGCTCCGGCATAACATTTCCGGCAGGCCCTTTAGATCCCTGTGGGAAATTCTTGTTGCGCCATTCACAAAGCTGAAAAACTTTTGTTTTGTAAATATCTTTTATGGCGTTGTAGCCACCACACATGTCTCCATACAACGTGGCATACCCAACAGCCATTTCTGACTTATTTCCCGTCGATAAAACCATATGGCCAAACTTATTTGAAAGGGCCATCAGTGTAAGACCACGAGAACGTGATTGAATATTTTCCTCCGTAATACCCTCGTCGGTTCCGGCAAACGCATCCTTGAGCATTTCATCAAAGGCTTGCATAGCAGGTCCAATTGATATGCTTTCATATTTTAATCCAAGCATTGCAGCGCAGGCTGCAGCATCCTCAAGGCTTTCTTGCGAGGTATATGGCGACGGCATCATGACACAACGCACACGATCAGCGCCTAGAGCATCTGCCGCAATTGCAGCAGAAAGAGCAGAGTCAATACCACCTGAAAGTCCTAGGATAACCCCAGGAAAGCCATTTTTTTCAACATAATCCCGAAGGCCAAGTAACACTGCCTGGTAGATTGAGGCTAACTCTCCCGTAACCTCACTTACTGTTCCTTGATCACAAGACCACGAACCACTCTCATTTCTTCTCCATTTTGTGATCGCAAAATCTTCTTCCCAACTAGGCAGCTGGGCTCTGAGTTTTCGATCACTATCAATAACAAATGAGGAACCATCGAATACGAGTTCATCTTGTCCACCAACTTGATTCACATATACCAGCGGCAAATTGCTTTCTGTAACTCTGGCCACAACATGATTAAGCCGCACATCTGGTTTGCCGCTCTCGAATGGGGAGCTGTTGGACACAAGTAGCAACTCTGCCCCGCTCTCCTCCAAGCATTCGATCACATCTGGCGACCAGATATCTTCACAAATCGGCAAGCCAATTCGGACGTCCTTAAAATTAATAGGACCTGGCATGGGACCGGCATCAAAAACTCTTTTCTCATCGAAAACATCGTAGTTCGGAAGGTCGACTTTATAACGTACAGCAGAAACCCTACCGGCCTCCAAAAGTGCTACTGCATTATAAAGCTTGTTGCCCTCAGGCCAGGGCGATCCAACTAACATCGCTGGTCCATCAGTTGTATCAGAAGCCAGTGCTTCGACGGCAGCTTTACACTGATTGGCAAAAGCCGGCTTCATCACTAGATCCTCAGCCGGATACCCAGAAACGATTAATTCAGGAAAAACTATAAGATCTACCGCCCCAAGTTGCTCCCTTGCGGCTCTTATTTTTTTAATATTTCCAGAAATATCACCAACAGTGGGATTAATCTGGGCGATCCCAATAACTAATTGGTCAGTCACTGGCAAACCTGCTCTTTCTTAATGCTAGCCTGCGCTACCTGCGCGACTTGCGCGGCTTTTAGCAAGCAAAAATTCACGGCCAACTTTTACACTGGCTTTTCCATTATATTCTATTATGTCCGCAGTCGCGTACGTTTCGCTCCAGCGATCCGGCAAGTATGAACCTGTACCGACTAAATCAACAGGAGCTTCTGCAATAGCCATCGTCTGGCATTTTTCCACATTAAACCCTGAACTAGCCACGATTTTAGTATTTGGAAAACCGGCTTCATTCAAAGCCTCACGAAGACGCCAGATAGATGCCGCTGTTACACCAGTCCCAACCAAGTGACGTAACTCCGCCTCTGTCCGATAACTTCTAATGGCATTTGGGGCACAACGATCGAGTACAGCATATGAAGACTGGAGATCCATTCCCTCCAAATATCGACCTCCATGGGTATCTAGCCGAAATGCCAATCTGCCAGCCGAAGCCATCTCAGGGAAACGACGCGCAACTTCGAGGGCGTCTGAAACCTCCCGTCCGTAATAATCAACTAGAACAGTCATATCTTCATCTGGATACGTGTCATGCAGCATTTCTGCCGCTCTTAGCGTTGAACCAGCATAGCCTATTAACGCATGAGGCATGGTACCAAGACCACGATTAGTACCAAAGAAATGAGCTGTTGCATCAGTCGCATTACCAATAAAACCAATAGCACCTAGCGCTCTAGCAGCCTTCGAGCCAACACTTGCAGCATAGGCCATCAGCTCTGCCATATCTGATCCGGCACAATGCCTAGCGTCCATAGCGAGAAAAGCAGTTTTTGGAAGAGCCTTTGCCATCATAAAGGCGTTGATGGCAGCTACGCACGCTGCGCCAAGCTTCTGAAGATAAAGAGTTTCTAGATCAACCAAATGAAATAAAGACCCAGTGATATAAAGTAACGGCTCACCAGCTCCCACCCAATCACCTTCCTTATGGGGCGCCTCAATTTTGAAAGTTACACCTCGTGAAACTGCAACTTCCTCGAGCCATTTTGTAGCTAATTCTCCAGTGTATAGAACAGGACGGCGCATAAAAATTGCATAGGTTGCCTGGACGTCTCCAAATTTTCCAACTGCTGCCTTAGTTTTTTGAAAATAGGCATCGGTGAAACGCGGGATATCATCAACCTCAGGTCGCATGAATTATCTCACCTTGGTGTACTGTAACGGCTACTTGCAGGGCAATTAAGCAGCATCTCGCTTACCTTCGCGCTCAGTCTTAAGGGCTTCCGCTACCATAAATGCCAATTCAAGTGCCTGTGATGCGTTCAATCTAGGATCACAATGCGTGTGATAACGATCCGCTAATTTTTCGTCGGTAATTGCCTGCGCACCACCAGTGCACTCTGTGACATCTTTTCCAGTCATCTCTAGATGAAGCCCGCCTGGATGGGCGCCCTCAGCCTTTGCCACTTCGAAGAACGTCTGAACCTCTTGGCGAATTAAATCGAAGGGCCGTGTTTTGAATCCTGTAGATGACTTGACAGTATTACCGTGCATAGGGTCTGAAGACCAAACTACCTTTTGCCCTGCAGCTTTTACCGTCCGCATCAGTGGAGGTAACTTATCTGCCACCTGTTCCGCACCCATGCGACATATCAAGGTAATCCTACCTGGCTCATTATCAGGATTTAATCTTTCAAGAAGCTGCAGCAAATTATTAGGGTCCAATGAAGGACCACACTTCAGCCCGAGAGGGTTTTTAATACCCCTCATGAACTCAATGTGTGCCTCGTCAAGATCGCGTGTGCGATCGCCAATCCATAATAAATGTGCAGATACATCGTACCATTCATCGGTCGTGCTATCGACACGCGTTAGAGCTTCTTCAAAGTTTAGCAACAAAGCTTCATGAGAAGTAAAAACTCTGTTTCCCGTATTTGCGGAGTTGTCTCTGACGTCAGACCACATGCTGCCATAAACTCAAGGGTTTCACTGAGACGGTCCGCTAGCACACGATAACGCTCACTCTGCTGGCTGGACTTTACAAAGTCGAGGTTCCATCGGTGAACTTCATGCAGATCTGCATAGCCACCTTGCGCGAAAGCTCTAAGTAAGTTCAACGTTGCCGATGCCTGAGTGTATGCCGTCACCATCCGCTGTGGATCTGGTATTCTTGCTTCTTCGGTAAACTCCGAACCGTTAATTATATCTCCGCGGTAACTTGGCAGCTCAACTCCATCTATAATCTCAGTATCTGAAGATCGTGGCTTAGCAAACTGACCAGCAATACGTCCCACTTTAACGACTGGCACGCCTCCTCCATATGTCAGCACAACTGCCATTTGCAGGAGCACCCGAAAGGTATCCCGAATATTATTTGCGCTAAACTCCGCAAAGCTCTCTGCACAATCGCCACCTTGAAGCAGAAAAGCCTTACCTTCAGACACGAGAGCCAAACGGTCTTTTAAACGCCTAGCTTCACCTGCAAAAACTAAAGGAGGATAAGCTTTAATTTGCGATAGAGCACTCTCCAACGCAGCCTTGTCCTGGTAAACAGGAACCTGTCGAATTTGTTTAGAACGCCAGCTTTGCGGGCTCCATTTTTCCTGCATAAAAACCTCTTTTACCTGCCATTTTAGCAGGTTATCCACAACCTATCATAGCGGTATACGAAACAGTTGCGCTCCCTACAACCACTATCACGAGTTCGAGTGATCTTAATTTTCCGATCGTTTTTCCCGCATTGTTACAAATTCTTCTGCTGCCGTTGGGTGAATGCCAATGGTAGCATCAAAATCTGCCTTGGTTGCTCCCATTTTTAGAGCAATCCCCAACCCTTGCGCGATT
Source organism: Rhodospirillales bacterium (assembly GCA_038143065.1). Taxonomy (GTDB): domain Bacteria; phylum Pseudomonadota; class Alphaproteobacteria; order Bin95; family Bin95; genus VMCJ01. The sequence continues at coordinate 277,238 of JAYQLI010000035.1, read as the reverse complement.
TCAGCTGCATCATCTCCGATCATGTGACACCCTAAAACTCTATTTGTCTCAGGATTAACGATTAATTTCATGAAACTGAAGTGGTCACGCTTAGTGAGAGTGTGTTTCATCGGGCGAAATCTAGATGTGTAAACATCCACTTTCCCACAATGCTGCTTCGCTGCATCTTCATCCAAACCCACTGTTCCAATCGGAGGCTGACTAAAAACGGCGGTTGGAACAAAATCATAATTTGGTGATCGTGGGGTATCTTTATACACCGTATCTACAAAGCACATTGCCTCGTGAATGGCGACAGGTGTAAGTGCCATCCTATCAGTAACATCACCAATCGCATAAATATTAGCAACAGAGGTTTGAGAAAATTCGTCAACCTGAATTGCGCCACCTGACTTCAACTCAACGCCAATAGTTTCTAATCCCATACCCTCGATGTTTGGGACCCGACCAGCAGCAAACATCACAAGATCGGTCTCAATATTTCGTCCCTCAGACGTCTCCAGAAGATAATCTCCATCTTGCTTTTTTATGCTGTTAACTTCTCCGCCGTATACAAGCTTTATGCCTGATCGCTCCAACGCAGCCTCGAGTTCGTTGGCCACATCACGATCAAATCCCCTTAAAAGCTCGGACCGTACTAATAAGGTAACTTCTGAGCCAAGCTCCGCAAAAATGCCAGCAAACTCGACCGCGATATAACCGGCCCCCACGATTGCAATCCGTTCAGGGCGAGACATTAGGTCAAGGGCCTCATCAGAGGTTATGGAATACTCTTTACCCGGTATATCGGGTACAAACGGACGCGCACCAGATCCAATCAAAATACGTTCAGCGGTGATCTTTCTACCCGCCACATCAAGCGTGTGATTATCTAAAAATCTTGCATATCCATCATGAATTTCAACGCCGGCGTTTTTTAAGAGATTAATATAAATGCCATTTAGCCGATCAGTTTCTTGATTTTTCGCGGCTATTAGGTGCGCCCATTCATGTGGGGTGGACGCACGCGCCATCCATATGCTGCAGCATCCTCAAAATCATGTGCAAAATGAGCCGCATAAACCAACAGCTTTTTAGGTACACAACCGCGCAAAACGCATGTTCCACCCACTCTTCTGCCTTCAGCTATACCTACCTTTATCCCAGTAGCTGCAGCCATCCTAGCCGCTCGCACCCCACCAGAACCGGCGCCTATAACAAAAAGATCGTAGTCATAATTGCTCATAAAAACTTTCCCTACGAGCTTAAATATCAATAATCGCAAGTAGCATGTACGCAGCTAAGAGGCTAGAAGGTATGAAGATCCTTTTAGCGTAAACCACAAATTGAGCCGTAATGCTTTCAGCCTTGAAACATAGTTATCATCTCATCCGAATTGCCTACCTATTGGCTCGGCATGATGCATTATTTGCGTTTCAAGAGGCCCCATCGCCAATTCCAGTCCAATGGCTGGCACGTTCCTTAAGTAGGTTATGCCGACAAGCCGATCTATCAGATAGGCCAGGAATTCGGCTAGCGGCGGCTTTAACCAAGCTGGGCCCAACATTCATCAAGCTGGGGCAAACTCTTTCTACAAGAAGTGATATTTTTGGTTCCGAAGTGGCAGATGACCTGGCATCCCTTCAAGATAGACTGGCTCCATTTCCCGCGCCGATCGCATTCGCAACTATAGAAGAGCAGCTAGGAAAGCCTATCTCCCAGATTTTCAAATCAATTGAAGAACAACCTGTAGCAGCTGCATCAATCGCCCAGGTTCATTTTGCAATAACCCTCGAAGGGGAAGAAGTCGCCGTTAAAATTCTAAGGCCAGGTATCGAAGAAGCTTTTGAACGCGATATTGCAATGTTTAGATGGCTGGCGGCTTGGGCTTGGCGGTTAATTCCAAGCGGAAGAAGACTGAAGCCTATTGAAGTCGTGGAAGCTTTTGCTGAAACGGTCCATGTGGAAATGGATCTCAGGATGGAAGCCGCCGCAGCCAGCGAACTTCGTGATAATTTTGAAGACGAACCAAATTTTAGGGCTCCAGTAATCGATTGGACTAGAACTGCTCGCCGAATACTCACTTTAGAAAGGGTGACAGGTCTAAGAGTGGATGACATTGAAAGACTGGATGAGCTTGGACACGATCGCCACGAAATAATGCGCACTGCATCTCACGCATTTTTCCGACAAGTATTCGAGCATGGGTTTTTCCATGCGGACATGCATCCAGGCAATGTATTTGTGGGTGATGATGGAGCTTTAACCGTAATCGATTTTGGAATCATGGGTAGATTAGACCGCCCAACGCGCGATTATTTAGCTGATATGCTATTTGGAATGCTCACGAGAGATTACCAATTGGTAGCGGACGTTCATTTTCGAGCAGGGTACGTGCCAGCAAGCCAGTCCAAGGAAGCTTTTGCCCAGGCCTGTAGGTCGATAGCAGAGCCAATTCTAGGAAAACCGTTACACGAAATTTCGCTTGGCCGCCTCCTTCAACAACTTTTCGAGATTACTGAAACTTTCAAAATGGAAACACAGCCCCAGCTCCTGTTACTGCAAAAAACGCTGCTTATGGCTGAAGGTATGGGCAGAAAACTCGACCCAACTGTGAATATGTGGCACCTCGCACAACCCTTAATTGAAGACTGGATACGCCGTCAACGCGGTCCTGAAGCGAGGATTGCTAGCGTCATCTCTGACGGCGCAGAAGCAGTTCTTCGATTGCCGCGCACAATGGCTCGGATTGAACGCATGATTGACGAAAGTGAACAAAGGAAAGTGTCTAGTGAGGAAAAAATAGAGAGAAAGAATATCAAGCTTATTTACTTTGCTCTAATTACTCTTGCTTCACTGAGCTGGGCAATAATTCTCTCTAGCTAAGGCAGGTCAAGCCAGCCCCTCATCCCGAATAAAAGAATTGCTGCACCGCACCATTTATTGTAAGATACGAGTCTTCGGAAGATAGAGGGCCGCGATGCTTTACACAGCTTATGAATTGTCCCATGCAGCCGTTCGGCCATATCGAAATATCGCCACAGCTACACGACAATTTCTGCAGTCGACGCAGAACCCCTATGCGGAATGGCCAGCTAATCGCGCCTTAGCAGCTGCCTGTGAAGTCTTTGAAAGCATAACAAAAAGGTATGGCAAGCCTGCTTTCGAAATAAATGAAGTCGTTATTGGAAAGAATGTTGTTCCTATTAACGAGAAGTTTGTTATGGACCATCCGTTTGGACGGCTTCTTCATTTTGAACGTGATGCAGCAGCCCTACCGTCCAATCAAAAAAATGCTCCAAAGGTTCTTTTGGTCGCGCCAATGTCAGGACACTACGCAACACTTCTGCGTGGAACAGTTCGGGCAATGCTTCATGAACACGATGTATTCATTACTGACTGGATTGATGCGCGCGAAGTTCCTCTATCAGAGGGATATTTCAATCTTGATGATTATATTGGCTATTTAATTGAGTATTGCCAAAAACTCGGACCCAATTTGCATGTTTTAGCGGTTTGCCAGCCCGGACCTGCTGCTCTAGCTGCAACAGCTATTATGTCCGCTGCAAATGATCCAAACGTTCCAGCCTCACTGACGCTAATGGGCAGCCCTATCGATACCCGTAAAAGCCCAACAATTCCAAATCATCTGGCAACTTCACGTGACCTAGATTGGTTCGAGCAAAATGTGATTTACAACGTTCCCGTGTACTATCCAGGTGCATTAAGAAGAGTTTATCCTGGCTTTATGCAACTTACGGGCTTTATGACAATGAACATGGATCGCCACATGGATGCTCATGTAAAATTGTATGAAAATCTTGTGAGTGGTGACGGGGATAGTGTTGAGCAGCATCGCCGCTTTTATGATGAATATCTGTCAGTAATGGATATGACAGCAGAGTTTTACCTCGACACAATCAAACGAGTTTTTCAAACTCATGACTTGCCTGATGGCAAGCTTTTTTGGCGCGGTGAAAAAGTGGATCCTGCTGCAATTACAAAGACAGCACTAATGACCGTGGAAGGTGAGAAAGACGATATATCAGGGATTGGACAAACGCAGGCAGCCCATGACCTATGTTTGAACATCCCACCAGAGAGAAAAGTGGACTGGGTACAACCAGCCGTTGGTCATTATGGGGTATTCAATGGGAAACGTTGGCGAGATGAAATACAACCCAGAGTTGCGGACTTTATAAAAGCTAACAGTCGCTCTTCTTAAAACCAAGAAAAATTAGAATTGCAGCTACAACATCACTTGCAAGCAAGCACAGTAAAGCCATCTCAAAGCCGAAGGAAGCCGCTGTAATCCCCGTTATGCTTGGGCCAATCATCATGCCCGCAAACATACCAATACTTGCCAGACCAAACATCTTACCAAAGCCTTTTGGGCCAAAAGCACCCCTAATCAGCATGGCTGGCAGCATTACTACGGGGCCTACTGCTAGCCCAATGATGAATGCGGCAATGTAAGATGTTAATACACCTTCAAATAAAATAGCGATAAAGAGGCCTGCCGCTTGGACCAGGTAAACTGCCGCAGCTACTAACCTCAGCTGGAACAATCCCGCTGTCCACCCCAAAATAAATCGTCCAAAAGCAGCACCAATTACCGTTAAGCTTACAGCGTAACCAGCATTCTCAAGCCCCATTCGCGGCTGAAAAATTGATATCTCTTGAAACAAGAAACCAACCTGGCCGGTGAATGAAAACAAACCGGTTAAAAATATGACCCAAAAAATTGGAGAGCAGAGAGAGTTTCTGAATACTTCCTGTTCCTCAACATCTCTATTCAGATCTTTTGAGGGAGTAGAAGAAGGCAGCCATAGCAAAATTGGAGATAAAACAAGCAGAGTAGCAATAGCTAGAACCCATGATGCCAACTCAAACCCAAGGTCTTTTGTGAGAAAAATATATGCTGGCGTAACGATTGCTCCACCAACACTGGCTCCAGTCAATGCAAATGATAGTGCAGCAGCATATCGAACCTCAAAGATCGGAGCTAAGGCAGCAGAAATTCCAAGATTTCCAATAGTGGGATAAGCCGTTGCTAAAATAAAGAATGCTAAAAAAAGCTGCCAAGGCTCATAAACCAACGAGATGCTAACAAGACCAACTGCAGTCGCACAAACTCCATAGTAAGCAACAGTACGAGCACCATATCGGTCAATCATCGCACCAACAGCAAAGGCTGAAATTGCTCCAACGAACCAAAACCATGATTGGGCAAGAGACATAAAAGAAGAAGACCAACCATGCTTTTCTTCCAGAACTACCTTGAAGACACCATGAGCATAGAAAATCATTCCCCAAGCAAAAAATGCCATAGTGAATGCAGCAAGAATTACTCTGTAATTCAGCCCTAACTCAGTTTGGCGAAAAGTATGTATTAATTTCACAAATACAGTCCTCTTGCAGAGACAAAAATGTCCCTGCATGTATAAGCTTAAAGTCTAACCTGAATGCTCATCTACAGGGAATGCACGCAAATGCTCGCAAAAATGATGGACCGCCCGTTATTAATCTCCAGCTTGATTGCACATGCTGGAAAATGGCATAGCGATCAGGAAATAGTCACTAAGACAGTAGAAGGCCCAATTCATCGATATACCTGGGCTGATGCGGAGAATAGAGCCAAGCAACTTGCAAAGGCCTTAATTAACTTGGGCATTAAAGAAGGTGATCGGATAGGCACGTTAGCCTGGAATACATATCGTCACCTAGAAGCTTACTATGGCATATCTGGGATAGGAGCCATCACTCATACTATCAACCCTCGCCTTTTTCCCGACCAATTGGAATATGTTGTAAACCATGCAGATGACCAGTTCCTAGTTATAGACACTACTTTCATTGGACTTGTTGAAGATCTCCTCCCAAAAGTTCCAAATGTAAAAGGAGTGATTGTCCTCACTGACAAAGAGCACATGCCGGATGTATCCGGACTGCGCAATCAATTTGCTATGAAGACCTAATCGCTTCGGAGGATCATGACTTTCACTGGCCAACCTTCGATGACAATTCTGCAGCTGCCCTTTGTTACACAAGTGGCACCACCGGAAACCCTAAGGGTGCACTATATGCCCATAAGTCTACAATTATTCATGCCCTAGCTCAGATAGCACCCGACTGTATGGGCTTATCTAGCCGCGATACAGTAATGCCTGTTGTCCCAATGTTTCATGTCAACGCTTGGGGCACGCCTTATGCAGCAGCCGCTACTGGATGTAAGTTAGTACTTCCTGGGCGCGATTTAGATGGAAAAAGTATTTATGACTTGATAACTGCCGAAAAAGTAAATTTTACAGCTGCTGTGCCAACTATTTGGATGATGCTACTCGCTCATATCCAAGAGATAAACGGTACTCTGGACAATCTCGAAAGGGTGGTAATTGGTGGATCTGCATGCCCGCGTGCCATGATGGAAACTTTCCAGAATAAATATGGCGTGCAAGTATTACATGCATGGGGAATGACAGAGATGTCACCGCTTGGAACCCTTAACACCCCAAAGATGAAACACCACAGTCTTAGTGAAGTTGAGAAGATGGACCTTCAGCAGAGTGCGGGTAGGGTGCTTTTTGGTGTTGATATGAAAATTGTCGACGAAGACGGCAAAACATTGCCAAATGATGGGAAGGCGACAGGAGAGCTGAAGGTCACTGGACCGTGGATAATAAGTGACTACTTCAACTTAGATGAAAAAGCAGAAGCACATGCCGAAGAAGGTTGGTTTAGCACAGGTGACGTTTGTGCAATTGATCCAGATGGGTACATATGGATAACTGACAGGCTAAAGGATGTAATTAAGTCTGGTGGTGAATGGATTAGTTCGATCGATCTTGAAAATATAGCGGTTGGCCATCCAAAGGTCGCGGAGGCTGCTGCCATAGGAATGCCTCACCCCAAATGGGATGAGCGCCCTCTCCTTGTGGTTGTCAAGACTCAAACTGGTCAAGACCTCAATAAGAATGAAATGCTGTCATTCTTAGAAGGTAAAATTGCTAAATGGTGGACACCGGATGATATCGTTTTTGTAGACGAACTTCCTCATACAGCTACCGGGAAACTCTCCAAGTTACAGCTCCGTGAGCGGTTTAAGGATTACATTCTACCGACCGCTGTAGAGGGGGGGCAATCAAATTGAGCCAGAGCGGTATTGATACAATTAAATACAGTCCAAAGGGGGTCGGATTTAGATCAATTGATTTGACCAATCCATGGGATACGAACAAGCTGCCCCTGGTTTTCCAACATGGCCTTGGCTTGGATAGCAGAGCTTGGTTGCCCTGGATACGACGCGTATCTGCTAGCAGAGCCTGCGTCGCGATTGATATGCGCGGCCATGGATCATCGAAAGCTGTCTGGAAACAGCCTAGCCAAGATCTAGAAGACTACGCGGACGATATCAGTGACGTTTTAACCAGTTTAGATATAGAACGCTGCATATTTATTGGCGAAAGTTTCGGAGGAACGGTGGGACTTTATATGGCCGTAACGAGGCCACAACTTGTTTCCGCTATCGCCGTTGCGTCCACAGGCTGGCGCGGTGATTTAGTAAATAATATTTCTGACTGGCCATCGGTCATAAAAGAAACTGGCGGCTTAAAAAAGTGGTCGGATATGATCCTTTCAGGAAGCTTTAATCCTGCAAGCGATAACGAAAAGATAATAAAATGGGCTGAATCTTGCCAACTTGACGTAATGCCCGAAGCTGCAGCTGCACTAGTCTCCACACTAAGGAACGCAGATTTGGGAGAAAAACTCGATTTACTTACAATGCCAGTTCTAAATTTTGTTGCTCAAAAATCACCATTTGTTGACCTAGAGCAGGCCAGAATACTGAAAGAGCGACTACCTAATTATCGTGAAGCCGCATTCGCTGATGCTAAACACAGGCTTTTTCTCTCCAATCCAGACCTCTGCTGTGACGTTTTCCAGGAGTGGCTCGAACTTTTAGATTAGGCTCCAATTAATTTCCGGAGACTAATAACACGCTCCATCTGCTCTCTAGTTTCTCCAACTGGACGAATGCAAAGGTGGGAGCATCCAGCATCTACAAAACTGGCAAGCCATTCACTTACTTGTTCCTCTGTACCCGCAAATGATGCCTGCTGTTGCCGAATTTGCGATGCAGGCAATAGATAATAAGCTTCTAAATAAGCATTTAGTTCTGCTTCAGCCTTTTGCTCATCTGGGTTGATACAAACAGTGACATACATCGCAGGCACCACATCGTCTGGGTTTCGTCCCGCTTCAGAAGCACAATCTCGAACAATTTTCAGGCCCTCAGAAAATTTTGATACATCAGATGGCCCAGATGGAAACCATCCATCAAAATATTTCCCAGCACGCTTTAAAGCCCCTTCAGCTGCTCCCCCACCCCAAATTGGAGGTACGCCATCTCGAAAAGGTAATGGGCCGATCTCAACAGAATTGGTTTTCCAACGTCCACTCCATGTTACGGGCCCTCCTCTCCATAAAGCTTTTGCAAGATTGATGCCCTCTAACATTCTTCCAATTCGCTTCTCAAAAGGAACACCAACCGCTTCAAATTCTTTTCTAATAGCGGGCACATCTCGGGCTGTTCCTACACCCAAAATCAGACGTCCCTGACTCAATTGATCCAAAGTTGCCACCTGATGAGCAAGTAAGCCGGGATTACGTATCATTGGAAGGAGAACCGCAGTACCAAGTTCAATTCTCTCAGTTACGGCCGCAATACCTGCCAGAATAATCAAAGCGTCATGACGGGGTTTAGCCGTGATGGAGTCTCCAATCCAAATGGAGTCATAGCCGAGGTCCTCTGCATAACAGGCTAAATTGATAATAGGTTTAGTCCCTTGCTGGCCACTCATAATTCTTTCCCGAGTGGGCAGCAAATATCCAAGTTTGACTTTGTTCATAGGGGTTCGGCTATCTTTCAATAAAGTTAGCTATGGCTGAAATCTCGGGTAGTGAGGTAAGCCCAGGACAGTGACCAACTCCTGGCAGACTAAAAACTTCTGTCTTGGGGCCAGAATGAGCCATTCGATCAACCGTAGGAGCTGTTAACAAACGAGAGTCTTCTCCCCAAATAGTTAGAACTGGCACCCTTACTTTGGGCCAGAGTTCCCACATATCACTATCTGTAATCGGCGCTTTTGAAGCGAGACCAGGATCATAGTGAAGTGTCCAGCTTCCATCATTTAGTTGGCGGAGGCTATCACGCCCAAATTTCAACCAACCAGCTTCGGTAAAAGGACCGAACGTACTTCGAGTTTGCTTTATGTACGCAATAGCTTCTGATTCTGTTTTAAATATAGGGTCACCGCCAAAATTAGCTTGATTGTGTTTGCGGCCTTCCGCAGGAATAAAAGGGCCAATATCATTAAGAATTAGCTTTGCAAAAGGAGCGCCGTTTGCGGCAAGCCGCATTCCAAGTACTCCTCCCATTGATGTGCCAATCCAGACCACCTTCTCAACTTTAGCGAGGGCAATCACGTGGGCACATACGACTTCATAAAGCTCATAAGTGTAGGCTAGTTTGTTATCCAACCAGTCACTCTGCCCACGCCCTGGCATGTCAACGGCGATAACACGCCATTTCTTAGAAAGGTTTACAGCTAAGTCGTCAAAGTCATTCATATTTCGTGAAAGACCATGAACACAAATTGCGACGTTGGAATTATTTTCGTCGCCCCAGTCCTTATATGCGATATCGATAAATCGCGATCCAGCAAGCACAGTTAAACGTTTTTCACGAAAGCATTTCATTGGTTGTTTTCTGCCTCCAAGAATAGCGTTATTCGATTTATCTCTTCGCTAGACATCAAAGTTGGAGCATGTCCTACACCTTCTAAGACATACTCCTCTGCTTTTGGTCCTTCAGTCTGCATGCGATGAGATGTAGAGGCTGAAAGAAGGTCACTATCTGCACCACGAATAACGAGAATTGGGCATTTAATAAGTGGCCATAGGGACCACATATCTATGTCTTCAGGATCGTTTTCTTTAAAGGCCCAAGCAATACGGGGGTCATAATTTGTTGTAAACGTTCCGTTGCTTCGTTTTCTTATCGATACCTCCACAAACCTTTTTCTTTGAGACTTGTTCATGGGGCCAAATTTGTCTGTGACCTTGTTGATAGCCTCCTCGGCTGCCTCAAAGTTTGGAAAGGATGGATCGTTACCAACGTAGCCTTTAATCCTAGAAAGTCCCTGTGCATCAATTAATGGACCTATGTCGTTCAGAACCATCCGCTTTATTGGCGCCTGATCGCTTGCCGCCATTAACTGACCAATTATTCCGCCCATTGATGTACCAACCCAATGGACAGGAGCACCTCCTAATCTTGCAATAAGCTGGCTCATATCATTTACATAAGTGGAGAAGTCGTAATTTTCTTTGTTTTGCAACCAATCACTCTCTCCGCGGCCAACTATGTCAGGGCATACCACCCGCCAGCCTCGCCCCGCTAGAAACTGAGCGAGATCATCAAAATCTCGTCCGTTTCGCGTTAGACCGTGAACGCAGATAACCGTGCGGGCTGAGTCCTCGACACCCCATTCCCAGTACCGTATTCGATGAAACCCTTCCGGGCTTAAACAGTAAAGATTGCAAGACCTTGGCTGCATAGCTTACTTTCATATCATCTAATTATTTTTAACCAGTCTAAACTCCCAAAGGAGTCAGTTCCATGCCCGTTGCCGGCCCTTTTAGCGGCTTAACCGTTATTGATCTTACCCGTGTCCTTGCGGGTCCATTTTCCACGATGATTTTATCAGACCTCGGCGCGCGTGTTATAAAAGTCGAAACACCGGGAACCGGAGATGATGCCCGAGAATACGGACCCTTCGTAAATGGAAAGTCAGCATATTTTGTTTCCGTTAATAGGGGCAAAGAGTCTATTGCACTCAACCTTAAGGATGACGCTGATCGTGTGATCTTTGAGAAACTTTTAGATACAGCTGATATCATTGTAGAGAATTATCGCCCGGGCACCATGGAGAAACTTGGCTATGGCTGGGAAGACCTGCACTCCAAATATCCAAAATTGATATATGCAGCCTGCTCTGGCTTTGGTCACACAGGACCTCATTCAAAGCGTCCAGCATATGACATGGTTGTCCAAGCTATGGGCGGCATTATGTCAATCACCGGTCAGCCTGGCGGAGAGCCTACACGGGTAGGTATGTCAATTGGTGACATCGGCGCTGGCTTGTATACCACAATCGGAATGGTCACTGCTTTGTATGATCGCGAACGTACCGGTCAAGGACGAAAGTTAGACATAGGAATGCTAGATTGCCAAATCGCGTTCTGCGAGAATGCAATTGCTCGCTTCGGCGCTACCGGTGAAATTCCAGGCCCCTTGGTGGACGTCATCCTTCAATCACGCCATTCCAAGTCTTCAAGACATTAGATGGTCATATGATCATAGCGGCTGGCAATAATGTAATGTTCCATCGCTTCTGCGATATAATAGGCCGACCCGATTTAAAAGATGACCCACGTTATGAGAGCAACGGGTCCCGAACCGAACATCAACCTGAACTGGAAGCAGAGGTTGAAGGTATCCTAGCCACACGTTCTACTGCAGATTGGCTATCGGAGCTCGACCCGGCAGGCATACCAGCTAGTGGCATAAATAATGTTGAAGCTGTAATGGCCCATCCACAAGTTGCTCCGAGAAAAATGGTTATAGAGGTTGATGATCCAAAGGTAGGCAAGCTGAAAGTCGCTGGGAATCCAGTAAAGCTGTCCGGTTATGAAGATCCTTCTGAAAGGCCCACAGCTCCTGATGTGGATCAGGATAGAGCTCGGATTTTGTCAGAATTGAACATTTTGCCAGCAGCAAAGTGAGTTCGTAAAAAAATACAAAAAAACTTTATTTTTTGCACTGCAGCACTTGATTTGTGCACCGCACCATATCATATAAAGTTTATGAAACTTTAGTTTGTTTCTCCGCCCTTTCTTGGGCGTTTCCTCCTAAATTTGGGCCGCACTTGTTTGCGGCCCTCTTTTTTCGAAAGCTTTTATTGCATCTTCAAAACACTTAAATGGATGCAATTTCAGATATAAAACCTGTTATGTGGTCTGTTAGTTTTGGAAAGTACGAGTTTGTCTCATAAGTCATCTCGTCCATATAAAGCGATCTATTTATTTCAACCTGTAAAACATGAATATTGCGTTCAGGGTCACTGTAAGACTGTGTAACAAAACCTCCTGAATATGGATCATTCAAAATAACAGCGTATCCTAAATCTCTAAAATATGAGATTGCCGCTTCACTATATTGAGAGTGGCATGCCTTACCATGATTATCGCCAATGACAATGTCTATCGGCCCTCCAAGATCGTCTCTTATAGATAGTCCTGCCGTTGGCATGGAATGTGCATCTATCAATACACAATTCTCGAACTTGGCATGAGTTGAACGTACCAGTCGTCGTAAAGCATTGTGATACGGTTTGTAGCAAGCATTTAATCGAGCAGAAGCTTCTGCAAAGCTCAATCTGCGCGCGTAAATTTCAATGCCCGCAGAAACAATCCGAGGAATTGACCCCAATCCCGCCGCCACCCGGGGGGAACGCGTTATTGCATAAGGAGGTAGAGGAGCATCGAACATAGATGGATCTAATTCGTATGGCTCCCGATTTACATCTACATAAGCGCGAGGAAATTCCGCCGCCAGTAAAGGCGCCCCAACACTATTAGCTCCACTGAATAAAGTATTTACGTGTGCATCTTCAGATTTTCTTAACGAAGAAGGATCTAATTTGGACGCCTGCAGTAGGTCACGCGGATACCTATTACCCGAATGCGGTGAAGCAACAACAACTGGTATTGTCTGCTCAGGTGGTGCTGTAAGCGTAACTGCACGCTCTACATCAATAAAAACACTGGTGGCATCAGACCGTTCATACTGTCTTTCAAAAGCTTTCATAATCAAAACTTTAATGTGATTTCATTTCACGCGAAACAGCTTCTTCCCTGATTTTAAGACGTTCTCTGTGAGCAACATACAAGCCCGCAAGTACAATTATAGATGCTCCTACACACGTCCAGAAATCTGGAAAATCATCAAATACAATGAGCCCTATTAATGTAGCACCCAATAGATGAGCGTAACTGAATGGGGCCAATGTTGATGCACCCGCGTAACCATATGCGCTTGTTAACAAAAAATGTCCTAAACCAGCTAAAACACCTACCAACACGAAAAGGGAAATTGGCAGAATCCCTGATGGTGTCTCCCAAAAAAATGGAACTAAGGGCGAAATGACGATCACGCCAACTGCAGCAGCAACAGTGGCAGCTGTTGCCGGATTGTCATAGTTTGAAAGATAGCGAGTAGTGATTGCATAAAAAGTTGAGCAACTTGCACTTGCAAGAAAAAGAAGCGCCGCCCAACGCATATCAAATCCAGGGCGGATTATGATTAAGGCCCCTACAAATCCAATTATCACTGCCATCCAGCGCCGCCAACCTACCTGTTCACCCAACAGAGGCACGGATAATGCTGTAACCATCAAAGGACCAGTGAGCTGGATAGCAGCCCCCGTTGCCATATCCATATATGAGAGCCCAAAAAAATAGAGCATAGATGAACCAAGCAGAAAAATACCGCGAACTAATTGAGTCACAGGTCTCTTCGGGCGGAATAGGGTGAAGCCATATTTTGGGAAAAATGCTACAAGCATAAATGTGAAAGCACCTACATTTCGTGCCCAAACAACCATTAAAGGATCAAAGTCCTGTGTCAGCCATTTGACCGAACCATTCAGACAAGAAAAAAGCGCGATTGCCAGCAGCATCAACGCAATACCTACGATTGTTCTGCCTTCAATCCGCCCAGCCGAGGACGTAGTTTTCATAAGAAACCAAACTTAACTGCAGCTAAATTGCAAAGTTAAATGATAATGCATTAGCTTATCATCAAGCTGATTAAGGAGACTAGAAGTGGAACCTGAAATTCGCCAGGATTTAACTGAGGCTCATGATCGCGCTTGGGATCGCCTGGGCCGTGCAGGCACTTGGCTCACTGCCGAAGAGCGAGTTTATATAGCAAGTGAAACTAGGTCTGCCAGGCATTGCTCGGCCTGCGCGGAAAGAAAAAATGCTCTATCGCCTGAAACTGAAGTCGGCCCGCATTCTAGCGCATCACCTCTTAAGTCCGGCTGGGTTGACACTATCCATCGCATTACCACAGATGCCGATCGTCTCACCAAGCGATGGTTCCATAGTATCGTGCCAAGCATCCTCACAGTAGAGCAATACGTTGAAACCGTCGGTGTTATTGCTGAAACTATTGCTGTTGATCGATTTCATACTGCTATGGGCATAGTACTGCGTGAGCTACCCACTCCAAAGCCTGGACGACCATTACAAGAAACAGTGCCCTCTGCATATGTATCTGATGCATGGGTACCAACGGTAAAACCACACGAACTAGGTAAAAACGATCCGGCAGCTGCATTCGAAATGTATAAAGGAAGAGGCGGCGCTCATATTCATCAAGCTTTAAGCTTAGTTCCAGCAAGCGTTTCTGGCTTCTTTGATCTAGACGATGCCATGTATTTACCAGATGCACTACTCCGCCGCTTTGACTTAGAAACCAGGGCAATTTCTCACTCTCAGATAGAACTTCTTGCTGCACGAGTTTCTGCACTCAATCGATGTTTATACTGAACAACCAGCCATATTGTTCTGCTCCGTGGGAGTGGCCTCCATGCTGGAAAGGTTTTTGCAGACGCTGCAGTCATTGATAAGGACACTCAAAGTGGTGTGCCTTTCGGGCAAATTTTGCTCGCCTACGCCGATGCTGCCGTGGCTGAACCCCCTGACCTAGCCCTACGAAGGCAAACAGTCGCAGATACCCTAGGCCATGCAGCTATGGTGGATGCATCCGCAGTAATTGCGATATTTCAGGCCGTCGTAAAAATTGCAGATGCAACAGGAATTCCTCTTGAAGACCAAAAGGCAGAAATTAGCGCAGGTTTTCGAGAAGAATTGGGAATAAATACCTATAAGCTTGAGTGACTCTCAATGATTAGTGGCAAATGCAGCTCTCGCCATAGAAAGCGCTTCGTCACCCGTCATTAAATCAGCATATTTTTGCCCCATGTCAAAAAGATTTGCCTCGTGCGGTTCGATCGCCCGATCGCCACAACAGTCAGTGGCAACAATAGTGCGTAAAGCATATGAGCAACTATCAACAACACTCGCTCGCACACAGCCTGAAGTAGTTGCCCCTGTTATTATCAAAGTATCTACAGAATGCTTGACAAGCCAACTCATTAAAGGGGTCGAGAAGAAAGCTGAGGGGCCTATCTTTTTCAGCACTAATTCCCCTCGATGGGGGGCTAACTCTGGTGTTATCTGGCTTATCGAAGCAGTATCCTCAAGTTCATAAAGTCCAGGCACTTTCATGGCGAAGGTACCACCATCTGCAGAGCTTTATCAAAGACAGCTCTTGTGTAGGCAATGGGTGCCCCAATATCCCTCATTCCAGCCAATAAACTTTGTGTATTTGATACTGCCTGTTTAATGTTCCCCCCTCCAAACACATCTGGATCGACAAAACCAACCTGAAAATCCACTAACAACAGCGCTGGCCGCGAACCAAAACCAACGGAATTACCGAAATTTTGGCGCTGGTAAACTGGATCTCCGGACATGTATTACTCCTGAGGGTAACGCCAGGGGCTATCTGGCTGATTTGCATCGAGGTCGATCGTCCAATGGGGAAGCGAAAATCCTTCAGTGACTTCCTTAAAAACCATTCTGACCCGGGTACCAATCCCGACAGATCTTATAATTTCAGACGCTGCAAATTCACCGTCTGGAGAAACCAGGTTTCCAGCAACCCGGATAGCTTCATGCTCGGATGGTTCCCCCTTCTGGGTATCAAGGTCAACTAACAAAATCATATAGGGAACCTTGTCTTGGAAGGCTGGTTGAATGGGATGATGAACTTCAACATATGAATGTACAGTTCCTTTCCCTTCAACCGGCACCCAATCATAATCTCGATCAGTCGTCCAAGGACATGCTGTGGTTGGTGGATAGCGTAACAATCCTGACTGCTTACCCCTTTGCAGCCGGAATTCACCTGCCGCGCACCAGCTAAAGAATTCGTGATTTTCCTTATCTTGATCATCAATAGTAAGAGCCATACCCATATATTCACCAACGATTGGCATATCTATTTTCCCTTCAGCGCGAGTCTTTAGCCATAACCATGGCAGAACCAGTTCCGGGCATTGCCCACCCGAGATTAGCCGTCACCTCTACATCCTTGACCTGACGACAGCCTCCCTCGCTGTAATCGTGGGTATGTTGGCGCTTACCATCTGGACCAACCGGACAGCTGTCATCTACTTCCCCTCGAAGTTGTCGGGTATTTTCGATCACCATGTTCATACCGTGGGTGTAGCCCTCACATAGATGCCCACCTGACGTATTGTTAGGGCGCATCCCTCCAAGCTCGATGGCTCCCGAGGAGACATAATCACCACCTTCGCCCTTTTTACAAAAACCGTAATCCTCAAGTTGCAGCATGGTAGTGAAAGTAAAGGCGTCATAAGAGCCTGTAACATCGACATCCTCTGGGCCTAACCCTGCATTGGGCCAGAGAATGTTCTTTGCATAATGACCAGCAACGGTTGAGATTGGTCCATGTTGATAGTGCATATCAATTCTGGGTTTGCAGCATCGACCGACAACTGATTGAATTACAGCCGGAGGATTTTTACAGTCTCTAGCACGATCAATTCTGGTTACAATAATACAGGTTGCGTTATCTGTTTCGACACAGCAATCGAGCAAATGCAGGGGCTTACAAATAATGCGCGAGTTAACTACGTCTTCAATCGTCACCCTATTTTTATAGTAGGCTTTGGGATTGTTAGACGCGTGTTTTGAATGAGCTACTTTTACAGCTGCAACTTGCTCCGGAGTAGTTCCGTAATCATACATGTGGCGCAGAAAAGTAGGGGCAAACATCTGCCCCGCTGATTGCCAGCCATAAGCCCTATTATGAATTTGGTCACCAACTATTGGAACCGCAGAACGGGCTCCAGTTCCCCCGATACGCACCTGACTATAACCATTCATAGCCCTGTAAATTGCAACGGTCTTGCACATGCCAGCTTCAATCACACCTATGGCAATTCCAATGAGAGCCTCAGTGGATGAGCCTCCCCCATGAACATCCATGTAGAAATTTAGACGTATTCCGAGATCTCCTGCGACCCAAGGAGCATGCACAGAGTCATTTCCTGAATAAGAAAGCATGCCATCGATATCAGACGGCCCAATCCCGGCATCATCCATGGCATTTTTTATGGCCCAGGTTGCAAGACTGCGTGTCGATTCCTCTGATCCACGACGGTAAGTAGTTTCACCAATCCCACATATGGCATATTTGCCACGCAAAAATTTAGGAGAGTCAGCATCGAACTCTGAAACTGATGCTAATGTCATATTAAATCCCCTGCTTTCTTATTACTCAAGAAAGCAATTACTGCATGAACAAGTCAGTCTGAAAAGGGGATAATCAAATTTCTTATTTCTCGCGCAGCCGTGCCAATGCTGCCTCTCGACGAGCTATATAGAATGTCGATGCGAATATTACTGCTCCGCCCAATACAGTCCAAAATGTGGGAATCTCTGCGAATATAAAGAACGCCAGAAGTGCAGAAATAGGCAAACGAGCAAAGTCAAAGGGCAGCACAACCGTCACGTCTGCCGACTTAAAGGCTCTAGTCATGCACAAGTGGCCTACTGTTCCAACTAACGCCAATATTATTAGCCATACAACACAGTTCAAACTCGGCCACGACCAAA
Source organism: Rhodospirillales bacterium (assembly GCA_038143065.1). Lineage (GTDB taxonomy): Bacteria > Pseudomonadota > Alphaproteobacteria > Bin95 > Bin95 > VMCJ01. Next base: position 259,424 of record JAYQLI010000035.1, on the reverse strand, counting down.
ACAAAAGTGCTGGAAAAAGTGAAAGTGGCGTGAGAAGCAGTACCATGTATGTCACAATTGCTTCAGGTCTCTCTGTTCTGGTGAGAGACTTAAGAACGAGTTTATTTGAGGCCATAATTACCGCGTTAAGCAGGGCTAGGAGAACACCAAGTTCCAGTGCGCCAATTTGGGCAATTCCCTTGTTGTTACCTAAAACAACGATCATCGCGCCTAAAAAACCAATAATAACAGCAGTCCAGCGACGAATTCGGACAATCTCGCCTAGAAAAAGAGCGGCTCCGATAGTCGCAAAAATAGGTGATGAAAAGGAAAGTGCTGTAGCCTGGGATATTGGTATAAGCGTCACAGCCCAAAATCCACTAGTCATGCCTACAAGGCCGAGTAAACTCCGCACGCAGAACAATGGAAATCTATCAGTTCGCATGGCGCCAAGACCAGCCCGACTAAGCCAAGGCACCATCCATAACAACGCAAGAATATTCCTAAAAAAAACTATAACCGTCGGATGTAACTCCTCGCTGGCAGCGCGAATACAAATTGCCATAAAAGAAAAAAACAGAGCAGCGCATAACGCATACACAGTGGCACGCATAATTGGAGATAGTCGATCAATATAAACTGTAGGACTAACCATTAAGGTTTTGACTTAGCTAAAATTGAAGCGCCGTTCACAGGCTCCTTGACTGTGTTTTCATTTCTTAGTTTTACTTCCCGATGGGATATGTATGCTCCCGAGGTAAATACAATAAGGGCGCCTAGCGCTGTCCAAGGACTTAACATTTCCCCCAAAATGATAAAGGCGCCAACCGCTGCAATTGGAAAGCGCGCAAAATCTATAGGTTGAAGCGCGGAAACTTCCTGCATCGAGAATGCCCTTACGTGCAAAGAATGAGCGCCCATCGCTAACACGCCAAGAACAAACATCCAGAACCATCCCATCAGATTGGGCGTTTCCCAGACAAAAAGCATTGGCAAAAAGGCAATGGCTGCCATCATTAGAGCCTGATAAACTAGAATTGTGTTTATATGCTCCAAAGATGTTAGGCGCCGAATTACAATCAGAGTAGCACCCCATGTCGCGGACGAAAAAAGCACAAGAAAGACTGCAGAATTAAGCTCCTGAAACCCAGGACGAACAACCAGTAAAGCTCCACATATGCCAATAAAGATGGCGCTCCAACGCCTAAGCCGCATTTTTTCGCCAAGAAATATCGCGGCTAGAAGTGTCGCCCAAATTGGAGCTGTAAAGCCGATGGCAGTTAGATCGGTGATTGCCATTAACGGAACGGCATAGAACCAGGCCATCATCGACGCACCATTAAGACCTCCGCGCAAAGCCAACATAGCTGGCTTTTTAGGGATAAGAACGTGCGGACCTGATGTCGAAAGCACAACGGGTAAAATTATAAGGAGCGCAAAAAAATTCCTGAAAAACGCGATTTGAAATGGATGAAGACCGGTATCGGCAGCGAGTTTAACAAAGATTGAATTGAAAGCGAAAAATGAGCATGCACCGAGCATATAAAGTGCAGCAGCAACTGGGCGAATTTCGCGCGGAGGAAGAAACTTTAGTAGTCATTGTCTCAGCTGTCGAGCATACTTCAAAAAATAACTTACGCGATGGCTAAAAACGCCGATCCGCTATGCATCTGACGCATTCCAAGCTGATCGCAAATTAGAAATAGGATATAGCTTACTGATTCACTGGTGTTGGAGTTTAAAGTTTGATGTTAGAACCGATGTGGCAGCCCTCAGCAGAACGTGCTTCTGCCTCCAATCTTGCAGCATTTGTAGACTGGCAGCAGACGGAACGTAGACGAATTTTCTCCAACTATGCAGAGCTTCACTCATGGTCTGTATCTGATCAACCTGCATTCTGGTCTGATTTCTGGGATTGGGCAGGCATCATTTCAGAAAAAAAAGGTAAGCGTATTTTAATAGATGCCGAGAAAATGCCCGGCGCTTCTTACTTCCCCGACGCGCGATTAAATTTTGCAGAAAACCTTTTACGGCATTGCAACGAACAACCTGCCTAATTTTCAGAAGAGAAGACGGCTTAGAAAAAACCATGTCTGGCAACGAACTTGTCAGCATGGCGGGACAAGTTTCTCGTGCATTGGTAGCGATGGGAATTCAGCCTGGTGATCGAGTTGCGGGGTTTCTTCCAAACATTCCAGAAGCAATTGCTATTATGGCAGGAGCCGCAGCAATTGGAGCAACTTGGACATCCTGTTCGCCAGATTTTGGTGCACAAGGTGTGTTGGACCGCTTTGGACAGGTTCAACCGAAAGTGATGGTAACTGTAGATGGGTATGTGTACGCCAGTAAACGCATTGATTTGAGATCAAAAATCAAAACTGTTGCAGGAGAGCTTGAAGGACTTGAAAAAATTGTTGTCATTCCTTTCTTAGAAGACAAGACGGATATAACTGATATTCCATACTCGTTGATGCTTGAAGATTGGTTAAAAGGTCATTCAGACGCGCCTCCAGATTACATCCATCTCCCTTTCGATCATCCTCTTTATATCCTCTACTCCTCAGGCACTACAGGGGCACCAAAGTGTATCGTGCACAAGGCTGGCGGCGTCCTATTACAGCACCTCAAAGAGTACATTTTGCATACTGATATGAAACCAGGAATGCGTCCTTTTTATTTCACAACATTGGGTTGGATGATGTGGAATTGGCAAGCCAGCGGTTTAGCTGCGGGCGCTACTTTAATGCTCTATGACGGTTCTCCTTTTCATCCAGATGGCAATGTTCTTTGGAATTATGCGGAAGAACAAAAATTTGATGTTTTTGGAACCTCAGCGAAGTATTTAGAAGGTTGCCAGAAGGGTGGAATAAACCCCGCCAAAACTCATGATCTGAAAAGTCTCAAAACAATTCTCTCAACAGGGTCTGTCCTTGTTCCAGAAGGCTTCGACTACGTCTACGAGAGCGTAAAAGCAGATGTATGTTTGGCATCTATTTCTGGTGGAACCGACCTTTGTGGGTGTTTTGTAGGTGGTGTCACTACTCAACCAGTTTGGCGTGGAGAAATACAAGCTCCAGCTCTTGCCATGGACGTTGCTACTCTTCTTGAAAATGGAAGCAGAGCTTCAATCGGCGAAAAAGGAGAGCTGTGTTGCATGGGCCCCTTTCCTTCTATGCCTATTGGTTTTTGGAATGATGCAGACGGAAGTCGGTATTTTGATGCGTATTATTCTACTTACAAAAATGTTTGGCGGCATGGGGACTTTGCTGCATTCACAAAAAATGGTGGACTGGTGATCTACGGACGATCCGACGCTACCTTAAATCCAGGTGGTGTTCGTATCGGGACAGCTGAAATTTATCGGCAAGTAGAGCAGCTTCCAGAAGTATTAGAAAGTATAGTTATCGGACAGGATATTGATGGTGATGTCCGAGTGGTTTTGTTTGTCAGACTGCGAGAGCAACAAGAGTTAAGTGACGACCTTGTGCAACGAATTAAGAAACGCATTCGTGAGGGGGCATCCCCAAGACACGTTCCTGCAAAGGTCCTTCAAGTGACTGACATTCCTCGCACACGCTCTGGAAAAATCGTCGAACTCGCTGTTCGTGATGTTGTGCACAATCGCCCAATTAAAAACAAAGAAGCATTAGATAACCCAGAAGCCTTAGAGCAATTTCGCGATAGAGAAGAGCTTCAATATTAAGACTACCAGTTAATCAAAATACTGAAGTATCCTGAAAAAAGACTCTTTGGATAATTGATGCAGCTATGACGCCAGAAGACATAATCAATCACCCTCCGATCATACTCTCACAAGAAGAGCGCAAACGTTACTTCAGTGAAGGATACACTTCTTCTCCTGCAATAACCCCGCCAGAGCTGCTTAAAAAAATTCAGCAAATGTCAGCCGATTTTTTAGAAAAAAGTCGTGAACTCGAAGCTTCCAATGAATTTTTTGATTTAGGACCCAATCATTCATCACAAACACCTCATGTGCGTCGCCTCAGGCGCCCTGTCGATGCTCATCCATTTTTTTGGGAATTAGCAACTTCAGAGTTTTTGACCGGAATAGCAGCAGATCTTGTGGGCCCTGATGTTAAATTTCACAGCGCCAAACTGAATTACAAATGGCCAGGTGGTGGTGAAATCGTAAAATGGCACCAAGACATACCCGCTTGGCCCCATACCAATTATAGCCCAGTTACGATCGGTATTTATTTGGATGATGTAACTACTAAAACAGGTCCACTAGCCTGTGTTCCTGGAAGTCACAACGGCAAGATCTTTTCTCATTATGATCTAAATGAGAATTGGACAGGATCTATTAGACCTGATGAAGAAAATGAGGCTGGAGTTGCAGATGCTGTAAATCTAACAGGCCCTGCAGGGACCGTTATTGCTATTAATTGTCGGACAGTTCATGGCTCATCTAGCAATTTAACGGACCAAACACGGCCACTCCTATTATTCGTTTATTCATCAGCTGATGCGTTTCCCTGGACCGCCGCACCAACACCAACATCGAAGACCGGAGAAATTGTGCGCGGAATATCAGCTAAGTTTCCCCATATAGATCCCAGACCCTGCCCCGTACCACCAGACTGGGCAAGGCTTGGATATGGATCGATCTTTACAGCCCAATCAAAAATGTGAAAACGCTTTTTTACTGGGAACTTTCTCCAAACCGTGCGGCGACGGCTTTTCTATCGCAGCCGAAGAATTTAGGCCTGAAGCCATGGTTTTCTTAAGGGCGGCTATCGTCGCCATGCTCATTCAACAATCGCTTATGACAATGAGCACCTCAGCTATTCCAAGCCTTTGGAAATTCATTGGACCAGATTTTGGGCTGACTGATTCAAAAATCGCCGTCTATTCCCTACTGGTATATTGCATAGGTTTCTTTTCTTCGAGCGCTGCGGGAAGCGCGATCATCAAGTTTGGCCCATTAAGAGCGAGCCAGATCTGTCTAATCGCTGCGGCACTCGCAATGCTAATCGCTAGCTTTGGAGAGTTTTGGCTAATTATTCCAGCAGCGCTGCTGCTGGGGTGTGGATGGGACCTACCACGCCAGCAAGTTCCCAAATCCTGGCTCGTTTCTCAAAACCTTCCCAAGCTCCTTTAGTTTTTTCCATAAAACAAACAGGAGTTCCCGTGGGAGGGTTTCTCGCGGGTGCAGTCTTAGTCCCATTGGCAGAGGCGTTTTCGTGGCAAGTTGCTCTGATGGCGTCCAGTTGTGCCGCTTTGCTTGCTTCTATTTGGATGCAACGCTTTCGTAACCGTTTCGATGATCAGCGGTCACCGTCCCGTCTGATATCTATTAAGGATATCAAGTCTAGTTTTAAGGCGGCAACCGCTACACCAGGATTACAGAAATTAGCCTTTTCAGGTTTTGCATTCTCTGGCTTACAGGTAGCTTTCATGTACTACTTCATCGCATTTGCCGTAGAGGAAGTGAAATTAGAGCCAGTAGTTGCTGGGAGGGTGTACGCAGCTGCCAGCATTGTTGCGATTGTTGGGCGCATATTCTGGGGCTGGATAGCCGGAGGGCGAATGGACCCACGAAAGCTACTTATATGGCTCTCAATAACCATGTTTGTCTCTATTGCTGCAGTTGGAATGGCTGATCAAAATTGGGGAATATGGGGCCTTGCTGCGGCAGCTGTAGCTTTTGGCGCAACCGGTATTTCATGGAATGGAGTGCACTTGGCAGAGGTAGCTCGACAAGCGCCCTCAGGGCAAGTACCTATAGTAATGGGTGGAATTATATCTTGCTGTTTTCTAGGCTTAATAGTCCTTCCAGCCTTACATGGCGCCGTTTTTGTTTCTCTTGGAATTCCGGGAATAGGCTTCACGATTATAGCTCTACCATCGCTTTTATGCGGTCTACTATTTGCTCTGCCAGAACGTAGATCAAAATGAATGCTGCACTTTATATCGTTATAGTTGCCATGCTGTTTCAGCAGGCCATGAGTTATATGGCAGCGCAGGTTTTACCGAACGTTGCACCTCAGGCAGGGCAAGCTTTGATGCTAAATGCTGAACTTGTTCTGTATCATACTACCCTTTTCTACGCCATCTCAGGCCTTTTCCAGGCCAGTGTAGGAGGACTGATAATCCGATGGGGAGCTATCCGCGCCAGCCAAATAAGTCTTTTAGGTCTGGGACTAGGGTTAGCACTTAGTATGGTTGGTACTTTATGGGCATTCGCTCTCGCCGCGCTCATGATGGGCGCTGCAAATTCGTTCTCTACCCCGGCCAGCTCTCATCTATTAGCAAGACGTAGCCCAGCGAAGTACGCACCTCTAATTTTTTCCATAAAACAAACGGGGGTCCCTGTAGGTGGTCAATTTGCAGTACTGGCAGCTTGGTTATTAGTCGATGCTGCGCAGCCAGAGACGTGGACACGTGCATTCCTAGCAACATCAATCATCTGTTTGATTTTGATAGTTATTATTCATCCAATGCGGCGCAGCTTCGATGATGACAGAAATCCGGGTTATCCAGTTCGCTGGTCAGATGCAATCCGAAACATCTCTAACGCGGCAAGGACACCTGCTTTGAGAGATTTATCTCTCGGAATGTTTGCTTTTGTTGGATGCCAAGGTCTCTTTAACTCCATCTTCGCCACATATGCTCAGCAAGAATTGGGGTACCCGAAAGATATAGCGCTAGAAATCTTAATTATCGTAAACGGAGTAGCAGCGTTTGCTCGGATTTTTTGGGGATGGATAGGATCTTCGTTTGCATCAGCCAGAATGGTTCTAGCCGTTCTTGATTTTGTGATGGCGGCAGCAACAGCTTCTCTAGGAATGGCAAACGGATGGGATATTTGGCTCGTGGGCTTCATTTCTCTGTCATTTGGGGCTTCTGCTCTTTCTTGGCACGGATTACTCTTATCTGAGGTTGCCCGCCTTTCTCCTGCTGGTCAGGTCGGACCGGTTACTGGGGGCGTTCTATTCTTTGGTGCTCTTGGAATGCTATCGTTTCCCTTTTTCGCTAAAATTCTAAGAGATTTTGGTGTTTCTTACGAAACCATATTTATCTCTGCTTCGCTTCCAGCGGCCTTGGTAGGCATAAAATTTTTGGTTCCTGTGATCATAACCTCATGGAGACGACACACATGACGTTCGATGCCATTCTCTCTCGCTTCACTGCTGCCGTTGAAGCTGGGGATGGAACAGCTTTGGGATCTTTATTCGCCCAGGATGGTATTTATCATGACACATTTTATGGTGAGTTTCATGGACCCTCTGCGATCAAGGACATGCTCGAAAATCATTTTTGGCGTGACGCTGAGGCATTTCGATGGGATATGGATAAACCTCCGGCGAACGCTGACATTGGTTATGCAAACTGGCGTTTTTCCTATGCTTCAAAGCTTGAAGGCGTGAAAGGAAAGCGGATAGTTTTTGAAGGGATGTCTCGCTTTAGACTTAAAGGTGATCTTATAGATCGTTATGATGAAATTTTTGATATTGGTATAGCTCTGTCTCAAACGGACTTCGCATCCGAACGGATGGCAAGAATTATTGGAAAGGCGGCCGAAAGACTGCGGTCGAGGGCCTTAAATAGCCGCCACTTGGTAGACTGATTAAAAATTGAAAAAACCAGAAGAAAAGTGGACCAGCCGCACCACCATAGCTATTGCTGCGACCATGAGCGGCCAAGGTTTAGGTGCAGCAGCTCAACTTTCACCTGCGATACTTGCAGTTCAAATAGCAGTAGAAGCTGAAGTCTCTCCCTCGTTGATAGGAATATTTACTGGAATAGTATTTTTTTCTGCAGCAATTTCTGCACTTGGAGGCGGTAGTTTAGTGGACCGCTATGGAGGCATCACTGCTGTGAGGATAGGTGTGGGCATGTCGGCCATCGGATGCCTTTTTGCAGCACTAGGTCATCCAATAGCATTGTTCGCATCGGCACTCTTAATTGGACTTGGATACGGTCCAATGACCCCCGCTAGCTCTGTTGTATTGTCGAGATGGTCCCCAGAGCACCGACTTGGCCTGATCATGTCGATCAAGCAAACTGGTGTACCCATAGGATACTTTTTAGCAAGTGTGACTATGCCAGTTCTACAAGCATCAATAGGCTGGAGAGCGTCTCTCATGTGTCTTGCCATCGTTTGTTTGGCAGCATTGCTTGCTTTGAAGACTGCAGCCACCATGTTGGATGAGCGTGGCACAAAGATGGGCAATAGTTTTACATCTGCTCGATTAGCTCTCACCCTTTTAAGGCAATACCCCTATCTCAGAAGAATAGCTCTAGCCAGCCTCGCTTTCGCTGGTGTTCAGGTAGCAGTGACAAGTTTTTTGGTTGTTTACTTAGAGGACAGTGTTGGCCTTTCAAAACAGCTCGCTGCCTTGCCTTTGGCCGTTGCAGGAGTAGCAGCAATCTTTGGTCGCATTGCATGGGGTTGGCTAGCCGACACCACACCAACTGCACGACTGTTAACTATTCTTCCAATCCTAATGGCTTGCGCACTAATTGTTTTATTGATCGCAAATGCTGGATGGGGTGTATTTTTGCTTGGCACTCTTGGCTTAGTACTTGGCCTCAGTGTTCTAGCTTGGAATGGCGTAATGCTTTATGAGACAGCTAAGCGCGCACCTTCGGGCCAGGTAGGGCTTGCAACCTCTGGCGTTCTGGCGTTGACCTTTTTTGGATCCACTATTTTTCCACAAGCGCTATCAGCAATTGTTGTACTTACAGGATCATATCAGGTTGGTTTTATAGCCATGACTGTCGTTTGTATCCTTGTGACCATGGCATATTTCAAAGATGCAATAAAAAAAATCGTAACGTACGCAACAATAGTCTTGCCAACAGTTTTTTCGGCAATATATGTGAGGTAGTGTATCCCTTCTCTTAGGTGTGAGTTAATTGGAAGACGACCGCCACGTTGGTTTTCTGGCCGCAGACATATCAAGACTAATGAGAACTGAGTTTGATCGCCAGGTAAATGCCCTTGGCGTAACACGCGCTCAATGGATGGTTCTCGCTCGATTAGCCCGAAGACCAGGTTGCTCCCAAACAGAGTTAGCCGAAATGATGGAGGTTGAGAGAGCAACGGCAGGACGGCTTCTAGATCGATTAGAGGAAAATGGGCTTGTTCGCAGAGAGCCCGATCCCGTTGACCGGCGTGTTAGGCGCGTATTTCCAACTCCTAGCGCAGCAACGGCCCAAGCAAAAATACGAGCTGTAGCTGACAAAATCGTTGCAGAGGCAACAAGAGATCTCAGTGATGATCAACGTGAAACTCTTATGGATCTCATGACCATGGTTAGGGGCCGACTCTCCGAAGTAGTCCAATCACGCTCAACAATTCCCGAAACAGCCGCGCAAAGCAGTGCGGCGGAGTAAAATTTATGGCTTTCCGCAGACTCTCACGCGGCTTAATGCGCTTTGTATTACTGATCTGTCTTCCAGCTGCGGCTATCGCTGCAGCCGGGTATTTTTATCTAACGGGCGGACGATATGTCAGCACTGAAAATGCCTATGTGAAGTCAGATATCGTTCAAATCTCCACCGATCTAGATGGCCGAGTGATAGACGTCCTCGTCAGGGATCACGATAGAGTTGAGGCTGGAGATATCCTCTTTCGAGTTGATCCAGAGCCTTTTAAAATCGCTGTAGCCCATGCAGAGGCTGAGCTCGCAAAAGTTGGTGCTGCCATTGCGAGCCTACAAGCTGAATTAAAAGAAGCTGTAACGGAAGAAGGCGAGTGGCAGAGCCGAATTTCTTATTACACCAAGGATGTTGAACGCCAGCGCAGTCTTCTCACCCGAGGGGTAACCACTCGCTCTCGCGCCGACGAAGCTGAACTCCAATTATCCGTTGCAAAAGACCGTTTGAGAACTGTTCGGGCCAAAGTTGAGCGGGTAAAAGCTGTACTTTCCGGAGTTCCTGAACGCCCGTCTGGAGCAGCGTGCCCTCTACCTCAGCAGAATGGCCGAACTTGAAGCTAAGAAACTAGACCTGAAGCGGACTGTAGTAATGGCACCCACTTCGGGAATTATCTCGAACATGCATCTCCAAGTTGGCGAGCATTTAGATGCCGGCGATGCAGCTTTTAGTTTAATCGTTGATCAAACTCCTTGGGTCATCGCTAACTTAAAGGAAACAGAGCTTACAAACATTGAAGTTGGCCAAACTGCGGTGATTTCACCAGATGCTTATCCCGACGTTTCGATTGATGCTGAAGTTGAAAGCATTAGTCCCGCGACTGGAGCAGAATTTGCAATACTCCCACCGCAAAATGCTACTGGAAATTGGGTAAAGGTAGTTCAGCGTTTGCCAGTTAAGCTTCGGCTAAAACCGGGACCAGGCTTGAGCTCGCTGCGAGCAGGTATGTCAGTAAAAGCAAAAATTGATACCAAGAAAGAGCGACAAGCACTCATCAGAATTCGTGACAGTTGGAGTGCTCTAGCTGGAGAAACAAATCAAAACAGCGAACGCGGAATTAATCTGACACCACGCTCGCGTTGAGCTCAGATCACATGATATCTTGATAAGATGAAATTCTTCGCCTCGGTCAACAGATTAAATGCGGCTGCCCTAATGGCTGGTATTGGGCTTGCTGCGCTTGCTGCAGCCTTGGCGTTCCAACACCTTGGAAACCTTGCGCCTTGCGCTTTGTGTATAGACCAAAGAAAAGCTTGGGGTATTGCGGTCCTTTTCTCCTTTCTTTCTTTATTAGCAGAAGGCAAAAGCCGGATTGCCATAAGCCTTCTTCTACTCTTAATCGCTGCCATTGCAGCATTAACAGGGAGCCGGTTTTGCTGCTTTTCATGTAGGTGTAGAGCAGCACTGGTGGGCCGGAACGGCAGAATGTGGATCTGGGTTTCAAGGATTTGGTACAGGCAATATCGAAGATATTCGAAAACAGCTACTTACCCGTCCTGTAGTACGCTGTGATGAAATAGCCTGGTCATTCTTAGGCATCTCCATGGCTGGATGGAATGGTTTAATTGCTCTGGTCACCGGAACAAGCGCGCTCTATGTGGTGATAAGAGATGTGAAACGGATTTTTTCAAAATGACTGAAAAATCGAAACAGCGCCTGGCGGGTGATCCTTCAGAAAAAGAAGAAATTGAACGGATAATTCGCGTGGATCCTGCGGGAGAGTTTGGGGCAAAATGGCTTTATGCAGGACAGCTCGCTGTTCTGGGAAAGTCTAAGTATGCTCCCACAATTCAACATATGGCCGAACAAGAGGAGAAGCACCTTAATTTCTTCTCAGATGCCATAAGCGATCGAGGGATTAGGCCAACAGCTCTCTTACCAATTTGGCATGCTGCTGGCTTTGCCTAGGTGCTGCCACGGCACTAATGGGGCCAAAGGCAGCAATGGCGTGCACAGTTGCTGTCGAAGAGGCTATCGACGAGCATTACCAGAGCCAGCTCGACAGACTTCCTGAAAGTGAAAATAAGCTAAAACAATCTATCGCTGAATTCCGTGCAGAAGAGCTTGAACACAGAGATATCGGTCTCGAACATGACGCTGAACAAGCTCCAGGTTTTGAAGTAATGAGCTTTTTTATCAAACGAGGCTCAAAACTCGCCATTTGGCTGTCAGAAAGAGTTTAAAAAAACAACCTATAGAAAATTCTACCTGTGCGAAATTTTAACGAAGGGATGCATAATGCAACTTCAGCACGCTTTATATTCCATAAATGATGGTTTGGCGGTCATCACTCTTAACCGCCCAGAGGCGCGCAATGCGCTTTCCGAAGAAATGCGCGCAGACCTTGATTGGATTATTCAGGACCTCAAGGCCAAAGCAGGGACGGAAGTAAAAGCGTTAGTGATAACTGGAGCTGGTAATTCATTTTGTGCAGGTGGCGACGTAAAAGCCATGAATGACCCAAAACGCAATGATGTCGTTGCTGGTAGAGCCCGCATGCGTCGTTCTCAAACTCGGCTTTTTGAGCTACTTCACCTTGAACTTCCTGTTATCGCGGCCGTAAATGGACATGCAGCGGGAGCCGGTTTTGGCTTAGCACTTATGGCAGACTTCGTCTTCGCCGGTCCCTCAACACGCTTTACATGTTCCTTTGCACGTATTGGCCTCATTCCAGACTGGGGCCTGCTGTATACGTTGCCTCGCACTATCGGCATGCAGAAAGCAAAAGACATAATTTTTACGGGACGGCGTGTGAAACCTGATGAAGCTAAAAGCCTTGGTTTTGTTCATACCATTGTAGAAAATGATGAGGACTTGGTTACAAGCGCCTCAGACTTTGCTCGACGTTTTTGCAAGGCTTCAACAACTGCAATTGCCACTGCAAAGGTGCTGTTGCAAAAAGCTTCGAAAGCGATCATCGCACAATGTTAGAATTTGAAGCTTTCGGGCAAGCCCAACTTTACCCAACCGAATTTCATAAAGACGCCATCAAGCGTTTCGCAACCAAACAGCCTGCAATGTTTGACTGGGAGCAGTTAGAGCGCGACGCCAAAAAGTGAATGAAATTAAAACACCCGTATTACGAGGAATGTTGGGCGATCAAACGCAGAATTAGCGCAAAGATAATTTCCTAAATTACTCTGCTGCCTCCATTTTTGGCAAATAACCATCTCGCGTTTGGGGCAGTTTTTTGCCCAACAATCCCGAAGCAACCACGTTACGTAGTACTTCCGCTGTACCGCCCCCAATTGTAAAACATGCGAACATCGCGAGCCATTCTCTCCAGAGGTAAGTTTCTAGAATACCCCGGGCTCCGAACAGCTGCAGAGCTTCATTGACAACTTGAATGGCGTTTTCCGAGGTATAAATCTTGGCCTGTGCAGCCATAATTTTATCGGGGAAGCCACCCTTACCACTCTCTGCCGCTTTATAAATCAATGCCTGAGCTGCTGCGATACGAATTGACATATCTGCTAGACGCCATTGCACACCCTGAAATTCATTTATCGGACGCCCAAATTGCTCCCGCTCTTCCGTCCAATCAAGAGCAAGTTCATAGGCACCTTCCATGATACCGAGTGCAACTGTGCCCGCACCAACACGTTGGCTATTGTACGCGGTCATAAGATCCGCGAAGCCTTTCTTGAGACCTCTGGGGGGCATGATTAATGCTGAAGGAGGGAGCTCCATATCATTAAAGGCTACTTCTGCTTCAGGAATTCCACGAAGTCCCATTGTTGGCTCACGCTTCACAATCTCAAGCCCTTGGGTTTCATCCCTGATAGCTAAAAAACCTCCTACACCCTCAAAATTTCCCTGCTCATCAAATATCTTTGCAAATATTAAATGAAGCCTCGACACCCCGCCCCCAGTAATCCAATGCTTCTTTCCATTCATAACATACCGGTTGCCTCGCTTATCTGCTCGCGTGGTCATACCGCTGGCGTCTGATCCCGCGTCTGGCTCAGTAATACAGATCGCAGGCTTATCTCCAGACAACACCATATCAGCCGCAAGTTTACGTTGTTCTTCAGAGCCATAAGCCATTATTGCTGAAACAGCACCCATGTTGGTTTCAACCGCAATGCGCCCTGCAATTGAGCAAGTCTTAGCCATCTCCTCGATTACGAGAACAGCATCAAGCCAGTCCTTGCTTTGCCCTCCATAAGCCTTAGGGATAGTCATCCCGAGGAATCCTGCATCTTTCATCGCATCAACATGATCCCAAGGGTATTGCTCAGTTCTATCAACTTCAGCAGCCCGGGCCCTTATAGGTCCTTGCGCTAACTCACGAGCTTGATCGCGCAACCGAATTCTATCTTTGTCTAAAGCAGTGGTCATGACTTTACTGAGTCCCTGAAATTTTCTGAGCAGCTGAGCTAAGAAGGTATAACGGCTATATTATCTATGAGTCTAACTTTACCCAACCAAGCCGCTACGAAAAGTCTTGAATTCGAAGAGTTTTGTTGCAGAAGTCCCAGATTTTTAGCATCTCGGAGCTCAAAATAGTCCACACGATCGAAACCCGATTTTAAAATAAAATCTATGGATTCTTTCATAATAACATCTACTGGAGCACCATTAAGTAGCTGTTCTGCCGCTGCCCTCAAGCGCTGGTGCAACACGGGTGCGCGAGAACGCATTTCATCAGAGAGGTGTTTATTTCTAGATGATAAGGCAAGCCCATCATCTTCGCGTACTGTCGGGCATGGATGAATTAGTATTGGGATATTTAAATCTCTGACAAATTGTTGAACCACGCGTAATTGTTGAAAATCTTTTTCTCCAAAAAAAGCACCATCTGCTCCGGATTGCAGAAATAATTTTGTGCACACAGTTGCCACGCCATCAAAATGGCCTGGTCTATCGCCACCACATAATCCTGAACTAACACCCGACACTGAGATATTAGTAGAATATCCAGACGGGTATATCTCATCGACGTTTGGTGCATACAGCAAATGTGCATTAGCGGACGCCAACTTAGCCGCATCGTCGTCCTCAGTCCTGGGATACTTCGCTAGGTCTTCGGGACGATCAAACTGACGTGGATTGACAAATAGAGTAGCTATTACCCTGTCATATTCTTTTAGGGCTGCCTCTACGAGGCTCAAATGCCCTGCGTGAAGCGCACCCATGGTAGGGATCAGTCCCACACTCAAAGCTTCTGACCGCCAAGAGATAACCCTACTCCGCAATTCCTCGACAGTCCGTACAATATCAACTGCTGCCGCCGTCATTTATTTCTCCTGAAAACAGTCGACTGTTTGAAAGACATAAGATGATTTAAACACCTATGTAATATGCGGCACATCTTTAGCCATTAAATTTTTATTGAGGAAAGAACGAACAGGAAACGGCACAGAGGTTAGGGAGGTGCATATTCCTTGCGACCTGAGATGTCATATAAGCAATCTAGTTAATAATCGTAATTAGTATTGCCTTGAAAAACTTGACTCAGGCGAAGGCTCTTCTTAAATCGTCTCATATAGTTGAATCTCACACGCTGGTGTTTGATTTGTTCCTTTTACCCGAGTACTTGAAAGGCGACCGCCCAAAAATGAAAGTGCTGGTGCCCGTTAAACGCGTCATCGACTACAACGTAAAAATCCGAGTGAAACCGGATGGTAGCGGTGTCGAAACGCAAAACGTAAAAATGTCCATGAACCCTTTTGATGAGATATCAATAGAAGAAGCGGTTCGCATGAAGGAAGCTGGCGTGGCCGAAGAGGTCATAGCAGTTTCTATTGGTCCTCAACAGGCACAAGAGACAATCAGAACTGCTCTCGCTATGGGTGCAGATCGCGGTATTCTCGTAAAAACCGATGCTAACTTAGAGCCGTTGGCAGTAGCCAAATGCTTAAAGGCGCTTGCGGACAAAGAGCAACCTCAGCTTATCATCGTAGGAAAACAAGCCATCGATGATGACAGCAACCAAACTGGACAAATGACGGCAGCCCTCCTTGGCTGGGCTCAAGCGACATTTGCATCCGTGGTGAAAGTCGATGGCGGTAACGCTCAAGTGACGCGCGAAGTGGATGGTGGACTAGAAACCATAACTGTTACACTTCCAGCTGTTGTGACATCAGATTTGCGGTTAAACGAACCTAGATATGCGTCACTGCCGAATATCATGAAAGCAAAGAAAAAGCCCATTGACGAAACGTCACCAGCTGATCTTGGTGTGGATGAAACACCACGTCTTGAAGTATTAACAGTGGCTGAGCCTCCAAAGCGTGAGGGTGGTGCCAAAGTAGAAGATGTTGCACAACTTGTTGATAAGCTCATGAATGAAGCGAAGGTGATCTAATGAGTGTCTTAGTTCTCGCTGAAACCGATGCAAACGGCATTGTTCCTCAATCAAGGAATGCTGTTACTGCAGCTTTAGCAATTGATAGTGATGTCCACATGCTAGTTACTGGAGCAGATTGTTCCAGCCATGCGGAAGCAGCTACAAAAATTTCTGGTGTAGCTAAAGTTCTTAAAGCTGATGATGCTGCCTACGCAAATGGACTAGCCGAAAATGTAGCTAGCCTCGTGAAAAACGTAGCGTCTAGTTATTCTCACGTCCTGGTTGGCGCGACAAGCTTCGGGAAAAACGTGATGCCGCGCGCATCTGCACTATTAGACGTCCAACAAATTTCAGAAATAACAGACGTCATAGATGCTGACACCTTCGTTCGCCCAATCTACGCTGGAAATGCATTGGCAACAGTAAAATCTTCTGATGCTATAAAGTTAATTACCGTAAGAGCGACCGCTTTTGATGCTGCGGCCAGTGAAGGAGGTTCGGCGTCAGTAGAAGATGTAGCTTCCGCTGGAGACACTGGTCTTTCCGTATTTAATGGCCGTGAACTCACAAAGTCAGAACGCCCGGAACTCACTCAGGCTGGAATTATTGTTTCCGGTGGGCGAGGAATGGGTTCTGGAGAAAATTTCGCGATCCTAGAGGAGCTAGCTGATAAGCTTGGTGCAGCAGTTGGCGCAAGCCGAGCTGCTGTAGATGCTGGTTTTGTACCCAACGACTATCAAGTCGGACAAACGGGTAAAGTCGTCGCTCCAGAATTGTATATTGCTGTTGGTATATCAGGCGCTATCCAGCATTTAGCTGGAATGAAAGACTCGAAGGTAATAGTAGCCATAAACAAAGATGAGGAGGCTCCAATATTTTCAGTAGCCGACTACGGACTTGTTGGTGATTTATTTAAATCGGTCCCCGAACTGACATCAGAAATTGAAACACGCAAGGCGGCCAGCTAACGGCCGACTTCTTTAGGACAATCCATATGATTAAGCGTATCGGTGTCATCGGCGCTGGGCAGATGGGCACTGGCATTGCGCATGTTTGCGCATTATCAGGCCTAGACGTTCGGCTCATGGATATTAGTGAAGATCGCCTTGACGCTGCAATGCAAGCGATGGACCAAAATATGGAACGTCAGGTCCGCCGCGGCCTCTTTGAAGAAGTTGATAAGCACGAAGCGCTTTTAAGAGTTCAAACATCTACATCTATGGCTGATATGTTAGATCGGCAGATGGTTGTTGAAGCTGCAACTGAGGATGAGGCAGTTAAAAAACGGTCTTTGAAGCGTTAATTCCGCACCTCAATTCTGAGGCAATAATAGCCACCAATACTTCCTCAATCCCAATCACTCGTCTTGCCGCAGCAACAGATCGTCCAGGTCGTTTCATCGGAATGCACTTTATGAATCCAGTGCCGATGATGCAGCTGGTTGAAGTAATTAGAGGTATTGCAACTGAAGATGAAACAGTGGGAGCTGTTCGCGATCTTACCAAAGCTCTTGGGAAACAGGCGGTTTCTTCCGAGGATTTCCCGGCATTCATAGTCAATAGAATACTTCTCCCAATGATCAATGAGGCTGTTTATACCCTCTACGAGGGAGTTGGATCTGTCGAAGCAATTGATACAGCAATGAAGCTTGGCGCCAACCATCCAATGGGACCGTTAGAGCTCGCCGACTTTATTGGCCTCGACACCTGTCTATCCGTTATGCAGGTTCTGTATGAAGGTTTAGCAGACTCGAAGTATCGGCCATGCCCTCTTCTTGTGAAATATGTTGAAGCTGGTTGGCTTGGAAGAAAAACAGGAAGAGGCTTCTATGACTATAGCGGCCCTGAACCAATTCCGACTCGATAGCGTAATTTAAGACTGCGCACCCGAAAGGCAGTATTTAAGTTCACTTTAATCGCTAGAAATCCAGTCCTGACTGCCATGTTTTATGATCCTAGGTGTTTTGCCCACAACATCTCTCCTTTTTTTTAACTAATCATATGTCTGCGGCGATCCGCACTGTTGTGCCTAAAAGGGGCGTGCCGTACGCCGAATCTCATTCCTGGTTTGGAGCATTTTATGATGACCAATAAGCCTGCAATTCGTCCGAAAAATCCCTACTTTTCATCAGGACCCTGCCCTAAGCGCCCTGGTTGGTCTACAAAAGCTCTCGACGATGCTCTCCTCGGTCGTTCTCATCGCTCAACGCCTGGCAAAGCCAAGCTGCTTGAGGTTATCGAACAATCAAAATCTATTTTGCAAATGCCTGAAGATTGGCGCCTTGCAATTGTGCCTGCCTCCGATACCGGTGCTGTAGAAATGGCACTTTGGTCTTTGCTCGGAAAACGTGGTGTAGATAGCCTTGTCTGGGAAAGCTTTGGAAGTCATGGGCAACTGATCTTAAGTCCCAGCTTAAGCTTGATGACCTTCGAATTCTGGAGGCTCCATATGGCGAAATTCCTAATCTAAGTTTAGTTGACTGGAACCGAGACGTAGTCTTCTGTTGGAATGGAACGACTTCAGGTGTTCGCGTTCCTCACGCTGACTGGATTCCGGCTGATAGAGAGGGACTTTCTATATGTGATGCAACATCAGCTGCTTTCGCTATGGAATTACCTTGGAGTAAGTTGGACGTTGTTACCTGGTCATGGCAAAAGGCTATGGGAGGAGAAGCTGCCCATGGCATGCTTGCTTTATCTCCTCGAGCAGTTGAAAGGCTCGAAACATATGATCCACCATGGCCCCTTCCAAAAATTTTTAGGATGACCAAAGCTGGTAAACTTAACGAAGGTCTGTTCAAGGGTGAAACGTTAAACACCCCGTCCATGTTATGTGTCGAAGATGCTCTTGATGGACTTCGTTGGTTCAAGAAAATTGGTGGTGGACAAGCTTGTGTCACTCGCTCTAAAGCATCTCTAAAAGCTGTAGAAGACTGGGTAGCTGTCTCTCAATGGGCAGACTTCATGGCAGTTTCAAAAGACACACGCTCCTCAACAGCAATCTGTCTTAAGTACGTCGACCCAGACCTCAAAAACCTATCGGAAGATGAATTACGAGCATTCTCGAAATCTCTCTCCTCTCGCTTAGAAGTTGAAGGTATCGCTTACGATACAAATAATCATCGTGATGCGCCCCCAAGCTTAAGACTTTGGGGAGGAGCAACAGTTGAAGAGAGCGACATGGCCGCTTTGCTTCCTTGGCTAGACTGGTCCTATCAGATCACAAAAGCTGAAACCTTCAAAAAGGCTGTATAAATAATGGCTAAGGTACTTATCTCTGACCAACTCTCTGAACGTGCTCTAGAAATTTTTCAGACACGCGGAATTGAGGTTGATTTCAAGCCTGGCCTGCCTGCTGATGAGCAAATTAAAATTATTGGTAAGTACGATGGTTTAGCAATCCGATCTGCTACAAAAGTTACTGCGGAAATGCTGTCTGCTGCTTCCAACCTTAAAGTGATAGGACGCGCAGGTATTGGCGTAGATAACGTAGACGTGTCTGCAGCTACTTCGCGTGGTGTAGTTGTAATGAACACCCCTCATGGCAACACAATTACGACCGCGGAACATGCCATTGCCATGCTGTTCGCAACGGCGCGGCAAATACCTGCGGCCGATGCGTCTACTCAAGCTGGCAAATGGGAAAAGTCCCGTTTCATGGGCGTAGAGCTTACTGGAAAGACCTTAGGTCTTATCGGCTGTGGGAACATTGGCTCTATTGTTGCAGAGCGTGCCTTAGGCCTTCGCATGCGCGTGTTAGCATTCGATCCCTTCCTTTCAGAGGATAGAGCACGCGACCTAGGCGTTGAAAAGGGTGACCTAGAAGCAGTTCTTGTACGTTCGGATTTCATCACCCTCCACACCCCAATGACTGACCAGACACGGGGAATGATTAACAAGGTATCTCTCGCCAAATGCAAACCTGGCGTAAGAATTGTGAATTGCGCTCGTGGTGGTCTAGTAGTTGAAGAGGACCTGGCTGAAGCGCTTAAATCAGGCCAGGTTGCTGGAGCCGCTTTCGATGTTTTCGCGGTTGAACCCGCAAAAGATAATCCTCTCTTTGGCTGTCCAAATTTTATTGCCACCCCCACCTAGGTGCCGCAACTGAAGAAGCGCAAGAGAATGTTGCAATTCAGGTAGCAGAGCAGATGTCTGATTACCTGTTAAATGGGGCCGTTTCAAACGCGATAAATATGCCTTCGATATCGGCTGAAGATGCTCCTAAACTAAAGCCCTACATGGATTTAGCTGCACGACTTGGAAGTTTTGCTGGGCAATTAACTGAAACCGGTCTTCGAAAAGTTACACTTACCTACCGTGGCCATGTGGCTACCCTTAACACACGCCCACTGACTGCTATCGCGCTGGAAGGGCTGCTAAGGCCTCAAGTTGACAGTGTGAATATGGTCAATGCTCCTTTAATGGCACGAGAGCGAGGAATTGAGGTTACGGAGGTTTCCAATCAAGAAATAGAAAATTATCAGGCAACTATTACTGTATCTGTTGAGACAGACCGCCGTCAGCGCAGTGCATCCGGGGCTATATTCGGTGGTGCACCTCGTTTAGTTCGTATGCACGATGCACGGATGGAAGCAGAACTCAAAGGCTTCATGTTATTTGTTCGCAACGAAGACAAACCAGGGTTCATAGGCCGCCTTGGTTCAACTCTAGGCAACGCTGGTGTAAACATTGCTAATTTTCATCTTGGACGTGCAGAGGGCGACGGGTCTGCTGTCGCACTAATACAGCTCGATAGTGCATGTTCCCCAGAAGTCCTTAAAACCTTAGAAAACTTACCAGATGTACTTACAGTGAAGACGCTTAAATTTGATTAATTTCAGTTACAAGAAATTCTACTTTTTTCACTCAGCCTTGAAATGAATTTTCCACCAATGAGTTGTTTTAAATAATGATTTATTAATTATTCTTTTTGGGAATATTACCCAGAAATTAATTGATAAATTAAAGAGGTTTCCAACATGTCAGACCTTTTCGATTACGTAATCGTAGGGGCAGGTTCAGCTGGCTCCGTCCTTTCTGCTCGGCTAGCAGAAGCAGGACAAAAGGTCTGTGTTCTAGAAGCCGGTCCCAGAGATTTACATCCGTTCAGTCATATACCAGCAGGGTTTATGTACACTTTAGTAAATCCCCGCGTAAATTGGATGTATGAGAGCGAACCAAGCGAGGGTACCAACGGCCGTCGAGTACACGCACCGCGGGGAAAAACGCTTGGTGGATCATCATCAATTAATGGCCACATATATATCAGGGGTCAGCGTGCTGATTTTGATGGCTGGGCACAAATGGGCAACCGGGGTTGGGGGTATTCAGATATCCTCCCGTACTTCCGTCGGACAGAGAAGCGTATTGGTGGTGGCGATGATACGTTTCGGGGCAGAGATGGCGGACTAACGGTAACAGATATCGACTGGCGTGATCCCTTGTGCGAGGCCTTCATTGAGGGTGCAGTCGGCCTAGGCATCCCAAAAACCCTGATTACAACGGCTCGTCACAAGAGGGAGTTGGTTACTTCCAGCGAGCCATTCTAAATGGCAGAAGAATGTCTGCAGCGAGAGGTTTTTTACATCCAGCAGTAAAAAAGACTGGCAATCTTGATATTAGGACGAACGCGCATACGACAAAAATTCTCTTCGAAGGCAATAAAGCTGTTGGAGTTGCATATTCAAAAGGAGGTCGTGGAGGAAAAGCTCGAGAGGTCCGAGCAACAAAAGAAGTTGTGTTGTGTGGCGGAACGGTAAACTCCCCCCAACTACTCCAACTATCTGGCATTGGTGCACCAGATTTCCTCCAGTCACGAGGGATTGAAGTACACCACTCACTGAAGGGTGTGGGTGAAAACCTTCGTGATCACTATCCTGCTCGCCTTGTTGGTGAAGTAAACGTTAAAACTGTTAACGAAAGAGTACGTGGCCTCAATGTAGTTTATGAGGCATTAAAATATGCAGCTACTCGGAAGGGAATTCTGGGCCTTTCCCCTACCCTTGCTCACTGCTTTTGGAAGTCTAACGAAGCCCTCGATGCAGGAGATCTTCAGCTAACATTTACTCCAGCAAGCTATAAAGAAGGCGTCCAATCAAAATTAGACGATTTTCCTGGCGTTACGGTTGCTGCCTGGCAGCAGCGTCCCGAAAGTTTAGGTTACGTCCATGCCCGTTCTTCAGATCCTTTTGAAAAACCAGAACTGCAACCAAACTATCTTAAACATGAAATCGATCAGCAATGCATAATTGGTGGCGTCAAACTCGCTCGCCGATTACTTCATACCCCAGAGCTTGGAAAATATGTTGTCCGCGAAGATAAACCCGGCAACCAGGTTCAATCAGATGATGAAATTCTTGATTTTGCTCGCGGAATTGGAACCACAGCTTTTCATCTGATGGGTACATGCCGAATGGGCCCAACTAATGACCCCACAGCGGTAGTTGATGACGAACTTCGAGTACACGGCCTGGCTGGCCTACGCGTCGTGGATGCTTCAGTCATGCCCACAATGCCTTCCGCAAATACGAACGCCTCCACATTGATGATAGCGGAGAAGGCAGCCGATATGATGTTGGGTCGCGAAGCACCGGAGCCCGCAATAATATGAGTATTTCTAATTCGCTTGATACGATTCTTTCAGAAGCTGTCGAAAGTGGCCAGGTACCGCCTGTCGCTGCAATTGCAGTCGATCAAAATGAAGTGATTTACACAGGCGCGTTTGGCCCTACAAGAATTGATCGCAATGATGAAATCCGTGCTGATGCCATTTTTCAACTTCATTCAATGACTAAGGCAATCACCGGTACAGGGTGTATGCAACTTGTGGAGCAGGGTGCCATTGACTTGGATGATGACTGTGGAGCTTTTGTGCCCGCGTTAGCTGATCCAAAAGTCCTCGTTAATTTTGATAAGGATGGAAAAGCAGTTACGCGGCCAGCTAACGGTAAGATAACTTTAAGGCGCCTTTTAACGCACACTGCTGGGTTTGTTTATGAGCAGTGGAACTCGGGCATGAACCAATGGATGCTTTCCACCGGTATTGGTAGGAGCAATTTTTATAACAATCCTGACTCCTGCCCACCATTGGGTTTTGATCCAGGAGAGCGCTGGGAATATGGAATAAATATAGATTGGGCTGGTAAAGTATTAGAGGCTGTAACAGGACAAACTCTCGATGCCTATCTTCAAGAGAATGTCTTGAACCCCCTAGAAATGACATCAACAGGCTTTGTACCAACTGATGCTCAGCGCTCACGAATGGTTGGCGTTCACCAACGCACCCAAGATAGAACTATACAGCCCGTTGACTTTGAGCACCCACGAATAGCAGGCGCTGCATATACTGGCGGGGGAGGAATGTTTGGATCGGCGGAAGATTACGGCCGCTTTATGCGTATGCTCCTTAACAACGGTTCTTTAGACGGAATTCAAATTCTAAAACCTCAAACCATTGATTTGATGTGCAAAAATCACATCGGTGATCTCGTTATGACTGGGTTACCCACTACGCGCCCAGAATTAACGAACGCATTTGACTTCTTTCCAGAAGTAACAAAAAAGTGGGGTTTATCCTTTATGATTAACCAGCAGGACCTAGAAGGTCGAAGACGGGCGGGCTCTTTGTCATGGGCTGGACTACGTAATAGCTACTTCTGGGTTGATAGAGCCAGCGGGATAGCTGGCAGCATTTTCTTTCAATTATTACCCTTTGCTGATCCTGAAATATTGCAAGTATATGATTCATTCGAACGCGGTCTTTATGCCGCGCTTGGAAAAGAATAATTGAATATTGAGGTACTTGCGTAAAACAAACGCCTTTGGCATGTTCCGCGCTCTCCGACTAAATTCATCGAAGTCGAAGACCTATTAAGCTGCCGTAGCTCAGGGTAGAGCACTCCCTTGGTAAGGGAGAGGTCCAGAGTTCAAATCTCTGCGGCAGCACCATCCGTTTAATACGGACTAGGAGGGGTGGCCGAGCGGCTGAAGGCGCACGCTTGGAAAGCGTGTATACGTTAATAGCGTATCGAGGGTTCAGAATCCCTCTCCCTCCGCCAGGACCGCTGACGACTCCCGAATTGATTGATATTGCCTTTACACAAAGGGAATGATTTCATGATAAAAATAGCTTTTTTATTTGATAAAAAAAATAATTGGATTGCAACCACTTTCCTGCACATCTCAATACAAATCATAAATTTCATATTAAAAAATGCTATGAAGAAGAAGATGTCCGGGATTTTGATTTAGTATTTGTTCTTGGTTACACAAGGATATTAAAGGGTGAAATTCTAAATTAAATAAACTTCTTTTAGTTGTTCATTCTAGCCAACTTACCTGAAGGCCGTGGATTTGCTCCAATGCAATGGCAGATATTGGAGGGTAAAAACACAATTCCAATTTGTTTGCTTGAAGTTGCAGAAAAGGTTGATGAAGGGAATGTTTATCTACGAAGCAATATTCAGCTCGATGGTAAGGAGCTTTATGAGGAGTTGAGATCTAAAACAAGCGGCAGCTACTTTCGATTTGATTTCTCAATTTCTGGAAAAATATCCGAACTGTGAAGCAATAAAACAGAATTAGGCTGCCCATCGTTTTACAGGAGGAGAAAACCAGATGACTCGCGCTTGGATTTCGATAAATCTATAAGAGAACAGTTCAACTTGCTAAAATAGAGTTTGTAACAATTCAGACTGGCCCGCATTTTTTGAATACGATGGAGCTGAATATATTTTAAAGATAGAACGAAAACTCAGTTAACATCATGACCTACAAATTTGAGTCCATCCATGGCACCGAAGATCAAATCCAAATCCTTTTTATGATTTGTTAAAAACAAGAGAACATTCTATCAGCCATGTAAATTTACCATCGTTTGACGATCATACCTTGTTTGTAAAAAACCATTCCTATCTTGCGTGGTTCTTAATCAGGTTAGAAAACAAATACTTAGGAACTCTTTATATCAAAAATGATAACTCAATCGGACTAAATGTCGAAAATCCGAATATAATACTCGTTAAAGAATGCATTGATTTCATAAATCTAAATTTTTCCCCGCGTCCTCCAATACCTTCTGAAATACCAAGCTACTTTATCTAAACGTGTCATCAAAAAACCAAAAACTGATTGAGATATTCAAGGAATTACAAATTCCGCAACTCAAATTAGTTTTAAACTAGAGCATCAAATCTCGAGTCGTTAAATGAAAATAAATAATAGAGTTATTAATAGGGACAATAAGCCATATATTATCGCCGAATTATCAGCTAACCACGGCGGGGATTTGGATAGAGCAAAAAACTCTATCAAAGTAGCCGCAAAATCTGGTGCCTCAGCCGTCAAGATTCAAACCTACACGCCAGACACGATGACTCTTAACTGCGCACTACCTGATTTTTTAGTGAAAAAGAAGGACTTTGGGCTAATCGTTCCCTCTATGATTTATATACAGAAGCTCATACACCTTTTGAGTGGCACGAGGATTTATTCAAAACCGCATCCGAGCATGGGATAACAATTTTCTCCACGCCGTTTGATGAAACGGCAGTAGACCTGCTCGAGTCACTTAATACTCCCGCTTATAAAATAGCCTCTTTTGAAATCATTGACCTTCCTCTGATCAGATACATCGCAAAGAAAAATAAACCCATATTAATGTCTACCGGCATGGCATCAAAAGAGGAAGTACAGCAAGCAGTTGATGTAGTTCGCGAGGTTACAGACGCTGAGTTATTGTTATTCCATTGTATCAGTAGTTATCCAACTATTACCGAAGAGTCTAATTTACAAAATATTAGTTGGCTGAGGGATACATTTAATGTCCAGGTTGGATTGTCAGATCACACTACCAACAACATTGCTGCTGCCTAACAGCAATTGGGTTAGGGGCTGTTGCCATCGAAAAACATTTCAAACTCGATGAGCTGGAATGCGGTCCAGATGCTAGTTTCTCTTTAACTGAAGATGAACTCAAGAATTTGGTTAATGAGTGCAATCAAGCTTGGACTGCTAAAGGACAAGCTGGTTTAAACCGCGCCTCCTCAGAAAAGCAAAATATGGTATTCCGACGCTCTCTATATTTTGTGAAAAAATCTCAGCAAAGGTCATGTAATCACAAATTCCGATATCCGACGCATCAGGCCAGGTTACGGCTTGCCACCAAAGTACTTAGACACTGTTTTAGGAATGAAATTAACAACGGACGTAAAATTTGGCGAACCAGTATCTTTTTCGGTACTGGATACAAACTAAAACTTTTTCAAACATTAACTTATACGCTGCACTCATAGTTGTGTATGCATTTTTTGCGTACAAGCCGAACCTGCTCTTTTCTTGCTGCCCTTTAGGGTTGATTGTACCTAAATAACGTTAATGCAGCTGAACTTTTATTGAGCAAATAAAGAATATTTATCCTCCTGGGTTCTTGATAGCTGAGAATAAAACTTCCGCTCGCTTCCAATCTTCCCATGAGTCTATGTCTTGCACTCTAAATCTAGGAAGTTCTAATCCTTTTGTTCCAGCTCCAAATATTGGCCTACCTTCTGACCAAGTAGACGCAGATGCCCAGTAAAACTGGCCCGCATCATGCCACATCTCTTCCAAGTCTTGAGATCGGGTTGTCATATGATGAGGATGCAGCATCTCGATTTGTCCAACACTGCTTTTGCGCAAAGCCCGCTGGATTGGAAAGGGGTAACTAGTAACAGAGACTACGTAACCTTTACCATCTAAAAGCGAATACGCCAGCACGTATATCTTCTATAATTGCGAAAGGGCAGTAGCATAAAGACAACAAACTGCCACATCTTCTGTAATTGAAAGTGCTTGTATCGCATGGGCAATTACAGGAACAGTGGGAGTCAAATCATCCGATAAAGAAGTAGGGCGCAGGAACGGAACCTCCGCTCCTTCACGAAGAGCAATTTCTGCAATCTCTTCGTCGTCAGTGGAAACAATAATCCGAGCAAAAATTTCCGCTTCAAGTGCGGCACTAATAGACCAACCGATCATGGGACGACCATGAAATGGAGTTATATTCTTTCTCGGTATTCGTTTTGAACCACCCCGAGCAGGAATTATACAAACAGGCTTCATCCAATGGCTCTCAAGTAAAGAATATTCGATATTTAGAAGCTATTTTCCATTGATATCCCAAAAATGGGATAAATGTAGCTGCAAGAATATGAACACTTTCAGGGTCAACAAAAAATAAAAAACACCATGCCGCTTAATAGTCAACTTTTAGAAATTTATGGTACCGTCACAATACGTTTTTCAACCCAACCATAAATTAGAAAGTCTATAAACCGAAAAAGACCTTGATAAAAACACTTCCAAGCATTCTTTGTAATTTAGTTGCTTAGCTTTTTACCAGATAGATGATCTAATCTTAGGAATATTAGGGTAGCAGAGATGATTGAAAAAAACCGAGGTATATGGAACCTGGCGTTTGATTAAGGGTATAACAAAGGACCCTTCGGGCAACCTGAGACCTCCTCCTTATGGGGGAGGGGCGCAATGGCTTTACTAGCGCTCCGCAAAGACGGAAGGATGGTATCTGTTCTGTGTGATAGCCGTTCGGAAATACCGGGTACAGGAGAGAGGGAATACACTTCTTACTGTGGCACCTTTTCCTTTGATGGCAGCACCTTAGTGACACGAGTGGACGCTTGCTCTGATCCAAACCGATTTGGCACTGACCAAATTCGGAAAGTAAGGATGGATGGTAAGCTTCTAGTGCTCGAACCCCCTCCACGAGAGAAGGATGGAATTTTAGAGCATCGAGAAATGTTCTGGGAGAGAATTGGGGACGCTTAATACTTTTTAAAAAAAAAGTGGCATCTATCTAACAAACTCAACGCGGCTCTTACCAACAAAACTGCAGACCTGAACTTCTATACGATCCAAAAGGATTTCAATGAACTTTCTCTATATGCCTATGGAAATAGCCTCTCGAGCTGGATTCTAGGTTGCTGATAACACTGTTCGCTAACAAGGCGGGATTAGAAGTTATAATTGGCCAAAAATGGTTGCTCCAGAAGAATGCGCGCTGGCTGCCTAAGGTTTCTGGATTTTTAAAACGTTGACGCCTGGCGATGCTAAGGCAATGCACAGAATTAAAAAGTTAGGCCACAGAATTGGCGCGATTGATGAAGAGATGCCTGGATTAGGGAAGGTTGCAAGAGACTAAGATGGGTAGATAAAAGGTCCGTTGAAGCTTCTGAGGCTATATTCTGCCTCGGCGATCAGCATGTTTCGTCCATGATTGATCTTATCCCAATCATCAAGAAAAACTTCACATAACAGGCAACCCACGTTGGGATTTCCTACGTCCTGAGTTACGGAAATTATATGCAGACGACGCTGCAAAAATCAGGTCCGAACATGGTCGAATAATATTAATCAATACCAATATTGGCCTTGTAAATTCGGCAAAAAATACCGCGACGGGACTTATACGTGCACTTAGCCGGGATGGACGCATAAACTTAAAAATTGAAGAAGACCGAAAATTTGTTAATGATCTTCAATCTTTCGAAGAGGCTAACTTTTCCGCAGCGCCCCATCTAGCTCGAAGGCTAGCAATAGAGTTTCCAGAACATACTATTGTCTTGCGCCCCCATCCAACGGAAAAATTGAGCCTTATTTACAAGAACTGCAAGGCTTGCCACGAATTAAGATAATTAGGGAAGGTCCAGCCGCAGCTTGGCTAACCGCATCTGAAGTACTGGTCCACACGAGTTGTACCACTGCTACGGAAGCGTTTGCTCTCGGGCAACCTGCAATATGTTTCGAAACTTCACCTTCTTCTATGCACACATACTTTCTGTCTAGTGCGTTAAGCGTAAGCGCCAAAAGCGAAGACCAGGTTATCGAGGCTGCAAGGGTGATTATATCAGGAGGAGATAGCAATCTTTCCAATAAAGATACGCGTAAAGTGTTTGAGAAATTTTTTTGCAGCTCAATCTGGCCAGTTAGCTGCTGAAAGGATTGCAAACTTTGTGTCTCACTCGCTTTGACACAAACTCCCCCGAAAGAACTATCAGACTGGAAACCTGGATTTATGTTCCGTCGCAAATGGAGGCCCAGCAAATTTCAAAAGAGAATTTTTCCTCCAATTGAAAACAGTGACGTAGAAGCGCGACTTCAAACCCTGACCTCGATGCTTGATGAGGTATCGATGCCCAAAGTACATAAAATCGGCGACGGCCAATTTCACATACATCCGTGAGAATACTTTTCAAGAAAACTGTCCATTATTTTTATTTAACGCGCCGAATAAGCATAAAATTTATTAAGATTTCTTGTTACGTTAGATAGAATTCTCAATTTTTTAAAATTTCTTGAAGACTACTAATAACATATTTTTGGTCTGTCTCGTTGAGGGTTGGAAACATCGGTAAAGAAATAGCCGATCGATAGTAGGCTTCAGCATTAGGAAAATCCCCCCACTTGAAACCCATTGCGCGATATTGAGGCTGCATATGCACAGGAATATAATGAATGTTCACTAAAATACCTTGATCTCGCAAACTTTTCAAAAACCTGGTTATGGGTCAGTGGAGCAATTTTATCCCGTTGCAATCGAATGATGTAAAGATGGTATGAAGAACGGCTATAGCTTTCTTGGAACGGAAGCTCCAACGGCAAAGTCTCTAATTCCTTATTATACAAATCCGCTATCTTATGCCGCTTGTCTACATACTCATTAAGCCGCGCCATTTGACTCAAACCAAGTGCCGCGTGCAGGTCTGACATCCGATAATTATATCCCAAGGCAACTTGCTGATAGTACCATGGACCATCTGGGCTATGAGACATCAGAGCAGGATCTCGAGTGATTCCATGGCTTCTAAGTAAATTCATTTTATCTGCTAAGGCATCATCATTAGTTAACGCCATTCCACCTTCGGCTGAAGTAATGATTTTAACAGGATGAAAACTAAATACTGTTATATCGCTGTATATGCAGTTACCAATTGGAAGTCCTAAATATTGTCCTCCGATAGCGTGAGAGGCATCTTCGACAATCTTAAAACCATAACGTTTAGCTAATTTATGGATACCGAGCATGTCGCAAGATTGCCCTGCCAGGTGGACTGGCACTACTACCTTGGGCAGCTTTCCATTTTTCTGAGCTTCAGCCAGTCTATTCTCCAAAATACTGACTGACATATTGAAGGTATCAGGGTCGATATCCACAAAATCAACACTAGCGCCGCAATATAGTGCAGCATTTGATGACGCAACAAAGGTATTCGGGGATGTCCATACCCAATCGCCAGGACCAACACCTAACGCTAAAAGCGAAATATGCAAAGCGGATGTAGCGCTGTTCATTGCAAGAGACCGACGCGCATTGCAATATGAAGCTACAGCTTCTTCAAACCGAGGCACTGTAGGGCCTTGAGTCAGAAAATCTGATTGCAGCACCTCGAGAACGGCCGACAAATCCTCTTGCCGAATATCCTGCCGACCGTACGGAATCACCATCAAATCTTTCCAATATTTTCTATGTTGAGATTTACCCAGCTCATCAATTCCTGTGCCGTCATCCACTCCTTATTGTTATCGCTCCGGTACGTAAAACCCTCTTGAACTTTAACACCATTTTTTATGCGCTCAGCTGAGGTAGACCAATTATTGATAGCAGGAAGAATTTTATAATGTTCCTCGTACTCAAAGGTATAATGAGAGTCTTCTTCGCCAATCATTTGCTCATGTAACTTCTCGCCAGGGGCGAATACCGACCACCTCAAGCTTACATTTAGGCGCAAGAGCGCGAGCTAAATCTACTACCATCATCGACGGAATTTTTTCACGTAGATTTCACCACCAACCATATCTTCAAATGCATGCCATACCAACTCGACACCTTGCTCCAGAGTTATCATAAAACGGCTCATCCGTTCATCAGTAATTGGGAGAACACCTTTATGTTTTATAGACTCGAAAAATGGGATTACTGAACCTCTTGAGCCCATCACGTTGCCATATCTTACAACAGAAAATTTTGTCCCATGCTCACCAGAATAAGCATTGGCAGCTACGAATAATTTATCAGACGTGAGTTTTGTTGCGCCATACAAATTAATCGGGCTGCTAGCTTTATCTGTCGACAAAGCCACAACCCCTTTAACACCTTTATCAATTGCCGCATCTATAAGGTTCATTGCTCCATTGACATTGGTTTTTATGCACTCAAAGGGTTATATTCTGCTGTAGGCACGATTTTTGTCGCCGCTGCATGAACAACATAATCCACTCCGTCTAAAGCGCGGTAAAGTCTGTCGCGATCTCTCACGTCACCAATAAAAAAACGAACTCGGCTATCATTTTCAAATAACTTTGCCATTTCCCATTGTTTCATCTCATCACGCGAGAACACGATGATTTTCTTTGGATTATATTTTTTCAATGTGAGAGGTAGAAATTTATGGCCAAAGGAACCAGTTCCACCAGTTATAAGAATTGTTCCGTTAAAACCCATCTTAAACCTCCCACTTTCTAGTGGCGTGAGTATTCGAAAAACTTATTTGTGTTAATCAAAAATTTTTATTGAGAGATTTGATAAGAGGGATCGCCACTATTGTGAAGCTCAAACAAGCACTACTAGTATAAATAAATTTTTAGAGTGCTGGAAATGAATGAAGAAAACTTGAACCTATCATCTGTTACATCCCATTCAAAATCACTCGACTGTCTAATGTTGCAGGTGCAGAAATTGAAGGACTTGACCTTTCAAAGGCTCTATCACCAGAGCTAAGAGCTGGTATCCTGCATGCAATGGAAGAATTTCATGTCCTATGTTTTCGAAACCAAGACCTGACTAAGGAAGCTCAATACAATTTCACCCTTAATTTTGGTGAGATTGAAGGGCATGTTGGTGAGCTAAAATCCGGCGAACGCTACCCTTTGGTACACACGGTTACAAATCTTGATGAGGTCACTGGGAAACCTACGTTAAAACCAGCTAGTGATGGCAATTATTTTTGGCATACCGATAAATCTTATCATGCCATTCCGTCATTACTTACAATGCTCCACGCAATACAACTTCCTCCCGACGGTGGAGATACCCTCTTCGCCAATATGCTATTGGCGTATGAATCGCTGTCATCCTCCGAAAAAGATCAGGCTTCTAGCATGCACGCCATACATTCATGGGAGGCCAGCCGACGCAACACTGGCAATCGACCAGCCACTGAGGAACAGAAAAAGGAACGACCCCCAGTGTCCCATCCTCTCGTTCGCACGCACGAGAATGGGAAGAAGTCGTTGTGTTGGGAACCCACATAAGCCACATTAAGAATCAAAATCACGAAAAAGGTCGAATTTGGCTTGATAAACTACTGACAAGAGCTACGGCAGATCGTTTTGTATACCGCCATCGATGGAAGAAAGGTGATCTAACCCTTTGGGATAATCGTGTCCTGCTGCATAGAGCCGACAGGAATTATGATATGAGCCTTCATCCGCGTATTCTGCACCGAACGGTGGTAAAAGGAACACGGCCAGTTTAGTTAAATGGTCTGGTAACTCCACTAAATGCACAAAAAGATCAAACAACTTTTAGTAGAAGCATGTCCTACTATCTACGAGACAAAATTTTTGTCTAATTACTCGAACTGTATATAAAAATCATTAAACAACTCGTTGGCATCCCCCGCACTGCCTTGATGCTCAACGATAAAATACGAAAGGGCACTTAATTTGGCAAAGAGGCTGTTATATGCCACCAGTGCAATCGGTGCATTCGCTGTTCTAGCTTTGGTAGCCCTTTTCATAGCGCTGCATTCAGGAATGATAACTCCTGAAAAACTTCGTTCTTTAGTCAAATACAACCCAATAATAACAAAAACACAGTCAATTGTTTCCAAAAACTCAATTGAAACAAATTTCTACACCCTCTCCCGCCGCGATATGGCATTGGCAGCAATGGGACAGGGCCTAAAAAGCGGGGGTGGAGCAATAGCAGAAATTGCAAAAGGTATTTTAATAGCTGAAAGAAGTGGACGATTTTTTCTTAAATGAAGCTGAAAATGATCAGCCAGGCCTACAACAAACGGATATCTTCATAGACATTAATCAGGAGGGTTTTGAGCGCGAGGCCAGAGCACGTGGGTATGCCGTTAAGCCAGGTACCAATGTAGGCTATGCTGGCCTTGGAATGCGTGTCCACGATTTGCTTTTTCTTGAAGACACGAACCGAGTTATGGCTTCTTATACCCACTGGAATGATGAGAGCGCTTGTGCTGAATTAATATTTTCAATTGCAACCTTGCAGCAAAACAAAGACCTTCCTACCGTCGGCGAATGGCAAGAAATATTTAAAACAACTCCATGCCTTAAGCTTGGACCACAAAAAAACAAGCCATTTGCAGGTCACCAGGCTGGTGGAAGGATGGTTGAACTTAGTAACGGTAAGGTCCTTGTAACGGTCGGTGACTTCAAAAATGATGGAGATAAGCGCAGCATTACCACAGCCGACCTAAATAATACCTATGGGAAAACACATCTTATTGATGTTAACTCCAGACAAATTCAAAAAATTACACGATTGGTCACCGCAATCCTCAAGGCCTAGTGCTGAGACGAAATGGCGAAATTTGGCTGACTGAGCATGGGCCTACAGGTGGTGATGAAATCAATCAAATTTTTTCAGGCGTCGATTATGGTTGGCCGAAGGTGACGCTAGGTAAAGACTGCAATGGCTGCGATTGGCAAGTAGAAGGTAGACATCACGAATTTAGAAAACCACGTTGGGCTTTTCTGCCATCGATAGGGATTAGTAACCTGATTGAGGTCACTAATTTTGCTCCGCTTTGGGACGGCGACTTATTAGTTTCCAGTCTTAAAGGAGAAACGCTTTACCGTATCCGCCTTGACGGCAATCGACCTATGTACGCTTCTCCAATACCCATTGGAGAGCGAATAAGAGACATAATTCAGCTTAGAAACGGAACCATAGTTCTATGGACTGATACGGGAAAATTAATTTACATAAAAAGGCTGGAAGCGCCTTCCCAAGCAGATCTATTGACGGCTCAACTTGCTGATCCGGTAAAGCAAATTGTAGAAGATTGTAATGCCTGTCATATCTTCAACCCAGGCAAAACCCAACAAGGCCAACTCTCACTATGGAGAATTGTAGGGCGCCGCATTGGCAGTCAATCAAACTTTAAATATTCACCTGCTCTGAACAGTAGCAATGGGAATTGGACTCCTAGCAAACTGGACAAATTTCTTGAATCACCCGGAACAGCAGTACCTGGCACTTCTATGGCATACAGTGGCATTCCGGATCCCGCGATGAGAAAAACTTTGATCGAATTTCTTCAAAAGCTCAAATAATCCAAGGCGAACCCTTGCTTGGTGCTCTCAATCCAGATCAGCTATGTAAAACAAAATTTGGCTTCACGGTCATCGCTAAGCGATTAAAAAACCATCCTGGTCCACGTTACCATCGTTTTTTTTTTTTTTACGTATAACCGAGCTCTTTGTTTAGTCGTTCCAGAAGTCCATCAGCAGCCTCTGCTATAACAGTGCCGGGCGGAAAAATCGCCGCTACTCCAGCTTTATTGAGTGCTTCATAATCCTGGGCCGGAATGACACCACCAATCACCACAAGAATATCTTCTCTGCCTTCTTGTTTCAGAGAATCAATTAATGCTGGAGCTAAGGTTAAATGCCCTGCAGCAAGAGAAGATGCTCCAACAATATGCACGTCATTTTCGACTGCCTGCCTAGCTGCTTCTTCTGGCGTTTGAAAAAGAGGACCAATATCAACATCAAATCCAAGGTCTGCGAAGGCTGTGGCTATCACCTTTTGCCCTCGATCATGTCCATCCTGACCCATTTTACAAATTAAAATTCGAGGCCGTCGCCCATCCGCCTTGGCAAAATTATTTGCCTTCTCACGTACTTTTGAGACAAGCTCTGCATCGTCTCCCATTTCTCCTGCATATACTCCCGACACAGCTTTAACCTCCGCAACGTGCCTTCCCCATACCTTTTCAAGGGCATAGGAAATTTCTCCAACTGTGCAACGCTTGCGTGCAGCGTCTACAGCCAGCTCAAGTAGATTCCCTTCTCCACTTTCTGCCGATCGGGTAAGAGCATCCATTGCACTCTGAGCTGCAGCCTGGTCCCGTTCAGACCAAATTCGCTTCAATCTTGCAATCTGAGCTTCACGCACCTTGGCATTGTCAACTTTAAGAACGTCAACCTGTGCGTCATCGGTTGGCCGATATTTATTGACACCCACAATAGTCTGACGACCACTATCAATACGAGCTTGGGTTTTTGCAGCAGCCTCTTCAATACGCAGTTTGGGCAGACCTGCTTCAATGGCTTTTGCCATTCCCCCCATTGCCTCAATCTCTTCAATGTGTGCCCAAGCTTTCTTTGCAACTTCTGCAGTCAGGCGCTCGACATAATAGGATCCACCCCAGGGGTCTATCACGCGCGTCGTTCCACTTTCCTGTTGCAGAACTAGCTGCGTGTTGCGAGCAATACGCGCAGAAAAATCGGTTGGAAGAGCTAATGCCTCATCTAACGCATTTGTGTGTAATGATTGAGTGTGTCCTTGAGTTGCTGCCATAGCCTCAACGCACGTCCGCACTACATTGTTGTAAACGTCTTGTGCCGCCAAACTCCAACCGCTTGTCTGGCAATGCGTTCGTAAAGCAAGACTCTTAGGATTGTTAGCTCCCTCGTTCTTCATTAATCGGGACCATAGCAACCTGGCAGCCCGCATTTTTGCAACTTCCATGAAGAAATTCATCCCAATTGCCCAGAAAAAACTTAGGCGGGGAGCAAACGCATCAACGGATAGGCCTGCTTTTTTTCCTGCACGCACATACTCGACCCCATCAGCCAGCGTGTAAGCAAGTTCTAGATCTGCAGTCGCACCAGCCTCCTGCATGTGATAGCCAGAAATAGATATGGAGTTAAACCGGGGCATCTTCTTGCTGGTATAGGCGAAGATGTCTGAAATAATCCTCATGGATGGTGTTGGTGGGTAAATATAGGTATTTCGAACCATAAACTCTTTTAGAATATCGTTTTGTATGGTGCCCGCGAGCTTTTCAGGTGGCACGCCTTGCTCCTCACCTGCAACAATGTAGAGCGCCATTATCGGCAAAACTGCTCCATTCATTGTCATAGAAACAGTCATCTCATCCAACGGAATTCCATCAAACAGTATTTGCATGTCGGCAATTGAATCTATCGCCACCCCTGCCATGCCGACATCACCTGTAACCCTCGGGTGATCGCTGTCATAGCCACGGTGTGTTGCAAGATCAAAGGCAATTGATAAGACCTTTTTGTCCTGCTGCTAAATTTCGTCGATAAAATGCATTTGAGTCTTCAGCTGTAGAAAAGCCAGCGTACTGACGAACCGTCCAGGGTCGCTGAACATACATAGTGGAGTATGGTCCACGCAAATAAGGTGCCACTCCCGGCACGCCATCCAAAAAATCAAGCTGAGCAGTATCATCAGGCCCATAAGATGATTTCACACTAATACCTTCTGGGGTTTCCCAGCTGGATTTGCCCTGAGGATGAGTTGAACTGGAACCTTCAAAATTAAAGGAAATATCCGAAAAGTCTGGGATTTGAGACATAAAATCAGACTCCTATTGCCGCTTGTGCCAACTTTAGGGCATTCGGTATATCCGCCCCTACATAAATATATCCATCGATACCGGAACCCGCATAAGCTTCCTCATTACCCCCTGCACGACCTGCAAGCCATATCTGCGAGGCCCCTTCCGTCTTTAGGGCTTGAGCAAAATCTATAGCCTTTTCGCCATAACCACTTTCAGAGCCACAAATGCATGCAATCTTAGCTCCACTAGCCTTGAAAGCATCTGCAGCAGAAGCGCCAGTGTCATAGCCATCATCTGAATTACCTGCGATGCCAATACCCCCCGCAGCGAAAGCATTCGCAGCGAAGGTTGCTCGAGCATTAAAATCTTGAAGATTTCCAATGTTCGCTAGAAATACCTTCGGACGCCCACCAGTCTTGGCATGATAGGCATCACTTGCATCCCTTAACGCCTCGAAGACGGAAGCAATAGGTTTCGGATTGAATTGGCCCGATCCCGAACCAATTACATCGGACAATAATGCTTTGTTTGCGGCAAGGTCCGCTTTGATAGACTCCCGAAGAGACGTAAGGTCCAAATTACTTGTAGGCTGGTCCTCGAGATTAGCGAATTCGGAAACTCCTGTGATAGCGTCTTTACGGGAAGCTATATTAGCCTTTCTAGTTTCATTGGATTGATTAATGTTGCGCGCCAAAGTTCTATTTGAGATTGCGGCAACTATTCCACCTGCTTTTTCAATAGCCTTAAACTCAGCAAAACTGGCATCCGCCAAGTCATTGGTTAGTCTTTCGACATAAAATGACCCACCAGCGGGGTCCGCGACACGGTAAAGGTTGCTCTCCTCGGCCAAAATGACCTGCAAGTTGCGAGCAACTCCGACGGGCAAGTGCTTGAGATCCACCCATCCTGGTGTCAAATGGCAGTACCGTTATGCTATCAAGGCCTCCTACAGCGCCTGCAAAACCAGCAATTGTAGCGCGGAGGACATTCACATGAGGGTCATGCCGGGTGAACATCCTAGATGACGTAACACCGTCCAGACGCATTGCTGATCCACTTACTCCTGAGCTTTTTAGAATTGCAGACCACAAAGCACGTGCAGCTCTCACCTTGGCAATTGTTGTAAATTGATCCTGAGAAAGACCAACAACGAAATTCATCCTTTGAGCAGCTAACTCGACTGAAAGGCCCTTCGCTTCCAGTGCCCGAAGATATGCAACCCCTGTTGCTATCAAAATCCCCAATTCCTGGGCTTCAGTAGCACCCGCATCGTAATAAGGTATCGAGGAGACAGTTAGAGGCGTCACTCCTTCGGGTATCTCATTTGAAGCAAACTGAAACCACTCATCATGAGATGATGGATCTAATCCTGCGGTAGCAGTTACGCCCATTGGATCAAGTCCAAAGCTAGAACCCTTAACCCAGTTTCGATGTGGTAAAGATCTCATTACCTCAAGACCAGCAGCACCTGCATCGAATGCAACTGGCGTCTCTTCAGGTAATTCTCGGAGGACTTTGTTGAGTGCCGTGACGCTGTGAAGTGCAGCACCGTCAATACCAACAGATTCAGGATTGGAGAAAACAGTCCGTCCCATCCGCAATCCAGCATCAAGTCTCAATAATACTGAAGACGCCCCCCCTGCTAATTCCTCATTAATTTGTCTAATGACATCATCGCAACTAGGGCCTGTCAGAGCTTGACGTATGTCCCATACTTCAGCTTTTACACTTCGGCCCGTGTCTGGACGCAGGAGCACCGATGGAAGATCATCACGCATGTAAAGAGGATTTATCTGAAGACCATCGTAAGTCTTGAAGCTCAAAAGGCTTTCAAAATCACCACCCTTCAAAGTCTTTTCGACTGAATTTTTCCAAGTTTGGTAACTTTGAGGTTCAAAACCCTCAGCCAGTCTTATTTCGTCATCAGCAGTCATTTGATATCAATCTTCAGTAACTTCAATTTCAGATATGAGCTAAACGTTCCTAAGCTCAGGTGCAATAACGAAGGTTGTTCCCGAACAAAGTGAAGCGGGCATCGATGGCATAGGAGGCAACCTTTCCTAGTTTAATCAGATCGTATGCGAGGACTGTATCTCCTTCGTCCAACACCCCACTATTCTCTGCAATTAATGCACGGACCATATTTGAAACGTCAGAGAGAATTGCTCGTGCCGCAAGAAGACCCCTCAGCACTACAATCATGGTTAAGACAAAGCGCAATTGCGCGCAAACGGGCTGCTATTTTCCCAGCAATACTTAGCTCCTTAGAGTATCTTGCGAGTGAGTTGGCAATTCTTTCATAGGCTCCAAGGTGAGCCCTAACACTAGCTGCATCCTCATGATCGCGCAGCGGCTTAACGATATTTGGATAAACATCTTCTAGATTAGTCAAACGCGCTGTGTCTGGCACATAAAGGTTTTTAAATGATAATGAAGAATGGCCAGAAGGCTTTAGGTACGTAACCTCCTCACTTTCAAAAATCTCTAGGCCAGAAGTTTCACGCGACACCAAGAACGCTTGAAATTTATTGCGAACATCAGCCTTTTCAGCGATGGCTACGATGCAAAATACAGAAGCGATTGGCCCATTTGTTACGTACGCTTTTTGTCCATTGAGCCTCCAGACGTCCCCTTCTCTAACAGCCGTAGAAGATAGTTTCTTGGGGTGTGCTCCTGCGCCCTTCTCCGAGACAGCGAATGCAATCGTCGCTTCACCTTTTGCGATCTTTGGCCATAAAGCATTTTGCTGTTGAGAGCTTCCAAACTTACCTAGGATCCAATCCGCCATAAGGTTGTGGCTTTGAACCGCCATAATTAAACCTTGTACTCCAAGGGAACGGGCAAAAACTCTGGAAACGTGCGCGATGTCTCCCACCGACATCCCCTGCCCACCAAATGATTGAGGAGCGGATAGGCCTAAGAAGCCTAATTTTCCTAACTCCTGCCACAGAGAGGTTGGAATACTTTCTGCAGCCCACAGTTTCGGCCACCGTATTTGGCATGACTTACCAAATTCCATAGCCACACCAGAAAAATAGTCCACTTTCTCTGACAAGCTTTCCCCTCCCACCTTCGTTAATATCCAGGCTAGAATACCGCCAGACCTTTAAATTTAGGAGATATAAGTCCCTATGACTGCTGACCTTGTTTTGACCGAAGTCGACCGCCGTGGCGTCGCCACGGTTACCATTAATCGTGCGGACGTAAACAACGCCTATAATGGTGACATGATCCAAGGATTTTTAACAGCCTTCGACCAAATTGCTAAAGATTCTCAAGCAAGAGTAGTAGTTCTGCGTGGTAAAGGTAAGCATTTCCAAGCAGGTGCTGACCTCAAATGGATTATGTCTCTAAAGGCCAGCGATTGGGATGCCAATTTAGCTGTTTCCAAAGCTACAACAGACGCAGTCCGAGGTTTAAATGAGTTTCCAAAACCAACCATTGCTCTCATCCATGGTGGATGCTTTGGTGGAGGCGTAGGTGTTGCTTCCAGCTGCGATATTGTTATCGCTTCTGAAGATGCGTTTTTTGCTATAACCGAAGCAAAATGGGGGCTGATGGCGGCCCCAATATATCCCCAACTGATTGCTCGATTAGGGGTTGCTCACACTCGTCGCTTTTCTCTGACCTGCGAAAGGTTTGACGCTCATAAGGCTAAAGAAATTGGTCTCGTGGATGAGGTATGTGCTTCCGGAAAATTAGATGAAACAGCAGCACCATTGATAGATCAACTACTTGATTGCCCGCCAAATGCTCTTGCCGAGAGCAAAGCAAGCATCCTTGATTGTGCGGCTCTTATAATTGATGACGCTAAAGCAGCAGCTCTAGCTGAACCACACGCCCGGAAGCGTCTAACGGAAGAAGCTACAGAAGGGCTCAATAGCTTTATCGAAAAGCGTACTCCAAACTGGCGCCCGTAATTATGTCAAAGCCCCATCTTTTTCAGCCGATGCCACTTCGAGGCATTGTGCTCCCAAACCGCATTGTTTTAGCCCCCATGTGCCAATATTCCGCACAAGATGGCTACGCCAATGACTGGCACCTTGTCCATCTTGGTCGCTATGCAATGGGAGGCTTTGGGTGTGTCATGGCAGAGGCAACGGCCGTAGAACCAGAGGGTCGCATTACTCATGGTGACTTAGGGCTCTGGGATGACACGCATATTGCCCGTTTGCAGCAAGTCACAAATTTTATCCGTGGTCTGGGTTCTATTCCTGCCATCCAAATTGCCCACGCAGGACGCAAAGCAAGCATGCAAAGGCCTTGGAACG
The DNA here is from genome assembly GCA_038143065.1 of Rhodospirillales bacterium. Taxonomy (GTDB): domain Bacteria; phylum Pseudomonadota; class Alphaproteobacteria; order Bin95; family Bin95; genus VMCJ01. The sequence goes on along the minus strand of JAYQLI010000035.1, from coordinate 218,860 downwards.
GTAATGGCCCTCTTGATGAAACTGATTTTTCAAGAGGCGACAAACCTTGGTCAATAAAAGCACCCTCTGCAATTGCGGTAGATGAGGGCTACATAAAACCAGCTGAACTATCTCAGTCAGATATTAGTGATCTTGTGAACAAATTTTCGGAAGCTACTTCAAGAGCCGATGCTGCCGGATTTGACGCAGTAGAAATTCACGGAGCCCATGGCTATTTGATTGCTAGCTTTCTTTCTCCAATTACAAATAAACGAAATGACCTTTATGGTGGAGATCGCAAAGGTAGAATGCGTTTTGCATTGGAAATTGCACGCTCAATGCGGGAGAAACTTCCATCTCACAAACCTTTATTCTTCCGTGTCTCTTCAGTTGATGGGGCTGAGGATGGATGGGATATGTCCGACACGGTAGTGTTAGCGGCTGAGTTAAAAGCTGTTGGAGTAGATGTTATTGATTGTTCTTCTGGGGGACTCACAGGATCAAGCACTACTCAAAACTCCAAGAGAGGCCCAGGCTATCAAGCTCCATTTGCAAAGGAGACGCGTGAAGCCGCATGCATTCCAACAATGGCCGTAGGGTTAATACTTGACGGCATTCAGGCTGAAAAACTTTTGGCGGATGGGTATGCCGATCTTATTGCGATTGGTCGCGAAGCTCTAAAAAACCCCCACTGGGCCCATGACGCTGCGCATGCTTTGGGACAAGATCCTGATTTTGAATTGTGGCCGAAACAATCTGGCTGGTGGCTAGACAAACGCTCCAAAGCAATGGCTCGATAATAAGAGCAGTAAGAAGAGGATAAATCATGAGAGTATTAGTCACTGGCGCAAGTGCAGGAATTGGCGGGGCCATATGTAAGCGCTTAGCACGAAACGCAAAAAGAGATGGCAAAACACTCCAGATTGCAGCCTCTGAATATGCCCAGACCCCAGATAATGACGCTATTCGCAACGAGCTGGAAGATATGGGTGCAAAAGTTATCACTCCTTATGCTGATTTAAGTGATCCAAATGGCCCAACTTCACTGGTGGAGACTACAGCAGAAGAATTTGGCGGTCTGGATGCAGTGGTATCTAATGCAGGTCTGGTCATACCTGGATTGATGAAGGATCTAAAAGTAGAAGATTGGGATCGGGTAATGAATGTGAATACTCGAGCAGGTTGGCTGCTTGGGAAGGCTGCATACCCCTATCTTAAAGCCAGTAAAGGAGCTTATCTGGCGATAGCGTCGATGTCAGGCCTAGGTCCACACCCAGACCTTGGAGCTTACAGCCCCTCCAAAGCAGCATGTATTAACGTTACCGCGATGATGGCAATAGAATGGGCGTCAGATAGAATTCGATGCAATTCAATTGCACCAGGGATGATCCGCACACCATTCACAGCAAACGTGTACTCTAACAACGAGTTAGCAAACGCCCGAAATGATGTTGTGCCCTTAGGACGTGTAGGACTGCCGGAAGATATAGCCGACGTGGCTGCTTTTTTACTTTCAGATGATGCACGATACGTAACTGGCCAAAATATAGTCGTTGATGGCGGTTTTGCCTCTTCCATCCTAAGGCACATACCTGGCCGACCTAGTAAAAAAAAATAGAAAATTAGCCCTCTTTTTTTACGCCCTTACTAAAACGCTTCCAGTTTTTCTGATAACTAACAGCATTCCTAAGCATCATTTGCGCCTCCTCAGGCGTAAATGTGCGAACAACCTTTCCTGGTGCCCCCATAACCAACGAATAATCTGGTATTTCCTTATTTTCAGCGATCAAGGATTTAGCTCCAATTAAGCAGCCCTTACCTATTTTTGCGCCATTTAATATTACCGCTCCGATGCGAATCAGTGACCCTTCACCGATAGTGCATCCGTGTAGCATTACCATATGGCCAATAGTTACATTTTTATTCAGTGTGAGCGGATACCCAGGATCAGCGTGTAGCACCGACCCATCTTGAACGTTCGATCCTTCTCCAATAATGATTTTATCATTATCTCCACGAACGACTGCTCCGTACCAAATACTTGCATCCTTCTCGAGCACAACGTCGCCAATAACTACCGCGTTTTCTGCGATCCAACTTTCGGGATGAGCATTTACCCCAACACCATCAAGTGAATAGCGCATTTCTTAACTCCATATTTCGATTATCGTCGAGCGCTGGCTTTCTTCTTCTCTTCAGCACGCAATTTCAATTTTAAGGCCACAATTTCATGCATGGAAAGCTGGGTTATTCCAGCAATTTCGGCGAGTGGCAGGGTAGTTTCCTGAATGAGCGTACGAGCGTGAATCAACGGATTCATTCTACGTTTGCTCTTTGGCTGACTAAAGTTACGCTTTGGCTTTGCCTGTGGTTGCGGTTCACCCTCATCCAAACCCCGCCTACGAGCCGCGTCATAAGCTGCGCGCCACCGTCGTTTTTCTGCTTCGGCCCCAGCCGTTGTATAGGCTTCAGTACTTCTCTTGGTTTGCCCCCAACGTTCTTCAAATCCAGGGGGCGGCTCATAGCCAGGCGTATCCCAATTATTCGGCCCCGAACTACCTGTTGAAGAGGTCACATTTTCTTCTGGATCTGGCTCTGGTTCACTTTGGGCAGCCGCATCTCTGAGATCCATATTATGCTTTGCTGCCAATCGCTTTGCTGCCGCGAGCGCGGCTTCGCGCTCACCTTCAAACGGGCTTTCAGCTGCAAGCTTCAAAAGGTTGTGAAACCTTTTGCGCTCAGATTTGTCAAAACCGCTCGAGATCGGACTACTCCCAACTTCTCTCAAGAACCTTAAGAGGCACAATTCACTTTAACGCGGTACCTCAAAAATTCGATGCTTACTACAAACCCAAAATTTTCTACACCTTTAGGGTACAGAATGGATAGCGCCATTAAATCTGAGGTCAAGTTAAAGACAGAAACCAAAACCATATTTCAGAAGCATGTCTCCTTCTTAACAACCTCATCTTCCGACATCTTGGAACTGGATATTATGGGCACTTCTACTCTTACTTTATGCAAATTTCTCAGAATGATGCGATTAGAAGCCAATAATTTTGGGAAAAATTCAAGATCACTTTTACACGTTACAACCTGTGATTGACCACCCAGGATAGCTTTTCTATTTTGCTGCGTCGCAATAAGAGAACTCCATTCAAATGTCAGCGCCTATATCATTCCAAGAATTAATCTTACGCCTTTCTAATTTTTGGTCGAAACAAGGCTGCGCAGTCTTGCAGCCTTATGACATGAGTGTTGGTGCTGGAACATTCCATCCAGCAACAACACTTCGTGCCCTGGGGCCTGAGCCATGGCAAGCTGCATATGTTCAGCCATCAAGAAGACCAACGGATGGTAGATATGGTGAAAACCCAAACAGGCTTCAGCACTATTATCAATATCAGGTAATACTTAAGCCAAACCCTTCAGATATTTTAGATAAGTATTTTGAGTCTCTCGAAGCGATTGGAATTGATACTCGTGCTCATGATATCCGTCTTGTAGAAGATGATTGGGAAAGCCCTACCCTTGGAGCTTGGGGACTTGGATGGGAGGTCTGGTGTGATGGAATGGAGGTAACTCAATTTACCTACTTCCAGCAGGTAGGTGGTTATGACTGCTCTCCAGTATCAGGCGAAATCACATATGGCTTAGAACGACTGGCTATGTACGTTCAGGGCGTCGATAATGTGTACAATCTTGATTTTAATGGCGCAGGGATGACGTATGGGGATGTCTTCCACCAAGCCGAACGAGAATTCTCCGCCTACAATTTTGAACATGCTGATACGGAAACTTTGTTTCGTCACTTCACCGACGCCGAAAATGAATGTCAAAAATTAGCACATGCCGGACTAGCCCTACCCGCCTACGATCAATGCATTCAAGCCAGTCACACGTTTAATCTCTTAGACGCCCGTGGGGTAATAAGTGTTACCGAAAGAGCTGCTTATATTGCTCGTGTTAGGGCTCTGGCGCGGACATCTGCAACGGTCTGGTTGAAATCCCGCGGTCATCTTGACGAAAAGATGGGAGTCTGAACCATGGCAGAGCTTTTAATCGAAATTCTATCAGAGGAAATCCTGCCCGGATGCAAACTCGGGCTGGAGAAGACTTTTCACGCATTTTGTCAGAAAAGCTGTCAGAGGCTGCCCTAGCGGCTCATTCAATTCGCTTTTTCACAACACCTAGACGGATCTCTGTTGTACTGGAAGGCATACCACTCGCGCAACCAACCCGAGAGGATGTCCGAAAAGGTCCACGCGTAGGCGCACCGGAAAAAGCACTAGAGGGCTTCCTTAATGCAAACAATTTATCCTCGGTTGAGGAATGTGAAATCCGGGAAGTCAAAGGCTCCGACTTTTATTTCGTGGTACGCACTATTGAAGGCCTACCAGCGCAGAGTGTTCTTCCGCAACTCATTGCAGAAGCTATCCATGCTATCCCATGGCCAAAGTCAATGCGTTGGGGCGATAGCGAACGTCGGTACGTTCGGCCCTTAGAGCAGGTTGCTGCAGTGTTTGACGGTGCTTTGCTTGATGGTTCTGTCAATTTTGGCGGATCCATGGGCTTAAAGCCTTTTGTGTCATTCACCCGCGGCCATCGGTTTATGGATGAGGACAACATAATTCCGCTCTCAGACTTCATTTCATATGAGCAAAATCTTTTGCAATCCCACGTAATCTTAGATCCTGCGGCTAGAAAATTAAAAATCGAGCAAGGGTTGAATACAGTCGCAAAAACACATGGCCTAAAAGTCAAATCAGACCCAGGACTACTCGCCGAAGTTAATGGTCTCGTTGAATGGCCTGTAGTATTGTCAGGCTCTATTGACGAAGAATTTATGTCGGTTCCCGCAGAAGTACTCACCACTTCAATGAGATCTCACCAAAAGTACTTTGCTCTTGAAACTGCAGACGGAAACCTTGCTCCAAAATTTGCAGTAGTAGCCAATATCGAGAGTAACGATGGTGGTAAACAAATTATTGCAGGGAATGAGAGAGTGTTACGCGCACGGCTAGCAGATGCGCGTTTTTTCTGGGACCAAGACCGCAAAGCCACGCTGAAAAGCCGATTAGATGGGCTTGATAAAGTAATATTTCACGCAAAACTCGGCACTCTTGCAGATCGTGTGAAACGGATACGTGTCCTAAGCCAGTTATTAGCACCAGCTATTCAAAGCGCAGACTTAGAACTAGTTGATCAAGCCGCCATGCTTTCAAAATCTGATTTAATTTCTGGCATGGTCGGAGAATTTCCAGAACTTCAAGGCGTAATGGGACGATATTATGCAAATGAAGAGGGAATAAATTCTCAAGTTGCCGATGCCATAAGGGATCATTATGCCCCGCAGGGCCCCAGCGACCTCTGTCCTACAACTCCAGTATCCGTAGCTGTCGCTCTTGCTGATAAAATTGATACCCTTGTTGGGTTCTTCGCAATTGATGAAAAGCCAACAGGAAGTCGAGACCCTTATGCTCTAAGGCGCGCCGCGCTTGGCGTCATCCGATTGGTAATCGTTAATCGGATTCATCTACCTCTTCGAAACGTAATTCGTAATGCTTATCAAGCCTACGTAAAGCTTCCTGCAGAGTGCATGTCTGCTGATGAAACAGCAGAGTCGCTTTTACAGTTTTTGATAGATCGACTTAATAATCATCTCCGTGCTGAAGGTATCAAGTACGATCATATAGCTGCAGTATTTGCCATTGGTGAGGAAGATGACATTGTTCGGCTAGTTGAAAGAACTGCTGCCCTAGGTCAATTCCTCGCGAGTGAAGACGGTGAAAATTTACTAATTGCTTTCACTCGAGCAGCAAACATTTCGTCTATCGAAGCTAAAAAGGAGAACGTAAATTATGACGGAACAGTAGACCCGTCTTTATTTACGCAAGATGAAGAGACCAAGCTTTTCGATATATTACTTTCGACAAAGCCCCGCGTCGAAGAACATCTCGATCGAGGGCATTTCCAAGAAACTATGGGAGAGCTTGCAAGACTAAGAAATCCAGTCGATGCGTTTTTTGAAAAAGTAACTGTGAATTCTGAGGACCCTACAACCCGTTCTAATCGACTAAATCTCTTATCAAACATTGTTAATACAATGAGTTTAGTTGCGGATTTTGGAAAAATCCAAGGCTAAACCTATGAGCCAATTAATATTTAGCTTCGGCAACGGCAGGGCCGATGGTGGCCTTGAGACGAAAGAATTTCTTGGTAGCAAAGGTGCAATTCTTGCTGAAATGACCAAGCTTGGTGTCCCCGTGCCTCCCGGTTTCACAATTTCGGCAGAAGTTTGCCAGGACTTCTTCAGAAATGGCCATGAATGCTTAAGAACTCTGCAAAATTCGATTAAAAGTGCACTAAAACAAATTGAAAAGGAAACTCAGCAGAATTTTGGTAGTGCAGTAAACCCACTATTACTATCAGTAAGATCAGGGGCCAAAGCCTCTATGCCTGGAGTGATGAGCACCATCCTTAATTTGGGCCTCAACACTAAAACCACACAAGGCCTTGCAGCTGCAACTGGATCTGAGAAATTTGCTTGGGATAGCTACCGACGCTTCATTCAAACGTACAGCTGTGTCGTATTTGGTATGGAAGCTAACTGCTTTGAAGAAATTATCGATTGCTACAAGAAGGATCACAATCTTTTACTGAACCAGGAACTAACCTCTAAAGACTTGGTCTTGATTATATCCGCTTTCAAAGACTTGGTAGAAGAGAGGTTAAATTTTCCTTTTCCTGAAGATCCTGAGACCCAGCTTTTGGATGCTATAGCGGCAATTTTTAAAAGTTGGGAAAATCCTCCTGCCATCTCATATCGCCAGCTGCACGCCATTTCAGAAAAGCTTGGAACAGCCGTGTCCATTCAAGCAATGGTTTTCGGAAATAGAGATAACACCTCAGCATCAGGGGTAATGTTTACGCGGAATCCGTTAACTGGCGAAAAGGCTCTTCATGGAGAGTTTCTAATCCAAGCTCAAGGTGAAGATATCGTAGCTGGTATTAAAACCCCCAGAGCTTTAACTGCCAAAGATCGTCTCAAAAGAAATTCACATCTAGCAAGTATGGAAGAGACCTTTCCTGAGGCATTTCAGGAACTTTCTAAAATCCAAGCATGTATAGAAAATCATTTCAGAGACATGCAGGATATTGAGTTTACTATTGAGCAAGGCCGGCTATGGGTCCTGCAGACAAGATCGGGTGAACGGTCGCCAGAGGCTAAAATTCGGATAGCCGTTGATATGGCAAATGAAGGCCTGATAACGACACAAGAGGCAGTTATTCGCGCTAACCCAAATGCTCTAACTTCGCTTCTACACCCCATTATCGATCCCGAAGCAGAACGAGCTCAAATCGCTAGCGGGCTTCCAGCATCTCCTGGTGCTGTTACCGGATGTATATCTTTTGACACAGAGGAGGCAGTAGCGCTTGCCGAAACCGGAGAAAGCGTGATTCTTGTGCGGAAGGAAACAAGCACCGAAGATATCCGAGGGATACACGCAGCGCGCGGTGTATTAACAACCAGAGGCGGTGTTACATCTCATGCCGCCATTATTGCCAGGGGATTAGGGCGCCCCTGCGTGACAGGAGCTGTTGACGTTTCCATAGATTTTGAAAAGAAATTACTTATTGCGGGGCCGCACAAAATTATGGCTGGAGAGTCGATAACAATCGACGGGGGTGACGGGCAAATTTATCTTGGCGCCGTTCCAATCGTTGACCCTAGCATATCCAGTCATCTTGCTAGCCTAAAAGCTTGGGCCGAGGCTTTGCATTAATTTTACACGCGAAAATTACCAAGCTTTTTAAATCAACCGCAGCTTTCTGTAGAGCCAAAGCTGAAACGCAGTTGTGATCGCCAGTAACATACACACGGCCCAAAAAGCCCAAGAAGTATTTTCGCCTGGGATCCCTCCCACATTGATGCCAAGCAAACCCGTTAATAGACCAAGCGGCAAGAAAATTGCCGCCACAACCGATAGAATTAGCATGCTACGGTTCATGGCTTCGCCGCGCGCTTCCACTACTTGATCTTGAACAACACCTGCACGATCGCGGATAGCATCAAGCTCTTCAGAAAGCCTGGTAATACGGTCAGTAGCTTCTAGCAATCTCGTGCGGCCTCTCTCTGAGAGCCATTCGAGATCTTCTATGGCTAAAGTTGATAATGCATCTCTTTGAGGAAACATAAAGCGGCGAAGAACAATCGCTGTACGCCTCAAATCAGCTAATTCTGCCCGGAATTCACGTCCTGGAATGTTTGATAAAATATCTTCTTCCATTCTATCAACGGTTTCATTTAGCGTTGCTACTATTGGCTCAGCTCGATCTGCCAATCGAAGCGCCAACTTTGCAATCAAATCATCCGGGCTCAACGGGCCTTGGCCACGCTCAATACCTTCAACAATATCAGCAACCGCACGAAGTCGTCTTTTCCAGACGCTTATTACTCGGATTCCTTCCACCCATATCCGGATAGAAATCATATCTTCTGGATCAGCACCATCGTTTAAGTTTACACCGCGAAGGTTGATGAATACTCCATTGCCATACTCCGTTTTATGCACGGTACATCTAGGCCTTGTATCTGGAGCTAATAACGCTTCAACAATATCTGAATGGAGTCCAGATTGATTTCTGAGCCAAGCTACACCGCTCTCGTCATCCCACTTAATATGACACCAGAGAAAACCCTTAGTCGGAATTGCTCCTAAACTAACATCCTGACCACCACCATTTCGGTCTAATGTTTTGGCAAAGGTTTGAGCAGCTTGCCCCAAAGACGACATGGAAAGTTTCTCCAAAATACGAATCCTACGACAGACTAGTGATAATTTAGAAGAATTTGACCTGTTTTATGAGGACGGTCCAAACTGGTTTTGTGGAGGGAAGGTAAAATGCCAAAACGACTAACGGAAGAACAAATTTCTCAGTATCACTCCGAAGGTTTTTGTTTCCCGGTATCAGTACTAAATCATTCAGAGTGTAAAGATTTTCGCGCTGATTTAGAGCGATACGAAAAAGCTATCGGGCATCCCTTAGATTTTCCAGAAAAATCCAAGCCACACATGTTGTTTAGTTGGGCGGATGCAATCGCTCACCATCCTGCTGTTTTAGATGCTGTTGAAGACCTCCTTGGACCTGATATTTTGCTGTATCACATCACGCTATGGACTAAGGAAGCCGGGGGCCCCTCTTACGTTTTATGGCATCAAGATGGTGCCTATTTCTTCCTAGATCCAGCTGAGCAAGTTACGGCGTGGGTCGCGCTCTCAGATGCGCCTGAAGTGTCCGGTTGTATGCATGTGATCCCAGGTTCACACAAGGGTCCTTGGCTCCCGCACTTCGATGACCTAGGGCCGAATAACATGATCAAAAGGGGACAAGGAATAAACGGCTTTGGCGACACAGACGGTTTGCCCATGCCTCTCAAAGCCGGAGAGATGTCTTTACACCATACTAAGCTTGTGCATTCTAGCCGCGAAAATAATTACCATGACCGACGGATTGGGGTCTGGCTTTCCTTTATTCCTGCTCGAGTTCGTCCAATACATGAGCCAACACCCACCGCCCTTCTAGTTCGGGGCAAGATTCATCACGACGGTTTTATAATGGAACAGCGATTGAAAAGTCCTGAAACAGACGAGGCAAGAGAATTGCATGCAGAGGCTGTTCAGCGTTTCAGGGCCAGGCAGGATTCTGGTTCTGCTATTTCCAATCAGTCAGAGAGCTAATTAAAACCCATGACAGGCAAACCTGTTATCCATCTTGCTCAGTTTTTAACTCATAGTCCGAGTTATCACTCTCTCGGGATGTGGCGACATCCAAAAACTGACTATAAAAGTACTCCCTGGAACCGTCCTCAATTGTATGAGCACATCGCGCGCACATGTGAACGCGGTCTCTTCGACATGGTATTTTTTGCGGACCTGAACTACATCGCCGACACATATACTGGAACTCTCGACCCAGCATTACGATATGCGACTCAGGCCCCAGAGCATGATCCAATACCGCTTGTCTCTTGGCTAGGAGCTGTGACGGAACGTATTGGCATTGCCGCAACATTTTCTACTTCTAATCAGCATCCATTCTTCGCTGCCCGCCTTTGGGCAACCTTAGACCACATGACGAATGGAAGAGCTGGCTGGAATGTCGTCACATCAATTAATCGAAACCAGCAAGCTAATTATGGTGTAGATCGTGCTCCAACCGACCAACGGTACGATCAGGCACACGAATTTATGGAAGTTTGCCGCAAGCTTTGGGAAAGTTGGGATGAAGACGCAATTTTAATGGATAAGGCAAATGCCATTTTTGCCAATCCTTCAAAGGTGCATCGCATCGAACATGAGGGTAGATTTTTTAAGAGCCGAGGACCGCTCAACGTAGTCAGATCTCCACAAAATGGGCCAGCGATCCTGCAAGCAGGAACCTCACCAAAGGGCCAGGATTTCGCAGCAAAGTACGCCGATGCCATTTTTGCCATTCAACCAAGACGTGAAAATGCCAAAGAATACCGCGACTCAATAAGAAGACGAACAGAAACATTTCACCGCAACCCAAATCACTGTGCCGTTTTGTTCGGTGCACAGCCAATTATTGGTGAAAGCCAAGCACATGCAGAAGAGCTCCAACAGCAACATAATGAACTAGTACCGCTGGAAGCGGGCCTAACAATTCTCTCTGCTCATCTAGATTTTGATCTATCAGGTATACCTTTGGACGCAAAAATGGCTGAAAGAAAAGAACCTGAACTTCACCGAATGCGTACTCGCTTTTTAAATCCTGATGGCTCGTCAATGACTTTAGCTGAAGTAGCTGCTCGGCATGGACAATCCGTTGGCCTCCCACAATTTGTTGGAACGGCCGAAAGCGTCGCTGAGCAGATGATAGACTTCTTCGACTATGTCGGCGGCGATGGTTTTATGTTGACAGCCATCCACACTCCCGGCGCTATTGAGCAATTCGTGGATGAGGTCGTGCCTATATTTCAAAGAGCCGGCCGTTTCAGGAAATCTTATGAAGGCAAGACTCAAAGAGACCTCTTAAGACAAACAATTTAAGTGCTTGAATGATTTATTCCATTATAGGAACGCTGTTAACTCAGGCATCAAATTGGATTGCTCACAACTACCATTTTATTCGCCTTGATCCTGCCACGCTCCGCGCCTAATTTCCGCATTCAAAATTATTTGAGGGGATCGAAGTTATGACGGATGTGGGCGGTATCACTGCTGAACAACTCAGAAGCTATATCGAGCGAATTGAGCGCTTAGAAGAGGAAAAAGCAGCCATCGCTGCAGACGTTCGCGAAGTCTATGCTGAGGCAAAATCAAACGGCTTTGATGTAAAAATAATGCGCCAAGTATTGCGGCTGCGGAAACTCGACCATGATGATCGATCTGAGCAAGAAGCCCTCTTGGATCTATATAAGCGTGCTTTAGGCATGGCAGAGACCATCTAATGTTTATAGATGGCGATAGACAAAAAAATCTTTTTCAAGGAACAAAAATGGATCTTCTATAAGCATAACAAATAGTTTGATTCAAAATTAACCATGGCTCTCACAAAAACTAAAAAAGTGGTTCGCAAGCCTGCAAAAGGTCAAAAGCGAACCACTCCTAAAGACAAGCAAAAATCGCTGGAAAAACGTGCGTGGTACAAAAGCCTCACGCGTGCGGTAGCGCTGATTGTGATTTGGGGAACCATTTTTTGTGCCGCGACCGCAGCTTATTTTTATGTAACGCTACCCCCATTAGACCAAGCCACTCAACTAAAACGTGGTCCTACCGCCACTCTCTTAGATCGTGAAGGCGCATTCTTTGCGTCATATGGAGAATTACGCGGCGATATGGTCACTGTTGCGGACCTACCCGCCCACCTGCCGCGCGCCATAATTGCCATAGAGGACCGGCGATTTTATGAGCATATTGGTATCGACTTCAGAGGCATAGCGCGTGCCATTGTTGTGAATGTTACCAAAGGAAGCTTTCGCCAAGGTGCAAGCACTATTACACAACAGCTTGCCCGTAACTTACTTCTTACACATGAGAGGAGTTTTGGGCGAAAGGCACGCGAAGCCCTGCTAGCTCTAGAATTGGAGCGCAGATTTAAAAAAGATGACATACTCTCCATTTATCTGAACAGAGTCTATTTTGGTGGGGGCGCCTATGGTGTTGATGCTGCCGCAAGGAGATTTTTTGGTAAATCAGCTTCCAAGCTTAACCTTTGGGAGTCTGCGCTTCTTGCAGGGTCTTTGAAAGCACCATCGCGCTTAGCGCCTGATCGTAATCCAGAAGGTGCAGCAGCCCGCGCTCGCCTCGTTATAAAAGCAATGACTGACGTAGGCTATATCCCAGCAAGTGTAGAAAATCAGACTCTCGCACTATTAGCTTCTGCCGCTACCGCAAGAAAATCACCAGTGTCCGGAAATGCCAGGTATTTTTCCGATTGGGCTCTTGATCAAGCAGAGGGGTTCTTGGGAGGCCTAAGTCGAGACGTACTTGTAGAAACGACCCTCGACCCCAAATTGCAAAGAATTGCTGAACAAGCCATTTCGAATGGCTTAAAGAGTAAGCCAAAAAACTGTTTCATCAAGCAATTGGCCATCCCAAGCCGCACTGATCGCAATTACTCGTGATGGCGCTGTTCGAGCAATGGTAGGAGGAAGAAATTACTCGGAAAGTCAATTCAACCGTGCTGTGCAAGCGGAAAGGCAGATGGGATCTATATTCAAGCCCTTTGTTTACATCGCAGCGATAGAAGCAGGAATGGAACCTGACGATTATGTGCTTGATGCTCCAATTCAGGTCGGCAACTGGCAACCTCGAGCCTACAACAATAAATATTATGGAAAAGTAACGTTACGGGAAGCAATAGCACGGTCATTAAATGCACCAGCAGTGAGAATAGCTGAGCAAATAGGACGTGAAAAAGCAATTACTGTGGCAAGAAGATTAGGTATAGGCAGCACATTTATGCCAACTCCCAGTGTAACGTTAGGGGCAGGAACAACTTCTTTGCTCGAGATAACCGGCGCATTTACTGCCCTAGCGTCTGGCGGCAAATTTGTTCCCCCTTACGGAGTAAAGGAAATACGAAGTAGGTCTGGAATACCTCTATTTACGCCATCTACTAAACCCACGCAGGTAATGCAGCCTGAGGTTGTTCAGCGTATTAATAATATGATGAGTGCAGTTGTTTCTTGGGGTTCTGGAAAGGCTGCAAAAATTGATCGCGATGCAGCTGGCAAGACTGGGACCAGTCAAAGAAATAGAGATGCTTGGTTCATTGGTTACACATCAGATATTGCCGTTGGGGTGTGGGTTGGACACGATGCTGATCGACCAGTTCCTGGTCTAACTGGCGGCGGTTTACCTGCTCGTATTTGGCATGAGTTCATGATGAACAGCCGATCACTGTTCTCACGTAAACCTCTACCTGGGGTTTCAGGATATGTTGCTAGGTCTGAGGAGAATATAGCTGAACGAGCTTTATCTCGAATTTCAACCTGGGTTACACCAAAAACAAAGATAATTTATGAATATCCGGATGGAAAAAGCTCCAATTGATGTAAGGTAGAAGATCTTATTATTGTTAACAAAGCTCCGTGCCCCCCTGTAAAATAAGAGACAGCAATGCCATCATCGACTATCCCTCTTAATCCCCTTCACCAGAAGACTTTAACTCTTCTTCAAGAAGTGGCCCGTCATCCAATATTTTCTGAGCCAGAGGACAGTACAGGGTCGATTGCTATCAGGATGTTACCTGAGCCTCACGGTATCCATTTTCATATTGGGTCTCGTGTTGTGATGTCCAAAGACGCATCTGGACTAAGAAATCAAGCTGTGTTGCGAGTTTTGGAGCGCAAAGGGATGATCGAAGTGAGGCCTGGAGGTACTTTGGTACTCACGCCGGTTGGCAGAGCGACAGAAACTGGACTTCGTGATAAAATTCTCCATGGCAGCGACCACTAAAGGTAACAATCATCAAAATACACTCTCAACGCGATCCAAAACTCTCTTGAGACCGCAACCAAAGAGACTATTTTAACTTCTAACTAATTGAAAAATTTTTGGAGTCATTTTCGATGCAAGATACTAGCACAGATGTCGTCGTAGTTGGCGCAGGTAACGCCGCGATGTGTGCCGCTCTATCCGCCCGAGAGTCAGGCGCTAACGTTATAGTGCTAGAGTGGGCTGACCCTGAAAATCGAGGCGGCAATTCAGCATACACTGCCGGCAATATTCGTACTGTGTATAACGGAAAAGACGATATTGTAGCGCTTTGCCCAGACCTATCTGAAGAAGAAATCAGTATAAGTGACTTTGGCACTTATACTGAAGATAAGTTCTATGATGATATGGGGCGTTTAACTGAATATCGTACTGACCCTGATATGTGTGAGGCCCTGGTTACAAAGTCGCTTGACACAATGCATTGGATGCGGACCAAAGGCGTACGCTTCCTGCCAATCTATGGAAAGCAGGCTTACAAGATTGATGGTCGTTTTGTTTTCTGGGGCGGACTGACTGTTTCGGCTTGGGGTGGTGGCCCTGGCCTCGTTGATGCATTGCATGAACAGGCGGAAAAAGAAGGCATAGAAGTACGTTATCACGCCCGCGGTTTTGAATTAGTTGCAGATGACGACGGCGTTCACGGAATCAAAGTCAAACAAAACGGTGAAACTTATACGATAGCCTGTAAATCTGTAGTGCTAGCATGTGGCGGTTTTGAGTCAAATGCAGAATGGCGTACTCGATATCTTGGGCCAGGTTGGGATCTCGCGAAGGTTCGTGGCACGCGCTACAACATGGGCGATGGAATTAAAATGGCCATGGATATAGGTGCGAGACCTCATGGAAATTGGTCTGGATGCCATGCCGTGGGTTGGGATTACAACGCACCAGAATTTGGTGACATCCATGTCGGCGACAACTTCCAAAAACATTCATATCCGTGGGGCTTGATGATCAATGCCGAAGGCAAACGATTTGTGGATGAAGGCTACGACTTCAGAAACTATACCTATGCCAGCTACGGTCGGAAGGTTTTAGAGCAGCCCAATCAAATGGCTTGGCAGGTATTTGATAATAAAATCATCCCAATGCTTCGTGATGAGTATCGGATTCGTCAAGTGACCAAGGTCCGCGCCAATACCATAGAAGAGTTAGCTGAAAAGCTAGATGGGGTGAACAAAGAAGGCTTTTTAAGAGAAATCAAAGCTTACAATGACGCAGTTCGGACCGATATTAAATTTGATCCAAACGTTAAAGATGGTCGCCGGACGGAAGGCTTACCAATAGATAAAACAAACTGGGCAAATACGTTAGACGAGGCTCCATTTGAGGCATACCAGACCACTTGTGGTCTGACATTCACTTTGGTGGCCTAAAAATTAATCCTGAGACTGGTGCTGTCCTTGATGCATCTGATGAACCAATTTCTGGCTTATATGCAGCAGGTGAACTAACCGGTGGGTTATTTTACATGAACTATCCAGGTGGAACTGGCCTGATGGCTGGTGCAGTGTTTGGAAAAATTTCCGGGGCGTCAGCTGGAAAACAGGCAATGTCGAACCAGTAAGGCTATTCGATAATGGCGGATATCTGTGTGCTCGGGGCTGGTGCTTGGGGATCCGCTCTAGCCATCGCGCAGGCCGCTAATAAAACTGAAGTCCTGCTCTGGGCGAGGCGCCCGGAGCAGGCTGCAAAAATAGCGGAGACACGAACAGCTTCCCCGTATCTTACCTCGGATTTAACACTCCCCAAAAATGTGCGGGTTACGGCTGACCTGTCCGAGAGTAAATTTGCGAAATTCCTCATTGTAGTCACACCAGCACAGGTAACACGCGAAATTCTCAGGTCTCTCGCGCCAACTGGGAATGTTATTCTTTGTTGCAAAGGCATCGAACGAACCACAGGGCTTTTGATGCCCCAAATGGCTAAAGAAGTTCTGCATAAAGCAAATATCTTTGTTTTGAGTGGGCCAAATTTTGCCATCGAAGTTGCAAGCGGCTTGCCCGCAGCAGCAACGCTTGCCGGAGAAAATCTCGCAGACGCAGTCCAGCTGGCACAACAACTCGCAACACCATCCCTTCGGCTATATCCATCCGCAGACCTAAAAGGAGTGGCTCTTGGTGGTGCCTTAAAAAATGTTATCGCTATCGCCGCCGGTGCTGTCGAAGGCGCAGGGCTCGGTGAAAACGCACGTGCAACGATCACTACCCGAGGGCTGGCAGAAATCGCACGAATAGCATCAGCCATGGGGGCAGAGCGCGAAACGCTCATGGGGCTCGCAGGCCTAGGAGATCTTATGCTTACCTGTTCGAGTTATAGATCTCGAAATTATTCTTTGGGAGTAGAACTCGGCAAAGGCCGAACCCTCAATGACATCTTATCAGAACGAAGTGGCGTTTCTGAAGGAGTGGAAACAGCCCAGGCCGGTTTAGCTTTAGCTGCACAACATGGAGTTGATGCTCCAATAATCTCTGCGGTCAGTCATGTCTTGAATGGTAAGCTTAGTCTTCATAAAGCAGTTGCTAGTTTGATGTCGCGGCCATCGCCCACCGCAGAGTTGGAGTAATCTACTTCCAACCTACCTCATTAAATATGACTTGCGCTGCAGGTATATTTTTTGCCACTTCCGACAGGTCTATGTCGTCAGGCTTAAAAAAGCCTAGCGCCGCAACTGATGGACTGACTGAAACGCCCGGTACGGCTGGATATTCATCATTACCCGCAGAGAAATGTTCTTGAGCCTTATCACTTGTAAGATATTCTAGAAACTTCACAGCATTAGCTTTATTTGGGGCATGAGCAGCCACTCCTCCACCTGACAAGTTCATATGGGCGCCTTCAGCAGCCTGTGATGGAAATACCCAGCCAATATCTGACTGCCCCTTTCCAGATAAACCTTTTACTGAGATGCGAAGCGATCGAGCAAAGTAATAAGTATTGGAAAGGGAGATATCACATTCTCCTGAAATTAATGCTCGCAATTGGTCTGTGTTACCACCCTGCGGTGCACGAGCAAAATTTTCTACGACGCCTGCAGCCCACTTCTTAGCTATTTTCTTTCCATGATTTTGAATGATGGCTGCCAGTAGCGTCTGAGTATACGAGTTAGTAGCTGAGCGACTGCATACCTGACCTTTGTATTGATTATCCGCGAGCTCTAAATATGTCCGGGGTGGATTACTGATATCCTTCTTATCATAGAAAATTATTCGTGCGCGCATAGAAAAGCCAAACCAATAATTTTCGTTATCTTGGAGGTATCCAGGAATACGGGTTTCAAGAACCTGACTATTTATCTGCTGAAGCACTCCAGCAACCTTTGCTCTTTGAAGCCTAGAGGTATCTACTGCCAACAAAATATCAGCGGGAGAATTGCGACCCTCTGCCCGCATTCTGGCAATCAGTTCATCTGCGTTACCTTCAATACGATTTATTCGGATACCTGTCTGTTTTTCAAAATCTGTGAACAGCCTATCGTCAGTCTCATAATGCCTAGAGGAGTAAAGATTTAACTCTTCCGCAGAGGTAGCTGTATGAAAGCTACTCGCGACCATGACAAGAATGATAGCAATGCGGGCAACAAGCGGATAACCCACCGGCATATTTTTCTCCAAAACTGAACGGAAGCTCTTCCAATACTTACAAATGATAACTATTCTCATTCGCATTGTATATAGGAATTAATAGCCCCTTTTGACATAAATTTGATGACTCAAGGCAAAAATTTTTTGAATAAGACGGACTTCTAACGTTTCTAAAAAGTTTGGAGACTTAACCATATGGCCAATCCGGCCACACACAAATCAACACAGGATCATACTCCGCGAGCGAGTATGAATTGGCGCGCGTGGATTACGGGACTGGCAACTTTTATTAGCATTGCTTGCTGTCTTCCAATGCTAATGGTTGTATTTGCCGCGTTTTCTGCAGAAACGACAACCCTCAATCACTTAGTAAGCTCCGTCCTCACAGACTATATAATCTCGACTATTCAACTTTCTGTCCTAGTAGCTGCAGGAGCATTCTTTATTGGTGTTGGTGCAGCTTGGCTGGTAACTGCCTATGACTTTCCAGGGCGCAGATTTTTTCAATTATCGTTAGTGCTGCCACTTGCATTTCCTGCTTATATTCTTGCCTATGCCTATACTCACGTGTTTGATCATCCTGGTGTAGTTCAAGCATTCTTAAGAGACACCTTTGTTCTGGGTCCAAAGGAATATTGGTTCCCTGAAATTAGATCCTTAGGTGGCGCTGCCCTGATGCTAACGCTTGTACTTTATCCGTACGTTTACCTCCTTGCTAGAGCCGCTTTCATCCAACAAGGTTTGCGGGGATTTGAAACTGCCCGCACCCTCGGCAAGGGACCAATTTCCGCATTCTTAACTGTTACATTGCCATGACCCGTCCAGCAATCGCAGGAGGCGTCCTTTTAGTAGTAATGGAAACCATAGCTGACTTCGGAACGGTCTCATATTTTGGAGTGCAGACCTTCGCAACTGGAATTTATACAAGTTGGTTTTCAATGGATGACAGAGCGGGAGCGGCACAGCTTGCATTAGGACTTCTCTGCTTCTCTTTACTTCTCATCTTTCTTGAACGGATTACACGATCAAACGAGGCTGCATATAACAGACTAGGACCCTCCAACATCCCCCCTTCTTCAAGGTTGAGCGGCAAAAAAGCTTGTGTGGCATGGTGCTTATGTTTCGTGCCATTTATTTTGGGCTTTGCAGGTCCATCAATCCCCCTTTTGATAATGGCGGCAACGTCTTTTCAAGTTTCTCTGCAACCCCGCTATCTCGACTTTATAGTTAATTCAGTCACTCTGGCGGCGATCGCGAGCAGTATGACAGTGCTGGCTGCGGCAATTATTGGATACTGCCGTCGGTTGAATCCTAGCACCTATACGAGTGCAATCTCCTCAATTACGAGACTTGGGTATGCTGTCCCTGGCGGTGTTATAGCTGTTGGTCTCTTATTCCCATTCGCTGCAATCGATAACTTTTTAGATGCATGGATGCGATCTGTGTTTAATATTTCTACTGGGTTACTGCTCACCGGATCTATAACACTGCTTATACTTGCCTATATGACTCGCTTTCTTGCAGCTGCAATTAATGCTTTTGAGGCAGGCGAAGTGACCATTAGTAAAAATATCGACGCTGCGGCCAGCACTCTTGGCCATTCCTCTATCTCTATTCTTTGGCGTGTTCACATACCAATTCTTGCGCCTAGTCTTCTTACCGCTGCCCTTATTGTTTTCGTGGATGTAATGAAAGAGTTGCCTGCAACCTTAATTTTAAGGCCGTTTAATTGGGACACCCTAGCGGTTCAAGCACATAGGCTTGCAGCAGATGAACGATTATATGAGGCGGCCTTACCGTCTCTTATTATTCTAGCAATTGGGCTGCTGCCCGTTGCCTTAATCTGCCGTCAGTTTGAGAAACAGACATAAAGCATCGAAGCAGATAGAAGCGGCGTCAAAGTCTATATCAATAGCTAATTTGGAGATCAGACTGTTAAGTAGCCTCCATCACTGGGAATTAGGACACCAGTTACATATTGGGAAAGATCGCTAGCCAAAAAAATTGCTGGACCAACAATATCATCAGGTGTACCAGGCCGCCCCATAGGGATATGCCGCATAAAACGCTCTAACATTTCGGGATTTTGTTGGATCCCTTTCTCATTCAGAGGCGTGAAGATCAGACCTGGGCCAATTGCATTAACTCTTACTCCAAAGGGAGCAAGTTCTGCTGCCATACCAATAGTGAAATTTTTTACTGCACCTTTTGATGTCGTGTAAGCAACCGAATTAGCCGTATGCACAAAACTCTGAATCGAACCCAAATTTATCACCCGGCCTTTTGTTGATTTCAACTGATCTTGAAAGCTGTGCACGCAGTTAAAAAGACCAGAAATATTGATTGCAACAGTATCATTCCAGTCATCTATAGCAGTAGTGCTATCGATAGTAGCCCGCCTCACAATACCAGCGTTGTTTACCAACACAGAAATTGGCCCAATATCCGCTTCCACCTTTCGAGCAACAGATTGGACAGCCTGCATGTTGGCTACATCGAGTTCTATTGCCCATGCTTCCCCCGGCATCCTCCACAAGGCGGGCCGTTTCTTCTGCACCTGCAACATTGATATCAGCTACAATTACTTTAGCACCCTCTCTCGAATAACCTTGCGCTATCCCTCGACCAATACCGGAACCGCCACCAGTCACAAGTGCTAAATGTCCGTCTAATAACCCCATGCCCTTTGTCTCCAATATCAATAATTAAGCGTCACCAGGTACAGTTCCCAACGGCAAGCTTTCTATATGCTTGCAAATTTCTCCAGGTGTAGTCATCCAAATCTTATCCTGGTGTTTTAAAATATGCTCGTAAACCCGTCGCATAGCAGGCATTCGATATGGACGACCAACGCTAAAAGGATGGAGAGAGATAGGACAAACAACTGGCGTCCCATTTTCTGCCTGTCGCAACATTTCGTCGAACTGATCGATCAACATGTCTGCAAATTCTTGACTCGTGTATCGAAAGAAAACCAGAGCACGATTATCGTTGCACTCTACTGGATATGGCATCGATAAAATGCGCTCCCCAGACCGCGTTTTAAACCAGATTGGTTGATCGTCAGTCGTCCAGTCCATAAAATACTTGTAACCTGCTTCTTGCAATAAATCCGGCGTCACCGAGGAATTGGAAAGCCAAGGACTCATCCAACCAGTCGGAGGGTTCCCCTCCTCTTCACTGATACGGTCTCGACAACTTTCAATCAGAGCTTTTTCTTCAGCTTCTGACCACTTACCTTGTTCATCCGAATTTGTGTGTCCATGGCCGAGAAACTCATCACGTCGCGATCTAAACTTAGCTGCAATATCTGGCGCATGATCGTACAGAGCAGTATTAAATTGAGCCTGTAATGGAACATTAAAATCGTCGAACATTTCCATTAGTCGCCAAAAACCAACCCGGTTTCCATATTCGCGCCACGAAAAAACACTCTCACTATTTGCTTGCTCAGGAGGGGCAATCCCAGCACCTTTGCCTTTTCCAAACCTAAAAACTTCCATGTTAAGAGCTGTAAAAACGGCTAGTCGCGTGCCGTTTGGCCAGTCATAACGCGGCCTTTCTAGGATATTTGAGTATGAAAACCGATTATGATGCTCAATTGGCTGGTATGCAGGTCGGGACATAAATTACTCCTAAAGCAAACTGTCTATTTTATTGATGGCTTCAGCTTCCAAAGGCCCATCAAATGCAGCGGACAAGGCAACATCAATATGTT
The DNA here is from genome assembly GCA_038143065.1 of Rhodospirillales bacterium. Taxonomy (GTDB): domain Bacteria; phylum Pseudomonadota; class Alphaproteobacteria; order Bin95; family Bin95; genus VMCJ01. Next base: position 197,549 of record JAYQLI010000035.1, on the reverse strand, counting down.
GAAGACTGGCTGCCCCAAAAATTGAGGTTGAGATCTTTTGTTCTGCTAAAGCATATCGAATTGCGGTTGCAGCATGGTCCTCATCTCGTTTGCCAAGCACTTGCCATGCTGCATCTGCTCTTGCCGTTTCTGCGTCAGGATCAGAATTTTCAGTTATGGGTATTTCACGCCCATGACGTTCATTGGTTGCCAGCACTCCTGCAGCTAAGATTCGTATCCCAAAGACACCCAGTCCATGTGCATAACAAGCACCAAGGATCCCCCGAAAATCAGTTGTTCCAAAATTTGGAGAAACGTTTTTACCCGCGGAAGGATTCAGCAGGTTGTAATAAACTTGTGCAGTTTCAAACCTTTCACTTGCAATCACATCCCGAACAGAATTTGGCTCACCGAGAGCTGTTATACCCACGTGATCTGCGAGACCGGCTTCCTTAATATATTGAAAAGCATCTGCAACACCGCCTGGTTTGAGAATATCGTAGGTTGATAGCCAGTTACTGTCTCCACCACCAATACGATTGTGAAGCTGGTAGACCTCAACTTTATCCAATTTTAATCTTTTCAAGCTAGCTTCAACCGCACGTCGAACAGAGCTATTCACATCATGCAAATCCTCAGGAGAAAGAGCAATTTTAGTTGAAACACGAGGTCGATGTGCTGCAGGCATTCCCGCCAACACTTCTCCAATATTGGTTTCGGACTCTCCGCCACCATACATTTGAGCTGTATCAATCCAGTCAGACCCAACCTCAAGGCAACGATGGATGGCCTGTTCTTGCGTGGCTTTATCAGAGTGGATCATTACCCCTCCTACAAAGCCTCCACCAAGGATCAACTCTGGGATTTTGAGACCAGTTTTACCGAGAGAGTTCTGCAACAACTTTTTCATATTAATCTCGATTATCCTTCCATCGATACATTCCGATCATAGCTCTACTTAACGGAGAAATGACGTCATGCATTGGTAAAACCTTAATTGGAACTGGTAATGGCCCTATCGCATCTAATGGAGCTCCAGATATTCTTTCAGCAATAGATTTCCCCATAGCTGTTGCCATGGCAATACCGCGACCAGAATAACCCATTCCCGCGAAAACGCCGCGTGCCAGCTCGTGCAAACGAGGGAGGCGCTCCGGCGTCATCGCAATCCATCCCTGCCAAATATACTCGATTTCTATATCACCGATTTGAGGAAATACTTTTAATAGCCGCGTCTTAGTTGAAGCATTAATTTTGCCCTCTGCTCCTAACGGCACGATGGGTGCTGCTGTTGTTATAAGTCGATTCCCAAAATCCTTCCGAAAAGCCCATAACGCTTGTCTGGTATCTGAAAAGCCGTGGTTTTCCGGCAAAATACTTCTAGCAATATTATCCGTAATAGGTGAAGTGGCCGCATGAAATGTTCGGAAAGGCACAATAGTTTGCCGCAATTTAGGCCAGAGCGCTTCCGTATAACCATTGGTGGCGAACACGAGATTATCGCTATCTATGTGACCCGCACCGGTCTCAACTCGCCAATATCCCTCAATTCTATTAACAGAGATAGCAGGCGAAGCCCCATGAACTTTTGCACCCTCAGCTATTGCTGCACGAGCTAAACCGCGAGCATAGCCAAGAGGCTGGATATGACCGCCACGTTCATGAACCCTGCCCCCATGACAATAAATTGGTGAGCCAGTGAGTTGAACAGTCTCTTCGCCAGTTAATAAACGTGTTGGTTGACCTATTGCCTCCCAAGAAGCTTGCTTTTTTTTAACTCCCTTCATTCTACTTTGTCTGTGAGCTGGCTGCAGCCATCCGTTCTGTGCTGCCTCGCAATGGATATCATACTGTCGAATGAGGTCGAAAACTAAATCAGCTGAGGACGCAACCCAGTCATTCAAACTCCTGCCAGCATCTTTGCCCAATATTCGCTCGATATCATCCGGATTATGCCGTGAATATGCCGGAATAACCTGTCCGTTATTACGGCCAGATGCGCCAAAACCCACTTGTTCAGCCTCCAGCACACGAACATTAACGCCATTCTTTGCTAAATGTAGAGCCGTCGATAGACCTGTGTAACCACCTCCAATTACAGTCACATCAGAACGATGCGCCCCTAATAAAGAGGGGGTATCGGGCGGAGCCTCAGCAGTATGAGACCAAAAATTTCTCGAGAAACTCTCTGTAGGTGCAGCCATCACCAAGCCGCTCCAAATTCATTACTGGGCTTTAAATATTGCCCTGTGATTGGAAGTATGTGGAGTCACAATCTTCCCAATTTTTTTAACAAATAGAAACTTTGTTATGAAGGCGGAGAGTTATTTGCAGAGAATTCCGTGTCTTGTCATAGATTGTGCAATCTATACAGTCCCCGATGAGTGTTTTGAAACTGCAAGTATACGATGACTCTTGGATCGTAAGTGGAGTAAGTCTTGAGTCCGCAAATTTCTGTGACCTTTTGGGGGGTGCGAGGTAGTATTGCCTCTCCGGGCCCCAGCACACAACGCTATGGCGGTAATACACCGTGTATCGAAATACAGTGTGACGATCATACGGTTATAATTGACGCCGGGACCGGCATCCGGCGATTAGGAGTGAAGTTAGCTCAGGAAGGTAAAGGCAAAAACCTTGACCTACTGTTTACTCACACCCACATGGATCATCTTGTCGGCCTGCCGTTTTTCGCTCCTGCTTATAATCCACAAAATACAATTCGTTTTTGGGCGGGGCATTTGCTTCCGGAGCGGTCTTTAGAAGGTGCATGCCGCCACCTAATGTCAGATCCACTTTTCCCCGTTCCACCAGTTGTCTTTCAAGCAAAGGTGTCGTTCATCGACTTCGACGAAAATTCAACAATTTCTCTAACGCCAGAAATAACGGTCAAAACAGCACCGCTAGATCATCCTGGCAGGGCTACTGGATATAGAATTGAATTTGCAGGCAAATCTATCGCAGTGGTTACAGATACGGCTCACGTACCAGGCGATCCTAATAGCAACGCTCTGAAATTAATGCACGATGCTGACATTGTAATTTATGATGCAATGTTCACTGAAGAAGGAATTTAAGGACCATTTCGACCAGACTGGGGCCATTCCACTTGGGAGGAAGGAATAAAGTTGGCCAATATGGCAAGCGCAAAACAGCTAGTCTTATTCCACCACGACCCATCTCGAACGGATGAGGAAATGGACAAAATTGTTTCTGAAGCATCCAAGCGCCGCCCTGGAACTATTGCTGCTCTTGAAGGCGAGACATTGACCCTTTGAAACTGGAGTTCCGCAGACACTTTCGCTTCAAGCGATTTCAATTAGAGCACGCACTAGGTATTGCTAAGACGCGGATGGTTTATACCCTATCGCTATATCAATACATCACCTTCACCAGACATAAATTACCCTGCAGATATTTTCCTGGCGGCACAAACTGAGATAACCCTCACCTTAGAAAAAGTCGCACAGTTCAGTGAGACCTGGCGCAGATTTTTAGGAAATAGCCCCCCTCCTTTTCCTCGATTTAACCAAGATTGGTTTCCAGGACTTGATGCAGCTGTGCTGTATGGCTTGGTAAGAACACAACAGCCAAATCTAATTGTGGAAATAGGCAGTGGTCATTCAACAAGGTTTACTGCACAAGCGCTGGTTGATGGAGAAATAGAAGGCAAGATCATTGCCATCGATCCAGCACCAAGAGCCGATATCAGCGCGTTGACGGACCGCGTAGAAATTAGGCTAGAAAGTGTGCAGTCAACGCCTTTAGATATTTTTAAAAAACTGAAGAAAGGCGACATCCTTTTCATAGACTCCAGCCATATCCTTATGCCTGGTTCAGACGTAGACATTCTCTTCAACCGAGTACTGCCCATCTTACCAGTGGGTGTATTCATCCATATCCATGACATCTTTCTGCCTTCACCCTACCCCTCTCACTGGGACTGGCGAGGCTATAACGAACAGAACGCCTTAGGGACTATGCTCGCAGGGGGGAGTTATCAAATAATTGCTGCAAACCAATTTGCCCGCATGCATATGAAAAACACTATTGAAGATCTTTTTTCTGATCTTCCACCTGCCCCTAATGGCGCGTTGGAAACTTCACTTTGGCTCAAAAAATCTCGGACGAATTAAGTTAATTTTAAGAAACTTATGACCGATCTAACTAAAAAATTAGGGGAAATTGCTAATTACAATTCAAAACGTCATCTGAAATGGAAGCCTGAATAGTGCCTGTTACCTAAGAGAAAATTTCATTGTTATGATAGACACAGACGTCTACACCAAACTCGACTCAAAGATTAATCAAAGCTGCAACATTTCTAATGGCATAAAAAAATATGACTAAAACGCACCTACTTTCGGCCAGCGCCAAAACTTGCCACTGGGGTAATTTTTCAGCTGATATTGCGCCTGTATTACAAATCTCTCCTGGAGATACTGTGGTGATTGAAGCTATCTCAGGCGGGCCCACAGTAGTTCCTAAAACCGGATTTTATGTACCCCCAGCTTATAGTGACATTCACCAAAATCTCGAGCCACCATTTAAAGGTGGCCATATTTTGACTGGGCCAATTCAGGTTGCTGGGGCAGAAGTGGGTGATGTTTTAGAAGTGCGGGTGAAGGACATTAAGCTTGGATCTGACTGGGGCTGGAATTATATCAGGCCTCTCTCTGGTGCTCTTTATGAAGACTTTGATGAATACAAATTAATCCATATCGCACTGAATCAAGACCGAATGCTAGGCCGATTACCATGGGGAGTTGAATTGCCCTTAAATCCATTCTTTGGCGTCATGGGTACTGCACCGCCTGAAAACTGGGGAATGGTTAGATCTATTGAACCTAGAGCATTTGGTGGAAACCTAGATTGCAAAGAATTAGGGGTAGGCGCTCGAATTTTCTTTCCCGTTTTTGTTGATGGCGCAAACTTTTCTGCAGGTGACGGGCATGCCCTACAAGGCGACGGGGAAGTAAACGTAACTGCAATAGAAACAGCACTGACCGGGACATTTGAGTTTCATCTACACAAAGACCAAAAAATTGCTTTGCCTTATGCAGAAACAGACAGTCATTACATTACCCTCGGTCTAGACCCTGATCTGGATCAAGCTGCAAAGCAAGCCTTGAGAGAAATGATTAAGCTTGCGACTTGTCGAAGTGATCTCTCACCAGAAGACGTCTATGCACTTTTGAGTATTTGCGGAGATTTAAGGGTCTCTCAGGTCGTTAATGGCGTAAAGGGGTGTCATGTTATTATTTTAAAAAAAAATCTTCATGGAATTATACATGAGTTATCTTCATGAACTTTTTGAAGCCGATGCTTCTGGAGAAATAGAAGAGATATATGCGGAAATTCGGCTTTGCTCTGGCGTGCCCTACGTGTCAACCTTGCAGCGTTACCTAGCGACACTTCCTGGTGTTCTTCAGTTTGGTTGGACAATTATAAGACCCGCAATGATCTCAGGTGCCGCTCCATCCGCCGCCTGGAAAGCCGCTTCTGACGCAGCTCCACCAGTTTTTTCCGAGCTTACATCCTCTTTTCTAAGCGAGTTGGAGATAAACACTGATAGCTTGCGAGAAATTCGGAATATTGCAGAAAACTTTGCCAGAGTTTCCCCGGTAAAAGTGATTACTGGAGCTCTTCTGGAACCAATTGTAAAAGACAAAATTCTTCCTTCTGGAAATGGGTTAGAGGAAAGTATGAGCAGCCACCCAGAGCTGTTACCTGGGATGCCCGAATTACCGATGATGGATCAACTATCTTCGAAGCTCCGCAGCGAGGTAGATGAACTAATGGTACCTATTGCAGGCCAACCCTTCCTTCCAGCGCTCTACCGTCACTATGCAAGATGGCCAAAATTCGCGTCCTACCTTTCAACAGTCATTCCAAAAAGACGCACAAAACCTGATGTTATCGAAGCAGAAAAACGGGCCATTAACGCTATTGTAGCTGCTGGCCGCCAACTTTTTACAAGTCTTCCCAAACCGCCAGAAAATTTAGTCCAACCGTCTAATGAGACACAAAACCTTATCCTGGAGGCAATCCACCGGTATAGAAATACTAGTGCGGATATGATCTGCACTGGCCAAGCCTTATTAAAATCACTTCCAGAAAAAATTTAAGTTTGGAGTTTTAAGAAAAATGAGTGCCTTTGATGCAATTACCTCACGCCGTTCCGTACGTGGCTTCACTCAGCAATCTATATCGATGGACTGCATAAAACGTATCCTAGATGTATCAGCTAGGGCACCATCAGGCACCAATACTCAGCCGTGGCTAGCAACAGTATTAACTGGCTCTGCACTAAAACGTCTCACAGACTCAGTGTTGGCTGCTAGGAATGCTAATGAAGAACATATATCGGAAACTAAATTTTATCCTGACAAATTTCCGGAACCCTATCTTGCTCGACGTCGCAAGGTTGGATGGGACCTTTATGGCCTAGTCGGCATCGCCAAAGGCGATATGGAAAAAATGAAAATACAACATGATAAAAATTTTACGTTTTTTGGGGCTCCAGTTGGCATTATTTTTACAATAGAGCGTGAGTTGGAAATTGGCAGTTGGCTTGACTACGGCATGATGCTGCAAAATGTGATGACTGCTGCCAGAATAGAAGGTCTAGACACATGCCCCCAAGCAGCATGGGGTGACTACCATAAAATCATACGAGCTACTTGTGGCATCCCAGAAAGCCAAGTTATTGTTTGCGGCATGGCTCTCGGCTACGAGGACAAATCAGAGGTAGCAAATTCTTTGGTAACCGAAAGAGCTCCTCTTGAGGACTGGGTCAGGTTTGTTGATGAGTAGAAGACAAATTAAACCTAATCATTGGTCTAAAAGAGAGGTTTCTTGATAATTTACCCATAACTATAAACCTCAACGGCCCACCTACCTCGATTGCATCAAACGGGTAACAGGTAACCAGAAACTAGCCGCTCTCCATCACCACTAGTGCTAAAATGGTAGTGAGCCCCGACGGGGTAGGGAGGAAACCATCCGCTCCCCCTTTTGTTCTAGATCAGCGGTTGGCCAAATTCAGTCTGTAAAGTCAAAGACGTTTGGCATTTCACGGATGTCGTTGTCGAATAATTGCGCCATATCACCCAGTGTCTCGACTATTGCCTCTGGACTCTCTGCCTTCCACCAACAGAAAAGAACTTTGTCTGCCTTTCCGGCATTCCACTGCATTTGGAATGAGGCTCTCTCGTTCTTCATCGCTCCACGAATGTCGTCCTCACTCATTGTTTCTAGAGCCTGGTAATAAGCATCCATTGCTTCATCTGACTTCAATGTATGGGTTACCATATAATTTTTCATTTCTGTTTTCTTTCTATTTTTCGAATACAACGGTTCCAGACACAGGATCTGTAACACCAAGCTCGGGTGATAACTCCTCAAGCAAATGACGTGCGCTATCGAGGAAAGCAATCATCTGAGGCATCGCTTTTCTCATAAACTCTTCGCTTTTCCAGAGGCCATAGCCCACATAGCTCTCTTCACCACAGCGCGCCAAAATATGAAGTATCTGGCCATCCCATTCATCAACTTTACTGAACAGGATTCAAATTCTGCTTGCTTGCCTTGCTTCACTCTAAATCTGACCACATTCGTGTATTTCGCCATAAAAAGTTATCCCATCCTCAGCCAAATTTTTTACCGAGAACACCCCCTATCGTTTCATCATCCATGATAGGCGTAATAACGATTTCTATGAGGCCGTTCCAATCCAGCGCATAGTCTGCAAGAGCGGCGGAGTCTGTGCTCTCTAAAATTGCAAAACCACCAGTCCCATCAAGATTATGATAGCGCGATAATAATTTTACGTTTTCCGGAGGCATTCCTCCAGTTTCCATAAACTGCTTTATAGTTTTATCTCTTGCTTCTGGTGAGTGCGTCCAAGCTAATTTAAAGAGCATGATCAGATATCCCTCAAAGATTTCTTTTGTTGATGAGAAAGATTAAGGAGCTTGCGTTACAGGACAGTGAATTTCAGTTTTTAATTCAAAACCGGTTAAAAATTTTATATAGTTTTGAATTTGCAAGGCACACTGCGCGAAGGAGCAGCAATGGATGGCTATATAAGAAAAAGCACTTTCCTCAGAGGAGATGTTACTTGTCCAATAGCTGTGGCTGCGGAGGTACTCTCCGATCAATGGTCGGTCGTCATAATCAGAGACATAGCCTTCTTTGACAGAAGGACGTTTGGTTGCATCTTGAAGCATAATAATGAAAAAATTGCTCGACCAACTCTCGCCAACCGCCTCAGGCGACTTCATGATATCGGAATTATCATCGCTAGGGATGACAAGAGTCACTCACAGAGAAAAATATATAGCCTGACTGAGCGGGGTTTGAGTTTATTGCCCATATTGGTCGAAATGGCCAATTGGTCCATGAACCAATCAGATATTGCAAGTGAAAGAATTAATTTTTTAGCTGAGCTGGCAAATGGTCCTTCAGAGCTAATGAATGAGTTTATAGAAAATTTAAAAATTAGTCAGAATATGTAAGCCTTTGACTGTCACAGTAGTGCTCGATCCAAATAGCCGAGGGAAAAATGCTCTGACAAAACGGCTGCGATCTTTAGCGGGCACCCGATTGGCTGGGTATCATTTGGAAGATCGAAAGCCGAGAGCCAAGTGGGCAAGATTCGAATACCGCCTGGTTAAAACTAATTCTTCTGACAACCGGTAAATCATAGGGGTCAAAGAGGGCATTACTTGGGCAAATTCGAGGCTTAGAATTTGAAAGCTACTCCGATACCAGCCTCGTTAGTTACGTTCTGTGGCTCAAGTCCAACGCCAACGAAATTGCCACAGACAAATGTATTTGGGTTGGAATCGTCTATGTCCCAATACCTGTAAAAAGCATAAATGGATGTTCTATCCGTAATCTTAAAATTAGCAGCCGCGTCGAACCCAAATCCACCAGTTTGCTCATTCTCTAAGTCAGAACACAGGGGTGAGAAGGTAGAGAAGTAAGATGTTTGCTGCCCGTATGCTAAGTAATTGAACTGACCTTTAAATGAAAAGCCAGAGCCCAACTGAAATATGCCTCCGATAGGAATGTAGACATACTGAGAAAGCCGATCGTATCCCACGTGGCCAGTAGAGGTCGTTTTTCCACCACTATCGTCATAAAGAGCCCGATATCCGAGACCGATAAACGGCTTAACTTGGCCTAAATTATAGGTGAAGAGCCCCTCTAGTCGCCCCTTGTAGTAGTCCTTCTCCATCGTGCCAGTGCCCGCACTTGAGTAATCTACTACCCCATAGGTTACCTCGGCAGTATAAAGGAAGTCGTATTCGCTGTTGGGCCCCTGCTGCCCTTCCCAGTCTCGAAGTCCTATAGAGATAAATGCAGGTGCAGCCTCATCCTTCATAAAGAAGGCACCGTTTACTTCCTCTTCGTAGAGATAATGACTGACGTCGAGAGTTAACTCCTGTTCACAGTAACCCTGGATTGGCCAGAATACCGTCAACAGAAAAATAGCAACGTTTCTGGCAAAGCGCTTCATGGCGACAGACCTTTCGCAAGTTAGGCAAAAGTATGACTGCTGATCAAAATAACGCCTCAGTGTTGCTAAAAACAAGTCGCGAACTGCTGAGACCCTGTCTTCATCGCAATCAGGAGGTGAAGCAAAAATGTCTGCAGATAAAAATCCACGCACCCTTACCGAAGCTGAATTTACCAAGTTGCTCCAATACACAGAGCAAACCCGTCAGCCTGTTCGAAGCCAAGTAATTATTCTTCTCTCATTCAAAGCTGGATTAAGTGCTTCGGAGATAGCCAGTCTTCGTTGGCAAAACTGCATATTGATTCAAGGTGGTATTTCAGATCACATCCTGATTACAGATGATGTCGCCAGAAAGAGCTTTCATGCCAGCAGACGTATCCCGTTGGATCTGGATCTTAGATTGGCTCTCGCCGACCTTTACATGATCTCAGAAGACCGTAGCCCGAACGTTCCAGTAATTCTGACCAAGAGACAGAAGCATGGCCTACTTACAAGATCGATCGTTGAGTGGTTCCGAGCTGTCTATGCGGATCTTGGGCTTGAAGGGTGTTCAAGTGATACTGGTCGGAGGACTTTTTTGGAGAAGAAGAGACGCATACAAAAGCCAGACAGAGCAGATAAACTGATCCCTATTGTTGAGAAGGCTCTTTGAAAAATAGCGCAAGGGCCGGAGCGCCCTTAAGGCCCAAGGTTAAGCCCGGGATGGGGAGGCCTCATGCTACGTTATCCATAGCCGCCTGGGCGTCTTCCTCGATGTCAAGCTGGAGGACGTCGTTGAAGCGGTTGAAAGCCCCGCAGAGGGCTATCCGCCAGGTAAGCTCTACAATCTCTGGCTCGCTAAAATGGGCGCGCAAGCGGTCGAAGATGCCATCCCGCACACGGTTGGCGTCAATCGTGACCGCCTTGGCAAACTCGATCACCAACCGGTCCTTCTCGTCGAACTCATCAACGGTCTCGTAGTCCAAGATGTTCTCGATAGCGTCCGCAGATACGCCGGCGACATTTAGCATGGGGCTATGGTGGGCGACACAGTAATCGCAGGCATTCAGGCGTGAGACCGCAACCAGGGCCAGCTCTAGGGAGCGCCGGTCGAGCACGCCTTCGTCACGGAGGTCACCAAGTAGGCCAAAGACGTGGTTGATAATTGGTGGCCGTTGCGCCATGGCGCCGGCCAGGCTCGCAAAGGGTCCATAGCCCGTTGCTTCCTCATAGGTCTTGCGCGCGCTATCTGGCACGGCATCGCCCTTCAGAATGTCGATACGCGCCATTTCGCTACTCCTTTCGTTGGCCTAGCATCCAGTTTACCCGCCGCCATCGATAAACATAAGTCCAGCACCAATAATGAAAGCCCTGAGGATTTCTTTTGACTGGAACGGCTCGGACAAGAAAAAATTGCGGGGTTATTCCAAGAAGGACAGTAAAAGTTATCAGGTAGACCAAGACTAATATAAAGACCTAGTAACTTCGTCGAAAAGTTCGTCCACACTATATCGGCGATCTATCAAGCCCTGTGCGTAAACACAATCAATCGCTAAATCTAAATTATGTCGGTTAACTTCAAAACCAAACGGATTAAGATCTATTTCACCATTTTTTGGTAACCCAGCGGCAGCTTTACTGGCTTTTAACTGACGATAAACATCACTGATTGCATCAGGATGTTTCGTAAGCACTTCATTTTTTGCAACAACCATATGATTTAGCTGAATGGCATTATGCTTATTATGCCACTCTGCAGCAGCAAGGCTTGGATCTGAAAAAAGGGTTTTGACATCTGGGTGGTTCACTGGCGCACCAAGAATGGCAGCATCCAACTCACCCTCTATTAACATTTGATCAATTGATTTTTCTGGGCCGGCACGATGTACGCCTCGTGGGTCTTCAACCCCGGCAACATGGGCATCTTCAAAGGTTACCCAATTAATTTTCGACAAGTCTACTCCAAAATCATTAATTAACATGCCTCTAATCCATGTCACTGTTGTGACAGTGATTGATCTAATTCCCACTCGAAGACCCTCAAGGTCTTTTGGCTGAAGCACGCCTCTTTTAGCGTTATAAACTATGTAGGGATGTTGAAAACGTGCCAGTAAAACCGCTGGTAGAAGGGTTAGAGGTACACCCCTAGATTTTGCAATTAAAAATGTCATCACCGAAAGTTCAGCAACGTCAAAAGCCATTTCACGAACAACAGGTTTGAATAACTTATGGGCTTCTGGAACATCAGTCATGTCCAGAGTTAAACCCGGAGAGGCAAAGTCCCCACGTTTAAAAGCTTCACTGACAGGGAAATCCCCAAACATGGTTTTTAAAGTGATGTCACCCATTTCTATTCCTATGAAAATACATAAAAGTAAAAATTGTTAATTGAGGTTTTCTTAATTTCTTATGGCTTAATTTTCGGCCAATTCATCTAAAGCTTGAAGCAAAGCTTTCCGAACGGCATTAATTTTGCCCTCCTGCTCCATTTTGAGCCCAAACACATCTTTCACATAGAAAACATCGACCGCACGCTCACCATATGTATTGATGCGTGATTGACCAATTTGAAGTCCCTGCTGGGTCAACGTCCAAGCTATTTTATTTAAAAATCCTGTCCGATTGCGCCCAACTACTTCAATCACTGTGTGCGTGCGGCTTGCCTTATTATCAATTACCACCTGTGGAGGGACTAAAAATACTTCTGATCGGCGCTTCCAAGGCGGCGCCTTTGAAAGCTCCTTTGACAAATTAACCTCTCCAGACAAAGCAGCTTTCACGCATTCACGAATGCGCTTATCTCTACGGCTAACCCCATCTCCTTCTGGATCGCTCTCAACGACAAAAACATCCAAGACAAAGCCATCGGCCAACGTCGCCGCATGTGATTGAACGATATCAACTCCGGCCAATGCTAAACCACCTGCAATTCTAGCAAATAAGCCGGGATGATCGGGAGTTGCAACGATTACCTCAGTAGCATCTCCCTCAGGAAACGGCCTAACTTCTATCATTAAGGGTGGGTCTAACTTTCGAGCTTCTTCATAAACTCTAATTCGCCTGCCCAATTCGTCCGGCGAGGCAGAAAGCCAAAAGGCAGCAGGCAGTAAATGCATTATTTCAGCAGTAATGTCAGGGTCCCAATCTTTAAAGCCTAGGGCGGTCTCTTCTTTTGCAATTTCAATTCGGCTAGCAACACTAAACGCCTCATCTCCTCCTGCAATTGCTTCCTGAGCCCTGAAGAAAAGCTCTCTAAGCAGTGAGGCCTTCCATTCAGTCCATGTATTGGGCCATACGGCGCGAATTTCACAGACTGTCAAAATTAGAAGAAGGCGGAGCCGTACTAAAGATTGAACCACATCTACAAAATCTTTGACTGTTTGTGGGTCACTCGGATCTCGTTTGAAGGCTATATGGCTCATGACAAGATGATTACGTACAAGCCAAGAGGCTGTTTCAGTCTCACTCTCGTTAAGGCCAAGACGAGGACCAAGATAATCTACAACCTGTGCCCCCAAAATTGAGTGATCGCCCCCTCGCCCCTTTGCAATGTCATGACAGAAAAGAGCAACATAAAGAGCTCGGCGTGACTCTGTTTGGCCTATAACAGAACTAGCAACCGGCGCCTGATCTTTAAGTAAACCGACCTCAAGGTCTCTTAAAATGCCGATCGCACGTATCGTGTGCTCATCAACTGTGTAAGTGTGATACATATCGTATTGCATTTGCGCTACGACACGTCCGAAATCAGGCACAAACCGACCAAGTACGGCCGCCTCGTTTAGACGAGCTAAAACACGTGACGGCGATTTTTCTGATGTAAGCATCGCCATAAAAAGGCGATTTGCTTCAGGGTCGTCTCGTACTAGGTCTACCTTTTTCAAATCACGTCGGACTAAACGTAAAGCGGATGGATGAATATCTAGACCAAGCCGCTCACCAGCCTCAAATATCTGAAGTATCTGAATTGGGTTTTCACGGAAGGATGCCTCCGTCTTCGCTGCCAAACGACCGCCAACCAATTCAAACCCTTCAATATCTCTGTTTTGACGCCAAAGGTGGGAAATAGAAAAACGGGCTGGTCTATGGTTGGTTGCCTCTAATCCGGAACATATGATTCTGGTTAGGTCCCCGACAGTTTTAGCGGGCAGGTAATAATATTTCATAAAACGCTCAACGCCACGCATGTTTGGACTATCTGCATAGCCCATACGTTTTGCTATTTCGACTTGCGCATCAAACGTCAATCGCTCTTCAGCACGGCCTGCCCAGTGATGAAGATGACAACGAACTGACGATAAAAATTCTCCAGCTTTTCTAAATCTTCTGCGTTCACCAGGAGTGAAAACTTCAAGCCTTACAAGATCATCAATCGTCTCTACCTGATAATGATGCTTAGCAATCCAATAGAGTGCATGCAGATCTCGGAGACCTCCCTTGCCTTCTTTAACATTGGGTTCGAGTAGGTAGCGTGAATCTCCAAAACTGATATGGCGTTCTTCCCGCTCCTCAAGTTTAGCTGCCATAAAATGTGCATCATCTGCAGCAACATCATTCCAAAATGCCGTCTTAAAATCATCGACAAGAGAAACTTCACCCCATAACGCGCGTGCTTCAAGAAGAGAAGTTCGAATTGTCATATCTGACTTAGCCAAACGAACGCACTCGTCCACACTGCGAGTTGCATGACCAACTTTTAGACCAAGGTCCCATAACAGGTAGAGCATATGCTCTACCATTTGCTCAACCCGGGATGCTCTCTTGTAAGGGGTAAGGAACAGAAGATCGATATCGGAGAAGGGGGCTAGCAAACCACGGCCGTAACCGCCCACAGCAATCACAGCAAAACGCTCCCCCGTAGTTGGATTAGCGGCAGGAAAAACACGTCTGTTAGCATGGTCAAGTAAGGCGGTGATTACAGCGTCCATTGCAGCCGAACGCTCACCCATTACTTTTAGTGCTGGTTCTCCTGCAACAAATATTTGTTCTAGCTCCTTAGCTGCAATGGCTAAGTTTTTTCGCTAAAGCTAGAACTTCCTTTCGGGCTTCGCCGCCCAGGTCATCCATGCCAGACAGGTCACCAAGTTTTTCTGATATGAGAGCAGTTGCGCCCATTAGTGCCAATCCTTCATCATGAACTATAGTGTGATAGCACAACAATCCTGGGCATATGGATATTTAAACTGGGGAAATCAAATATGACTAACGCTGTTCTGATAACACAAATGAATATTCCAGTTGAAATAGAAGCTGAGTTCAATGATTGGTATACGAATGAACACGTGGCAGAACGCGTAGATTTGCCAGGGTTTAAATCTGCATTTCGTTTTATGGCAGTTGATGCATCCCCGAAATACTTTGCGTACTACGAAACCGAGAACATAGATTCTCTCACAACGCCAACCTACAAAGCGATTTTGGCAGACCAGAGTAATTGGTCAAAAAAGGTAATGGCACAATTTCGCGACTTTGGGCGATTTTGCGGCCCGTTAATCTGTCGAGTTGGCAGAGGGCACGGAGCCAATGCCCTGGTACTGCGCGCAAAAGGTGGAGAAAAATTGACCACTTTGCTGACAGAAATTTTAAATACTTCGATAGATGTTCCTCTTGCAGTAACTGGTTATCTCTGGCGTGCTGACGCCGAGGCAACTGGAGACGCGAGTGTCACCGGACAACATATTATGGTTATTGAGGCACTTGATGAGGAAACCCTACGCCAAATTGCAGCTAGTCATTTACGCCCATCAATTTTTGCAGGTCTAAGCTCTGAAAAAGATCTAAATGTTGGATTTTATCGCCTAATTTCATTTATGGAACGCTAAGCGGTATTCGAAACCTGGCCATCCCAGTCAAAATTTTTCTAATTAAGCTATGGAACCCGAAGCTTTCAGGGCCATTGCCTCATCACGTGATAGGCCCAACCAATCGCTAAGTATTTCCTCGGTATGCTCACCAATTTTTGGATTAGGACGCCATGTAGGACGAGGCGAACCGTGAAAACGAAGTGGTGAACCAGGAACCGTAGCATCTCCTAATTCATCGTCAGTAATATCAAAAAGAGCTCCACGCTCATGCAAAGGCCCATCCTTAACAACCTCTGGCATTTCACGTACGGGTGCTGCAGGCACTCGCTGCTCTTTACATATACGAGCAACTTCGTATTTCGATAATTTCGATGTCCATGATCCAATAATAGAATCCACCTCTGCTTCGCGTTGCGCTCTATCTGGCCCAAGCTGGAAACGTGGATCATCCGCAAGTTCGGGAAGACCAGCTGCTTTAACGAGAGATTGCCAATGACTGTCACGCACTACAATAATAGCGACATGACCATCGGCACAGGGGTACACATTATATGGCGCCCCAGTTCCTGCGGGATGATTATTGCCACGCCGAGGCGGTTGAGACCCTCCAGCCATTTGCATAGCTGTAAAAGAAGTGGCTAGCGCTGTAAGTGCAGTTTCCTGCATTGCAACCTCTACAACTCGTCCCTTTCCAGAAATGGAGCGCTCATAAAGTGCTGTTACCAAGGCACTGTAAAGATGTACCCCACCGAGAAAATCAACAACTGCAAGCCCTGCCTTAAGTGGGGGACCGTCACAGGGGCCATTTATACTCATAATTCCCGAGTATGCCTGGATGGTAAGATCCATGGCTAAGTTATTCATGTCTGGCCCCCAGGCTCCGTACCCGGTTGAAGAGCCATAAATTAGGCGCGGGTTGTGCTGGAGCAGGGTTGTGGATCCCAGTCCTAAACGCTCCATGGCACCTGGTGCAAAATTTTCTAAAAGCACATCAGATTTTTTAACGAGATCTAGGAATACCGCGCGTCCTTTATCAGACTTTAAATTGATAGCCACGCCTCGCTTCCCAGCATTAAGCATCACATGAGCCAACGGTGTTTTACCGCCACCGCGAGACCTAAGCGCCTCTCCTTCTAATGGCTCAACCTTTACAACATCGGCTCCTGCTTGTGCCATCAGCATTCCTGCATAAGGCCCGTTATAAACCTGGCCCATATCAAGCACTTTCACTCCTTTGAGTGGCCAGGTTCCCTCATCATCGAACGGCGCATCAATCATCGGAGACCAGCCCCTAGTATGTCACGAGCAATTACGTGTTTTTGAACTTCACTAGGTCCTTCACCAATGCGTCTAATTCGCATTTCCCGGAACCAGCGTTCAAATGGGAGGTCTTTTGCAACGCCAAGACCACCATGAATTTGCATAGACCGATCAACAACACGGAAGGAACTCTCTGCTGCTACATACTTCGCAATTGCCGCCTCAGTTCGAAATGGCACTCCGGCGTCGGCCTTAGCAGCTGCCTCAAGACACATTAATCGGGCCTGACGGATATCAATCTCATTCTCGACCAACATCCACTGGATGCCCTGTCGCGAAGCTAATGTTGCACCAAAGGTTTCTCGAATTTTCGCATATTCAATCGCACGTTCGTGGGCAGCAATCGCAACAGATACACAAGCAGCCGCATATGGTATGCGCTGACGGGATAAGCGGTCATTGGCAATAGCAAAACCACCCCCCTCTTCGCCTAAAATATTTTCATGCGGGACCCGCATATCTTCGAACTGCAGCTCAGTTGCATAGCGAGAGGAACGAAGGGTGTGCACGATGCGGCGCACGTGGAAACCGGGTGTATCCGCATCGACAATAAAACACGTTACACCCCACGGCCTTTACTTGGATCAGTCCTGGCAAAAACTAGGCCATAGTCAGCTTTGTCAGCCCCGCTAATCCATAACTTTTGACCATTGATAATCCAGTCATCTCCATCACGCCCCGCCCTAGTCTGGATCGCACGTGCAGGATCCGAGCCACCGGAGGGTTCAGAAAGACCAAAGAAGACTTTCTTCTCACCACGAAGCATCGGGTACAAATATTTTTCTTTTTGTGCGTCTGTCGCCTCAAAAAGCTGAGCTTGGCTAGCGCCACCAAAAACATTGTAACTTGGAGCATAGAGGCCAGCCCGATGTTGCGAAATTTCAAAAGCAATCAGCGTCCTGGTTAACAAGTTGATGTCAGGGCCACCAAATTCAGGTGGAGTATCAAGGCCAAAGAGGCCCATATCCTTTGTTATCTGACTGAGGCGAGTAAAATCCTCTGGTTCCAACTCATCAGCATCAGGGTCAAGTTTATCTTCTAGTGGTAAAATTTCTTCCCTGATAAATCGCCGACACATGTCGACTATCATTTTTTGCTCTTCGCTGAGTTCGAAATCCATCGGTGCGCTGGTCCTTGTGTTCTGATGATCCAATCCTAAGGCAACTTCAATTTTTGGTCAGCCCCCTAAAGTACCTGAACCGGAAGCTTGATTTTATAGATACTGAATAAAAAAAGTCCGGGCCTGACGACCCGGACTCTAGACATCATATGATAATGATTTTTACTGGAAAAGTGGGAGGTACTTTTTAGCCTCGTCTAGCACCTGTTGATACTGAGCTTGCGCCTTATCAGGTCCTACATAAACGACATCTTCACCTAACTTTCCAACCAGCTTAGCTACTGATTTATTTTTCAGCAGCTCTCCGATTTTTTCACCCATCATTTTAACCTGATCATCCGGTGTATCCGGGTGCATCGCCACAAAACGAGGAGGATTGAAAGGCTTTAGGCCCAATGATTTAGCGTTTGGAACACCGGCAAGGGCTTTCTGAGCTGCTTTGGGATAATCCAAATCAGTAGAATTAACAATTACCGCGTGGTCCTTTGCAAGGCCCTTTGCAGTTGAGGTCGTTACATTAACAAGAGAGATATGACCACCGAGGTAGTCGTTAACGGCTTTCCCTGTACCACTGTAGGGGACCAAAATCACACGTTTTTCGAGCCCCAATTGCGCTAAAAGACTAGCTGGCCCAAGTAACTGGGTCATGGTGCCACCGATGCTCAGTTTTTTGTTATTACTGTCTTTAAGATATGCAACCAGTCCTTCCCAAGTGCTGTACGGCTTATTTTTTGGTCCAACAAGTGTGGGCTTCATCACTGAATAATAAGCCGGCACCTTAATGTTAGTAGGATCATACGGAGGCTTTTTCTCCATTAATGCAGCCATAACTGGTGTGGGACTGGCTAACAGGATCGAATGGCCGTCGGCCTTTCCATCCATCATATACTTCCAGCCAATGGTTCCACCTGCACCACCTCTATTTTGGCCGTGCATACCATGGCCAAATACATCAAATGCGCCGGATGACATTACCCGAGCCCATCGATCGGTTCCACCACCGGCACCAAACGGCACAATTGTTTTGATTGTTGCTGATGGATAACTATCAGCAAATGACAGGCTTGGAGCAGCCATTGCCAATGCAGTAGCACCGGCCAGAGCCAGAGCTGATTTCGTAAAAAATTTCATAAACTTCCTTCCTCCATGTTCTAGTGAGGGTCGTGACATTTATGCCCTCAGTTAGCCATTGGAACGATTGGGAGGAGCTTTTTCATCCTCTGCCATTTGTTCCTCCGACATCTCCATCATTCGCTCGGAAATTCGGATCCGAGACGAAATGTACGTCAATAATACAACTCCAATAGCCAACCCAATGGCGAGTGGGCTATTCATCAGTGTAGCAAACCAGTCACCCTCGTTTATGAGGAGTCCGCGTCGAAGATTTTCTTCTGCCTGGGGCGCTAGCAAGAATGTAATGATCAAAGGAGCTTCTGGAATGCGGAAGGTTCGCATAAAAAGTCCAACCACACCGAAGAACAACATGATCAGCACATCATAAGGATTATTTTCATAGGAATAGGCTCCTATGACCGCCATTAGCATCACAATCGGCACCAAAAGTGGCGCCGGCAATTCTCCCAGCTTAGCGTAGACAAATGCAAAAATCCGTCCAATGCCTAGATTGAAAATATTACCCAGCAACAAGACCAAAAATAGGGAGTAAATGAGTGCTGGATAAAGCTCAAACATACGTGGGCCAGGGGTAGCACCTTGCAGCATGAGCGCTGCTCCAAGCAGTGCTGCAACTGCACTGCCCGGAATACCAAAGGCTAGCAGCGGAACAAGAGTTGGGCCCACAGTTGCATTATTACCCGCCTCTGCTGCAGCCACACCCTCGATCTTTCCTGTACCTATTTTTTTGTGCGGCGATACCTGCTTTGCAATTCCATAGGACAAGAAAGCCCCTACTGTTGAACCTAATCCTGGGAGCATTCCAACAAAGGATCCAACTCCAAGTCCAATCGACATTTCTTTCCAGCAAGAGAGGTATTCGCGGAAGGTAAGACCTTCCCCGCCCATGGAGAATAAGCCTTTCAACGTACCGCCTAGTCGTTGGGCTTTTTGTTTAACACTTGAAATCTCAATGACTTTTTCAAGCATAGCACCCATTGCGAAGATACCAACAACCAAGGGAATTAAGTGCACTCCATCAGCCAGCCACCAAAGATCAAATGTATTGCGCGGAATTGAAGAGACAGGATCTGCGCCTACAGTTCCAATAAAGAGCCCAAGAGCAGCTGAAAGCATTCCTTTTGCAAAATGTGCTCCTGAGAGCGCACCTAACAAGCAAACGGCCAGTACCATCAGCCAAAAACGTTCAGAGGGTCCAAATTGCAAAGCAACTAATGCCAACATCGGCGCGATCAATATGGTAATTAAATCTGATAGAAAATCTGCTGTTACAGAAGCGTAAAGTGCAGTTAATAATGCCTTTTTTCCCTTTCCGCGGCGCATTAGCTTATGGCCATCAAACACGGTTGCGGCGGCTTCTGATGTGCCAGGCGTGGCAAAGCTTATTGCTGAAATTGATCCTCCGTAAATTGCCCCTTTATAAAGGCCAATTAGCAGTCCTAAAGCGGCAGCTTGGTCCATAGTAAAAGTAAGGGGAAGCATCAGGGCAACACCTGTCGTTGCTGTAAGGCCTGGCATCGCGCCAACACCAACACCAATCGTTACGCCAATCGCTAACCAAAGCATCGTGTTGAATGTGAAGACCATAGTTATGGCCTGTTGGAGTGCATCAAAATCTATCATTTTGCTTAACTCCGGCCTCTAGAAAAACATGCTCGGCAATTCAATGCCAATCAATTTGAAAAGAAAAAAATCACACAACCTACAATAACACCTGAGACGATCGCGGATGAAACTGGCCGGACACCCAGCATATAAGTGGAAAATGCCAAAAAGACTGGCGAAATGATCAGAAAATCTATGTTCCACGCTAAGTAAAAATAAGCGTAACATATAGCTAGAACAAGCAATACTCTGAGCCAATGCCTAGCCCTTAACCCTAGTATTTCGGGGGTTGTATCATCTTTAAAACGGTCAAATATCATAACGACGCTACAGATAAGCATCGCTAGCGCTGCCACCACCGTGAAAAAACCAAGACGAAATCCGTCCCGCTGAGTTTGATAGACCCAATCCTGCGAGAAGAGATATCCAAGGAGGACTAGAAAAAATATCGTCATGCACGTGGCAACGCCACGGTTAGTCTTAACCCAAGGGGTTTTGGTGCTGTCAGAGGCCATAATGACCTATCTCCAAAGATAAACGCAAATTTGGAAAATTGCGCCGTTGACAATTAATCAAAAGCTGACATTTTTTAGTGCATGACGCAACAATCTATTTATAAATTTAATTTATATTTTTTATTTATAAATATAAAAATTTTGATACCTATTAAAAGTATTTTTCATTATTTATTATACTGCATACATAATAATATAGTCTTGCATATTTGAATATTACTTATTTAATATATATTATAGAGAAAAAAAATTTTCTACAAAGCGCTTGTTAATGAGCTTCAGCCCAGGTTTTGGCAACACCTGTCTCAACGAGTAATGGAACAGAGAGACTAACCGCAGACTGCATGACCTCACGCACAACCCTGGCAGTTTGATCTACCTCACTATCAGGGGCTTCAAATAATAATTCGTCATGTACCTGCAGGATCATTTTCGCTGCTAAACCAGCACGATCCAGCGCATCCTGCATCTTGGCCATAGCGATTTTGATAATGTCCGCAGCCGCCCCCTGAAGCGGAGCATTTATAGCTGCTCTCTCCTGAAATCCTCTTCTTGCTGGGTTCTTGTCAGCAATACCTGGAGTCCATATCCGCCGACCAAAGCAGGTTGTTACGAAACCATGCTCATGAGCGAAAGACTTAGCCCGATCCATGTAGGCCTTAACCCCAGGGTATCGGTCGAAGTAAGCTTCTATAAAATCTCTTGCATCTCCCTGCGGCACACCAAGTTGGCGAGCTAAACCAAACGCACTGATTCCATAAATAATTCCAAAATTGATTGCCTTTGCCTTTCTCCTAAGATCTGGATCGATTGACTCCGGCTCACCGCCAAACACAAGGGCAGCTGTAGAAGCATGAATATCCACACCTTCAGAAAAGGCATTCTTAAGTTCCAAAATATCAGCTACGTGGGCCAAAAGCCGCAATTCAATTTGGGAGTAGTCAGCCGATATAAGCATTGAACCTTTTGAGGCAACAAACGCACTTCGAAGTTTTCTGCCTTCCTCGGTCCGAATAGGAATGTTTTGTAGGTTTGGGTCACTAGACGAAAGCCGCCCAGTGGCCGCACCTGTCATAGCAAACGAGGTGTGAATGCGCCCAGTAGTTGGATTGATATACGTTTGTAATGCATCAGCATAAGTTGATTTAAGCTTTTGAATTTGCCGCCAATCCAACACCTGCGTTGGCAACTCATGGCCTTCCGCAGCTAGACTTTCTAAAACATTTGAGTCTGTTGACCAGGCTCCGGTTTTACCCTTCTTACCGCCCTTTAGCCCCATTTCATCAAAGAGTATCTCTCCTAATTGCTTAGGACTCCCAACATTAAATTCCCGACCGGCCAGCTTATGAATTTGAGCTTCAAGAGAAATAAGACGCAACCCAAAATCGGATGAAAGTTGTTCAAGCCGCGCTTTGTCAACGAGAACACCCGCCGCTTCCATTGAGGCTAAAACTGGCGCTAATGGACGCTCAATCCCCCCATAAACAAAAGCCAACCTGTCTTTTATAATACGGGGCTTAAGCAGCTGATAAAGCCTCAAGGTCACATCCGCATCTTCGGCAGCATAGGACAGTGCCTTGTCTAAAGGAACTTGGTCAAAGCTAACCTGATCCTTCCCTTTACCGGCCACGTCCGTGAATTTAATTGTTTCATAATCGAGGTGAAAACGGGCCAACTCATCCATGCCATGGCCATGTAACCCGGCATCTAAGACAAAGGAAAGCAGCATAACATCATCTATTGGACTTAGATTAATGCCATGCTTAGCGAGAATACCCATGTCATATTTTAAATTTTGGCCAACCTTCAGCACGGAAGGGTCTTCGAAGAGTTCCCTCAGCTTAGGCATTGCAATGGACAGGGGTATTTGATCAGGAAGTTCAGAGAGCTCACCTCCCAGATTAAGCTCACCCTCAGGCAAGGGACCACGGTGTCCAAGTGGGATGTAACAGGCTCTTCCAGGAGACAATGCTAGACTAACGCCGACAAGACTGGCCTGTTGTGCATCGAGGGAAGTTGTCTCTGTATCGACGGCAATCAGATGCTGTGCGCGGGCTGCAGCAATCCATTCATCGAGCGCTGCCTCTGTTTGAATAAGTTCATAATTATTTTCAACTGGTTCAGGGTCTTTGGACTCAGCGAGTTCAATCTTTCCTTCACCTGCAAGAAAAGCCTCGACCTTGGAAAATATTGAATTGAAACCCTGACTTTTTAAGAAATCTAAGAGCACTTGAGGCTCGGGCTCTCGCTTAGCCATATCGGCAAGACTTGCTTCAACAGGAGAATGGTCATCTAGCGTCACTAGTTTCCGAGAAATTCTGGCCTGTTCAGCGAAGTCGATTAAATTCTGCCGACGCTTAGGCTGCTTGATTTCACCAGCACGCTCCAACAAAGTTTCTAAATCACCAAACTCATTGATGAGTAAAGCAGCTGTCTTTATGCCAATACCAGGCACCCCAGGGACATTATCCGTACTGTCACCAGCCAACGACTGAACTTCCACAACCTTGTTTGGACTAACGCCGAATTTTTCAATAACTTCAGCACTTCCAATCATGGTCATTTTCATTGGGTCAAGCATCTGCACTTGATCGTCAACCAACTGCATGAGGTCTTTATCGGAAGAAACGATGGTAACTTTAGCGCCTACCTCTCGCCCCATCCGAGCATAGGTGGCAATTAAATCATCAGCTTCGTAACCAGGAAGCTCTAGAGCTGGCAGTCCATACGCTCGGGTGGCTTCTCGAACAATTTCAAACTGGGGAACGAGTTCTTCAGGAGGAGCATCCCGATTAGCTTTATAATCGGCATATATTTCATTCCTAAATGTTGTTCGAGCAGTGTCAAAGATTACCGCTATACAATCAGCATCAGCGGTATCAATCATCTTCATGAGCATATTGCAAAAGCCAAACACGGCATTCACAGGCGTGCCATCCTGGCGATTCATCGGCGGTAGAGCGTGGAATGCTCTAAAAATAAAGCCCGACCCGTCAATGAGATAAACGTGACGCGGAGTGTCGCTATTACTCGAAGCTCCGGTGTTAGTCACTTTAAACCCCCTGCTTTACTTTTGGCATGACCTCTTCAGCCATCATTTGCATACAATCCATAGCCACGGATTTTTCCATACCTGCCCATTCCATAGATAAGATGATATGGTTAACTCCAAGTTTTTTATTAATAGTAATCATCTGCTCAGACACTTCATCTGGTGAGCCGATTAAAAAACGGTCTCCAACGATGGCATCCAGACCACCAGCAAGCGACTCATCCTCAGGCATATCATCATCTTGTCCCCATGAATGATAAGCCGCGTACTTCTTGGCAACGAACGGGCCAGCAAGCCTAAGCGCCTCTTCCTTTGTTTTCGCTACAAATGCTTCCCGCCGCATAGGTAATTCAGTTGGAAAGTCCTTACCAACCTCATCTAAATAGCCTCTGTAAACATCAAGCTGACGCGCTGTTGTTTCGAGAGTATTGTGAGGATTGATGTACCAACAATCTCCATGCTCAGCAGCTCGTTTAAGCGCAACGTCGGCATTTGCACCGATCCAGATCGGTGGGTTAGGCTTTTGAATGGGCTTGGGCCAACACACGGCCTCATCGAGCTCAAAATGCGTACCCTTTATTGATACTTTATCTTCAGACCACAACCTCTTGATTGCAATCAGATTTTCTGTCGTTCGCCGTCCTCGTTCCTTACGGCTTGTGCCAAATGCTTTAAACTCAACATCGCGATAACCTAAGCCAACACCAAAGATCAGGCGCCCATTAGATAGAATATCAATTGTTGCAAGTTGCTCCGCCATATCTAGTGGCTTTTGCAGAGGCAGTAGGACTATGCCTGCGTTTAATCTAGCGCGCTTCACTTCACCACTAAGGCGTGCCAGCACAGGAAACTGCTGCAAGGCTTGAAAATCATCAGTAGAAAAATGCGACCCTTTGGTAATTGATGCATATCCAAGGCGGTCTGCAAAGCGCGCCTGCTCAATCATTTCATCAGCTTTAACGACCATGTCTGCCCCGTGCTCATATTGGCCCCGAAGCATTACACCCAACTGAAATTCCATTTTATTTAGCCCCTCTAACGTGGTTTACGACCGTTCACACTCTTATATTTTGAAACCGAAATGCTTAACCATTAGATCAAACTGACCATCAACCATTTCAAGGCCTGTCTGACAAATACAACCCTTCTCTTTGGCTTTCTTAAGCCACGGAGTATCTGCTGGGTTAGTAACAACATCTGCCACCAAAGCTGCTGGTCGAATGCCCTCGAGACTAGCAGGCATACTGATATCTCCGTTCATGCCAACCGGTGATGCATTCACGACAATATCCAAGGTTTGCATGTCAGCAACCGCGGCTTTTATAGCAACCTGCGGGAAGATTTGTGATAGCCGAAGCTGCAAAGCCTCAGCGCGCCCAGCTGCAGAATCAGTAATATTTAAGTGGCTAATTCCTGCTTCTGCCAGTGCATGAGCAATAGCCGAGCCAGCACCGCCTACGCCAATTACAAATGCAGACTTTCCTTCCGGATCCACACCGTGACGACGCATTGCCTCCACACAACCAAGCCCATCCGTCATATCTCCGAATAGACGGCCATCTTGCTCACGTCGTATCAAATTAACGGCACCAAGAAAGGCTGCCCGACTTGAAAGATCATCACATGCTGAGGCTGCGCGTTGTTTGTGAGGTACTGTAGCAACGTATCCAAGCGCGTTAGACATACCACGAACTGACTGAATAAAAGCATCTGCAGCTTCATTTTCCAGCTCTAACGCTGCCATCACACAGTCAATCGACCTTTCTTCAAAAAATCGATTAAAAACCATAGGTGCTTTCACTTGCTCAACTGGACGGCCAATAATTGGAAGTACAGACGTTTGCCCCGAGATTTCTATTCGCCTCAAAACTTTCCCTTTCCATCAGACTCAAAAGTTAATCTAAAACTTCTCGTCAGTTGGGTTTTGGACGATGGGTGGACCAATCTGTCACGCGCTCATAAGCACGAGCTACTCGGTAAACTGTTGCCTCATCGAAGGCTTTACCAACTACTTGCATCGATAATGGCAAGCCCTCGTTTGAAAAACCAGTTGGAACGGCTAGAGCAGGTACACCAAGCAAATTAAATGGTGTACGTGCCTGGCGGCCATATGTGCGGCCCACTTCCGCTTCGTCGTCTATGCGACAGGCTGGATCCATAGAAGACGCACAAATGATCACGTCAACTTCTGACATCAGGCGCTTGAAGTGCTCTCGATAAATAGCCCGTCGACGCAAAGCATCAACATAATCTGCGGCACCCATAAAAGCTCCTGGGAGGATACGATCTCGGGTTGCCTTCGCATAGTCTTCGGGTCGCTCAGCTAACCACTTGCGATGAATGGAGTAAGCCTCCGACAGCAAGACAATGCGATTAGCAGCAGCAAGTTCTGAAAGAGGGAAGAAAGAAACATCCCTGACTTCCGCCCCTTCATTTTTTAAGACATCAACCGCATCGTCTAGGGACTTTGCCATTTCCCCATGCGCCGGAAGAATCAACTTCATGGAAATGTCTCAAATAACCTATCTTTAAACCCTTAACTCCATCCTCGATTTTTACTGTAAAGTCGGGGATTGCAGCATTTGCCGAAGCTGGATCACGTTGATCTGACCCTGAGATGGCCTGCAACATCAGGGCATTATCAACGACTGTTCTAGTCATCGGCCCAATATGGTCTAAGCTGTAGGAGAGCGGAAATACGCCTGCTCGACTAACCCTGCCGTATGTAGCTTTCATGCCAACAATCCCGCAACATGAAGCTGGATTGCGCACACTTCCACCGGTGTCTGTGCCAATAGCCATGGGCAGCATACCTGCCGCAACTGCCGCACCAGATCCCGACGAAGAACCTCCCGGATGGTGGTTAGGGTTCCAAGGATTTCGAGCGGGCGGCCAGGGCAAGTCAAATGCAGGACCTCCAAGCGCAAACTCATGGGTCGAAAGTTTACCCATAAGAATTGCACCAGCAGCCTTCAGTTTAGCCGCAACGGTTGCGTCCCTTTGTGGGATATTGTCGGCAAGTATTTTTGAATGGCAGGTAGTTCTTAGACCGGCTGTATCAACGATATCTTTGAGGCCGAATGGAACACCATGAAGAGGACCAAGCTTTCTTCCACTATGAATTGCTTTTTCTGCCGCCTGAGCTGCAGCAAGAGCTTTGTCAGCGTCTTTCAGGAGATAGGCGTTTAGCTTCGGATCTAATTCCCCAGCTCTGCGAAGGAGCGCTTCCGTAAGTTCAACCGGAGACAACTTTTTAAGGGCTATTTTCTCGCTGGCATCGGCGATTGACAAAAAGCCAAGATCTTCGTCATTCATGATGTAAGATCCGCCTTGTAAATAAGAGCAGGCTCATCTGCGGGATTTAGATCTTTAGGCATAGCGCCGATAAGTCGTGCCGCGTCAGCACTAGCACGCTCTATCAATGTTTGATCCAAGCCATTTGCTTTCTCTAAACCCTTGTTGATCTCAGACATGACTTATCCATTCCTATCTTATCTATTCGCTACAGTATCAGACTCTAACTAATATTATGTCCACCCGCGTGATTGGGCCGCAATTGCCTTTCATGTCTGCCGAAATATTTTTTCCAGAAGCGATTTAGGTCTTTTGGTATGAGGAAAAGAATGACTGACAGCCTGGCGTCAACCAAACAACTATCAGCCGCCCTTGCTGGCGCTGAAAAAGTTTTAACCACAGCTGAACAACAGGTGAACTTGAAACTTAGAAATGGTTCGGGGAAAATCGATGCCGCATTGCTAGAACAGGAACAGTTAGCTGCGCATGGGTTTGCTTGGCTTTCAACCTACGTTGCCGGATTGCGAGAAATACTCGGATGGGCAGAGCGATTAGAGTCTGCGGGCAAATTTCGTGAAGTCGAACAGAGAATAGCAGCGGCAGCATTTGCTGAATATCTAAACCAGATTAGTGGAGGTATTTCGATATCGCAGGGGGAAATCGTCCGACCCAGTGATATGGGGCTAGCTTTCTCTGATCTTGCACCAATCGAAACTCCAGAAATCATGGCCTTACGTGAAACTGGTTGGTCTGCAAAAGCGCGTATTGCTCTCGCCGAGGCCATTATGGAGGGCGACTTTGGAGACCTTGGGCTGGATGACGAGACGTTAGAACTCATCCAACAACAATTTAGACGGTTTGTTGACGAAAAGATTATTGGCCCAGCACACGAATGGCATCTCAAAGACGAATTGATCCCAATGGAGATTGTCGACGAAATGGCCGAACTCGGAGTTTTTGGTCTCACGGTCCCCGAAGAATTTGGGGGTCTTGGAATGGGCAAAGTTGCAATGTGCGTAGTAACCGAAGAGTTATCACGCGGTTACATTGGGGTAGGTTCCCTCGGCACTCGGTCAGAAATTGCCTCAGAACTAATCCGCCTTGGTGGCACACAGGAACAAAAAGAAAAATGGCTCCAACCAATCGCCAGCGGCGAAGTTCTCCCCCACGGCGGTATTTACGGAACCTGACACGGGATCTGATTTAGGCTCTCTTCGAACTCGTGCTGTACAAAAGGGTGATACATACGAAGTTACAGGTAACAAAACCTGGATAACGCATGCAGCTCGAGCGGATGTTATGACACTGCTTGCGCGGACAAACCCAGATGCACCTGGATATCGTGGCCTTTCAATGTTCATTGCTCCTAAATCTAGAGGGACAGATGCCGATCCCTTCCCAAGCCAAGGAATGTCAGGTGGTGAAATCAAAGTACTCGGTTATCGAGGAATGAAAGAGTACGAGATTGCCTTCGACGGGTTTAAAATTGAAAGTGAAAACCTTCTGGGACAGGAACAGGGTCAAGGTTTCAAGCAACTTATGGCCACATTTGAAAGTGCCCGTATCCAGACAGCAGCTCGCTCTGTCGGTGTTGCAGCAAGAGCTTTGGAAGTAGCACTTACCTACGCGAATGAAAGACGACAGTTTGGCAAATCTATTGTTCATTTCCCTCGCGTTGCCGGTAAACTTGCCTGGATGGCTGTTGAAACAATGGTCTCTAGGCAACTCACTTACTTCTCTGCGAGGCAAAAGGATTCCGACCGGCGCTGCGATATAGAAGCTGGCATGGCAAAACTATTGGCTGCCCGCACAGCTTGGTCAAATGCAGATAATGGTGTGCAAATTCACGGCGGTAATGGCTATGCAGAGGAATATGAAATGAGCAGATTACTGTGTGATGCTCGGATATTAAATATTTTCGAAGGTGCTGCGGAAATTCAGGCTCAGGTTATAGCCAAAGGTCTGTTAGATCGTCGAAATTAAAAATATCAATTTACTAGCTTTAAATAGTCCCAATTGAGCCACTTTCTCCCTTGTTTTTCGGTTTGTTCATAAGTGCATACTTGCACAGTAGCAGCCGAGCGGTTAGAAAGTTTTTTTTCGAGGGCCAGCCTTGTCGCTGGCCGTCTTGTTTTGGATATTAGACATGGCCGTTCCAAAGAAGAAAACATCACGCATGCGTCGCAATATGCGCCGCTCTCACCACGCACTTAAGCCTGAAGGGGTTGTAGTGGATAAGGAAACCGGAAATATCCGTCGCCCTCATCACGTCGATCTCGAGTCCGGCACCTATCGTGGTCGGCAAGTACTCGATGCCAAGGATGACGAGTAACCAATTCTGCGCACCGAGCCCTTAAGGGAGCCGGATTCTGTAATGAGCAAAAATGCTTATGACACCGATGTTGTGATCATCGGGGCTGGTCCCGTAGGCCTGTTCGCAGTATTCGAACTTGGTCTGCTGGGGCTTAAATGCCATCTCATCGACATTCTGGACCGAGCTGGTGGTCAATGCGCCGAGCTTTATCCGGAAAAGCCAATCTATGACATACCGGCGGTTCCTATGTGCACCGGCCAAGAGTTAACTGATCGGCTGATGGAGCAAATAGAGGCCTTTAATCCATCTTTCCATTTCCAGGAAATGGCTGAGAAGCTCATTAAGCTCCCAGATGGACGCTGGCAACTTACAACAGATCAAGGCACTGAGATTACGTGCACCGTTGTAGTTATAGCCGCTGGCGGCGGTAGCTTTGTACCCAAAAAGCCCCATCTAGATGGGTTAGAAGAATTTGAAGGTACCTCAGTTCACTACGCAGTACGGAAAATTGAAGCCTTCCGAGGCAAAAGAGTAGTGATTGCTGGAGGGTGATTCAGCTCTTGACTGGGCTTTAAACCTTCATCCAGTTGCTGAGAGGGTAACCCTCGTTCACCACCGCGATGGTTTTAGAGCAGCGCCAGCTAGCGTTGAGCATATGCGCAGCCTGGTTGACAAAGGTGAAATGGATTTTGAGATAGCTCAGCTTACTGGTGTTGAAGGCTCAAATGGCCAACTGTCGGGGGTTGCGGTAAAGTCAAAAACTGAGGGCGAAAGTACTATTTCTGCGGACGCACTTTTGCCATTCTATGGCCTTACAATGAAACTTGGCCCAATTGCCGACTTCGGTCTAAACCTGCATGAAAACCTTATCCCCGTGGATACAGAGAAATTTGAAACTTCTGTTCCTTCGATATTTGCGATAGGCGATATCAATACCTACCCAGGTAAGCTAAAGCTTATTCTTTCAGGGTTTCATGAGGGCGCATTAATGTCTCAAGCTGCATTCACATACTGCAGACCTGGAGAACGCCTCCGCTTCCAATACACCACCTCTTCCAGTGACTTACAGAAAAAGTTGGGGGTTCGATGAAGATCACCGTAACCGATTTAGATGGAAACGATCACGAGATTGAAGGTAAAGCTGGCTGGACACTCATGGAGTGCATCCGAGATGCTGGCATACCTATCAAGGCTGAGTGTGGTGGAGCCTGCGCCTGTGCAACCTGCCATGTATATGTTGATGAAGCATGGATTGATGCCACTGGAGAACGGTCCGAGGAAGAAGAGGACATGATTGATCTTGCGCTCGAGGTCGAAGACAGCTCCCGCCTCGCCTGCCAGATAGAGCTCTCTGATGCGTCTGAAGGCCTTAAAGTAAAACTTGCTCGAGACGCTGTTCTTTAAAAAAAGAGAGCAGCGGCAAATTTTTATCGCCGCTGCTGTATTTTAAATTCTAAACGAGCAATTTTGCGTACTCATCAAGCCGGCGAAGAATTTCATCACGGCTTTCGTCTTTAATCTCTAAAAGTGCTCGAGTAATGCCGGCATCAGCATACTCCGCCAGTGATTGTGCATCTGCTTTTGCACGAAAAGTTGTAATCGAGAGTGTCGACATATCCCGACCAGCCTCATCAGCAAAACGCTTAAGTCTCGCGACTGCTTCAGCGGGGTCAAATCCCTGCCAAGGGCGAGGATACCACCCATCGCAATACTCCACGACACGCTTAAGGGTATAATCAGTCTCGCCACCTAGAAGGATTGGAGGATGAGGGTTCTGTACTGGCTTTGGCCATGACCACGAAGGCGGAAATTTAACAAATTCACCATCAAAACTTGCCTCCTCTTGGGTCCATAGCTGTTTCATCGCAAGAATATGCTCGCGCATAATGGCAAAGCGGGTTTTGTATGTGGCGCCATGGTCCTCCATTTCCTCCACATTCCACCCTCCGCCAATGCCAAACATAAAGCGACCGCCGGAGATCTGATCGACGCTAGCAATGGCTTTTGCCGTAACTATTGGCTCATGCTGCGGCACCAGACAAATACCAGTCCCAATTTTAAGTTTCTCAGTGACAACAGCAGCAGCTGTGCAAGCCACAAATGGGTCATGAGTATGGCTGTAGCACTTGGGAAGCTCACCACCACCTGGCCAGGGTGACTGGCGACTTGTGGGTATATGTGTGTGCTCAGGGAAGAAAAGGCTCTCAAAACCCCGATCTTCCATTGCTCGGGCAAGCTCCCTGACATCAATGCCATAATCAGCGGGAAAGTAGAAACAACCTATTTGCACAGCTTAACCTTTCGAATTGGAGAACTGTTAGAACTCTACCCCCTTACAAGGATAATCACTATGCTCTCTTCAAAAAGGCAACTAATTGATGGCTAGGCTATGCCGAGATTGTGGACATCTGGATTATGAGAGGATGTGCTGCGCTGCCCTGATTGTGCCTCACCACGTCAAGTTATTCATAGTGAGCTAACCGAGCTCACTATCGCTCACATTGATTGCGATGCCTTCTATGCTTCTGTGGAAAAACGCGACAATCCAGAACTGCAAGGCATACCTCTTATCATAGGTGGTGGCAGACGTGGTGTGGTCGCTACCGCATGTTACGTGGCCAGAAGGTTTGGCATAAAGTCAGCGATGCCTATGTTCAAGGCGCTACGCGCATGCCCTCAAGCAGTAGTCCTTCGCCCTGATATGGCAAAGTATGCTGCAGTAGGGCGAGAAGTAAGAGCAATTCTTGAAAGCACCACTCCGCTTGTCGAACCTATCTCAATTGATGAAGCCTTCTTAGATCTTCAGGGTTCGGCGCGCCTTCATTCTAAACCACCGGCAGCGGTGCTTGCGAGTATTGCGAAAAGGATTGAGGAAGACTTAGGCATAACCGTTTCAATTGGTCTTTCGTATGCAAAATTTCTGGCGAAGCTCGCATCTGATCTTGATAAGCCAAGGGGATTTTCAATCATTGGAAGATCGGAGGCAAAGGAATTTTTAGCCCAACTACCCGTTTCAGAACTCCCGGGCGTCGGCGCAAAATTTAGACAGCTACTCACAAGGGATGGGTTTAAAACAGTTGGAGATCTTGCTCGCTCACCTATGGGCGTTCTCGAAGCCAAATATGGTGCATCAGGAGCTCGCCTTGCGAATTTTTGTAAGGGCAAAGATCCTCGTATGGTGAGTGCAAACAGACAAACTAAAAGTATTTCATCCGAAATAACTCTTGAACATAATTTACATGACCCTGATGACTTAAAACCATTATTGTGGCGTCACGCAGAAAAAGTTGCGCGACGCCTTAAAGAAAAAACAGTTATCGGCAAGCACTGTAGTTTTAAAATTAAAAACTGAAAAATTTCGAATAATTACTCGTCAATGTACGGTTTCACCACCTACACAATTGGCTGAACGACTCTATCAGGTAGCTGAAGGAATGCTTCTTAATGAAGTGGGTAAAGACCAATATCGGCTAATAGGCCTGACAGGAACGGGCTTGCGTTCACAGACAGACGCAGACACAGCAGATCTACTTTCAACAGAAGACTTGGCACGTGCAGCTAAAATAGAGGATGCGATTGCCAATATCAGAGCAAAGTCTGGAAATGAAGTGATCTATAAGGGTCGGTCTATTCTCAAAAAAGCTAGTTCTCAGACATACTTCATCAGGACTCAAACTCTCGGAACTCTTCCTTCAATCGGATATGCTGGGTCATTGAAGCCTGGAGTTGATGGATGACCAGGAGCAACTAAGCTATTGCAAAATGTTTCATCCTCTTCCGTAAATCGATAGGAGGTAGCGCCAGCATAATCCCTCCATTGATCAATGGTTCGCGGACCAGCTACAAGCCCCGTAATTAAGCTATTATTAAGAACCCAGGCGGTTGCAAATTGCCCTGGCGTGACTCCAACAGCAATCGCTCTTTCAGCCATCTTAGCAGCTACATGCAATGATTCTTGTCGCCACTCTGTTTCCATCATCCTCTTATCACCACGCGCAGCTCGACTTCCAGCATCAGGATCTGCGCCTGGTTTGTATTTACCTGTAAGTACTCCTCGGGCTATCGGACTATACGGAAATACACCCAACCCAAAATGATTGCAGGCTGGCAACTGCTCGGTCTCTGGCATTCGATTGACTAGGTTGTAGTAAGGCTGACTTATAATTGGTCTATCAATGTTGAGGCTATCGGAAATTCTACAAACTTCAGCAACCCGCCAAGACCGATAGTTGGACAATCCAAAATAACGAATTTTCCCATCACGCTGCAAATCAGCTATTGCCCTGACAGTTTCTTCAAGTGGGGTCGTGTGATCTTCTTTGTGCAGGTAGTAAATATCGATGTGATCTGTTCCCAAACGCTTCAAGCTATCTTCACAGGCCTTCATCACCCATTTTCTGTTCGTTCCGCCGCCATTCGGCCCACTGCCAAGGGGATTGGCAAATTTTGTTGCTAGCACCCACTCATTTCTGCGGTCACTAATGAGCCGCCCCACCATTTCCTCAGACTTTCCACCGGCATAACTATCGGCAGTGTCAATAAAATTAACACCTTGATCAGCCGCTTCTTCAAGAATTTGGTTGGCTTCAGTTTCGCTAGTAGCTCCGCCAAAAGCATTGTCCCAATGCAAAGCTCTGAGACCTTAAGGCCAGAGCGGCCCAATTGCTGAATGCGCATTGTTTTATTCCATCTTGAGGTACAAATGCCAAGTCTATTTAACCAGCTTGGGGAGGATCAAAGTAACTCTCAACTCAAATTGTTTTAAAGGCTAAAGCAGCTGAGAAGAACTGTCGATTTAGGGCCATGAAAAATTAACCATGGATAATGGTACAGATAGCCGCAAAGACTAAGCTCCTGCTAACACAAAGAAGCAATAAATCTCGCAAGAGCCATTGGTCCTGGCTCAACTCCAGCTCGCTCTTCTGCTTCGCTATTATAGTTGGTGTTTGTATTAATATCGTAAACAAGCTGTTGCCCATCTGATGTTTTCAGGAACTCAACGCCTGCAACTTCCACTCCGCTGGTTTTAAGAAAAGCACCGATTGTATTTACTAAACCCAGGTCCTCAACAGGCTCAATCTCAAACATTGGCGGCGCTCCAGGAAGAGCGCATGCCTCAGCCGGGCAAAGCTCGAAATCACCACCAGTGTGGACGCGAACAGCGTAATGCAAGCTTCCTCCAATAAACTCCAAACGAGTAATTGTTTGGTCGGGCGAAGGACAATATTCCTGTATCAACCACACATTGTCGGCACTGGGTTCATCGGCAACCCGAGAAATATTGGAGCGAAGATCATCTAAATCCTGCAACAGTCGAACCCCAAGACCTTTCCCACCACGGTTTGGTTTCAACACAAAGGGCTTACACGCAAACTGAGCGTCAATTACAGCAGCCTCAAGACGATCGCTTCCAACAACTGCAATGGTTCTGGGCGTTGCTATGCCTGCAGCGGCGAGCGAAGCGTGCTGCGAAACTTTGCTCATCTCCAATCGAAGGGCTCCGGCCCCGTTTATTACGCGGCGTCCATGCAACCCTAGAAAGTCAAATATGGCAGCAGCTGTGGCTGCTGCTAATTCATGACCGCGGGACAATGCTGATGCACTCACACGGCTCCAATAAATGCCATCGGAAGGAATAGAGTCTAAATCGAATGCTCCTCCATTCATGAATATTTCTCGAGTTTCTAATCCCATCAGCGAAAATGCTGCACGGTAAGGCTCGATCCACTCAGGATTTTCATGAAGGATATGCACTAATTTCATTTCTAAGGAATTCCATCAATCAAGAAAAAAAGAAGGGTCGCGCGGACATCCACACGACCCTTCTTACCGATACAAATATATCGGAAAAGGCTATGGTTGGCCTAGACTTAGAAGTCCATTCCACCCATTCCACCCATACCATCCATGCCAGGAGGCATGCCACCTGGGGCGGCAGCACCCTTAGGCTCTGGCTTTTCTGCAACCATTGCTTCGGTCGTGATTAGCAAAGAAGCGACAGAAGCAGCATCCTGCAGGGCAGTACGTACAACCTTAGTTGGATCGATGATGCCGGCCTTTACCAGGTCAACATATTCGTCATTCGCGGCGTTGTAACCAAAGGTTTCACCTTTTGTATCACGCAACTTGCCAACAACCACGGATGCATCAGCACCAGCGTTTGAGGCAATTTGACGACATGGAGCTTCCAATGCCTTACGAACGATATTGATACCAACGGTCTGATCTTCGTTAGCGCCTTTAAGCTTATCAAGAGCCTTAACAGCATAGACAAGCGCAGCACCGCCGCCAGGTACAATGCCTTCTTCAACAGCAGCTCGAGTAGCGTTCAGCGCATCGTCGACACGATCTTTACGCTCTTTAACTTCGACTTCGGTAGCTCCACCGACACGAATAACGGCTACGCCACCGGCAAGCTTAGCTAAACGCTCTTGCAGCTTTTCCCGATCGTAATCAGAAGTGGTCTGCTCGATTTGTTGGCGAATTTGGCCACAGCGAGCATTGATGTCGCCTTTCTTGCCAGCGCCATCAACGATAGTAGTG
Organism: Rhodospirillales bacterium; assembly: GCA_038143065.1. GTDB lineage: Bacteria > Pseudomonadota > Alphaproteobacteria > Bin95 > Bin95 > VMCJ01. The sequence goes on along the minus strand of JAYQLI010000035.1, from coordinate 161,367 downwards.
TTATCCTTATCGATAGAAACGCGCTTCGAAGTACCAAGCATGTCGAGGGATACGTTCTCAAGCTTGATGCCAAGATCTTCAGAAATAACCTGTCCACCAGTAAGGATGGCCATGTCTTCAAGCATTGCCTTGCGGCGATCACCGAAGCCAGGAGCCTTAACTGCAGCAACTTTTAGGCCGCCACGGAGCTTATTAACAACGAGTGTTGCAAGAGCCTCGCCCTCAATGTCCTCAGCAACAATTAGCAAGGGACGAGTTGATTGAACGACAGACTCAAGAACTGGAAGCATTGCCTGTAGAGACGATAATTTCGTCTCGTGCAAGAGAATGTATGGGTTCTCCATCTCGCAGATCATTTTATCCGCATTGGTGATGAAGTACGGGGAGAGATATCCACGGTCGAACTGCATACCTTCAACAACTTCAAGTTCTGTGTCGAGGCTTTTTGCTTCTTCAACAGTAATAACGCCCTCGTTACCTACTTTCTGCATAGCATCGGAAATCATCTTACCGATGTCGGCTTCGCCGTTTGCAGAGATGGTTCCAACCTGAGAAATCTCAGAGGATCTTTCACTCTCTTGGACCGTTTCTTAAGGTCGGCAACAACAGCTTCTACAGCTGAGTCGATACCACGCTTAAGGTCCATAGGGTTCATACCGGCAGCAACTGACTTAGCGCCTTCACGAACAATCGCCTGAGCAAGAACGGTGGCGGTAGTTGTACCGTCGCCAGCTTCATCATTGGTCTTAGAGGCAACTTCGCGCACCATCTGCGCACCCATGTTTTCGAACTTATCAGACAGCTCGATTTCCTTGGCAACAGTAACACCGTCTTTGGTGATACGAGGTGCACCAAATGCCTTATCAATTACAACGTTGCGACCTTTAGGGCCCAGGGTGACTTTAACGGCGTCGGCAAGAACGTTGACGCCCTTGAGCATCCGATCACGCGCATCACTGCTGAAGCGGACTTCTTTGGCAGCCATTGGCTAGCTCCTATTGTTTAATGTTAATTTTACGTCATACGCTGACGTAAGAAATTCTTTCGATGTGAGAAAAAACGAAGGACCGATAATCCGGATTACTTCTTCTTCTTAGCACCTTTTTTTCGATGATTCCGAGGATATCGCTTTCCTTCATGATAAGGAGATCCTCGCCACCAACCTTAACCTCTGTACCGGACCATTTTCCGAACAAGATTAGATCGCCAGCTTTTACGTCAAGCGCATGCACGCCACCGTTATCATCAATACGACCACCGCCTACGGCAATGATCTCACCTTCGGATGGTTTTTCCTGAGCAGTATCAGGAATGATGATGCCACCGGAACTCTTTTGATCCTGATCAACACGACGGACCAAAACACGATCATGCAGCGGCCGGAAATTCACAGCCATGGAAGCCCTCCTAAATAATTGGCTATAAACAAAAAAAACCTAGCTATGCGTCCACCATTAAGGCTGACCCACGCTTGGATTGAAGGGATATAGGAAATCTCTCTTAGAGGTTCAAGGAAAAAATAGCACTCTAACCTAAAAAGAGTGCTAACAATTTTAAAAACTTTTAACTTTTTTTATTAATTTTATTAATTAAATTATTGTTTTATATATATTCATATTCTTTTTGTATCCAAAAATTACAATCATGTCCTTATCTGAAAAGTGATCAAAGGTTAACTTTGATTGGGAGAACGCCGATCTGTACTTGCTTCCTGTTCAAGCCATGGTTAAGCGTATTTGTGCGTATCATTGGAAAAGTGAGGTAGTAATCGTTATGGCCCGTCGTGGAATGCGTTTTGGTATTTTTCTGGCCCCTTTCCATGCTGTTGGAGAAAACCCAACTCTTTCAATGGATCGAGACATGGAGCTGATCGAATGGCTCGATCATCTGGGCTACGATGAAGCTTGGATCGGCGAACACCATTCTGCAGGCTGGGAAACCATCGCTTCTCCAGAGATATTCATCGGCGCCGCAATCCAAAGAACAAAAAATATTCGGCTTGGTTCAGGCGTGACCTCCCTTCCCTACCACCACCCTTTCCTTGTAGCTCAACGGTTTGTTCAGCTTGATCACATGAGTAAAGGCCGCGTTATGCTTGGCTGTGGACCAGGAGCTCTGCCATCAGATGCCTACATGATGGGCATAAACCCGGTGGACCAACGCAGGCGAATGGTCGAAGCGCTTGACGCAATTATGGGCCTTCTTAAGTGTGAAGAACCAGTAACCATGGAAACTGACTGGTTCACTCTTAGAGAAGGTCAACTTCACCTCGCTCCCTGGTCTAGTGAGCTTCCAGTGGCAGTTGCATCAACAATTACTCCCTTTGGAATGATGGCTGCAGGCAGGCATGGTATTGGAGTACTCTCCATCGGTGCAGGAATTCCTGGAGGGCCAGAGATGCTCTCTAAACAATGGGGTATTGCAGAAGACGAAGCCGCTAAGCATGGCAAAACCATGGACCGGAATAATTGGCGGGTCGTAGTTAACATGCATTGTGCAGAGGACGACGAAGAGGCTCTAAGGCAAGTTAAAGCCGGCGAGCGATTAGAAACAGTTACCTACTTCGAAGAGACCCTCGGGCGCCCACCTGGCCGATCAGATGACCCTCTGCGAGACGGAGTTAAAATGGGGACAACTCTCATAGGATCGCCAGATACAGTGGCAAAAGGCATTGAGTACCTGCTTGAGCTTTCGAAAGGCGGTTTTGGCGCGATGACTTTTCGTGCCAATGAATGGGCTAATCGTGAGCAAATTATGAAGAGCTACGAACTCTTTGCCCGCTATGTTGCTCCGCGTTTTCAAGGACAATTAGAGACAATTAATAAGTCTAATGCCTTTGTTAAAGCTAATAGGACCACTGTACTGGCTGGGAATGTAGAAGCAGTTAAAAAGGCCTTTACCGACACTGGTCGTGAGGTGCCCGAAGAGTTTGCTGCGCGAACCCTCGGTGCCAACGATGTAAAAGAGGCCATCTAGTGATAGGGCGCCTGAACCACATTGCGATAGTTGTTCCAGATCTAGAAGGTGCAGCCAATCAGTACAGAACAGTTCTTGGGGCTTCAGTAACTGAACCAGAAAATCTCCCGGAACATGGAGTCACAGTTGTTTTTGTGGAACTTCCCAACACCAAAGTGGAGTTATTACATCCCTTCGGAGATGCATCTCCTATCAAAGGCTTTTTAGACAACAATGCTTCAGGCGGAATGCACCATGTTTGCTATGAAGTGGATGATATCATAGTTGCTAGGGATAAACTAAAGTCCGAGGGAGCAAGAGTCCTTGGTGATGGTGAGCCGAAGATTGGCGCTCACGGAAAGCCAGTGCTTTTTCTCCATCCAAAAGATTTCTGCGGTACTCTAGTCGAATTGGAACAAGCTTAGGATAATTTGTGTTTCAACCTCTTCAAATTGCGTCCTCTGATGTCACATGAGTAAGTTACTAAATGCCTTAGCACTAGTAACCGCAATGTCTGTGTACTCGCAAAGCGTATATGCAGACCAAAATGATCCCAGACTTAATTATCTATTTCTGGAGCTAAAAGCTGCTGAAAGTGCTGCCACCGCAAGTGAGCATGAAGATAAGATTTGGCGAATTTGGCTGGAACACCCCGATAAACGGACGAGAGAAGTAACACTTATCGGTATTGCTTTTATGAACCGGGGTGAGGCTCGACTTGCTGAATTAGCATTTACGGAAGCTTTAGAGAGAAACCCTGAATTTGCGGAAGCATGGAATAAACGCGCAACTCTCAGGTATATGGTTGGAGATTTAGAAGGTTCCGTTGCTGATTGTGCAAATGTTCTAAAACTCGAACCAAGGCATTATGGCGCTATGGCCGGCCTAGGCATGATTTCGGCCAGCCTAAAAAACTGGAGGCGCGCCACAGAATGGTACAAGCGTGCTCTTGAAATTCATCCTCATTTTACTGGTGCAAAAATTGGCCTTGAGAACGCTCTGGAAAACCTTAACGCTGGACGTGTATAGTTTGCTACTAGATTAAAAGGAGACAAGCGATGACTGAAGGTAACCCTACCGCTAAAGGTACTATTGCCCACGCCACAAAGGAAAACGCCCCTCTCGTTGATGGCCGTAGGGATTTCTTTAAGTATCGTGATCTTGGGGTAATGGCAGCTTCAAACGGAGCTCTTCGCGCCCAAACAATGACTGCTATTCGTGGTATGACCGAACCAACTGGGTGGCATTATCATCAATGTGATGGTCAGTTTGTTTACGTTCTCAAAGGCTGGGTTGATTTAGAATTCGAAACTGGTGAGCAAGTACGCGTGAAAGAAGGTGAATCACTTTTCATCCCGGGCGGAATGAAACATAACGAATTTGGTTGCTCTGAAGATCTGGACATTCTTGAGTTATCTACGCCAGGCGAAATGGGAACAGTCCCCTGCGCTCCTCCAGGCTAGAACAGAGTGCGTTTTGGCCAGAAAATTTAATTCTCTTTAGCTAGGCTTCCTTGCTCCTGCGAGAAGAGCCGGCATTTTTAGTATTAAAATATTACCCCCTTGCTTCTCCATGAGTTCCTTAGCAAGCTTAATAATTTCAGCCTCTATTTTTGGCTTGGCGTGTTCAAGCTGAGCATCAAAAAGAGCTCGGGTGCGCACAGTTGCTTTAGCAAGATTTGCCAAAAGTGCTTCAGGGCTCGATTGTCTGGTTAAACTGAGATTAGAGATTGAAATACTTGAAAATCCTGCTGAAGCCAGAGCCCCGGCTGCCTCACCATCCCGACTAAGCCGAAACATATCTGGACCAGGGGGAATTGGCACAACAAGGCTTCCATGTGCAGCAATAGCACCCTGAAAATCTGGAAAGTTTCCACTTCTTCGGGCGATCGCCACACAGTGAACGCGTATCGCCCACCAGGTTTTAGAACACGGAAAGCCTCTGCTATCGCCTTATCGGGGTCCGCAAAATGAAGTAGGCCAAAAGCACATACGACAGCATCAAAACTATTGTCTTCAAAAGGTAAATTCTCTGCGTCACCTTCTTTAAACACTGCCGCGGGGTAGAGCGTAGATGCTTTGTCCACCATAGCAGCCGCGAAGTCGAGACCAAAAGCTACAGCTCCTCTCTTAACAGCTAGACCTGCAGAATAGCCAGGACCACACGCAACATCGAGTAATCGAATTTTGGTCGCATTATCCCCTTCACATCCGACAAATTTTAGAAGAGTTTCAGCTGCTTTTGAGGTAGAAGTGTGTGTAACCTCGAAGTAACTATCTGCTAGTTTTTCCCAACCAGCTTTCTCAAACTCTTTGAATTCTTCGTACATCAGTATCTAGCCCTCTCGACGCTTGAAAGCTTCGGCTGCATGATCTTAAAAGGCAAGGAGGTCAAAGAATGTCTGGAGTCCTAACACTAACCAGCCAATTAACTCATGCAGCGGATGTTGCAGGACACCAAACAGCTTTAATTCACGAAAATGGAAAAACCTCTTTTTCTGAACTCGAGGAATTGGCTCGAAAGTATGCTGCTGGACTAACAGCACTTGGCTTAGGCCGAGGAGACCGGATCGCACTTTGGCTCCCAAACTCTCCAGAACATTATGCTTTGACTTATGCTATCTGGCGTATTGGTGCGATTAACGTAGGCGTAAACACTCGCTTTAAATCCAAAGAGGTCGAGGATATCGTTGGTCGATCTGGAGCTAAGCTACTTGCGTTCGACCCAGGATTTAAAGGTATTGAATTTGATAACATATTGGCTGGAGTAGATAGCAATTCTCTTAAATCTCTAGAGAAGGTCTTACTGTTCGGTGAAACAGATGAGGGAATAGTACTGGATCGACCTACCTTTCCGCTATCAGAGCTCTCTCAAAACGGAACTATGAAAGAGGATAGAGCCACTCCTGACACGCCATGCCAGATTTTTACCACTTCCGGTACAACCTCAAAGCCAAAATTTGTTCTACATGCTCATCATAGCCTTGCATTACACTCCCAACGCCTTCCCCATTTTTGGGGTTTAGACCGACCAGACGGTGTTGTATTTCAAGCAGCTCCCCTTTGTGGTGTTGTAGGTCTTAATGTTGCAACTTTGGGTATTGCTGCAATTCGGCCTCAAATAATTCAGTCTGTATTCGAGCCTATCTCAGCTGCTGAATTATTTGTTCGCCACGGCGTAACTCATATGATTGGAATGGATGCGATGTACGAACGTATGGTCGCAAGTCGTCCCGAAAAAATTCCATTCCCAAAACTTGCCCCTGCACCTTCTTTTGGAGCCAATCCCCCTTTGGAACCATTTCGAAAAATTGCCAGAGACAGAGGAATTCCAATTTGTGCTGTTTATGGCATGAGTGAGGTGTGCGCGCTTTTTGCTTTTCAGGACATGTCTCTTCACGAAGATGATCGCGTAATTGGCGGAGGACAGCCGGTTCATCCTGAAACAGAAATTCGTGTAAGTGATCCAGACACCGATGTCCCTCTACCAACTGGACAGGAAGGTGAAATTCAAATTAAGAGCCCTACAAGAATGTTGGAGTATGCTGACAACCCGGAAGCAACTACCGGATCACTTACCAAAGACGGATTCTTTAAGACGGGTGACCTTGGTAAAATGCGCGAAGATGGCAGTTTTGTGTATCTGGCTCGAATGGGGGACGTACTTCGCCTAGCCGGGTTTCTTACAAACCCAATGGATATTGAGAAAGAATTGGAGGCGGATCCAGCTGTCCTTGAAGCTCAAGTAGTACAAACACGAATTGGAACGCGGGATAAAGCTTTTGCATTTGTTCTTCTGAACGGTACTACTCCTTTTGATGAACAAAGGGCAATTGCACGATGCAGAGATCGTCTAGCCGACTACAAGGTTCCTATCCGGGTAGTCCCATTGGACGTTTTTCCAGTCACAGAGAGTGCCAATGCCATCAAAGTTAGAAAAACAGACATGCGCCGCATGGCAGAGGAAATCCTGGCTGAGGAGAATGTAAGTTGACCGAATGCCGTTATGTAAATCCGCGCTCGGGGGCGGAATGGAGTATTTCGCAACCGCTTTGGTCTGCTCCTGATGACGGTAATTACCTAAACCTCACCCAAGCAACCATCTTTGACGCCCAAGAAATTGAGACTTCAGACCCTTCCATTTGGCGTTATTCAAGAATGCTGCGGATTGAAGCGCCTCCCCTATCTCTGGGTGAGGGATGGACGCCTCTCATTGAAGGTGAATGGGATGGGGCCAAAGTAGCTTTTAAATGCGATCACATGATGCCGTCTGGATCGTTTAAAGACCGTGGCGTATCTGTGATGATGGCTTACCTTAAAGGCCATGGCATAGAAAAAATTCTTGAAGATTCCAGTGGGAATGCAGGCTCATCAGTAGCGACCTATGCTGCCAGAGCCAATATGGACGCCACTATTTTTTCACCCGCTTCTGCCCCACCTGCAAAGCTATCCCAAATGAGAGCAATGGGCGCTGAACTTCGAGCCATTGATGGGCCTCGACAGAACGCTGCTGATGCTGCTCTTTCAGAAGCTTTGAAAGGCACCTTTTATGCCGGACACAATATTCAGCCTTTCTTCTTAGAAGGCTGCAAAACAGTTGCCTTCGAGCTCTGGGAACAACTAGGAGGCACCTCACCTGATCATGTGGTAGTTGCATGTGGCCAGGGCGGCAACGTGATAGGTCTACACATTGGATTTAAGGAGCTCTATGCCGCAAATCTAATCAATAAGATTCCCGCAATTCATGGCGTACAAGCCATCAATGCAGCCCCCTACCTCGCGTCTTGGGAAGGTAACGGCGAGCCTATAACTATTGATCCAAAACCATCTATTGCAGACGGCATAACTTCATCAAAAGGCGTTCGTGTCAGAGAAGTTCTATCTGCGTGTCGAGAGAGTGGTGGCAGACTGATTGGTGTTTCTGAACTTGAGATTATAAAGGCTATGCAAAGACTTCATGGCAAGGGTTTCTTTGTAGAACCAACTACAGCAGCCGGTGCCGCAGGGCTTTCAAACTTAATCTCAAATGGTGTTATTCAAAAAAATGATAGCATCGCCCTACTCCTGACTGGAACTGGCCTGAAGGCCATAAATTCAATTCAGGAAAGCAGTAATCAAAGTCCTAACCCACCATCTACATGAATAATCTGCCCAGTCACATAGGCCGCTTCGTCTGACAAAAAATAAGCTACGGCGGCCGCACATTCATCGGGCTTTCCCAGACGGGCAAAGGGAATGCGCTCTATAATTTCCTGCCAGCGTTCTGGTGAAAGAGCAGCATGGGCGCCTTTATCTTTTTGAGTGTAGCCAGGAGCGACAATGTTAACCGTGACGCTGGCGCTTGCGAGTTCAGACGCAAGGCTAAGCGCCAACGCCTCTAATGCTGCTTTCGCCGCTGCCGATGCTGGAAAATGATCTCCTGAAGGAGAAAAACGATGAGCAACAAATGACGATATAGCTACCACACGGCCACGCTCGGATGCTTGCAAGAATGGCGCTGCCTCCTTTACCATTCGGAAAAAGCTATCAGCTATTGGTGTCATACTTGCTTGGACACCATCGTCTGGCAAATCAGAAATCAAACGGCTATCCGCAAAACCGGCGTTAGAAATCAGCCAGTCAATACCTCCCATAAAGTGCACGGCATCTTGAACTAGTTTTGCAGCATTTGACGGATCTGATAAATCGAGAATGGCTGTTTTTGTTTCGGCCCCAGCTGCTTGAGCTGCTTCCGCCACAGCCAATAGGCCAACAACATTCTTGCGACTATGCAAAACGAGTTTTACGCCGGGCGCTGCCACTCGGTTTGCAATGGCAGCCCCTATACCTGAAGCGGCGCCAGTAATTACTACGGCTGTCATTCGTGAGGCTTTAGGTATCGCGCCTTAGACTTGGGCCTCAAGTTATCATCTAAGTCATAAACCAGCGGGTTTCCTGTCGGGATTTCAACCTGAGGTATTTCAGAATCAGAGATCCCATCCAGATGTTTAACTAGACTACGCAAACTATTGCCATGAGCAGAAATAAGGACGCGCTGTCCAGATCGGATCTTTGGAGCAATCTCAGCCTCCCAATATGGCTGGACCCGCGCAATAGTATCTTTGAGGCTTTCCGTTAGAGGAATATTCTCCCTTGGTAAATCCCGATAACGTGGGTCATCAATTGGATAACGTTCGTCGTCAGAAGCAAGACTTGGTGGAGGAATATCAAAACTACGCCGCCAAATCATAACCTGGTCAAGGCCATGCTTTTCAGCTGTTTCTGCCTTATTTAATCCCTGCAAACCACCATAACTCCGCTCGTTTAAACGCCAGTCTTTTACAACCGGCAACCAACGGCGATCCATCTCATCCAACACTATCCAAAGGGTTCGAATTGCACGAGTTAAAACGGATGTGTAACAGATATCAAAATCAAATCCCTGTTCACGCAGCAATCTTCCACCTTCTCGAGCCTCTGCCTCACCCGCATCAGTGAGGTTAACGTCTTTCCAGCCGGTAAAACGATTTTCTAAGTTCCATTGGCTTTGGCCGTGGCGAATAAGCACCAGGTTCGACATAGTTTCAGTAAAACTCCATAGGGGTAAGAAGATCTTTATAAAGATAGATACATCATCGCCTTATAGCTAGCGCGCAAGAATAAGCTCGATCAACTCTGCACCAAGGATAGCAAATGGCAATGCTACAAAACCTCCAGCTAAACGGCGCGCTGCCATGCTCATCCCTACTAAGGGAACCTCCCAGATGATGAAGCGCTGCACGTTAACCAACGTCCATGATGCATAAAGTGTTAAGATTTGCGCAAATCCAGCATCAGCCTGAAGTAACGCAGCGCCGAGGGGTAAAACCACCATAGGTCCAGTTGGGAGAATAGCACCAGCAAAGGCGGCAAGAGCAAAACCTATAATCCCACTTTCAGGTCCCACTAGACCTGAAACTAGCTCCCTCGGTAAAAGTTCTGCTAGAAATCCTGCAATAAACGCAGCGGGTACTACTATAGGGAGTACTCTTATTGCCTGGGTTTTTGAAATCTGGAGAGCTTCTTTGAAGCTAACTCCAGGCTTTAACGCTGTGGCAAGCGCAGCCGCTAAAACAAGCAAGATCATTATTATTAGCGAGGCCGACATCAACGCACCGCCACGTATGGAAGGAACCGGCGTAAAGCTAATCCCGCTAAAATTGGCAGTGGCAGCGCCAGTAACCAACGGAGGCCCGCGGTTTCAAAACCCAAGAAAGGGAGTTCCCAAACAAGCAACCTATTAAGACCAAGAGCCCCCCAGGCAATTACAAAAGCAACACATGCGCCAGCATCAGCACCAGCCCTTGAAATAGTCAGCGCCAAGGGCATAATTACCCAAGGCCCACCCGGCAATAACGCTCCAGCTCCAGTAGCAAGCATTAAGCCCTTCATACCCGAATTTCCACCAAGGGTCCTGGCTACTGCTTCACGTGGGGCCAGTACTGTTAAAAATCCCACTAAAGCTAGACCAAGTAGGAACCGCGGCGCCATGGTCTCTACAATTTCCATGTCTGCCCAGAATGCTCGGATGAAGGCCTGTTCACCCTTGACGAAATAGCAAATCACCGCGAGGGAGATCGCCAAACTCCAGATGAACAGCGCCGGTCCATAACCACCGAAGCGCTTACCTTTGCTCATAACTGTACTGCTTGAAAACGAAACGAGAGAGACGAAGATAGTCTTTCTAGATCAACACGGAAAGCGCTTCCAACCATCAAACTTACAGATCGTCAAAACTGAATAGCATGACATATATTTTTAATAGGGATGCTGACTAAGCAGAGAACAAAAACCAGATGGCGCTCCGCAGATAAGCTCTATGTTTTAGCGCCAATATCCCAGAAGAGCCCCGTCATTAGACCTAATCCCTCTCTTAAGATTGGAGCCAATGCATGCTCATCCGGAGCATGTTGCTGACATCCCGAATATGAATGAGGGACCCAAACAGTCGGCATGCCTAAAATATCTGTAAAAACATCATTTGGTATAGAACCACCTAAACTAGGAAGAATAGCTGGCCTGTTACCAGAGGTTTTCTCGAATGAATTAACAGTGCGTCCTACCCAAGGCTCATCTAATTCTGTCCTAGTTGCCAACATTGCCCCTCGGGAAGGTTCAACATTAACCATGGCATAGCCATTAAGTTTTAAGTGGTCACGGATTGCTTCCAAGAAGCCCTCATGATCTGAGCCAGCAACGAAACGTATCTGACATACAGCAAACGCATTTCCTGGAATTGCATTGACCGGTGCAGATGGATTTCCGGTCTCCATCGCAAGAATTTCTAAAGTATTCCAAGCAAAAACACGTTCATTTGGTGTCAGGTCTTTAGCGCCCCAATCTCCGTCAATCGCTGGAGCATCTGGACCGCCATCTACATTTAAATCGGCCAAAGCTGCTCGGACAGCGTTAGATATTGGGGGCGGCTTCAATCCTTCAACTAAAAGCTGACCTCGTCCATCAACCAAAGTGGAAATCGCGTTCACTAGCTGTACGGCGGGATTAGAGATTAAGCCACCCCAGTTTCCAGAGTGATGTGCACCATCGCGCGCATTTATAGAAAGCGTAAAATTTAAATTACCTCTACTACCAAGAAATACGGTTGGCCGTTCGGCCTGTACGCGAGGACCATCAGAAGCAATGAGAACGTCCGCTTTGAGACGTTCCTTGTTTGCTTGAGCAAACTCTCGCAAACCTTTGGAGCCCATTTCCTCCCCTGTTTCGATAAGGAGGCGAAGGTTGAACCCAAGCTCTCCCCGCTCCGCTAAAACAGCCTTTAAGGCCTCAAAATTAGTAGTGTGTTGACCCTTATTATCTGCTGTACCGCGCCCGTACCAGCGCTCACCTTCGACGATTATTTTCCAAGGAACGAGGCCAGCGCTCCAAAATTCCTCTTGCCCGCGAACCGTGTCACCATGGCCATACAAAAGGATAGTGGGCAAATCTGCCCCCTCATGGCGTTCTCCGATCAGAATTGGGCCAGCATCGAGGGGATTTGGGTGAACCTCCCAAACAACTCCCAGATCGGCCTCGAGACTGGGACCAATTTCCTCAAAAAGGTATCTATCCAATTCGGAAGCCCGCGACGGTTCTTGGCTAGTGCTTTGAATTTGCACCCGCCTGTTAAGCACACTGAAAAATTCGCCATTATCGAAGCCGTCTATGGCGCGAGAGATAGCTGCTGAACGATCAGTCACGCGCCCTAGCCTCTGGTTCAACAATGTCTAAAATCTTACGGGTCATCTCTTTGACCTCGCGGCGCCGCTTTTCAACATCTTTTCCATGCCAGTTGTAAAAACCTCTTCCGGCGTCAGCCCCGGTGAAACCCTGTTTCGGTAAATTTTGGACAAAAGGTGCTGGCTCTTTACTTAAGGTAAGCTTAGGGATGATTTCAGACTGCGAGGCAGCATGAACTACTAGTCCTCCAAGGTCCTTTACTTCAATAAGGCCCCCAGCACACATGCGCGGCCCCATGGCGAGCCTGGCAAATTTGTCGACGTCTTCAACTGAGCAAAGCCCCTGCTCTATCATCCAATAAGCTTCATGCAGCATCGCATGCTGCAAACGATTAAATAAAGCTCCTATAATGGGTCGATTAAGGAGGACCACTTCTTTATCAGTCCGCTTTAAAGCATCAACTACTCTATCTTTTGTTTCATCGGATGTAGCCGAAATCCGAATAGCTTCCACACATGCAAACGCATCAGCAGGTTGTAAATAATGAACACCCATAAACATATCTTTGTGCTGCAACGGTGCTGCTAACTCTTCTAAGTCAAGACCAGAGGTATTAGATGCAATAATGCTTGCACCTCCCCATTTGGCTTCGATAGCTGCAAATAAGTCCTGCTTTGGCGCAATTTCTTCTGGGTAGTTTTCAGAAATATAGTCTGGCGGTTCATCTGGTAATGACGATACTGCTTTAACTCCCGTTGGCGCATCAGCCAAAGCCTTCGCGGGATCTCTCGTAAGGATAGTGACGTCAAAGCCGCCAGCATGAAAAGAGGCAGCAACGCCTTTGCCCATAACGCCATAACCGGCAACAAGAATGGTTTGAATTTTATTAATCAACAAATTAACTCCCAATCTGAGCGCCGGCAGGGCTTAATTTTACACCAGGACGCAACTTGGTAAATTTTAAATTCGCCGGGTTCGCTGACATTGCACCTGGTGCCACAACATCGATCACAGCTTCAGCTATGGGCTGGAAATGCCCACGGAAATGCGCGGAACTTTTAAGCGCCAACAGTTTTGTTTCTGCTGGTTCGATACCAAAATGACGAAAACTTTCTTGATCAGCAGCTTGCACCCTCTTGCCAATAACGATGATATCCAAACCACCAATGCGAAGACGTGCAGCTGGGGAGAGATCCATCCGCGCGCCTTTATAAAGAGGACCGGATCCAATCATTTGCCCATCCGAAGCAACAATAACCTTGAATTGGCCGGCTAGGGGATTGTCACCAGCAACTCCATGCTTTCCGCCTAGGGCAACCGCAATTTCTGCCCCTTCTCCGGCCTTCAACGCGATCGTGGCTACGTGGGGGTCATAAACTAGTCCAGCTGCTGAACCAGATACACCAGCATCTAGCATTGCGCGAATCAAACCCATGGTATCACCGGTGCCGCCGGCTCCAGGGTTATCTTGGATATCGGCTAGAACTATGGGCCTACAAGCTCCTTTTGAAAGTTTTATAGCCTTCGAAACAGCTGCTTCTGGCGTAAGTATATCCCCCCCCCAAGTTGGCTCTAAAGCCTCAACCATATCTGCAATGCGATTCACCGCATCAGACGCGGATGGACCGTAACCATAAACACTCGGGGCACAATCAAGAATATCAGCAGCTGGAAAGCCGCCTGCAAATGAAAGCAATACATTGGTTTCAGCTTCAACCGCAGCAACAGCGGCAACCACATCGGACGCAGGCTGGCGCATAGTACAACCTGCAAACAGTGGAATTAGAAATGGTATTTGGCGAAGCGACGCCTCGGGCTTAACTGCACCATTGCTGAGGTGCACATCTAGCCATTGAGCCATGCGACTGCCAGTTCCTGCCATATCGGCATGCGGATATGTGCGATACCCGGTGATGGCAGTTGCAAACTCCAATGCCGCTGGGCTCATGTTGGCGTGATAATCAAGAGTTACAACGATTGGTAAATTAGGGCCAAATTTCTGGCGAAGACGACCTAACAGCTCTCCTTCACCATCCTCAATGTGCTCTGCCACCATAGCTCCATGAAGAGCCAAATACAGCGCATCAAAATCGCCTACACCTGCTAACTCTTCGAAAAGCATTGCAACAATGGTCTCATAAGCATCTTCAGTGACTTCAGCTGATGGAGCTGCCGAAGCGAAAAGCAGAGGTAAAATTTCATGACCTTGAGCAGAAGCAGTTTCAATGAAGCCAGAAATTGCAAGATTAAAGCCCTTCACTGCTGCGGGCATCTCTTCACCCCTGACTAAAGATGGCCAACTATATCCAGTCTCAAAATCTTGCATTGTTGCTTTATGTGGCGCGAAAGTATTGGTCTCGTGTCTAAAACTGGCAACAGCTATACGTGCCATTTGATTATCTCCCGCCCAAATTCAATGCGAAGCATAAACGCCGTTCCCGCATTCTCAATCCAGGGCATATACTGTTCAACAAGGAGACTGTTGATGGAATACAAACCAACTGCTGAGTGCCCACTAGACGGCGTGCGTGTTCTCGATCTTTCGCGGCTTGTGGCCGGCAATATGACGACGCATGTGCTAGCAGATAATGGTGCCGAGGTCATAAAAGTCGAACCGCCAGGAAAAGGCGATCCTCTGCGTGACTGGGGAGCGGATGGCATTAGCGTTCAATGGAAAATATATGCGCGAAATAAAAAAAGCATTGTTTTGAACCTTAGAGAAGAAAAGGCTAAAGCTATCCTTCTGGACATGGTCGAAGGCGCTCAGGTTTTTGTAGAAAATTTTCGTACTGGTGGCCTCGAGAAAATGGGCCTGGCGCCTGAGACGTTATGGGCTCGCAATCCAAATTTGATCATTTTACGAGTTACTGGATTTGGTCAGACGGGCCCCTACAGCCATAAACCAGGTTTTGGCACCCTCATAGAAGGGATGAGTGGCTTTGCCATGAAGACTGGTTCAGCAGACAGGCCACCTTCACTACCAAACATGGCGCTGGCCGATATGGTAGCTGGTCTTTATGGCGCTTTTGCCTGCATGACAGCACTTCGAGAAGTAGAAACTAAAGGTGGAAACGGGCAGATTATTGACCTGTCCCTGCTCGAACCTTTGGTATCAATTCTTGGCGGAGACGCAGCCATTCATCACGTGACGGGAAAAGCACCTATGAGGTCTGGGAACCGGTCCATGACCGCGAGTCCACGGAACACCTACAAAACCAAAGATGGCCACTGGTTGGCCATTTCCGGTTCAATGCAAGCAATGGCAATGCGTCTCTTTCGTGCCATTGGACGCGGAGATATGTGCGATGACCCTCGATACTCTACAAATGCCGCCAGAGTAGCACATGCCGATGAAGTCGATGGTGTTGTTCAAACCTGGGTTGGAGAGCGAACATTGGCAGAAAACCTAAAATTCTTTGAAGAAACAGAGGTTACGGCAGGACCCGTTTATGATGCAGGACAACTCCGAGAAGATCCTCATATTTTAGGGCGCGAGGCAATCGTTAATATTACAGATAATGATGCTCCTGATGGCTACTTACCCATGCACAATATAGTTCCAAGATTATCAAAAACTCCTGGCGCAATAAGGACTCCTGCCCCAAAACTTGGAGAACATACAGATGCAATCCTGAGTGAGGTTGGATTAACAAAGCAAGAAATATTGGACCTTAAAGGCGCAGGTATCGTTGCGTAATTAATCGCAAGGTCGAAAAAGAATTTGAACAGGAGTTTTATCTTTTGAGCTCGATTAACCCAGCCAATTTAGTGGCTATAGCGGAAATACAAGATTTAAAGTCACGCTATTGCAGGTTCGTAGATCTAAAAGCTTGGGATCGCCTGAAGCAATTATTTACTCCAGACGCCAAGCTATCAGGGTTTGGAGCTGTCCCTGATGGCATCTCACCGAGAGGTTTTGTTGACGGAATTGCGAGTAATTTGGCCAATGCAGTTTCCATACACCATGTACATCAGCCTGAAATTATTATGGTTGATCAAGAAAGAGCTCGCGGCTCCTGGGCGATGATGGACTACGTGGAATTTCCCCCTGATGCACCCAGTCCATACGGTGCTCGCGGATGGGTAGGCTGGGGTTTTTATGAGGAAAAGTACGTTTTAAGAGAAGGTGTTTGGCTAATCGATGTCATGAGACTGGCTAGACTACGTATGGACGACCTAGACCCGGCTCGTCCACCTATAAAACCAGGACGGTTAGCACCAAACCCAGATTGGATATGAACCAGTGCAAAGATCTCTGGAAAATCTAGACATCATTTATAGGCATAGTTCTTAAAGGTTACAGATTGTTATCGTCCGCCCAACAATTAGGTCTTTGTAACGTTCACGAACATTTACCAAGCGTGAAGACCGAGCATGAAACTCGTATGCTTCATCATCCACATATACCTCGTGTAGGTGTACCGCGTTGGTCCCATCTCTTGCTGTCATAACGTCAAAACGCTCGCATCCAGGCTCGTCTGCCAAAGTACCAAAAGCATGCTCGTGGATTATCTCTAGGAAGCACTCCATTTTGTCTGCTTTCACCTCAAAAGCGACAAGAACAACGGTCTTAGCCATAGGTTTATCTTCCTAAATCTCTATCCATGTCCTGAGAAACCATATTGGATCTTTAATCTCAACGGATAAGAGAACCACTATTACTTTACCGACGCTTCGGGAAAGATCGCTTCCTCAAGCATATGGAATTCACTTTCGACCTCGTGATTTTTTCCAGTTTCATCTTCGTAATCCCATAGAGCTTCGCGAAGATCGATCAGTAGGTCTACACATTCGACAGTAGGTTTATTCAACTTTATGGAGGCAGCCAGTTCTGCCCTAATCATTGTGATACGAGCTTCCTGAGATACAATCATTATTTTCTCCTTGCTCGCACCAAAGTCTTTCCTTTTTAGCTAATTAGCGCGGGCATGCTGAGAAAAAAGGGTGAAATCAGTCAAATCTGTCAGTTACGATGATGGAGCCAATGGAAGGAAAGTTGCAACGAGAGGCTTAACTAGACGCCTTAACAACCTTAACCAAATCATTAACTATTCTTTCTAAATGGCTGAGACTATTCACTTCACGCATCAAATTACAGTATGGCTTATAGCGATATATTTCGCTATCGCCCGTCCCCCAAAGAGGCGGCGGTTCAGGATTCAACCAAAGCAAACGTTTAGAACGTTCCGACAATTCTTTGAGAATATCAGATCTAGGCTCAGTATTATTTGATCTTCCATCGCCAAGAATGACAATAGTAGTTCGCTTATCGACGTCCTCGAGCCATCCCTCACGAAAGTCTTCTAAGCTTTTACCATAATCTGTTGACATATAACCAACTGAACTCATGACATGGTCAACAGCCGTTTCAACATCATGATGCTTAAAAAATTCTGATGTTTCTATTAACTTTCCAGAAAAAGCGAAGCTGCGAACATCATTTAAAATATCATGAAGTGCATACAGAAACTGGAGAAGGAAGCGCGCCACTGCAGCGACAGAACCAGAAACATCACAAATAGCCATCACCTTAGGCTTTGCTACTTTTTTACGTTTCCATTCTAGGTCAAACATAATCCCATCATTCGCATAATTTCTGCGCATAGTTCGCCGCAGATCCAGCATTCCCCGGTTTCTGCGCTTTGGCTTACGCGAGTGAAGAGCAGCCAAACGCTTGGCTATACGAGCTACAAGCCGACGCATTTCTTCCTGATCGCGACGATCCAAATTACCAAGCTTCGAGCGCCTTAGTCTTCCTTCCCTCAAGTCTCGGCTAGTCTCTGCCCCATAAATTGAAAGACGTCTCTCAACGAGATCCCGTGTGGCCTCAAATAATTTGGCCCGAGCAGCCTCAAGTTCACCTGCAACACCTGCCTGCTGTCCAGTGCCTTGGCCATTTCCCTGACCATCACCAGCTCCACCGCCTTGCTGAGCCTCACGAATTGCTGCATCCAGTCCCTCCACACCCATTTCGCGCAAGATACGCTGTGTATAGAGACCACGTTGGGTGAAAAACTTAATTTCGTACAAATTTACAGCTGCAGCAGCCTCTTCCAGAGCGGCAATCAACTCCGCTCTATCACCATCAAGAAGCAGTTGGGACAGACTATCACTTACATCCTGTGAGAAATTTTTATCGATATCTTCATCAAGTTCCGCTTCACCCCCAAAGGTATCAGCGACCGCTGAGAAAAAAGCATCAAAGGTCGTATCGAACCGAGCTTTTTCCTCAACTGTTTTAGCCAGCGCAAGACCGAGACCTTGTTTTAACGAAGCTCGGTCCTCCCAGCCAATAAATTTGGCTACCTCTACCGCGTCAAGAGTTTCTGCAACAGACACACGAACGTCTGCCCCCCTTACAGCACGCAAAAAGTTAACGAGGGTCCGGTCAATCTCTCCAGGCATCTGACTGCCTATTTATCCATTGCAACGGGTGCTGCCTTCTCTGCCTGCCTAACGAGATCTAAGACCTGGCGATCTACAGCTGCGATGTCTTCCTCAAACTTCAAAATGACATTTAATGTTTCACGCACTAAGTCACCATCAAGCTCAGAGGCATTGAGCAACATGAGTGCCTTCGCCCAGTCGATAGTTTCCGAGACACTAGGGTGCTTTTTCAAATCAAGTTCCCTGACCCCTTGAACAAAAGAAACTAGTTGGCGCATCAAATGTTCCGTAATTTCTGGCACTCTGGCCTTGAGAATATTTCTCTCCAGAGCAGCATCAGGAAACGGCACATAAAGGTGAAGGCAGCGACGTTTTAAAGCGTCGGATAGCTCTCGAGTGTTATTAGAGGTTAGAAAAACAATAGGCCGTTTCTTGGCTTTAATAGTCCCCAGCTCGGGGATCGATACCTGAAATTCAGATAATATTTCTAGCAAAAAAGCTTCAAATTCATGATCAGACTTATCAATCTCATCAATCAGAAGAACACACCCATTTTCTTCACGAAGGGCTTTTAAGAGGGGCCGGGGAGCAACAAACTCTTCGGAAAAAAATAGATCTGCATGATTATGCAGCCTGTCCATAGAGGCTTGGAGCGTTTTTGCATCGCCTAAAACCTCTCCAATTTTGTCCCGAAGAATTTGTGTATAAAGAAGCTGTTTAGCGTAGCGCCATTCATACAGTGCTTTTGCTTCATCCAGCCCTTCATAACACTGCAACCGGATCATTGGGAGGTCAGCGAAAGTAGCCATAGTATTAGCAAGTTCAGTTTTACCGACACCTGCAGGCCCTTCAACCAACAAGGGTTTACCTAAGTTACCCGCGATGTATAGCGCTGTCGCAATTGACTTGGAACAAATATACCCAAGATCGGCAAAGCCTTTGGTAATCGTGTCAACATCTGAAAATTTTGTGGAAAGCTCAGGGATCATTGGAATTCCATGGTTACGTGTAAGTCTGAGTGTGCGCTGTTGCTATCTTAGGTGCAAGTTCATCGCTGGGGTTCTACTAAAGGCCCCTTTTCCTGGGTGAAATATTTTGCCCGGTAAGCTTCTATAGCAGCACGTATGCGTTCAAGGTCTTGAAGTGCCTCAGCCCGAGATTGCCCCATTCCATTTTCTAAAACTTCTCTCATAGCTTCATAATCCTGATTACCTTCTGAACCCACGCATTCCATGAAAGTTTTCATTTGGCCAAAATACTTATTAAATGCGTCAACAGTCAGGTTGTAAGAACGGGCATCTGAGACCTCTAACGGGGGCGGTAGTGGCTTATAGCATCGGGTAGATCGCCAAACTCGGAAATCAGCGATTTCTGGACCATCCAATGATCCTGCAAATGTTGTGCTGGCTAGAGTGGTAGCCATCACCAACAAGAGGCTTTTAATTAAAATTTTCATTGAAATCGCACGATAGACACACGGGAACATCTCAATACTCTAATATATAGGCAGGACAACACCATAGAGAAAATGCAAATGAAAATAATATCCTGTGCTAACATGGTTCAGGAAAGTGTTTAACAGAATGTTTATTGAGGAAACCTGATATGGGAATCCCCTCTGCCGAAAAGACGCATCTCCTCTCTCGATACGATAGTTGGTCAAGCATACCAGCAATGGCAATGGACATGCTTTTAAAAGGCGGAAACAAACCGTTTTTGTGGTGGAAGCCCGATGGAAAAAGAGAATACGAACAACTTACCCATGCTCAAATTCGTGAGCTAGTCCTATCTCTATCTCATGGGCTGATTTCAGCTGGCCTTAAACCCGGTGAACGTGTTGTTTTAGCATCTGAAAACCGCCCTGAATGGTTGATCTCGGATATTGCAATAATGCTCTTGCGGGGGGTGTTTCAGTACCGGCCTACGCTACGAATACCGAAAAAGACCATACTCATATAATCACGGACTCTGGAGCTGTTGGCTTAATCACATCAGGCGGAAAAGTGGCTGAGCAGGCCCTAGCAGCAGCAGCTGTATCAGACCAAGTTCGATTTACTATTGCATTCGACAGTAACAACCAGGATGCACAATTGTTAGCTGAAATTTGCGCACGTCATAACGAGAACACAGATCCCCCTTCTACTCTCAACAGCATTCGTCGCAGCGACTTATCAAGTCTTATTTATACCTCAGGAACTGGAGGGTCTCCTAAGGGGGTGATGTTGTCTCATCGGGCAATTTTAGCAAACTGCAAGAGCGCTCTTGATTTGGTGTTTGACCTCGATGAGATAGATGATCTGCAGAATGAAAGTTTTCTGAGTTTTCTGCCCCTGTCGCATGCCTATGAACGAACCTGCGGCCAATTCTTCCCATTGTCTGCCGGCTGCCAAATTTACTATGCTGAAGGATTAGACAAACTTGGCTGCCAATCTTTTGGAAGCAAAACCAACAATCATGACTGCAGTTCCAAGACTATATGAAAGTCTTCATGCACGTATCCTGCAAGGTCTAAAAAAAGAGTCCAAACTCAAACAAAAGCTATTCCAACGAGCAGTACAACTAGGCCGAAAAAAGTTGAAAATTCACCTCTAAGCATCCTGGAGAAAATAGAGAACTTTTTCTAAACAAGTTTGTCCGGAAAAAGGTCCAAGGGCGTTTCGGTGGACAATTGAAAGCGTTAATTTCTGGTGGTGCGCCATTAAATTATGATGTCGGCATATTTTTTGCGGGCTTAGGCCTTCGTTTATTGCAAGGTTATGGTCAGACAGAAGCCGCGCCCGTTATTTCCTGCAATAGGCCAGGCACATTAAATCTGGAAACGGTTGGACCAAAGCTTTTGGGGGTTGAATTAAAATTAGCGTCAGATGGAGAAATACTAGTAGCAGGCGACCTGCTAATGGATGGCTACTGGAACCGGCCGGCCGAAACAGCAGAAACTATCAAAGATGGTTGGCTATATACAGGAGACATTGGGGAATTTGACGAGCTAGAACGCCTGAAAATCACTGATCGGAAGAAGGATCTGATTGTGAATGCAGGCGGAGATAACATCTCCCCCCAGCGTGTTGAAGGTGTGTTGACTCTTCATGAAGCGATCGATCAAGCCATGGTCTTTGGAGATAAGAAACCGCACTTAGTTGCTTTGATTAACCCAGCAAAGGATTTTGCAGAACTGTGGGCAGCATCTAACGGTGTTAGTCGAGATATTTTGTTAGCTAATGACAAATTCCGGCAAGTAATTTCAGAGGCAGTTGATGAGGCCAATATGCAATTATCGCCGATAGAACGCATTCGACGCTTCATTTTGGTGAATGAAGCATTCACTATCGAAAATGGCCTTTTAACTCCAACTATGAAGATCCGAAGGCGTTTCATCACAGATCTTTATAAAGAACAGCTGGAATCCCTATATCCTCGGTAAGTGGACACCATGAAACCAAGGAAAATTTAGGTAGAAAACTCTCCTGTCTGACCCTCTCTAAAATGAAATTAATAGGATTCAGCCAAAACGAGGTTTAATATCTCTCCAATGCTGGCCTGATAAACTCTAATACCGTCATTTTTCTTATTCATCCTAGATTTTGAGAAGACACAAACCGATATGGGATTGTTGTTCAAAACTTGCTTAATCACCGCATTTATCGCGCTTCACTTTGTAAGCTCGGTAGCTTCGGCTGAAACTCGGTCAGTTCCGTCAACTCAGGCGGAAGTTCAGCTGTCATTTGCTCCTTTAGTCCAGCGTGTTGCGCCCGCCGTAGTAAACATATTTACGCGGACTATCGTGAGGGAGCGACGTGTTTCACCTCTATTCAACGATCCTTTCTTTAGGCAATTTTTTAGTGACCGTTTCCCGGGTGGTCGTACAAGAGAACGCGAAGAGAGCTCTCTTGGTTCAGGCGTTATAGTTGATAGGAGTGGCATCATCGTCACCAATCGACATGTTATCGAAGGAGCAGATCAAATACGCGTGGTTCTGAATGATCGACGTGAATTTGAAGCAGAAGTCCTACAAGAGGACGAAAGATCGGACTTAGCCGTACTCAGGATAAACACAGAGGGCTCAACAATACCGTCTGCGATTCTTGCCCCAGAAGACACAATCCAAGTTGGAGACCTTGTAATAGCGATTGGAAATCCCTTCGGCGTTGGGCAGACAGTGACAAGTGGAATTGTTTCTGCTCTTGCTCGTTCGCGCCGTGGGCTAACAGATTTTGGTGTTTTTATTCAGACTGATGCTGCCATTAACCCAGGTAATTCTGGGGGTGCTTTGGTAGATATGCGAGGTCGCGTTGTTGGAGTTAACACGGCAATTTACTCAAAATCTGGAGGCAGCCTTGGGATTGGCTTTGCTATTCCTTCAAGCTTAGTAACTCGTATGGTTCAAGCCGCCAAAGATGGGGGCGCATTGTTCGTCCTTGGCTGGGAGCTCACGGCCAAGAAGTAACTGCCGAAATTGGCGAGGCCATTGGACTATCACCACCACGGGGAGTTTTAATCGACTCTTTAAGTGAAGGCGGTTCTTTGATGAAGGCCGGTTTAAAGCAGGGCGATGTGGTGCTAGCAGTTGACGGCAAGCCAATTGAAGATCCTCTGGAGTTGCGTTTCAGAGTTTCAACCAAACCAATTGGCAGCAGTGTAGAATTTGACTTTTGGCGAGCGGGCGAGACCCTTCATACTAAAGTGAGACTTGAGGCTCCGCCAGAAGACCCACCTCGAAATATAACTGTCATTCAAGAAGGCTCTCCTATTGATGGAGCCGAAGTAGCGAATTTATCACCCGCAATCAAAGAAGAGTTTAACCTCAGCATACGAGGTGGTGGCGTCGTGGTCTTGCGGCTTCTTAGCCGTGGATTTGCCCGAAGACTTGGCCTCCGTCAGGAGATGTAATCACGTCAATCAACGGTCAAGATATTCGTCGCGTGCAGGACCTAATTACCTCAGCAAAAACTCGTCCGAGAACATGGAAGATAGTTATCTTAAGAGGAGGGAGACAAATCTCTCTGGAGGTTGGTTAGATCGTGTCTAATCTCTTCGAAGCTGCCGGAATAGCTGGAGCAAGCACAAAACCACTTGCAGAACGACTAAGACCTAAATCTTTATCCGAGGTCGTTGGTCAGGATGACTTATTGGGAGAGAACGCGCCTCTAACCAGAATGCTAAAAAATGGGAGGCTAGCCTCTCTGATTTTTTGGGGGCCACCAGGTTGCGGAAAGACAACAATCGCTCGCTTGCTAGCGGTAGAGACAGATCTTGAGTTTGTATCCCTTTCCGCTGTTTTTTCAGGTGTTGCTGACCTGAGAAAAGCTTTTGATGACGCCCGTAGTCGTAGAGAGTTAGGTCGTGGCACACTTTTATTTGTAGACGAAATACACCGATTTAATCGTTCCCAACAGGACGCTTTCTTACCTGTTGTGGAGGAGGGCATCGTTGTATTGGTCGGGGCAACCACAGAAAACCCATCATTCGAATTGAACGCGGCATTACTCTCAAGATGCCAAGTCTTGGTATTATCGCGGCTTTCCGACAAAGCTTTGGAAACATTAATCTCAAAAGCAGAAGATGTTTCAAAATCTCCATTACCAATTGACACAAGCGCCCGAAAATCTTTGAAAGAATTAGCAGATGGCGATGGGCGTTACCTCCTCAACCTTGTTGAGGAACTGATTTACCTCCCAAGCACGCCGATACTAGATAGTGCTGGCCTCAGTCGAGTGATACAAAAACGATCCCCCGTCTACGACAAAGCTCAAGAAAGCCATTACAATCTTATCTCAGCTTTACATAAATCTATGCGAGGCTCAGACCCGGACGCTGCTCTGTATTGGCTGGCTCGTATGTTATCTGGTGGCGAAGATCCCAAGTATATTGCTCGTCGCATAGCTAGATTTGCTGCAGAAGATATAGGCCTTGCAGACCCACAAGCTTTGCCTTTAGCACTTGCGGCTTGGGAACATTACGAACGCCTTGGCTCACCGGAGGGAGAGTTAGCACTCGCTGAAGCCGTGGTTTATTTAGCTCTAGCCCCTAAATCGAATGCGATATACACAGCCTTTAATGCTGCGATGCAAGCAGCCAAGGCTAACGGTTCACTGATGCCTCCTAAACATATATTAAATGCTCCTACAAAACTTCTAGAGGAGCTAGGTTACTCCGAGGGGTATGCCTACGATCACAACCAAGAGGAAGGCTTTTCGGGACAGAACTATTTCCCCGATGGAATGGAACGCGCGGTTTTCTATAAACCGGTAGAGCGTGGCTTCGAACGGGAGGCAATAAAGCGTCTTTCTTACTGGGCCAAACTCCGAGATAAAAGAGAAGATAAAGACAAGTGAAAGCTTTGCTACTTGTAATGATAGGGGGAAGCCTAGGCGCGGGGCTCCGTTATGGTTTTGGTCTTGCCGCCTCAAAGATATTTGGGTTCGGCTTTCCATGGGGCACAATGCTTTGCAATTTGACGGGCTCTCTTCTAATGGGTGCATTAGTTGGGGCTGCCGCGATGGGATTAATCGGTGACAGCAAAGAAGCCGAGCAAATTCGATTACTTATAGGTGTTGGTGTGTTGGGTGGTTTTACCACTTTCTCCAGTTTTTCCCTCGAAGCCATAAGCCTCTGGCAAAGAGGTGAGACCATACAATTTGCTGTGTATATCTTTCTATCTGTGGCATTGGGCCTTACCGGATTTGTAATTGGCGAAAAATTACTGCGGGGGCTCACGTGACTGGTGTCGAAAACAAGAGTGTGTCGGCTGATGAAGATGGCCTTCGTCTAGATCGATGGTTTAAGAAACACTTTCCTAACTTGCCTCATAGCCGGCTGCAGAAGTTGACGAGAACGGGCCAAATTCGTGTCGATGGAAAAAGAGTAAAAACAGCTGATAGGTTGTTATCAGGTCAGAATGTGCGTGTCCCCCGATGGGACTGGATACAAACGAGAACAGCCGAATTCCGAAGCCTAAAAAGATCACAGCTAATCCTGAAGATCTCGCGATGATACAGGCAAGTATCATTTATGAAGATATCATGGCGGTTGCCATCAATAAGCCGTCTGGATTAGCTAGCCAGGGCGGTACTGGCACCTCAAGACATGTGGACGGGTTAATGGCTGCGCTAGCCGATGATCATGAGCGTCCCAAACTGGTACATAGGTTGGATCGGGATACATCCGGCGTTTTGCTATTAGCCAAAACCAGTAAATCTGCAGCATCTCTGGCTAAATCTTTCAGAGACCGGTCAGCGAGAAAGGTATATTGGGCAATAATCGCCGGGGTACCCAAAGTGGAGCGTGGACGTATAGATCTGGCACTCAAAAAAGCGGGTTCTCGGGGTTCTGAGCGCATGGTCTGGGATGACCAAGAACGTGGAGATAAAGCATCAACCGACTACGCCGTTCTAGAAAAGGCTGGCCGCTTTGCCAGTTTGGTAGCGATGATGCCCTTAACAGGTCGCACCCATCAGCTGAGAGCACACATGGCCGCAATTGGCCATCCTATATTGGGAGACGGAAAATATGGCGGTGAGAAGTCTATATTACCAGGGATGTCACTACCGCGCGGCATGCTTCTTCATGCGCGTAGTTTGGATCTACCCCACCCATGTGGCAAAGGACGTTTATTTATAGAGGCTGACCCGCCTAAAGCCTTCACTGAGGCTTTATTGACCTTTAATTTTAACCCATCCGAGCTGCGAGATCCTTTTATTGAGGCAGGTCGATGACCTACCTTGCAGTGTTTGACTGCGATGGCACTCTCGTTGATAGCCAGCGCCGCATAATTAGAGCGATGGAAATGGCATTCGAAGATATAGGCCTATCGCCTCCCTCGGCTGCTGCTACCCGGCGTTCAGTTGGACTTGCTCTACCTAACGCAGTAGCTGCTGTAGCTCCTGAAGAAACTGATCCTGAACAACTCTTACGGCTTACCGAGAACTTTCGTGATTCTTATAGAAGTCTGCTAACAGATCCGGAATACGAGGAACCATTGTTTCCCGGTGCTGTGAATGCCCTAGACAAAATTGCAGAAGCTGGAATTCTTTTAGCAATCGCAACAGGTAAAGGACGAAGAGGTCTCGAGCTTACGCTGGAGCGCCACAACCTCCGGGATCGCTTTGCAGTTTTAAAAACAGCGGACGATGGTCCAAGCAAGCCGAACCCGAAAATTCTTCTAGATGTTATGGCAGAACTAGGTGCCTCTGATGATTGTACGATAATGCTTGGAGATACGAGCCATGATATGGCAATGGCGAAAGCAGCGGGAGTTTCATCAATTGGTGTTGCCTGGGGCTACCACCCACCAGAAGAATTAAAGATCTATGGCGCCGCCGAGATCATAAACTCATACGAGCAAGCTCCTTCGGCAGTGATTAAAATTTTGGGGTGCTGAGGATGAAACGTTTTTACAAATCTGCCTCTACTCACCTGAGCGATGAAGAGTACGAGGTACACCTAGACGGCAAACCAGTGCGCACTCCAAACCGCAATTTACTAAAATTCCCAACATTAGCTTTGGCCGAGGCTTCGGCGGCAGAATGGAACGGACAAGCTGAGAAACTTGAAATTACCGAAATGCCCATGACGGCTTTAGCCTATGCCGCCTGCGACCGAGTGGCACCTGATTCAGAGCACTTCATTCAGGCCACAGCAAAATTTGCAGAGACCGATTTACTCTGTTACCGCGCAGCGGCACCAGAAGCTCTTAAAAAACGTCAAAGCTCTAGCTGGGATCCCCTACTTGACTGGTTTAAAGGTCATTACGGAAAGCACTTCGTTATCACAGATGGCATCATGCCAGTTGAACAGCCGAAAGAAACCACTTCCTGTGTAGTTGAAGCTCTTAGATCTCTGGATAATTTCCGTCTTACATCAGCTCACTCAGTAGCCGATCTTACAGGCTCTGTAGTTATAGCTCTTGCAATGACAAATTACGCGATTGACGCGACAGATGCTTTTCTAGCCGCACACATTGATGACCAGTTTCAGCTACAAGAATGGGGTGAAGACGCTGAGGCTCAACTTCGTCTCAGTTACAGAAAAGCAGAACTTGACGAAATTTATCGTTTTCTAACATTGGTTAGCTAAGTGTACTTAAGAAGTGTTCTCCTAGCTCAAGGCATCTCCCTTTTGAATAAAATTAAGGCGACCTGTGACTTTTAATGCAGAAAGCCTTCCATGAGCGGTTCAACGTCAAATTCAATATCAGCTGCTAAGGAAATTTAGCTATGCGTACCGAAACACCAGTCGAAATTCGTCGTGAAGATTATACCCCCCTTCCTACGGCATATCTTCGGTTAACTTAGAGTTTGACCTAACCCCAACAGGAACTGAGGTAATCGCAAAATTAAGGTTCCAACCATGGAAAAATGAAAGTGTTGGTCAACAACTTAGGCTTGATGGGGAAGACCTAAATTTGCTTGAGATTGCAGTTGATGATGATCAATTGCCAGAGAGCGACTATGTCGTTGATAGCGAGGGTCTTACATTACTATCCCCTCCCATTCATGATTTTACACTATCAACAAGGGTAGCAATTTCACCACAAGAGAACACCCGTCTGGAAGGTCTTTATCTATCCAACGGCATTTATTGCACCCAGTGTGAAGCTGAAGGTTTCCGCCGCATTACATATTTTTTAGACCGGCCGGATGTTATGGCCTCTTTCGAAGTCGAAATACGTGCACCTAAAGCAGAGGCGCCCGTGCTTTTATCAAATGGCGATCTAATTGCATCAGGTGATCTATCCGATGGTCGTCATTTTGCACGCTGGCGCGATCCACATAAAAAACCTAGCTACCTTTTTGCTCTGGTAGCTGGAGACCTTGGAAAGACCTCTGATACTTTTACAACGAAGTCTGGCAAGCTTGTTGATCTCGCAATTTGGACCGAACACGATCAAATCGATAAGACCGACTACGCAATGGATGCGTTGAAGCGTTCAATGGCCTGGGAAGAGGAAGTTTATGGTCTCGAATATGACCTAAATCAATTTAACATCGTAGCTATTTCAGACTTCAACATGGGAGCAATGGAAAACAAAAGTCTAAATATTTTCAACGCCAAGTACATTTTAGCTAATCCATTAACAGCGACTGATAATGACTACTCTTTCATAGAAAGCGTAGTGGCCCACGAATACTTTCATAATTGGACTGGAAATCGAGTAACCTGCCGTGACTGGTTCCAGCTTTCACTAAAAGAAGGCCTAACGGTCTTCAGAGATCAGCAATTTTCTGCTGACATGAGATCAGAGCCAGTTCAGCGCATTCAGGATGTTCGGCAACTTCGTGCTCGACAATTTCCGGAAGATGCAGGTCCCCTCGCCCATCCAATTCGACCAGATAGCTATATCGAGATTAATAATTTTTATACAGCTACTGTTTATGAGAAGGGGGCAGAGGTCATTCGGATGCTCTCTCACCTAATTGGCTGGGAAGACTTTAGAAAGGGCATAGACCTCTATTTCGAGCGACATGATGGAACGGCAGCTACTTGCGATGACTTCATCGATGCAATGGCCGATGCTAGCGGCAAAAATCTCTCTCTTTTCCGGAGGTGGTATAGTCAATCCGGAACACCAACACTTCATGTGACCAAAAATTTTCAAGATGGAATATTTGAATTAACAATCCATCAGAAAATACCACCAACACCCGGGCAATCTAAAAAAGAGCCAATGGAAATGCCTATTGAAGTTGGTCTGATTGGACCCGATGGAAAAGATATCGTTTCGAAGGTCTTAATTCTAAGCCAAGAAAAACAGAGCTGGACGTTTGAAGGACTAAAGACAACACCAGTAATTTCAATCAATAGATCTTTCACTTCACCTGTTAAAATTGATGATAGGGAAACCGACTCTGACAGAAGTTTTCGAATGGCCCATGACAAAGATGCTTTCAATCGCTGGGAAGCAGGTCAAGCATTCGCCCAAGATATATTGATAAAGATGGTCGAAGAATTAGAAGCTAATCGGGCGCCGCAGATACCATCTGACTTCTTAGCTGCCTGGGAGCAGATTCTTAAAGATCCAAACATTGATCCAGCATTTCGAAGCTTGTTAATGACACTTCCCAGCGTTGAAACTGTTGCAGAAGCGATGACTATCGCAAATTTCGATGCAATATTTTCAGCGCGGCAAACACTCAGAAATACCCTGGCTTTGGCCAACTCAAAAAGATTAGAGGTGATCTGGAATGACATGCAGGATTCTGGGGATTTCAATCCCTCAGCTATAGCCGCAGGCAAACGTGCTCTCTCCGGAACAGTTTTAGCATATTTGTCTCGCCTCCCTAATGGAGACAGCCGAGCTCTAGAAGCTACTTCCAATGCAACCAATATGACGGATAAAATAGCAGCTCTAAGCGCGCTAAATGACATGCCAGGCAGAGCTCGAGATATCGCATTGCAGAATTTTCGAGAAGATTATGACGGGCAAACTCATGTATTGGACAAATGGTTTTCGTTGGTTGCGACAGCTCCCATACCATCCGCACTGTCTGACATACGTCAGGCAATGCGCGATCCTACATTTACACTTTCCAACCCAAATAAAGCACGTGCGCTAATTGGAGGCTTTGTTGCAGCCAATCCTATAGAATTTCATAGGGAAGACGGATCTGGGTACGCTTTTCATACGGAGATGACACTTACACTTGATCAAATTAATCCTCAGACCGCAGCCAGGATGCTCGCACCTCTTGGACGTTGGAGACGGATGGATGAAGGTAGGCAATCAAAAATGCGCAATGCTCTTGAAGAAATTGCATCTACGCAAGGCGTATCAAGGGATGTTTTTGAGATTGCAACGAAAGCGCTAAAAACCTGAAACGGTGCGCTCTGCAAGCAAATTCAACAGAACGCAAAAAATAAAATAAGTAAAGGTGAATTATCGAAATTTGACTTAACCGTTTAACGGTCCCGATTAACTTCCGGTTTTTGAAACAAAGATTTAAACTGTTTTTATGATAGATCACGTTTCAATTCAGGTTCGAGACATTACTGTGAGCAAAACCTTCTATAAGAAGGTTTTAGCTCCTCTAGGCCTAAAAGAATTTATAACCAGACCCTCTGCAGTTGGTTTTGGGAAGACATATCCAGAATTTTGGATAAATCTTCGTCCATTCTCATCTCAACAAGAACCTGGTTCAGGAAATCATATTTGTCTTAGAGCACAATCTGAAAGTGCAGTTGCTGAATTTCATGCCGCCGCTCTGAACAATGGGGGAATCTGCGATGGCCCACCTGGTGTTCGAAAGGCTGAACTTACACCATACTTCGCAGCATTCATTGTTGATCCCGATGGCCACAGAATTGAAGCAGCTACTTTTCCAAAGATAAGGGTTTCCTAGTCTTATGCGTATCGGTGTGGTTTCCGATATCCATTGCAATGCCCCAGCCTTAAAGCGGGCTATAAAACTCATGGGCAACGTTGATGAAATTTTTTGCCTTGGTGATTCAATATTCGAATACCGTTTCTCAAACGAAGTAGTCGAAATCCTAAAAACTTCAGGTGCACATGTCATTCAAGGAAATCATGAAGAGGCATTCTTTAGCCCCGCTGGAGTTCGTGCACGAGCGGCACCAGGAATAGATAACAATCTTGCAGACTGGCTAGCAGCTCAACCTCTACGAAAACAATTGAAGTTGGATGGAATTGACTCCCACCTTTGCCATTCAACACCGTGGGAACCGCGCGGTGCATACATTATCCCAGAACATCCTAAACTAAGTGAGTTTGGGAAAACGAATGCGGATGTAGTCTTATATGGGCACACTCATAGACAAGTTGTGAAGGAAATTAATGGTACACTCGTGGTAAACCCGGGTTCAACTGGCGATGCTCGAGATATGACCAACGGCCGTCGCCTTTCATACGCAATAATAAACACCAATCCTATCGATGCCCGTATCATTGATTTCGATTTGGTCTAATATCTAGCAGAATTGTCTGATTTCCAGGCACTGGCGAAACACTCCACACCCTAAGAACCTGAAAAATGATTGGCTTAATGGAACCTTCAAACCTAACTGCCTCAGAAGCCGCGCGAGCCATCGCAAGTGGAGAACTTACTTCAGAAGCACTTTTACAAAATTGCCTAGAACAAATTTATAAGCTTGATAAAGAAGTTAAAGCCTTCGCTCATGTTGCTGATGTATCCGCCCTAGAAACAGCACGAAAGTTGGATCAACTTTCTTCTAAAGGGGCTTTGCATGGCATTCCTTTTGCAGCAAAGGACATAATAGATAGCCATGACATGCCAACATCTTATGGCTCTGCAATTTATGCCAATGCCCAGCCTGTGACAGATGCAAGTTGTATTGCACTTGCAAGACGATCTGGCGGTGTACTTCTGGGAAAAACAGTTACAACGGAGTTTGCAAACCTCACTCCTAACCAAACACGCAATCCAATTGATACAAATAGAACCCCCGGGGGGTCATCGTCAGGCTCAGCAGCCGCAGTTGCTGCAGGGATGGTTCCAGTAGCGTTTGGAACACAGACAACTCAATCCACAATCCGACCAGCAGCATTTTGTGGGGTTCATGGCTACAACCCTACCACGGGTCATTTTCGAATGTCCGGGGTGAGAGAAGCGGCAGGTACTTTTGATCGTCTTGGATTAATCACTAGAAGTTTGGAAGACATTCAGCTTGTCCGTGACCTGCTTTTACTCAGGCCGGCTAACACTTTTAAAATATCTCCTAAGCCTCCCCGAATTGCATTTTGCCGGTCGCATTTGTGGAACGAAGTAGATGGTTTCTATAGATCAGAAATTGAGACTGCTATTAAGCAATTGCGAGTTGCGGGCGCCTCTGTCAAGGAAATTGAATTACCAAGCGAATTCAAAAATCTCCCTGAAGCGCATCGGTGGATTTCCTCGTTTGAATTTGCCAGAAATTTTGCATTTGAAATTGATATACACTGGGAAAAAATAAGTCCTCAGCTAAGAAAAGGCCGTATAGCGGATGGGCTTAACTGCACACCTGAGCGCTACTTTGAGAGTTTAAATTTCATGCGTAGTGCGATGACAATGATACCTACCCTATTTGATGAAACAGATGTGATCGTGACCGCTAGCACATTAGGTTCAGCACCAATTGGTATCGAAGCAACAGGATCCGCAGCCATAGGCTCTATTTGGACACCATTACATCTTCCGTGCGTGACTTTACCGGTGTTTAAGACGCCGGAAGGTCTTCCCCTTGGGCTACAGGTTTTAGGCCCTCTGCATAGTGACGATAAACTTTTACCAAACGCAGCGTGGATCGAGCATTCGCTATAAACTTAAGTCATGGCCTTTCGATTCGTTCACACTGCAGACATTCACCTAGACTCTCCACTTAAAAGTCTAGCTCTGCGAAATCAAACTCTCGCCGAAGAGGTGGAAACGGCAACTCGATCAACATTTCGAAAAATTGTTAATCTTTGTCTTGATGAAGATATCGATGCTCTTTTGATCGCAGGGGATCTTTATGATGGAGAGCAGACCTCCATTAAAACTGCGGGTTTTCTGTCAGGAGAGCTCAGAAGACTATCAGAAGCAGGCGTATATGTTTGTATTATACGAGGAAATCATGACGCTCGAGCAAAAATAACAGACAAACTAGACTTACCTGAAAAAGTGAAAAATCTTGGAGCAAGAACTGCTGAGACGCTAGTAATTGAGAACCAAAATGGACCCACAATTACTATCAATGGCCTTAGTTTCCCCAACCGGCATGTCCCTGAAAATTTACTAAGAAAATATCCAAGCCCAACAAATGATGCAGTTAATATTGGGATGCTGCATACAAGTCTGGCGGGTGCAGATGGGCATGATGTTTATGCCCCCTGCTCTGTTCAAGAACTAATAGATCATGGTTACGATTATTGGGCTCTTGGTCATATCCATAAGCGCCAAGTTCATTCCGAGAAACCCTTTGTTGTGATGCCAGGCATCCCTCAGGGCAGGCATATTAATGAAGCTGGCCCTAAATCTGTAACACTCATCACTGTTGGTAACGATAAGTCTTTAACTATCGAAGAGCGGTTTCTAGCTACTACTGCATTTATGCCAATTCACATCACTGTCTCAGGAAGTTGGAGTGATGCCCGTGTAGCTGCTGAAAGTGCTCTCAAAAATGCTGCGGAAGGGTGTTGTTCAGAGCGCCTAATTGCCCGGCTTCACATCGAAGCCAACGACAATCTTTCCTGGCAACTTCGACGCGACAGTGACCTTTTTCTGGAGGAATTGAATTCAGCTTCTGGCAGTGTTGCTTGGATTGAGAAAATTGATATCTCCAAAAGCACCTCAACGCCATCAGGTCCTATTTCTCGAATAGCCGAACTAATGCAGCAGAAAAATGCGGAGATTGCTCTGAAGGCGGAGGCAATCAACATGCTTAATGATCTTGTAAGGCTACTCCCCCCTCAGGCAAGAGACGCTCTTGGAGATTCAGAAACGGAACAAATGAAACTAGCTGAGGAGTTAGCTTTCGACGGCATTGCGGACGCTTTAGCGCGCCTCTCCACCATGGATGAGGATAGGCAATGAGGATTGAACGGCTTAATCTTGTCCGTTTTGGAAAGTTCACCGATTACGAACTGGAATTTCCAGATCCCAAAAACAAGGGATCCGACGTTCATCTTATATACGGCCCAAATGAAGCAGGAAAATCCACTCTATTTGCTGCAATCTTAGATTTGATGTTTGGGATTCCAGACCGAAGTCCGTACGGGTTTATGCATGATTATTCTGTAATGAGGATAGAAGGAGGCTTCCTTCATAAAAAAGACAAAATAGAACTAGCCAGGGTCAAACGTAGACATGCCGATCTAGTCGGCATTGACGATAGGCCACTGAACCATGATCCACTAATAGGGATGCTAGGGGGACTTGATCGCGCAGAGTATCGTGCGATGTTTTCACTTGATGAAATGTCTTTAGAGGCGGGTGGTAGAGAGTTACTCAAAGCCAACGGTGACTTCGGACGCATTCTCTTTTCAGCCAGCTCCGGTTTATCAGACCTGAGCGATCGCCTAATACAAATGGATGCTGAAGCAGATGCCTTCTACCGACGGAGTGGGCGACAAAATAAGCTTCGCAGTCTGTTGGAAACACTTGATACCCTAAAGAAAGACCAAGAAACTCATGATATTAATGCCGCCAATTTCGACCGGCTAATAGAGACACGCGAAATTGCTACAATTTCCAGACAAGAAGCTGAGGAAGAGGAAAAGACCACACGAGAAAAACAGGCTATTCTTAAGCGTAGGTTAAATGTGTGCTCAAAATTGGAAGACTACCGAACTGCTATAGCTGCTGTGGAGCGTTTACAAGATTTACCCAAGCCACCTCCGGACGCAAGAACACAACTCGAATTATTACGCGATAATGAAAGCACCCTAAAAACTCGACATACAGAAACTGAACGACGCATAGCAGCCCAAAAAGAGAAACTGGCCTCAATCGAAATTAATGCAACCATAGTTGCCGCTAGTCATCAAATTCAGACAATAACAGATCTTGCCAGCCGCTACAGAACAGCAACTCAAGATATCCCAAAGCGTCAGCGCACACTGGACGAGACAGTAGCCCAAATTAAGGCCCGGACACGAAAATTATCTAACGGAAAAGAAGCGGAGCCCCACTCTCTTCCTCGAAATTGAGCAAACAGCAAAAATACTGGAGCTCGCACGAGATTGGCCTGTGCTCTGCGAAAGAGTGAAACAAGCGCAACTAGAGGTAACCCGCGCAGAAGCAAACAAACAAGATTGTCCATTGTCTGACGCCGAGCATGCGAGGCTAAAAACTATCCTCTATTCCATTAGATCGACTGAACTACTTAATCGCTATCAACAAGCTCTAAATGAAGAGAGAGTTCTTGAAATAGAAGTTATCTCTGCTTTCGATCGCCTAGCGCCATGGGAAGGAAATGGAGAAGACCTCAAATCATTAAAGCTACCTGCAAGGAGTGTTCTCGAGACTTGGAAAAATGATCTTGTTTCTCTGCGGCTGAGAAAAGCAAATATTCAAGACCTGATGGACTCAGCGCGTTCGAGGTATACCGTCGCAAAGGCAAACCTGGACGCCAATAGAGATTTAGCAGCAATTTTAGATCAGAACGCTTTAATCAAATTAAAATTTAGGCGTGATGAAGCCTGGGGACATCACCGGGATACATTAACAGCAGAAACGGCTGACATATTCGCAACGGAAATGCGCGCATTTGATCAAGCAATTGATACTCAGATAGCAAACATGTCTAAACTAGC
This sequence comes from Rhodospirillales bacterium, assembly GCA_038143065.1. GTDB lineage: Bacteria > Pseudomonadota > Alphaproteobacteria > Bin95 > Bin95 > VMCJ01. The sequence goes on along the minus strand of JAYQLI010000035.1, from coordinate 125,589 downwards.
GGACCTAGATCTCGCCAAGAAGGTTGCTACAGAAGAAAAAGCAAAAATATCCGACCTAAAAGTATCTCTTAAGGAGTGCCAAAATAATATAAGAAAGATAAATACTACTCTAGCAGAGGTATCAGAAAAACTAGGTTTAGACCCCAACACAGCCCCTGAGGCCCTAATCCAATGGACAGAGAACCGAGAAGACGCACTAGCCATCAACCGAAAAAAATGAGGCTTTATCGTTGCGTGCAGCAGCAGAACGCGAAATCAAAAACCACGTTCAAACACTCTCAAAAATTCTTAATATTGAAGAAGACTTAGCTACTCTTGTAGATGCCGCTGACACTCGATTGCGCGAAGCTGAAATTGCTCGCGAGGGTCGAGACGTACTCCGCACCCGAAAGACTTTGCTGCTCAAAGCAGAGGAAGATTTAGAAGTTTGGACTACCAGATGGGCAGAAGCACTGGGCACTTCATGGATTGGTAGTTTTTCTAAAGCACCTCAGTTAATTCCAGACGCGTTATCAGAACTACGCGAGTTAGAAAATTTGATTGCAAAACAAGAAGATCTTGAAACACGCATCCGTCACATGACCGATGACAAAGACACCTTCGTTGCGAAAGTGCGAGGAATTTTAAACGAGCTAAGCCTAACCATTGATCAAAGTGATCCTGAAATTGGATTTGAGCTTTTAAAAGCACGCCTCATTGAAGAACAAAAATCGGCAGATCAAGTTGAAACATTAGAACACTCTCTAGCATCCGAATTTGATACCGCTTCTGCGATCCAAAAAGAAATTGCAGAGCACAATGTCGTCAAGGAACTATTTCTCAAATCTCTTGGTGTTAAAAGCCTATCTGATGCCAGCCAGATTTTGGAAGAAATCACTCAAGTCAAAAAATCAGCAGAAACTGTGGCCAATCTAGAGCGCGAAATACTTCAGGCAGCAGGCACTGAAAATTCTGATGAAGCACTGGAACTACTTCAAAGTTTAGATAGTTCATCTCTTGAGGCAGAAATTGCGACGCTTGATTCAAAAATCACAGCTCTTGCCGAGGCCACGCGTGAGCGACATGCCGATCTGCGAGAAGCACAAAATGCAATAGACGCAATCGGCGGTGATAGTGTTGCTGCGGCCCTACAAACTAGAAAACAGACTGTTCTGGAAGAAATTATAGATGGGACCAAAAAAGCTCTTCGCCTCCGTCTAGGAGCACTCGCTGCGAAAACAGCTATCGAATCCTTCCGGTCTGAGCAGCAGAGCGACATGCTGAGAGTTGCTTCAGAAGCTTTCGCAAAAATTACCTGTGGTGCTTATAAAGGCCTTCGTACGCAGGCAGGTAGTAAGGGAAAGAGTTAATCGCAATCGACTCTAATGGTGCATCACGCATAGAAGATGGGCAAATGTCTGCAGGAACGCGCGCGCAATTATACCTAGCGCTCAGAGTTGCTGGATTTCATACTTTTGCCGACGAAAATTCCCCACCACCTTTCATAGCAGATGACATTTTTGAAACCTTTGATGACAATCGGGCAAGAGAAGCTTTTGATCTTTTAGCTGGAATGGGGAAACGTGGACAGGTCCTCTATCTCACCCATCACCAACATCTTCTCGACATCGCAACCGAAGCAGTGCCTGGGGTTAATATTATCAGGCTTTAAACTTTCATAGCTTGCCGCCAAGCATTTACTACTTCCGCCGACTGTTCTTGCTGAACCCAATGACCGGCCTGATCAATAAGGTAGGTTCCACGCCAATCCTCAGAGGCACGGGCCTCCATACCTTCAAGCGCACCAGGGGTTTGCCGAACGCCCCAATCTTGGGCTCCTGCTATAAAAGTCATTGGTGCCTTTATCTGTATTCCAGCTGCAAGCCCAAGCTCTCGCATATATTCCGTAACAAAACGACAGCGATACCAATTTAGCGCACCCTGAAAACCAGTTCGCGCATACTCTGCTGAATAAACATTTAGAGCCTTATCACTCATCCAATCATCTTCTGAAGCGGAGGATGCAGCGAGGACTGCCTGAGGCATCGTATGATCACGGTCCATTATGTAATAGGTCGGCATTTGAGCGAGTGCTTCCCCATTCCAACCCTGCAATTTAAAAGGTGTATTTTCATTCCAACCAGCACCTTTCATATGAAAATAAGCGCGAAGAAATTCCTTCAAGCCACTTGGTGCATTTAACATGTCAGAATTTGCTTCTCGGGTTGAATAATAGTGCTGGTAGTGCTTTCGAGGACGCGCAAGAGCGGCAAGCTCCTCGTCAATCCGGTCCTCTGGATAATCTCCTGCGCCAATTACTGGTGCTACCGGCGTCGCAAAGGGCGCACTCATTACTGTAATAGACCTGAAGATATCCGGCCTCAAAACACCGGCCCATCCCGCAACTGACGCTCCAAAATCGTGACCAAGAACATGCTCAGCATGGTCATGCCCCATGCGGAACAACAACCCCATCGCATCTCTAACGAGATTGGGCATTCGCGATGTAAATAGATCTTCATCAAAACCCGACGCCCAACCTGTGGTTCGGCCATAACCGCGCTGGTCTGGGGCAATTACATGGTACCCAAGATCTGCCAGCGGCAACATAATTTTCCGCCAAGAGCAAGCTAGTTCTGGAAAACCATGGAGTAAGAGAATAGCGGGTCTGGTTGGATCTCCAGCTTCAAGAACATGAATGTTGAGTCCATTTACCTTGCTGACCATTCGAGATGTTACGCCATCTGGTAGAGGCAGAGGATTTAACTCTTCCATCAGTAATCAGCTCGGCGGGTTTCGTCAGTCACATAGCGCTCCTCTAATGCCTTAACATCATCCATACCCATTAAATCAAAAAATTCCTTAAAACTAACGATTTCGTTAGCAAGATTTTTTACATCTCCAGTTTCTTTAAGGTGTTTCAAAATTCTTCGAATAGCGGGAATAGCCGCAAGAACAACAAAATTTGGATATATGACTACGCCAAAGCCCAGATTCTGTATTTCATCGGTTGCCAAAAATGGTGTCTTACCACTTGAAGCCATATTATATAGTAGCGGCTTGGAAAAAAGTTTTGGGGCTTCTGTTAGCTGCTCCATCGTTGTCATAGCCTCTAGAAAGAGCACATCTGCTCCTGCCTCCTCAAAAGCGTGAGCCCGGTCTAGCATGGCGTTCCATCCTTCAACCGCCAGAGCGTCAGTCCTTGCAACAATTTGAAAATCTTGGTCGATGCGAGCATCAACAGCAGCCTTGATTTTTTGCACCATATCTTCGGTGGAAATGACGGCTTTACCAGCAAGATGACCACACCGTTTTGGCCACTCTTGATCCTCAACGTGTAGACCTGCCACCCCAGACCTTTCATACAGCTGCACGGTCCGACGTACATTAAGAGGTCCACCCCATCCGGTATCAGCATCCGCTAACAATGGCAGTCCCGAAGCGTCAGCAATGCGCGAAGCGTTATCCGCCATCTCATTCATGGTAAGTAATCCAACATCTGGCATACCAAGACGATTAGCTGATGTGCCAGCTCCAGTCATATAAATTCCATTGAACCCTTCAGCAGCAACCAGGCGGGCGTTAAGTGCATCCGCTACACCAGGAAGTACAGCCAATTCAGGTCCAGCTATCATTTTCTTGAGTTTAGTGGTGACACGGTCAGTCATGGTAAAAACTCCAATTAACTATTATTGATCATGACGACTTGCGCCGATCCCTCAAGACCCATAGCCTCTCATTTAGGTAACTGATGGAAGACCTATGGCCGCAGACCGTGACCTTACGCTTTATGAAAAGCGCGTTGATGCATTGCTACAGCTTTTGCCAAAGGCAGGAGGCCAAGTGCGAGAAACATTTTTGCGCACACAAAAGTCATTAAAGACAGCGCCTGATGATTCAGCGTATTTCGACCGATGGATTGAGGCGTTAGGAGCTAACCTGGTTTCTGACGGTGTTATCTCTGCGGAAGATCTAGCCGTCCGGATATCTGAAGCTCGTGATAAATTAAATCATTGGGGGACAGCAGAATGATGCCTCGTTTTAAGGCTGGGGACAGAGTTTTAGTCGACGCTCGTGACCATGAGGGCCACTGTCGAACTCCAATGTATTTGCGTGGTAAGACTGGCCAAGTGCGCAAGCTAATTGGAATATATAAAAATCCAGAAGAGTTGGCTTATTACAAGGATGCGGAAGAGCAACCGCTATACGACATTGTTTTTGAATGGAAAGAGGTCTGGGGAGAAGACAGTAAGGATGAACTTGCCGCAGATATATATGAACATTGGTTGCAGCCAATAGGAGAATAGATATGCCCCACGACGGACACCATCACGACGATCATGAAGCAATCGAAGACCTTGATGACATCACAGAGTTTGAAGTGATGGAGCAAGCCATCCGTGAGCTTCTGGTAGAAAAAGGCATCCTTTCGGCCAGTCAAATTCAAGCCCAAATTGATGACATGGATAGTCGCACACCCGTTATGGGACAAAAGATCATCGCTCGTGCCTGGACTGATTCTGCCTATCGGGAAAGACTTATTTCTGACCCCAAATCAGCCTTTGCTGAAATGGGAGTAACGAGACTAGACGAAAACCCAGAGGTCGTTGTCGTCGAAAATACACCGGAACGGCATAACGTCATCGTGTGCACCCTGTGTTCCTGTTACCCACGCGTATTACTTGGGATGCCTCCAGCCTGGTACAAAAAACGGGCTTATCGCTCGCGAGTTGTTAAAGAACCGCGCAAGGTACTGTCAGAATTTGGCACAGAATTGCCTGATCTAACCAAAATTGAAGTTCACGACTCAACGGCAGACATGCGATATCTGGTGTTACCCATGCGGCCTGCCGGCACCGATAACTGGAGCGCTGAACAGCTCGAAGCCCTCATTACTAGAGATGCAATGATAGGGGTAAAAGTTCCATCGGTAGTCTGAACTCTTTTCTGGTTGCGACTTCTTTACCAACCCGTACATAGTTTTCTTAAAGATCGTAAAAGGAGGTCTTACAATGGCTGATAAAGTCACAATGCCGATCGAAGCAACGCACATCATGATGTTTGCGCGCTCGGTCAATGATGACAATCAAATTTACTATGATGCCGAATAAGCAAAGAATAATGAAGTTGGACACGTGGTACCACCACCAACATTCTATAGGTCCGTTGCACAATTCGACCCCGACTACTTCCTTAGACCTAAAGTCGGTGAGAAGTGGTTTGGATCAGCAAAAGGTCCTTCGGGCATAGAAGGCAAACCTGCAAGCTCCGGCGGCCTTCATGCGGAGCAGCACTTTGAATATCATCTCCCTGTACAACCTGGCGATGTCCTAACCGTAACAACAAAGCCTGGAAAAGTATGGGAGAAAGAAAGCAAACGAGCGGGAAAGTTAACTTTCACTGAGACTATCCTTGAGTATCGGAATCAGAACGGCGAGCTCGTTGTCACATCTCGGGGTGTAGGCGTAAAAACCGAACGCCCTGTCGACCAAGGTTGAGGGGGAACTGAGAGATGGCTTTAAAAGCAACTGATCTAAAAGTTGGTGATGTTCACGAGGAAATAGTAGTCGAAAACCTCTCTAGGGGACTACTAGTCATGTATGCAGGAACATCAGGTGACTATAATCCGCTACATACGGATGAGGTATACACCACTCAAGCAGCTGGTTACCCAAGTGTTTTCGCCCATGGCATGCTTACAATGGGTCTTACAGGAAAAATGCTGACTAATTTCGTGGGAGACGGCCGTCTTAAAAAATTCGGGGTACGTTTCACAAACCAGGTCTGGCCTGGTGATACACTTACTTCGAAAGCAACAGTTGTTGCGATTGGAGAAGGTGAGATTGAGCTAGAGCTAGCCACAACAAATCAGGATGGAAAGACCGTGGTCACCGGCTCAGCTACGGCTCGCGTAGACTAGAATAGCGTTTATTTTTTGATTCAATACGCCGCCTGCTAATTTTGTGGGCGGTGTATTTTTATTTAGAACATATCGAAGCAAATTAAGTAGCAAGGTTACTTTTCTGAACTACAGGAAATATTTTATGAAACTTTTCTGGACACCAGCATCACCCTTCACACGAAAAGTCTCAGTAGCTGCACGAGAGATTGGCCTCTGGGATAAGATAGAGATAATTCAAACAACTTGGCCTCTATCATGGGGGTTTGAAACGGTACCTTTTACTCCTGGCCTAGCAGAGAATAACCCCGTAGCTCGGATCCCAACACTCGTCACTGACGCAGGCCATGCGCTAGGATGCTCAACACTTGCATGTCAGCATCTGGATCGCTTATCTGGCGGTAAGCTGACAGGTCCAGAACCTGATAGAATGTTGTCTCTTTATGCAATTGCTGATGGTCTAATTGAGGCTCAAATCCTGATGCGCGCTGAACACCTTCGGCCTTCTGAATATCGGATGGAGAGTTTTTTACAAAAGCAAAGAGACCGCATTGATCGCTGCTTTGATGCTATAGAATTACGCGCCGAAGAACTCCAAACTAGCAGTGACACAAATTCTCCCAATCTTGCAGAGATTACCGTTGGGATTGCAGCGAGTTACCAAGATTGGCGCGATTGGCTTGGAAACTTTCGTCACGGCAGACCTGCCTTAACACGCTGGTATGAAAATTTTCGACTGAGGCCCAGCATGTGTGCCACAGAACCAGCCGAAACTCCGGAAGCTTAAAACGGAACATCCTCTTAACACGGTATTTAGGAACTGTTTCCGTCTTCCAAAACTCACATCACCTGATTTATTTCTACTAGGTTCATAGACGGGTCATACGCATAAACTTGTGCCATCCCCGCCATGGCATAGGATCCTGCGTCGGTGAATTGAATATCTGAAGCAGAAAGGCGTGACTTCACGGCTTCTAGGTCAGGCACTGTGACAGCAAAATGCCCCCCAATTGTGGGGTTGTGTTTAAAGCCGTTTTTCGCTGCAAATTCAGCCGTTGGCTTAACGACATGGATTCCTCGATTGTCATCTCCAAAAACAGCGAGCATTTCTGGATCAACTATAAATTCGCTAATTGAAGAGCTCTCAGCAGGAATCCATTGACTTTCTTCTAACCCAATGAGATCTCGAAGATATGCTACAGTTGCTGGAACACTGTGAGCGGGCAAATTGACGTGATGCAGGGTCCATCCACCTTCTTGCATCTCAAGATCGTGTGCTTCGCCTTGGCGAGGAGAACGGCCAGCTGAATCGTCAATAGCTTGATTGATCTCCATCACTCGTTGGCACGGATCAAAAACATAGATTTGCCGCATCCCAGCCATAGCGTATACGCCCGCATCAGAAACAATATGTCCAGCTTCCTCCAACCTAGCCTTCACGATTTCGAGGTTGGTCACGGTAATTGCGAAATGACCACCAATAGTTGGGTTGTGAAAAAGCTTATTCTGGATGGGGAAGCTTGGATTTGCCTTAACTACGTGGATGCCGCGGTTGTCACGTCCAAATGCAGCAATACGATCGGGTCCACTGCTCATTGCGCCAACAGTTTCGGGATAAGTGCGAACACCTTCCTTCAAACCAATAATATCCCGATAAAATTTGGCGCTTTCCTGAACGTCAAATGCCTGAACATTTACGTGATGAATAAACCAACCCATCGGTTCCTCCTAATTAACAGCACCTAGCTTATGTTGCGCCAATCTGGCGCGAAAGATTCGAGCTTTGAAATAAACTGTGACGCAGGTTCTGCTTTTACCACAACCGATGGTCGGTTTTGGTATATCGGGAGATCTATTTGATTAGCATGGAGCATTAAATCTCCAACCCCTCCACCATATTGCGAGTCACCCAAAATTGGAAAACCAAGACTTGCAGCATGCACACGAACTTGGTGGGTACGACCCGTTTTCGGTCGGAATTCAAGCCAGGCAATGTCTTTACCTCGCGCGAGTACACGCCAGTGGGTTTGTGATGCCTTCCCAGCTGGATCAACAACAATACGCCATCCCTGCCTTGTGTTTAGTTTTGTTAAAGGAGAATCAATAAGGCCCTCGTCCTTAGCCGGCGCCCCTGCAGTTAAAGCCCAATAATATTTGCTGACGATACCTTCCCGGAAGAGCCGATGTAGCCGTTTAAGCCCATTTGGACCACGACCTAAAACAAGACAACCTGACGTATCTCGGTCCAAACGATGAGCCAGCTTCGGTAAATCTTTGCCCTCAAACCGGAGCAGGTCCAAAGCAGCCTCAATATTTTCTTGACCACTAGGACCCGCATGCACTGGTATTCCTGCGGGCTTATTAATCACTAAGACCATTGGGTCTTTATATAAAACGCGATCAGACAGATCTAACAAAGTATTTTCCTTACTTGGCATAATACGAGGACTTTAATCTGCTGCACATTTTTTAACTCGTTGAAGACAGTTAAGTAGCCTGATTTTAAATTTTTTGAGGTAATATATCCGCAGCTGTCTTTAAAACAAAAATAGCACCGTATCGATATTGTTGAATAAATCGACTTTGAATTAGGCAAGCTGCTAAAAAATTTACATGCAGCTTTTCTTCCTTTTAATTCCATCTCCGTCAAGAAATCCCGGAGCAAAATCCGCCCCATGGCCAGGACCTTTAGGAAGCTGTAATTGGCCTGATTTCACCTCTGGCAAACCACTGGCAACGTCACGGTACCAGCCGGACAGGTAAGCGCGAACAATCTCTTGTGTTAAAGTATTGGGGCTCGCAAAGGCTAAATGACAGTCAGCCGCAAACAGGATGGGACCGACGCAATCATGAGGGGGCGATAGGACGATCAAAGGCCTCGGCTAGTGCTTGGATACGTTTACCCTCGGAAATGCCCCCAACCCAGCCCATGTCAAACTGAACTACATCCACAGCTCCGGCAACTAAAGCGTCACGCAGCCAACGAGTTGTCCCAAGATTTTCACTAGCCGCTACACGGCCGCCTGTTTCATCACGGTAGCGACGCAGGTCTGCGATGTTAGAAAGATCAATTGGGTCCTCATGCCAATAAACTCGATACTGGCCAAGAGCTTCGGCAATATCTAATGCTGCAGGCAACCTCCAAAGCCCATGATACTCAAGCATAATTTCAATTTTATCACCAACCGCATCTCGGATCTGTGCAATAACATCAGTTGCTTCTTCCAAATCTGCACGATCTATGTGCCAGCCATCATGCTTGGCAGCAAATCGATCGTAGGGCCATATTTTCATGCCCGTGATACCGTCATCCAAAAGTGACCTGGCAAGACGTCCTGGATCACTCACTTGGAGAGCGAGGTCGTCCTCGCCTTCTCCTGCTGCGCGACTGTCACCTATAACCTTTGCAGCAAGATTATAACCATCACTTGCACAGGTATTATAAACTGGAAGCGTTTGATGAGCTGGACCCCCTAAAACCTTGTAAAGTGGGGCATCCAGTGATTTGGCCATTAAATCCCAAAGAGCTATATCAACCGCAGAATTACCTCGTAGTTCTATCGAGCGGGTTGGGAAGCCCTGAAACCGGTTACCAAGTAGGCGATTGAAAGCTGTGCGATGTAACTCGGGCTGACAGGGATCTTGCCCAAGTAAGTAAGGAGCAAGAGTTTCATGGATGTACGCTTCTGTGGCTTTAGGATTTCGGAATGTCTCTCCAACTCCTACTAGACCTTCATCAGTTTCTAATCGGACCCAAATACCATTTGGGTAGGTATCTGAGAGAATAGTTTCGACGGCAGATATCTTCATGAGTTATGCTCCAGGAACTACCTTAGATGAAAGCATACGCTAGGAGGCGTCAACATGCGCGACAGTGACACGCAAGGTGGCGGTGGGATGAATTTTGATTTTACTAGTGATTATCAACCGAGTTGGGAAATAGACGACGTCAGCATTTTTCGAAACGTTGCTAGGAAATTTTTAGAGTCGGAATTTCAACCACATATTGAGCGTTGGACTAGTCAGGGTTTTATAGACAAGGCCGCTTGGCGTGCCGCAGGATCAGCTGGGTTTCTTTGTCCGTCAGTTCCAGAAGAGTATGGCGGAGGTGGAGGATCGCTTGCTCACCATTTTGCGTGGTTAGAAGAATTAGAGCGAATTACTTTAGGGGCTGCATTTGGCGATGCAGTCCACTCGGGCATTTGTGCCCACTACCTCTTGGAGTTTGGGACTGAAGATCAAAAGCGTTTATGGCTCCCCAAATTAGTATCCGGTGAAGTAATCTGCGCTATAGGGATGACGGAACCGGGAACTGGGTCTGACTTGCAGTCAGTCAAAACTCGGGCGGTAAAACAAGAAAATGGATTTCTCATAAATGGCCAAAAAACTTTTATCACGAACGGTCAAAATGCAGATCTAATAATTCTGGTGGCGAAAACAGATCCAGAGGCACGGGGTAAAGGAATTTCCCTAATACTCGTAGATATGACCCTGCCCGGAGTTTCCCGTGGCAGAAACCTAGAGAAAATAGGAATGCATGCGGCAGATACGTCTGAGTTGTTCTTCGAAGATGTTCTTGTCAATTCAGATGCAATTCTTGGAGGAGAGGAAGGCCAAGGGTTTTACCAACTCATGAACCAATTACCGCAGGAACGGCTCCTAATAGCAGTCGGGGCTGTGGCATCTATGGAGACTGGGCTCGACCTTACTTTACAATATGTGAAGTCGAGGCGCGCCTTTGGACAAGCCATATTTGATTTTCAAAATACAAAACACAGGCTTGCTGAAGCTGTGACGGAAGCGCGTGTAGCAAGAGTATTCATAGATGATTGCGTAGAACGTCTTTTAGCAGGCAATCTGGATTCAAAAGTTGCCTCAATGGCTAAGTGGTGGGCTAGCCAGAAACAAAACGAAGTTCTTGATTTATGTGTTCAGCTCCATGGCGGATATGGTTACATGTCAGAGTACCCAATTGCTAGAATGTGGACTGACGCGAGAGTACAAAAAATATACGGGGGCACGAATGAAATTATGAAAGAGTTGATTGCTCGCTATCTTTGAGAAACGTTAGAATGGATGCTCGACAATTGACTCTATTCTCAAAGAACGTAAGCGTTATGAAATATTCATTTAGGACATCTGTTTTCTAATGCGAATTTGCATATGTAACGGCATCAAGGAAGAGGCTATCCAGGCAGCTTTAGAAAGAGGAGCCTCAAAGGTATCAGAAATATACAGAGATAATGAATGTGCTCCGACCTGTGGCCAATGTGTGCCCCGAGTGCGGCAAATACTAAGCAAATATTCGTCCCTACAATTAAGATCAGACTAAAAATTAATGCCACTTGGCCACCTCACCATAGTCATCCAAACAAAGGCCCTAGACAGGGTTCACTATGCGTTAATGCTTGCAGCCTCGCACGCCGCTCTAGACGGCCGCGTTCACATTTTTTTTGGAATGGAAGGCGTAGAAACTTTAAAGTCTGATAATTGGGAGAACCTGCAGACCGTTGCAGGTGAACATGGCGAAAATTATTTATTGAAATTGAAAAAGGCTGGCGCAGCTCATCCAGACGAACTCCTCAACGCTCTCTGTGAGTTAGATGTTGTTATATCAGCCTGCGATACAGCACTAACCGTGGCTGGTATGACTGCTGGCAGCATTAAGAAAGGTTTAAAAATACAAACTTCTGGCCTCACAACAGCCCTTACGAATGCAAAGGATGGCCAACTAATTTACGTTTGATTATTCGGTAATATATGCTTTGTTATCGAAGCAACTTCTCAGGAGGAATGAGTATGGGTTCGTTAATTTCGCTGAAAGCTGAAGATGGTCACGAGTTTGACTGCTACAAAGCGGATCCATCTGGGACACCTAAAGGTGGAATAGTTGTTATTCAAGAAATTTTTGGCGTTAACAAACACATCCGGGAAGTAGCTGATGGCTACGCTGCGGATGGTTATGCAGTATTAGCACCAGCACTATTTGACAGAGCCGAGAAAAATTTTGAGGTTGGCTATACGCCCGACGATATAGCCAAAGGGCGAGACACGCGCGCCAAGGTCGACTGGAATGATGCTGTTAAAGATGTTGCTTCGACTGTTGCCGCCTTGAGGGCAGCTAATGTTGGCAAGATAGGCAGCGTAGGCTACTGCTGGGGCGGATCGATGTCATGGCTCACGGCAACCCGCGTCGGCATAGATGCTTCCGTCTGTTACTATGGAGGCCAGATTGCAATGTTCAACGACGAGGCCCCCAAGAACCCTGTGATGATGCACTTTGGAGAAAATGATCACGGCATCCCTATGGCTGACGTAGACAAAATTCGAGCTGCACACAGCGATTCAGATATATTTGTTTACCCTGCAGGACACGGCTTCAACTGTGATCATCGTGGAGATTTCAACGATGACTGCGCTAAACTCGCTCGCTCACGCACTCTCGAATTCTTTGGCAAGCATATTGGATAAGGGTTTAGGTCTTTAGAAGGACCGTTATTCAGCCAGAGCGCCCAAAAAATATCAGCAATGGTCCTAACATTAATTAAGTTTGTCTCCACTTCTGATATGTGTCTTGCATAACGTCTCCCTTCTTTAACGTTCATCTTCTGTTGCGAAAGAGTAGAAATTTTGTATGCCCCAACCCATTTTGCTGCCTCACGGGACGAGGCGATAAACGTAATCACAAGACACCCCTTCGCAACGCTAATAACCCCGTCAGAAGATAATGCTCTGCCGTTGATTACCCAGGTACCATTGATTTTTGATCAACAGTCGGAAAATCGTCGACTTATAGGCCATCTGGCTCGCAGTAACCCGCAAGCCAGAGCACTTTCTAAGCCAGGGGAGGTTTTAGCGTTATTTGCAGGACCGAATGCCTATATATCGCCCAGCTGGTATGAATCCAAAAGCAAGGGCAAAGGAGTGGTGCCAACCTGGAATTACGTATCAGTTGAATTAACCGGCCAAACTTTTCCGTTGATCGAAAATACTGAAAAGCTGCGATGCGTTAATGAACTTTCGAAGATATTCGAAGGAGACCAGCCAAAATCTTGGAAGCTTAGTGACGAACCAGAAGACTACATCCAAAAAATGCTTCATGGAATCGTCGCATTTTCTATCAAAATAACCAAAATCGAAGCAAAGTCTAAACTAAGCCAAAACCGATCTGCACTTGACCAAGCAGGCGTTATTGCAGGCTTACAAAATTCCAAACAACCAAACGCAACAAGCCTTGCCCAGATGATGATTGAGCAAGGCTTGGGTTAAAACACCAAAGCAGAATTAACGACTTTCGTCGAAGTCCTTTGAAACACGATAGAAGTGAGGCATCACCTCGCTCATACCATTCTTTTCATGATTTCGGACAAGGCTACGAGCAATTGTACGCAAGTGCACTTCGTCTGGTCCATCAATAAACTGAAGTGCCCTACCCCAAGTCCAAAGGTATGAAAGTGGAGTATCAGGCGTTAGGCCCATAGCACCAAATACTTGCATGGCGCGGTTGACGACCGTCGTCTGAAGTCTCGCGGCAACTACCTTAATCTTTGACACTTCCATGCGAGCGGCACGCGGCCCTTCTGTGTCGATCATCCAAGCTGCACGAAGAACCAAGAGCCGAGCCATATCTATCTCTTGGCGCGACAGTGCTACAGCCTCTCTTACAGTATCGTGATCAATAGTTCTTTTGCCGAAGGTATTCCGGTTCAACCCACGTTCTATCATAAGCTCCAAAGCCACCTCACACTGACCTATGGTACGCATGCAGTGGTGGATCCGCCCCGGACCTAGGCGTGCCTGGGCAATCATGAATCCATCACCCTCTTCGGCAATGATGTTAGTTGTCGGTACTCTGACATTATCGAAGACGACCTCGCAGTGTCCCTCAGGGCTAATGTGATGCATTACAGGCAAATTTCTGCGGATAGAAACACCTGGTGTATTGGGATCCACAATGACCTGTGACTGTTGACGGTGGGTCTCTGCACTCGGATCGGTCTTACCCATAACTATCATCACGCCAAGGTTGGGATGCTCAGCATTAGTAATGAACCACTTACGCCCATTTATGACATATTCATTCCCATCCTTTTCAATTCTCGTTTGGACGTTCGTGGCATCGGAGGAAGCCACTTCAGGCTCCGTCATACAAAAAGCCGAGCGGATTTCGCCCTCTAAAAGGGGCTTCAGATAGGTATCTTTCTGCTCAGGCGTACCGAACATGTGAAATACTTCCATATTTCCCGTGTCCGGTGCATTGCAGTTGAACATCTCGGGCGACCAGTAAATACGACCCATTATTTCAGCAAGCGGGGCATACTCGAGATTGCTAAGGCCTTGACCTGGAGCTTCTTCGGGAAGATTTGGTAAGAAGAAATTCCAAAGTCCCTCTGCTTTAGCTTTTGATTTAATATCTTCACAAAAAGCAGGAGGGAAAACACCGGATTCAGTTAGCTCGTGCCACTCCTTATCGCGAGGAACAATCTCCCTCGCCATAAAGTCCGAAACACGCTCTTGTAGCTGCTTCACCTTATCTGAATAGCCAAAATCCATTTTTCTTATCCGCTTCGCTTGATAGTTAACATTAACAATGTAGCGCTCCATTTCGTCTGGGGCTATCGTTGCCTGGAGGAGGACAGCTAATGCGTTTTGTCGCGGTTGTTAAAGAAGATTGTCCAACGTGCCGCCTAGCAGTCCCTGCATTAGCGGAAATGCGTGCAGCAGGATTGGATCTTGAAGTTATTACTCAGGACATACCGGAGTTTCCACGTGGCCTAAACCCTCGCCACGATGATGAATTGCTGGAAAGTCATAGGCTTAGAATTGAAATAGTTCCAACCGTTATTGCATTCAACCAAACAACAGAGACTTCACGCGTCTATGGCTGGAATAAGAACGACTGGAGAGAAATTACTGGGATAGATAATCTTGGGGCTTCAATGCCTGAAAATATGCCAGGCTGCGGAGCTCTAAATGTTGCCCCTGGAGCAGTAGAAAGACTAGCCCTTAAGGCAGGTGAAATAGTACTTAATTCGCGCGCGATAGAAGTCGATGACGACAATGATCCCATGGAGGTAGCGTTCGATCGAGGCTGGACTGATGGCCTTCCAGTAACACCTCCCACCGATTTAAGGGTGGCAAGAATGTTAGCGGGTACAACCCGAAAAGCTGACGAGATTATAGGATTAATTCCCCCAAACCTTGTTCCTTGCACTGTTGAAAAGGCTGCTGTTAATGCCGTTATGGCAGGCTGCCGCCCCGAATACTTCCCTGTGCTACTTGGAGCCATGAAAGCAGCGCTTGAGCCAGAGTTTGCAATGCATGGACTTCTTTGCACCCTTGCATTCTCTGGCCCACTTATCTTGGTGAATGGCCCTATTTCACGCCGTATCGGCATGAATTCTGGTGGAAATGCTCTTGGCCAGGGTAATCGAGCAAATGCCACTATTGGGCGTGCATTCCAATTGATTATCAGAAATGTTGGTGGCGGTCGTCCGCAAGAAATTGACAGAGCGTGCCTCGGACAACCTGGCAAATATACTTTTTGCTTTGCGGAGGATGAAGGCGATGAGGATTGGATCCCACTAGCTCAGGCAAGAGGTGTTAGCAGTGGTGCTTCAGCGGTCACTCTATTCCATGCTGATGGCGTAACTGGCTTCGTTGACCAGAAAAGTAGAACAGCTGAAGAACTCTGTGAGTCTATGGCAATGCAGTTATGGAGCGTTAACCACCCACGACTTGCACGATGGGGCAATGCAATCCTAGTCATTTCTCCTAACCACTATGAAATCTTCAGAAAAGATGGTTGGGGCCGAGCAGAGATTGAAGATGGGCTTTATAAGGCTCTCAAGCGTCCCACATCAGAAATATTAGAAGGTGCGGGTCACCCTCTTGGAATTACGCCTGCTCAGGCAGAAAAGTACTCTGACTCTAATGGGATGATCGACAAATTTCATCCAGGCGGACTTTTGGTTGTTAGAGCAGGGGGCCTGGAGCTTTGATGTCAGCAATTATTGGTGGTTGGACCGGCGGACGAAACAATGCAGAAGTTCGACCGGTAACTCAAGCATTAGAGGAGTATTGAACCTATGACATATGCTATGCGAGACCCTACAGCAGAGAGCGCTTCTTCGCTCAGAGAAAGACGCCCTCCTCCTCCCGACATATCAGGAAAAACTGTCGGTCTCTTATCTATCTCAAAAGAGCGTTCTGATGAATTTATGGACGCTCTAGAGCCCTTGATTCAGGCTGCAGGCGTTAAAACAATAAGATTTAAAAAGCCAACGCATACTAAACCGGCACCAGAATCTATACTGCAAGATATTGTTGAAAGTTGTGACATTGTCGTCGAAGCCTTAGCAGATTGAGGATCGTGTACGTCGTGCAGTTTGCATGACATTCACCAACTCGACGTTCGTGGGATCCCTGGCTGTGCGACAGCAACAGTGGAGTTTCAACAAGCAGCGGAAGCCCAAGGTAAGGCATTGGGTTTTGCTCCAGCAATTGTTTGGACGCCACACCCAATCCAAAATAAGACTGCTGATGAGCTTAAGACCCTTGCATTCGAAGCAGCGCCAAAAATTCTTGAGAGGATTCAGGCGGGGAATAAATGAAATAATTTTTTCCCGGAATGCTTGTGATGGCAGCTGCCATACAAACTTCTCGGCATCAGGATGCGGTCATATTAACGACTAAGTGGCTACAATAAGCTTGCGAGAGTTGACCTCCTTGAATTGCACCCTAATTATTAGGATACTAACATATAGGTAGCTAATAATTAGGATCATAAAAGAGTAACTGTAATGGCCCGCAATCCTCCAACAAATTTGGGCAGACAAACTGGACTTCTCGCAAGACTCTGGCGGACTGAACTAGACAACAGATTGCGCCCCTTGGGCTCTCACAAGCCCGTTGGATTTTGCTCATGCACCTAAATGACAAGGTTGATGGAATAACTCAGCTTGATCTTGCAGCGCGGGCGGGAATTTCAGGTGCAACACTTGTACGCCAAATTGACCAGTTAGAGGAAGCTGGCCTGGTTGATCGCAACCCAAATCCAGATGACCGCCGAGCCAACCTAATACACCTTACCAAACACGGACGGGCTCGATTCCAAGAAGTAGATACTATTGCGGCTGAACTTCGGCAAGAAGTGCTCGGCGACCTCGACCCAGCGCAGGTTAATGCAATGATTGAATTCACTACACAATTGATAAGTCGATTTGAAAGTCTCTCTACACCCCACCTCAAAGGAGATGCTTGATGGCACAAGACACTGAAAAAGGTTCAGAAACAAATGCGTTATCAAGCTCTCAAAGTTCAGCGGATAACGCTAACTCAAGTACACTATCGGCAACCCCAAATAAAACACAACGACACCGACCAAAAAGAACTTTGCGTTACTTTGCGATTGGACTTGTCGCCGTAGCAGCAATGATTTTTGCAGGTCGTGAGGTAATGAGCCGAATGACTCACGTTTATGAGTACGACGCTCGAGTTACTACTGATCACATTACTGTTGGCAGCCGTGTTGAAGGATTATTAGTTGCACTCAATGTAGAGTCCGGCGACACCGTGGAGGCCGGCACCCTCCTTGCTCAAGTGGATAATAAAGTCCAAGCCTTAGAGCTAGACGCTCTGAAAGCCTCCCTCGCTGGCGTTCAGGCCGAGAGGGCCGAGTATGCAGCCCGAACAGACATGGTTACCCGACAAACAAACAGTAGAGTACAAACAAGAGCAACAGAAGTTCAGGCACAACAAGCTCGGCGAAGTGCCCTTGCTGCAGAATTAAAGCTTGCAAAACAAGAGTTTGATCGATTTCAAAGTCTTTTTAATCGACGCGTTATTTCGCGTTCTCGCCTAGACCGAGCTGAGGCAGAAGTTTCACGACTAGAAAGTGAACTTCGCCGCGCTGATGCAGACATTGCCTCTTCACGTGGCGAAGCAGCAGAGGCAGAAGCTGACAAAGGGGAGTTGTCGGTCATAGAAAGCGAATTGGCTATTCTTGATCATAAGGAAGCGGAGCTTATGGCTAGAATGGCTCGGCAAGAAGCACTTATTGCCCAGCGTTCTATTCGGGCACCAATCCCCGGAATTATAGATCGTGTTTTCGTAGAAAACGGTGAATTCGTAGGCCCAGGCCGGCGCGTGCTAATGCTTCATAATCCTGAGAATGTATGGGTAGAAGCCAATATTAAAGAGACACAAGTTCGCCGTCTAAGCGTTGACCAGATTGTCCATATTACTGTCGATGCCTATCCAGACGACAACTTCATGGGGAAAGTGGAGAAGATAGGAACTGCGGCAACTTCAAGATTTGCACTTCTACCAACCCCAAACCCAAGTGGCAATTTTACAAAGGTCACTCAAAGGATCCCAGTCAAAATTGCGTTCACTAAACAACCAAAGCGTCTCTCTCCTGGTATGATGGTTGAAGTAGAAATTGACGTCAGAAATTAAAAGTTACTTCAAGCAACGCAACTATCCCTCATTCTAATTTAATGGCTATTACGGCAAACCAAGGTTGGTCCGCATTTACCGAGACCGAGCGATGGCTCATGACAGGCTCTGGACTGATTGGAATGATCGGTATGGTGCTCTCGTCTACCAGCGTCAATACAGCTGTACCTGCAGTAATGGGGGCCTTTGGTATTGGCCAAGACAAAGCCCAATGGCTTTCAACTGCATATTTCGCTTCAATGACTGGAGCTATGCTTCTCACATCTTGGCTACAACAGCGTTTTGGCCAGAGGACAGTATTTCTCGCAACAATGGCAATTTTTGTAGGAGGCTCATTCCTAGCATTTTCCGCAGTCGATTACTCAACCGTAATTCTGGCTCGCGTCATTCAAGGATTTTGTGCAGGATTAATGCAGCCCTTTACTATGGCAATTATTTTTACTGTCTTTCCACCGGAACGACGAGGAGCAGCCATGGGGCTTTTTAGTCTCGGAGTGGTTTTGGCCCCGGGACTTGGACCTGCCATCGGTGGATTTGTGAAGGACGAACTTAGCTGGCGGTTTGTTTTTTTAATACCTCTGCCTCTTGCCTTTGCCGCAATGGTAGCTGGGGGAGCTTTCATGCCAGCTGGTCGATCTGGCACATCACGTCCTTTTGACTGGACTGGCCTGATCCTAATGGCTCTTGCCCTTGGCTTTGTTCTTGATGGCCTCGCAAGCGGCAGGCGATTTGGGTGGACTTCCGATAGAATTATTTTGGAGCTTTTTATTGGTACTTTAGCAACGCTGGCTTTCATCGCCAGACAGCTCACTGCGAAGTGGCCAATGCTAGACCTCCGCCTTTTTACAAATCCTCAATTTGCATCTGCAATTTTGGTGGGGATTATTTTTGGTTTTGGCATGTTTGGCTCAATTTATGCCATTGCTGTTTTTATGCAGGACATCCAGGGCTTTTCAGCCACAAAAGCAGGAGTTGCTCTAATTCCAGCAGGGATATTGATGGTAATCATGTTCCCAACTGCAGGCCGACTTGTAGATAGATTTCCAGCGCATCTGCTTATCATGGCCGGTTTATTTTGGTTTGGCTTCGGCTTCCTTCTGATGTCTGTGGCAGATACAAACACGCCATACTGGATCTTTGTCTTATTTACGCTGGTAAACCGGTTTGGTTTGTCATTGATAATTCCTTCATTAAATACCGGGGCTCTGCGTTCACTTGGCCCAGAACAAGTAAGCCAGGGAGCAGGTTTGATAAATTTTGCAAGGACTTTTGGCGGAGCGACTGGTGTTAATCTAATGGTGGTATTTTTAGAAAGCCGAACAGCTGATCATGCGCAAACCATCACAATGAGCCAAACCCCAGACAATGCAGTTGCACAAGACCTTTGTCTAACATTGTAAACATAATGCAGGCGTCCGGTGTGTCCGCAATTGAGTCATCAGCTGGTGCAATTAGTTATCTTGGGCAAACAGTATTTCTGCAAGCACAAACACAAGGTTTCCAAGACACATTTATGTTAACGGCCGTAGTAGCGGCGCTGGCTTTAATCCCCTCATACATTATGGGGAGGGGTACGAAAACTCGCTGATTAATAATCAAGTTTTTCCGGTTTTGGCCCACCAGTTGCCCAGTCCAACAACTCAACAGTATGGAGCACTGGCGCATCAATCGCTCCCTGCAACTGGCTAATACAACCAATATTTCCTGCTACTACAACATCAGGTTTGAGACGTGAGAGGTTACCCGCTTTTCTGGCTTTTAACTGCTCAGCAAACTGGGGTTGCATAATATTATAAACCCCAGCTGACCCGCAGCAGATATGAGACTCTGCTGGTGTATCTACCTGAAATCCTGCATCCTCTAGAAGCGCTTTAGGCTCATCTTTTAATTGCTGACCGTGCTGCATGGAGCAAGCTGAATGATAAGCCAATTTCAATGGCTTAGGGGCTTGGAATTTTGCAGACCTAGGTCCGACATAAATTCAACGATATCTCTAGTTATTGCCGAAACCCGCTCAGCATTGCTGGCATACGCTGGGTCATTCCGCAGCATAAAACCATAATCTTTCACGCTTGTGCCACAACCCGAGGCGTTGATTATAATTGCATCTAAGCCGTCAGCCTCGATTTCCCGCGTCCACGCATCAACATTACGACGCGCAGCTTCGTGTCCCTCCTCTGCCCGGCCCATGTGATGGACAAGAGCACCGCAGCAACCTGCTCCTTTAGCTGTAACGACCTCTACTCCATGACGATTGAGTAGACGAATTGTAGATTCATTGATGGAAGGACTAAGCACCTGTTGAGCACAGCCCGCAAGCAGAGCCACACGTTTAACTGTGGCACCTTCTGTTTTGTGGACTTTGGGGCCTTCGATCGGTGAGCGAGGTGGAATCCGTTTAGGCACTAGGCGCAGCATCGCACCTACACGCCCAGAAACTAATGATCCAAAAGGACGAAGTAGCCAAGCAAGCACTAAAGCTGCTCGAAAACGATCTGGGTAAGGTAAAACCCATGAAAGGATTGAACGGAAGGCTCTATCAAAGAATGGTCGCTGGAAGGTCTTATTAACGTACGCCCTGCCATGATCCACTAAGTGCTGATAATGAACGCCTGAAGGGCATGTCGTCATACATGAGAGGCATGAAAGACAGCGATCAATGTGCTTCACGACCGTTTTTGGGGCTGGAAGACCAGACTCCAACATATCTTTTATTTGATATATGCGTCCTCTAGGGCTGTCTAATTCATCGCCAAGAAGGAGGTATGTGGGGCAAGTAGCAGTGCAAAACCCACAGTGAACACACGACCTCAGAATCGACTCCGAAGCGGCCATATCAGGGTCGGAAAGCTGCGCTATAGAAAAATTTGTCTGCATAGATCACGCCATAGGAAGGACAAAAAACCGACCACCGAGATCCAAAACCAATCGTAAAGGGGATGAACTAAACTATCCCCCGAACAGAAATAATGAGAGGTCTTAACCCTGCCGGGCTTTGAATTTCCGAACCTGTTTATTGATTACATAAATCCGCCCGCGCCGCCGTACCACTTGGCATTGACGATGACGGCTCTTAAGAGTCTTAAGCGAACGAACGACTTTCATGGGACCAGCCCTCAAAACAAACAAATTATAAAAGAGTTGCAACGATCTAATCAGATCATTGATTTCGAGAGTAGTTACCCGATCCCATGCATAAATGTCAAACCAAAGTATCAACCTAGATAGCCTTTAAACCATTTTTTAAGACCATTGATGTAATTTCTATCGCTTTGTCATTTCACCCGAAAAAAGGGATGAGATACAAGTCTCGAGTAGTTCCGTGGAAATTAGTCTCATTCCTTGATCTTTATTTTCCAATTTCAAAGAATTTCAACGTTCCACCGGACAATCTTAACTATCTTTGTTTTGAGAGGGTAATATTCAAATAGGTGGCGCCTAGAATGAGGACCCCTCCACCCAGAGTATAAGGGTCCACATTTTCGCCATATAAAACAAATCCAGCCAAAGCCATCAAAGGCAGTTGCAGAAAATTTACAGGCATTACAACACTAGCATCTGCCAACTGAACTGATCTTGCCATGCAATAATGAGCCGTCAGTCCACCTATGCCCACTAAGATAACAAAGGGCCAATCTACCCCGAGAGGCCAGGAAATATTTAGACTAGTGCATACACACGCAAACACGAGCTGGAGCAACATCATATAAAAGACGATGCGCAGAGGCGGTTCCGTTCGAGTTAAAGACTTCACCATTATGATTGAGACTGCGTAACAAAATGCTCCAAGTACAGTGACACCTGTTGCCAGTTCTAACGGAACTACACCAGGTCGCACCACTATCAGAACCCCAACAAAACCTGCCAAGACAATAGCAATACGGCGAAACGAGAAAAGCTCTCCCATAAAGATAATAGCCAGAGCAACTCCGAATAATGGTGTTGACGCAGTTAATGCTGTTACATCGGCCATTGGAAGGAATGCAATTCCATAGAACCAACCAAATTGACCAATGAAATGGATCCCGTTCCTAATGCAGTGACCGATTGGACGCTTGGTCGAAAAATTTGTGACGCCTCCAAAAACAAACGCAATAGGTGTGATTAGGATAATTCCACTCACACTACGAATTAATAAAATGTCGAATGCGTCGTATGATCCAGACAATTCACGGCCAGCTATCTGCATGCAAGCAAAGCTGGCAACCGCCCCTAACATCCAAAATGCACCTAGGAAAGAGCTGTTCGCCATGCACCCGCTTTCATGACCAAAAAAACCAAACTTCTTTGGACGCTATGAGTAGATTTCTTCAGATAAACTGTGGAGCTATTTTTAGTCTAAAAAACTTTATTGATTTCTAATCTAACGAAAATCAAAACCAAGGTTTTTTAATTCAGCTCGCAAGTTTTCACGTGGTTCAGGCATGAACTTTTATGCAACATCATGGGACCAACTATCATCTGTGGTTGTCATTCCAACACTTCGGTAGTGAGCCGCCAGAGCCTTGTCATAAGAATCTACTTTTGGATCAAGTTTTTCGCCAGCAATAGTCTTTCCGTATTGCTCATAGTGCACCACGGCGTCCTGCTCCATTCGCGGCTTCTGCTTTGGAATGCTATCGGGCCAACCTAGTACCATCCCAAAGACGCAGTAGACCCGTTTGGGCAAACCTAAAATTTTTGCAGTTTCAGCGGCATTATTGCGGACAGCGCCAATCATAACACCCTTCATACCAAGGGTCAGCAGCTATGTAGGCTGACATTCCAACAAGAGCTGCATCGATCGAGGAGACTAAACCTGTTTCGAGATTATTTGTCTCCATATTCCCGCCTCTGTCTCGCATGGCTTTATCAATACGGGTCAGGTCTGCACAGAAAGCGAGAAAAACTGGGGCATTTGCAACGTGCTTTTGACCGGAGGTCACTACTGCGAGTTGGTCTAACGCCTCCTGGTCTCGGACAACAATAACGCTATAAGACTGAATGTTAGAGGAAGTTGGTGCTCGAAATGCTGCCTGCAATACCGCATCAACTTGCTCATCAGTAACAGGCTCATCGGTGTAGGAGCGCACAGACACCCGATTTGCGAAGGTTCGAGTAGTATCACTTTCAAGTACACGCTCGGGATAAATGCGATCTTCCATAACTCTCTCCAAATTTCTCACAGCCAAGATGGAGCATGCTGCTCCTGAATAATATCATCATAGGTGCGAGGGTTACGAGTGAAGGACCAATTTCCCCCACGAACCACTGCCTCGGCAGCTCTAGGTCTACTGTTGTATTCTGATCCCATAACCGCCCCATAGGCGCCTGCTGCCAGAAAGGCCACCTTGTCTCCAGGTAGCAATGGAGGCAGCGGACGCTGATCGGCAAATTTATCAGTAGATTCACAGACTGGGCCAACAACATCAGCTGGCGTCCATTGTACTTCCCCAGGATCAGTAAGCGGAACAATCTCATGCCAGGCCTTGTACAAAGCAGGCCTAATTAAGTCATTCATTGCTGCATCAAGAATGACAAAACGACGACCAGCGGCCTCCTTCACAGATATTACCGTAGAGAGCAATACCCCTGCCGGGCCAACAATCCGACGTCCAGGCTCCAGAACAACTTCGGCGTTCAATCCTGATACGGCTTTTTTTATAGTATCGGCATAAGCCTGCACTAGTGGAGGGTCTTCATTTTTGTATCGGATACCTAATCCACCGCCAACATCGAAGCGCTCAAGTTTTACGCCAGAGGTTGCCAAGCTTTCCCACAAAGACCTTAGTTTTGCACAAGCCGCTGCCAGAAAATCTGTATCACCAATTTGTGATCCAATGTGCATGGCAATACCTTTAGGAGCCAGACCCGAAGTTTTTTCTGCCTCCATATAAAGGCGAGCAGCATCCCGATAAGCTACCCCAAACTTGTCGGTAGCTCGCCCGGTTGAAATCTGGTCCAGTGTTCCCGCTTCAACATCTGGGTTCACCCGTAGAGCAATCGGTGCCTCTTTACCCATTGAGTTTGCAATCTTAGCAAGTTGGCCTAGTTCATAAGGAGTTTCTACGTTGATTTGCATAACGCCTGCATTCACCGCCTGCGCCAACTCACTGTCTGACTTTCCTACACCGGAAAAGACTATCTTATCTGCTGGAACTCCCGCAGACATCGCAAGAGCGAGTTCACCTCCTGATACGACATCGACACCTGAACCCATATCCGACAATAGTTTTAAAATAGCCACACAATCATTCGCTTTCATAGCGTAACAAATCCGCGTTGGCTGGCCGGAAAAGGCTTCTTTAAAACCTAGAAAATTCTCTAACACCGAATCAAGTGCATAGACGTAAACAGGACCCTTCGCTGCTTCAATCACTTCTGAAAGGTTTACTCCCCCAGCCTCAAGGTGCCCATTATTATAGGAAAACGCCGGGGCGATGGATGCGAGTTGATCTTTAAAATTCATAGGTTTGGATTACCGGCTTGGGTATGTTCTGGGGTAGGTGGCATTTGAATTTTCTGGGTGCTTTAAGTCTCCCTTTTTTCCACAAGCGGAAACTGCAACCAAAACTAACGCGATTATAAAAAGACGACACATGAGGTTTATTCTGCCAAAAGTTCAGTGCGGGCGGCAGCAATCGCTTTTCGCACACACTCAGGAGCCGTACCACCAAAACTTTTGCGTGCAGCCGCAGACGCTTCAACGCTTAAAACCTCATAAACACTTTCATCTATTTCTGAGGAAATTAAGCGCATTTCTTCCAGCGACAAATCTTCTAAGCCACAGCCTTTTTTTTCTGCTTCAGAAACTAGAGCTCCGGCAATGTGATGCGCCTCTCTAAAGGGCATTCCCTTTTTCTGGACAAGCCAATCAGCAAGATCTGTAGCTGTAGTAAAGCCCAGCTTCGCAGCAGCAAGCATATTGTCTTTTTGTGGTACAAGGTCGCGCATCATTCCTGACGTAGCCGCAATTGAAAGCATCAAAGCATCTACGGCTTGAAATACTGGCTCTTTATCTTCCTGCATATCCTTTGAATAGGTGAGCGGAAGCCCCTTCATTACCATTATGAGGGACTGAAACGCTCCAGCGATACGACCAATCTTCGCCCTAACCAACTCCGCAGCGTCAGGGTTTCGCTTTTGGGGCATAATTGAACTGCCAGTGGTAAAGGCGTCCGAGAGTTTAACAAATCTGAACTGAGCACTCATCCAAAGCACGATTTCATCGGCCAAACGAGAAAGATGCATCGCATGGATTGATGCTGCACCAAGAAATTCAAGAGCAAAATCCCTTGATGCAACAGCGTCCATAGAGTTGGCAGTAGGGCGATCAAAACCGAGAGCTTTTGCTGTATGATCCCTGTCAATAGGGTAAGGCGTACCGGCTAAAGCTGCCGACCCCAAAGGACTTTCGTTTAGGCGTTTACGGCAATCGCGAAACCGATCTCGATCTCTTTGAAACATCTCAACATAAGCCATCAGGTGGTGACCGAAGGTTATAGGTTGAGCATTTTGCAAATGGGTAAATCCAGGCATTACATAATCCGCTGCCCCATCGGCCTGATCAATCAACGCCAATTGAAGATCTTTAATAGCTGGAACCACAGCATCAATTTCGTCTCTGAGCCAAAGACGGAAATCCGTTGCTACCTGGTCATTGCGAGACCGTGCTGTATGCAATCGACCTGCTGCAGGACCAATTAATTCACTCAATCTTGATTCAACATTCATATGTATGTCTTCAAGATCAGTCTTAAATTCAAAGTTTCCGGCCTCAATTTCGGCTAATACTTGTTCAAGCCCAGAACAAATTTCGGCGGCATCGGAATTTGAAACAATACCCTGAGCAGCCAACATTGTGACATGCGCCTTAGAGCCTAAAATATCTTGGACTGCCAGACGTTTGTCGAAGCCAATGGAAACATTGATTTCTGACATTATATCAGAGGAACCACCCTTAAAGCGGCCGCCCCACATTGCGTTCGCTGACTTATCACTGGAGCTGGACATGCGCCAATCCCTGAAGTTACTGATTATTAGTCTTGTAGCGGCGTTATGGAGCATCCATGGTCATACGTCCATCGCTGCACCACCCCAACTCCTGAAGCTATCTTATTACACTCCCCCCTCTACCTGTTCCAGAGCAATTTTTTATTAAAGAAAATGGAGAAAAGGCGCAGATAACGGACCACCACGGTAAAATTGTTATATTAAATTTCTGGGCCACATGGTGTGCGCCCTGTGTTAGAGAAATGCCACATTTGGACTCATTGAAGTCAAAATTATCACCAGATCTTTTTACAGTCTTAGTGCTTTCAATAGATGCTCGTGGCAAAGAAAAAGCTCGCCCTTTCATGGAAAAATTAGGATTGAAAAACCTCGATGCCGATTTAGATCCGCGCTCGAAACTCGCACGCGAACTTGGGGCACGCGGAATGCCGACTACGTTTGTATTTAATACCGCAGGAGAGGTTATAGCCTCAGCAGAGGGATTTGCTGAGTGGGATAGTCCTGAGTTTGTCGCATGGTTCAAAAATCTTCAAAAACATTGACCAAACTCAGCCAAAAAACTCATTCGTTTAGTGCCTGAAATGGCGCATCCCTGTAAATACCATTGCGAGTCCAGCTTCATCAGCAGCAGCAATCACCTCATCATCTCGGATCGATCCACCGGGCTGTATCACGGCCGTTGCCCCAGCTTCCACCGCCGCCATTAGACCATCGGCAAATGGGAAAAATGCATCAGAAGCAACTAAAGATCCCTTAGTTAGTGCTTCAGACTGGCCCGAAGCCTCTGCTGCATCTGCTGCTTTACGTGCTGCGATACGAGCTGAGTCAACTCGACTCATTTGCCCAGCACCTACCCCAACAGTAGCACCATTTTTAACGTAAACAATAGCATTAGATTTCACATGCTTGCCCACGCGGAAGGCAAAAAGGAGGTCGTTCATCTCCTGCTCGGTGGGGGCTCGCTTGGTCACAACTTTTAAATCTTGAACACCAATGCGACCATTATCTCGTGTTTGTACTAATAGCCCTCCGGAAAGATTTTTAAATGCCAATCCAAGCGCAGCCGGATCGGGCATTGCTCCTGTCTGGAGGAGTCTCAGATTTTTTTACTGGAGAGAACAGACTTAGCACCTTCAGAAACCTGAGGTGCAATAATGACTTCAACAAACAGCTTACCTATCTCCTCAGCTGTTGATGCATCTAATGGACGGTTCACAGCGATCACGCCACCAAAAGCACTCACAGGATCGCATCTGAGAGCCTGTTTCAAGCTTCCAACAAGGTAGATGCGGTCGCTACACCACATGGATTTGCGTGTTTTATGATGGCAACCGCGGGCTGCTCAAATTCAGCAGCAAGCTCAAATGCAGCGTCAGTATCATTAAGATTGTTATAGGAAAGTTCTTTGCCTTGGAGTTGTTCAGCAGTTGCCACGCCTGGTCGAACGTACCCTCGAGCATCAGGCATTTGATAAAAAGCTGCTTGTTGGTGAGGGTTTTCTCCATAACGCAAGGTCTGACCCTCTGTGCCAGAAACAGGCAACGTGGCAGGCAAAACCTCCTCTCGCTCTGCAGCAAACCAGTTCGCAATTCGAGAATCATAGGCAGCAGTTCTTGAATAAGCTTCTCCTGCCAAACGTCGGCGTAATTTAAGAGATGTACTCCCCTCATTTTCTTCCATTTCCGCCCTTATCGCTGCAAGTTGTTCAGGATGGGTAGAAACCGTTACATAACCATGATTTTTAGCCGCCGCCCGAATCATGGCTGGGCCACCGATATCTATATTTTCAATACAAGTGGCAGCATCAGCTCCGCCTGCAACAGTGGACTCAAAGGGATATAAATTCACAACCAATAAATCTATTTCTGGCAAATCATGGCTTTCCAGAGCCGCCTTATGATCTTGAAGGCCTCGTACTGCGAGAAGTCCTCCGTGAACCTTCGGGTGAAGTGTTTTTACTCTGCCATCAAGGATTTCAGGGAAGCCAGTTACCTCAGCAACCTCAATTGCAGGTATCCCTGCATCAACCAGAGCTTTTCGTGTTCCTCCTGTCGATAAAATCTCGACACCAGAAGAAGCCAAGAACTTTCCAAATTCAACTAATCCAGTCTTATCCGAGACAGAAATCAATGCCCGAGTAATTTTCACAAGATCCGGCGAGGGAGGTAGATTTATAGAAACGGCCATCGCTCTTAGCGACTCCTACTTGAGAATGAAATGAGGAACCGCGTTTTTGCGGATCAGGCTCCATAAAGTCAAACTCAGCACCAGTGGAAAATTAAGTATTGCTTTCTTTTCTGATCGCCCACCGCCCAGATCGGCCAGGATATATTGGCAATTCTATCCGCACTGCTGCAGATGGAACCCCAGGTAAACCTCGATAAGGTTCTGGTGATAGATTTATTGCCTGGTTAGCACGCAAGCGCCAACCATTTCCTGATGCAGTTCTTATGAGCGCTGAGGTTTCATCGACCTGAATCGCATCGGCGCTTGGATGTAAGTGAAAAGGAATAATCCCAGCTTGCTTAGAGCTAGTTTCCATAAGATCTTCACCTCGAAGATCAAAACCGTCAGCAGCCAAAAAAATTCGGCGCCTCCAGTTTATTTCTGGCCGTGACTGTTGAAATGAAGCTGTTAATAACGTGGCACCCTCTTCGCTATCGCGCTCTATTGCGTTGAAATCTAGAGGTCGTGCTCCCTTAAACATTGGTGCACAAAAGGCGGAGCCATGATCTCTTTGAAAGCGAGGAGCTGGTGCATCTGAAATAGAGCCGGTGCTCACAAAAATACGATCATTCCCATGTCCAAATTCTATGGCGCCATTTTGGGCGCCTATTAAAAGTAATGAACGCCCTGCAAGAGCACGGGAGTATCCAGCATCGGGAGATCCAAAGCAGCACGCCTCCTCCATCCAGAGGCCGCAAGAGCGAGATCAATTGCCCAGGAGTCACCCTCTCCACCGTTAAATACTGAGAGCCCACCGTCACCCGCACGCATCGTAGCTAATGTTCCCGCCACCAAGGTGATAATTTCGGAAATTCCTTCTGGCGGCACTCTACCAACTGCATTGGCTGCCGTACGCAGGTCCAACAACCGCATTAAGCTATCCAGTTGACTGATTGGAGAGGCACTTCTAATCCATCCATCTCTCCCAATGTCATTATCCTTTGCTATGGAAAACACACGGTCTACAGTCGAAAAAAACTTTCTCTCTCCCCAACAGCCGCGGCACCAGCAGCTAGGCCTGCCAAAGCTGAGAATCTTGCAGGTCCCGAAGGGACTTGCCCAATTCGCTTCTTCAACCAAAAAGTTTGTGACGCGATTTGTTCCATTAAGTCGGATCGGATAGAGGGGCCAGCGCTGGAAGCAAAGAAATCATATGACCCAATCCATGCCGTTAGTCGTTGACCAACTATGTCTGGTCTCCAAGCGATAGGATCTCCTCTGAGATCGGTATCAAACCAAGCTGCCACCAATTTGCGGGCTGTTCGTCTTGCAGCTTCTCCACCTAAAGAACGTAAATCTCGAAGCCAAACAAAACTATGAGCGCGAATTCGTCGAGCATCATCTTGAGTTAATTCACGGTCACGTGACTGAGGACTAATAGAAGCTAAAAGGTCCGCTTCATTAGCTACCAAAATCTCACCGCGTTGCGCACTACCAGGCCACGGGTCTTTGAAACGAAATACCGGATCCGATGGAGTTTCGGGCACCGCCCGGAAACCATCGAAAATATTTTCAAGCCATGGGATGCGGAGGTAACGGCCACCCGAACGCATTGACATTCCTTAATTCAATTAAGATCAAGTGCAGCTGAATCACGAATGGCCTGAATGTTACCTGCATAGGCTGGCGCACCACCCTTAAATACTGCTGTGCCAGCAACCAACACATCTGCTCCTGCCTCGACAACCCTTCTCGCAGTTTCCGGCGTAACACCTCCATCAACCTGGAGCCTTATATCGCGGCCTGATGAATTGATACGACTTCGAACAGAACTGATTTTTTCTAGCTGACTCTCAATAAACGACTGACCGCCAAAACCAGGATTGACGCTCATCACGAGAACAAGATCCACGATATCAATGAGGTTATCGATAGCTTCAACAGGTGTGCCAGGGTTCAATGCGATTCCAGATTTCATACCAAGACTATTAATCAACCCTATTGAACGATGTACGTGTGGACCCGCCTCTGGATGGATGGTTATTCGATCACAGCCCGCCTTCTTGAATTCTGGCAAAAAGGCATCTACGGGCTCTATCATCAGGTGTGCGTCAAATGTTTTTTGTGTAAGTCCACGTAAAGCGTGAATCACTGACGGCCCAAAACTGATATTGGGAACAAAGTTACCATCCATTACGTCAAGATGGATCCAATCAGCGCCAGCGTGGTCAACGGCTTCTATACATTCACCAAGCCGAGCAAAATCCGCGGCGAGAATGGATGGCGCAATCAGAATATCTTTTGTCATAGTTATCTTCGTCCCAGGCCAGAATTCTCTTACCAAGCGTTAAGCAAACTATCATATAATAAGGAATTATTTATAGAAGGAGACGCTGTGTGGGCAGCATAACCACCCAATGAATGGTCGTCACCTAGTTTTGGTCGTTTGTGTGGCGCAGGTTGCTGCCCAACTGGGTGCCTATGTATGGGCCGCATTACTGCCAGAGCTCAGACAAGCTTGGGGCATTAGCCCTGCGGAAGCAGGATTAATAACTGGGGCTTTCTATTTAGCCTACATGATTTCCGCACCTGTTTTGGTGTCTTTAACAGATAGAATAGATCCAAAGTGGATTTATCTGTTTGGCGCAACATCCATCGCTGCCGGACATTTTGGTTTTGCTTATATTGCTGAGGGTTTATGGACAGCCATTGCAGCGCGAGCCATTGCAGGTTTGGGCTGGGCGGGAGTTTACATGACCGGCCTTAAGCTTCTTGCCGATCGTGTCGATGCAGATTTGATGCGCCGAGCTGTTGCCTGGCATGCAGCAGGTATTGGGGCTGCAGGTGCAATTTCTTTTATTTATGGAGATCTAATTTCAAATCTTTTTGGCTGGAACACCGCCTTTGCATGGGCTGGTTGGCTCTCGGTGGCTGCTTGTGCACTTGTAGTAACTGCTGCCCCATCTGTTCCTCCGCCACAAAACCCAAATGTATCAGGCGCTCTTCTAGACTTCAGACCGGTCCTCAAAAATCGTTCAGCTATGGCATACGCGGTAACGTATTGTATCCATACTTATGAGATGAGTGTTCTGCGCGGCTGGGGAGTTGCATTTCTTGTCTACGTAGCGGCTAAAACTCCTGATATTTCATCCACATGGTTCTCCCCTGCCTTGATTGCAACACTGGTAGCGTTGGTTGGAACAGCCACGAGCGTTTACGGCAATGCACTTTCTGTTAAACTTGGACGTCCCATAGTCGTCAAACTTGCTACTAGTCTTTCAGCCGTGGCTGCAATTGCGCTGGGTTTTCTAGGACCACATTCATACTGGCTTTCAGTATCAATTGCGATAATTTGTGGTGCTTTGATCTGGCTGGATAGCTCAACCTTGACTGGTGGCACTTCAGACTCAGCAGAAATAGGTCGGCGTGGGCAAACACTAGCCCTCCACACAACTTTAGGTTACGCAGGTGGGGCTGCCGGCCCTATGGTTATGGGGCTCATTCTAGCTATTTTTAGTGAGGCGAACGGTTACACCGATCTTGCCTGGGGGTTGGGTTTCCTACATGTAGCTTTTATCGGAATATGTAGCCGATTTATTTTTTCTTGGCTTAACGATGATAAAAATGTCGAAGGACAGTAATTTAAGCTTTCAATGTTTTGGAGAGATTAATGAGCACTCCCACTCCTCTTGCAGGCGACCGAAATAATGCGGCGCGCCTGGATGCCGTCCTATCTGAATTAAGCTCAATTCTTGGAGACCGTTTATCCACTGCGTTAGCGGTACGAGATCAACATTCTCAGGGTGAAGATCATTTTCGCCCCGCTCCACCAGACGCTGTAGCTTTTGCAGAAACAACTGAGGAAGTTGCAGCTATTCTCAAAGTCTGCAATTCACACGAATTTCCCGTTATCGCTTGGGGGACGGGAACATCTCTTGAAGGCAATGTTCAAGCTATTCACGGTGGGATCACTATCGACCTTTCAAATATGAATAAAGTCTTAGAGGTCAATGCAGCTGACGGAGACTGCCTGGTTCAAGCTGGCGTAACCCGGAAGGCAGTAAACGAACATTTGCGAGACACTGGGTACTTTTTCCCCGTTGACCCAGGTGCTGATGCGAGTTTGGGTGGTATGGCTGCAACAGGCGCTTCGGGCACCAACGCTGTTCGATATGGCACTATGAAGGAAAATGTTATTGGCCTAACAGTTGTGTTGGCCGACGGCACAATTATGAAAACCGGTGGTCGTGCTCGCAAAACATCAGCTGGGTATGATCTTACTCACCTCATCGTCGGCTCTGAAGGAACTCTAGGAGTAATTACTGAGGTCCGACTGCGCCTATTCGGTGTCCCAGAAAAAATTGCCGCTGCGATTTGTCAGTTTGATGACCTCGCAAGTGCCGTCGAAACTGTCCAGCAAACAATCCAGATGGGGGTACCCATTGCTAGAATGGAACTGCTGGATGACGTTCAAATGCAAGCGTGCATTGATTTTTCGAATCTTGATGGATTGAAAGCTGCTCACACACTTTTTTGAATTCCATGGAACCGAAGCAAGTGTAGCTGAACAAGCGGATATCGTGCAGATGTTAGCTTCGGAAAATAATGGTGGAGGCTTCAATGGACAGCCAAAGCTGAAGAACGCTCCAAGTTATGGCAAGCGAGACACGACGCATACTATGCTGCCTTGGCAAAAGCGCCAGGTAAAAAGGGTTGGGCAACGGACGTAGCCGTACCAATTTCAAATCTTGCAGAATGTATAATGAGCACAAAACGAGACATAGGAGAGAGCGGTTTATATTCTCCAATTTGCGGACACGTAGGTGATGGCAATTTTCACTGTTGCATCATGGTAGACCTTGATGACGATGATGAAATGTCTCGTGCCACCGCTTTTAATGACAGACTTGTAGATCGTGCACTGGCAATGGGAGGAACCTGCACTGGGGAACATGGTGTCGGGATGGGTAAGATTGAGTTCGTAGCCAAAGAACTTGGACCTGAGGCAATAAACACAATGCACGCAATTAAAGTTGCTTTAGATCCAAAAAACATTTTAAACCCCGGCAAAGTAGCACCTTTATGAAAGTTGCAATTTACGGTGCGGGAGCAATTGGAGCTCATTTAGGTGGCATGTTGGCTGAAAGTGGGGTTGATGTCTCACTAATAGCACGCGGCCCCCACCTCCAAGCCATTCAAAAGAATGGCTTACTGATGAAGTTTAGGGATGAGAAGGACATCCTTGTTCATCCAAAGGCGACGGACGACCCTGCAAGTCTGGGACCTCAGGATTTTGTCATTGTTACCTTAAAAGCCCATCAAAGCCCAAATGTCGTAGATTTAATGCAACCACTCTTAGGCCCTAACACAGCTGTAGTCACAGCGATGAACGGAGTACCGTGGTGGTATTTTCATCGCTACGGGGGAGATCATGAAGGAAGAACTCTAGAAAGCGTAGATCCTGGGCGCACTCAATGGGATGGGTTAGGACCGGAGCGAGCAATTGGAATGGTAGTTCATCCTGCAGTTGAAATTACCGCGCCAGGCGTAATGCAGCATGTAGAAGGAAACGCCTATCAAATTGGCGAACCCTCTGGAGAAAAAACAGAAAGGGTTATGCTACTCTCTACTGCATTAACGAAGGCAGGCCTTCGTGCTCCAGTCAGTTCCAAGATACGGGATGACATTTGGGTAAAATTATGGGGAAATCTTTGCCTTAACCCAATTTCAGCGCTTACAGACACCACCCTTGCTGGGATTGGTAGAGATGAAAGCGTTCG
This sequence comes from Rhodospirillales bacterium, assembly GCA_038143065.1. Classification (GTDB taxonomy): domain Bacteria; phylum Pseudomonadota; class Alphaproteobacteria; order Bin95; family Bin95; genus VMCJ01. The sequence goes on along the minus strand of JAYQLI010000035.1, from coordinate 91,314 downwards.
GGATCTTGTTTTCAAGCTAGCTGCTGAAGGCCGTGCTGTGGGAGAAGCTCTGGGCGCAAGATTTAGATTCACCGCAGACCGACGATTTACAGCAGCGTTTGGGGTTGGAGAACATAAAACGTCAATGCTCCAGGATTTGGAACGAGGCAGACCACTTGAAATAGACGCATTGGTAACTGCCGTAACAGAGCTGGGCGACATCGTAAATGTAAGCACGCCTATGCTCGATGCAGTCTTGGCACTTATCCAATTAAAAGCAAGAAACGCAGGTTTATATCCAGCATGAATAAACAAAAAAAGGAATGGTCCCTCAAAATTTAAATCAGAAAACACAAGTGACCAACAATGACCGCGCAGCAAGACTTGCAGCTTCCTTGAAAAGCAATATCGCTCGACGGAAAGCTCAAGCTAAAGCGCGAAGTATGGATACAAGAGAAACAAAAAATACCTAGATAAACTTCAGGGATTAAAATTTAAACTTTTGAAAAAATCCAGATTAATTCAAACTAAATTAATCCATAGAAGAACGAAGATTTAACAAGCTAAACAAGCATCTTTTGCTATCCGCTGAGAAACGGGCATTCACCAAATAATGAAAACCATCACTTTGCAAAGCGATATCTATAATGATGGCGGGAAACCCGTAATAATACTTCATGGTCTTTTAGGCGCTGCTAGAAATTGGATGGCAATCGCTAAGCGTTTAAGCGAAGAGCATGAAGTGCATGTCCTTGACCTAAGAAACCACGGTCGATCACCTTGGATCGAGGGCATGGAATACAATGTTATTGCTGAGGACGTTGCTGAATATATTTCCTGTAAAGGACTAATCAATCCAACAGTGGTAGGGCACAGCATGGGTGGTAAAGCAGCAATGGCTCTAGCCCTGACTAACCCTGATAAAGTAGGCCGCCTGCTTGTGGCAGATATTGCTCCGGTAAGATACGAACGCAGCAATAGATCAAGTTTTTTGGACTACATCGAAAGTATGTCAGCTCTCGATTTAGCGGATGTTTCGAGGAGGGCCGATGCCGATAAACTATTAACGGCAGCAATACCAGAGAGAGAAATCAGAGGCTTTTTACTTCAAAATCTGATTCCAGATGATAACGGCTTTCGATGGAGATGTAATTTAACTGCCCTTGCGAATGGGATGGAAGATATCATTGGTTTTCCAAAAACGCTTTTGGAAAAAACTTACTCTCGAGGACCGGTTCTGTTCCTGACTGGCGAATTTTCTGATTATGTAAAATCAGAACATCGCCCTATAATTCGTAAAACATTCCCAACAGCTAGATTTGCGAGTTTAAAAGCAGCCGGTCATTGGCTGCATGCGGATCAGCCCCGATCTTTCATCACAGCAGTTCGCCAGTTCATCTCTTTAAGTTAATACAAAGCTCAAACCATTGTCTGGTTTAATCTAATAACCCGTTCAGTTAACGAGGAAATTATTTTTGCTGCTTCGGCAGCCTCGGTTTGACTGCGTTTTAATGTCTCCTGCAGAACTTGATATTCTGACTGCAGCGCCGCTAATTCTGAAGCTAACTTATCTCTCTCCGCCTCAATTACCGAAGTGCCATCTCCATTTCTGTTCTGTTCAACCACCGAAAGCTCGTCAGCAGTTATCAGTGCTGCCATTACTAATAATTGGCCATCACCTACCTGCCCAACTTGTTTGGATAGTTCATCTACCCTTTGTGACAGCTCTAGGCCTAGCTCTTTCAGATGACCTTCCTGACCATCCTCACATGCCATCCGATAAGGACGGCTATTTACGGTCACAGTGACTTCGCCCATCGATAGACTTTCCCAAAGTTAGGTATCCTGGTTTTCAGGAGCGACCAGACAATATCGCTTCAATTAAAACTATTGCACCCTCAAGCCGCCCAGCTATATCGCCAGAGACGTTTTTTAGGCTCATATGCTCTTTTCGCAGTTCTGCCAAAGCGGCTTCGAGCTCGACAACCTGATCATTTCCCTTTTGTGAAACTGCACTAGCGCCTGCAGCCGCCTCTGCCTGGGAGATAGCACTTGCCAATTCATCGAGAGCTGTGGACAAAGGTTGAGCCAAAGCCATGGCAAAAAATCCCTACAAAAATAAGCACTAATGGAATATCTTAAAGCTAAATCTTCAAGATGACGATAAGATGCCACCCACTATCCGTCAACTGACTTAAAATACTGACAGTACAACGGGTTGACGTCACCCCAGACCATCCCGCATGAACAATATTTACCAATCGTTTCTAATTACCGATTCCGCGATCTTTGCGACGCATGGAATTTTGAGGGGTTAAATTGAAATGACATCGTCACAGGATCGAACACTGATGGCGAACGCCCTCCGTGCTCTTGCAATGGATGCCGTCGAGAAAGCGAAGTCTGGTCACCCAGGAATGCCTATGGGAATGGCCGACGTAGCAACGGCCTTATTCACCGGACCAATGAAATATGACGCTGCCAACCCTTCTTGGCCAGACCGGGATCGCTTCGTGCTCTCAGCGGGTCATGGATCCATGTTGCTGTATGGTCTCTTGCACCTCTCCGGCAATCCCTCTCTATCGTTGGAGCAGATTAAAAACTTTCGTCAATTAGGTTCACTCACTGCTGGTCACCCAGAGGTAGGGCACCCGCTTGGTGTAGAGACTACAACCGGTCCCCTCGGCCAAGGAATTGCAACTGCCGTTGGTATGGCAATTGCCGAGGCAAAACTTCAAGCTGAATTTGGATCAGATTTGGTTAATCACAAGACTTGGGTGATAGCTTCAGATGGTGACCTGATGGAAGGAGTGAGCCACGAAGCAGGCGCTCTCGCGGGACATCTAAGCCTTGGTAAGCTCAACGTGCTATGGGATGACAACTCTATTTCTATCGATGGTTCTATCGACCTTTCGGCATCAGACGACGTGCTGAAACGCTTTGAAAGCTATGGTTGGTCAACGGCACGCGTGGACGGTCATGACTGTGAAGCTGTGAACGCTGCCCTGCTATCAGCTGCTTCTGATATCTCACGTCCCTCACTTATAGCTTGCCGCACAACCATTGGGTTTGGAGCTCCAACAAAGGCAGGAAAAGCTTCCTCACATGGCGCTCCTCTAGGCCCAGAGGAAATTGCCGGCGCTCGCGAAAATCTTAATTGGCCCTATGCACCTTTTGAAATTCCATCTGAAATTCAATCTATGTGGAAAGCTGCTGGGTCTGCTGGAGCGAGTGAACGAGAGGCTTGGGAAGCTAGGTTCGAGAGAGCTGCGAAGGTCATTCAAGATGAATTCAATCGAAGGATGTCAGGTGACCTGCCAAAAGGCCTTGAACAGAAAATTGCTAAATATAAAGAGCATCTAGTTAGCGATCAGCCCAAAATAGCTACACGTCAAGCATCCCAGAAGGCGCTAGAAGTTATTAATGCCGTAGTTCCCGAGACGATTGGAGGTTCTGCGGATCTTACAGGTTCTAACCTCACAATCACAGAAGGACTGGGAGGATTTTCTGAGCAAAATAGATCTGGTCGGTATGTATATTGGGGCATTCGTGAGCATGGAATGGCGGCGGCAGCAAATGGCATCGCGCTGCATGGTGGACTGATTCCGTATACAGCTACATTCCTAATTTTCACGGACTATTGTCGTCCAGCAATCAGACTCGCAGCACTGATGGGTCAACGACAAGTTTTTGTTATGACACACGACTCTATTGGCCTAGGCGAAGACGGTCCAACTCACCAGCCAGTTGAGCACCTAGCTAGTCTCAGAGCCATGCCTAACTTGCTAACCATGCGTCCCGCTGATGCAATCGAGACTGCAGAATGCTGGGAAATAGCATTGATGCAAAAGTCTCGCCCTTCCGTGATAGCTCTCTCCCGCCAAGGGACACCAACGGTATCACCTGGTGGTAATCAAAACAGATCCTCCAAGGGAGCGTATGTCATCTCTGAAGCCGAAGGCGAATTAAAAGCCATTCTGATTGCTACAGGAACCGAGGTACCGCTGGCACTAAACGCCAGAGAAATTTTGCAAGGCAAAGGAATCGGAACGCGAGTAGTTTCAATGCCATGCACAGAGTTATTCGACGAGCAACCCAGCGCTTACAGAGAAGAAATTCTGCCAAAGGGCATATTAAAGGCTGCCATAGAGGCAGGTTCTATCTATGGATGGGAGCGCTACGTGGATGGTGGGCCAATTGTGGGCATGACAACTTTTGGCGCGTCTGCACCGGCCAATGACCTATACGATCATTTTGGGATAACCGCCGATGCACTTGTCGAGAATGTCGAAGTGCGTCTGAATACCAAGGCATAAAGTTAATAACCTCACGAGGGAGAGAAACACATGGCAGTTCGGGTCGCGATCAATGGATTTGGACGCATTGGACGACTGGCAAAGCGGGCAGCACTAGAAAGTGGCCGTGATGACATAGAGTTCGTTGCAATCAATGATCTGGGTGCAGCAGACATAAATGCTCATCTGCTCCAATATGATTCAGTGCATGGTCGTTTCCCAGGAGAGGTAAAGGCCAAAAAGGACGGGATTTCAGTAAACGGTGGCCCAGTCATCAAGTCGTTTGCAGAGCGTAACCCAGCTGATCTACCTTGGGGTGATCTTGATATAGACGTTGTGATGGAATGCACAGGGATCTTTGCCGATAAGGAGAAGGCAAGTGCCCATCTAACTGCAGGAGCAAAAAAGGTGCTAATTTCAGCGCCAGCCTCTGGAGTAGATTTGACTGTTGTCTACGGGGTCAATCACAGAAAAATAACAAAAAAACATGATATTATTTCAAATGCTTCATGCACTACGAACTGCTTAGCACCAGTAGCTTCTGTTCTGAATGATACTTTTGGGATTAAGTCAGGTTACATGACAACTATCCACGCCTACACAGGCGACCAAGTACTCCATGATACTTATCATTCTGATATTCGCCGCGCCCGCGGCGGGGCATTATCTATGATCCCTACCTCTACAGGAGCAGCTCGGGCTGTTGGGCTAGTTCTTCCAGAATTAAAAGGAAAACTAGACGGAACAGCAATTCGCGTACCAACGTCGAATGTCTCTGTCATAGATTTTAAGTTTATCCCTAAAAAGAAAACCTCAGTTGATGAGGTAAATGCTGCAATCAAAAAAGCTGCGCGCGGCAAACTTAAAGGGATACTCGGATATAATGAGGAAGCGTTGGTCTCTGTGGACTTTAACCACAGCAACTTCTCTTCCACATTCGATGCTACGCAAACGCAGGTGGTTGAAGGCGGTCTCGTTCGGGTGCTTTCCTGGTACGACAACGAATGGGGCTTCTCCAACCGGATGTCTGATACAGCAACTGCCCTAGCGGCAAAAATCTAAGCCGCGCTCGTGGTATCAGTGGTAGTCCATAACTTAGCCCAATCACTGGCAGCGGCAAAAGCTGCTGCTTCGACTGGGCAAAGGATTACTATTAGATCTACGCCTGGAATTGGAAGGAGTCTTGGTATTGGTGGATGGCTTGCCCTCGTCAAATTAACGCAACAAGCTGCGCCTAAAGCCAATATCAAATTCACTTTTGACTCTGGAATTTGGCCCGGAGATGCATACGCCGCAATTGCCGAGGGTGTCGATCAAATCGCAATGGATGACACACCTGCCTTCTCTCGATTGCGAAAATTAGCAGACGAACGAGGAGTGTTGATAGATGATCAGCCAGCTGACATCGACCTTGCCTTCCAACCGGAACCCAAAATTGCTTGCCAAAATTTACTTAAAACAAACTCGATATAGGAAAAATCATGCGAGTAACCCGCAAAGTTAAAGAAATTCTGTCGTGGTACGAAAGCGATAACCCCGGCACAAAAGGAAACATTGCACGCATTTTAATGCATGGAAAATTAGCCGGGACTGGCAAAATGGTTATTCTGCCTGTCGATCAGGGTTTCGAACATGGACCCGATCGCAGCTTTGCACCCAACCCTCCCGGATACGATCCTCATTATCACTTTCAACTAGCAGTGGACGCGGGGCTGAACGCATATGCTGCTCCCCTTGGAATGATCGAAGCAGGCGCAGATACCTTTGCGGGTCAGATCCCCACTATTCTGAAAATGAATAGCTCGAATAGCCATGCGACATCCAAGGATCAAGCGGTCTATGGATCAGTGGACGATGCCCTGCGTCTTGGTTGCTCTGCGATAGGTTTTACAATTTATCCTGGCGCAGATGATCAATTTGAAATGATGGAAGAGTTTCGAGAGTTGGCCGCTGAAGCGAAAGCTGTGGGATTAGCTGTGGTACTATGGTCGTACCCCAGAGGCGGTGCTCTCTCTAAAGATGGAGAAACCGCCCTAGATGTAACAGCCTATGCGGCACATCTCGCGGCCCTCCTTGGCGCTCACATAATTAAAGTTAAGCCTCCTACAGACCATGTGGAACAAAAAGAGGCTGCCGACGCGCTTACAAAAGCAAATGTTCCTTCCAAGTCACTTTCCCAGAGGATTGAACATGTGATGCAGTCTGCCTTTAACGGACGGCGTATCGTTGTGTTTTCTGGCGGCTCAGCTAAGGGGACTGAAGCAGTACTCGACGAAATTCGTGAGATCGCGGCTGGAGGAGCTAATGGTTCAATTATTGGTCGCAACAGCTTCCAGAGAGACAAGAAGGATGCATTAGCTCTTCTAGACACAATTGTGAAAATTTACCAAGGGAAAGCTTAAATAATGGTTGAGGCGGTAGCAGACGATGTACGGCCCCGCTGCCGCCTTTATCTCATTACTCCAGCATCACTTTTATGTGACGCGGGCTCGCTTTCAAAATTTAGTGCCGATTTAGAATCAGCCTTGGATGCTGGCGATGTTGCCTGCGTGCAATTAAGACTAAAACAAGTTTCCGATGACGACTGGAAAAGAGCTGCTGAAATTCTGGCTCCCGTTGTGCAGTCCCGCGACGTGGCGTTTATACTGAATGATCGAGTTGACCTAGTGACCGCAACTGGCGCTGATGGCGTTCACATTGGACAGGAGGATCTCCCATATCAAGAAGCAAGACGTCTTCTTGGTCCCGACCGAGCTATTGGCGTCACATGTAAGTCAAGCCGCGATCTCGCGGTAGACGCTGCAGAGGCAGGAGCGGATTACGTAGCGTTTGGCGCATTCTTTGAGAGCAGCACCAAAAGTGTAACTACTCCGGCCGATACAGAAATCTTATCCTGGTGGCAGGATGCGACAACCGTCCCATCTGTTGCGATTGGCGGCATCACCGAACTAAATTGCGGACCCATTGTTTCGGCAGGAGCAGACTTCTTAGCAGTTGCAGGAGGCATATGGGCTCACAGTAAAGGGCCTGCAGCTGGAGTGGCCGCAATTAACACCGCAATAGATGCAGCCTTAGCCTCCAGTCCATGAGGAGGCCTATTTATACTGATCATCTGAAACTTTTTCGAACCACTCTGTCCCTGCCCCATTATCTCCAGTCTCCGACATGGCAAGATGAGTGAAAATACGATTTGGCGCAGCCCCATGCCAATGCCTCGTGTTCGGAGGTATTATCGCTGTATCGCCAGGGAACAATTCCTCTACCGCCCCTCCCTCTACTTGAACTCGGCCTATACCCGAAATGGCTAATAGAGTTTGTCCAACAGGATGCTGATGCCAAGCTGTTCGTGCGCCTGGATTAAATGTTACATTGGTAGCCCGCATCCTGGATGGTGACTGACCAACCAATACCTCGTCCTGAAATACCTGGCCGGTAAATTTGTCTGTTGGGGCAGTCTTTGTTGGTCTTGCAGCAGCGCGATGAATTTTCATGTTATATCCTTTCGAAAGCCCTGTGACTAAAGCTTGTTAGGACCAACCCAACTAACTTTTGAATAGACGTTTTTGACCGTTAAATATCTGGAGTAGCTAGAGGTTTAAGATTGGCGGCAAAAGAAAGTGGAGCCTCCGAACGAGCCTGAAGCTCTTCCTCCGTCATTCCGTGCAACATTTCTTGAACCAAAAATCCACTTTCTTTCACGTCTACTACAGCAAGGTCAGTATAAATTCGAGTAACGCATGCAGGAGCAGTCAAAGGTAATCTGCAAACATTCAAAAGCCGCGGACTTCCGTCTTTAGTTTGGTGCTGCATTATCACTCTTACCTCACCGGCACCAACTGCTAGATCCATAGCACCACCGACAAGTTGACCTTTATTTGGCACCTGCATGTCCCAGTTAGCGAGGTCACCGTTTGATGCAACTTCAAAGCCACCAAGCATCGTAACATCAATATGACCTCCCCTGATCATAGCGAAAGATGCCGCAGACTCGATGAGAGAGGCTCCTGCTGCAAGCGTCACAAATCGACTGCTAGCATCAACCAAATCTGGGTCACGCTGTTCTTCAGTTGCTTCAGGTCCAGCGCCAACAATACCATTCTCCGACTGAAAGATTATTTCTCGTCCCTCGGGGGCGTAACTGGCTGCCAGTACAGGCATACCCATACCAAGATTTACCACCATACCTTCTTCCAGGTCCTGAGCAGCTCGCCAAGCCATTTGATTTCGACTGAGAGGCTTAACCATGTTTTAAACTCCAGTCTCAGAAGCAACTAAAATGCGATCGATAAATACACCGGAAAGGTGAATTTGATCTGCTTCCAAAGGTTTGTCAGAAAAGGATACAACTTCGGCGATGGCGACCTTCGACGCCATAGCCATAATTGGGCCAAAATTTGATTGGGTTCCCCTAAAGCGAAGATTACCAAAACGATCAGCTTCAGCAGCTCGAAGGAAAGCAAAATCGCCTTTTATTGCTGTTTCTAAAATGCATTGACGCCCATCAAATTCGCGGACCTCTTTACCTTCAGCTAGCTGAGTACCAGCTGCTGTCGGAGTAAAGAAAGCCGGAATCCCTGCCCCTCCCGCGCGTATTCGCTCTGAAAAACTCCCTTGAGGAGATAAATCGATAGCCAGTTCTCCAGCTTGCCATTGACGCTCGTAATGGCTGGGGTCACGGTCGCGTCCGCGGAACGCACTACACACAAGACTTTTAACACGATGATCTTGGAAAAGACCTGGTGCATGCATCTCTAGAAAGCGCACAGCATTTATTACAATATTTAGGTCGGTAATTTGAGAGCGATCTAAAGCCTTGATTAATTCTACTGGTACGCCAGCACCGCCGAAGCCGGAAACCATCAACGTGGCCCCATCAAATAGACCATGGATCGCCTCCTCCACACTATTGACGCGTTTATCAATCATGACTGCTCCAACAACTCTTGAACCGATCGACCATAATAACTCTAAGTTATAGAATATGCATGTTTAGTTTAGCTTGATGAAATGATTATTAAACGGCAATCTAAACAGACAATTGTTTCTGGAGTATTGAAATCGATGAGTGATCCTGAAATTGCCGCGAAAGAACCAGCCGCTGTTAAACTCGAAGCAGGAAAAAAGTATTTTTGGTGCACTTGCGGTAAGTCTTTAAAGCAGCCGTTTTGCGACGGCGCTCACAAAGGTACAGACTTTAGACCTCAGCGTTTTACCTCTGAAAATGCAGGCGAAGCATGGCTTTGCCAATGTAAAAAGACGCAAAAAGGTCCATACTGCGACGGCTCCCACAACGCGATCTAAGGTGTCGGAAACTAAGAGTACTGATCCAGCATTTGATGTTGGAAATATTGCGGTCGTAACTGGCGCTGCACTCGGCATTGGCCGAGCCAGTGCTCTTCGTTTTGCCCATCTAGGAATGCGGGTAGCAATTGCAGATTTACCAAGTGATGATCTAAATTCAGTTCACAAAGAGATCACTGAAATTGTCGGACAGGACAATGTTTTAACACAAGTTTGCGATGTCTCTGACGTCACTGCGATGGAAAACTTCCGCGACGACATCTGCAAAAAGTTTGGAACACCCTCTATCCTATTTAATAATGCTGTCACCCGTGTTGGGCGAGGAATGTGGGCAGATATTGAAGACTGGAAACGCGCTGTAGATGTAAATCTTTGGGGCGTAATAAATGGCGTTCGATGTTTTGTGCCTGCAATGATAGAAAAAGGCATGCCCTCTCGGGTCATAAATGCCGGATCGAAGCAGGGAATAACCAATCCACCGGGACATCCTGTATATAATCTTTGCAAAGCGGCTGTTCGTAACCTTACTGAAGGACTGGCATATGACCTCCGTTCCACGCCCAATTGTCAAACAACTGCTCATCTGCTGATTCCTGGATGGACAACCACAGGAAAAAACCAACATAAACAAGGTGCGTGGATGCCAGAGCAAGTAATAGACGAAATGCTCTCGAGAGTGGGTTCAGGAGATTTTTACATCGTCTGTCCAGATGGTGAAGTTAGTCGCGAAATGGATGCTAAGCGGATCCTATGGTCAGCCCAAGACGTTACGGAAAACCGCCCAGCACTCTCAAGATGGCATCCAGACTGGAGTGAAAAGTTCAGAAAATTCGAACTAAAATAGTCTTTTAAAGCTAACCTAAACTTTTCCGTGACAATGCTTGTACTTAAGACCTGATCCACAAGGACATCGATCATTACGTGACACCCGCCCCCATGTTGAGGGATCACTCGGATCAATTGTACCAGCTGAAGCTAACCTAGTTTGGCGAGGAACTGCTGCAGGTCTGGACTCTTGCTGAACTGCACCTGCAGAAGGTTCGTTACTTAATTCGTCTGACATACCGACCGCATCGGGATGTTCCGCGACCATGTCGCCGACTTGCATAGCACTACCCATTTCGGGGATTGGTGCTTGAATTTGAAGATGTAAAAGCGCCCCAGAAACTACCGTACGAAGCCGGCCTAACATTCCTTCAAAAAGCTCAAAAGCTTCATGCTTGTACTCATTTAAAGGATCACGCTGAGCATATGCCCGAAGACCAATACCTTGTCTGAGATGATCTAACGCTAACAAATGCTCTTTCCACACCTGGTCTAAAAGTTGGAGCAGAATACTTTTTTCAGCAAAACGCATCATGTCTGGGCCAAAGTTAGCCGCCTTCTCAGCTAACCGCCTATCCATATCGGAAAGCACTCGCTCGACGATCTCCTCATCAGCAATACCCTCTTCTTTGGCCCACTCAACTATGGGATATTCTAGGCCAAGATTAGCGACAAATGCTGCCTGAAGGCCTTCACTATCCCACTGTTCTGCCAACGCGTTAGCAGGAATGTGCGAAGCTACTAACTCTTCAACAACCTGCCTCCGCATATCCTCAATATCAGCTCTCACATCATCAGCGTCCATAATCTCACGACGCTGTTCGTAAATTACTTTGCGCTGATCATTCATCACATCATCGAAGCGCAGGAGGTTTTTTCGAATTTCGAAATTACGCGCCTCGACTTTGCCTTGGGCCTTTTCTAATGCCCTGTTGATCCAAGGATGAACTATTGCCTCATCCTCTTTAAGCCCAAGTCGCCGCAGAACATTATCCATCCGCTCTGAGCCAAAAATGCGCATAAGGTCGTCTTGAAGGCTTATGAAGAACTTTGAAGCACCTGGATCACCTTGACGTCCAGAACGGCCACGGAGCTGATTGTCTATGCGGCGGCTTTCGTGACGCTCCGTTGCTAGAACAAAAAGCCCCCAGCCTCGAGAGCAATTTTTTTATCTCTAGCAATTTCTGCATCTATTTCTTCTGTAACGCGGAGTTGCTCAGCTTCATCAGAAATATTCGCAAGTGCCGAGGCAAGCATCATTTCCCTATTGCCACCTAGCTGTATATCGGTCCCTCGACCAGCCATATTAGTTGCAATTGTCACGGCTCCTGGCTTGCCTGCCAACGCGATTATTCCAGCCTCTTGCTCATGATAACGAGCATTTAATACCTGATGAGGAATATTTGCTTTCTTTAATTCTTGCGACAAAGCTTCGGATTTTTCGATTGAAACCGTTCCAACCAAAATTGGTTGTTTATTACCATTTCGATTGCGAATTTCATCAACGATTGCTTTGTTTTTTTCCTTCAAAGACCGATAAACTTCATCATCAAAATCTTCTCTAGCTACCGAAACATTGGTTGGCATTTCTATGACGCGAAGCTTATAGATTTCATCAAATTCTCCCGCCTCGGTCATTGCTGTACCGGTCATGCCTGATAACTTGGGATAAAGGCGGAAATAGTTCTGGAAAGTAATTGAAGCAAGGGTCTGATTTTCTAGCTGAACCTCAACGCTTTCCTTGGCTTCAAGAGCTTGATGAAGGCCCTCTGAATAACGACGACCTTCCATTGCGCGACCAGTAAATTCGTCGATTATGACAACCTTACCGTCCTTAACCATATAATCAGTATCACGCTCAAAAAGAGTATGTGCCTTAAGCGCTTGATTTACGTGATGCACAAGAGAAATGTTCGCAACATCATACAGGCCACCTTCGGGAAGAAGGCCGGCTTCTTGCAGCTTTGCCTCTATTTTTTCAGTACCAATGTCTGTTAGGCCAACCGCTTTTGACTTCTCGTCTTTCTCATAATCTTCAGGCTGTATTCCCTGCATTAAACTGTCGACCGAGCGATACAACTCAGAGGACTGCTCTGCTGCTCCCGAAATAATTAGAGGTGTTCGGGCTTCATCAATAAGGATGGAGTCCACTTCATCTACAATTGCAAAGTTAAAAGGTCTTTGAACCATATCATCGAGACGAAATTTCATATTATCTCTTAGATAATCAAAACCAAATTCGTTGTTTGTACCGTAGGTAACATCTGCCGCGTACTGACGGCGCCGCTCATCATCCATAAGACCGTGGATGATGCATCCAACTGTTAGACCAAGAAAATTATATACCGCTCCCATCCAGCTGGCATCACGTTGAGCAAGGTAGTCATTCACTGTTACTACGTGGACGCCCTTACCCTGAATAGCATTCAAATAAACTGCCAAAGTAGCAACGAGAGTTTTACCTTCGCCCGTCTTCATTTCGGTGATCATTCCACCATGAAGAACGGCCCCACCCATAAGCTGCACGTCGAAATGACGTTGACCTAAAGTACGCTTTGCGGCTTCTCGAACTGCGGCGAAAGCTTCGGGCATTATTTGATCGAGAGTTTCGCCTTCGTTTAACCGTTCTCGAAATTTCTGCGTCAGACCACGAATTTCTTCGTCTGAAAGTGCCTCAAAACTCTGTTCGAGTTCATTAACCTTAGCTACAAGGCTGCGTAGTGATTTCACATAGCGGTCGTTCGCGGTGCCGAACACGCGCTTTACGATTGCGCCTATCATGATTGCCTCAAGTACTGGAGCCTCTGCTACTCATCTGTAAGATGGAGTCAAAGACTCCCATGGAAACGTTAGGGTTGACAGATAAGCTCCGGTTCGTGCCCTGTCAACGAAATGAAGTTTAAGAATAGTAACAAGGTATTTCTTTGGAGATTTCTATAATGCGTTTAATTCTTTTAGCTGGCGCTTTTGCTGGATTGATTTTTCAACATAGCGCTTCAGCACAGACAAAGAGCCTAGGTATTTCAGATAACCCAAACAATATAGCTGCGAAGATTAATGGCTTCGAGATTAACATGTCTCGCGTTGATCAGGCACTAGATGCATACGCTAATGATTTGGGCCAACTTGACCCAAAGTCTTTTTATTTTTCCGTCTTGGAACGCATCATTGATCAGGAATTGGCAGCTCAGGCCGCAGTGAGAGCGGGTGTTGCCGATGATCCCAGAGTAAAAGCTGAACTGGACCAAGCACGATCTACTGTTCTTGCAAGTGCTTACCTTACAAAAATTGCTTCAGAGGCAAGCAGTGAAACTGAATTACTTAGACGCTATGAAGCTTTGAAAAAAGTTGGCGTTAAGTCAGTATCTGCTCGCCATATTCTGGTGAAAACAGAGAAAGAAGCAGAAGATATAATTCAAAAACTTGAGGAAGGCGCGGCTTTCGAAGAGTTAGCAAAAGCCTTTTCGGTAGGTCCATCAGGGCCACGTGGCGGAGACTTAGGTTATTTTGGACCTGGGCAAATGGTACAGCCGTTTCAAGAAGCTGCATTTGCTCTCGAAGTTGGAACTCATACAAAGACCCCAGTGAAAACACGTTTTGGCTTCCATGTTATCAAAGTCGAAGATATACGCTCTGAGCCCCCACCACCTTTCGAGCAAGCAAAACAAAAGCTGTCGCAGGAAGCGCGAACAAAAGCAATGATTAAAGAACTAGAACGTCTGCATTCGGAAGCTAAAATACAGCTGTTCTCTCCCGATGGTTCTGAAGTCAAACCAACACAAAAAAAGCCACGCTAAATTAGAGAAACATAATGCTTAAACAATCTCCTCTAGCTCCAGAAAACGCCCCAAAGCTCGCTCCAGTCAACGGAGTAAGCATTGCAACTATGAATAGCGGCATTCGCTACAAAGGTCGTGATGACGTTATGTTGATGGTATTCGATAAGGGAACGGTCATGGCTGGCGTTGTGACCAAATCAAAGACTCGGTCAGCTCCCGTGGAACATTGTGTGAGCGCATTAAAGGGCGGAGGACACGCACGTGCACTAATTGTAAATGCTGGCAACGCAAATGCTTTTACTGGCCGAGCAGGCGATTTAGTCGTGAAGGAGACAGTGAAAGCTGCGACTGCAGCAATTGGATGCCGCCAAAAAGATGTTTATGTATCATCCACTGGTGTGATTGGAGAACCGATCAGACCAGGGGCAATTCCAAGCTGTGTAACTAAACTTGTAAAAAAATTGAAACCCACAGGTTGGGATAAGGCCGCCGCAGCAATCATGACTACCGACACCTTTGTAAAGGTGGCAACAGCAACCACGACCATCGGCGGCAAATCAGTCATTATTAACGGGATTGTCAAAGGTTCAGGAATGATTGCCCCTGATATGGCAACAATGCTGGGTTACATTGCCACTGATGCAGCTATCCCCCAGTCGATTTTGCAGTCACTTCTTTCCCGGGCAGTTGATAAAAGTTTCAACTGCATAACTGTTGATAGCGACACTTCAACTTCAGATACCGTTCTTCTTGCTGCGACTAGCAAAGCTGGAAATGTTTTACCAAAATCAGCTAATGATCCTGTTCTCAGAGACTTCAAAAACGCTCTCTTAGAAATTTGTCATGATCTTGCTCAGCAAGTCGTAAGGGATGGAGAAGGCGCCACCAAATTCATTACCGTGCAGGTAACTGGCGCAACCTCCTCAGGAGCTGCAAAAACAATCGGCCTCGCCATTGCTAATTCTCCCTTAGTAAAGACCGCAATTGCCGGAGAAGATGCCAACTGGGGTCGAATAGTAATGGCTGTAGGTAAATCTGGTGCAAGAGCAGAAAGGGATCGCTTGCGTATCTGGATTGGCGGCGTGGAAATCACTGCTAAAGGCATGGTTGTAAAAGACTATGACGAAGCACCTGTTGCAAAACATATGCAAGGCCGAGAAATCGACATTAAGGTTGATATCGGCCTTGGTCGAGGGTCTTCAACTGTTTGGACCTGTGATCTCACCCATGGCTACATCGAGATAAATGCGGATTATCGGAGCTAATGACACAGGGCTTCCCAATACTTCTTGTTGTAGCAGTTGCGCTAATTGATAGGGACGGCCGGGTGTTATTGGCAGAGCGTCCCAAAGGTAAGAACATGGAAGGATTATGGGAGTTTCCAGGAGGCAAGGTAGATGCGGGTGAGTCCCCAGAAACTGCACTCATCCGTGAACTTCAGGAAGAACTAGGAGTAGATATAGAAGCCTCGTGCCTAGCTCCCTTCACTTTTGCAAGCCATACATACGACAAATTTCATCTTCTAATGCCACTATATGTATGCCGAGTTTGGAAGGGAATTCCGGAAGGTAGAGAAGGTCAGCGCCTAGCTTGGGTTAGACCAAATGAAATGAAAAACTATCCAATGCCGCCAGCAGACAAACCTCTTATCGCAATGCTGCGTGATCTTTTATAAAAATAGGATAGATTTTTGTGTTCCATCCAATTTCAGAAGAGCAATGCACTACCACCCATTCACGCGATTCCACTGCCCAGCCAGATCACCATTCTTTATAAGATGATAACCGGGATAAGCTGCAGCAGTAAAACAGGCGTGATTAGGAAATACACGAACCTGTGAACCAACTGGTAAACGCTCAAACCAAGTTGGATCCGTAAGATTAATTTTACCGTGTTCTTGACTAACTCCATCGATCACAAGCCCAAGAGAAATAGCACTCTTAGCATCAACCACGTGGCCGTAACCTGCCCCGACTAGAAATCCACTGGCGCTTACATCTTTTGAAAGAGCAAGACCTCCAGCATCAACTAAGATGCGTCCGGCTTCTCTGTTATGGCCAATGACAGTAGTTAATACTGATAACGCCAAGTCATCGGATTCACACACACCTCGAGACATTTGATCGAGATCAAATGGCATAAATACACCAGCCCTAAGCTCAGTAACTCCATCAAAGTTCTCGCCAAAAGCGACCGTGGGCGTTGAACCTATACTGACAATGGGCGCAGGGTATCCAGCAGATCGCAAAAGAGCAGCGGCACCTACTGCAGACCTTCTCTCTTCCTCTGCTATTTTCTTCACCTCATTCAAATCATTTGTGCTGTAACTGTGACCTGCATGAGTCAGGACCCCCTCAACGATATTACCGCCCTCAGAAATTTCCTTTGCAACAGCTAAAAGGTGAGGACTATCCATTGGCAAACCTCCCCTTTCATCTCCACAATCAACCTCGAGCAAAAATTTCATTCCAAGACCAGATGCCGCACGGGCGACGGCCGTCGAGTCTGTCAACAATTTTAAATCCACGCCTGAGGAGACAAGCCGCTTCGCTCTGGATAGTTTTCCAGGTGCAATACCAACGGCATACACAATGTCACGAAAACCAGCTGCAGAAAAATATTCGGCCTCCGCTAGAGTAGAGACCGTAATTGGCCCATCCTTCCCAACGCTGAGAAGAGCAGCCTCTATTGATTTTAATGTTTTAAGGTGAGGACGCAGGATCACTCCATGTTGAGTAGCAATGGCTGCGAAGCGAGCAATATTTCTCTCTAGCCTGTCTAAATCAAGAATTAAGCAGGGTGTTTCAAGTTCAAAAATGCTATTCATGAAATTCATTCAGCGTTACCTTTAGCATTAGATTTTACTTGAGCCCGAACCTCGTCATTGTGCTCTCCAAGCGTTGGTGCCGCTCGGCAAACGCCCCCTGGTGTTTTTGATAATTTAATTGGAGTGCCTAAAGTGCGACCAGAGCCGGCCTTAGGGTGATGAACTTTAGCAATCATTTCCCGAGCTATAATATGCGGGTCTGATAAGGTCTCAAGGTGATCCATTACAGGACCACAAGGGATACCAAGGGCATCTAATTTTTCAAACCAGTGCTTTGTGTTTTCCCTCTGAAAGTATGGCGCGAGAATGGTTGCCAACTCTTGCTGACGAGCAACACGATCCTTCTTTTCGAGGAACCGGGGGTCAGAAATAAGATTATCCGCTCCTATGATTTCGCAGGTCTGCTCCCAAAATTTTTGTTGGGATGCGCCCAAGGCTAGCCAGCCATCCTTGGTTGGAAAAATTTGATAAGGCGCAGACCCCCTGTGGCCTTGCCCTAATCTCTCTGGCTTCTGGCCAGTAGCAAAGACGTTAGCCGCCTCATAGACGCACATTGACAGAGCTGAGTCCAATAAACTCACGTCTACTTGCTGCCCCTCACCTGTCTTATTTCGATGCTGCAGAGCAGTCAAAATGCCGATAGCCCCGTTCATTCCTGCAGCCACGTCAGAAATTGCAATGGGTATTCGGTACGGCCCGCCTTCTGGAGGACCGTTAATGGTCATTAGGCCAGACATCGCTTGTGCTACGAGATCAAACCCTCCTCTGGAGCTGTATGGTCCAGTTTGGCCAAATCCAGAAATGGAACAATATATCAGTGACGGATTAAGCTCTGCCATCATCTCGTATCCAATGCCTATCCGTTCTGCTACACCTGGACGAAAATTCTCGATCAGTACATCTGCAGTTTTAACAAGCTCCTTTGCTATTTTAAGATCATCTGGATTTTTTAGATCCAGCTCGATAGATCGCTTATTACGATTCCAGAGCATGAACGGAGCACCCTCTCCATTAACATGCGGTGGACTTTGCCTGAGGTCATCGCCCTTTCCAGGCCGCTCCACCTTGATAACATCTGCTCCTTGATCGGCCAGAATCATGGCGCAGTAAGGACCAGAAAGGTGATTTGTAAAGTCAATCACAACAAGTTTGTCGAGGGCACGAACCATCAATAGAGCCTCCTTAATAAAGTCGCTATGCTAGAGTCTTAGATTATTCGAATGTAACAAACTTATGAACCGGAAAACCTAATGCCTGAGATCAAAACTAATATCCGTGAAGATGGCGTAGCCATAGTAACCATCCATCATCCAGAGCGAAGAAATGCCTGTACACAAGGGATGTGGGAGGCATTGGGCGAAGTATTCACGGGACTCCCAAAAAATCCAAAAGTCCGGGCAATAATATTAACTGGCGAGGGGGAACATTTTTGTGCAGGAGCAGATATCAGCGAATTTGCTAAAGCAAGAAATGATTCAAAAGCCGCAGCAATTTACTCCCAGCATGTGGATAATGCGGAAACGGCGATTCACCATGCCCCTATGCCTGTAATTGCCGCCATACGCGGATCAGCCATCGGTGGTGGATGTGGTCTCGCAGTTGCCTGTGATTTTAGAATTGGCGATGACAAAACTCGAATGGGAATTCCAGCGGCACGACTTTCTGTTGTTTATTCGTTGAAAGAGACACAGGTATTATCAGAAGTAGTAGGAGCTAAAAATGCAAAGCGCATCCTATTTTCTGGTGACTACTTTGATGCAGAGGGGTCAGTTCAATTGGGGCTGCTGGATGAAGTAGTTGAAGATCCTTTGCAAAGTGCAATCGATTACGCCAGTCACATAGCAGAAAGAGCACCACTGTCAGTTAGAGGCGCCAAGTTAGCCATCAATGCAATAGCTTCAGGCAACATGGAAAGTGTCGAAGATGAATATGAACGTCTCCGCGATACAGCAGCAGACTCCGCTGACTATGCTGAGGGACAGCGCGCATTTCTGGAAAAAAGAAAGCCCAACTTCCGAGGGGAATAACAGAGGTACTGAACAAGCGTGCGGTACTTTTTAAAAGATCATCGAGGAGAATAATTTGGAGTACGTGACTGCCTATGAGAACCTACGTGGCCTGGTTTATTCCCCTTTTTACATAGGACTAGCCGAGGGCCTCTTTAAGGAAGCTGGTGTAGAGCTAACCGCAAAATTATCTCCCGCTGGAGAAGAAACTGTTGCGGGTGCCATTGCTGGCCGCGTTGAGGTCTCATGGGGTGGTCCTATGAGAGTAATGCGAGAACATGACAAAGACCCCTCAAGTCAACTCGTATGCTTTGGTCTAGCAGTACAAAAGGACCCATTTCTCATAATCGGCGCAAAAGCAAACACTGAATTCACACCAGCTAACCTCCTGACTAAACGACTGGCCGTTGCGACTACAGCACCAACGCCCTGGCTACTGTTGCAAGAAGATCTCCGTCGCCTGGGTTTTGATCCTTCGGCCATAGAGCTGACAGACCCTGTTGACCCACAAGAGGCACTCGAAGGACTTAATTCTCGTTTTGATTATGTTCTTGCATTTGAACCATGGGGCTCCAAAGCAGAGCTAGAGAAAAGTGGTTTTGTACTATATGCCGGAGCTCGCCGCGGCCCTTTAGCTTTCACAAGTTTCTATGGACCCCGAGATTTTTTAACAAACCGTCAAACCGCTGCCCTTGCATTAATGGATGGTCTGCAAAAGTCTCTCTTACGGATAAATTCCATTGACCCAGCTGAGGCCGCTACAAAAATCAAACCCTGGTTCGATAATTTTGATGAATCATTGCTGACAGCTGCTATTGGACGGTATCAACATCTCAACCTGTGGCCATTAGATACAGACATAACAGCGGATGGCTTTGTGCGACTCAAATCTTCACTGATTTCAGGTGGGTTTATTGAAACCGATACTGCTTACGAAAATATAGTTGCCAATTTGTAACCAATGTCGACTGGATCTTGGAATTTATCTGACAACTATTTTTCTTATTCAGTGTAAATTAGCACTGAATCAACTTTTAATGATTGGTTGCGTTGATTTTCAAACCCTCACGAGTACGCCAAGTACTGGGATATGAAACTATGAGCCACAGAAGAAATAGCATTCCAGGAATTGCTGCTGCCGCTGTAAACAATGTGAAATTTGGCCAACCAAGTCCATCTGCCAAATATCCGGCTGGTGCTACTAAGACTTTAGGCGAAAACGCCATAATCGACGTAAGCAGAGCAAATTGAGCAGCAGTATAGCGCCGATCACAAAGTATCATAAGGAATGCAATAAAAGCTGTTTGTCCAAGGCCCCCAGTAAAAGCCTCAATACCTACAACCCAGGCGAGAAGGCTAACATTCGCATCATCCCCTGTTGAAAGCTGTTGTTCTCCAATGACTGCTAAGCGCCAGAAAGCTATATTTGAAAAACCTTGCAGTAGGCCAGAAACTAAAAGCGTTTTGCCGAGCCCGAGAATAGCGACTAAGAGCCCACCGATGAATATGCCTATCATCATCGCCCAAAAACCGAAAAGCTTACCTACATTGGCTATCGTAGACTTGTCATAATTAAGGTCTACAAACAGTGCTCCCGTCATTTGACTTAATAAAGCATCACCAAACTTAAAAAAAGAACGAAAAGTAAAAGGATTATCCATCCGTCCCGTTGGCTAAACTCCACCAACGGCTTCCAGTAAGTCTCACCAAATAGCGACAAAAGAGAACTTGGCAGTTCAACTGTTGGCTCATCCTTCGGTCGGGGAGCTAGTAGAATGGCAAATACACCGACAAATAAAGTCAATGATGTAACAACATACGCCAATTGCCAGTCTAGATATTCTGCCAAATAAAGTGTGCCGACTGTGGACATGAGCATCCCACCACGAAATCCATACACCGCCATGGCTGCCCCTGCGCCATATTCTTCTTCTGTAAGAATTTCTATTCGATAGGCATCTATCGCTATGTCTTGTGTGGCAGATAAAAACGCGACTGAGAGGGCAACAAAAGCAATGATCCAAATCGACGTATCGGTTGGCCGTATCAAACCAAGAATTGCTATGGCTAAAATCAGAACAATATGGATAGTCAACATCCATGCGCGGCGGCGGCCAAGCATTCGAGATAAAATAGGTAAAGGCAATCGATCGATCAAAGGGGCCCATAAGAACTTTAGAGAGTACGGGATTCCAACCAACGAAAACAAACCGATCGCAGCTAGGTCAATACCAGATTCTCGTAATCGGATCGTTAGAGTAGAACCTGTAAGTAATAGAGGCAGGCCACTCGCAAAACCTAGAACTAAGACCAGTAGCAGCCGCGGCCGAAGGTAAAGCTTGCTCAAATTAATTGCTGTGATCGAGGTATTCACTTGTTTACGTCTAATGCCTCCAAGTATGGCTGTAGTTCAAAACCTTTTTTGAATACCACTGCTTGTAAACTTTGCTCTCGGCCTCGAACAGAAATACTCTCGAGACGAAGGTCATCGCTAATAATACCTGCAATTTCTATAACTTCGGCCGACATCACAACTTCTGCCTCAAAATCTTTACTCATCGTTTCGAGTCGGCTGGCTACATTGACGGCATCTCCGATGGCTGTGATAGACGAGGTCGCTTCATAACCCATCTCACCTACAATAACGCTTCCAACGTGAACGCCTATTCCAATCCTCAAAGGCTCTGGCAAATCATTTTCCAAGACTTCGTTCAGGCCATCAAGAACTTTAGACATTTCTGCGACAGCGGCCAGAGCATCTCGGCATCCGGTGCTTATGTCTGTCCTCATTCCAAACAGAGCCATAATCCCATCACCTATAAATTTATCGACTTGGCCTCCGTTATCATCGATTGCTTGTCCCATAGCCCGAAAATATTGGTTTAGAAGGAATACTACATCAAAGGGCAATTTATCTTCTGAGAGCTTTGTAAAAGCGCGAATATCAGCAAATAAAATTACTATTTCGCGCTCTGCTCCTGCAGCAAGACCTGTTCGAGCACGCCCATCCCTGGATGATGCATTAGCAGGCAACAGAGGAACTACTGTGATATTTTCTGTTGGGCGAAGCTGACAAGCTAAACGCACACCAGATGGTGCTTTGATGCGGTCTAGAACCTTTAGCTCACTTTCATCCGGCAATGGTAGTTGATCGCTTCGAGCAGAAACGCGCACTCTGCAAGTGGAACATCTCCCCCGCCCCCCCGCAAACTGAGGCATGTGGAATGCCGGCCAACTGACTGGCCTCAAGGACAGACAGGCCTTTAGCTATATGGATGTGCTCGCCACTGGGATAAGTAACAACTGGTCCAGAAGTTTGTTTTGAAGCCCTTAAAGAATAGACCCGCCAAAAAAATACAGTCACTACCAAAAATGCAGCAACGGACATCACGTTTTGTTCCATAGAGGAAACCCAGTCTACTGCATCTCCGCCAAGGAAACCCACATCGGCCAACATTTGGTCTATGACCCCATCTTGATCCTTAAGCAAATTTAATTCTTTACCAGCGGAGGCGAAACCCAGAAGCGCCATTACAGGCCAAAGCACAGCAATCACAAACATGTAAGGCAAAAAGGCTGAGTACCAGCTCCGTAACCGAAACCAGAAGTGAAGACCTATAACGCCGTGTACCCATACAACAAAAAGGGCAATTGACTGCATCAAAGCCGAAGTTGGCCAAAGGGCCCACACGGTCCAAGTATATGTATCATCAAGACCATCTCTGAGCGATAAGCCTCGAGTTCCAAAGATATGATCAGCAATAAGGAAAGGTATTGCCACACCTAAAATAATCTGAGCTCCATCCCAAAAGGAAAGTGACGAAGTTCGCGACTGTGCTATCTTCAATAAAGCAAGAAGCGCGTGAGATAACAAAGATAACGCCAAAAGGATTTCGACAGGTAAGAAACGCCAAAAAACGTTGAACAGTGCCCGACCTGCCTCCATTAGCTCAAGCGAGTGCAACCCAAGCATATGATTTAAATAATGCGTAAAAACAAAACTGAAGAGAAAAAAACCAGAATAAAGACGTAGACGTGTTGCCCGTGGACCGGTCCCCAGCGGCTTTCGGCTAGAAACCGTGGCGTTTGACGAGTTCTGTAAGCGACTGTTCTGGACGTGCACCATAATGTGAAATTACCTCAGCTGCCGCAATTCCCCCAAGGCCTGCACAGTCAGCCAGAGATCTTTTATTTGCAAGACCAAAAGAAAACCAGCTGCAAACAGATCCCCAGCACCAGTCGTATCAATTACATCGTCTACAGGAATACTTGAGCAGACCACTTGATCTGAACCACTAACGATAACTGAGCCTTTTTCACTTCGCGTTAATGCTGCAATGCTAACATCTGATGCTACAGCCTTAGCGGCATCTTCAAAATTATCAGTCTCGTACAAAGAGATGATCTCATCCTCATTCGCGAAAAGAATATCTACGTGTCTTTTTAAAAGATCGCGAAACTCGGTGCGATGCCTCTCCACACAAAAACTATCAGATGCGGAAAAGGCTACCTGCCCGCCGATCATTTTGGTAAAACTGATTGCTTTAAGGACTGCCTGCTTGGCTAGATCGGCGTCCCAAAGATATCCCTCGATATAGAGAATTCCTCCTGGTTTTAAACCAATGTTTTCTACATCGTCAGGACCAATTTCTGTTGATGCTCCTAAAAAGGTCATCATTGTTCTTTGTGCATCGGGAGTCCACAAAGACATAGCAACTCGCTGTTCCCTTGCCCTCAGTTGCCGGGGTGTTTGATAATCGACGCCAACAGATTTGATGTCATTTGCAAAGTGTTCCCCAAGTTCATCATTACGAACTCGGCCGATGAAGGAAGCTGTACCGCCAAGGGAAGATATACCAGCAGCAGTATTCGCTGCTGAACCACCAGAAATTTGCCTACTATCTGTCAAGTTTTTATAGATCAATGTTGCCTGATCCATATCAATGAGTCATACTACCCTTGGGCACTGCTTGGTCAGCTAAAAACGGATCATCAACCGCCACGATGACATCAACGATCGCATTTCCAATAGCGACCACATCAAAACTTTTCATATCCATGATAGAAGGCTCTTCTGAAACTAAATCCTTTGCTTATTTGGTGGTTGTAACAAACCACAACGGGATCGAAAACAGCTGAAGAACTCCGTTGAAAAGTATTTTTTGAAAATAGGATCGAAGGCACCTGAAATATGATCAATGATTTTAGAAAGGCACTAGATCAGCTCCGGGACCCACAAATCATTAGGCCGCTTCTCTATAGTGCGATAGCTGCATTGGTGATGCTAAGCGCTATGGTAATTCTTAGCATTTGGCTAATTAAAAGTGCGGGTTTAGGCGAATGGACACCAAGTTGGACTTTTCTGTCTTTTCTGAATAACGCCATTCAACTTCTTTTTGACATTATTCCAATTGTTGTAGCTCTTTTTCTGTTTCCCGCAGTAGCAGTCTTCCTGCAGGCCTTCTTCTTAGACAATGTCGTCGACGCAGTTGAAGCGAGACATTATCCTGGACACAAATCAAGTCATCATCAACGCTGGCACGAAATTGCAACAGCGAGTTTCCGCTTTGCATCATTAGCAATAGCTCTGAACTTATGCCTGCTGATCATCTCAATATTCCTGCTGTTTTTAGCCCCACCCTTGGCACCAATCCCTTTCTATCTAATCAATGGATATTTATTGGGAAGGAGTATTTCGATCTGGTCGCTTTCAGACACCTTACAGCAAGCAATGCGAACTTGCTGCGGAAGCGTAATAAGCGCGCCAACCTGCAAGACGGAGTTCTTCTTACATTTTTATTTTCTATGCCAATCATTAACCTGGTGGCACCAATTTTAGCAACCAGTTACATGACTCACAGATTTCACCGAGCTTGGCAGAACTAGCCTGCCAAGCTGGAACTTAATACCCAATTGATTCTTATCTCAGCGGGGAGATACGACCATCACAAGCTGACGGCCTTCCATCTTTGGCAGCTGCTCAATCTTCGCCGCTTCGTCGAGCTCTTCCCTGACTCTATCAAGAACTTTTGCACCGATTTCTTGGTGGGCCAACTCTCGTCCACGGAAACGCATGGTAACCTTTACCTTATCTCCATTGTCCAAGAACTTACGAGCGGCTTTCATTTTGATTGAATAATCGTGCTGCTCAATACCAGGCCTTAGCTTAATTTCTTTGACCTCAATGACTTTTTGCTTTTTACGAGCCTCATTTTCTTTTTCTGAGCCTCATACTTAAAGCGACCGTAATCAAGAAGTTTGCACACTGGTGGATCAGCGTTGGGGGAGACCTCTACAAGATCGAGCCCTGCTTCATCAGCCGCTTCAAGAGCTTCATTTATTTCTACTACACCTATCATCTCACCATCAGCGCCAACGAGGCGAACATGGCGAACGTCAATCATTTCATTGATACGTGGGCCGTCTTTTGATGGCGGCGCTTGCATATGAGGACGCGCTATGGAACGAACTCCTTTAAACTTTGTTAGTAAATATTAAAAAAACACCAAATTTGATAGCTTTCAAGTGCTTTGACGTCAACAGAATTGCGCAATCTGGGATGTTACGAAGACTAGTGAGATGCTGCTTCTTCTGTAAGCTTTTTAACTGCTTCACCTAGAGTAAGAGTTTCTTGCTCTTTTACACCCAGCCTTCTAATGGCAACAGTTCCCTCTTCTGCCTCACGACGTCCGACAACCAGAAGAATGGGGGTCTTGGAGAGACTATGCTCCCGCACTTTGTAGTTAATCTTTTCATTTCGAAGATCAATTTCAGCCCGAATGCCTGATGCTTTTAGCTGTTCAAAAACCCTCTTTGCATAATCATCTGCATCAGAGACAATCGTAGCCACCGTAGCCTGCACTGGAGCAAGCCACAATGGAAGCTTACCCGCATAGTTTTCGATCAGAATTCCAATAAAACGCTCGAAGGATCCAAGGATAGCACGATGAAGCATCACTGGGACATGACGTTGACTATCTTCTCCAATATAATTTGCTCCCAGGCGTTCTGGCAGCACAAAATCAACCTGGAACGTACCACACTGCCAATCACGTCCAATTGCGTCACGAAGTACAAACTCTAGTTTTGGTCCGTAAAAGGCCCCTTCGCCAGGATTGAGCTCAAATTCAAGTCCGGACGCTTTAACTGCGTCCATTAAAGCAGTTTCGGCCTTGTCCCAAACCGCATCTTCACCTGCGCGAACTTCTGGTCGATCAGAGAATTTTACGCGTACTTCTGTAAAACCAAAATCCTTATAAATTGACAGAAGAAGATCGCAGAACTCTTTGCATTCACTAGTAATTTGATCTTCGGTTGCAAAAATATGGGCGTCATCCTGAGTGAAAGCCCTTACCCGCATGATCCCATGCAAAGACCCTGATGGTTCATTCCTATGGCAAGAGCCAAACTCAGCCATGCGCATAGGAAGATCACGATAAGACTTTAGTCCCTGCCTAAAAATTTGGACATGGCAAGGGCAGTTCATAGGCTTCAGCGCCAGAACTCGGTCATCCTCTGTCTCAGCTGTGAACATGTTTTCTCGAAATTTATCCCAATGCCCCGAGGCTTCCCACAAAGCACGGTCGACAAGCTGAGGGGTCTTAACCTCGAAGTACCCTGCATTCTCTAGACGCTGTCGCATGTACGTCTCTATTTGGCGATAAAGAGTCCATCCCTTCGCATGCCAAAAAATTGAACCTGCAGCTTCTTCTTGCAGATGGAAAAGATCCATTTCCCGGCCAAGACGGCGATGGTCACGTCTCTCTGCCTCCTCCAACATAGTCAAATGGGATGTAAGTTCTTTTTCCGAACGCCAAACTGTCCCATAGATCCGCTGAAGCATGGCATTTCTATGATCACCTCGCCAATAAGCGCCAGCGACACTCATAAGCTTGAAAGCAGTCCCAATTCTGCCAGTGGAAGGCATATGTGGCCCCCGACACAGGTCAAGCCAGTCTCCCTGACGATAGATAGAAATTGTCTCGCTTTCGGGTAAATCGCGGATCAACTCCGCTTTATAAGCCTCTCCTTTGTTCTCAAAGAATTCTATAGCAACATCACGATCCCATTCCTCTCGGATAAATGGTTCATCGCGATTGATGATTTCCTCATCTTTGCCTGAATTGTTTCAAGATCATCTGGGGTAAATGGCTGTTCTCTGGCGAAATCGTAATAGAAACCATTCTCAATTGCTGGACCAATTGTAACCTGGGTCCCTGGAAAAGTTCTTGTACTGCTTCCGCAAGAACGTGAGCACAATCGTGACGAAACAGCTCAAGTGCCTCAGGGGAATCTGGAGTGACAATTTCAACAGACGCCCCATTAACTAGCTCACGGTCAAGGTCTATAACTTCGCCGTCTTGCTTAACTGCTATAGCTTTCTTACCCAGACTTGTAGATATATCTGATGCAAGAGCCCTACCGGTAGAACCTTTTGCCAACTGGCGATTTGCTCCATCGGGTAGAGTTACCTTAATTGTGGCTTCGGCCTGAGCGTCGCTCGGCATGTTAACCTCGTCATGTTTCACAATTGATTAGCCGCCGCAAACTAGCGTGCGATCTGGCTCTGTCAACGCGCTGGATTACGAAGATTTATTATCCTAACTCGTTAGAACCGAGAAGAGCACCATAAACTCTTGCAAGTGCAAGTGCGCTCTTGCGGGCTGAAAAAAGCTTTTCGGCTCTTGCCCGCGCGTTCTCAGCCATTTGATTTCGGAGGAAAGCAGGCAGCGAAAGGACCTCAGTTATTGCTGAAGCTATGGCATTGGGGTTGGATGGCAGGCAAAGACGACCTGTCTTATTTTCCTCAACAGTTTCTGCAGTCGCACCGTGTGATGCTCCAATCACAGGTTTACCTAGAGCAGCTGCCATAGCGGCGGTAGGGTCTTGACCCAAGGGCCTTGTTGGTACGGATGCCACAACATCGGCCATAAGCATAGCTGCGGGCATATCATCAAGATCACCAGCTATAAAAACTCGTTTTTGCAAACTAAGATTCTTAACCACACGGCTCAGTTCCCTTGCGTAAGAATCTGTTCGACCAATTGTACCAGCTATAATCAGTGTGGCGTCAGAGGTCTTTATATTAGTTCGTAAAATCATCCCAAAAGCCCGCACAAGGTCAATCTGTCCGCGCAGAGGGTTAACAGCACCCGGCACGAGAATGATCGGTGACGGCTCTTCCAAATTACCCCATGATTTTGCCAATTGAGCCAAGCGCTCGGCAGATACACTCTCCGGACAATAATTCGCGAGATCTGCACCGTCTGGAATTACTGCAATGCGTTCCCCTCGCTCGGCATCTGACTGCTGAATCAATTCTTTCACGTGATTAGAGCCCGCAATGATACAATGTCCTTCAGCGAGTGAGCCCCCATCTCTTGTTACATTCGAAAAAACATCATCTGTGCCGCAAGATGTGACAACAATGCATTGAGTATCTCGTGCTGCTTGAAGCGCTGCCCAGGCAATTTCTTGCGACCGCACATGTAATATATCAGCTTTTGTTTCTAGAATTAGTTTTCTGAGGCGAGTGATATTATTGCTGCTTGCTAATGGCCCACTCTGCTCAATAGCAACCATTAAATGCTTTGCACCAAATCTCTTTAAACGCTCGGCTGGGCCCGACCCAGATGCCACTATCGATTGTGCCCCTGCTAATGCAGCCACTTCTGCAGCCCAGAGAGCTGTTGTCTCCGACCCACTAGCATCAATCGCTGGCATTGCCTGAACAATAACTGGCGTGCGACCAATTCCAGAAAATGACGCTCGTATTTCTCCGCGTTCAACTTGGTTCAACCCCAAAGTCCCGCTAGAATATGCAAAACGGAGCGGCATGGTGCCTGGACGCATCATTTCCACCCCCTTTTGGAGCGTTAATCATGAACAGTACCGGATTAACACCGGCGGCGCAGTTGAATCGACCTGATGGAGGCTATATTGCCTACCACAGAACCCGCGGCAAGCGCGCTGATCTGCCCGGGGTTGTTTTTATTCATGGCCTTCGTTCCGATATGGATGGCGAGAAAGCAACACGCCTCGATGAATTTTGTGCCGAAAGAGGACAGTCTTTTGTGCGATTTGACTGCCGCGGGCATGGACAGTCTTCTAGTAAATTTGAGGAAACCACTCTAAGCGATTGGGCCTCAGACGCTCAACTCGTAATTGAAGAACTAACCCAAGGACCACAAATTGTCGTTGGGTCTAGCATGGGCGGCTGGCTGATGCTTCTATCTGCTCTCGCCTTGCCTAATCGTGTAACTGGGTTAGTGGGCATTGCAGCGGCTCCCGACTTCACCCGGAGCCTGCAAAAAGCCTGTCAAAAGAAGAAGCTGAAGCATTAACACGTGATGGGCTTATACGCCGTCCCAGTGAATATGCCCCTGAGCCATACGTTTTTACAAAGGCACTCTTAGACGATGGGAATAAAAATGTTGTCCTTGAAAAGCCCATTGCTTTTCACGGACGGACAAGACTTCTCCACGGCATGTTAGACGACGCTGTGCAGTGGGAATTGTCCCTGGAAATTGCAGAAAAGATAGTGTCAGAAGACGTTAAAGTAATCCTCATAAAAGACGGGGATCACAGACTTTCGAGAGAAAGTGATATCAGACAAATGCATCAAGCTATCATTGAGCTATCTGACCCCAATCACAAATGTTAAAGCCAACAATACTTAATTTCACCGCAAACCAAGATGGCACCCAATGACAACACTTGACCCTGTCACTCTTGCTGTCCTCAACGGTCGCTTGGAGCAGATCGTTGATGAAATGGATGCAACGCTTTTCAGAAGCGCCTTTAATCCGATTATTGCAGAAGCTCATGATGCATCGCATGGAATTTATCATCGAAGCACTGGGGAAACACTTGCCCAGGGGAAATCTGGGTTACCTATTTTTGTAGGCGCAATGGCATTTGCAGTAAAAACCGTCATTGATAAAGCAGAAAAAGAAAACGACCTCGAAGATGGAGACGTTTATATCTTCAATGACCCGTGGGATGGAGGAACTCATCTCTCAGATTTCCGCCTGGTTCAGCCAATTTTTCGGAAAGGCAAGGTGTTCTGTTGGATAGCATCGGTCGGGCATTGGCACGACGTCGGGGGTGCGGTTCCTGGCAATTACAATCCTGCCGCTACAGAGGCTTTTCAAGAAGGGTTTGTTTGCCCACCAGTCAAACTTTTCCGCGGAGGTCTATATCAGCAAGATATTCAAGCAATGTTGGAGGCCAATTCAAGGCTGCCTATGAGCCTTTACGGTGACTTAAACGCCCAAATTAATGCCTAAATCTGGGAGCGCAGCGCCTCCATGCGATCCTCGATGAATACTCCGACGACGTAATTGATGAGGCGATGACAGCTCTCAAAGATAGGGCCGAGAGACTTATGCGTCGTGAAATAGAAGGTCTTCCTGACGGCGTGTATCAAGCAACCGACTACATGGATAACGATGGCGTGGTCGATGAAGAATTAAAATTAAGCCTAAAAATCACTATCGCCGGGGATGAGATGGAGCTGGACTTTTCTGGTTCAGCTGGCTCTTGTTTAGGACCTATCAATATTTCAAAAGCAACGACCCACGCCGCTTGCTACGTTGCAATGAAACATGTCTTCGATGAAATTCCAGCTAACGCAGGGGCTATGGTTCCTATCAATGTAGTCATCCCTGAGAACTCCATCCTGGCAGCAACTGCGCCAAAACCCGTTGGTGGTTACACGGAAACTATCTTGCGCTTAATCGACCTTGTCTTCCAGGCTATGTCGGAAGCTGCACCACAGCGAACTAACGGATGCGCTTATGGGACTATCAATGCGCTATCCATAGCCGGCCGCCGTAGTGATAGCGGAGCACCTTGGGTTATGTTTTCATTTTTTGGGGTGGTCATGGCGGATCGGCTAGCGAAGACGGGCTTCAGCATGGCAATGCGCCTATTTCAACCGCAACCATTCCTCCTTTAGAAATCCTTGAAGCTGCATATCCGGTTGTATTTCGTCAGTGGGCCCTTAGGCCAGACTCTGGGGGGCCAGGTAAATACCGGGGAGGCTTGGGTGCAATCTATGAAATAGAACTATTGGAAGAAAATGCTCAGGCATTTCTATTTGGAGAGCGCGCAAGAACATCTCCTCCAGGCGTACTCGGAGGACAACCCGCTGCTTTGAATAAATTTTTTTATGACACCGAGGATGCAGAAAAACCAATTAGTCCCCCAATGGCGTCTAAAATTGTTGGTATTCCGATGAAGCGAGGGATGCGCCTCAGACTGGAGACGCCAGGAGGGGGTGGCTACGGTTGTCCCAAAGATCGGTCCCACCAGTCTATCCTTGCTGATTTGGAGGCTGGATATATTTCCGAGTCTGCCGCGGCTAGGGATTATGGAGACCTCGCATGAGTGGCTGGATTGTTGGAGTAGATGTAGGCGGTACCTTTACTGATATTTTTGCAATCAATCCCAAAACTGGTGAAATCAAAACTGCAAAAACACCCTCAACACCAGCTGACCAATCTGTTGGTTTCTTGAACGGCTTAAGTGCTATTTCTGATCTGCAATCTATAGACGCCGTCGTTCATGGCACCACTGTGGGAACAAATGCACTGCTAGAGCGAAAAGGCGCTCGCACTGGCTTAATTACCAGTGAGGGGTTTCGGGATGTCCTTGAAATGCGCCGGCGTGATAGACCACGGACATGGGGTCTAAGAGGAACCTTTCGACCCGTTGCGCAGCGCAAAGATCGCATAGAAGTTCCAGAGCGCGTTTTATCGGATGGAAGAATTGAGCTTGATGTGGATGTCGAAGCAGTAGAAAAGGCTGCGCGTAATCTTGCTTCTGCAGGTTGCGAAGCGATTGCGATTGCTTTCGTTAACGCTTATGCAAATTCGCAAAATGAAAAAGCTGCCCGTGAAGCCGTAGAACGTGTTTGGCCCAATGCTCATGTAACTACCGCAACGGATATTCTCCCCGAGATCCGAGAATTTGAGCGAACATCAACAGCCGTCTTAAACGCCTACCTTCAGCCAGCCATGGGTCGTTATCTTGGGCGGCTTCAAAGCTCTCTAGGTGAAGACGGTGCAAGCCTTTTGATAGTTCAATCGAACGGAGGGTTAATGACCGCGGATGAAGCAAGTAAAGCCCCCATCCGCACCGCCTTGTCTGGCCCTGCAGCTGGTGTTGTCGCCGCCAGAGCAGTTGGATTAGCCGCAGGATATCCCAATGTAATAGGATGCGACATGGGAGGTACAAGTTTTGATGTATCTCTGATTGCAAATGGCCGCACATCACTTGCTGCAGAAACTTCTATCGACTTCGGCATGGTCGTTAGAGCACCGATGGTAGAAATCACCACTATTGGCGCTGGTGGAGGCTCAATTGCTTGGATAGATGCGGGCGGTATGCTGAGAGTTGGTCCCGAAAGTGCTGGTGCTGACCCTGGTCCTGCGTGCTATGGGAAAGGTGGAAGCCTACCAACAGTCACAGACGCCAATGTTCTTCTGGGACGGATCAACCCTGATAGTCCAATTGGTGGAGAACTCGGACACCTAGATATTTCCGCCGCAGAAAAAGCGATAAAAACCGAGGTAGCAGATCCTTTGGGCCTATCTGTCGTAGAAGCTGCAGAGGCTGTAATTAAGGTTGCAAATGCAGCTATGGCTGGGGCCATACGAATAGTTTCGATAGAACGTGGGCACGACCCAAGTCAGTTTGTGGCAATGCCATTTGGCGGTGGAGGGGCTCTTCATGCTGGTGCACTCATTCGTGAGGTAGGTCTCGCTGGAGCTGTTTCTCCCCGTTACCCAGGCGTTCTATCCGCCTTGGGTGCAAATATCGCCGATATGCGTCTTGATCGAGTACAAACCATCAATTCCGCACTCGATGATGTGAAAGAGGGATATTTAGCCGATCTAGCTTTAAAATTCTGGATAGAAGGAACTGCTAAGCTAGAAAGTTCAAGAGCGCCAATTGACAAGACGGTGATAGAGATAGAGCTGGACATGCACTATCAGGGACAAACTCACTCCATACCGGTTCGACTATTAGGAGACGAGCTGTCAGCTATTGATCTTAGTAGAGACGCGGTCCTCTCAACTTTTGAAGCTGCTTATAATAAATCATTTGGAAGACTTTTGAACGGTCCACAAGTTCGGGTAATGAACCTTCGGGTAGCTGTCATTGGCCGTCGTCCACCTTTCGATTTGGAACGCCTTGCACCTGCTAGTGGAAACTCAGAGAGATCCCTCAGCGGTAAACGCAAAGTATATGCAGATGGTAAATGGCATGAGGCCAGTGTGTTCAAAAAGGCTTGAATTACCAATCGGCACTCAAATTGATGGTCCAGCTATCCTTGAACAACCAGATGCAACAATTTTTGTCGATCCAGGATTAATTGCAGAGGTAGATCGACTGGGCAATATTTTCATGCATTCTGCAGGATGAGAGGTCAATCTAGGTCCTATTGGATAGGATTTGCATTGACTGCATTAGGCGCGATCGTCTTATCGCCAGATGCGACACTATTTAAACTCATCGAATCTGACATTTGGACAGCGATTTTTTGGCGAGCATTACTATTATGTTTAGCGGTATGGGCGTGGCTATTGCTAACACGCAAGCATCAGCTCATTCACGACATGAAGCGCCTTGATGGGCATTACCAGCGGCAGCAGCCTGCTGGGCCATAAGTAACTTAGGGTTCATTTTTGCTTTAAATTATACAACCGTAGCTGACACATTAGCCATTATCGCAACAGCACCAATCTTTGCTGCTATCTTTGGTCGGGTAATTGGCGAAAAGCTGGCAATGCGAACATGGGTAGCCGCATTGGGTATCGCCGCAGGCATCGCAATCATTTTCGAAGCCAACATAAAATCTGAAACAGTCATGGGTGCTCTTGCTGCGTTTGCAACTGCGATCTCTATAGCTCTGTTTTTTATAATAGGCCGCGTGAAGAGCAACCAGGACCTAACCCCAGCACTTGGTTTAAGCGCTGGCTTAACTGCTATATTTGCAATTTTAATGACAGATACATTGTTACCAATTGCATCTGACTGGCCCAATTTAATTTTTGTTGGACTTTTTCTCCTTCCGGTTTCGCTAATCCTCATAACCTTGGGGCCTCGCCGTCTGCCAGCAGCAGAAGTTGGCCTGTTGATGCTGCTTGAGACAGCTTTAGGACCAATCTGGGCTTGGGTAGTGTTAGGAGAGATCCCTCAAAACCCAACCATTATGGGAGGTTTCCTCATAGTTGGTGCCTTGTTAGCTCACGGCGCTGCAGCTTGGCTAAGTCAAAATCAGCAAACTAAAATTGGCTCGAGCAGCCAGTAAAATTCTCTCAGCTTGTAAAGGCGCATCTTACAAAAAGAAGAGGAACCAAAGATACCTTTTTGTGGCTAGATACCGACTAGAAACAAAATTTTCAAAAAAATTCGCCTACGAATACGTAGGCTTTAAAAGCACGTGTCGCTTCTTGCCCGCCGACAATTTTATTGAACCCGCAGTACCCGCGTCATCAAGAGAGATTATTTTATCCTCAGAAGAAATAGAGACATCGTTCAGCCGAGCTCCACCTCCTTTGATTAAACGTCGACCTTCTCCATTTGAATTGACAAGCCCAGCCAGACGCAAAACACTCATAAGCAGGAATACCTGCTTCCAGTGCTTTTTTATCAACTTCAATAGATGGCAGCGCGGCCTTCAAACTTCCCTCTTCAAAGGTCTGCCTAGCCGTCTCGGCAGCTGCATTCGCTGCATCCCGCCCATGGGCCATAGCGGTTGCCTCAGTAGCTAACCGCTTCTTAGCCTCATTGAGTTCTACCCCCTCTAAACTCTCCAAATCCTCTATTTCTTTGAGAGGCAGGTCGGTAAAAAGACGAAGGAAACGCCCTACGTCGCCATCCGCTGTATTGCGCCAAAACTGCCAATAATCGTAGGCGGATAAACGCTCTTCATTTAGCCAAATTGCACCTGAAGCCGTTTTACCCATCTTTGCACCATTAGCGGTGGTAATTAACGGCGTTGTCATTCCAAAAACTTCATTACCGTCCATACGGCGCGCCAGATCGACACCCATGACAATATTACCCCACTGATCAGACCCACCCATTTGGAGAGTACAACCGTGACGACGAGCCAACTCAGCAAAGTCGTATGCTTGAAGAACCATGTAGTTAAACTCCAAGAATGACAGAGGCTGCTCTCTATCTAATCGGAGCCGGACTGAGTCCATAGTTAACATTCTATTTACAGAGAAATGACGACCTACTTCTCTTAAAAGTGGGATATATTTTAGCTGATCAAGCCACTCCGCATTATCGACCATTACTGCGTCAGTAGGACCATCCCCAAAGGTCAAAAATTTTTCAAAGACCCTTTTAATGCCAGCCATATTAGCTTTGATGATATCCTCGGTGATTAATTGACGAGCCTCATCTTTCCCAGATGGATCACCTATTTTTGTAGTCCCACCCCCCATCAGCACAATAGGTTTGTGGCCAGTCTTCTGCAGCCAACGCAACATCATAATTTGGACCAGACTTCCGACGTGCAGGCTATCTGCCGTGCAATCGAACCCCTATGTACGCAGCTATGGGTTGTTTCCCAGCTGCCTTTTGGTCAAGGCCAATTTGATCCGTGCACTGGTGCAAAAACCCTCGCGAGGTCATAGTGCGCATAAAGTCGCTGGAAAGATCACTCATCTTCGCTCATAGCCCTAAAGGCGATAAATAAACAATGACACTGCGATTAGCACAGCACCCAAGCAGATGCCAGAAGAGGGTTCTTGCGTGAAAATTTTTCGAGCCATTGGTTTGATGAGTGGAACATCGATGGATGGCATTGATGTGGCATTAATTGATACAGATGGAAACAGTCATATAACGCCAATCGCCTCTGCTTCTATCTTCCTTATCCGGCCGAATTTCGACTGAGGCTGCGTAAAGTTATTGATGGAGAAATTGACCCTAAAGCCATCGAGATGGAATTAACGGACAAACATAGAGAAGCGATCGAAATACTCCTTAAGAAAGAAGGTCTTTCTAATAGTGCAATCGATATCATTGGATTTCATGGCCACACTGTAAAACATAGGCCTGCCGAAGGGATCACTTTACAAATTGGTGACGGTAAATCTCTTGCTCAGAAGACAGGCATTAAAGTAGCTTTTGACTTCAGATCAGCTGATGTGAAAGCTGGTGGAGAGGGCGCACCTTTAGCTCCAATTTACCATGCAGCGATTGCCTCCAGAGTGGCATTGCGGCCTCTTGCAATTGTTAATATCGGCGGCGTAGCCAACATTACGTGGATCGATGAAAATGGAATATTGGTCGCGTGTGATGTTGGTCCTGGAAATGGCCCAATAGATGATTGGGTTTTTGAAAATACAGGCGAACCCTTTGATAAAGATGGCCGATTTGCGCGCATGGGGCATACAAACAAAACCTGCGTTAACAACGCACTCTCATCTATCTTCTTCAAGCGTCCACCGCCCAAGTCACTTGATAGATTAGATTTTAGTTGGAAATTAGTGACTGGGGATTCATTGGAAAATGGCGCCGCAACTTTATCTGAGATTACTGCTCAAAGTGTTGCAAAAGTAATAGACATACTTCCGCGCCCTCCAAGGCATTGGCTAATAACTGGTGGTGGACGCAACAACTCTTATATCCTGGAAAGGATAAGAGCTCTTGTCAAAAACGCAAGTCGAACCAATCGAAAGTATTGGTTTCAACGGCGACGATATTGAGGCACAAGCATTCGCTTATCTGGCAGTGCGCACCGAACTGAAACTGCCTATCAGTTTTCCACAAACAACTGGTGTCCCCACCCCGATGTTAGGAGGCCGGGTTGTCCTTCCAGACTAACTAACCAACGGCAGTCGCCAAATCGGCTGCCTCTTCAGCTGATACAGATTGGAAGATGCCGTCTTCCTCAATTCTTCTATCAAGGTAAGCCTCACAACGCCCTAACATCATCTCAAGTTTTTTTCCAAAGAGATGCCCCGCCCCTTCAATATTTTCGTAATCAACGATGATACCTTTTTGGAGCGCCAATTTATCCACCAAACGTAAAACGGCCTCCTGGGGCACAATTTCGTCTGCATCACCGTGAATTATGAGCCCTGAAGATGGGCAAGGTGCCAAGAAAGAAAAATCATACATGTTCGCCGGCGGGGAAATTGAAATGAAGCCTCCCATTTCAGGACGTCGCATCAGAAGCTGCATGCCAATCCAAGCACCGAATGAAAAACCTGCTACCCATACAGTTTTTGACTCTGGTTTCAGAGTTTGCAGCCAATCAAGGGCTGCTGCTGCATCCATCAACTCACCTTCACCTCGACCGTACTGGCCTTGAGATCGACCTACACCACGAAAGTTAAACCGAAGTGTGCCAAACCCGCGCTTTGCAAACATATGGGCAAGCCCTTGCACAACACGGTTATTCATATTTCCACCGTACTGAGGATGAGGATGTAAGATCACTGCCAAGGGAGCTGTACTGGACTCGACATGATGATATCGGCCTTCCAAACGTCCTTCAGGGCCAGTTATTATAACTTCTGCCATGATTTGCTTTCTTTATCTGGAGCGCAGTTAAACTGAACATTTTTAATCATTAATGACTTAATGTGTAGAAATGCGCTTTTTTTGGGTTATTTTCAAGAAGACCTCTGAGGGCGTGACGACGCAATAACATATGACCGTATATTTGGACTACAACGCTGCAGCGCCACTATCATCGGGCGCCCGAGCAGCTATGAAGGCGGCTATGGAGCATCAAGCAAATCCATCCTCTGTGCACAAATATGGTCGCTATGCTCACCAGGTTATAGAAGACACGCGCGCTAGTCTTGCCAGCGCTGTTGGAGCTCGATACGAGGACATAACTTTTACAAGTTCTGGTACTGAAGCTTGTGCGCTAATTTTGCGACTTTCAAACCGCAGGCGGCTGATTGTATCGGCGATCGAACACTCTGCTGTTCTCGGGAATGCGCCGGGTGCCTCGTTTATTACAGTCAAGAATAATGGCCAGATTGACTGTGATTCTCTCAAGCACCTTTTAGGTAAAGATGGAAGCGACGCAGTCGTAGCATTGATGCTGGCAAATAATGAGACAGGTGTAATTCAACCCGTTGAGGAGGTCGCTGACATCGTCCACTCTGCTGGAGGCTTGCTCGCAGTTGATTGCGCACAAGCCTTTGGGAAATTGGAGATCGATATAGGGTCATTAGGTGCAGATGCGATAGCTCTGTCAGCATCGAAGATCGGAGGCCCCTTGGGGGTAGGAGCCGCTGTATTTAGAAATGGACTATCTCCAAAACCCATCATCTTAGGCGGCGGCCAAGAACGAGGAATTCGAGGAGGAACCGAAAACGTATTCGGAATTGCCGGTTTTAATGGCGCATTAACAGAAATTTCAACGAGGCTATCTTCGGCTGAGTTCGTTTGTAATCTTCGCAATCGGCTGGAGGCAGGTATACGAAGAATTCATCCTGGATGTTACATAGCTGGAACGGAAGCTCCTCGTCTTTCAAATACGTCCGCTATATCGATGACAGGTACTAGAGCCGAAACTCAAGTTATAGCATTCGACCTAGCGGGCTTTGCTGTTTCTGCTGGTGCTGCCTGTTCTTCAGGAAAGGTGACATCCAGCCACGTATTGATGGCAATGGGTGTTTCTGAGGAGCAGGCCAACTCAACAATTCGAGTAAGTCTCGGGCCAGAAACAACCCAAGAGGAGGTTGACAGCTTCGTGCAAGCTTGGAGCAATTTATATAGTAAAAAGGTTCGCAAAGATGCGATGGGCCTGGATCAATGACAAGCGCTATTTATCTTGATTACCAAGCAACAACGCCGTTGGATTCCAGAGCACTGGAAGCTATGTTGCCGTTTCTGCGTCAAGACTTTGGCAATCCACACTCAACACAGCACCAGTTTGGCCAAAAGGCGGAATTAGCCGTCGAGGCCGCACGACAAAAACTTGCAAGGCTTATCGGAGCTGACTCCAGAGAAATTGTTTTCACATCAGGTGCCACCGAATCTAACAATCTTGCAATTATGGGCGCAGCACGCTTTCGGGCCCGAATGGGTGATGGAGTTAAACGTGTGCTTATTTTTGCCTTTGAACATAAATGCGTTTTGGAGTCCGCCCTGTCCTTAAAAGAAGAAGGCTTCGAAGTCGAAATTCTACCGGTTACATCAGAAGGTTTCGCTAATCTCGATGCCTTGAGGGAAGCTCTTAAAAAACCAACGTCTTTGGTGTCTCTGATGGCAGCAAATAATGAAATTGGAACCATACAACCGATTGAAGAAGCTGGAGAGCTAACAAGGGCAGCAGGAGCCCTACTCCACGTCGATGCAGCGCAAGCAATTGGAAAAATTCCCATGAATTTCAACAATATATGCGTTGATCTTGCAAGCATTTCTGCACATAAGATGTATGGCCCAAAAGGGATAGGTGCATTGTATGTGCGCCGTCGGCCAAGAGCCCGACTTTTACCAATCTTTCAAGGTGGCGGGCAAGAACGCGGATTGAGATCTGGGACTGTTCCAGCTGCCCTTTGCGTTGGATTTGGCTCAGCCGCTGAAATAGCACTAGAAGAAATGGAAACTGAGGCAGAACAGTTACTGCTCTTCCGTACTCAATTTTGCAATATTCTGGAAAACTTGGGAGCAAAATTTAAGGTTAATGGTTCTATGACCAACCGGTTGCCGGAAATTTAAACATATCCTTTGAAGGAATTTCGGCTCTGCAGGTAATGAAGAACGCTCCAAATATCGCGATTTCAACGGGTTCTGCTTGCTCATCTGCAGCCGTTGAGCCTTCTTATGTGCTTCAAGCTATTTCAGCTAGCGCCGCAGAGGCAGAGGGCGCTCTTCGAATTGGTTTTGGCAGAATGACAACCTACGCGGAAATTGAAAGCGCTGCTCAAACCCTCGCATCCGCTGCTAGTTTTCGAAGCTCTGACGACTAAAACGTTAAAGTGCAATGCCAAGAGTGATTTTTCAAAGAGAAGGAAAGCCGCCTCAAGAGGTCGAGGGGAATGTTGGAGAATCAATATTAGCGCTTGCTTGGCGGCTCAATTTGGAAATCGAAGGTGACTGTGAAGGCTCCATGGCCTGCTCGACATGTCATGTGATCCTCGAGGAACATGATTTTGATCGCCTACCGCCTCCGAGCGAAGAGGAAGACTCACTATTAGACCTTGTTCCCGGGGTATCGGCTACCAGCCGGCTCGGTTGTCAAATTGTACTAACTGCAGATGATGATGGCCTTATGTTAAAGTTACCGAATCACACCCAAAGTCTATTGTGATTTAACTGGAATAAAATTTTATAAAAATTTGAAATGTTTAAACTTTTAAAAAAAACTTTAAAAAAATTAGGAAATTCTATCATGCCTAGTAAAGCGAATTTAGGCTGCATTTTTTCCGATCATTTAGGCCAGAACCGTAGAGCGCTGATCGATCTTGCAAACGGTCAAGAAAAGACACTCACCTTTGATGACATTGATGATCTATCAAATGCTGTTGCTCGAGGACTTAAAGATTTGGTCTCAACACCGGAGATCGTGTTGGTGTCCTATCATTAAATAGGCACGAATATTTGGGAGTTTTCTTTGGGGCTATGCGAGGTGGTTTCGTTCCAGCTCCAATTAATATCAAGCTGTCTCCCGATATTATTTCTTACATTTTGGAAGATGCCGGATGCAAACTTCTGTTCACGGAGAAAGAGTTTGAACATCTGATCCCTGAAAATGTTCCAGCAATCCAATTCGGTGAAGAATTTGACCGTTTTCTTGATCCAGGGCCATTTGATCCATTCGTGCCTTCCACCGATACAGTAGCACTTCAGCCTTACACATCTGGGTCTACAGGCAAACCCAAAGGCGTTTTACTCAGCCATGCAGGCCAGATGTGGGGACCGACTACAGCAAAATGGGCAACAGCAGACAGTACTTTCTTAGTAGCCGCTCCGCTCTATCACAAGAACGCCTTGATGGTGACAAAAACTGCGTTCGCAAAAGGAGCCCGCATAGTTCTTATGCCTCGTTTTGATGCTAGGACCTATATACAAGCAATTGAAGATTATCGACCCGAAACGATTTCGGGTGTTCCAGCCATGATTTCCATGCTGATGTTGGAAAAAGATCTATTAAAAAGTACTAACCTAACCTCTGTGCGCGAGGTATCTATGGGCTCCGCTCTGGCGGCTCCTCTATTAATTCGGCAAGTGCAAGAAACATTTAACAACCCCAAAATTACCATTCAATATGGCGTTACAGAGGGGGGCCGAGAATGTTTGGTGATCATCCTGACGGCCTCCCACGCCCAATTGGGTCTTGTGGCTTCCCTCTTTCTGGAGGTGACACCATGCTAGTGGAAGATCCCTCTGAACCCACTGATGAAGGCGGACCTGCTACAGGAGAACTTTGGGTTCGAAACCCAGGAGTGATGCTGGGCTATCATAATTTACCAGATGCTTCATCAGCAAAACTACCGGGGGATGGTTGGTTTCGTACCGGCGATGTCCTGCGCCGTGATAACGACGGTTTTTACTGGTTCGTCTCTCGAATGGATGACATGTTTAATTGCGGTGGAGAAAATGTTTATCCGGCAGAGGTCGAGGCAATACTGGAAAAGCACCCGGCAGTTGCCCAGTCGGCAGTAGTTTCTGTGCCTCATAGCGTTAAAGGCCAGGCTCCTGTTGCGTTTGTTGTTCTGGCCTCGAAAAATGCTGCAAATGAAGACGAATTGAGAAAATTTACTCTGAAAAATGGACCAGCTTATGCGCATCCTAGAATGATTTTTTTCCTTGATGCTCTGCCACTCGCAAGCACAAATAAAGTCGATCGAAAATATTTGGAAAGCAGCGCTAGAAAGCTTGCTGTTAATCTTTCCAAGAATGAAGAGTGACACCAGCCCTTTCCTTGTTCTGCAAGACCGCCATATTCTTTAATATAGAATTTGACGTGTGCCCACAAAGAGGATCCTCATAACGAAATGAGCGATGATAACGAAAATATAAGCGACAATGGCACAGACACAGGTGTCGCTTTAAAGTCTAAGCCAAAGACCAAAAAACCTTCCATGTATAAGGTCTTAATGCTGAATGACGACTACACTCCAATGCAATTTGTGCTGCATGATTTGGAGTCTTTTTTCCGAAAGTCGCGTGAAGAAGCAACTCAAGTAATGTTGCACGTCCATCGGCGGGGAATCGGGATATGTGGCGTTTACACCTATGAAGTTGCTGAAACAAAAGTTACTGAAGTTGTGGAATTTGCCCGTCGACATGAGCATCCACTCCAGCTTACGCTAGAAAAAGAATAATTCTCTAATCTGTGGAGGGACCTAATAAATGCTGTCCCGCAACCTTGAAGATACATTACACCGAGCGATTGGAACTGCGCGTGATCATAGGCATGAATATGCGACGCTGGAGCACCTCCTGATTGCTTTGATGGATGATCGAGATGCATTAGCGGTATTAACTGCTTGTGCCGTGGATGTGGAAAAACTTCGGGCAAATCTGGTTAAATATGTAGAGAGTGAGTTCGGCAGCATCATAGCGACTGAATCTGACGAAAATGATCCTAAACCGACAGCCGGCT
The DNA here is from genome assembly GCA_038143065.1 of Rhodospirillales bacterium. Taxonomy (GTDB): domain Bacteria; phylum Pseudomonadota; class Alphaproteobacteria; order Bin95; family Bin95; genus VMCJ01. Next base: position 48,700 of record JAYQLI010000035.1, on the reverse strand, counting down.
TCCAGCGAGTGCTGCAGCGGGCTGCAATTCATGTACAGTCGTCCGGCAGAGAAGAAGTCACAGGCGCTAACGTTTTAGTTGCTCTTTTCTCGGAACGAGAAAGTCACGCTGTTTTTTATCTTCACCAGCAGGACATGACTCGACTTGATGCCGTTCAATATATTTCGCACGGCGTCGCCAAAGCTCCTGGAAAAAATGAACGCCGTAGACCCGAGGGAGAGCAAGAGCGCCGCAACCAAGAACGTGGCAACCAGGGCGATGAACAGGACGAACACAAATCTGGAGCTGAGGCTCTTGAAGCATACTGCGTCGACTTGAATGAAAAGGCAGAGGATGGAAGCATCGATCCTTTAATTGGTCGTGGCCCAGAACTTGAACGACTCATCCAAATCCTTTGCCGGAGAACCAAAAATAACCCGCTTTTAGTTGGTGATCCGGGCGTTGGTAAAACTGCAATAGCAGAGGGGTTAGCTCGCCGAATAGTGGAAGGTGAGACCCCAGACGTATTATCCGATGCAGTTATTTACGCTCTGGATATGGGTTCTTTATTAGCTGGAACTCGCTATCGAGGTGACTTTGAGGAACGGATTAAGGCCGTTTTGAAGGAGCTCGAAGATAGGCCTGGCTCAATTTTATTTATCGACGAAATCCATACGATGATTGGTGCCGGTGCTACATCTGGTGGCTCAATGGATGCTTCCAATCTTCTTAAACCAGCCCTCGCTTCTGGATCCCTTAGGTGTATCGGCTCAACTACATACAAGGAATACCGCTCGTATTTTGAAAAAGACCGAGCTCTGGTTCGTCGGTTCCAGAAAATTGACGTAAACGAACCTTCTGTAGACGACGCTATTAAGATTATGATGGGCTTAAAGCCTGAGTATGAAGAACACCACCAAGTGCGCTTCACTCGCGATGCGATAAGAACTGCCGTCGAGCTTTCAGCTAGATACATTAATGACCGCAAGCTGCCCGATAAAGCGATCGATGTCATCGATGAAGTTGGTGCTGCGCAAATGTTACTTCCAGAAAGTCGAAGAAAAAAACGATCGGCATAAAAGATGTCGAGGCAATCGTAGCAAAGATCGCACGAATTCCGCCAAAATCAGTCAGTCGAGATGACAAACAAGCACTGGGAACCTTAGAAGCAGATCTAAAGGCTGCAGTTTTTGGACAGGGCCCAGCAATTGAAGCGCTAGCATGCGCGGTTAAATTGGCTCGCGCAGGCTTAAGGCAGCCTGAAAAGCCAATAGGCAACTACCTTTTTGCAGGTCCAACAGGGGTAGGCAAAACTGAAGCTGCCAAACAACTTGCAAAAACACTTGGCGTCGAACTTGTTAGATTTGATATGTCTGAGTACATGGAAAGGCACTCAGTATCCCGCCTAATAGGTGCCCCACCAGGGTATGTTGGCTTCGATCAAGGTGGAATGCTAACTGACGCAGTCGATAAGAACCCGCATGTTGTTCTTCTGCTAGACGAAATCGAAAAAGCTCACCCAGACGTCTATAACGTTCTGCTGCAGATCATGGATCATGGCAAGCTTACAGACCATTCTGGTAAGCAAGTTGATTTCAGAAACGTCATCTTGATAATGACCACTAACGCAGGTGCTGCTGATTTAGCAAAGCCCGCAATAGGTTTTGGACGATCTATTCGGGAGGGTGATGATCAAGAAGCAATCAATAAATTGTTCACGCCAGAATTCAGAAATCGACTAGATGCAATCATCTCATTCAAAACACTGCCGCCAGAAGTTATCGACCGCGTCGTCGATAAATTTGTTGCAGAGTTAGAGGGACAACTTGCAGAACGAGGAGTATCAATAGAAATCTCCTCTAAAGCTCGTGCTTGGATTGGCGACAAAGGTTACAGCCCCGAATATGGAGCACGCCCCCTAGCCCGTATCATACAGGAACATATAAAAAAGCCATTGGCTGAGGAACTTCTATTCGGAAAGCTCTCTGATGGCGGTGCTGTCGAGGTAATACTGGCAAAGGGCGGAAAGGAACTGGCTTTTCGCTTTCCTGGATCGGAAACACAGAAGTCAAAAAAATCTAAAGCCAAGGTAAGGGTTTAAAATAATGCCAAGAATTTCTCCCGAAACTCTTCGGAGTATCGCAGCAGACCTCTTGGAAGCCTCTGGCGCGCCCAGAGATGAAGCAGAAACTGTAGCCCGGCACTGCGTTGAAGCAAATCTTGCCGGTCACGACAGTCATGGCATCATCCAAATCCCAACATACTGCGATCGTATTGAAAAAGGGCATATCGTTCCTGGTGCAAAATTTGACGTTGTACAGGAAAGCGCAACGACCACAGTGGTAGATGCTCATTGGGGGTTTGGGTATGTCCAAACTGAGCGTGCCATGCAAATGACAATTGAAAAGGCAAAAACACAAAACGTTGCTGCTACTACAATTTATCGCCAAGGCCATGTTGGCCGTGTAGCTGCTTACCCTCTAATGGCAGCAGAGGCGGGCATGATCGGTCTCATGACGGCAGACTCCGGCAGAGCACCAAAGCAAGTTGCGCCCTTTGGCGGGCGAGAAGCACGGCTAGGCACTAATCCCATCTCAATCGCGGTCCCATCTAATTTAGAAGGCCCCCTTTTCTTTGACTTATCTACAGCAGCCGCTGCCGCTGGAAAAATTAAGTTGGCACAGGCACGAGGCGAGCATGTGCCTCCTGGTTGGTTGATAGGAGCGGATGGAGAGCCTACAACTGACCCTGGCGTGCTCGGCAACGGAGGAGCGTTACTTCCACTAGGCGGTGATGTTGGGTTCAAAGGCTACGCCTTATCGGCGATGGTTGAAATCATGTCCGCTTTATTGACTGGGCTGGGGTTTGGCGTCGAGCCCACGGGTCGTCATAATGACGGCTGCTTTATTGCTTGTTTCAAAGTTGAGGCCTTTCGTAATCTGGCGACGTTTAAGCAAGAAGTCGCTGATTTTGGTGCGTATTTAAAATCAACCCCTCCAGCATCCGGCTTCAGCGAAGTATATTATCCTGGCGAGGTAGAACACCTCCGAAAGAAAGAGAGACTTGCCAAAGGCGTCGAAATTGAGGATGCGACCTGGGAAAAATTGGGTCAACTCGCAGGAAAGCTAGGGCTTCCTGCCATTCAGGCCTAACACAATGAAGCTGCATCATGCTCCAGGTTCTAGATCAACGAGAATTGTTTGGCTGTTAGAAGAGTTAGGACTGCCTTACGACATTCAGTTTCACAAGCTCGGAGACCGAGCAATGCGGTCCGCTGAATATCTCAAAGTTCATCCAATGGGTCGCGTTCCAGCGCTGGAAGACAACGGCGTGGTTATCCACGAGTCGGGAGCGATAGTGGAGTATATTCTCACGCGCTATGGGGCTGGCCGGATGCTGCCGGACGTAAAATCCCCCTTTATGCGCAATATCTGCAATGGTTACACTACTCAGAGGGCATGATGATGCCTCAGGTCAATGTAATCATGGTAGAAACTGTTTTTCTCCCACCAGAACGTCGCAATGAAGTCAATGTCGACCGAGCAACAAAACTTCTTACCAGAAGCCTTGATGCAGTGGAGTTACAACTAGAAAACGGTGAAGAATTTTTAGCGGGAGAATTCACTGGTGCAGACATCATGACCGGTCATGCATGCATTGCAGCCAAACGGCTGAATGCTGACATGAGCGAGAAGCCCAATGTTTCTGCATATGTGGACAGACTCACGTCTCGAACCGCCTATAAAAAGGCTTTGCAGGCCAATCCCGATTAGAGGGCCTCTAAAACAGACCCACAGTATCCCCCAGATCATTTAACCCAATTTCCTCCGCTGCAGGGTTTCTGGGTAAGCCCGGCATGGTCATGATGTCTCCACAGATCGCTACAACAAACCCTGCTCCTGCTGATAATCGCACTTCCCGCACTGGGATATCGTAGCCTTTTGGGGCACCTTTTAAATCTGGATCAGCAGAGAAACTGTATTGAGTTTTAGCCATACAAACAGGCAAATCACCAAAGCCTTAATCCTGGAATGTTTTTAATTTTGCCGCTGCAAACTTAGAGAAGTTAACACTGTCAGCCCGATAAATTTCTCGAGCCACTATTTCAATTTTTTGGTCTAGCGGCATGCTACTCGAATACAGTGGCTTAAAATTCGCTTTTCCACTATCTGCAACTTCAGCAACAAGCGTTGCGAGCGCTTCAGCTCCACGTCCCCCCTCTGCCCAGTGGGTACACATCGCAATAGGCTGACCTCTACCTTGACAAAAACTATGAATTACATCGAGCTCGGCCTGCGTATCTCCACTAAAACAATTGACAGCGACAACCGTTGGCACGCCATATTTATGAATATTCTCTAAGTGTCGACCAAGGTTTTCCAATCCACGCTCAACAGCAGAAATATTTTCTATATTGAGGTCCGCCCGCGCAACTCCACCATGAAATTTAAGGGCTCTAGCTGTAGCTACCACAACAGCTACATCAGGAGATAAATCGGCAGACCGGCACTTTATGTCAAAGAATTTTTCGGCTCCTAGATCAGCGCCAAAACCTGCTTCGGTTACCACATAATCTGCGAGCCCAAGAGCTGCTTTAGTAGCCACCACACTATTACAACCGTGGGCAATGTTAGCAAAAGGACCACCGTGAACAAAAGCTGGCGTCCCTTCTAAAGTTTGCACAAGATTGGGTGCCAATGCCTCCTTCATTAGGACAGTCATTGCGCCATCAGCCTTAAGGTCAGCAGCAGTAATTCCCTTGCGAGCTCTACTCTCTCCCACAACTATGCGAGAAAAACGTGTGCGCATGTCGTCCAAATTTTTTGAAAGGCATAATATTGCCATCACCTCAGATGCAACAGTTATGTCGTATCCCCCTTCTCTTGGATAACCATTGGCCACACCACCTAAACTTACATTTATTTGCCGAAGAGCCCGATCATTCATATCAACAACCCGCCGCCACGCTATGCGACGGGCGTCTAGATCAAGGGAATTTCCCCAATAGATATGGTTATCGACCATCGCAGAGAGTAAATTATGCGCAGCAGAAATCGCATGCATATCGCCTGTAAAATGAAGATTAATTGCCTCCATTGGGATAACCTGAGCGTAACCACCTCCTGCAGCGCCGCCTTTCTGCCCAAAGCACGGCCCCAGACTAGGTTCGCGCAAGCAAATTAAAGAATTTTTTCCAATTCTCTGAAGACCATCGCCAAGCCCAACGGTTGTTGTTGTTTTTCCTTCGCCAGCAGGAGTTGGAGTCATCGCAGTCACGAGAATCAATTTGCCCTTAGGGGCAGCCGCTTGTTCAACGGCCCAATCAAGGTCAATCTTTGCCTTGTCACGGCCATACGGTAAGACAGCGTGGCTAGGTGCCCCTATCTTATTTGCTATCGTATCAATGGGTTCTGCAGTAGTAGATCGTGCAATTTCGATGTCAGAAGGCTGGCTCATAAAGGTTCGCTCCACTAGGGAATCGGGTATTAACTCAAGGGTCGCGTCCCAAAGGGGCTTGCGCAACCCCATACCTTGGAGACTTTTATGTCTGATCCCAGAGACTACCTTTGTCTAGCTCTTGATACTGAAGATGCCGATCAGGCTCGACGCATGTCTGAGTTTTTGGGTGAAAGTATCCTATGGCACAAAGTTGGATCGGCCTTAGCTGTTCAAGGGGGTGAAGCTTTAATCAGAGATCTGAAGGCTGGCGGTAAGAAGGTTTTCCTAGATTATAAATTCCACGACATTGATCAAACAGTCGCAAATGCTGTCTCAGGCGCTGTTCGGCTCGGCGTAGATCTTCTTACAGTCCACGCGGTAGCGCCCGTAGTTCGCGCAGCCTCCACTACTAAGGGTAATTCAGACACTAAAGTTGTTGCTGTTACTGTCCTTACTTCCATGGATGAAAGCGATCTAAAAGCTGAAGGCTGGATAGATGGCGCACCGGCCTTGGTGCGTTCAAGGGCACAAACCGCAATCAATGAAGGTGCAGATGGCGTAGTTGCCTCAGCTCAAGAAGCAAAAATGCTTCGTGATATTCTTCCACCATCGGCATTCATAGTAACACCTGGGATCCGACCAGCAGGAGGCGATGCCCAGGACCAGAAACGCATTTCAACACCAGCGAGTGCTATAAGGGATGGATCAAATTTACTTGTCGTTGGAAGACCCATTCTGCAAGCCAAAGACCCGAAAGGTGCTGCAAACGCTATCCTCGAAGAAATTGCAGGTTCCTTAAATCAGAAAATTTGATAAATTTTAAAAGGGGTTGGATATCTCGTATCGAGTAAGGATTAGATATCCTCTAACCAGAATTTGAAGAGGTTATTGTTTTCCGATTACACCAGCTTTTCACATAAAAAACGGCTAAGGCGCGCAAATGCGGCTGCTGCATCCGGACCTGTCACCCTTGCACGGATAAATCCGTGGATCATGCGCTCAGCGCGAAAAAAGCTTGTTTCAACACCAGCCCGCATTAACTTCGCCGCATACTCTACCCCATCATCAATCAAAGGGTCATGCTCTGCCACAAGAATGAAAGTTGGCGGTAAGTTGGATAAGTCTTTGGCAATCAAAGGCGTAGCCATGGGATCGCCTGATTTACCGGCTATATCGCCCAAATATGCAATCCAATAGCCTTGCATACTCTTAGTAGTAAGCCCTGGTGCAGATGCATTCCGCTCGTATGAATCAAATTCCAGACGGTCGGTTAAACAAGGATAAATCAAACCTTGTGCCTTGAGTCTTGGACCTCCGTTTTCTCTAGCCCAAAGCGCCGTTGCCGCTGCCAGGTTTCCTCCAGCACTATCTCCTGCGACTGCTAGCCTCGATGCATCGATCCCATAAACTGATGGATGATTGTGCATATGTAATAGGACATCTACACAATCATGGAGCGCCGCCGGAAATTTATTTTCTGGCGCCAATCTGTAGTCGACACTGACTACTACTGCTCCAGTTTCAGCAGCAAGCCCCCAACCGGTCGTATCACTGGTATCGCAATCTCCTTTTACAAACCCACCCCCATGAAAATAGGCAATGGCTGCTTTGGACTCGGAACTTGATGGTGAATAAATTCTTATCGGTATGCTTACCCCATCACGCCCCGTAACGACGCTATCTTTGACATTAATGTTTGCTGGTGGCGAAACGTTATTCGCGCGAGCATAAGCCGACCAATTTGCACGATCCTCTTCAAGGTTTTTGCCCGCAGGAAGCGCCGCACGCGCCTCTATCAGTGGTTTTACTTCTGGATGTAAATCGAAAGTCATTGGTCTTCTTCTTTAGCTACTTTGAGCAACACTTTAGGGTCTTCAATGGTATAAAATTTTCGAGCAGCCTCCTCGGTCAAGTATCCATCTAGAAGATCCCTTCCAATGGCTGCGCGATCACGTTCAGCAGCAAAACCATATCCTCCAGACCCAGGAGTAGTCATATCAATGATAGCTCCAGGGGGCACTGAAAAAGCCCCCTTACTCGGAAGAGTTTGAGGCCTTCCTCCGAGCGGAGTAACTGTTACAGAGGCCGTAATTCCAGGATCACCTCCCATTAAACCAAATGGAGGTGATGTCATCCTTTCCATACACAAAGCGCCAGTCGCAGCGGCACCCTCCAACATACGCCAACGTCTCCGCGCGCCGTTTCCTCCACGAAACTTTCCAGCACCTCCAGAGTCCGGTTGAATTTCATAATGCTCTACACGGACCGGAAATGCCATCTCCAGCACTTCCACAGGAGTATTCATGGTGTTTGAAATACCGCTGGCTATAACATTAATTCCATCTTTGTTTGGCCTGGCTCCGAACCCACCCTTGATTGTCTCATATGATACGTAGCGATTGCCAGTTCGAGGCTCGACTCCACCTAATGTCAACACCGCAGAGGTTCCTTGACTACATGCCATTACTTGATCAGGCATGAATTGAGAAAGAGCACCCATAACCATGTCTGCAGTTCGGTGAGACATTTCATGGTTGGAATAGACGACAGGGGCTGGAAACTCACAGTTCACAACAGAGCCCTTAGGGGCCTTCACAGTAATTGCCCTCCAGCAACCCGAATTAGGAGGGATTAAGCTATTAGGATCTATCGCTGTTTTAAGACCACAAAAAACTCCAGATGCTGAAACTGATAGAGCCGCGTTCATCGGTCCCGGGACCTGCGGGTCACTTCCTTCAAAATCTACAACTATGGAGTCCGCTGACTTTGTAACCTTCATACGAACCCAGAAAGGTGCGTCCTCACCATTCGGCCCATCAACTATGCCATCACCATCACAAAAGTCCTCAAAATAACCTTCCCCATCAGGAAGTTCTGAAAGTGCAGCGCGCATCAGTCGATCAGAATAATTTATAACTTCAGCCATATAAGCTATGAGCCGCTGAGAGCCATATTTCTCAGCTAACGAAGTAAGCCGATCACATGCACGTAATGTAGCGGCAAGCTGTGAACCGAGATCACCCTTTCGCTCATCAGGTGTCCTAACATTGGCTAAGATTACATCTTCAAGAGCTTGGTTTAATTCACCTTTCGAATAAAGCCGAACTGGTGGCAGGCGCAAACCCTCACCATAAATTTCCGTAACAGCGCCATAACTGCCTGGAGTGGCTGAGCCAATATCAGGCCAATGTGCACGCAAACATGCAAACCCTAAATGGACCCCCTCATGAAAAGCAGGACGGACAATATTAACGTCTGGTAGATGACTACCGCCGAAATAGGGATCGTTATGGATGAAAACATCGCCCTCATGCACATCCTTATCAAACGCTTTCACAACAGCGCGAACTGCATCAGGCATGGAGCCAAGGTGAATAGGAAGATCAGGCCCCTGTGCCACCATATCACCTGCACAGTCAAAAATTCCACAGGAGTAATCACCGGCTGATTTAAGAATTGGAGAATAGGCTGTTTTTGCGAGAACAACCCGCATTTCCTCAGCTATCTTGTAAAGACTATTTTTTACAATTTCGAAGGTGGCGGGATCCTGGATGTAGCTGCTCATTGCCCCTCCTCCAAACGCAATAACCTTATAAAACCATCACCATCCATTCCTGCCTGCCATCCTTTTGGGACTGAAATAGTACTTTCAATACTTTCAATCGCGGCTGGTCCTTCCACTGAGTAGCCCGATGGCATCTTAGCTCGATCTAGAACTGGGCCGTTAATACCGCGCATTAATCGCGTGCCTTTAACGGGGTCCCCAGAGTTCGCGGGGGATTGCCGGATGGCGAGAGATGGAATTTTTCCGATTGCAGACAGTCTAAGACTTACTATTTGAACGGGCTCTGTACGGTTATCGTGTCCATAAGTCTGTTTATGACGGGTGTGAAAAGCTTCAGAGACTTCTGCCAAAGCTGCGGCATCAAATTTTCCCTCGAGGCAGAAACATTTAGCTCATAGGATTGACGAGCGTAGCGCGCATCTAAAGGACGCTCAAACTGAGGCCGATCTGGTGGCATTCCAGCTCGATCTAACATGGCAGCACCCTCTGCCTCCATTTCTTGATACGCTGCTTCGATGACCTGAGGTTCTGCCAAATCTGACCTAAGGTAAACGGTACGGACATAGTCTCTCTTCAAGTCTGACCCAACCAAACCCAAAGCTGAGAATGCGCCTGGAATAGGAGGACATATTACCTCAGTCATTCCTAACTCTTCCGCTAACGCCGCTGCATGCAACGGTCCTGCTCCACCAAAAGCTGCCAGTGTGAAATCCCGTGGATCATGGCCTCTTTCGACAGAAACTATTTTCAGAGCCTCAGCCATGGCGTGGTTCACTACATCGATGACAGCTGCTGCCGCACCTTCAACGGTCAAACCGAGGGGCTTTGCCAATTTTTCATTTATGGCCGCTTCGGCTTCTGCAAAGTTTATTTGCATCTCTCCTCCAAGAAGAGAATTAGCGTCTAAATTACCAAGAATTAAATTACAGTCAGTTACAGTTGGTTCTGTTCCTCCGCGGCCATAGCAAACAGGACCAGGCTCTGCGCCAGCGCTTTTAGGGCCCACACGAATACCACCCGCCGCATCAACCCATGCGATGGAACCACCACCAGCAGAAACCTCAGCAAGATCTATCACGGGAACCCGGATAGGATGACCTGACCCATTCATCCAGCGGTTTGCACTTGCCCCTCCCGCAACCTCATACTCTGGTGTTGTTTCATATACGCCATCACGGATTAAACTGGCTTTTGCTGTGGTCCCACCCATGTCAAAAGTAAGAAGATTTGGACGCTCTGCCTGACGCGCAGCGAGCGATGCGGCGACCACCCCAGCAGCTGGCCCACTTTCAACCGCCATAGCTGGCATGGCCACACCCTCAGATGCCTCAAAGACTCCACCGTTGGAACCCATCACATACATCCGCGGAAGCCCAAGGCTTTCTGTGGCCTCCTCCAACCGCTTTAGATAAGAAGCTAAAATTGGTCCGACGTAGGCACAGATTGCTGTCGTGGAAGTCCGCTCAAACTCTCTTATTTCAGGTAACACCTCGCTCGAGAGGTAAATTGGAACGTCAAGCGCCTCACTGAGTTTCTTTCCCAGTTCCCGTTCATGGGACGGATTAACAAAGCTAAAAAGTAGAGAAACTGCCACAGCCTCAACACGATCTGCCTTAAGAACCGAAATAAGCTCATCAATTTCATTCTGAGCTAAATCTGTGATTACAGAACCATCAGAACTAAGGCGTTCCGTGATCTCAAACCGCCTTCGGCGAGGAATTAAAGTTGCTGGAGCATCCTGAAAAAGGTCATAAAGATCAGGACGGGCCGATCGACGAAGCTCTAACACGTCACGAAAGCCTCGGGTCATGATCACAGCTGCTCGCGAACCTTTTTCTTCTAATATGGCATTGGTGACGACAGTGGTGGCATGGCTCAACAAACCCACATCTTTTGGCTTTATTGAATAACGCTCCATTGCCTGGGAAAGGGCAGTTAAAACACCTTGAGCAAAATCACTTGGAGTTGTTGGAGCTTTAGCAACTCCAATATTTCCAGTCGTGTCATCCACCAAAGCTACGTCAGTGAATGTGCCACCGATATCAACTCCGATCCGCCAGGTCATACTGCAACAATCCTTCTTGATTCAGAAGGTATATGCTAATTCCTCATTTCAAATAGAGCTAGTCAGTTGGCCTATAAAAGCTCTGTCGGCGACGAACGGGTTCAAGCAACGACCAATCCCCTGTAGCAACCTCATAACCCTTTGGGTGGGGCGCTCGCAATTCCATACCAAGCGAAATCATTACGAGGTCGTCGCGATAATAACACTGTGCAACGATGTTCCCAAATTTTCCCGCAGCTACCGGATGAGGTAATCGTTGGAGACCCCGAAAACAATCGTCTGGATCTTTACAAAAGAATTGTACCACCTAGCTGGCCAGGGCTTTATATGATTGGATTTTTCAACACCGATACGGCTCTTAATATGATTTTTGAGCACCAAGCGAAGTGGGTACGTGACATTGAATCAGGGCTGATTAAGCTGCCCACTAAATTAGACATGCTTTCTGATATTAAAGCGAAATCCGACTGGGTTTCTTCAAACTACAAGGGAACTCCTCGTCACGGACTTGAGGAGGAGCACGTACCATACCTCAGAGAGCTGAAGCGCGCCGGCACAAAAATGCGGTGAAAAATTTAAAGATCTGAAATTGAGTGCCCTTTTAATAAGACGTAATCCAAGAAATATTCTGACATCAGCCATCTTCGAATTTTATGCCGAGAAATTAAAACTCAAAAACGACAGTCTATACTGTACGTTGGATACCAGTTGTCCGATGAAGGCTTCCAATCACGAGTGGATGGCTTGAATAAACCGACAGCGATTTTTATGTCCCTGAAAAGCGATGGCGTCATACTTTCTGGCACTGGAATCCGAAACGCAATGTCACTCGATTGACCAATATTATCGTCATCCGTGGTATTATAAATATTTGTAAAACTCCCAATGATATCAAAGTCATTAGAAAGTTTTATCGTGTAAAGGAGTTTTGGTAAAATTAGGTCCGTTCGGGACTCTATGTGTCTTAGTCCTGTTGCAGTAGATAAATCTAACCGATCGGTGCTTAAAAAATTGTATTTTAATCCATAGTAAATTTGGTCAGTTCCATCTGCTCCATGGGAAACATAGCCATGGAAATCAAACTCATCATCAAGGCCGTATCCCCAAACAAGATAACTTTGCCCCTTTTCATCAAGGCTTTCAGGCCATTCATTCGACAAGTCGCCAGGATTAATCGTTAGATCAAGATCTAACTTTCCTTTTCCCGCCGCAGTTCCATTGTCATATCCTCCCGATGCAAAGACATGAGATGCGAAAAACAATTGGATCAAAAGAAATAAATTCAAGATTATTCTTATGAGCATTGAGACCAGCAGCTTTCTTTATTCCTGATACAGCAACAAATTTTAAAAAAACTAGGAAGAGAGACTTTCCGTTAACCGGTCCAAACCCTTACCCAAGTCAAAAATCAGATCATCAATATTTTCAAGCCCAACATGAATTCGCAACAGTTGCCCAGTCTCAGACCAGGTAGTCGCTGTCCTATTACTTGATGGATCGGCAGGTAAAATTAAACTTTCAAACCCACCCCAACTTGCCCCCATGCCATATAACTCGAGACCATCTAGCAATGCAGCGACATTGGCGTCATTAACGGGCCCCTTCAACAGCAAACCCATTAAGCCAGACCCGCCCGTAAAATCTCGTTTCCAAAGCTCATGGCCTGCGGATGTTGGATGAGGTGGATAGAGTACGCGATCAACTTCGGGCCGCGAAAGGAGCCAATCACACATAGCCAAAGCGTTTTCTTGATGTTGCTTCAATCGCACTGCAAGTGTGCGCATTCCGCGGAACCTAAATAAACATCATCTGGAGATGCAAAAGTTCCCAACCAACCGGCCATTGCTCGGAGGCTCTCTTCCATTTCATCTGTGTACGAAACAGCACCAAGCATCGCATCAGAATGACCAACGATATATTTGGTTGCCGCATGAACTGAGATATCACAGCTATACTGGAAGGGACTAAAGAACAAAGGCGTTCCCCAGGTATTATCTATAATTACAACGGCACCACCAATCTTTGCCTCTTTAGCGACTGCGGGCACATCGGTAACTTCAAAGGTTTGTGAGCCTGGTGACTCCAGGTAGACAACAGAAGTATTGGAACGCATAAAGCTAGAAATTTGGCTTCCAATTGCCGGATCAAAAAACTCCGTCTCCACGCCCATGCGGGTCATAACATGATTGGCAAAATTCCTTGCCGGTCCATAAACGTTATCAGCCATCAAGACATGGTCACCTTGCTTCACTTGACTCAGTAGAGCAACGGCAATGGCGTTCAGTCCAGAACTTGCAAGAAGGCACCCATGGGCGCCCTCAACGTCAGCGATCACATCCTCTAAAGTAAATGTAGTCGGCGTACCTCGGCTTCCATACCGAGGTTCCCTAGGACCTTTTGGCCTTTTGTATTCAGCCATCGTTTCCTGAAGGATAGTAGACGCACGAAAAACAGGAGTATTTACAACGCCAAAATGCTCAAAAGGATGTCGTCCCGAATGCGTGAGCAGTGTCTCAGGGTGCTTTCCAGTTTTATCTTTCATTGAAGCGTCCTCTTTATTTGTCTATCGGCGTATCTTGACGCGAACCCCATTCACTCCACGAGCCGTCGTAAACTGCCACATCCTGTTTTCCAGCATTGTAAAGCGCTAAGGCAAGGGTAGATGCTGTTACTCCGGATCCACAAGTGGTGACCATTGGCTGAGATAAATCGACCTCAGCAGCTTGAAAGGCAGCTAGAACTTCTGGTCCGGATTTAAAAGTACGGTCTTCATTCAAGACATCTGGAAATGGAACATTACGCGACCCTGGAATATGACCACCACGCATACCAGCTCTTGGCTCGGACTCTGTTGCGTTAAAACGGCCAGCGCTTCGGTCATCAACAACTACTTCTAAATCGTTATCAATATTAGAGAGCATGTCCTGCAAATTGCGAACAAGTGATTTGTTAAGTGATGCTGTTTTGTGCTGTGGAGAGATAGCTGGGATTTCTTTTTCAACAAGCCTATTTTCTGACAGCCACTTGGGCAAACCTCCATCCATAACGGAAACCTTTTCATGCCCCATCGCACGAAATGTCCACCAAACCCTAGCTGCACCAGTGGTTCCAACGGTGTCGTAGACAATTACATGTGTCTCATCACCAACCCCAAGAGCACCTACCTTACGCGCAAAGTCTGATGGAGAGGCAAGCATGTGAGGAAGGTCTGAAGTCTGGTCGGAGATACCATCTATGTCGAAAAAGCGAGTACCTTTTATATGACGCTCGGAATACTCGGTGCCTGCATTCCTACCTGTCGTTGGCAAATGATGACTACCATCAAGAAGAACAATATTTTCGTCGCTAAGATGTTCTTCCACCCATTGAGTTGTAAGAAGGCACGGTACTGACATCAGACATCCTCCAACGTTATGTTAACCCGACGATTACGCTTTCCTTTGTTCTCAATCTTACCCACTACGATACGGCCGATTTCAGACAGATTTGAAACATGGGTTCCACCGCACGGCTGTAGGTCCAGCCCTCACCAATTGCTACCAACCGAATGCGGCCGGACCCTCTTGGCGGTTGTACTGACATAGTGCGAACTAAATTAGGGTTTTCATCAAGTTCTGAATCTTCAATCCATTTATATTCGACCGCGGCAGCCGTCAAAACCATCTCGTTGAGCTCCGCTTGTATTTCTTCTTTCACAAGCACAGTTTCCCCGACATCAAAATCGAGCCTACTTTTTTCCAGGCCTACCTGCCCTCCCGTGACGCCAGCTGGTACTGCCGAACAGAGCAGATGCATAGCTGTATGCATCCGCATGAGTCGGTGTCTCCGCTCCCAATCAATCCTCGCGATGACTTTTGTGCCGACCTCTGAAATTTGGCACCTTCTGCGGGAATACATATTGAGGTTTCTGGGCCTTCCGCTTTAACTGCGTTTATAATTGCAACAACCTCACCCGTCGCAGTTGTCAAAGTTCCTTGGTCACCTGGCTGCCCTCCACCTTCTGCATAGAAGATAGTGCGATCTAGCCATATACCTCTTTCATCAACAGCTGTTACAGTTGCTTCACATTCACAAGCGTAGGCATCTTCGCGGAAAATCAATTCCATGCTTTGGCATCCCCTGACATCTATTTATTGCTTCCAAAGCATATTCATCCTGTCTACCGCTGACTATGCCCTAATTTTGCTAAAGGCCTGACACATAGAGATCATGCGCAGACTTAGGTTCCTAATCTATGCCTACCTGATTATTGGGATGGGATTTGGTCTGGCCTTATTTGGCTGGGGCGCTCTTATCGCTGCTATGGCTGAACCTGAGACACCAATTTTCATAACAAACCTTGGCCAGGCCGCATTAGACGGTTTAATTCGCATTGTGGATTGGGCCCCATCGCTGACGCTGGACGTCATAATTGGCAGCAAAAGCTTCTTTGATTGGTTGCTTTACCCCTAAAAGGCTCTCCCGATCCTTGTTAGTGGAATTTATTGACTGGCTCAAAACCTGATTTCTTAGCCGATCGCTCATCCCGCACCCAAAGTTCTCTGCCTGGGTGTATCCCTCCACCTTGGGTTGCTGGCACACCTGACAGTCTCATACGATGTAAAAGGCGGGTATCTGCTATTCCGCAGTTTGGATGTGAACCGCCATTTTCATCTACAATGCGCTGCCAAGCCGCCTTGCGATCTGCGTAAATTTTAGGATCATTTAGAGCCAGGCTGTTGAGCTCATTGGTATTCATATCCGCTATGATTTCGTCGCCATCCTCAATTAAAGCGATAGGCCCTCCAAGTGCTGCTTCTGGTCCAACATGACCAATCACAAGGCCTACTGAACCACCGGAAAAACGTGCATCGGTCATAAGGCCAACCACAATATTTTTCTCTCGGCACAACGTCGTAATTCGAGAAGTTGAGTCCAGCATTTCAGGCATACCAGGCGCCCCTGCAGGTCCTTCATAACGAACAATAACCATGTCGTTATTCTGAAAAACTTCAGGATGTTTATCGAGGGCCTCTAAAAGACCTGCTTCTCCTTCAAAGACCCGCGCAGAGCCTTTGAAGACATTGTTTTCAAGTCCACCTTCAACACCCGCAAGCTTTAGGATTGCGCTGTAGTCTGGGGAGAGGTTCCCGCGCAGGAGGCGAAGTCCTCCTGTGGGTTTGTATGGCTTAGAGCAAGAATAAATAACTGTACCATCAGGGTTTGGAGTTTCTAAACGCTGAACTTGTTCAGCCAAAGTTTCCCCGGTGCATGTTGGAACGTTGCCATTGAGCATCCCGGCTGCCATCAATTCTTTGACGATAACTTGAACACCGCCAACCTGATCAATATCCACCATTGAATATTGCCCATAAGGCCTTGCATCAGTCAGCACCGGAACAACATTCTGGGATAGATGATTAAACTCTTCAGGAGTCATTACATCTTTCCAGAAATTCCGGAACCCAGCAGCACGCGCAAGTTCAGGAGCATGCAGTACGACGTTAGTGGATCCGCCCACAGCCATTGCAACAATAACTGCATTCCTCAAGGAATCTCGGCCGACGATATCACGGGGCCTTATCCCGTTTTCAATCATCTGTTTGAGATGACCCACCAGTTCTTCTGGAAACTCTTTCAATCTGCGAGGATCATCTGATGGTGGGGCCACCATATGCAGAGGCTGTAAACCTACCACTCAATAAAGGTCTGCATGGTATTGTAAGTGAACATGCCACCGCAGGAACCAAACCCAGGGGCATGCATTGCATGCTATGTGGAAACGGTGCTCTTCATTTGGATGTCCTGCCACCTGGTAAGCTGAAACGATATCAAGGTCTTCGCCCGTTTCAGGATCCTGACCAGGACGAATAGGTCCATCAGACATAATGATCGCAGGCTGGTTATGCTCTAGGAGAGCAGAGAGGGTGCCAACGGGAGGTTTGTCACAAGCAACCACCGCAATGCAGCCAACAAGGCCACTCCCCGACAGATGCTCTGAAAGTGCATCGTGAGTAATTTCACGACCGATCAGTGAATAACGCATCTCCCGAGTGCCATTCCGAATTCCATCTGAAACGCCAACGGTGAACTCAGGCTGGACTAGCCTCATGGCCATTTGTCCTTCCCCATGGCCAACCCGGGCAAGGAGAGCTTCGTGGATTGCTTCCACTTTTCGCTGAACCCCTATGTAGCATTGAGAGTCACCCTTATTACCAACAACGCCAACAGAAGGCTGATGAATAAGGTCTATTTCAGTCCCAAGCTCGCGGGCAATGCCAATTGTCTGCGAGGAGCGTCCGGGGTGAGAATCAATAAGGACAGGCTTTGATGACACGACACAATGCTCCTAGCAGGTTGTTATTACTTGCGTAGATCCGCTTTTTGGGCTCGGCAGTCACTAATCCACCAAGTAAAAAAAGATCAAACAGACACCCTTCTACCAGTATCCGCCAAAAATTGAAGGTTCAACGAATAAATTCCTGAATCAAAAGCTTGGTACCGATTGCAAATAAGTTTTAAGCTTAGATTGACGACACGCTACGGACCGGCGTGTTATCGTAGTCCACATTCCGTTTCCATTAGCTAAGGACGCTTCTCATCATGACAACCCCAGCATCACTAGCGCACGCAGACACCAACGATCTCGAAGCATTCTTCATGCCGTTTACTTCCCAACGACAGTTCAAAAAAGCACCCCGACTTTTAACCGGTGCTGAGGGAGTCCATTACATTACACGTGATGGCAGAAAAATTCTCGATGGATCAGCTGGCTTATGGTGCGTTAATGCTGGGCACGGGCGAAAAGAAATCGCGGAAGCAATTAAAGCCCAGGCAGATCAAATGGATTATGCTCCAAGTTTCCAAATGGGACACCCTGGAGCCTTTGAACTAGCTTCTCGAATTGGAAACCTTGCACCGGAAGGTTTAGACACAGTATTTTTTGCCAATTCAGGCTCCGAAGCAGTAGATACAGCACTTAAAATTGCGCTCGCATATCACAGAGCTCGCGGAGAAGCGCAGCGCACTCGCTTTGTTGGTCGCGAGCGAGGTTATCATGGGATTGGCTTTGGAGGTATGTCCGTTGGGGGAATCAAAGCCAATCGAAAAATGTTTGGCCTAATGCTCCCAGGTGTTGACCACCTTCCTCACACCTCTGACCTGAACCGCAATGCATTTAGCAGAGGACTGCCGGACCACGGCGCAGAACTTGCCGATGCTCTTGAGCGCATCTGTGAACTTCATGATCCATCCACAATTGCAGGAGTTATTGTTGAACCAGTCGCAGGTTCAACAGGAGTCTTGCCACCTCCTAAAGGCTATCTGAAACGTCTTAGAGATATTTGTGATACCCACGGTATTCTTCTCATTTTTGATGAAGTTATCACAGGTTTTGGACGTGTTGGTGCCGCATTTGCGTCGGAGGCATTTGGCGTGACTCCTGACATGATGACAATTGCAAAAGGATTAACCAACGGCGCTGCCCCTTCTTCAGCTGTAGATATGGGACGAGCAATCTATGACTCCTTCATGACTGGCCCGGAATGGGCAATTGAGCTAGCCCACGGTTATACTTATTCAGCACACCCTCTTGCAGTTGCTGCAGGTCTTGCAACACTCGACATCTACAGGGACGAGCAGCTATTCCAGCGGTCAGCCGATCTTGCTCCAAAGTTTGAGAATTTACTTCACAGCATGGCCGATGCTCCAAACGTAATTGATGTGCGCAATGTGGGACTTATGGGAGCCGTTGAACTATCGTCACGCCCTGGAGAACCAGGAAAACGTGGTTTCGATGTATTCTTAGAATGCTTTGCCCAAGGGCTGTACCTGCGTGCCACAGGTGACGTACTGGCGATGTCGCCACCGTTAATCGTGAGAGAAACCGAGATGGAGGAAATGATCTCAATCTTGAAGAAGGCCATAATAAAGTTGGCTGAACATCAATAATGAGATTGGGCATGGGGCAGAGCTAAAAACTTTTGTGGTGGTTTCAAAGTTTCAATTTCACTGAGAACACTTCACTATATTAGTTAGGGTTAGACATGGTCAGTATCAAAGACTTGATACAGACATCATGGGCTAGGTTATTAGCCCCGTTGCAGCTGCTGCCGGGCAACGTGCGCGGTGCAATTTACATAATGACGGCAGGGATCATCTTCACCTCCGGTGCCGCTTTTGTAAAAGAATTAGGCGGCGAAATAAGTGTTTTTCAAATTTTACTTATTCGTCAGGCCACCATGACTATTACTGTGTTGCCTGTAATTGCCCGTAATTTTCCGGACGCGTTACGAACTAAATCACTTCCACTGCAAATTGTTAGGGTAATGTTTGCCATAATAGCGATGGTAGGAAGTTTCTTAGCTATACAGCACATGCCAATGGCTGATGCCACAGCCTTAAGCTTCGCAAAAAGCTTATTTGTGACAATTTTTGCGATCATTTTTTTAAAAGAAATTGCTGGGTTAATAGATGGTTAGCAACTCTTGTTGGCTTTGCTGGAGTGTTAGTGATTGTACAGCCAGAGGCGAGTGGCGTTGACATATACGCCTTATATGCAGTTGCAGGCGCAGCTGGGGCCGCAATGGTTTCAATTATAATTCGTCACCTTTCTCAATTCGATCGCTCCATCACAATCTTAAGTTATCAAGCGCTGCTAGTCGGTGCCGCAATGCTGCCATTTGGAATCTATTTTTGGGTTTGGCCTACCCTTCTGCAATGGGCGATGATGCTAGGAATCGGCTTTCTCTCTGTCGCTGGACAGTTTTGCAACATCGCGGGATATCGGGCAGGCGAGGCCAGCGCCGTCGCCCCACTTGATTACGCACGGTTAGTCTTTGCTGCACTCATCGGATTTTTTGTGTTTCTAGAAGTGCCAACTTGGTCCACGATCTTAGGATCAAGTATTATAATCGGCACTTCAATTTATAGCCTTCGAAGTGAGCAACGACGGTCACTTAGTACCAAATCCACCTAAAGAAGAATGTGTCTCAAAGCTCAATTTCTTCACGCAATATACGCTTCAGAACCTTACCGGATGGGTTTCTGGGTAAACTTTCCTTAATAATTAAACGCTTTGGGGTTTTAAAACCCGCCAAAGACTTTCGACAATGTTTCTGTAAATCCGACAGCGTAATATTCAACCCAGGTCTTGGGGTTACGACCGCCACCGGCACTTCACCCCATTCTGGGTCAGCTCCCGCAATAACTGCTGCCTCAAGAACCTCTGGCATCTCGTAAATCACTCGCTCCAATTCACTTGAAGCGATATTTTCCCCTCCTGATAGGATCATGTCCTTCTTACGGTCGGTGAGATATAGAAAACCTTCATCATCAAGATGTCCTATATCGCCAGTTCTAAACCATCCTTCTGGAAAAAATGCTTCATCGGTGCGCTGCTTATCATTCCAATATCCAGATGTGATCTTCCTACCACGAAGACAGATCTCCCCATCTTGGCCAGGTTGTAAATTTGCTCCCGCTTCATCGCGTATTTCCACCTCTAAGTGAGGAGCCGCACGACCAGTAGAACCAATCTTTGCAAGTTCCATTCCAGGTACCATGAAAGTGTCGCCGCTATTACTTTCTGTCAGACCATACGCATCAATATATCGAGCATTAGGGAATGCTTCACCGAAGGAACGTATCCGAGCCTCAGGCGTACGCTCCCCACCACCAATTACCCAACTCAGTGATCTAGCGGATACCCAACAACTACTTGGTAAGGCCAAAATCATATTAGTCATGGTCGGGGCAAACCATGCTCCGTTGAGACTATATCGCTTAATAGTGGCAAGCGCTCTTTCAGGATCAAACTCTCGTTCAAGCGCAATCATACCGCCTAAAGCGAGCACTGAAAGGCCAGGCAACTCTAGTCCACCAACGTGATAGAGCGGGCCAACAATCAAAAGCCGGGTTTTATGTGAGAGCTCAAGAGGCGGAATAAGTGATAGGTGTTTCCAATAGAACTGGTCATAGGCGTGCATAACGCCCTTTGGTCTACTGGTTGTGCCTGAAGTATAAACCAGACGCATTAAATCGCTGCTTTGGCGTAAGACAGGAAAATGTGACCCACTATTAATTGCCACAAACCTAATGTCTTCCTGAGCAGAGCTATTTAGAAGGAATACATCCTCAATGATTTCTTGATCCAGGAGAGTGGTAACCTCTTCGAATTCTTGATCTGCAATCAAAAGCCTCGCGCCAGAGTCTCCTAAAATGTACGATATCTCGCTTGGAGCCAGTCGATAGTTAATGGGAAGCAGGACTGCCCCCAAATGACTCACTGCGAACACAAGGTCAAAAAATGCAGCACTGTTCTTCATCAAAACAGCTACCACATCACCTCGGCTTATCCCTCTTTCAGCTAGCCAATTCGAACCCGCTGTTGCCCGCAACATCAATTCTGCGTAAGTGATTTCTTTGTCTTTATACGCGACCGCCGTCCGGTCTGGGGTTCGGCGAGCATGAAAACCAAGAAATTCCGTTAGATTGGCCATCGAATACCTTTATTCATCCCACTTTGCTTTTTTTTAAATAGCGCCTTCCGTCTGTAAGACTGCCAACTCTTCAGAGGAAAGACCAAGGTCTCCACAAAATACCTCTGAATTATGCTGCCCTTGTCTCGGAGGCGCAGCCCCAGGACTACCCGGGGTAGCCGTTAACTTAAAAGGCAAACCCAAAAGACGTTGAATACTGCCATCTGCAGCAGCACACTCAACAACCATTTGATTTGCTAAAGTTTGAGGATCATTCAATACGCGATCGATGGAATTGATAGGGGAATTTGCAACTCCAGCTTCTTCTAATTTACCGATCCAATCATCCACCGTTTTGCTCTTCAGCCGCAATTCAATCTCTTGCCGAAGCTCTTCTCTGGCTTCGCAGCGTAATGCGTTAGTTGCAAAACGGGGATCATCAATCAGCTCTTTCATTTCCAGAGCATGGCACGCTTTCACCCACATTGCCTGTGTGGGTGCACCGATCATGATTTCACCATCTTTAGCTCGATAGGCACCGTACGGAGATAAAGACTCGTAGCCAGCTCCTTCTCTTTTATCAACCTCACCCGTCGCTAAATAGCCAGCACCATGAAATCCCAGCAATGTAACTCCCGTTTCGAGGAGTGAAACATTCACTCTCTGCCCACGAGCTTTTCCTCGTTCTCTTGCTAACAACGCTGTTGTAACGCCACTATACGCCAGCATCCCGGTAGCAAGATCAATAGCTGTAACGCCAAGCCTTACTGGTGGGCGGTCAGGCTCACCAGTCAAAGACATAACCCCAGAATAAGCAGCCACCATAGTATCATATCCTGGTTTGTTACTCAGTGGTCCTTCTGCACCATAGCCAGAGATGGAAACATATATGAGGTCAGGGAATTTTTTTGTTGTATACGCTCCCAACCAACTCCCAGTTTTTCCGCAACTGGAGGAAGGAAACTTTGAATTAAGACATCGGCATCCTGCAGTAACTTATCCAGTAATGCCCTCGCTTTTTCAGACTTTAAATTGAGGGTGATATCCCTTTTCCCTCGATTTACAGAACGAAAATTGGTGCTATCTCCCTCCGCCAAAACATGGGGAAACCACGATTAAGGTCGCCTTCTGGGCCCTCGATTTTTATGACATCAGCTCCATTCTCCGCCAGTAATTGACCACAAAAAGGACCCGCAAGAACACGACTGAGATCAATGACTTTAATTCCACCTAAAGCGCCCATTAATTTCCTTCCCCATAAAACGGCCGAGTATAAAGGCAGGTATAATTGCTATGAAAAACACGACTGCCAAAGCTAAAAAACAATCTTGAAATGCAAGAGCTAAAGCCTTGGCATTAATCGCCTGAGCAAGAAAATCGGCAGCTAATGCGTCCAAGGCAAAACCATCCAAGCCCTCGGCTGATAGCTGATCGGCCAATCTACCAAGTGTTTCGAAAGTAGCTGGATTATCTGGGGCCTGAGTGCCATTCAATACCTGAGCATGAGAAGAGTGACGCATTTGAAGCCATACAACAATAAGGTTAGTCCCGCTCGCACCACCAAGCTGTCTTATAAAATTCATACTCCCCGAACCACGAGCTAACTGATCTGGTTTTAACGCCTTAAATGCAGATGAGGTTAAAGAGGGAAGAATAAACGCAAGGCCAAAACGACTTAGAATTGCGAAACTGGCAAATACCAAAAAGCTTGTATCCGCATCACCGAAACTCATTGCGAGAGCGCCAGCGGCAAAAAAGGCGAGGCCAATCGCAACCATGATATGGCCTGGCACTCGATCAGACATCCTTCCAGTTAAAGGAAGTGCTGCCACCAATATAAGTCCAGCTGGCATCAACAACATACCGGCGCGGGTTGCTGTGTAACTCTGCACATCCTGCACAAAAACGGGAATTATGTAGCTAGATGCAAAGTTCCCTGCTCCAAATACAAAAGCGACGGCAACTGCAGACGAAAAACCTGGGTTCTTAAACAAATCAAGAGACAGAATTGGCGCCCTACTTCTAACTTGCCAATATAAAAAAGCGCCGGCGAGAAGACCACCTGCCAAGAGCTGACTTGCAATTTTATCTGAACCCCACCCATACCGCGGCCCCCACCAATTGCGTTCATTATGACGGCAAGCGCAACGAGCAAAAGACCGTATCCAGTCCAGTCAAACGGAGGGCGCTTTGCATTATCTGTCTTGGTTGGCATGAAAATAATTCCGCCAATAAAAGCAATAAAAACTGCTGGTAGAGGGAGTATAAACATTAAGCGCCAGGAAAATTCATCGATCGCAATACCTCCAACGGCAGGTCCTATGGCCGGAGCGAGAACCACACCAGAGCCAAAAATACCCATTGCGGTGCCACGCCTATCTGGAGGAAACACTTCAACAATTGAGACCATTACTAGAGGCTGGATAATTCCAGCTGCAGCTCCCTGAAGGACTCTGCCAACAATTAAAGTTGGCATGTTGTGGGCAGTTGAACAGATCACTGCTCCAATCGTGAATAAAATAAGAGTTGAAAGAAAAGCACCTCGCTTGCCGAACGCTGCAACCATCCAAGCATTTAGAAGCTGACTTGCTGTCATGGTCGCAAGGAAGGCTGTTGCCATCCATTGGGCCTCATCTTGACCCACACCAAATGCTCCTCGGACTTCCGGGACAGCTACATTGACGATAGTAGCTGAAAGTACCATTGCGAATGCGCCAAAAAGGCCGGTTACTGTCACCAACCAGCGATAAGAGGGGCCAAACCGAAGAAACAGTCCTTCCGTGCTCTCGTCTTTCGGTATTAACTCCTGCGTCACAAGCGCTTCCTTGAAGCAATTTTAATCATGAATACCTGTATGCTAAAGAATATCTCTATGATTAAAAGAAGCTTAAAACTGCTGATAAGCTGCATGCTTTTAGCTTGGTGTGTTAGTGCAACAGCTCAGGAGCAAACAGTTTCTTTTGGCGATTGGGCAAAGATTTGTGAACCCAGGCCTAATAAATCTAGTCGATGTTATCTTCTTCAAACAGTTCAGCAAAATGCTAAGACCATAATGGTTGTGGTGATTGCCCACTCAGCTGAGGGAGATCGTGTTGGTGCAATGATCGATGCACCATTAGGACTTGATCTTCCAGCAGGGTTAAAGGTCCAAGCCGCCAAGACAATTAAAACAATTTCTTTTGAACAATGTCTCTCTTCAGGCTGCAGAGCATTCATCACTTTAACAGATGATTTGCTAGAAATGCTCAAAAAAGAAGACACTTTTACTGTGACTGGTCGGATAGCAGATGGCGACGAAATAGAAATCCCTATTTCACCTAATGGTTTCAAGAAGGCTTTCGAAGCACTGTAGGCCGGTCTAAAGTTCCCCTCTGATACTTCTCCAGGGGGAAAATAATGATTTATGAATTGCGCACATACACAGTGAAGCCCGGCTCTGCTCCAATCGTTGCCAAGAATGCTGGCACGATTTCTCGGAGTATACGCGGTGATGATTATGGGAAACTCGAAGGTTATTGGCTCACCGAGGTAGGACCTCTCAACCAGGTGATGCATCTTTGGAGTTATAAAGATCTCAACGAAAGAGCAGAAAAAAGAAAAGCTCTCAGCGCAAACCCAAGTTGGAATAATGATTATCTTCCCAAAATCCGAGAGCACTTAGTTCGTCAAGATATACGACTTCTTAACTGCTATCGGACACCAACCGCTCCAAGCTCGGAAAATAATCTTTACGAGCTCCGCAACTATAGACTGCGCCCAGGCTCAATGAAGGTTTGGACTGATACTTTCCTAAAAGCTATGGAACATCGTGAAAAGTACTCAAAACTTGTAGGTCTTTGGGGAACAGAGGCAGGACAGCCAAACGAGGTTTGTCATATATGGTCTTATCCTTCGTTTGAAGAACGCATGACAGCACGCAATGCAGCAGTTACTGATCAGGGTTGGCAGGAATTTCTTAAATTCAGCGGACAACACATCGAAGAGATGTGGTCAACTCTTATGTTTCCAGCATCACATTCTCCGCTGAAGTAGAGTAAGGGCTCATGACAAGTTCATTAAAAGACAAAGTGGTAATAGTTACTGGCTCATCCTCTGGCATAGGTGCAGCTGTTGTCCGCCAATTAGCGGAAAAGGGATGCAATGTTGTCATCAATTTTTCGCGAAGCCAGGAACCTGCTGACAGTGTTGCGGAAGAGTGCAGAGCGCTTGGTGTCAAAACGTTAGTTATTAAAGCTAACATTTCAGATGATGCGGACTGTAAACGGCTTGTGTCAGAAACTGAGAAAGCATTTGGCCGCATTGATGGTCTTGTTAACAATGCTGGCACAACAAAATTTGTTGCACACAATGATCTCGACGGTCTTTCAGGAAAGGATTTCCTCGACATTTACCAAGTGAATGTCGTTGGAGCCTATCAAATGATAAGAGCTGCAGCTCCCATTTTGCGAAATGATGGAGGTGGTTCAGTTGTGAACGTATCTTCAATAGCTGGGGTCATGGGCACTGGATCATGTATTGCCTATGCCGCCTCAAAAGGTGCCCTAAATACAATGACCCTAAGCTTAGCTCGCACGCTTGGCCCAGAAATTCGTGTAAACACGGTATGTCCAGGCTTCGTTCAGGGTGACTGGCTCAGAAATGGGATGGGGGCTGAGCGATATGATGCGACAAAGGCCCACTTAGAGGCCACTAACCCATTGCGCAGAGCCGGTGGGCCGGAGCATATGGCAGAGGCGGTAGTGATGTTTCTCGAGGCAGGCAAACATATTACCGGTGAGTTCCTTTTAGCTGATGGTGGACAACATCTTGGCGGCGCACCAATCGGAATTCGATAGGGGAGAACTAATGACTGATCGTTTAAAAAATAAAGTTGCAATTGTCACTGGAGGTGCCTTTGGCATGGGGGCGGAGACAGCGAAACTCTTCGCGTCTGAAGGAGCAATTGTAGCTATTGCAGACATCCTAGAGGATGAAGGCCCGAAGCGAGTTGCAGAAATAGAAGCAAACGGAGGAAAGCTCGTTTTTGGAAATTAGATGTAACAAACGATGATGCTTGGGCTGTTTTTGTCAAAGACGTCCTGTCTGCTTTTGGCCAATTAGATATCCTAATCAATAACGCTGGAATTTCTGGTAGTGCCTTTGAGGATCCATTTGATGAGGGAGCCTGGAGAAACTTGATGTCTGTCAATGTTGATGGTGTCTTTTATGGAATGAAACATTGCGTGTCTGCTATGGCCCAAAATGGGGTGGCTCCATAGTCAACCTATCTTCAATTTCTGGTAACGTCGGTCAAAACAACATTCACCACGGCTACAATGCTTCTAAAGGAGCTGTCCGAACCATCACAAAGTCAGCTGCGGTACGCCATGCTCGGGAAGGTATACGGGTTAATTCGGTTCATCCTGGCCTGATGCCACCGATGAGAACATCAGGGGCAACAGCTGATCCAGTAATTCGTGAAAAGATGCTTAAACGGGTACCAATGCGACGCAATGGCCGAGCGGATGAGGTTGCTAAGGCCTGCTTGTTCTTAGCATCTGAGGATGCCAGCTACATCACTGGCTCTGAACTGCACGTCGATGGAGGTTATCTGGCAAGTTAAGCCTGTTTTCCTAGTCTGCGTTCTAAACGATCCAGCATCCTATCTATTTCTGCCCTATCAATAGATGTTAGAGGGTAAGCTGGATCGCGCAGCGTAGGAGAGTCAATTAATCCTTGCCGTTTAAGAACATATTTCCGCGCAGCAAGCCCAACAATTGGCTGAGATTCATATCGTATAAGCGGCAAGTATGTTTCATAAAGATCAGAGGCTGATTCAAAATCGTTTGCCCGGCTTAGACGGAAGAGTTCCAGCAACATTTCTGGAAAGGCAAAACCGGTCATTATCCCTGCAGCCCCACGGGCTAATTCCAATTCCGTGAACAGGGCATTGTTGCCCACAAACACAGCGGGCTTAAGAGCAAGTGCCTCAATGGTATCAATCAATCGTGTCAGTTTATCGAGACCTGGATTGTCCTCCAGCTTCACCATCTCAACTGTCTCGAATTCAGAAAAAGTTTTAGAAGACCTTCAACACTCACATTGACGCCAGAGGCTGGTGGATAATCCTGAACACATATTGGTGTTTGACCACCAAGTTTATTTGTAAGGTTAGCAAAATAGTTAAACACTGCATCGTCATTCTGTAGGCCAGATTTAGGTGAAATCATCAGACCTGCAGCACCTAATGCCATAGCTGTTTCACCCAGGCTAACTACTACCTCATCACTAGGATTGGAGGCACCCACTATCAATGGTATCTGACCGTTTACTAGGTCAAAGATACGACGCATTAATTTATTAGATTCTCCTTCTGTCAGCTTAGCGCCCTCGCCCATAACCCCCATGATAGTCAGACCCTGTACGCCTAATTTCATGTAGTGGTTAACAAGACGCTCCAAACTAGCTTCGTCGATGCTTCCATCCGTATCAAATGGTGTTGGCATGACTACTACGACACCAGTCATATCACGCACTTTGCTTCTCCATTACCGCTGAAATTTCTTTTCTTGATGACCCAAGGACGAGGAAGTCCTTATCCCAACTTGACCGCACGTCCCGTGTTAGCAGCTTCTGCTATAGCCAGAGTTGCAGCTAGTGTTTTTAAACCTTCACGCCCTGAAACAACCGGCTCAGCATCTCGACGTATTACATCAGCAAAATTTTTCATTTGAGGGATGTACGGATCTTGAGCTTGATAAGTGAGCTTGTCCTCTAAAAGTGGAGTCAACCAACTTTCGGCTCCTTCGAGATGAGTTCTTAAGCACAAAGATGGAACCGCTAAACTACCTAATGTTCCCGCAATGAATAAACTATCTGCTTTGGTTTTTGGGAAGTCTGGATTTTCCCCAGACGTCCACTCCCAAGTCCAGGGGGATGAAGCAGTGTCTGATAGAGTTAGGGTTCCAAGAGCTCCCGAGGAGAAACGAAATACTGCTGCAGTGGTATCTTCTACTTCAAACCCACGGACGGCATTAGAAGAAAATGCCTGCACTTCGGCGATATTGCCCAATAACATTCTCAGACTATCGACCTCGTGAATCGCATTAATCAAAATTGGGCCACCACCCGGGCGTCTGCGCCAAGCAGGATCGTGATAGCCTTTTGGTTTATGCGTCATCCAAAGTGAAGACGCACTTACAATCCGACCGAGAGAACCTTCATGTACTGCCCTAGCGGCCGCTTGCATTATCGGATTATGTCGACGGTGATGCCCAACAAGGATTGGAACATCAGCTGCTTCGGCAGCATCGATTAGGCGGTTAGCGTCTTCAAGAGAATCAGCAACTGGCTTCTCTACGAGGATTGGCAATCCAGCCTTGATGCAAGTTAGACCTATCTCAAGGTGAGTTTGATTGGGCGTAGAAATGACAAGCCCGTCTGGCTTAGCCTGGGCAAGCAGGGCTTGTAACGAAGAGAAGTGTTGAGCTTCAGGGGCAGCACGCTTAGCCGCTTCTAAATCTGGATCTGCAACACCCACAAGCTCATAATTGCCTTCATTAGCTAACAGCACTGCAATATGTTTTTTCCCAATTAAGCCCGCTCCCAACACACCAATCCGCACGACGCTCAAACATGATCTCCTTCTCTCAACTTACCTACCTTGAAAATTAACTGACGATTTTAGACTGGTTTAATTAGCCGATTTAAACCAATCTTTCGATGCCGGATTGCAGCCTGTCGTTAGGTTTCATCTTTGGCAAGGCGCAAGGGGTAAGGCATCTAATGGCCAGCGTATCAAACGGAAAAGTAAAACTGACCGCAGAAGAAGGTCAAATGCTAGCGGAAGCGGCAATGAAAGGTGCAGGCTATGCTCACGATGAAGCTCGCATTCTAGCAGAACACGCGATGGACGCAGCACTATCAGGTTACGAGTATTCTGGACTACCAAAACTTCTGAATGTAGTTGACGACCCACATTTTAAGGATGACCGAAGACCTATTACCATCGTTAAAGACAACGGAGCCGCTGTACTTGTTGATGGGGGTTGGGAAAATGGAATGGTTGCTGCCTATCGTGCATCTGAAATTGCAATAGAGCGCGCTGAGACAAACGGCCTATCGATTGTATGCCTTGGAAATACTTGGATGACAGGACGTAGTGCCCTCTATTGCGAGATGATTGCGAAAGCCGGTTTGGTGGCTATGCATACTGTGTCTGCCCCATCATGGGTAGCTCCCTTTGGTGGTGCTGCTCGTTCACTTGGCACAAACCCAATAGCCTTTGGTTTTCCCACATCAACCAACCCTCTGGTGATTGACATGGGAACCTCAGCATTCATGGGGACAGATCTACAATTTCGTGAACGCATTGGCGCCACCTTGCCCGAAGATGTTGCCATTGGACCAAGTGGTGAGCCAACTATAAATGCCAGCGAAGCAAAGGAAGGTGCCATTCTCCCGTTCGGTGGCTCTACTGGAGGTTATAAAGGATTTGGACTAGCTCTAGCTATGGATGCAATCGGTGCTTTAGCGGGCGGCATTAGACCCGAAAATACACAGACCGGATATTTATTTATAGCAATCAAACCAGATCTATTCATGCCATTGGAAGATTATCGCCGCGAGGTTTCAAATAGAATTGAAACCATCAAAGCGACACCGCGCCAACCCGGAATAACTGAAATTAGAATTCCTGGAGAACGCAGCATGCAAGAACGAGCTAAGCGTCTTAAAGAAGGTATAGAGATAGAGAGAAAAATTTATGATGCACTTCAAAACTTAGCTGCAGGAAACCTCAACCACGGTGGTTAAAATAATTACAGAAACTAAAGGGTTATGACAAAGGAGTATAAGTAATGAGTAGTAATAGTGATCTAGTGATAGCACTCGACAAAGAACGTATGGATGCAATGGCAGCGAGCGACACCGAAAAGCTGCAAAAAATTATCTGTAAAAACTTAATCTATACCCATTCCTCCGCCCGCTTAGATACGAAGGAAAGTCTAATCGGTAATATGAAATCTGGAGCTACAGTTTATGAATCGGTAGTGCCATCAGAAGTTAAAGCACAAGAACTTGGAAATAATGTTGTAGTGCTAACTGGAAAGGCACAGATATCCGTGAACTCGGGCGGTAAAGCTCTCAAATTTGGTGTTCGCTTTACAGATGTATGGGAAAACCAAGGTGGTCAGTGGCGCATGGTTGCTTGGCAGTCGACCAAGACAACGGACTAGTCGGAGAGAAGAATGCGCATTCACAATCTTTATGTCGACGAGGATGGTGAGACCCACTTCCGGGATATAGAAATTGAATGGAAAAACCAAGGACGGGGGGGAAGAACTTCTGAGACTTTTCCCGCCAGCGGGATTATTTTTCGAGAGACACCAGGCGATTATGACTATGAATGGCATCCTGCTCCTCGTCGTCAATATATTATTAATCTGGACGCTGGGGTCTCTATTCAGGCCAGTGATGGTGAGACACGGATTATAGAAGCAGGCGAAGTCATTTTAGTTGAGGACACGTACGGGAAAGGACATTTCTCGAAAGCACTGAATGGTAAACTTCGCCACTCAATTTTCGTGCCGATCGACTAGGAAGGAATTACCATACAATTTAGAGTAAGCTTTGGCGGAACACCGTATGCAATAGCAGAACAGGCTATTCTTGTTGTTCAATCATGGCAGGCAAACAGCACAAAGGTGGCAGCAGAGTAGGTGTTGCTTTGTGTTCCCCAATTATCTGCGCTGTAGTTGCGTTTCAAGCAGAGATCTTGGGGGAACAAGGACAAAGTTAATAAAATTTTTTTATTTTGGCGACCAACCATACGCCTTTGCAGCTGCACCCCCCATTAGCATTTCTCTGTCACTATCAGAAAGGCACGTTGTTTCAATGAATGGTTTAACCCCGTCTTCATAAGAGACAACAGCATGCGCACGGGTCCAATCAGTTCCCCAGAGGCATCTATCCATTCCCCAAGTGTCAAATATTTGGGCCAATGGATCCCAAATATCACTGAAATTGGGCGCTCTTTCCTTTGAGAGGGTACATGCCCCACTAATTTTTATGACTACATTCTTGCGGCTTGCAAGCGACAACACCGCATCTAAATCAGCCCAGGGATTGTCAGGCACTGGAGGCGTTCTAGGCTGCAAAATACCAATGTGGTCGATAACAAACCGAGTATTGGGATAGCTATCAACCATCGCAATTCCTTTATCGATTTCACCCCAACACAGCATGTTTACTGGAAGGTCGTTCTTTGCAGCGGCATGCATTGCGACTGACATTCCAGGATTGCCGGGACTGAATTCAGGTCCATGTGTCAGCATTACCCGAATACCTACAGCACCAGGCTGATTTTTCCATTCATCAACCACCTCACCTACGTTGCCCTTCGTGGTATCTACCGGCTTAACCAAAGCAAACTTATTTGGATGCTGTTTTTGGACCTCGACAGCATAGCTAGCGTCGAACCTATAAAGCGAAAAGGCCGATACAAATATTGCTCCGTCCACTCCAACAGCATCCATTGCCTGGACCATCTCATCACCAGTTACGTGTGGCGGCCAATTGGGCACTGTGTTCCAAGGACGTGCGGGAGTATTCGCTTCGTATGCATGAATTTGGCTATCAATAATCGTCATTCTTTCCTCCTGACACCTTATGGTTTTGTCCGATTTTATCGCTATGACCGTGAATTGTCTTTCAAGAAACTTGGCTTCTGGACAAGCCAAACACCTAGCGTGGCAGCGAAAAGCCCAACCAGCGCCTCCCAAGCAAGGGTCTCTCCTAAGATGATAAAAGCAAGTACAGCCGCTGTACCTGGGGTAAGATAGAAATTCGCTGCAACCTTGCCGGCTGCACCATGGCGCAACATTAGAAGATAAAGTCCCATTGCCCCTAACGAAACACCAACAGTTAGGTAAGCAAAAGCAATGATACTTGCTTGAGTAAATTCAATCCTAGGTTCTTCTGCCACCAGCATTATAAAAAAACAAAAGACTGCAGAGGCAGCCATCTGCAAAGGAATTTGTAGCCAACAAAGGTAGCCCTCGAGCTACACGGGCGTGCCAAAGCGTGCCTAGAGTTAACGACACCACGCCAACTAACGCAGCCATTATTCCAGTGCCGGCGTCTAGGGTTAGGTAGTCGATACCGACCACAAAAGAGACACCAATAATTCCAAGCACAAAACCTACCCACTGCGATGGCTTAAAATGCTCGCCTAAAATCGGGCCCGAGAGCGCTGCTGTAAGCAATGGTGTCAAAGATCCAATAAGAGCAACGTTTGCTGCTGGGAGCTCAAGCATTGCAGTAAAAAACAAGCCTAAATATAGCCCATTCATTAGGATGCCAGCACCAACAACTCCCACCCAACGTTCTTTGTAAGCTCGCCAATCAGGCTCATTCTCTTTAATTAGCAAGGCAAGCGCAGCAAGTAGCATAGCGGCTACAAAAAACCGGCACGTCAAAATGGCCCAAGGCGTAAAATCTGGCAGACCACCTCGCGCAGCAACAAATGCACCACTCCAAATCAACACAAAAATAAATGGAGCTAAACGCAAAAGCATGGATAAAACCAATACAAATGAACGGGATTTGAAAAAACTAACGTAAAGCAATTCGAGTTGTCGTAAAGCAACTCTTGCAGCGCCAGTGGTTGGAGATCAAACTAGCCATAATCAGGTCTTTATCGAATTGGTGCAGCACCCTTGTCAGAAAAGCAAAGCCACTTTGTTCAGGGACAATTATCTGGTCACTTAATGGGGCTGTTCGTGGCCATTACTTTTGGAAGTGCCTATCCGGTTGGCAAACAAGTTGTCAGCACGGTCGATCCACTTTCTTTTTCCTGCTTAAGATATCTAATTGCTGGATCTTTGATGCTTCTATTGGCAAAAGGGTTTGGCCAACGCGTAAGAGTATCGGCAAAAGACGCATTAGCTCTTGGGTGTTTAGGCTTACTTGGCTACGGGATATTTCAGGGAGTTTGGGGTATTGCACTTCAATACACGACCCCTTCAAAAGCTGTAATTTTGATAGCTACAACTCCAATATTTGGTGCAATCTTCTCTCGGCTCGCGGGACAAAGTGTTGGCAAACTAATCTGGGTGGGTGCTGTAGTAGCATTCGCCGGGGTATATTTAGTGGTAAATAATGGATTCAATCCTCTGAGTACCAGCATCACCAGCTCCACTATCGGCGATATACTTTTCGTTATGATTGCAGCAGTCTGGGCACTCTTTGGACTTCTCTCCAGGCCTTACGTAGTACGACTAGGAGCATGGACAACAACCGGTTGGGCAGCAATTTTCGGAGCATTGCTCCTATTACCTCTAGCTTGGCCTGGTATTACCGATGGTTCTTGGGGCCAGATCGATTTAGAAGTAGGTCTTGGATTTTTACACTTAGCGTTAATCGTTGGATGCCTTGGCAATGCTGCATGGTCTGGGGGACTTGGCCGTCTTGGCCTCCCAAAATGGTTCTCTATCTTTATCTATCGCCAGTATTCGGCGCTGCGTTTTCAGCCATTTTTCTTGATGATTTTCTGGCGCCAATGCAAATTTTTGGAGCCGCAATGGTCATAGGTGGAGTAGCTCTTGGTCAAACCACTGGCGTCATCTTTAAACGGAGGCCTGCAGGAACAGGAGCCTGAATTTTTTATTACCTAAAAAAAATCCGCCCGAGGCAATTTACCTCGAGCGGATAACAAGTGAGTAATACTTAGTGTCTTAAGCACCCCAAGGAGTTATTGCTTCCTTAAGCTGCTTATATCCCTCTAAGAAACCCGGCCTGGTATCAGTGTAAATTTTATCAAACTTTGCCAATGCATCGTCGAGATAAGCTTTAACAGCTGCATTACCAGGGTTTGCATCTAGATATGCATCACGGATTAGTACGAAGTGAATTCGAGGGTCATAGGGCTGCTTTGTGCCTCCCATGCTCTCATCACCATCTAAAAGCCTGAGCAACATGGCATCGGCTGACCCTAAAGTCTGCTCATGAATGGGTGGGCCAGACATGCGATGCATGACACTAGTCATGTCACGACCATTACCGGTAGTGTAACCCATATCGCTCCATAGATTACTCATCCGCTTGTCGTTTCCAACATGCTTTAGAACCATGTCTCCGAACGCACGTAACGGATCTGAGATATCAGCCATAAGATCAGTTAATCTGTCACCGTCCAGGTCAGTAGCAAGAACAATTGTGTCTTGCTTATTGATCAAATCCCAAATCAAGATCCCGTAATTGGTATCGGAGATATGTTGCTCAATTTTGCCTGTCCACTGGTCCATACCATCGAAAAAGCCATCAGGTAGGAGAGCCACAATCGCGTCAATACGATCCTTATGCTCTACATATGGGTCGACTGCATACTTTCGACCAACATCCATTTTAGTTTTAGACAACATGAAGGAGTGCAAACCAGCGTTGATACCATCTTCCATAGCCTGGGTTGGTTTCATTGCAACGCGGCCAACGCGGCCAGTATCGTTTACCATCTTTAAGAAAAGACGGTTTGCATATGCCATTTGAACACCTGGAGAATTCATCTCTGAGTGGACGATCCCTGACTTTGGATCAACGTTGAACTTAGCTCTATCCTGAGAATAAGGAAGGCAGGGCATACAGCGTACAGCGGTAATCGGCCCGTATGGGCGTACGTTGCAGTACACACCAGCTTGCGTACGCAAAGGTGCATTACCAGACTTACCCATAACAACAACTTTTCCGCCGTTGCCGTCATTGACGTATGCATCACCGGCCGTCGACCATTTGATCGAGGTGACAGGCATGTTCCCAAACCAAGCCAGAGGCTCTAGCTTCTTATCATGACGGATCTGAGACCACATTGGGACTGCATAGAACGGCAATTGCAATATATCTATCGCAGCAATTGTCCCAAGTAGGGCATATGCATCCGTTAATGAGTGAGCAACAGGCTCAGCTTTACCATTATGGTTTCCACCCTTCCAGATTATAGCATCTGGATAGCCATCAGGCCGCACATCCGCCGGCTCAAAAAGATTACCAAGTTCGCCCAGAAGGTCACCACCATCGGCTTCCGTACGAGCAATTTTCATAAGATCAATCATAAGATCCTGCTTCCGTCACACGTTTCGATTCATTTGAAGAGGCTGGCCCTGAGACACAGCGCTGATTCCAGGGCCGCACAATGCCGCCAACGGAGGCCTACGTAAAGATGGTAATCGGTTTAAGACCCCCGAAAATCCGATCTTTGACAACATTCTAGACAAATATGAGCGGCAAATAACTGTAAACGGGCAAAAGTTAGCTAGTAAATCCTGTCAACAATGGTCGGAGTGGCAAGATTTGAACCTGCGGCCCCTGCCTCCCGACGACAGTGCTCTACCAGGCTGAGCTACACTCCGTTGCGCGAGGCGCGCGACATAGCGCCTAAGTATTACAGCCGCAAGGTTGCCCATAAATTCTCAGTCGCGCCCAAAGATATTTTTATTATCGCGCCCTAGCGTTGGAGGAGATTTACGCATAGGGGGTCTAGTTCCATTGATAGAAAGCGGAAGACCTAAGAGGCGGAGTGATTGATCATCGGGTGATGTTTGAGCCAGGCCAAGTGCTGCTGTCTGTGGACAATTTGCAACCTCCTCAACGTTGCGAATTGGACACGCTGGTACCCCTACAGCGTCGAATTTAGCCACCCATGACAGGACATCATCTCTAGCAAGTTCTGCCTCAATCATTGGCACCAAGTCAGCTCGTCTAGCCACACGATCTGCATTTTTCGAAAATTTTGGGCCCTCAGACCAATCGGGTCGACCAAGTACCGCGGCCGCTTTAGCAAACAATGCGTCGTTTGCTGCTCCTATCATGAGATGACCATCTCTAGCTCGAAATGCCTGATACGGCGTAATATAGGCGTTGCCAGAGCCCTGCTTACCTTCAGCCTTACCTGTTGCCATATAAGAAGCAAGGTGAATTGATATCCAGCTCAGGGCCGTCTCATACAACGACAGATCTATAACACCACCTTCCCCCAGTTCGAGCGCGCTCTAACAAAGCTGCCTGAATTGATATTGCAGCCCACATCCCTGTACCAATATCATTTATAGAGGCGCCAGCGCGCATTGGTGGTCCACCAGGCTCACCCTGAACACTCATCAATCCGCCATAACCCTGCATCAACACATCATAACCTGGCTTACCAGCCATTGGCCCAACCGCTCCATAAGCACCAATATTGCAATAAATAAGAGCTGGTTTTTCACTTCTAAGAGTATCAGCGTCTAGACCAAATTTCTCTACAACCCCGGGCCTCAAATTTTGTATAACAGCATCTGCGTGTTCGAAAATCAGTTTTTTCAAATCACAAAGTTGGTTGGGGTCAGTAAAGTCAACAGTTACCCCATCCTTAGAGCGGTTAAGAGCTTGATAGACAACGCTGCTATCATCTTTAACCGGAGGCCAATGGCGCGCAGCGTCACCCCTTTCAGGGTCCTCAACCTTGATAACCCTTGCCCCTAACTCAGCCAAAATTTGGCCTCCTACGGGCCCCGCAACGTTATGACCAAGTTCAACTATAACGAATTCAGAGAGAGGTGATATCGAAGTCATTTTAGGATGATCTCCTTCAACTGTTCTTAATTACTCTGTCGCCTGTGCGAGAAGTTCTTCTGCCATCTCATCGGCGATTTCATTGGTAGCTCGCCCGTCATTTTCAGCCCGGGTAAAGATTTCTTCTAAAGTAGCTTCTATTCTTCCAACAGCAGCAAGAGCTCCAACTCGATCATAAGTCCCCGTCGCTCTATCTTCGAAGGCTATATTTATAATTCCACCAGCGTTGATCGCATAATCGGGAGCATAAAGGATACCTCTGTCTCGAATTAATTTACCGTGATCAGCGGTAGCAAGTTGGTTATTAGCAGAACCAGCTATTACACTTACCTTGAGTTGGGGAATTGTTTCGTCTTGAAGGACGGCGCCAAGTGCGCATGGCGCGAATACATCAGCATTAACATTATATATTTCATCAACCGACACTGCCTCAGCACCTAGATCTCTTATAGCAGAAGCGACTGCCATCTCGTTTATGTCAGCAACAATTATTCTAGCACCAGCCACTTGCAACTGATTAGCCAAAGCTCTCCCAACAGCACCAAGTCCCTGAATTGCAACAGTAACTCCAGCAAGATAGTCCGCGCCAAGACGAAATCGTACGGCTGTTTTAATCCCTTCAAAAACACCAAGAGCGGTTATCGGCGAAGGGTCACCAGACCGTTCTGGCAAACCAGCGACATA
The DNA here is from genome assembly GCA_038143065.1 of Rhodospirillales bacterium. Lineage (GTDB taxonomy): Bacteria > Pseudomonadota > Alphaproteobacteria > Bin95 > Bin95 > VMCJ01. The sequence goes on along the minus strand of JAYQLI010000035.1, from coordinate 10,929 downwards.
TTCAGTTTCCTCTGCCACAAAGCGCAAGTCAGCAGGCTTTACGCCAATATCTTCTGCTGTGATATAACGCCCATCAAGCTGTTCAATAGCCCTACCCAAAGCCCGAAGAAGTGCGGGGGTCTTAACCGTCGAAGCTTCACCAAGAACAACGCACTTACCTCCACCTAGAGGAAGCCGGGCAAGTGCTGATTTATACGTCATTCCACGCGAAAGACGAAGTACATCAGCAAGAGCATCAGCGTCTGAGCGGTAATCCCAAAAACGGCACCCCCATGTGCGGGCCCGAGCTTGGTCGAATGGATAGCAATTATAGCCTTTAGTCCAGAATCTATGTCCGAAACAAAAAGGACTTGTTCATGGTCCTTAAAATTTGAATCTGAAAATACGGTCATACTGCAGTTGATGGCTTAAACCAGGGCATATTTTTATCACGCTTGAGATCTGAAAGATCAATTTTTGACTTCTGGGCAAGCGTAAAACCTATATCATCAAGGCCTTCCAAGAGGCAGTGCTTATGGAATGCAGAAATTTCGAAGTGATACTTTTCACCTTGTGGGCAGGAAACAGTTTGAGCCCCCAAATCAATGGAAATTTTACCTCCCTGACCAGCTCTCAAACTTTCTCTCAAAGTTGAGCAGATTTCGGTAGATAATCTAATCGGCAAAAAACCATTTTTCATGGAATTTGAGTAAAAAATGTCTCCAAAACTTGGTGCTATGACTGCCCTGAAACCAGAATCTAACAATACGTACACCGCTGCTTCACGGCTAGAGCCGCATCCAAAATTACGGTCGGCAATCAGTATCTCTGAATTATCCCACGGTTCACGATTTAAGACAAAATCGGGATCCATATCACCTGAATTTGTTCTCCGAACATCATAAAACAGATAACTAGAATAACGTTCATCTCGCGGTCGTTTCAAAAATCGTGCAGGAATGAGTTGGTCTGTGTCCACATTGGCACGATCCAAAGGCGCAGCGTGAAAACTCCCACTGTCAAAAGCCTTCATTGGCATATCTTAAATCTCCGTTTTGGATCTTTCGGTCAATGAAACCCAGTTCAATGACTTTCGTCTAGTCAAGCCGAACAGGAAGCCCCCTAGGACACAAAACTGGGCACAATATGGATGGTTCAACTGCACAGGTCCATTCGAACCAGCCAATGTTTCTCCGAGCACAAACGCGTCGTCGTAGGGGAGCAGTGTGCAAGCTACTGTGCTTGCAGCTTCCCCTTTCTCTTCACAACCATCCGGGAGTTAGAGCACATCACTTGCTCTGGAGACTTTCCCAAAATATTCCAACAGGCGTCCGTAATTTCTGGAACATCTCTGGAAATTTCCATTTCAGGAAACAGGACAAGAGACGATGGGTCCATCGGATCAATTGAAATACCAAGCTCACTGAAAAGGCGCCCAAAGCCTTCTCTCGTTTTCTGTTCATCTTCTCCCCAACACATCCGCCCTGCTATGCTTAATTTTGCTCCAACAGCAGACAGCCATTTGAGTCCACGTATCGTGGGGTCCCAAGAATTTTTTCCTCGTTCCCTCTCATGCAGTTCGACACTGTAGTGATCGAGAGATACGCGAAAAAACAATCTTTCATAAGCCGCAATCAGGCCCTTAAGTACTTGCTGATGTTTTTGCATTGGCCGCATCGCATTCGTCAGCAGCAGTACGTCAAAACCCCTATCCAGCGATATACCCAGCATGGATATGATTTCGGGATTCATAAAAGGCTCACCGCCCGTAAAACCAATTTCTCGAGTCTTTTAGCTTAAGCGCTCGAATTTCATCCAACTTTAACTTAACATCAGTGAGCGACAGATACTCGAGCCGATCGTTGGTTGGCGAGGATTCAATATAGCAATTTTCGCAAGCGAGATTGCACAAAGTTCCAGTGTTAAACCACAATGTTTCCAGGTGCTTCAAAGAGACGGCAGCACGAGTGGAACCATCAGCTGTAGTGTATGGATCTTGGAATTTTAAATTGTTGAGCCTCACAGCCCCGAGAGTACTTAATTCAGGCATTTAGGGAACCACACAACCTCTTGATGCTTGCGTTCGATTCTGCAGTTGTATCAATAAAACTGAGCTGGCCAAAATTATGATTTTGAAAACGCTCAGCAGTTTAAAAGAAACATCTTGCAGCCCGACACTCAGCAAGCGATATTGGACTTACGCGGGTATGATGTAATGGTAGCCTGTTAGCTTCCCAAGCTGAACGCGGGGGTTCGATTCTCCCTACCCGCTCCAACTTTTGAGCATAACCATTTGATCTGCAACGCAATTTCGTGACTTTTCGGGATTGCGGTAGACAAAATGGTAGACAAAGCTGGTGATTCATACCTCTTTCAAAAACGCGGTGTTTGGTACTTCAGTCGGCATGTGCGTGGGTATTACAAACAGAGTCGCATTGTTCGATCGTTAAGAACTAAATCGCGCGTAAAAGCCTCAAAGACAGCTTTGGTGTGGTCAGACCAGCTTGAGAGCGTTTGGTCAGGGATTCGATTAAGGCATTTGGGGTTAGGGCATTCGTTTGAAGAAAATGTTCCCTCAACGACAGATGCACCAACCTTAACTGAAGCGCTTGATACGTATCTAAGGCTTAAAGGCGATGGACGTTCGTCCCAATACGAAACAGCAGCTAGACGTACAATTGAGTATGCCGTTGCTGAATTGAATGACCGTCGCATTGATACATACACGCAATTAGATGCTTCACGCTTTCGTGATGCTTTATTCTCTAGAGGCTTAACCAGTAGTTCCGTTAAGCGTGTGTTTTCTGTGATTAAGGCAATTATGCAATTGTCGATCACTGAACACGGACTCCCTTGCCCCAATGTCTTTAGAGGCACCTTTCTTCCTAAAAAGGATGATGTACGTGAAGAAGACAGCCTATCCCAATTGAAACCATTCGTTCCGTACAGAATGAATGTCAGACAATTGATGATGATCTGCGTTGGTTAATAGCTTTCCTATCAGATAGTGGTCTTAGATTAGCTGAAGCAGTTGGCTTTACTCATTACAGACATATGTATTCATGCAGATATTCCGCATGTTGTGATCCAACAGCATGACTGGAGACCATTAAAGACAGCATCCAGTACACGTACTGTTCCATTAGTTGGAATGTCATTGTGGGCAGCACACCGCATAGTGAATAACTCAAACGGCCCGTATGCATTCAGTCGCTACAATGACGGCATACGTGCTAATTCAAACCATGCCAGTGCTGCACTCAATAAATGGCTAAGAACACGTGTCCCTAAAGACTGCGTAGTACATTCCTTCAGACACAGTATGCGTGACAGGCTTAGAGCTGTTCAGTGTCCGTTTGATATTGTCGATCGTATTGGTGGTTGGACGACTGCCGGTATCGGCCATTCCTACGGAGCTGATACGACTTGCCCGTACTTCATGAATGGATGAAGAAGATTTCCAAATAGACGCCTTCTAATGTGTTAGGTGCACCTACCTTTTTGAAATTGTTTTTCCAGATACTGAAAACTTCAATCGATCAAAACCATCGCCAGACCCCAACTATACCAGCGGTGGCATAAAAAAACTGCAGAAGTAAAATACCATAATGGTGGCAAAGTATGGCCCATAGGCCAATTGCTAAAGCAGAGATGAAAAGCAAGGCAAAACCAAAAACCTCAAATCCTGTATTGAAGCAACCAACATTGAGTAGATGATTGCCGTGATAACGCCAAACCATTCAAGCCCTTTCTTTATAAAATTTTTTGAAGCACTTTTGGTCATCCTCTCCATCAGCAAAACAGACGTTCTAGCGTTCTAGTCTTTCCATTAATTAAAGTATGAAAAACTACTCTCAACTCTTTTGCCCTAATCCGTAACTCCAGAAAGCTTGAGATTTGCAATATCTGTATTTGTTCATAGCTATTATTTTTGAAGTTTCTGGCACTCTGTTATTACCAGTTTGTCAAAATTTTACGCGTTTGATGCCAACGGTCGCATTGATAGTTGTTACTCAGCAGCGTTCTACTTTTTAACTCTCTGCACTAAACACCTTACCAATCGCGGTAGTCTATGCCACGTGGTCTGGGCTTGGCATTTTCTTAATTACAATTTTTGATACTTCATCTTCCACCAGTCATTGGACTGGCGTGTCATTTTAGGTCTTTTACTCATTATTGGTGGTGTGATTTTGGTTAATACCTACGCCTCTCATAGGTAAATATTTATCTATTGGAACATACAGGTGGTCGATCTTTGTTCTGGCCATCCATTGAGACTTTCTTCCAAATAGTTTTCCCAACAAACACCCTCTAGCACTCCTGGTCAATTTCATCAATTGGAATCCTCACGCGGATACCAATACCCACCAATGTTTGGTGAGAGAAAATCTAGTGCAATCGATATGGTTATCTTCATGAAATGCACACCCCATTTACGAAGGATGTCCAGATAAATTTTGGTCACTCTCTATAACCATTCATTAGGCACATAATCGATGATGAAGAGCAGGTTGGGATCGGACAAAGCGATGGAATCCGGAGCTGTAAAACGAACGTTATACAAAACACCTGATTGCGGATTTTAACCCGCTCAAGTTCGGCCTGATCAGGGCTTGAAGGAATATCACTGGAACCACCAAGTTGCTTTAGGTTCTCGTAGATGTTTTCCAGTCATTCTTGGAAAGCACCAAATATTGTTGAGAGGTTGTTATCTAATTCATTTTTATATCGTGAATATCAGAAGTTGAGCCTGCATAACATAACTTCGCAATCGATCCTGTTCACGTCTTTGTGCAGATCAAATGGGTATGCTCAACAAGTGCTTGAAGCCTAGAGTACCAGAAGGCTGTGTCGTCCACTCATTCAGACACTTCACTCAGAGACAGGCTGAGAGCAGTACAATGTCCATCAAATGATTGATCAGATAGGTGGCTGGACGACTGCCGTTATCAACACTCTTACGGAGCTGGCTACGACTTACCCTCTCCATGAATGGATGAATAAGATTACAGAACCAACGTCTTTAGGCGTAATTCGCTCTTTCTTATTGCTCGATATGTTTAAATATTTTCCAGATGCCAATTTTTTTACTGGTTCAAAGTATTAAAAATAAAACAAATGCGCATATTTTTAGTTTTAATATCGATAGCCAGTTTTGCATTGGCCAGTTGCCAAACATTGGATCGTGGATCTTTTGGCCCTTTTAAGCGCTCATTAAATAACAAAAGTTATGGTTACTCTGTAGTCAAAGATTTTACAGGAAGAAGCGGAGTAGAGTTGTCGAACGGTTTGAAGTGCGAGCAGGTGATTTGGCTCTAGCAGCCAGTGGAGCGACTGTAGAAGTGATAGAGAACGTTCAGAGTTATCAGGACCAAAAGACGGTTTCCAAGCCACTATAAATTGGTATGGGTGGTCGATCTTTGTGCCAGAGACTTTACAAAAAAAATTACCAACAAAACTAGCACTAGGTCAAATTCATCAATTGAGGGGCCCACCCGCTTTTATGTTTCAAAACAGTGTAGGTGGTTATTGGTTCGACGAAAATTTTGGTCACTCGCGTATACCTATAAAACTGATCGCTGATGAAGAGCTGTTGGGTAAGTGGAATAGAATTGAAGTGCATGCCAAGTGACCAAATCTGATGGCTTCATGAAAGTCTTTGTAAATGGCAACAGAAGGTGGATTTTCGCGGGAGAACAATGACTGAAGACGTTGTTTATTTTAAATACGGTGTATATCGATCGTTTGTGTCACGTTACAAAAATTTTTATCGTAAAATGAGCCTACTCAAATTGTCTATTTTGCAAACGTTAAAAGATCAAAAACAAGGGAAGGTTTAAATTAAGTTTCTAAAGATTGTCCCTTAGCCTCTCGTTAGCGACTATTAGTCTTAATGCTCTGTCTATTCATAGTTCTTTCTTTATAAAAATTTTTTGAAACACTTTTGGTCATCCTCTCCATCAGCAAAACAGACGTTCTAGCGTTTTAGTCTTTCCATTAATTAAAGTATGAAAAACTACTCTCAACTCTTTTGCCCTAATCCGTCACTCCAGAAAGCTTGAGATTTGCAATATCTGTATTTGTTCATAGCTATTATTTTTGAAGTTTCTGGCACTCTGTTATTACCAGTTTGTCAAAATTTTACGCGTTTGATGCCAACGGTCGCATTGATAGCTTGTTACTCAGCAGCGTTCTACTTTTTAACTCTCGCACTAAACACCTTACCAATCGCGGTAGTCTATGCCACGTGGTCTGGGCTTGGCATTTTCTTAATTACAATTTTCGGATACTTCATCTTCCACCAGTCATTGGACTGGCGTGTCATTAGGTCTTTTACTCATTATTGGCGGTGTGATTTTGGTTAATACCTACGCCTCTCATAGGTAAATATTTATCCTAATACCTAAGAAATGAATCTGATTGATTTAGATTTAACTGCCCAGGCAAATAGAGACGTGTGCCAGCGCAATCCATTTGGTTCACACTCTTTGTACAAATCAAATGGTTATCGCCAATTTATGGCGGAGGTAGGGGATGTAGCTCATCAAAGATGAGCCGAACCCAACCATGCCTGTAACATAATCAATAACTTAACCTAACACAGGTTTGATAAATCTACACGTAAATTGTCTACCGTTTTGTCTACCCCACAAGAACCCCGTTATGTCGTGACAAATGTCCTTTGCACTGAAGTGCGTACCCTAAAGGTTGAAACTATGTATGAACGCCATGTGTGGAGCACTTGGAGCTAGACACTATCTAAGTTTTTAAGGTTCACTACCCATTAGCAAGTAAGTTCGTGTGGTGTGCCCTAATGGCTATGACGTAAGGGATTGTCTGTATGGGTACGTATGGGTCGGGTATGCATGGGCCAGTACCTTATGCCGGAACATTGTCGGGCTGGTTCACACACTAAGCTACAGGGTTAGTAACCAGTTTGTGTTGCATTTTTTCCTTAACCTCTTGCCAGGTGTTAATGGCGTGTGTTTAATTGGGTTGCTAGTGTGCGCGCTTCAGGGCATTGCGTTAATCGGTTTGCCCCTACCTTTGCAAGATCAGTTTGCACCCCAAACATCGTCGTACCGCGCCGTACCATCTTGTCTGCGCTGATCTCGGTAGGAGTAAGCTGCCGTGCACTTCTAAAAGTCAAACCTGTGATAAGAACTCCAGACGCAAGCAGAAATGCAAGATTAAGAGTTCTCCATAGAACACCCAAGCGCCTGCCATCACAAACACGGAGGTCCACATTAAACTGAAACACCATAATCTGAAATCGCTGAGCACGTGGAAGAGCAGACAGTGGATTATGGTCCCCATCCATTACCATTTATACATATCACGCATTTTACTTATCCTTAGTTGTTAGTAGGGATACGTTGTTAATAATTTATTGAATCATTTTTATTTGGATTGCGGAATTAGATCTTGCTATTTATCTAGTGTTTGCTGCGATAATTGAGCATTATTTTCGCATAAATTAGTGCTAGTCTTTTAAAACTTAATTTGAAATTAGATATGGCGAATAGATTGGCGGCGAGGCCAAATATTTCCAAATACCTCTATTACCTTATCAGATGGCAATACAATGCATTTGCCTTCTGATATGGGTGATGGCTGGAAAGTAATAATTTTCTTTAGAGGAAATTGGTGATCGTTCTGTCGACGTCAGTTGGACGGCTTCAGAGCTATCAAAGAAGAACTTAAAAATAAATATAGAGTTGTTGCTGCAAGCTCAGACCCGCAAGATAAAGCGGCTGAGATGGCAACAAATATTGGTTTGCCCTTAGGCTTTGGTGTCAATCAGGAGTTGATTGAAAGCTTAGGTGGCTACTGGCAAGCCACACGTCAGTTCTCACAACCATGGAATTTCTGTTAGATCCAAATAATAAAATTGTACAACTGTCTTACAGTGATGGCCCATTAGCCCGCACTGAAGCAGCGGATGTAATAAAGCTGGTAGACCTCCTCAGTAAGTCGTAACGAAAGTCGGTTACATGGAGCTGGCATTGGGTGTTAACCCGATGCTGGTTCCTATTCAGAATAGCGAACTTATTTAAAGTGAAATGTTATTGGAAAAACCTACTTCTGAGGTAAATCTCTTTAGCTCAGAAGTAGGTGGTCATATTCGCTTTTTTAAGCAGAGATCTGAAGCTTAGTTGCGTTGGAGCGACCGCGTTTATCAGCTTCAACACCAAAGCTTACCGTCGCCTTCTTTAAGATTTGCTTGAATTCCAGAACGCTCGACTTCCTGAAATATGGACAAACACATCCTTCTGTCCATTGGTTGGCTCAATAAAGCCAAAGCCTTTTGTGACATTAAAAAATTTTACTAGTCCTTCGGTACGCATCGGCTCTTTTTCCTTCCGATTATACAAGATTTTAGCTTGAAATGATCCGAGAACATGGAACGTGGATAAACGTTTCATGCTCAACAGCACAGATTTTCAGGGAAGGTCGCCGGTCCTGAGGAAGAGACGATTTTAACGCCATTTACGCAGGGTATCGTTACAATATCTGAACGTCTGAAGACACCACAGCCCAAGCGACCGCGGGTCATCCACAATCCGTTTAGTTAAATAAAAAAAAAATGCAATGTCCACGACAGCCAAATGTTTTTCTCAATATAAGTAGGACCAACCGCTACTTACGTCAGTAAATTGCAGATCTCTAATGCCTAATATTCTTAAAGATTTTTAAACTCTCGTAATCGCCATTCATGCACTATGTGGCGGTTAGAGATTCATCTAAGCTTAGATCCATAAAATCATCAGAAGCAGTTGGAGCTAGATATGTATCCATACTGATTTTGGGTGGACCACCTACAACCTTTTCAAATGCTTCTGCCATCGACGCAGCATGTCTTCATATCCCCAATGCAAGATAAAGCTGTCGTGTAATGGAAGGATCGGAATACGGTCTTCATGTTTAGCGAAGGTGAGCTAACACCCGTTCAGCGCGTGTCGCCAATCCTTACGCGAAGACGTAAACCAATACCAGTATAGAAGTGCTTAGCAATGGGTTGATGAAAGGCTTCTATTGCGTCTGATACCTCACGCCGCCTGTAGCCCAAAGCGTGCTGGCTTAACACTTTTAGGTGCTTGTTTAAGACGATGATCTGCATTCAACATTGCGTTAAAGGCGGATTTAACCATTGATCTTACAGCGCTGTCTGCATGGCCTTCGATCGGTCCTAAGACACCTGAATATCCATCTATTGGTGGCTCTAGACCTTCTTTAAGATACAGAATGGTTGGGTGTTGATTGGCATAATCAAGCTCGATGGTGCGTTTGCCATCTATAACCAAATATCGACCAGTCCTTTCGGAATATTCTGCCACCAACCACCATAAACCTTCCACCTGTTTTAAGAGTTGGATCGTTGAAGACACGATAGAGATTACGTTGGTTCATGCGAACCGAACATCACGATTGTCGGAACTGCCTAAGGCTAAAAGTTGTTCCGCAAGAAAATCATCTTCTAATGCAAGATCAATCAATAACTTTGAATGGCTGTGTTTATGCGTTGCAGATTAGAACGCAAACGCCTGACATTTGCTGTGTCAGGGGTTGGTAAGGTTTGTCTTCTAGTCTCAGAATCCCCTACCCTTACCCTTACTCTTATTCTGATAGGATTAGGATCACGTGCCGAAGGGATTATAGCTGCGAGTACTCTTTGTTCTTCAGCAGTAAATAATTGAATGAGCTTATCGGTAGCTTGATAGCGTGTGAGCTTGCTTAAAAGGAGGTTCATCATACGACCTTTGCGGTCATGAAAGCCCTTTTCCGTTTCTATTAAATACCCCAATTCAATGAGACCGTGATACGCAGTTCAATATGAATACGATAGGTGATTAAGGGATCTGTACCTTCTTCAACATAAGCATTCTTATTTTTACTTGAATGCTTACCAGTGCCAACTTTTACGACGCTGATATACGATTGAAACACTATCCCTAATTAAAGTCTCAACAGAGTATTTAAGAGCATCTAAATCACTACCCTTTAAACGTCTCTTAGCCCGTTCTGTCTTAATCCAGATATGATTTTGTAACTCATCTACAATCTGATCTGTAATGGAATAGAACCTTAAATACCGTTTACTTCTCCAATCTGTCATAAGCTAATTGACCTTATTTATTTATAGATATGATGGTTATTAGAATTGAGGTCTTATTACCTCTTAACTCCTATATATCCGTCTATCATCCCCATACTAAGTACACTTATATAATATCACATCCCCAAGTAAGATGCTTGAGTTTTTGGTGCTTTAAGTGAGTTTTCTTAAAAAATGATGCCCGCATGATCAAACAACAAAGCTCAACATGCGGGCCATTAAACACAGAGCAATCAGTTCAATACGTCTTTGTACTCTTGCTCCAACATCTGAATCTGAGCCTGCACCTCCTTAAGCTTCTGATCCAGCAGGCTGCGCATCTTTTGATACTCTTCCTTACGTGCAGACTTCTGTTTTAATGCTGCTAGCTTCTTCTCAAGTGCTGCAATCTCATCTTTATCGATATTAACCACCCCATTTTTTGAAGAAGGTGTTTTGACTGCAGGCCTAACAGCTACTACTGGGAAGAGGATCAAGGCGACTCGCTAGTGAGCCCATTTTGTCTTGCGATCCCCGAGATATATTTCGTCTGATGGCTTATCTAGGCGCTTTTTTTACGTCAAACGCAAAACTCTCTGACCGTTTTCAATGGCAACTAAAGAAAGTACGTGGCATCACCAGAGCCCCAATTTATTTTTCATGTTCCCATTCGACAGCGATACTTCGCATTTGTTATCTAAATATGTCTCTGTTAGAAATCCGGGCCTCAGTCTTTGACTTAAAAAAGATTTTTACTCGTTCATTCCGGCGTTCCGAGAAACCAAAAATACACTTGCCCAACAAATTTTGGTCATAATACGCTGCATCCGGCCTCACCTGTTCGGCGGATGCAA
>JAYQLI010000034.1:0-3504 GCA_038143065.1 Rhodospirillales bacterium | reverse complement strand
GGTTAAACCACTGATTTCCAACGATTTACTGTCATGCGATGTTTCTAAAAGTCCTTTAAAAGTCTTGTAGTTTCAGGATCGAGGAAACCAGCGACAGTAGCTTCTGTTTCCAGGTTCAACGCTTGCTGTAATCCTCCAGCGATTGCTTGATTAAGTACCCTTTTCATCGCCCGAGTTGAAAGCGTGGGCAGTGCAGCAAGTTGCGATGCGACAACTTCTGCTTCACGCAAGAGTTCATCATCTGGAACTACCTTCCAAGCAACACCGATCTCTCTCAATTCAGTCGCAGAATAACGATTTCCTAAAAAGAGCATCTCCCGCGCCTTAACCGGACCGACAATGCTGGGTAGGATAGAGGTTACTGCACCCGTAACGAAGAGGTTGAGTGAAACCTCAGGGAAGAATGCCTTAGCGCTTTCCGCCCAGATCGGAAAATCACAATTGATTGCCCATTCAGAATCCGCCACCGACTGCCCAACCATTTATTGCACCGACAACTGGCTTTACCCATTACAATTGACATAGCTCGTTGAATTGCTCAACGACTGCACGTGCTTCTTCTTCGGTCTCCGGGTGCACATGCTCATGCCGGTATCACCAGCACAAAATGCGCGCCTTTCACCCGTGAATATAATAGCACGCGTTTCGGGGTCTCGATTTGCGTCATCAAATGCTACTGAAACCTCGTTGATCAGTTGACGGTTCATCGCATTCATCGCATGCGGTCGGTTCAGTGAAATCGTCCTGACCCCGTCTGCCGTGATTTCTGAGCAAATGGTTTCATAGTTATAGCGCGTCATTCATAACTCCTGATCACACGTTTGGTTTTACCTTCTGTTCGCGGGAACGTGCCGTAGGGGACCGTTTTCACGCGGATCGTCGCCCCTAACTCTTGCTTAAAGCGTTTTTCTAAACGCAACGACAGTGTGTTATCGTCGTCCTGAATTCCTTCGGCCAGCTCTGCGTGTACGAGGCAACATCATCGTAGGCGGGGGCGATCAACACGATCCGATAATCACCTGACATTTCTTTGAAACTGGTCACAACCGCTGCAACCATTGTTGGAAACATATTTAGCCCGCGTACGACCACCATATCATCCGATCGACCAATCACACGGAACCTAAAGCCAGCGCAGCCACACTTGACAGGTTTCAGTATTCTCTATCGAATGATGTCGCCTGTTCTAAACCTGACTAAAGGTTGGCATTCGCGCGCTCAGATGGTGAGAACAAGCTCGCCTGAGGTGCCCGCCTCAAATTGCTTTGGTAAACCGTTGTCTGGGTCGATCAGTTCAGCATTCGGACATCATGGGCCACAAATGTAGCGCGCTGTCGTATGCACATTCAGATGCAAAATTACAAAATACGTCCGTCACTACCATAATTTGCATTGCGTAGCTGCATCCCCAGGTATCGCTAAGACGTTTGCGGAACGCTGGATCATCAATGCCGGGTTCACCTCCAAATAAGCCCAGCTTTAGCCCAAGATCACTGGGCGACAGATTGAAATTTTTTCGGCAATTACCATTTCCCGAGCCGCAGGATAGGATGGCGTGCAAGGAAATTGCAGTTGTCCCATTTTCAAGTATTGTCTTGATCAGTAATTCGGTCGATCCAACGCCAAATGGCACGACAGTCGCCCTGTGCGTTCTGATGTCAAGTGATCGGTCAGCCCACCCATCCACATTTGATAATTTAGGCAATAGACCACCATCATGCCCGGCTTTCAATCCTGCCAGTGACTGCGGCGGCCACCAACAATTTCGGTAATTTCGCAATCCTGCGCACTCGGTGCAAAGGTTCATAGCCTGCCCGGTGGTTCTGAGGTTCGGTGCAACCAGCGGACTTGTTCCGGTTGCGCTGCTAAATAGTCACCGAAAGGTGTGCAGGTTGCGCAGGTGTGAATGGCCATATCCGGCGGCACGGTTTCAGAAATCTCTTTACCGGTTGTCTTCGGCGGACTATATCCATCCCCGAAAGCCTTTTGCCAAAAAGCAGAGTTCTCTCTGCGGCATCAAAGGAACTTTGTCGCTCCCAGGCATTCTGCCTGTAATTGAGATCTCTTCAGAAGACAACCTTACCGTTCTCATGGCTGAAACCTCTCCCTTTTTTCTTGTCACTGTTGCTGAAACAAACCTGAATTTTGACTCTTTCGGTATCAATGTGCAATCACACTAGCTCATGTGACAATTGTTTGTTATTCAAGCGAAGCGAGACTATTTTACGTATACGTTCTATAAGCTTAAGAAACTCTGTATCAGGACCTCAGCCCGTAACCGGCGTCCCTTGGTCAACACCTTCAATTACAAAGCTTCAGCCATTTATGTTTTGCGTCAAGAGAATAGCCCAAACCATGGCGATCACCAATTGTTTGCCTAGACCACCCCAATGTGATCTATCAGATCAGACGGACACTCTATCGAACGCAAACGATCTCTCATCGCATGACGTAATGAGTGAATAACTAGTGCTCCATTCACTGTATTCTGAAGCCATTTGTTCAACGCCGCGCTCGCTGAGTTTGCATTTAGATGACCATCAGAGACGTATCGATAGAATACTGACTTTGCATTCTTGTGCTCTCGTGCTCTTTGCACTGCCCACAAGCGCTATTTCCAGTAAGCGGCAGCACGTTCACTACTAGCAGTTTTCAGTCGGCGGATGGCGTTTGGTCGAACGTGTACGTGGGGAACATCACCTGACAAGACAATGTCATCCCATAGCAAACCTGCTGCTTCAGACAATCGCATGCCAGTATCAAGTATCAATGCTAACAGCCATCGTTGGTCATCATCTGCAGCACGACATCTAACTCAGCTTCCTTAACTCACCCTCAGTTGGGACATATCGTTTCTGTGCTTCTCCGCCTTCACCAAGGTATACACCACTGAAAACACTTGTTGGCTGAAGCCCCTCTTCCCGAAGGACAAAGTTAACTATCGCCCTAACATTGGTGAAGTTGCGACTGATGCTATCTTTAGACAGCTCCCTACCCTTGAAGGTAATCTCGGAATGCATTTGCATCGCTTCTTACGAAGGTATCAATGCGCTTGTCTCCACATATGTGGATCAAATAGCCCGTAGAGCGACGAGCACCTGTCTCAAACGTTTGAGACCTCCCAGCGCCTTTAAGTTTGACGTATGTCTCCACTGCATCTGTAAGCAACGGAGCAGTGCTATCTTTTGCTGAAGCCGTGGATCTACCTTAGAAACAGCTGTTCCAAACAACTGGACCTATAAGTTCGTTCCGAGAACGCCGTCTCAGGATTGACCACTGATCATCTAACTCCTGTGTTAACAGAGCAGCCTGTTGTGCTGCACGGCTTCGACAAACTGTGTGCAAACAGGTCTCGAATCTCGGTGTTTTGGAGTACTGTTGAAGCTCTTTTGGTACTCTTCGAGAGTAATAATAGGTCTTTCCTTTGAGCTTCAGGTAGAGGACGCTGGTGGTCCATGTGTTGGCCTCCCGATTGACATGACAGTAAATCGTTGGAAATCAGTG
>JAYQLI010000033.1:0-101905 GCA_038143065.1 Rhodospirillales bacterium | reverse complement strand
AAATGAAGGGGAAGGACAACCCTAGTTACCTTCAGTCAACTCCACCACGGTCATTCAAATCGTGAACCATATTGAACATCAGAAAATCTATCGTCTCTGACCGTATCAATCGGTCTTGATCGTCTCTCTCATCGCTTGCCAGCGTTCGTCCTTCAATGCGTCACAGTAATCACCAATGACCAACTCAAGGTGCGTAAACAGCATTGTTTTGTCTTCTAGCCTCGCCATGTCGGCATCTTCGTCTTGACCGCCGTGTCCTCGATACCATCTGTCTATTCGTGAATAGAAGGTCCAGCACAGGAACACGATGGTCCGCCGGTAGCTTTCTGTGAACTGCTTACATGCTTTGTCTGGGTTTCGTTGGCTCATCAGAGACGCTCACCGCAATGTTTACATTTGCGCAAGCTTTAGGCCGGACGACCTCATCACACATGTGACAGCGTCTCTTCGGGCCAAACAGTATTTGCCAAAGTGCCATGATCATACCAATGACACCAGTTCCTACTGCGAGTGCAAGTATCGCACTCCCTAATCCACCTATCGCGTCTTCCAATATGTCCCGATCGACACGCGGATTATGATAAAACTGCTTAAACTTTTCCTATTTAAATTCAGCTGTTTACAAGCACATAAATTAGGTGTGTTAAAAAGTGTGTTATGCGCTAGTTGGCATCCATACTTTCATCTCTGAGCCAATTCCCAGAGGTCCAGCATTGCTATTTAACCGTAAAGCTAAATGACCCTTTTAAGGGATGACCATCCGCACCAAGACCACGCCATTCGATTAGGTAGTTACCCATTCCTATCGGCGGAACAGGAATAGCGTAGTCAGATGCAAACCCGCTAAAGGCATCTTAATCGAGACTGACGCTCGGCTGATTGCCTTGGGTCATGCTGACCCGCGTCAGTCGAATGGCGCCCTTAAAATCCATAACAATCTCTGAAGGCGTTTTCGAGACGGTGGCCTCGTTGGCTGGTACAGTCGCCTCAAGCGGTGAGTGCGCAATGGCGTTTGTAGCCCACAACCTCACCATCGCGGTGAACATGATATGTTTCATCGTTTGTCCCTTCATGCGATCAGTTGATCCCATTGGCTCTTTGAAGTTCGCGTATGTAAGCGGTGATCATTTTGACGTCTCCACGGGTGACACCTTCAACAGCAGGCATGTTGCCGAAAGGCCAATGGTGCGCACGCACGCCTAATGCTGCGGCCCGCTGAAAGCTTTCATCGCCGTGATGGCTAGGTTCATAGATTTTGTGAACAAGTGGGGGCGCAACACCGTCTTTTCCCGCAGCGTTGACCCCGTGACAAGCCGCACATTTTGCATTGAAGCCCACTTGACCGACTTTCGCTTTATCCGAAAAACTATCCGGCATAATGACTTTAACCAATGCTGTGTCATCACTGCCAGAAGTTGTGCCTGCACTGACAGTTGGCTCGAATGTTGTCCAAAGCATGTAACTCGCCGCACCAACTACTAGTGCCATCGCTGTGGCGTAAAAAAGTTTCATGTATTCTCTCGTGTTTTAAGTTGTTGAAGAAGCATACACCTTCCAGCAGGTGGAGGGTCAATCCTTCTCGTATCACAGATTTGAGAGCATCCACACACCCATGCCAATCATCATGAGGTTCTCGGTCAGTGAGATAAACCCAAGTGGCACCTTACTATCGCCCCCAACACAGGCACACTTAAGTTCCCGCTTGTCGAGATAGACTGCCTTAAACACGCTGACAGCCCCAATTCCAGCCACAAGAAATGCCGCAGGAGCGGAGAGCCAAGTCAGCACGCCAGCCATCATTAGTAATCCAGACCCTGTTTCTACGAAGGGGTAGACGTATCCATATCGCACCCATCGCTGTGCCAGCAGGTCATAATTGAGAAACATGGTCGCAAAGCGTTCGACATCCTGAAGCTTTTGTAACCCTAGCAGCACCATGGAGATTGAGATAAACCATTCGATAGTTCGTCCAGAGAAGGGTGTCCCAAGCGCGACCCATGTCACGGCGAGTGCCATGAAGGCCGCGACCGAAAACAACATAATGACAGGCGTGTAGGTCAGGGTATCCCTGGCTTTAGTGGGCTTGCCAAAATATTCTCTTAGATCATCGAACCCCCAATACGAACGCCGTCGATAAAGGTCTGTGGGGTCGTTGCAAGGCCATGCTTGGTCTTGAAGGCATCCACTTCTTCTCTGCTAGTCAAATGGCGATCTTCCACCTCGTATCCCTCGCGTTCCAGCAAATCCTTGGATTTCAGACCGTGAGGGCACATACGATCCGACATTACCATGCGATGGAGTGTTGCTATTTTGGTAGCCTTATTTCTTGGCATTTCATTTACCCTTTCATCGGTCTTTGCGAAGTCGTTGCACCTATTTGGACTATCATTTAGTCTTCCCAGCAACTGGAAGGTCAAGGAGGATTTGCATGAACATTTCTGCTGCATCCAAGGCGGCTGGCTTGCCCGTCAAAACAGTTCGCTACTATGCAGATATCGGTTTGGTAAGCGCACCATCACGATCAGATACCGGGTACCGCACCTACGATGATGCATCAGTCCGAAAGCTAATATTTATAAGACGATCCCGCGCGTTTGGCTTTACCATTGAAGAGTGTCGCGAGCTTCTTGACCTATACCAGGATCAAGATCGCACTAGCGCGGAGGTAAAGCGCAAGGAAGGCTTTATTGATTGGGCGTGGAGTAGTGAGCCACTCATCAAATCAGGAATATTCTATCGCGGTCGTCAAGAGATCATCCCGCTGCCTGCTTCATCCTTAGCTGCAAAACAGGATATGCTGATCGACAACCGAACAGGAATTCTGCACCCAAAAGGCATTTGGCTGGGGGAAGAAGAGGTTCGGGAAATGAGCATATTCTCGGAACTTCCCGATAAAACCCGCATGACCGTCTCTCTTCTCCTATATCCTGATGACGCTCCAGGAAAATGGGACCGCGATTTGGAGGAACCAACAGAACACGACACATACGATCAGTTCGTTATTGGAGGCCAGGTGTGAAAAGAAACGACTGCTCAGCGGAGCTGCACGACTTGACGGAATGGAAAACCCTTTTTGTTGTTCCTAGTCATTTGAGGGGCACATCGCAAATAGCGTAGTTGGTTCGTAATATCATCGCGGTCCCCGTGATTTGGCCGTGGGATGTCTCTCGTTCAAACAATTCGAATGATCAGCCAGAACCTCAATGATCCGGCATTCCGCAACTTTCCCGCCACCACACTCGCGGACCATGCGCTTCAATTCCCGTTCCATAGAGCGCAGGCGGCCCAAGCGTTCCTGGACACCGTGCAGGTGCTCGCGTGCGATGGCGTCCACTTGTTCACACGACTGTTCGGGCTGATCCGAAAACGACAGCAATTGGCGAATATCGTCCAGACTGAAACCCAGCTCCCGGCTGTGACGGATAAAGATCAGCCTCGAGGCCTGATCTTCTGAATAGATGCGCCGATTGCCGCTGGTGCGCCTCGTATCCGGCAACAGACCGATTTTCTCGTAGTGCCGAATGATCTGGACAGTGCAACCAGCTCTTTCTGCCAGTTCGCCAATTGAAATATCTCTTACGTTCATCAAATTTTCCTCTTGCTCCTACAACGATTGTAGATATTAGTATCTCAGACTAGAGGCTTTCAAGGCGTCGTTCAATTGGATGACAAGCCTCGATAATGAATTACAGGAGCAAGGTATGAGTGCAAGTTGCTGCGGACAAGATGCCCAATTCGACGGCGTTTCCGCCGCATTCAAGCGGGCATTGTGGATCGTCATCGCCATCAACGGCGCTATGTTCATCGTTGAGATGGCGGCGGGCGCTTTCGCGGGGTCGAAGGCGCTGCAGGCGGACGCCCTCGATTTCCTCGGCGATACGACCACTTACGCCATCAGCCTCTACGTCATCGGCATGGCCCTGCACGTCCGCGCCACGGCCGCACTCATCAAGGGGCTCAGCCTTGCGGCCATGGGGCTATGGGTATTTGGATCGACCGCTTATCAAGTTCTCGTCCTCGGCGTGCCGTCCGCGACAGTCATGGGCGGTGTCGGGTTGTTGGCGCTTTTGGCAAACCTTGCAAGCGTCGTCCTTCTCATGCGATTCAAGGACGGCGACGCGAACGTTCGCTCCGTCTGGCTCTGCAGCCGCAACGACGCCATCGGAAATGTGGCCGTCATCGGGGCGGCAGCCGGTGTCTATTTTACCGGGACTGCGTGGCCAGACCTTATTGTCGCCGCTCTCATGGCCGGCCTGTTCCTCTGGTCGGCCACGCAGATCGTGCGTCAGGCGTGGGGAGAAATGCAACATTGTGCCGTTCCCGCGACGGGCGAGTGAGGTCGGGTAGCACCATGCAGAACACCTCCCATCAAACCAACGCCTTGTATCTCGCATGGCTGATTGCTTTGACCGCGACCCTCGGGGCCCTGTTCATCGGGGAAGTCATGGGACGAACACCCTGTGTTCTTTGCTGGTACCAACGGATCGCCATGTTTCCGCTGGCACTTATCCTGGGGCTTGCGAGTTTTCGAGCCGATCATGCGGTTCGGCACTACGTTATTCCTTTGGCATTGATTGGCGGCTTGATCGCACTTTGGCATAGCCTGCTTTTCGTCGGGATCATCCCCGAACCAATTCAACCCTGTGAACGCAACGGACCATCATGCTCGGGAGAAGATCAAGTGCTGTTTGGCGTTCTGCCGCTACCGTACCTGTCCGTTTTCTCCTTCAGTGCCATCATTTTGTTGCTGACCGTTCCCTTTAGAAAGAGATCTTCATGAACCGTCGAACCCTGATCATCGTGACCGCCGTAGTAGCAGTCGGACTATTTGCCATCGGTGGCCTTCTTTACTCCCCGACAAGCAAGGAAGTGGCGGTCACAAAACCAGTATCAAATGAAGCGCCGCTGGTAAGACCCCATTCGCCGGTCTTTGGAGCAAAAGATGCGCCCGTCACCATCGTCGAATTCTTCGATCCCGCGTGCGAAGCATGCCGCGCCTTCCATCCCGTGGTGAAAAAGATACTTTCCGAGTTTCAGGGGAAAGTTCGCGTCGTGCTCAGATACACAGCGTTCCATCCACCATCGGAAGAAGCGATACGGATTCTAGAAGCTGCTCGCCTTCAGGGAAGTTCGAGGTCGTTCTCGAGCGACTTCTTGAAACCCAACCTCGTTGGGCGCCACATGGGCGTCCGGCCGATAGTGCCTGGAGCCTGTTAGACGGAACAGGCCTCGACGTGGAACGCGCCCGCCGCGATGCCAAACTCCCTGGCATCGTCGCCGTCTTGAACCAGGACACGGCCGACGTGAAGAACGTCGGCGTGACGGGGACACCGACATTCTTCGTCAACGGAAAACCGCTGCTCGACTTCGGCGAGCAGCAACTGCTCGATCTGGTTGAGGCAGAGGTGGCGTCAAATTGAGAGCCGTAAGGATTACCCTTTGGGGAGGCGTGGGTGTCGCGCTGGCGGGCTTTCTCTGGCTCAGTCTGTGGCATGATCGTGGGCCGAGTGGCGGCAGTTCATCGCAAGATGTGGCAACTTCCTTCCGGCCAACGTTCAACTTGACCGATCACCGCAGCAATGCTGTCACTGTGCAAAGCTATCAGGGCAAATGGTTACTGGTCTTTTTCGGATTCACCAACTGTCCGGATATATGCCCGACGACCCTCGCGGAGCTCGCCCGGGTCATGGAGCGACTCGGGCCGGACGCGGGATTGGTAAAGCCGCTGTTAGTCTCGATTGACCCCGAGCGCGACCGGGTGGAGACCATGGCCGAGTATGTTTCGGTATTTCATCCGACTATCGTCGGCCTGACTGGAACCGAGGCCCAGATTGCCGAGGCGGCGCGGTCGCGTCAGGCAGTTTTGGCCGGACCAGCTGTCCACGAACGGGTGGCTCTAAAATCAAACGGGCAGAAAAAATCATGACCGTTGGTCGTGTGTTTTCCCTCAAACTTCGGCACTTTGGAATTGGTCTTCTCGGAAGCTCCCTCGTTCTGTTGCTCGATCAAGCCTCAAAATCGTTCATGATCGAACTCCTCTCGAATCCGCCGCACGTTATTCCCATTTCGTCTTTTTTCAATCTTGCGTTGGGGTTCAACCGTGGGGTCAGCTTCGGCCTCCTGAACGACCTCGGAACTTGGGGACCAATTGTGTTGTCTTCGCTGGCCGTGGTAATCGTCGGCTTCCTTCTTGTCTGGCTTTGGAATGCCGAGCGCGCCATTGATGGTGCAGCGATTTCTCTGATCATCGGCGGCGCTTTGGGAAACCTCCTGGATCGGATACGAGTCGGCGCTGTAACGGACTTTCTCGATTTCTTCATTGGCGTGTACCACTGGCCCGCATTCAATTTGGCTGATACCGGGATTTTCACCGGAGCTGCCCTTCTTGTTATTCAGTCGTTTCGTACCAGCAAGAAAACGATACAAGACTGTGCTGAAGATGGTTCAATAGAATAGTACTAATGAAACATAGATTTACAGACGAACAAGTTATCGGGATTTTGAAAGAACATGAAGCCGGTGTAACGGTGAAGGAACTGTGCTGCAATTTCGGCATGTCGGACGCCACTTTGCGAAGGAGTTCCTCCCCTCATGATCCCACAGTGATTCCAGTGGACCATTTCGGCACATACCCCAAGAATCCAAAAGCCCGTAACTCTTTGAAGTTACGGGCTTAAGTTGGTTGCGGGGGTAGGATTTGAACCTACGACCTTCAGGTTATGAGCCTGACGAGCTACCGGGCTGCTCCACCCCGCGCCAAGTCCGCACCATTCGATTAGGTAGTTACCCATTCCTATCGGCGGAACAGGAATAGCGTAGTCAGATGCAAACCTGGTTTAATACATGAAACATATAGAGACGGGTCTTTTATGACTCGTTTTAAAGTATGACCAACGGCTTGAAACGCCGCAAAATTATAGATACGTATCTCAGGAAACTGATACAACGCCGCCCATGCCAGCAGCATTGTGCTCTAACATGTGACAATGAAATAACCACAATCCTGGATTATTAGCGATAAATACCAAATCTTCTTTTTCACCGGGCTGCATAAGGTAGGTGTCTCTTAACAATGCTTTTTCTTCTTGCCCAAACTCACTAGATTTCACCCAAAAATGCTGACCATGAAGGTGCATTGCATGCGGCCAAGCGGTATCATTCCAAATACGCAAGGCAACTGCATCTCCCAGATTGACATCGGCGAGGGTAACATCGTACCCACCAACCTGACCATTAAATGCCCACAATTTAGAGTCATTCATTGCCAAATCTCTCAGGTTACGCTCCTCTCCCTCAAATAACGCACTCGCGAGGTTGCCCATCGCACCACCCTGCATGTGTATTTCAACCAGTCTAGCATCAGCGCTATCAATCTGTTGATAGTATGGCGCCACACTGTGGATTACACTTTGTTGTGTCGTGTTCTGTTTTATCGGATTGAAACTGGCCGCTTCAAATTGGGAGCCAGTGCTTACCTCAAACAATTTTTTCAGATTTGCACAATCTTCAACGATAACATCAACACGCTGAGCTGGCGCGATTGGGACTTCACCCACTTCAAATGGTTCACACGGTGAGCCATCCACGCTGATAACTTTCATAGGCAATTTATCGTTGAGTGCAAACGATAAAACCCTCGCATTTGCTGCATTTAACAGACGCAATTTGACCT
Source organism: Rhodospirillales bacterium (assembly GCA_038143065.1). Lineage (GTDB taxonomy): Bacteria > Pseudomonadota > Alphaproteobacteria > Bin95 > Bin95 > VMCJ01. The sequence goes on along the minus strand of JAYQLI010000033.1, from coordinate 94,233 downwards.
GCCCTTGAGAAGCTATTTCTATACCAGGGCTGAACGATCCATTAATTGTGAGGGCGTTTCCTAGACGTCCACCATGGGACCAATGGCCAAGATTACCAAGACTGGCCGTATCAATTTGATCGTTCTTATCTAGTAACCAGTCATCGGCAACAATGAGCTGGTCTCTCTCATCTTCAAACTTTTCATTTTCATCTAGAACAATGAGTGCTCCATACAGCCCTCGCGCAACTTGCTCCCAAGATTTTTGGTGAGCGTGATACCAGAATGTGCCCGCATCATTAACTGGGAAACGATATGTAAATGTCTCACCTGGCTCAACAGCTGCTTGCGTCAAGTCTGGGACACCATCCATCTCATTAATGTTACGTATCCCATGCCAATGGATGGTAGACGGATGGTCTAGTCTATTTGTAAATTCGACTTCTATTATCTCCCCTCTCCTTGCCTTGAGCAAAGGGCCGGGCGTTGTCTTATTGTACAACCACAAACTCGTTTCTTCACCTTTGTCATCAAATGAAACATTACTTTTATCGGCCGCTAGCTGGTAACGCCTTGTGACTGTACTTGCTTGAACCAGCGTGGGTAACGCTATCAACGACAAGGATAAAGCAGATTGAGAAAAAAAGTGCGGCGATTAATCATTTCACATTCCCATGGGCAGCGTCATAGACGTGGTTAACAGACTAGAAGCTATTAAGATTATGAGGGCAATGGCAATTTCAAACTGGACTGACCTATGAAATTGCATAACAGCGTTTGTCTGCTTTGATTCCAATGATGGCACCAGCTTAAATTTATTAAGAGCTGCCAATGACAATAGCGACATCACCAACACAACCTTTACAAGAAGAACATTTCCATATTGCGTTGTAAAAAGTAGAGAGATATCACCCAGAAGAAGATAGGCATAACCTAATCCAGCGCTGAGAAGCAAACTAACATACCCCAAAGCTAAGACCCCAAACCGATGCGCAATAATGTTTAGATTATGTGTATCATGCTGCAAACACATCCAGCGGAATGGTAATAGCGCACCAAGCCAGAACGCTATACCAAACAGATGTATCATCAAAAGTGACTGTGACAGAAAGCCACCCAACTGTGAATGACCAGACATTGTAAATGAAAGCATTATAGCGGCAGAACTAATCAGCAACCCAACGCTGTTTGCATTGCCTCTTAGACGATACGCTATCAACATGCCCGTGAAACCTAGAAATACCGTTACATAACCAGCGCCAGACTTTGATTCTAGCGCGAGCTGTAACATAAGAGGCTCAATAACAGAGGCAATATCACCTCCTAGATTGCCAGCCACAGAAAGAACCATTAACAAAGATGTTACTGCACCGACGAAGGCAGTTTTAACGGCAAGAGTATTACAATAGTCCTTCTGCGCTACTGTGAGATGTTTCGCAAAGTGAAGACTGAAAAAGAAAGACCCTACACTTAAAAAGCTAGCACCATATAAAAGCACTTTTAGAATAGGGTTAATGACAATCCAAACATCCATCTCATTTACCACCGACTTTGAAAGTAAGCTCTCCTTTTATGACATGGCCATCTTCCCCCATCGCACGCCATGAAAGAGAGTAATCTCCCTCTCCCAACGATGGCATTGGTATTACTTGGCGCTTATTCATGGACATCAGAAAGCTCTTGCCAAGCGGCACTGGTTCACCATCATCACCTCCAAACAGCCCACCTAAAAAACCATTACCTTCTTTGTCCTTTGACATCATTAACTCAACCTTAATGAGCTTAGCTGATGCTTTAAAATCCATAACGATTTCAACAGGCGCCACATCTAATGTCTCGCCATCACTTGGAAAGGATGAAGAAAGCGGAGAATGAGCATGTGCTGCCATTGGCAGAATAATAAGCATGGTCAATAAAAAATTTCTGAACATTGAAGTAATCTCCTTATTGTGCTTTGGCGCGTGCGTTTATTTGGTCGTGCTGACGCTGTGTGCGGCCAGACCAGGTGCTTTTTATGTAAGAAAGCACAGCTAAGATTTCTTCATCCGTGAGCTTGTCTTCATAAGCAGGCATGTTATTTGGGTAGGGTTTGCCGATCATCTTTTCGATGCCGTATTTGGTCATCGTGAACAGGTAGGAATCCGGATGATGCCAGGTATGCCCGGTTTCGTCGTGGGGCGGCGCCGGCATGTACCCGTTGAGGCCGCGCTGGCGCCAGTTTGCCTGACCTTCCAGCTTTGCACCGTGACATGAGGCGCAGTTTTGGGCGTAAACCTGTTCACCCAGAGCCACGACCACTTGCTCATTGGGCTTGAGTGTAACGCTGGCTGTCGCCTGTTCGACGGGAGATGCAAGGTGGTATACGAGTCCGAGCGACGCGACAGTGCCGACGATTGTAAGGATATGGGATTTTTTCACGACGCAGACTCCTTTGAAGCTGAACAAGCCGCCTTAACTCCTCGAGAGGAATAAGACCGGGAGCAGTCTCTTCCCCAATCACAAATGAAGGCGTCCCCGAGAACCCCAACTCCCGCGCGAGAGCCATTGAATCCTCGATATGCTTGTTGATCCGGGGCGCTTCCATGTCGGCCTGGAGCTTGTCGATGTCGAGCCCGATCGACTCAGCCAATTCCAGGGTGGAGTCCCTCGTGACGCGCTTCAGATCCATCAAAGCCCAATGAAATTCCTCGTACTTCCCCTGGGCCTCGGATGCGAGAGCCGCTTTCGCCGCAAAGACAGACCCTTCATTGAGTATAGGCCATTCGCGGTAAACGAGCCGGACGCCGCCATCTGTGCCGATCAACTCTTTGAGAGGACCGGTTGCCTTCTTGCAATAGGGGCAGTTGTAGTCGAAGAATTCAACAACGGTAACGTCTCCATCGGGGTTGCCAAGCACAGGTGCATTGTCATCCTCAAACAGGCGTTCGCGGTTCGACAGGATCGCCGACCTGGCGTCTTCTTTTTGCGCCTCTGCTTGCCTCTGCTGGAGAAGTTGGCTCATTTCAATCAGAATTTCCGGCCTTTCCATTAGGGTCTCGACAATCAATTCCTTGATCCTGTCGGTTTCATCGAAGGTGAAAACCTGGGTCCCGGCGCTGCCTTCGGCTCGAGCCAAAGGTGGAAAGAATATAGAGCCAAGGAGCAGGGCCAGTGAAAGCAGGGACGGCAGCAGTCTTTGTGTGGTTATGGCAAGCATTTCAAAAGCAACCTTTCAATGACAGGCTTTGCCCAGCGCCTTGAGGCGCCAGTAGTTGTAGGGGAGCGGCGTAATAAAACCCGCTAGAAGCATGATGGGGATAACCCACCAGGTCAGTATGGCGCCTCCGGTGAGCACCACATCCGTGATGTTCATGGCGGCTTCCATTGAAATCATGGACACAAGCGACATGCCGACCGCCGTCCTGAAAGCCGGGCGAAACGCCATCTGCCTCGCAAGAATGAAGGTTTCAAGCGCAATGGAGGTCAGTATGCCGTTGAAGATGGCCAACGACATAATTGCCAGAACCGGCCAGTCAGGACCCCAGAACTGAAAGTAGGCAATGGTGCCAAAATCACCAATGACGCATCCTAAAAGACACCATGCAGTATTATAGGAGGCGCGCTTCCAGGTATGTCCGCATCGCCAATTGATGCCCATTGATTGTGGGATCGTTGTTGCCATGGTCGTACCGTTCCGGCTTTAGCTGTCGAATTTCCGGGGTGCGGGTAGCAATCTAGGTGGAGGTGGTGAAGGTAAAAATCTTGGTGTTGCAGGAATGTCGCGGTCGCCGGCCTTCCGTTGGAAAGTTCGGTGCAGCATGAAATGCCCAGCGACACACAGGCCCATCGGTACAGCGGCCGACACATAGGTTCCCACGTTTGAGAATGGTAGCCCGGAGGCCAGAAGCCCCAAAACCGGAACAAGCATAACCAAGCAGCAAATTGCCATTATCAGTCTGGTGCTTTTAGGAAACATCATTTTTTTGACCCTGTTTGAAATTGCGATTAAGATTTTGAGTTTCTAAATATTCCTGTTAGGGGAGAGTCAAGAGAAAAATGAATATAGGTAAAGCCGCAAAACTATCCGGCTTAACAGTAAAAGCTGTAAGATATTATAGCGATGTAGGTATCATCAAACCCAACGTTGCTGTTGACACGGGTTACAGGGACTTTTCAGAACCTGATTTGGCTAAACTTCAGTTTGTGGCCAAGGCTCGCAAATTTGATTTCAGCTCAGACCCTGCAGCAAATAGAGAAAGCTATTTTTGCGCAGTTTAAGGAAAATCCTGAGCATTTCATTGCCGAAGCGTCACGCATCATCCGAGAGCAAAAATCAACGATAATCATTGAGAAGCTAGAATATAGCGCTCTGGATGAACGCTATGACATCGACATATTTACAGCCAACCAAAGCCGACAAGACTTCAAAAACGCCTCTGAACAGTTGAAGAAGCACGTCTATGACTATGTTGTAACAGACTCAGAAATTGAGAAGAGCTTTGTGCAGGAGCTGGATAACAGCGAAGAGGTCGTTGTCTATGCAAAACTACCTAGAGGATTTCTTATACCTACGCCTGTAGGCGATTATAATCCTGACTGGGCTATTTCTTTCAAAGAAGGTAGCGTAAGGCACATCTACTTTGTTGCTGAGACAAAGGGCAGCATGTCATCAATGGATTTGAGGCAAATTGAAAAGTCAAAAATTGATTGTGCTAGAAAATTCTTCCATGAACTTGGCCGTCAAATAAACCAAGATAATGTGAAATATGATGTTGTGACTGATTACGGCAAGCTGATGGAAATTGTTTCAAGGCCATAACAGAGTTAATAAACATCACCCTATAATCATCGCCCTTCTCTCTTCGGAAACTCTCCCAAGGCAACATGCTCTATATATTGCTCTGCAATCCGAAGATGTCGCTGAACTGCCAACTGTTTACGGCGCTTGATCACACGCTCTAAGTCTCTGGTTGGCAGATCTTCTGCTCTGAGCTCAGCGACAGTCTCTCCATTCACAACTTCATTCACTGATATGCCTGCTATATCAGCAAGCTCACTGTCATGTGCCGTTGGGTTCTGTTTTTTCGCATCCCAAACCAACAAATGCTCATGCAGCGTTCTCAACACAGGCTTGGTTGCCACAGGATACTTTGCCAAGCTCAGTGTTTTTTTGCGAGCGGCTTTTTGAACCTGAGGCTCCAACAAACGCCGAATTTGCTTCATTGAGACAGATAGTTTGTTCTCTAATGGAATAGACATGGTGAGCGTGTTTTGATCTGTTGAAACACTGTGTTCAACAGACACATGTCTAATTGGTGGCTCTGCAAATAATTCTGCATGTTCTGTCCACCAACTCCAAAAAACACCCTCATGCACATTGCCGAAGTCAGCGTAGAGATCTGCATATTTGCCCCTGCCCGCGCTCTCACAGGTTTGCCTGTATCCCTCATGACGGCGTAGATACTCCCACCAGTAATAGTAGACTGAGCATTTCCAAGCAGGCGCACCCTGATATGGCGGCTCTACGGCGCGGCGATTGCTTGGCCGCTTTCCCTTCAAGGGCGGCGCATATACGAAGAATAGAGGACGGTTGGCACGAGACTTTTTCATAAAAATATGATGCCATATTTATTTATATAAATGAACAACAATTTGGCGTCATTTTCTGTGCGATATTCATATTATCGATGCAATCACGCATCACAACAAAACACGAAAGGTGAATATCATGACTAAAACACAAACAACTAAAACTGCTTCAAACCATGCCAACATCAGCACTTGGATTGATTCGCTCACAACCAAGCGTGAAACTTGGGAGAATGGAACCTACAAAGCATCAAATGAAGAGCTCTATGTGCTGCTTGATGAATGTGTAGATCTATTCAAAGAAGTTCGCGCACATCGTTCGCTTGTCAAAAAGCTAAATCTCATTCTCGAAGAACGCGATATTATGATGCGGAGCAATACCAGTCTCGCCACCAAGATTGTGCGACTGATTTTTGGAGATTGCGGTAAACGCGCATACACCTATGCCCGAGTGCTTATTGTAGCAGCAGAGCAAAAAGGTGAACTACAAAGCATGAAAAGCTTTGTTGCAGAAGCTGGCGGAATTGAAGAAATCCGCAAGTCACAAAATGGTCAAACACCAACTCAAAAGCGAAACGAGCAAATCGCCTTTGCGGTAGAGGTATTGGAAACGAGACCTGGGCTTGTTGAAACATTCAAAATCAGTGAGGAATTGGCACCTCACAATGAAAGTGCCTATGAGTTCTCTGTCGCAATTGTGCGCAAAGAGCGCAATGGAAAAGGCAGCGTTGTGTTTGGTACCAACAACCAAACGATACTGAAAGCTGCACTTGCCCAAGCAGGCAAATCCCTGAGTGCAATTGTCGAGGAAGCGAAACAAGCATCTGGTCGAAAGCAAATGCTTGAAAATCGCAGAACAGTGATTGCTGAGAAAGAAGCAGCCTAACTGAAACTTGAGTGACTGGGGCTATTGCGCCTCAGTCACCTACTTCACCAAACACAGAGGACAACACCATGCTTAACCAAAACTTTCAGCCAAATCAGTTCTCAGACCTTGTGTTTGAGGAAGAATGCATCAAGCAGCGCCTTTTTGCCTACGCCAGCGGCAAGCGTGATGGACACATCATTCTTTATGGAGATTACGGCACTGGCAAATCAACTGCAGCTAAGATCATCGCAGAGACTAGATGTGATGATGAAACTGCTGGCTTTGTTGATGTTATCCATGCCCGTGACGCCAGCATAGAGATGGAGCGCTATCTGCTTCGGATTTCAAATGGATTTAACATCCAGCAGATGATGGGCATTAACACGCCATATGCCGTGATAGATGAAGCGGACCAGCTTTCCGAAATCAATCAACATCATCTACGTGCATTCATGGACAACGCAATTGGCTGTGTGATTTTGACAACAAATCACATCCATGCCCTAGACAAAGGCATCAGAGATCGAGCTGATGAAGTTGAAATAAAGAGCCTTTCTCCCAATGCTGTCTGTGAAAGGGCAAGCGACATTCTCAAAGCACAAGGCATCGTTGTTGAGCAGAGTTATCTGCTTCGGCTGCTTTCAACAACAAGTGGCAGTTGGAGAGACGTAGCACGAGCGTTAGATGACTTTATTTACTCTAAGGTCTAATAGGAATCTGAGCATTATTTTTACCCAACCTCACATAGCCTGTCCGTCTCTCCGTCAACCAAATGGCTAAGCAATATTTAGGTGTATGGATTTTATATATTTCCATACACCTCACTTCTTATTGCGTTAACTGCCTAACGGCGGTGATGGCTTAATAGGCACAAGAGCGTTCTGCTTGGAGGTAAAATCCTGCCTTATGCGCTCGTAGTCGCCAGCGCTGATAGCTGACGTCGTAACAGGATTAGCTGTAGGTAGTGCCTTTTGTGGCTGGGAAGGTGGCGGTGTAACAGAAGGGAAATGGCCTCACCTTTGGCTGTTTTGCTTTCTTGGGCTTCTTTGATTTTGGTTTATCTGCAGGCTGAAGGCTTTTTCTGACACGCATTTCTATCCGATCAGTTAGCTCATGCGTTGCGTTGGATAGAGTTTTTAGATCATCCAGTGTTTGCTCCAAAGGCGCTTCAAAGCTCATTTTTTTTACTATGTCTATCAAACGCCTCATGTCATCTTTGTATTCCATTTGATTAGGCCGCCATCACTCGTTGCCATCGATCTACACAACGCTCGTTGATCTTGCTGTGACAGATTTGGCTATATGACAGAAACTTCTCTCCCAACGCACGATGCTGCTCAGTTTGCTGGCTTAACAGCCTCTCGCCATAATACTGAAGCTTGCTTGCCAACAGCGCCATGGTTGCAATGCTTGGCTCAGCATCATTGAACGTAAGGCCTCTTGCATAGCTTTCGCTTCGTGCTAGCCAGTCTTTGCTGAATTCATTTTCTGTTGAGACCAATCCCTGTGATTTCAGCAGTTCAAAAACTTCAAATAAAACCGTTTTCGACATGGTTTTCTCCTCAAGTTGCTAAATAACAATGTGCGTTAAAAACTGCGCACAATGTATTTAGCGATAAAGGCAAAACAAAAGGCAGATAAGGCTATAAAGTGCCCCACAAAATGACATCGAGTTTGCCAACAAGGGTTGTCGCCAACGGATTTTGTCAGCACATATTCAGCGGAACTTACATATTCGCTTTACAAAATACGTAAGAGGAAATGCTTGTAGTTAATACAAGAGCACACAGCACATCTGTTGTTGTGTCGTGTGTTGCGTTGGTTCTTACATCTGTATAGGTAGCACAGCCCAACCCCTACCAAGCTTCAATCGAAGAAGGCAGATGACAACAGCGACTGATGTAGCGACTCAAATGAGACATTAGGTTGTAAGGAGGCTGTGTAGCCTTCTTACGACTGAACACAATCTAAATGAGCCAAATCAATAACGATGCAAATAAAATACGCTGTGCTGTATGTGATTGAGCGAATGCGAAAGAACAAACAGCACAAGTAGTGTTAGCGAAGCTGACACTTTAATTCATCACGTAGCAACACTCATAAAACATAAGAAAATATACATTCTATGAGGTTATTGGTTAACTATATGAATTCATTTAGATATTCATATATACCATTTTCGGTAGGAAAGCCAATATCTCAGAAAATATAATAGTGGAACATAAACTATTAGATTTTCGGAGTTCCTAAATGAAACAGGCTATGACACTCACAGACGCTCAGCAAAAGCGCGTTCTGCAGTATTGCGCCACAAGGCGTCATCCCACAAGAGACAGGACAATCGTGCTGTTCTCATTGCACACAGGGCTTCGCGCAATGGAGCTAGCAGCGCTGAAGCTTGGCGATGTGTTTGATGAAGATGGAAGCGTTAAATCCCAATTCCAGCTTGCACAGCGAAATACCAAAGGTGGCAATGCGAGAACAGTGTTCGTCAATGCCAAGCTCCGAAAAGCGCTAAAAGACTATGGTGAACAGAGTAATCTAACTCAGCCAGAACGCGCCCTTTTCCCTAGTCAAAAGGTGGGCACTTTTCTGCCAACACCATGTGTCAGCTGTTCTTAGACATCTATAAAGCTTGTGGCTTTGAGCATGCAAGCTCACACAGTGGTCGCAGGACATTTATTACTAAACTTGCCAACTCAGGCGTAAATGTGCGCTTGCTAGCTACTCTAGCTGGGCATCAACATATCTCCGTAACGCAACGCTACATAGATGTGAATGATACACAGCTCGCAAACGCTGTAGAGTTGCTGTAATGGCCAAGCAAAAAGCCAGAGCTGTTGAAAAGCAGCTTCATAGAGCACTTAAACAACGCGAATGGCTCAAGAAGAATTTGCCAAACTCAAAGCAGTTAAGAGCTTGTGAAAAGGAGATACTCGTCAAGCGCACAACTTTATTGGTAAACTACAGATCTTTGACCTCCTAAAGGCAAAATCTTACGAACGTGGTTTATGTGAAGTTTAAAAAATATCAATTTTTGTGCTGTAAAGTGATATTTAACTAGCAATTAGAGGTTTAACAAAGAAAACGATTACAACATCAATTATTAGGTTTCTTGAGGGTTAAACGCCTGACCATCGTAGCCCCGTCCTCGCCATGCTTTTGCAACAAACCGACCTGGCGTTAGGTTAACAAGCTTTTGGATGGCTGACCAAACTCCGGCTGAATATGTATTTTGCTCGAAATAATGCCAGCTTCCTCTTGGGAAAATGCCAATTTCGCCACGATTAGCAAATTCAAGAATCCCACAATTTATAGGCTTTTATCCTTTTAAGAAGCACTCTCAATCTTCGTCGTAGTTTCGAATGCAGTAGGAGAAGACTTTGTTTTCACGCATCATTACTTGTGAAAACCCACTTTCGATTTCAGTAAAAAATTTACCAGTAGCAACACACATTATTTTTACAGACCAGTTATCGTAATTTGAACGTTCGTCGAAATTTTCGATTAAATCTGTTTCATACCATTCATTATTGGTAAGGCTGCATGATCCATCCAATATATAATCAGCAAGCTTGAATGCGAATTCGATTGGTTTTTCTTCTTTGCAACGCTGGATAAATGATATGCCTTGGTCAAGACTGTCAGAGTTATATTCGACTAACCAATCTCCTTCAGCATCAGATACCCAATATTCGGGCAATTCGTCGCCATTCCAAGACTGTGGTTCGTCATTGTCAAAATTCTCATATAGATCTCGTGCTATGGATGATCCATCAACCTTATTAATGACGTAATATACAAAGAAATTACTAGCATGCAGGAGCTGCCATGCAACGAATTCACGTACTGAAACAGTAGCCTCAGATTTATCGTCTTTAAAAATCAGATCGATATGATTGCTTGTTGGGACAAATATGCCCCCCCATTCTGAGCGCTCAAATAAATGTTCCCAGCCTTCAACTGGATCACCATCTTCTGTTTCGTGCATTAGTGGGTTATCAAAAATCTCAGCAAAATGTGTCGCATGCGAGAATTCTGCGCCACGCTCCATCGCTTTAGACATAATATCAAAATTCATAACTATTCCCTTCTTGATCTGGATTTATCTATCAGCAAGCTTCTCAAACTCATCCCGCGACAACTCATACCTTTTGCCTGTGAGCATGTCTTTCTTCAATCGCGGCGTCAAATGACTGTAGTGACGCTCTATCATCTGTATTGAAGTGCCCATCTGAATAGCGAGTGTATGGATGTCCATGCCATCTTTCAGCAGAGCAAATGTCGCATATGTGTGTCTGAGGCTGTAGAGCGTGCGAGCCTGGCCTGTCCTCGGACAAATCAACAGTTCGTTCTCTTTGAGAAAATTTCTAAATGTTTGGTGAAGAGCATTAGTGACTGTTCCATCTCTTAAACGGAACACTGGCAGATCTAATCGCTGCTTTAGTAATTCTTCAAACTCTAGGTGCTTTATGTCCTCTGAGCGCTCGTGGATGCGCTTGAGATAATTGATAGTGCCAGACCTACAGATAATATCTCTGCGGCCTGTCTTGCCACTCACACTCATCTCAAGATAGCTCTGTCCTTTGTCTTCAAACTGAGTGATGTGCTGCCATTTGAGGTTTTGTGCTTCTGTGCCATGTCTCATGCCTGTATTGGCCATGATCAGCACATAGTCTCTCAGTAGCTCACGCATGTGGACTGACTTTGGATGCTGTGTCTTGTTGATCCAGTGCGGCAATTTACGGATCATTGAAGCATATTCCTTCTTGGGAGAAATCTGGCCGTCTCTCACTATCCCTACCCTTGTTGATCAGTGTTGGCACCTGTGTTTTGTTCATAAAGCCACGCGCAACACTCTCATCAAACACTCTGTTAAGAGCAGAGTTATGTGTGTTCAGCGTTGATGCTTTGGGCTCCCTGCCCATCTGCTGTTCGCGCCAGCGTGCAAATTTCTGGAGTGTTTCGTAGGTGATGCTGGTGACATGCTTCTTGCCAAAGAACGGGATTAGATATTTCTCAAGCACAATCACATAGTCGCGATAGACTCTCTTTCCAACGCCACTTTCTAGCTGCTTGTTCATTTCTGTGATGCACAGTTTAGCTACATCTGAGAAGCGCTTTGAGACAACTGGCACGCCATTCTTCTGGCGGAACTTGTATTCCAAATAGCTGTCAGACGCGGCCTGTTTGGCTTCGTCTAAATCACTCTTGCCAGTCGAAATGCGAATGTATTGGCCGTCTATTTGGAAGGCCGCCTGCCATTTGCGGCTTCTCTCACGCCTGTAAAGCTTTACAGCTCCATCCATAACCAACACAGAATCTTCACTCAAAACAGGCATCTGACACATCCAATCACTATAAAAACGATATAGTCTGGAGCGTCTGGAAGCCAACCAAAAAGTGTGTAAGAGGTGTGTAATGGAAAAATCGCCTCAAAATCGATTTTTGAGACGCTAAATTCATTGATATTATTGAAAGAAATGGTAGCGGAGGAGGGACTCGAACCCCCGACACGCGGATTATTTCCTATATCGATTTTGAAGCTTTGAAATCGATATCAATAGGTTGAGTTAGTGCCTATCAGCCTGAAGGGCGTCATACGGAAGATAGTCGTCATGTCCACAATCTGAACATGCCGTCAAAATTTCTGTTGGTCCAATACTAGACCTACCCATCTCCATGCGGCTTGTTTATATCACCTACCGCGCCTGTTCAGATCTTGCTCCAATACCCCCAGCAATTCTCAAAATTTTTTCAAATGCTATCATCAAATGTTGATTTTTTTTAAAAATTTTGAAACATGGCTGAAGGTTCAGTATATTTTCAGATGAACGAGTTTGAAATTTATCATTATTGAGATATTCAGCATCCAACCATCACATTCGAATTTGAGGATCTGTCCGATTTACAATTTAGTATACGCATCTCACCGTTTCGCTTTAAAGTTGCGGAAGCAGCCTGGCAAAAAATCTGGAGCGACACCCCCCAAAGCGCAACGAGATAACAGTTGCCAGTGGATTTCCAGGACCTGGAACAAGGGACGGTTTTGAAATGGTGACGCGTGCCGTTTCGCGCGACGCCTATAGCGTCATTCCAGACGCAAAACCGGGACCATTGAAGCCGCGAAAGGTGCATATTTTTTCCAGATCTCAGATGAACGCCAGATTATTGAATTAGGCCTTAAGCCGGGCATGCTGCCCAGCGATTCATCCATCCTGTCGTCGCGCCATTGCACTTAGCAAAGCCTCGCCATCAGAAGCCATGGAATTTAGAAACATACAATTCAATTTTCAAAAACTTTTGGCACTTGCCCCTGAAGAAGCAGTCAATCATCGCAGTGCGACCAGTATCATGATGAAAAACGATGCGCCCATCCTGTTTGGCAGGTTCCTCTCACCCTATGTTCGCCGGGTTGGTATTTCTCTCAACATTCTGGTATCTCTTTTGAACACTCGGTGATATCGGCCGTCGATGACGAAGAAAAACGCGAAGCGGTAAACCCGGTAGGCAGGGTGCCGGCATTACAGCTTGAAAACGGCAAAATACTGATTGAAAGCTCCGCTATCCTTGATCATTATGACGAGGCTGCTGGACCGGCGCGCGCACTGGTCCCTATCTCGGGCGAACGCCGCCGCGAAGCCTTGCAGATATTGGCAGTTACCACGGGTGCAATCGACCGTTCAATGACCGCAAACGCCGAACGCCGTCGCGCTGTTCCTGAACCCGGGCGTATAGACAGGCTATTACGGCAGTGCAAACAAGGGTTTGAGTTGTTGGAGCAAAAGCTCAAAGGCAAGGATTATTTGACGGGAACAGCCTGTTACAGACAGATATCACCTGCGCGACTGCTTTCAGCTTCGTAAATCATATTTTCCCTGCAACGCTTCCAGATAGTGACTTCCCGTCAATCGCCGCACTGTCAAAAAATTGTGAAAGCATGGACGCCTTCATCGCAGCCCGCATCGACACAGACAAATGACCGTTTCGGACGGTCGATGGGGTTAGATAAATAACGGGACAAGCGCTGAAATGCTGTTGCCCTCATGCTGAAGCGTTATCGATTTGATAGGCACACCATAAAGCCTCTTCCAATTTTTCCTCCGACAGCATGTCCTGTCCAGTTCTCACCCTGCCCGTCGGGCGCGTACATTAACAAAACCCTGTCCGCCAGCACTTGTACCTGCTGGGGCACATGCGTCGTTATGAGGACTGTTAACCCGTCTTCCGCACTGATCCGGCGTAAAGTCTTCATGATCAGTGCCTGATTGAAGAAATCTAACGCAGATGTTGGTTCATCCATCACCAGCACCACATCTGAGGCGCCCGTGCAATCATGACCAGCTGACGCTCGCCGCCCGAAAGCTGGCTGAATATCCTTTCGGCAAAATCACTGATCCCAAGTCGATCCAGAGTATGCCTCAGATCTGATAATCCTTATGGCTTGGTGTTTGAAACAAACCAATATGCGCCGCGCGTCCCATCACGACGACATCAATCACTTTGTAGGAAAAGGCAATGTCGTTTTTCTGGGCGACATATCCTATTTGGCCAACGGTTTCGGCTGATCCCTCGGCTAGAGGATGCAGTCCAATAATGGATTTCAAAAGTGTGGTCTTGCCCTTGCCGTTCGGCCCAAGAATTGCCGCGGTCTGCCCCTTGGCCAAGGTGAAACTGACGTTACGAAACACCCATTCGTCACTATACCGAAAAGCAGCCTGTTGAACCTTGATCATTTGGACGACCAACCTGTTGGCAGCGCGGCGCAATAAAAGGCAGACTGGCGCGCCAAGCATGGCGGTAATAATGCCCACAGGTATTTCCGCCGCGATAGACGCTCTGGCGACATTGTCGACATGAATCAAATATACCCCCCCAATCAACGCCGACGCCGGTATCAGAACCCGGTGATCCGGGCCGGTAAGCATTCGCGCAAAATGTGGAATCACCAGTCCAACCAGCCAACGATACCCGCAGCGGCAACTACAGCCGCACTGATCAATGCCACCGCCACAAGAGCAATCCAGCGTGTCCTTTCAACCTTCAGCCCCAAGGACTGGGCCTCCTCATCACCAAGGACAGTACGTTGATCTGAAAGCGCATGAGATAGATAACGATGGTTCCGATTGCCACCGGAATGCCTATCAGCGCCACCTTTTTCATAGCTTGCAGATGCAAAACTACCCATCAACCAGAAAACGATGGCTGGCAGTTTATCGTCAGGTCGGCAACGAATTTGGTACTGAAATCACGGCGAAAGAAACGCGCTGGTCACAATTCCCGAAAGCACCAGCATAAGGATTGAGGCGCGTCCTTGCTGCCGGGCTGACCGCGTAGACAATCACCATCGCCAGAATTCCAGAACCAAATGCCGCCCCGATCAATATGAATTGGCTTTCGGATATCAGAATTGCAAAAGAACCACCGAAAGCAGCACCGGATGACACACCGATGATCTGCGGCCCCACCAGCGGGATTGCAAACCCCCTGCAGCGCGGCACCAGCCACGGCAAGCCCTGCGCCGGCAAGCCCGGCAATCAGGATGCGGGGCATACGGATTAGTTCAACAACACGTTCCTCAACAGGTTTCCAAGTTGGCTCCAAGGGGATAATGCCATCAAGCAGAATGGCGGCTACGTGAGCAATCGGCACGCCAAAAGCGCCCAATGCCAAGGGAGATCACGATGGAAATCCCAAGAGCGCCTAACAAAAACCTCATTATCCCCAGCCGCTTAACAGCGGCTGGGACTATTGTTTTTGCATTGAGGTTCATTCAATAGGCCTAGCCCTGAAAACATATCATAATTAGCAGCATCTGCGTTCATGTCAAAACGAAGGATGTTCTCTACATCATCCTTCGAAACATCCTGACCGTACATGAGTTGATACCGCTGTTGATACGCTCGTACATGTCCCACTTAAATTTTTCGGGATGCAGGATCATCGACAGCCAGAGCCATGTCAGCGGGCTTTCCTGATTAGGCGGGTCCCAGCGCGATACCGCCAAGCGGCATCTTGTAGACACGGCGGTTCTTGACCGCAGCCACATCCGCCAAATTGGGATTGTTGTAAACATCCTGTGGGCTCAGTTTGGCTTCGAAACCGTTAAGCAGAATGACTTCCGGATCCCAGGCGATGACTTGTTCGATACCCACTTCTTGGAACATTCCCAATTCACGCGCTGGATTCTTGCCACCGGCCAGATTGATATAGAAATTGTTGTAGGATGGACCGCCTGCCACACGAAGTTTCGACAGGTAATTCATGAAATAGAGCGTGCGCGGCTTTTGGTCATCAGCGATATCCGCTGTAGCAGTTTTCAATTCTTGCCATGACCTCGTCACGCCATTTGATCATCGCCTTTGCCTTTTCAGGCTTGCCGGTCACCGTGCCCATGATGTTCAGCCATTTGCGGGTGGCGGCCTCGGGACCAATCTTGATCAACGCCACGTTCAGACCTGCATTGACTAGGGGGTCGATGATGTCATCATTCAGATGTCCCCACTGGAACACAAGATCGGGTTCGAGGGCCAAAAGCCTTTCTGCATTAGGAACAAAGCTAAAACCCTTACCTGTGATGTTCGATGGAATGGACAGGGCATCAGGGTAGAACCGTTGCAAGATACGGCCTTTGATCGCCGTTTTTGACAACTGGTGCATAGCAACGAGGCGGTCTGTACCACCATCAACCGAGATAAACATCGATGCTGCCGGAATTGGGATGGTGACAACGCGTTTTGCTTCACCATCAAGCGTGACGGTGCGATCACGCTGATCAACAATGCTGATTTGGTCCGCGGCTGCCCCTGTACTTATGCAAGCAAGTAATGCGACTATCGTGGACATTTTGTTAGGCTTTTGTTGCATAAACATTCCTACCCTCCTTGTAAAGTTTTTGTTTTTTACCCCTTATTCTGCCTTTTCTCGAGTTGGACTATGACTTCGATTGCCATATCAACTGCTTTTGGCACTGCAGCAGCCACCGTTTGGTGCATCTCGGTATCAAATGTGTCCAGTTGTTGAGGCTGACAGCCGATTATGCGGACCAGCGGGGGCAAGGCTCCCACCGACTGCGCCAGTGTCAACGCCCTTACGGGTGTCGCGTAATGCACATCCGCGAAATAGTCGCGGCGCTCACCGTGGGTCATCTCTTCTGCCTTTGGTAGATCAGGTTCCAGCAACCACAGATCACCTGGCGAGCCGCCACGATCAAATGCATCAAACAGAATGAGTAGTTCATACCCACGCATCAATTCCTGAACCAGATGTATGCCACCGATACCTGTTTGTTGGGTTACGCAGCTTTTCAGGCTTCCTTGGGTCATCATCCAGACATTGCACAGCACGAATTCCGGAAGGCGTCATCTCCTTTCAATTCATTACCAACACCTGAAACCAAGATCGCCATTTTTTAAAAAGCTGGTAGTTTGGGTTCAAACGGAACTCCGAAGCCGATCATGCGTCGACCATCGGATTCAACACGTACCGGGAAACAATTAAGACCCTGTCCGCCGCCCAACCGCTTGCCGTTGCGAATATCATAGCTACATCCCGGCCCCTCACCGCAGTGCCACAACATCTTGTCGAGCCGGCCGTCGGCAAAAGACTTTTTATGAATTGGGCATTCTGCTTCCAGCGCATAATCATTGCCATCGACACGCACAAGCAGGACGCGCGCCTCTTCCATCTCACATATATATGCAGACCCTTCCTCGACGACCGCATTTGGCGGTGCGGGTGACCAGTGGGGCAGGATGGTAACCTCGCTTGCCGATACCGCCTGTTCCTGGCTCACAGAGTCAGCGTCATCATCGTTCCCCATAAAATCCCAGACCTTGGCACAGCCGGGCGTTTCAGGCGGAAGAAGGTCATACATTCCCATTAAAGAATTGATTGCCGGGTCGGTCACAACCTGTTCAAGAACGCCTTCTTTGAAAAGTCGGACCAGACGATGTAATGCTTCACGATGGACAGAATCAATTTCACGCCATCGCGGAAAATACCTTTTGGCGGGTTGCCTCGTCTTCGATTTCATCCAGCGCGCCCAGCATCGTTGCAGCCTGCGCCAGCAAATCCTGCCATTCCTCGTTGGTGCGGTAACCGACCAACGACTGCTCCGTGTCTTCAATCTGCATCGACTCACTTGTCCTTAATGGTGATGGTGTTCGTGATCGCAAACCTCGTCGCCATCACAACAACCTGCGTTGCATTCGCCGTGGGTTCCCTGCTGGAATTCAGTGAAACTGTCATAGAACATGGCGCCGGCCTGCCGCTTGCCGCCGTCGCTGAAGCTGTAAGCACCATTTTCAAAGGTCAGTGTACCATCCTTAGAAAGATCACTCATCACTTCAGTCACGACATCAATATTATTTTGCAGGAACGGCATGACGGATTGTGGCGTAAAACTATTGCCAAAACCCCCTCACCCTGAAACCAGTAACAAATCTGCAGCACGTCTTCGCGGACAATCATCCTGTCGAGCGCTACAGATTCTTTATCTTGGCTCATCTCCTAGTCTCCTAACAAGTTAGCTACATGCGTTTCTGAAAAGGAACGAATTGGCGACAGCATATCGGCGTCCTTGTCTTTTAGAACCGGATCCTTCGCCGCAATTCCGTTCAATACCAGCGACCTGACTGCCTCCACCATCTGTTTCCTGACAGCAATGGGCGAATATCCAAGTTCGCGCTCCAATTCTTTCGCTGTCCCTGCCACCATTCTCAGCCATGACCAAACGCCCGAACGTGTCAGCGGCAAGATCGACCTCCACTGTCAGGCATTCCGTTGGCCACACCTTAAAATAGCTGCCGATCATCAACGTGTTTTCTAGATCGACGATGCCTGTGACAGCCTCGTAAATACGTTCCTGCACCATGACTTCCGGCTGTGATCCACCAATCCAGCGATGCGCGGATACTGTGCCGGGCTTATTGGTGTCTGCTGCGAGACCGACCAGAATAACCCGGTCGGGTCGCTCCATTTCTCCGCCCTGCAAACGTTGTACGATATGTACAGGGCTCCATGTGAAATTCTCAAGTATCACATTTGGGTCTTCACCAAAGATCGCTTCGAGCTCTTCCAGCAAGTGAGGTCCCAGCGGATAGCTTTCACCACCGCTGAGTACCCTACGATCCCCACCATTACCGTTGGCGCGTCCATGTGCCGTGTCAATCAATACCACAGGCACATGTGGTCACCTCACGGGTAACAACCCGGTCAGATCCCTCAACCATCACGTGCGTGGTGCAAGGCATACAAGGATCAAATGAGCGCAACGCCCGAAGGATATCAATACCCTGGAAGTCGCTCTCGTCCTTGAACGTTGTTTCGATAATCGGTGTATTCAACACAGCCTTCATACGGACCGCCCCCCACGGAGTTGCCGGACAGGCATTCACCGTCGAGGGCGTCACTATCTGATAGTTAGCCAGCAGCCCATCTTTAATCTCGCAGTGATGACTGAGGAAGCCCCGTCCAGCCCCCAGAAACCAACACCTATGGAATGGCCTTTCTTTGGAATTTCAAATGGGGTCGCAACCTGAGTTTCACCCTTCTTTTGAAGATCAAGAGCACGAGTAAGGTTTTCCATGGTCACAAGAAGGTTGGAACGCAACCGCATAGGCCCGCGCCCGGTTACGCTCAAACGCGTTCCAGACATCCGGAACATTCCATTCGAGGTTGGCTTCCGGCAGGTTAGCCTTCGGGATGTTCAACTTCATGCTGTGGCCAGTGGACTCGAAATACTCACTATGCGGAATTTTCTGAGCAAGAGCCGAAATATACATCCTTGCATAAGCGCCAGCTTCGAACGTCTGTCGGTCCCAAGTTGGTGTGGTAGACCAACTGTAACGCTCTTTCCAGTTCTGCGCACCTGGCCGTGGAATGGTCGTTTTATTCCATGGGTGGTTCGGAGACAGCGGATTGCCGAGTGGGTCTGTTTTGAAGGGATAATCCTCCCATTTCTCATAGTACGAATGCTCGACAAACTCTTCCAAACCAACATTGATGTCCGTCAGGCGAGTGGTGACCAGCTTGCCGTCGATGACAACGCCGGGTGTCGACCACCGCTTCTCACCCCACTCATTGCAGTTCTCATAGCTCGCATCGTAATGGTCCTCATGGTCCCACTGACCAAAATCGACCATCGTCGCGGGAATTCTGCCAACATCCTTTGTAGCGCGGATCGCACTCGTAGAAGAAGTCGAATACGTCATCCCAGATGGCCACACATTTCTTCGCATAATCAAAAAACTGCGACATCTTCAGATAGAATTCGTTGAAAGTCGTTGTCGTTATGGTGGTTGTAACACCGCCCGGAATGATTGTCTCAGGGTGTGGATACTTACCACCCAAAAGTACATATACTTCACGCGCGACGCGGGTCATGTTCAGAGCTTCAAGATACAGCTTTCCGGTAAGCGGATTAAGATCACTCATAATCTCAGAAATCTTTTTATAACCGTGCGTCTCATACCCCGGTGCAGCCGCGCTTTTAGCCTTTTCCCAGATTTCCGGATTGGTCATCTTCACCAGCGATTCAGAAAATCTGGTCCTGACAACACAAAGAGGTGAAGCGGGTTGTCATAGAGATATTCACAAGAAAGCAACAGGTTGCGAACCACAATGCCCATTGGAGGCGGCTTAATGTCGAGAGCCATCTCAATTGACAGCGCCGATGTACGAATGTACCCCACCGCAAACACCACAAGCGCGCGATGAGATAAAAGCAGCGTCACGCGGATCGCGACCGCGCAGGATCACCTCATAGCCACGGAACAATGTAGCCATCGCATTAGTCTCAAGGACGGTGCCTTTCTTGAGGTCAACCGTTGAGTGGAATGCCAGAGCGCCCGCAACTCGGGTAACTGGGTCGAAATCCACATCAGCAAGCTGTCCGTTTTTTACGGCAACTTCTTTCAGCTTGGCATTGCGCTCTTCAATCGTACGCGTCTGATATTCATAGGGATTGCGAATACCGTCCTTAAGAAATGCATTCCCATCCTTATCAAATTCGATTGGGAGATTTTCAAAGCACATTAAAAGATTCCTCTTCTTTTGATTTAGGTTTACGACCTGCCACTAGTGATCTTCACAATCGTGCCTAGGTTGCTATTTGTTGCCAGGAGTGGCTCCACTAAGCCGGTCAATCCAGCATTAATTTCATCCACCCGTCCGTTCAGCGGTATCGTATTATCGCGTATGGCAATCAGACCGCCCGCCAGGGCTTCGAGGTGGTTAGCACCACGCTTTAAAGATACAAAAATGCCGATCAGGTGATAGGCGACCACCAGCACGATGATCAGAACGACGGCCAACGTGGCAAAAGCTAGAATTGTAATCATCACGCATTCCCCTCGGCCCGTTTTGAAATAATATCTGCGACAACGCCGGTTTTCTCCTCGATAGCGGGTGCCACAGCCTGAAGTCCTCTAGCAGCTGATAGCGTTTGATCTAGCGCGGTCACTGCCTCTGTGTGGCCAACGATCTTGACGCCTGCGTCAAGCATGTCAGAAAGGTAACCTCAATCGATCTCGCATTGCGAAGCGCGCGCGCAAGCAACGATAAGGCAAGCGGCACAACAGCGACAACAACGACAACGAGAGTAGTGATCCAGATCGTCAAAGCTAATGTGCTCATGACCGGCCCTCCTGTGCCACAAGGGCTGCATGGACCTCGCCAAGTGTTGCATCTACGGCGGTCAAGCCATTGCCAATTGCCTCTAAATCTGTATTCAGGGTCGGGGCAGCGGCCGGCAAATGCGATGTTTCTCTCTCGATAGCGCGCAAGCCAAGACGCAGTTTGGCAAGGTAGCTCGCCAGTTCCTCCGATGCTCTCCAACACTGCGTTGATACGCATCAGACCGATAGCGACCACAACCAGCAACGCCAGCGATGCCAGACATGTAAGGAATGTAAGGATGGTAATCATGTCAATTCACCTTCTGCAAAATAGACTGTGAGTGGCTTGAAGAATCCGTTGCGTGATCGCGAATAGCCTGACTGTGTTTCAGTATGTGTCCAGCGTGTCCAAGGATACCTTTGACGTAATCACGGGTCTGATAAAGCGCCGCGATATGGATGGTGTTGTTCGCCACCCTCTGACCGTTAGCCCAAACAGTGGCAACTTCGTCATTGATTGCCGAGGCAGTGCGGATCACGAGGGCCAACAAAATTGCAACAACAAGCGTAACTACGGCGACAACGGCAACAGCCAGCCACCAGCTTGCGATAGGGTCAGTTCCAAGAATCAAATCCATTACACTACCTCCTCTTCCTGCATCTGTTCTTGATCCCCACTCTCTGCCGACAGCGTTGACGATGGCCATCGCGTTCTGTTCGGGACAGCCTCCGCGCCGCCAAGCAGGCTCTTCGCAACATCATTGGTCGCAGCAAGCATCCATACGGGAGCGGGTGTTGCTGTCGATGTCGGCCACAATTGCCGATGCCGCTGTAGCCAGTCGATGAATGCGCCGCGCTTTGCAGTAGGATGCCGATCAGCAGCAATGCAACGACGAGGACCACAGTTACACCTATTAAATAACCAATCGCCCAAAGAGTCATGTCAGCCCCCTATTCCGCCGCAATCTTGAATTCCGTGGTGCCTTTATTTAGGTACCGCGAAGCAGATTCTGAAGCTCCTGCTGACGCCGTGAGCCAGGGTAAATTCCGTTCCAGATCTCTTCAACTTCTCATAGAAGAAGCTGACCGCCTTCTTTCCAAACCCGCGGCGGCCGTCAACATTCGCCCAACCAGACGGGAATCTCGCTCGTCTTCTTCCAATGACTTGTCAGGTTTTGGTTGTCCTGCGTAAATTTCCGCAAGTAGGAAACGAACGATCCCGTGCTGCGAGATGTTTGAAGACACCATTGTGCCTGGCGGGCGCTTATAAAATGGCGCAATGTATCAGGAAAGCCCGGCATGGTGCAACCGATGCAAATGCCGCCGGTGTTCATACACCCCCATTATGACCAATGGCCCCCGTGATACCATGTTGCATTGTACAACCGGTCCCCAGCAACCAAGTTCAACAAGACACTCTTTTTGGCCGTACTCGTCGGCGAATTTGCCTTCCTCATAATTACCGGCCCGCACACATCCGCGGTGCACAGTCGACTGGAACATCCAAGCTGGCCTGCCGAGTTCGTCGAACTCAGGCAATGGTCCAAAACCGGCAAGGAACATCAAAACTGATGTTATCGTTTCAGTGATGTTGTCACCGAGCGGGGCGCATCCTGGGATGTTCACCGGCGGCAGACCGAGGGTCGACAGATACTCCTTGCCAAGATAATCCATGACCGACATGGCATTTGTAAGATTGCCAGCCGCCGCAGGAACACCGCCCCACGTAGCACAGGTTCCAACAGCTATGACAGCCGCGGCCCCCGGCGCAAGATCGCGCAGCCAGTGTGCGGTCGGTATTGGAGTTTGGGTCCCATCCTCATCAACCGTGACACCCATAGCAGACCAGTACCCGCCGAATTCCCCCGGCGATCTCCTCGTCAGCGACTGACCCTTCCTGAATGACAACATATGGTGCACCAAGCGTCCCATTCTTGGCTTCGTGATATGCCTCCATAAACTTATGGCCGACCGTGACAGACAATACCGGGTGGTGAAGAATGACCTTGGGTAGCCGGGAATTGATCCACTTATCAATTGTTCAACTGTCGGATTTTGTGCTCCCACTGCTGCAATGGAACAACCGTCGCAACTAAGACCAGCCAGCCAGAAAGCATGAACTTCGGTTACGGGACCCTCATCCAATCCAAATCTAGGCAGATAGCTAACTTTTGTCGGAACTTCTGCTTTTAAGCGTGCAACTTTTTCACCCATTTTATCCCCCATTGAGCTATGTCCATCATACGATCGCGTTTAACTATAGCTTGATAGTTTGTAGAAACACCAAAACAATGGCAGATTGCCCTCGGGTAAAGGTCAACACATTATTCATATTTTTTTAAAATATTTTTTACAAAACATGCATAATCAAAAACTAGACCTTATTCTCCGTCACATGAACAGTTCTCACCAAATAAAGGGCATATGCACCTTCCACCCATCGCACTGTGCATTGTAGCAAGATTGGTTGAGCGTGTATTTAAATCTTCGATTTTTCCCTGCAACACGGCCACTTCAACCATGGCGGCTCTGCGCTTTTCATCTAAAATGCTAATCAGGTTTTTTCGAAGACTGTCTGGATTACCCTCAAGAAGTTGGCGTATTTCTTCCAGCGACAATTCCAGACGTCTCAGCATGACAATAAAGCGAGCTTGACCTACCGCGGCCCCGTGAAAATGTACGGTAGCCATTATCGCTGCGGTTAGCCTGTGGAAGGATGCCTATTTTTTCATAATGCCGCAAAGTCTTAGTCGAAACTGAGAGTTTCTTTGCCAGGTCACCGATATTCATTAACTTGGCTGTTTGGCAAGTTCATCGATGGCCTGCGCGATCTTGCGAATTGAAGAAACACCAGAGGAGTCGGGCGCAAAATCAAAAGGCGCCAATTCCTGTCGCTCTGCATAACCATATCTTCGTCCAAGAGGAACTGTGCCGATGATTTCCATTTCGTGGCGATCGCAGAAGGTCTGAATGGCTTCCATGTCCTCGTTATTACGGACTTTGTTTGCTACAACCTTGATGTGTTCTATCCCCAGTTCCTTGGCCAGCGCGACGGTACGCATCCCCGCTTCAAGTGAACGGTAATAGGGTTCCGCAACGATAAGCATCATGTCAACATGGCGCGCGGTACCACGTTTAAGATGTTCCAGACCAGCTTCCATATCGGTCACCGTATGCTCGCCAAAATCCGTTAGTTCAGCAACAAGGCCGCGTACCGCCCTGTGCGATGCGCACATGCAGCCCGACCCAGCTGTACCATGTCCCGGTTGCCCCATCACGATGAGGTCCACATTATCAGCAGCTGACGCAGCATATTTTTCGATAATCTCTTCTGCGCGGGATCGCCGGCACCATCTGGACCACACCATCCACCTCTTCCACCACGCTTCATAACTGAAGCCGGGATGTAGGTAATGTTGTCTGATTTGTCGCGAGACATGCCAAGAGTGAGTGCTAAATTCGGGTTGGGGTCACCGTCAATGGCAAGCATCTTTCGGCCGTCATCTGCAAAGATCCTAGTCAATGTGCCAGCGATTGTTGTCTTGCCAGACCCGCCTTTTCCGACAGTTGCAATTTTCATTTTTCTTCTCCTTGGGTGGACATTTAAGCGTGAATAAATTAACGATGTGGAGCATTGCGAGTATCTCTGAGAGATAATAAAGCCCCACCATAGCGCATATAA
Organism: Rhodospirillales bacterium; assembly: GCA_038143065.1. Taxonomy (GTDB): domain Bacteria; phylum Pseudomonadota; class Alphaproteobacteria; order Bin95; family Bin95; genus VMCJ01. Next base: position 69,518 of record JAYQLI010000033.1, on the reverse strand, counting down.
TAACGAAATAATGTCAATGCAAATTTTTTAAAGCCTTACGATTCATCAGATAAGAGTTCAAAAACGAGCATGCTGAAATCAGAAAACAATATGTTTCCGATGACCCTGCTTACTGGTTTTCTCCGGTGCAGGCAAAAACAACTCTCCTCAATAAATATCTCAAATCTCCAGCTGGTGCGGGAACGGCTGTGCTCGTAAACGAGTTTGGGGATGTTGATGTTGACGGGGCGATTCTGGGAACAATGTCCGGTGGTACGCAAATGCTTAGTCTGCCGAATGGCTGTGTCTGTTGTGAGGTCCAAGATGACCTCGCCGCCGCCCTTGTTGAACTCATTACACGCCGCGACACAGATAGCATAGAGCGGTGTATCGTAGAGACCTCTGGCCTTGCCGATCCCGGTAGTATCCTGCGCACTGTCGCGCGTGACTTGCGCCTGAAATCAGACATCAAGGTGGTGCAAACCATCTGTGTTGCGGCGGCGCCAGCCATTCGCAATCAGGTAGTCCGTTTCGTTGAGGCCGCGGAGCAGATTGCGCTGGCAGACCGGATCGTCGTCAGCAAATCAGAACTCGAAACCAATGAACAGGTGAACGAGATTTACACGACCCTCGCGACTAGAAATCCGTTGGCCGAGATTGTGGTGATGGGCGCGGAGGCCGAGATCGATACCATGTTCCTGCCACTGGACAAAACGCCATCCATACCATCTTCACGCGACCATGAACATCTTCACACCAACAACCATGACCACAACCATGACCACGACCATGATCACACCCATGGCATATCGTCCTTTTCAATCGAAATTGACACGCCCCTAAATCATGATGTGTTTCGCGACATCCTCTCGTTCTGGATCATGCGACATTCCGAAGATTTGCTAAGGGTAAAGGGGATCCTGTGTTTTGCAGACGAGCCGCTGCCACAATTAATCAATATCGTTCACGATATATGCTCCATCGAACCCCTTGCCCGGAGCACCAGATAAAAGCTTTCTGGTTTTCATCGGGATCAACTTGCCTGAGGATGAAATTCGCCGAGATCTTGGGCGTTGCGCGCATAGGATCTGAACAGATTCGGATTGATAGTTGCCTGTTGACCTTTCCCTTGGGACACAATGCTATTGTCGTCTCGTTAAGTAGAGGTTGGCCTAAGACCAATTGGGGGGCTGTTATCAATTTGGAGGACGGTATGTGTCTTGGAATTCCTGGTCGTATTGTTGAGATAACCGATTTTGAGGCCAATCTGGCGCTGGCGGACGTATCCGGCGTAAAGCGTAAGGTAAATGTCACCTGTGTCTCTGGCGAAGGTCTTGCCTCTCTCGTTGATAAATGGGTCCCGATCCACGTTGGTTTCGCTATGGCCATTATCGACGAGGAAGAAGCCGAAAAAACCATGCAAACCCTGCACGCGTTGGGTGACGCGCAAGAAGAGTTTGAGGCCATGTTCGAAAGCGAAAGGTCCTTGGAGGTCAGACATGAAGTTCGTCGATGAATTTCGCGATCCATCGGCAGCCAGATCATTGCTGGCAGCTATGAGAGAGTGTTGAGGAATTAGGGGCCACCGCCGAAAAGCCTATCCACATCATGGAAGTATGGCGGCCATACCCACGCCATCTTTCGTTTTTGGTCGACAATTGACCCCTCCCGGATTGGAATTCATCCACGGTCCCGGCTGTCCAGTCTGTGTACGCCCATGAGCCGTGTAGATGATTGTGTCGAAATCGCCGAACGCCCCGATGTTATCATGACCACCTTCGGCGATGTGATGCGGGTGCCGGGCACAAAAAATCCCTTTTTCAAGCAAAGGCGGATGGCGCTGATGTGCGAATGGTATATTCGCCTCTCGACGCGCTGGAGTTGGCCCGTCGTCAGCCCGACAAAGAAGTCGTTTTCTTTGGGCTGGGGTTTGAGACGACAACGCCATCTACGGCAATAGCCATTCAGCAGGCAGCTCGTGAAGAGCTCACAAATTTCAGCATATTCTGCAATCACATTATGTACCGCCGCCGATTAAGGCGTTGTTGGAAGATCCACTTTCAATGATCGACGGCTTTGTGGGGCCGGGCCATGTCTCGATGGTCATTGGCACAAAGCCCTATGAGTTCATTGCCCGCGATTTCAACAAACCTATAGTAGTGGCCGGCTTTGAACCGCTCGACTTGCTGCAGTCAATCCTCGCGGTCCTAAGACAATTGGCGAGTGGGCGTGCAGAAGTTGAAAACCAGTATTCCCGGGTCGTGCCTGACGATGGCAATATGATCAGCATCGCCTCTGTTGAAGACGTCCTGAACCACGACCTACATTTGAGTGGCGTGGGCTTGGCGAGATAGATGCGAGTGGTTTACGGGTCCGAGCCAAATACAGGAATTTGACGCCGAAGAAAAATTTGCATCGGCTATGGGTTAAAACGAAACAGCTTAAAAAAGAGCCAGAAGGGTGCGCCTGTGGAGAGGTCATGACAGGACGCGTCAAACCCGTTGCATGCCCACAATTCGGAAAGGTGCACCCCTGACATGCCGCTGGGGGCTTTGATGGTTTCGTCCGAAGGCGCCTGCGCTGCCTACTGGCAATATGGCGGTGCCAGATAGGGTGTAGACCTAGCTAAAAGAGACTCAGCAAATTCTCGGCAGCTGTTCACCAACGAGCATATCAACAAACCCGCCTCCCCCGAACAAGGTCCTCATTGACCGGAATCGCCCTTTCTTTCGCGCCTTGCCAATCACCACCGCGTCACGGCCAGCGTCCTGCGCCCGCATTGATGCCAGCGCAGCTTCTGCTTCATTCTCTGGCACAAACAGGACCAGTGTGCCTTCGTTGGCAAGATAAAGCGGGTCAAGACCAAGTATTTTCACACACGCCGCGAACCTCAGGCCGGATTGGCAACTTACTCTCATTAATTTCTACAGTGAGCTGGGCCGTTTCCGCCATCTCGTTAAGGGCAGACGCCAAACCACCACGCGTCAAGTCACGTGCCGCCCGCAGGTTCGGCGCCGCACTCATGACTGCCTGCATGAGCAAAGCGAGCGACTGACAATCACTTTCGACAGTTGTCGACAGGGCAAGGTCACCGCGCGCATCCAATATAGCTGCCCCGTGATCGCCCAAAACACCGTTGACGATTGCGACATCGCCCTCTTGGATGCTGATCGCTCCCAGATTGCAGCCCGGCGGAATCACCCCAACACCAGACGTTGTGATGTAAAGGCCGTCAGCCGAACCGCGCTCAACCACCTTGGTATCGCCCGTCACGATACGAACATCCGCTCGTTTCGCCTCGGACGCCATTGTTGAAACCACCCGACGCAAACGGAGATTTCAAAGCCTTCTTCGATGATGAACCCGGCGGACAGCCAAAGCGGCTTAGCCCCGCCTACTGCGAGGTCATTAACAGTCCCACAAATTGCCAGCTTACCAATATCACCACCGGCGAACTCAAGCGGCGTGACCACATAGCCATCAGTCGTAAAGGCGAGTTTTGCACCGTGCTCGCTCATCGCATCCGATACGAGGCGCGCCTGATCTTCGGATGTGTCTAGTTCGAAAGCTGAAACGAACACCATCAATCAAATCCCGCATCGCCTTGCCACCACCTGCGTGGGCCATGGTCACACGGTCACGACGCAAATGTGACGGTTTGTCCAGTTTGTGTCTCAGCTTGTGTCTCAGGTTTTGTCAAGAAAACCTCCTTTTGCAAAGCATGGTACTTCAGAATTGAATAATCAGAAACACAACCAACACCCTATTTCAGCTTGATTGTGCCAGAGCAATCACAGCTTCTGACCAAAAGCCAGACCGCCATCATTAATCGGGACCGGCCCTGGGCCGCAAAGCTCGAACTCCCGAAGTTCCTCTGCCACCATGGTCAGTAGCAACCGGTTTTGGAAACACCCGCCAGATATGGCTATTGTTTGCGCACCTGCCTCCAGCGCCACGCGACGCCCCATATCGGAAAATGCTTTCGCAATACCGCCGTGACAGCGTCTTGCGATTGTTGCATCTGGAACGCCCTCTTCTGGTCAGCCAAAAGCTCTTCAAATAGTTCGCTCATCAATGAGGCCCCCAAGCATCTTAACGCGTACCAGCCATCATCTTGCGACGTAGAGGCGAGCGATTCCAGCCGCATCGCAGCCTCACCTTCAAAAGACTGCCCTGCTGGCAAAATGCCAAGACAGGCAGCGATGGCATCAAACAAACGTCCGGCTGAACTAGAAGGTGGTGCGAAGGCCGTGTTTGCCTGCCACCGCGCGCAGCTGGCTGACCGGATAATCGCAAAATAGCAGATCGGCAACCGCGTTGAGGCCAGCTGCGTCCAAGCGAACCAGCGCATTTCGCCACGGTTCGCGCTGCGCGCTGTCACCACCAATGAGCGGCGCATAGGACAACTGCCCCGCCCGCCGGAACGTTTTATAGTTCCCGACCAGAACTTCACCGCCCCAAAATGCCTCATCATCACCAAAACCCAAACCATCCAGAATGATACCGACGGCCTGTTCACCATCCCAGCCGCGTGCCCCCAGCGCCGCGGCCATATGCGCATGGTGATGTTGGACTTCCACGCAGGCAAGACCCGCCTTTTCCGCAAGATCACGGCCATATCTGGACGACAGATACGTTGGATGCCTGTCAACAGCGATCAGCTTCGGTTGATGATCCATCAAATTGGCAAAATCCCGATCCGCTTTGAGGAAGTCTTCATAGGCAAGGACATTATCCAAATCTCCCATATGATGCGACAACATCGCCCTACCATTTTTCGTCAAACAAATGGCTGATTTCAATTCCGCGCCGTAGGCGGCAACTTGACGGTCTGGAAGGCTTATGGGCAAGGCAAGAGTTCCAGGGGTTTGCCCCCGCGCCCGGCGCAGAACCATTGGCGTTGATGGCGTTGGCAGAACAACACTGTCGTCAACCCGGCGGGCTATCGGGCGATTGTGCAGGACAAAACTGTCAGCAATATGCGCGAGCTTTTCTAATGCCTCGTCATTATCCATAACCTGCGGCTCTTTACTCAGATTCCCAGATGTCATGATCAGCGGGCGCCCTACCTTTTTGGACAGAAGCCAATGCAAGGGGTGTAGGGCAACATCCACCCATGTCGTGACAAGGCCGGCGCAATAGACTCAGGAAGTCTGCCACTGACTTTATCCAGCAAGACAATTGGCGCGTCGGGACCGGTCAGCAGATCTATCTCCTCATCCGATGGGTCTGTGAATTGTCTAATGGTTTCAAGATCGGCCATCAATGCAAAGGGTTTGGAAGGACGGTGCTTGCGTGTCCGCAGGGATTGCACAACATCAGCGTTCGTCGCATCACAAGCTAGGTGAAACCCACCCAATCCCTTGACGGCAACAATTTCTCCATTGCAAATTCGTGATGACGCAGCGTCAAGTGGATTAGCTGCATAGGGTTTTATTGTCAGGAGAGGTCCACAGTTGGGACAGGCAATAGGTTGAGCATGAAATCTGCGGTCAAGAGGATTTTCGTACTCGGCGCGACAGTCTTCGCAAATATCGAAATTACGCATCGTCGTCCTGTGCCGATCATAGGGAAGACGTTCGACAATCGTAAAGCGCGGCCCGCAATTGGTGCAGTTAGTAAAGCGTAATCTGCCCTTCGTCCCGCCTGACTTACCTCATCAATGCAGGCCGAGCAAATGGGGCATCCGGCGGACAGGATGTTTCCGCCCCTTCATCGCCAGACACCAGTATCCTAAACTGGTCTGATGGCGCGCATACCATCTCGGTGACCTCAATGCCATGGATCTCGCACAATGGCGGTGCAGAAGTGCGGATCGCATCAGGCAGATCATGCATTGCATTGCCAGATACGTGGATAAGCACACCTTCCTTATCATTTTTGACGTCACCCACAAGGCCAAGTGAACGCGCCTCACGCCATACAAAGGGTCGGAAACCAACCCCTTGAACCTGTCCTCTTACACGAATCTGTAAACCCATCTTCATATTTCTATTTCGCACATTTCCAATGCTTACTTTTACTAATTAAGCGTAACATCATTCTTACGTTCCACGAAACCTTACCTGTCTAATTATTACTAAATATGTATGGGTAAAGATGGGATTGAATTTGTTGGGGTTGAATCAGTCCACCCATCAAGCAAGATCCGCGCCCTGCGGCCTGTGTCAGCCGCATCCCGGTGTCACTGATAAGAGCAAGCAACTAACGCATTTCATCATCCTCATGCATACTGGCTTGCTGCAATTTGATTGGCTCTTCTGACATATGACCATGGCAGGTCCGAGACCCACTGGTCCGATAACCAGCGAATTGTGCTGACGTGAATTTCGTCCATTTTGTCTAGCAAAAGAGTGTTGCCTCACACTCTGATGGCAACAAGGCAGACACTTTTTTTTGCGTCAATCTGTGCACGCGTCAAACTTGCGGGCCAAGTCTGGATTAGCTCGCGCATGAGTTGTATTCCCCTTAAAATTATATATGAATTGAGTGTATTTAAAATTGACATTTTTAGCCCAAACTGAGTCCGCCCTTGTTGATCAGTGTTGGCACCTGTGTTTTGTTCATAAAGCCGCGCGCAACACTCTCATCAAACACTCTGTTAAGAGCAGAGTTATGTGTGTTCAGCGTTGATGCTTTGGGCTCCCTGCCCATCTGCTGTTCGCGCCAGCGTGCAAACTTTTGGAGTGTTTCGTAGGTTATGCTTGTTACATGCATCTTGCCAAAGAACGGAATAAGATATTTCTCAAGCACGATCACATAATCGCGATAGACCTCTTACCAACGCCACTTTCCAGCTGCTTGTACATTTCTGTGATGCACAGTTTAGCTACATCTGAGAACCGCTTTGAAACAACTGGCACGCCATTCTTTTGTCGAAACTTGTACTCCAAATAGCTGTCAGAGGCAGCCTGTTTGGCTTCGTCCAAATCACTCTTGCCAGTTGAAATGCGAATGTATTGGCCGTCTATTTGGAAGGCTGCCTGCCATTTGCGGCTTCTCTCACGCCTGTAGAGCTTTACAGCTCCATCCATAATCAACACAGAATCTTCACGCAAAACAGGCATCTAACACATCCAATCACTATAAAAACGATATAGTCTGGAGCGACTGGAAGCCAACCAAAAAGTGTGTAAGAGGTGTGTAATGAAAAAATCGCCTCAAAATGATTTTTGAGACGTTGTAAATTATTGATAATATTGAAAGAAATGGTAGCGGAGGAGGGACTTGAACCCCCGACACGCGGATTATGATTCCGCTGCTCTAACCAACTGTAATCTCCGGTTTTCAATAGGTTAACACCTCACCCAGATGTTTGGTCACTCCTGTGTCACTTTTGGAGGCAAAAGTGGCTACATACAGGAAGCGAAACGGCAAATGGCAGGCAATCGTTAGACACAAGGATATCGGCACGATTACAAGATCGTTTAAAGCCAAGTCCTTGGCTGTCAAATGGGTGGCTGAGCAAGAGAACAAACTTGAGGCCAGAAGTTACGGCTTACTGAGACCTGACAGCGTTACGCTTGGTGAACTTCTATCACGCTACTGCAGGAAATTACCCCGAGTAAACGTGGTGCAAACACCGAAGAAAGGCGCCTCAATCGCCTTATTAACGACCCTATAAGCACCCTCACCCTTGATAAGCTGTCATCATCAGCCATCGCGGCCTTTCGTGACCGAAGGCTTCCTGACGGAGCTAGAACCACGCATTACGACCTTACCTTGATTAGACACTGCATGAAGATAGCCACTCACGAGTGGGGTTTGACACTGTCTTCCAATCCTGTCGACTTTATCAAGATGCCTCCAACCTCAAAGCCAAGGCAACGAAGGCTCAACAAAGGTGAATTTGAACGTTTGGAGCAAGCCTCTATCTAACTCTCAACCCTCACATATGGCCTATCATTGTCTTTGCAATTGAAACAGGCATGAGACGGGGCGAAATCCTTGGTCTGACTTGGGAGAACATTAGCCTGGAACAACAGCTTGCCTATCTACCATTGACCAAGAATGGAACAAGTAGAGAAGTTCCTTTATCTTCAAAAGCAGTTGATGTCCTAAGAGACCAAAGGTCACGACAAGACACCCCTACTCCATTTCCAGTTAATGCTAACGCCTTCAGACTAGCGTGGGAACGTCTCAGGAAACGTGCTGACTTGTGTGACCTAAGGTTCCATGACCTTCGACATGAGGCCATAAGTAGGTTCTTTGAAATGGGCTTAAGTATTCCCGAGGTGGCCCTGATATCAGGTCATAAGGACGCAAAGATGCTTTTCCGTTACACGCACCTAAAGGCAGGCAATATAATCGCTAAACTCGGTTGAATAGTTTCATGGCACGACTCTTGCCTATAGAGAAGGTAAAGAACTAAACGCCAAACAAATGACACCTGCGCAAAGGTGTTCCTCCCTTAAGACTTGCCCTTGCTGGTTAATACCGGTGGGGTATTTCTTTGGTAAAAGGGTCCCATACCAAAACACACTGACCCCCGGCGTCGCCCTTAAATAGCAGTTTTCAAAAGATTGGCTAAAGGGTCAGTTGTTGTTTGTTATTGCGTGCTAATTCAAAGCATCATGGCTAATGTCATAAAGCGCATCCTCAATGCCATCACACTGTTGTTTTATAGCATGTCTGATGTCCAAGCTCTGCGCCTGTGCCCAGCCCAGTCATTCCGAGGTTCGTTGCTCCAGCTCTGTTTGCCGTTATAATGGGCGTTCGATTCGCCCGGCAAAATGGCAGGCGGCGTAGTGACCGTCTCTGATCTGCTCCAACTCGGGGCGCTCTTTGCTGCAGCGCGCTTGGGCAAACGGACAGCGGTTGTGGAAGGCACAGCCCGATGGCACATTAATCGGGCTTGCGACATCGCCTTGCAGCCGTATACGCGTGCTTGGGCGGTCAAGATCACGTGACGGGATCGCCGACATAAGCGCCATCGTGTAGGGATGAAGCGGCGGCGGCTTTATCATCAGGACAGCTCTGTCATAAGGCTGCGGCCCACACACCCCAGCCATATCTGGGCCATCGACTTCGTTCACGATAAGCTCAGCAATGGGCGCAGTTACAAAATGCTGACGGTTCTGGATGAATACACCCGTGAGGCGCTGTGCGTAGCGGTAAGATCTAAGATGACTGCGAACGATGTTCTCGACGCATTGCACCCAGTGTTGATGAAACATGGCAAACCTGAGTTCATACGTTCTGACAACGGGCCTGAGTTCGTTGCGCTCCACTTCCAGGACTGGCTAAAAAGGGTCGGCATCCAGCCACTGCTAATCTATCCAGGCAGCCCATGGGAAAACGGGTATAACGAACGCTTTAACGGAACGCTTAGACGAGAAATGCTTAATGCTGAATGGTTCCACAGCACAAAACAAGCTCAGGTCGCAATCAATACCTGGCTCAGATAATATAACCAGATCAGACCTCATCACGCATTGGGCATGAGACCACCCGTCCCCGAAACCTTATTAGAGAACGACAAAATAAGTGGCACTGAAAAATGGGGCTAGACAGTCTGCAACGCCTATTCTTCTTATTTGCCGGACGCCGGCAGGCTGTCCCCTGACGGGTCTTTGCCCCACATCGCTGTCCAGGCCAATCAGGCCCAAAACGCCATTCTATTCCGATTTTAACGTTGCCTTTTGTAAGCATGAATTATACCCCGTATATAGGGTATTATTATACCATGAAATCGGACTGCCATCGAGGCATATGGAACCAAGTAACAAGGGCAAATATCTGAGGTTCACGGACCGAGGGCCGCGGTTTTGGGTGTTGTGTTTAATTATCCATTTTTGATGTTGTTACAGCTGGCGATGATAACTTCTGACACCGGGGCTAAACAATTAAGTTGAATACCCAAAATATGCCGCGCTTTAAATATTCAACTATAACCCATTCGTCAATTTAGGCTTGGGGGCGGTCAATGATCAAAACCGGAAAACCCGAGTTCAAGAAACATTTTGTCAACGGTATCGCCTATCGCCAATTGTTAGCGAAGATAAAGTTCGTTTCCAAAGACAAAATATTATAATTTGACTTGATATATGCTTTTCTGACACGCTTTTTTCTGAAGGAAAAAATGGTAGGAGCCTCAGAATGAAACGAGTACTTATTTTGCTGGCCATGGCGGTTGCAATATCGCTCAGCGGCCGATCCTCGCCAAGGATGTTATTGTCGTCGATAATGTGCAGGAGCCATCAACGCTAGACCCGCATCGCCAATGGAACCCGACAGTTACACGGTCTACCGCAAACATTTACGATAACCTCGTGACCTGTGACGCTCTGGTGCCATCGCACCGCAGGTCGCTGTGACATGGGAGGCTCTAAGCGACACTGAAATGAAATTCACGCTGCGAGACGACATCACTTTCCATGACGGATCAGTGCTGACTGCTGACGATGTGGTCTACTCGGTGAAGCGGATCACCAATCCCGGGTTCAAGAGCCCACAGCTTGGCCAGTTCTCAAAGATAATCGATGCCGTGGCCAACGGCCCGCATTCGGTTACGCTGACAACCGACGGTCCGTACCCGGTGCTGCTTGCGCAGTTGGTGAAGCTGCCAATCGTCTCCGCCGCTTATGCCGAAAAGGTGGGTGACGAACAGCTGAACTCCGAGCCCGATGGGCTCAGGACCATACAAGTTCGTCGAATGGCGCAAGGGCGTGAAGGTCGTGCTTGAGCGCAACGACAATTACTGGCGCGGTAAACCTCCCTTCGCAACGGTCGAGTTTGTGGCGGTGCCCGACGCGGCGACGCGGATCGCGGATCTGCGCACCGGAAAGGCGGACCTGATCGTCGGCCTGAACCCAGACGACGCGCTGCAGTTGCAGGGCGCCGGCAGCGTTGAGGTCCGCAGCGCGCCGACCGAGCGTATAGGCTATTTCATGATGAACGTCCAGCACGGCCCTCTGATGGACAAGCGGGTTCGCCAGGCTGTGGCTCACTCCATCAACCGGCAGCTGATTATCGATGCACTGCTCGGCGGCTACAGCCAGGTTGCCAATCAGCTCCTGACGCCGGCTCATTTCGGTTATATCGAAGGGCTGCAGTGGTATGACTACGATCCCGATAAGGCCCGGGCTCTGCTGGCGGAGGCCGGTTTTGGTGATGGGTTGGAGATCGAGATCATCACCGCGCCACCTTTCGATCAGCGAATCATTCAGGCTATTCAGCAACAGCTCTCTGATGTGGGCGTGACGCTGAAGATTTCGATGAGCGACATGTCGACGTTCCTGGGTCGGCGCCGCGCCGATCCGGAGGGCTTTGGCGACACGGTGTTTGGCCGCTGGTCCTGCGCTTGCCAAGATGCGGACGGGGTTCTCTACGCGATGTTCCATTCGGGGAGCGTTTGGTCGAAATATGCCAATCCGGAGCTTGATAAGTATCTGGAAGCGGGCCGGTCTACGCTAGACGATGCAAAGCGGATGGCCGCTTATCGGGAGGCGCACCGGGTTATCTTTGAAGAGGCCCCTCGATCCACGCTCTACCAAGCGGCGGCGATCTACGGAGCCAACAGCGCGCTGAAATGGTCCCCAACGGCAAATGAGTCAGTCTTCGTCATGGACATGACCTGGAAAGAATGAACCAAATAGCCCGGCGCAACCCGCAGCGCCGGGCGTACCCCTTGACGGAACTGATCTGCCGCCATGCTGTATTTTATCGCCGTCCGCTCCCTGCAATCCGCTTTCGCGCTATTCGGTGTTGCAACACTTGTCTTCGTGATCCAGCACCTGTCCGGCGACCCGGTGGCTCTAATGGTCCCTGAGGGCGCGACGGCTGAAGAAATTGCGATACTGCGCGAACAGTTTGGATCTGACCGCCCGATCTACATCCAGTTTCTTGACTATATAACCGGACTTGCGTTGGGGGACTTAGGTACGTCTTACATCCAGAACATCCCGGTCGCCGATATCGTGGCATCGGTTGTGGTTCACGCTGGAACTATCGGGCGGCGCTGCTGATCGCGCTGCTGGTGGGTCTGCCGATTGGTATCTTCGCCGCGCTCAACCGTGGTCGTCTCAGCGAAAAGCCAGCGCTGGGGCTGGTGTCTGGCGCGCAGTCAGATGACATTCTGGTCCGGCATCCTTCTGATTCTTCTTGTTCGCGGTGACGCTGGACTGGTTGCCCCCCGGGCGCTGATCCAGAAGGTGTCGCTCTTGCTTCCGGCGATCTGCTTGTCAGGCCTGACCATGAGACCTCGCCCGCATCACTCGCAACGCCATCGTCGAGGAGATGAGCAAGGATTACGTGCGAGCCGCATACGCTCGCGGCCAGTCGCGCCTGTCCATCGTGCTGCGGCATGTGTCGCGTAACGCAGCGGTGCCTCTAATTTCCATCACCGCGCTGGAGCTGGGCGAACATGCTGCTGGCCGGCGCCGTGATCGTGGAGACTGTCTTCAGCTTGCCCGGCCTGGGGCTGCTAGCAGTGCAGGCAATCCAGGCTAATGATTTCCTTGTTGTGCAGGCCATTGTGCTGCTCGGCGCTGGCACCTATGTCCTGCTGAATTTCCTCGCGGACATCCTCTATGGCATTGTCGATCCGCGGATCAAGGCGGTCGCGCGATGAGGTCCCAGCGCCTGCCCGTCGGCGCCACAGTAGCGTCGTTGCTGTTGCTCACCTTCGTGCTGATTGCAGTGTTCGCACCGCTGGTTGCACCGCTCGATCCCAACAAGCAGGACCTGTCTGCTCCGGCTAAAGTCGCCCGGCGTCGAGATCTGGGGGGTGATCTACCTACTCGGCACCGACGAGCTTGGACGCGACATACCTTGCCGGATAACCACGGCGCGCGTGCCGCTGGTCGTCGCGCTTTCATTTCGGTCTGCGTCTCGCTGGTCCTCGGCACGACGCTTGGAGTCATGGCGGGATATTTCCGCGGCTGGATGGAGACTGTGATCATGCGGTTGGTGGACGTCGTGCTGTCGATCCCGGCGCTATTGTTGGCGATTATTGCGGTGATCGTACTCGAGCCAGGGCTGTTTAGCCTGATCGCCGTGCTCGGTTTCACCCGTTGGCCGCGTTACACCCGCGTCGCCCTATGGCCAGACGCTGGAGTGGCGACGCGGCCGTATGTCGTCGCGGCCTGGTTTCACGGCGCCGGTGCGTTCTGGCTGATGCCCGGCATATACTGCCCAACATTCTCAATCCGCTGACCGTGGTGCGACGCTGGAATTTGGCCTTATGATCCTTTTCGAGGCGTGGACGAGCTGGCCTCGGCATCCAGCGCTGACAGCGAGTTGGCGCAATGATGAGCGTCGGGCGCAACTATCTGAACACAGCCTGGTGGATCGCCACACTATCCCGGTGTGCCTGTTTATCCTGGTCCTTGCGTGAACCTTCTGGGTGATACGATCCGGGACCGTCTTGACCTGAGGAGTGAGCGAAAATGAATCAATTCGATGGAAAACGTGGTTGTTACCGGCGCCTGCGGCGTGTTCGGAACATGGATTTCCCGCGCCTTCGCAGAGGCGGGCGCGCGGATCTGTTTGTCGGACAACCGCGCCGACGCGCTGGCGCCAGCGCTTTCAAAGCTGCCGGGCGTTGGGCATATCTCGCACGTCACTGAGTTGACAGAAGCCGGCTCCATCGACGCGCTGGTGGATCATGTTGAGGCGAGATGGGACGGTGCCGATATCGTGGTGAACAATGCTGGCGTCTATCCAGCCGCGCTGCTAATCGACCTGCCGGTAGAGGAGTGGGACCGGATCTGCGCGGTGAACCTTCGGGCGCCCTTTCTCGTCTCCCGCGGCTTCGCCCGACTAATGGTAGCCCGGGGGATCAAGGGCTCAATCATCACATCGGCTCAGGGGCCGCGCGAAACATGCGCGCGCCGACGGTGCATTACTGCGCCTCCAAGACCGCGCTGGAACGAATTACCAAGGGCATGGCGCTGGAATTCGCGCCGTTCGGTGTGCGGGTGAATATTGTAGAGCCAGGGCCGCCTGGGTCCGAAGTCAGCCCGCTGACTGATGCGCATGTTAGCCGGGTGATGTCCAACATACCTCTGGGGCGCGCCTCCGGTCCGAGCGACGCTCCAGGGGCGATAATCTACCTCTGCCCGAGGCAGCTGAATTTATCACCGGCGCGGTGCTCAGCGTCGATGGCGGCAACTCCATCGGCGCGGCAGCGCAGTACCCTGACGATATCCGCGAAAGGTTGGACAGATGGCGTGAAGACTGAACCGGAATTCCCCCTACGAATGGCCCGGAAGGCTACCGCGCGGCAGTGGTTTTCTTCGGCCGATGTGGACGTGGAAAGCCCATATCAATGGGCCAATCGCGGCAAGACGCCGCAACGGCTAGGGGAGCTGGAGCAGCGCCGCTTCAGCCACGGTGTCGCGGCCTAGCGCGGCTAGTGGAGCCTGCTGGCGCAGTTCGGTGCGCGGGGCAGTTTCTATGTCCCCGGCGCGGTGATGGAGGCCTATCCTTGATTGTGCCTGGGCTTCGGAGCCGAAGGGCATGAGGTTGGGCTGCACGGTGTCTATCACGAGGCGATGCAGACCACACAACGCCAGGTTCGACGAGGTGATGGACCGAGCCTCGAGATCTACGCAGCGCAAGGCGGCAGAATGCCGGTCGGTTTCCGCTCGTCATGGAGCTAGCGCCGCATCAGGTTGCACGGCTGAAGAGACCCGAGATCGCTTATGATAGCCACTCGATGGGGATGGATCATCCTTATCGGCTGGACGGGTTGACCGAGATTCCGGTGTATTGGCCAATCGATGACGCGATCTTTTTCCGCTATTTCGGCGGTGGCCGCGACACGTCCCCACCGACCAGCCCCGCCGCGCTGCTGGAGGCGTGGCTGTGGGAATTCGACGCCGTCACTGCAATGGGTGGGCTGTTCACGATCACCGTACACCCCTGGATGTCTGGCCGCGCCAGCCGGATCGAGATGTTGCGCCAACTGTTCACCCACATCAGCACGCAAAATGACGTCTCGGTGGACCACGGCGGCGGAAGTCGCCAGCTGGCATAACAGGGCCGTGCCACCGACGGCCCATTCGACATGCTACTCGATCCAGTACGGACGGATTTCCTGATGGCAGTGCCGTTGCTCGATGTCCGGGAACTGTCCGTCGACATCTATGGCCGGCGTATCCTGCAGGATGTTAACCTTCGGATGGAGGCCGGGCGGACCCTGGCGCTGGTCGGCGAATCCGGCTGCGGAAAATCGATGACGGCGTTGGCGCTGATCGGGCTGCTGCCGGAGGGTGGGCGCTTTTCCGGCGGGTCGGTCCTTCTGAAAGGCGAGGACTTGGTGCGACTAGACGAGCCCGGTTGGCGGCGCATCCGCGGCCGACGCATTGGTATGATTTTTCCAAGACCCTTCTGCGGCGCTCGACCCGCTGATGACGGTCGGTGGCCAGATTGCTGAGGCGCGCTGCGCTGCGCGGCGTGACCGGGCGGCGCGCGTTGCGAGAGGCGGCGCGCGAGATGTTGGCCCATGTTGGCATTCCAGACCCGGATCAGCGGCTGACCAATATCCCTATGAGCTGTCCGGGCGGCATGGCCCAGCGCGCGATGATCGCTGTGGCACTCGCCGCCCGCCCTCAATTGTTGATCGCGGACGAGCCTACAACGGCGCTGGACGTTACCATCCAGGGGCAAATCCTCACGTTGATGGAGGACCTGCAGGAAGAGACCAGTACAGGCATCTTGCTGATCACCCATGACATGGGTGTGGTCGTCGAGAGTGCCGACCGGCTGGCAGATGTATGCCGCTCGGTGGTCGAGGCTGGTAAGACCGACGAGGTTCTTGCGGCGCCGGCGCATCCCTACCGCAGGCACTGCTCCGCAGCATCCCAACGCTAGAGGCGGTGCGCGGCTCCCGCCTTGAAGTGATCGAGGGTGTCGTGCCCGAGCCCGGCGCCTTGCCACCGGGTTGCCGCTTCGCGCCCCGCTGCCCCCATGCGGTGGATGCCTGCAGTGCCCAGGTTCCCCGCCTTTCCTTGGTGAAGGATGACCATACCGCCGCCTGCCTCCGGATTGGGGAGTTCACGCTATGACCACCCGATTCTTTTTCCGGTGCGCGGGCTTCATGTCCGCTTCCAGTCCGTGGAGCGTTGCCGTGGATGACCGCCGCCGAAGTGCGCGCCGTCAATGGAGTGGACTTTGAGGTCTGGGAGGGCGAGACACTGGGCGTCGTAGGCGAATCTGGCTGTGGCAAGTCCACGCTTGGCTTCGCCATTCTCGGTCTGCTCAAGGCGAAAGAGGGTAAAATCTCTTTGAAGACCGCACCCTTTCGCCGGAGGCCCACGCCCGCGATCGGAACGACATGCAGGTGATCTTTCAGGACCCGTTCTCCTCTCTCAACCGCGTCGACGGGTATGGAAAAGCGTCGGCGAACCGCTGTTAGTGAACGGCTTCAGGCGGCGCGAGGTTCGCGCGAAGGTTGGTGAGATGTTCGAGGCAGTGGGTCTTGGCCCTCTCATCTGGATCGGCTTCCGCATGAATTCTCCGGTGGGCAACGGCAGCGGCTTGCCATCGCACGAGCACTGGTACGCCGCCCCCGGCTGGTTGTCTGCGACGAACCTGTCTCCGCGCTGGACGTCTCGGTTCAGTCGCAAATCCTGAACCTGCTGAACGATCTGCAGGCGGAGTTCGGCCTGACCTATATCTTCATCAGCCACGACCTCGCTGTGTGAAGAACGTATCTGACCGCATCGCTGTGATGTATCTCGGCCAGATTGTTGAAATGGCCCCTGCTGAGCGCCTGTTTGCTGCCCCCGCCCATCCCTATACGCGCGCCCTTCTGAACGCAGCGCCGCGTCTGGCGACTGGCCGCCGCCGCGGTCGGCGCCTGCTGCATGGGGAATTGCCCAGCCCCACTAAGGTCTTCGCCGGCTGCCCATTCGAGGCGCGCTGTCCGATCCGCACCGACCTGTGCCAAAACACCCCACCCCCCGACCTAAACCTTAACGCCGCCCATAGCGTCAGATGCCATCACCCCGACGCCGAGCAGAAGTAGATAAAATGAGCAACTTTTCTCCAAACCAGACCGTGTCGAAAAAGATTGTACGCTCCGAAGGCGGCGTGGTAGCGGCCCAGCATGTCGGAGCCGCAGCGATTGGCGCCCGAGTGTTGGCAGAGGGTGGCAACGCGATGGACGCTGCTGTCGCAACCTCCTTCGCGCTTGTGGATCGAGCCGTGGATGAGCGGGATCGGTGGCGGTGGTCTGATGGTGGTGCGCCACCCGGACGGCGCGGTAAACAGCGTAGATTTCGGCATGCACACCGCCGCTGGCTGCGGCCCGAAGATTATCCGCTGGAGGAAGGTGAGGCTGAGGGACTGTTCGCTTGGCCAGCGGTCAAAGGCAACCGTAACATGACTGGTCCGTTGGCCATCGCTGTGCCGGGCGCGGTTGACGGAGTCGGAACAGCGCATGCCGTGGGGTCGCAAACCCTGGGAGGAGCTAGTGGCTCCCGCAGTGGACCCTAGCGCGGGCGGGGCTCTCTGTCGATTGGTACGCCACGATGGTCATTGGTCAGGCAGCGCACAGCCTGAGGAATTATGACGCGACGCGCGAATGGTTCCTCCCCGACGGGGCGCCGCCGGCCGGGCCGCTGACGCCACGCGGCGTGTCGCGTCTGACTGCGCCGCGGCTGGCTGGGACGCTAGAGACCATCATGCGCGAAGGGCCGCGCAGCTTTTACGAAGGCCCGCTAGCCGCGCGGATCGCCGCAGACGCCCGCGCCATGGGATCCGATCTGAATGTCGACGACCTCTCCGGTTATCACGTCGAATCTTGAATCCGCTCGCCATTGAGCATCGCAACACTCCGGATCTGGGCAATGCCAGAGTTGTCCGCCGGACCGACGCTGGCGCATGTCCTACGCGAACACGCGGCCACGTCCGCCAACGTCAAGGAACCGGATGCCGACTGGTATCTGTCGATGGCGAACGCGCTGAAACCGCATACGAGGCGCGCCTCTCCAAGATGGGCGATGTCGACGGCGCGCGGGACATTGGCTGCACCTCGCATTTCTCGGTTGTCGACCGCGACGGCATGGTTGTCTCGCAGACACAGACGCTACTATCAGTGTTTGGTTCCATGGTCACCTTCCTCAAAGTGGCGTGTTGATGAACAACGGCGTTTTCTGGTTCGACCCTCGCCCGGGCCGCCCGAACTCACTGGCTCCCGGAAAACGGTGCCTGTCAAACATGTGCCCGATCGTGCTGGAGCGCCCCGATGGTGGCGTGTTCGGCCTGGGCGCCTCCGGCGGCCGGCGGATCATGCCGGCAGTAGCGCAGTTGGCCACTTTTGTTGCCGAATTCGGCATGGAACTGGAACAGGCGCTTCACCATCCGCGGATCGATATGAGCGGATCGAGCGTTCTGATCGCCGATAAGAAACTCGATGCTCCAACGCTTGCAGCGCTGAGCGGCCAGTTCGACGTTCACCTCACGAACCGTACGGTCTTTCCCTCCTGGTTCGCAAATATCTCGGCGGTTCAGGTCGACGGTACAGACCGCGTAGGTGGTCTGAGCCATGCCTGCCTTGGTCGGACGCTGTCCCGGCGTGAAGGCATTAGCGTTCGCTGGAAATGGAGTAGAGGTGTCTTGCCGCGACCTTTGGTTACTTAGGACGTTAACTGCTTTTGTTGATAAGGGAACTTCTCTGCTTGTCCCATTCTTGGTCAATGGTAGGTAAGCAAGCTATCTTTCCAGAGTGATGTTATCCCAAGTCAGACCAAGGATTTCGCCTCGTCTCATGCCTGCTTGAAGGGCAAAGACAATTATAGGCCATATGTGTGGGTTCTGGGTAAGCATAGATGCTTCTTCTAGCTAAAAAATTTTTGCATTCATACTCTAAAAATTAAAAATATATTGCATTTTAAAAGATTTTATTAAAAATTAAATACTGCCTTATGGCATATATTTAGCAAAATCACTTTGTTTGGAGGCGCAAAATGTTTAAAAAGTTGTTTTTTGATCATCCAAAGAAAGTCAATGAAACATATATTGAACACGGTTGGTTTGCTCTATCTTTCGCAGGAAAATTACTTTTTGCAGCGATAGCGGCGATCATCCATGCATTCATACCGGCGCTTTTTGAAAAAACTGCGAGCCGTACCGTTGCTGAATTATACGCTAAAACTCACAATCGTGGTTAGACTCAGCCCTAGTCTTGAGCGACTGAAAGCCAACCAAAAAGTGTAAAGAGGTGTGTAATGGAAAAAGCACACCAAAATAGTTTTTGAGGCGCTGTAATACATTGATTCTATTTAAAGAAATGGTAGCGGAGGAGGGACTCGAACCCCCGACACGCGGATTATGATTCCGCTGCTCTAACCAACTGAGCTACTCCGCCATCTCGGTGCCTGCGAATGGCACTGGCGATCTTTGTTGCTGGCCTATTCAGGGGCTAGCCGGTTGATCGCCTCCGGTGCGACGTTTTAATGGGTTTGCCGCCCCTAGGTCAAGCGTATATCTCGCCTTTCGAGAAATTTCTTTATGGGGCTGGATCGGACTAAAAGCGCCCTCGCCGGCAAAGCATCCCGCATACCAGCTTTTACCAACACTTCTATATCAACAGGGGATTTTCATATCATCCTATTTGAATTTTTGATATCCTTTTGTTTAAGGAGCGCAAAAAAGGCGCAGGTCAACTCGCGGTGCGACAAAACCCTATTTTGGCAAAATTGCAGAACGCCTCATTTGACACCGTCTTTATTGAAATTAGCCAGAGAGGCATAGAAAGATGATCGAGAGCTTTATCACGGCGTTTATCGTTTATTTCGTGGTGGTTGATCCGGTTGGTACGGCGCCAATTTTCCTTGCTATCACAACCCATTTGAATAAGCGTCAGAAAATTCGTACCGCGCTTGAAGGCTCGCTGGTTGCCGGTGCAATCATGATATTCTTTGCGCTATGCGGGGTGTGGATCCTGCATTACCTCAATATTTCACTGACCGCGTTTCGTCTTGCCGGCGGCATTATTCTGCTTTTGGTGGCGCTTGATATGCTTGCCAATAAACGTCAGGCTCGGCGCGAACAGGGCAGCGACAGCGTTTCAACCGACGATAATATCGCGATATTTCCGCTTGCTACGCCGCTTTTGGCCGGGCCAGCCGCAATTACCTCGGTAATGGTGGTTGCCAGCAATCCGACCGAAAATGTCAATATGATCATCGGCTATGGCGCAATGGTGGCGGTGATGCTGGCAACAGCGCTTGTTCTGATCATCGCCAGCCTTGCCGAGTCTTATATTAACCCGCGGATTACGCTGGTCTTCTCGGATCACCGCCATCATCCTTGGCGGCGCTTTCAATTCAATATATTATCGATGGGCTTCAGGCGCTTGGGGTAATCCAGATCAGGCGGCTAGCTTTTGCCATCTCCTAAATTCGGTCAGCTTCATTTACGTTTTGGGGTTTCACCGAATATGCAGCTCAATATCCTTATTGTTGGCGTTTTGTTCCCTGCAATACCCCTAATGATGATTAATTTTGGCAATCGGTATTCGCTACTGGCTGGGCTGATCCGTAATTTGCACGACACGGTCATCAACGAAAATATTTCAACTGATGACAGTGCCCGCTTTTTTCGCCAGATTGCCAGCCTGCGCCAGCGTCTGCGGCTGATTGCGATTATCCAGACCTGCGGCGCGCTTGCCTTCATCCTAAATCTATCAGCAATGATTTCACTTTATTTCGGCATCGAAACAATTGGCAGTTGGCTGTTCTTCTCATCGATTATCCTAATGGTTGCAGCAATGATTCAGTTCACCATTGAAATCCAAATCGCTAACTCCGCGCTCGATGTACATCTATCAGATCTTGAAAAACATCAAGAATGGCAAGATTACCTTGCTACATCAAAATTGCGCGGCAAACGGTTGCAAAAGCCCAGCCCGCCATCCACCTAGGCGAGCGATTTGCAAGCAAATGGCGCCAAACAAACAGCGGGCTATTTCTTGTCACTTCGCTCCAGATAGCTGATAATCGCCAGCGCATCCTCCTCGGAGATATTCAAACGCTGCCGCAAATCATCAATTTTTTGGCGCTCATCACTGGTGATAACACCGTCGCTAAGCGCGGATGAAATCTCGGCCTCAAGCCGGTGTCGACGCATCGCCACCTGATTGGTAAAACCCGTGGCAACAATACCGGTCAAGAGCGCAACAACACAAACCCCCATAAGCGCGGTCAGCGTTGCAATGAATTTACCCGCCACCGTGTGCGGCACAATATCGCCATAACCAACGGTCGTTAGCGTAACAACTGTCCACCACATCGCCTGCGGGATGGAACCAAAATGTTCAGGCTGCACATCCTGTTCGGCAACATAAATCAATGAGCTGGAAATCAGCAATGCCAGCACCAGCAAATACAAGGTTGCGGCGAATGACCGGCTTTCATGACGCACCGCCGATATCAAATCTTCAAGCGCCGATGAATAATGCGAGAATTTCAACAGCCGCATCAACCGCAATATCCGCAGCCAGCGCAGATCCACCCCACCAAGCAAGAGCGGGATAATACTTGGAAGAATCGCCAGCAAATCAATAATGCCGGTAAAGCTGAAGATATACCCCATGCGTTTTCCCGATGCGCTTTTATATTTGCCATCAGGGGAGGCGGCACATGACCAGATTCGTAAGCCATACTCAATCGAGAAAATCGTCACCGATACCAACTCTACCGCCGTAAATGCAGTTTTATATTGCGCATAGAGCGTGTCGATCGTCTCCAAACAGACCGCAAGCAAATTCAATAGAATCAATGCGAACAGGAATAGGTCGCAATAACGGCTTGCGCGGTCATCAGCCTGACCTTTTTCAATGATCTCAAATACGCGTCTTTGGCTAATCATGCGCCAAGCATAGGTATAACAAGATAATTTGGAAATATAATTTTGGAGTCACTTATTTTGCAGTGCGCTTACACATAAAATCTTTCTGGCAATGCAAAAAGGCAGACATGCTTAAAGTAAGTTCCTCTAGGCCTGTACCGTGCCGTTTGTAGATACAAATCCGTTCACCACTCTCGGGGTCAATGTATGTTTTTAAGAGCCGGCACTGAGTATTGCCAGCTGAGCTGTCAACGGCGCGTCGACGGCATTCCGCTTTTTCACGGCCAAGAATCGTTTGCGGCCATTTCAACCTCAGATCTGACCAAAGGGTGCAGTGAGCTGATGACCACTTCCTTGATAGGTCTTCCCGCCCGCGAATACGGGTTGTGCGGCATGAAAAGACAGCACAACGATTGATACTAGACTTAGGCGCAACCAAAAACTCATGAACAAAAACCCGCACAAAACAGAACTAAGGCTAAGAAAATCACTTGACAACTTCATTTAACGACACTCTGTAAAAATTTTAAAGCCTTGAAATTATTGACTGCAGTAGTGGCCAATGTTTTCGGCCACAATTCAGGATTAAATTCAAGATGGAGTGTCAGGTTGTCTAATCTAGTTCCATCCTTTTTAAGATTCGCAAAGTTTTCCCAATAATCATAGGCGCAATCGCCTCATTGAACTCAAGATAGTGATCAGTCTGCTTATGAAGTTCAAATGCGGCGGCATCTTCATAAAGTTCATAAAGGAATATGCTGTTTGGTGAGAGAGGGTCTTGATTAACGTCGAATTGGTGACACCCAATTTCATTTTTTAGTGAGGCTAGCGCATTTTTTCGCATAACCTCCAAAAACGCATCAATGAACACTGGTTTAATTTCAAAATAAAACACAAACTACAAGCATTGAAAGGTCCTTACTAAACAAATTGCTGCGGTGCCTCAGCGAGGTCCCCACTGGCAAGCAAAATCAACCATGCTTGAGTTAAACCTCAGGTTTCCGACACATTTCACTAACATTGGACCAGACGGCCAGGAAGGCCGAACAAACCAAAAATTTTAGAACCAACGCATTTTACGGAAAAACAAAATTTGCACCCCAACCACTAGTGCCAATAACAGGCAAAATGTGAGAAAGGCTTGCGGATTTTCCGCCCCAGGTATACCTCCAACATTAACGCCCAAAAGACCAGTCAAGAAACCCATTGGCAAAAAGATCGCCGCAACAACCGATAGCGCATACATATTCTTGTTCAACCGCTCGGTGAGAATATTGGTCACTTCGTCGCTGATAACTTGTGAGCGTTCACGGACTGAATCAAGTTCTTCTACAAAACGTGTAATATTGTTATGCGCCTCAATTAACTGATGATCATTGTTCTCCCCAAACCAGTCACGTTTTGCTTCTAGCAAATGCGTAATCAAATCGCGCTGTGGCGCCATATAGCGCTTAAAGATGATCGCCTTCTTACGTATCGAGACAATCTGTTCACGCAATGTGTTGGCGCCACCATTCAATATATCCTCTTCGATATCGTCCATCTCCTCGCCTAGGCTAGTGACAACTGGTGCCATTCGCGCAAACAAAAGGTCAATAAGCATGGTAACAAAGTCAGCACTACCCTTGGGCCCTTTACCAGCCTCTAATGTTGCCGCCAGATCGCCAACTGCTCTCAGCTTACGCCGTTGAAGGGAAATAATACGATGGGGGTCAACCCAAAGCCGGATCGAGACCATATCCTCAGGGCTGGCATTATCATTCAAGTTAACCCCACGCAAAATTAGCAGCACTCCCTCACCCATTGACACAACGCGCGGGCGGGTCTCATCAGCAAGCAAGGCATTGACTACAAAATCATTAAGATAGGTAACTTCATGTCGCAGCCATTTTGCGGTTTCGGGGTGATCAGCATTGAGGTGTGCCCAAGCTAGTTGATCATCTTTTAAAAGGCGCGCAACTTCGCCATCATGCAAAGCAGCACCACCGCCCGCCTGATTAAGTGAATAAGCAAATAATACCGGGTCACCCACAACAAAGTCCCCACAAAATTATTAATGATGTATCGCCAGATGATACGCCTGATAATGGGAAAGGCTCAATTAGTTTTACTTTCTGATAAGCGGGGGTTGGATTTGGATAATACCCCTACCAAAAGGCAATGCCACATTAAAAAAAACAGTTTCGAAATGCGCAAGCTCATTAAAGGACGCAATATCACTTGGCAGTTCAGGTTTGGCGAATGGCGATTGAACCGATAACTGTGCAGCACCGCCAGCAATCGTCAACAGTCCCCAAATCAATTTTTGCGCATCGACGGGGGTAACCCCAAATTGCTGGCTCACGCGTCCAGACAGACGTTTGACCCGCCGTATCATCCCCTGCCTGCCAACAATGTAGGCGGCATGATCAAGATGAGGTTCCAAAAAGGTATTGGCAACACCAGCCAATTGCAGAAAAAGCGGGTCATCAGCATAGAAACGCGCAAAATCTCGGCAAAATCCATCAACGCAGGTCTGTTCCGACTGAGAAACGACAAACCGGTCAATCCAGCGGTCGAACAATCGTCCATAAACCGCTATAATAAGTGACTCTCGGCTAGCGAAATAGAGATAGAGTGTTCCCTTGGCAAGACCGGCCGCAGTGGCAACTGCTTGCATCGTCATGGCGTCATAGCTTAATTGGCGCAGCAACATCTCAGCTGCCATCAAAATACTGTTTTCGCGTTCTGATTTCGCCATCTTTGATCGGGCACGTTGTTTGACTTGCATCCTGTTTAGCCTAAAGTTAACTGACTATCAGTCATTTTAACGCCAGTGATCTAAAAAACAAGATATACGAACAATAAGAATGCACATCAGTTAGCTCCAGAAAAGAGGCAGCGTAGCATCTGGTCAAGTTTCCGCGCATCCCCTGTGTTGAAAAAGGCGGGCTTGTCAGAGTCGATATCAAGCACTCCGAGCAATTCCCCACAGGCGTCAAAGCATGGAATAACCAATTCAGATTTAGTGCTCGCTGAACAGGCGATATGCCCGTCAAACCTCTCAACATCGTCAACAATCTGGATAGCCTTTTGTCGCGCCGCCGCACCGCATACACCACGTTCAAACGGGATAACAAGGCAACCATGACCACCTTGGTAGGGGCCAATTTTCATCAGACCTGGCGATACTACTCGATAAAAGCCGACCCAATCGAACCCGTCAACCCCGTGATATAATTCCGCCGAGACAGTTGCCATAATCGCAATCTTGTCGTCTTCCATCACAAAGCGCACAAATGCGCGCAATCAAATCAGGCTTTATGGTCAAGGACACTTGATCCATAGCGTCTTACCCCCTCAGGCTGTTTTACCTTTTTTGCCCAGCTTATTCCCTCAGAATAAAAACATATCGACCTGAAAAACAAACCGTAAAGGGCGCAGTTTTGACAAAAATAACGTCCACCAGACCAACGATAATTAGTAAGTTAGGCAGAGCAAGTTTCCTATGCCTAGCATGCATTCATCCCAGAGGAAATCTGTCGGTGGCTATCTCTCCGATTCAATAAATTCAATTATTTAAATTCTCTACATATCAAAACAACACCGCCACGATCTCGGCGTCTCCATGAGTTAGCGTTCAGAAAATTGAAAATTGGGTAAACATTTATGCTGGTGGGTCGTTCCACCACATGAGTAATTCGACAATCAATTGGTTCACGGTCGTGCACAAAAAACTTTTCACAATCACTGCAATCACAATCATCGGCTACATGACAGCAGGCTGCCAGCTTCTGATTGATAATCGTAAGAACGGCAAGGCCTCGGTCGTGGTTGTGCCAACCGATGAATGGGATGCACTGAGATCAGAGCAGGTAAAGGCAGATGTCGCGCACGATCTTGCTAACGCACTTATTGATGAATTTAATGACAAACACTTTATGGCGGTTAAAAATAACGCAAATGATCAGGCGGTAGAAGTAAACAAAAACACTGCTACACCAATAGACGGAACACAAAATATTCAATTCAGCAACCGCACAAACAGTCAGTTGGCCGGCTGCAGCACCATTGGGATTATAGAAGTTAAGCACACCGGAAAAATGGATGATGCGATCATCATTTTAAAAAATGAGGCCTACAGATTAAACACGAATATTCTTGTTCCATTGACGATGAAACACAGCGATCTAAACACATTCGCATCAGCAAATATTGAAATCGAAGCGCGGATGATGAAATGCCCGCTGAAACTTGCCCGAGGAAATTAAGCTATGGCAGAGATTATCCAATTCAATCAGTATCTGGGTAAAACAGCGAATACCAGTGATGATGTGATGAGCTTGTCTAAGACAGAAATCCACAAAGTCGAGAAAATCCGGGATTCAATTGAGACTGCGTTGGAAACTTTCGCCATCTCAGAGAATATGCCGTTGACAGTTGCGATGGCCGCCGGGCGCTATGCTGCAATGCGAATGTTTCAGCTTCAGGGCCGAGCGGAGACCATGGCTTTTATGAATGAATGCATTGTTACCGCTGAACTGTGTGATGATATTTCGAAGCAGCTCGATGAGGATGCGTAGGCAAACGCGCCCTACGCCTGACGACAAAAATATAAGTTGCTAGAGCTCCAAGACCGCGAGCATTTTATCGTAGGAGCAGGTCTGAAAGTAGGATTTAGAGCGGGTCTTGAGAAAAGTTATCAGCAATCAGAGTTCACGATTAACTCGGCTTATCGATCCAATCACTTCAGCACCAAGATCAATTGACAACGCGTCGGCCTGAACCTCACCCTCAACCTTACCAGTTGCACTAACCGTCAGACTTTCACAAATTATTTCACCACTAAATTTACCGTTAATCTTGACACTGCTGGCTTTAATCTTACCGGTTACACTTCCCTGCTCGCTTATGGTTAGCTCATTCGCGGTTATGTCCCCTTTAAAACTGCCATCTATCACAACTGGAAACTCACCACCATCGAGTGAGCCTTCCATCACCAATCCGAAAAGAATATAAGTCGCATGCTCTTGAGGGGTGGGCGTTTGCTCCTT
This sequence comes from Rhodospirillales bacterium, assembly GCA_038143065.1. Taxonomy (GTDB): domain Bacteria; phylum Pseudomonadota; class Alphaproteobacteria; order Bin95; family Bin95; genus VMCJ01. The sequence goes on along the minus strand of JAYQLI010000033.1, from coordinate 42,708 downwards.
TGGTCTGATCAACATGCGTCAGGCACCCTTCTTTCGAGATGAGTTATTGTTGGCGATCTTGGCCCCAGACCCGATCCCAGGGAGGAATTTATCTGGTCCGGTTTCCTGATTTTTATCCGTAACATCGGCCTTCGTGTCCCAATTGTGCAATACATGGCAATTCAAATGCTTCTCCACGATACATCTGCAATTTTTTGTATTGCAACTTTCCTGAAATACGAGCAGTTGAGGTTGCCCACACACTGCCAGCTTCCATTTGGCCATCATAATCCCCAGAAATAACAACTAATTCAGCTCGAATAGCACCACGGAACTGACCGGTTTCACTTATGGTGATTTTTTCAGTGCTCAAATCAGCACTTACCTTCCCGTGAACATCAATAACACCAGCATTGATAATCTTGCCAATAAATGACGCACTAGAGCTAATAATTGTCTTGTTACCCAGCTTATCCAACTGTTTTTGCCTCTTTATTTGAAAGTTACGCCAAATTATCCGCCGTTATATCGCCATTAACAACCGCGGGTTATGTGACATAAAAAATCTCAGCTTTGATATTTCCGTCAATCTGGCCAGTCATCAGTAGCGGGCAATATTCGGTCATCAATCCGTTGACTCGCACAAACAGACTATTTGGCGACATAATCGATATTATTTGGTTGATAAAAGTGGATATTTGCAAACTTTCTGTACCTTTGATTCTCGAAAAAGTCTTAAACCATATTTTTTTAGTAAAGTCTTTTGTATCATCAAAAAGGAAATTTACGTTAAAATCTAGTTTCGGGTGTTTTCAACATCAAACGATGGCATGTCGTTTGCTTATTGAGAAGACAACAATACTTAATAAAACGACGATTTAATAAAATTTTTAATGCAATCATAAAAAAACCATGGCTGATGACGTTGTTGATCTTCGCAAAAGAATAGAAGAAATGCGAAACGAAGTTTCTGCAGCGATTGTCGCTAATCGTGGGGTTGGAAATGCACCCCAGAGCGCTGGCCACAATAGCGATACTTCGCTTGCAACGGAACCAGTAACCGAGGCCAGCGCCAGCCAGTACAGACCTGAAGTCTTGGGAACAGCTTTGCCGAAGCCAATTTCCGGCTCTTTATCAGACACACACAAAAGTCTGGAAAACAACTTGAACATGCCAGCTTTCCAATTGAATATTCGTAATCAAACAACTAACAAACTGCTTTTGGTGGTGATTGGCATTCAGTTGATTACCAACATCTTGCTGATATTAATGGCTTGGATAAAACTGGGATAAGAGTGGCATGACAAGTAAGGGCAGGACTGCGATCGGATCAGGTGAGATAAAAATTGCAAACACCATTGGTCTAACACGCCTTTATGATAATTTTAGCCCTGAACTGAAACATGTTAATCAGACAGATATAGGACCAATTATTACTGATAAAGAATCGGTTTTGCATGAAAACAGGCCCTTGGTTTCTACCTGCGATCGACCTGTCGGGGTTAAGTCAAAGCCATCATTCGTGCTCACAGGTGTTCTTGTTCGCATGGCTGGCATTGCCACAATTTTCTATTCAAACCTGATCGGGAGCTATAGCTTCACTAAGGTTGGGCGAGAAGAAACCATCAAAACCACGGAAGCAAGCATTAACTCAACTGACGCCCCAGCCACCAGCAAACTGAAAACCACCTCAAAACCCAAGTTTGCTAACATACCTCAGCCAGTTATCGCTCAAGACAGAACGCCTCAAGCTGATGTCAAACAGTGGAGCGATTACCGATCTGTGGAACTAGATGGAATGTACCTAACTGGAATTGAAGGAAAAATAGCGCAGCCAGCGCGACCTATTGTCGGCCGGATCATGGCCAAGCCTGATCTACTTACTCCTCAAACCCCGCAAATCAATACGGTTCCAAAGAACCAAAAAATTACATCCTCTTCGTCGCAATCGGTATCTGACAACATGCCAATGATTATTCAAGGCGGCAAACGGATTACCGTTGAGAGCGAGGCAGCGATTGGCATGATGGCTGATATAAAAGCGCTGCCCACTCCTGAAGTCCCTCTTCAAAATATGAATGAGGCTGAGGAAAATGCAGAGGCAGTTGTGAATACCGCGCCCTACACAGAGCTGGCGTCAGCTTCTAACCTGTCACAATTGGTTAGCCCAGGAGAACCTGACGCGCCAACGATGATGAATGTTGCGCGCCCTTCGCCTATACTTGAAAACAGCTTATCTGCACGCGCACAGGAAATTGCGATAGCGCTTTTACCAAATTTCACAAGTAAGCCTAAAAAAACTGAGCCTGTGACAAATTGAAAACAACGGCGCTTTGGACGATGGTAAAAGTGATGAGGCTATCCATGACCGCCACATGTCACGTGACTTTTCAGATGGTTTGACCCAGCCTTTGCCGCCTGCAGAAAAGGCCAATACAGTGACCGCAGTACCGCAATACCCTCAAGATGATGGACTGCAATCAGGATTTTTCGCCAACCAGCAAGGACCAGTAATACCACTTGTGACCGATGCGACCCGCACCAGAAAAATGCTGTTATCGCTAAAACAAGAGATTGATTACATCCGCGCGACTGTGACCGGCCTTGGCATTGCCACTGAGGCCCTGCCGGAACCACTCCCACTAGATGACAGTGCCAACGATCCAACTCTAAAGGATGTGATGATCAACCTTGCCGAACATCGGGGAGTATTGCGGAAAATACCATTCAAACCCCCAATGCTGTATTTCTACATTTCAAGTGATTACGGAAATCGTAAACATCCGAAGACTAGCAAGGTAACATTCCATCACGGTGTTGATTTGGCTGGCACATGGCAGGAAAATGTGCGCGCCGCCGCCCCGGGAACAGTAATCTATGCTGGCACTGAAGGCTCGTTCGGCAAGGTCGTGAGGATAGAGCATGATTTTGGCGTGATTACCACATATGCGCATCTCGCCCGCATCACTGTCAAACGCGGCGATTATATTGGCGAAAATCATATCATTGGCAAAATGGGCAATACTGGCAAATCAGCGGGCGCTCATCTACATTATGAAATTCGGATCAACAACAAATCCATCGATCCGGTTAAGTTTATGAATGTCGGACGGCAGATCAGCGTTGCAGGTGAGTTACGGCAAACCAGCCTTATTGAATAGCCGCCACCAAGACCCTATTCCCAATTCTTTAGATGCATCTCTTGCGCCAAATGGCATGCGAAATGCATTACCATAGAAACAGCACGCACTGTCAAAAGATAGTGTTGGCAATACCTAAGAGGAGAACCGGATGAGCCGCCAGACAAAACCAGTTTTTACTGCTGAAGCCGAGTTGGCCTTTGCCAAGAAAACACGCCATGACGCAAAAGACCTTGGCATCGAGTTTGTTCATTTCGATCAGGACGACAAGCCGGAAAGCCAGCATATCGTTCCTCTTGGTAAATTTATCAGTGACCAGCCACTAACCAGTGAAGAATATCTGATCACACGTTCATTAGTTGCGGCGCACGCAACAAAATAGCCCGCACACTTCTGACCTGCGCCCACTTTGACAAGACCGGCACCCAAAATCCGGCTAACGGTCAAGCACAGGGAGCGTCAAATAAAAGCGCTAAGTAAATCTCTACCGAATATTTGCAAGACGTGCCTGCATCCGGCGTTGTGACGATGACGGAATATTCATCATTTCGCGGTATTTAGCGACTGTCCGGCGGGCAAGATCAATCCCTCTCCAGCGATCATTTTGCAAATTGCTTCATCACTTAACGGCTTGCCCGGCGTCTCCTGCATAATCAAGTCGCTTTACCATATTACGAACCGCCGCTGCCGACGCATCACCTGACGGCGCACGCGATGCAATATTAACACTAAAGAACGATTTAAGAGGCATTCCTCCGCGCGGCGTTGCAATTAGTAAGCCGGTGGTAACACGGCTGACAGTGCTTTCATGCATACCGACCGCCTGCGCCACATCACGCAATGATAACGGCTTTAGATAATCCAGCCCCTTTTCCAAAAAAATCAGTTTGCTGACGAATAATTTCAGCGCTGATTTTTAAGGTCGTTGAATTGCGCTGTTCAACCGCACGCTTTAGCCACCGGGCATTATTCAGGGCGGTTGCCGAATAGTTTTGCGCCTGCTCATCCATCTTTTTTGTTGCAACCAGGTTGGCGTAATCCTCATTAATCACGATCGCTGGCAAGGTTGACCGGTTCAGCTCAACCGCCCAGCCGTCTGAGCGTCGCTTTACAATGACGTCTGGGCTTGGCATCTCAAGATGGTCAATTCCTAAAAATTCGCCAGGCTTTGGGTTTAATGTTCGGATAATTGCCAGCATATCCATGACATCATCTGTCGTCCCTTTGATAAGCCTTGCAAGGCGTTTCACCTCACCGCGACCCAGCAGGTCCAGATTTTCTAACAAGGTTGAAAATGCATCGGTCATCGCGCCCTTCTCGATTAGTTGCAGACGCAAACAATCCTCAAGATTGCGCGCAAAAAGCCCGGTTGGCTCAAAGGTCTGCAAAATAGCCAAGACGTCCTCGGCCTCGTCAAGGTTGCAACCGCTGGCATCAGCCACATCTTGAACCAGCATCCCAATCCAGCCACTTGGCTCCAGCGCATTTACAAAATGACCGGCAATCAAGCGCTGCTTAGGATCGTCTATCGCAAGATTTAACTGGCGGAAAAGCCCTGGATAGAACCCTTCCTTTGACGATACATTGCTGATTGCGTCAAAGTCCCCCTCAAACGGCGCGTTTGAATTACCACTGCGTGGCGCGTCAACAATTGATTGGTCAAACCTGTTTTCAAAATCACTATGTTCGGTCGGGTCCTCTCGAAGTGCGGCACTTGCCTTCATCTCCGTGAGATCGGTATGGTCAACAGCCTCCACACGCAGTAGCTTTTTCAGAATCAGCAAGGGCATCAGATGGTGTTTGAGCAGAAATTTCATTATTACCAAGCTCCAAAAATGGGTTCTCGTCAACCTGCTCTTGCAGATGTTGACTGAGTTCCAAATTGGATAATTGCAGCAATTTGATTGCTTGCTGCAGCTGCGGTGTCATCACCAGCGACTGTTTTTGCTTTAGTTTTACTGACTGAGATAGTTGCATAATCCCGTCCTCCTAAAAAACTTTGAGGTTACGGCACGCAATTTGCAAAATATCTATTTGACGAGAATATTCGTCAAGAATGCGACAAATATATATAATATTTTCAATGAATTAGGTTTTTGGCAAGTTTATTGCTTTTTCACCATGTCAGAATTCAGACAGGCAAAAACTAACTTAAAACGCAATTGATCATTCGAAAAACTACTCATATGATGATGTTGTATTTTCGCACGTTATAGAAAAGATCAGGTTTTTATGCTGTCAACGCGAACCGATGTGAAATCAGGCCCATGCCATCGCTGCCGGATCATTCGCTCATTTGTGATGTTTACATTCATGCTGGTCATCTTAGCATTGGTTGGCGGTAAGAAGCTGGAGGTCATTAATTTTCTGACCCCAACCTGGTTTGCAACCGCAATTATCGCCCTTGGGGTTTTTGGCTTTCTGGTCAAGCTGATCAGCTGGAAACTATTTAACAAAATTATCTAACGATCGCGAACCAGCCGAACGAGAACTTCTTGGGTTGGGAAGAACCGCCCATATGTGTGACCGGTCATAAAATTAACTGTCCAGATATGACGCGGGGCAAATCCATTAATCTCGCCAGTCCAATAAGGCTCAGCCAGCGTGTCAGGAAAGCTATCAAGCTCGATTTTTACCGGCGCACATTCACTGCATACCAGCGTTTCCAGCTCGGCACGACTAGGCAATCGCCAGCCCGGACCCAGCTGCTCATTTGCAATGATGATAGCTTTGGCGGCATCTTCTTGTGTTAGCTGCAAGGCCTCTCCCCTCGCAGTTGCACTGCCGTTCCAAACCTGGCCAACAGAACAGCGCATCCATTCAACACCGTTTCGAAGATCAATCACAAGATGATCTCGAACCATGAAGTTGCCTGATTTCACGATCACTTGTTTCGCTGGATCTGTTAGGGCAGCGCTTGCAGGCATCAGATCCTGAGCCGCAACCGGACTAGCTTCAGCGACAATCAGCGCTAACCCAGCCATGAAAAACCGGCGCGTCATCGCTGGGAAAAACGCAAAAAACTGCATCTGCCGCATTCTGATCTCCCCGGTCAAAAATTAATGCATGTCTTTAATTAAAGCCAAGAATAAGCATATCTTGCGCCAAATCAGATTTAAATATATCCAGATTCTAATATTTTTTGTTTTTCCTGTAAAAATCATAATCGCATAGTTGCATTGGTATCGTTTTTGCTTAGTTGAACGGTCAGATTTAAGAGCAAAGTCAGGAAAAGAGCGGTTTTACAATGGATATAGCATCTATTATCGGACTCATCGGCGCTGTTGGCATGATTTTGGGTGCAATGATATCAGGGGCGGCAGTTGGTCCGTTCATTGATGTTCCATCTCTCCTTATTGTTATTTGGTGGAACCTTCTTTGCCGTTATGTACACCGCACCATTGCCAACATTTTCTTGGAAGTTTTGCTGTGATGGCAAAAGCCTTTCTTCCACCTATCAAAAAAATGGACCAATTGTCGAAAGAATGTCCGAGCTCGCAGCAATTGCTCGAAAAGATGGCATGATGGCTCTTGAAGGCCAAGATGTGCCAGATAAATTTTTTCAAAAAGGACTGCAGATGCTTGTTGATGGCGCCGATGAAGGAAAATTGTTACCCAGCTTAAATCAGGAAATAAAGGCGATGAAAAGCCGGCATGAGGCAAATCAGGGCGTCGTCAAGGGCTGGATTGATATTGGGCCGGCAATGGGCATGATTGGAACATTGATTGGTCTCGTATTAATGCTTGGCAACATGGCCGATCCAAAAGCGATTGGCCCGGCGATGGCGGTGGCTTTGTTAACCACGCTTTATGGGGCGTTCATTGCCAATGTGTTGTTTATGCCAATGCTAGTAAAACTCGAGGGTTACACAGCTTATGAACTGATTTATCGTGATCTTGTCGTAATCGGTTTGCGTAACATTGCTCGCGGCGAGTCACCACGCAACATTCAAGACCAGATGGTCGCCAATCTTCCACCTAAGATGCAAGCAAAACTCGAGGCCGCCTAACGGCAAAGCCAGATTAAACAAACATGATTATTTCTGCACAAGGGTAGAACAATGGCTGAAGCAAGACGAAAACGAAGTCATCGAAGAACAGGAAGAGGAATGTCCTAAATGCCCGCCAGTCGGCGCGCCAGCATGGATGGCTACCTTTGCCGATATGGCGACCTTGTTGATGGCCTTTTTCGTTCTGATCTTGTCATTTGCCGAATTTAATGTACCAAAATTCAAGCAGATTTCAGGTTCATTGAAAAACGCCTTTGGTGTGCAGAAGATTGTTCCGATTGTAGAACAGCCGAAAGGCACAACTGTTCTCTCATTGAATTTCAGCCCCTCACCGGCAAAATCTGTCACCGATGAGATGACCCAGCAAACAACCGAAACAACCAAGCCTGAGCTTGAGTCCCAGACCAAAACCAAAGACAGCGACGGCAATGGAGAAAAGCAAAGCGATGCCGATGATCTGGTAAAGGCACTGCAAGAGGCCGTTTCGCGCGGGGATATTACGGTCGAAACGCTTGGCGAGAATGTTGTGGTGAATTTCACGCCAACCGAGGCTGAACAAAAAGATCTGCCACAACTATTGCAAGAAACCCTGAACGCTATTGAAAAGGCCAAATCTGCAACTGGCAAGTCAGAGCAGGATGTGTTGTTTGGCGGCATCGAGGGTCAATTGGCCCAACTTGCAGCCACCGCTAGCGCCGCAGCCAAAAGCACCAAAGAAGCGGCTGAGGCCAAAGCTGAGGCCAACAAAAAGGCACAAATTGCCGAGGATGAATTAAAAGTCGCCTTGCGGCAGGAGATTGGTCAGGGGCTTGTCGATGTCCAGCGTGAAGATGATAAGGTGATCATCACCGTTGGAGCTGGTGGTGCTTTTGCGTCTGGATCAGCCAACCTCACACCTGAAGCGATCGAGATTATGAACCGCATTGCGGAGGTAAATGCCGCCGGTAATAGCGAGATTAAAGTTTCGGGCCATACTGACGATGTGCCCCTGATTTTTGGATCAAACTATCGTGATAACTGGGATCTTGCAGCTGCACGCTCAGCCAGTGTTGTACAGGCATTTGCCGCTAACGGTACAATTTCAGAAGAGCGGCTCGAGGCCATCAGTTACGGCGAGTCACGTCCGGTCGAGCCTAACGACACCGCAGAAGGCCGCGCGAAGAACCGTCGTATTGAGATCGAAATTAACTACTAAGCCCTTGCCTGACTGCGTTTCTAAAACCCCAAAAATTTAGGCGGTTACAATGACTATCTATCTTGAGCAAAAAGCAAGGCGGGAGGGTATCATTGGTACGTGGCACGCCCAATCAAAATAGCCGCAGCCGTGAGTTTTTGTTGAAATGATAACAAAACTCTTGTCAGACCTAATCCAGCTGGGGCTGGTACCCTTTACTTGGCAGCAGCATACCCGCTTCGTGACGAAAAGAGATGCGACTCAAAAGAGGCTAAATGAAACGGACACGACTCTAAAACACATTATATCAGCTTCGTCCGCGTGTATTTGTTATATAAGTGACTTTTTACAACCTGGTAAAAACTTCATGCTGGCTCAGCGGCATTTTGTTTCTTTTTTCGCGGGTGCTGCTCATTTTTAGCCACGGCGGGTGGCCCAACATGACTAAAGTCAAAATAGCAGTAGGGATCCAGCTGGCGGCAAACCAGTTGTGCCTCAGCGGCGGATCTAGCTGCGCATACATGCCAAAAATAATGTTCCGTAAACAGGCTATAGTTTCTTATCAGACGGAATTGAATGCGGTGAAAATAGATCGCCATTAGAATTGCTGTTGCAACAAAGACGCCCCAATGCACGACTGCAGAGGTCGCATAGGCGGCAATAACTGCCGCCATCGGTTCCCATGCACGATGCTGTAATAGCCAAATTGGCGGCGCTAAAGTGGCGATCGCAGAATAAGCGGTATCATAAAGAACCACATGGCGGCGAATGTCGCGCAACGCCTCATAATTCCGATAATGATCCTTTGGCCCAATATGATGTTTGGACAACAATGTTTGCGCGGCAACTGACGCCTCAGCATTAGCATATTCCAACTCAGCGCCAAGCCTGCCTTCGATCAGAACATCATAAATGACATCACCACGACAAATCGTTAGCAGTAACGGCTCCGCATCTTCTTTAGCTTGCTCACAAAGTCCGCGAAAAGCGTCAATGTCGAGTTCATTTAGTGCGCCATCAATGGCAACAATGATATCACCCTCGCGAAGCCGAAGATCGCGCCCGTGCGCGATCCTAGGTAACGACTTGATCATCACAAAAAGCGTCGTTACTGCAGTTTGAGCGGTGGCCCCGTCAGCATCTTTCACATCCACATTTGCGTGGTCTTGATCAAATTCAGCCACCGTGGTCTCCGTTACTTAGCCGCTCCCTTCACAGAACCGCTGGTGTTGCGTCAACATCTTATGGAAATGTAATGCGATTTTGCTGCGTCTCAAGAAGTTTACGAATTTCTTTTGTTTGCAGTTTCAATGCTTCAAGCTCTTTTTTAGTTTTTGCTTGAGTAGCCGCCACATTCTGTAGTGCCGTATTACTCGCAATCTTTTTGTCGATCGCTTCGATTGACTTCATCACAGACGATTCAAGGCTAGTCAAATTTACCTTAAAGCCACTGGTAACAAGTTTGTTCTGGGCTTCCATTGCCGTTTTAAGGTCATCGCCAACTGTCATAGTCGCGCCATTCATCTCGTCGCCAGTTTTTTGCAATTGTGCAACGATGCTGGCGTTACCATCCGCTATAACTTTCTTTAATTCAGCGATTTGCGAAGTTGACTCGCGATTTAATTTAAGCAACTCCTCCTGTTTGGTCAGTGACACCTGTAGTTCAGCCAGAACGGTATTTAATTTCTCAATATTCTCAGAAAACACAATCAAACCTTGACGGTTGGTTGAAGTCATTAATGTTAGTTCAGAAATAGACTTAAAATATAAGGTCGCCGAAAAGGCTAGCGCTATAACTGCTGCTGAGATAGCGCTGACAAACGTTATGGTGGTGTAACGGTGAATCTGTGACACTTTACTTTCCAACTTCTTGTGTTCGCGTTTAACTTGACTATACTCCGATGTCACATCAGTTGCCGCATCTGCGGCGTCCAATGCAAGTTTGATACTTTCCTGACTGAATTAAGTTCGCCTGCCATCAGATTTTCCTCTGGTTTTCTGCTACACGGCCGTTTTTGGCGACCGGACGTTCTGTCCGATATGCACATTGCATGCCAGTTGATCGATTACCACCTGCGATGGCAAGCTTTTGGTCTTAAAGCCAAACTTAGCACAGCCGTACGGGCGATGCCTGTCATAGGTCACGAAATAATGCGCACAGCCATGACAACGAACCAAATAATCACGCTCTTTAGCCATTAGTTTTTGCGCCACATCGCGACAAAGTTTGCAATAACAAACCGCAACCCGCCAAGCGCGCAACACGCCGCTGCCAGCAAACCTATCGTACCGCGCATTGCCTCGCCCGCCTCAAAAAGGCCTAGACTATAAATCAACAGATAGGCGGCGACGCCAGAAAACGTAACGGTACTTATCATTTCACCGATTGATCGGTTTTTACGCATCATATCCTCCTGCCCGATTGACCAGCGGCTTACCAAATTCATCAAAGCGCATATCGTCAGGCAACTCAATCTCCGGACGCTCAAGGTCTTCACCCCGGTCAATGCGGTAGATATAGGCCAAGATTACCGCCACAGCCTGATAAAGCATCTCAGGTATTTCTTTTCCAATCTCGCCACTAAAGTATAACGCACGCGCCAGTAACGCACTGCGAAAAATTGTGATATTAGCATCTTTACCGCGATCGATAATCATCTCAGCAATCTTCCCTCGCCCCATAGCCAGAATTTTTGAGCTTCAATGCTGCCAACTTCATATTTCAGTGCCACGGCAAAATGGGTCGGGTTTGTTATGATGGCAGTGGCCGAAGAAACATCATCCAAGGCAGCTTGCTGGCGTGCAGCATTAGCAGAGTTCTCCATCTGCATACGTCGGATTTTCGCTTTCACTTCAGGCGAGCCTTCAGTCTGTTTATATTCATCTTTTTGATCCTGCTTGGACATTTTCAACGACTTGATATGGGCATGGCGTTGCCAGAGAAAATCAAGAAGTGCGATCACTGCCAGCATTAATAAAAGCCCGCCGAGCACTGCTGGAAACATAGTTCCTGCGGATGCCACTGCTTCCCCAAGTGATCGATAGGGTAACTTCAGAATCTTTGGAGCCTGCACATAAAGAATGCCAATCGCGATGCTAAAAAGCAGAACAACCTTTAGTGACGCCTTGCCGAGCTCGACCAGTGCCTTTATCGACACCATCCGTTGCAAGCCTTTTAAGATATTTATACGGTTACCCTTAAACGCCATTGCCTTGGGTGCGAAATTCAAATTACCGGCAACAGCTGCTTGTGTTAGGATTACCACAGCCATCAATGGAACACCGATAACAACGCCGGTGATAAGGATCATTTTGATCCCCTCAGTAATGCGCTGGCTGATTAGGGCATCCAAATCAGCTCCACGCTCAAGTCTTAGCAATGCTCCCCACTTGCCAAGCACCGGCTCAATAATGCCCGGTACCGCTAGCATCATTAGCAAAGCACCAAAGAGGCCAGTAAAGACAAACATATCCTTAGAGGTAAGAACCCGCCCCTCCTCTGCAGCTTTCTCGAGCTTTCGTTGGGAGGGGTCCTCAGTCTTTTCTTGGCTGTCATCACCTTCTTCAGCCATTGATTATCGCCCCCAGAATAAATTGAACATTTTCGATTGCCGAACGGGAAAGATCATCCATCGCGTCACCCAATACATCAACCCAAAGATAGAGCAGTACAAAAATGCCCAGCATGCTGATTGGGAAACCAAATGAAAACAGATTAAGCTGCGGGGCTGATCGAGTAATAACACCGATCGCCAGATTGATTGCGAGCAAAAAGGCAGTCAACGGCAGCATGATAATCGTTGCAGCAAAAAACATTGAACCAGCCGCCGCAATCCCGCCTTGGAGCAAAACTGGAAAAGCAGGCATCGCGCCAACAGGTAAATATTCATACGAGTCAGCAACCGCCCTTAACACCAGCAGGTGCCCGTTCCATGACAAAAAAATTACCGTAAGGAACAATGAAAATGTTTTGCTGACTACGGGCGTTTGTCCACCCGAGTCGGGATCAATCTGGGCTGCAAATCCAAGACCAGCCGAACTAGCAATTTTTTCACCAGCAAGGAGCGCAGCTGAAAACCAGATGGTCAGAATCAGACCAGATGCAATGCCGATAGCCAGTTCGGTTAAGACCACCCGAATGCCTGTAAGTGCGGTAAAGCTTTGCCAGTCTGGAACCACAACATTATTAACCACAGCAACCCCAAGAAGAACTGCCATAATAATCCGGACTTGCAAGGGAACCGAACTACCTCCAAAAAAGGGCGAAGCGATCAAAAAGGCACCAATACGTAAACTTGCCAGAAATAATCCAGCAAGAAGCTCCATCAAAAATTGCAAGCTAAGACCTGGCAGCGGGCCTACACCACCCAAATTTGACAATGCCAGCTCACTCATTCATTCATCCTACCTGTGCGACCTGTTCAAAAATGAAAATGAAAATAGTCACTTAACTGTACCATCATCAGATTAGCCAATAATCCAAAGGTAATCAAAACCACCACAAGTTTTGGTACAAAGCTGAGAGTTTGCTCATTGATTGATGTAGCCGCCTGTATGATGCCAATGAAAAGACCAATCGCAAGCGCGACCAACAAAACTGGGCCAGCAACCATAACGATCTGCCAAAATGCCATCCGCAAAAATTCGACATTCATATCAAAGCCCATAATCGGCACCCTTCTACTGAAAGAGGCTAAACAACATAGGTCGCAACAAGCGAACCCACTGTCATGCTCCAGCCATCAACTAGAACGAACAAAAGTAATTTAAACGGTAATGCCACTAACATTGGACTGAGCATCATCATACCAAGTGACATGAGCACAGACGCCACCACCATATCAATCACCAGAAATGGCAAAAATAATAGAAAGCCAATCTGAAAAGCTGTTTTTAACTCAGAGGTAATAAAAGCCGGCAATAACACCGTCAAAGGAACATCCTTTGGCGTCTCAACTGCGCCTTTTGCCGCTAGATCCATAAACATATTCAAATCATCCTTACGGGTATTCTTAACCATAAATTCTTTCATATCGCCACTCGCTGACGACAAAGCACTTTCAGCACTAACATTGCCACTTAAATACGGTTCGGCAGCAGTTTCATAAATATTGGTCAGAGTTGGCGACATAATGAAAAAAGTCAGGAACAACGCAATCGCAATTAGGACCTGATTAGGGGGTGTTTGCTGTGTACCCATCGCTTGGCGCAGAATAGACAACACAATAATAATCCGGGTGAACGAAGTCATACCGAGCACTAGTGAAGGCAAAACTGTCATCGCCGTCATAAGCGCGAGGATTTGCAAGGACAATGAATAAGATGTGCTGCCATCTGCGGCATTGCTGGATATCAGCGCAGGCAAGCCAGCGCCAAGGCCAGCCATGTTACTGGCAAGGCTGCTGGCTGCATCCTGCGCCATCGCCTCACCATTCGAAACAATAAAAATAGCAGTACTGGCAAGAGCGCAAAGCAATGCGCTGGTGCCAAACCTCATTTGGTTAGCGTCCTGCATTCTGCTGCCTCCAGCTTTGAAATTTTTTGGCAAAGGCCTGGGGGTCATCAATAGCTGACTGGCTGGCCTGGGCTTTTTGGGGGTCTTCCCGGGTTCCATCAAATGCTGTGGCCGCTGCGTGCGCTTGCATGGCATCACGGATCGCAGCCTCCATCTTAGCATCAGCATCATCGCACTGGCTTTTCTCTCATATCCGATCCAGTATCACCGGCCTTAAGCGGCATCAAACTGGGCGCATGGCCCTTAGCCGAAACCATAATGAATTCTTTGGAGTCGATTACTACTAGCCTTAACCTCTCACTTGGGCTGACCGCAGTTTCCTCAACCACATTAATGCGTTTCCCAGCTTTTAATCCGGCGCGGATCACATTGCTTTTCTTTCGCAAAATGACCAATAACAACACCATCATCCCTAAAAAGGCAGCAGTGATGACAATTTGCTGTGTGCCAATAATATTCGTGTACATAGCCGAACTCCGTCAGGACCATCCTAATAACAGAGAAGGCAAAATATATGCCACAGCGAAGAACAGCCCCTTAATTAATCATTAAGAGGCTGAATATATTGTCTTTAAATTAAAAATTTAGATGGAAGCTGTAGGACAATGCCCTATCAAGCGTCAAAAAGTTAGACACATTTGGGCTCTGTGGGCAGGCTTGTCACTAAAGATTTTCAACCCGCTTTTCGGGATCAACAATCTCGGTAAAGCGCACACCAAATCTCTCGCCGACCATAACGATCTCACCTTTGGCGATCATTGTTCCATTGACCAGTATGTCTAATGGATCACCAGCGAGCCGATCAAGCTCAATTACTGCACCTTCATTCAGACGCAGCAGATCACGGATCTTAATTTCAGTATTGCCAACCTCGACCGTCATTTGCACTTCAACGTTTTCGAGGACACGCAAGTTCTCAGCAGTCACCTTTGCCGCGCTTGTTGCGCCTGTATCAGGGCCCTTTGCATCTGTTTCAGTACCGGCTGCCTGATTTTCAGTTTCGTCTGCCATTATGCTTTTCCTTTTCTTTTGCCAGCTTGCCGGCCATCAGATAGAAATTATTTAAATCCGCCTCGACAGGCTTACTGCCACCTGCCCCGACACTTCACCGATTTCGGCTAAAAAGATCGGATTGTCTTCGACTCGAACTTCAATGCCATCATTAATCTGGATAGGAACAACATCACCAGTTTTTAAGCGAATTAATTGCCCCATTGACATGACAGGCTCACCAAGAAGCGCAGTGATATTTAGTGGAATATTCAAAATAGCGCGCTCCATTTTCTCGCGCCAGGTAACATCATCATCTCCAGTTTCAGATTGGACACGAGACCGAAGCTGTGATGCGATAGGTTTTAAAGTTTGCAAGGGGTATACAACATCAAAATTAACTGCATCCGTTTGTGGCAATTGGACAAGGAACGAACAAATAATGACCAGTTCATTTCCATCAACAAATGAGGCGAATTGAGGGTTAACTTCACGACCTTGATTCGAGATTCTTATGGGCATCAAATCAACCCAAGAATTGGTTAGGGCTTCACACAAACCCCGGTGAACAATCTCGATCACGCGCTCTTCTGTGCTGGTGAATTCTGTACGTTTTTGATCTGCTTGAACGATTGATCCACCGTAATATGAGGCGGTGAGGGTCGAAATGAATTTAGGGCTAATTGATAACAGCATCGGCCCTCGTAATTCCTCCATCCTTGAAATATTCAAATTCATAAAGCTACTAATGCTCTCGCAATATTCATCAAAAGTTTTAACCTCGGAGGAAATGGTGAAATGCGGGGTTGAACTCTTAACATCGGTAGGAATACGCTGCGTGCGATACGCGCAAACCTCTCATTAATAAGCCTCAAAGCATAGTAGTCGCCCATTAATGACAAATCATCTTCGCCAAATTGGAACGAACGCACTTCGGCAGAGCCAGAAACATCAGCATGCACATTATGAGACGAGGCTTTCAACCCGTCCATCAATGCTTCGACTTCTTCACTTGATAATTTACGTGACGACATGCCTTACCAAAATTTCCCGATTAAATTATTAATGTTACTGCAACACAAAAGACGTAAAATGGACTTCACTTACGCCACCAAAATCTTCAAGTGCAATCAATTTTTCGTTTATGCTAGCAGTTAACGCCTTCGCTAGCTGTTCACGACCATTCTTGCCTTGAATGTCAGTTTCTGAAAATTCGCTCATCGCATTCAAAATCTCCGAGCGAAGTGCTAATTGATGCGCTTCAACATTACTCATCACTTTGTCATCATATTGGGTAGAGACGCCTAGGCCAACCTGCAGGAATTTCCGAGAATTCATGAGGTTCGTCGTAAAAGTACCCGGGAACTCAAAATAGGTTGTCATGAAAGTTTTAACTTCAGGGGTTTCCTTGGCAACCTTGGATTCTCCCTCAGCTGCTTTTTCATCAGCCGCTTTCTTCTCCTCAGCCTCAACCATTTTCCGTTCAATGATCTGTTCGATTTCCTCGGACGGATCTGGTTGGTCGCTGCCAAACAAGAAAAACCCAGCACCAAGACCTGCCCCAACAAGCAACAGCCCACCAAAGACAAACCCCAGAATTTTTAAAATTCCGCGACTCTTTTTTGGGCTGGTTATTATCTTCATCTGCCATAGACTAATCCTCCAATGGACGTCCCTGCCTGACACATCAGTACCAACTGATGTACTAGGCTTGAATATTTATCAAATTTTCTGAAAGCTCTGAAGTTATTTCCGTATCAGACAAGCCATCTTTTTCAGTTTTATCCGGTCTCGCTTTCGAGGCTAACTTTGCCTGACCTTCCTGGTCGGCCTGCCCGCCCGACGTGTTCCCGCCAAAACTCTGCGACTGACCCGAACTTAGGCTACCAAGGCGAAGGCCCGATGCTTCAAGCATTTGTGCCAGACGCCCCTCAGCATCGCTCAACATAGAGGCTGCAGCCGATGTTTCAGTTTGAATCTGGATATTTGTGCGATCATTCTGTATCGCAATACTAACGCGCATTTTTCCAAGGTTGCGGGGACTTAACTGAAAATCCAAATGCTCTTTGGCACCAGCTAGCGCCCTTTGTACACGTTGTAACAGCATTTCACTCCAGTTACTTTTTGCCATATCAAGTGTTTGAAGCATATTGAGATTATTAAGCAGCCCACCTCCTGTCATAGATCCTGTTTGACCACCTGAATTGCCGCCACTTTGACCACCTGTTTGCGCCTGGCTACCAGGTCCAGAGGCATTATCAAGCATCGCTAAAACAGCTTTCATCGGTTGCCCCATCTCATGCACATTTTGGCCACTTGCTGCGCGCGGCGGCACCTTGTCACCCGCCGCCATATTACTTTCTGAAAGCATCGCCCGTTTCAAGCTTGCGACAGTAGTGAGATTTTTATCTTTTTTGCCGATCATCTGTTCTCGAGAATCATCAAAAGCTTTGACAACATTTTTAGTGTCGCTTTCTTCTTCAGTGATAGGTTCAACTACTGCCACATTGGCTTTGTTGACTATCGGCTTGGTATTGATGGATTCCACTATCGGTGGCTTTGTTAAACTGTTTAACACCCTCTCGTTTGAAACTGCCGGCGCACCCTCAAGCTTAGTATTCGCAGACGCCGAATTACTATTATCATGAGCGAAAGACCTCTCACTTATTGACCGCATTTTCTCTGTAGTTGTTTGTCCAGCCTCAGAAGCAAAGCCTTTTGTACCCAGAAGACCTGATGATTTTCTATCTTCAAAAGCCATTTTTGCTGGCATCAGGCTCGCTTTCTCACCACTGTGGGTATCGACTTTTTCCATTTCGGCAAAACCCTCTGGACTAGATGGCATTGCCACTACCATATTCGCCAAGGCATCGGCATTTTCCTCGTCCATCAAAGAGCTAGTTTGATCGGATGTGACATCTTTATCGGTCTCGTGGTTTTGTTCGTCAGTCTTTTTATGAGAAAACGTCCCTGGCGCCTGCAGTGCTGCTATCATTGCAAGCAAATCTTCTTGCGGTCGCGTATTATCATCGCCTTGATTTTGCAAATGAGTCACAAAACTTCCAGAAAATGCAGCTGGGCCAACAACTATATCATTGCCGGCAACATTCGCGTTTGCGCCATCAAACAACGCTGCAAACAGCAAATCATGGCCCGTTTTTTCTGCTGGCATTGGCACAGGCCGTTTAGGTCCAGATCCTGGGCTTTGTGAAGGTTTTGGCACTATTTTTGGCATATTTCCGCTAACCGCTTTTGTAGATCAGATTGACAATTTCTCAGTCAATGATGCAATTCAGATGCCATTTTTTGATATTTGGCGTTTTTATTGTAGCTTGGAACGCCGTCGCGATGCCTCTGCATCTTCACGTTTTGCGTCGCGGTCATTAAGTTCCCGAGCCCTCAGCGCATCTGCCTTTTTGGTGGATTTTTCGCGGCGGCGGTCAGCTTGAGCAATTCTATAACGCATAGTCTGCAATTCTTGCGCTAGATGATCGCAGCGGTTATTTGCCATTTCAAGCTGGTCTCGGATTTGGTGATTTAACTGAGCAGCGATACGAAATGTCGACATGACTTGTTCACCGTTGTCATGCGCATGTTCACCCGCCATTTCACTCAGCTTCTTCCGCATCTCGTCAATTCGTTGAAACTCACTATTCAGAACGCCAAGGCCTCGCATTTGTCTATTGATCAAGACGCGTTCCTTAAGGGCAAGGCGATGCAAGGTCGAAATTCGGCGGTTCATATCTCTGCCTGTAAATTAAACAGATCCGTCAATGCTTTAATGCTAATTTCTACAGATGCGCTTTGATCAAAAGGCTGCTGAATATGAGCCATGAGTTTTGGCCATAATTGTACGGCCAGATCAAGATCCTGATCTTGGCCAGGCGCATAGCCACCCATCAAAATTAGGTCGCGATTTTCCATGTAAAGCGAGACCAATCGACGAAAATATTGCGCCGCTTGAAGTTGGATTGGGCTTGCAATTTCACCCATCACTCGGCTCACAGATGCGGGCACATCAACCGCCGGATAAATGCCCATTTGCGTTTGCTCCCGTGATAAAAGGATATGCCCATCAAGAATTGCACGGGCTGTATCAACAACTGGATCATTGGCATCATCTCCATCCGCCAATACAGTGTAAAAACCAGTAATTGATCCTTCCTGGCCCGTACCTGTTCCAGTACGTTCAATCAAAGCCGGTATCATTGAAACAACCGATGGTGGATAGCCTTTTGATGTTGGCTGCTCACCAAGAGCTAACCCAATTTCACGCCGCGCATGTGCAACCCTTGTTATTGAGTCCATTATCAGCAAAACATTCTTGCCCTTCGACCGGAAATATTCAGCAATTGCAGTGGCTCGGTTTGCTCCTCGTATTCGAAGCAAAGGCGACCGATCAGCCGGCTCAGCAACAATTACGGTGCGGTCACGAGATGAGCCATTTAACACTTCGGCCGCAAAACTGGCCACTTCACGTGCACGCTCACCAATCAGACCAACAACGACAACATCCGCCTCGGTGAATTTTGTCATCATGCCCAAAAGAACGGATTTGCCAACACCTGACCCTGCAATAATGCCGATACGTTGCCCCTGCCCAACCGACAAAAGGCTGTTGATAACCCTCACCCCCACATCGAGCTGTTTATTTACCGGACGACGTGCCAGAGGGTTAGTCTTTTTGCCATTTAACGGCCAGCTATCGTAAAGCCGCATCGGCGGCCCATCGTCAAGTGCATGACCAAGTGCATCAACTGCACGGCCAAGTAGCTCCGGCCCGACCTTGATCAAATGCCCATCATCGCTGAGCGTTACCTTTGCACCAACACTAATCTGCGCA
This sequence comes from Rhodospirillales bacterium, assembly GCA_038143065.1. Taxonomy (GTDB): domain Bacteria; phylum Pseudomonadota; class Alphaproteobacteria; order Bin95; family Bin95; genus VMCJ01. Next base: position 23,057 of record JAYQLI010000033.1, on the reverse strand, counting down.
TTTTGATCATGCACTGACAGAAGATTATTGTTGTTCTTAAACCCAATTACCTCAGCGTTAGTTGTTTTGCCCTTTTGGGTAACAACTTGGCAGATAGTTCCGATTGTTGCAGGAAAACCATCACACTCAATAATATGGCCATCAAACCGGCTGACACATCCAGAAAGCTGAAGCGGCTTTTCAAATGTTAGCGCATCTATATCAGATATAATTTGTTCTAAAGCCCCATTCATGAGTCTTGCTGATCTCCAGAATCTGGCGCGATATCAAGATCAGGGCTCCGCCATAAAATCGGAATTTCCATTTGTGTCTTCTAAAGCTATCTGTTCTGGAACAGACTCACTGGTTCCCTCGGATACGTAATTGCTACCAATCCGGTTTTCAGCGATGTCAGCAAGCTCAATGCCATCAAATCGCAACACAACATCACCACGCATCAAATCCGAGTTAACCACAAAATTATATTTGGTATCCGCGAAATAAGCCGTCATTACACTGTAATCGTCTGCATTGAGCTGAACCTGACCTTCATTTATTTTTTTTCCGATCGCGCTGACGAGAGCACCAATCCTATTTGCAAAAGCATCTGGCACATCATCAATCTCCTTGCCAGCACGTTCGCTTGCTAATTTTAAAATTGCCGCGTGAATTGACTTCGTCAAAGCTTCAGCTTGCATGGCTTGTGGCTTTAATAAAGATGCGAGTGTCTGCCCAAAGGCATTAACTTTTTCTGCCAATTCTGCCTTAGCTGCTACTTCTGCAGCGGCTTTGTTTTCAGCAATCGCCTCCTGTCTCCCTTCAGCAATCCCTTCAGCCTTGCCTCGCTCAAAAGCTTCACTTGCTGTCTCAAATCCTGCCGCAACCTTTCCACCTTCCAAATCTTCGGCAATGCCCGTTTCCTGGTTTTGGTTTACCTCAGCCTTTGATGTCAGCGCGTTTGGCGCTCCGTCTTGCAGGGCCAGCGGCTCGAGCCTCACATCACCCTTACCTTCCCCATCAAACACCTCGGCAATTTCTGGGCTAGACAAATCATCTTTCGCTTCAAAGCCAGCAGAGAGAATTCTCCAAGTTACCTTCGCCAGGATCGCCGATACCCTCATTTTCGTATCGCCCTGCTCAATATCTTCTAGTATTCCATCTTTTAGATCTGTTGCATTAGCGACCTGATCGGCCGTCCACTTCAGTCGGTCTTTTGCCAACCTCACGCGCCTGCGCTGCAGACGCAATTTCAAATAAACTTCGTGGTTTAAAGCTAGTATCTTTTTTATTATTTCGCGTATCTGAGCGCTTGAATTCAGCATTTCGCAGTACAGACAAAAGTTGCGCAACCCCACTTTCAGCAAGTGGGCCGCTTTGCTCCTCAACAATTTGATTGACCGCATTGATCATATCACCAACACCCTATTACCAGCCTAGACAAAATCATCCCCGCCACGGCCAGCAAGAACAATGCTGCCCTCATCCGACAGGCGTCGTGCAACATTGATGATTTCTTTTTGTGCCGCTTGCACTTCGGTTAAGCGGACCGGACCAAGGGCCTCCATCTCATCCATGATATTTGCCGCTGCACGTTTTGACATACAGGAGAACAGCTTTTCTTGAAGCGGCTCATCTGCACCCTTCAAAGCCAGAATCAGAAGGTCTGTATCAACGGAACGCAGCAATGTTTGCAATGATTTATCATCTGACATTATTAGCGTATCAAAGACAAACATGCTCTCTTGAATAGCCAGCATTAGACCCTTATCGCCTTTGGCGATATCTTTCATAATTCGGCCTTCCATTGCCTGCTGAGTAAAGTTCATAATCCGCGCTGCAGCATCAATTCCGCCAACCTGAGTTGCACGAAGCGACGTATTTGCCTTGAATTTTCGCTGCATCACATCCTCAAGCTCACGAAGCGCATCAGGCCCAACTGTTTTTAAGGTTGCAATCCGGCGAATAACTTCTGCCTGCATATTTTCAGGTAAGAGTCCCAACACATCGGCAGCTTGGCCAGCATCAAGATAAGAGACCACCAACGCAACAATTTGGGGGTGCTCATCCGAAATCAATTCCGCAATAGAGCGCGCATCCATCCAGTCAAGAATTTCAATCGGTCTGGCGCTAGTTGAGGGGGCAATTCGGCTCAGAACTGATTGTGATTTATCTTCACCGAGCGCTTTGGTCATAACGTTCCGAATGTAGTTACCGGCACCCATGCCCAGGCTTGTTTGCGCTTTAATAATTGCCAGAAACTCGTCAAGAACAAGATTGACTGTTTCCTGATCAAGCCCCTGAACTGAATACATTGCTGTTCCCAAATGCTGCACCTCACGGGGTGACAGATTGCGAAGGATTTCTGAGGCTTCATCTTCACCAATCAGCATCATTAATATAGCCGATTTTTGTGTGCCTGTTAGCCTATCAAAAGTTGACTCACCATTTTTTGGCGCTTGTTCTTCTGCTGCAGCAGCCATATTAATCACCCTTCACTTTCAAAATATTACCCACTAGCCAATATCGCGCGACATCATTGATTTGAAGACGTTAGAGACACGGCCAGCTTCATCAGAAACAATCATACGGATTACCGCGACCTTGTCATCATAGGTGTTTGCAGTATCAAGCATTTCTGCCGAAATGGAGGCCTTCTTCGGCTTCAGCTTCGCCTTGATGTCTTCAAGGCTTTCACCTTCACCAACCTCAATTTGGTCAATATCAATTTCATCTTCCGAGCCAGCAGCTCCATGCATGCCTGGAACCGAGATTGGGATCAAAATACGGTTCAGCAGTGGGCGGACAACGCCTAGAATGACAATCGCAAGGATCAGAACTAGACCGGCCTGGTTGATAATAGACCGCATATAGGGCTTCTCAAACCACTGGATTTCGACACCCTCAGATAATTCAGTCATAAAGGGCGCACTTGACACTGTTAGGCTGTCCCCACGTTCTTTATTAATGCCAATCGCATCAGCAACCAGTTTTTCAATTTGGAGCAATTCACCTTCAGTCATTTTTTGCGTTGTTGGCAGGCCAGTCTCTGGATCCATGATAGTTCGCTCACGCACTAGTACCGCTGCATTAATCTTCCGAATTATGTTTGTCGGGTTCACCGTGCTGGATACAGTACGGCTAACCTCATAGTTTTTTACCTCGCTCGATGATTGTGATCGCAATTCATCATTTGGCCCAGTCGCCGATCTTTGCGTATTTAAATCAGCCGGTGCTGGCGGTGTATTAGCAACCGCACCTGGAATGCCTTTTGCCTGCGCTGCCATTGTTTTATCAGACGTGCTTTGCTCGCTCCGGAGCGCATTTCCATTTGGATCAACGATTTCTTCGGTAATTTCGCTTCTAGTGAAATCAATATCTAAATTGATCTGAGCATTTATGTTGCCTGCCCCAACAATTGGCGATAGCAGTGATGTGATGCGCGACCGATAAATATCCTCCAAGCGGATGCGATGTTCAAGTTGCGCATCAGATAAACGGCCTTCAACACCACCATTGACGCTTGAGAGCAAATTGCCATTCTGATCAACAACAGATACATTTTCTTTCGATAAATTTGGGACTGAGGCTGATACCAGATGCGTGATCGCCTCAACTTTTGAACGGCCAAGGCTACGCCCTCTTGCAAGCTGCAAAAACACAGACGCTGTTGGCTCTGCTTGCTGACGAACAAAGACCTCCTTATCAGGAAGCGCCAGATGCACTCGCGCACTGAGCACTAAATCAATCTCGCTGATTGACCTTGCCAGCTCAACTCCTGCGATTGTTTTAACCGAGGCAGCCTCGACTGAGCGGCTCGAGCCCATCTGAATTGAGTCCAACTGTTCGTAACCCGTTGCAGCTGAAGCTGGAAGCCCTTGCGCGGCTAATGTCATTCGGGAACTGTGATAATTTTCGGTAGGCACCAGAACATCGCCAGTCACGGGATCAAGCGTCACACTCACCCCAGAATTGCGTAACGCATCTATGACCCTAGACTTCTCTGCCTCTGGAAGGCCCGCATAAAGTGTGGTTCGGGTCGGCTGCTGCATCCACAGATAAGCGCCAAGACCAAGAACCGCCACAGCCAAAGCAACAATAGTCGGCAGCGAGCGTTGAAATGCTGGCTGATTATACATCCGACTTACTTGCGCAGCTAATGTTCCCGCCTGCGCAAAAACGCCCGAGTCATTAGTAACCATTTCGCGACTTTGATTTACAACTGCATCGGCCATGTTTTTATGTCCTGAAATTTATTTTTGTTGATCTCTTAATTCATCAAATACTGTTATTGCTGCCCGCCTAAACCGGCATATTCATGATGTCTTTGTATGCGCTCAGCATTTTATTTCTTACATTTAGCGTGAGCTGAAATCCGAGGCTTGAAACCTGTTGGCTAATCATGACCTTAGAAATATCATTTTCCATACCCAGCTCGTAGGCCTTGGTTATATCAGCAGCTTGATTTTGAGCACTGGCAACCTCTTTCAATGCGTCGCCCATTCTGCTGGTAAATGGTGTGCTGTTAACCTCGGGGGCGAGCGCGGCATCTGCTTGGGCCCGAAGCTGAGCACGAAGTGAAGAAATTGGACCTGCCATTGAACTAACTTGCGTCATGTTTATCCTCTAAAAATTTAAGCAGTTGCGTTTCTTGAGAGCATTGTTTCCGTGGAAATGCTTCGAGTAATGCGCTCTTGGATCGTGCCATCGACCATTATGTCGCCAGCCATGATTTTGCCACCCGATGACAAAACAATGGCCCGCTGCAAAACATTTTCAGTTCGCGTACATTTCCTGGCCAACCATAAGACAGCAAGATGTCAGTGGCCTCGTCATCAATGAAGGAAGGGCTTCCAAATTTGGGCTATGGCGTGCCAATAGGATGCTGCTGATTGGTATGATATCGTCGATACGATTGGCTAAATGTTTTGTCGTTAAAGGAAACACATTCAACCGATAGAATAGATCTTCTCGGAATTTTCCGTCATTAATTGTAACAGCATATCCCTGTTGGTCGTCGCAATCACCCGAACATCAACATCAATCTCACGTTGGCTACCCAGCGAGGTGACTTTTCGCTCCTGCAAGACTCGAAGCAGCTTTGCTTGCAGAGACAACGGCATTTCAGAAATTTCATCCAGGAGCAATGTGCCACCATCAGCGGCGCGAAAAATCCCTTTATTTGCAGTTGAGGCACCAGTGAACGCACCTTTTTCGTGCCCAAATAATATCGCCTCAAGCATGTTTTCGGGGATTGCCGCACAATTGACCGCAACAAATGCATTTTCTTTGCGATGTGAGTGGTTATGGATAAATTTTGCCAGCACTTCTTTGCCAGTGCCGGTTGGTCCGTTGATGAATGCCGTTACGTCTGTTGTCGCAACACGCTTTGCAAGTTGCATCAACTGTAGACTTTTGGATCAGCAACAGCATATGTTCATCATCCAGACACAGAGTCGCAATAATTTGAAGACAATAATTTTGGGAAATTGATTTATTTGCAGCAATTTTTGGTAGGGTGATATGGATTAATTTTCCATTCATGTCGGAAGTTATGGAACATTGAGAGCCACCATCCGAATTAACAACCAAAATTTTCTTGGCTTTCATGCTACGCGCAATGTCAACAATAGCTGCCGTGTTGCCTACCTTACCCGCAAATTCCGCACCACATAAAAATACGTCGTAAAACTGTTGGGTTTCACTCATATTTTTAATCTTGGTGGAACTGTCACGAGGTGCTTCAAGCAGGACCATTACCTCGAATACCAACATCCTGCCATTCGCATTTTAAAAATGTCGCACAATGCATCGGCGATTGGTAAGTACTGTCTTTCTATGCACACTCTAACCATGTCTCAAGTCTCCCAAAAAAACTCTGCGAAGGGTAAAAGGCAAAAATCCGAGCCAAGTTTGTCGGGAAAAAAAAATCTCTTATGTATATGATTTTTCTTGTTTTATTTTTAAACGTCACGATCAGACGGTATAGCTACAATTTTCTGACGCTGAGATTGAACAAATACTTTTTCTGTTCAATTTTCTGACACTATGGTCTAAGGTTCAGAGGTAAGGTCAGAAGGTATGTTTAACCCAAACATGAGTGTGCAGTGTGGTTGATAATGAACTCGTTGGCCAATCCGCATTAATGCGCGATGTAAGGCGGCTGATCGATATTGCAGCGCCATCTAAAACCACTATTTTGGTTTTGGGCGCAACTGGGACCGGTAAAGAGCTGGTCGCCCAGAATATCCACAAGATTTCAGCCAGAAAAGGAAAACTGGTTTCAATCAACTGTTCAGTATCCCAGCCGAACTTCTGGAATCAGAACTTTTCGGCTATGAAAAAAGGCGCATTTACTGGTGCCGAAAAAACACGTGTTGGCCGGTTTGAAATGGCGTCAGGGGGCACATTATTTCTTGATGAAATAGGTGACATGCCTTTGCCGCTGCAAGCAAAACTCCTGCGCGCGATTGAAACCCACATAATCCAAAGGGTTGGTGGTGGAAAAGACATCCCAATTGATCTGAGGCTTGTTTGCGCCACTCATCAAAACATCGAAGCTGATATAGAACTTGGCAAATTCCGCGCCGATCTTTTTTACAGGATTAATGTTTTCCCTATCAAGCTCCCAGCCCTTGCTGAGCGCGCCGTAGATATACCACAGATTATAAACGCTCTCAAAAAATCACTTGCAAAACAAGAAGGCAAAGAGCTCCCTTCTTAGTTTTGAGGATAGCGCAATGCAAGGTTTATGCGTTATCCGTGGCCTGGCAATGTTCGAGAGTTACGCAATGTGATGGAACGTGCCTGCCTTTTGTTTCCAGGCAGCAAGATTGAAGCCAAACATGTTCGCGACCATTTATTGAGGCTTCGGGCTCCTGATCCCGTCGAGGAACAGGACGCGCTTTGGGAGGCTACTGAGTTTTGGCCTAGATAGCACGTCTACAGGTGAGTCCATGCTCCCAGAAGCTCCAGTCCCTCACCCAATGCATTACAAAGACTGGTTCGCTTATTTCGATAATATTGACCTCAGAAGACACCTGCAAGAAGTAGAGGTTGTTCTGATTGAGCAGCACTTGAGAAAGCGATGGAATGGTTAGCCAGGCTGCGGATAGCTTAAAACTTAGACGTACAACATTGATAGAAAAAATGAAAAAACTAATGATCCAAAAACCATTGGCTTAACTGTAGATAAAAGCAGCATATAAAATTTTTATTTTTTGCCTACAAATGTCTTCCATAGCCTTGGTGAGCGCGAATAGAGCGTCCAGTTTCTCCACTAATTTTTTGCATCTCTTGTTCAACAATAACGATAAGTTTTGAGTTTTCCCGAGCAGATTGCTCAAAACAGAAAAAAACTCCTCGTCAACAGCTTGAAGATCCGAAGGGAGGCCAGATCATGCAATATCGATTGCCTTGCTTGATCGAGCAGGGTTGCGCGAGCATAGTCCTTAGCGTTTATTGATTTTACGATCTCTCTATTAAGGGAGTCGAACTGTTTAGAAAGATCACTTTTCATCAGTTAATTGCTCCCCCATTTGAGCCCAAGCTTCCCGAATATCAGATAATAGCGACACGGCCCTTTTCGGCCCCTCACCATCCATGTCCTTGATGCTTCCGATAATCATTTGCCTCGCAAATTCGTATGTCTGAAATAGATTTGTAGCTATTTCGCCGCCTCTCAAAATCAAGGCTCGATTGAAGCGAGTAGATGATAGTAAGCGATCTTGAAAAATGTTTCGATCTAAGCTCCAAATCAGCGGTCTTTAAGTCAATATTATCAATATAAATTTCCATCGATTTGATAAGAGCATCAAACATGATCAGAACAAGCTTGTGCGGGTCTTCTGTCTCAGCAAGGGCGTTGCGCTCTGTGCTCTGATAAACATCGGTCATCTTTTTATATTTTTTGGGACATTAGGCTTCACACTTTAACTTGAACATATAACGTAAAAACTCTATAGTTTGTCTATGGTTTATGCATTGCCCGCATCAAATCCGGCCATTAGGCTAATGCAGCGCTTTTGATCGACGAAGGCGCTCCCGCCAACACGACTATTGCAAGGGCTATGCCAAACTATCGGTCAGAAAATAAAGCTGTAGAGCCATCAAATCGGCTATCTGATTTAGCTAGAGTTTCACCAAAAACCCCTTGCCCAAATTTATCATCCAAGGCAGGCACCATCCGCAGTAACCTCTGAAAACTTCCTTGCTGCACGTGCATTGATAAGTGGTGCATTTGTTCATAACGCAGCGAGCACCAAAGAAGCCCGGGTGTCTAACCTCTATAAAGAAGCGCCAAAATTTCGTGAACATATCGATATTCTTGCCTAAACTTCAAAAATAGCTGACGAGAGCAACCTCAAAAGCTCCAAAACCAACTGCGACCGCTAAAAATGCCTCACCCAACAAAAACCATCGGTGATCAATAGTCTCCAGCGCTCTCGTTCAAAACACTAATAATGCTTATGCCTTTTCAGTGAACAAAATGATCAAACATCTCGCTCTGCGATTGCTCGAAAACTAGTGCCTGCTTTTTAACAGCTCTGAGAATTTTTCTTGATTAACTTTTCAACAACATAACCAATCGGATTTCATTTTTGATCATTATATTGCTATCAACATGACATTCAATAGTCATATAAATCTCAAAAAAACGGAAATTAACTAGCTAAATAATATCTCAATTTGGTCGTTCTCTACTCTGTAAAAAAACTTCATCAGATAAAACGAGGACCAGTTTTGACTATAATCAACACCAATGCAGGTGCATTGATGGCCAAGACCTATGCGGTTAAAGCCAATAAAGAAATGCAGACTTCAATGGAACGTCTCTCTTCTGGCTTGCGCGTAAATCGCGCCGCTGATGATGCTGCTGGTTTGGCTGTCGGCAACAAAATGGCTGAGGTCGATAAAAAGCTATGAAATAGGTATCAGGAATTCAGCCAATATGATTAGCTTATTAGCAACTGCGGAAAACTCCTTATCACAAATTCTGGACATGCAGCTCAGAATAAGAGAACTAGCCGTTCAATCTGCAAATGGAACATACACAGCGCGAGACAGAGACAATCTAGAAATTGGTCAGCAGGCCTGATAAAAGAAATGGACCGCCTTGCCGCTCACACAAAGTTTAATGGCGTCAGCCTTTTAGACGGAAGCTTTTGAGGGAAAAGTTATTCAAACAGGGGCTTTTCAGCTGGCGACCACATACTTTTGAGCATCAATGAACTGAGTAGCTCATCACTTGGAAGATACTGGGAAACAACAACATTTACAAATGGAGGGTTTGACACCTCCACGCCAGTTACGAGCCCTGCAGCTGATGTCAGTGCAATACCAGGATGGGAAATCCACAACAAAAGGGTGAACTGGGGCAAGATGGATCAACCGGCCCAGCCAACATAAGCAACCGAGACAATGTTTCAATTGCGAATACAATTGCCGGATTTGCAATACCCGAAGATCTACACCTCGCCCCTTCGATAATGCGGTTCCTAATTTAGTAGTGGCCCCACCTCATCGACAACAAGTGATACTGCATTGACGTATGGTGTCACACACACTGGTATAAGTGGTCCAAGAGGAACAGGCCTTGACTGGAACTTTGTTCAATGTAACAGTTGGCGCTCTCAGCTCTGTGACAATTTCCAGCTCAACAACCACTGGCAATGCAGCGTTAATGAACCGAACTTTCACTAATATTCCTGGCTCCGCGCCAGCAGCTGGTGGCACTCCTGCTGAATTCACAGTTACGGTTGGAGAAATGACTATTACGCCAACATCCTCAACGACTAGTAACGCTGCGATGATGGGGCAGAGCTTCACAAATGTAGCTGGGACAGGTGGGACAGGCACTGGTGCTTTGTTTAATGTAACGGTAGGAGAAATGACTACCACACCTACATCCTCAACAACCAATAACACAGTCAATGATGGGGCAAACTTTTACTAATGTTTCGGCGTCAGCACCTGCTGGTGGAGGAACTTCTGCAAAATATACAGTCTCAATTGGACAAATGAAATTTAATGAGACTTCCGGTAACAGCACAGCCAATGGAGAACTTTTTTCAACCAATTATGGTAACATTGCAGCCACAACCATTACTGGTGGCGGAAGTGGAGCCACTTTCAACGTCAGCATCAACGGATCTGGCAATATAGATGCAACAGCAGTCAATCTTGGTTCCGGTTACAATGTAGGAGATCAGCTGAAGATTTCAGGGGCATCAATTGGTGGAGGGGCAGATCTCATTCTGACGATTGGCGCCGCAGATGTGAGCATAGTCCAAACAAATGCAGGCAGTGGATATGTCAGAGGTGAAGCAATCACTATTCTTGGCAATCTCATTGGTGGTAACGCTGGCGCAAAACGGCGGTGATGATATTGCGCTAACTGTGGGTGACGCTAACGTCAGCATAAGCCTCGCGAATGCAGGAACTGGATATGCTGCGGGTGACGTAATAACTGTTCCTGGAAATCTAATTGGTGGCAGCTCCGGGGCTGATGATATTGACGTAACCGTTGGTGATGCCAATATCAGCGTAAGTGTTACTAATGCTGGCAGTGGTTATAAAGTGGGCGAACAAATTACTATTTTAGGAAGCCAGCTTGGCGCAACTGACGGTGCCGATAATATCGTTATGAACGGAAATGCTGCTAATGTCAGTGTGAGCGCAACTGGCGGGTCAGGTTATACTGCAGGTGGAACCGTTACGCTGGCTGGGTCAGATCTTGCAACCGGCGCTGGAACCTCACTATAAAAAAACTTTTAAAAACACCCCCAGGAACAGATGATAGCGCCCGGCCCTTGAGTTTTGGCACTTTAGGCGATGACAATTCAGACCGGCTTCAGCATTGAAAATGGCTACATAAAGCTTGATACTGGCACTATGACAAGTGTTAATGGCTATGACATTGTTCACGGGCCTGTTCTTGTTTCATCTGAAGCTAAAGAAATCAATGCTGGTGAAAAGGTTAAATTTGATTGGAAGGCGTCAGGCACAAATGACTCCTTTGATGTATTCGCATACATAGTTGATGTTAACACTGGCGCGACTGAGATACTTCTCAACGAAACTCAAAGCCCGGCAGGCTCGACAAACTGGGCAACTGTTTCGCACACCGTTCAAACCAGTGGTAATTACAAATACGTTTTTATAAATGGCACATATGATGACACCGGCGGCAAACTCCTAGGCGCAGAAATGTATCTTGATAATATTTATATTGAACGAGATAATCTCCCAGCGGGAGAACAGCACACAGTTGATAAAATCAACCTACAAACTATTGCAATAATGCTGGAAATGCTTTCAGTATCCTTCAATTGGCAATTTCTCAGACTTCCACCGAACTCTCAAAATTTGGTGCCTTGATTAACCGTTTGAAACACTCAACTGTTTGAAAATATTTTTCTTAGTTTTCAGTATCTTCAATTATCGACAATAACCCGCTGAAGATTGGCTTCAGGGGGCGTTCAAGAGTTTTTGATGTCGAATACACAAATGAAACCTCAAAACGTCTCGCAAAACAACAAATTTAGCTCAACAATGCAGCTACAGCAATGCTTTGCTCAAGCTAACATCTCAAAACAATCAAATTTTTGACTTTTATTAGAATGATGCTCTTCAATTGGCCAGGGAATTGGTTTTACTTTTTAACCCAGCGCGATTTACCAATTACACGCCCCTAAAAAGGATACCTTTAGTCTTCTGTTTCAAAATATTTTTCTTAGTTTTTAGCCAATTTCATTTAAGTAGTACATTATTGTATTATCAAGGCATTTATTAAAATCACCGTTGGGTATTTGAAACTTGGTGAATACCCCAACACATTCGTGGCCTTGTACTAAAATCCACCGTTTATGTCGCTAATTTGTTGTTTGCAGCAAGAACGTTTTCTTTGTCAGCTACAAACCTGATTTGATTAACGTAGCTAGTCACCAAATTTCGACGGTTGAATTTATCATTAGACGCAAACATACCTTTTTTGCCAGATCAATATTTTTTATACTGATTGTCACCACCAAAACAGTAGCTTTCCATATTTACCTTAACCAGCCCATTTTCCGCAGCCAACAAAATTCCCTGCGCAATGATCGCCTACATATAACCAATCCAAGCCCCACCTCCTTCGTATTCTGCCCATCACCGTAGATCGGAATTTCCTTCCCGCTAATGGCATTAGAAATGATCTTTGTTTTCCGTCCACTAATTTCTCAGAATTTTGCCGCGGCCCAAAATTATTTCTGCAATGCGTGACTAGTGTGAATAAAATATGTGGAAAAGAAACAGTTATACGTATGGTTTTCAGCCAAGAGCGGACAAGATGGTCAATATATCAAAGAAGACGCTTTTGAGGCAGAGTAAGATCCAAACAGACAACGTGGTGCGACCTAAGCCACACTGTTATTGCAGTATGTACTCCATCCCCGCTACCAATGTCGAAAACGGATTTTTATCAACTCCCAACCTCACCAAAAACTTTCATCTGAGCCTTTCGCCTAAAATCTGAATAAATTTGAATTCTGCAAAAAACTTATCAAAAGCCCTTCATTCATCTTTAAAGCTTTGTTTGAATACTCCCTTTCGTGCAGTTAATAACTATCTGTAGAGTTGTACCAAAAATATTAGTTCTTAAAAAGATTTCTGGAAGTTTGTATAGAATTATCAATGGCCCTTTTATGGAGAAACAACAAGAAAGTCTTAAGACACTTTGCGGCAACTTTTACAGCCTCACCGCAAAATTCAAAATTATATCAACGCTGAAGTCGGCGAGCAGGCTAATCAGAGATCAATGTTCTATTCGCTATGTTTACCCTATAGTGATAAATTTTCTATATCTGGATTTCAGTTTTGGAAATCGTTGATGGCACTTGCAATTTGAATACCCCAGCATAAGTACACCTGCATCTAGAACGATTTGACTTTGTGCTGATTTTCCAAAAGATCATATTTTATCACTGTAGCTTTCCCCAACCAGCCCATTTTCATATGATGCCGATATAACCAATCAGCACCACCAGTGACTAATGAAAAATTTTGTCCTGCTATTTGAGACATGTTTATCATCTGGCAAAAAATTTGACTTAACTACATGGTGCATAGCTGTATCAAAAACGGCTTTTCATTTACTGTTTTTCATGGCTCTCCATCAATCGTAAGTACCAAAAATATTGGTTACAGCTTTGTAAAATCAACATTGTTTGCTCAATCTTTGATGTCAAAGTCAGGAAAGTCATCTATTTTTATATCTACCAAATATTTATAGGCTTTGGCACTTGATTAAAAGGTGCATGAACGATCGGATAATGTATCATTGTGCCAACACCATGCGATGACAAATAAAATCCCCTAACCACATGTGAACATACTGTTTTTCACTCTCATCATGGATCAATTGGCAAGCTTTTTATTGAGGTCACAAACTGATGGAATGCAGCCAACATCATGCCATAAGGAAAGTATGTCTGTCTTTATCACAAATTGATGGAATGGCAATGAAATAAAGGTGAGCTGAAAATTCACCACAATAAAACAGAGCCGTTTGATATTTGTGAAGATTCATTCATCAAGGTGCTTTAATTTTATAGATAATACAATTGCTTGGACAGGGTCTAGCCTGCTATTGAACCCAATTACATCATGTTTGTATTTTACTCGCTGCCGTAGTTTGCGAAGGCAAGGCTACTTTGCGCGCAAGCCTTGATGAATCAGTCGTTATCGCGCCTGCATCACCAAATGCACCCAGGTTTTTGCCTGGATAGAAACTCCATACAGTTATATCACTATGACCACCGATACGTTTTCCATTGACGCTTGCGCCATGTGCTTGAGCCGCATCTTCGATAACAAAAAGTCTATACTTCTTTGCTAGCCGTTTAATCTCTATAATATCTGCGGGGTTGCCATATAAATGAACTGGCAAAATGACTTTGTTCTCTCAGTTATCTTTTTCAATCTCGTTAGCTTCAATAACAAAGCTCTCAGGACTGGGTTCAACAGGAATAATAGTCGCGCCACAATGGCTTATAGCTAGCCAGGTAGCTATGAAAGTGTTTGCAGGACTATAACCTCATCCCCTTGCCTATATAAGCGCCTTAAGTGAAAGTACCAGAGCGTCCAGCCCATTTCCCACACCTACAGCAAATTTAGACTCACAATATCTCGCCCATTCAAATTCAAATTTTTCCACAGCCTCGCCACCGATAAAACTTTCATTTTGGAATAGACACTTAATCCCTTGATCAATTTCTGCTGAGAGCGCCTCATACATTCTATTTAGATTTAGAAACTTAACACTCATGAGCTACAAAGTTGCTCAAATTGAGCCCAGTCCCTGATATAGCCGGCATTATTATAGGGCTCATTTGCCAAGACAGTGTAAATACAGTCAGCCGAAAAATCGAACATTTCCACCCAAGTAAGCGGAGCTATATAAAAACCTTCCTGCGCGTCACACAATGTTCTTTCATAACATTGCCTTCCGTCATTCAGGGAAATCCTCATCGAACCTGACATCATGAAAATCAGTTCAGCCGTTGTTTTGTGTGCACTTACCCCTCACGCCTTTTGGGTACCTGACATAAAACATTCTTTTGGGCTCAAAGGTAAATTGCTATCAAATTCAACGACTGACAATTCACCCCTGTCTCCATAAATGTTCTTAATTTCAATAAAGTAACGGCAGTCTCATAATTAGTCATCAATATATTCTCTCTTATCTGCAGGCAGTCACAACGCCTGGTCGAGATTAAAGCAAAATTTATACCATAGTGAGCACAAACGACTTCAGAATTTGTCCTTGCCCAAAACAGGATAAAAATGGTATAATTTTTGCACGTGAAGATCGTTTGGAGGGATGAGGTGCGATGCACGGCATAGTGTTAGCTGGCGGCAATGGAACGAGACTATATCCATCTACCTTGGCGGTGTCTAAACAATTGCTGCCAGTCTTTAATAAGCCTATGATTTACTATCCGATTAGCACTTTGATGCTGGCCGGGATACAGGATATTCTTCTAATAACAAAAGTCAAACGACACCTCACATTTTAATTTGTTGGGCGATGGTTCTGAATTAGGCATTTCATTAAATTACGCCGTCCAGGCTGAACCAAATGGAATACCTGAGGCAATCTAAATAGGACGGCATTTTCTTGGAGAGAATGCGTATTCTGGTACTGGGCGACAATATTATTTTTGGGACCGGCCTCTCCAATACGCTAAATCAATGCCAAGAAAAAATTAGTTGGCTCTGCTATTTTCACATACAATGTCAAAGATCCAAATCGGTATGGCATTGCGGTTGAGAATAACAGCAACGAAATCGTAGAATTAATGGGAAAACCTCAGAATTCAATATCCAACTTAACTGCAATCACCGGACATTACATGCTAGCAAATGACTCAATAGGAAGAGTTAACGAATTAAAAAAGTCCCTCGAGAGTGAACAGAAATTATCGATCTTTTAGGTCAATATTTACAGAACGGAACCCTCACTCACATGAAAGGTTAGGACGGGCTTCGCCTGGTTTGATTACGGCACCCATAGTTTCTTTATTAGAAGCGTCAAAATTTGTTGAAACGATTGAAGAAAGACAAAGCAATATGATTGCATGCCTTGAAGAAATTGCATTAACCAAAGGTTGGCTTACAACTGATTCTGTGAGAGAATTGCAAGCACAAAATATGCAAAGACTGGATTACGGTAGATATTTGAATGAATTAATACAAAAAATAAAATATTCAATCAGAAAATTTATAACTTTGAAATTCCGTTACAAAAAACTGCAGACTATGCTCAGTTTGAAAACAATTTTTCCAAATGTTCTTCCATGAAACATTTCATCCATTAATTGTCCTAGCTTTTGAAATTTCATAAAATGCTACAAATCTTCGGAACCATCTGACCCGATGCGACCAAAATTAGATGCATCTTGAGCTTCAGAGTAGTTTGCAAAAATGACCCCCTATCACTGTTTTCACTTCCATCCATGTGTAGCCCACAAAAATGTGTCATAGTTGATAGATCAGAGGATCAGAATTGCGGCCCGACGCCACCAGACGAGGACATTTTAAAAGCTGTTACGTGAGATTGGGGTGGTTTATGGCAGGATGGAGGTTGTCAGTGCTTGTCGTAAGGCCGGCTCGTCAGATTAAGACTTATTATGCCTGGCGCAAGAAGTTTGGTGGAATGGAGCGCTCATCTCAGCGAGATAAAGTCTCTTCAGAAATAAAACGAACGGCTAAAAAAGATCGGAGCTGACATTGAGTTGGACAAGTTGATCTTGAAGGAAAGCCGGATTGTTGTTTGAATCAGAGGACCTTGTTTAATCAGCACCTTTACTTAGTTATTTATGTCATCAACTAGACGCCACTTTGGTGTGAGGGTTAGAGTTAATACTAGAGTGGCGTTGCGCATGACTCACTCGTCCTGGCGCAAAGCCCAACGTATTGTAGAACGTGATCATTACAAGTTTAATAAAATGGTGTGAACAAACTGACAATCTTCCCGATGTCAGATCTCTTGCATTGGGGAGGTCAAACATAACTTAATACAAAGGCCATCTTCAGGCCTCATAGTAATAATCATAAATTTGGAAGCCAAAGTGTCAATCGACTTTTAGGCCCTAACGCCCTCTTTTTAATCCATAAATTTTACTTTATGATTTTGACTTTTTTGTTAATCTAGGTATTGTTTTATTCAAACATTAGGAGATGAAAAATGATGGAATCGAACGACTGAAGAAAGCGCGATTAAATCAGAATCGTAAGTCATAAAAGTCGTGCACTACAGCTCTAGCCCCAAATCCCTCTTTCTGTGCAATTAACCCACCATTGAGAAATTTTCCGCTATTCTCTGTGGAAATGCCAAAGCTAAAGAAGCGTTTTTCATAGAAAACATTCTCAATCAAATGTGAAATTAAAATAGTCTAAAGCCCCAAGTTCTTTGCCTGCCTCAGAGAGGTGCCAAATATTGCGTATGCACAACATGGCCAAAATCATAAACTAATGCGCCAGCGAGCAAATCTTCGCCAAGAACTGCTTGATATAGAATTATTTGCGCTGGAAAGCGAGATTTTTAAAAAAGTTGTATTTCATCAAAAGAGTGTATGGGCTTTGTCAGAAATTTACTCAAAACTAGGCAAAGTAATTCGTAGAACTGTTTTAGGTCTGTTTGTTCACAGACTCAACACCCCTTTTTGCGCTCTATTTATTGACCATTTTTACCCTTGAAATAACCGACACGATTATTAAGTTGAATTACAGAAGAAACGTCCTCTGCACTCTGCATAACTGACCCCTAATCTGTAAAGCGCGTACAAGTCCTCTTGGGCCGGATAAGATTGAAAACAAGCGGCACAGCTTTATATAAAAGGTGGGTAACACCAATTGAATGGTAGTAGTCACGCAGTCGCGCAAAAACAAGCAGAGTGTCTTCCGCCCTCAAACCCTCTGTTGATATCAAAACCAGCATAAGTCAAACCTCCATGACTTATAACGGAATCACCCTCGAGGTTGGCGGGGAAAACTGCCACAACCTTTCCGTTTCGCTCCACAAGCACGGAAGCATCAATATATCTTGCGGCATGATATTCCATGTAGGGTCTGAAATAAGAAAATTTCCAGATCTGGCTCGGGAAACAACATTATCCCAGACATTGGCATATAGATTACTGTATGGAATTATTGTTAACACGCTACAAAACCGTTCACAAATTTTAGTCGATTAAATTACCTGGTTATAAAAAGCCCACCAACATCATTTTATTGTTACGATCGTTCGATCAGGCAGAATTTTTGAGCGTTCTATCGTATATGATCGTGATGCAACCCATTCACGGAAGGCGACTGTTTCCCCAGGGTACTTGGGGTCATTTAACTCATCAAGAACGATAATACTTCCTGGCATCAAGCGGTCTGATAGACTGTTTAGCGCAGATCGGGTCGGCTCATATAGTGCCATATCGAAATAGGCCAAGGCAACCATAGTCTGGATGCTGCTCAATGTAATTAGGGGCCGTTTTGACCACATCCCCTGGACCAATCTATGCGTCACCGCGTGGCCCATCATGTTTTCAAGGCGGTGATAAGCAAGCAGCGAGCCCAGATATTGCTGATAGCTTCGATGAGTTGTGTAGCCTCCTGGCTTTATCACATCCGAAGATCTATCCTGGTCAGAAATACCCTGATATCCCTCAAACGTGTCAAAACCAACAATTTTTCTAGAGGCATTGTATGGTTCAAGCATAGCTCGCAAAGACTCAAACAAAACTACATCTTGTCCAAGCCAAACTCCAAAAACAAAAATATCACCAGGGATGCTTTTTATTTTCTCATAGCATTCATGCAAAAAACACCTTCGCCAAAGCAGAAGCGCGGAAAACAAACCAAAATTTGTCAGCAATAATTCATCAGGAAACGGCTCGCTCCTCGAATAACTTCCGCAGAGTATCCCTCGCCAAATGTTGGTCCGCTGACGTGCTGTTATGCAAGCCATAAGTTATATCGTTTTTCATTTTAAATATCCGTTTCAAGTAAAGCAGCACCAAATCCAGCACGGCCATAAGAGTTTCCATTATAAAACAGATAAGTCCCAGACCTTGTCTCAATCACGGCTGGGTAGGCCATCATTTCACTATCCCACCCTGATTTAGAGAGATTCAGGCCTATATCCCCATCATTTCTAATCCAAGAGTAGCCATCTCGCGATTCAGCGAACCCAAGCTTGTAGGGCGCTGCTTCTGAACCATAGCCGTAAAACATTATATATCCGGCAGTTTTAGACTTGAAAACATTTGGCCGACCGACGCGATATTCACTACCTTCAGGTCTAAGACCACTTCACCATAGTTCGGAAACTTCATACCATCACATGATTCCATATACCGTATATTATAGGCAGGCAGTGTCTTAGATGCTCCTGTTATGAATTTTTCTCCTGCACCGTACCAAGTACGCCAGCGACCATTTTCAATTATTATGGAATGAATTACGCGAAACAATGGCTCATTGTCGGTTCTATCGATGATCGGCACCCTGGCAAGCCTTTTAAAGGTGTTGCCTCCATCATCACTTTCGGCAACACCCGAAAATGCTATAAATCTGGCATGCATGGGGCACATATAGCCCGCATAATAGAGCCTCAATTTATTTGCTAATTTTATTACAGCACAAGGAACCACCCATTTTCATCAAACATCCTGGTTCACCGATGTTCAATGCCGGTGAAGACGCAACCCCTAGCACCTCCGTGGGATTATTGGCTGAGAGATCAACATAAGAAACTCTACTTACACCGCTATCATCCCTAACTCCAAAATATACCCTTATAACATCTTCGTTAAGCAATACCGGTGTGGGTTGAAGAGCTGAGTGAACCATTTTTGCATGTGAGCCATCTGGCCCCCAAACAAAAGCCTAATTTCTTCCATTTCATCGGCTCAATCTCTTATTTTATAGTACCTCAGACTACTGACTTTTGCAGGCCCTGATGCAATACCAGGATAAATTTTGCCAATGTCAGTATCTTTCGTTATGATAGCACCCGCGCCAATACCACAGTCCCTGCCAACCTCCACATTGTCTACTATTGTGCTATTAACGCCGATGAAACATGAGTCATTAATCTTACAAAAAGCCAGAAACCACTGCATGTGATGCTAAAATACATGGTCACCGATCACAGATCCATGACCAATATGATTTCCACTCCATACAATACAGTTAACTCCAACTTTCACAAAAGGCTGGATTACATTGTTTTCGAATATGAAGGTGTTTTCTCCAATTTCCACATTACGCCAAACGAATGCGTGCGAACTCACATATGTTGCAAAGCGATACCCTTACTTTTCAGATCATCGTAGAACCTCCGCCTCAATCGATTCAATTGTGAATTGGGTATCGCGACAAAAACCTCATATAGACTAGGTGGGTATATTTCTTTTCTATTTCTTCATAGGGCACCACCGGCAATTGGGCGAGCTCGTCCTTTAGCAAGTATTTTTTTTCAACGCAAAAGCCTGTCACTTCATAATCTGAGTCAAACGTGAAATATTCATATGCTATTTCCGCAAAATCCCCTGCACCAATTAAAACCAGTTTCTTTTTCACTTTTTCACCTTTGAATTTCATAAAAATTTATAATTACCAGCTCAAAAAAAATGAAGTTTAACTAACTAAAAGTTTATGAATGAAATCTCTGTTGAACAAATTACTAGCTTTATGGCTTTAACCTATAAAACTACAGAAGAACATTTACTTTATATAGGCCTTTGAACTGTGACGTCTGGTAATCAAAACCGTATCTCTTCCTAAATTCAGTATCACTAATTTCAGCGCTTTGTAAAAAGGTCTCAGGAGTGTTTAGCCTCACCCCTCGGGAGTAATTTTTTTGGGAGCATAACATCACCACGTCAGCTAAGATTGTTTAACTTCAATATCACGCCCTGTTGTTAGAACGCAGTTTCCTATCACCTCGTGTAACATTTAAATACCAAACCCATCAGTTTAATAATTGTTAGTTCTTTTCCTTTTACGTCTATATTATCAGATAACACAAAATGGCGAAATAGACGTACGGCTTTAGGCAAAATAGTTCACCACATTTTATTAAGCCAATTCGACGCCAAACATGCTTATGGAAGCCACAAAGCTGCTTTTTCTACACCATAATATTCATAAAGTTATCAATGATTTACGGCAAAAGCATGTCATAAAAAGTGTAATCGCTGATTATTTTCTCAAAACATGCTCTTGGAAAATCTTTGAACTCTCAATTGGGTTTTTCATCATCAACTCAACAAATCGTTTTCCAGCATACCAACACGCTCCCTCAAAACGGGGTCACGAATGAGACGGTTAGCCATTTCTACGTATTGCAAATGGTCTTCGGCACAAAAATATAACCCCTGCTTTTCTTTGTCCAAGCAAAAACTTCTAAGATCTGGCTGTGACGAACGCTCCCAGGCTCCATAGCTGGGCCAATAAAATAATCCCATGTTCTTACATCATCTCTAGACCTCATTGTTACAAGAGGTGTTCCGGCTTCCATAGCTTGAATAGCTGTGATTCCATTTCCAGCAGGAAAACTGTCCAAAAGCACGTCTAGCACCTGTGCGTAAAGAGAAGTATTTTACCCAACCAACAAATTTGGTTTTATGTTTGACATTGTTTTCATCAAAACCGGCTAATAAATTTTTCTTCTTCTCTACCCGTCCACAGGAACAAAATATTTTCATTCATCTTTAGAACATCGGTTAACGCGCTTAAAAACGAACATCATTCATTTTTTCAGACCTTGCAAGTGAACCAAGCAATAATTTTCCGTTAAAATGTTTTCTTATTTTTTGCACCTCGCGTTCATCAACGTTGTTCAACCAATTTGATCTTTGAAACCACCTCCTAGCCATTTATCACCGTTTATTTTCTGCTCTAATTTTGGCGTGAAAGAGTGCATCGATTTACCAATGAATCTTGAACTCAGGCCAGTCCATTTTTGTGACCACCAAATCTGTTCAGGTGCAATTTTTAAACTGAATGCGAACAGCATAAAAGTGGCTAAGCAACCCCAAATTAGTTTATCAATCTTACGAGACATGCATTCCTCACGAAGGCGCAATATCCTCATATAATGGCCTGGTATTAAATTTCCATTTCTGTCTGTGTCTAAATAAACTATTTCAACACCAATAGACGCAAAAGCCTGTGAAAAAGCAGAATTTCTGCCAGCCATACAAAAAATATAATGGGCTTAAAACGAAGATTTTTATCATCAATCAACGATTTTAAAAAAATGAAAAAATATTCTCTAGTGAGCGAGCATACTAGCGTTATGAAAAAAGAAACCAACTAGAGGTTTTAGATTATTGTAATGCTCAAATTCATTTACCTGAGAGGGATTAAGTATTTTATAAATTTTACTTCCAGCAGCCTCAATAGAATTAGATATTTTATTCATCCCGTATTTAAAGGTATCATCGGTTTCAAATCTTGTGATGAAGTTTTGTAGTAAATTGTTCTAGAAAAAAACCAATTTCAATTAAACCAGAAGAGTATACTCATTAACAGCAACGCTAACAATTTCATCGCTTAAAACCATTATCTTTTCTTTAGAGGAGGCGCTATTAAACCCGATACAGTCAAAAAATTTTGGAATATCTTTGATCACATTTTGTTCAAATAAAAGCTTGAAAAATGATTTTCGTGTCTCTTTTAAAACGAAACGAAGCTTATCTACCTCTTCGATTTTAGATATGGCAGTCAAAAGAATCCAAAAGTTGTCCTCTGGGATGTTTTCAAAGGGAAATCCAGGTTTTAAATGAGCTCAAGAATTCATCAATGTCATCTTTTCTTAATAATAACAAAATATCGATGAGAAGAATAACCTTTGGATCGGCCTTCCTAATTTCAAGCGATGATTTAACATTTTCTAAACTCTCAACATTGTCTAAATCGATTGATATATAAGCCATGTCAATCTCCTGAACAGAGTCTGTCGAGGCTTCTTCAAAAACGACCAAGCTGCTGCAGAGTGATGCCCCTATTGTTTAGTGCATCCACATAGTCAGGTTTTAGGGAGATTGCCGTGTTGTAATCTGCCAAGGCTTCCTCAAAACGACCAAGCTGCTGAAAGGAAAGTCCGCGATTGTAAAAAGCTTTTTCATAGTCAGGTTTTAGAGATATTACCCGAGACAGTAGTGAAATCGAGGCATCATATTGTTGCACCTGGTAAGCTAATACGCCAGAGAGCTGAAGCGCATTTATATTGTCAGGATCAATCTTTTTCTAATCTCTTGATATATTAGGTTAGCGGCAGCTAATTGACCGTTTTGGTGTCGCTCTACTGCTGCTTCCAAAAGAATTTGACCTCTTCTCTTTACCGGATTGTACTGCTGCCAGGTTGTCTACTATCAGGTTCATAGCGTTAATACGCTCTCTAACTATTTCGCAATTTCTCAACCAGCTCTTAAAAGCAATTACTGTGCCCAACCACCATTGTTTAGGGAACAATTTCTATTTTTGAGAATTTTTTCTTTAATTTATTGACCCTGAAGGTGCAACTCACCTTCACT
>JAYQLI010000032.1:0-37473 GCA_038143065.1 Rhodospirillales bacterium | reverse complement strand
GTATAGTTGCGGCTTTTTACATGAACAATGAAATTGTATCAATATTAGGTTGATAACCTTCGCAACAAGCGCACAGTCCTGCTCCACCTAATTATAGCAGCGTTGCAGTGATGCTAGAAACCACCAGGTTTTGAGAACGATCTTAATTTAGCGTATTTCCACTGGTGAGGGAACGCCAAATTCTTGGTAGCAAACAGCGGCTAATTTTTTGATACCCTGTTTGATGCTTTCATGTGTTGGATGGCCAAAGCAAATTCGCATTTTGTTTTTGTTTGCGGTTTTATCTGCGGCCCAATGCGGCCCTGGATTGATTTCAACACCAGCCAACGCAGCGGCCAGTAGCTTTTCTGTATCGACATGTTCAGGCAGAGTGACCCATAGGTAGATGCCACCAACAGGTTTGGTATAGGATGCGGCAGCGCCAAAGTGTTCATCCAATGCGTCACATAATGCGTTGGCTTTCGCTTCTAGCATGGGCAACAAGTTCTTAACATGATTATCAAAGTTCACTGGTAAGAACTTGGCAAGCAGCATTTGCTCTAACGCACCACTTCCCGCATCTGTTTTTAGCGGTAATATAAACCCATAAGTGGCCATTTTGCCACTAGATATCCAACCCGCAACGCTGGGGCTATGGTTTTAGAAAATGTTCCACAATAAAGTACGCGCCCCTCTGTATCCAAAGCGTGCAACGCAGGTGGTCGGCTCCCAGAAAATACCAGATCAGCGTAGCAATCATCTTCAAAATAGGGACATCAAATTCACGGGCTGCAGCCAAAATCGCGCCACGACGTTCAAATGGCATCACAGTGCCGGTTGGGTTTTGTATTGTAGGTATCGTGAAAAATATATTTTGGCGATCGCCCCAGTTGCCTTAACTCGCCCAGTTTTTCACGCAATGTTTGTGGACACATTCCATAATCGTCGTTTTTGACCCCATGTATTCAACCCCAATGCATCAAGCTTAGTTAATGTGCCTGCATAGTTTTCAGACCTCAATTAAAACGACGTCACCAGAATCTAATAATGCTTTGTTAACCAAATCCATCGCTTGCAATGATCCTGTTGTCAGAAGGACTTCGTCTGCACTAACGACCATCCCAGCCCGTTCACCGAGCATAGTCGCGATTTGTTCGCGCAGCGGCAGGTAACCTTGCATTCCACTGTTCATACCGTATTTGGGTGGAAATGGTGACCCTCCTCCTTTAATAAATCGACCAGTGCATCTGACAATGCAGCAAGAGGAACCGTAGCTTCATCGATGTTGCCACCTACGAAATGATGCTTTGGAAGACCGCTATGGTTTGCCGCAGTTTTGCGCGATATTGAAAGGATATTTTCGAAACGATACATTGGGTTTCTCAATTGCAGTTATATGTATGCGGGCTGTGCAGCAATAGGTGTGATCGATTTGTAACATTACTCTTATCTAACAATCCAGACAAACCCTTTCACTACAATTTCACAACTACAAATTCATACTCTACGTTATTACATCGAACATGAAAATGGCACAAAATACGGCTGGAAAATCACTACGGTTAACTCTGGCAAACTCAAGGGGTCGCCGATGAAGCGATAATTGCTGTTGCCGCTGATCGAGTTACAGGTAATCTTAAAGAGAGATGATGCTAAATAGATTTGTCATTTCCATCGAAAAAATTGGAGAAAAATTTGGAACATTTTGATGTACAAACCGGCATTGTAATTGGTGTCTGTGCGACTATCGTGATGGATCTATGGCTTGTGATTGCTAACAGATTATTCGGCTTTGATAAGCCGAATTGGCGTCCAGTTGGAAGATGGGTTGTTGAGTGCATGCGCGGCCGCGTCATACATGACGATATTTCACTGGCCAGAAGTTACGCATACGAAAATCAATTAGGATGGTCATTTCATTATACTGTTGGTGCTGTTTATGGTCTGTTTTTCTTTTATTTGATTTCCGTAAACTGGATTGATCTTCCACTAATCATTAGCGCTTTGTCATTCGGTTGGTTCACTATATCAGCAGGTTGGTTTTTTCTACACCCCTGTATTGGTTTAGGTATTGCGCTCACCAAAACTGCTAATCCACAATTTGGTCGTTTAGTTGGTTTGATTGCGCATACGGCATTCGGATTAGGGTTATGGTTACCATTATTAATATGAATTTTTTAGACATTATTAGAGCAGCTTAAATCGGATCAATTGAAAGTACTACATTTTGAACATGACCCTATGCAGTTTGAACAGTTGGCGACAAGAGGCATAGATTAAGGTAAACTTCCGTAGGCTGTCTATGCACGTTTAAAGGGGGCTATTCTAACACAACCTAATATTATCGCTTTATCCAACTGCCATTTGTATTTGAACTATCAATACATGAAGCAATAAACCACATTCCGTCTACACCGGCGGATAAATCAGGAACCAATCCGTTGTCATTTTTTCCGGAAATAATATCAGCGATATCGTTGTAAAGATTCGCAAAACCTTCTAGATAGCCTTCTGGATGACCAGGAGGAATACGCGTCCAACGTCCAGCACCAGATCCTAAACCAGCACCACCACGTGTAATTATTTGCTTGGGTTCACCAAATCGCGCAAATGTCATTTGGTTTGGGTTTTCTTGGTTCCATTCCAATCCGCCCTTGTCACCATAGACCCTCAATTTCAAGCCATTTTCACAGCCTACCGCAACTTGTGATGACCAAATTGTACCGCGTGCTCCATTTTGATATCGCAGGCGAATAAACGCATTGTCATCAACCTGACGTCCCGAAACAAAACTCGAAAGCTCAGCCGACAATTCATTCGGCACCATGCCAGTCACAAATGTCGCTATGTTAAATGCGTGGGTACCTATATCACCAATACACCCTGCTCCTGCACGCGCAGGGTCAGTCCGCCAATCCGCTTGTTTGTTCGACGAACCTACCGCCTCTGTCAACCAATCTTGCGCATATTCAGCCTGGATGATACGCACATTTCCCAATTCTCCATTAGCAACTATTTCGCGCGCTTGACGAATAAGCGGGTAACCCGTGTAATTGTGAGTCAAGAAAAATCGTGCTGTCGACTTGCTAACTGCGTTCTCTATTGCTTTGACATCCTCAATAGTAGCGGCCAAAGGCTTGTCACAAATCACATGAATACCCGCATTCAAAAACGCGATAGCTGGTCCTGCGTGCATATGGTTTGGGGTTACAATCGCCACAGCGTCAATGCCATCTGCGCGAGCAGACCTCACCACAGCCATAGCTTCAAAATTATCATAAGATCGTTCTATACCCAATTCCGCCGCAGACTGAGCGGCACGGGCAGGATCCGACGATAACGCACCTGCTTCTAATTCAAACCTGCCATCAATCCTAGATGCAATTCGATGCACGGCACCGATAAACGCGCCTTGGCCACCGCCGACCATCCCAAGTTTCAGACGCGTCATAGGCCCAGCATCCTTTTGATTTGTGCATCATCCCGTTCGCCGCCCGCAAAATCATCAAAAGCTACTTCGGTTACATCGATCATGTGGCTTGCAATGAACGGCGCACCTTCGGCAGCGCCCTGTTCAGGTGATTTGATACAGCATTCCCATTCCATTACGGCCCAGCTGTCGTACCCATGCTGGATCAATTTGGAAAAGATACCCGCAAAATCGACCTGACCATCGCCCAAACTGCGGAACCGCCCCGCGCGGTTGATCCACGATTGATAGCCAGAATACACTCCCTGACGCCCGTCTGGATTAAATTCGGCGTCTTTGACGTGGAACGCATTAATACGGTCATGATAGATGTCGATAAATGCCAGATAATCCATTTGCTGCAGCAAGAAATGCGACGGATCGTAGTTAATCATAGCGGCTTCATGACCGCCACAAGCATCAACAAACATTTCAAATGTTGCGCCATCAAACACATCTTCACCTGGATGGATTTCAAAACCGATATCTTGACCGTATTCCTTATAGTGATCCAAAATTGGGGTCCACCGACGTCCGAGCTCGGCAAAAGCCTCTTCAACCAACCCTGCAGGACGTTGTGGCCAAGGATACAGGAACGGAAAGGCTAAGGAACCTGTGAAGCTCACGGTGTGCTCAAGCCCTAATTTGTGCGAAGCCAACGCAGCCTTTTTTAATTGATCAACAGCCCACTCAGTTCTGGCGGAAGGATTTCTGTGCACTGCCGGTGGTGCAAAAGCATCAAATGCTTCATTATATGCAGGATTAACTGCAACCAATTGTCCTTGTAAATGGGTCGATAGTTCTGTGATTTCGACACCTGCATCAGCACAGATACCAAGAACTTCATCGCAATACGTGTCACTCGTCGCAGCCTTTTCTAGATCAAACAGCCCGGTATCAAAGGTTGGGATTTGCACCCCTTTATATCCCAAGTCTGCTGCCCATGCCGTAATGTTCTCGAGTGAATTAAACGGAGCCAAATCACCAGCGAATTGCGCCAGAAAAATGCCTGGACCTTTGATTTGTATTGCCATTACGCGCCCTCCCTTTTTACGCCATTAATTCTCGAGCGTCATTTACATCTAAAAACTCTGGGCGCTCGCATGTTGACGAAAGATCAATGAAACGGCACTCTTCCCCAGATCGCAAAATAGAAGTCATTACGTCCACAACATGCAGTGAAAACTCAAGTGAACAACGATGATTTCGACCATTAACAATCGCTTGGGCCATATCCGCCAACCCAGCACATCTATAATTGGCCATTGGCATCCCTCTACCGTCAGTACTATTGGCAATACCGAATGGATGGTCCCAGCCTCCAGCATTTACAAAAGCAGATTTATCAGTAACCCTTACCTCGCCACCGAAGAAATTGGGATCTGGAATATGTATAGTTCCGGTTTGCCCGTAAAGTTCCATATTTGAGTGAGAATGTTCCCAGACATCCCAACTTGCACAATAGTTAATTTGAGCGCCTGATTTAAATAGTAAAATTGAGTGGACTGTTGTCGGGGTCTCAACTTTTATCTTTTCCCCGCTTCGGGGTTGCGAAGTAATCGTCCGATATTCAGACGCCGAAGAACTCATGGCACACACTCTTTCGACTGGTCCAAGCAATTGCACCAAGTTGGATATATAGTAAGGACCCAGATCTAATATCGGACCACCACCTGGCTTAAAGAAAAAGTCTGGATTGGGATGCCACATTTCCATACCTGGGCTTTGCACAAAGCATGTACCCGAAGTAACTTTTCCTATCTCATTTTCATCAATCAATTTTCGTGCCAGCTGATGTGAACCACCCAAAAAGGTATCAGGTGCAGACCCTACGCGTAGATTTCGTTTATTTGCTTCCTCTTGCAGCTTTAAGCCTTCTTCCAAACTTAATACAAAAGGCTTTTCTGAATACACATGTTTTCCCGCCTTTAAGATGCTGCTTGAAACCTCAAAGTGTGCTGCGGGAACAGTTAGGTTAACGATAATGTCAATATCTGGCGCGCTAAGAAGCTCATCGATGCTCATCGCCTTGATATCGAACTCCTGCCCTCGTAATTCGGCCGCGCTAGCGTCTAAATCCGCGCAACCAATAATTTCAATCCCATTAAATAATGGGGCGAGCTTCATGTATGCAGCTGAAATATTTCCACAACCCAGGATGCCTATTCCAAGTTTTTTGACATTTTGGCCTCTAAAGTGATTTAAAAGTTTTAATTGCTCTTTGTGCAAACCGTGAAACGTTAGATGGATTGTCATGTTCCATCACAAACACGTCTACACCAACATTTGTGAGCGCAGAGTAACAAGATTTCCAATCCATTGTGCCATGACCAGGATCTGCCCAGCCATCTTCATCGACATTTTCACCCGTGGGGGCAATGTCTTTTACATGTGCTGTCGTAATACGATCCCCAAATCGATTTATCCATGAGATTGGATCTGCATCTCCGCGCACAACCCACGCAACATCCATTTCCCATTCAATCGAAGGCGCGTTTTCGAGTATTATCTCCATTGGAATTTCTCCACTTTGCAATGGCATGAATTCCCAGTGGTGGTTATGCCAACCAAACCTAAAACCCGCATCATTAACCTTTTTACAGGCCTCTTCTAGTCTTTGTGCAAGTGACTTCCAATTCGCAGCATCAGTTCCGTTTCTCCATAAATCTTCAGGTGCTGGACAAAAAATACGTTCCATTTGTAGCACACGAGCAGCCTTAAGCGTGGAATTCAGTTCTTCTTCAAATGACCCAATCGGAAAAAAATGGCCCGTGGGCATAGTTAAACCATTTTTATCTAATTGTTCCTTTGTTTCTGTCGCGTCCACATAGTTTGCGCCGAAACCTTCAACTTGATTATAGCCAAGGTTCGCAAGCATTTCGTAAATATCAACCCATGGCGTGAATTCGCGAGCTGAATATAGTTGGAATGATGTATTCATCGATTTTCCTATCGTTTAGCTAAATGCGCTGCTCAGACACAGCATCAAAAAGGTGTATGTTTTCTGTTCCAAAACCTATCGCTAACTCTTGGTTCAAACTTACGTTCGATTGTCCATCTAATCGCACCCAAAATAGAGAACCATCAACATTAACCCGTGCCAAAATATCGGAACCTAAAGGCTCCAACAGCTCAACACTCCCCTTCAATTGAACTTGAGCCAGTGAAGCAGACTCTCCAGATAAGATATGCTCAGCGCGCACCCCAAAATTGCTTCACCAGAGAAATTCAGCTGGTCTGGTTCATAGTCATCCAGCGCGCAATCGAATAGGTCCGAGGTGAATTGATTTGAACTAATGCTGCCATTCATAAAATTCATTGTTGGTGATCCGATAAACTCTGCAACATATTTGACTTTTGGCTTATTATAAATCTCGTCTGGAGATGCCAGCTGCAAAATTTTACCACCTTTCATGATGGCAATACGAACAGCTAGCGTCATCGCCTCAATTTGATCATGTGTTACGTAGATCATCGTATTATGAAGTTTTTGATGAAGCTGTTTGATTTCAACGCGCAAGTCAGCTCGGAGTTTCGCATCCAAATTTGAAAGAGGTTCATCGAAAAGAAATACGTCTACGTCACGTACTAATGCACGGCCAATAGCCACCCTTTGCCTTTGTCCACCGGAAAGGGCCGACGGCTTACGCTTTAAAAGGGGCTCAATCTGTAGAATTTCTGCAGCACGAGCAACACGCTTCTTGAATTTCATCTTTTGGAAGTTTTGCATTCTTTAGACCAAATGACAAATTTCCTTCCACAGTCATTTGCGGATACAATGCGTAAGATTGAAATACCATTCCAATCCCGCGTTCTGACGGCTCTGACCAGGTTACATTTTTGCCTTCAATAAAGATTTGTCCATTCGTTATTTCAAGAAGCCCTGCTATGCAGTTTAGCAAAGTTGACTTGCCGCAACCTGATGATCCGAGAAGAACTAAGAACTCCCCTTTTTCAATTTCCAAATTAAGATCGTTTAGGACCTCAACGGAACCAAAATGAAGATCAAGTTTTTTTATCTCAACAGAATTCATGGATTTAACCTTTCACCGCGCCGGCTGCGATACCTCGCACAAACAATTTTCCAGACACAAAGTAGATGCTCAGAGGAACCAGTGCTGTAAGAATAGTTGCCGCCATATTTACGTTGTATTCCTTCACACCTTGGACTGAGTTCACAATACTATTTAACTGCACGGTCATCGGGTAGGCTTCTGGACCCGTGAATACGACGCCAAACAAAAAGTCGTTCCATATACCAGTTACCTGCAAGATCACTGCAACAGTAAAAATCGGTACGGACATCGGAAGTAAGACTCTGAAGAAGATCCCCAAAAACCAGCACCATCAACACGTGCGGCTTTAAACAGTTCTTCTGGCAAGGAGCTAAAATAGTTTCTAAACAAAGTGTAATGATCGGCATACCAAAAATACTGTGAACAATTACAAGTCCAGTGAGTGTGCCGTATATCCCCATTTCTCTCAACATGATCACGATGGGGTAAATCATGACTTGGTATGGAATGAACGCACCGAAAATTAAAATAGTGAAGAAAAAGTTGGCCCCTTTGAACCGCCAATTAGCAAGCGCATAGCCATTAACTGAAGCAATTGCTATTGAAACTAATACAGATGGGATTGTAATTCTTACGGAATTCCAAAAACCCGTGCTTAATCCATCACATTTTAAGCCGGTACACTGCTCACTCCAAGCTTTAACCCATGGTTCAAAGGTGACTTCCACCGGTGGGGCAAATAAGTTCCCCATACGGATTTCAGGCATACCCTTCAGTGACGTAACGATCATAACATATAAAGGTACTGCGTAATACACTGCGATTACGAATAAGGTTCCGTATAGAAAAATGTTATTTCTAGAGAGTGTTTTCTTGGGTTTCGGCCCACTTGGCTCGACATTCATCACACTTGAATTAGCCATGCTTCTTGTTACCCCCAAATTCAATATCGCCCAGGGTATGACGACAATAGCGACGGTTAAAAGCATCATTGTCGATGCAGCAAATCCTTGCCCCAAGTTTTGACCGCTAAACATGGCATCATAAACATATTTCGCGGGCACTTCGGTCGAAATTCCTGGACCACCGCTTGTTTGTGCAACTATCAAATCATAAACCTTAACAATGCCTGCTGTTACAAGGACTAAGGTAGTGATAAACACAGGTCTCATCATCGGGATCACGACCATCAAATATGTTTTCCAAGTAGGAATGCCGTCGATTTTTGCAGCTTTCCAAATTTCTTGATCAATGCCCCTGAGACCAGCCAACATTAGGACCATAACGAGGCCGCTTCCTTGCCAAAGGCCCGCTATGAGAACTCCATATATTGCGATGTCAGAATTGTAGAGTGGATCAAATGAAAAGCTCTCCCAACCCAAATCTCTAACAATACTTTGCACACCAAATTCAGGGTTCAACATCCACTGCCATATAAGCCCTGTAACGACAAAGCTCATCGCATATGGATACAGGATTATTGTTCTAAACGTATTTTCAAATCTAACTTTTTGATCAATCAACGCAGCGAGTATAAAGCCAATAATAAACACCAATAACAGCATTAAAATACCATAAATTGCTAAGTTTTCGATCGCCACTAACCATTTTTTAGTTCCCCAAAGCCTGTCATACTGCTTGAAGCCCACCCACTTTAATTTGGGAAGCAACCCGGATTTCGTAAAACTATAGGTTATCGTCCAAATTGTTCCCCCAACGAATACAAATAATGCGGTCAAAATCATGGGTATGGCCGCAATCTTTGCCGTCTTATTTCTGAAAAGTTGGTTAGGTCGCTTCTGATCCATAATTTCATTCTTCGTGTCTAAAATAAGCCAACCCAAATAAATTGAGTTGGCTTTGCGTTCATTATGAAATCAATCGGCGTCAGCGATGATGTCTACAAATGTTTTCTGTGCTTCAGCAGCAGAAATACTCGGATCAGTGAAGAATTGACCAAACAAATCATTCAACTGAGTTGAGGTATCAGGTGTCAGCAACATATTTGTATCTGGAAGAAGTCCACCTTTTGCCAAAAGATCTAGGCCTTTTCTCATGCAATCGTTTGCCGCATACATGTCGATATCACCACGAACTGGCAGTGATCCCTTACTCAAGTTGAATGCAACTTGTGTCTCGGGTTTCAGCATCAATGTTGCTAATTCAGTCTGTGCAGCAATCTTTGCATCGTCTTTTAGCACTGGGAAGTAAAATGCATCTCCGCCAGTTGAAAGACGTGGGTTCACTCCAAGTCCCGGAAGACAACTATAATCTTCACCCGCTTTGGCTTCTGCGACCGAAAACTCACCTTGAGCCCAATCACCCATGATCTGACCACCAGCTTTTCCAGTTATCACAAGATTTGTAGCTTCGTTCCAGTTTTGAACAGTCGAGTTTGATGCCATAGCACGCGCGTCAGCTGCAGCTTGGAAAACCTTCGCAACATCAGCACCGCCCGCAACGTCGGTATTTTTATCACCGTAAACTGACATGTATACGTCGCTTGGAAGTAAACTTGCCATCAAAACGTTGAAAGCACCGGTCTGCTGCCATCCCTGTTGCCCCATCGCCATTGGAAGCGTACCAGCTTTCTCAAGCGCAGGCGCACCTGCAACAAATTCATCCCAATTGGTTGGAACATCTAAACCAGCATCTTCGAACGCTTTATGACTTACCCACAACCACTGCCAAGAGTGAATATTCACTGGCGCACAATAAATTCTTCCGTCAACGGTACAAGCATCCAGCAGATTTGACGGGTTGACGATGTCTTTCCAACCTTCGGCCTCCGCAATGTCAGTAATATCACGAAGAACACCCGCTTCGATCAACTCTTCAGCTTGTCTACCATGGTTAAATTGGAAAGCACCCATTGGGTCTCCCCCCATGATGCGACTAACCATAACCGCACGCGCCTGCTCACCCCCAACGATTGCAGCATCGACCCAGTTATTACCTGTCGCGTTAAACGCTTTTGCGAACTGACCTACTGCGGCGGCTTCACCACCTGAAGTCCACCAGTGCATCACCTCGAGCTCTGTAGCTTGAGCTGCAGACGTTACTGTCAGCGCAGTTGTCGCTGCTAAAATAGTACGAATAATTTTCATTTTTTCCTCCCATGTGGCCCTACAAACCACAAATTTGACATGCTTCAATTCAGCACAATGTAATCGATTACAATACACGTCAGACCCTCTGTGAGCGTTGTAATCGATTACATATAGCTTCTTATTTTATTAATAATGTTGTCAAGCCAAATAAATTCTGCCAACCATGAAACTGAGGCAACGTTCAAAACAACTGGCAAAATGAAACATAAAACAGCAAAAATTCAAGATGTTGCACGCGTTGCTGGCGTTTCAACAGCCACCGTCAGCCGAGCGCTTAACGATCCTCAAAAACTGTCCGAAGCGACCCTAAAAGCGGTTTCAGACGCGATAAATTCAACAGGCTATAGAATTAACAAGACGGCACAAAGTTTACGAAGACAAAAGGCCAACGCAATATTAGTTTGCGTACCAAACTTAGGTAATCCGTTTTTTTCTGAAATTTTGTCTGGCATAAGTAAAGGTTTTTCAAGAACCAAGTACTCAGTGCTAATAACTGATAGTCAGCATCTCGATGAAAAAGAAATGCGCGTCATCGAGTCTTTTTCAGACGGCACGATAGATGGAATGATTTGCCTTGATGGAAACTTCAAATCAAATCAACTTGATAAATTCAGCGCTTTCAATGTGGACGATAAAATTGTCTTTGCTTGTGAGTGGGTCGACAATGAAAATTACCCTTCAATCCGCAGTGATAACGAGAAAGGCGCAAAACTTGCGTTTCGTCACTTGTACGAGTTGGGTCACCGAAAAATCGCACATGTTACCGGACCAGAAAACAATGTTCTCACTTTGATCAGACGCGATAGCCTGAATCACGAAAGAGAAAGACTTGGTTTACCCTTCAATCCAGAATGGATAATCAGGGGAGACTTTTCGGTTGCTTCGGGAGTGGAAGCAGGACACCGAATTTTGGACATGAAAGATCGTCCCACAGCTGTATTTTGTGCATCTGATGAAGTTGCTTTTGGATTGATATCTGCGCTTACATCTTCAGGCTTGAATGTCCCAAAGGATATATCCGTCGTCGGCTTTGACGATATTTCACTTGCGGATAACTTTGTTCCAGCACTCACTACGATCAGACAAAATAGAAAGTTTATTGGGCTGAGAGCTGCCGAAAAACTTTCAGAAATTCTTGAACAGAACAAAGAACTGAAAAATCCATACTCCGCAGAAATAGTCGATGTCGAATTAATTGTTCGAGCAAGCACATCAAGGATCCATGTATCTTCGTCAAACACTTATTAAAACGCACTCAAACAGTTCATAATCGTTTGCACTCTTTGACGAGAAACTGGGATTACTCAAACACATGATTTAACCTCGAGCAATTTAATATATCGCCCAATCCGTGCGTTTATTTATGTCGCATTAGCAGTTCTAGCGTTTGCACTATCAGACGCGATTACTAAACATCTCACAATAAACTATCCAGTGAGCATTGTTGTTTTTGCGAGATATGCAATCGGTCTGATAATTTTAAGCGCTTTGAGTTACCCTTCCAATGGTAGACATCTGTGGAGTACAACGAACACATGGCTTGTGGTCGTTCGAGCACTTTGTCTTGCGTTTGCTTCTTTAACTTTAGGATTTGCATTAAAATTGATGCCCTTAGCCGAGACTATATCAATTGTCTACCTGGCACCATTCTTAGTCATGATCGCTGCAAAGACATTTTTAAACGAACGTGTCAGTGCTACTGGGTGGTTTAGTGCTATGTGCGGGTTCATCGGCGTTATTGTTATCGTTAGACCCAGTAGTGGCTTGAATTCATTCGGTGTCGCTTTGGTTCTCATAAATGTAATTTTCGCTGTAGCATATCACATATTAACTCGGCTCTTAACATCGTCGGAGACAACCTTGGCAATGCTTTTCCATACGCTTTGGATTGGTTCCATATTTTTTGGAGCGCTTTCGATTGGATCAAATTTCCCGAGTAGCAACTTAACGATTTTTGATACCTTTTTATTCTTAATCCTCGGCATGTGCGCGATGACGGGACATTTTTTGTTTACATCTGCGTATAGGTACGCCCCAGCTTCTCAACTAGCACCGGTAAACTATTTGCACATAGTATGGGCATCAGGTTTAGGTTGGATAATTTTTAATCAAGTACCGACAACTTTGAGCAGTATCGGCATCATGTTGATTATTGCAGCAGGCATATTTGCGGCGCTCTATGGATCCCCAGATAAAAGGTAATGTCATGAAATATAAACTTGTAATTTTTGATACTCGTCTGTCATGTTTTGAAGCATTACTCACTACGGATCGTTTAATTGAGGCTCCAAACTGGCACAGTAACGACACAATTTTTGTTAATAGTGACGGCCTTTTGTTTGAAATAGACTTAAATAACCCAGTTTTGCTGCTTCACAATACAGGCGAACTAACTACTCTTAATAATGATCACGGAATATCTCCAGACGGGACGACACTTTTCCTAAGTAACAATGATGTAAATGGAAATTCAGTAATTTTTCAAAAAAATATTAATGCAAACAAATGCATCCAAATCACTAAAAATAATCCATCTTGGTGGCACGGAGTTTCACCTGACGGCCAAACAATTACCTACACAGCACATAGAGAAAATAATTTTTGTATCTGCACATGCGACCTTAAAACTCGAAAAGAGAATATACTCACCAACGGTTTTGAACACACAGATGGTCCAGACTTTAGCGCCGATGGCCGCTGGATCTGGTTTAATGGGGAACGTGGAGGAGAGATGAACCTCTGGCGCATGCATCCTGACGGAACCAAATTATCCCAAATGACTTCTGGCCCAACAGTGGATTGGTTCCCCCATCCGTCGCCAAGCGATGATGCTGTGCTGTATATGTCCTATGCTTCTGGAACCAAAGGCCATCCTCGACAAAAGCACGTCGAACTAAAGCTTCTTAATCTTCGTAACCATGAGATTACTGTGATAAAAAAGATTTTTGGCGGCCAAGGATCAATCAACGTTCCCTGCTGGGATCCCAAAGGGTATAGATTTGCCTACATAGAACTTCAGAGCTAACAGTATGAATAGAACAACATTATGGATTTAACATTTTGGGTATCCGCTACCCTTGCCGCTATATTTGTTGGTTTGGGGAAAGGTGGTCTTCCTGTGATGGCGACTTTAGCAGTCCCCAGTCTTTCACTTGTAATGTCTCCGATTGCTGCTGCAGGCTTACTTTTACCCGTCTACATTGTTTCTGACGTTTTTGCACTTTTCGCTTATCGGAGGGAGTATAACCCTAAGGTACTGAAAATTGCTTTTATTGGAATGATGCTAGGAGTAATTATAGGCGCATTTACTGCACATATGATTATCGAGTGGGTTATAACATTTTTAATTGGTTGTATGGGAGCGATATTCGCGTTGCGAATGTTACTTCAAAAGCAATCTAGCCTACCTGATGAACGGGTCGCCATTAAGGTCAGCCAAGGGATCTTTTGGACAACCATTGCAGGTTTTACAAGTTTCATTAGTCACAATGGTGGGCCACCATGGCAAATATTCACCCTGCGCTTAAACTTACCTAAATCCGTGTTTGTCGGAACATCAGTAATAGCATTTTCATACGTCAATTTCATAAAGTTATTTCCGTATGTTTGGTTAGGGCAGATCGATTACGAAAGTACTTACGTATCGCTATATTTGATGCTGCCAGCGTCTTTGGCTGTATTCATCGGCGTCAAAGCCGTTAAAGTCATTCCGGAACCTGTATTTTACAATTTTGTAACTTGGGCACTATTGCTCATATCAGTTAAACTGATGTTTGACGGTATAAATATTGGATTTTGGTTTCTATTTTAAACGGCTTAAAATTCTAGAGTGCGAACTTCTTCCATAACAAAGCACTTTTCTGATGAGGAACGAGATTTAATACTTGTCCAAAGCCATGAGCTAAACGGTCTACAACAGTAATCTTCGACACTTGAATTACTAGATTTTAAAGTTTGTTCAGCACCTGGAAGAGTCGCGCGCATAAATAACTATCCAACCTCGAGTTGTTGCATCAAGCATTAAAATCCCCAAAGACCGATGAATATAACTTCTTTGTTTGGAAGGGTAATTTTTTAAAATTTTGTTTAATTAGTCGAGCAACTTTTAAAATAATAGGCTCCAATTACGATTGGAATTGCGTGACTGCCAAACTGAGCAAGAGTCGACGTCACTAGTAAACTGGCGGTGGCAATATAATGGCTATCACCTGCGGATCCTCGGGAGCGAGACCGTTACCAGAGACTCACAAACTAGCTCCAATATCAATTAAGATATTCTAAATTATTATTCATAATAACAAGTAGCCAAAAAACACGAACGCGAAAAACAGCAAGAAGACATTTAACATGACTATTCGTAATGATAAACTCCCATTAAAAAAGTTAGAATAATTATTTTCACCATTCTTTCAGTTTATGAAGGTTCGGTTTTGCTAATGCTTTCCCTTTGCCAGCCCATAATAAGCCTCTATCAAGCATTTCATAAGCATAGCCCGACGCAATGACGTTTTGCTTGTGCCCAAGGGCATTGTAATACACACGACCCAAGCCCCAAAATCTTGTCCAAGCGACAGGCATTTTTACCACACCATTCGGGGTATGATACCAATCTACAGTTGGAAACCGTGTTGTAGCTAAGACATGATTTGAAGGGTCTGTATGCAAGTAATATTGCTCACTGGTAACTTCAAAATTCGGAATGCCTGATACTAATTCGTGTGAAGCATCAACAATAGTTACAGTGTATGTTACGCCATCGCCACCTGGGTGCGACACCCAATTTGCCCCTGTCATAAACTGCCACAGCACATTTGAACGAAATGCATCACACATACCACCGTGACAACCTGCAAGACCGGTACCACGAGATACCGCATAAGACACATTCTTGGCTCTTCTCTTTTGTCAACTCACTCATTGTCCAAACGGGGACAATAAGATCGTACTTGTCCAATTCATCCGGGTCATCGAAACAATCTAGGGTATCAAAAATATCTACGTCAAAACCATTAGATATTAACATTTCTGAGAACTGCTTTGCGACAAGATCTGGCTCATGTCCATCCCAGCCACCCCAAGTTACCAATGCTTTCATCTCTCCGCCCTACCAGTTATTACGTCAATAATGACCTAAGCTGAATTACCTATTCAATAAATTGTTTTGCTCTCTTTAACAAGCAACAGCGCAATACGTCAGAAACTAATGAAATAGATTTGAATATGAGCAATCTCCCCAGCACAACAACAAAATTAAAAAAAGGTGGACGCGCTACTCTCAGAGATGACCGTTGAAGAAAAAGCGGGCCAACTAACTCAGTATTTCGTCTTTTCGGGCGCTTCCGAACAACTAGAAAAAGTCGAAGCTGAGCTTCGAGCTGGGCGCGCTGGTTCGTTGCTCTTCGTCTCGACGCCGGAAGAGACCAACTGCTTGCAGCGCATTGCTGTTGAAGAAACGCGTCTTGGCATTCCAGTGCTGTTTGATCTGATGCGATCCACGGGTTCAGGACAGTATTTCCCGTTCCATTGGCTATGGCCGGCAAGCTGGGACCCGCAAGTTGTCGAGGATTGCTACAACAGCCGCCACCGAGGCGCGTGCTATAGGTTTGCACTGGGCGTTTGCTCCAATGGTTGACATTACGCGCGATCCGCGATGGGGCCGAATGATTGAAGGTGCAGGAAGACCCCTTTCTTGGCTCTGTGATGGCAGCTGCCCAAGTTCGTGGTTTTCAGGGTCCCTATATAGGCTCACCGAACCGTGGATTGCAGGGCCAAACACTTCGCAGGCTATGGCGGTTCGCTTGGCGGACGCGATTATGACGAAGTGATCTGTCCGAAAGTGAACTTTGAAACATCTATTTACCTCCCTTTCCGGCTGCAATTTCTGAAGGTGCCGGAAACATTATGTCCGCGTATATGGGTCTCAATGGCGTGCCTGCTTCAGGCAATCACTGGCTGATGACAGACGTACCACGCAACACCATGGGCTTTAATGGATCTGTCGTGACTGACGCTGGCGCTGCATCTGACTTGACCACCCATCATTTTGCAAAGGATATCGCTGATGCGGCACGCGCGCGCTGAAAGCTGGGATCGATATGAAAATGGCAACGCCCCTTTGGTGGTGACCCTCGGCATTTAAGACCCTGCCCGCAGCGCTCGAAGCAGGACGTATCACAATGGAGCAGTTGGATACGGCTGTGCGTCGTGTGTTGACCGTCAAAGCTCGCATGGGTCTTTTCGAGGCCCCCTACATAAACGCCGAAGAAGCAAAATCAACATTATCGTTATTAAACTGAGCATCGCGATGTAGCGAGGGAGGCTGCTGAGCGTTGCGCCGTACTTTTGGAAAACAAAAACAAGCTGCTACCACTTTCGCAAAAACTACTTCAATCGCGGGTGATAGGCCCACTCGCCGACCAGTCGCGACATTGGGTCCCTGGATTTTTGCACAAGATGAAAGCGAAACAGTCACTTTCGTGTTGTCAGGCATCCGTGCGGCGGCAGGTAAGAAACGCGCGTTGACCACTCTATTGGAGTGTCGATGCCTGAGCGCTTACACCAGTCGATCTTCGACAACCCGTTTCTGCCGCCTTTGCCTGAGATCACTGTGGACGACGATAAGGAGATCGCTCGCGCAATTAAATTGGCTGAAGAAGCCGAGGTTACC
This sequence comes from Rhodospirillales bacterium, assembly GCA_038143065.1. Classification (GTDB taxonomy): domain Bacteria; phylum Pseudomonadota; class Alphaproteobacteria; order Bin95; family Bin95; genus VMCJ01. The sequence continues at coordinate 20,232 of JAYQLI010000032.1, read as the reverse complement.
GTTTTAGTTCTTGGAGAATCGCAAATCATGATCGGTGAGCATGCCTGGATCTACGCTCGATCTGCCTGGCCGCCAACAGAATTACTTGAAGGTGTATTGCCACGGGGCACACCAACGGTGCTTATAATTATGTCAGGTCGTCCTTTAGATCTGAAAGGTGCTAAGCCTGATGCACAGCTTATGATTTGCATCCCGGTACACGCGGCGGTGAAGCTGCCGCCAACCTAATTTTCGGTGATGCGGTTCCTGGGAGGTAAGTTGCCTTTCAGTTGGCCACGGAACATAGACAGATTCCACTGCCTTATGCGCATCTGAGGTCATTCAAACCTGAAGAAACCTACATGCGCTATTGGAATGAGTCAAATACACCAGTTTACCCGTTTGGCTACGGCCTCAGCTATACAGCCTTTAGCTATGAAAATCTTAGACTGTCATCCAATCTAATTGCGCCGGGTGAAACCCTGACGGCATCGATTGATGTCACGAATACCGGTACAATTTCTGCTGACGAAGTCGTTCAGCTATATATCCACCAACGCTTCGGTACGTCGGCCCGTCCCGTTCGGGAATTGAAGGGTTTCCGCAGAATTACACTCACCCCGGGTGAAACCAGAACTATCAGTTTTCAACTCGGCCCGGATGAACTCAAATACTGGAGCTCTGTAACCCGCGACTGGGTTCAAGATGAAACTATATTCGACATTGGCATCGGCAAAGATAGCGGCGAAGTAGAGCTTAACCAGCACTTTTGAGGTCAAAATTTGAGGAAATTATAGAGGATTGATGGGCGCCTTAACTCAAAAGCCCAGGCATAGGTATTCAATTTACGCTATAAGCTATGAGATTACAAAAGAACGCCATTGTTTTGCATATCGGTCCAGAAGATCGAATAATTGTGTCGGAACAATGTTAATCGGCTCATTTAAACTCCACTTTGCTTTTACATCGAAGGACGCCAGAAGCGCCGCGCCGGCGCTCGTATTCGTCGCGCTGTCCATTGCTCACTCACAGCCAGCATAAACAGACAACATCATCAGGAAACAGCGGTTACGAGCAAAAAGGTCCTTCAATAATAATGGGTCCTTCATGACCAATCAATTCTAAGCACCGGAGCGGTCACTAACGACAAGTAAAACCCAACTGCGGCTTCTCGCTGACCGCTTCCAAGATTTGGCTCTGGAGATTTCCAAATCGATTGCATTCCCATAAACGGACCCGCATCCGGGACTACCGCTGGTAACAGCATTAATCATCTCGCAAGACCTCTTCTATTTCTGAGTCAGATGGCTCGACCGGCGAAATCGCGATGACCATTTCATATTCTCTGCCTCCCATGAAACGCGCCGACATCACGGGATCACCGAAAGCATTCACATTGATGAGCGTATCATCAGCAGGGTCGAGCTCAGGTTGCTTTCCTCCAATTGACATAGCGATTACCCAGGTCCCAGTGGAAACGACACTGAAGGGAGGTTCATAATTTTTCAAGTGAGGCAGCAACGAAGCGTTAGAGTCGTGTATTCCACTATAGACCAAGGTGTCTACAGAAAGACCCGTACGCTTAGCGATAGCAGGTAAAATTCTTCCCCAGTACGGTGCTAGGAAGACATGTTGGAGCGATCTTATTTTGGATGGCCAAGCTTTTGACGAGTGATGAAAACTGGTTTTGATAAGGGTCCCAAAGGTCTGTGTGGCAACCTAACGACGTTATATCGGTCGCAGCAACACCAGTTAATCGGTACCCCCAATACTGAGGATACGTGACAATACAATTGTGCGATCCAGCAAACCCAATATCTTGTCCAAGCGTCCAATATAGTTGTGCACCCACATTCAGACCAAAGGAAGCCGTGGCGATCCAGTCTCGAAAATGATGGTCTAATTTCATCATACTCTATAGCAATATTTTCAGGCAGGAGTGTTCATAATCCAATATTGGTGCTGCGAGGTTCCGCTAATGTCTAGTAGCGCAACACATGCGCCATGTGTCGCGGTAACTGAGATCGCATCCACGCGATGCTGAGCATGAAAATTAGTCAAAGCGTCCAGTAAAAATTCCCAGTGAGCATCAACATCGAAATGCGGCCAAGGGGGACCAGCCAACACCTTATTAGACGAGTTGCGACCGCAATTTCAGACAAGTCGTTCAAATCCACTAAAGCAATTTTAGCGTTTGTTTTGCCCTATATCGATAACTGCGATATGATTTGGTTTCATGGCATGTGAAGACAGGTAGAAAGCTCTTTTGCAACAGGTTCATTATCAGGTGGGTTTTCCATAATATCGGCCATATATGCCCACCACTTCTTCATGACTTCATGCAGGTAGGTTTTGCATAGTGTGTTCATCTGTCCGCCAAAGGACGCCAAAAAGGATATTTGTTTCGCGGTCTAGATGAATGGAATAATCAGAAATTCCAGCGTCCTTCAACAGACCAACAAGTTCAGGCCAAATCTCATCGTGACGTTTCATGTACTCTTTTCACAACCGGAATTTAGCCGCATTTTAAAAGCATATTTTGCATTAGCTTGATCTCCAATTGTGCCAGACCCGCGGGAGCGCAATCACACCGATCAAAAGCATACCGATAACGATTGACATCACGATACCTGGAACATTCAAGAGGCCCAATCCAAATGTTACAAGTCCCATTACAAATGCGGCAATTATTACGCCCGGAATCGAGCCGGATCCGCCAAGAATATTAACTCCGCCAAGAACGACCATTGTAACAACTTCAAGCTCCCAACCAAACGCAATTGATGGACGTGTTGACCCTAGGCGGGATGTAAGACAGATAGCGGCAATACCTGACATCAGAGCCAGTCATTAGGAATAATATGAATTTCACTCGCTGTACTCGAATACCGGAAAACAACGCACCTGTTGGATTATTGCCAATAGCATACACTGCGCGACCAAAATTTGTCTGATGTAGTATTACCGCGTAGACTAATGCAATAATCGCAAAAGGACGAACTCGAATGATATCACCCACCAGACGTAGCCTTGTCCAAAGAATGAAAATTCAGATGGATATCCTCGATAAGCTTGATCACCTAACACAATGTAGCTGATACCACGAAACAGGCTCATTGTACCGATTGTGACGACAATCGATGGCAATCCCCAACGTGTTACCAAAACACCGTTGAACGCTCCACAAATTAAACCCGTACTAATACCCACAATTATCAATACCGGTGTGCCGGCCCCAGCTTGAACGGCAGCACCCATAGCAGCGATGAGCAGGGCGATTATAGATGCGACAAAGGTCAATCTCACCGGCTATAATTAGCAAAGCCATAGCAAATGCAATCATAGCTTTTTCAGTAAAATTAAAAGTTGCATCACTCAGATTCCAAGCATTAAGGAAATATGGAGATGCAAAACTATTAAAGATGAAAATTGCGACGGCTTACAGCTAAAAGTAATGTTTCCCAACTTTTTAATCGGCGCTGCATTGCCGAATGTAAACGGTCAGGAAGAAATCGTTCATTCGTGCTCATTGGGCCTCATCATGACTTCAAATGATCCTGCCTCTATCACGGTTGGCACGAGCATTGAAAGCGACTGCGATAATTATTGCTGTCCCAGAAATAGCAAGTTGCCAAAACGGTGAGACATTAATCTAATCACAGGTAATGCGTTCTTGATTACTCGAAAAATAACGCGCCAAGAACAGCCCCCCAACTGAACCAATGCCACCAGCAATCGAAACACCACCAATTACACACGGCACAACGTCGAGTTCAAATCCTCCATGCGATATCAAACATACACCACAGCATACCTTGAACCCATAGATAACCCGTAAGACCAGCCAACGCACCCGATGGTGTGACGCAAAAAATTGCGACTTTCCAACATTTATACCGGGTGTAGGTCGCTGCATGGGTTTCCGCCAACTGCGTAAAATGAACGACCCACGGTAGTGCGTGTCATAACAATGGTAAAAACGATCAAGACAAAGATAGCTGTCCAACTCATTGTAGGCACACCAAAAAATTCGGCACGCGGAAATGCTTTGAAGGCATCAGTCATTTCATGGCTATTAACCCACTTACCATCCGAAATTAGGAATATTATCCCACGAAAAATGGTCATCGTTCCAAGTGTTACAACAATTGGCGGGATATCAAGTTTCCAAACCAGTATGCCATTGAAGGCACCCATCAAGGTACCGAGGCCAATAGCAACAATCATAATCACCACAACTGGAACATCCGGAGCAACTACGTTGATCATAGCCACAACCATACCAGTCAAAGCTAGGTTTGCCGCTACGCTTAAATCAATGCATTTCGTTAATATTACGATCATCTGACCAATCGCGAGAAGAATTAATGGTGATGTGTCATTAAATACACTCGCAAGGTTTACTGGGGTTATGAAACTTGGGAAACGCGTAGCGACTAACCCCAACAATACAATGATTTGCCCCCATTAATAGTGCTTCTCGGGATGCTAATAAATGTTTCAGCATGCGTGTTCACAGCCTTCTTCATTGATACCCGCTGCATAGCGGACCAGGGTTTCCGGAGACAAATCGTTACCAGTGAGTTCAGCAACCATACGACCATCTCGCATCACTATGACACGATCAGACATGCCCAATACCTCAGGTATTTCAGAACTTACCATTATAACCGCTAGTCCCTGAGACGAGCTCAGCCATAAATTCATGCACTGCGGCTTTCGACCCAATATCAATTCCCTTCGTAGGTTCATCCAATATTATGACCTTTGGTTGCGTTGCGAGCCATTTCGCAATTACTACTTTTTGCTGGTTGCCACCTGAAAGATTACCTACGTTCGTGTCCAATGAAGCCGCGCGTAAATCAAGCCGTTGCGTATATTCGCGAGCAAGTTTAAATTCCTCAGCTAAACGGAGAAGTCCATTTTTTGATGTCCGCCCCAGTGACGGCAGTGTAATGTTTTGAAAGATGGGTAGATCAGTTATTGCACCTTGTTTACCACGGTCCTCTGGAACATACACGATGCCGTTGGCAACTGCTTCAGCCGGTGACATAATTGACACTTCAATCCCATCGATCTGAACAGTTCCAGATGATGGTTTAGTAATTCCAAATAATGCTTGCATGAACTCAGAGCGGCCGGCACCAACAAGACCATAGAAGCCAAGGATTTCTCCCTTGTGCAGATTGAATTCGATATTTGCGAATTCAGTAGGGTGACAATAGCCTTGAACTGACAATATAGTTTCCCCTACGTCACTAGAACGCTTCGTGAAGATTTGGTCCACATCCCGCCCAACCATCATCTTAACGAGCTCGGCCTCACCAACGTCATCAATCAAACCGTCACCAATCAATTGCCCATCGCGAAAAACTGTATAACGATCGGCAATACGGAAAATTTCGTCAAATTTATGGCTAATAAATAAGATCGATTTACCCTGTGATTTAAGTTTTTCAATGAGCTCGTATAGCTCCTCGATTTCTTTGTGAGACAATGACGCCGTTGGCTCATCCATAATCACCACTTGTGCATCAATGCTCAATGCACGCGAAATTGCGACCAAATGCTTGTTGGCAATCCCGAGATCACTCAACTTAGTAGAAGGTGAAATTTCAGCACCAATGCTCATTAAAATTTCGGCAGCACGACTTTCCATTTCTGGCCAGTCAATTAAACTAAATCTTCCTCGCGGCGCATGTCCCAGGAAAATATTTTCAGCAACAGACAGCTCGTCAAAAAGAACTGTCTCTTGATGGATCGCAGTAATACCGGAATCTGAAGCACTCTGAGGTGTTCGGAATGTAGTGGGAATGCCATTTAACCGAATAGACCCACTGTTTGGCTGATAAATACCAGTCAGAATTTTAACAACAGTTGATTTGCCAGCCCCGTTTTCACCCACGAGCGCCGTTACCTGACCAGGAAAAAGTTCTAACTTAATGTCTGAAAGTGCCTTTACACCAGGAAACGTTTTAGTGACGCCTTCAAGTGCAAGGACTGGTGGCACTGGTTCGTGTTCAGGCGTAATTTTTGTTTGAGACGTCATCAACTAGCCCAAAAATGCTGAGAAAGGTGACCAGCGCTTACACGCTGGGATCATCAGGAGGTAATTAGAAGATCGACTTAAAGTCGTCGACATTCGAGCTATCATAAGTAAATGGATCAGACATTGCTGCTGAACCAGTGCTATCCAATGTCGCTGAACCCATACGCCCCATAGGAACTGAGGCACCTGCTTCGGTAGAAGCACCATTATGGATATTGTAGGCAAGCATAGTAGCTGCATAGCCTAAGTCGATTGGGTTCCATATAGCGAAGCTTTGTTGCACCTGACGCCACACAACCAGCCATTTCTGACGGTAGACCCAAGCCGGTAACGTTGATTTCGCCAATCTTACCCGCATCTGTGACAGCCTGACACGAAGCAAGGATGCCTACTGTGGTAGGTGCGATTATCGCCTTCAAGTCAGGGTATGTTGCCATTAGGCCTTGCGCTTCGCGGTAGGATTTGTCTGACAAGTCATCTCCATAGACAGTGGCAACGAGATTTACACCATCATAATTTGGCAACACTTCTTTAGCAGCTTCGATCCAAGCATTCTGATTGGTTGCGGTAGCTGTTGCCGATAGAATTGCAACATCACCGCCGTTTGGCATGTGATCTGCAGCAAGCTTTGATGATTGTATTTCCGATCAAGGGAGTTGAAGAAGGATTCAAATGCATTTGACGACCTTCTTGAGCAACGCCTGAGTCCCAAGAAACCACTGTAATACCGCGGCTCATCGCCTTTTTAAGAGATGGAACCAACGCATCTGGATCGTTGGCTGAAATAGCGATCGCATCTACGCCTTGAGCGATTAGCGAGTTGATGACTTCAATCTGGCCCTCTGCAGTAGTGTCCGTTGGTCCGGTGTAAATAATTTCTACACCACCAAGTTCACCTGCTGCTTCCTCTGCACCTTTTGCAGCAGCCTCGAAAAAGCCAATACCTAGAGCTTTTACAACGACAGCAATTCGCATGTCTTCTGCGAGTGCCGTGGTTCCCATCATACTGGCCGCCAAACTTAGACCGGCAACGAGTTTAGTAAAATTGCGACGTATCATGGTTTTCCTCCCTTGAGTCACATTTATGTTTATTTGAGGCCCGTTAAGAGGCCGCCTCCTCCCTCAGTTTGATCCGCCCCCGATTGAGCAATGATCAAGTTTACGTCAGCAGCTTCCAAGCATCGAAGCCGCTTTATCCGATACCTTCTCGTCTGTGATGACCGAGGTAACTCGTGCAAGAGGGCAAAGTACCAAGCTTGAACGATTTTCGAATTTTGAACTATCCACCAGAACTATTAATTCTTCAGCCTGCCCTATCAATTTTTGTTCGGCCTGAATAAGCAACGGATCAGCCTCCATTAGACCGAGCGGTCCAACTCCTTGTGCACCCATGAACATGCGTTTTGCGTAAAAGTTCCTCGTCACGTCATTGTCAAATGGAGACAGAATGATGTTTTGTTCACGGTAGATCGTGCCTCCCGGAAAGCATCATTGTGTTTTTGAATTTTTTAATAAAATGCTCTGCGATTGGGAACGAGTTGGTGAACACCTGAAGACGGCGCGAGGCTAACGGATGGACCATCTGGAAAGTGGTGGTACCACCATTTATGATTACCGGATCACCATCAGCGCATAAATCGACTGCTTTGCGGGCAATCGCCTGCTTTTCTTTAATCCGGATCGTTTCATTCACGACGAACGGACGTCCTGCAAGTCCCACAAATTGTGGTGGGCTTATGGCTTCAGCACCACCGCGAACGCGACGAAGCTTTTCCTGAGAGTCCAATGTCGCAATGTCTCGTCGAATGGTTGCTTCAGACGCTCCGGTAAGATTACACAGATCTACGACACCAACTACCGGCCGGTCCTGAACGGCGGACAGTATCACTCGGTGTCTCTCTCTTTCGTGCATCATTTTCTCCCGTGACAGCGAGAGTTAGGCAAATTCGATCACCTGTCAATCAATTTTAATAATGAATGATCATTTTAGGTATAAATTTGATCATTAATGATTATTACTGATTGACAATTTGACACATGCTGCGCATTTTCGAACTAACGCTTAGCATGTGAGTTGCAGGTTATCTGGGAGGAATTCATTTTGAACAGTACAAACACTCAATTTCTCGAAAATCGATGGGATGAAAAAAAAAGTTGTTGGCATGAGCGAACCAGAGAAGCTGCTTTATCGTTCCAACATCCTTGGATCGGATAAGCGCGTGACGAATTATGGCGGCGGTAACACTTCCGCGAAAGTGATGGAGAAAGACCCACTAACTGGAGAAGACACAGAAGTGCTTTGGGTTAAGGGTTCTGGTGGAGACATCGGTTCAATGAAACTGGATGGATTTTCTACCTTGTACATGGGCAAGCTTCATAAACTGAAATCACTTTATCGCGGTGCGAAATATGAAGATGAAATGGTAGCTTACCTCCCACACTGTACTTTCGCACTAAACCCACGCGCCGCATCTATTGATACCCCCTGCACGCATATGTTCCACGGAAACACGTTGATCACGTTCACGCGGACGCAATCATTGCGATAGCTGCTTCGAAAAATTCAGAAGTACTCACTCAGGAAATTTTTGGTGATAAAATTGGTTGGCTCCTTTGGAAAAGACCCGGCTATGAGCTCGGTCTTTGGTTGGAAAAATTTTGTTTAGAGAACCCAGATGCAGACGGGGTTGTTCTGGAAAGTCACGGTTTGTTTACCTGGGGCGACACTGCAAAAGCATGCTACGACAAGACTATTGAGGTGATAAACACAGCAACAGCATGGCTCGCTGAAAAGACAGCAGACACTCCAGTTTTTGGCGGGATCAAGCACACTAGCCTCACAGACGGTAAGCGACGGGAAATAGCTGCTCGCCTTATGCCGGCAATCCGTGGCTTCGTTTCTGAAAGCCATAACATGGTAGGTCATTTTATTGACAGTGATACAGTTCTAGAATTCGTGAACTCAAAGAATTTAAAGCCGCTTGCTGCCCTCGGAACTTCATGTCCAGATCACTTTCTACGGACGAAGATACGTCCACTCGTAGTGAACTTTAATCCTGAGACTGGGAACATCGACGAAGTGCTCGGAAATCTTCCAGGGCAAATTGCAGCTTATCGCGATGATTACACCGCCTATTACCATCGCTGTAAGAATGCGAATAGCCCAGGCCTCCGTGACCCAAATGCTGTCGTTTTTATGATGCCTGGCGTAGGTATGATCACCTTTGCTAAAGACAAAGCGACTGCACGTATCTCTGGCGAATTTTACGTCAATGCTATCAACGTAATGCGTGGCGCATCGTCAATTAGCGAGTATGTTGGGCTACCGAAACAGGAGGCGTTTGACATCGAATACTGGCTTCTAGAAGAAGCCAAACTGCAACGCATGCCGAAACCTAAGTCTCTTGCTGGTCGCATTGCTCTTGTCACTGGCGGCGCAGGTGGAATTGGCTCCGCAACGGCAGAGCGCTATTTGTCAGAAGGCGCTTGCGTTATGCTTGCAGATATCAATGAAGATACGCTAGCCAAAACGTCGGACGAGCTGAGACAGCGCTTCGGTGATGATGCCATTCGCACTGTAAATATGAACGTTACCGACGAAAATGCCGTAGAAACGGCATTTGCAGTAACTGCAGTCGAGTTTGGCGGCTTGGATATTCTCGTGTCCAACGCGGGCATCGCGTCCTCTGCGCCGATAGAAAACATCACTCTCGCTCTGGAACAAGAACATGGAGATCCTGAGTACAGGTTACTTCTTGTTAGTCGCGAAGCGTTCAAGATTTTACGAATACAAAACATGGGTGGCTCTGTTGTCTTTGTGGGGTCAAAAAACGGACTAGCGGCTAGTCCAAACGCATCTGCTTACTGCACTGCAAAAGCCTCAGAGATCCACCTAGCCCGCTGTTTGGCTCTGGAGGGCGCAGAGGCAGGTATCCGTGTCAACGTCGTCAATCCCGACGCTGTCCTGCGAGGCTCAAAAATCTGGGAAGGCGAATGGTTGGAACAGCGCGCTGACACATATGGTACTGACAAACAGGGACTTGAAGAGATGTATCGTCAACGTTCAATGTTAAAGCGGTCGGTATTACCGGAAGATATCGCCGAAGCATGCTATTTTTTTGCTGCTGACACATCTGCGAAATCCACTGGCAACATTATCAATGTTGATGCAGGAAACGTTCAAGCGTTTACTCGCTAATCAATACGGGGGACAGTATCAATGGGTCACTATGAAAGCGCTAAACAACAATTTGCGGATTGGGGTGTCGATACCGAAGTTGCAATCAATCAATTGAAAGAAATTCCAATCTCTATGCACTGCTGGCAAGGCGATGACGTTGTTGGGTTCGAGAAACAAACAGGCATTTCAGGCGGCGGCATACAGGCAACCGGCAATCATCCAGGTCGCGCCCGCAACCCCGATGAATTGCGTGCTGACCTTGAATTTTCATATTCGATGATCCCTGGATCACATCGCTTGAACCTACATGCCATGTATATGGACACAGACGAAACACCAGATCGAGATGAAATTGAATATAAGCACTTTGCCTCTTGGGTTGATTGGTCCAAATCACAGGGGGTTGCACTTGATTTCAACCCAACTTTCTTTGCCCATGCAAAAGCCGACGACAACCTAACGCTCAGTCACCCAGACAAAGGCATCCGTGACTTTTGGATCGAGCACGGCAAGCGAACACGTGAGATCGCAGCAAAGATGGGCGAAGAATTGGGCTCTGCTTGCATAAATAACATCTGGGTTCCTGATGGATACAAAGACTATCCTATCGACCGCATAAGCCCCCGTCAGCGCCTTGAAGCTTCACTTGACGAGATGCTGATTGATAAGCTGGATAAATCTAAAATGCTCGATGCGGTAGAGTGTAAGCTTTTCGGTATTGGCGTAGAAGCGATGACGGTTGGCAGCCACGAATTCTACATGGGTTATGCGATCCGTAAAGGTACGGTCCTATGTCTAGACATGGGTCACTTCCATCCAACGGAAAATATTGCCGACAAAGTCAGCTCTGTTGCTCTTTCCGTTGATGAACTTCTGCTGCACGTATCGCGTCCAATGAGATGGGATAGTGATCATGTAATCCTGCAAAGTGACGACATTTTGATGATGGCTCAGGAACTGGTGTCATCTAATCTCCTTGATCGCACCCATATCGGGCTCGACTTCTTTGATGCGACCATCAGCAGGACAGCAGCCTGGGTTATCGGGACCCGGAATATGCAAAAAGCCCTATTAAGGGCGCTCCTGCTACCGTTGGATCGCTTAAAATCAGCAGAAACTGGATTAGACTTCTCTACACGCTTTATGATGACAGAAGAGCTTAAAGATCTGCCATTCGGAGAAATTTGGAAAGAGTTCTGTACACGTATGGAAGTGCAAAACGGCCTAGGCCTAATTGACGAACTGAACAGATATCAAAATAGCATTGCTTCTAGGGGATAAATATAAGTCAGAAGATTGCCGTTTCGCAAAGGAGCACGAAAATCGGAACGCTAATCATGCCTCACCCTCGGAACCACAAATGCGCGCCAAAATCTGAATTCAGAACCGCGGGATGAAAAAAATGAAGCTGCCTTACCAAACGAGCCCAAGCATCAGTATCCATTTGACCGGTATATTCTATGGGGTCACTAAAGAACGCCACTCGATGAGAGCTGCGTTACGGTTTAGTTTGAATGTACTGCGTTTTGAGAGCGACCTTTGAGAGTTGAACAAATTGTGAAAAGAGGCATGGATTGAGGCGAACTTCTGTAGATGTGCATTCGTCTAAATCGCAGCATGGCTCTTTCTCTTCGTCGAAAGGGTAAGTGTGAATTCTCAACTCTGTTGTTTGCCCATCGCTTAGTAACCTGCTTTTCTGAACAGCCCAGTTCTCTTGCTGCTGCACCGTAGGACCCCAATTTATCTGTAACGATCTCGTTGGGTGATCCATAGCGCCGCATTGCTTTCTTCATGAACTTTAAAGCAGCTTTTTTGTCTCTCTTTTTGGTGACATAGCTTTCTAACACCTCACCTTCATGATCAACTGCACGCCATAGGTAATGTCTTTCACCATTTATCTTCACAAAGACTTCATCCAGGTGCCATTTCCAATTACTGGACTGCATTCCTCCTGCCCTGCGCTTCTTTATCTGGCTTGCGAACTGCGCGCCACACCTCTGCCACCAATACCGAACAGATTCATAGCTCACATCGACGCCTCGTTCATGCAGGAGGTCTTCCATACATTTCTCAGTGAAAGTGGGAAACCTCACCCTCACATACAGCATAACTGCAAGTTGGATGATCTCAGGGCTGGTTTTGAAATAGCGGAATGATATTGGCTCAGGCACGGCAGACGCAAAGGGCACCGCACTGCGCAGTGCGATATTGGCAAGGACAGCACGAAGCAGAATGTCAGAATTGGCTGCAGAAGTTTCCGATTGCCAGCATTACATCTCGCTACTGACCAACGCCCGGGATTTGTGGTGCGGTCGCGCTGGTCAAAACGGAAGCGAGTTGGCCCTCAAAAACTGCTTCGTCTTACCAACTCTGGTATAATTAAATGGTGCTCAGCTACGTCACGCCCCTCGATCCGCGAAAGTATGCAGCGTGCGGCAGTTTCACCAAGCTCGATGGCCGATTGTCGAACGCTTGCAAGGCCAATCAGCGGCAACCCTGCCGGCGGAGAATTGTCATAGCCAATAATCGCAATATCCTTGGGAACCTCTAAACCCAAAGTCCGTGCCCGGTTCAGCAATGGAATGGCATGAATGTCCGACCAGCAGAAATAGGCCTGTGATCTGTTCTTACTGCCCAACAACAGATCATCAAAATCGCTCTCAGTGTATTCGACCTGCTCTTCCCTGCGATGAATTTTGATATTGTTCGTGAGGCCAGCGGCGGACATTGCTTCCCTATAGCCGATCTCGCGTTGTACCCAGACATTGGTATTCCGGTTGCCTCGAGTTGGCAGGCTGACCATGGCGATGTCTTCATAGCCGGCTTCGACCATAGCGGTGACAGCTTCTCGGGCACCCAAACGGTCATCTGAGTTTACCGTATCAAACTGCGTTGCATCCGGCACATGTTCGGCAATGGTGACGGTGGGCATTATGGTGGCAATCCTTGCAAGCGCGTTCTGTTCCATGCGCGGACCGATCAGACAAGGCCGTCCATTTTGAAATCCATCATGGATTCAACCAAGGGCATTTCGATGTGAGTCTGCGCACTTCCGACCGCGAACATTGACTTATAGCCAGCATCAAATAGAACGTGGTTCAAACCGACACAACCTTGCTCAGGAACGGGTTATCGAGTCCCACCAACAATACTCCGATGGTGTCAGTTTTACCCCTCATTCCACGCGCTGCAGAACTAGGCCTATAACCCAACCGTCCTATCGATTCTTCGACATTGCTCCGCAGCACATCGCTTACCCCATAGGCGTTTCGTAGCACTTTCGAAACGGCTGAAACAGAAACGCCAGCGTCTTTCGCCACCGTTCTGATGGTTATCCTTTCTTGTTTTTTATTATTTTTCACAGACATTTACGGTGGGTGTCATACGGTCAAACAACGATCGCTTGAAGTGTACTTCAAAAAACTCTTGCAAGACAATCCTATTTTGTAGAATAGTTTACGTGTAACGGTCTACACAAATTTAATGGCAGGCCTAGGGAGGAAAAATGAACGATAGTGTGCGCCGCAGTTGGCAAGCGGATATGATCGCACCTTTATGCGATCAAGGGGTGTCCAAGCAGTCTTCCTTTGTCGAGGGCAAGGTGGACTATGAAGGCTCGGAGATCTCTAATGCTTCATATCTCTGCTCAGGGGCTTTATCGTGCATTTATCAACGGACAGCGAGTTGGCGATGACCAGCTAACACCAGGCTGGACATGCTATAACGACCGTATCGCTTATCAAAGTTACGATGTGACGAGTTTGGTGAGGCAGGGAACAAACACCATCCGGATTTGGCTGGGAGATGGTTGGTTTAGATCCGCCTTGATGTGGCGCGAGTTGCTAACGACCAACACTTGGGGAGACCGTATTGCCGCCATCGCGGAATTCGAAGCCGGCGGCAAAGTTGTGTCGAAAACCGACAGTACCTGGAAAAGCGGTCTTACGCCGATCACAAGCTCTGGCATCTACTACGGCGAAGATTATGACGCGCGTGAAGAAGACCAGTCCGCTGATCAGGGCGTCGAAGTGATAGAGTTCGACACAAGCCTTCTGGTTCCACATGAAACTAGCGCGGTCAAAGAGCTGGTCCCAATCGCCCCTGTTCGAACATGGACCGATGCCGAAAGACGGACAATTTATGACTTCGCGCAGAACGTCGGTGGCTATCCTAGGATTTCAGTGACAGGAAAAACAGGGGCAAAGGTTCTAATCGAGTTCTCCGAGGTGGTTGGCCCACGAAATGAGTTCGACAACCGCAATTATCGCAGTGCCCGCGCGTCGGCTACCTACGTGCTCAAAGGCGAGGGCACTGAAACATGGTCACCCGCCTTCACATTTTTCGGTTTCCGCTTTGCCCGTGTGACCATAACCGGCGATGCTGAGGTTCAGTCGATCCAATCTGTGCCGATAAGTTCTGTGCCCGAAGCCAAGGGCGGGTTCACCTGCGGCGAGCTTCTAGCAAATCGTCTGGTGGAAAACACTGTCTGGTCACAGCGTGGTAACTTCATCGAAGTTCCAACAGACTGCCCGCAACGCGATGAGCGTCTAGGATGGACAGGCGATGCTCAGGTCTTTGCAGGCACCGCCTGCTGGTTGGCCGACAGCCACAGTTTCCTACGTAAATACATGCGCGACCTAATGAATGATCAGAGATCCAACGGGGCCATATCGCATTTTTCGCCAGACCCGACGCTGCTTAACCCGAATACTGACGACAACGAGTGGGCGGGCTCAACGGGTTGGGGTGACGCCATAACAGTAATACCATGGCAGCTTTATCTGCATTACGGTGACAAAGAGGTGCTGCGTGAATGCTTTCCGGCAATGTTGAAATGGCTAGACTACGTGTGGAGTATTTCAGACGGTCCTTTGGTCTTTCCATCGAAAGAATTCAATGGTGAAGGCTTCAGTTTTGGCGACTGGCTGCAACCGGTCGGGGATAATCGCAAGCCACGACCTACGATCGGCGATGATTGCGCGGCGACGCTCTATCACTTCATTTCAAACGACTTGGCCTCCAATATAGGCCGGATCATCGGAGAGGAAGATAAAGCACAGGCCTGTGCGGACAGAGCCGCCGAAATTAAGAAAGCCTTCATCCGCGAGTATTTCACAGGCTCCGGGCGCCTTGCCCACAACGACCAGACGTCCTATGCTCTGGCATTTCTCCATGACCTAGTGCCGGCTGAATACTATGAACAAGCAAAGGTCAATTTCCGCCGCGTGGTCGAGGATGCAAACTATCTGATCGGGACCGGCTTTATTGGCACTCCGGCACTGTTACCCGCACTGACCAAGCTTGGAATGAATGATATTGCAGAGAAAGTCTTCCTGAACAAAGAAGTTCCTGGCTGGCTCTATCAAGTTGCGCAAGGAGCGACCACGATTTGGGAACGTTGGGATGCGATCGGACCGGATGGTACAATCTACGACCCTTTAATGAACAGTTACAATCACTATGCATATGGTGCAGTATGCCAATGGCTGTTTGAAGCAGTGGGCGGTGTTGCACCTTCTGGAGACTTCACCTGGTTTTGACGAGGTAAGCATAAACCCCCAGATCCTACCCGCGTTCGGTTCAGTTAGCATGTGGCACGAGTGCCGACACGGCCGGATTGAGGCCGGTTGGACTTTGGATGACGATACTGTGACCTATCACTTGATTTTACCGGTTGGTTGCACAGGCAGACTAACCGCAAATCCCGCACGGAAACACGTGCGCATAGATGGCGCCGCGACGGATGTCCCTGAAAGCGGCGCGACCCTCGGGTCGGGACATCACGAAGTAACTTTCAACCTTGTTTCATAAGACCCTATAGGGTTCCAAATGGGAGGAAATGATGAAACATCTAAAAATGACTACAACCGCTATAGCTACAGTCATGGCGTTAAATAGCTCAGCACATGCACAGATGCTGACAATTCTGGCAGGTGACACGCCCGACACAATTGCAAACATCGAGGCACTTGTTGCTGCATTTGGCAAAAAAACCCGGATGTCAGCTTTGATGTCGAATTCCGTCCCGGCGGAGCCGACGGTGACAACATCGTAAAATCGCGATTGGCGACCGGTGAAATGGCTGACGTTTTCACCTATAATACCGGCTCACTGTTCCAAGCCATCCGCCCTGACCGCAACTTGATGCCGATTACACAAGAGGATATGTTGGATCGTGTTGCAGACAGCTTCGAAGCCACTGTTACCTCGCCTGATGGCGAAATTTTTGGTGTTCCGTTTGGCGCAGCCATGGGCGGTGGCATCTTCTATAATCGTGGCATCTATAACGAGCTGGGCTTGGAAGTTCCGCGCAGTTGGGATGAATTCATGTCGAACAACGCCAAGATCGCAGAAGCCGGAAAGTGCCAGTTGCACAGACCTATGGGGACACTTGGACCTCGCAGTTATTTGTTTTAGCTGATTACTATAATGTTCAGGCCGCAGAACCGGATTTCGCCAAACGTTACACGGCCAATCAAGCAAAGTACGCGGAATCCGAGGCGGCAATGCGCGGCTTTAAGTATCTGCAAGATGTCTTTGAGGCGGGATATCTGAACGAGGACTTTGGCGCCGCAAGCTTCCCAGACGGAATGCGGATGGTCGCTACTGGCGAAGCCGCTCATTACCCGATGCTCACATTTGCCGTCGGTACCGTGCAGCAAAACAACCCCGAGAATATCAATGATATCGGGTTCTTCGCCCAGCCTGGAGCCAGCGCCGACACGAACGGTCTGACCGTCTGGATGCCGACTGCTATGTACGCCTCCAAGGACGCAGCAGAGCCGGAACTCGCGAAAGAGTTTCTCAGTTTTGTCGCTTCACAAGAAGGCTGTGAAGTTATGATGGCTGCCACTGGTGCAACTGGGCCATACTTGATAGACGGATGCTCGCTTCCCGCAGATGTACCCGTGGCGATTGCGGATATGCTTCCATACTTTCAGGAAGGTGGCAACACAGCTCCCGCTCTGGAGTTTGTGTCTCCAATCAAGGGACCAAATCTTGAGAATCTAACTGTGGAGGTCGGCTCTGGAATCCGTTCAGCTGAGGATGCGGCGGCATTGTATGACCTTGATGTCGTTAAGCAGGCCAAACAGCTTGGCCTTCCTGGCTGGGACTAATCCGGATAAGGCCATGTTTGTCCAGTGCGTGACTTGCGCGCGCCCTGGGCAAACTGCAACAGTAAAGATCATGGCAAAAAGAAAAAGTGCATATCCTTACTGGTTCCACGTACCGGGCATCTTTATTTATGCTCTGTTGTTTTTGGTCCCTTCTGCCTCTGCTTTCTTTTTCTCGATGACGCGGTGGGACCTTTTCGAATGGACATGGATCGGATTTGAAAACTACGAACAGTTTTTTAAGGAGCCCTTCTTAGTCGAAGGCATTTGGCACACAGTAATCTATGCGTTTTTGACATCTGGAACAAAAACGGTTTTGGGGCTGCTGTTGGCGGTATTGCTGACTTCAGGACTGAAGTTTCAGGGATTTCTGCGCTCGACAGTTTTCTTCCCAGTTTTGGTATCGACAATTGGTGTCGGTATAGCATTTGCTCAGATGATGCACCCCACCAAAGGCACAATCAACGTTACTTTGGCAGCTATCGGCATCGACGGACCGGGGTGGTTGGTTGACCCCGAACTGGCGCTCTATACCGTCGCGATTGTCGATATATGGAAAGGCGTCGGACTTGCCACTCTGATCTATATCGCCGGACTCGCTTCAATATCGCCAGAGTACTACGAAGCCGCCCGGATTGACGGCGCCACACGGGTTCAGCAATTCTGGCGCGTAACAGTTCCGCTTGTGCGACCGGCCACTGTCACAGTGCTGATCTTGTCGCTCATCGGTGGTTTGCGCAGTTTTGATATAATTTGGGCAATGACCCGCGGAGGTCCTGGATTTGCCTCCGACGTTCTGGCATCTGTGATATTCAAGCAGTATCAGGCAGGTTTTTACGGGCTTTCCACCGCTGGTAGCGTGATCCTTTTCATCATGGTGGCGCTGATCATCATGCCAATCGTTTATTTTCTTAACCGACGGGAGGTGGACCTATGACACGGCGGAATGCGATCATTGGTTGGATCACGCTGGCTGTGTTTTTCGTCATATTCATCGTGCCCTTCATTTTTATATTTCTGACAGCGGCCAAGGACGTGCAAGAATCCGCTATGCTCGAATTTTCTTGGCCGTCAAACTGGCATGTCTGGGAAAACTTCATGGCTGTGATCAAGGCACGCAACTATATGCTGCTGCTTGCCTATTTCAATTCGACGGTCATAACAGTCGGGGCAATAACACTGGTTGTAGTTCTCTCTGCAATGATCGGCTATATCATCCAGCGCCGCCCTGGAAGAACGAATGACGTCGTGATGGCGACCATCATGGCCGGACTTATGATCTCCGCCGGCGGTCGTGCCCACAATCTGGGTCCTGCAATCCTTGGGACTGTTCAAGACATTGCATGGTATGATCCTGATCCAGGTATCCTACAACCTGTCCTTTGGCGTGCTTTTGTTCAGGTCCTTTATCGCAACAATTCCGCGAGACTTGGACGAGGCCGCAATTATCGACGGGGCCAAACCGCTACAGATCTTCTTCCGGGTGATCCTACCGCTATTAAAACCGGTTACCGTAACACTGATTGTGGTGCAGTCTGTCACAATCTTCAACGACTTCACCAATATGCTATACTACCTTCCCGGTCGTGATAACGTCACTGTACAGTTAACGCTTTTCAACTTCCAAAGCCAGTTCCAGACTAAAATGAACTTGCTCTTTATGAACATCCTGTTGGTTACCATCCCTCCGCTTTTGGTGTTCATCTTCTTCAACCGCCAGATTGTAGCAGGTATGACACAAGGCTCCGTGAAAGGATAATAAAATGGCCACGGTAACTCTGAAAGACATCCGAAAAAGCTTTGGCGCCGTCGAGGTCATCAAAGGTATCGATCTGGAAATCAAACATGGAGAGTTCTGTGTTTTCGTCGGTCCATCAGGATGCGGAAAATCGACTTTGTTGCGGATGATTTCCGGTCTCGAAGAGCAAACATCGGGAACCATAGAAATTGGCGGTCGCGATGTTTCAAATGCCGAACCATCTGAACGTGGCATCGCGATGGTTTTCCAGTCTTACGCGCTGTACCCACATTTGACGGTTCGCCAGAACATTGGTTTCGGCCTATCACTGGCTCGCTTGCCGAAAGATCAAATTAATGAAAGGGTCAATGAGGCGGCCCGTATTCTTCAACTGGAGAGTTATCTGGACCGTAAACCAAAAGCGCTGTCGGGAGGGCAAAGGCAGCGCGTCGCAATTGGCCGCGCTATCACGCGCAATCCTGAAGTCTTTCTTTTTGATGAACCGCTGTCCAACCTCGACGCAGCGCTGCGCAGCCAGATGCGGGTCGAACTCACGGATCTACACAAATCATTAGGCTCAACGATGATATATGTTACCCATGACCAAGTCGAGGCTATGACCATGGCCGATAAGATCGTGGTACTCAACGCGGGTAAGGTCGAGCAAGTCGGTGCACCAATGGACCTCTACCGAGACCCAGCCACGCCTTTTGTCGCTGGCTTCATTGGCTCACCCAAGATGAATCTCTACGAAGGTGAAATCGCCAAGACAGAAGGGTGTTCAACCTATGGAATAAGGCCCGAACACGTTGAGCTGTCGAAGGATCACGGCCGCTGGAATGGCAAGATTCACCATTTGGAACAACTCGGGGCAGAAACCATACTACATCTGGATGTGCACGAATTGGGCCAGTTGGTCGCCCGTATCGAAGGCGATCACGACTACAAAATTGGCGAAATGTTGTTTGCCTCGCCGATGGACGGCAAGGAATTCCGCTTCAACTAGGTGGATGAACCTATTTCGTACGAACTTCCAAAAGGCTCCTCCGAGGTTCTGCCAGATCAATCCCATCAAGTTTCTAAACACAAATCAATCCCTTTTATTCTGCAACGAATTGAACTTCCTCCTTTTTGCAACTGAATTTTGTGGTATTCTGATGTTGGCCTAGGC
>JAYQLI010000031.1:0-17445 GCA_038143065.1 Rhodospirillales bacterium | reverse complement strand
GGGGCCTCTTCGGGGCCAAGGATAGGAGAGTAGGACCGGATCAGTGCCTCTGCAATTTCGGGCTGGACAGGTTCGACCTGAGCAACCGGCGCAGGGCGGGTTTGGTACCAAACGGCGGCGGCAAAGATCGCAAGGCCAACGATTAGGACCGATAGAACGACTGATTTGTTTTTCATGTGCGCTGCTCCTTCAGGGAGAAAATGGACAGGATCGCGATCAGCCCAAAGGCGACCAACGACAAAAGTGGGATTGGGACGCTGAGGAAGACCTGATTGTCATCGGTGCAGGACGGACCGGTCGCAGTGCAGGGTTGGATACGCTCCGGGAGGAGCCCGATATAAAGGCCCAGATGCCAGAGTGCGATGGCGGCCCCACCAAGGGCGAGCGGCAACACCGTAGCGACCGACCCGGTGATCATCCCACCAGAGACCGAGGCCCAACACGACGGCCAGAGGGAACATAAACGCACGCTGAAACCAGCACAGATTGCACGGAGCCTGCCCCAGAACCTCACCTATAAAGAGCACGGCCAGCGAACTCCCCAAAGCGACGATCCACGCGGCGGTCAAAGCCGTCTCTTTTTGACATCACCCGTCTCATATCGACATCCGCGCCTTCAGATCGGCAAGGATTTCCTCTGCCGGTGTGCCGTAGACCCACGCCCCCACATATCCGCCTTGCGGATCAAAGAGGAACAGCTGAGACGAATGCCCCATCGTGTATCCGTCGGGCGATGCCGCTTCCTCGATTTTCTCAAAGTACACACGGAAGGTTTCAGATGTTCGCTTGATCTGATTGGCCGTACCGGTCAGCCCAATGATGTTTGCGCCAAACGCCGGTACGAACTCTGCGAGTTGTTCGGGCGTATCACGTTCGGGATCAATTGAAATAAAGAGAGGCTGGACTTGGGCCGCGTCAGAGCCGAGCGCATCCATGACGGCGGCAACCTCGGCCATAGTCGTGGGGCACACATCGGGGCAATTCGCAAAGCCGAAGAAGACGAGCAACCAGCGCCCCGCGAAATCTTCGTCCGTCTGAACTATGCCTCGGTGATCGGTCAGTTCGAAGTCGGCTTGGAACGCGGGCGCATCAGCGCGCTGTTCCTCTCTGATAGAAACCTGCAAAAAAATGGAACCCAAACAGCCACGATCGCGGTAAGTCCCCAAAGCATTTTTTGTAACGTAGAAAATTTCATTGGTTGTATTGCGCCCGATTCCGCCCATTTTTAAAGCGTTCTAAATGTTCTAGCTGCTAGAGGTTCAAGTTGTATTTCGGCATTGCGGCAGCGTGTCACGGATCTGTGATTACCGTGCTGGCTTGCGGATGCCAATAGCTATAGCTACCAACGCTATAGATATGGAGGTCACATGCTGACAATTGGAAGTTTGGGAAAGAAGACCGGAACAAAAGTTCAGACTGTCCGGTATTACGAACAGATCGGCCTGATGCTCGAACCAGGTCGCACCGAAGGCGGCAGCGGCGCTACGGGATGCGGGAAGTTGACCCTTGTCCTTTTATCCGGCACGCACGCCAGTTGGGGTTTCCCCTTTGAAGCGATCCGCGAGCTTCTCGGATCTCAGTGATAATCCCGACCGCTCCTGCCATGAGGCGGATTCCATCGCCCGGCGGCAACTCAAACAGGTAGAACTAAGGATGGATCGGCTGAAAGCGCTACGCACAGAGTTGAAGCGCATGATCCACGAATGCAGCGGAGGCAATACGGCGGACTGCAAGGTTCTCGAGGTCTTGCGCGATCACTCAGAGTGTCTGACCGACCACGATGAAATTGGGGCTTAACCGTTTCCACGGCTCTCAAGCTACCAAAACGAAAAGAACCCTTGAACCTAAAGTCACTGGTGTAGCAATTACATCTATCTCAAAGGCGATTCGAGGAGATGAAAATGAGCGCTGATGATCCGTTGTTAGCAGCAACCCAATCCTGAACTTCAACCACCCGTCGATTGCACAACTGATCGAGGACCGAGGGTGGAAAGCCCTTTTCAGCATGACCGGATCGGCGCGGTCTACGATTTCGTCCGCAACGAAGTTGCCTTTAGGTAACCGCGCAGACGATATCCCGGCGGCAGGCGTACTCGCTGACGGTTTTGGTCAATGCAATACCAAGGGCACGTTACTTATGGCTTTGTTGCGCGCGGTCGGTGTGCGGTGCCGCCTTCACGGGTTCACGATCCACAAAAGAAATGCAGCGGGGTGTTGTGCCAGAAATCGTCTACCCCCTCCCCCCAATGAGATCTAATCCACTCATGGGTTGAGGTGCAGACCGAGACGGGTTGGGCGAACCTCGAAGGGTTTATTCTGGATGCAGAGTTTCTATCGGCGCTCCAATCCACATTTACCGATTCACCCAGCCTCTGCGGTTACGGGGCAGGCACCGACTGCCTGCAGGCTCCCTGTAGAGAGTGGACGGGTGGCGATACCTACATCCAAGAAACCGGTATTGCCCAGGACTTTGGTATTTTCGACGCGCCCGACGAATTCTACGCCGCTCATCAGCAGTCGTTTAGCTTCGTAAAAGGCATATTGTATCGCCATATAGTCCGCCATTGATGAACGCCCGCGTGCGCCGGATCAGATCAGGCAATGTGCCGCAAATACCTGGCTTGGCGTTGCCCAATCATAAACACGAGGAATCGCGTCATGCCTCATGATAACGGTCACGCGCATATTGATCCCGCGTCAGGGGACCGCCGTGTCTCAATCGCGATCTGGGCCAACGCACTTCTGACGGTCGCGCAGATCGTCGGCGGGATCTTGTCGGGCAGCCTCGCGCTTATTGCGGATGCTCTGCACAATTTCTCCGACATGGCATCCTTGGTGATCGCTTTTGCAGCTCGGAAAAATCGCAAGACGCCCTGCGGACGGGCGCATGAAAATTCGGCTATGGCCGGATCGAAGTTGTGGCTGCCTTGATCAACTACCACCCTCATCCTCGTTGGGTTCTATCTCATCTACGAGGGCGGAATGCGCATGATCGAACTGACCGAAGTGGCCGGTTGGACCGTGGTGATCCTGGGATCGGTGGCGCTGCCGTAGACACGCCAATAGCGCTGAACGACTATTCCATGCAAAGGGCAGCGTGAACATCCGGCGCTCTTCCTGATAGCCCCGTCAGACGGCAGTTTCTGGTTGCCGTAATTATCGGCGGCTCGCTCATCCTGCTCTATAACATGTGGTGGGTCGATCCGGCGATCACGATCGGCATCGCGCTCTACCTACTTTATCTCGCCTTCACTGAAATCGGCAAACCCATCCGGCATCCTGATGCTAGGTAGCCCACCCGACATCGACAATGATGCCGTTGCTGCTGCAATCAGGGAGGTCGACGGGGTCCATGATGTCCAGCTCACGTTCATCTGTGGCAGATGGAAGAGAACGACGCGTGGATTGCCATGTCGTGACGCGGCTCGGTGGCGCGTCGGGCGAAAGGATCAAAGCGGCAGTGAAAGCGCGCCCTCGCCGAAAAGTTCGGCATCCAGCACTCCACTCTCGGAGTGGAGGATCGGGGAATGCACACGATGGGCGCAGCTCTATGGGCATGAGAGACAGATAATGATAGAAGTCATCTTGATTTACTTAGGTCTGGGAATTGCTGCGGTGACACTTGCTTCGATCCTTTGGTCAATCGCTTTCCCCGCGCGTCGTATCTGGCCACCCAAGCGCTACGTCGATCACACCAATTCTGGTCTGGGTGCCAACGTTTTCGTTGTTTGGCATTCTGATCATGCTTGGCGTCTTGGGCTGGGGTGATCTGGCGTTTCCCACCTGGCTGCGTTTCGGGGTTGGGATACCGCTCATTGTGTTCGGCAATATCGTAGTCTGGTTTGAAGTCTCGCATTTCGGGTGCCACAAACGGGCGGCGCGAAAGGCACGCTGAGGACCGCTGGCATGTATCGCTACTCGCAATCCTCAGTACATGGCCGATATCGCGATTGTAGGAGGTTGGTTGATCCTTACTGCAACACCAACAACGCTCATTGTTGGAACGGCTTCGATCTTGGTTTTGGTAGCTGCGCCATTCGCGGAAGAACCGTGGCTCAAGAAGCAATACGGGTCTGATTTTGACGAGTATATGGCGTCAACCCGTCGTTTTATCTGAGCCGCCTCGCTAAGAAGCTTTTCGGAGGTTCGTTGACCCTTCAGCTGCGCGAGGCCTGAATCGCCCCTAGGGGCAGCAGGACTTACCTTTTTGAATCGGTGGGCATGGAACAGTTGCGTAAGAACAATAGACGCAGCAATCTCCCCCTCAAGCGGTTTCAAGACGGTCTGACATGATTTGCATTCATAGAACCACTGGCAAGCATCTGTCGGCATAGTCTGGTCTCAGCGTGTCCACAATTTGGACATGTGAGAGTAGATTGCAGCACGGCTTTTGTTTCTTCTGTCGCCATAGCGTACCCTATCAGAATTAGAAATCCGGCCAATATCGGCAAGATCGCATCGCTGTAGACGACACCAAGCAAGCCCGTCAGACCAAGCGCAGTCAGTACGACCGGCAGTAACGGTGTGAAGCAACAGAGCGCGGCCAAGATCGTGCCACCCACTCTAGGGCCAATAGTTTGTTCTTCATTGTGTCGATCTCCGCAAATCCCACATAAAACGCTGTGCAGACGCCTCCCACATGGGCGAAGATAGCGCGACCAGAAAGGCGATGGACGCGACTGTAGTCCAGACGATTGTGGACTGCCTGCGCGTTGCACATGGCCTGCGCCGAAGCACCCGATACCATGCCCAAACGAGTGCAATCGCGACGCCGACAAGAATGAAGTCCCGGTAAGCGACGAATGGCCCGAGCATGGCGAGCCATGAACCACCTAGGCCCAGTATCGAAAGGCCGATAGGCAAAACACAGCACGACGCCGACAACAGCGCCAGAAGTGCTGCGAAGGGCATCACAAGCTTGGAAGCAACGCCAGAGTTCGCGACCGGTTGTTGATTTGCATTCAAATCCATTTTGCTTTTCTACTTCCTGTAGTGACTACAGGAGCAAGCAAAATGTTCACCATCGGCAAAGCGTCGGAACAAAGCGGCGTGAACATCGAAACGATCCGCTACTATGAACGAGAGGGGATTGTCCCAAAGCCCGGACGCTCCGCTGGTGGGCGTCGGTTATACTCGTCCGACGAAATCGCCAAACTCAGGTTCGTGCGCCGGTGTCGCGATCTGGGTTTTCCGATCTCGAACATACAGACCTTTTTATCCCTCACTCCGCAGTATGACCGATCCTGTGGTGAGGTGAGAACCATGGCCGAGAACCATTTGGGTGAGATAAACGCGAAGATTGAGAACCTTATGCGCCTCAGAGAAGCGCTCTTGAGCTCTCCAAGAACTGCGATGACGGCACCGCAGACTGTCCAATGCTGGACGCTTTGATGAAGGATGGCTTCTGGCGATGGCCTACACGAGCAAAGCAGCTGCTAGTTTAGGCTTCGCAAACCGCAACTTTGTCCTGCAACTCAATCATCTGAAGGTGAATTTCGCTAAAATTTGCTCGAACGGCTGCTTTTGCTAGTTTGACGCGATGCATACACCGGATCAATCTCGAACCGAATTCATCGGCGGGGTCGCGATGCACCGAAACCGGCCGTCGATCTCAATAGTACGCAAGGTCGGCTAGGTCCTTGCGTAGTAGCCGTTAGATGTGATCACGCAGCGAATGGCAGCCGAGAGCCCATACTGCGAATTCGCCCACGTGCTGCGCGCTCGCAGCACCTAAAATTTTGTATTCGCGTGTTGTCATGTCAAACTACCGCGTTAGAGCCCATCGTTCATTTGGCTCGCATAATACTTTTAAACGTCCATAGCGTTTTTCGGACGAATTCGAACATGACAACCCTTAAAGCGCTAATCTAAGAGGTCGTTTTTGCCAGCCATTCTTTGCCTTTCAACATGGCATTCCAATAGATCCAGGGCAGAACTGACTTTTTAGGAACCATGCGGCGCGCCTTGGCTTTGTGCTGTCCCACGGAAAGCTGGGCATGAGTTTTCCACCATAACCGAACTCTGCCAAAATAATTTTGCCGTGTTCGACGGTTAACGGGCACGATCCATACCCATCATAGGCTTGCGGCATCGCAGCTTCCTTCATCTGCGCAATCAGATTGTCAGCCACAATTGGGGCTTGTTTACGCGCGGCGGCTGCTGTTTTGGCATTTGGGGTTGAGGTCACATCCCCAAGGCCAAAGATATTTGGGGCGATAGTGCTTTGCATCGTCGATTGGTCAACAGCCATCCAGCCAGCTTCGTTTGCAAGGGGGCTGTCTTTGATAAAGTCTGGCGCGCATTGGGGTGGACAGACATGCAGCATATCAAATTTGCGCTCTACCAGCCGCGGGTCTTCGCCTTCTTTGGCCACCTTGAAGGTTGCTATCTGATTGGGGCCGTCGACCTTCACCAGATTATACCCCAAAGTCGAGATTTATACCGTAGCGGTCAACATATTCCATTAGCGGAGGCACATAATCGCGCAGCCGAAGAGGACCGGCCCTGCATTGCGAGAATGACACATCGATATCTTTGATTTTACCCACCTGCATCCAGGTTGAGCATGACAAGTACATTTGCTTTTTGCGGCGCGCCTGCGCATTTGATCGGCATAGGCGGTTGGGTGAAAATAGCTTTTTCCCCGCGCATTTTTTGAACCAGTTCCCATGTGTAGGGTGCAAGATCATATCGGTAGTTCGAGGTCACACCGTTTCGACCAAGCGCTTCCTCAAGCCCCTCAATCGCAGCCCAATCTAGCTTAAGCCCCGCCGCCACTACGAGAGAGCCGTAAGTAAGCACCTTTCCATCTTCAAGCCTGACGCTATTCTCATCTGGTTGAAACGATGCAACGGTCCCTCTTATTTGTGTCACATAAGAAGGCATGACACTGGCCGTGGATCGTGCCGTTTCTTCTTTTGAAAACGCCCGCACCCACCATGGTCCAGCCTGGCTGGTAGTAATGGGTCGTTGAGCGCTCGATAATAGCTATATCCAGAGACGCGTCCCGTTTATGCAGGCTGGCTGCCGTTGCGATACCCGCGGCTCCGCCACCTACGATAAGTATTTGATGATCTGCCATTATATTAGGGGCCTCAACCCTTGCCCTAACGAGCTTTACAGTTTGTTAATTGGCACTTTCAGGTAGACGTCTCCGTCCATATCAGCGGCAGGCATGTGGCCTGCATTCATGTTCACTTGAATTGATGGAATGATAAGTTTCGGCATTGCCAATTGCGCATCCCGCTTGGTCCGAAAGTCAACGAATTCTTTTTCGGATTTGCCACCACCGACATGAACGTTTTTTGCCTTTTTGTTCTGCTACTGTTGTTTGCCAGCAGAACGTCTCACGCGTTTTGGTTTTGTAGTCGTGGCACAAGAACAAGCGCGTCTCTTCAGGCAACTTTAATATGCGTTGGATAGAAGCATAAAGATTGGTTGCAGACCCGCCCGGAAACTGCACGAGCGGCAGCCAAAATCGGGCATAGTCAACGTGTCACCGATAAAGGCAGCATCGCCGATGACGTAGGTTATACAGGCAGGCGTATGCCCAGCGACGTGTGCATCACTGAGACATTAAGGTTACCGATGTCAATATCCCCATTTGCGAACAATCTGTCGAATTGGCTGCCGTCCATCTCAAATTCGGTGCGGTACCTGCATTGTCTTGGCCAAAACTTTTTGAACGGCGGTTATATTGGCTCCTATCGCAATTTTTGCCACCCAGCTTTCGGCCAGGTAGGGTGCAACAGACAGGCGATCGGCGTGCACATGGGTCTCGAGTATCCAAGCGACCTGCCAGTCATTTCGCGTGATTTCATCGATCAGCTTATCGGCATGGGTCGTTTCGATACTGCCAGCTGCGGCGTCAAAATCAAGATGGAATCGATAATCGCCACAGCGTTTGAAGCTGGGTCTTTTACGATATGGCAAGCCGCGTTCGTGGCTTCATCAAAGAACGTATGCACCTCGGGAGAGGACTGCCGCATTTTTAAAACTCCACGACGGCGCGAATAGATTTGCCTTCATGCATCAAATCGGAACCCGTGGTTGATATCCTCTAGCTTCAATTTATGAGTAATCATTGGGTCGATTTCGATCTTGCCGTCCATGTACCAATCCACGATTTGGTGCATCGGTGCGCCCGGATGCGCCACCAAATGCAGTACCGCGCCAAACCCGCCCTGTTACCAATTGGAACGGTCTTGTGCTAATCTCTGCGCCAGCAGGCGCGACGCCGATAATGATGCTTTCGCCCCACCCCTTGTGCGCGCATTCCAGCGCCGTGCGCATAACGCCCACGTTTACCCAGTGGCGTCAAATGTAATCCGCACCACCGCGTGTCAGCTCAACCAGATGCGCAACCAGATCCCCGGCCACTTTTGAAGGGTTCACGAAATCGGTCATACCAAACCGCTTGGCCATCTCGACTTTACCCTCGTTCAGGTCAACGCCAACGATTTGAACTGCCCCGCAAAACAAACCTTGGATAACATTGAGTCAATACCGCCAAGGCCGAAGACCACGCCAGTTGACCCAATCTCAACTTTAGCAGTGTTGATCACTGCCCTATGCCGGTTGTGACACCACAACCAATGTAACAAATTTTATCAAGCGGAGCGTCCTTTCGAACTTTCGCCAATGCAATTTCGGGCACAACGGTGTGATTGGCGAAGGTAGAACATCCCATATAATGGTGGATTGGCGTCCCATCGAGCATTTTGAATCGTGTCGATCCGTCAGGCAAAAGCCCAGCGCCTTGGGTACTTCGGATTTTTCTGGCAAGATTAGTTTTAGGATTTAAGCAATATTCGCATTCACGGCATTCGGGCGTATAGAGTGGGATCACATGGTCACCCACCTCTAGACTGGTCACACCTTTCTCCAATTTCGATCACTACGCCTGCACCTTCATGACCCAAGATTGCCGGAAAAATGCCCTCCGGATCCTCGCCCGAACGGGTGAATTCATCTGTATGACATAGACCTGTAGCTTTGATCTCAACCAAAACCTCTCCAGCGCGCGGGCCGTCGAGTTCAACGTCCATAACTTCAAGTGGTTTTCCAGCCTCCAAGGCGACAGCAGCACGTGCTCGCATTTTTCTCCTTAGCAAAATTGCTTGATTTTTTCCATGATCTGGCTCTCATCATCTGAGAAAGTGTCTCATATTTCAATAGGTACCTTTGAAGGTGCATCTAGAACGTCTTATTCATTTGTTTTTTGAAATGTCGCCGTCGTCGGTCGTCCGATCAGCGCAACCGAAGCGCAGATAGCAAGTGCGGGCTGCCGCCAACCTGCGATCGCTTGATGCAAACACAGCAACAAAGGTCGATCGAAGGCAACCAAACAAGACGGCGCTATGTGATTGGTGAACGGCTGATCCGCATTGTTCATTGGGAAAATCCGAGTGGATGTGCGCCGCAAAGTTTGTGGCGCCCTTCTCAAAGTGGCCGCTACCAAATTCAATGAAACTGTGTTTCTGGCACGCTTCCGAGATGGCAAAGTGGAAATTATTCATGTCGAAACACCGGACGATCCCGCCCGTGCCTTCATCCATCCAGGGGCTTGGTGAACGCCCGATGCATGCCTGTTCTTGTTCAAAGGCAATCGCAGCCTTCACAGAACAAAACTTTCAAGACAAAATTTTGCAAGGAAGTCTTCAAGCCTATACAGACCACACAAAGGCGACGCGAGAAGACCTGCTTGCAGAGTTCGATATCATCCGAAAGCAAGGTTTTGCCGATTGCGATCAAGAGATTGACATTGGCATCTCAAGCGTTGCCGCCCCAATAACAATCGGGAATATCGGTGCCACCTTTAGCGTCGGCGCAGTCGGACCCGTACGCAGGTTCGGCACAGATTACAGACATAATATCGGCCGTCAGCTGACACAGCTTGCAACAAAGATCGGCGGTGCCATTCAACTATGCAACGTGGCCGAGGTCTAATGAGGAACCGCGGAAATGATGTATCAAACCCCAATGAGCGGGGAATAACTTAGGGAGGAAGATCGATGAATAAACCGATGAAGCCGGATCCAACATTTCATGCATCCGCAAAACTAGCGATGCAAGCACCACCTGAAAATTTTGCATTTACGGTAATGCTGGGCAAAGACGCTGATCAACACGATGGACTAGCCGTTATTGACCTGCGCAAAGGGTCGAAAACCTATGGCGAGATTGTTCATAAGGTGATGACTGAAACCACTGGGGACGAATTTCACCACTTTGGCTGGAACGCGTGTTCATCATCTCTGTCGCCCTTATCGGGCCATGCATTTTTAGAACGCCGCTATCTGATCGTACCAGGCATTCGCTCGTCGCGTATTTTTATCTTTGATGTCAAAGATCCACTAAAGGCTCATATTCATAAAAATTATTGAACCGGAAGAACTGTTCGAAAAGACAGGGTATTCGCGTCCCCATACAATTCATTGTGGGCCTGAAGGGATTTATGTATCAACTCTTGGTGGAGGCGGAGCTGATGGCACAGACGGCCCCTCCCGGTATTTTCATCATGGATTGTGAAACATTTGAAATTATCGGTCGCTACGAAATGGATCGCGGTGCACAAGACAAACATTACGATTTCTGGTGGAACCTGCCACAAGACTATATGGTCAGTATCTGAATGAGGTCTGCCGCCCCAATATGAAAATGGCGTTGTACCAGAAGATTTACTGTCAAACAAATACGGCCATCTCGATCCACTTCTGGGATCTGCGCGCACGCAAAAACATCCAAACGATGGATTTCGGTGAAAACTACCAGATGGCGTTAGAGATCCGCCCTGCCCATGATCCGACCAAATCTTATGGGTTCTGCGGTGTCGTGGTTGATACAACAAACTTACAAGGCGCGATTTTTACCTGGTGGCGTGGTGATGATGGTGTGTGGCAATCCAAGAAGACGATCACGATCGATCCACGCCCGGAAGATCCAGAAAACCTTCCTGATTTGCTTAAAGGCTTCGGAGCCGTGCCACCCTTGGTCACTGATATCGACCTGAGCCTTGACGATAAATACCTTTATGTCGCCTGTTGGGGCTTGGGCGAGATGCATCAATATGATGTATCTGATCCAATGAACCCCGTGCTCAACGGTAAGGTGCAACTTGGCGGTATCGCCACCGAACATAAGCACCCTAACGGCAAGGAGGTTATCTACGGACCGCAAATGGTCGAGATCAGCCGCGACGGAAAAGAGTGTATTGGACAAATTCGCTTTATTCTTCATGGGACAACCAGTTCTATCCGCATCAGGAAGGCGGGCAAATGGTGATGGCGAATGTTGGAGAAGATGGCAGTTTTGCCCTTGATCCTGACTTCTACATTGACTTCCCAGAGAACACCCGGGCCCACCAAATTCGTCTGGAAGGCGGCGATTGTTCCACCGATAGTTTCTGTTACCCCTCTGTATAAAATATGGAAACCATGACTGCGACGGCCCCTTTGGCGGGCCGTCATTTTTTCGGGTATATACCATGGCGTAAACCCTGGTATGGGGATGGCCTCTGGCTGCTCCCAGCGGCTCTATTTTCGAACGCAAGAAAAGCGCCATGATCAAAGCCAGTGCAATGCTTGCGACTGGTCATTTTCTGGCGATGATTGTCATCTTGCTGCCGTTTTCAATGATGTATTTCTTAGTCAATAACGAGCGTGAAATTCGGATGGGTGCAGGCGCGCTAGTGATTGCGATGGGGATCTATCTTTTGATCAATCGGCGACACCTGAAAATTCTAGCCCGCATCCATCCTGCCAAGCTAGGGCTCTGGTCGTTTCTGGCCGCCACTGCCCATGGTGCGGGACTAATGCTGGTGCCTATTTATCTTGGTATTTGCGGCTTTTAGTGCTGGGCGAAAGTGTGTCAGAAACAGGTCATGCCGCTGCACAAGTGCTCATGAGCAACAATATAACGACAGCCTTTTTAGTGGCCGCAACCCACACCTTTGCGATGACTTTTTGCAGGTGCTGCGATTGCGATCTTGTCTACACTTGGTTTGGTTTGTATTTCAAAAGTTGGTTCAATCTTGATTTACTTTGGGCGCTCAGCCTAATTACTGTCGGGGCATTTGGCGTTTATTCTGCATTTTTAGGTCATCAATGATGCCCAATGAACGCTTTGGCAATGTCTATTGAATCGCCGTAAATTCACCGCTGCGAAAGCCAGAAAATGCTGCGTTTGCACAAGCCCGGTTTGTCCGCGCAGCAGTCGTTAGATGACTCATGCAGCGAAGTGCTGCTTTTGAGCCCAAAAGCTGAATGCTGCGCGATGCATTAATGCCAGCTTTCCCGAAAAACTGTTTGCTGGTTATCTATCTTGGACCGATAGCCACAATGATGATGGATACTAACGCTCTGGCGTCAGAAACCCAACCATCATTGCCGAAAGCGCAACCATGAACGCCGCTACGCCGCAGCATCAATGGACCCACCAATCTGATAGGTAAGGCCGGATAATAACGTTCCTGCCAGACGGCCCGCCGCATTGGCCATGTAATAGAAGCCTACATCCATCGTAACCCGCTCTGCCTTGGTGAAAAGCAAAAATGAGGTAGGAGTGAAGTGATGAGTTCACCGCGAAAACAATGCCGAAGATCAGAAGCCCTGCCAGGAGGCTGATCGTCAACCAAAGCTGCGGCTCGCCCGCGATGATCGCAATGCCTGTTAGAATGGCCGGAATTGCGGCGAGGCTCCACGCCCAATCGCGTGCGGCTTTTATCAGCTCATCTGTGGGCCGCGTCCTTGCACGCAAAATGGCGGGGCGTTGGCCTGTATCAAGCCATAGAGGATCACCCAAAATGCCATGAACGTGCCGATCAGAAAGAAGGCTGTGCGATTTCCCGCGGTTGTACCGTCCGAAAGGACCGCATAAAAATAGATCGGGATGCCAACAACAAACCAGACGTCGCGCGCGCCGAACAGGAACACCCGAGCGGCACTGAGCCAATTCACGTTAGTCGAATTTGAAAATACCTCAGAAAACTTGACGCCCTTGCGGCCCTTAGGCAGACCGGCGGGCATGGCAATCAGGATAACGAGCAAAATTACAACCAGAATAGCGGCCATCCCAAGCATCGACCAGACAAAGCCTAGCGTGGCCAGCAGTGAAGCCCCGAGAAGAAAGCCCAACCCCTTCACCATGTTTTTTGAACCGGTAAGGATGGCGACCCAGCGGAACAGGCCTCCGTCACCCGACGGCGCAAGCAGTTTGACGGCAGACTTGGATGACATCTTGGCAAGGTCCTTTGCCATACCGCTCGCGCCTTTGGACCAGCATCACGTAGACAACCGACGCGCCGACCACCCATGTAGGATCAAGTTGCGCCATGGCCAACAACGCCAAAACCTGCAAGCCAAGACCTGCAAAAAGTGTCGATGTCAGCCCGAACCTTGCAGCGATCCATCCTGCACAAATGTTAGTGACCATGCCTGCGATTTCGTAAAGCACGAATAAGTATGCCAGTTGCACCGGCGAAAACCCAAGCGTGAAAGTCAGCAGCACCAGCATCCGCAAAGCACCATCGGTCAGCATGAAAGCCCAATAGGCCACCGTTGCGATATAGGCAGACAGACCCTTGGGCCGCGCCGGAGTGTCTCTCACAGACTGTCCCCAACCATACAGGCCACATCAACCAGACGGTAGGCATAGCCCATTTCGTTGTCGTACCAGGCATAAATCTTCACTTGCGTACCATTGATGACCATGGTCGATGGCGCATCCACGATACAGGAGCGTGTCATTGGTGTAATCGGTCGATACGAGAGGTCGTTCCTCGTAGCCCAGAATGCCCTGCAAAGGTCCCTCTGCTGCGGCCTTGAACAGGCCGTTGACCTCTTGCGCTGTCGTTGCGCGCTCTACTTCGAACACGCAGTCCGTCAAAGAAGCGTTGAGCAGGGGAACTCGTACGGCATGCCCATTCAAGCGGCCTGTCAGTTCCGGGTAGATCAGTGTGATCGCCGTGGCACTGCCTGTGGTGGTCGGGATCAGAGAGTTCAGCGCAGATCGGGCCGGCGCAAGTCTTTAGCAGGCCGGTCTACAATCGTTTGGGTGTTCGTTACATCATGGATCGTCGTGATCGACCCGTGTTTGATGGTCAGGTTCTCATGGATCACTTTCACCAAAGGAGCAAGACAATTAGACGTACAACTGGCTGCGAGTAACAATGCGATGGTGGTCTGGGTCATAGATACCTTCATTGACACCATAGACGATGTTCGCGGCATTACCGTCCTTAACCGGCGCTGACACCACAACCTTCTACCCCGGCATCGAAGTAGGGCGCGATCTTGGCCTCTGTCTTAAAAACCCCAGTACAGTCGATAACCACATCGATACCGTCCAGAGGCAGCTCAGATATGTCCCACGTCCCAATGAACGGAACGCGCGTACCGTCGATTGTGAGGCTATCAGCATCGTATGAAAAATCTGCTGTCCATCGGCCATGAACCGTATCAAACTCGAGCAGATGTGCGTGCATCTCTGGGTCGCCGACAGCATCATTGATCCACGCGATCTTTGCACCGCGTTCTAGCAATGGCTTCAGAGGAGCTTTGATACGACCAACGCCGTTGATCGCTACACGTGGCATCGGCTTAACTTTTCATCAACGTTGAGCTTCATTAGCTATAATACCGGCTTTTGGGTCCCGAATTGGACCTAGAAAGAAATATTCAGTTTAGAACAAACGAAAAGAGCGCACTCTGTACAGCGCGCTCACTTCAGTAATCTTGTTTCGATTAATTCAACGGACCCATTTTAGTTCCACCGTCTGCAACCATGGCTTGAGTAGCCGCCAATTTAGGATCGGAAACCAAGCCGTATTCAGACAGTGGGCCGTCTGGACCTGCGATTTCATCGCTAACGAAGAAATCAACATATTCCTGCAATCCTGGGATCACTCCCAAATGTTGCATTTTGACGTAAAAATACAGAGGGCGAGACACTGGATAGACACCACTTGCAATGGTCTCCGTTGAAGCTTCAACTCCATTTATCTTTGCTGCATATATCGTGTCAGTATTATTCAATAGAAAGCTTAAACCGAAAACACCAATGCCGTTTGGATTTGATGCCAAACGTGCCAAAGTCTCGGTATAGTCGCCGTCAATATCTACAGAACGACCGTCGGTGCGAACTTTGAAGCACTCTTTCTCGGCCTTCTTTTTATCTCCGCCATTCTGTTTGAAGAACAAATCATAAGAACCGGCCTTCTTACAGCCTGCCAACATTACTTTCTTCTCAAATACTTCACGAGTTCCATGCTTTGTTCCTGGGATAAACAACATGATTTCACGGTCTGGCATAGCAGGATCTATGGCTTGCCAATTAGATGCATTAGACTTGTCACTTGCCGCCAAATAAATGTGCATCGGTGTTAGGTTTTCAAAACCTTTGGTCTCCAAACGGCTTGCGAATACTATGCCATCGTACCCAATACGCACTTCCATAATATCGGTCACACCTGATGTGCATTATCTATGTCACTCTGCTTTATCCGGCTGGATGAGTTCGCAATATCTGTTGTATTGGCGCCAACCCCTTCGCACATTTTTTTACGACCCGCTCCAGAACCACCAGACTCGATCAGCGGTGTAGGAGAATCAAAATTTTCTCCAAAAGCTTCAGCGACGATTGCGGCGTAAGGTAGCACCGTTGATGAACCTGCCGCATGTACGTTATCGCGAGCAAAAGCAAAACTCGCTGATAATGAAACTGCAGTTAATGTTGAGACTGCTATTTTCAAAAGGGGTCAAATCATTCCTTGTTATAGACTTTTAAACAGACGCGAGCCGATTGCTCGAATACCCGCTGGCTAATAAAGGTTTGTAAAATTGAAATGACAGTTTTGTAAAAGTTTGATGAACGTTTGTTTAAAGCAAAACTACTTGATTTTTAAGATAATTCTATTGTGATCAGGTTAGTAATTTTATTGTAGGTTTTATAAAGCTTATGACGCCATAAAATTTCAACAAAGCTTTGATAACTTGGATAGCTTTCCCAAAGGCCAGTGCGTGTGATTCTAGATATTAGATAGGCGAGATATTTCGGTCCAAAAGCGTTACAGTGCCTGCGCAGGATTTGGGCAAATGGCAGATTAGAGCCCTCTTTACCAAATGTTATAATCTGAACTAATTGCTGGTCAGGTTATAGAGTTTCTGGAAAAGATCGAAAACAAGCGCCCATCTGTCACGGCAAAACCTAAGCTAATAATTGCAAAACCAATCCACGCTTCCAGTCCCATTTGTTCACCAAGGAAACAAAACACCAAGTCCAATGGCGAATGGTGGAATGAGCAAGGTGACCATTAAAAGATTGGCGGCCCCAGCTCGTACTAGAATGGCAAAGTAGAGCACATATGCAAGTGCAGTCGACAAAGCAGCCATCCCAATCAGAGCGCCCCAGACGCTTGCTGAGAGTTCTAGATTTGGTGGGCCATCAAACACAATGACAATTGGGATTATCAACAGAGTGCTACCGGTCAACATACCAAATGCGTTCATGAGTGGCGGTTGACCAGCAAGCGCGATCTTTCCCCAGACACCGGCAAACGCGTAAGAGAGAGTTGCGCCAAGTATGGCAAGTTGAGCGAGATTGCTTGGGTTAAAGTCGGTCAAAGCGCTTGGACCCATTATGAAAGCCACCCCGGCAATGCCCAAAGCAGCACCAATTATCTTTTGCAGTCAAAGGCTCTTTCGCGAAGTAATAACCCAGCTACAACCGCTGCAAACATAGCAGTCGTCCCGTTGAGAATGGACGCCAGCCCGCTCTCAATCTGCGTCTGTCCCCAAAATATCAGTGAGAACGGAATAGTGTTGTTGAGGGCACCCATTACTAGATAAGCTCCCCAAATTTTTGGGGAACGCGGAACGGAAATTCCTTTGAAGAGAACAATCAACGCCAGTATTGGCAATGCCCACGCGACCCGGTGAAGGGTGATGGTGAGCGGCGGAACCTCACGCAGAGCAATTTCTCCAAAGAAAAACGAACCTCCCCAAACGGCTGCCAACAGCAACAGCATGATAGTTGAATTCAGATCTAAAGTCAGAGGTGTGGGCTTGATCATTTCGGGCTAGTCCAATTTCTCTTATTGCTGTCTCTTGATACTCCAGCGGAACCATGGATGACGACCCGTTTCGTGCGGGTATGGTCAAACCAACCAATTTTCGCATCCAATAGATCTGGCAATCAAAGCGGACCATGGTGCAGCCGCAGCGAATTCACACTTTGTCCGCGCAGCAGTCGTTAGATGATCATGCAGCGAAGTGCTGCTTTGAGCCCATTTCGACCAATGTAGAAAACTGAGAAAAGTTAGGTTCGTTGAAACAAAATATTGAATTCACTTGGAAAACATGGAGCCATACATTGCCGGAAATAAATCTCTATTAAAGCTCTTCACCTTTTGAAAATTAATTTTGGAATACTTTTCAAACTATAAAGTAA
>JAYQLI010000030.1:0-54065 GCA_038143065.1 Rhodospirillales bacterium | reverse complement strand
AACATTAGTTGGGTCCGCTAGATTGGCCGTGCCTAGGCTGCGCTCACCCATACTAATCTTGTGGCAGCTTCCAGATGCTAAGACGCTGTGCTCTCGCAGTAGTCCCAACATTGAATCCACACTCTCCTGGCATTCGGCTTGGTTGTAGAAAAGTTCAGGCTTCACCAAAGACCTGCAATCAGGCGCAAATGGTCCGATACAAGCTGTAATTATTGCAATGAAGGCATTCACCGCATTGGGCGACGAGAAACAGGGCGCCGTGAGCCATCCTGCATCTGCACTTCCTGCCTTGCACCCTATTCATAGGTCTGGGGGCCTGTGCCGCCCTACGAGGTGCAGGAGCCGCCTGTGGCATAGGTCTGCGACCTGCAGCTGCCGCTGGACGGAGCTACAGGCTGCACACGAGCCATGGGACGACGTTGTCTAGGTTGGGTACGGCGCATCATTTCTTTTGGCCATCCCACCATAACCAGGCATTTTAGGTTTTGCTTCTTCAATGGCATACCCCCGCCCATCATCTTCGACTTGCGCATAGATGGAACGGAAGCACCACACTTAGCTGTGTCAGCCATGACAAACTCCTTGCGATGATAAATTTTTGAAATTGCCCTGTTATACCACGGAAATACGTGGCACAACACTAATGGTGTATTGATATTTGCGTATGACTAGACAGATCATGGACACGTCATTAAATTGTCGGTTGAGTGGGCTAAGTATACACTCCCGATAGCATGCAGAGAGAATCCCCCTATAGCCCTACTTACTAGTCGCTTAATCATTTCATGCATGTTCAATGCAAGCACTGCAATCACCAAGCTGAGATTGCGGTTCAGGATTTATTGGAACGTGAGGGTTGATGGCACTTGGTTGATAGCGTTTTGGCTAAAGCCCGTTGTTCAAATTGTCGCGACCAGGCCGACCTGAAGTTCGGCTCTTTCACAAAGCCGCCGTCGATCAGAAGGTCGAGGCTAATTCAGACAGCCCCGACCTAAGTTTGGATTTGCGATTGCATTGTAAACATCGCCAACAGACTTTTTGTTTGTGTCTGTCTTCAGGTCGTCACGAACGCTGTTCACAACTGTCTCAACGAAGTTGTAACACGAGGAAACCCATATCCGCCAAATCACGGTCAGTTAGGTGATTTAATGTTGCGTGTGCTGCTGGATGTAGCACGGCTGATTACAATCGCATTGTAGATTGATCTAAGCATTATTTTCTCCTTTCTGCTTATGCCCTTATTATAAGGCATTTTGGCGTAAATTACCTCAGACAAAGCGGAAATCCCGCTATGCAAATGTCATGACTACCGTGTTGCTGCAGATAAATTACCGCCGACAATAAAATCTCTGGATCATCCGCAAACTTACCCAATCCGGTATTACATCTGTCGCAAAGAAACCCTCAACTTGCCTGTTTCATCATCATGATCTAATCGCCAAGACGTCTAGGTTCATATACTCGGCGAATGCGTTCTTCAACAGATTTACCGCAAATTGGACAGCAGTGATTATCAGGAACACTGTTCTCACGTGTAAGCGCCGAATGACCGCCATGTGAGACCTGTAGCACTCTCGTGGGAGCCACTGTCGCCCAAGACTTTTAGACCGATTGAAGCCGATTATCAATCGGTTTGTTTTTATGCATACGGTTGCATCGTTTCTCGAAGCTACCGTCATCAGTCAGATCGAAATAAATCGCTCACAGCGTAAACGCTGTCCTCCTATCCAGACCTGCTTTTTCTACTCGTAATGTTTCGGATGCTCGTGATAGTTCATGTGCGACCACGTACAGGTGCTGATAACCATCAACATCTCCGTAATCGGCGCACAGGGCTTCAATCACCTCGTCTAGTTCTACACGCCATTCTTCGCTGTCGTCAGAATCCGAAAGATAGACGCTACCGACTAGGTAAGACACCCCATCGTTGTCTACATCAATATCAAATTCAAGGAGACTGGAACCTGCAGAACTGCATCATTTCCATAAATGCTCATGTTCTGAGCCTTCAATTAGAACAGGTCGAAACATATTACCTGAATGATCAAATTCGCTGAATCCGCAACCACTAATGTTGTATTATAACACTTTTATTTGATGTTTTTTAGTTTGGAGTTACTGACTGATATTCGACCAGTGCGTCAAACACGGTTGGTGCCTACAACCTGATCCAGTAACTGGGCTTATGCATTTCCTATTTACAGAACTGCCAATCCAAAATCCGCCAGACAGATTAAGGAATTTGACAGAAACCATTCTCTGGTCGCCTTCATCCTGGTTCAATTTACAGTTGCAAGCATAATCATGTCGAGAAGCGATATATACGCTATCGCCATGGAGGGGCCTAGGCGCTTGCCGCCCCCGCTCGATCGATGCGCTTAGCGTAAACCCCTGTATTTATTGGGTTAATTTAAGGCCGTTAATAAATAGTTAGCGGCCCCAATAGAGTTGAGGCCCTGTAATTTATAGATAATTTTTAAACCAAAGGGACCGGAAAAAGATAAAAGCAAAACAATCACAAATAACAGCGCAACAAAACAGGCCCCAAATCCGGCCCTCTGTGGTCGTTTGCCAGTTTTAAGAAAGCGTATGGGGCGCCTTAGCGGTGCATGATCTCGGCCCTTTGTTGATCCTGTAAACCGTGCTAGTGATTGCGCATGGCGTTAATCATTACCTTGCAAGACCTGTTCTTATGATTGTTCCGATGAAGCTAAGACCTGCCCCAATTGTGGGCAACCTTGGCCTACGCAGGATCGACAGACTTGGTGGGGGATATTGGTTGCCTTAACCAGAGCCTTGTTTGTGATCGTGGTTTTTGGCGCTGTGATTGCGTTTGTCTTGTATGCGTTCGGTGATGCTATTTCCCGAGTATCTCGACATCACAGCAAGGCAAAAATAATCTGTTATTGTGACAGGTTCCTATATCTCTATAGCACTTTGTCCCTTTAAGGATCACTTACCCGCCAACAAATCCTTGAGTTTGTGTTTTGCTGCTTCCATTGTGATGGATCATCCAAGAAAGTTTCCAGTTCAATCAGCTTCACGCCATTGCTGCTGGGGCCGTTGATTTGGACGTGGTCCCATTCATACAAAACATATCTACCTGTGGCGCCAATATACAAGTAATACCAGTCTTCACGTTCGACATCAGCCCTTTTGATCTTGCATAAAACTGTTGAAATTCTTTCATGTCTGATCCTTTCCGCTGTCGTTAATATGGGAAAGAAAAACCCCGCCAACAAGGCAGGGTTTGATTTTTTAAGTAAACAGGCAGAACAGATGCCAATAAAAACAGATGAAGCCATACAGGCGATCATATTTCCCCCATTACATCCAGTCTGTTTTGTATTCAGGATCGATCAGCGCAATTCCGGCGCAATGAATATCCATGAAGCTTGCATTCATCAGCAAACAAATTCTCATAGCGTTGTTTTGCTTCGTCCCTAGCTTTTCCAAACTCAACAAGATTTCCCAATGATCCATTAAATAAACGTTAGGTGCCCTTCACTTTTGGCTATGTTCACCTGTGGCACTTCTTATCACGTAAACATTGACAACATAAACTTGATCGGTCATTATGCGGCCCCCCTGCGCTATTACGTCGGCTTTGCGTTTGGATCGTCCATGGCTTGGAAAGCCCACGATTGTCTTGCGATTTGCTTTTGCGCATAAGGCGGCAATCATTGCAAGACATTCCGTCGGTGTAGGTTGCAGGGCACACAATAATTCTGCGCCCTCCTGGCGTTGTCTGTGGAGAATGCTGACAACCTGGCTTTGTAATCGTCCAGGCTTTCCCGTGTAAGTCTTTGCCTTTGCCCTGTCTTTGATATTCCAGAGGCAATATTGAAACCACAGGGCCGCAATCAACATCCGCTAGCTTGTCGGCGTGGCTTACATTGTTTCCACTAAGATTGATTGTGAAGCCGTTTTTATTAGCCGCATGAACTGCAAATTCATTCACTGGATTTTTGAGAATGTCAAAATGTGTAAATGTGAATCCGTTGCGGCCCTTGTTGGCTTCCACCAATTGCACCAACTTTGGGGCGTCTATGGTGTCAGGGAATTGGGGGCTAGGTTGCAAATCCCCTGCTTGATTATGGCGCCAAAACTGGCCTCTGGTAATGCGGCCACCTGTTTAACAAATAAATCATACGGCGCCCCTGCTTCCTGTTTTGTAACCTTGTCCCAAAACAAGGCCAAAGGCCCCCGTCGGCGTAGCACGCCCCACTTGCTTTTAAGGGGCAAGCGTCGGGGCAAGTCTTTTTGCCGCTTGTTGATACAGGCACTTTGCCCACTTTTTGATTGCGGCTCTTTAACGTCAAATTGATATAACCCATTTTTGGATTCCTTTTTGCTAGGTAAGTTTTCGGGGGCGTTTTTGTCGACTGGTCAGGTCTTGCCCCTGCCCTTAGAATCCTAAATTCAAGCAATATCGTCAATACTTTACTAGTGTATTGGTACTTTTTTTATTTTATGATCTGAGAACTTGTTTTCAGGATGTAGTAACATTTGTAATAACGTGTTTTCAGATGGCACGTCTTATATGTCACCTAAATATGTTCTGACGTGCGAGTATAAAAAAAGGGCCGCTTTCTCGGTAGGAGGTTAAAACCCGAGAAAAACGGCCCAGTTTACCCAACAAAAAGGAACTAGCATGACTTACTAATCCTGAGAGCAACGACCAAGAGGAGAATATCGTCGCCCTCGAATCAAGCATACCGCAACTGCAGTACTAATACAATAGGAAAATATTTGGCACTTGACCTTCTGACGTGCGAGTAGTACATTTAGGTTCTTACCTAAAGGAGCATCACAATGCCCAAGACTTATAAAGCAACCCACCTCGTAACCGACTACAAAACCACAAGCCGTTGGCGCCGTCTGGCTCTAGCAGCCGCCGTGCCTATCAAGCCGCATTCAATGAAGTGCTGGCGATGATCGCCATTGGCCGCAAGCCCATTGCACAGACATCTGTTAATGCGATCCGCCCGATCCATGCGGAAGCGATATATGCGCAGCTGTCTGAAAAACATTCCAAGGCCACCGCTGGATTGTACATGCGTGTTTGGAAGTCTGTGTTTGCGACAGGCAAGCGCCTGGAACTTGTGTCGCACAATCCGTTCTCTGCGGTATCTATCGACGCAGCGCCCTCTCGTACGATTTCATGGACGCACGATAATCTGCACAGTTTTATTAATACGTCTGACGCACAGGACATCAGTAGCCTCGGCACCCTTGCCTTGATGGCCTACGATCTCTGCCAGCGTCCTGTGGACTGTCGTCTTATGACATGGTCCAGTTACAATGACAGTTTGTTTCAATTCAGCCAGCAGAAAACTGGCACATTGATCGAGATGCCAGCATCCCCTGACCTACAGGATCGTTTGGATGCCATCTCAAGTAACCGTGATCCCAATTCTGCTATCATTCTATATGAGGGCACGAATGCGCCATACAGCGAACGCCTGTATCGCAAGAAGGCGCAACACATCAGATCAATGGCAGGTTTGCCCGATGATCTGAAGATCGGTGACCTACGCCGCACGGGCGCCACCGAACTTGGCGAGGCCAATTGCACAGAGGACGAGATCAGAGCCATCACAGGCCACAAATCCCGTCAGGT
Organism: Rhodospirillales bacterium; assembly: GCA_038143065.1. Taxonomy (GTDB): domain Bacteria; phylum Pseudomonadota; class Alphaproteobacteria; order Bin95; family Bin95; genus VMCJ01. Next base: position 48,442 of record JAYQLI010000030.1, on the reverse strand, counting down.
TGTCAGCACCTACGTGAAGACATCCCTGCGCATGGCAACTGCCGCACAGCACAAGCGTTTTAACAACCATGAGGTAGCCTATGAATAAACTCCCTCGCCCAGCGTCTCTCGACCGTTTCGGTAAGAGGAAATCCAAGAAAGATGAATTTCTGGAAGAGATGGGGCGACAAATGCGGTATTACCTGCAGGTCTATGACGAGAATTTTAAAAAGTGACGAAAAAAATTTCCCAACAGACAATACGCTGCTTAACCCTATAAGGGTTAAGTGGTTGTTTTTATTACTTTTTACTACTGACATAATATCAGTAGAAATTTATTTTGAAATCAATGCGTTAAATACTAATATCACGGTATTACGCATCTCCTAGTGTATTAGCACTTGACACACCCCCTTTTTATATGATCTACTGCGATCACGGCCTCTTACCTAGCGGCGACATCTGACCTTAACAATGAAAGCGCAATTATGACGAAATATGACAACAACATCATCCCAGCTGACGAGTTCTTTTTTATCCCGCAATCTGACTATGCGGATGCGGATAATTCGACTGTACAGCAACCGCCTCTTGGGGCAGGCGCATATGAAGTGGCGTGTATGCCTCTTTATATAGCAGACACCGCCCTACTGCTACGATGCGTGGTGCGGTGCGTTCTGTAAATCCATCTGTGGGACGTGTTCTAATGAATACGGAAACACACGAACCGATCGGCACATGCGGATCGCAATACGTGCCAATCCAGAACAAGGTTGTGCGTGATGCAGCGTGGAAAGCCCTGACATCTCAGGTCCCTGCCCACCTGCTCAAGGACATCAAGCAGAATGAATATGTGGAAGACAACGGAGCGTTTTATCGCTGCGATTGGAATATCCTGGTTATTCCGGCCAAATTCGTCAACTGGACGGTTCGGTTGCTAATCTGTCCCTACACATAATGATCGTGAACCCACATGGGTATAGTTCTGATAAGATCATGATCGCTGCGAAGGATGACACATGCGATAACATCATTCTTTTGAATGAAGTTTCGGAATCTGGCACCCGTCGCACAGAGGGCTTTGATCCTGCGGTTCGCACTGAACGTGCAATCGAAGACATCAAACTGTTTGCGGATCGTGTGAACGAATTGCGTGACTACAGCGATATTTCGATGGGTCCACGTAAATTCCAACGTTTGTTGAAGCAATCACGTTTCTCTGACACGCAGATCGATGCGATGGTGGATCACTACGTTGCTGAAACCCATATCCGTGGCAACAATCTATGGAACGCCATATCCACATTGACCGCATGGTCTACGCATAATGAACTTTGCCATGTTCGCAATTCCGACAACGTCGATAACGAAATGCAAAGCCTCACCAAGCGTATGTACCGTGTGTCCAAGATCATGGCGTCACAAGCGTTCAGCGAGGTGTTAGCATAATGCCCAGCATGATCGACAACATTTTGAGCGTCGTGGGTCCGTATGAACGGATTCACGAACTCTATGAGGGCGCTGTCGCAAACTGTTTTCTGCAAACCGTCAAACCTATCGGCAAGTTTGCGGAAACACGTGCGATTGATACATGGGGCGTTAAGTGGGAAATTCGTGACCCACTCGCTTACACCAACAACGACGTTTACGGATATGGCTACGATCAATGGAGCCTAGAGATGGAATTTGAATCGCCCTGGGCACCACCCATCGGCGCATACGAAATCCTTCACGAAGAAGGTCTGCACGTGTCTGGGTATTTCCTGAACACCTGCAACCTCGAATACGGCGGTCATTACAACAACGGCGAATACCATGCGTATCCGCTTGATCGTCTGCCAAAAGACGTCGTGAGCATATTCAATGAAACGTATGACTATGCCCGTTTGCAAAAGCCACCAGTAATATTGGAAGCCCCTACAACTGGGTTGATAGCAGCAAGTTAAGGTAGCCTGATCAACTACCTCTTAGCGACTGGCCCGACCACCGTCGCATAGCCCCGTCCCAGTGCTTTGCCTCTCCTCTTGGCACTCGGGCGGGGTTTTTTATTAGGAACCACAATGCACAATTATCGTGACCAGCTTGAAATCATAAAAGGCATTCGCATCAGCGAGGGTGAGCACAAAACTTTGGACTGTCCATTCTGTGGTGGTCGCAAAAAATTCACATTGGATCGCCTTGCAACTGGCGAACTTCTATGGAATTGCTTTCGTGCATCCTGTAACGCCAAAGGACGGTATAATGGCGATAAAACGATCACAGGCGCAAAAGCGTATCTTGCTCAACGTGCAGAGCCGCAACGCATGGCTCCTGGTTTACCCTATCCCTGCCTTTACCACACGCATCGAACATCACGACGAAGTGTGCGAATATCTCCGATCGGTCAACTCCTACGAAGCCTACGAAAACGGCCTGATCAGGATCAGATACGCCCCACGTGAAAAACGGGTATTATTTTACAATCAGGACAATGATGGCGCTGTAGGCCGTGCAATGTACCATTTAGGCGGAAAAGGGCCGAAATGGATGACCTATGGCGACATAAGCCATGGAATAGCCGTTGGAAGCGGTGAAACCGCAGTAATAGTGGAAGATGCGGCATCTGCTTGTAGCATTGCATCATTGGGTAATGTAGTCGGTTTTGCTATTTTAGGAACTAACATTACTAATACACTAAAAAATACATTGCGAAATTATTTATATAAATATATATTATTGGATAACGATGCGCAGAAGAAAGCAGTATCGATGCAGAAAATGCTACGAGGCAACACATTCATACGGACGACCAACAAGGACCCTAAAGAGCTTACGAAAGAGCAACTATTAAATACATTGCGGATAACAACAACAAACAAACCGCATCAACCAAGTACCTAGTGAGGGAAGCCCATAAGGGCGGGAAGTGACCAAAATGGAAGGTGTAAAGAAGAGAGCGATTATCATCTGGGATGTAGACATCAATGGTGATACGAGTGAAGTGTATGAACTGCATCAACTGGTTAATGAGTATGCCAACGAATTTAAGCAGTTCCTGCGTTCAAAGAATGCAAAACTAGCAAATTTGGTAACTATAGAGGGCGATCCAAAGGCTGGGGTACCCCAAGCAGAGCGCCGTGGACCTACGGGTGAACTCAAGGATATTGTGTTCCGTGGTACCCGAGGAACCAATCATAAAGTTAAAATCCCAATGCGCACATCTAAGACAGAGCAAATGATCTCTGCAGGTGTGAAGAAAAGATTGCAAGAGTTCCGCAATCGTATTGGTGCCCGTAATTTGTTCTCTGATGATCAATTGACAATGATGTTAGAGACGGAATGTGATCATATGATGGAACTTTATAATGCGGGTGAGCCATTGCAATACAGCGACAGCGGTTCCAAAGCTGTATTATGCAACCCCGAGCAAATGAAGACCATGAAATTTGATACGCAACCTAAAAAGTTGACGACCAAGTAACATAATCTTCAATTCCGAAAAGTAGCCCCTTTCGTCTGATTGGGGCTTTTTTTGTCTCTCCATCTGTGATATTCCTAGTGTATTAGTACCGTACTTGGAGGACCGATGGAAATATCCCTACTAAAGACATTGTTGCAGACCGACAGCTATCGAGCAAATAAACCAAAGCTGAAACGTCAAATTTTTTCTGACGATTGCGCCGAAGCATATGACCTGATCATGAAGGCGCACGAAACTTACAACCACGACATCACCGAAGAAGAATTGTATTCCCTGTGGGTAGCCGACAATCCTGTTGCGACCAACACAGAAGGCCGATTTTCGTGATGTTGTTGATGACATCAAAAAGGTTGAAGCGATCAGTGATGATGTCGCCAAGGACGTCATAGCAAAGCTGTGGCGCAAAGAAATTGGCCGTGAAATTACAAATCTGGGCATCAACCTGTCGGAGGTGACGCATCTGCTATGGGGTTGCTACAGGCCCTACTGGATCGATGCGCATCTGATTATGCGCCCGATGATTTTGGACCGACGACCACCAAGGATTTAGACGAACTGTTGGCAAAATCATCTGATGCTGCTCGTTGGCAGTTTAATATCGAAACGCTCTCCCGCCAACTCTACGGGATCGGAGCAGGTGAATTTATGATCGTGTTGGCCAGACCCGAAACTGGCAAAACCACGTTCTTGGTATCCCTGATTGCGGCCCTGGCGGTTTCAGATCAAGGCGCTAGCGTTTTGTATTTGGGCAACGAAGAAGAAACCACCAGAACCATGTTGCGTTCGGTGCAAGCTGCATCCGGCATGACCCGTGAGGAAATTGCAGAAAAACCAAAGGAAGCATTGGCTGCGTTTGCGTGTGTCGAAGTCCAATCTGGAAATGAAAGACACGGTCGATTGGGATTTGGATCGGTTGGATGTCTATTGCCATAAGATGAAACCCGACGTGTTGATCATCGATCAGGCGGACAAGGTTGGCGTGAGTGGCCAATATAATGCAACGCACGAACGATTGCGTGAACTGTACCGTCGCCTCAGAGAACTGGCGAAACGTCACAATGTGCACTGATTGGTGTGTCCCAAGCCTCTGCGGATGGTGAGGGCAAAACCAGGATCGATTTTTCGATGGCGGAAGGCTCAAAAACTGGGCAAAGCCGCCGAAGCTGATGTGATCCTTGGGATCGGCAAACACAGCGGCGACAACGAAGATGGGCTGCCTGATAACACCCGTTTTTTGACCATCTCCAAAAACAAATTGTCGGGCTATCACGGCACAATTCCAGTGATGATCGAACCAGAAATTGGGCGGTATTCAGCATGATTGGGCTGGTGATCTGGACGAATATTTCGAACAGGAAGAACGCAAGCGCAAAGAACAACATCAACAGGCCCGTGATCTCCATCAGGAGATTATGCGGGACTTAGCTGGACATCCTGCGCCGTGTGAACGATCTGCAGTTGAAAATCATGGGGGTGCAAAAATGAAGCGCCTTGTTTTGGACCTTGAAACGACAGTTCAACGCTTTGATGGCAAAACCGACAACTCGCCTTTCAACCCAGAAAACAAATGTGTATCGGCGCATTTTGGAATGCTGGGTTGGGACACAGTTGATGAGGTGTTCACGCTGGTTTTCAATCACAATGACAAACCAGACCCTGACTGCCGAAGTCTGTTGGAAAACATGTTGTGAACAAGCAGATGAACTGATAGCGCACACAACTCAAAATTTGACTGTCAGTGGCTCACAGAGATGGGCTTCACCCTTGCCCCCAAAGATTTATTGCACAATGGTTGGCGAATACATTCTCAGCAAAGGCCAGCGGACAGAACTATCGCTGAAAGCCACGGCCAAACGCCGTCAGGTGACCAATAAGAAATCAGACTTGGTTGATGAATTGTTCAAAAGCGGTGTTGGGTTTGAGGCTATGCCCCTCGACACCGTCACGGAATACGCTGTGGCCGATGTTAAAGCCTGTGGTGAGATTTACCTGCAACAGCTGGATGATTTTGCTCGGGCGGAAAATAAAGCCTAAAACCGATCCTTGATCTGTCGCACGAAATGCTGCGCACCTGATCCATATCGAACGCAATGGGATCAATGTTGATCTCGATGCTTTGGATGCGGTGGAAGAGAATTTAAGGCCGAACAGATAACCCTGAAAAAGCGGCTAAATGAAATCGTAGAAGATGTGATGGGCGACACCCCGATCAACCTTAATTCCGGCGCTGATATGACCAAGGTGGTCTACAGCCGCAAGGTGATCGATCGGGATGAACACAAGCGACTGTTTAATATTGGCGTTGGCCCCTCTGGTAAACCATTGCGCACACCAAGGATGAATAAATCCGAATTTGCAAAGGCTGTCAGAACCACAACCTCTGTGATTCAAAAAAACCATGGCAATTTGTTGTGATGTTTGTGATGGCCGTGGACGCATCCAGAAAATCAAAGTGAACGGGGAACCGTACAAGAATTTGTCGAAGTGCACATCGTGCTCTGGTGCTGGTGCTTTGTATCAGAATACCGGAAAAACCGCTGGCCTTCGTCTTACCCTGCGGATGCAAGCTATGCTTCGATCAATGGTTTCAAAACCGACAAAGGCACCATCAAAATTCTGATCAGCCAAGCCAAGATCAAGGGCAATGAAACGGCGGTTGAGTTTCTGGAAAAGATGTCACGCTTAAATGCGGTATCGGTTTATCTCGACAGCTTTGTGAAAGGCATCAAAACATGGACCAGGCCAGCGGATTGCTTCATACCAACTTTAATCAGACGGTGACGGCAACAGGACGCCTGAGTTCCACAAACCCTAATTTCCAGAACCAGCCAAAGCGTGGATTTCCGATCCGCAAATGCGTTGTGTCGAGGTTTGAAAACGGACTCATTACAGAGGCGGATTTTGCGTCTTTGGAGTGGATATGCGCTGGCGAACTCAGCCGTGATCCACAGATCATTGCCGACATTGAAAACAAAAAAGATGTGCACTCCCAGACGGCATCAATCATCAACCGTATCGATAAGGACACCGTGACGAAAGATCAGCGTCAGGCTGCGAAGGCGTTCACATTTGCGCCGTTGTACGGAGGGATGGGTGCTGGTGAGGAACCGCATATCCAAGCATATTTCAAAGAATTTATGACGATCTACAAGGGCTGGCCCATTGGCACAAGTCTTTGACGGATAGCGTCATGAAAAAGGGGATCGTTCAGACCCCCTCTGGTCGTCAGTATCACTGGCCTGACCCAAAACGGTACGGCAACGGACAAATCAGTAACGGCACACAAGTCAAAAATTATCCGGTTCAAGGATACGGCAATGATCTGGTGCAACTTTCATGCATCAGAGCACACCGCCGCTTTCAGGAACTTGGCCTAAACTCACTGATAATCCTGACCGTACACGATAGCATTGTTGTGGATACGCATCCCGATGAAACCGATGCTGTGAATGATGCTCTGACTTGGGCAATGACGGGCGTTTTAGACGAAGTCCGTGAACGCTGGGAACATGAATCTTGTCTCCCATTAGCGATCGAGATCGAGTCCGGTCCAAACTGGCTCATCTAATTTTTTTACACTTCCTAGTGTATTAGTACTTGATATTGGATACCATATTTGGTAATCTGACGATCTAGCTAACGCAATATTTTTTACAGAAAGGTAAGTAAAAATATGACCAAACTTGTAACATCGAACGGTCGTTCAATCGACCAACTAGCAGCCGAACTAGGGGCTGCACAGCAATCGTCTGGTGGCACTAGCGCCAGCCGAATGCCTGAACTGAAAATCAACACGCAGGTGGATGATGATCAGGGCAACTCACTGCCACGTGGGCACTTCTACATCAAAGGGTTGGATAAGGTAGCCTATGGCGAAACCGTTGAGTTTCGTCCGCTGGGACACCACTACCAATATCTGCACTACGACACGCAGCAAAACAAATTGGCTGCAAAATCGTTGATCATTTCAAACTTTGGACAGGAGGCTCGTGACACCAATGGAACAGTACGCTGCGGCAAACCAATTTCATCAGTTCTACGTGAAATGCCCGATGAACAGCGTCAAAAATACGCCGACATCACGTGTTTCCGCCAAGTACGTGGATTGGTCACTTTCACAGGCGTTACCGCCGAAGGTGAAAAGGTTGAATACGTTAATCAGCCAGTCATTTTGATGTTGAAAGGCACAAATTGGAATCCTTTTGAGGATGAGTTCCTTAAAAAGTTACCACGTAATCGCAACATCTGGGATTACACTGCGACAATCACGTCAGAGCGCCACAAAAATGGCAGCGTGACTTGGTTCACCTTTCACTTCAAACCTGATCTGAAGAACCCAGTTTCACTGACGCAGGATGTGGTGGACAGCATGGGTGCGATTGCAGATGCAATCCGTGCCGAAAACGCCCGTATCGATCAGGCGTACAAGGCTGCGTTGACCAACCAATCACTAGACCAGAACGCCATCGATGCGATGGAGAGTGCTCTGGAAGATGATTTGGAAGACGTCGCCTGATGTTAGAACCCCAAATCCATTTGGCTTTGGATCGCATGTCGAATGACCAGTTTGACCAGCTGGAAATTCTTGACCAATACATTGACGAAGCAGGTGAAGCACTCAAGGAAGTGCTTCGCCACCAAATGACACCCAATGACGGTGCGTTTGGGCTGCGGATGTCAAACGTTGGGAAAACACCTGTGCCAGTTGCAGATGGCTGCTTCTGGCGCAGTGCCTTCTAAAAAGCCGTACAACTTTAAAATGCAAATGATGATTGGAGATTGCGTCGAGATATTGACGGACTTCGTTCTGAAAATTGCAGGGGCTAACGTAACGGGTGGCAAAGACAGGGTTTCGCTAGATGTCGCAGGTACAACCATTAAAGGCACTGACGACATCGAGATTGATGGAAAAGTTTATGACATCAAATCCGCATCCCCTGGGCTTTCCAAAACAAGTGGTCTCAAGGCTATGAGTATCTGAAAAACAACGATGACTTTGGTTACGTTGGACAGCTGATTGGATACGCCAAAGCCAAGGGTAAACCACCTGGTGGATGGATCGTTATTTGTAAAAGCACTGGAGCAGTCCGTGTCGTAGAATGCGATCCCTCAGATGATGAAGTGCAAGCGGTCACAGAGATGATCGAAAGCAATGTCACTGCGATCAATCAAGACGCACCATTTGCACGGTGCTTCGAACCAATCGAAGACAAGTGGCAGGGCAAGCCTACAGGCAAAAAACGGCTTTGTAAGACATGTGAGTTTTGCAACTACCTTGGTTCCTGTTGGCCTGATGCTGAATTTATTGCGCATCCAAAATCTGAGGCAAAAACCCACCCCACTATTGGTTTGTGAAGGACGATTAATGGCAATCAAAACCTCTTCGGCGAAAGCCAAGGGGCGGAAGTTGCAGCAGTTTGTTCGAGACCAAATTCTTGACCGATTTCCCAGCCTGACCACCGACGATGTGCGGTCCACGGCGATGGGACAAGGTGGCGAAGACATTCAACTGTCTTCCGCCGCACGGGATCAATTTCCCTATTCGGTCGAGTGTAAGTCGCAAAAACAGATCGCTGTCTACCGCTTCTACGATCAAGCCCAGCGCAATTGCCCTGACGGTACAGAGCCGCTGGTCATCGTCAAAGCAGATCGCCGCAAACCACTCGCTGTGGTCGATGCAGACCACTTTTTTCTCTTGTTGAAAGGATACTGAAATGAAAAATCCTGAATTTGAAACCGATCAGATGGGCATCATAATCAACTGCCACGAAGACGGTAAAATCGAAGTCGCTGTTGGCCACGAACTATCAGACGGTTCGATGACGAAATGGCAGATTTTTACCTCAATCTGCTTATGGGCATGAACCTGTTTTTAAAACATCACCCGACAGTGTTGGTGGCGCACGGCGGCATGTTCCGTGAACTGCAACAAACATGGGGGGATGATTTTGATGAGGCTGAACTCGACATTGAGTTTGAACCTGATCAGGAACTGCTCAAAAGCCTCGACACAAGCCCCAACTCCAACGTGATCCAATTCAACAAGAAAAGGATGCACTGATGGCTAAATGGGATTTATCAAAACTGGATACCCGTTCATTGGCGGAATTACGTGCGGACAACGCAGTGAATACACCCCCACTATCGTAATGGGCAACTTGAATGCATCACCGCTATGGAAGGCATGGTCGATGGATCAAAACTCCCAGCACACCAAGCCTACCTATGGCAAAATGCGTTTAAGTATTTGTGGCGTTGGCCGTACAAGCAGCGCCCTGTTGAGGATTTGAAAAAAGCGATCTGGTACATTGAACGCCTGATCGCAAAACTAGAGGGGGAACAGAAATGATCACCCCTGGTTACGAATATTTTGATGAGGGCAATGAGGCCCTGCGTGATCCAAACACCTATTTAGGTAAATCACCCTTGGACATGGTGCGTCAGTTTCATCGCATCATGGATCAGGAGTTGGATCAACCATACGTCCAAAATTCTGAACTAGATCGGCTGCGTTTGACGCTGGTCTCGGAAGAATTTGACGAAGTATGTGCCGCCGAAACACCAGATAATTTGCTGAAGGAGTTGGCCGATCTGGTCTACGTCGCCTACGGCTATGCTGCTGCTTTTGGTTGGGACTTAGATGAGGCGGTGCGTCGTGTACACGCCTCAAACATGAGCAAGCTGGATGATGAAGGCCAGCCAATAAAACAGGCGAATGGAAAGGTCTTAAAAGGCCCAAACTATGCGCCACCAACCCTAACCGACTTAATGAGAGGCAGCTACCAATGACAACGGGGGAATACGGGCCAACCTTGGCCATATCGAAGGAAATTCACGCACAGAAATATCGATCTGACGGTGAAACTTTTAAAGACGCAATGACACGTGTGGCGGAGCATTGAAGGATCATGAAAATCACTTCAATCAGTTTCGCCAAATTCTTTATAACCAGCGGTTCCTTCCTGCTGGTCGTGTCCAATCTGCGATGGGCGCACCAAGACGTGTGACGCCCTACAATTGCTTCGTTAGCGATACGATTGATGATAGCATGGAAGGCATCATGACGGCTGCAACCAATGCGGCCAAGACGATGCAGTTGGGCGGCGGCATCGGATACGACTTTTCCACGCTTCGCCACATGGCGCCCTGATCCGCAGCTTAGACAGCCGCTCCAGTGGCCCTATTAGCTTCATGGGCATATTCGATAGCCTGTGTAAGACGATTTCATCTGCAGGGCACCGTAGAGGCGCACAGATGGGCGTGATGCGGGTTGATCACCCTGATATTGAAAAGTTCATCAGAGCTAAAAACAACAGCACTGAATTGACCCAATTTAATATCTCTGTGGGTGTGACCGATGCATTCATGGAAGCGGTGAAAACGGATGACGAATTTGACCTCGTTTTTGATGGTCGTGTTTACAAAACGATCATGGCTCGTGCGCTGTGGGATGACATCATGCGATCGACATATGATTGGGCAGAACCCGGAATTTTGTTCATCGATCGCATTAATCGCAAAAACAACCTGCATTACTGCGAAACGATTGCAACAACTAACCCCTGTGCAGAACAACCTTTGCCCCCAACGGTGCCTGTCTTCTAGGATCGTTCAACTTGACCAAATACGTGGTCGAGCATGAAGGCAAATATGTCTTCAACCGCAACATGCTGATCCGATATTCCGCATGTCGTTCGGGCGATGGACAACGTTGTTGATAGAGCGGTGTACCCGACTGAAAAGCAGCGCATTGAGGCGCAAACAAAGCGTCGTATGGGTCTGGGTGTTACAGGTGTTGCAAACGCTATTGAGGCGCTGGGATTTGAATATGGTTCCGACCAGTTCATCCATGCTCTGCAAGATCATGGGAACAATCCGTGACACCGCATACCAATCGAGTATTGCCCTGGCACTGGAAAAAGGACCGTTTGAATTGTTCAGCAAGGAGTATCTGGATTCCGAATTTGCACAGACCCTGCCGACCGATATACGCAATCAGATTGCTGCGCATGGTATCCGCAACTCTCACCTGCTTTCTGTGGCTCCTACGGGCACAATCAGCTTGTCTGCGGACAATGTCTCAAGCGGTATCGAACCTGTGTTCAGCCATTTCTACGATCGCACGATCCAAGACCTTTGACGGCCCTCGTGTGGAGCGTGTTGAGGATTATGGTTATCGGGTCTTTGGCGTGAAGGTAAAACCGCCGATGAACTATCCGTGTTTGATCACGTGAAGGTCCTGAATGTGGCGTCCTATTACGTCGATAGTGCGTGCTCAAAAACCTGCAATGTTGGCGACAACGTTGGCTGGGATGATTTCAAGAAAGTGTACATGGATGCCTACGAAGGTGGCGCATCGGGCTGTACGACTTTCAGAGCCGCAGGAAAACGCTTCGGTATCCTAAATGCATCCGCATCAGAGGACATCGCAGAAGAACCAGAAGTCGCAAACGACAACTTCATCGAAGAAGGTGGCGCTTGTTATTACGACCCATCAACTGGGCTTCGTAAGTGCGAATAAACTGACCCAACAGTTGCAGCACAAAAGAGGAAGATTTGGAGATGAATTATGAAACCAATCTTTCCTGCCGAAGGCCATATGATGTTGGTTGGAACGCCTTTCTGACCGACGACAACTGTCCCTACCGCCCTACGTCATTCTACGCTCGTGAATGGCTCCGTGGTTGGAACTGCGCTTATCTCAAAAATAGGGAACGGCGCCGTGCTTAAATACTTTGAGCCGGATGTGTTCGACAAGTTCGACGCAGAGGCTAGAAAAGTCGCTCGAGTCGTTTTGGAAACGGCTGGAAGCTACAGTTGTCAGAACAATCCCGACACCTTCGGCGTTGATTTACTCGTCGAAGGTAAGGGTAAGAAATTGGGTGTGAGGTTGAGGTGAAACAGGGTTGGCGAGGGTCCTACTTTTCCATTCCTCCCTCCACATCCCAATGCGCAAAAAAGTTCACGGACGAACCCACGACATTTTTCGTCCTGAATAACGAGATGACCCCATGCTGCAGTAGCCAGCAGAGCATCTGTCCTCGCTGCGCCGATCGTTGTTGTGAAAAATTACAAAGTGCCTGAAGGGGAGCAATTCTACAGCGTTCCCGTTGAACAAGTGCTAAATCTGATTGCATCAGGCTAAATCGTTGAATGCAAGTTACACTTTGTATTAGTTAGAAATGCACTTACGTTTGTGAGATCGGTAAATCAACGGGCAATGGTAGATCGCAATGGTCCCCGTTTACTACGAGACGCCTGCTTGCCACGAAAGCCTATTGGGATATACAAAACCCGATTACGAAATTTAAAAAGCCAAGAAGTCGAGCGACTAACAGTGCAATATTCGTTGTCGCCGCAACATCTTATATGTATTGCAATCCGTTTTTTATAAACGAGAACGCAGTGGAGTTTTTACACGTCCGCTATAAGTATCCATGAAAAACGTCTCTGCGTGAGATCAATCGGTTCAGGTGAGACCCACCAGTCATAGGGATCATCTCCATTGCGCTGGGCGGCTCTGTCGTTCTCACCTGCGACCTTCATAAAGGCAACATTGTTTTTGTTATCACGCTTCACGTAATGCCACTTTTTCGCATTGATCAAATCGCTGTCGATTATGATCCCAGCTTCATTTTGCTGTATCCCTGCGCTTCCATATCAGGGGTATTGCTAGAATGGTAGGTCCTACGCTCTGTGAACCATACAAAGCGACCACAGGCGCTGTACTGCTCGTCTAAGGCCCTAGCAACCTGAACGGGGTACGCAAGTGGTTCATCAACAAAATGCTGACCCTCAAGTTCAAGACGATTGCTATCAAAATCTGCTTCAACGCAGCGGCTGATGTGAAATGATAAAGCAGTTTGCCCATGCCCGTCCCTTATCCGTGGAGATGTCGCTGATAATCGACCTTGGACATTACCGCAACAGCCTTGTCCCAATCAATATCCCCCGCATAGAGGCCGTAGGTCATGTTTCCTGCCGCATGGCCGATAATCCGTGCCGCAAATAATTCGTCAACACCTGAACTCTGAAAACGGGTTGCCAGCGTGGAACGGAAACTGTGAAAGGTTTTCTCTTTCTTTGGAAACCCAAGTGATGATTTAAAGGCGCCCGTACTTGGAACTAATACCCCTGCCCGATCTTTGATTTGGTTGTTGTCCGACAAACCACTGATCAGGTATCCGTCAGTGCTCGTTTGGCGCAATCGTTCAACCACCTGCTGAACTTCTTTGTGGATCGGAATATCACGCAATCCGCTATCGGTTTTGAATCTTCGACTGTGAACCGATCCGTACCAACTGCATCAAGTTTCATGTGGGCCAATTCGCCGATCCTACATCCGGTGTACATCCCAAGATGATCATATCTGCAAGTTCCTGCCATTCCCGTTCCACAGCGGCGTTATACAGCTTCCAGCATTCAGCAATCGTGTATGGCAGGTTGGCGTCTTTACCAGCTTTGCGGTGAGATTTGGTTTTGTTCACCGAGGCAAAATCTGATCATGAACAATAAGGTTCAGCGATTGAGTTAAGCCTCGATCAATGCACCAGTTCAATACTGTTTGGCGTAGGACATGTATTTCTGAGCACTTCTACGTGCCCACGGTGTATCGCCATCTGACCCATCCATTCTGACGGTCACGTATTCTTTTAATTGATGCACCTCGATCCATTCGAAGTATTCAAACTTTTTACCAAACCTATTCTTCAGAAACCCCTTGCATCAATCCAACGCTTGGGCTGTAGCCATAGTTTTCAATGAACTGATCAATATGTGCCAGGACCGAGCACAGCTGCCCGTGGATCGTGCCCAAGCTGTCTGACGGGCTTCTAGTTGCGCTGAGGAAAGATCACCATCACGGCGTAATGCCTGATCGCTGACAACTGCTCTGCCGATCTCGCTGTCATCGTGTGCAGCCAAACGTTCTTTGTAATTCTCAGTCAACTGATCCGTGTTCATGCTTCCCGTACCGCCAGAGCGGTAGAAGCTGAACAATTTTTTCCCACTCATAAATCCATTTCAGCTTTTCAACTTCAGCCGTAGCAAAATCACTGGTGTTTAGCGATCTGGCCAACTTGCGTTTGAACTTACCACGCAGATTTGCCTTCCCACCGTCATGCGGGAAGTGGTGACGGATGTCCGTAGGGATCGTCATCTCAACACACCAGGTGTTGTAATGCTGAACCAAATATTTTCCTGATTTACGTGCCATAGAACCTCAGTATTTCTACCAAAGGTTTTTACCAAGGTTTCTTTACCAAGGCAAGCAAAACCCCATATTTTATGAGTTTTTATGCTATTTTTATAATGTGAAGCGGGTTCTCATCGCCCGCTCCAACTTCTTATTTTCCATATATATCAACGGTTTAGAAGGTTGGAGCATTTCTCTTTTTACCAAGGTTTTCACCAAGGTATTTTTACCAAGGTGGCAAATCCTGGTCTTAAATATGAAAAAGGCCCACCGAAGTGAGCCTTAAACACCGCCAGATGCTGTTGAAATGAACAGCTAGGCTTTTCTTCTTATTCGGTAAGTCGTCAGGATTTCATAATCAAATTCGAGGCCGTCTCCTCGATATTGATTGTGACTAGCTCCTCACCTTGGGAGGCTTGGATCGCCTCCTTGAGATCCCCATAAGCAATTCTAAATCATATGGGGTCATCTCTAACGTAGTCAGAGGACGATTGATCGTAATGATCCTTTCATCGATTGGGGAAGAGGCTACATGCCCCTTCGGTTTCTTTGCGGTTTTAAGATCGCCATCTGGGCGGTTATCTGGTTCGCCAACCTTTTGGTCATGTGCGATAAAGATCGCTATCTAGGTAAGTGGCCCTTTGCGCTTGCGAAAGGCCAGACGCTTGATGCACGTCGTGGCACAATAATAACGTAGGCCGACTCACCCTGTAAACCGCAATATTTATCGATTGCAGACAATTTTCGGTTGACCATCCTTTTGGATAGTTGGCCTATTTGTTTCGTAATTTGTTCCAAAACATTGAAAAATAACGATTTTACAAAACAATTCTCTTTGCCTACCACATCTTGTTTTACAGGTATGAAAACAAGATGTTGTGTTGTAACGGGCTTATTATGGATTACTGGTTTTAACTGTCTAAATAAAACATGTTTTATTTGAGCAGTTAAGATTTTCACCCCGAATCAGGGGAGAATCATTAGGGGCAACTACCACAGCTGCCCCCTAAATTTTTTTTACCACCGATCAAAATATCGGTCATCGGATTGTACTCGAATGCAGTTGCATCATCGATGCAGACGATTTCGTAATCGTGATCCGAAAAATAGATCACGAACTGAAAACCATCCATCAACTGAACTTCTTCCAGTGCCAAGGCTCTGAGTTCGATCTGCTCGATCGACATCCGATGTGATGCCACTTCTGCTGGCACCATTTGTTTTGGGATATGCATACGCACGTCCTTCTAGGTAAGTGGCCCCAAAGAATGGGTTCCACGGGGTTTGTATTTTGAAGTGCCTTCACGCAGTTGGTCAGACTGCAGCACTCCGGCGATCACTCCCCAAGTGACCAGGTGACCTCCAGCCCCTCGAATCACCCGTGCCAATAGTTTGCCGTGTTGTGCAAAGTCCGTCAACTTGCGATACGCAAGTTTTTTCACGCTTTTACGCTACTCCAAAGGATAGCACGTCCGTTTGCAAACTATGTGGATGGATCGAGTCTGAATAAGTTTTGTAACAGTTCTGTGACAAAACGGTAATTGTATCGTGAAAGTTGTCATATTTCTGATGTATTACAGGTGATACATCAAATATTTGTGGCGGGATAACCACAGGGATAAAATTTAGTAAAATTATTTACGTTAATAAAAAAGCCTCTCTAAAAAAGGAAAGGCTATAAAAAACAAGGTATTAGGTTTTAAACTTACTTAGTAAAACATGGTAATCTTTAGTAAATAATGGTAAATAATTTATTTACATTACAAATACCGTTTGCTAGCAAATTAGTGCATCGATTGGTTTGGTCACCGATCGCTAGCTAGGTAAGTGGCCCTCAAACTTCGGTTTGAGGGTTTTCACTTTTAAGGGCGTGGTGGAACATATTCCCTATATAAATCCTGGCCTTGCTCGATAATTCCTAACATTTGTTCATCGATTGAACCACCCTCTTCACCTGCTTCTTCGACCCTAATTTGGTAACCTAAACCGTGTGTTGTTGTATCCACAAAATTCTTTGTGATTGCGCTTCTAATTCCACGGGATTCAGTTTGTGAAATATCCTAATCAACTGACCAAATCCTGATGGGTTCGACAGGATTACTGCTAAAGTTTCGTCACCAACAGTTTGCGATAGTTCCGATATGTCACGAATACGTCCACGGGCGACGTTTCTCGCTGCGGCCCCACCTGGCGTCATATATCCGAAAATCAACAAGACCCCAGCTGATACACTATCGTTAACTTCTTTGATCAGTTGCTCGTTAGATGCCGTGTCAGAGCCGCTCTGGCTTACCTTTGAGCCGCTGTGGAACGTTCTGGCGCATCAGACCCGTCAGAGCAAGTTCAATGCCCTGTAGCGCCTCTGGGTCATCAGCATACAATTCACGCAAGCCACCAAGGAAGTCGTTGCCATCTCGTTCGAGCACATTCTTCAAGCGACCGATCTTGGTATTAAACGCTGCCGTATCGCCTGAAGCAATTGGTGTGGCACCGAACACCTCAGTCATAAGCCCACGTACCGCTGAACCTTTAGGGCCTCACGCACAGCTGCCACGTTGGGCCTCGGGTAATTCGTCTGTCCGTTGCATTAGCGCACGTATTTTGTTTGCCCCATCCACACCATCAGTCATTAGCATAACGACGGCTTCTTGTGCGTTACCTACGGGCATATCCCTGAACTCTGGTTGCGTTGATACGAAGTTTTCAAGGATCGTGTTCTCAGCCTTCTCTAGACGACGTTTTGCTGCTGTCAGTTCAGCTTCTGCATCCATCAATCCACTTGCCAGATCACCCTCGGTAGCTGAAAGATCGTCACGCATTTTAGCGAAGTCGTCTGGTAGCTTTGATCCCAGCGCATTCAATTCATTTAGATTATCATTGATCACACTTGTTGATCTTCTGCACCCTGCCCGTGTCGCCACTGCGTAAGGCTGCAACTAGTTCAAACTGAGCGTTAGCTTCCGCCAATTCACGCAAAGGTCCAAGTGCTGGATCGTTTTTCCCAATCGCCCCAATGCCGTGATGTAGTTGTCCAGAAATGCCCCCACTCTTGTCTGCCAAAATCTGTCCTGGCATGTCATTTGTGGCATACTTCTGCAGGTTGGGCATTCCACGAGGATCACTCCCACCTGTCGTCTCCCTGGCCAGCTTCGAAAATTGCTGCAATGGTGCTGAGTTTTCCCGTATTCTTGGCGGTGATGTAGGTATCAATTGCATTCTGGGCTGCTGCTGCAGCCTCTGTGTTTCCGCTGCTTGCAACAAATGCCAACTGTCCTTCATTTGCATCCGTGATGTGGCGGGAGAATTGTTCAAGATCGATCCGTGCCTGACCGTAGGGGCATGTTTCCGATCCGGCGTTCCAATTCCTTTTTGAATTTCAGCAAATCTTGGAAACCAACTTCGCTTAAACCAGCAAAAGATTTGTTCCTTCGTTTGCATGATGTCCGTGTATCGGCAGAAACTCTTGGATCAGATAGTGGATCAGCAATTTCTTCGACGCCGACCTTTTCGGTTTTAAAGATTTTCTCAATATCACCCAAGACCTGACGGACGACCCCAGTGCTTTGATCCAAAGGACCAGAAGCAGTTAGTGCCTCATCAAGTTTATCACTGAACAGCTGCAGATCGATTGGGACGTTAGGAACGTCAGCATAGGCATCTTGAACGCCCTTCCATGCTGCCTTGTATTCTTTTTAAGAGCGATTTGCCTTCACCGTGCCAACCATCGATTTGGTAATGGCATCGTAATACGATTGCTTGCTGATTGAAGATGGCATCAGTGTTGTTGACCAGTGCCGCTAATTCAGGAACCTCGTTTACTGCATTGGCGAGACGGTCCCTCAATCTGATCCCTACCCGCTTGAGCCACAAGTACATCAGACCCTGCATCGTCAATGTTGATATTCCGTAGATTAACCAAATCTTCGACTGCTGTGGTTAGCGCATCATTTACTGATTGGCCTTCAGGTAATTTGCTTACTGAAACCTCATCTAAGAAGTTTTCGTAGGCCCTCATGGTGTTACCTTGTGCCTGTATCATTTCTGGCCTTGCCGCCCGTGTACGAGCGATCTCCAGCATGGTCAGTGCCATTATTCCGGCTTCTTGATCAACGTATCGGACGTATTCATCAACGGACATTTTACCCCGCATATCAAGGCGGGTATTTGCGATGTATTTCTTTGCACCATTCAACACGGCAGTGGCTGTGTCCGCTGGGATTACCCCTGTGACATCCCCTGCTGTAATTTTTAAGATCGCATTTTCGGACATCATGTCAGCCATTGCCGCCAGCTTTCGCTTCTTCTGCCAAGGCTTGGCATTAACGATCTCTGGATCGAGCATATTGATGATGCCTAACACGGCACCACGCTGGGCTTTGTTTTTAACGAAGTCAGTGTCAGCAAATGCACGAACACCTTCTAAAACGGCGCCCTGTGAACCTCCCAACTGGGGTTACCAGTGCGGCAACACCATCAAACGCACCTGCGAAGGCAAAACTTTCAACGCAACTTGGAAGTCTTTAGCGGCTGTTTCATCCAGTCCGAGATATTTGCCACGTGCTGCGGATCAAAAAGGGTCTGGTCATCTGCCGTTGTCATCACAGCGTCAGAGAAGGCTACACCTGCCGTATTTGTGAGGTAGGCGGTGGCTCTACCCAACCGCTCCATGTTCACAATCGATTGTGGCAACAATCTTGATGCAGCTGCCCCACGAACAGCCTTTGTCCCTTTTAAAACTGCTGTCGCTGGAAGGCCAAAGACAAACAGGTCTGTGACAAAGTCTTCGCCTGGTGATTGCTCAAACGTTGGAATTCTTTTTCAAACTCGCTTTCAGCTGTGATTGCGCCTTCAGTTAGAAACTACCAAACTGGCCTTGAATTTGACGACGAGTATTGGAAAGCACACGGCCCCAATAGGTGCTATCTGGGGATGGAATAAGGGTGCGGTCTTCGATGACCAACTGATTGTTTTCATCAACTTGTCCAACGCTCTAATACCCGCTCTCCATCAACCTCCACACCGATGTCATTGTAGACTTCTGATGTTTCTCCAAAAGTCCTTACGTTCTTTCGTTTGCTTCGTTTTCTTGCTGCGCCTCAGTCTCAGGCATGTTTGGAAACACCAACTTCGCAAAAGTCAGCTGCCTTGGCTTTTACCGCCGTGCTGTAGATACCGTTTTGGCATCAGGATAGATGGCCTGATAAGTAGCATCATCTGCCTGTGCGACGTCTTTTACCTGATCTGTAACCTCATAAGATCGACGCCCACCAATAATCTCGTAATTGGGGTCGGTTGCTTCAAGGTTGTCGCTCTCCAATCGTCATTGCACGGATTACGACGATACAAATCTTGCAAGTCTTCTGGCATCTTGTCGAATTTCTTGACGCTGCCCTTCAGTTAGGTTGTCATAATAGTCATCACCTGTTGACGTTGCCTTCACATCAGAAGGTCGTTCAAGCGGCGTTAAGCCATATTCTTCATAATCAAAATCTGCCATTACTTGCCCTCCATCATTTTCGCCAAATCCGCACCTGTTATTTCTATCCCGTGGTTTTCAGAGATTGTTCTGGCCACGTCGTCGAGGAAGTCTTGATAACTCTGGATCGTTTTTTCCAACTCAGCGATGTTCTGCAAGTTTTCAATGATGATCCCAATAATAATTGAATCGATACGTTATTGGCCCATTCGAGCCTTATCTTTCACTGGGTTCTTGGAATACCAGTAGCTGCTTCTGGCTCTTCCACCACTTCAACAGTTTCAGATTCAGTCACTGGGCCTTCTGGAAGACCCATATCATCGTCTGTCAGTCCCTCTGCTTCGGGTGCCTTTGGGGGTTCCGAACCGATGCATATGGGCTACGGAAGAAGTCAATTGCTTGTAGCAACTCGCCATCTTCTTGTTCCGTGGCCAAGTCTGCAATCGTTTTTGGGTTTTTCATATGAAGTATCCCATAAACCTTTTCAAATTGGCCGTAGCCGCTGGCTGATGTGTTGAAACCAGCAACTCGCATATCATTGGATTTGATTTTTTGGCGCATAAATTCGTGAAGCTGCTGTCGGAATGCTTCTGGATCACCGTTGGAATTGCCCACCATCTCTTGGATGCGCTCAAAGTCTTTGTTGCTCATCGCATTACCGGACTGACCTTCTAAACGGCCAACACGGAACGCCAAGGCTACCATTTGCGCCTCAAACAAGGTTGTGTCACGAGCAAGTTCAATCGTGGTGTTGGATACCAGCGACTCCACCATTTCTGAGGTTGTCATGTCTGCGAGGGATTTATCACCGCTCAACATGCCCCTGCTTACGCAACTCTGCTTCGTATTCTTCTAGGGTTACAATGCATTCTCTGGGTCTTCTTTGGTATCAAACAAGTCATTACCAACCTTCACGAATGCAGAACCACCACGAACAAATCCTACGACTGCTTGGGATATGTCGCCCTCAAACCCGACAACGCCAGGATTACGTTCAGCAATATCCATAAGGTTTTGTGCGTTGATCAGACCTTCTGCAAGTGCAACTGATCCATCGACGTAATCTTTGGCTGTTTTCTGGGTTTGTGCTGGAACTTTGAAGAACATTTCCATCATGTTCTCCGGCATTTTCTTGGCGTTTACTTCTTTACCATCGATGAATGCCTTGCCGTCATTTTCAAAAGTTACAAGCTGAACTGTTCGCTCACCATTCTCATCGGTGACAATGGCTTCCATTGTACCAGCAGGAGTTATCCCTGCTTCTAGGTTGGCCTGTTCGATCTTTTGCCGTTTATGATCCTCAAGCAGACTTTCTAATTCCTTGACCACAGTATCGTCGGCACCTTCTGCCTTCGCCAGAGCAATCTGATTCAAGGTTGTGCCATAGCTTGTCGCCTTTTCCGCATAATCACGGAATGTGCGCCCATCCCCTTATTGATTGTTACGCTCGATCCCTGTGAGGTAAGCCCAGCAAGTCCGCTGGTTTCTTCCGCCTGATACTTATCAACCCAAATTTGTCCAAACTCTTGGGCTGTCATGTCTAACCAGTTCCCGCCATTTAAACGCACGGCATCAGCACCAACGATTTCTTTCGCCAGTTTCGTTGGGTTTAAAATAATATTTGCAGCCCCTGTAGCGCCCTGTTGATGGGCTAAATACAATTCTGCCGCTGTAGGCTCCCGACCCAACATCTGCGCAAGTTGTTGTAATTGTCCTGTGCAAGACGTGCCGCACCTTCCACTGAAGACTTCCAATCGTACTTATCAACGCCATACTCGTTTGCCGTCTTATCCGTGAACTGAAACAAACCCTCGGCTGTGCTGTTCTTATTTTTAGCCATAGGATCAAGTCTGCTTTCAAGCATACCCGTCGTTATCAAATACCCTTCCGGCAAATTGTATTGGGTTGTCAGTCGATCAAACTCAGTCGTGTATCTGGATGTATCGATAGGTTGCCCCCAAAGGTCAACCTGTCATTGTTGTACAAATCGATAGTACCGTTCAAGCCAACGTTCTCGATGTATTTTGCAATGGATGGACGAAATTTGCTTTCGATTTTGTAGGACGTCATAAACCAGTCCACGTTCTTGGCCAGTTCATCGTCTTTCTTGCGTTGCTCGTCATACTTGGTGAGATCACGCAGCTTTAACTGCCAGTCTCGTTCGTCTTGTGTGCGTTGATTTTCAAGATCAATTTTTTCTTGGCGTAACCGATCTTCTTTCCGAGCGGCCATGAAACCTGCGAATTTCATACTCATTCTTCGATCTCCTCATCGCCCATGTAGCCAGCATTTGTGCCTGTTCTTCCTCAGACGCCGTGGCATCGCCGATCGACATAAACCCTCACCTTCGAACTCATCGTTGTCGGTGGACATTGCTTCGTCCCGCTCTTCGACTTCTTCCACAGTGCCACCATAGGCCCGCAAACTTCGCCGCTGTGATCATTGGCGGGTCTTGTTCCCAACCACGTTCAAATTCAATGTCAGCAGCTTCTGCTAGGCTTTCGATGTAACGGGCAATAGGACCTGCCGCTAAGATTGCCATATCAATTGGCAACCGACCGTTACCTACCGAGACACGGGCTGTACCGGTTACAAAATCTAGATTGTTTCACCGCTTTCCAGAGCCGACAAAATCAAGCCTGTACGCTCTTTCGTAGCCATTTTCTTGATCGTTTATCGACAATCGTGACAAAATCGGTTTCGTCAGGGGTCGGTGCCACGGGTAATTTTGCAGGATCAGACGTGTAATTCTCGCCTGGAATAGGACCATCAAACTTCATCTTCGTCCTCCTCTTTCATTCACATCTTCTCGTCCTTTTCTCTTTGAAAATGTTTTCCAAAAATTCCAGCGTATAGATGTATTCATCATCAGAGGTTTTGATTGCCTCATCGGGCAGTTTTCCGTTGTAAAATTCACGGATCGACTTTTCGATTGCTGTTCTTAGTTTCATTTGATCACCACCAATCTAAGCCATCGCCGATGTCGTAGACCCATTTGAGACCTTCATACCAAGCGGCACCTGTGGCGGCATCTTTTTCTCCATATTAACCTTGGCCATGTTCACGTCGTAATTGCGATCGGCTTTGTAGCGTTCGACTGCACGGTTCAGTTCGCTCTCCAGCCGACTTCCACGTGTAATCCAGTAAGGCGTCCTCTCGTTCCCAAAGCTGGGTAAGCGCCTCTTTCTTGATGCTGATTAGATTTTCCAAGTCGATACGTGCCGCATCGAACTTCATTTCAGCTTCTTTAAGCGTAACTTCCTGCCGCCAACGGGCGTTCGCCAATTCAATGTTGTACGCCATTTCCTTGTAGAACTCAGTCCGGCGCTGTTCGAGCGTGGCGTTGTATTCAGCGTTGTCGTTGATCTCACCTGTGTTGAAACGTTCCATGGCATTCTTCTGCTCCGCCGTGTGCATTTCGATCTGGGTGTTCAATTCATCGTAGAATTTGGTAAAATCATTTTCAGCTTCCGCACTGAATAGACGGGCAGCGTTCTCTGACTTTGCATCTTCTAACAGTGCATCAACACGTAATTGCGTATTCACAATTTCCAGCCTGTTGGCGGTTATCGAGGTTTGCCAAATCCATTTTTAAAAACGCTTGAGCATTATTAACCGCTGCAGTCATTCGTGCATCGAGGTTTTCAATTTCGAAATTCGATAGAACAGTCGCTTTGTTGATTATTGGCTTGCTGTCGGTTACTTAAATTTTCCGTTGTAAGTGTCTGAAAAAATGTTGCTTCTTTCTCTGCAACTCCCAGCGATGCTTCCATAATCGCATTGGTCACAGCAGCAGTTGCAGCTGATCCTGTCATACCTTTGAAGGCTACAGTTTTCGAGACGTTACGAGCAACAGACTCTGCGCCCATGCTGGTATTTTCGGATTTCCATTGCTGTCCTTGAACTCTTCAGAGATTATCGACATCTGGCCAAGTGATGGTGGCCTTACTATCGACATAACCACCCTCACCCAAACTATCAGCCAGCAACTTGCCCTGGACGGTCGACGTGTCGATCACACGGGAAATATCGACTTTAGCAAAGTCATTAAGCGCTTTGCCTACGGCGTTTAAGCCTTTTTCAGTAGCCTCAACGTCAATTTGTTCTGCATCAACTTGCGCCTTCATCACTGACACTGCCTTCAATGCGTTGGCCGTGCCAGAAGTCGCTGTCCAAGTCATCGCTGACAGTTTCAGCGTTATAATCAGAAACTGAACCTTCTTCGACTGTGCTAGCCGTTGTGATGTCATCATCAGCAATCGTTTCAACATCTGCACCTGCTTCGTCTTCAGGCTGTTTAAAATCTTCTGAATCAATATTTGTCCCTTCTGCGAATTCATCAAGCGTGGGAAGTTTGTCCTCTAACGTATTGGTTCCAGTGATAATTGTGGGATCGTCTAAACATCTTCAGGCGATCTGATCTTCACTGGCGCCGTAAGCACCATCTCGTAGAATTTTGATTTGTGCGGCTAATCTATCTGCACCAGCGGCAATCGCTCCTTCTGTCAAAATCTTCAACCGCTTCCTTCTGTTCTTCTGATCAGTTAGGGTGTCGTCGTTGAGAATTGCATTAAATGCGCTTCCTCCCTCCAGAACCTGTCACATCAGGTATGTCATCACGTGGTAGAACTCCACACCAGCCATGGCCCAGGCAAAATGCCCTTCCGTTGTAATTCAGTGATTGCCCTAAAACCTAAATCCAATCGGACCAGCAAAAAAGCCTAAATTTTAGCAACTTTCTTTTGCTGATTGTATTGGATGTCGTTAATGTTGCTTGTTGGATTTACAACGTAAAACTGGTTTTCAAGTTCTTCGTACCTGCGATAATCTTCCTCGCTGGCCTCTGTCGGATCGATGGTTGATAGATCAAACGCAGCAGTGTCAGAATACTTCCATTTCCCATCAGGCGTCTTTTCCATGATGAGTTCGTTGTACTCATACGGATCAATAAACGGCTGTTCGTTGCCAAAGCTGGCTCGATCATCGATCCCGTCATTATTGGCATCTATGAAATCATTTGATGATTTGGAGTTGCTGCCATTGGAAGAGCCAGAGTCGTTATTTTGTCAGGTGGCACTGGAACCTGTCGTTGAACCGCCACTATTAGACCAGCCACCTCCCCAGCCGTCATCTTATTTATCTCTTTTCTTCAACTGGATCCCACCTCTGTTAGACCAGCCGCCGCCCCAGGCCATCATCGTCTGATCCGGTGTCATCATTATTGATCCACCGCTAATAGCTTCGTAATCAGCTTCAATGGCGCTGTCAGGTGGATACGCTTTAATTCCTGCAGGGCCAGCAATGCCCATACCGCCACGGGAACGCAGCAGTTTTTCTTCGTCGCTGTTAATGTACGCCAGCATGTGGGGCTGACCCATAATCGACGCGTATCGTGGTGCTTGTTCTGCCCTTCGCCATCACAACTTATCCTTTTCCTTCTGGCATGTGCGGATGCGATCACGCAGCTTTGCGTAATCGTTTATCGCCATCGGGATCGACGTGTAGTCGTCCTCTAGCGCATCCAATTCATCTGCCAATGCTGTGTTCCATTCGGAGGAGTATTGCTCCATCGGTGGGCAATAAACTTCCAGATCAGTCCTATAAACCGTCTCTGCGCAACCGCTCAGTAAGGCTGTTGCGATCGTTAGTGGAAGGATCGTCTTCATGCTCTGCCATCTTTTCATAAAAGTTCGACACCTTTTTTTGGGTGTCCAAGTCATCACGCAGAACTTTGTTTTTTTCGGCTGCTTTACCTTTCACACGTCCCATGACGTAGATGATCGGTAAGGCCAAAGCTAAAGTTGCGATGATGTAGGTTTTGATTTTGCCAAAAATGTTAAACATTAATGGATGCCCTGCTTATGGTCTGAAAACCGTGCGTAAGCCGCCAAAGCAATGCCGCCCAGCGCACACAACAAAAAGATCGTTTTCATGCTGCGCTGTAAGGCACCAAGGCTTCAATCTGTGGAGTGATCTCACCCAGCGCAGTTGCTGCACCAGCAATACCCGCACCTGCCATTTGTTTTAGACTTTTTAAGCGGTTTTTGGCCGCTGCAGTCACCTTTTGTGGTCCAATAGGTCCACCTTCATCTGCTGGAAGTTTGCGTCTGAAGAAAGATAGCAGCTTCTGCAGCACGTCTTCGTGTCAAACCATTTAAAACTGTCAGCTTGCCTTCAACACGGGCTTTGTTCCATCGCATGATCTGCTCAGGAACATCATTATAAAGACCCTGATTGAGCTTTTTTCAGCAGTGTTGAACTACGAAAGTTGCCAGCCCCAGTTGAAGACAAATGAGACCAAGGCATCGTACTGACCCTGTGTTAGCGGGACTGAAACACTGCGCTTAACCTCTGCTTCAGCGTCCTTCAAATCATGGATTAGGCGTTGTTCGCATTCTGCTTCAGTCATTTTTCATTCCAGAGCGAACGCCTTTTGTTGATCCATAACCGATGGTCCATTTACCAGCTGGGCAGCGGTATGCTGCGACCATGCCGTCTTCTTGTACTTTGTGAAGGCCCTCGAAACGTTTTACGAGTTCGATGCCGTCTTCTGATACTGTGGTGGGATGCATTATCGTGTTTCCGTGTAAGGTGCCATAAACCCAGAGGTCGGCACGTTCGGCTGATCTGCTTCGTGGGTCTGCCTGTAACGCTGGCGACAAATTACCCATCGAAATGTTAGCGCCAGGCATTGTTTCGAGATCAGCCAAATCGCCCAGCGCCCTATTAATATTGATCACATTTTGCCCTATTGATTGACCTGTATTGTCGAAAGGCTTGAAGCAAAATGTTTCCATTTGTATCGATTGACCGTTGGATCGTATTTCCATTGTCATCGATGGTATTTCTAATCAGTTCGCCATTGTCGTCAAAAGCGCATCCAGTTGATAGAACTGCTGACGCATTCCATATCCAGATCGTCCATCTGTGATGGCCACCAAGCTAGGTCACGTATCGTTGGGTGTCCATCGTTTGCTGGTGGCATCGAAACCTGTCGTGATTTGATCCTGTGTATCGCCATCTGCTGTCTTTGGTCTGCAGACCATCTCAGCCATGATGCCCTCTTGTTCACTGAACTCGTCTTGAACCCCTTCAAACCCTTGCTGGATTTGCCAGGATCGTATCTAGCTGGTTCAATCCAGAAATAACGTCATTCACGTTTAGCGCAGTCTCGATCCAAGCAGATTGCCTTGGTCATCAAACTTACGTTCGATCAGGTTGCCGTTGGCATCCAATCTCACGCTCTACCAAGTTGCCCATTTCATCTTGGCCTGTACGGATCAGATTGCCCTGTGATCAAATGCTCCTGAAATAACTTGGAATCAGTTTTCTGTTGATCTGATAGCCCCTCCATATTCATGCCAATGGAAAGCAGTTCAGAACCCTGATCGGTCAAGGTGGCGTTTTGCGCATCAAACAACGATGACACATCTTCCGATCGTTTCCTCTAAGCCACCGGCCTCTCACGGCTGATCCACTTTGTTTCGGTCTGTCCTAGAATCCACCGTCTAAAGTTTCAACCAAGTTGCCTTGATAAATCCTGTAATCACATCACCGTTATCAGCATCGATCGTGATTAAATCTGATCGTTAAAGGCTTCTGATCCACCAAACTGTGCCGCAATATCTCGCCCAGATCATCCTACACTGTCGACCACGTTGTCTTGTTTGTAGTACCCGTGAGAATGTTTGATCGTTCTTCAACTGCCTGATCAACGTCGTCACCGTAGCGATCGATATAGTCGTCAATAAAGCTAGTCATCAAATTGATCGGTGGTGTTCTCAACGTCACCTAGAGTTCATCTCGTAGGCGTCCTCATAAGTCCGGATACCAGAACGTCCTCTGTGCACGTCCTAAATCAGACAAGTCATCTACGATGTCTGTCACGTTCCCCAGACCCGCAGATTCGTTCAATGTCTTCACGGCTGGTTTGAGCATCACAAAACCATCTTCACTTGCTGTCATCAAACCTGGTCGAGAGTATCACCGAAGCGTTTGGCCACGGGTTTGATTTGTTGCCAGCGTATCTAATGTCGCCCCAAGTTTTCCGTATTACTATCAATTGTCAGTCTGCGGTTGTTTGAACTTCGCCGACAGCGTCAAATGGCATCGATTGGTTCCTAAACCAACTCTCAACATCATCAAAATGTGCTGAGATCAAGCGACCCTCCCCGTTGAATCCAACGGCCTGTTGACCTTGTCACGGGTTAAATCACCAAACTGCGTGGTGACATTTCCAAACTTGATCGAGGTTTTTATTCTGGTCGGCGAACTCTTTGTATAGGCCCGTATCAACGGTGTTCAATCAAGGCCAACGATGTTGCTCATCATGCCTTCAGCATCCCGCTGATCAACTTTCCATCGCCATTAACGTCATATTTTAAATCTTGATCCTGAAGCCCCGTGGCTTGTTTCCGCCTAAGGCTGTCGTTGAATGCGAGTGCGCAGGGTGTGAAATCAAATCTTTGACCTTTGGAGCCAATCGCTGATCCACGTTATCTTGACGCTCACGAGATTGTTAAATCTGTCGTAAATATTCTGAACTAGCATCAGCGTCAGTTCTTGCTGAATCAATGCTGCCAGCAATGTTTGCTTGGTTTTCTTGAATTGTGCCTTGACCACCTTGCAAGTTCGCAAACTGGTCGTCACCCAATCCTGTGTAGGTATTCGTTACGGTATCCCCGCCGCCTCCGCCGCCCATGCTAGAACTCCTTTTTATGAATTTTGTCTGGCTGATCGAACCGTCGCCATCCTGGCAGGAACACGCCTTCCAAGGACGGATTGTGAATGTTTCATCATGCCTCGCATGACCGAAACTGAATGACCAAACGGGGCGATAAAATCTATTCCCCAAAGCTGATATTGGTCATCTATTTGATCAGGTCGCTTCCAAACTTCTTCGCCTGGCATCCAGCGTTCTGATAAAAATTCTGATGCCTCTTCCTCGGTCACCCAAGCCCATGAAACAAACCCAACAGGTTTATTGTTGTCATAAAACAACTGGACCTTTTGGTGGATGAGCGGGAAGAGGCAATAGTGGGAAAATTCAACCAGTGTGAACAATTTATGTTCTTCAGATTGGTTGAACAAAAACAAGCTGTCGATCACAGCTTTCTGTGTGGTGATCATATGTAATTTTAAGGGATTATATACGTCACATTGTACCACAAAACGTGTGGTTTTAAAAGCGATTTATGCCGCTTTTTCTACGTTTTCTTCGCTATTTAGCGAAAAGTGAGGTGCTGCATGAAAGCCGCACGACCAACGTTCAGTTGGTCCAAGTTGAACTGAGTAGTTCCGATTTTGCGTTCCAAATCTGCAATATGATTTACCATCATTTTTTGCTGATCTGTCAGCTGATCTTCGGTGTATTCTTTTTCATCAATGACGATGGTTTTTTTTTTTCTGCCATTGTCGGTTTCCTTTAAGTTAAGCCGCCCAAGGCATACCGTTTGCTTTGGCTGTCTTACGAGCAACCTGTGCAGTGACTTTACCCTGGCGATTGTTCTCGATGCGCTGCTTTGCTTCTGCTGCTGTTTCATCGCCTTCAATTAAACTGTCATAAACCCAGCCAAAACTGTGGCTTCGGTTAGATCAGCATACGCAATAAAGTCTGCCGCCGTAGCATCAGGCTCCAAGCGTAATTTACCACCTTCTACTGCCGTGCAATCTGTGTGAGTATCGTCTTCGGTTACACGACATTCCCAGTAGACTGTATTCACGCCACCAGTAGCGGTGTCTCGTTTCATATCATTTATTTTCCAAGTGATAGCCATTGTCTGTTTCTCCTTTTATGGCTGATTTATGCACTGCTAGGGTGCAGGTTATTTGGGTCATCCAACGTATATGTTGTCCAGGGATTATCCCTTCGTTATCGCTCTATATTGTGGGGCGGCGGTTGAAGAGTTCTGTACCTCAATATAAACCCCTTGGTCCTGTTCCAGATGACCCTTAGAACAGTGGATGTTCCCGCAACTTTGTGCACTCATTAATGCAGTGTGTGGGCCATACGGGTTTACCCGCAGCATAGACTTTCAAGTACCCGTGGTTTAACGAGCCACCCCTACTGCCAAGCAGGTGATTTCTACGCCAAAATCGTTTCCTGTTCCGCCGCCGCTAAGGTCAAATATTTTGTAGCGGGATAGCGTATTGCAAACAAAACCCAAACTCTTCGTGCGTATCGCCTCCGATTTGAACCGATGTAGTTTGTGCTTTCGTTCCTACAGTAACTCAGTCACACTAGCATCGACCTGCAAAGCATTATGTTTGACCGTCACTCTCAACACGGAGGTCAAGACTGCTGTTGCTACTCTCATTCACAACAACGCTGTCACTGCGAACAGTGAAAAAACTCTCTGATACGTTGCTTAGCTTGTACTGCTCATCTGAGTTGTCCCGACCTACTCCTAAAAAGTTCACCATGTTGAGAGTGCTACCATTTGATCGACGAGATACTGACAAGACTGCAGCACCTGCATTATACATACCGCCGCCATTCGTCTGTGTCGTAGAATGTACCTATCAGACCTGCCGCTCCAGCTTGAACATCAAAAGTCCAACTGGGGCTATCATTGTTAATACCTACACGACCTAATTCGGCATCAACTCTGAATTTTGCTGTGCCAGAGGAATCGAAGACCTTAAATAAGCCGTGATTATTTGTGGTACCGCCTGAAACCACAACAACATTTGAACTGTTTTGTACGCCATTAGTTCCCTACGACGAAAGTAGCCTGTGGTGAGCCTGTACCGATGCCAACACGATTAGCTGAACCATCGACGAAAAGCATATTAGAGTATAGATCACTTTTGACCTGAAAATCTACACTAGCAGCACCTGTGTTGAACCTAACTGTAGCGTTGTCTTGAGCATAGTGAAAAAGGCTACCTGTCCCACGCTGATCCCAAATAACACCATCCGTATTTTGGATACGAAGAGCATAAGTATCAATGTAGCCTGAACCAGAATAGTTAATCCAAAGGCCGTTAGGGTTCGTCGCTTGCGTGTGATTGACTATGGCGGCGTAATTACCGCTGCCGTTAGACTCAACGTGTAACATTGCGTTGAGCAAGTAACCGCCAATGCAAACATATCCATTAGTACGCTTAATGAACAGCCTATTTACGGTCTTGGCTTGCGTTAGTTCTGGTCTATTGCAAAGTTGTTATCAACATCATCAACTCTAAACACAGTTGTGGCGTATGCTGACGCAGCGGAACCAATAGAAGTGTGCTACGCCACCAAGAGCCGTACCTGTGTGAAGTACACTCCAGCTTATGTAAGCCGCCATTGGTACCCACGCCTACCCTGTTATTACCCGCATTTACTGCTAATACGTTAGAGTCAGGAAGTGCCTTCAAAACGAGTATCTGCGTCTAGCCCACCTTCGTTGAATACAACGCTACCTGTGCTGCTAATCTGCAATGCGGAATACGCTGAGTTCCATGCGCTTGGCCCGTAGCGGAAAAATCGTAGTCGTTGGCAGAAATACGCAAATCCTGATAGTAGCCATTGCCAGAAGCAGTCAGCAACTTTGTCGCTTCACCGTGTGCAGAGGCGATGCTTCGTCTAACGTGATATTCCCGCCTGTAGTCAGGTTACCCGTAAAACTGGGGCTTGCGAGTGGGGCGGCACCAGACACTTCCGCTTTCGCTAATCGTACCGTCAGCAAACTCGCTACTGCGTCTGAAATAAAATCGGCTAGTGTCCGTGCTTTACTCATTTATCTGTCCTTATGGTTTCGTAGGCCAAACATCATCTAAGTGATGTATAAGTGTCAGTGATGTCACGAAGGGCTTGTCAGTATGCTGTTTGTTCAGCGGTCATGGTAGGGTCTGAAGTTTGCCCACAATCTGTTTCTGCTAGGAGTTCATTTCTCACCTTTCTGATACTTCAGATGGTGGTCATTTACAATTTGTTCCTGTGTCTCACTCGGAATGGTGAACTGCTCAAGTTCGTGTGTACGAGGCAAGCGAGGATCGAAGCCCCCATTCTTCACCGTTAAATTCCCAAAGCCACGGAACTTCATTAATAGTAATATTCATACTATTAATGCCCCACATTCTTAACAAAAATAGAAACCGTGTAATTTCCCGTGGGCCCACTGTTCCATTGTGGGTTTGCACCAGAAAGCACCATATACGGACGGTTTGAAGAAGAACCACTGTTCCCAGAAATGAACGATAGGTTGTAGTAGTTTAAGTCGGAGTTGTTGTCGTACCTATAATGGCAGTAGGCGTTATTCGTTCCTGTACCCAACGTAACAATTACAAACTCTGTGTACTGACCATTAGTGACCTCAGAAAGGTAATTACCACCACTTGGCCCTAAGATATTCTGTCCTGTAGCCGTGTCTCCATTGTTATCTTGGGTATAAGAGTATGCGCCCCATGACAGAGCCACCACTACCGTTTGGGGTGTAGATTTGTCCGTCCGGTGCAGTCTCAACTTAGTCAATACCACTGTATGCTAGACCACTGGTGTTTAATGAAACGCCCATTACTTAGCCTCCAATTCTGCGACACGTTCTTTCAGTGCCGTTATCTCTTTCATCGCATCCTGCAATGCTGCACTAGGACAGGCGTGATGCGTCCGTAATCCGTAGACATCATCTTCGCCATCAGGATCACCTGATACGGCCTCTGGGACGATCTCCTGCATTTCCTGTGCGATAAAGCCGTGGACTGTTTCACCTGTGCGGATCAGCCTTCCACTTGTGAGTGACGAGGGTTCATCGCCATCAGCTTCTCAGTGCCGTTTTCGATAGGCTGAATGTCCAGTCTTTAGGCGGCGGTCTGAGGTGGTGTTGTAGGTGGTGCCAGAAGTACTTGTCGATAGACCCAACTGTAGAGTTTGCCCTACGAAGCGTAATGATGCGTCCATCCGAACTATGTCCGGTTCAAATAAAGCGGGGAACTCGTTGAGGATGTTGAAGTGTTAGCTACCGCCATATATGGAAACCCGCCTGACCTATCTCCGCAAAGTAAGCGTTAGGCGATGTGATTCGGCTGATGATTGTCAATATTAATTACGTTTGGCTGATGCATCCAAAAAGAAAGCATAGCTGCTGCTGTCACTTTCAACACGGAAGTCGATGTTACCGCCATTTTCGTTGAAGAAGACATACCTACGCCACCATTAACATCAGTACCAGAAGTTATTGTCGCCGTTCCAGATGCTGTATTCACGGCTAAGTAGCTGAGACCAGAGGGTGGTGAGGAACTGCCTGTGTTCGTGATAGCATTTACCCACTTGCCGCCTGTTACGACTTCGTGATCGAAGCACTGGTAGTTTCCAAATTTAACGTAGATGTCAACTCGTTACCAGTCCCAGTTGGGACATAGACGACATCCTTAACTTGGCTTGAATTAAACTCACCTTCGTACCACCATACCATCTAGTGTCGTGGAGGATGTACCGCCACGCAAGAACAATCATTGTTTTACCTGCGATTGAATAGCCAGAACTGTAGCTTGCAGTACCATAAATTGTTATCTCAGCGGCAGCTACCGCCCCAAGTGTAAGGGTTCCAAATTTCCAGTAGTTGTCGTTTACGCCCCTGTCTGACCACCGGGATTGTTTGTAAGTCGATAGCGGCTACGCATACCGCCAACAATGTCCAAGTCAGTGCTAGGGCCTGTTAGTGTGAATGCCGATACTACCCAAATCACCGCTGTCAGCATCCGCCACAAAGAGAGTTAGCCATCATTGTCACTTTCAATGCGGAAGTTTGCGTTTACACCGTCTTCATTGAGAGTAGCCGCACCCTTGTGGATCATGGCACCGCTGCTGTCGATGTACATGCGTTCTGCTGCATTAACACCAAATGCCATACTGTCAGAACCATGAGCATAGTTTATATAACCTATGTCATTATCAGCAGCATCACCAAAATAAATGCCATTATTAAAGCCATTTGGCGACATTAAGTTTAAGTAAGTGTTGCTGTTGTCCTCAATAACTTCAGCGTTACTGTTGCAGAGCCACCACTTGAACCTTACGATACAGTTAGTCTTGCGCTTACCTTGCTTGAAATCGTCCCAATCCCGACATTGCCGCTGTCATTTACTACTAACCGTGCTGTGCCATTAACGCCTAGCTGAAAACCAGCATTTGATACACCATTTATTCCAGATTGAAGATCAATATATTCTGATCCAGCGGCATTGTTAGTGATTCTAAGTGCTGAATCGTTTGATTTGTTAAGGCTGATTAGATGTAATTTGGCTTGAGTGGTTGTGCTACCCGCCCAACCGTTCATCAGCCGCATCCAGAAGAACTAGGTTTCTGAAGGTGTCGTAGAAGCTGATGTCGCCTGTAAATTGATCAACACATTCTTTCAATGATAAAAGATGCGAGCATCGCCGTTGTAAATAGTCTGAAATTACCACTGTTGCTATTAAAGTAAGTGTTTAAATCAGTTGTGTCTGTCTCATTTATAACAAGTCCAAAATGTATGCCTTCTATTTTAACAAGACCAGCAATATCAACATCACCACTGTATGCGATTGCTACACATACTTCGCAATGGGCTGCGTTTCTGTGAGGTGATCGGCTAGGACGAATGTACCGTAACTTCCACAATGTCCACGATGTCGTTTACTGCAGCACCAGAGGCAAGCGTAATGCTTGTACCGTTAGTAGCTGTGAAGTCAGTTCCTGCTAGTAGCAACACCGTTCAGGTAGACATCCACATAACCTGCATCATAGGTAGCAGCAAAGACCGTTTGGTTTGCAATAGCAGTGTAAAGTCTGGCGGTCTGACGTACCGTTTACTGATGAACCTGCAGTCACCCAGCACCAGAACCATAGACGTACATGATGTTGTTGGTGCTGTTGAAATACAATGCTCCGACAACAAGTGCATCACCATCATTATCAACCGTTGGGGCGCTTGCCTTTGCTCCTAGATAACGATCATCAAAGTCGTCATAAAGATTCACCACAGTAGCGGCATCAGAAGAAGCTGTGGATGCGCTAGCTGCCGCAGCAGTTGCAGAAGTTGCGGCATTATTTTCGCTGGTCGCCGCAGCCGCAGCCGAGGCAGATGCCGCTGTAGCTGATCCAAGAATGCCATCGACGTATGACTTGTTAGCAGCATGGTCATTGGCACAGCTATCGTAGCCAAACCAGTGATGTTGTTGAAACTGCCATCGCAATAGCGCCGGACATAGTGCCGCCTGTTTTCGTCAACTGTAGGGCATCCTGCGTTGTCAACGTAATTCTTTGTGGCGGCGTCCTGCGCAGCCGTTGGATCGCCAAGACCAGTGATCTTGGACGTACCCATAGCGATGGCGCCAGTCATTGTACCGCCAGCTAGAGGCAGCTTGGTCCAATGCTGTTTGTGATAGTGGTGCTAAAGTTTGGATCGTCGTTGAGTGCAGCCGCTATTCATTCAGCGTATCAAGCGTTTCCTGGTGCGCTATCAACCAAATTGGCAACTTGTGTATCAACATAGCCTTTTGGTAGCTGCGTCGTTTGTATTTGTTGGGCTAGTCAGGTTCGTGATCGTGGCTGTGGTGCCAGAGTTCATGTCGAGGCTACCGTTAATGGTCACGTTATTGAACGGATGAACCTGTGGAAGCTGTGACGTTGCCCGTCAAATCACCCGTAACGTCACCCGTCACATCCCCTGTCACATCGCCAGTGAGGTTACCTGTGACGTTACCAGTTACATCGCCAGTCAGCCCAGACGAGGCAGACAAAGACGTGAATGCGCCTGTTGAAGCAGTGGTTGCACCAATCGTGGCGCCATCAATCGCACCGCCGTTAATATCAACGGTGGCTAAAGTCGCCTGACCAGTTCATGGGACTGTTGTGAGCTACCCGCCGCCGCAGTAGTCGCACCAATCACAGTACCATCAATGGCACCTCCATCAATATTAACTGATGTCAGACTTGCGAGACCTGAAGATGAAAGTGTTGTGAAGTCACCTGTCGAAGGTGTGCTTGCACCAATGGTGGCACCGTCGATTGTACCGCCGTTAATATCTGCTGTAGCTGCTGTGAGGCTTGTATTAGCGGTCAGCGTGGTAAATGTACCAGCCGCAGCTGTTGTGGTTCCACCGATCGCCGTATTATCGATTGCACCTGAGTTCAGATCGATTGAGGTGATCGTTGTGGTGCCAGTCGCAGATAAGTTTGCGAAAGTGGCGTCTCCAGTAACCCCCAACGTTCCTGTCGCAGCATTACCGCCTAGCGATCGTTGCGCCCGTAACACCTAACGTCCCTCATCAGCATTAGAATGTGGTTGTTGCCCTCAATCAGTTGCTCCGCCCTCTGGAATAGGTCCCTCACGATCAGCGGACCAGAAACACCAGTAAGTGTTCCAGCAAAGGTCTAAGCCCCCTCAATTGTGGAACCCACCTGAAGAGTGTGAAGTCTGGTTGTACCAAATAAAGGTCTGTTATGCCAACGTGACCGGCTCAAACTTGTGATGAAACTGTGACCAGTTCACGCCAAACGGCTGCACCTTCAAGTATTTCCAACGCAGATATAGACACGGCCATCAGTGGTGTTTTCCCAAAGTGACCCTGGTGCATAACCCTCGGTGTTGTCATTGCTCACGGCTGGTGCAGTGGTTGCATCGAACTTG
Organism: Rhodospirillales bacterium; assembly: GCA_038143065.1. Lineage (GTDB taxonomy): Bacteria > Pseudomonadota > Alphaproteobacteria > Bin95 > Bin95 > VMCJ01. The sequence goes on along the minus strand of JAYQLI010000030.1, from coordinate 11,738 downwards.
TTAAGGCCCCCTATCCCGCCGTTGGCAGCTGGTAGATAGCCCGTGACAGATGTTGTCAGATCGATCTTTGGAGCATTACCTGTCGAACCATCGTGAGCATGGCCCGTAGTCGCATTAAATGCGGAGACAAGCTGGTTGAACTCCGCATTAATGGGTGGTGCAGTAATTTCTGCACCGTTGATAATGTCAGCGACGGATTGTCCGGGTATAACCAGCCATGTTTTAGCGTCTCCCTGCGACGGAATATTCGATTACCAACCCTTGGATTGAAAAAGGTCGTATGTGCCTACGGTCACGAATGTGGCTCTCATTGAGAATCCAGAGCCTTGGACATTTGTTTCCATGATGGGTTTTCTGAACCTGCATAGATCGTATTTACAGAGCCCCAAGCGGATATTGCGTCCACCATAAGCTGTCGGTGCACCAGCAGACTCTTGGGTGTAAGTTGAGGGTCTAGCGGTATTATAATCGCCCCAGTCGTAGCTGAGTGCGAGGTTCATTTCTAAAGGGCCTTCTGCCCGAATAAATCGTGTTGATCTTGCGGATTGATTTACGGATTCCAGCATCACCAAAATCCAGATAAGGGTGGCGTAGATAGAAACGATGTCGCCACCGTTAAAGTCGTTGCCCTTTTCCTGTCGAAATACTTTGCCGTCATAATCACCATGTAAGACGATCTCTTCCGTGCCATCGTATCCAGATGTTGTACAGCTGGCTCCTGATGTAATAGGGTACCAAACTCCCATTCGATTGAACCTGTAGAATTTGATAAGACCGCCGATAATTCCTACGCTGTCAGCAGCAAAGTTAGCGTCGTCACCGAAAGAAACGAACCTGTGACTTGGACCGAACCACCAGTGAGTTCACGGTGTCCATGTCGAAGTTTTCGATTAGATCAACGATGGCGCCTTGTATTGACTTGGAAATGGTTTCCAATTCCCACGTCACCGATCCGTGATGTACCCGCAACTGGACGGAAACCATCGAGGGCAAAAACATCAAATCGCCGCCAATTTCGACTACGCTATCCCGTGCTATACATCCAACATTGGCAGTAACATTTTTCAGTCACAAAGGTCGCCTGTGCTATCGACATGTAACCTTTTTATGGCGTTTGGGCCGAAGACGAAAAGCTGATCACGAAACGGTTTGATCTGAACAACATCAACGCCGACTGTCAGCTGGCCCCCTGCTAATGCTGTCGTCCATGCGAATGGATCGTTTGGAGCCGAATGAGCTACCACGGCTTCATCGTTGGGATCACCACTCATAAATATGTGGTTTTCAAAAACATCTACGACCGAAGGTGCTGCTAAAGCCTGTGCACCGCCTGGTGTGCTGCTGCCTCCTGATGCTGTTGGGATCGATGGTGTACCAAGACGAACCATCATAAACCACGGCGTTGTTGCGGCCATCCACGAAGATTATGTGGTTTCCATCACCGAAGTTGAATTGCGCATGGCGCAGCTTTTTTATTTTGCTTGATCCTGTGCCAGTGCTTGGTGTTGGAGCGCCTGAAATTTTAGCCCAGCCAGTTAGTGGAACGTATTGATAGAATGCGTAGGTGTTGCTGCTGTCATCCAACTCGTGCCAATAATCCTCGTTGTTTCCCAGCGCATCATTCTTGAAGATTGCAACGCAAAGAACCGGACCTGTCGCAGCATCCGCAGTGCTCGTAACTTCCGCATAATCTGACTTGTATGGCTCATAGCCACCGATCCGGCGATAACCGCTTCGCAAAGCGAAGGCTCAAAATTCGGCTAAGCGTGTTGCAACCCCAGGATCATTGTCTGATAGGTCGAGGTGATTTTCGTTTGAGTTCCAACCCACCTGCACAGACGATTTTGAGGTTTTCTATGCGATCGGGCATTAGAACCTCACACGTGTATCACGGACGTAATCGAAATTATTGATGTAGAGGGTCTGGGTTTTTCTGACCTCGTTCAAAGTTCATGAAACGCTGCCTGTGCGCTCTCGATGTTATCTTTAAACATGTACAAATGATAAAGCGCACCATCGATCAAAACGGTGTCGTAAGATGATGGAATGCGGTGACGTCATTATAATCCGTCAAGTCAGAATAGTTCAGGTAATACTTGAATTTGAGGCTGTAGGCTTTGTCTGGGACAGGAGTTACGCCAAATCCGTTACCGTGCCTGCAAAGACGTGATCAGGCACTCCCGCCCTGCAGCACCTGCCTCGTCATCAATGTCACGATGCCGCTGGTACCACTCATCTCTGTCCTATAGGTGTAAGGGTTTTAAACCCAGTGCCTAAACCATCGTTTTTCTGTATTTGAAAAGAATTAAAATCAGCTGCTTTAAAAAAGTCGGGCCAGCTGTATTCACTGGTGCCAGCCGTTAATGTCATTGTGTGAGAGGCCGCATTAAAGGGCCATTCATATTCTTGTTGATTGATCCTAGCCACCGATGCTTTCACGGCGTCTTTGACCAATGCTTGAACGCCACGAGCGTTAGCGAAGTCGTCTTGAGCGATCTCGACCTCATTCAATCGTCGCAAAACTTTGATTAGCACAAATCAAGATAAGTCGTGGGCATTTATTATTCCTCGGGAAAAAGTGTGGGGCCAGCCGAAGCCAGCCCCATGCGTTTTAGACTTGGTCACGTGCCACTTCGTCAGCACTTTACCGTCAACATCCATCACGAGTGCCCAAACGCAGTTTACCTGCTGTTGCTGTGCCTGTGGGTGTCGATTGTAAGGTCCAAAGTGTCTTCCGCACCGACATAAGCGATGCCAGGAAGTGACGGTGCTACTGCACCAACTGATTTACCAGCCATTGCATATGCTGCAACGAACTCGTCATCATCGTCACCTGTACCAATATCAAAAGTCAAAGCTGTTGCACCTGTAAGTGCCTCAGTGACTTCTACACCAGCTGCCAAAATAGCTGTCTGCGCTGGAAAAAGTTGCAACTGTGTTGGCACCTGCTGATAGAGCAGTTGCTTCAAGTTCAACTGAGATTTTGAATACCATTCATTGTTCAAATCTCCCTTACGCAGCGTTGTATTTGCATGAAACAAGACCTTCCAGGGCGGAGTATTTTCCTGCCGTAAAGGCTCATGCCACGAACGATGTCGGCGAATGAATCAGGGTCACGGTATGTTTCCGTTTTGCTGATTTGCTCCGCTGTTGCGACGGCACTGTCGTGACCTGCAACGATGACACCGTAGTTGGTGTTTTGGTTAGCAGAACCAGTTGTACCTGGGCCTGTTCCGACTGCTGGAAGGTTGCTTGAAGTATAAACACGGAAACCGTGGAAATTCTTCAGAACCAAACCATTCCGTAGTCCACCTGACTCACCATAATCTGCGTTCAAGAAACGAGAGTCCTCGTCACGAAGCAGTTCCATGAATACAGGGTCTACGACCAACCAACGACCCTGCGTATCAACTTGTTGTTGATCAAGCAGACGGGCCATACGAGCAGCAACCATCGCTGGTGATGCTGTTGCGGTTGGCATTGTTGTCGCTCTGGCAAACGTGCCGCTAGTGGAACGAATGGTCGCCAGCAGAAGCAGTTGTGATGTTGCCAAATCCGGACTTTTTCAACTTCATTGAAGAAAGTAGTTCGTCAGAACCTGCTGTTGCTACAGCCTTCGTTCGTTCGTTGACTTGGTCATTGACCGTGTCAGCCGAACCGTGAAGAGCAGATTGTTTGTAACCTGCTAGGTACCCTAGAACTTCTTGGTCGAATTGGTCTGCCAAGCGGTAAGCCGCACGGTCAGTTGCCAATTGCATGAAGTTTACGTGCCGTGTTTTCAACAAGTGTCGCTAATTGTTCGTTCTCTTATGAACTGCTGCATGTTTCCATGCAGAGAAGACCATATCATCACCCTGAAATTATCAGGGCTGGGCGCTTCGGATCGCTTGATCCTACTTCCTTTCGGAATGGTCGTTGAACCTTCCTCTTTCGAGGCTTGGCTGCTGATTGCCCTCGACTTAAACGTTAGGGGGTTCCAGCAATTCACCCAGTTTTTCGATTAGGGTTACCTAAAAGCTCCCATTTATTAAGAGTGTGCTTCCTCAATGTCGTCAATTTTGAAGGCAAAGTAGTTCGCCTTATCGATGACAAGTGAGAAGTCTTCATCATCAAGGTCCTGGTGAGATTGCGGTGCCACGTTTGTAAGACTGTGACCGAAATTTCAGGTTCCTTGATGATTTTCACTGTTGCGCCTTGAGACGATCTCTCCGAAAATAATCGGAGTTAGTGATGTCGCAACGACTGCCGTTGCTTTCGGAACGCTAGCTGGACCTTTTTTGAGTAGATGATGCTGGAAAATTTCCGTTTGGAAGGTTTCCATAACCTGCAGCTTTATGGAAATGCCATTGTTACGTTGTCTCCTTTGAAATGGCTGGCCAAATGGCCGTTCAATTCAGAAAGAGGACTTGCGTGGCAGTAAGAACTTGAGGGTGCGTATATACGAGTGTGTATATACTTTTCACTTGATAGACGGGCCTCGCCTTACTGGTAGACTGTCGTCATAGTTCTTCTGGAAAATTAGCGATCAGGGTAGACCCGAAGGTGGCCTGACTGCTGGGGTGTATTATCGGGCACCGCCCGACAAATCATACACGAAGGGTGCCGTTTCTCATGGACTTCCATGATGGCTTCTTCGTTTTTCTCATAATCTCGTTCGCTCATCTTAGACACCTGACTTTCGGTAAACTTGCGTTTTGAGTTGGTATTTGCAGGAGCGGATGAGGAGGTGCGCCCAACAGCTTGAGCCGCTGATGCTTTTGCCTTTTTTCTTGCCCTTATCGGCTTTGTACAAATCGATTAGCTCTGCTTGCAGCCATTGCATCTGTGCTGTTTTTATAGAGTGCGTCTTGAATGTAAGCAGGTTGCATCGCTACCCAATCATGAAAATCTTGTGTTGCTCTAATTTTCATGAAGTCAGGATGCAGCTTCATCAACTGCTGTTCAGCTTCTTTGCGGGTCAAATTGCGCTCAAGTTTCTTCAAACTCTCCATCCGCTTTTCGCCTTCTTCCAAGGCTTCCCCTGCCCGTTTCCTTGCGATCGTATCAACAATTCGTGCGACGTCAGGATATTTTTTGACCACGCCTCAATCTCTTCATCGGTCTTTGGAAACTTGATTTGGCCTTTTGCGGCCTGATCCAACTGCTGTTGTAATTGTTGGATTTGGCCATCTTTTTGCTGCATCAATTGTTTGTGAATGTCGACGCAAGATCGCCGTATCGTTTCTTAAATGATGCGTCCTCTGCATCGACTGGTTCAATTTCTTGTACCTGCTGTGGTTGTTTTTTGCCATTGCCGCCTCAATCTTTTTTTTCAAGAACATCGAGACCCTGCTTATTTATATTTTGCCATTGATTTACCTTTGGGGGCCTTTCGGGTCGCCCAGTTAGATCACACGATGAATGCGTATTTTTGCTTCACCATCGTGCCGTAAGGCTCCTGAGCCGTAATCGCTGTCAGCGTATTCCTCGGTTTCCTCATATTCGGGGTCGTTTTCTTCGACCTCAAAACTCGTCACCTCGATTTCATTTCCATCGGGTGTTTCGATAATTTCGTCGTCGTCGGAGGTCACCTTCGTCGCCGTCGTCAACGTCAACGGTTTCTTCTTCGACGTACTGGATAAGCCCATCAGCAAACGCCCATCAGACCCATCTCAGCCTCGGTTTGCATATCCATAATGTGTTTCAATCCATGCCATTTGACGACGTTGGCTGGTAGGACGTACTCGCCCTCGCTGATCATTATTTCGATGTCGTCTCGGACATTTTCTGCTGAAGAACCGATTGGAATTTCATTTCCAGTTTCTGGTTCAACCATGATCCCATCGTCCATCCCGCAAGGCATCCCACCGTGAGCCATAGAAGGTACGGCTTCATCTTCGACCAATTCGCCATCTGCTTTCGCTTTCTGTACGGCTTCGGCTTTCGCTTCCTCGTACTTTGTCAGTTCACCATCACCGTTCTCGTCGGCTTTCTTGCGATCGAGTTGGAAGCGTTTGTTGGCCATGTCCTGACCTGCTTGTGTGCGAATGCCTTTACGGGCTTCTTTTAGGCTTTCCATTATTTTGATCCCTCAATGACTTCGTCTCGAAGCGTTTCAAGTCTGCGTAGGTTCAGCGACTGCGCCTTGAAGATTTCGATCATGCGGTGGTGGTCTCTCGTGATCTCCAGCTGCTCACGAGCGGAGTCTATTCGAGCGTTTGCGTATAGTTCAGGAGCGATCCATCTGCTCTTTGTCTCGGACGAGCGGCAGAAGTGCTCGATATATTGATTTATCCATTACTGAACGGGGGTTGCTGTGGCTGTTGGCCACCATTGTCTCCACCACCTTCGCCCGTGAAACCTTCGGCGCCTGGCTCCGGTGCGTTACCTGGTGCTACGTTGCCACCGCCAGTTCCCAGTTGGGTCATTGGACTGATGGACCAGCTTCCTTTTCTGCGGCTTGAGGTGGCTGTGGCATCAATGCCTGAATTTCAGCCATCATCTTGGCTTGAATTATAGCAACACGCTGGATCGTTAAGGATCAGGTCCTCGTCTAAATCCATAGATGCTGCAAGTTCACGCAAAATATAATCGTATTTCACAAATGGAGCCATTGCTGGGTTTTGTGCCATTTGTGTGAACCGGATAAGGCTTTGACTTCGATCTCGTTGCGCATCAGGCTTTCAGTGCCTCGTGCCCGACCTTCCAGATCGCCCTTCGTGTATTCCTGATCGAAGTTGAATTGCATGTTGAAAGCAAAGAGAGCTTTGCCCAGAGGTGACAGCAGATAGTCGTCGATATTGCGGACAACCTGCTTTGATGTTTTGGGCAGCCGCAGACATCAACATCGACATTCCTGATGCCGTGCGCCCTACCCCATCACTCCGCCAACACCGTGGCTGTAGATGGAATACCAGTGGCTTCGTCAGATAACTGTCGAGCCTTATCAAACATCATCAAAAAGTTCAGGCGCCACGTTCTTAAACGAGTCGAGTGTATGGCCTGGCCTGGGCTTCCTGCCTGTCTGCGGAAGATTTTTCCTGGGTAGATCGAAAGGTCCTGGACCCGGCGACCAGATTTGTTTCATCAATCTCGATTAAAAGGTTTCCAGACAGGGCGCCATTATCAACGCATTCGCATGAAACCGTTCATCATAAGCTGCGTGTCTTCCATATTTTCTGCAACGCCGATGCCAAAGAAGCTGTATGGATTTGCAGCTCGTAAGGAACTGCGGAATATGGAATGCGGACTGGCGTAAATGGGTTGAAACCAGCCGCAAAATCTGCCCGTTACAAATCCAAACATTGACTTGGATTGGTCACGGTCAGCGTATTCGTTTGGAAGTCAAAATCGGCCTCTTCGGCCAATTCACTGTCATCAAATGCCCCAATATTCAAAGAATCAAAGCGGTCAGCTGATCCACCAGCCCACTTTCATCCAAACGTATCTTCCCAGTATTCACGAACGTAATTAGAGCCATAGGCGATCGCTAATTCAATGCTTTCTTCACGAAAGAATGGACGCTTTTTCAACGTACGCATTTGCGTACGGTTTAATCAGTGCCGTTGATCGTGTATTCGGCCTCACCCATGTTGCGAGCATCAGGATCGGGATAAAAATCCCAAACACTCACGTACTCAACACGAGGGATTGTTTCTACGATTGGATCATAATTTCCTTCTGGAGTCCCAGCGAGGATATTCTTTATCGTAGGCAAATGGCCCTTTAATGATGCCCTGCCCTAGTAATGAGCACTCAAATGCGACTGATCGCAGGTGTTTTGATGCGTCACTTTCCTCAAGCTGATCGTGCATTTTCTTTTCGAGCATCTGAGCTGCACGATTGGCTGGTTCGTAGGTGATTGAGCCAGGATTTTGCCTCAGGCCCCATCTCCAATTCATCTTTGATGGGGGATCAATTTTGTCTTTGTAGATGCCAAGGTCACGAGCCACGTCAGGACGCATGATATTGCGTGGTACAGAGTAATCGATGCCGATCTTTTCTTGTACTTTTCAGCTGTCAGTGCGTTTGGGTCGACTAATTTACCGCATCAGCAACGTTTGAAGGAACCTACGAGGGATCAATACCGATCGGAAACTTACTTCCGGCAAGAACCGAACATCGACCAGCTGCGCATAGGCTCTGCAAGAACCTTAGTTTTGGTGATTTTGACAGAGGCTTTTGACTTTTCTGTGTCAGTAAACTGCACATCGGTGCCATAGATGCCACGATAGTTACGAACCATGACCGTATCCACCGAATTGGCGCTCTTCATCCATACAAACGACGGTCTTTTGACCGCTGAAACTGTGATTGAATGAAACCAGAGACACCAGAAAGGTCTGTTATTCTCCGCCTCAACGTCACCATCTTCCTCTAACGCCAGTACAGCGTCCGTTTCGGTCGATTGTTCCGCATCTACGGGATCGGGTTTGTCCATTAAGGCCATGCTTAGTATCCAAATATTGTATCGGAAGGTTGCCAGCGTTGTTCAGGAACGCCTCTGCCGTTATCGAAGGGTGAAAAATGCCCTTGGTCCCGGCTCATTATTCCGTATCTCACGCTGTCATATGCGTGATCGCTTGAAGTATAATCTTGGGTCGATGTCGTCGCTTCCACGAGGATCAGAGGGAATTACGGGTAAATCTGAGATGATTTGGCGGCATGTATTAAAGAAAACGATGCCAGGCAGTTCCGTATCTTCATCGATCTTTAGTAATTCGGTGAAACCTGTTCTTTCCAGCAACCCGTGCTCCCGCTGATCGGTCGCTCGGACGCCATCTACAGCCTTCGGAATCATTTCTTCGGCAATAGACGGTCCAATTTGGCCACGATTATGCCAGCAACTGCTATCCAAAATACGCCGTAACTGACTTTTTCACCTGCTTCCGCAGCCAAGATAGCCTTAGCAAGGTCTCGTCCCGTATGCTTTGATAGATACAATTCACGGTAGACGTAAAGCGTTTCAAAGACTTGGGTCGATAGCAAACCAATGAACTGCAGAATAACTTGAATATCCATAATCACAGCTTCTAAATCAGCGCCAATCTGAGGGTTATCGAACGGTTCCATCGTGTGAACAACGGAGTTCGGAACTCAGGAAACGCTGCGCCGTCAGCGATGTTCCAATCACCCTCTAAAAGTTGCCGCCGCTGCATCTCTGGCAGAGACAAAGGTTCGCTTCGTATTGCCCACCTTGTTGCAAATAAGGGTTATCTTTAAGGCTGGCGGAATAAACCTGCGGCGTTGGAATAGAGGTTGGCCTTCTTTTTCGTGGCCAGCTGGGTATTGAAGCGTATCTCCGGTATCGATGTCGGTTGCTGCGAACGATTTCCCTGCTGGCGCAGGATCAATAAACATTCGTTTCACCCATCCGTGATGCCAGGACCTCCAGGGTTTCGTTGTCGCTCTCCGTAAAATTGGTAGATCAGGATCGGTGGTCCGTAGCCGTGATCGCATGTAATTCCAAGCAAATGGGCGTTGGATGTTGTGTTAATTCGTCAAAGGCAATGTAGGAAAATGAAAGACCCTGATAGCGAAGGCAATCTTCGTCTCTTTCGAGAAAGGTCATCCACAATTTGGCACCACTCGGGAACGTCCACTGGGATTTTTTCTCCTGCCATTTGGCCCCAGGGTATGCCCTCGGATAAAGTTCCCTGCTCTTCCAAATCAATTCCCGTAATTCGTCATTGGTGCGACGTAGGATCAATCCGTTGAAGTTCGGGTTCGAAAATAGCGCAAGGGGTCGGCCAATAGTCGAAACTTTTACCACCCGCCGATCCGCCGTACAACACTTCTCGTTCTGATGCTGCGAGAAAAGTCCGTTTGAGGCCCAGGATTCGGTTGGAATATGATCTCTGTTGCTGTGCCGCCTGCTTGATTGCATTAAAATCTAAATATCCGAAACCGATTGTTCTGGTTCTTCCTTGCCTTCAAGTTTTGCAAGTTTTTTTCCGACATTGTCAGACGGCGTTTGGCTTCTAATTTTTCCGTCTGACAGCTAGCTAATTTTTTTCTTGGCTTGTCTTTGGCTTTTTTGTTTTGCTTGTTTGTTAAGTTTTTGATTTGTTTTGATGATGAGCCACGGTGCTCTCGCCAGATATTCAGATACCTTGATGCGAAATCTTTTCGCCTGTTTTTCCACCAGCCACGCAGCCACCCGACGACTGCTGGTCCTTGATCAAGTGATCCATGGCCTTTCAACCCATTCCAACCTCTCCTCGTCAGGGACAAGTACCAACGGATCGTCATCACTTGCCTTGTAGGCAATGGAATTTTTGCCGTTGCATTCGGGTCGTTTTTTATTCTGCCACGTCATCGCCAGTTTTTCGGGAGGTAAGACAAACAAGCCTCTCCGTGTTTGTCGTAACCTCGACCTGTTCCTTTTTCACAATTCCAGATCGATCAAGCACCTCACGTGCTGCCTGAGATCATTTCTTGCACCCAGCGCAGATGGATCATCGAGGACATCAACGATCCCGAATGCGGCTTTCGGTGCGTTCAGAGCAAGCATCATTGAGGCTCTCTCTATAATGTCGTCTTTTAGTGGCCCGACCACCTCTGAACTCTTTGTTGTTTTGAATAACCAGCAATATCCATGGCTGCTCGATGTTGCCTCGTGCCTCAGACATCAATGCATTCGAGAAATGCTTCTTGCTTATCAGTGTATTTAACTGGTTCGTCCATTGACTATCTCAGGTAAATAAAAGCTAGGCCAACTGCGCCTGATAGGACCATCAAAATAGACGCTCTGCAAAGGCAATCTTTTGACCACGTGCGATCGCTTGCTTCTTCAGCTTCGTCCATGCGCTCGTCGATTTTTTTGTTGCGGCATCAAATGCATCCAGACGCTTAAACACGGTGATCATGCGCTCTTCCATTCGAGCCATTGCCACTATTGCTTGAGCCATTTGATCCACTTTGTCCTCAATACGCTGCAGTCGGTCTTCGCTCATGACTAAGCCTTCTTCTTTTTGCCAGCCCTTTTTCATGTCTGCATATGCTTTTGGGCTGACTGTGCTGTTTTTCTTTGAACGGCTTTTCCAGCCTTTTGACGTTTGTTGATGTTTCCGACGAGTGAGTTTTTAGCCATGAGATCACCAGTTTTTGCCAGGACCAATACCGAGCTGAGTTTTGACTTTGCAGTCTTGCACTTGTGCCTCGCACGAAACGATTTACGGCGTTCAGGATTTGATTTCTTGATCCGCATGTTCGGATCGCCAAAGCGGATGATCTTTTTCCTTGCCGTCTTCACATGCCTTCACAACAAACTTCTTAGGGCCGTCTGGGGTTCGGCGGGGTTTGTTGCATTTCATTGGATTTATCGATGGCCATGATTTTAACCTGTGAGGTAGTAATACAGGCCGTAACCTGCTCCGCCCCAGACAACGAGCACGATGAAAATCCAAGTTAGAACCTCGATTAGTTCCTGCCGTTCTTTCTCACGTTTTCGCTGGGCTTCCTTACGAGCCTTACGGGCTTGGGCCTGATATTCCACCCAGGCATCGTACATTCCTGGCCTTCCAAACAGGCGCATATGCGACTGGAGGGCAACCTTTTTTGCTGTATTTTTTCTAGCGCCAAGAACTCTTCAAAATCGTTGGCGTCTTTGCCAAGGAGCTTTATTGAAAGGACTTTCTTACGCTTTTCAGCTTTCGCTTTTGGTCTTCTTCAGCACCAACAAAGGCAGCGATAGATTTAGCACAATCGGCCAATTCCTTAGAATTGGAGATAGCCGATTTAATGACTCCGAATGCTGC
>JAYQLI010000029.1:0-19501 GCA_038143065.1 Rhodospirillales bacterium | reverse complement strand
TGTACTCACTCATTGGCATTTGATCAATCTCAGCTATCGTTTTGCCTAATTTCTCTGCCAGGGTAATTACATTCATTCTGAATGGGTCGTCCCTTAGTTTTTCCTGCTCCTCCACAGACTGACTAACAATCATTGGCGCGACAATACGCTGAATGAGAAGAGGGTCTTCTTTGTCAAACCAGTTCTTATCTCCAATATCAAACAATGCATCGCCTTTTTCATCCATAGCCTTCTGATGATGATAAAGACTTGCACCTCTGAATCGGTGATATTTTCCATGAAGTTAGGGTGACGCTTGGCGATTTTCTTACTCTCGCCAACCGTCAAATTTGTATAGAATATTTTGAGTGGCTTTGCCATCGACCACCCACTCAGGGACTTCCATTGTCTTATATTCGCCAGAAACCCGCTCAATCTTTGACGTAATAGACATTAGGCAACCGCACCTCGCGGTAAGCGCACCAGTAAGCTGCATTTCTACTTCGAGGGTCGCTAAACCATCATGTGTAGAGCCACGCGCAACCGATGTGACGATGAAAGTACCAGTGTACTTTGTATCGCCAGATGTTTCACCTTCACCGTAGAATTCAGCGTCAACGCTATCACGCTGCACTAGGTCAGACTGAGCTGCGTCATCTGGGTCCCAGTAAAGTGATAGGCTTGCTGTACCTGTTGCCAATCCGGCAACGTATGTGCGGTTTGTGTCGCCCCATAGTAGTTGAGTCAACTGTGTCGGCTGTCATTGTTAGTGACCAGCTTAATAGTTCACCCAAAGAAGCAGGAGAGCCACCAGAAGTGACCACCTTGCAGCTCCCGTCCGATCCGAAATAAGTAGCCATAGTGTTCTCCTTCTATTTGGCTGCTTCTACATCATTTAATGCTGTAACATATCTGATAGAGTATGTCATCTTAGCCACACCAAGAATTTGGTCAGCCTCACCGTCAAATCTAATTTCTGTAGATGTTAGAACAGAATATTTGACCAAACCATCTAGGGTGAAATTATCTGCCAAAGCCTCTTCAATTTGAACAGCGATAGCATCAACATCATCATCAAAATTACGCGTCTCTCGCACATAAATATCAATGTCTAATGTTAAGTCCCTAGATACATCAGTCACACCAGCATTTAGCCGTTGGACCAATTCCGAACCTGTATAAACGCTTATAGCAGGCAAATTTTCTTCATTAAGTGGGTGAACCCGTGTAGTATAAACGCGCTTCTTAACCAAACTCACGTTTGTTCGAAGTATCGACGCAACCTTATCTCTAATCTGTCGTCTAACGTGCGCCATTACTGTTTTTCAAATGTATAGTTGTTACGCCAGTGCCGTCATGAACCCAAGCCACAACTCTATATTCAACAGTATTAATGATGAAGTAATCATCTTCTGCGATGTAAGGAACGTCAGTTGTCTTACACGTTAATCGAGGCTGCTCCTGATGAACTAAGGCCATGCCCCCTGCATCAACCGGAACTGTCTCGTTATCAAAATATCCCATCAATAGAACTATCGCCCAAACCTGGCTTGCGGCGATATGTGACCGTAGTGGCAAAATCATCAGTGCTGAACATGAATGACAAGTCATTCGCCAGTGGTAATCGCCATTGTCAGCTTCTTCCTGTTCTACTTCAGGCTCACCATCATCTAGAATGGCATAACCTCGATTGATTAATTTCTGCGCTACGTTATCAATCACCTCATGAACCCTGTCAGCTTTTGACGGAATGCCGTGAATGATTGCATCTTTGATTAACTTAATCTTCATTTCTTCGCCCGTGTTGATTTAGGCTTTGCAGCGCGATCTGTCGAAGCAGCAGTAGGCTTTGCCTCTGGTGCCACGGCAACTCGCCCATAGGCCGTCAACGAAGCCGCTTCATCTGCTCCTAGCTCAACAATCTCGCCAGCCTTTACGATGCGCCCGCTGCGACACATGATTTTAGAATGATGTACTTCATTTTTGACCCCTCAGAAGAGGGGGCGGCAAGGCCGCCCCACGTTAGCATTATGCGCCGTCGTTGTTGTATGCGAAGCTAACTGCGTGACGTACTGCTACGTCCATAGTTTGCAACGCTACGATGCGCACTGTGCCTGATGTAGATGCAGTGTATGGATCAACTGTGATGTCCAAGCCACCGTACATACCAATCAAGCAGTCTGCGAAGTTACCGAAGTATAGGTCGCCTGCTGTGACTTGGTTAGATACGATTGCACGGTATCCGTTCATCTCACCACCAGTTAAAACGAACTGGCCTGAGCCAGCGTCTTTTGCTGTTGTTTTCAACGCGCCTGCCATGCTTGCTGGCAAGATGTACGCTAGGTTGCCCAATAGCGCGTTATCTTCTGCAACTGCTGTTTCCATCGCAACTACTTCTGCGAATGTTGGGTTAGCTGCTGCGAAAGATGTTGGTGCGTTGATGCCTGAAGTATTCGAAATACCTGTTGGCTGACCAGATGAACCTGACCCTGACAATGCGCCACTATCGATTGCTAGTGCGATACCTGCTGAAAGGTCAGCACGAACTAGGTTTTCGATGTCTAGTGAAGATTGCATCATCATCAAGCGTGTGATGTCAGTGAATGCACCAACTGTTTTTGGTGACATTGTGACCTGACCGAATGTTGGTTCGCTCTCAGTGGATGCGCCACCTTCAGTTGCGATCCAAGCACCTGTTGAAGCCGCTGTCTTCTTAGGGATTTTTACGTCGCCTGATAGACCTGTCAACATTGTCGCGCCAGCTTGCATCACTGATGATGCGTTGCGTAGTACGTCAATGAAGTCACCGCCGCGATACGCTTCTGCAACCATTGCGCTGTCGTCTGATGTGTTCAGATCACGCTGGTTCCAAGAACGTAGAACGTCGTGTGGCATGTATAGACCTTGTGGGTCTGCGCCAGCACGTTTCGCTGCTTCTTGTGCTGCTTCAAACTCGAATGCTGCTTCCGCTTGTGCATTACGGTCTGTTGGGTTCGCCATTGCACGGATTGCTTTCATCAAAGAGAAGTTACGAACTTCTTTCTTTGTTAGGCCAATCTCTTGTGTATCTAGTGGCTGGTTTCCGATTGCTTCTAGCAATTCACCACGGAATTCCGCTAGTGAACGGCCATTTGCAACCGCTTCGTCTGCCATATCGCGTTTGTTGTGCTTTGCTGCTAGGCGATACATTTCGGCAGTGTCTTTAGCTGCGGAACGTGCTGCTTCTGCGCGTACCGCCTCTACGTCTACTTGAACTTCATCAGTCATAGTAGGCTCCTTAATAAGAGTTTCAGGTTTGGGTTGTGCGGGTGGCGCATCTGTTGCAGAGCGTCCCACGCCGACTGATCTGTCTGCTGGGATTCCGACAACGGATACCTCCATTGGTAGCCAATTATCAACACGGTAGCTACCCGTCTTGTCCTCGACCATTGAGTTGACTTGGTAGCCAACAGAGATGTTGCGTCTGATACCATCAACAACATCCTCGAACACATCTTTGGCAAGCCCATTTCTTCCGAAACGAACCGTCGCACGCAAACGGCGTGCCGAGCCATCGAGGCGAACATCTTCAACTACACCAATCTGTTGACGCGGATCGTGATCCAACAACAATGGCATAGTGCCTGAACGCGCAAAGCTAAGGTCAATGCTGCGTTCATTGTGATCTAAAATTTCAGTGCCGAAGCTACGCTCAACTGGTTCTTCACTGGATACAGCGATTTGAACCGTGCGCTTTTCTTCGTCGATTACCTTTGAGTCGAACATCATGCCGCGTGTTTTCATTTCATCACGGGCAAAACGCATCTCTTCATTATCTTTGTATCCGCGCTCCGCTGTTTTAGTCAGCGTAGAAAAACGGTGACCAGCCATGCGACCAGAAGCCTCATAACCGTCCTCGCCTTCGCGATATACTTCAATCAACGCAGCAGGATCATCTGCATCACCGTTGATCGTAAAATCACTATCTGGAACGTCGATAGAACCGTCACGTTCAATCCGTTCGATCTTGCCATAGGCTTCACCGCCTGAACTATCCCAGCTCACAAAGTCGCCAACGCTTAGTTCATCAGGTTCCGCACGAACTTCATCAGTCATTGTTTCATCCTCAATATCTGGGGATATAGTATCAGATTCATCCATATCTTGCATAGTGCGATCCTCTTTCTTCAGACGTTCTGCAATTTTACGGCTAAATGAGTAACCGCTGTCACCGCCCCACAAAGCCCAGGCGATCCTGCCGTTTGACGGGAAGCCCTCTTCTCCAGGGCGAAAACCTTCAGCCTTCTTGTCAACTTCATGACGGCTGAAGAATGAATACATCCGCTTCACTGTATCATCTGATAAATTCTTACCGTTGACGATGTCACGCGCACGGGCAATGCCTACTTCGGTGCCGCCGCGACCAAATTCCTTACGCCAATCGAGGCCACGCTGCGCCTCTGTCTTCATTCCGCTAGTCGGCTTGTTCGACATCTTCGCCCTCCGCTGGAACTGGAAGCTTATCGCCAAACGGTTGATAGGCCATGTTTAAGCCGAACTGAGCTGCTGTCTCTTGATCACGCTCAATCTGTGCAAACGTCTCTTCAGCATCACGACCATAGTTGGCGGCAATGTCAGAGTGGCTAAGGATACCATTCTGCAATCCGACAACAGCAGCATTGATCTCTTTCAGTGGATCAACCCACTGGAAACCGCGACCACGCCATGAAACATCCATGCTAAACTTATTAAACTTCTGGCCACCAGAAATTGGAATGAAGTTAAAGTTGATAACATGCTCAAGCCACATACGGTAAAACGGATCAAGGAAGTGATCAATCATGAAGCGATGCATGGTTTTATAGAAGTCACGCTCTTCGAGGGCGCCCCTGACGGATCGATGAATAACTCGTCCCCTCAAGGTCGTTAGCCAGTGAGGTATAGCTAACACCTAATCCACCCGCGATCCCACGCAAAATTGCCTTCTCAAAGTCAGCAAATGCAGAGGTTGGGTGTGTAGGATCAAATGCTTGGAAAGATACACCCGCTGGCAATTGATGGAACGATCCAGCTTCCGCATCAAAGATTGGAACCGTGTTATCCTCATCATCAAATCCGTCAGCGGTAAATCCGTCACCCGCTGGAGATGTGAAGAAGCCCATCTTCGCAGCAGCGGTACGCGCGGCGACCAATTCAGCCTCTCGATACCCGTGGAGCATCTTCAGGGACGAGAGAGCGGCGGCTGACCAAGGCACACCGCGCGTTTGACCTGCCCGCTCAACACGATAGATGTGCATCATCTCATCGGCAGGAATTACCTCATACTTCCGCTCATTCTGAGGTAACATATAATCATAATCACCTTTGTGATATGTCAGCACATGATAAGCGATAGGACGCTTAGTGCGATTGTCTAGCTCAACACCCATACGAATTTGGTTGCCGTTTGGTGCTAACTCATTCTTCTCTTCGTCAACGCGATCTGGCTCAATGATCTGAACGGCAATCCCGTGGCGTAAATAGTTACCCTTTACGACCTGAAGAAACACTTCTCCATCACGCGCCATACCCGTAATGACGTGATTACACAGATCAATCATCGACATCCGGCCATCAACAGTACATCCACCAATGCGTGAAAACTCTTTCCATGCACCCTCAACAATGTTTGCGCCTGGACGATCTAAGCTATT
Source organism: Rhodospirillales bacterium (assembly GCA_038143065.1). Lineage (GTDB taxonomy): Bacteria > Pseudomonadota > Alphaproteobacteria > Bin95 > Bin95 > VMCJ01. The sequence continues at coordinate 13,850 of JAYQLI010000029.1, read as the reverse complement.
GTCTGGGTTTCTTGCTTTGATCTGTAGGTTAAAACCACCTTCTCCTACGACATTAGTGCGAAGAAGCTGAAGATAACGACGGAAGTATTCATTATTTCGCTCAAGATCACGACTGCAATTTCTAATATCACGAATAGCCCAACGGATTTCACTGTCAGCACTCCGATTAGACCCGATAAAATCAGCGAAAAGCCGCCCTTTGGCGGCAGCAGCGTAGTTACGTTGGCGAGGCTGTTTCTTCTGTCGGGTGAATAAATCTAAAAAATCCCCATCAAATAAACCTCACCTTGACTGTGTTTGAGCTTGCTTTGCCGCGCTTAATTAGTTCTTCCCGACGATGTCGATTCAGCTCTGCCTTGTAGTAATCCCTAGCCTCTATCAATTCAGCATAGGTCATCTTGTTAGCGGAACGCCCGTTGATGCTGTATGATGAAACATCACCGCCTGCGGCCTTCGCTTCCATCACAGTCTCAATCAATGGCACCATCTTTTCTGCATGACTGCGTGGATCAGACTGATTTACGTCTAAGTCGGGGATCGCCTCGAATTCACCACGCTCAACAACCAATCTATTGCCGGATGACGTTTGCGTAATCTCAAGCTGCCAGTGATAGCGACCTACAGCAAATTCTGCCGATGTCGTGCTGTCTACAGTGAAGAGATAGTAACCGTTAGTCTCAGTGGCAGCCAACTTAATCTCATTCGAACCACCGCCAGTAATCGAGCGACATATTCAGCAGAGTGCGTGGCTGTTGGGTAATCCTGAGCTATTAATGCTTTCTTCCATTGGATAAAGTCACCAACAACAATCTCAGTTGGTTCTCCTTCAGGAGCATTCGCAGCGTCAAAAAGATTAGCCATATTTATTTATACCCATGAACGAACGAATTACGCCGAGGCAAAGCAGGGCGACGTTTTGGCTGCATTTGGTCCGATTGTACCCTATTTTGTGCATGTTTTGCAACAACATCTAGATTTATGTTCAGAAGGCTAAATCTTTGCGGTTGCGTATACGCGACAGTCTAAAGCCTCATTTCGCTGCCAGATCTTAATCCACTCACGCTTTGGACGGCCTTTAAAATAACGCGTTACCTTCTTTTCTGAGGTCAGCATGCGGAAATATTCGTCAGAATTCTGCGACGAAAAGTGGCAAAATCCCGGTCCAAAGTCTTTGATCCGTAATCGAGCAAATATAAGCTCTTTTGCTGTATCTGTACCGACAGGGAATAGATTAATCTTACCAATGTTATTCTTGGTTGGCCGTCCAATGATTGGTTTACCTTCACCACCAACACCCTTAATCGCGAATATCCTGCGTCCCGCCCTGGTCTTACAGTAATTATAAACCTGTTGCGTGTAGTGACCGCCACTGTCCACACAGGTCGATCTAATCACCATATCGCCAGATAACGGATGTTTGAACGATTGTAATAACGTCGTATCGAGTACGTTCCAGAAATCCTTAGTAGATGGGTCACCATAGAATTCATCGTAAAACAGACTATAGCTGCGCTCTCCTCGGCCCAACCTACGATCTCAACAGCCGCACGATCATCCTGAATATCCACTCCAGCAGTCAAAACAAGCACATCTTCAGGCAGTTCATCGCCATGATCTTCACGCCGCGACATAAGATCGTATTCATCAAGTGTCTCGCCTTGATCTTCCCATGTTTCGCCGAGTGTCGTGTTTACCCACGTCTTTAGTCGCATGGGATCGCGCTTTGATGCGATGAAGTCTCTCACGATTTCTTCTAATGATGTCCAAGGAGAATAAAGCGCGGAAAGGTGAAAACCTGCTGTCTTTCCATCGCCATCTGCCGTTTTTCGCCATTCACCGTACCTTATCGCCTTATATCGATCCGCATCACTCCAACACGATCCACAATGCTCACATGTGTATTCAGCAGTGCGTGGATCGCTATTCGACCATTTTACGTTAGACCACTGTAAAACCTGCCACTCTTTGCAATCATGGCATTCAACGTGGAACTTACGTTGATCACTTTCGTCGTAAGCTTGCTCAATCCGAGATGCACCTTTCTCAGTTGGCGTACTCACCAAAACAATCTTTCTATTCCAGAACGTCGTCGCACGTTTACGCGCAAGTGAAACTGGATCACCCTCCGACCCCGCCGAAAGAGGATACCTATCAACCTCATCGCACAGGATTAGGCGACATGGTCGAGATGCCAGTGAGACAGGACTGTTCGAACCCGCCGCTGTAACATGTCCACCAGGGAATACTTTATGCAAAGTCGTGTTGCCGCCATCACGGGATCGAGGATCGCCAACCTTCTGATGCAAAACAGGGGTATCTCTGATCGCCGGAGCCAAGCGGTCCTTTGACCAAGTTTGTGCCATCTCTAAGGTTGGCTGCACAATCAACATCGGAGCAGGGTCCTGATGAATGAAAACCAACCACATTATTGATCAACTCAGTCTTCCCGATCTGCGCGGCAGTCATCAAGACAACAGTCTCTATCTTCGGGTCGCTGACAGCATCCATCATGCCACGTTGATATTCAGCACGACGCGTGGACCATTTACCCGCTTCAGCAGAACTTTCCGACGACAATTGGCGATACTGGTCAGCCCATTCCGACACGCTCAATTTAGGTGGTGGCTTCAGCGCACGACGCATCGCCTGCTGTAAACGCTGCTGAAATTTCTTACGCTGCGTCTTTCTGACGGTATCCGACCAATTCACTTAATGCGTCCTTAATTGCTTCTTCCATAAGTTCCTGAACTTCTTGCACATCACGGGATGCGAATACTTCAGCAGCGATCTTCGTTGGTGTCGCCAAAAGCTTTGTCTTACAGTTCATCAACTGATCCTCAAAGTCTTTGATAACATCATCCATATAGAGCAGCTCACCGCGCTCTACCATGTTTTCCATCTCTTTGGCATCAGCCTGCTCCTTAGCCAACCTCGCTCTTTCGTCGGCAAGATTAAGACCATCAGTAGTCATACGTCCGGCTGCAATCTCGCGAAGGTGATTTAGATACTGCTTTGCGCATTCTTCTAAGGTATACTGACCTCGATCTCGCTCTTCGATGATGCCACGCGCCACAAAATCCTTAAATGTTGCGACATTTATTCCAAGTTTTGACGATATTTCGCTCTGAGATGCCATTTTTCGCCCCTTCTAGTGCGAAGATATCATAACAATAGCATGTGTGGCCTGACAAGACTACATCTAGCGTCACCCCTTATATAACCCCTACCACTAGAAATGAATCGCGCCTCGCGCGTACCCGCAGGGCAATTGTATGCAAAGGACCCGCAATTGTATGCCATTGTATTAATTCAGTACAATCGAGAACAATTGCCAGGTTTGGTATACAATGACAGAAAGGCACAAAAAAACGCGGATAAACCGCGCGAAAGACAAAAAGAAAGGGACGTTATAACGTCCCAATCAATTCATGTATTAAACCTAGTATTGCCATGATTGCTAAAACAATCGCGTTAAATATCTTTTCACTCATTACATATTCACGTCGGTTTCTGCAAATGTGATTGATGATTGTATTTCACCATCGGGCCAATTTCATAAGCTTTATTGATTGCGTCATATGCTTTTAAAACTCGTGAACGAAAAACATTTATGCTTTCGTCATATGCATGATAAAAACCAATAAAACCCAATCTTTTTTTTTCCATATAGCCACCAATCCCAATAAGCCAATCAACTTGAATTGTGGCATCATATGCTGCGATCAATTTGTTTTGTCTCTATTTCTAAAGCTTTATCTGTCATTGTCTTTTACCTTTCATTTATTCAGCAGCAATTGCATACAATGGCATTGCATCAACAACAAAACCGGATTGATCACGTTTCGCTTGCCCCTTGGCATACAATGCAACAATGCAATGTTGCGGATCAAGAAACCGCAAATCATTCTTATCACCATCAACCGTTGGCCGCCCCATGAATTCGCCTGGTATTGTGTCTTTGTCACGAAACACGACGGCCATATTCATTCCATTGTCCAACGCAATTTTTACTTGGCGCGCATAGATTGGATTTGCGGCCGAATAACTAAACGTTAAATGATAGTTATTCGGGATGTTTCTGCGATTAGCTATTTTTGTGTAATCATAGAATTGCACGTCGGGAAACAATTCAAAAATTGTGTGCTTCTTATAGCAAATGTTTTCCCATCGGATATCCGTTGTCCCGTTCAAACGGATGCACGGTTTCAAATCTTTCTTTAGGCAATAGTTAATAAAACGACGGATATCATCATATAGCATTGCCATAAATGCATCGCGATCCGCGACAAAGAATTCAGCTTTTCTTTGTCGCGCTTCTTGAACGCTATTCATTTGACCACGTCCAGCAGTGTTTAAACATCCCTTTAAACATCCCGCGGTTTCGGCCATAGGGCATAGATTTTGCCCCATTGTTATATGGGGTGTCATATACATGATAGCGGTGAAATATCCCTTGTCTTGTCCCTTGATTGTCTTTGCATCACCGCCCGCGCGAATTAATTTACCCGCGAAATTGTAAGCTTTATTTTCCATTGTCTTGTACCTTTCGTTTAGCGTTTAGATTTATTCGTATTTATTGATCACATTGCGCAAATGCAGAATTGCATCAATTGCGCTGTCAAAATGGAAACAATACATTGAATCGTCTCTTTCGTTTAGTTCATCAATGGCAATTTGTTTCCATTGTCCCGACTCTCGTAATTCGGCAAAATCGGAATAATTAGGATTTTTCCAATCAATCCAAATTTTTACCGTTACATTCGGTTTTGTCTCAAATTGAAATACTCTTTCCATGCATGGCATCGCGTCATTATGCCAAGAAACATCATCAAATCCATTGATTGACGCGACCCCATAAATTGCCTGGAATAAATCCATATTGTCAAAATCATGGAATTCTATTGCTACTCTATTCATTGTCTTACCTTTCGTTTAGTTCACGTTTTATTGCGGCAAAATATCCGCAAACATATTGCCATGCTATTTTTTGCGCTTCTTTTTCGCCATTGTCTTCAATGAATAATTCACGCGCCAAATCAATGAATGAACCTTGTTCACCCTCATATGCAAAATAATAAAACTCTTCTTTATATGCATCAATTGCGGCCATTGTTTCATAATTCATTATAGCGACCCCAAAATCTGAATAAGTTTTGGCGCGTAAAATATCGCGATTGTAAACAAAATTACCGCGAAAAATTCCAACATATTGCGAATCATTTTTTTACCTTTCGATTAGCGTTTGCCCCTTAAATATATAGCTATTTGATATCAATGCAAAGCTTTTTTGACGTTTATTTTAACGCGTTTTTTGCGCAATTTTGCACGCGATCCGCGTCAATTTGCACGCAATACCCCTCCGATGGAAAAGCTCACCCCTCCGATGGAAAAGCTCAGACCCCCTCCGATGGAAAAGTTCACCCCTCCGATGGAAAAGTTCAGCGCAACTTTGCGGTTTTCAATGCGCGGATCAATGCACGTTTCATCATAGGTTGGAAAAATTGGTTCATGCCGCGTCGAACGGCGCGTTCAGGATTGTACCCGCCTTTGATCTGTACCGCGCGTTTTAAGGTATACAAAACCTGAGTACGCTTGCCACCGCGCCCAACTTTGCGCACAAGAAGCTTCTTTGCCCTTGCTCTCAATTACGGAACCTTTACCGGATCCCATAACGGTTTTCGGTCTAAATGCTTTATTTACAGCACCCGCCTTTGCGCCACCTTTACGACGCGTTACGTTTCCAGTGATGGGGATCGCAACATTATTTGCACCACCAACAGCCATTTTTATACCACCATTAACGTGCTGCTCCATAAAATCTGAGAATGCCGCGCGTTGGACCGATTTCTTTCTGGTCCCTGGCGGAGATGGCAAGCTCGATCTTTGAATAGCGGCCAGTGCAACACCTGTTCTGCGAACATGCTGCGCCGTGCTGTTTCGGATCGAATGCACCTGATTGAACCAAGCTTTGTTGCGCATCTCAAAAAACTTGCGGTATTCCAAGCGAAGGTGTTCATCACGGGATCGCTGAATGCTCATGTTAGTCGCCAAGGATATCGCAAATGGCATCTGTTTATTGACCAGTGCGTCCAGGCCTTTTGCAGCTCAGGCGCGTTTGACTTGATTGACATGCGCATAGGCACCCTCCGATGGAAAAGCTCACCCCCTGTAGTGGAAAAGCTCACCCCAAGCTTACACCAAAAAAATGCCCCACGCAAAGCGCAGGGCCAGTTTGAGGTAAATCGAGACAAGTGGGAGTATAAGTCCATATCAGGGAGGAGATGGATGTTTACCTCACGCGAATTGTATCATGGATCGATCTTCTTTGCCAATCGTTCTCGCAGATGTTTTGCTAATTCTAAGATCAGATAAGCAAATTCCTTACCCTCAACTTCACCAACAAGTTCACCGTTGTACCAGATGCGCAGCACATCATCTTGCTCATGCACTGCCCAACGTGTTTTGTTTGGTTCTATCATAATTTCTTTTCAAGCTGCCTAATGCGAAAGGCAAGCTCCCTTAGTTCCTCTGACATGCCCTTTGTGATGTGGCCGCTAAACAATGGCCGACGATCTTTTGCAGTGATAGCATCTCCAGCAATTAATGCAAAGGTAACGCCATACTCAGGGTGATCGCATATCTCAAATGTTACATGCGATACCTGAAATGTTTCCCTGCTTTGCATCAGGGTGTCTGCGTTTTGATTTTAGGCTGTGTGAACTCATCCCGTACATTCTCCATCATCCGCTTGGCATAAAAATGCCTCATCATCAAAAATCCAATCACCTTGACGTTCCACAAAATCGCCAAGCTCAGTGTAACTTCTATTCTTGTGAAAGGTTCCACCGATCCGCTCTTCCATGTTGGCCCACCACTGCATGCGGTCTGGATGTTCACGCCACATTGCTGCCAGTGTTGCCTCTGATTTCAGAAAGCATCCGTCACAGTTTCCCTTTGGTGTAACACCGTTAGGCCCGAAAAGACGCAGGTCAAAATCTTGCTGCCGCCAAAATGCCATCACTGTCGCTTTCGTCGCACCCGCGTCATTTAGTGGATACCAGAAGTCCCAACGATCTTTTGTCGGACCCGTCTTAATCCTACGCTTTTCATCAGCGCGAATGCCTACAGTTGACCACCAGTGCTTCCATCCTTGTTTCACCAGGTAACGCTTAATTGTGCGCACTTTCAATTCAGCAGTGCAAAATCTAGCGACAGCGTTTGGCAAATATGGTTTGTATAGCAAAGCCTCAAATGGCTCACCATTGCGTGACGCGCTGTTGTGGCTGACTTCCTCAAACGCAACCTTGTTGTCGTAGCGTCGATATTCAAGCCAAGTGATTGGCACTGCCCAACGCTGCGAACACTCTTGCACAAAATCGAGTGTCTCTGGCATTTCGCGTCCGGTGTTGGCGAAGATCACTTTGCACCGATCTGGCAGGTCACCATTTGCTTCTAAAATCTGATGCAGCATATAGCCGGATGTTCTGCCACCAGAGAAGCTAATCAAGACTTCCCCATCAGGTAATTTATACATGTCATTTTTCATCTTAAACCACCAAATGCGTCTGTGCGTCTGACTTCCTTACATACTTTACGGATCATTATATATACCCTCCATAAATGCGTCTAACAATAATATCCCTGCAACCCACCCTGAATAACCCTTATATATCATATACTTATATATACCTAGAAAGTTACGTTATAAAGTCAGACTCATAGACGCACTTCAGACGCACTTCAGGGGGTTGCAAATTTTACCCCCGAAAATCACGGTCAGACGCATTGTCAGACGCACGGTCAGACGCTTTCAAAAACGTGTATCCAGGGCCGCATTTAGGCGAGTATGCATAGGGGCATGGATATTTGAATTCACACGATCCACACTGGTGCATAATCGCCTTTTCACGCAAAATCTGAAGTCGTTTTTCACGCGCATAATCTTCATACCAAAGCCGATCCTGACGCTGCATATAGGCGCGTATTTTTCTTGCGCAGCGATCAGATCAGTCCATACAAGCACCACAGACTGCAACATACTGCGATCTGCAGTTCTGGGTAGGCGAAACCTTTTCGCTAATATGAATTGCTCTATTTCATTGTCCGTTGGGTTAAACCCATCTAACGCGCAGCTCTCAGCATAAGCTTTAATATTCAGGCGCAGTATGATGTGGTTTGCTTCACTTAAGGCTTCTTTCTTACCCTCTGACGGCGGGCTAGTATTGATGACCTCTAGCGCAATCTTTCCCTTCACGGATGCGTCCTTATGCGAAACTGTGATGTCCGGTCTGTAACCTTCCAGCATGGTTTCTTTATCGCACGACCCATACTGAAATTTATCCATGCCATCAAATGAAACTGACGAGCGAAACCAATCGTTGCCTTCGCTTTGCAGTTTGTCGTACATCAAATCGCGGAACCTGTCGTGCAGGGTGACACCCAACGCAAACAGTTTATCCTGATAATTAGGATCATTTACGCGGAAATGCGGCAGTGCGCCCTTTTCACTTCTACGCACGGGAACGACCTTGAAGTCATGCACATTAACCAGGTTATCCCGATCCTCTAAGGCTTGATCGAGCAGTTCTCGCATCTTCACCTCATCAGGCTTTGTCTCATCTACCTCATCAATGACCTTTGGATGGATTGGCTCACCCTTGTAATACACAACGCCTTGCTTTGTGTCGCGTTCCGCTGTCACATGTCTCTCAAACAGCATATTCTTCTCCCTTGCTAAATCTCGATTGGTTCCTCTTATCCCCCGATGAAAATTTGCCATTACGATAGAAGCCTAACGTCGCTAGTATGGCTGTTATTCTGTTTTGCTCTGCGCGGCTGATCCCTTTAATCTCCAAGCCAATGGCATCGGTAGCGATCTGCGTTATTGATACGTCGGTTTTGTTTTCACAGTAGTTTTCCACCATGCCAAACCACTCATCGACTGCCAGACGCTTGTCCTGCTCTTTACGGGCCATTTCTTCTGCCATACCTGACAGCCACCATTGCTCACCGTTTTTGTACGCCATCACGGCATGCGCCCAGAGCTGCTCCCGATCTTCGCGTAGCTTTTTGGTGTCGATCTTGCGTCCAACCTTAATTGGCCAAAAGCGTCTGTTGCCAGTTTCGTCACGCAGGTAGTCTGATTTATTTGTTGTACCTGCAAAGACGCATTGTCGCGGATAGGTTATTTCACTTCGACCATAAGCTGGACGGAATCGCTCTTCACTGCGACTGACGAAAGCTTTGACAATCTCTACTTCAGCTTTATTGACATTGGACAGTTCAGCCAGTTCGACGATCCATTTACCTCTGATGTAATCTGATGCGTCCTTGGTATGCATAGGTGGCAATGCATCGCCAAACCAATCATCGCCAGATAATACGCGCAGTGCAGTTGATTTACCTGCCCCCTGATAGCCTTCAAGGATCAGTACGGCATCACACTTGCAACCTGGGTCTATTGCCCGCGCAGCAGCCGATATCAGCCACTTAGACGTAACCTGACGCACATACTCTTTTTCTTCGTGCGTTTCTGTCTGCGCATCTAGGTAACGGAATGCCCAATCTTCTAGTATGTCATCATCTTCATCTTCAACGGCCAAGCTTTCCAACCAGTGTTTTACTGGCGATATGACACCAAGCATACATACGGTATCCACGCAGTCGATAATTGTGTTTTTGGCGGCACTGGGGAAGCCATTACGATTGAACCAACTCAGCACGTCGATATAGTCGCTGTCGCGTATTTCGCGCGGCTTGAACATTGTAGGGTTGCCTGACGTACCAGGTATGGGCTTCATGACCATCTTGCGTTGGGCAAATTCATCGAAGGCAAACACGCCATCCCAATCGTCAAACGTCTTCAGCACCTCTTGCACATTGTGGTGATTGAATACGACCCTTCCTTTTGCATCCGTGACAAAATCGCCTTGCGGCTGTTCTACGGGTGCTTTTGCTTGTTCTGCGACGATCTCAGCGGGTTTTCTATTCAGCGCATCTACGACAGCATCGAGGCCCTCTGCGAGGTAAAGCTCATTGAAGTCTTTATGCTCCCCCGTAGGAATTCTGAAATCTACGTCGTGCTTTTCCCGCGCTTGTTCTACCGCCTTCATGCCGGACTTATCGTTGTCGGCTGCTATGACGATCTTTAGATCAGGCTTTTTCTCCAATATGGCATCGATGGCCTTCGGTAGGTTATTGGCGTTTAGGCCGAATATTACAGCCTCTCCTACAGCGAGATGCACCGTGACTGCGTCTGCCCAACCCTCCGTGATAAATGCTCGATCTCCAAGCTTGCCCCCTACGACGGAAAATGCGCCCGCTTGCTTCATCCCATGCGTAAACTTCTTGCCGCCTTTGGCATCGATCTTTTGGCAACCAATTGTTTTACCTGATACGTCAATGATAGGTATTTCTAATATGTCACCATTGATCTTCGCGTTGGAAATCGGGACCTTCTTGTTTTCCAAGTATGGATGACCTTGCACCACAGGAAATGGGTTCTTTGCGGGCTTTTCTATAGGTTTTTACTGGTTCAGGTTTTGGCCAACATCCGTCTTCTCGCATGCGATCCACCAAGTCGCGGAAATCGCATCCTTTGCGACAGAATACTTTAACCTCACTATTTTCCTCTTTGATCCAGAACCGATCTGCGTCTTTCTTTTCATGACCGCCGCAATTTGGGCATGGCCCATGATATTCCCCTGATATGTCTCGTAAGTTGTATTGAATTCTTATAATGTGGCCCCACTCAGACCAATATGCTGTGGGATATTTACTTTTCCCTACAACATCATGTATGTTTGGCATGTAACTGCTCCTCTAGCTCGTTATTGTATGAAACCCCTGAGTTTGTGGTAGGCTCAGGGGTTTCCTTGTTTTACTAGAATGGAATCTCGTCCCCGATGTCTGGATCAAATGGTGCTTTTGGTGCCTCAGATTGCGTAGGCGGCAAACCAAATGGATCGTCTTCCTTCTGCGCTGTAAAACCGTTTACTGCACCGAATGGATTGGCATCTTCCATTTCTTTGTACTCCACAACCTGAACAGCGCGTAGACGCATTGAGACACCTGCCTCACGCATGTTGTACGGTACAAAGGTGATTGCCACGTTTATCTTACTGCCTGTTGTAAGCATAAAATCGTCTGACAACTTATTTCCACCACTATCGAACTGCGCAACGCCTTTTGTTAATTCTCCATTGTAGTTACCCTTCAGCTTTGCCTTGCCGATGTAGCAACCTTCGTCCTCTTTAAGCGGATTGTTTGGTACATCTGGCCAACCTGCTTGTTTCTTCAAGTTATAAGCTTCAACCATCTTGCCCCAAAGTTCCTTTGCCTGATCCGCAGTCATACGGAATGACATCTCATATGCCGCTGCTGGGTCTTTTTGGGTCACATCTGACAGATTTGCTTTCTTGGCTGTCAAATTTGTACGTTGTATTAATGCGAGGCCACAAGGCTTCTACATTATTCATTATGTGCTGCATATTATTCTTCCTCTAGCAGTTTCATCCACTCTGGTAGGTGGACCATGTTAAATTTTGGCCAATCGGTTGGGTAGACCCCTTCTTCTTTAGCCTGTTTGATGCGATGCAGAATTTTCATCATTCTGCGATGCGCATGATCTAGCACCTCACCAGATAGGACATGACAACATGACGCATAAGGTGCCGTCTTTTCCACTGCGGCAAGTACAAAGTATGACACAGTGATATTTTCTAATTCAAGACAGTACTTATAAAAAGCACCCTGCAAATCGTACTTGAACGAGAATATATGCTTTTCAAACCCGCCTCGATCCGGCGATGCATCTGTGGTGCTTTTTAAGTCAAGCACAACGCCGTTTGTTGGGTTGTATAAATCTGGCCGACAACGCAGCTCCAGATTTGTTATTGGGCATGTGACAAAAATGCTTTCTTCAATGTGCGCATCATCGTCGTACACTTGTTTGGCGATTGTTGGATTGCGTAATGCACTTTCTGACATTGCATTACATAAGTCATAATCGCCTTGTGTTAGGAGAAGCTGCCCTGTTTTATCTGCTTCGGCTTTGGCTTCCTTCCAGGCTGCACCGCGCCGTGTTTCTGGGCCGCGTATGATACGCCCGCGCAACTCAGGTTCCAACGTCATTTCGTGAAACCCCGTGCCAATATCAAGTGCAACTGACGCTTTACGCTCTTCGCCTTTCCAATGCGCCAATGATTTTGCGGCTGCCTTTACATCTGATGAACTTAGCGCGTGATGTGCGTGATATTGTTCATTGGTTAAATCTGTGCGGATCACTCAAGTCTCCTTGCGATCTGTATAAAGCCACTCCAGGTCAGAATGACACGTTCATTATCATAGCTTTCTTCTTGCATTAGGAACGGCAAACGCATGACGACGTAGATGGGCCTATGGTCAAATTTATAGATCAGCACGGGTTCTTTCCGCGCTGCGTCTGCTGCTTTGACGACCTGATCCCACCATGCCTGTTGATAGGTATAACCTTTGGCGTAGCGTTTTAATTCCAACACAAACGGAAAGGTTGGATCGTCGCATATTAAATCGCCAAGGTCAGACTGCTGATACTGCCGAAGGTCCCTTGAGAATTCGACACCCAGTTCATCGAATAACATCTTTGCTACAGTGCGTTCCCAGGCTGCCCCTTTGTTTCGTCCGTTAACCATCTGCTTTCGGTTGCTCCACTTGGATGCCTTGTTTTGCTAAATAATCACGCAAGGCGTTTTCAACTATAACTGCCTTACTCATGCGTGATCGTTCTTTCTGTACCTTCAGTGCCTCATGCACCTCTGGACGTATTCGAACTAATAATTGTGTAGTTTCCATTTCTACCTCCAAAAAGATATCACTGTGATAATAATATGATTGACAAGCTGTCAACCGCTAAATTAGAAATGATGTATTCTTAAACGGAAGGAAGATATGAAACAGCAAACAGAAAAAGTACAAGTTGTGATCCATCGAGTGTGGAATAATACAGCTTTCGCGACCCGCACTGACGGTTTAGGTCAGGCGGTCATTACCCAACGTATGACGCGCATGTTTGGCATAGAAGCAGGGCAAACATGGGAGATTGAGGTTATACCTAATCGGCACAACATGAATGGCGAAACGCCTTGGTTTTGTTGCCATGTAGGGGATCAGTTGGCATGATTAAGAAACCGTGTGAGCAGTGCGGTGCAGAAGCTACCGTAATAGAAAAAGACGTAAAACATATCTGCGCGGTATGTTGGTTAGATCAATACGCAGCAAATTGGAGAAACAGGCAAAATGACGGACAATCAAGAACTAAAGTATCTTCAGATGGCAGTAAATCTGTGTAACGCGCACATCGCCAATCCTAACATGCCGAAAACAGATGGCCTTAAGGAAATTAAAGCTTATCTGGATCGGGTTATCGAGCATAAAAAACAAAACCCAGAAATTACAGGAGTACCAGTTTAATGGCAATGCAAACTCAAGAGACTGACGCACTCGTTGAGGCATACCGCAACCAGGCGGCAATGGATCGTAAGGCAGCAGAACGTAAGTGGGGCAAATACCAAGAGCATCGTGCAGAGGAAAGCAATCGCGGCATGAAAGAGGCGAAACGTCGTATGGTCTTGGCAGCGAAATTGTACGTCGATGGTGTGCCTCAAAAGCAGATCGCCAAACAGATGGGATTAAATCAATCTACTGTGTGTGCCGTTCTTAAACGTGCAGCCAAGAAGTTTCCGATGGATAAGCGCAAATTGGCCATTCTGCTAATGTGTGAGGATGGCGTAAAACTGCGCACCATTGGTGAGAAGTTTGGCATATCCCACCAAGCGGTTGGGCAGCTTAAGAAAAGGTATCTGGATACATGA
>JAYQLI010000028.1:0-23894 GCA_038143065.1 Rhodospirillales bacterium | reverse complement strand
TATTATTCTAACATGCTGATAACAAACGATATTTTTGTTTTGCGCGGTACTCGCGTGGTCCACTTTGGGATTTTTGGGCCATCTGACGCGGTCGGGCCTGAAAAACGTGGTACACCTTGCCCTTATTTATATGGCGCAAAACGCCATTATCCTTACTCCCCAGTGGACTCGCACTATTTGCATGCAGTAACCCACCACTTCATTCAGATTGTTCACTTTTCGGCTGATTTTATTGCTGTGAGCGTGTATCCGTGACAAAAGAACAATTTTGACGGGAAGTGATTTGAAGGTTTTCATAAGTTGGAGTGGCAAGCGCAGCAAAGCGATGGCGAACGCATTGAAAGAATGGATACCTTTGATCGTTCAACACGCCGAACCATTCGTTTCCGACAAGGACATCTCTGCGGGCGACCGATGGGCGCAAGCCATCGCGGGTGAACTTGAGAGTTCGAATTTTGGAATTCTGTGCATCACTCCGGAGAATATTTCGTCCGAATGGATCATGTTTGAAGCAGGTGCCCTTTCGAAAGCCATGCAGGACGCCAAGGTCATTCCCCTTCTTTTTTTGGACTTGAACTAAGCGACCTAAGCGGACCGCTGCAACAGTTCCAAGCCCTGAAGGTTGATGAACAGGGGATGCTTGATGCCCTGAAGGCAATCAACGTTGCTTCGGATAACAAGACTGGCGATGGAACCATCGAACAATTGGTCCCTGCACTATGGTCGCAACTGCAAGAAAAGTTAGATGCCATTCCTGCGAAGGCCGAGACTGAAAAGCACATGCGGCCTCAAACCGAAATTATGGAAGACTTGGTGTCGCAAGTTCGTGGTTTGAACAGTCGAATGCGCGACTTCGACCCAGAGGTTATGGAGCGGGATATTGAATATCGTGAAAGGCGTTATCGCGACATTCACCCAAAAATGATCGACGAACTCATGTATATGTCGATGGAGCGTGGTGAACTCGATATGTCCTTGCTCGTGATCTCTGGGATGGTCCGGGAAAGAATGCCTTGGATTGCTGATGTTCTTGTGGAAGCCCATCGAGAAATCAGGTCGGGCACCCCCGAAAACGCAAGGAAGTTGCACACAGCGTCATGCGAACGATTGATTTTATGGTCCACAGCCCACTGGGTGAAAAACTAATTGGCCGTAGCAAAAGTGCACATATGTTGGCGCGAGAGTTGCCGCATATGGTTGATCGAGCCATTTCTCACCAACTTGAAATAGGCCGGGTGCGCATCGCAGACCAAATCGACAAAGACTAGCTTTGATTGGCCCAGATGACAGCGGGGATCCAAAACCGACCGCCATCTGGGCCGACGATCTTTCAGCTTGGCGTCTTCAGTCAAAGTTCAACAAATTCTTATAGAGGACCAATTTGAGGATCTACTGGTGCATCTGTTTTTTGAAAATGAAAAACGTTGTCCACAATTCTGATAAGTTATTGATATGTTTAGGGCCGTTTGAGGCAAAAGCGTGGTCCACATCACCCATATAAATAAGGGAAAAAGAGCCGGTTCTCGCAGCTCGTGTGGGGGCACCATAAAATCAAACACATAGCCAAATATCCTAAAAAATGAGTAAATCTCAGCGAGACGCTCAGCGAGACAAAGTGGCGTGGAACCACGTAGAATTTCCTCATTTGATTCTTGATTTGTGGGTCCATTTTCAGCCACGCGCCCGCACGCCTGCGCATCGCTGCAAACATGTTTGCTTTGGCATGAGGTTAGGCGGCTGTTTGCCTGCCGAGGGCGCTATGAGTTCGCTTAATGCGCTAAACAGGCTGGGTGTGAGGTTAGGTTAATTGTGAGAGGGTACAGGAACGCCACCTCTACTCACGAGACAATTTCAAGCTCAATCGAACCGCTGCTCTTGCTGAGTGGCGCCAACTATTGAGCGCATAGGTTCAGGCTGCGCCTGTAATCTGATGCGAGTTCTCATTCGTCTGACAGCACCGTTGAGAGTGGCTAAGCTCAACCTACGCCAAACAGCACCAATCTGATTAATATCTATAAAAATTCCTCGTTTCATCAACACAGAACGGGGATTGCCCAAAATCACTCCGATCCAAGAATAGCTGCTAAATCGTCCTGAGGTGCCTGCCGCGATGTCATGTCAAGGCCGCTCTGAATATGGTTCAAGTGAGATATGAGAAGTTTTTCGGCAAGTTCCGGGTTTCGCAACCGGATCGCCTCCAGAATGTTACTGTGTTCATCATCTGGGCAACTGGCGTTTTCGGATGATCCAAAGAGGCCGACAATGAGTGATGTTCGCGTCACAAGCTCGCGCATCATCCGGAAGACAAATTTGTTTCCCGTCGATTGAGCGAGCTTGGTGTGAAATTCACCGGACAGCCGAATGATCTCGGTTCGCTCATTCATCTTACGCGCAGCATCCTCGAGCGCAATGTGGTCGGTGAGGAGTGTCAGATCAATATTATCTGGGCTTTGCGCCATTTGCCGAACGAGCGGTGGTTCGATCAACATGCGGGCTGCGAAGACATCGTTCGCCTCGGATTCGTCAGGGCAGGCGACATAGGCGCCGCGATTTGATTGTAGCTCGATGATTCCCGACTTGCGAGGAGAAGAAGGGCGCGCCGAACATGCATGCGACCAACGCCAAATGTCTCGCAGAGGCGGGCCTCGCTCAGTTTTGTTTTCGGTGCCAACCGTTGTTCCATGACCGCTTTATAAATGCGTTCAACAATAATGCCCTCGTCTGAGCGAGATTTTATATTCGATGAAGCAATAGTGCTTTCTTTTAGTTTGGAAGACACGAGATCACTTTCTATATTGATTGGTTTTTCGTCATTGGCTTTTAGAAACGATTAAACCTCATTCAGTGTAAGTCCAAGCATAAGAATTTGTCGACTGAAATACAAACTATGTTGACAAAGATTGTTAACAATCGTGAAATGATTGGGCGGCACGCATGGAGATTCCATTTAACTGCCGGTCAATAATGGCGCATAACGCGCAGAAAACGAATTCAACGGGAGTTAAAAAATGCAACGTAGAACACTTATGAAAGCAGCTTAACGGCTGTAACACTGACCGCCCTTCAAGCAACAACCGCCCTCGCAGAAAATACTGTTCTGAAAATTGGCTTTGTTGGAGTGACTAGCGGCCCGGCGGCGGCTTGGGGAATTTCAAATCAACGCTCAATGGAAGCGCGCGCGTCATGGATCAATGAGACTGGCGGCTATACCATCGGCGGAACTACCTATGACATTGAAATAGTGTCTTTTGACGACCAGAAAGATCCTAAGCGTGCCATTGCAGGCATGGAAAAAATGGCTCAGGAAGGCATCCACTATGTTGTTGGTCCGAACGTTGACGACGGCGCGGCAGCTGTGCGTCCTGTGGCTGGAAGCCAACGGGATCATGTATTTCCCGTACGCGTTTCCCAAATCACTATATCAAGCGCCAGCCTCCAACGCTGTTCTGGGTATGGTTGCCAACTACCAATCAGGTCCTGCGATCTACAAATACCTGATGGATGAAAAGGGCGTCAAAACCGTCGCCTTCATCGCGGCCAACGAATCCTGATCCACTTAGCCAACGTGATGGTGGTGTTGAAGCCGCCACGGCGCTTGGGATGGAAGTGGTTTCGGCAAACGTGACATACCAGGTTGACACGACTGACTTTACGCCAGTTTTGACGCCAGTTATGCGTTCCCGTCCTGATCTGCTGGTACTATCGGGCGTATCGCCTGCGAATGCACCCCAGCTCATTCGCTCAGCGCGCGAATTGGGCTTCCAGGGTGTCATCTCAACAGAAACTGCTCAAGATGCGGGTGTTTTGGCCGAAGGTGCGGGTGATTTAGCAAACGGGTTTATCTCTGTTGGTGGGGCCTCCACGCCAGAGCTTGCATCTCCAATGATGAATGAATTCGTTCAGCGTTACACTGATATGTTTGGCGAGTACAATGACGAGTCCAACACCAAAGTCTATGCGTTGGAGTATATTTTAGAAACGCTGAAAGCCGATCCATCCGCGATCACTGATGTAGATGCATTCCAGGCGACAATGGACACCTTTTGAAGCACCAAACCCCTATATGAACGGTGATGCAAAACTACGTTACGTTGGCATGTCATCATTTGGCCAAAAGCGTCAAGTCTCCGTACCATTAGTAGTCAACGTCTATCAGGACGGCGAGTTTGAAACGCTGTTTGTCGCTGAAGTAGACTAATATTTCCTCCCCGCTTTTGGACCTGTCCTGAGTATTTCCTCCCCGCTTTTGGACCTGTCTTGAGCAGAGCTTCCCTGGGCCAAATTGGCCCAGGGTTTTTCTAAGAAAGAAGAAAGCATGGAACAGATACTGGCTAACGGCGTCTATCTGGGGTCCCAATACGCGATGATCGCGCTTGGTCTAACCCTGATCTTCGCTCTCATGAATGTCCTCAATTTTGCTCATGGGCAGATGTATGTAATTGGTGGCTTCGTAACCTATACATTCTATGGCCATTGGGGCGTTCCATTTGTTTTGGCGCTTGTAATGTCCTGTGTGACCTTGGCTATATTGGGGGCATTGATTGAGCGGTATCTCTTTGCACCTGTAATCAAAGGATCATCCCGCGAGGAAAGCACGATGTTGCTCGCGGCTGGGATCGCTTTTTTCTCGATGCGGTCATTTTACTTGTTTTCGGTGAGAAACAGCGCGGTGTCCCTAAGATTGTTGATGGCGTGTTCAACTGGGATTTCAGGCTGATTATGCCCTATGATCGCATCTTGATTTGTGTGCTCGCGATCTTGTCGATCATCGCGTTCATTGCCTTGATGCAATACACCAAAACCGGCCGTGCCTTGCGCGCCTTGGCGCAAGATCGAACAGCAGCGCAATTGATGGGCGTGAATGTCGACCGGTATTCAATGATCGGATTTGCGCTGGGCGCGATGCTTGCGGGTCTGGTTGGTGGCCTTTGGTCACGATCACTGGGGTGAACCTTGGAATGGGCGGCGCGACATCCATCAAAGCCTTTATGATGGTCATGATCGGTGGGGCGGGTGTCATATCCGGTGCGATTTGGGGAGGTATCATCCTTGGCTTTATGGAAGCCATTGGCCTCGCGCTTGCTCTATCAATACGGTGATATCACCTATCTCGTGATCTTCGTTTCCTTAATGATCTTCCTCGCTGTTAGACCGCAAGGTCTGATGGGCAAGCCGTGGGGTTGATGTGATGCTTGGATTTAACTCAAAACAACTCACGGGCGTCGGAATCTTCTTGTTCATGATCTTCATCGGTGTACCCTTTGCAATTGGCGTTACGGGACGCTGGGATTTTTACTTTACCCTCACCTCTGTGGCTCTCTTGGCCATCGCCAGCGCAGGGGTTTGGTTAACCTTTTACATTGGCCGAATTAATATCGGCCAGGGTGCGTTCGCACTGATAGGTGCGTATGTATCAGCTATTCTGGTGGTCAAAGTAGGCTGGTCATTTTGGATTTCGTTGCCTGCGGCGGGCCTGTTCGCAGCAGTGGTGGCGATTTTGATCGGCCTGCCAATCCCTACGCCTGCGCGGCGTATATTTCGCAATGATAACGCTTGTTTTAACTCAAGTTGTCACTTTAACAGCATTGGCGTTGCCAATCACCAACGGGGCGCGGGGTATCTCAAACATACCTCTGCCCTCGGGTATCTCTGTGTTTGGCATTCCCATCCTGCCTGACTTCGCCGCGATGGAGAGTACCAAGTTGGCCTTCTATTACACTGCGTGCATTATCATGCTCCCAACCTATGCAGCGCTCTACCGTCTGGTGAATTCCCGCCTCGGGCACCTTTGTCGCTCGATGCAACAGAACGAAGAACTCGCCAGTTCCATTGGGGTAAACATTTCCTACATTCGCATCGTGATCTTTGCCATTTCCAGCTTTTTTGGAGGACTTGGTGGAGCCATGTTCGGATCAATCGCGCAGTCGGTTTATCCGTCCAGCTTCCAAGTGGCGGACTCTGTCAACTTCATGCTGAACTGCTTTCTTGGCGGTCTGGGGTATGTTTTTGGCCCAATGCTGGGCACGCTAGTCCTATACTTCGGATGGGACCTATTGTTTGAATTCGGGAAATATCAGATGCTAATCTATTCTACTATCCTGATAATCATCATTCGCTTCCTACCCAACGGGTTACTGAGTATCCGTTTCAGCAAAGGAGGTGACAAATGAGCCCGCTTCTCCAAGTTAAGAATGTGACCAAGAAATATGGTGGCTTGACCGCGAACAATGCGATCAGCTTTGATGTGGCCGAAAATGAAATACTATCGGTGATTGGTCCAAATGGCGCAGGCAAATCTACACTGTTCAAGATGATTGCGTCTTTTACACCAACCACCTCTGGAGAGGTGATCTATCGGGGCGAGCGCATTTCCAACCTAAAGCCGCATATAGTTGCGCGCAAAGGAGTGGTGCGCACGTTTCAGGAGACTACGATTTTCAAAAGTATGACCGTACGTGAAAGTGTTGTAGTTGCGCAGCATTTGCGCGCTAAAGCTTCGCTTGCGGGATACTTCTGGGGTTCAAAGACGGCCAAGGAGGATGTTGCGGCGTTCGGGAAATATGCAGACGAGTTACTGGAATTTCTTGGTATGTGGGATATCCGCAATGAACAGGCCAGCAATTTACCGCAGGGTAGTCTGCGTGCATTAGGCATTGCAATTGGCCTTGCGACGGATCCAAAGGTGTTGCTGCTTGATGAGCCCTTTGCGGGCATGAACCACGATGAGACCATGAACATGGTCGATTTGGTGCGCTCTGTGCGTGATGAACGCGATGTCACGGTCATGCTGGTAGAGCACGATATGCCTGCGGTCATGAATATCTCGGATCGGATTGTGGTGCTGAACTTTGGTGAAAAGATAGCAGAGGGTACGCCTTCTGAGATTCAAAACAATGAAAAAGTCATCGAGGCTTATCTAGGCAGCGTCGACGATGAGATCGGGATGTAAATCATGACAGCCATGTTGGATTTCAAAGATGTCGAACTTTATTACGACCATGTGTATGCGCTGAAGGGCGTTTCACTGAGCGTGAGCCAAGGTGAAACCGTAGCCTTGATCGGGGCGAATGGAGCAGGCAAGTCATCAATCTTGCGCACCATCACTGGTTTAGCCAATCCCAAAAGTGGATCTGTTACATTCGAAGGAGAGCGCGTGGACGGCACTGATCCGTCATCGATAGTTAGGCGCGGCATCGCAATGGTGCCCGAAGGACGCCATGTCTTTCCTTTTATGTCTGTTAAGGACAATCTGATGATGGGGGCCTTCACGCGCGAGGACAAAGCGGACATTCAGAACACTTTGGAAAGCATTCTGACACGCTTCCCTCGCCTGAAAGAGCGTTACAGTCAGGCTGCCGGAACACTTTCGGGTGGCGAGCAACAGATGATGGTGATTGGCCGTGCATTGATGGCAAAACCCAAGCTCTTGCTGCTGGATGAACCAAGCCTTGGGATCGCACCCAAACTGGTACAAGATATTGCCCGTTCAATCGTTGCAATCAATCGCGACGAAGGCGTTTCGGTGTTGCTGGTCGAGCAAAATTCACGCATGGCGCTGAGCATTTCGCACCGGGCTTACGCTATGGCGACAGGAAACATCGTGATCGAGGGGAACTCGAAAGAGCTGTTGCACGATGACCGGATTAAAGCCGCCTATCTGGGTGGGGAAGTTTGAGCTGATATGAAAATACTCGTAATCAACCCCAATACGACCACCTCAATGACCGACAAGATCGCGACAGCGGCGCGGGATATTGCCCGCCCAGATACCGAAATCATTGCCGCTAATTCGCAAGAAGGACCAGCGAGTATTCAGGGGTTTCTGGACGTCGCCACCTGTATTCCCGGCTTGCTAGCTGAAGTTTCGCGGCATCCGGATGTCGATGCGATCGTTATTGCCTGTTTCGATGACACGGGTGTCGATGCGGTGCGGACACTGGTCAAAGTACCCGTGTTGGGTATTGGCGAGGCCGCTTATCACGCAGCCAGTATGGTCGCCAATAAATTTAGTGTTATAACAACACTTTCACGTTCCATACCGGGTTTAGAAAACAACCTTATGCGCTATGGTCTTCACCAAAAATGCGTACGGGTTCGTGCCACAGATATTCCAGTTTTAAAACTGGAAGAGGGCGATCCGGCAACATTGTTTAAAATCAGATCTGAAATCCGCGAGTCAATCGAGCAAGACAATACAGAAGCAATCGTTCTTGGGTGTGCCGGGATGGCGGATCTTATGGCACAGCTCAGCGAGGAATTCGGACTACCCGTTATTGATGGTGTTGCAGCAGGTGTCACCTTTGCTGAGGCGCTCGTGAACAATCGGTTGAGTACTTCAAAATTGGAGCCTACTCGGCCGATTGAATGATTGCGGCAAAGGGCACTGTCAGACAAAACGAGCTTGAGCCGTGCAGGGTGGTTTCGTAGCCTCGCCGTATGCCAAAACACTCCCATTCAGGTACTATAAAACGAGCCCTGAGATCATCCGCTTGGCTGTGATGCTCTATGTTCGGTTTCCGCCCCTCACTCCGTAATGTGTAAGACCTTTGCACGAACGAGGCATTGAGATCAGCCACGAAACAGTTCGGTTTTGTGAACAGATTTGGTCCGATGTCTGCAGAAGTTCTGCCGCAGACCACTCTTCAGTCCACAACCATTTCAATCAGGAACGCCACTTCTA
This sequence comes from Rhodospirillales bacterium, assembly GCA_038143065.1. GTDB lineage: Bacteria > Pseudomonadota > Alphaproteobacteria > Bin95 > Bin95 > VMCJ01. The sequence goes on along the minus strand of JAYQLI010000028.1, from coordinate 15,214 downwards.
CTCACGAGACAATTTCTAGCTCAACCGTGCTGCTGCTCTGACTGAGTGGCGCCAATTATTGAGCGCATAGGTTCAGGTTGCGACAGCAATACAATGCTAGTTTCCATTAGTCTGACAGCACCATGACCGTTCAAGGGGAGGATCAATTTTTTTGGAGACACCTAGAAAAGGAGCGTAGAGCTATGGCTGTGTAGTTGTCCAAAAACACCGCTGCAAAGAAGGCCTTTATTTCTGCCACTTCAGAGAATGGGACAAACCAAAGACACATGTTGATCTGGACGTCAGTACAAAGACCGCGCCCTGAGTGCGGTCGATCCCCCACATGTCGAAGATGTCACCTTTTGTTTGGTTCGCAAAATGCTTTTTTCGTAATCCAAATCAGCCCCATGGTGCCCTTCTTAGGTTGCAACAAAGATGGCATTTGCGAAAAATCCATCTCTCCGGTGAGGTAATTGAAAGACGGCGCGTAAGTCGATTGTTGCGTCCATATCGACCTCTTTCGGAGTTATCCCCTTAATCAAGCCGCAACTACGAAAATTCGCACAGGGAATCTAAGGACCACCTTCTAATTCCGTTGTCTCCTTCCGGGGCGAAAGCGATGATCCGCCACCGTCCGTCTGCCTTCAATGCATGGCCTGGCTCCATGGGTTTCGCATCACCCAAGCGGATCACCGGCGCCGAATGGAAGCGTTTGCCGATGGGATATCCCTCAAGGGCTTGGGCAGGACTGCTTGCGGTAATCAATGACGGATCATAAGCAGGTCTCGACCCCAGCGGTGTAGCGTCCGTGTTGCTTGAGTAAGCTTGGAACTGCGCGGCCTCTTCCTTTGTTTTTGGCTTCTCACTGAACAAACGCGCCATGTCTCGGTCAAAGTCGATAAGCTCTCGCGCCTTGGCTTGCCGCTCGGATGAATATGTATCGAGAAGTGCCCAAGGTGATTGCCCCTGCAACACGGCTGCCAATTTCCACCCCAAGTTAAACGCATCGGCCATTGAAACGTTCATCCCTTGGCCGGCCTTCTTCGGCTGTGGGTGTGACAGGCGTCGCCCGCAATAAAGACGCGCGGTGTGACCTTGCCTCGTTTATCGGCGGCAACGTCATCAAATCCATCGCAAACACGTTGGCCAATCTCATTTGCCGACCACCATGCGACCTGTGCGGTTTCGAATTCAAAAGGGCTTAGAATGCAGCGGGCTTTGTCAATCAACTGTTCTGACGTAACGCCGCGATCTGACGCGCGCTCGCCGTCCTTTAGGGCATCAAGTTCAATGTAAAGTCGGACCATATATCCGCCTTCGCGCGGAATGATCAGGATGCTGCCTTGGTCCGCCGATTGGATCGCACATTTCAAACGAATGTCGGGAAAACTGGTGCGTGGCAGAACGTCCATAACGCCCCAAAGTTGCCGCGCTGACGCGCCCTTTAGCCCTAACCCCAAACCAGAGCGCACTTTGCTCCGCGCCCCATCGCAGCCCACAAGATACTTTGCGCGAATGGTTTCCTGTTCTCCGTCTTTGTCGAGACATTTGAAGGTTGCCTCAATCGGATAGTTCTGCGTATCGTCGCGCGTGAATGACAAGAGCTCTCGACTATAATCCGGAACCAGCCGGATTGGAGATTTGGCCATGACATCCAGAAAGAAGTCATGGATGCGCGCCTGGCTTAAAATGACGTGAGGCATTTCAGACAGATCGTCTTCGACGTCTTGAATGCGATCCGCGCGACAAGCGGCGCACCATCCGTTCCCCGGGCGCCAAAAGCTGACTTCGTTGACGTGGATAGCCCTCTTTGATGACTTTCTCTGAAAAGCCAAAGGCCTCAAACATTTCGATGGACCGACACGCGACTCCGTCTGCTTGTCCGACTTCAGCGGACCCGGTTTCCGTTCCACAATCCGAACAGAGACGTTGCAAATGCTAAGTTGGGCTGCTAGGGTCAAACCTGCCGGACCACAGCCCACTATAAGAATATCGACCTCACTGCCCATGACACGGTTTGTTTGCAGGTGCAATTGACGGATCGCCGGGGCGAAACCCATTCAAGTGATATTGCATGTGTACGACCTCCCACCGTCAACTACATTTTCAAATCATACTGAACTCAAATAGATGGTACTGTCAGATTAAACTCGGTTGAAGCGAGCAGGGTGTATTTATCCGACATCCCAAATGACAAAACACTCCCCATTCAGGTACTTTAAAACGAGCCCAGAGATCATCCGCTTGGCTGTGATGCTGTACGATTCTTGTTTTCCGCTCTCACTCCGTAATATGGAAGATCTTTGGCACGAACGAGGCGTTGGCTGGATGCCAAAGTAGAGCGGTGGAGCGAGTGGAGCAAATTCCATGTAACTTACGCAACGCCACCGTGGTGTAAAGCACTATTTCCCAATTACACCATAATATACATTGTAAAACATATAGTTATATGTGCTGTAATTGTTTCGGTATAATTGCTCCACTAGCTCCACCTGCTCCCCCCTAATAGGGGCGGAAAGCGCGTAACGGAGGCTCGCTCCACCGCTACGCTCCCCTCTTTTTGCCGTTAATGGGGGCTATCGCGCCTCGCGCTGCGCAGGGGGAACTTTGTCATGCCCTTGTAGTCGCCGGCGCTGAACTTCCGTCCTGTGCTTTCAAAGCCTGCTGCATTTAACGCGCCGCGAATGCGGTGCTGTAGATGTGGTGTCATAGCAGCGGCTGATGTCGCCTCATCAACAAATGCCACATGTTGCATAATTTCTCGCATGCAGGTTTCCACCTTTCTAGTTGAGCTGAGCCATTCTGCCACCACATCGTAAAGAGGGTCCACGGCTGTGCGCCGTTCTTGCTGTGCCTCTGCAAGTAGCGCCTCGGCATCTGTCAGCCACCATTGCTCGCCAGCATCATATAGCGCCTTCGCCGCTGCCCAAATCTTATCACGGTCCCGCTCGATTGCTTTTATATCGACTGTCTCCAGCTTAATGGGCCAAAAACGGCGGTTGCCCGTTTCATCACGCAGGTAGTCCGTGCGGTTTGTGGTTCCAATAAACACGCAGCGGCGCTGGTAGGCGATTTCGTTACGCCCATAGGCTGGTCTGAACTTTTCCTCGGTGCGGGTGATAAAAGCCTTCACATGCTCGACCTCCGTCTTCGATACGGATGACAATTCTGCCAGCTCAATTATCTACTTTCCTTCGCATAATCAGCCGCATCTTTGCTATCGAGCTTTGGTAGGCTGTCTCCAAAGTATGCGTCACCGCACAGAATACGAATAGCTGTCGACTTACCTGCGCCCTGTACGCCCTCAAGGATCAAGACACGTGGTCAGCCTTGCACGCTGGCCGCATTTCGCCTGCAACAGCTGAGATTAACCATTTGCGAAATACCAGTTCCGAATATCGTATTGCATCTGGATGCTCGCCGGTATCGCGTAGGCTGAAGTGGCGTTCAACACCTCGTAAGGAAATCATGCGCCTCGTCCACCTCCATGGGGGGGCCCCTCAATAAATGACGGATGGGTGAGATAATACGTTCACGAGCTGCTAGCTGAATGGCATCGAATACTTCATTTTTATTCACTGTCTCCCATTTTAGGCGACGGTTCAGCCAAATCTTGACGGTGCTGATATCTTCATCTCGCAATGGCCGAGGATTGTGGAAGTTCGATTGCCGCTGCTGTTGGGTAGGGGGCGGAGGACCATAATCTGTTCTGCAAGCTCGTCGAAAGCAAACACTCCAGTCCAACAACTCAATCCGTCCAGTATCGTGACCATATTACTGAGAGATTTAGCTATACCATCTTTAGAAACGTCAATCCAAATGTTCGAGGTTAGGCGCCATTTTCGACCATCGCCGAACTCAACAGGTTTTTCGATGTATCGACTGCGGTGTGTTGAAGTTCTGACGTCATCGCCTATGGGTCCAAACAGCGTTATTTGCTAAGAGAGTGTTTCTGGCTCATCGTAATCACTGAGGAGTGGACGATGAGAAAGACACCGAAGAGCCCTGGCGAGAAGATCGTCAAAGACATCAAGCGGGCGACCCGCAAACACTATTCATCCGAAGAGAAGATCAGGATCGTGCTGGATGGCCTTCGTGGCGAAGACAGCATTGCTGAGCTGTGTCGCCGTGAAGGCATCGCTCAGGGCATATATTACAAATGGTCCAAGGACTTCATGGAGGCAGGGAAGAAGCGGCTTGCGGGCGATACGGCGCGTGCTGCGAACACTGATGAGGTCAAGGAACTGCGCCGCGAGGCAAAGGATCTGAAGGAAGTCGTCGCGGAGCAGACGCTCGAACTGCGTCTTCTTAAAAAGCATGTACGGCGGTGGGGGCGACCACGAATGAGGTACCCTGCATCAGAGAAGCTGGAGATCATCTGGCTGGTCGAGGAAAGCCATCTGTCGGCCCGTGTGACACTCGCCAAGCTCGGCATTCCACGTACCACGTTCTACCGCTGGTATGATCGGTATCTGCAACGTGGTGAAGCAGGATTGCAGGACCAATCACCGAAGCCAAAGCACGTCTGGAACCGCGTGCCTGACGAGGTGAAGCGCAAGGTTGTCGAGTTCGTCTTACAAGAGACGGAACTGTCACCGCGTGAGTTGGCGGTGACATTCACGGATCAAGAACGATACTTTATCTCAGAATCCACAGTCTATCGCGTGCTCAAGGCGCATGACCTAATCACCAGCCCGGCCTTCATCGTGCTCAAGGCCGCCAACCAATTCAAAGACAAAACGACATCCATCAATCAGCTTTGGCAGACCGACTTTACCTACATCAAGGTTCTCGGCTGGGGCTGGTTCTATCTCAGCACAGTCCTTGATGATTACAGCCGCTACATCCTGTCCTGGAAGCTTTGCACCAACATGCGGGCTGAAGACGTTACCGATACGCTGGAGCTCGCCCTGCAGGCATCCGGCTGCGATCAGGTGCATGTCGTTCACAAGCCACGTCTGCTAAGTGACAACGGATCCAGCTACGTCTCAGGCGATCTGGCAGAATGGTTGCAAAACAAAGGTATGAAGCACAGCCGTGGCGCACCGTATCACCCACAAACCCAAGGCAAGATCCTCTCGCGACATTGCTACGCAATGCACTGCCGGGCAAGGGAACGCTGGCACCAGACCTTAAAGAACCGCATCTTGCTGGAAAACTACTTCCTACCGGGGGATCTTGAGGCCCAGATCGAGGCCTTCATCGACCACTATAATCATCAGCGCTACCATGAGAGCCTGAACAACGTCACACCCGCCGACGTCTACTTCGGGCGTGACAAAGCTATTCTAAAACAACGCGAAAGGATCAAACGGAAGGCACTCGAAACCCGGCGCTTGCATCACCGCAAGAACGCCGCATAATCTAACCAACCAGATGAGCCAAACTCTCTCTTAGTTTAGGCCGCCATTGGTCCCAAAAACCCTGATGACAGACACCACGACTTTTATTTGCCATTTGTTTAGAATGTCCCGTCTTAGGCCGTTTTTTGAGTGAAGGTTTGAGGATTGTACATGGCACTCGGACCCCGTGACATTGGCTCCGAAAACCCCTTGCATAAGATGGATAAATATTTCCTTCTGAGAGCTAAGCGGATCAAACTGTCGGGGCTTTGCAATGATGAACAAGACCATTCTGGTAATTGGCACCTATGACACCAAAGATGACGAGTTAGGGTTTCTGGCTGAAGTGATCCAGGCGCAAGGTGGTCAAGTGGTCACCATGGACGTTTCATTATTCCAAACACGATGTTGCGCAAGAAGGTGGAAGTTCGATCCAAGCGGCCGTCGCCTCGGGCAATGAAAAACCAGGCAATGCAGATTATGGCCACAGGAGCGGCGTTGTTGGCGGCGCGATTGTTCACCGAAGGTCGATTTCATGGGTTGATTGTTCTTGGCGGCACAATGGGGACAGACCTTGCGTTAGATGTACGTTCCTCAGTGCCGCTTGGGGTGCCGAAATACATTGTGTCCACGGTATCGTTTTCGCTGCTCATTCCAGCGGAACGGTTGGCAGCAGACACGCAAATGATTTTATGGGCCGGGGGCTTTATGGCCTGAATTCCGTGTGCAAGGCGTCCTTGAGTCAGCAGCAGGCGCTGTTCAGGCGCAGCACGCGCGGTGCAGATGCCAGATCCAGATAAACCCTGATCGGGATGACGTCGCTGGGAACCTCTGCGTTAAAATACGTCATTCCGCTGAAGCCTGCGCTTGAAGCCCGTGGTTTTGAGGTCGCCGTGTTCCACGCAACCGGTATGGGGGGGCGCGCATTTGAAAGCCTCTCAGGACAGGGGGCGTTTGTTGTGTTTCGATCTTTGCACACAGGAATTGGGCAACCATGTGCACGGATCCAATATATCTGCTGGAGCGGATCGTTTGACCAATGCCGGCTTAAATGGCACCCCGCAAATCGTGGCGCCGGGATGTTATGATCTTGTTGATATCGTTGGTTGGCAACCTTTGCCAGACAAATGGTCAGATCACTTTGAAACACGAACACAATCGCTTGCTGACTTCGATTGTCTTAAATGATGATGAACGCCGGTTGGTGGCGTGCGCATGGCGCGCAATTGGCCAAAGCAACCGGGCCAGTGGCCATGCTATTGCCTGAGAAGGGTCTGGGAGAATGGGACCCGAGTGGGCGCTGATTTACACAATCAGGCCGGACTCAACGCGTTTTTGCTAGAACTGGAACAGACATTGCCAAGCAATGTGTTTGTTCATCGGATAGAATGCCACATCAATGACGCGGAATTTGCGGATAAAGCGCTGGAAATTTTTGATGACTGGCGCGCAAAAGGCGTCATCGCGTGATTAACACTTGAGAAGGCACCGTCAAACAAAACAAACTTGAGACGGGGCGGGGCGGTTTCAAAGCCCCGCCATGACAAAAACACTCGCCATTTAGATACTTTAAGACGAGCCCAAAGATCATCCGCCTTACGGTATGCTGTTTCCCACTGAGGCCACTCCGGACCGCTCAAGGCGCTACACGGGTCGGGTGTCGGGGGACCGATTGGTTGCGGGCTGCTCTAATGCCACGTCTACTTACGCAATAATTTAAAGCTAAACTGAGCCGCTGCTCTCGCTGAGTGGCGCCAATTATTGAGCGCATAGAGTCAGGCCGCGCCAGCAATCAGATGCAAGTTCTCATTCGTCTGACAGCACCCATTTTTCTTGCAATCAAGCGGTGCGGTCACCCCGGTAAAGGGAGCAAGTAGTGGCCTAGGATCAGCATTAGAGCAAGGGCCAGGCCAATCCACATGATCATTGCCGATTTCCACAAAATCAAAACAGCCGCCAACAATCGAAGCGCAACTTCCAAGATGTTCATCGCAACCTTGTCAAACTTGGCCAGAGCCGATGCCATTAGGTAAAGCGCAACGGCAATGCGCAACCCAAGTGCGGAAAGGCTGGGCCAGTCCACAGAACCGGAATACCCATCTATCAGGGCGCGTTGGCCTTGATCATTCGTAATGGTCACCGCTTCCTCAATCAGTAAAAGTTCCGGGTACCATGCGAAGACGAACGGGATCGTAAACATGACAATGCCGATACGCACTGCTGCCAAACCGGTGCGCATCGGTTCAGTACGTGTGATCGAGGCCGCCGCGAACGCAGCAATTGCCACGGGTGGGGTGATCGCAGAGGCTACGGCAAAGTAAAAGACAAACATGTGGGCTGTAAAAAAACTTACTCCAAGGTTGGCGAGAAGTGGGCCGAGAAGCAGAGCGACATTCACATAAGCAGGCACAGTCGGCATGCCCATTCCCAAAAGAATCGCACAGCCCATGGCGCAGGTCAGTGCCAGCATCAGATAGACGCCACCTACTATTTTGATATCAAACCCAAAGAGGCTGAGTACCTGGGCCTGTTCTAACCATGTGGTTATGGCACGGGTTAGCTCTCCGTCAGGCCACTTTCGTTCAGGAAAGCCGAAATGATTGAAACTGCGAAGAGTAAAAGAAACAACCGCGAGACTAGGATCCCACCATCCGCCAAGGACAGCAGTATCTTGCTGGGCTTCGCACGGGTTTCGGGATCAAGAAAGAGCAGCGGAACAAGGACGGCAACAGCCCACCATCCAGCGGATACAGCATCGCCTGTCGCGTTGACAAGCGTCTGTGTGACGAAGGCGGGTAAAACAGAGGCGACAAAACCAGAGCTAATGACGTCTTTGTTCCCAAGCAAAAGTGACAGGATCGTAAAGATCGGAGCGAAGATGATGATAAGGTTCAGCCAGTCCTGTCGCGACATGATCAGGTCGCCCGGGATTTCGCGCATTGCTTTGACGTTCTCACGCCGAGCCTGGAACACGACGGCAAGAAAGATCGAGAAGAAAAAGAACATCGCGGGCAGAAACGCGGCTGTTATGACTTTTGTGTAAGGGACTGCGGTCAAGGCAACCAGGACAAAGGCCGCCACCCCCATGACCGGCGGCATTATCTGTCCACCAGATGAAGCCGCGGCCTCGACACCGCCAGCAAATTGCGGACTAAATCCGTTGCGTCGCATCATTGGGATTGTGAGCCGACCTGTTGATAACACATTGGTGACCGGCCCGCCTGTTATGGTGCCAAACATCGCCGACGACACGATGGCCGCATGGGCTGGGCCTCCGCGCAGGCGGCGTGTGGCACGACCGCCAGCTTGATTAACGAGGTTCCGCCAGCTGAGGTTCCGAAGAGGGCGCCGAGGATCACATAGGGGAACACCTGATTGACCACGATATCCATGAACCGGCCCATAAAGCCATCGGGGTGATGAACACATTGGTTGCCTTTTGGATTGCTGCGGCGCGCGCGTCGCCACCATCGGCCCCCAACTTGGTCAGTAAAAAATTGTTGTCGCTGAGATCGAACATCCATAGCAGCGCGGTGCCAACGGTGTAGACCACCACCACAGTGGCGACCATGACGAGCGGCAAACCCCAAACCCGCACATTGTAGAGAAAAAATAGTGAAATGATCGTAAAGAGTAGCGGAATGATCCATATGCCGAACCGCGCCTGACAGGATGGGACTTCCGCCTCGAATGAGATGCCTGGTATAAGCCCTGCTGATCTTTCCGATGCCTCTTGGATCAGGCGCGCCCGCTCTCCAGTGATCTGATCGATCAGACAAAATGAATCGATTTCAACCAGAAACCCTAAGGCGGCTAGGAACGCGGCAAGGATCAGCCCGGCGTCTAGCAACAGACCAAGCCATGCCAAATGCGGCCGGTCTTTCTTCAAGGCACGATAGACACTAGCATCAAGCGCGACAATGACCATCATCACAAGAAAAATAGGCGGGTAGAAGAACTCCGGAGGAAGCCAGATACTCGGAAAAAGGGACGCCCTGTCAGATCTCTCGCGAGGTCTTGCAGTCCTGGTATTTCCGGCATGGTGTTGATCAGCCCAACCATGACGAGGATGAAGGCTAACACGAGGGCCAGATAGTGGCCTTTGTCTCTCGAGGGCGATTGATCTGACATTGGGTGCCATTCGTTAGGATAGGGGCCGGGGAGGGCCGGCCCTGTCAGTGCGGGAATGCGTTTAGGGGCGCAGACAGTCGGCAATCGTATGCCCAGCGTCTTCATATGCGCGAATGGCGCCAGGATGCATTTTGATCTGAACCGCACCGCAAGCGCCTTGGCTCACCCCATCGATATCACCAAAGCTCATCCGCACAAACGGCCCACGCGGTGATCCTGTGAGGAAGCGCTCTTCGCCTGCAAGAAAGGCCGTCACGACGTCGTAAACCAGCTGTTCGCCCATGCCCGCTGGGACGATCTGACCAAAGCGGTCGCGAAGCTGTCAAAGCTTATCGTCATCGACCACAACGGTGATGTCGTTGCCCTCAGGCTTTGCGGAACGCTTCTATCGGAACGGAATAGGGGGCGTGGCCGGGTGCCTTCATGATCTGTTGTCCAAGCTCGCTCGCCAGAAGATCAGACGGGACATCATGGATTGTGATGCCCGAGGCCGCGATTGCAATCTCATGACCAGAGGGCAAGCCCTCGGGAATGGTCCAAGCGTCGACACCGCCACCGGTGATTGTTGGAACCGTATCGGGCCATGGGCTCTGAATACCTTCATAGCCCTCTCCATCCTTGATGCCTGACAATAGTTGGATCATGGCACGACCAGAGGTCAGCGCCGCGCCGCGGGCGGACCGTTCCAGATGCGCTTGCCTGACAGGTCGCGGATGTCGTCGATTGGATTGCTATTATAGTAGCCAAGTATCTGTGCAGATCCGGCATTGAAGAATATCACCCGAATATTGGCGGCAAGCTCGGCACCCTTGTCAGGACCAATGCCGCTATAAGGGCCGATCCCCCGCGACAGCAGGAAAGGCAAGATCAGCGGCGCAGGGGCCATATCCAAACGCCCCTCGGCGACTGCTTGAACCGAGTTGGTAAGGGTCGCGCCTCGGTGATCTGCATCGGTGCCACACCGGCGCTGGCAAGGACCGCAGCCAAAGTCGAGTCGATGTAATGCGGTGTTGAGCCGGGTGTGGTGGTCTCAGCCGTCAGGGTTGTCTGAGCATTTGTGATCAGCGGCGCGAGCGACAGTGCGCAGCCCAAAAGTGTTTTCTTCAACATTGTTTTTCACACTCCAAAGCGCAAATTACCCGACAACGAGGCGCATTTTGAAAAAGCTGGCATAAAATATATGACTTGTCACGCATTAAGTCTTCGGGCTAGTCAAAAGGTTAGAGGAGGGCGCGATGGCCAATTTAAACGAACGCGACAAAGAACGAATTGCGGCGCGGCGTGTTCGAGAACACTTCAATTTATTTGCGCGCCTGCCTGCGATTTATGCGGCCTCTCGCAAGCAAGGGCAGCATTTGCTGCAAATAGGAGGTGGGCTATCGATTGTCGAATGGCGCGTGCTATGGGATCTCTGTGGAGGGCCAGGGCAGATGACGATCAAAGACCTTGCATCGATGCAGCGCGCGATCCTTCCTGTTAAGTCGCGCCTTGCCTGAGATGCGCCAAAAGGTTTGTCACCATGCGGCGAAGCGAGGCAGACAGCCGCCAAACCATCGTCGAAGTTTCGCAGGCTGGGCGCGCGGCTTATGATCGAGCCGCACCTGTTATGGCCCGTCGGCGCGCCGCCTTGAAGGAGGTCTACTCAGAGGAGGAACTGGCGGAGTTTGTCAATTATCTTGATCGCCTCGACATGTTTTTACGGGCGCCGATTGAAGACATCATTGCGAAGGAACAAATATGAACGATAAGCCGAACATCTTGTGGATCATGGCGGATCAACTGCGGTTTGATTATCTCAGCTGTTACGGTCACCCGCATCTGGACACGCCAAATATCGATGCGTTGGCGGCTCGTGGGGTAAGATTTTACAAATGCTTATGTGCAATCGCCTGTCTGTGGTCCCTCCCGGATGTCGGCCTATACGGGTCGCTATGTGCGCAGTCAGGGGCAACATGGAACGGCATGCCTCTGCGTGTTGGCGAACCCGCGCTCGGGGATCACCTGAGGCAGGTTGGTGCCCGGGCGGTGCTGGTGGGCAAGACGCATATGACGGCCGACCTGGAAGGCATGGCATGGCTTGGGATTGATCCCCAAAGTGAGATTGGCGTGGCCCGATCCCAATGCGGGTTCGAGCCTTTTGAACGAGACGATGGCTTGCATCCTGATAGCCCGCGCCAGAACTGGTCCGCCTATGACGACTATCTGGTGGCGCATGGTTTTGCCTCGGATAACCCATGGGAAGACTTCGCCAATTCCGGGTTGATCTCGGACGGCGAATTACGCTCGGCATGGCTGCTGAAGAATTCGCGCTTGGCGGCAAATGTGCCCGAAGAACATTCTGAAACCGCCTATATGACAAATCGGGCTATGGACTTTATGCGCGAGGCGCGGACCGACGGGCGACCGTGGGTGTGCCATCTGTCCTATATCAAACCGCATTGGCCCTATATCGTGCCGGCACCCTATCACGAAATGTATGACGAGCGGCACATTCTTCCGCCGGTGCGTTCTGACATGGAGCGCGAGACCGATCACCCCTTAGTGCGCGCCTACCATAACGCGCGAGTCTGTAAAAGCTTTTCGCGAGATCACCTGCGTGAACACGTCATTCCGGCCTACATGGGCCTGATCAAACAATTGGACGACAATCTAGGGCGGCTGTTCGCGTGGATGGATGCCGAAGGTTCAGAGAGAACACCATCATCGCGTTTACCCTCCGGATCATGGTGATTACTTGGGTGATCATTGGATGGGCGACAAGGATTTCTACCATGAAGCCGCTGTCAAAGTGCCGTTGATCATCGCCGACCCGCGCCCAGAGGCCGACGGAACGCGTGGTTTGGTCAGCGATGCGTTGGTTGAAATGATCGACCTGCCTGCAACCTTTATGCAAGCACTGGGCTGTGCACCCAAGCCCCATGTGATCGAAGGTCGCGATCTGACTTCGATCCTGCACGGCAAAGATGGCTTCACGCCGCTATGTGATCCAGTGAACATGATTACTACTGGTCTGAAATGGCGCCCGGCTCTAGGGCAGCCGCAAGGAAGACGCCATACGACGATGATTTTCGATGGGCGTTGAAGTATATCCGATGAGGGCTTCAGGCCCGTCTTATGGGATTTGCAAAACGATCCCGATGAATTGGTCGATCTTGGCGCGTCTGAAGACCCATTATGCGTCAAAACCCGCGCGCGCATGGAATCTGCCCTCTTGAAATGGGCGACACGCCATCACACGCGAATAACGGCGACCCCCGCGGTGCTGGCGCGCCAGAAGATCGCAGCGGAGTCAGGCATTCTGATTGGGTTTTGGGATGAGGCGGAATACCAAGATGCTGTTGGCAAAACCCTTCTCCTCCCTCACGCCCAAAGGGCGACCTTGAGCACGTCGCCGCTGTGCGCGCAGAGCTACGCTATTTTTGGGGCTGCATAAGTAGGGTCACTGACCACCTAGCGCTTAAACACTGGCGCCACCACTTCATTGTTGCTGATGCTGCATTTAGCATGTCTTTGGCAAATCCTGCCGCCTGCTTATATTTGCCCATAAACGTGTCACGTTCTTGAGCAGGAATGACGGTTTCAATGTCGTCAAAAATACCCCGCCGCAACGATCATGAAGCAGGTTTAAGAGGCTAAATGGACCCGCGCTTCGATTGCGCAACACAAGTTGCGATATAGGCTCGCAAAGTTCCGCATTATATTCTGACAGGGCCCAGGGCCAATTCCATGCGCGATTAACTTTGCCCCAATGATGCGCGTCCACGGATGGCTTTGGCACCATTGGAGCCAGTTGGATACATCGGATGGGCTGCATCGCCCATCAACGCGACCGGGCCATCAACCCATGATGAGATAGGATCCCTATCGATCATTGGATTTTCATAGGCGCAATCTGCGGCCCTCAACATCGCTGGAACATCGAGCCAATAATCGTAATTGAAATCCTCAAAGTGATGCGAAAGATTAATTCACAACTTGGTTTCGCGAAACCAGCTGTCTGAGCGCCAGCCACCGCTGCTGTCTACTGTCACCTCAGCAATCCAGTTGATGAGCGATAGCCCCTGATCGTCGGGTTTGGAGATTGGATAAATTACCATACGCCGTTGATGCGTGCCGAGCCCTATGAAAGATGAGGGGCTGCGCATGGGCTTTGCGCGCAGGGTGCCGCGCCACATTATTGCACCGCTAATGAATGGGCGCTTGATCGGGGTGCATTTGGGCGCGGATTGCCGAGTGGATGCCATCAGCTCCAATCAATAGTTTGCTTGACTGTATCTCTGATCCTGCCCGTCACCGGATTGAACATGACAGACTGGCTGCTTTGGGCGATCTGTCGTATCCGAGGGCTCTTGCACCGAGTTTGACTGCATCGGGGCCCAATCGCTCAAGGACTTGCTGATACAGCATATGCAGATTGCCGCGATGTACGGCATATTGTGGCCAGTTGTAGCCTGCAAATGTGCCGCGCGGCTCGGCGTAAACCTCTTCCCGTTCAGCCCAAGTAAGGCCCATTCTTGTACGGGAAGGCCGACTTGATCCAGCAAATCCGCCAATCCCTAAAGCGAAGAGTTCGCGGACGGCATTGGGTTGAATATTGATCCGACCCCCAGGGGTCGCGTAGTTCTGGCTGTTTCCAGTACCACGCAAGACACTTTATTTGATGCAGCGTGAGCGCGAGGTTAAACCGCGATCCCGCCGCCGGCAATGGCAACATCAACATCTTTCATGAGGCGCTTCCCCGTGGGTATTTTGGATGCGGAAAATTGCGAGCGTCGGATTGGTCTTCTTGGAGTGTTTCATTCTAATTCAACAGCACTGGGAGGTTGAGTGGCCCACGAAAACCAAAACCGCGCCAGATAACGGCGTTTGGTTTGGGCAAGGACATATTTGAAAGCGATCGAACAATATGGGCAACATGACCTGCGCAACCGCGCGGCGTGCAATGTGAGTTCCATATAAAATGTGGACCATTGCCAAAAGATTGATGTGGGTTCGTGTTGCGATAAACGAAAAAGGACTCGCCATCGTCAAACAGATCCTCATCACGGTTTGCACTTGCCTGAATGGTCATGACCACATCTCCTTTTGGGATGAAAACATCCCCTTATTTCGGTATCCTCAACGACCAACCGCGATGAGGCAGAAATTGGCGCAACCATCTAATACCTTCTTCAAAAGCTTTGTCCCAATCCGCATTGCGCTTCACCTCTTCCAATTGTTCTGGGTTGGTGCAGTCAAATAAGACAGTATTCAGGGCATCTCGGGGCTCATTAATTCCGCCGCCAATAGCGATTTTTATATTGCATAAATTTGTTTTTTCAATTGGATCATCTGCGTTTAGCATAACCGACATTGCGGAGTTGTTTGTTTTGGCGCGATGCCGGTCTAAAAGGCCGTCGAAATGCGCATTTCCTCATTGGCGCGATCAGCTCGCTGGAACGGTTCATCCTTCCAGCCGAAATTTCCTGCACCAACAATCAAGGCCTGTGACCAGCGCTGCATTTGCCTGTCTGTGGCCGCGTCGATCCCGAGCACAATGGCAAGACCGCGGGCGGCATAGGGGCCGGAGAGCGCAGAAAACAAATCAACCACCTCGCCGCGTGGCAGACGAGCCACGTATTCTTTTAGCAATTTTTTCATATTCGGGAACCCATTCATCACGAATTACCTTGGGTGCGAAAGATGGTGCCATCGCCATACGTTCACGGCAGGTGCTCCTGGCCATCTTTACGCAAGCGGGCCGCAACTGAACGAAGTACAAT
>JAYQLI010000027.1:0-19408 GCA_038143065.1 Rhodospirillales bacterium | reverse complement strand
CGGGCACCACTTTTCTTAGATAAATCATTATAAAACAGCGTGTTGATCTGTTATCCCAGTCTTCGTAACCACCTTTTTCATCCACCTTATAAAATCTTTTTTCTTACGCTGTCGCAGAGATAGTGAACACATGGATCACATGCAAAATCACAGCAAGCACGGGAATTTCTGCACACCTATGTCAGATGGCAACCGTAAGCTCCATAAATGATTGGCTGGATGGTTCCGGAAATACAGAAGACATCGGATCTCACCTGCTCTGTATCATGCTAAGAGCGCCAACGATCGACGAAAAGCCGGACCTTAGCGGTATCGCCGGCGGACACGTCATTAAGTTGTTCAAACCTGTTCCTGGCGGGAGTTTGGCCTTAGGGCGTCTTATGGCGCAACGTTTGGAAGCTGGATTACAAATCCCCCCTGAACTCGTGCCACTTTGTGCAAAGCTTCTCCGTCAGCAGCCAATGTCTGACGTTGCTGGAAACGTTGGCAACAAACGAGGACCGAAGGCTAGAAACGGGCACCGCGATGCGCTTGATCTCTGTCCTTGCGCGCGTATTGCGAGCTTATTTTGGTGTCCCTTTGACTGCAAACGATGCGCTGGCGGAAGACCCAGATCATCCAGACCCAGCATGCGAAATCATTCTCGATGAGATGGCCGAAGTCATTCCTGATCTCCTCCATGAAGCCAGAATCTCGCACTGGCATCCGGCGTTTCGAGGAAGATCACCGGTGGTTACGGAGTTAGGAATTCGTGCCGCGTAATTGCCCATAATCAGGCGGCATGCCGGTTGTGAACATTTTGCGACCTTCAGCGATCATCTGAAATCGCCGGAGGCAAAATGATTTTACGCATGAAAGACGTTTGCAGTGAGCTGGGGGTCAGTCGTGCCTCGATCTATCGACTGCTGGTCTGGAAGCTTTCAAAACCTGTGAAGCTCGGCAAGCGAGCCATTGGCTGGGCGGGACCATATCCAACAATGGGTAAAATCGCTTAGGTCTGCTCGCCAAACGGAGCAAACTCAAGGCGCTGGCGATGAATAAGAGCCTGTATTACGGCAAAGCCGCACCTATTGCTCGAGAACGGATATGAAGCCATCCCGATTGTTCCTGGAACAAAACGCCCAGCGATCGAAAAATGGACAGAAACTAATTTTTGGAAACGAGCGTAGTTAGCAATTATGCATCAAGTTTTCCAAAATACGGTGTGGGAGTGAAGGCAGGTGAGTTGGTTGTCGTGGATCTCGACATTCCCGATTACGAGCTTGTAGACGACTTCGAAAATTTATGTCTCTCAACTCTTGGTCATGCGCCAATTCGCTTCGGCAACACACCAAAACGATCACTGTTCTACAAGCTTGAATCTGGCCAATTGGTCAAGCAGATGACCACTGCGCACATAGATGGCGCTAAGAGTATCCAGGTCGAAATTCTTGGGGCCGGGCAACAAAGTGTTGTGTTTGGCGTTCACCCCGACACTCAAACCCCATATTACTGGGTGGATGAGAGCCTGCTTGATGTCCCTTTAAATGGGCTTACTGTAGTAACACCTGACCAGATATCGGCTCTAAGGGATGTTTTTGAAGCTCGTCTATCCGCTAAGTTTGGCAATGGCCAGCTTCCAGACAAGATCAGCTTAATCCCAAACCAGCGATGTCTATACAGGTGCCTCAGCTAACTGCGATTGGGTCACTGACGCGCTGAACCATCTCGATCCACAGGATTATGACAATTGGATTGCCGTAGGCTATGCTCAAGTCCTCAGGCAGGGCGGACGCCTTATCGGTTTTCAAGATTGGTCTAAAAAAAGACCAGATGGCTCAATCCCGGCCAACTACGTCAGTCCTGAAGATGTTGCAGGGCAATTTGCGAAATTTAAACCAGACAGAACGAGCATAAATGCAATCTTCAGTAGAGCGTCTGACCAAGGCTGGACAGGTGCCAGCGGGTTGTTTGCTGGCGTTGATAGCCATACTTCTGTCGCCCGGCATGTTCTCCGATTGCTATGCGTCGACAAGCCCAAGCCAATTTTTGATGAAGGGCGACTTTGGGTTTTTATGGAGACACGCACTGGTTACCCTTCCAGTGGTGGTGAGCAACGGCGTTTAGTGCAGGATCTAGACGGCGTTCAGTGGGAAAAAAGCGCCTTGCTGCCAGCAAGTCTTTTATAGACGGCGTCTTAAACGAGCTTCATAGCATGTGCGAAAATACCGGTTTTTTTTGCAGCCTTCTATTGGCGTTAATTTGCGTAACGGCTTTCTTGGCATAAGCAATACTGGGCAAAAAAGCTGGTGGCGCACAATCCATCTCTGCAAGGCGCCACACAATTGATGCCACATGGGATGAAAAGCAAACATACGCCATAGACGGCTTGCTAAAAAACTATTGGACGGTTGCTTTGGTACGAGCGATGAAGCGGAAAAATAAAGTGTTTAATTTTCCAGATTATTGGTGTTGCTTGTGCATCAATGGCAACCTCAATCGCAGAGCCAAAAGCTTTCGTGTTTTATGGGCCGACGGCGGCAAATGGCAAATCCCAGATCTTGGATTTAATCCGTTATCTCCTGCCAGAGACGTCTATTTCATGCGTGCCAGTGATTTTGGCAAAGAACAGTTCATTGCCAACCTAATTGGCAAGGCAACAAACCTCCAGACGAGTTATCTTCATCAAGGGCTATCGCTTCAGACAAAATGAAGCAGGTCGTAACGGGTGATATGCTCAACGGTAAAATAGTCTACCAGCCGCCAGTGCCGTTCCGGCCACAAGCAATCAATATTTTTGCAACAAATAGCCTACCAAGCTTCCAAGGTGGCGTTGATTACAGCGTTGAGAGGCGTTTATCCGTCATTCCATTTGATACAACGATACCGAAAAACTGAGCGGGTTGTTGGGATAGGTAGAACGGTAGCTACTCAGCAAACAAACCAAGTGATTGCTCTAGCCATCATACAACTCTGCGAAGTCATCAAGCGTGGTTATTTCGGTATTCCAGAGACCGTCGAAGAAACTACCACACAGTGGTTCCATGATGCTGATCTTGTGCTTGGATGGTTAGAAGATGGTGGCCTTGAGCGTCATATCAACAAAGCGCCCATTCTGTAGAATTACTGTACGTCTACTTCAAAGAAGATGTCAGCGACTTGGCAAATGGTACATTTATGCCAGCCATCGGCGATTTGTGGAGACGCTCCATTGCCAATTTAAAGAACGATCCAGACTTTGAATTAGTCAGGCTTAGTGACGGTAACGCTGTAAGACGCCGCTCTTTGGTGTAGGAATGTAAAGGGTAAGTCTCTCAACTTATAGTTAGCTGGAATAACTAGTAATGAGATTTATCAAACAACTCCTACATTCCTACATCGCCCAGTGACAATACCGACGAGCAAAAAGCTAACCCGTTCTCGGCCTGAGAACCGCCCCAAACTGGATGACTACGACGGAAGCTATCCCGCCAGTGCTTTGTCGAGAAGCCCGCCAGCGATCAACTCGCGCTCCATCTGGCGAAGCTCCTTACGTATCTCCGTCCCTTGGCAGCGCATTCTCACGCCGCTTCTCAAGCTTGTCCTTGGTGAACTTCCCATGACGAAGGTTCGCCGCAGAGATCCGCGCTCAGTCCCTCTTCGGTCTTCGCGCCAGTGCTGGCCCCGCCATGTAGTCGGCACCGGCCATTCTTCTTGTTGGCAGGACACTGACGCGGTGCCCCGCCGTGTCTTCGCACCACATCGCTGCCCCGGCCAGTCCGGCCCGAAACGCCACTCTATACCGATAGTCACGTTGTCTTTTGTCAGCATGAATAACACCCCGCTCGCGGGGTGTTATTATACCGCAAATTGGTGGTGCTTCGAGGCACGCTGAACCTGGGTGCATAGGCAAGTCCTGCGGTCCGCGAGCCGCGAAACTCGGTGCTTTGTCACCAGCAAAGGCCAGGGAGAGCATCACCGAGACACGCATTTCTGGCGCCCTTCTGTCTGCTCAGCAGATCGCCGACGAATGGTCGCTTCGCAGCCGGGTTGGCGTTGATATCCACTTCACAGCAGCGCCATCACCGCCAACCGCGGCCAGTACCAGTTGGAAGCAACAGTACGCCCATCGTCTCTGATTTCCGCTGATTTCAAATCCCATGTCATTGACTGACGCTGGTATGTCTTCTCTTGTCAACATCTGTTCGACCAGCAGCGCCGCAGCCTCACCAATTTCTCGGTCAGGAATTTTGATAAACTCCATTCCTTTGTCCAAAAGGTGTTTGCCGGGACGGTTCGCCGAATGTCTGCGACCGATACGTCGTCAGGTATAACGCGGTTTTGAAGCCCGGCCAGCTCTCGATAATGGGAAACAGATCTCTCGAAGCATTGAACATGAGATGCCATTGATCAATGTTGATTTTTTTAAGAACTCGTTCAGTTCGGCTTCAAGGTTCGCCTAAATCGAATAGTGCTCAATTCCAATATTTGCGGTCGCTGCACGGCTATCGCCCGACGAAAGCCTGCCGATCAGAAAGCTTTCGCGCGTGAGTGACTGGTGTTGAGCACGATCAGCAAGTTTGTGCGCGATTTGGCAAGCAAACGATTTGCTGCACTTTCGCCAAGTGCAACATTGAAAGCCGATCATCGATCTGGATCGGCGAGCCGTCGGCACCCAGAGATCGAACAACCGTAGTTCCAGCGGACTTACAAACTGATTTTGTTTTCAGGATTGGTCGTTGCCACTAAGAATCAACGCCGAAATCCTTGACGCCCCAACAGACGTGTAACGATTTTGTATTCCAGCTGCATCGATCAGTTTGAGATGCCAATGATGATTTCAAACCCAAGTTTTTCGGCCGTTTCGCTGATGCTCTGAACCAAAGGGGCGAAGCCCTTATCGATCGATGGCACAACCAAAGCAATGTTAGACCGCTTTGTTTTTCTGTCCTCAATGATCGAGCTGTCACATCTGGGAAGTACCCGATCTGCCGGATAACTTCTTAGAATTTTTAACAGTTTCCTTTGAGACAAGGTCTGGTTTGTTGAGCGCTCGCCAGACCGTCGCACTGAGCGTATGCCCGAGGCGGCAGCGACATCAATCGGCCAATTCACAGGTTTTTTGGCTTGCACGCCTGCACTCAATTGGTGGGTGTCCTAGCTCAACGCCCACGGAGGTTCTCTCTACTGATATCGCTGAAGTCACGCAGAGTATCCAGTGTGTGCTGAGATTGGCAATTATTTTTTGCGCTTTGAGATCCGGTTCCGACATTCGCCTAGCCGGCAAGTAGCTCCTGGCATCACATAAAGAGCGCAAGGCTGTAGTTGCAATATCTTTGGCACGATCGATAATCGATGATCATCCAAAAAGATAGGAAACACACAAGTTCGAGTCCCGATACTACAGCATGCTAACGACATGTAGCTTGTCAAACTTCCGGACGATATGGAGTGTCCGATTTCTCCCAAAACCTCTTGGCTGTTTCTGGAGGTTATAGCCGGAAGATGGAAGTATCGGATTCGTCTCAGTGCGAAGTTTCTCATTTCGGGGTCGAGCGCGGGCGTTTGGCAAATGCTGCCGGGTATGACTCAAACCTTTAATGGGTCTCGGTCTCGCTGACGATGAGCTACGACAGCATGTCAACGCCGCTTAGCTGCCGAGGTGCCTCGGGTTCTCGTGAGCGGTATCGAACAAGCTTTAATTGATCTTCAGGCTAAGTCTTTGGGCCTTTCTCCTATGGAACTTATTGGCGGCCAAAAGCGCACTGAAATTGCGATTTACGCCAATATCAATCGCGGAACTGTAGATCGATCGCCAGAGGAGCTGGGCGGCAACGAGCACTTGAGGCGAAAAGGGACGGATACGTCGGGTAAAAATAGCAACCCTTTGATGGCGTGGATGCTGCCGCGTTACAAGAAATCGAAGGCGGTAAAAAGTGGATCATGGGTTTGCCTGTGTTCACGCCGTGAGAGACGCAGGTAGTCGGATCTGGCATGCTGATCAATGTCGACTTGCACGGACGCTTAAATCTCCTTGGCGCACGCCGAATTTTTCGTGAACTTGAGGCCGCAAATCGGCGTTACCACGGATTGGAAGTCCCCATTCGCGAAAAAATCAAATGCCTCTGATGATATCGCCAAAGATTAGATCTTTTGCGAACGACCACGGAGATTAAGAGTTGCAGGAGCGGAACATGTCACCAGTTTGTCGGATGTGATTGCGATGGTAAAAGCTGACGATGCACGACGTTTACTTGCCCGACATTCGTCTCTGCTCTGGCGTGCGGGAAGCAGTGAGGATTTCAAAATATTTGTCGACGTTCGAATCTAGAGTTCTCGTTGCAACAACCTGCGTGGAACTCGGTTTTAGACGTGATCTCGCAAACTGTTGCGGCGGTGGTTGAAACGACGACAATCATCGGAAAGAGCAATACAAAGAGCATAACCGCATGCAGCTAGAATTGCTCTCTGTACCTTTGTTTCATCCCAGCGGTGGTGGTTTTGAAAGTTGAACGACGCGTGCTGGGATGGGGAGCGGATCTAAATCAAACTGCAATTTCTACCGAGCGCTATGTTGGAACCAATGACGCGACAATTGATTTGTTTGGATATCCGGGGGCAGGGCCAAATAACCGCTAGTCACCGCCGAAGACTAAAAACGCACATCGTCGGCCTTATGCAAGTAAATCCAGAGCTGCACATCCGAACGACGCTACTTTCGGTTTAGCGTTGCACAGAAAAATGCAATCATCGATATTCGTTCGATCTAGCGGATTGAGTAAAATAAACGCAGGATTGATCCAAGCGCGCTGCTCGGTCTTTCAATGGCCGGCGTTTGCATTTTTGCCGATTGGCCATCCTGGCTGGGCTTTGGTTGGGGGCGGTCCCAGGATCTTGGTGGCTCTAGGTGATGTAATGGTCTGGTCATTACCATTTACTTATGGCATGGAACCGGCGCAGGCGATTGCGCTTCTCCCTGGGCATATACGCCGTTACGGCGACCTCAGATACAATTCCTTCGGTGTTGGTAATGTCCGGGACCTCAGCGTCTCAGGCGACCGTGCTCGACGGGCATCCTCTTTGGCGCGCGTGGGGCAAGCCAGGCGTGCTTTTGGCGCCGGCGTTTACTGTAACGCGCGATCGGCGGCACTATCGGGGCCATAATGCTGCCGGTCTCTACTTGCCACTGGCGCTTCCAATCATACCTCAAATTTTAATAATCCGGAATTGTTCATGCTGGGCCTAACCGGACTTGTGATGGCTTATCCCTCGGCTGGAACACCATTGCTCAAAGGTTTGATCGCAGCCTGCTTTGGTCTTTTGATATCCTCCATCGGCTACGCGAGATGGTCCGGAACCCATCCCTCGTGCCCGGATGGGCGTTCAATTATTGCTGGATAAACTGCCGCTGGTTCCTGTGGTCTTGTGGGATATTTGCAGTTCCCAGTGGCGTCGGATCTTGCGATCAAAAAACCGCTCCATCGCGAAAGTTTCGCGGACACCGGTGGCAATACCTTCTCACTACAAGGCATTCGAGACGCATTTAAAAATTGGTGGCTGGTCGTGCGCTGCTCTGCCATCAGGGTCTACGTCGGCATGATTCCGGGTCTAGGCAGGGCGGTGGTTGATGGATTGCCTATGGTCACACTATCAAATCGTCAAAAAACAACAGACCTTTGGCAAGGGTGATATTCGAGGCGTGATTGCGCCCGAAGCGGCTAACAACGCTGTGCGCGGCGGTTCTTCCAGTCCCAACTGTCATATTTGGCGTGCCTGGCAGTGCGATGAACGCTCCTTTTGTCGGCGCTTCTCATACAAGGTCTGCAGCCAGGAAAATCCATGCTGACCACAAATCTCGAAATTACGTTTTTCGATGGTCTGAATATAGCTGTAGCTAAATGTGGTGCAGCTGTGATAACATATGCTGGGAGCAACTGGATCTCCAAACTAGCTTTTATCTCATGGGTCATCTGATCGTGCCGGGTGCAATGCTGTTCATCCTGATGTGGCTCCTGGTCCGCAAGTGCAGATTTGGGGGACTGGGTGACGTTGTTGGTGTTTTCGATCATCGGCTATCTGATGCATGCAAAGGGGGTGGCCTCGGCCGCCGGCGATCCTCGCCTTCTGATCTTGGGCAGTTCGATGGAAAACAGCTTTCATGCTGAGCACGATGATCCATCAAGATTCCATCGTGGCTCGGTCGCCCGGATCGTCGATCTTGCTGAGTATTGTTGTGTTAACGCTGTTCTACTCCCTGCGTGGACAGCTTAAGCAACAATCCAATGCGAAGAGGCCAAACAAGACCGATGAAAAATCTGGACGAAGCTGAAGACGAGCGAACAGATCTATCGTTATCGATCTATCGTGTCCGTTCTATTGCTCGTACGAAGGCAGTCTTCGTCGTTGCCATCTACGCAGGCCGGCATGGCCGCAATCGGCAGGTAATCTCATTCTCCGATGATTGGGGCGGTGCCAGGCATCTTACTCTGCGCTTATCGGCATTGGTGCGAGAGTCGAACCTAACGCGACAACCAAAACGGTCTTCTGAACGAGTTTTCCGGCGAGTGTTCGAGATTCAATCGTCAGCAGCCTACACAGTCTTCTTTCCGCCTATCTCATGCGCGACCATTCTGCTCGCACTGGTGATTGGTCAGAAACTTGCGATCCCGTTGTTTATCTTTGCGTACACCTGAAGAACTGGGGACTACAGCGGCAGACAGTCTGCATCTTTACGCCGGTGCGTGTTGGTTGGTCTCTCATCGCCTTCTGCGACCGCGTCGTTCACATCCTGTGGGCAAACCACCCCAATCGTTGAATTCGTCAAGTCAGTCGCACCGGATTGGTTTCCGGTATGGCTGATGTTCTAAAACCAAGGAGGTAGTAAATGAAGTTTAGACTTTCAAAACCGTGGCAGGATATTGCTGCGCCCCTAGATTATTGGCGTCCCTGATTATGGCCGCTGCGCCAGTTGTTGCCGCAGATTTCACCGGCAAAACCGATCGCGATTTTTACAGCTGGAAACCCTGCGGCAGCAGCGGTGGTGATGTTCACGGACGCGTCTTCGCGCGACACTTTCGGCAAAATACTCCCTGGCGCGCCGACTGATCCGGTATTAACAAAGGCGGCGGCGGCGGTACAACCGCATTGAACCATGCGTACGACAAAGCAGTCAATCAGATGGGAGCACTCCCTTTATTGCGGTTCCTTTAATGCCTCGGCACGTAATCGCAAACGCACCTGGCATCCGCTTTGTTCCAGAAAAAGATGGGTGTGATTGGCTCAGCAGGTTCTGATCTGGCGTTTGTTGCACGACGGAGATGAGATTGACGACCTGAAGGACGTTGTCGAAGGCGACGCAATTGTTGTAGGTGGTCGCGTTGCTGCAACGATAGTGGGCATGATGGGCAGCCTTGGCCTAAAAGTTATCGGTGCGAATTACCGCTACATTCCTGGTTTTAAGGGGTTCTCTAAAATCTCCGCCTCGATGATGGGGAGAAATTAACCGGATACGCGGGTATAACGGGATACCAAAAATTCTTTGGCGATGGCAAAACAACTTACCCAATATGCTACCACCCGCACTTTGACGCGTCAGGCAATATCGTAGAGTCGAATGAAAGGCATTCCCCTGATGATGTTCCAAATATCTTTGAGGCACACAAAGCGCTTTATGGCACCGAGCCATCCGGCAAATGGTGGGATGCCTATGTCTGGTTTCGCTCAAAGGTGATGGCTGCGACCATTGTGGTAATGGGTGCTCCTGGAATGGATCCAAGCATTCGTTCTTGCAGGATGCTTATCAAGCGACCGTGAAAAGCGATGCATATCTGACTGAATATCGTGCAACCGTTGCAGAACCGCCCGCGTTTAATTCTACCGAAACTTCACTCAGATCTTCGCGGAATTCCGTGAAGTGCCTGTATATCGTTTCAAGCAATGGTTGAACTGGCCAACGAATAAAACAGTCGCTCACGCCTTGGCGTGGGCCGATATCAGCGGCTGGAGGGCCTTTAGGAGTTGGCTCGAGCATTTTCTCGCATGTGGCTTTGGCACCCTCTGGCTGCTCGGAATTCCGCTGAACACCGAAATTCGTGGCTCAGTCAAGTCCCAAGTAAGGAATGAAAAGTGCAGAAGTGTGTCCAACATCGTATTAATTGTGAGTGATCAGCAAAGGTGGGATTCTATTGGTGCAAATGGCAATTGTTTTGTGCATACGCCCAATCTCGATGAACGATGGCTAACAATGGCGCTTCGTTTGAAACGCCTACACCCCTTATCCCGTCTGCACACCGGCGCGCGCGACGTTGTGGACCGGCCTCGCCCCTAGCACGCATGGAATAACATATAACCGCTACGGCATCGATGATGTTTTCAATTACGAGGGCGCAAAGTAAAAACCACAATATTTGAAGCCCTTCAAGAATTTGGATATACCACAGCGTATTTTGGCAAATGGCACCTCAACGAAAAAAACTCGGGTCGGTTTGACATTTGGGAAGGTTTCAATTCCCGAGGCGGCCATTGGGAGGAGGGGCGCCAAGCCCTTTCAAGAGGGCAAATACAAGCCTGAAACACAAACGGACAAAATGATCGCATTCCTAGAAAGCAATGTCGCTCCAGGAAAACCCCTTTTTTGCGGTCCAAAACTGTACCCTCCGCATAATCCATTTACTGCTCCAACTGAGTTTTACGAGCACTATCGCGGTAAAGGCGTAGTGAACCCTGGGTATTATGCAGCAGTGACAACGCTGGATTCATACGTCGGGCGCATTCGGCAAGTTTGATCGTGCGATCAACTTTCAGGAAAAATACAATCCTGATCTACCTGTCTGATCACGGCGAAACCTTCGATGAAACGCCAAACTTTCACACAAATTCAGCTGTAAGAAGATTCCATCCGTGTGCCGCATGATTTTAAAGGCGGAATTGCGTTATAACAAAAGTAAAGCATGACATTATGAGTATGAAGATATCGTGCCGACAATCTACGACCTGATCAGCGAAATGCCCGCAAACCCTGAAGGACAGAGTTTGCTGCCTTTGCAGCACGAACGCCTCAGTCGAGGGTCGCACACCTTTACTGGCAGACAGAGGCCAATAAAACACGCACGATCCAAAGGTGTGTGCGCACACATTCGCACAAACTCATATTAAGTGCGGATGAGGCGCCACAAGCTTTACGATTTACGGATAGATCCTGAAGAAAGCTAAATATTTTTGGTGCCCCTATACAAGATATTCATCATCTTCAATATACGCACTGTGAAGATCAAAGCCCTGTGGTCGCTACACTGGCACAAATGATGTGCGAACCGAGTATGCAACGTGGCTAAAGATTGAGGCTGAGCGGAACTGGCCAGACGGATCTTGCGGCAAGATCCATGGCTTCTGCCTGAAGTTTTCTAGTCTTGCGAGATCGCGCCGGGCCGTTACAAACCAGGTTTGGATCGGTTTTGATACTAAATTAATGAAGGGAACAATAATGGACATCAAAGGTGTTATCCCAATTCTTATGTCGCCTTTTGGGGACGACAACATATTAGATTTGGATGGACTTTCATGGTTAGATATTGCATCGAGGCTGGGCAGAAAGCCATCGCAACACCACTGGTTATCAGTGAATATTACACGTTAACTGACTTTGAGCGGGACGCTATTTACCAAACTACCGTTGGGGCTGTAGCGGGACGGGTGAAAGTCCTTGCTGGCGTGTCAGGCGTTTCAATCGTTCACGCGGCGCGCTTGGCTGAAATGGCAACGAAGGCAGGTGTTGACGGACTAATCGCCACTCCGCCAACAATTGCAAACGACGAGGAAGCCATCCGCTATTTTAATGAGATAACGGATGCGAGCCAGTTGCCACTTATGATTCAAAATGCGCCACCACCGACTGGAGGGAGCATTTCGGATGCGGCAATGATTGAAATACTTGAAACGAATAGGTTTGTGTTTTCCATCAAACAAGAATTGCATCCAGACACGCACACCATCGGCAAAACGCTTGAGCTCACTAAAGCAATCAATCTCCTGTTTATGGTGGAAAAGCGGAATGTACCTCATTTCAGAACTGCTGCGTGGAAGCTCTGGCACGATGCCCGCAACTCCATTGACTGCGGAGATCGTTCAAATCTACAACCGATTCTGGCAAGGAGACATTGCAGGTGCGAGACGCCTGTATGAATCCACATTGCCGATGATCAACATCATGATGCTCTACGGTCCCGTGGCTGGTAAAACGTTCCTGCACCTCGCGGGTGTCATTCGCACGCCAAATGTCAGAGATTACTCTGCAAGCTTGGATGATTATGATCTTAAAGAGATGCAGCTGTTTTTGGACAAACGGGAAATTCGCGACAGCCGAAAATAGGGTCAGATGCGTCTGGGTGCAGCGCTGAATTCTTCTCAATGCAGATGTCTGATATTGACCGCATTCATTCAATAGCTGCTGGAAGCCAACGCTAAACGATCAGCGATGATGATGGCGGTAGTTGGGTCACTCAAGGACGCTATTGAATGCAGCAAAAGAGCCAGCAATTATGGCGCAGATTTTATAATGGCCTATATGCCTATTGACCCGTTTGCTGCTCCACACGAGCAAGATTTCTAATTCCTTGAACTAGCCGAAAGTATTGAGGCTCCATTAGTAACCTATCTGCGGAGTACGTTAATGGAACGGGGTGAAATACCCTAGAAAGGTTTGGAAAATTGGCTGAGAGTTTAAAGCCTAGTACCGACTTAGCTTGGATAGGGAGTTGACTGGGGTACGACAAATTTGCGTGTCTTTGCTGCTGACGCAACAGGACAGACTATTGACGAGAAATCGTCGGATCTTGGGATGGCAAAACTAGAGTCTCATCAGTTCGAGTCTGCCTTCCGTTGTCCTTGATCGAACCGTGGCTTTCACCAAACCGCAAGATACCGGTCTATGCCAGCGGAATGGTCGGCGCAAAACAAGGATGGCGCGAAGCCGAATATCGCCGCGTCCCATGTGAACCAGTCGCTACCGATGGATTGACGCGCACGTGCCAACCAGGGACAATCGCATCAGTGTTCATATTCTCCCGGGATTAAGTCAATTGGCCCCAATGGATGTTATGCGCGGTGAAGAAACTCAGATCGCCGGGTTTATGGCTCGTGACCCCGACTATTCCGGCGCAATTTGTCTTCCGGGAACGCATTCGAAATGGGTATCTGTCTCGAATGGAAAAGTCGAAAGTTTTTACGACTTTCATGACTGGAGAGGTGTTTAACGCTCTGTCCAACCATACAATTTTGCGACACTCTATGGGTAGCCGGGCGTGGGACCGAAGTGTTCTTTTGTCAGCTGCGCTTCAGGCGGCTAAGGAACCCCAAAGCGTCGCGGAAGGACTTTTGGGCTACGAGCAGCGTCGCTTCTGGATGATGCTCCTCCAGAAAAACTGCGTTCGCGTTTCTCCGGAATGTTGATCGGTCAGGAACTTGGGCTATCAAACGATACTGGTTGAACCAGAAAGTAATCCTAATTGGGGAAGTGCGGCCATCACGTTCTACGAGGAAATCCTTAAGAAATTGGGCTGTAAAGTTGAGGTTGTTCAAGCTAAGCACGCGTCACTTGCAGGGTTGGCTCAGATAGCTACTAGGACATTGGGGAGAGTTAAGTATGCGTGAGTTGATTGCCATTTTAAGGGTGTCGAGCCCGAGGAAGTGATCGGCATTGCCGATGCGCTAATTAATGCCGGGATTACGAAGATCGAAGTCCCGCTAAATTCACCTCGTCCTTTTAACAGCATCGAAAAACTTTGCACCCAATTTGGTGAAGACGCGCTCATTGGTGCGGGAACAGTCTTAAAAACAGATGACGTCCACCGGCTGTCGGACATCGGTGCTAAGCTGATTGTCTCACCTGACTGCAACCCTGATATCATTGGACTAACCAAGAAGCTCGGATTGTTATCTTATCCTGGCGTTCTGACACCGACGGAGAGCTTAAAGCACTTCGCTTCGGGGCGGATGGGCTTAAAATCTTCCCGTCATTTCTGCTTGGGACCGAAGGCCTTTCCGCGTTGATGGCTGTATTGCCGCCAAATACGAAAACCTACGCTGTTGGTGGGGTAGAACCAGCCATATTCGACGCATGGTTCAAAGCTGGAGTTACGGGTTTTGGACTTGGAAACACATTATATCAGTCTGGTTGGTCTCCTGCTGAGGTGAGAGCGATAGCAGACAGGATGGTGGAGGCTTATGATCGCACGATCGAGATGTGAGAGAGCACTCAAGACTTGCTATAGGCCGTGGCATTGAGATTGAGGCAAAAACTTCAACCTTCGATGCACAATAAGATCAAATGCACGCTGTTCTTCAGGTTGTTTATGGATCGTAAGGTCGAAATTGGGAAGCCTAGAGGGCGGATAATTGATCTAGCGATCGAATAGGTGGTCTGGCTCTGATCTCCTGACTTCAGATACCTCTCCCAAGCTTCCATCAGCTCTCTTCTTTGCTCGAGGAAGTCTGTGCGGTTATAGGCGCGTTCTGTGAGCGATCCAGTTTGATGCGCGATGATTGTCTCAGCCACTTCGCGGCTTGCCTGCTGGCTTTCTGTCAGCCACACACGCAGCGTTGAGCGAAAGCCATGCGGTCTTGCTTCTAGACCTCTTCGTTCCATGAGCCGCGCCATCGAGGCATCGGATATGACCCCGCGTTTTACACCAGGGAATATGTGGCCATCCCGCTGCTGCTGACTGGCAAGCTCAATGACGTGAAGGGCTTCGGGTGTAAGGGGTACACGGAAGTCTGAGGTTTTGCCTTTGCGGCCCTTCATTTTCTCTCCGGGGATGGTCCAGATGTTCCCATTGATCTAATGGAGATGGGCATGCCGCACCGGATGGCTGCGAAGACCGGTTAGCATCAGCAATCGCAGTGCCAGCTGCGGCAGGGATTTGTCATCCAATGATTGATAGAAGGCTGGCGCCTCTTGCCATGGCATTGATGGAATGTGCTTTACCACATGCCTTGTCTTACCCAAGAGCAGCTTTGTCTTCTCGGCAAGGCCGATGTCCACATCAAGCCCCAGAGCTGCGGCATGCCGATGACGAGGTTTGTTCTGTTAAGAGCCTTGCGCGCTGTATCCGCTTTCTCATGCCATAGCGGACCGATGCAATCACGAAGATCTCGAGGGGTTATCTTCTTCTACCGGCACTGATCCAAGCTTTGGCAGGACATGCAGTGCCAACGGTGTAAACCAGCGACCATTTTTGCCATCACCCTTCAGCTCTGATTTGCGGGCCTCGAAGGCTTCATGAGCCAGATGCTCAAACGTGTTAGCCGACTGCAGCGCCTCACGCTTTAGCCTTCGGCGCTCCTTAATGGGATCAATGCCAGCAGCAAGCTGTGATCTTGCCGTCTCTGCCAGCCCACGAGCTTGCTTCAAGCTTACACGGGGGAAGCCACCAAGCCCCATCTCACAGCGCTTGCCATATCGGTCAAAACGGAGGAACCATTGAGCACCGCCACCGGCGCGTTTATGGAACCACAGGCCAGCACCATCACAATGCTTGCCCGGTTTTGCAGATTTAATGAATGCCGCAGAGAGGCGATCACGAGGCGCCAATTCTATCCACCTAATTATCCACCTTTTGATCTGAGATCTTGTGACATCCAGTGAAACGCCTTGAGACACAAAACCTCATCAACACATTGAATAATAGCAAATAAAATGCACTATTGAAACCTCACGAAACACACTGAAACATCTGTTCAGTGCCGCCCCCGGGCACCATTTACCCAAAGATTCGTGGTTCAAGGCCCTGATTTTCAAGCATTTTGTTGTTTGACGTCAGGAAGTGTGAGCCAAACTGTGATCCAAAATCACGCTATACTTCTAATCCGCCGTAATGGCATCTTCTACTTTTCCCGCCGTGTCCCTGCAGATGTGCGCTCTCGTTTCAACAAGGATCGGGTGATCGTCTCCTGCATACAAGATCAGCTGCCGAAGGCGCAGATCTGCTGCCGCTCTGTCTGACAGGCTGGAGCGATACTGGGACAGCATCCGCCTGGAGATCTTCCACACAAGGAGCTTGGCTTTCATTGGTGCAGGAGGTTGAGGCAGACCGATGTAGCGTGTCTGTCTCCATCGAGGACGCGCTCGAAAGCTATCTCCGTTTGAAGGGCGCTGGCCGAAGCAAGACCTTCTTCCAAGGGGCAGAGCGTGCAATTGGCTATCTGACAGAAGCCACCGCCGCAGAAAGCCGTCATCTCTATCGGCTTCAGATGCAGGACGGTTCAGGGATTATCTGCTTGGCAAGGGTATGACGGCGGCATCAGTGCGCCCGTGTCTTTGGCACAGTCAAAGCCATCACCAACCTTGCCATCAGAGAGTATGGCCTCGCCTGTCCCAATGTGTTCGCCAACGTCCTTCATCCCGGATGATGAGGACGTTTACCCGATTGCCGATTCCCGAAGAGGCCTTGTGGCCATCCAGAAGGATGCATTGAACTGGATGACGATGTCAGATGGCTGGTGGCGCTGATCAGTGACACAGGTATGCGCCTTGCTGAAGCTGCAGGGACTGCTGGTATCGGACATTAAACTTGATGTCGACATTCTACATCTTACATCAACCTTGTCGGACACCCTGGCGTTTGAAGACCAAGGGAGCGTGACATTCCACTGGTTGGCATGTCACTTTGGGCAGCAAGGCGCATTGTCGAGAGCCAGCAGGACTTCGCCTTCCCTAGATACACGAACAGTTCTGGCTGCAGCGCCAACTCTGCCAGCGCGGCTATCAACAAGTGGCTGAAGCCACGCGTCCCTGGCGGCTGTGTGGTTCACTCTTCCGGCATAGTCTCCGCGATTTGCCTTCGTGTTGAATGCCCGTCAGATCATCGATGCCATCGGCGGTTGGGCCACCGCAGGCGTGGGCCAGAAATATGGCAGCGGCTATGGTCTCGAGGTCAAAGCCAGATGGATGAGAGCAATTGGTTACAACCACTAGCCGTTCCTAATCCGGCAGACCCTTCACTGGGATGTGATGCTTTTTCAACACAAATGCCAGAGAAGTGCCCCGCTTTTGTTTCAAGGGATGAATTCAGCAATGTAGAGATTCAGCCAACTGTCCAGTATTGTGCATTAATTCTATGGCGACTCTCCGCCGATTATCATGGCCGCGAGGATGATCGGAACCCATGCAAGAACAAGATGGCGTGCCCTTAAGCTCCAAACCCAACCTCGTGCCAAAATGTAAGAGATGTAAGCAAGGACGATCAGAAGGAACAAATGCCGAAACGATTTGGCTTTTTGGATCTATTGGCCTGCCAGTTGACAGCGCATTCGTAGCAAGCGTGTTGCGAAATAGATCCTTGTCCATGTCTCCAACCTTTTTGATAACCCAGGCTAGTGGCAACTGGGGTAACCAAAGGTTACATTAGGAATTAACATTCGTGGCAACTGCCCATTGAAGTTTCAATAATAGGTAAACTTTATCTCTGGACCAAAATGATAGTTCATCCAATGGCGTCCATAGCGATACATCTTTACAGGAGATGTCTAAAGCGACTTTTTTGATGGCTTGCGACGAACAACCAGCTGATCTAATATCTGCTAGCTATCCAGGAAACAATGTCATCGACAGATATGAACCTTTTAATTCCCTACACCAACCTATGGGTAGCCAGAAGCCATCGTGGTTAAGGAACAAAAGGGATGACCTGAATTTGGATCGGAATGGAACTCATTCCTCGATTCTTCCGTGACTTATGATTAGAATATCTCAGCCCTCGCTCCAAATGCCTCCAAGGTTCACAATGGGAAGAGTTTACATCATGTCCTCGATTATCAGACGGTTTACCGTGACGATTTGGAAAGTCACATTGCTTCGGACAAATCACGCATACTTAAATACGCGGTAAACCCGGGTTTGAAAGCCCGGTTCAGAAACGCGCTGGCCCAATAAGAGATCGTCTTTGCCATCCCCGTCAAGGCCGGAAAGCTTCGGATGCAGCACGCAGGCAAATCTTCCGGCCTTATGTGGTTGCTACCTACCTGGCTTGAATTAATAAGTCGATTTCCATTCCTCCATATCACTGGCAGTAACCCAACTTCACCAAAACTGATCTTTGCTATCGTCGAAGTTAAAATTCCATCCCCGCAGATGACGTGAGATTTTACCGATGTTCTGGAGCATTGTTTCAGGTGTCCGCTGGCGATTAGGGGTCGTTGCCTCACCGCAATATCTAAAATCTTCTTGTTGAAATGATCAAACGCGTTAGTCCGCATCTGAGATAGTTGAAGAAACCTCGTTGGTATACGCGGAATCGCCAAGGACAAACGTGGGTGCGTCAGAGATGTTATGGCTGGAACAGTCCCTCTTTTCTCAGTTCACTTAGCGGAAGGATGTCTATTTCACCAATTCGTCAAGGTCACCCACATCGCCGCCATGGTTCCAGTCATTACGCCTAAGTTCTGGGATGGGGTGATAATAAAACCCTTGTTGAGATCAGTCAGGGGACTTCAATGGAATGTTAAAGGAACTTCAGAGAGCATCATCCTTGGGCTACCCACCTTTTCCCCTGATCACCAGTTGGTGAGTGAGCAGCAAAATCCTAGAAACATCATTATTAAAATCTGCAACAGACCCATTACGAATTTGCATCGTGAGCCTGGGGTCGACTTTAGCTGCGCTCAAACGTTCCGTCCGAGTTTAACAGCTGGAGTTTGAAGGGTTTTACAGTTTCTTTATATGATAATTAGGTTTCACGACCATAAGATGTTCAAATGGAGCAAAGCCTTAATCTCGATGAGGTGAACCGTCACCAACTTTCTTTATGACCGCCGACGTAGTGGTCGTTCTGATTGGTCAAGTAAAAGCTCGCCCGAACGTGAGCGGGTTGCAAAAAAGCTGCTCCACATCAATGCTGCGGTGTTGGCGCATTGCCCAGATGCATCGACAGTGAGTGCGCGTCGACTACTTTCCAAATGATACTAAAATGTCCTTGAAGTCCGATCCAGATTCACCGCAGCGCGAAAGGGTTTTGCGGCAATATTTAAGTCTTTACGCGTCCAATCTGTGGTGAGCCGAGCGAAGAAAATGATGAATGCGGCAAATTTTTTCATGGAGTCCAACATGAGTGGTATCTACGAAAATCGACATTTGAACCACGGTCCACGGACCTTGAAGCTTGGTATGGTGCCCGCTGAAGGGTTCGACGCCTCATGTTGCCAGCCGTGTGACTGAATCCAGCTATATCACAACAGGTTAGCAAGCCGCTCCTACAGGTCAACTGGTATCGTCCTTACCTGCAACCTTGCTTCAACCCTAACCCTGGTCGGAGGGCCAAGGTCCAGCATACAAGGTCCGGTCCACGGACCTTGAGCCGTGATCCGAGGACAGCGTCTCGCGGTTCGCTTCGCGGCTCGCGCCTCGTGGACGCCGGACCGGGGGTTACCGAGCAATACGGACTGAACGAAGCGCGTCACT
>JAYQLI010000026.1:0-8307 GCA_038143065.1 Rhodospirillales bacterium | reverse complement strand
TAAAATCAATACTTCCAGCGATTCACAAAATTTCGAATCTTCAAAATCATAGTCAAAAAGCTATGCACAAAATCTACACAAATTCTGACCTTTGTCACCCCGTTGCGTGCTGAGCAGATAATCAGCTCAATTCTTTGACATTCACGACCGTCTTGCAACAAACTGTCATTACATTTCGTGCATGCAAAAAAAACAGAATCGTGAAATTCAACGGATAATCGATTGCTTGATGCTCGATCGATTCTGGATCGAACGTCCTTTTACATCACCTCTTTGAAGATCCGTGGACCGGCTTCCTCAATCGCCAGTAGACATGCGTCAGACAGTTTTCCTCCCGGTTGATGGCCGAAGGCGACAGCCAGCAAGATAGTCAGATGTTAATATGAAGTCCTCGGCTGCCTGATAAAAACTCCACGATCTGCCGCAGCTTGCGTAGCATCTGCCAGAGCTTTAGCAAATGTTGCTCCTACAGTCTCGGATAACGCAGGCTCTGAATATTACATTTATTCGGTCGTACAGCGATGAGCCCATGACTGGCGCGTAAAACGCGCGCGCAATCTTCGCACATCTGATAGTGCTCTTCCGGGCCTTGGTGTAGGGAGCAAACGATATGCTGCTTTGCTGCCACCCCACCGAAATAATCTTTTTTCGCAGCCATTTCAGTTTCGTCATTGAACAAGGGGGGGATGGCAAGGGTGAGCCACGAAATAAGTGATGTCATCACGCTGAGGCAACTCACCCGGGGTACAGGAGCAGCCGCATCCAACATAATCACAGCTGTGCCAGGCTTTAGATCGGAAACGAATGATGTGAGCACCTTTCCAATCAATCGATCCGGTACCGCGAGGATGACTGCATCCGCCTTCTCAAGAGCATCAGCTTGAGAGACACAATCTAATCCTGTTTCTTCTTTGAGACGGGCTTGGCCCAGGGGGCTCACCTCAACATGCAGTGTCTCATAGTCAGACTTTGCAAGATTGGCTGCCAAACGGACACCCATCTTTCCTCCAGCTCCCAAAAGTGCCACTGTTGTCATCGTATTTCTCCTATTAATATCCTATTTTTCGACCACTGAGGCGCATCACAGAACCTCCGAATTAATTCCATCTGCTACAACCAGTCTTCGTCTGAATAAAGAAATCAGGCGCTCCGATCTGCCCTCCTTTAAGAGCCACTTCAAGCCCATCAATCTTTGGGTTAGTTCAGTGTGCACACGACAAAGTGGGCAGCCTGGGGCCAGCGGCGCAACAGCAGAGAGTGCTTCCGCCCCCCAGTGCTGTCAAAGCGTGCCCGGAGGTGTCGCCACCTGCGATTACAATACGAGGAAGACCAGTTTCCTTACGAATATCTGCCACCAAATCACCAAGAGCGGCTCCCAACCGATCTCGAGCGATATTCAATGGCACATTTAATGTTTTTGCCGCTTGCGTCATGGCATCAACAGCAGAATCATCTGGACCACGTGCTGACGCGACAATCACATCTTGTCCATTCGAAAGTGCTACCAAACTCTCAGCTAGTACCCGTTGACGCTCGGCGAGTAATTGTTCGGGATCAGCCGCGCTATTTGCATTAAACGGGATATAAACAAAACCTTGTTCTTCGGCATGTGAAATTTGTTCTTCTGTTGTGGGCGATACCGACGCTGAAACCACCGAATATCTGCTCGACGGGCTTAAGGACTGGGATTTCGGGGCTTGCTGATAATTGACCTTGCTCAGATCCAGTGAGCCACTAGAGCATATTCAATTCCCTGCGAGCCAATTGCGAAAACTGGCGTTTCCCCTTCACACCAAACGAGACGACCCGCCTCAGCTAAAGTGCTGTCATCCACCACATCTAATGCAACAATTTTTGCACCGCCTTTAATTTGACAAAAAAGTGCTTGCTCGGCGTTCCCCGCATGCATATCTGCCAACGATACAAGACCAACTGAGAGCTCAGTTTGAGCAGAAGATTTACCTAGATCAGCCTCATCCATTGAGGTCACCGGATGACGAGACATCACAGGATGCCTATCAAGGCGATAGGTTTGACCGTCTGCCGTAGCAAACAAATTTCCAAAAGCTTGATAACGCCCCATTTCTGGAGCGCCTACTACTAGAGGTATCCACTATCTTTCGCACTGCATGACCCAATTCAGAGGCTTGTCCAATCGATCCGATATGAGGCGGAGTCAAAAGTCGAGCAAGTTTTGTAATGTAAAATTGGAGCATTGAACTGATGTAAGCCAGCAAAAACTGAAAGTAAATTCGCCTGCATCCATGCAGGGTCTTTTGATCGCGCAACACCTGCGACTCCAAAAGCTTGAATATCTGGAAAATCCTTCAACATAGCCTCGTCGGGCACATTCATAAAAAACATTGTCAGGACACCTGCAAACGACAACACCTCCATCACTGCTGAAGCACCAGTGAAATCATCTCCGTAGTAGGTAATCTTCAGGTCCATAAGAAGTCCAGTAGACCGTCAAGGCTGAAGCAAGTGCAGGATGATCTTTAGCATAAGTCTCAAGATCAAAGCCTGTCATAGCCGCATCCCAAGCTTCACATCGCGGTAACGCCTGCAGAAATGCCATCAGGATGGGCCACGACACCGCCACCCGCAGTCACAATCAAATCAGGGTTCCGACAGCCTGTAGAGTCCCTGCAGCCTGACGAACGGTCTGACCCGATGAGAAAACAGGAACAGCTTGCATTGGCGCTTGATCAAATAACGGTTCGTTAAGTGATCTGGCAGAGGCAATAACACTGTCGTCTGCCTCGGTAAACTTATTTTCTAATCCATTCACGTGCATGTGGTCAGCTCCAGCCAAACGCCACAACTTCGACCATGCCGATACGACCAACCAAGCATCGGTTCACGTGTCAATGCACCCCAACCACACCGGTGAGCATGAATCGGCAACTCGCTATGACGGCGAAGCTCAATCATTCCTGTCATACCAACTGCTGTCAGACTAGCCATGATGCATGTACCGCCATGCTCAACAACAGTATCGTGATGGCGTCTCATATCATCCATATCACCCGTCAGATTGAACGCTACCATCGGCTTTTTGCCAGTCTTATCAGCATGTTTATTCACAACAGCCATGACAGCGCGCACTCGTTCTTTAAATGGGCAAGTTGGACCGTCAGCCTGTAGTTCATCGTCCTTAATGAAATCAATACCGCCAACACACAACTTATCCACCAAAACAGCGGTATCTTTGGCATCCAACCCAACGCTGGGCTTAATGATCGTTCCAATCAATGGACGACCTTCGACGCCAGAAAGGCGGCGTGTCCCTTCTATCCCGAACTGTGGTCCGTCATATTTTTCGGCAAACGCCTGAGGTAGTCTTAGATCGTCGAGTCGAAGTCCCGAGAAAGGCTTCAGTTCAAATAAATTTCCCGCGATTGTTGCAATCAAATTTGGCAAAGAAGGTCCTAGATTCGCGATTGGCCAAGAGTGTCACTTTTGCTTGTTGGCGCAGACCAGCGCCAGTTTTCGGAATGCCAGAGCCAGGTAATGTAGGCTCAGCAACTGCACCTAAAATCTCTAGTCGCTCAACTCGTGCAGCTGACCGCTCTTTGAGTTCAGGAGTCTCACCTGGGACCGGTACAAACGTTCCTGACGACTGTTCTCCAGCCATAATTTCAGCCGCGTGCATCGGATCGAAAGCGGTCTCGATGAGATAGTCGGCTTCGATTCGGTCTGGATTAATTGAGGATCTGATCATGAGACTGGCCTTTATCAAATTAACGTAAGAACACGGTTGTGATCTGTGGGACAAACAGAATCAGCATCAATACCATCAGTTGGATACCCATAAATGGGAGGAAACTCCGAAAAATCTGTGGAAGCGTAATATTCGGAGGAGCGACGGATTTCAGGTAAAAAGCAGCATTGCCAAATGGAGGCGACAAGAAACTGACCTGCATATTCACGCAGAACAGAATTCCAAACCAAACCTGAACTGCGAGCTGACTATCGAGCCCACCTATCAAACCCAATTCATCCCACGGAAGTTTCAAGACGATTGGCAAAAACACGGGCATCACGAGTAGAACAATTCCTGTCCAATCCATAAAAGCGCCCATAAACAGGAAAAACAACATCATAATCAGCAAAATACTGAGCGTTGGTAACTCAAGACCTACGATAAGGTTAGCTACGAAGGTTGGCCCCCAGAGAGGTGAAGGCGCCCGCCAGGGCAGTCAGCTCAATGGTCACCCACATAATTGTCCCGGTGGACCTAAGTGTGCAACGAGGCATCGCGGAGCAGGCTCCAGGCGAATTCGCCTCGCAAAATGATCAGGATCAAAACGGACATAGCGCCAATACCTGCCGCCTCAGTGATACCCGTAATTCCACCATAGATAGATCCGAGTACTACGAAGACGATCAGTAGCGGAACAACCATTCCCTTGCCATTCAGCCACGCTGCGCGAGCCGCTTTAATCCAATGCAAAACCATAAGAAAGCAGCACAGGCAACCGAGAGTGCCAAAGACATTAAAATGAAATCATGTGAAATCCCGCCAGTGTCACTTTCAATTAAATTAAAACATTTAGTAAACATCCGCGAATAACCATGATGCCTGCTGCAGCGCCAACCAACATGGTTAGTAACGCAAATCCATATAAGCGTTTTTGACTACCGGTCAGATCCCGATCGGTAGGCTCAGGCAAAGGAGCCAAGTCTGGGTTTAGATTAGTCCGTATTAAAATGTATCCGATGTAACAAGCAGCTAAAATTAGGCCCGGTATGAACGCCGCCTGAAACAGCGCGTGAATACTAGTATCAGTAATCAGACCATAAAAAATTAGAACAATAGAAGGTGGAATCATTGTTCCAAGTGAACCCGAAGCGCAAATTGTCCCAATAGCAAGGTTCTTGTCGTAACCAAGCCTTAACATTTGGGGTAAGGCAATCAACCCTAATAAAACGACTTCGCCGCCAATAATTCCTGACATAGCAGCCATCACGACCGCCATCAATGCGGTTACTACGGCGATACCACCACGGGTCCGACTCATCCATACTTCGAGGGTATCGTACATGTCTCGGGCGATACCCGAGCGCTCCAGTAGGTTAGCCATAAAGATGAACAATGGAACCGAAATGAGAACATAACTCGTAGTGATTCCATAAATCCGTTGACCAAGCAGATTCAGAGGGCCAGTACCAAAGTTTGAAAATAGGACGTCGGGTCCGAACTTCATCAACATGGCGACGACCGCGAGGAAACCTGACGCAAAGCCCAGTGGCATACCTATCGCTAATAGAACCACCATTCCAAAAAGAAGAACCAGTGATATAGTTCCGATATCCATCTACTGAACCTCTGTGATCGTTCGCCATCATGACCAACGACCGACTGCTGCGATGGATCATCTCCGGATCGGGCGTCACCGTAATCGACGCCACTGTGTCCTAAGGATTCGTTGAAGTTTTCAGCCAAGTGGTTATCGGCCTTATCTGTGTTTCAGTCGTAAATCAGATTCGAAATTGCCTGTAGAGCCAAGATCGCCATCGTGATCAAAATTAGGCTTTAAAGTTGCAGGAATAGGGAGGGTCGAATTTCGTCCCAAAAGTTTCCCAAGTTAAAAACTTACGCAACGCATCATCAAAACCACCCCAGATCAGTGCTACAGCGAAGACAACAATGCAAAAAGCAGAAACGACATCGCAGGTGCGGCGCACCCAGCGAGGACATAAGTCGTAGAGAATATAGATTCGAATGTGGCTACGTTGTTGCATTGAATAGATGCCGGCGAGCAAATACAGGGCTCCAGCGATCCAAAGTGAAGTCTCGTTGACCCACATCGTCGGGTTGCCGAAGGCATAACGCATTACAATTTCAAAAAAAATTATGCTCACGATGCACATAGGTAGCCACATCGCTACCCTACTGATACCCCAAGTGACCAGGTCTAAGGGTCAGTGCGTTTATGCTCTTCCACTCATACCTCCTTGACAGGTCAACCGAATATTCAGGAAAAAGGCACGACCTCATCTTGGATAAGATCGTGCAATCCCGGTTTACAAGCGGGGGCTAGTCCTGGATCAGACCGATCCGTTTCATGAACGAAACATGACTCTCAACCATCGCCTTTCCTTCCTTGGTCTCACCGCCATATACATCCCATTGCTCTCTTGCCGCCGAACGGAACTTGGCGCGATCTTCTGACGACCAGTTATATGTTGTGACACCCATGCTTGGAAGTTTTGACAATGCTTCTCCATTGTCAACTAACGTTTGCAGGATGAGATCCATTGCAACGTTTTGATACGCAGTCTCAATAATTGTTTGGTGCTGTTTGCTCAAACTCTCCCAAACATCGGTACGACATGCGAGGTGATCTGATGCCATCGAGTGAAAACCTGGGAAGTTTGTGTGTTTTCCGATGTCATAAGTACCAATGCGAAGGTTATTACCAAGCGTTGAGGCATCTGCTCCATCGATACCAGATTCCAAAGCCGTGATGACTTCAGAAAATCCATCACAATTGGCTTTGCTCCAAAGCAGCCTTTTTCAAAAATGTCTGATGCCATTCCTGGGGGTGCACGAACTTTGGTTTTCTAGATCTTTCAACACCTGCCAATGGTCTAGTTGATGTCAAAGATTCTTCGGCCACCGACGTGAGCACAATGAAAGTCATATTGTAGGGTGCGTAGAGCTCGTTTACTGCCTCACGGCCACCGCCCATCTCAACCCAAGCTTGGTACTGCAATGGCGTGTCGTACCCGCCCATCGTGTCAGAAACAAACTGAAACGCTTTGTTCTTTCCAGATTGATAACTGCCATTTGTCATATCGCAGTCAAGAATACTATTTACAGCGGCGTCGAACGTTTCAGCCGAAGGTACGACAGACGATGAGTAATACATTTCGATCTGAAGATCACCACCAGACATGACACCAACGGAATCGACAAATTCCTGGATGGCGGCGCCATAAGATGATGATTGTCCTTGGTGCGTCTGGATGCGCAGAGTTGTTTGAGCAGTTGCAGTTCCGACTAATAACGCAGATGCCGTAATACTTGCAGCCATGATTTTTATAGGTGTTTTGAACATTGTTACTCCTCCAAGTTGCGTTGGGAAAAAAAATCCAACTGGTATGATTAGTATATAATCACATTACTATGTCAAGAGTTAGGTGAAATTTATTGCAAAATTTGTCAAATGCGTAGGGGGGAATCGTTCGATTCGCAGCAAAATGTCACGGTAGAAACTCTGCACAAAAGGTTTTTTGTCAGGCCAACCCACAAATCAACTTGATTTGTGGATTTAAATGATCAAGCGGCACGTACTCTTAGGAATTGACGTATAGGGGATCCGATCGATCGAGATGCTGAAGAACGAGTTTAGCGGCGGCGTCAGCGTCATGTGCTTCAAGGTGATCGACTAACTTGCGATGCTCCATTAATGTCGTTTTTTCTCGGCCAGACCAGTGGAGCAAAGGCTTGTAGTATGCAAATAGCCAAGTCAGCATTGCGTTAGTCACCGCTTGCAGCAAAGGATTCCGTGTAGCTGTCGCAATGGCTGTATGAAAGGCAATATCAGTTTGAATAAACTGTTTAGGATGTTCAGAGTGCCCTGCCTGGAGTTCGATTAAAGCACGCAAATGACTAATATCATTTTCAGTGCAGTTCATAGCAGCCGCACGAACAGTGCCCACCTCCAGAATTTTCCTGAGTTGTTTCAAGTGATCTAAGTTTGCGGGATCAGCTGACAAGAGCAGTTTCGCAATCTCATCCACCTGATCCATGACAATGTTCGCATTAAATTCGTTAACTCGACTACTTTCGCCTTGAGAAATAGTTATCACTCGCTTATTTGCCAGCATCTGAAGGGCTTCGCGAACGGCAGGACGCCCAACGCCGAATTTTTCCATCAGCTTACGTTCGGAAGGGATCGTATCGCCTGGTTTCAATTCTCCCGAGACGATCATCTCCCAAAGGCGATCAAACACTTGCTCCGAAAGCTTTTGTCTGGTTATCGGAGCCAACCCCATGGGGGCCTCTTCATTAAAGTTATTTGCCATCTCATCACTCGGTCAGAAACATAAACTCAGTCATAGACATACAACTGGTGCTATAAGATGACAAGATGACAGGTAAACGTCAAGACAGTTCTATAACGTAAGTAACTAAGGCCCGCTCGTTGGAATCCATCGGGCAAATGAGCATCAGTACATCAGTAAACCTTTTGCCCAGACGGCTTGGCGAACCTACTGTATGACTGAAACACAATATGCACAGGAAAAAACTGAAGCGCTGAGAGCATTGAAATACTTAAAAGCTCTTAAAGAGCA
>JAYQLI010000025.1:0-4489 GCA_038143065.1 Rhodospirillales bacterium | reverse complement strand
ACTGCGTGGGAAGAGATGAGCGAGTTCGGTGATGATTTCGGTGAACTGGATGAGGATACCGAGATGCAGAACCTCCCGTTATATACAGAACGCAAAGCCGATGGGATCTATCGCTACAGACGAAGGGTGCCAAAAGAGCTGGTAGACAGGTTGGGTAAAGGCTACCTGTACCGCAATCTGGGACGCACTAAAAAAGATATAGTGGGCAAGTGGTCAGCGGCTCACGCGGAGATAGAAGAGATCTTAAATGTCGCTCAAGAGAATGCGGAGAGGGTCGCAGAAATCTCACACAGACTCTTTCTCGGCTTAATGTTTTTTTCAGATCAAATTTCGTGGCCGCGCTACTAAACGATATACGAACAGGCGGATACTGGCGTTCGGGTATCCATATTTCGGCCGCGGTTTAGGTGATCGTCGATTTCAGCCGCTGCGCCAATCATGCGTCCATAGAGGAACACCGTGAATGCTGCATTTCTCAAGCGCACGTCGCGAAAGAGCGCCGGACTTATAGTCTTTCCAGAGCAGTGCAAGCAGAAGCGCGGCAATGACTGCATCAACATTCACACAGAACACGTAGCGGCTCGCGCCAACATCATAGAGTGCTTGTACCAGTTCGCGGTAAAATGCATGGAAGACGTTGTATTCACCGCGTTTATTTAGGCAAATTGGTGATAAACTGTTCTCTCGGGTCAAAATTGACTGGTTTGCCCTTGAAGACTGGGTGGTGAATACCCGGGAGCGCCCGCACCTCAGAAACTAACTTCTTGCCTTGGCTTTGGATCTCTTGTAGTCGAGCGCGAAATCCCTTGCCATCTGTTTTAGGTCAAGCCCGTGGCTTGACTGTCGGGTCTGTTAAACCCTTTTCCTCAAACTGCTCGAGCAGGAAAGCCATACCTTCGAATCCATTTCCTCCATGGCGCAACCACGCAGTGACTAAGGAAACCGAGCATGCCTTTGTTTATCTGGACGCGTTCAGGAGTTTGTGGACCATCGGCGGCAACAGCTCCCTTGCTCCTTGTGCAGAGATCGCGCCTGGACCGTTTGAAATCAACAGACCGACAAGGATTTGCAGAGTAAGGGCCTCTTCCGCCGGTGGGCTTCACCCGTTATAGCCGCGAAACATAGATCCGCCATCGTCCATGTCGAGAAGCGTTCGTTGTGAGGAATACCACAAAGTGAGCCTGATTTGTGATGTTCAGCTGGGATTGTCGCGCCGATCATGACGCCGTAAAGCCTCAGGTACCAAGGCAGAGTTTGTGCGGTCAGCATTGATATCCGCTTGCGTGACAGAGGCCCCAAGAGATCGTCAAAGCAATAGCGGCTAAGATCGCGTCCCGGTTAAGCGGCGCCTTTAACGAACCAAGGAATTTCAGAAATACCGATTTACCACCACGTTTCGATACGCAGCGTCAGCATCGCCTCTGGGCGGGGATCCTTTGTATCCTCGGGACCGGCTAGAAAATAGCCCGCGATTCATCATCAATTTTGATGGAACTAGTGTCGGATTACTCCTCGCTTCCGTCCTGAAGTCCGGAGTCGGCAAATAGCTTGATCAGAATATCGGTACAGGCAAGCGCGCGTTCGACTCTTTGGGGGCCGACGATGGCGGCAGCTGTTGCCATCACCGCATTGGGCGAGTTGCCGGCTTCACGAGCAGCGTCGGCTGCAACAAGGATAGGATCGTGAACCAAGTTAACTTCTGCTGCGACAGCTATGTTCAGAAGTGCCTGATCATTTTTATTGGCAATCTCGTGCACTAGAGGCAGCGCAAAATTTGCCTCCAACGATTCCAGTGCCAAGTCAAGCACGGAATGCCTGTGCACACTGGTTACCTGCGTGTGTGTATCCATTACCGAGGCGCCAGACTTGTCTTTCATGGTTTGTCGAGCAATCACGGCGCCGATCTGTTTTTTGAGAGTTTTGATCTGCTCGTCATAACCAGACTAATGTGACCTGTGACAGGTGGCAATACTTGAGTTTTGGGCAGCTTCCAAACCACGATCATTCACCATCCACAGCCCAGAAGTGACAGGCCGCCAGTGGATTTAA
Organism: Rhodospirillales bacterium; assembly: GCA_038143065.1. Taxonomy (GTDB): domain Bacteria; phylum Pseudomonadota; class Alphaproteobacteria; order Bin95; family Bin95; genus VMCJ01. The sequence goes on along the minus strand of JAYQLI010000025.1, from coordinate 2,440 downwards.
AATCCGGAGGTAAAACAGATTAAGTTTCATGACTGCATTCAGAGCCATTAGGGATATCCGCGATGTTGGTCACCGCATGCCTTTCTTTGAAAATATCGGGTTATCTGGGTGTAGACACCATCGACGCCAAAGGCCTCAATAAACCAGTTTTCTTTGTCCTCGGCTTTATCACCGCTACCGGCCATTGCTCCGGCATGTCCGACTGCGCGGGTCAGTCTGGATTTCCAACGCCCAACTACGCAGGCTATCACTGGTTTGCCAAAGTCGACATCATGCTCGTAGTAGCCGCCAGGTTCCACGTAAAGTACGGCCGCTTTAGTTCGGTCATCACCCTTCAATGCATGGGCAAAGTCTCGCGCGGCATAGTGGATATAAACATCTTTTCCCGATGAAATAAGCGTTGCTGTCCCCCAGCCTTCGGTTGCAAGATACTGGGCAATCGTGGTGGTGAACCCGCCTGAGTTCGAGAAAATCGAAACGGATCCTTTTAGTAGAGACTCTTCTGGATGATCACCGCCCAGCGCTCCGCCTATTCGGACACGGCTCCAGCTGTCTGCAACACCAAGGCAATTGGCTCCTATAATATCAATACCGTTCGCCTGAGCCATGGCTCGGATTTCACGGGCATCATGAACCGCGACTTTTTCAGTGATAATGACAATTTTGGCAAGTTTGTCGTTCACACGGATCAGCTCAGCTGCCCATCACGAACTCCCTGAAGGTGGAAGATATACAACGCCCACATTGAACTCGTGCCTGCTTTCATACCTTCAAGGACGTTGTTATAAACTGGTATCTCGCCAATCGGTGTCTTCAGGAGGTTGCCGGCTTTTCCTGGCGCTGTTCCGAACACAACATTTCCACCGGAAAATGCGTGGCTAGTTGGTGTGACTTGGCGGGACTCACCGCCCAAAATGTTTAATACGCAAACGCGGTCGTCTTGGGTTGCTATCTCTCTCAGTGAACGGATACCAAGATAGTAGGGGAAGCTTTCAACGCCTTTCTTGTACATTTTAATCTTCCTTTCACGCTGCCGTTGAGATGCCCAGGTTGTGCGCGATCTCATCTCGACCCCTTCGGTGCATCCATTGGTCAACTTGTTTTGCATAGTTCACAACTTCTGAAATTGCGCTGTCAAAACCAAAGAACCGGTATGGTAACCCAAGAGAGTCCAGCGTATCGGCTAGATTGCCGAAACCCCTTACAAGGTTGGGTCCACCCTGCCAACCACGACATAAAGAGGCACAGGTCCGCGTGTTGAAAAATGTTCATGAAGAGCATCGCCCATGCCTCTGAATGTTTCCAAAAATGTCGGTGTTGTTGGACTTACACCGCCAACCAATGAACAACACATTAGTTTGGTCGAGAAAGTGCTTGTAGCATATTGCGGCGACTGACTTCATCTTCTCGTACGGTGGGTTACCTCCAAAATCCGAGGAAATGATCGCAGCATCGCCAAGTACTTCGGTCACTAGACTGTTGGCGCCTCCTCCAAAGGTAGGTGCGAGGATAGTTCCTCTTTCATTGATGACGAACACATCTGATTGCCCCTGATGGGTCCGAAGTTCGTTCACCTCTTGCTCAAAAGCCGAGATGTCAGAGGCAAATAGCTGATCCGGTAGACCAAGCCGTGCAACTCGTGGGTCGTCACGGTCGAAGCCGCATTTGAAGTCACAAGCGACCGGTGTGAGGCGCCCGTTCTTACCTGGACGCATTCGGATTGGATTTAGCTCTAACGTGGTCATGCCATAATGGTGCATCACCTCCCATAGCTTCGGCAGTTGCTGAACAAGCGGGGATATGATTTCCTTTGGCGCACCGATATCCGAAAGCGCATTGGCAACAACAAAGGCCTTTAAGCCGGTCAGCGCGTCGAATGGAACGGTTGCTAACTCATCTTTTCCGAGATCTTCGATATCTACACCGCCTCTGTGGGTCAGTTGTCATCGTAGGTGCCCGAAAACGGCTGTCGTCGGTGATTGAAAAGTAGACCTCGTGATCTGCAGGCACACCAGCTTCAAAGGTAACACCAGTGGCTTTCGCTTTGACATTGCCGTGTTGATGTTCCGCGAAATATAACCGCTCCTTCTCTGCCGGCGATTTCCGATCCCGCACTTTACCGACAAGACCTGCCTTCCCCTTTTTCCCTATGGCACCTTTAAAGATCGGTTTTACAAATATTAGACCATGCTTTTTAATTAATGCTTGTATGTCATCTTCACTTGCGCCAGGCCCTAAGACCTCTGAACACGGGAAATCCAAGTGACTCAGTAGCTTTGAGCCATGTAGTAAGCCAGAAATTTGCATATGACTTTTCCCTCCATGGTTTAGGCATCTTGCCGCAGATCGGGGTATAAAAGGCGAAGCTGTCGTGAAGCTTACGAAAAGTAGAATTTGTAAACTGTGACTCGAATTTGATGGGGGCTGCCGATTATTATCT
>JAYQLI010000024.1:0-15166 GCA_038143065.1 Rhodospirillales bacterium | reverse complement strand
TTTTTTCTGAAAAAGGTATTCAGCTTCTCTCATTAGAGTCTTCGTTGAATAATTAAGTTAATCCTAAGGAGCTGAGCTCATTAATAAGGTCGTCTATAAAACCTTTATTTTTAAGCATGCTTAATTCTCCTCTTATTATTTTAGCACTTTTTCCTTTTCCATCTTCATTTTTTTGTTGTGCGAAAAAATCATTCGCCTTTTTTTCATTACCCCTTTTCTTATAAATAAATGCGGAAAGAAGATACATAGTTTGTGGAAATCCTTTAAAAGCATGTTCTTTCTGCAGCTCCGCTTCGAAAAATTTCAACGCTTTATCAAAGTCCCCATTTTCCACCAGTGCATAACTGTATAGATTTCTTGCCCAGGAAGAAAAATGCGGTGCATCATTTAATACATATTCATAGTTTGATATGGCTGACTTTAGATCTCCACAGTTTTGCGCTCCAGCAGCCCCCAAAGCAGTATCAAATATTGTTTCTGAATGCTGGAAAATTTTCTCAACTTTTTTGCATGCCTCGTCATGATTTCCCATCATTAACTCAAGTGAAAGTTCCAGTGACAGTGCAGGTGCATGAGTTCCTGACGAATTGACAACACCTTGTTTAGCAAGCATTAAACCTTGTTGAATATCATCTTTGGGGTTCTCCGAGATCCTTAAATTATTTTTTGCCAATAAACCCATCCTAAAGCTATTCATAAACCTAAAATTATCAGGCTCCTTTCTAATACTTTTTTCCAGAGATTTTCTGCCTTTTATTAGTTTCACGTGTATTTTTTGAAAAAGCGATTGTACTTTTTAATGTGCATCTTATATAGCTCAGGATCATTAGATGCTAATTCAGGACGTGCAAATTTTGATGTTATTTCGGTTTAGCTTGAAGAATAGAAAGAGCAATTTCATCCTGAAGATCAAAAATATCTTTTGTTTCATCAAAATCATATATATCAGAAAAAACTATGCTTTCTTTATCCAGATCTGTCATTTCGACAGCTATTCTAATTTTATTTCCTGCACCCTGCACATTACCTCTAAGATAAAGTCAAAACCATATTTTTTGTGAATTTGTGCATTTTCATACTTATTTTTAGCTATGAAATTAGTAGTGCTAGAAGGAGGAACTTTTGACACTTTCCGTACTGTTTAACACTGATCGAATGCTTGTTGTAATTCCAGTCACTAGGAACCCATTATCCTCATCGTTTAGTCAAATTCTCAAAATTCATAACTAAAATAGATTGTTTATCACCAGAAATAATAGGTTGTGATTTATCAGATATGTTTTGAAAAATTGTGAAATAAAAACCCCCAACAAACAAAGCAGCAGCGATAGCGCCTATGATGGGTATAATAGATTTAGACTTTGTTTTTAATTTTCTCTTTTGCATGAAGGATCAAGGAAGCAGGTCAAAAGCATGAAACTCGTTTAGTTTAACTTTTTGTAAACAAGATCGTTGAACTCGTGTTGGGTCTTTCCTTTGACATAGTCATAAACTGATTTGAGATAGTGGTACCACCGCTTTGAGCTAATGCTTCAAGTCTGGCTGCGATATTAACCCCATCACCCAGTAAGTTGTCTTTTTCCTTAATGACATCACCAGAGTTTATACCAATGCGGAATTTTAATTTTACTGTAGCTTCTTCAGTGGAGTTTCTTTGTTCTATAGCTTTTGAAATTCTACAGCACATTCAACAGCTGATACTGCACTAGAAAACTCTGCAAGAAAAGGGTCACCACCTGTGTTAAACAAGCGACCTTTATGTTTTTGAAAAGCCCAGTGAGCAACTTTTCACAAGCACAGAGATTTTTAACCGTCCCGCTCATCGGCTTTGCCTGCTTGCTGTAACCGACTACGTCAGTTTACCAAAGATTACTGTGATTTTACGATCAATTTCTTCTTCTGACATTCAAGACCTCACGCAATTAAACTCACTACAACGATTGCACAAAGATTTAAGTCAGTACAATAGACACTTCCAACATTAGATTTGACAAAGAACAGCCACTAAAGCCAAAGCCGACATTAATTAATATAAAGAATTTCAATAAAAGAAATCAAAAATGAACACCAAAAAAATAGTATGTTCAGTAGCGTATGTTGACGCATAGTATCAACATTCATTGTTGCAGTGAGGACTAGATAAATACGTCGACTTCTTAAATTCATTTATTGTTGTTGCGTAATAGCACTATTATTTGCGCTAGGTGTAAACAATAATGAAAGTTTTATTCAGAAATGGTAATGGTGCTGAGAGAGGTTGGCTAGGCTCAATTATTGGAATTGTTGGCGTATTTGGGTCAGATATATTCGCTAATGGCGACTTACCAATACTAGGCGCTGCAATGGCGGTCTGCTCGTTAACTGTACTTTATGGTTACTTTATTAAAAATAGGCGCAATGATTTTAGATTGATTTGTTACAAGTGGTTAAAGGCTTAGCGAAAATCACGCGGGACTTTTGTTTTTGGGGCTGCACTGGGGCTACATTTTTATATTGAATCAGTAGATTAGAGGGTAGGAGTCAAAAACTAGCAGCGGTTAGGTTGCTAAGATACTGCTCTTACAATTTATCGGATTTGAGTAACTTTCTTAAATCAGAATTCCCACCTATAAGCTTTTGATCAATAAATATCATCGGAAACGTAGGCCAACCTGACCACATCTTTAGAGCTAAACGCTTTCTCCACCCATTAGTGTAGCTACCATATTCTAAGTACTTAAATTTTTTCCCAGCTTTTTTAAAGTTTCGTTTAGCTTGCCAGACAGCATCATTCCATCTCATCCCTACGATTACAATTTGATTTTCTTCAATAGCTTCCTCAACTTCATTGATTACTTCTTTATGGTATTCCAAAACTTGCTTTGAGATGTTTGGGTGTAGGTTTTTTTGTGAAAAAATTTTGCGCATTGTGTAATTCCATAGTAGTTTTGTTTTATAGACTTAAGCTGAAGATAAATAATAGAAATGACTGATCTAACTAATTTTCAAAAATCATATAAATCGATTGATAAAGCTTTTGCTACTTTGATTTTGATTTTTGTTTTTCTTTCTATTTGGGATCTGGACGTGTTCACAGACACGTTATCATTCATGCTGAAAGCATTACTGGGTACTGCTCCGTTCATTCTCTTTGCAGTGCTCGCGGTTGCTTATTTAAAAGCTACAGGTGCTGAAAATTTATTATCAAATGCCTTCTCAGGGCCACAGTTTAGAATGATCATTTTTGCAGCTTTCTTGGGTGGTTTATCACCTTTCTGTTCGTGTGAGGTTATTCCGTTTATAGCGGCACTTCTAGCTATTGGAGCACCATTGAGTGCTGTGATGGCGTTTTGGCTATCCTCACCTTTGATGGACCCTGCCATGTTTTTAATTACAAGCGGCACGCTTGGTTGGGATTTTGCTATCGGTAAAACTATATTTGCAGTGGGTATTGGAATATTGGGTGGGGGATTAACCATGTTGTTTTACAAGACCCCAGTTTTTACAGACCCACTTAAAGAAAAGCCACAAATTGGTGGCTGTTGTGGTATTAAAGAACCTTTCCAAGGCGAGCCAGTTTGGTATTTTTGGCAAAAGGCTGACCGTGTAGAGATATTTAAGCTAACTGGATATGAAAACGCGATCTTTCTCCTAAAATGGTTAGCTCTTGCCTATACGATAGAGGCGCTCGTGATCAAGTATCTGCCCGCAGATTTGATAGTTACCTTGGTAGGTGGGCAGAGCTTTTTTACCATTTTTAGTGCTGCTATTTTTTGTGCCCCAGCATTTTTATACGGTTATGCAGCTGTTCCCCTTGTTGATGCGCTTTTAAATCAGGGTATGAGCAAAGGAGCATCTATGAGTTTTATGATTGCGGGCGGTATCAGCTCTATCCCTGCTGCTATTGCAGTTTGGGCGTTAGTTAAGTCAAAGGTATTTGCTGCCTATATTTTGTTAGGCATATTTGGCGCTACGCTTTCTGGAGTAATTTGGCAATTTGTGGCCTAGTTCAAAAATAAAATCAATGAATTAGCAGAAATACTGCATAAAACCCGTAAAGCCGTGGGTTCCAAAATAGAGGATCACATTTGCAATTTGCGTGCGTCTGTGCCCAACTTGCTTATTTTATTGAACCTTTTTAAGGCGTAGGTGAAGCCTAGATACCTCCAAACCCATTCATAAAGCTTGTCAAATTATGCCCGAGTTCTTCTGATAGGTAACCGCCTTCTTGAATAAACAAAGCAGGGCACCTTAGGCTGGCAATAGCAGCGCCAATTTGCGCAAAACCATCGGTAGTAATAGCTAGACCTTTTAAGGGGTCTTTTTCATAAGCATCTAGACCAAGAGCCACAACGACCACATCAGCGCCAAATGTGGAAACGGCTTTAAGTGCAGTTTGCAGAGCATCTAGATATTCTTCATTACCCGTTCCTCGTGTCAGAGGAATATTTAAGTTGTAACCGTTTCCAGCATCTTTCCCACGCTCGTGCGCTTGTCCCCAGAAGAATGGATAAAATCTTTTAGTGTCTGCATGCAAAGAAATAGTAAATATCTCATTCGTCTCGTAGAAAATACCTTGAGTTCCATTTCCATGGTGAACGTCTACGTCCAAAATTGCGACACGATTGCCATAAGAGGATAAATGTTGCGCGGCTATAGCTGAATTATTCAGGAAACAGAAACCACCGGCTAAGTCTGAAAAAGCATGATGCCCAGGAGGTCGGGATAATGCATAGGCACAATCATTACCTTTTTTTATAAGTTCCGCAGCGCTAATGGCAGTTTGCGCAGACCAATAAACTGACCCCCAAGTATCGCCATTTATGGGACAAGCTGTATCTGCTTGGTGGTACCCTGCCTGCCCAACGGCAGATTTGGGATAGTTATCTGATCGGGCCTTAGGGTGTATGTTAGGAATAACCTCTGGTCCACTGTTTTCAAGACGACTCCAACGAGAATAAATAGTTTGTAAGAATGTCAAATACTGGGGAGAATGGATTGCTGCAATTGGGCCCATTCCGTAATCTTCTGGAGAAGTAAAACTCGCACCTGCTGCAATAGCACCTGATTGAAGGACTTCAATTCTGCGTGGCTGCTCTGGGTTTGGTAAAACTTTACCTGTGGCCATGAAGTGTTGTGGGTTATGCTTGGCCTGGCGTGGGTCAACAATTGCTTTCATGCCCTAACTCCGTTTTGGAAGACGTAATTGAAATCATTAATAGATCGGCAACCTCGTTTGCAATATAGCTTCACATTTTTTAACATTAGCAAATCATACAATGATCAATTAGAATTCTATTGTCGCGCTGAACAAAAATGGCCTGATTAACAAGTTCATCCTCCGAAAGCGATATATATTGCTTCCACACAACCGCTACAGAGTTTTCACGTTTAAATAGAGCGATAAACTTTCTCTCTCTGAAATAAGATCTTGGGCTTTGTGAAAGTTGTTGTGCAAGATTTTCTGGGGTTACAATTCTCTTCATTCTATCAGTGAAATCTTTAACATGCTTGGCATGATTGTTCTCATTTGATCCTGCCAAACAGTTATCCATAAGTGCTTCAACTATGCTTAATATTTGATCCTCTTCCATTTTGATCAAACTATTCATTTTAACACCTAACCTTTCCTTGTGGGTGAATACCAGCTAACCCAAATTGCTGAAGTTAAGCTTCTTGTTTGCAGCCGACATTTATTGTGGGGCAGAAGTTTCGAACTTTGGCAAATCATTGTTAATAGAGATCCATCTTAATCTTTCGCCAAAGTAGCAATGTAAACTAGGCTTATAATCTGGTGACCCATCAAGAGATGCTGCATAAAGATGAACCTGTTCTTTCCAACGGGTACTTACAAAGCTCATTTGTGTCCCACACGTTCCACAAAACCCTCGGGTTCCATGTTCAGAAGATTTATAATAGTTGAGATTGCCTGTCCAAGTGACTGTGTTCTCTTTAAAGCTAACCCAAGCAACAACTGGAGCTGAGCAAGCCCTTCGACAGGTCTCGCAATGACAAAGGGCGGTCCATAATGGTGATGCATTGGTCTTGAATTTTATAGCCCCGCATAGACATCGACCAGAATATTTTTGCATTTGACCCCTCTCTTACTGCCTAGGTTCCCAATAACTGTAATGAATCAAGTAACTCAAATTTTTAAAAATAGTTTTACAATTCCAATGCTAGTTTCTCCACCACCTGTATAGACCATATAAACCCCATCACTCTGTTCAAATAAAAAAGGATCACGAAGGGCATGTTCTTGTTTTGCAAGTCCTCCGATGGTGGAAGTTGATATTGGTAAATTTGCGCCCTCCCAATCAAATTTAGGCTTTAATATCACTTGTGCTTTAGTCGCATACCAGTCTCGCCAAGAGTGTGACATATCAATTGTGGAGTATAGTATCTGTTCGGGAGCTTCTCCAATACGTGTCCACACTACGTGTAATTTATCACCCCGAACCAAAACACCAGCATGGCGATGGCCTTGATTGCCAAAAGACCATGGGCCCATTTCAAATATACCTGATGAATTTTTCTTTAGGATTTGGCCGCCCCAGCCCAGGGCGTATTTGTTGTGTTTATATTGAAAGAGCCTGAGATAAGTTTGATTGATGCGCTTTGACCGAACCCGCCAAGTTAGTCCATCATTTGATACTGCGCATAAACTTCTTTGTTCTCCGTCATGGTCCAAGCCGTGAAAAAACATTTCTAAAGATTTATCTAATTCGTTAATATGCACATCGGGTGAAGCTATATGCGGATAAAGACCATCCACGCCTTTTTCCATTGCCCATTTAGGTTGTTTTACATTGGGTCTCTCGTGGGTAAATGGGGTTTCTTTCAGGTCAAGAACTCCCCTTTATAGATGTTCCAAGGCCCTGTTAGATTATTTGAAAATGCCATTCTAATATTTTGGCCAAAGTGATGTCCAAAATAAAGATAGTAGCGACCTAAGCAGTTGGGTAACCATTTAGGCGTTTCAATAGAGAAGGACCATTTATATTGTTCCCAACTTCTTTAGTACCAGCCTGCAAAATTGGTTGGTCTAATAATCTTTGAGCTTTGGCAATTCCTTCAATATCCACGTTCTGGGTCTACTATGTTCATGAGTCTCTCGCCTTGTATCCAGCGGTCTAAATTATCTAGGAAAAGCCGGAACGAGGCTTCTTCCCATTCCGCGTAGACCGACGAGCAATGCGGAGAGACGATGACGTTATCGAGTGCCCAGATCGGGCTGTCCAGTGGCAAGGGTTCGGTTTCGAAAACATCTAATGCCGCGCCCGCCACATGCCCGGCCTTAAGCGCGTTATATAGGTCAGACTGGTTCACCACACCACCACGGGAGACATCGGCGAGAATTACACCGGGCTTCATCCGTGCGATTTCATCCTTGCCGATCAGGCCGCGTGTCAAGGCGATGAGCGGCGTAGAGACTGCAATGAAATCTGCACGCGGCAGCAGTTTGAGCAGGTCACTGGCCGCATGCACCTCGTCAACATAATCCATCGGTTGAGGTCGGGCCCGTGTTCCCACCACAGTCATATCAAAAGCCTTAGCTCGTTTCGCCACCGCCCTTCCGGTATGACCAAGACCGACGATCAAGAGCGTCTTTCCGGCAAGCGGGCTGAGAAGCCGAGAGTTCCAGACCCGCGCACCCTTGTCCTGTTGCAGTCCAAGGATATCAAGCGTGAAATGTAAAAAGCCGCCGAAGATGTATTCCGCCATCATACCAGCGGCTACGCCTGCGGCATTGGTCACCGTCGTTTTTGTCTTATCCCATTGCCCGTAATGGTCAGTTCCCGCTCCGCCATTGGCAATCCAGCGTGGGCCATGGGAGCCAAAAAGTGCGTCGCGTGGAAAGCCCGGAGTGCCTGCAAATCGCACGGAATAGACCACTTCGGGGCGGTAGCTCTCGATTTGTATGGGAAGGGCGTCGTAGCTGTCGCATTCACGAAAATCCGCATGCGGATAGCGTGCCTGCAACAACTGAGCAAGGTGCACGGTATCACTATTGTGCAAGATAATGCGCGGGGTGTCAGGCATGTATTTCCTCCATTGGCACGCGAACAAGTCGCGCTAGTTCCTCGAATTTTACTTCCGGCTGCATAAGCTGTTCGCGCAATTCCCAAATGGTCCGTCGGCGTGCCTTGGAGAGTGCCGCGGCCATGATGTGAAACTTTGCTTCGACCTCATGCATATCCATCGGCGCCTCGGGTCCGCCGCGTGCGTTCATTTCTCCCGATGCCAGCATCCTGCCGTCTTTCAACTCTACTGTCACATCCGACCAGCGGCCCTCGGGGAAGCGCTCGGAATGCCTAGCGGCTTCGTGCACTGAAATGCGAGGAAGCAAAGCTGAAACTTGCGGCTCGGTTAGCCCCGTACCAGTGATCTCATTGGGTCCGATCCGGCCGTGCACGAGCATCACGGCAAGAGCGAATGGCAAGGAATACTGGGCCTGAGACGTGGTCGCGGGCATTCCCGGAAAAAGCGCAGCAGACTCGGCGAAAGTGTTCACAGTGATACTAGTAACGTCGTCTGCGTGAAACCTGTGCGCGCGCATCAACTCGGATAAAGCATCAAGCGCTGCATGCGCCCAGCGGCAGATTGGATAAGGCTTGATATAGTTCTGTTCGATCGTCCAGACCTCACCCAGATCGCCCCAGAACTGCGCCGCATCCTCGTTCTCCACGGTTATGGCAGGGGCGCCGGTGAACCCGTTCATCGCCATGAGCGCGGCCATTGATCCGATTAGAGCCCCCATGCCTGAACCGTCGTGCAGCATAGTCGGGTTGGCAATCTCGCGCATCATCTGGCTCCGGGGGCCGTGATATTCGGCAATACCAAAAGCCTGACGAAGCTGATCGGGATTTGCGCTCCTAAGGCGGCACCCGATTGCTGCAACGCCTAATGCATTCCATGCCCCTGAGGTATGGTAGTCGCTGACAGAAGCGTGTAGCGCAAAGGCAGCTCGTGCCGCGATCTCGTAGGCCACGACCAGCGCTCTTAGGGCGTCGCGCGCCATTAGTTCTGGCTGATTTTCGGCAAAGGCGAACAATGCGGGCACCACAGCACAGCCGATATGGCCCTTGGTTTGGTTGAGCCCATCGTGCGCGTCAAGGTTGTCAATTTGAGTGGCCGCGGCAAAGGCTGCACCCGGGACCGAAGCGCGTCTGCCATCGAACATCATGGAGGCTGCGTGTTCGGGCGCACCGGCGCCGTGAAAGACAAAAGCGTGATCACGCGCAATACGACCGGCTGCAAGGCCAGTGGCTCCCGCTGCCACACCTACCGTATCGATTAGAAGCGTCGCGGCCATATCTAGCGCACTTTGCGGAATATCCCGCCCAGACAGAGTGAATTCGGCAATCCGGTCAAATCTCATAGCCGAGCCCTTTCCAGAAGCTGTCCGAACCCTGTCATGGGTTCCCCGATACCGGCCAGTTGCATAGCCTGAAACATCATAGCCTGATTTGAGCTGATAACTGGCTTGCCTACTGCCTGCTCAAGCCGCGCAATGGTCTCGATGCTGCGCATGTCTGTGCAGGACAGGACAAAGCGCCTCAGCTTCAGTATGATCGGCGGCAAGGCCCAGATCATACACGGCCTGCGGGTTCAGTTCGCCCTGTCCGTAATTATCCAGCGCTTCGCCCACCTCGAGCGAGCCACTGTTTCGACGCCAACTTCTGCCAGGAAATCGATGGCCATGTTATTGATCGCGGATACATAGGGCGAGGCAAAGCCAATACGCTTTACCCGATGAACTCAAGTGCATGTACCAGTGCGCCCGCTGCGGTGACCGTCTTCGCTTCTATGCCAACCCTGATCCGCTCGGCGAGCGCTCGGTCAAAGTCTAATCCGTGGGTAAGCGTCGCCGATGTGCACCCATATAAGATCACATCCGCGCACACCCTGAAGCAGGAACAGAGGCTCAGCAAGATCAGCCGCGCCCAGCCCGTGCATCTGGTTGGCATCGGGTATTTCATCCTGATCATAGCCACCCATGCGGGCGAAATGTAAAGATACACCGTCGGGTCGCAAGAGGACCATGTCAGGTTCAAGGTTGGTGTTAGTGAAGGGTACTAGAATGCCGAAACGCCTCCCGTCCACGTGATTTTGTCATGCCTTTCCTCCTTTAGCCCTATGTTCCAAAAGACTTGCTGCAAGATCTAGATCTTCCGCTGTCCCAACTGTAACACGCAGGCAGTCAGGCAGCCCGGCAACGCTTTGTGCACGCGCAACCACGCCTTCAGCGCGCAGGATCGCGTCCGCCTGTTGAGCCGCCTGGGCATCGTAAAACGGATCAGTGCGAAATTAGTAAAGCTTTCAGCTATATAAAGCCTACTTTGCGCAAGCGGTTCGAAAAACCGTCACGCAGGCCGGCGGTGATTGCGCAGGTCTCGCGCATATAGGCCTGGTCAGACAGAGCTGTTGCATCAGCAGTCTGCCAGGCAACAGAGACGTTGTTTGGGTTCATGACCTTACGAACCTCACTGGCGATGTTCTCAGGGGAATAGACCCCAGCCCACCCGTATTCCGGCCAAGCCATAGGCCTTAGAAAATGTACGCAGGATCACCGTGTCGCCCTGACTGACTAGATCGAATAGGGCTCACCCAGATGGTCGGCGAACTCACCATAGGCTTCGTCGATGACAAGCAGGATATCCCCACGCAACCCTTTACGCAGGCGGTCAAGCTCAGCACGGGATGCGGGTGCCGGTAGGGTTGCCGGGATTTGCGACGAAGACGATGCGGGTATCCGGCTGACCGCAGCAAGCAGAGTATCGACTGAAGCGGTCACGCCGACCTCGGGCGCGGTATCGTAACGCGCTCGCGCCAAACCCGCGGCGGTTCTGAAAAACGGGTAGGCATGGGCGGGTGCAAGAACCGCGCTTTTCTCATCGCAATAAGTTAGCGTTAGGCAGGCAATTAACTCCATCGAGCCGTTGCCGCAGAGAATGCCCGAGGCTGGGATGCCATGCAGCGCGGCCAGTGCGTTGCGCAACTCAGTCCATTCCGGATCGGGGTAGAGATGCGCGTTTGTCATGGCGCTTACCAAGACGTCGCTCACCTGTGGGCTTGGTCGGCGCAGGCTTTCATTTTGCGACAGCGATATGACGCGCTTGCCCGCCGGTGCATTCAGTTCAGCGAGCGCATAAGGCGACATTGCCGCCACATGAGGGGTAGGTCTGATCATGGCTCAACTCCATAGATTTCGCGGGCTGCCTTTGGGCCGATTAACCCTTCCCGAAGGTCGCGTCGGACGTCCTCGCGGCTTCGCTCTTTTTGGTAGACCAAAGCCTGCACCGCCTGGGGTTTCAAAGATTAGTGTTTCTCCGGCTTTTACGCGGACCTCTCCTTTGCCCTGGCAGATCGGCCCCGTCATTTCCGATGCGAATACGCCCTGCCGCCCCCGTAGCCTCCGCCATACCGGCCGCGCGCTGGGTTCAAAACCCTTTCGACCGAAAGGAATAGCATGAAGTCCTCATCTTTCGAGGAGCGCATCTCGATATACTGCCCTAACCCACCGCGCTGTCGCCCAGCGCCGCCGCTGTCGGGTTTGAGCTCGCGCCGCGTAATCAGGACCGGTGCCACCGCTTCGGTGGGTTCCACCTGTGAACCCCAGACACCGGACGGGAACGCCGTAGCCGAAAGCCCGTCCAGACCGGGCCGCGCACCGGTGCCGCCGGAAAACACCAGTTCCAACGCGAATAGTTCATCCCCCGTGACACCGCTTCAGGCACATGGCGCAGAGGCAGGTCGTACATGCAGGAAGCGCCTTCGGCAGGAACCTTGTTGGGCAGAACTTGCGCAAGACAACCATAGACCAAATCGGGCGTCATCTGCCCCAGCGTATGGCGCATGGCCACCGGCGCTGGGGGCTGAGCGTTCAGGATGCAATCTTTTGGACCGGTGACGTGGAAAGGGGCAAGCGAACCCGTATTATTTGGAATATCCGGTCCTATGATACAGCGAAGAGCAAATACTGAATAGGCGGTGGGCATAGTTCAAGGGCACATTGATGCCTTTGTTCGACAGACCCGAGGTGCCGTCGAAATCCAGCGTTATATTATCCTCGGCAATCGTCAGGCAGCATGCAGGTCTATTTCCTGCTCATAGCCGTCGACTGTTAACACATTGTGCCATGTCCCCTTTGGCAGCTCTGCAATGGCTTCGACAGTGCCGAGATAGGATGTGTTGATGATATACTCGGCCAAATCGTCTAGATGGGTGATGGCAAATTCTTCCATCATACCCGCAAGCCGTTTTGCTCCGGTTTCACAGCAGGCGATTAACGCATAGATATCGCCTTCATTAGCAATGGGTTCACGTGAGTTGGCCTTGATGATCTCCATCAGAAGCGTGTTCAGTGCACCCGCGTCCACCAGCTTACAGGGGGGGATTAGCAGACCTTCGTCATAGATATCTGCGCCTTCGGGGCCCATGCCCAACCCGCCTAGATCAACCAGATGGGAGGTGCAGGAGGTAAAGCCGACAATTTGATCCTTATGAAATACCGGCATCATTAAAAAGGAAGTCGTTAAGATGGCCGGAGGCGATCCACGGATCGTTGGTCATGTAGATGTCGCCCGGTTTCATATCCTGAAGCTCGAAGTGCCCACGCAGAGTCTTTACTGCTTCGGCCATGGTGTTGATATGCCCTGGCGTGCCGGTCACGGCCTGCGCCAGCATCCGGCCCTGAAGGTCGAAAATACCTGCCGAGATATCCCCACACTCGCGCACGATTGGGGAAAAGGCGGCGCGTATCAGCGCTTGACCCTGTTCCTCGACCACGGCCAGAAGCCGATTCCATGACCTGTAATCGTGTGTCTGTCATTTTCATTCTCCCCCCTCCCAGTTGCGGTTGAGCCAGATATTGCCGCCACCATCCACATTGGCTGAGAAATCGGCGCTGACAAGGGTGGTGGTCTGCGGCTCGATGATCAGGGCGGGGCCTGAAAGGTGATCGCCCGGGTGCAGCGAAGCCCGGTCGTGCACCTCTGCCTCGCGCCAAGCGCCGGTGACATCGCACAAAATGGAGCGGTACCTGTTGGGACTTGCTCGCTGTCTTGTGGAAGGTTCGGGATAGTGCTCAAGGGCGCGTGGTTCAGAGGAAACCTCAAGCGACCAGTTTAGAATTTCGATAGTCATGCCTGGCACTGCGCGGCTGAATTGGTGGCTGTATTCTCTCTCAAAGGTCCGCCGTAGCGCGGGGATGTCATCCTGCTCCAGCGCACGGTCTGGTAGCAATATTTCGATTTCGTGACCTTGCCCGTGATAGCGCATGAAAGCCTGCCTCCGCTGAGTTAGCGCGTCCTCGGGTGCACCTGCCCGTACAACTGAAATAGCCTCATCTCTCATCTCATCAAAAAAGGTGTTGAGCCCGTCGAGCTCAAGGTCCTCGAGCCGGGCATAGCGCGAGCGGATGATTTCGAACGAGACCGGCGCGAACAGGAACCCCACCGCCGAACCGACCCCGGGATCGCGTGGGATCAGGATACGGTCGACTTGTGAGCGCCGCGCCACCCGGGTTGCGTGCAGAGGTCCATTGCCGCCAAAGGCGATCATCAGGCGCGCCCCCAGATCCTTACCAGATTCCACGGCATGCATCCGGCCCGCGTTTGCCATGTTCTCGTCTACGATCTCGCTGATCCCACGCCCAGCCTGTGCCGCATCAAGCCCCAAAGTCTGTCCGACACCTTGTTCAAGCGCCACTTGCGCTGCCTCCATGTCAATCGCCAGCCGCCCCTCGGCAAAGCAGCCGGGCTCTATCAATCCTTGCATAACGTCGGCATCGGTCACGGTGGGCTCTGTGCCTCCTTTGCAAAAGCTGCGGTCCTGGTTCCGAGCCTGCGCTTTCCGGTCCGACCTGCAAACGGCCCAGCCGATCCACATGCGCGATGGAGCCGCCACCGGCACCGATCTCGATCATTTCGATCACAGGGATGCGCACCGGCATGCCCGACCCTTAATGAACCGTGCTGCCCGTGCGATTTCAAACTTGCGTGCGCTTTGCGGTCGAAAATGGTCGATCAGGCACAGTTTTGCTGTGGTTCCGCCCATATCGAAACTGAGCACCTCACGCTCGCTGGTTTCGGCGGCGATGCGTGCAGCCAGAATAGCTCCACCGGCAGGGCCCGATTCTACCAGTCGGATTGGCAAACGTGCGGCGGTTTCCATCGTAGTCATGCCGCCACTAGCGGTCATCATCAAAATTGGGCAGGTCAGCCCCTCATCGTTGAAGCGGGCTTGAAAACCTGCCAGATAGCTGGCCATTTGTGGTTGGATATAAGCGTTGGCGATGGTGGTCGAAAGCCGGTCGAACTCGCGCGCCTCTGGGCTGACCTCATGCGATAGCGAAATCACTAGATCGGGCATCCGCGCTTGCAGAAGATCCCGGAGCCTAAGCTCATGCACTGGATTGGCATAGGCATGCATCAGGCAGATCGCCACCGCCTCTGCACCGCTGGCCGTTAGTTCCTCAACCAGCCGGGCAAGCGATACCTCTTCAAGCGGTTCCAGTTCCCGCCCACGTGCATCCATGCGCCCACCAATAGTGAAGGCGCTTGAGCGCGGTACTATCAGATCTGGTTTGACTAGGTTGATGTCATACTGGCTATAGCGCCGCTCATAGGCAATTTCGAGGATGTCGCGAAACCCCTTAGTCGTGACGGTTGCTACAACGGCGCCCCGCCGCTCGATCAGCGCATTGGTGGCCAGCGTCGTTCCGTGGATGAAGCCGTCGATCTGCGACCATTCACTCCAGCTTCGGCCAGCACCCGTCTTGCGCCATCAATAGCCCCATGCGCAGGGTTATTTGGGGTTGTAGGTGTCTTGGTGGTAGCTAGGATATGACTCTGCCGATTGACCAAAACCGTATCAGTGAAAGTTCCGCCGATATCGACAGCAAGGCGAAGTCTTTTTCTGATGCTCATGGGAAATCAACCAAAATGAGAAGAGGTGATGCAAATCCGAATACTCGGAACGAATAGTGCCTAAACGGCTAAAAATTCTTTTTAAATTATACGACGAGATCGCATCCAGTCGCTCGGCGCCCTAAATTTATCCTTAAACCTTGAACTTGCATTCTGCCGCTCTCGTTCTCCATGCTATCAAAAATGTTAAGTGAGCTGTTGGTCGGTTGTCAATAAAAATACACTGTTTTGAAAATGAGCTGCACACCAGGTAC
>JAYQLI010000023.1:0-20970 GCA_038143065.1 Rhodospirillales bacterium | reverse complement strand
CCCCGTGAATGATGAAATCGATATCGGTCCGAATTGGCAAAGGGTGGGTCACATCATCCCAGACCTGCGTGATGTTGGGATCGTGGGTTATCTTGTCGTCAAAATATCTGCTGCCGGTAATGTAGTTGTCGACCGAGATAACGGAACAGGGCGCGTCCAGTACGGATCTGTTCAATTTCTGGAAAACGCTAAGGAAGTGTTTCCCGAGAAATCCAGCGCCACCGGCCAGAAGCACTGTTTTACCTGAGAACCTTTGCGCATCACTGCCAAGTCGCTCGACGATCAGTTTAGTAGTTTTATCCAATTCCGTGCCCTCGCTTAGATTGTTGTGTTTTCCGTAAGCTCGATCAACGGGATCGGCACTCATATAGGTATAGGCGTTACCGGTCTTGCGCCGGGATATCATCGATGTACTCATAAGCAAAAACAATAAGGATCTCCGGTGCGTATGCATCCAGTTCTGTTGATGTTACGATTGGAACATGCTGCCCGGAGAAAACCGTCCCTGTTTTAATGGGCTGTCATCGACGGTGAATGGCGAGAGTTCTGTGCTGATGGAGCCAAAGTTCGTAATAGTCGAGAGGCAGCGCCGGGGCGTCATAACCCGAGACCTTGCGACCTTCTGACTTCCAGCCGTTTAATACTTCAACGAGCGCAGTAACGAGTTCTGTGCATTTCAGCGCCAAAATCCCTCAATGCCGCTGTGTTCAAAGCGTTTCAAGTTCGACGGCAATCAGCCTTTCAATATCGGCCGCGGAGCCGCGGCGGTTGCTCGCTTGATGGTGAACCTCAAAGATCCGCCATGCTGAGCCACCGAGTCAATCTTAGTGAGGACCATTCCATGCCCAGCGAAAAGTGCGCTCGCGTGCGATGAGATCGAGTAGAATATCCGGTCTAGATAGAAGCGTTCTGAACTGTACTCGCATCGATCATATTGAGGATATATTCTGACTTCGATCACCAATACGCCGTCATCTGCCAGAAGTAGGTCGATAGCCTCGATAAACGCGTTGGGGTCGTCCAGATGTGTGAAGACACTGCTAGCAACGATTACATCGGCGGGTCCGTGGCTCTCGAGGATCTGCCGCGCCGTGTCCTGGTCAACAGAAGCGCACAGTGTGTCCAGTCCCTCGTCTTGAGCTAGTTTCGAAACATTTCTCGACGGTTCAACCCCTAGCGCGCACGCCCAGCTTTTTGAGCGGTCGCAGCAACACTCCGTCGTTCGAGCCAACATCAACAACGAAATTCGTTTCGACAACTCTTGGGCCAGCGCTTCGAAGTGGCGAACCAATCCGCCATTCACGGACGGAAAGATAGTAGTAGTCCTCAAACATCAACGCGCGCGGAACCAGTGACCAAGCTGAACATTTCTGCAACTTTCGCAGACGTAAACTTCTGAGTGGAAAAAAGCGTTCGTCGGCAAATTGTTCTTGTGGGGTGCTTGTTCGCTGAGCGGCTGTTGCCTGAGGTCCAAGAACTTTTTCAGAGAGCTGGACCCCACAAAGCGAACAGATCTTCGACATTTTATCCTCCAATCTGGTCCCATCCGAGACCCGTGGCGCGTTACCGCATGATTGGTGCCGTCCGTATCCCGTATGAGGAAGTTGTCAATCTGACCATAATCCCCAGGAATTTGCTTTCCAGGATTACCAGACCGGAAGAAGCCGGCGTGATGGCTCGACTCCATAATCTGGTTTCCGGCAGTTCGGCTTTCGCGCATTGCGTCTAATTCGCAATAGTGCAAGTTGGGCTTAATCCAGTCATTCGCTGCGCTTTATGCTAATGTCCGCATTTGGTCAGTTGTATTTTACAAACAACCAGGCGGTCACCACCCCCGCCTGAGCCACCCGCGACGAAGGGCAGCCGGACAGAGGCGTAGCGGTCTCAACCAAGCCCTCGCTGCTTGACCAGCGACAGTTAGCAAGCCAACCCTAGTATGCGCCTCGCTGAGGCAAACCACTTGCACCGTTGCAGCGAGGCTTTCTGCTTGCAGCCTCGCTGGCAACCTGCCAAATCGTACCTTCAGCGATAGCATACCCTTTCCTCGAGGCCCCGATTCTCAGGGATACGTGAGGCGCTTGGTCGTAACGCCACCTCTTGCGGCAACCCCACCCCATCCACGGCCTCCCTTGTGGGGCATCACTCCGCACGCTCAGCCAGTAAGCTTGACTCTGCGGGCTGTGCACTCGACCCAGGCAACAGAGATGCGCAGAAGCCGGGAGATCGCAGGATGCGATCAGCGCCTTCTGGACCTCGGCAAAGAGTGGGAGGCTGACGCACGAAGCCCAGCCACCATGGCAGATCCAGCTGCATTATCCCTGCAGCATCGAAGCGATTCGAGGAAAGGGCAGACGATCCACATCCACGAGAGTGTGATTCAACCAACTCGGGCCAAGGACCTGGCAGCACAGGCTCAGGAGCTTCCGCAACCAGTGCGCACTCACTGAAGCTTGGTAAGAGGGTCTGCGTGGAAAGGAAACGGTTGGGGTGGACCGACCAAAAAACTGGCAGCTTCCCAGAGCGAGGGGCTGAACATCTTTCTGTTTTTTTTGCAAAGAGGGGTTGGGAAAGGTGGGCCAGCCATTCAACAATTGTCTTAACCCCCTAGAACTGTGCCAGTATATATTGGCAAAGGGAGTAAGGAAACATGGCTCGAAAGCGTTATTCTGATGAAGATGTGTTGAAGTTGTTACGCGAGATTGATGTTCATTTGCACGATGGTTTGACGTTGTGAGTTCGTGTGTCGCAAAGCTGGGATTTCAGATAAGAGCGATTATTACTGGCGTAAGAAGTTTGGAGGCCTTTCTCGTTCCAGGTTTCTGAGATGAAATCGCTCAAGAAAGAAAAACGAGCGCTTGAAGAAGATCGTCGCTGACTTGCAGTTAGACAAGGTGATCCTGAAGGAGAGCCTTGATCATCTAAAGCCGCGGGCCTGACGCGGGCTCAGCTTCGTCAGGCTGTTATTCATACGCGTCAAAAGCTGGATATTTCTGAGCGGCGTGCTTGCGCTGTTCTGGATGTAGCCCGCTCAACTCTGCGCTATCAAGCCAAACCAGTAGATGATACCAAACTACGCTTGGCGATGATCCGGCTGGCCAAGCAATATGGGTGGTATGGTTATAGGAAAGTCACAGCCCTGCTGCGCATGGAAGGCTGGCGTGTTAACCACAAGAGGATCGAGCGCTTATGGAACGAAGAAGGTTTACAGCTGCCGCGCCGGCACAAGAAGCGCAAACGGCTTTATCACAAAGACAGCTCCATCATCAGGCTGCGGCCCACACACCCCAATCATATTTGGGCGATCGACTTTGTGCACGATAAGCTTAGCAATGGGCGCAGCTATAAAATGCTGACGGTTCTAGATGAATATACCCGTGAGGCGCTCTGCGTGGCAGTGCGGTCCAAAATGAATGCGAACGATGTTTTGGACGCATTGCACCCACTGCTGATTAAACATGGTAAGCCAGAATTTATTCGCTCTGACAACGGACCTGAGTTCATTGCCACGCATCTACAGGACTGGCTGAAGAAGGTTGGGATCAAACCAATGCAAATCTATCCAGGCAGCCCTTGGGAAAATGGGTATAACGAGCGCTTTAACGGCACCTTGCGAAAAGAAGTCCTCAACGCGGAATGGTTCCACACCACCAAACAAGCTCAGGTCGCAATCAATGCCTGGCTCAGGCAATACAACCAGATCAGACCTCACCATGCATTAAACATGCGCCCACCCGTCCCAGAAACCCTATTAGAGAAACCAAAAATCAATGGACGAATATAGGGGCTGGACAGATTTGAACTTTCTTTGAAAAAATCAAAGTAGACCCTGTTTGGGCAGATTTATAATTCCTCCAGCTGACATAGCTGATAAAAATGCAGACCAATAAAGTTGCTTAAACAATAAAATAATCCAAGTCCGGGCCTTTCGCGCAACGAAGATATAAATGTCTGCTAAAGCGGACAAACCGGGCTTTTGCAAACGCATCTGTTACCCAGAAACGATCCGCATCTCTGGCATGATTGTCGCTGTTGCAGTTGACCTCGCCGAAGTAATCTTTGAACCCCGCCAAAAGATCCTAAAAGCCAAACTACGCCTTCACTGCAGTCGGTTTGAGCTATTTAGATGGGGGCCTATCTTAAGGCGCTTTCAACTTTGCGTGGCAAAACAGAAGCTAAACACTCTTTAGGTTTTCTGGCTCGCGATAGATTTCAGTTGCTATCGTAATGTGCATGATTGAGTGCCATGGATACTAGGGTTGCAATCCAGTTTCGGCAACCTAGATCCGGGCCAACCACGGAATGGATTGTTTAGGCTAAAGAGCATAATTAAAACGGCTGGGAAACAAGCGGTTAAAGCCACAATCGAGGCATCTATGGGTTTGCTCTGGCCATGGGTCTCGATCAGGGGACGTGCATTATTGTAATCTGGGCTTTAAGCGTTTTATAAAAGTGTCACGGAAAATTTGTTTTTATCGCCAACACTGCTCGGTCGCTTAATATCGCGCAGTACGATCTCGAGACTTAACCTGGCCTATGATCGATTGAGGTAATAGCTTAGGTGGATGAAGTCTGCAAATCGAACCAAACTTTCGCATTGCAAGATAAGCACGTAATCCGCATGTCATGATAGAGGAACGCCTCAACAATTTCGTCATGACGTGCCAACATCTTGGTAAACTCGTTCTCATTTTCTGCGCTGTGCGAATTTAGGTTTACGCGGACGACCGCACGCAAAGTGATGCCCCAAAGCTTCCGCGCGTTTAGTCGTGCATGATAGCCTGAGATAAAACCACCTTTTCAAGTCGAACACGGCGCTGGAACATTGCGAAGTGGACAGGTTTACACCTCGCTCAATTGCGCGTTGGTCAGCGCGCTGTTCTTTACCAATGCACGCAGAATCTGATGATCAAACTTGTCGAGATAGTTATGCAAATTTTTCTCAATTATGACTTATTTTGTGCGTTTTTTATTATTTATTGCATAATAATGCACACAAATTTTAAGAGAAGGCAATTATTATTTCATGAAATATTTAGCCTCTGGAGAAAATATGGGCCCTTTCCCCACATGATGCGCCCCGCTAAGATCACATCCGATAACCCTGCAGGGACCGACGGTTTTGAGTTCGTTGAGTTCGCCCATCCCGATCCGCAGTCTTTGCGCGATAATTTTCAAAGATGGGCTATACTCACGTCGCCAATCACAAGACGAAAGGGTCGAACTTTGGCAGCAGGGCGACATTTCTTACCTCATCAATGCTGAACCAAACTCACAGGCGGCACAGTTCATTCAAGAGCATGGCCCTTGTGCACCTTCTATGGGCTGGCGCGTCGTTGATGCCCAGAACGCCTTTGATCATGCCGTGAAAAATGGAGCAACACCCTATAACGGCACAGGCAAGGTCATGGATGCACCGGCGATTATCGGAATCGGCGGATCGCTCATCTATTTCTTTGATCAGCACTGCGAGCAAAGTGTTTATAACGATGAATTTGACTGGATCAGCAATGCGCATCCGCAAGGAGTTGGGTTTTACTATCTCGATCATTTGACCCATAATGTTTTCAAGGGCAACATGAAAAAGTGGTTTGCATTTTATGGTGATCTGTTCAATTTCAAAGGAGATCCGCTTTTCGATATTCAAGGTAAATTTACAGGCCTTTAAGCCGTGCCCTGACATCTCCATGTGGTCGCATCCGTATTCCGATCAATGAAGATCGCGGCGAAACGGGGCAGATTGTTAATTACCTCAAGAAATATAACGGCGAGGGCATTCAGCACATCGCGGTTGGCGCTCATAATATTTATACGTCCGTCGATGCAATTGCTGAAAAGGGCGTCAAATTCATGCCAGGACCTCCTGACACATATTACGATAGGTCCTTTGATCGCGTCAGCGGGCATGACGAACCGATCGGAACGGATGAAGCCACGGGATCTTGATTGATGGCGAAGGTGTGCTTGACGGCGGTGAGACGAAGATCCTGTTACAGATATTTTCAAAAACTGTGATCGGCCGAATCTTTGTTGAGTTTATTCAGCGCAAGGGCGATGATGGCTTTGGCGAGGGTAACTTTAAGGCCTTGTTTGAGAGCATTGAGGCCGAGGAGATTGCTTCGGGTGATTATGATAAGGAGGTCGCCTTACAATGAGCTTGAAATTGCTCCATCGCTTGGTGGCCCCAACGTTGGTTACATGCCCGGCTTTGGGAACGATTTCGAAACCGAGGCTTTGCCGGGCGCCCTACCGCAAGGCATGAACAGCCCGCAGCGTTGCGAATATGGCCTTTACGGCGAGCAGCTATCCGGAACGGCATTCACCGATGTGCGCCCCGAGCGTACGTGGTGCTACCGCATCCGTCCATCCGTCAAACACAGCCACCGCTATGAAAAGATTGATCTGCCATATTGGGTATCCGCGCCCATGTGGTTCTGATGTAATATCGCTCGGTCAGTACCGCTGGAACCCAGTGCCTCACTCGGATCAAGACCTGACATGGCTGACGGGTATGCGCACCATGACAACGGCGGGAGATGTGAACACGCAGATCGGCATGGCGACGCATATCTATCTGGCGACCGAGTCGATGGTCGATAGTTATTTTTTTTCGGCCGATAGCGAAATGCTGGTTATCCCCAAGAAGGGCATATCCGGTTCTGTACCGAACTGGGGATTATTGACCTCGAGCCCAAGGAAATCGCGATCATTCCAAGAGGTCTGCTATATCGGGTTGAAGTGTTGACGGCCCAGCGCGTGGATTTGTTGCTGCGAAAACTACGGACAAAAATTTGAACTGCCGAGACGCGGACCAATTGGTGCCAATTGCATGGCTAACCCACGCGATTTCAAAACTTCGGTGGCGGCCTTTGAAGACCGCGAAGTACATTCGATCGTGACTGCGAAATGGTGTGGGCAGTTCCATAAAACCAAAATCGAACAAAGCCCTCTGGACGTGGTTGCCTGGCACGGCAACTACGCGCCGTACAAATACGACCTGCGGACCTTATTGCCCCCGTCGGGGCGGTCCCATTTGATCACCCTGACCCCAGCATTTTCACCGTCCTGACTGCCCCTTAGCGGTCAACCAGGCACGGCCAATATCGACTTCGTACTGTTTCGTGAACGCTGGATGGTGGCCGGAAGATACCTTCCGCCCGCCGTGGTATCACAAAGAACATCATGTCTGAATTGATGGGCAATATTTACGGTCAATATGACGCTAAACCAGAAGGCTTCGTTCCAGGTGGCGTCAGCCTTCACAACATGATGCTGCCCACGACCAGACAAGAACGCTTTTGATGGCGCGTCCAATGCCAAGCTTGGGGCTGAAAAGCTCGACAACACGATGTCCTTCATGATCGAAACACGCTTTCCGCAGCATCTAACGGAATTTGCCAGCAAAGAGGCGCCCTTGC
Source organism: Rhodospirillales bacterium (assembly GCA_038143065.1). Lineage (GTDB taxonomy): Bacteria > Pseudomonadota > Alphaproteobacteria > Bin95 > Bin95 > VMCJ01. Next base: position 13,555 of record JAYQLI010000023.1, on the reverse strand, counting down.
AGGACGATTATGTCGAGTGTTGGACATCGCTGGAAAAGAAATTCGATGGCAAGCCGGGTCGGAAATAAAGGTGATACAACTGTATTCCTACTGGCGGTCCTCCATCTTACCGCGCGCGGATTGCTTTGCAGCTGAAAGGCATAGAGCATAAAATTGTGCCTGTTGACCTTTTGGAGGGGGAGCAACGCAGCGCGTCATACAGCCTGCTAAACCCTTCGAGGGGCGTTCCATGCTTGAGCTTGGAAGATGGCCGGTCATTGACCCAGTCTATGGCGATTCTTCGTTATCTGGACCAGATAGTACCAGCGCCGCCTTTGTTGCCGGATGACCCGTTTGAAGCTGCCAAAGTGAATGCTGCGGCAATGATCATCGCCTCCGATATTCACCCGATTAACAACCTGAAAGTGATCGGACGCTTGAAGGCCATGGGGCACGGCCAAGATGAGACGGTTGCTTGGATGAATCACTGGATGCGCGAAGGGCTGCGAGCCTTTAACTCTTGATCGGCGATGGCCTTTCTGTTTTGGATCAGAACCAACAATCGCAGACATTTGTCTGATCCCTCAGCTTTATAACGCTCATCGTTGGTCAACCGACCTTGCTGGCCTCGATCGCCTGCTCGACATTGAAAGAAACTGCCTGAGCCTTGCCCCGTTCAATCGCGCGCGCCCCGAAGTTCAGCCCAATGCTAAGTAAGGACTAAAAAAATGACAAATCGCCTGAATTCATGGGTTACCAGCGCGAATAATGCGCAAACGGAATTCCCCCTTAACAATTTGCCCTACGGCGTTTTCTCGGCTGGTAGCCTCAAAGAACATTGCGGTGTCGCGATTGGCGACAAGATACTCGATGTAACGGCATTGGCCAATGAATTTGGTCTTCCAGCTGGGTATCGCAACAGGCGCATGGAACGCTTTCATGGAGCTTGATCCCAGGCATGGGCAGATTTTCGTGCCCAACTGACCGCCATGCTCGGTGATAGTTCGAACGACCGTTCAAAGCTTGAGCCGCATATAATTCCGCAAGCGATTGCGCAAATGCACATGCCCTTCACGGTAACAGAATTCACCGACTTCTACGCAAGCCGCCACCATGCAACCAATGTTGGTACTATGTTTCGTGGGGCAGAAAGGGCGCTACCCCTCAACTGGCTGCATATTCCAATCGGCTACAATGGCCGCGCGTCATCGGTTGTAATCTCTGGAACCGGAGGTACAGCGGCCCTTGGGTCAGCTGAAAGGCCCGAATGACGATCGGCCCCGCTTCGGCCCCTCGGCTCGATTTGATTTCGAGCTTGAACTCGGCGCGATTGTTGGAACCGCGTCGCAAGGCCGCATCTCGGTTGATCAGGCGGACGCAAATATCTTTGGTTATGTCTTGTTGAACGATTGGTCCGCGCGCGACATCCAAGCCTGGGAATATCAACCACTTGGCCCATTCCAGTCTAAGGCAACGGCGCAGCGACGATTAGCCCGTGGATTGTGACCCAAGCCGCACTTGATCCGTTCCGTGTCTCGACCCCAGACCGCGAGTTCGAAATTCTGGATCACATAAAAGACACCGGCCCGATGCTTTTTGACATAGATCTACAAGTTGAGCTGATACCCGCATCCGGTCAGGCGACGACGATAACGCGCACAAACTACAAAGAAATGTACTATTCTTCTGCACAACAGCTGGCTTTTTACCACACCTCAAGTGGATGCCCGATGCGGGTAGGTGATTTGCTGGGGTCCGGTACGATTTCTGGACCAGCTCACGCAAATCGGGGTCCATGCTTGAACTCAGTTGAGTGGGGAAAAAGGCCAATAAAATTGGCAAATGGCGACACGCGAAGCTTCATCGAGGATGGAGATATTATCACGATCTCAGGCTGTTCCTCGTGCATTGATTACAAGATCGGCTTTGGCCAATCAGTTGGCCGGGTGGTTGGAGCCACTATTTAACAAAGGGCCAGAAGACTGTTTCAACGACGCATCAGAAAATCTACAGACAGGGCCATTTACTAGGGGCTGATATGGTTCACACAACAATTTCCGCCTTTGGAGCTAACCTCAAGATACTATAAAGGCAGTCTCTTTAGCTGCATTTGGCTCGAGCCACAAAATTCAATTGATCCAGTGAGCCGCTCAATGATAAAGCGCCCATTTCTCTCAACTTGGAAAGCCGCGCCGCCGGGCAGACATTAGTATAATAGGCACGTCTATTATAAATTACTTTTTGGATAATATGGCCCTTGCTCCTGGTAAATTTCCAGAGTCGAGACTTTCTTTAATGAGATCGTGCAGTGTTCGGACCACGGCCTCCTGTGCAGTTGTTTTTGGCCTTTCGGAACTTGAGGCAATAAAGAGCTGACGTGACACGACAGGCTCAACGATTGGCCGACATAAGACATCGCCGTTTTGAGTGAGGGGAAGTGCCGAGAACCGAGATATCAGAGTGGCCCCCAGACTAAGGCGCAGCCCTGCATGCAGCGAATGTAGCGAAAGGCATTCATGGCGCACGTCGATGGGACGGTTCCTGAACAGGGAAACACGATCAATCATTCCACGAAGAATATGGTCGCGCCCTGGAAGAAGCAGAGGGAAGGAAAGCGCCTCTTCGAGGCTGATTTTGGCCTCTGTTTTGCCGACAAGATCTGGCGAGCCTACCAGGCAGATATCCTCCTCGAAAATGGGTATTCCGTCGATCCGTCGATCATCACCAGCATTGAAACACACGGCAATATCAAGCTCTCCACTGGCAACCTTTTGCATCAATTGCGGGCTAAGGTGTTCTTCGACACGTAACGAGACACGCGGGGGCCGTCTGGGAAATCCGAGACATCACTTGCTCAATTAACATTGGCGCGACGGTCAGTGTAGCACCCAACCTGACTAGCCCGCCTGGCTCTTTAGCGTCGTCGCGCACATCATTGGTCGCCGCTTCTACTGCGGCAAGGATGAAAGCCTGAGCATGGTTCAAAAATCTAGAACCACTTTTCGGTTTGCTCTATGCCTTTTGAACTGCGCGAGAACAAAGTGACTCCAAGACGGGCCTCCATCTGAGCCATATGATGGCTAAGCGCGGATTGTGCGACGCCAAGCTGCAAGGAGGCTTTCGAAAAGCTGCCTGCGTTGGCAATCATTACAAAAAGTAGCGCAATTGGCGCAGATCATAATCCATTACTTTATCTATATTCCAGATATCTTCAATAGAAACAATATACTTTTCAGATGGATTGGATAATGTCAATCTCGATGCCATTACAGTCAATTTCTGGCTTAAAGGGCGTAGATCCTTGCGTGCTGGCAAATGGGAGGAAAACAGATGAAAATTAGAACTAAAATAGCAGGCGTAGTGCTTGCTGCAGTCACGGCACTCGCCGGTGCGGCAAATGCGCAGAATGGACTCTGATGGTCCTTTGATGTTCCAAATCGGTTTTGGTGCCGGTGGCTCGACCGATGCGATGGGCCGTGTCATCGCCAAGGTTATGGAAGATCAAACTGGATGGAATGTTGTGGTTGAGAATAAACCTGGCGCCGGTGGCGTTGCAATGTTCACAGGCATTTCACAATCAGAACCCAACGGACAGGTTATCGGGATGGGCGTCAGCACACCTATTCTCATGCAGCTTGTAAAGCGCGGTGACCAACTGCCCTTCAAAGTCGATGACTTTGACTATCTTACCAGCGTTGCGCGCGGCCAACTTGCTCTTGTTGCAGGTAAGGACGCCCCATTCGATGATCTGGAAAGCATGGTTGAATATGCCAAGGCCAATGGTCCGCTAGCGGTCGCTATCAACGCCTCACCGCACAAACTTTTGTTGGCTGCTGTCGGCAAGAAGACCGGTGCGGAGTTCCAATTCGTCAACACAAAAGGCGGAGCCGAAAGCATGAAGCTGCTATTGGGCGGGCAGGTGATGGCCTCTTTCGCGGGTGGCTCGCACGGTGCATATCTTGAATCAGGCGATGTGAAAATGATCGCGGTCGGCAATGCCAAAGCGTCACGCTTATGCGCCGGATGTCAAAACCATTACCGAGCAGGGGTACGGTGTTTCCCTCGATTCTAATTTCTACATCGCTACCACCAAGGGAACCGATCCGGCCATCATAGAAGCCCTGAGTAATGCAATCAGCAATGCCTTGGCCTCAGATGAGGTGATTGAAATCGTCCGCAATGCGGCCAAAACCACAGTGCTCAATCTTGATCCAGCAGCAACCCGAAATATGATGATCGACGAATTGCCGATCATGGAACAGCTGATTGGTAAATAAAGGAACTGCGCTTTGCTTGCTTAGGCGAGCAGAGCGCGAGTATTATTGTTCATGAGCATGAAACTTGAAGCAGATAGAATTGCAGGGCTGATTGTCGTGACCCTCTGTTTGGTATTGCTGTTCGTGATTTTTCCAATAGCAATTGAAGACATCGACGACGGGTCCATTCGGCCCGACCTTCTGCCCAATGCACTGGCCGGTTTTCTGGTGTTCTGCGGAATTTTCTGGCGATCAAACCCGGGGCACAGATCCAGAGAAGTTTTCAGGAACTGAAGATGGTTTTGATTTACTTCGCTGTTATCGCGTTGGCACTGTTCGCTATTTCCCGTTTCGGATTTGTCGTGGCTTCCGCATTCCTCGCCCTCGCGATCATGCTGATCTTCGGTGAACGGCGCCCCGTTTGGCTGGCGCTGGGCTCTGTAGGAATGCCAGCGGCCATTTGGTTTCTGGTGGTACAAGTCCTTGAGCGTCCACTGCCCTGAGGTTGCTTTATGGTCGATCTAGACATCATTCTTGCCGGATTAGGCGATGCATTTACATTGTGGAACGTGTGCTTTGTGGTCTTCGGTGTCGTATTGGGACAACTCGTGGCAGCGATCCCCGGCATCGGCCCCGTTATGGCTATCGCAATTGCAATTCCTTTTACATTTGCGCTCGATCCACTTCCGGCGATTGCCTTTCTCGTCGGCGTGGCCAAAGGGGTACGGTTGGCGGAGCCATTCCAGCAATTTTGATCAACACACCGGGAACCCCGGATTCTGCAGCAACCGCGCTCGACGGGCACCCGCTTGCGCGCCAGGGCAAACCGCTCAAGGCCACAAAAATGGCGCTCTTCTCCTCAGTCACAGGGGACACGTTCAGTGACATTGTCCTGATCACCGTCTCGGCCCCATTGGCGGTCCTCGCACTGAGGATGGGACCTGTAGAGGTGTTCGCACTGATGATATTCGCCTTTGCGGTCATTTCAGGTCTCGTTGGCAAATCCCTGATCAAAGGGGCGATTGCGGCGGCACTTGGGCTCTTGGTGTCCACTATCGGCGCTGATCCCGAAAACTATTCGCCGCGTCTGATTTTTGGCAATTACGCGCTATACGACGGACTGCCTTTGGCCTCGGTAGCACTCGGTATGTTGGCTATATCCGAAATCCTGGCTCGGCTAGCGCGGAATAAAGGGGCCAATGAAGCGGCAATCAACTTGTCAGGCGATGGCGATCCTGCAGACCGGCGGGTTAGCTGGGCCGAATATTGGGCATGTCGCTACACATTGCTGCGGGGGCCGTCGTCGGCACGCTCTTGGGTGCCACGCCCGGGATCGGCAGCACTGCGGCCGCGTTCATGTCCTATTCCTCGGCTAAGGCCGCTTCTATGATCCCGACAGTTTTGGCAAAGGCAATATTCACGGCATCGCTGCCACGGGTCGGCGAACTCGGCGGTGGTCGGGTCTAACCTGATCCCGCTTTGACCCTTGGAATTCCCGGCAGCGTGAGTGCGGCATTGATCATCAGCGCCTTCATGATCCACGGCATTCAACCCGGGCCGCTGTTGTTTCAGAACCAAGGGCGCCTGATCTATGGGCTGTTCGGGGCCATGATCATGGCAAATTTCCTGAACTTGTGGATTGGACAATTGGGACTAAGGCTTTGGGTCAAGGTCGTCTCCGCGCCCCAATCTTTCATCTATGTTTCAGCCATTCTCTTGTGCATCGTTGGCGTGTCCATCTCGGAGGGTGGTTTATTCAGCGTTATGATCATGCTGATATTCGCAGCGCTTGGATATATCATGACCCGCTACTGGGTTTTCCATCGTCATATTCATCATCGCGTTCTTCCTTGACCGCGCTTTGAGATTTCTCTTGCCCAAAGCACTGCACTTATGAGTGGAGATTGGACTAGGATCATTGAATACCCAATTGCACTGGTTCTTTTGGCGCTCTCTGGCGTGACATTATTCTACTTTTTGCGCCGCTTGCCCGAGATACACCCTACCACGAATACGGAATCTAAAACATGACAACCGCCGGAACGCAACTGCGCACACTTATTGAGGCCCCTGAAATCACAGTTTTACCCGGAGTACATGACACGCTGAGCGCCTTGATCGCCCAAAGTTGCGGCGCCAACGCCATCGCAGCGGGCGGCTACTCGGCAACGGCGTCGTTGCTTGGGCGGCCAGACAGCTCACAATTGTCGTTGACCGAGTTGGGAGATTACTATGCTCGGATCGCGGAACGGGTTGAAATCCCGATGTTGGCTGATGGCGACACGGGCTTTGGCAATGTTACCAACGTTGCGCGTACCGTTAAGGTGTTGGAACGCGCCGGGGTTGGTGGCTTCTTTATTGAGGATCAGGTCTTTCCCAAGCGTTGCGGCCATATGGCAGGTAAAGCCATCGTTGGCGTCGAAGAGATGGTGGGAAAGCTAAAGGCAGCGTTGGATGCCCGCCAGGGCGACACAATGATCATGGCGCGCACCGATGCTATTGCAACAGATGGGTTCCAGGAAGCGACGGATCGTATGGCGCTTTATCGCGAGATTGGCGCAGATATTTTGTTTATCGAGGCCCCGTTGCATCATTGAACAACTTCGCCGGATACCGAAGGAACTTGACGGCCCCTGCATGGTAAACCTGATCGACGGCGGCGCGACCCCACTTTTGTCGGCAGCGGAGTACCAAGATATGGGCTATGCCGCCTGCGCCATGCCCGTTACAGCCACTCATGCCGTTATGAAGGCGCTTCAGACCTTCTACGGCGATCTCTTGAAAAACGGTGATCTTCGTGAAGCGATGCACCACGGCGTAGGCTTTCAAGTCTATACCGACCTTGTTGGTCTGCCTCAGCAGCGGGCGGCAGAGCAAGCCTATCTGGATCAGGCACGCGCGTTTGTGGAACGGATGGACAGATGACGGAGCCGACGCTTTTCAGCGACGGCATGAGTTCACCACTTCGCGGGCTGCGAGTGCTGGACCTTTCGCGTCTAGCTGCAGGAAATATGCTGACGCACATGCTCGCAGATTTTGGGGCGGATGTAATCAAGATTGAGCGCCCAGGTGTCGGCGATGACCTGCGTCGGTTTGGCAAGCACGAAAGCTGGTGGAAGGAGTACAGCCGTTCGAAACGGTCGCTGTCACTCAACCCTCGCGCTAAAGAAGGTCAAGAGGTTCTGCTGAAGCTCGTTGAGACTGCCGATGTTTTCGTCGAAAATTTCGTTCCCGGCACGCTGGAGAAATGGGGCATCGGGCCCGACGCGTTGATGCAAGGAACCCCGATCTGGTGATCGTACGCGTGTCTGGTTGGGGTCAAACGGGGCCGTACGCAGACAAACCTGGGTTCGGCAGCCTGATTGAGGGCATGTCCGGTTTTGCCGCTATGACCGGCTTTGCGGATCGTGAGCCGCTGCTGCCACCCTTGGCGCTTGCGGATATGATCGCGGGGCTAGCAGGCTATGGTGGGGTGCTTGCCGCGCTGCGCGCCCGCGATCAAGGTCTGGCGCGGGGACAGGTTGTGGATCTATCTCTTTGAACCATTGTTCAGCATCCTCGGACCTATGGCGACTGCTCACGCCATAGACGGGTCTGTCCCAAAGCGTAGCGGCAACTGGGGCGAGGTGGCCGCACCGCGCAACGTCTACGAATGCGCGGATGGCGGCTATGTCGCGATGTCGGCCACGATGCAGTCGATGTGGGAGAAGCTCGCTAGCGCTATCGGACGACCCGACTTGGTCGAAGACCCGCGGTTCCTGACCAATCCTGATCGGGTGCAAAACCGCGCAGAGCTTGAGGTCATCGTCGGCGCATTTTTCGTTAAGCGGACAGTGGCAGAGAATCTCATCTATTTTGAGGAGCGCGGCATCACGGTTGGTCCGATCTGTGACATCGCCGATCTGATGACGCACCCTTATATCCAAGGCCGTCAGGTCGTAAGAACTTACACCGACCCCGACCACGGCGCCCTCCCGATGCACGCGCCTTTCCCCGACTTTCCAAGACTCCTGCGACGGTTCGCACGCCCGCACCCGTGCGAGGGCAAAAATAGCGACGAGGTTCTCGCCGAGATTGGCCTCACTGCAGATCAAATCGCAACGCTAAGAGTCAAAGGGATAGTTTGATGTGGCGCTCGCTGCTCTTTGTGCCAATTCTAAACAACCGCTTGGTCGAAGGCGCGGCGACGCGTGGTGCTGATGCCGTTGTCCTTGACTTGAGGCTGCGATACCGCAGGAGCGAAAGACGAAGCACGCGCTGCTTTGTCGGGAGCCCTTGCTGGCCTGGAAGCATCCGGAGCCGACATTGCTGTTCGCGTAAACCCGCTCCATTCGGGAGGCGTAAACGACATCGCCGTGGCGATAGGCGCGGGTGCTGATTTGATCGTGTTGCCGCATGCCACGAGCACTGGAGCCAAGCAGGCCGCAGACCTGGCTGGCGCCACGCCACTAATTCCGATAATCGAGTCTCCGCGTGGCGTGATCGACGCGCTTGCCATCGCCGAGGCTGCGTCGACTATCGTTGGACTGGGCCTAGGCGTCGAAGACTACTCGGCCGAGATGGGTGCCCCTCCCACACCAGAACTTCTGGTGCCGGCGGCGTTCCAGGTGATCCAGGCTGCGCGCGCTGCGGGGATCGAACCCTTGGTGATTCCCGACACCATCGCGAACTATACAGACTTTGTACGATTTGAAGCGGCGGCGCTTAAAGCAAGAGCTTTGGGTGCCTCCGGCAGTTTTGCCATCCATCCAGGGCAAGTCAAAGTGTTGAATGATGTCTTTATGCCAAGCGACGATGAATTTCGTGAGGCGCAGAGCATTATCGCGGTAGCAGAGAAAGCGAGGCAAAACGGCGCCTCAGTCGCTACCTTAAATGATAAAATGATTGACGCACCAATCGTGGCCCAAGCACGAGCCGTTCTTGCGCGTCGGTTACGCTATACGGGCCAACCTTCGTCATCGACCTAAAACCAAAATCACGGGATAGAATCAATACCATGGGGCCACGTATCTTTTCGACCAAAAATCGACCATTTCATCTTGGCCCTATCCGTTGGAGCGGCTGAAACGGGTAGATGGCGCGCCAGACCTGTCGCAGGTACCTACTCCAACCACACTAGATTTTCGTAGGCTTGGCACACCGCATTCGCTGGTGAACGCGATGGGCGAATATCAGGCGATGATGGATCTGATCCGGGATGGAACGGTAAATCCGGTGCTGAGCACGGCCCCATCCGACCCAGTTGAGCGGTCCAATCACATGAAGGCATTTGGCTATTTTCAGGATGCTTCAATGATTGGCGTCTGCCGATTGCCAAGGGACGCGTTTCTGGCGAAGCCGACACGCAACCCCGATATCGATAGGTTGGCGGATGAGATTCGCACCAAGCAGACAAAGACACTTTCATCTGGAATCGACGTTATTATGGCTGAACTGAGAGAGTCAATCGATGAGTCGCCAACCCCGATTGATGGCCACTCACATGCCATTGTATGCCTTGTCGAACATATGCGACCTCCGCGTGAAGACGAGCCCGGCGTTGAATGGATACAGGATGCGCAGGATCATCGCGCTGCACTTCGGGCCTCTGAGACGGCGGTGATCCTGTCAAACTATCTGCATTTACTGGGGTTTCAGGCGCGCGCACACGGCAACCTCCTCGGACGTTGATCTGGGCAAACTCGCTATTGCGGCAGGGCTTGCAACGGTTGAACGCGGGCATTTGTATGCACCTTTTATTGGCAAAAGGGTTTGGATTGGCGATTGTAACCACAGACATGGAGATGGAATCGGACCGCATTCTCGCTCCTTTGGAAGAACAAACCTTCGGCCCTGCCTGGTGGGTGGCAAAAGGGTGTGCAAAGGGTGCGCTCAACCGCGACCCCTACCGGCGGCGCAGGTATATGGATGGCGCTTACCCTTTCGAGAAACTGAAACGCGTTGAGAAACCCACTACCTTCATTGATGAAGAGCGGGTGGCGAGTCCCCAAACGGTCCAACATGTTCGCTCGTGCGCAATTTGGCGATCTTGGTAAGAAACAACAAGACGCTGCAAAGGGCGGCTTTTTTATCCGCAAAAGCGCGCATGCGTCAGCCCATCGTCGGATGCTGGGCGCATTCGTTCTGCTACAGGACGGAGAACCCAAGACCTCAGCGGCTAAACCCACGGAGGCGGAACGCAATGCGGCCAATGTCAAAGCAGCGAGCTATTTTCTGGGACTGGACGCGGTCGGTATTTCGCGCTGCCCAGAATGGGCGTGGTATAGCCACGGTACAACCGGCGAAGAGTTAATCCCGCCGCATCAAAACGCCATTTCGATGATTGTCGATCAAGGGTTCGAGACTATGGAGGGGGCATCTGGCGATGACTGGATTGCAGTAGCGCAATCTATGCGTGCCTATCTGCGTTTCTCGCTTCTAGGCGGAGTGATCGCCAAACATATCCGCAACCTTGGCTACAGTGCCAAGGCGCATACCTCATCAGACGGAGATGTGCTCCAACCGCCCTTGCTGTTACTTTCCGGGTTAGGCGAGGTCAGCCGTATTGGCGAGGTCATCCTGAACCCGCTGTTAGGGCCGCGCCTGAAATCTGGCGTGGTCACCACGGACATGCCACTTGTAACACGATAAGCCCATAGACTTCGGACTGCAGAACTTCTGCGAGAACTGCAACAAATGTGCTCGCGAATGCCCCTCAGGCGCAATCACCGCTGGTCCAAAAAAGATGTTCAATGGCTACGAGATTTGGAAGTCCGACAGCCAGAAATGCACCACCTACCGGATCACGACAGAGGGAGGCGCGATGTGTGGTCGTTGTATGAAGACCTGTCCATGGAACCTTGAAGGGCTGTTCAAGGAAAAGCCTTTTCGTTGGCTTGCCTCCAACGTTCCTTCTGCCGCCCCAATGCTCGCAAAGCTGGACGACCGCCTCGGACACGGTGGGTTAAACGAGATCAAAAAATGGTGGTGGGATTTAGAGCTAAAAGAAGACGGAGGATATAAGGCACTGGCCCAGCCGGTGAACCGCCGTGATCTACAAACGAATCTAGATCTGAAATACGAAGACCAGACATTGGCAGTCTACCCGGCGAACCTTGCGCCGTGGCCCTGGCCATACCCGTTCCTGATGGACCGCGAAGCGGGTATCCAAACTTTACAAGCAAATGATTTCAGCGGATGAGAGATAAAAGCCGGCTTGCGCGAGGTGAGACAGAGAGGTTTGGCCCATGAATACCCGAAATTTGGGGATGCCCCTGTGATCATGGCGCGTGTTTCTAAGGTCGATAAAATGAGCGTAGGCGTCACAAAATATGAATTCACCTCTTGGGACGGTGCGCCACTGCCTGATTGGACGGCTGGCGCGCATCTTGATGTCGTTGTAACCCCTGAATTCCTGCGGCAATATTCAATGTCGGGCGACCCAGCTGATACATCAAAATATCAGATCGGAGTCCTGAGAGAAGATGACGGTCGGGGCGGCTCTAAGATGATGCATCGGATCTTTTCCGAAGGCCGACGGGTCTTTATTTCAAAACCTATCAATCATTTCGAACTGGACGAAAGCGCCACCAAGACCTTCTTGATGGGCGGCGGCATCGGCATCACCCCGATGATCGCCTTCGACCGCCTGCATGGCCTAGGCCATGATTTTGAGCTGCATTACTCGGCTAGCCGCAAGGCGGAGGCCGGGTTCCTCGATGACTTGGCAAAAATGCCTTGGGCAGATCGGGTGCATTACCATTTCTCAGATCAGGGATCCCGTGCCGATCTAGACACGGTTCTGTCCAGGTATCAAACCGGTTGGCATGTCTATACCTGTGGCCCCGATCGGTTCATGGATGGGGTGATGGCAGCCGCCAAACGGCATGGCTTCCCGGAAGAAGCGCGACATCTGGAGTATTTCTCAGTCCCGGAACAGCCTGACTACGTAAACCATGCCTTCACTGTCAAACTTGCAAAATCGAGCAAAGAACTGTGGGTTCCGGAGGATAGGTCCATCTCAGATGTGCTGCAGGAAAATGGCATATCCGTTGACGTGAAATGCTCGGATGGAATATGCGGTGTCTGCAAATGCGGGATCGTTTCGGGCAACGTGGAACATCGAGACTTTGTATTGTCCGATGCGCAACGCAAGACCGAAATCGTCACCTGCCAGTCCCGGGCCGCAGAAGGATGCCAAGAAATCACGCTGGACCTCTGATGTAGCAGCGGGTGAAATACTAGGATATAAATTTTAGGAATAAACCAATGTCGAGGACCAAATTCATCACGCTTGGGACTGCAGGTGGCCCAATGCCCAAGCCACACCGAATGCCACCAGCGCGCGGTTGCTATGACGGCGGTACAATCCTTGTAGATTGCGGGGAAGGCGCGTTCCAACAGCTCGGGCGTGCCGGGTATGATCTGCGACAAGTGCGCGACCTTTTCATAACCCATCATCACTTTGACCATATTGGCAGCCTCTTTGCGTGTCTGGGCCTCAACATGATGACGCATCGAAATCAGCAGATGAACATTTATGGCCCCCCAGGAACCAGTGAAATTTTGGAACACCTGATTACGGCCTGCGATATCCCGCAGTCGATCGGCTTTGGAATTCCAGGCCAAATTTTGCCGCACCCGCGCGATTTTATCGTTAGCCGTGACATCAGGCCGGGAGATGTTGTCGAAATAGACAGCGTCAGGGTCTCATGTTGTGAAAACACGCATTACCGCTCTGAAGATCAATTTGGTCAGGATGGGCCTGTATCGCTGTCCTACCGGTTTGATACGGCTGACAGATCAATGGTTTTCACAGGTGATACCGGACCTTGCCGGGCACTCGAAGATTTGGCCATGGGCGCCGACCTACTGGTAGGCGAGCTGATCGATCCGGATATTGTTATAAAACGCATCATCGACAAGAACCCTGAGATGTCAAAACAGTCGTTGCAAAAGATGCGGCAGCATTTGAGCGAACATCACCTCACTCCCGAGGAACTGGGCGGACTCGCGGCGAATGCCGGGGTTAACCAGTTGGTCGCAGTCCACATTCCCTTCGTCACAAAAAGTGCTGAAGAAGACGCCAAATACGTCAGTAGGATTTCAGCTAAATTCGGCGGCAGCGTCACGATTTCGGTAGACCAAGCAGCATATTAAAAATGGGGCTTTGGCCTCAAGTAAAGCCGCAAGTTAATTTTCCACGAATAGATCATTCCTTTTGGATGCCGTTCCAATCTTGCTTTAGCCTGTTAGATATCTTTAAATTAAGAACCTCCTCTTTTGCGAATGGCAGCGACGAATTTTACGATGCTGCAGCAATATCTTCGCTGTAAGCACAT
>JAYQLI010000022.1:0-13256 GCA_038143065.1 Rhodospirillales bacterium | reverse complement strand
ACCTTGTCTACAGGAAGGACAGAGGTTCGAGGTTGGAGCGCCGGGGTTACTGGAGCCGTTTCCTACCCAGATTTGGATGTCTGTTGGGGCGGGGGCGGATAACGGGCTATGCTTCGGCGCGTCGGATCTTGGTTGTAGGATTGGCGGAGGCGGTGGGAAGAAAATTTGAACAATTTCAGTGTTCATTTGAAGTGAGAATTTAATCACACAACCTCAAACAAAGCGGCGGCTCCCATACCTCCACCAACGCACATGGATGTGACCACGTATTTCACGCCACGGCGCTTACCCTCAAGTAGAGCGTGTCCAACTTGTCTTGCCCCTGTCATACCATACGGGTGACCGATTGATATGGCACCGCCATTCACATTATAAATTTCTGGGTCATACCAAGGCGATCTCGGCAATAGAGGACTTGGCAGGCGAAGGCTTCGTTAAGTTCCCAAAGTCCAATATCATCAATTTGCAGACCTGACATTGTTGAGCAGCTTTGGAATAGCATAAATCAGGCCGACCCCCATCTCTTCCGGTGCGTTTCCTGCAACTGCCATACCGCGATAGATACCCAGCGGTGTGAGGCCCTGTTGCTCAGCCATTTTGCCTTCCATGATCACACAGGCTGAAGCCCCATCAGAAAGCTGGCTTGCGTTTCCGGCTGTGATCACGCCGCCTTCGACAACCGGATTCAATGCCCCAAGTGTTTCAGCCGTTGTACCCGGCCGGTTGCCTTCGTCTTTTGATAAGGTCACCTCTTCCTGGGTTTCCTCTCCGGTTTCGCGGTTCTTGACCCGCTTTATCGCATTGATCGGGACGATCTCGTCTTCAAAGGCGCCAGCTGCCTGTGCATGTGCAGTTCGTTCCTGCGACAGTGCTGCGTATTCATCCTGGGCGTCACGGCTTATCCCATAGGTCCTAGCCACATTTTCCGCCGTCATCAGCATCGGCATGTAGGCATGCTCAGATCGGGCGATAACATTTGGATCTTTCTCATCGCCCGCCCATTTCAAATAGGCATTCTGCAGGGCGGAAATATTCTCCTGCCCGCCAGCCACGGCGACATTCTGACCATCCACGATGATCTGCTTTGCAGCCGTCGCAATGGCCATCAACCCGGAGGAGCATTGCCTGTCGATCGTCTGTCCTGCCACCGTATTGGGAAGGCCCGCAGCCAGCGCCGACAAACGAGCGACATTCATGCCTGCTGTTCCCGCAGTCAGGACCGATCCGATGACAACATCTTCGATCAAACCGGGGTCCACGCCTGCACGTTCAACCGCGTGCTGCATGGCGTGCCCCATCATGGTAGGGGACTTGATGTTGTTCAGCGCACCTTTGAAGGCAACCCCAATGGGGGTTCGTGCGGTTGAGACGATAACGGCTTCTCTCATGATTTTTCCTTTTTGGCATCAAAATGTGCGTCAAGTGTCACGCCCGAGGTTGCAAGTTGTTCCAGCAAAGGCGCAGGCGTGAACCACATCTCACCATAGGTACCTAGCGACTGCCGATAGTGGGTCATGCGTTCCAAAATCTGACTTAATCCAATCTCATCGGCATAGTGCATCGGGCCGCCGCGCCAGTTTGGGAAGCCATAGCCATTGACCCAGATCAGGTCGCAATCACCCGGGCGCGTTGCAATTTCTCTCAAGGATCAAGAAGCCCTCGTTGATCAGGGGGAACAAACAACGCTCAAGGATTTTCCTGATCGTCGATTTCCCTGCGTTCACGCCATGAAAGTCCGCCAAATGGGCACTGATTTGAACAATCTCTGGGTCTTCGACCCGTGTCCGCCCCTCGTAGACATAGCTTCCTCGCCCGGTTTTCTGACCCAGTCGGCCTAGTTCAAACAACCTGTCCTGCACAGCCTGGTATGTCGGGTCATGCGCGATTTCAATACTCCGTTCCTGACGCACGCGTGCGCCCACATCGACTCCGGCCAGATCTGCCATCGCATGAATGCCCATGGCCATGCCGAAGCCTTCAAGGACGTCATCCACCTGTTTCGGCGTCGCCCCCTCTAGAAGCAGACGGGATCCTTCGCGGAAGTATGGTTCCAGCATCCGGTTTCCAACAAAGCCGTAGCACACGCCAACCGTGACAGGGAGCTTTCGGATCTTCTTTGCGACCGTGATTGCCGTTGCAATGACTTCGGGAGCGGTCTTGGCGCCCGCACCACCTCCAGCAAGCGCATGACATTCGCCGGGCTGAAGAAATGGGAATCCACATCCTCCGGACGTGATGTGACTGCGGCGATTTCATCAAGATCAATGTCGATGTGTTTGAGGCCAGTATCGCGCCAGGTTTTGCGTGTCGGTCCAGGGCTTCAAAAATCTGGCGTTTGACATCCATGCTTTCAAACGCCGCTTCAATGATTAGGTCGGCCGCTGCAAGGTCGCCGTAGCTGAGCGTCCCGGTGGCGTTGGCGGCGATTGCCTCTGCCCGATCGGCACTGAGCCGCCCTTTTTGGCTCGCGCGCTGGAAATGCTCTCGGACCTTTTCCAGTCCCAGTTCGAGCGCGCCTTGCGCAGTTTCCAGAAGAGCGACCGGATACCCAGCCTGAAGAAAGCGATGGCAATGCCACGACCCATTGTTCCGGCACCAATCACGGCGACCGATGTAATGTCACGTGGCTGATCCGCACGGGTAACGCCCGGAATCTTTGTGCATTCACGCTCTGCAAAGAACAGGTGACGGCCCGCGCCGCGATGAGGTGTGTCGAGCAGTTCGGCGAAACCTGCCTTCTTCTCTTGTGCCAACCCTCAACCATCGGCAAATTCACACGCAGCCTTGATGGATTCCAAGCAACGCTCAGGGGCCACAAGGTTTTTGGACTTGCGCTATCTGGTCTCGGAATTCCCTCAGAAACCCTTGGATCAGGGTGTTTGACGGTCATATCCTCACAACTGCGTTTTGGATCGCCCTCATGGCTGACACGGGTAGCAAAGTCCAAAACATGCGTGCTAAAATCTTGGTCATTCTCAAACAGCGCGTCAACCAATCCGCAAGACAGGGCGTATTCACCTTTCACGGGATCACCCGAGAGATCATCCGCGTTGCCACTTCTAGCCCCACAATTCGTGGTAGTCGTTGTGTGCCGCCTGAACCAGGTAGTAGCCCCAATTTGATCTCAGGTAGACCCATCACAGCGTCCTCACTAGCGACGCGATAATCACAAGCAAGTGCGACTTCTAGCGCACCTCCCATTGCAGCTCCCACTATCGCTGCAATTACAGGTTTTATGCTATTTTCAATAGCCAAACACAGATCAGGTAGGTCAGGCTTTTCCCATAATTGCCCAGTTTGGAACTCATTGATATCGGCGCCACCACAAACACCGGCAAGGCCGAACATATACCATGGCTTTTATTTCATCATCAGTTCCCAGTTCAGCAATGCTGGCTGAAAGTGCCTTCCGCATCTTCAGATCAAGAGCGTTAACTGGCGGAGAATTCAACTCAATGAGAGCTATCCCCTGCTTCTTTGTGATGGAAAACATGTTTCAAAGCCTCATATGATTTGACTGGCCAGCTTTTGCTCAATCTCTTCCCAGTGTCAAAGTGATTACATTGCAGGTTGCGTTCACATTCTCAGCCAAACAAAGACTGAAATGAATGGCTGACCATAAACCCTGGTAGCGTGAGGAGCACCAGCCTCATTCCAGACAAAACGAGCCAGCCGAATAATCCATCCATTGCTGGTCGCCAAAGCGCCAACCAGATCGCTCGGAGAGATTAAGGTAAAGCTCTGGCGCGTCGTGACAGTGGTCTCGGTATAAAGTCCATGGACCGAGCATAAAAATGCCTAGGCTAAAATCAGGCTGCGAATATCCACATGAGTTCGGTCCAATTAGCAAAGTATGCAAATTGCATTTTTTATAACCTGCACCTAAATCGGCATCGGGAGAATAAAACTCAGAATTGTCTTCACACCAAGTTAGATCTTCTTTAGCAGCTTTCAAGCAATTGGCAATTTCAGACAATTGAGGTGACGTTATCAAATCGATAGCGCTACCCAGAACTGCATCATGGCGGCTTTTTGGGGCGGCATATCAACAAGATTTTTATCTGACAAATCCATGCCTGCAAGCTTGCTCAGCACCAGGTCAACGCCTTGCGAAGCGCCCTAGGAACGATAGGCAATAACAGATTTTATAAGCGCTTGAATGCGTTGCTGCTTGCCCGTCATGATCAGTAAACCGAACGCGATATAATATTTTTGGCGCAAAAGCTTCTTATCAAGCTTGCCAACACTTGTTTTTGGGAGGGAGTCTATAAAGATTAGTTCGTCTGGGATTGCCCACTTTGACAGTTCACCGGCGTCGATGCGAGATTGAATTTTTTCGAGAACTCTTGAACTTAGCAGTTCTTTGTCTGAATGCTCTGGGGCTTGTATAACCAGAACTGGTCCCTCACCCCATTTCGGATGTGGTAGTCCAATTGCAGCAACATCTTCGACACCATCACAAGACGATGCTATGCTCTCTAAGTGGAGTGATGAAATCCACTCGCCGCCTGTCTTGATTACATCCTTAAGGCGATCAGTAATTTGGAATGATCCATCTTCTCGGATGTATCCAACATCTCCCGTGTGAAGATACCCGCCTGTCCAAAGCTCCTCAGAGTCTCTAACATTGTCTAAGTAAGCTTGCGCCAACCACGGCGCACGGGCGACAATCTCACCGGTTGTTTTCCGTCTCGTGGAACATCTTCCATGTTTGGTGTCACCACACGCAAGTCCACCAAAGGGCCAGGAAAACCAGTCTGTGCCTGTATCTCTTTGTCGTCACTTGATAAATTCGCTACAGTAAGAAAAGGGGCATGTCTCCAGACATTCCATATGCTGCATGTAATGAAATGCCCTCCGCTGCCGCTCGATCCTGCAAACCAGCGCGGTAATGAAGCGCCCCCAACAATCACCTTCCAACTACTGAGATCTGTTTGTGAACACTTAGGGTGATCGAGCACCATCGACAGAACTGTTGGCACGCAATGAGAAAAAGTGACACCCTTATCTGCAATCAATTGCAGTATTCTGTCAGGCTCAAATTTACCCGGATAAACTTGGCTAAGTCCAAGCATTGTTGCTGCGTAGGGAAACCCCCACCCATGAACATGAAACAAAGGTGTCAGGGGCATGTATACGTCACGACGATGCAAACCCTGTGTTGCCAGGCCAAGCACCAAAACCAGCAAGGAGACCTAGTGTGTGGAGAACCAGTTGTCGGTGAGAGTAGCTAACCCCTTTAGGATTGCCAGTTGTCCCGGTGGTATAAAAAAGGGTTGCCGTCTGATTTTCATCAAAGTCTGGAAATTCATAAATCTCAGACGCAGAACCAATCCATTCCTCGTAGCCCTCTCCATCTCCAATTGGTATGATAATGATATCTCGTTCAAAATCAGACTTGATACTGTCAATGATTGGCATAAAGTCCTGATGTACGATTATTAGGTCCGGTTTCCCGTGGTTAATTGAATACAAAATTTGATAGGGTGAGAGGCGCACGTTAATCGTGAAGAGGGTCGCCCCATCATTGGAATTGCAAAGAAACACTCAAGATAGCGGTTTTGTGTCCCAATCCATGACACCAACGCATGCCTTCGTGTCCACAACTGGTTTCTAAAGAGTTGGCAAGCTGGCATACACGTTTGAATAAGGTATTGTAGCTAAAACCGGTATCTAAGCCTGTTACTAACTCTTTACCAGTGCAAGTCCCCTCAGATCTTACCAACAAGTGTTTGATCAAAAGTGGGTAGTTATATGCACTTGTCACAGATGGTGGGACTGGCATTGATAAACTCTCTCTCAAAGCTTTTCTACATCAGATATCGCACTCGGCTGGCACTTTGACAAATGAAGCAATTTTTTTATTGTTAAATAAAAGTTAACGATCATCTTCGCGAAAAACATAAATCTTCAATTCCAATGTTTTTTCACAAACCGGGAATGTTTTCAGAAAGCTCTTCATTACATCATCAATTATGCTTACATAGTGTCGCTTTTTTTGAACCTTGTGAGGCGCAGATGGTAGCGCACATGCCTAGTATAGTTTGCTGAGGGCTTTTGAGGCGGTTGCACGTCACAAAAGCTTCCGAAAGGCTGCTGAAGAAAATGTTTAACTACAGCGGCAATCAGTCACCAAGTAAGGGCGTTAGAAGATTTAATTGGCGTTAAACTTCTGGATCGTACAAGTCGTTCAGTAAAGCTAACACCCGCAGGTGAGGACTATTATCCGTCAATACGCGAACATATTCAGGGTATTGCCAACGCAACTCGGCGTATTCAGACGCAAGAAGAACCCGAAGTTTTGCTTATACAGTCATACGCAAGTTTCAACACGATGTGGCTACAACCGCGCTTGGCGGATTTTCTGCAGGACAATCCAGACGTGCGTGTACGAATAGTGTCAACCTTCGAGGATGGTAATTACGATTTGCACCGCTTTGATGTGGGCGTGTTTAACGCACCACCATTCGACAAAAGGTTCGACTATGTCCCTTTATTTGAAACAGATATTTTTCCGGTATGCGCTCCAGACGTCGAAAATACTATCAAAAATAATGTGCAATTGGGTGAGCTTAAAAAATTCACACTTCTGAGTGTCCCCTGCACGTGGAATGAGCCAGATGACTGGGATTGCTGGCTAGATAAGGTGGGCT
This sequence comes from Rhodospirillales bacterium, assembly GCA_038143065.1. Classification (GTDB taxonomy): domain Bacteria; phylum Pseudomonadota; class Alphaproteobacteria; order Bin95; family Bin95; genus VMCJ01. Next base: position 6,603 of record JAYQLI010000022.1, on the reverse strand, counting down.
TAGATAAGAGTGAAATGAGATTTGGCTCAATTTTTGACAATTACCCACTTGTTCGAGAGGCCGTTTTAAAAACCCGTGGTATTGGTATGGCAAGGCACCTTTCTGTGCAAGCGACCTTGAGCGGGGCGATTGTGCAAAACTTTTGATATCCCCGTGCCAGAGCCAGGCAAGTGGTATTTAGCAAAACAAAAACAATCATCACCCAAGCCGAAGTTAGATGTTTTTATAGACTGGCTCTTCTGTCAAATTCAGGCCGATAAAACTATGCGATTACTGAATGCTTGATCGTGTGGGTTCGAACCCCTCGTCAAGACAATTAAACACAATAAAACACAACACTGATCACGTGAAAAAGGCCCAAGAACGGGGCGCCACGGCTCTTGGACCAAGAATGGTTAGCTTTTAATGCCCTATAATTTCATTGGGCAATGTAGGAATGTAGGAGTTTTTGTATAAATCTCATCATCGGTAATCTTTCATACCTATCTATGGATTAAGATGGTCCCCCCCTACATTCTACACTAGAGAGCGGCGTCGCCGCATTGCTGTCACTAAGCCTGACTAATTCAAACTCTGGATCATTCTTTAAATTAGCCCCCACCGCCCGCCAATCCCAGAATCAAGATCCGACGCGCAAGAACCTACACCCAATATCGCCCCACCCTAACAGACATCCAAAAATGATAGTATCTTTGCCTTCCCCAGATACTGTGATGAAACTGGCTGCAAAGCTAACTCATGCCAGTGGTGGTCTTAACAAATGGCTGCATCAATACGTGCCAGACAACTGCGTCATTCATAGTTTCAGACATAGTCTTCGTGACAGGTTGAGGGCAGTGGAATGTCCTAGTGCCATTGTTGATCCTATTGGGGGATGGAAGACCAGTGGAGTAGGTCATGGATATGGAAATGGCTATCCATTGGAAGTATTGGGGAATTGGATGAAGGAATCTAATCTTTATCAGAATGGAAAGCGTGAACCTTGTTGTTCTGGAACCAGTAGCTTCAATTCCTTGCCTTCGGCGACTGGTACGCAAGTGAACTTGGGTGGAGATAGGCCTATTTCTTGGAGGTCTTTACCACTGTTCTGAGCAGCAGCGTAGCAGCTGCCAGCATCTTCATAGCGAAGACCGCTATCCAATACATTTCCACCAAGAACCCAGAGTAGTAAAAATTCCACGTTGCACACCAATCCAACAGCAGACAGTTAACCTGTTGCAATTCAATTGGTTACATCAAGTGAAACACTAAAGATGGTGCCGGATGAGGATGCTGTGTGCCTCACAGATGCACCATTACCAATGGAACTGCACGAATACCGCCAGTTTACGTACAAGCGATTCACTGTCAATGCGCACAAATGTTCTCGGTTTGTTTCACACCTATAAGGAGAACACCCCCTGCCACACATATATATAGGCACCTACACGATTGTGCACATCCTGTTCGGATAGCAATATGTTGGATAAATAATTGCCCCGTCTATTTTGGTGATTGGATAACAATTTCTCTGTGCCAGATGTAGAGGCCAGACAAAATTGTTAAAGCGCTACCAATAAGCATCATTGCATTTACTTGCTCGCCAAGAATCAAGATGCCAGCGGCCATAGAAAAAAGAAGCCTGGAGTAACGGAAAGGTATTACAACGGACATATCGCCTAATCTGACAGCCTCAGTCATAAAGAAAAAACCCAAACAACCAGCGATTATCATTGCTGAAAGTATGACAATATTGTCCAGACTAGGTACACTGGGGTGCCTTTAACAATGAGTAAAAAACCACCACTGAAAATAAAGAGGAAGAGACGAGTAAAATGAAAGAAGCAGAGTTGAAAAATTTTTAGAACCAACTTCGTAGCAATGTCCCGCAAAGCCATTCCCTGCAGCAATCAGTACAAGGGTTGCTGTAATGTCGAAAATTGGCAGCCTGGATGATCAATAAAGTACCAAAAAAACCAATGAAAATGGCTGATAAACGCCTCAAACCAAAGCATTTCTCCAAAGTAAAGCTGCGGCAACGCCCAGTGACGCATTAATTGGTACAACCTGGATCACTGCCCCAATTGTGGATAAGGGAACATAGACTAAAGCCAGGAACATACTGTTCATCGCGATCAGATCACCGATATTTCTCCAAACCACTGCCGGATTGGTGAGGGACGATAGCGGAATAGACTCGCCCTTGATACGCAATAGCCCCCAAAATACCACTAACGCACCCATGCCATAAAATATCATTACCTGTCCGATGGGTAATTTTTGGCTAGCAATTTTGATAAGCATATCAGTCATGGTCAAACAACCCATCGCAATTACCATCAGCATTATGCTTTTCAAATTTGCACTCATAGTCTCTCACGCGCCGTTGACGCCTTTTATAGGGTTAATGGTTGCGTCTTCTCGTTCGCTTTCAATATGACACAAATGACAAGAATGACAGTTAATCTGTAAACCTCTGGCAAATTTTCCTATGGACGACTTCCATTTCTTTGTCATTTCTGTCATTCCTGTCACTCACCCATTTAAAAAGATCACCAATAATGCATCACGTATAGGCATTGGCTTTGCCTAGACATGTTTATGTACATTTAGTGATCCTTTGGATGACACTTTACAATAGTTACTAAAAGTGATTAACAGCTGTAGTGCCCTAATTCTGTGTAAGACAGGTGTATATCTACGTGTGGCAGGGGTGGCTCCTGACACCTGCATTAGTGATGCACAAACTGAGAAATCGTTTCTTTTCATTGGGACAGCTCACCAGGTCGTTTTTCACGGAAACTGGCGGTATTCGTGCAGTTCCATTGGTCTAGTTCATCTGTTAGACCACAGCATCCTCATCCGGCACCTAGGTGTATTTATAATTTCCGCCCGACACTATTGCCATATTTGCTAGAATGTTGCCGAAAGCTCAATGATTTTTGCATTGTTGGTCTTTGGTGCGTCTAAGATGCTTTTTTTGTCAGGATATATCCTGCTGTGCCAACACGAGGTCACAATGCCGGCAGTCATGATGCATATGATGCCGGCAAGGCTGATCAGATCAGGTGTGATATCCCAGAACATCCAGCCAAAATCCCCCACCAGATAAAAGAGATAGGCATATTTTCGTAGATCGCCGTGTATTTTTGGCAATTTGATAAGCCTGAGTCATTAACGACAGCGCCAGTGACGCGCCGATGGCGATGACCATCATCCAGCCAGAAATCTGTGCCAACTGATTGCCAGCCGGTAAAAGAAACAGGGCGTGTGTGTGTAATGAGTCTGGCACTGGAAAAATGCAAAGATGATGCGACCAAAGCACCACAAGCCGATGGAGGAAAAAATGACATTAAGATGGCCGGTGACTTTCATCGCTAAGATACCGATAGTGATAATTGACCCTATCGCATAGGATGCGGGCCTGATAGCACCGGCAGCATGTGAAACGAGGAAAAGCCAGCCTGCCCTGGCTTTAAAATCAGCAACACACCCGCGGTGTAATGGCAACGGCGAGTTGCCCGCCAGCCAATATGTTCTTTGAAAAACAGTGAAGAAAAAAAGCAGCACAAAAATTGGTGAGGTAAATAACCCAGCGCCAGCTTCGGCGATTGGCATCATTGGCATCACGCTGAAATACACAAGTATCGCGAACACCATAAAGGCGGTTCTGGCGATCAACGTATTTCCAGCGCACCGGCATGATCGAATAGCCTAAAAACACGACTGGGAAGCGGCGATCAGCAGAACCAAAAAGCGATCTGCTGAAATGAAACCTGCCCAACGCCCCTGATCAGACACCAGCAAGGTCAAATTGTCAGAAAATCAAATATCAAAATGCCCGAAACCAACAACAGGGCGGCACATGATTGCGCCGGTGAGTTTGTGAAACAAGCAACAAGTAATGTCTGTCTTCCGGTGCTGATGAAACAAAATGGATTCCTTGCAATTATTCAACAACGATTCTTAGACAAGTCAATCTTTATGACGGCGCTCAATTATGATTTGTCCATTATCCACAGCACTTTCAACTTGCAAATTGATGAAAGTTTAGCAACAACAGCTCAGTTGCTCCAGTCCTTGGACAATAGTTTTAATTGCATTATGCAAAAATCTGTTTTATCATAGTTCTTCCGCTACTGTGGGTAGACGCTGGGAAACAAAAATTTGGAGGAACCAATAATGAAGAGAAGAATTTATAGCCAAAAGCGGAGTTGTAGGTGCCGGTGTGGCAGCTGCTGCAACAACGTTATCAGCTCCAGCCATCTCGCTGCGGATCGTGTAGAAATTGCGATGGTTTCTACTTAGCCCAGGGATTTCCCAGGCCTCGGAACAGGTGCGCAACGTTTTGCAGCCAAACTCGGTGAAGTGAGTGATGGTCGCATCCAGGTTACGTATTACGCGGCTGGCGAACAGAGTCGGCGCTTTCGACTCGTTTGACGAAGTGGCCTCTGGCAACGCGCAAGCTTACCACGCGGCTGATTACTACTGGAAAGGCAAGCACCAGGTTGGGCTTATACTTTACGGCCGTCCGTTTGGTTTGACATTTGCGGAGATGAAATCCTGGCTGCATTGGATGGGTGGACAGGAGTTGCATGACAGAGTTGGCTGAGTGAGTTTGGCCTAAATGTATTCCGATGGGTAACACCGGAGTGCAGTGGGGTGGCTGGTTCAACGGGAAATCAATTCTGGAGACGATTTAAAAGGTCTCAAAATGCCGCATTCCAGGCCTTGGATGGTGACGTAATGGCTAAACTTGGTGCGTCGCCAGTATCGTTGCCTGGTGGACAAATATGCGAAAACCTTGTTTCTGGAGCGATTGACGCAACTGAGTGGGTTGGTCCATGGAATGATGAGGCGATCGAAATTCTATGAGGCGGCCAAATACTACTATTATCCTGGCATGCATGAGCCAGCATCGCAGCTTCATGCAGGATTCAACGCTTCTTTCTGGAGTAGCTTAAGTGCATCAGACAAAGCATTGATCACCGCATGTTGCGATTGGTGAAGACAGCAACTTCATGGCTGAATACAATGCCAAAAATGGTGCAGCACTTGAGCGACTTGTGAATGACCAAGGCGTCGTTGTTAAAGAATTTAACGAAGACGGTTGTGCTGCATTTAAGCGTGGTTCTGATGAGGGTCTACGCTGAAGTGGTGGAACACTCTGCTCTAGCCAAAGAAGATCCATGAGTCTGCGATAGAATGCGCGTCAAGTCGTTGGTGATTATGTTCAGTTGAACGACGTTGCGTACATTTCTAAGCGTAACGCCGCACTCTAAAGGCTAGTCGATCGAAAATCTGATGGCGTCCGACATTGTTGGACGCCATTTATGAACTTTGATTTCTGGTTCACGCAGGGGCTCAGAAACACACATGTTTGTATTTATGCATTTTGTTGGACTGGGTAGCGCGCTCCTCGCTCTCTTTGTTCTTGATAAATAATTTTCTCATTTTTGTAATGGGCGCCCAAGGTGTCATCAATACAGTTGGGCTGACTGAGTTTTTGGGACTGAAATTGCCAAAGGCGGCTACACAACCCCTCTGGTTGTTGTTGGCGTCATTCAAACTGCATTATTTTTCTTAGCGATAATATTCGCTGGCTATCACGTGAGCAAAAACCGAGATATGAGGCTGATGCAGAGATGAGCTTGATAAGAGTTCAGCTTATTTCGTTAGAGCTGCATTTTGGGCCGTATTTATTATTGGTTTAGCAGACGCGGCACTGTCTTTCTTGCGGGTAGAAGGGCTGCATGCAAATGTTTTTGGCCAAGATATCGCTGCGATTATAGCGCTACCAGCTGGTCGTGGCATGTATTTTCATTTACCGCTTCTGTTGCTTGCCTTTTTGATTGCTGCTCCGCGATCGTTCTGTGTCGCTTATCTGGTTGGCCTTTCTTGTCGTAATCGCTGAGTTTCTAATCGTTATAGCACGTTTCATATATGGATATGAGCAGACTTTTATGGGTGATCTGGTTCGGTTCTGGTATGCGGCGCTTTTCCTATTTGCGTCTGCTTACACTCAAAAGAGGATGGCCATGTGCAGGTTGATGTTCTGTATGCAGGGCTTAGAGAAAAAACGAAATGCGTTTTGAACAGCACCGGGGCAATATTTTTTGGAATTCCGCTATGCTGGCTTGTGCTTTTGCGCGGTTTATGGGGTAAATCGAGCCTGATCAATAGCCCAATGCTAAATTTTGAGACATCGATGAGTGGGTTCGGCATGTATATAAAATATTTTATGGCTGCGTTCCTAATTGTCTTCGCCTTCAGCATGTTGCTTCAATTTACCTCTTACTTGTTCGCCTCTATGGCAAAAATTGAGGAAGGTACATTTGGCTCGGAACAAGAACGTGGAGCCAAGTGATCATGGAACTTTTCTTTCTCGCATTGCTCTTTCTGTTGATGATGTATGCTCTTGGTTCAGGGTTTCCCGTGTGCTTTTGCCTTGCCTGGCTCTGCTATCGTCACCATTGTCCTTGCCGGCATTTGTGGAACAATCTTTCAGGGTGACTCTGGCGCGTATTTCATCCAAGACGGTCCCATGGAATGGCTGACTGCTGGGAGTGATGAACTTCAGAGGTATTTATTGGGAGGTCGAACGAGATACACTCATAGCAATTC
>JAYQLI010000021.1:0-47559 GCA_038143065.1 Rhodospirillales bacterium | reverse complement strand
CCGCGAGATCGTCTGGTCCGGTCAGGGCGTTGACGAAATCGGCAAAGATGCCGCAACCGGAGATGTGCTGATTGAAATTGACCCGCGTTATTTCCGACCCGCCGAAGTGCATCATCTGATTGGTGATGTTCCGGCAAGGAAAAAAACTCGGTTGGGAAGCCAAAATCGGGCTGGAAGAACTGGTATCGGAAATGGTGCAAGCAGCGCTTGAAAAAGCGCGAGACAGTAAAATTCCGACCGATGCTACGCGGGTTTCTGACATGGAAGAAGAATTTTCTCGTTGATGACCAATCCGCTTTTTCGGCACCTTCGCGCCCAATGCCAAGATTTTAAAATCTATTACCCAGATGCGTCGTCTCCCGACCCATTGGCTTGGCAAAGGCTCATGTTCTTCATGCGCCGCCGAGCGTGAAAAAAATGGCGCCACGCGGATATTGAGCTGTTTGGCGCCAATACGCCTGTATAAACCAATGTCTCGGAAAAGCGCGCTTTATTCGCGCCGCAGTTTTTTGACTTGGAAGAGCGCACGGCGCTTCAAGACTTGGCCGAAGACAATGCGGTTTTTATCGATATTGGCGCGAATATCGTCTTTAGTTTTTCGACTGCCGCCACTTTCAAAACCATAAAAACACCGCATCATTTCGGTCGAGCCCCATCCTGTCATGTCGCGACGCTTAGCTTCTAATCTGGCGGCCAATCCGGGGCTACCGATTGAACCTGTGGTTATGGGATTAAGTGACAAAAACGGCAGCATGACATTGATGACCCCCGACAATAATTTCGGCGAAGTCAGCTTTTGGAAGAGGAGAAACCGTAAATGGGAGACAGTGGATGTGCCGGTTAGGACTTTGCTCCAGCCTGCTCAACGAGAAGCATGTGACGCGCATTGACGGGCTGAAAATCGATATTGAAGGTTATGAGAAGAAGCGGTGCTCTTTCTTACACGAAGCACCGAGTAATCTGTTTGCCCAAATTAATCATTATCGAAAATAATTTTGAGCAATGGGACACTGACCTACTCGCATGGACACAAAAAGCGCAGCTACTCATTAAGACCTATACGCGGATGAATGTTATTCTGCATAGGAAGAAATTTAAACAATCATGGACGGTTTATCTCACAAACTATCACGTGGGGGGCTTTATCTCCTGCTTTTGACAGGGCGATATTGGGTTGCATTAAAGGTTTCGCCCCTTATTGGCCATTGCGGGAACTTTGGCTGTCATCGGTCACGTTTTACAAGCGGAGCGTTTAAAAGCGTCAGTTTGGAAAGCCTTTTTGCCCTTTGCGCCTTTTTTCATATTTGCGATGGCAAGCACGCTATGGTCGGATTCGGTCGGCGTTTTTCAATCCTTTGGCATATTCGTCTCGGTTCTTGTCTTTACCGTCAGCCTCTGGCTGGCATTTACAAGCTTCTTCATCTGAAAACGAACAGGACCTATTCCAGAACCCGATTATCCATTTCGGTTGTCATCGGCATTGTTTTGTCGATTACCGTTGGCTCTATGCAGAGTTTTTCCTGAACTCAGGCGATTTTGAGGAAACCTGTCAACAAAATACGCTCCGATATTGAATTTGAGACAAGGCAATCGTTCTTTTGTCGCTCATGCCGATATTCTTGTTTTTGGTCAGCGGCTTTTATTGGCAAAAATCGCGTTTGTTTTTATCTTTCTATTCATTGCCGCTTTTACATTGTCACCAATTCAAACGGTCAGACCTCTTTGCTTGGCACACTGCCGTGCGGGCTTGTTCTATTTGCGCTAGCCGGCTCATCGAGCAAAAACAAGCTGCGAATGTTCTGACGGGTTTTTTCTCTTGGTTTGTTGATTTCACCTTCGTGTTTGTGAGAGCTTTGAAAACAAATGGGTCGAAATTATACCGCCTCATTATTAAACAAAAGCCACAGGAAGTTTGCGCCAATGGCTTTAGTATTTTACCTATCAGAAGAGGCCTAAAAACGCCCCGTATTCGGCTACGGTTTAAAAGCCAGCCATTGTTTCACGCCATCCGACACAAACCATTATTTGGCGCTAAAATGGTCAGGTTTTGGTTAACTATGGGGATGAAGAAAAGGGCTCAATTTCCTCATGCCCAACCGCTGCAGATCATTTTTGAGTTCGGCTATCTCGGCACGCTTTTGTTTTTGTTCGGTCTTTGGCGTTAACCCGTCTTTTTCGTCGGGGGAACAAAACCGTTTCAATTCGCGGCGCTTGGCGCGACGCTCGGGTTTTTAATGTTTGCCTATTCGCTTTGGCAAAGCTGGCTGATGGCAAGTCTCGGTGTCGCACTGCTATTCGCAATGATTTTGCAATCTCGGAGATAAAGACAATGGGGGCTCCGACGCCCCGATAATCAGGCATAGCCGCATGCATGCCTGCGCTTGACCGTTAAAATTATCAACCTAATTTACCGCATGAATAATTTAATCATCCTGTCGGATTGTTCAGGAGCGGGGAAGAGCACGTTTTGGCAATTTCTTCTGCCGCACGCCCGAAGCCGTCCAGCGCGTTCCAGAAATCTATTCCTTTTTTCGACCTCAACGCGGCATATTTCGCTGGATGCCACAAAACGCTGCGCAAGAAACTAAAAGCAAAAACAGCCCGATTAAGTTCGATAAAAAAGCCGATTTCGTCGTGCTGCATTATGACATTACCCATGTCTATCGCATTGGAACACGTGATTTCGCGGGATTTGGCGCTTCAATATGCCCCGCCGTTTCGACCGAGTCTGTTTATTCACATCAATGCACCACCACAACAATTGCAAAGGCAGTTTCAAGAGCGTGCCCTTGAATAAATAAATGCCGGGCTGAAGGGCGATACAATTGTCTCGAAACTCAGACATCACCTCAGAAAATTTGTCGCCTTATTGCAGCGCCGGCGATTTATGATGGAGGAGGAAATTTATTCAGACCCGACGCTGATTGATGAAATCAATCAGCATTGGCTTCGTTTCGTAAAGACCGGATATGTCATTGTATCATCAAGGCTTCCATTCTCATGGTTCAACCGCGCCCCAATATGGTATTTGATGTCATGGATATGTTGGAAGCATGATTGCTGCTTTGAAAAAATTATTCGCCTTGGTCACGACAAAAGCCGTCGCACTGGAAGGCGATATTGAAGAGCAATTTGTCGACAAGGTCGGGGCTGTCCTCGGCTCACCCAAAAAAGCGACCGCTCTGGCCGAAGATTTATCATCAGCCGATGTTCTCAGCATTGACGGCAGAGGGCGAAATATGCCGAAAGGCGAGACAAAATCGGGTATGTGAAATTCAAAGGGCGCAAGAGCTTTCGGATAATAATGCCGACATACTCATATTGGGGAAAAACCCCGGAACAGCGCTTTGGTCGAAAGAAGCTTTTCAAAGAAACAATGGCTGCTCATGGCGTTGCGCCCCTGGCTGATTTTGCAGCTACCGGCCCTGCTCCGCCATATCGGCCGAAATCGGCTCATCCCGCATTGCAAAATGGCATTAGGCGGGCAAAAGGCTTCTTATGTTTTGAAATCAAATGCGATGTCTTGGACAATCATCGGCAATTTTATCCGCTCGACAGCACGGCACGAGAGTTTCTCGCTTCAATAGATGACAAAAATTATGTCTTGCTGCGCGGTGAAAATGAGATTGATGATTTGCCTACAGGCGCCGACATAGACCTTCTTATCGAAAGCGGTGACATTGGTGAGATTATTGCGCGCAATGAAAAAAAATTATGCACCCGCCCGGTGGACATATATTCCCATGACGGTAGCAATGGCTTTTACTTTAACCGCGCGCCCTATGTGACGCCGAAATTGGCCGAAGCGCTTCTCTCAGAGAAGGTTCTCAAAAACGGGATTTACATTGCCGCGCCGGAAGCCCAATTTCTTTCCGACCAATTTCACACGGTCTTTCATCAAAGACGTTCTATTCCGAAAGGTAGTGAAATCATCAAAAAACAAGATTTGAGATCGGCCTCAACTTTTCGAACGCCTGGAAATGGCAGCCCAAAAAGCAGGCCAACCTATGCCGCAAACATATTCGGAGATTGAACAAAACCTGAAAGCCGCCGAGATGTTCCCGAAATTGACTTGCTCGGCTTTTATTGTGTGAAAAATCCGTTTTTGCAACACCGCTATCTTACAGCAGGCTTCAAGCCGGGCCTTGCAACGTTTTTTATCCGTGACTTTGGCGGTGCGCAGACGGAAATTGAAAATATCAGCGCGGCTTTGGCCAGCAAGTTCGATATTCTGCTCGAAAAGCCGCTGGACACAGAACAAAAAAAATTGCCGTCAATGCCATTCGCGGCGGCAATTGGGCCGACCCCGAAGCACAAGGCGGCAACGCCCCACCCGTCTATTTGTTTGTGTGCTTGGATAGGCAGCCGCAAGAACCGAGCAAGCGCACCAAAAGAAAGCACCCTTTGGTCGATAATGAGAACAACCGCATAAAGGAAGCCATTCGAAAGCAAGCAGCACCCGAACGGCGTAAGGCCCTTCGGATGATCCACGGCAGCGACAATACGGAAGAAGCGGTCGCGCATTTGCAATCGCTGGCACTCGATAAAACAAAAGAAATTGCACCCCACATCGCGGCATTATCAAAAAGCTGATAAACAGATAACCATGAACCTCCGCGTATCACGCGACTTTATAGGCACGGCGTTTTGGACAAACAAACTTCTTCAGCCCTCAAAATATGGGTGATAAGCGATGCAAAAGCGGGTCATATGGCCGGCAGTCGTGGCTTGGCAAAGACATTTGGCAAAATACAAGCCACCCAAGTCGATTGATTCACGCAGATCTTCGCATTCCGGGGTCGCATCGGCTTTTGACTTCAGCGCTGCGCTTGTTTCCAAACAAATGGCACGATTTTTGGATCAATTTTTTTTATAAAATTGGCAAACAGCCCAGCGATGCGCCGAACATTATTTGTTCGGCCGGACGCGAAACCCAATTTTTGAATATTTTATGGGACCGAAAATATGCCGCCAAAAACTTCTTTGTCGGCACATTGAGGAATGTGCCCCATGATTTATTCACGGCCTTTATCACCCCGCTTTCAATCGAAGCGCCAAACCATATTAAAGTCGATGTGCCGCTGACCGATATTGACCGTGATACCCTGCAGACCGGCACCAAAGTTAATGTGTCTGACGGCGCTCGCCCCATATGGGCTGTGCTGATTGGCGGCAAGACGCCGGGTTATGCCTTTGAACGCCAAGATTGGCTCAATCTGGCAAAATCGATGCAAAATTTAAGCGAAAAGCATGGCGGCAAATGGCTGCTGACGACCTCCAGACGCACTGGCGCTGATATTGAGGACATCCTAAAGTCCGCAGTGCCATCGCAATATATCCTCGACGCGGTTTGGCACAGCGACGATAAACGAAAAGTGGTAAAACCTTTTTTGAATGCGGCAGAGGCGGTGTTTTGTACTGAAGACAGCATGGCCATGCTCGGCGAGGCGGTGTCGGCAGGAAAACCAGTTTACAGTTTGCGACCACATAAAATCAATCTTGACTGGAAAGAGACAGAGATTGTTTCGCATTTAGAGCAAGGAAAAAAAATATATCGCCTTTCGTTGACTGAACTGGCAGGCAATAAAGCCGACTTGCCCCCGCTGGAAAGTTTCGATTTATATGAAACATCACCGCTCGACGCTTTGGCGCTTAAAATTCACCCATATTTGCTGAAACAATAATATAATGAATCTGGAGGCCAGGTTAGTATAATCTAAGGAGAAGACTTTCATGAAACAACTTGAAAAACTGACAGATAAACAGCTTGCCGCGACGGCAAAAGAAATCGCCGCTGAAGAGAAACGTCGCGCCAATCTCAAAGCAGCGGCGTCAGCTATTTTGACGGTTCTGAAAAAGCACAGACTTTCTGTCCGCGACTTAACCGACTTAGATCTCGGCCAAAAACCAACAGCCCGCGCCAAGAAAAAAACCGCCGGCAAAAGAGGCCGCCCTGGGGCGGCAAAAAAGACATCCACCAAGAAATCCGATAAGCGCGCAATGGTGGCCGATAAATATAAAAATCCCAAAGGCGCAGAAAAGTGGAGTGGCCGCGGCCGCGCCCCTGAATGGGTCAGCGAAATCCTCGCCAAGAAACGCATCTCTATCACCCAGTTCAAGGCTGATAAGCGCTATAAAATTTGATTATCAGACTTTAGATAAAGGGCGAGGTAAACGGTTGAGACTTCCCTATTACGGTTCGGGCTAGTCGTCCTCAGCTTCACTCTCAGATTTCTTCTCAATGCCGGCAAGCGCTGCCAGAATTGCGCGATCCTCTTCCATAACGCGGTCTACTTGCGCGCTCAGGTATGTGTCGCCATCATCCAACTTCTCGAAGAGGGAGTGATATCGTGCCTTCGCGGTCTCATATGCTTTCCAAACGATCCTGCGCCAGGTGCAGGCGAACATCACCCTCCCCGGAAACAAAAAACCCCGCCAGTGGACGGGGCATTCGTTTAGGGTGGGTGCTGCAGTCGACTTAGTTGAAAAGCGGCTATACGATTGAGCAAGTTATGCGGAAAGGCGACTGGAAGAGTGTGCAGGCGGGATTGAGATATGTGATGGCGGAGTGAATTTCGTCGAATACTAAAACTGAGAACCTATCAAACAAAAGCGCCGCAAAAATCTAAACTAGCAAGAGCCTGCAATTTTCTTTTCATAGGCTCACTTTTGAATTGCTTATGGGCAACTAAAACTGCAATCACATCTGCATTGCTCAAAACAGTATTCGCATCAACCAAATTTATGCCTTCAACTGCTTCAACGTTCGGCTCAGCAGCTACGACTTCATAATCGAGTTTCATGAGGCGTCGTGTGACTTGTAATGCCGGGGATTCTCGCAAGTCATCTATATCCGGTTTAAAGGCAAGCCCCAGACAACCAATCCGTGCCGGTCGGCCTAAAACCTTAGATTTCTCTTTTGCTACTGATGCAATTTTTTGAACTACCAGTTTAGGTTTTTCATCGTTAACATCCTAGCTGTTTTGATTAACTTTGCATCTTCAGGGTTGCGCGAAATGATAAACCATGGATCGACCGCAATACAATGTCCCCCGACTCCAGTTCCCGGAGACAAAACATTTACTCGGGGGTGTCTGTTTGCCAGGCCAATAAGCTCCCAAACATCAATGCCCTCACGGTCACAAATTACTGACAACTCGTTTGCGAAGGCGATATTGACATCCCTGAAGCTATTTTCCGTTAGCTTACACATTTCGGCCGTGCGCGCAGATGTTGGAATTACAGAACCATTAACAAACCCATCGTAGAATTCGACGATTGCGTCGGTCGAACTGTGATTAACACCACCGACAATTCGATCATTCTCAATTGGTTCGGACATAATATTGCCAGGTAATACGCGTTCTGGGCAGTAAGCGATTGATATTTCCGATGTTGCAACTCCGCCTTCAGAAAGGAGTTGTTCCACAAACTCCGTTGTGCCAACTGGCGATGTAGATTCCAATATAACGAGGTTACCAGCCCTTATATGGGGAGCAATAGACTTGGCCGCAGCCTCAATATAGCTCAGATCAGGTTCCGGGGCCCCAGCTCCACCCTTAAACGGCGTCGGCACACATATCATGTAAACATCGGAATGAACGATTTCAGTCGATGCACTTAATAACCACTCTCAATGGCTGCTTTTAAGCAAGCATCAAGACCAGGTTCAAAGATATGCGCCTCACCATTATTGATTTTTTTTATGGCTTCCCGATTAACATCAACGCCATGAACTTCAAATCCACGAGTAGCCAGAAGTGCAGCGGTTGGCAGACCTATATAGCCAAGGCCAATAATGCAAATAGAGCGTTTCTTATCCATTTCGGCTAATATATTCCTTTATTCGTTTTACAATTCGACTGCAAGCTTGACCATCGCCGTAGGGGTTATGGGCGCGGGACATGCGACCATAGAGCTCAGGTTATCTAATAGACCCTGTATGCCGTCGCATATAGAAGTTCGAGAAGCCCCTACCAGTCGAACGGTGCCGGCATCGACTGCCTCCGGCCGTTCAGTTACATCACGCATTACCAAAACTGGCTTACCAATACTTGGTGCCTCTTCCTGAATGCCCCCTGAGTCAACACCAAATAGGAAAAGCTCATTAACCTGACAAAAAATAGATACTCAAGCGGAGCTATAAGATGAACATTTGATTTATCCGACAAAACCTTGTTGACCGGTTCCTGAACATTAGATTCAAATGCACGGGATAAACAAAGTGAACGTCCGGATTTTAGAAGAAAGATCGGCGATAGCTTGACAAATTTCTTTAAATCCATCACCAAAATTTTCTCGTCTATGGCCCGTGATCAAGACAAATTTTTCTTGTTTCCAATCGAAGGAAAGAAATTCATCTAACTGGTTATCAGCGGCATTGCCAAGCTCGCTATCGGCTTCAAGACGTTGAAGCGCCCATTTTAAAGCGTCAACAACTGTATTACCGGTTTCTAATATGCAATCCTTATTAACGCCTTCGTCAATCAGGTTTTGTTTGCTTTTCAGAGTTGGTGCGAAGTGAAGCGTAGCTAACAATCCAGATACGCGCCGATTAAATTCCTCGGGAAATGGCGCGGCAAGATCATACGTGCGCAGCCCAGCTTCAACGTGACCAATGGGAATACCCAGATAAAAACAAGCAATACCTGCCGCCATGGAAGTTGTGGTGTCACCATGAACTAGAACCAGTTTAGGCTTTGTCTCCTTCAAGAGGCTCCTTAAACTAATGAGAACTTGGGCTGTAACATCAAAAAGGTCTTGACCTTGCGCCATCAAATCAAGGTCAAAATCAGGGCGGATTTCAAATGCGTCAAGAACTTGGTCTAACATTTCACGGTGCTGCGCGGTTACACAGACCTTTGTGTTCAACATCGCGTCCTGCTTTAGGGCATGCACTAGCGGTGCCATTTTGATGGCTTCAGGCCGCGTTCCGAAAATAAGCATAACATCCGTCAATTCGAAACCTCTTCCAAAAGACTCAGCATTTTTTTTGCCAGAGCCTCTCTATCATACTTTTTGCCGGCGGCAAGACTTGCAGCGCTGATTTTGCTATGAAGTTTTTTTATCTCTATGCAGCCTTAATACCGAGTCGGCCAAAGCCTTTGGGTTGTCCGGCTCACATGATAGGCCGGCTCCGTCGCGAACAACCAATTGGGTCGCTTCGCCTTTAGGAACTGAGACAACCATTGGCACTCAGCTCCATACTTTCGAAAATCTTAGAAGGGATGACTTGCTCAAAAAGTTTGCTATCACGAAGTGACACCAGCGAAATGTCTAGCATTGAAATTATTGCCGGCATAGCAGATTTTGGCTGCCCTGGAAAACTGGAGACATTAACCAATTTCCGTCTTGCAATTTCTTTTTCCAGCTTCTCTTTTTCTGCGCCCTCACCAATAAATACAAAGGCTATATCGGGATAATCTCTGAGCAACTCTGCACATTCAGAATGTTGGAAAGGCTGTGTGCCATACCGTGTGTTCCAATGTAGCCGACGAGAACTTTTCCTCTAAACCGAAACGCTTTCTTGCCTTTTCAGCATCGCTTTTCGTAGAAGAAAAGTTTTTCAATATGATACCATTTAAAACAGTCTTTATTTTATTACCATCAATTCCTCTGCCAACAAGGTCCACTTTGAAGGAATGGGTTACCGACACAATAAGAGACGCGCGCCGGTACAAGAATAATTCAATTTTCTCGAGCGGATAAAGAGCAGCCCTAGGCTGCTTTAGGCCTACCGCTGATAGTGATGCTGGCCAAATATCCCTTAATTCAAAAACGAATGGCCGGCGCCTGACACACGCAACAAACCAACCCGCTATGGCCGTAAAAAATTGTGGGCTGGTAGCAACCACAACCGTCGGCCGTGTAACAAACAACCCTGCCAGGGCCCCCATTAGCATAAAAGACATAAAATCAAGTGTGCGCTTTACAAAACCAGCATTCGCCGTGATGTAGGTCTTGACCCTAATAACATCAATTCCGTTGAGTTTTTCTCGGGTGAACCAATTATTTTTATAGCCGTCGAATACTTTGCCGCTCGGGAAGTTTGGAGCACAAGTAATCACCGTAACTTGATGCCCCAGCGCCACCCAAATATTGGCATGCTCATACGTCCTTGATGCAGGCGCATTTGTCTCCGGCGGAAAATTATCAGTTAGAAACAAAATTCTCATCTCATATACACTGGATAATTAACGAGGCGTTTCCTCTAGCTAATCGAACACGGAGACAATGGGCATCTCGGCTTTTATTAAATCCGATGTGATATTGAGATTTTACGAGGTCAGCCTCCCCAGCTTTGTAAGACAGAAGAACCCTCATGTCATTAATGGCACAAATTACACCTTCATCCGTCGCTTCTAGAACCCAGTCAGGATGAATGTGAAAGTATGCGATTGCATTTGATGACTTCACCCAAAACAATATCGTCAATTTGAATTCTATCTTTGCTAAAACATATCTGCCTCGTATGGACAGGGCTGTGTTTCAATCGTTTATAGCCATTATGGCTGCAAGAGAGGCAGTCAGTCTTATGGTTTATTGTAAGTCCAAATGGCAAGGCTCGACGGGCTACCCGAAAACCGCTCCATACCTCAGAAGAATTCTCATCATCAATCTCAACAGTGCTATGCGCGGCTGTAGACCTTTGAGCCAATCGTTGCGCGGAGGTTCCATAGGTAGATATTCCGGAATTAACGACTAGCCTTCGGCCGCCAACAGCTAATTCAAAACTTAATGTGTCGGCATGCGCGTGCCCCGGCTGGTATCTCGGACCTATTTCTCCAACGTCAAAAATCAGTTCAAATGCGCCCTTATTCCTTCTTATATCCTGATTTGCTCAAGGTGGTAAAAACCGTCGCCTTCCCTTGGTCTAAATTGTACGTCGCATAGTCCCAGCCTATGTGCATAATCCAGGAGCATATCAGGGTCTGCAGATATGTTAAAAGTGGTGTCATTGAAAAACGAAATGTGTCGGTCCGAGAAAGACATTTGCGATAACCAATTAAACATTGATGGTACACGCGCGCGAAGATTCTGAGCCAATCTGTTAGTCTCGGGCAAATCTAACTGGCCTAGCAGATTTACAAGATCTAAACAGTCTTCGAGTATGATGCAGTGATACATTGGTGAAAGTTCAAAATGCCCCCATCAGCCAGAATTTGTTCATCCAATTGCTGCGTTATTATATTGATACCCTGGCGCAACCATCTATCAGAAAGATGATCATCAAAGAAAATACCGGCGAAAATCAGGGCTTTGCCGTTCGCAAAAAGATGATTTGCCAGTAAATGCCACTCAACTGAATTAGACAAATGTTGGGCTTGCAAAGCCAAGTTATCAACCATCTCTTGCGACAAGCAACGGCTACGCCAATGAAATTTGCACCAATTGACGATACGAAGTGAAGTAGGATAGGCTCCCATCCAGGCGCCTCTCCTGGCTTGTTATTTTCTATCCAGTCTAATGTAATCGGCTCAAAAAAATTCGGGTTTTCTCGCGCCGACCGCGAATCCAGCCAATCAAAATAGTGCTGATTATAAATCCAGAGATCTGATTTTCTTCGTTCTGCCATCCAATGTCCGCCAAGACCCATCCTCATTCAGAAAACGAAAAACATCCGGCAGTGACAAAGAATCAGCCTTGGCCACTCCTTCAGCCATTTGCCAGTCAACATTGCGGACAACAGGGTTTTTCCTGAGTTTTTTCGATATTTTGGAAAATAAAGAAGTAAACGAAATGCAAATTGCTTCCACTTCAAATGGCGCAAAGTGTTGAAATATTTTAGGAAGATTGTCAAAAGCGAAGGATATCAGGGCTTCAAATCTAGCAAAACCTGCTGAACTTCAATGAGCTCTTCATAAGGTATGGGGACGACCCATCACCTGACAAAGCGTCTAAAAAGCTTTGGTGCATGCAACTTGACCTTTATCCTGGCGCCATAGTTTTCGGCTTTTGACACCTGACCAACCGAACGCTTTCAGGCTTCGGAAATTATCCAACTGGAAGACACGGCCATCGCAATAAACGTCGAGTTTTTCTTTTGCAACGTTACGGTGGCCATTCGCAAAATAGTTTATAGTTCCGATAGAGCCATCGGCAAAACTGAGTGAAAGTGTTGCCGTATCATTATGAGCTGAATCCATCATTTTTATATCGGCATCAACAATTTTTGCACCTGCCAAATGGCGCAGAAGATCCACAAAATGACATGCCTCTCCCAAAATCCGACCGCCGCCAATTTCTCTATCCTGAACCCAATGATCGCCTGGAATTGTACCGGCATTTACCGTCATAATCATGCTTTTTGGCGCGGATACCTGACTTAAACAGATATGCATGTCGGTCACTAGGGGAGAAAAACGGCGATTGAACCCAACCATAAGAATTCGCTTCTCGGTGTTTTGCGCATAGGCCTTTTGGATTGCCGACAATTCTTCGTCCGTAAGGCACAAGGGTTTCTCGATAAAGACATGTTTCCCACTTGCCAATGTGTCTAAAACAAACTTGCCGTGACTGTCATGTCGTGTTGATACAATGACGGCATCAATATCTGTGTCTCGGAGCACATCATCTGCACTACTTCCGGCTTTGCGGAAGCCAAATTTTTAGCCAAACTCATACCGTTTAGCCCGCCTGTAGACACAATCGTATCAAGATTGGCGCCGTTTTTTCGGAACGCAGGTATCAGCACTCCAGACGCATAGTTTCCGGCTCCAATGAAGCCCAATGATGCGTCATTTTTTCGGTGTGTCGGCGTCTTATTATCTATCAGCTCAATGGTTCTTGGAATATCTGCTTCATTTTGCGCGTACTCAACAAAATGCCAAGCGAGGGGGCGCTACCTGCGACCAATTCGTAAGCATTTGCACAATCATCGAAGGCAAAACGATGCGAAATAAGAGCTTCACGTCCAAAGAACCAGAAGCCATCATATCCAAAACAGCTTCAAAGTTGCGCTGCTCCGTCCACCGGACATATCCCACGGGATAATCCTGTCCCTTTTCTTCATAATTCGGATCATATCGACCAGGTCCATATGAGGCTGATACTTGCAGAGTGATTTCTTTCTTAAAGAAATCATCTCGCGACAATTTTAACCCAGTGACACCAACTAAGATGACGCGCCCCAATTTCCTGCACATTTGCGCTGCATGGCTGATGGGATCGTCGCTCGAAGTAGCTGCCGTTAGCAACACTCCATCGACACCTCGACCCCTTGAGAAACGTTCTGCCATTAGCAATGGCGATTGCCCGGAACTCAAATCAAAGGTTTCAGCACCGAAAGCCTCTGCCAACTTCAGCCGGTCCTTATCAAAATCAAGACCTAAAACGCGACATCCATTCGCCCGCAATAACTGAACCGTTAAAAGGCCAACAAGCCCTAAGCCAGAGACAACAAAGCACTCACCCAAGGTTGGCTTGGCTAAACGAATTCCTTGCAAGGCAATAGCACCCAATACAGTGAACGCAGCCTCTTCATCAGTAACGTTGTCCGGCACCTTGCTTGTTAGATTAATCGGCACACAAACAGCTTCCGAATGGTAACCGTTGCTCACCATCCTATCTCCAATTTCGAGGCGGAAACGCCATTGCCAACATCTAATACGCGACCGACATTGCAATAGCCTAGTGGGGTGGGGCATCTAATTTGTTAAGAACAGTCTCCACAGTCGCCTGCAACCCATCAGTCCGTAATTTGCTTAACACCATTTTTACTTTATCGGGCTGTTGCAAAGCTTTTTCTAAGAGATTGGCTTTACCGAATTCGACCAACATCCGTTCAGTACCAGCAGAAATTAGAGTTTTTTGAGGTCCGCAACAAAACTTGCCCGTATTGGGAGACGGACACGGTATATTTGTCAGCTCCGTGGAACCGTTCTTAAGATTCTGCGTGATAATTTTCATCTCATTGTCTTCTCAATTCGTAGAGGCTTGAGCGCTCCGTTTTATCTAAGTAGCTGATCAGGACTGCTTTATATGGACCATTAAAAACAAACATGCTTCCAGCCCCGGCACCTGTCACACCAACTGTCTCTATAAGTGACTGCAAATCCTTCTTGTCTCCTGCCCCACCCAAAAAGGTCAAAGGACCAGAAACAGCCTGTCGCGCCATATTTGCCAGACCCTAGATCATAACCTGACATTTCTCCGTCAAGATCGATATTATTTATGACAATTTCGCCATAGCCAATTTGCTCTAAGATACTGAGCATTTCTTCGAGACTTTGCTTGACCTTTACATTGCCCGTTTAAAGTGTAAATTGCATATTTTCCAAATAGTGTTTTTTAATATCAAGCACGACTACAACGCTTTGCTGCCCGATACGATCAGCCATTGCAGACAGCAGCATTGGACTATCAATCACAGCAGCGCTGGCGGCAACTTTTTCAACTCCCAGGTCAATCAGGCGGGATGCGTCATCTACTGACGCAACTCCACCTCCGTACGTAAGTGGCATCGCGCATTCTCTCGCAATCTTTCGAACTAGGCTAAAGTCAGGCGGTCGTTTTTGTGCTGAGGCGTCAATGTCGAATACCATTAGCTCATCCACCTGTTTTTCATTAAATATACGAACGGCATTTATTGGGTCACCCACATATTTGTAGTCACCAAATTTTCGAGATTTTACCAGCCCATTTTTGTGAATTAGTAAGCTAGGTATTATACGGGATCGTAGCATTTTAATAAGCGGCGAAGTTCCGGAAAAGATTTAGACCATTAATGTGGCTTTTCTCTGGGTGAAATTGAAATCCGAAAATATTAGCGTTTGAGATTGCGCATGGAAATTCTTCCCCAAAATTAGCAGAAAGGAGTTGATTTTCGATAGGACAGACTGCCCGATAAGAATGCAAAAAATAAAAACCTAAATCAAAATCAATCCCCTCTAGTATCGGATGACCTTGAAGAGTTTTGACACTATTCCATCCCATATGTGGTAAGTGCGGTTTATCTTGTTCGCTAGGTATCTGAAGCCTGATAACCTCACTATTAGGAAACCAACCCAAGCCGGGCTCTCGCCCTTCCTCGCTGCGCTCAGTCATAATCTGCATTCCAATACAAACACCTAAACAAGGCACCTTTTCTCCCAACACCTTTTCATCAAGCATTTCTCGCATTCCAGAACCGTTCAATCGCCTCATTGTGTCATCAAAGGCACCAACGCCAGGCAAAATAATTTTTCTGACACCTTCCATTTGATTTGCAGACGATACAACTTCAAATTCTACCGCCAAGCGTTGTAATTGGTTTGCTATAGCCGTTACATTCCCGACGCCGTAATCAATTATTGCAATCATCGCTTGCCGCCTCGCTCTTTTTCAAAAGTGCGCAAGACCTTTGCTCCGATTTTGTAAAGCCAATCTTGATTGCGATAATCACGATATGTTCGGTTCGGCGCGTTAAAATAACCTTGGAGCTCATCAACTGAAACATCGAGTTTGTTTGCGATGAACTGGAAATCATCATCGAGCAAATTAGCGTCATGGGCTGGGCTGTTGAGCTTTTCCAACGCTTCTTCCCGGGTCATTTGCCCTGTCAAAATCAGGCTAGAATACTGAACTTTACGGGTGTCGTAGCTAAATTTTTGCGGCAACCAATAGGACTCATAAAAACGTGTGAAGCGAGACTCAAAATGTTTTTGCTTGTAACTTTGATATCCATACTCATCTTCAAGTATCTGGACCGCCTTTTTTTATTGTACTCCATGAAATCCAGAGGCCGGTATAGTTTAATGTTTCGTATATAAGGCAAGTAGACTTTGAACCATAAGATGTTGGCCAAAGGAAAGGTCTCAAGCTTTCGAGTTCCGAAACGCGCGTGAATATTTCTTATTTGCCAATCGTCAGACTGATAATACATCCATTCTATGGGGTTTCTTATACATTCAGTAGAAAAATTTCCGCCAGTAAGAATATGTTTCATCATACTTGTTCGCAAACTTGTACATCGTTGCAAAGAATGCGTGATCTTGGGGTGTATCAATATGGGGAACGCCAGATTTAAAAAGCCAATTGCAGGTCTTTCATTTCTTCCCAATTAATAACTTCGGTGTACAGATCTAGGCCATGCTTCTTTACTATCTGTTCAATATTGTACACCGCTTGTTGGCTATTCCAGCCAGCGTCAACATGAAAAACCAACGGTCGCAAATCAAAATCTGTTACTGCTAGATGGAGGAGGTATGAGCTGTCAATGCCGCCGCTCATACCGATAATACAATCAAAATCCCTTCCCTTGCCGGCGGCCTTCATTTTCTCAATATTAGCTTGGAATTGATCAAAATTTGTTCGGTCATTTTTCCAATATGGAGCAATTTTTTTGGTCGAACGTCTGGCAATGATCACAAACCCCAGCCTTATCAAAACTTATTGCAGTATCGGTCTGATCCATTACACACCGCGAGCAAATTTTCATTTTATAATCTTTCTACTATCGTCCTAACAGGAACAATGGATTCTGATATCTACTGATAGTCAGACACCGTGAGCCTCAAATAATCCACCCTCAAAGCTTTCCCATGTAAATTTTTTGCATCGATAACAGTGAAGGAATCTCGAAGTTGGAGAGCTCTCGAATGAGCTCCACCGTCTTTTGGGTCGGCCGATTGACCTCAGATCTCTCGAGACAAAGACCTAGCCCAAGCTCAGAAACAATTCTTTGAAAAAGAATGTCAGTCACAGCAATTATCGGACGGCCAGCGTGGATGGCATCATATAATTTATTTGGACTGGCATAAATATTGTTCAGATTATTATTGGGATAAATCGCAAGAATTGCGTCCATACCTCTGCAGATTTTGATTGTTTCGTCTTGCGTCATGTAGTCATGAAGAATGAATGAATCGTCGTTTTCGATATGATACAAAATTTCCTGATCTTTGATCCATCCACCAATATGAATTTCAATTTGCTCATCGAGCCTACATAGAGATCTCGCAAACTCAAACCCTCGATCCTTTGACACTGTTCCAAAGAGAGCCAATCTAAGTCGTCCGTCAGCCTTTTGGAATTGACTACGACCCAGAGAGTTTTCAGATTCATCGCTGTTTTGAGCATATGGCACATTCGGCACTACTATGGCCTTACTCCTAGCAAAATCTGGAAGTAGGTCAAAGCGTGCGTTATCGGTAACAATAAGCCTATGACAAAACCAATATAAAAAACGTTTTGCTAATAATGCATTATTACGACCAAAATTGAATTTGAGGAATATTGAGTCAAAAATATCGAGAACAATTTTGCAGCCTAGAAGCGATGGCAATAATGGCAACAAACACTGTTCGTCAACAACGTGCACGGATGCAATACTGTGACGAAAACGGGTTAAGATTACTAGAAAGTTCAGTTGGATATACGATATCAAGCTGCGATGAGATCTTTTCAATACAGTATAGGAAGTCAGATTGAAGTTTTTCAGAAAATCGGTTTGCGTCCTACCACAGCCCAAATAAACGAGGCAGAATTTTTTTGTAGGGACTTTATCTCTTTTCTGACACGCGTGTCAGATCCGTCATTTACGGAAATATATAAAAGAATTGGCTTTTTATTCATTTTGAGATTTGTTTTCGCGGCAGCAGGGCCAAAAAAATGTAGAAACATAAAATTGCGATCCCAAACTCATAAAAGCGACCAAAAACAGCATTAAGGTCACCCCGGAAACTCATAACCAAAGAGATGAAATAATACACGCCGAGAACTGAAAGACGAGGGTCGCGTAATACAATAAAGATAGACAACTTGATGACAAAAAGAGCAATCAACGTTGCCATTGGCATTCCAATTAACCCGAATTGAGAGTAACCCTCACCAAGGACGGTAAAAAGTATGAATCCATGCACCACCGAGACCAATTTCGCCGAATATGTCCGAGCTTAATCGAAAGCTAAAACTAGTAATAGGCTTACCTTCCCAAATAAACCTGGGAATGAAAGTTATTATGTTCAGCATAAACTGATACCCATATTCAAAAGGGTGAGTAGCATAGTGGGTTATAAGATTTCCAATTTCGGCGACGGTCGCAAAGCCACTGAGTCCGTGTAACACCATTACTTGTATGCTTGAAATATCTGGTATTTGACCGGCTCTGTAAAACGCCAAAAACTCATAGCAAAAGGAAATACGAGTGCTAAAGAAGCAACAAGCACTGGGAATGAACGGCTTCGTCGGTACACGACAAAGTTTACTAGGATACCAAAAATTGCGTAGTAGAAAATGGGGCTTCTGAATAACCCTGAAATAATAGTATTGACTATTGTAAACGCCACAAACAAATTAAATATCAGCAGGTGATACCTAACCGCCTTTCGCCGCATCAGAATTACACCTAGAAATATGTAGTATAGGTACTCAAACAAGCGCAAGAATAGCGCCAGCCCGCCTCCTTCTTTGACTTGCCTACTTTGATCAGCCATTAGAATATCAGATCGAGACGTATCGGAAAAAATTAGCAATTCAGACGTGAGCACTTTCCACACTACCACAATGAAAAGCAGAAAATATGTAATCAAAACCATGTTGGTTACATCATACTTTTCATAATATCTAAGCTCAGTAGTCCTTGCTCGCGTTCCGATCTTCATGCCTACAAAAAATAATAAGGTAGACGCCAAATAAAATGCAAAAAATTCTCCTACGAGCAAAAAGGCGAATTGATAATTTAACGGAGATAACAGGTACAATGCTGGGATGAAAAGATAAATTAGCACCCAGCTATATACGGGAATTGTCAACCAAATACTGCATTTAAATGGATGGAATGCCAAGATCGCGCATGCAGCAGATGCCAAAAGAAAAAAAGCGACAACGATATCAATCATCTATAATCGACAGTAAGTTGCGTGAAAAGTTTTCATACCCATAGTCACTAATAAACTTATCGCGCTCACTTTCAGTAAAGCGAAGCCTCCCATCGAGGTAAGCCCTCTTTAGTTCGGAAAAATCTATGTTACGAGAGTTAAATTTCTTAACTCTGGAGTAACGACTTATAAGTTTACCCATATACCCCTGATCCGATACGATTACGTTTTTACTCAATGTTATCGCGTCGATAAGCACCGCGCTCGAACCAACATCCTTTCCGCTGTAGCAAAGCCAAATTAGGTTACCTGCTTTTAAATTCGCAAGGTACTCGAGTTAGTTAGAAACGATTGTCAACCTCCAATTTGACACTCGATGGCATAGGGAATTGCGCTAAAAATTCAACAATCTCATCCGACATGGCGCCTATCAAACGTATAGTTATTGGGCATTGGTAAGTCCTTAAAGATCGGAATAGCACATCAATATTCTTCCTTTTATTTATGGCCCCTATAACAGTTATGTCGGAAATTTCGGATGCTCTAACGTAATTGCAATCAATCTTTTTTTCCCAAGACGCAAGCGAAAAGTCAGGGATGAAAACAAGCTTATGAGCGGGGAAAAAAAATCTCCAAAAACTTATTGCATCAAACTCGATAAACGCAACTTTGGCGTTTTCAGCCTTCAAAATTGATCGTATTTCCAGGAAACGTAAGATAGCCTTTACCAAGTGCTTTAGAGAAATAAACCTCAACCTTAAGCTTTTTGATATAAATGACCAATAATTTGGTCTTGAGCATCTTCAGACGCTTTTGAAGAAGATGAGGAATTAAATCCCCTGATGGGAATATTGTTGCGTTTGGACTGAGCTGAGTAAGCATTTCAAACAACTCATTGTCAGAAGTGAAATATACAAACTCCGCGTTTACAGCTTCTTTGGAAGCGACTGAAGATCTCAAATGAATTGGGAGAAAAATAGTTATTTTATAACCCGATAACGCCGCTGTAATGCCCCGAATGTATAGATCGAAATGGTGACCATTGGCTTCAAAATCTACGACTGCAATATTCTTTGACGCCTTCATTGGCTTAAAGCTTCTCTATAGATTGCTTGTTTGGCCGGAAAAAACTTTAATCGACGCGCTCACTAAACTGCGAAGTGATCGGTATACTAAGAGTAGAAGATTGTCACGGTGGTACTGCTTGAAATCGTGAACGCCAATGGATTCTAGAAGTTTTACGGACGTGTTTAGATCTTCAAAGTACCTCCGATAAACGCAGCGCATAGTTGGCTCAGGAATAGGATAGTCGCTATAATGCACTCGTTTTCGTGAAATTAACCTTAGGCCATGGAAGTGATATAACTCAGAGTTGCCATATGGGAAACGCTTGGCATTCCATGGCGCCAAACATAGTTCGTTATTCTGCAAAACATGAACAGAATCTGCGAAAATTCTCGGCCATTCTTCTAGATATTTCTGATCACCGAACTTCCCATCTTCTTTTTGATTTGGCAAGATTCAATGCATCGTTCCTCCACCACTGACGAACTTTCTCGCCACCATTTCGATCAAAAGTTATATATTGAACGCAAAACTGTCCGGATGCTTCGGATTGATCGAATTCGGGATCGTAACAATGGTCCGTTATCAAAACCGATTTACCAGAAGCCTCGAACTCTGCATTGATTTTATTAGGTTGTTTTCTAAACCAGATATCCGCGTCGACATAAGTAACGCTGCCCACTGACTGATCTGCCTCAAAAACAAATTTTGGAGCAAAGGGTGTAAGTGTCCAACAATATTCTACTGCTAGCCTTTCATTTTTTACTCTTTTCAGCTCATCTGTCTCTAGGTCAGATAATTTAAGCAACCTAGTGTTTTCAAGTTTCAATTTTTCTAACACTTCAAAAGCTTCATCATCAACGCATAGTACCCATAAGGTATAGTCGGCCAAATGCCGCTTCATAGAACAGTGAAGTGCAATCCTTGAGGCAGAAAATTGCTATCGAACAAAGTTACATAATGATGCATAGGCTTAGCGATATTCGTTCACTGCTTCTACAACCTTTTCAACATCTTCATCGCTCATTTGAGGATGACAAGGTATCGACAAACATTTTTCCGAGTGATCTATTGCACACTCTAGGCCATTAGGATCGCGCCTTAAATCCATGCAAGGCTTTTGATTTTGTATGGGCACTGGGTAGTGAATGAGCGTTTGCACACTTTTTGCAAACAAGTGGCTTTGAAAATCTTCCCGATTATCTGTAAGAACAACGAACAGGTGATAGACGTGAGAAGACGCCTCTAACGGAGGGGCTAAGAGTTTTACAGCATCATTGTTTATTCGTTTGAAATATGCCCTAGCTATATCTTTCCGTCGATTAGTAAATTCGGCCAACCACTTACATCGTTCATACAATATAGCAGCCTGCATTTCATCTAAGCGGCTATTAAGACCTATTTCGGTATGAACATACCTTTCACTTTGACCATAATTTCGCAGCAAACGAGCTTTATTATCAATTTTGGCGTCATTTGTAACTATCGCGCCTGCATCGCCTAAAGCTCCTAAATTTTTTGTAGGATAAAAACTATAGGCGCCTGCGATACCAAAATTGCCTGCAACTCGACCTTTCTCAGAGGCGAGATGGGACTGAGCACAATCTTCAATTAAGGCAACTTGGCTTCCCGCTACAACCTCTTTCCAAAGATGCATTTCTCTCACTTGACCATAAAGATGGACGAGAACAATAGCTTTTGTTTTTTTTGAAATACATCGCACCACACTAGCAGGTGACAGCAAGCCAGTTAGGGGATCTATATCAGCAAGAACAGGCTGAGCTCCGGCCCGGTATATTGCTAATACGGTCGCAAACGCTGTCATAGGCGAAGTGATTACTTCATCTCCTGCTGAAATATCCAAAGCCCGAAGGATGATTTCGATGGCATCCATGCCATTGCCAACACCGATTGAATGAGCACTTCCACAAGTGTGCGCCCACTCGGCCTCAAAATTATTCAATTCATTGCCTAGAATGTACCAACCCGAGTCAAAAACCCGTTTTGCTGCATCGACCATTGTACTTTTTAAATCTTGCGGCTCTCGGGAGAAATCGTTCATCAAAATCATTTTCAATTATCCCAATAAAATGGACTATGTTTTTCGAAATAGTCTAGTGTTTCCTTGAGGCCCTCATCCATGGATATCTGAGGACGCCATCCAAGGTCTCGTTCTATAAATCCAAAGTCACTGTAACAACTGCCCACATCGATTGCGGCGCGTTCATTGGGAAATGGGACGCACTCGAAAGAGCCTCCTGGCCGAGCCTGAGCCATTTTTTTGGCAAGCCTATCAGAGACACAACCTCGTCGCCGCCTAAATTATAAGTCTTTCCATTGGATACGTCACTGGCGCCCGCAAGCATAATCGCCCTTACGCAGTCATCGACAAAATTAAAATCGCGCAATTGACTTCCATCGCCAAAAACTTGGATAGTATCACCTTGTAATAATAAACGCACCCAGACACCTATAAAAGTCTGCCGCGCATCTTTTAACCCGCATCCGTGGCCCATAAGTATTGGTTAGCCGTAAAATTGACGAGCGAATTCCATATAGCCGATGATACAATAAGTGAAAAAGTTCGCCTGAGAATTTATTGATACCATTATTATCTACTGGGTTAATGGGATGGTTTTCAGTGAGCGGTAAGAATTCTGGCTTGCCATACAATTGACGAGTGCTTGTGAATACTATTTTGATGTCTCGGTTCTCTTCCTTGCAAATTTCGAGGAGATTTAATTGCGCAAGAGAGTTAATCTCGAGATCCAACTGCGGTTCGCGCATTGAAGCAACATGGCTGGTCTGACCGGCTAGGCTAAAGAGGTAGTCCTGCCCTTCGATCAATTTAGACATAACGCCCAAGTCTCTGATATCGGCAAGATGTATTTCGACATTGCCTTTAATATCTTCAACGTTGAATTCGTTTCCTCCAAATTCAGGGGCCAAGTTATCTACGATAGTAACTGAACATCCAGCATCGACAAGGGATTTAGCTAAATTTGAACCAATAAAGCCAAGGCCTCCGGTAATCACTGCTTTTTTGCCCGCATATTTATCCAACACGGCTAAATAGCCTCTTAAGAATGCTTAAAAACCCTTTTCTAACAAAGGAACCGTGTGTCCAAAAAAGCTTTCTATTCGTGTAGTTTTCGATTTTTTGAATTATTGGATCGTCAGATAACTGTTTCGCTTGCGAGATTAATTCGAACGCGAAGCCAAACTCACCTCTATTAATGGCGAAGATCCAACCTAAAAGAAGGTTCCGTAAATTATTGCTGCCTGAGAACGAATTAAAATATGAAATCTCACACCAACCGGGAGACATAGGAATAAACCCGGCGATAAACTTTTTTGTATGCCATTAAGCCTTTCAAAATCATGCATCCTAATTCTGTGAGAACCTTTTGTCTTCATGTCCTGGACCCAAAATGGTTTTTTATCCATAAAAGACATTAATGAATGAAGTTTATCTTCTCCCTGATAAGCATCAATTATACCAGGCTCAAATTCAGCCACTGTGATATCACTCTGCATGCGATCAGGCAGTGAAGCAAATATCCGAAGATCTGTTCCCTGGGAGTCTGTTTTGAAGTAATCAATATAATCTAAACCACAACTATCGAGAGCTTCCTCTAAAGTAACGGATGAAAGCTGTATCTTGTCTTCAACCTCAAAATATTTGCCGAAGGCCCAATTCGATACGGATCGAACGTCCGGCTCAAGAGAACTTGAACAATGCGGGTATTTTGTAAGCCAAAAGTCGCTTTTCGAAGTTTCCTTGTCCGAAACTATGCGATTAATTCGGAATAGCCTAAAAAGCCACTATCGCCGCTTTCAGCAATTGAAAAATCCCGCGTATCGGCGTCGAACGCGAGGCAAATGGAGTAAGGCGCAATAACTTTCCAAACATCATGAATTTCGCCCGAGGCGCCAATATCCACCAAGACAGGCGGACGTCCTTCAAATTCTTTGTGATTAAAAATCTCACGAACAATTTTACTCATATGTTTCTCTCTCGAATGTATAGCCTAAAAACTTTGAATTAATTGAACCGAGTGCAGCAAAATCCAAAGTGTTAAACCTATGTCGCATGCTGTAACCATTAAGCCCAAAATACTCGATCAACTTGGATTCCGAAATTGGTCGGACTGGATACGAAGTCTTGTATATTTGTTCGGGGACATTTTGTATGTAGACGCGCTCCCCCTCATCATCACAGACTATTGTCAAATCAATAAGAATTGTTTGCGGTCGAACGCTGATTACTTGATCTAAAATATCAAAGGGGTTTTCGAGATACTGCAAAACGCTTGACAACAAAATTAAATCGACATGCTCTAGAAATTTCTGACATTCTCCAATTGTTGAGAAAAAATGCAGGTCACTAGTTTGAAACTGCTGCTTACCCTTTGAAACAAATGATGGCTGTTCAACCACACACCAATTTAGTTCTTTTAAATCCGATAAAAACTCTTGGTTCTGAAAAAAACTGCTGCCCAGAGCACCACCAAAATCGATTAGGTTAAGGCGGCCGTCATTTTTTAGAGCAGCTCGGAGAATGTTACTGGATACTGGCCATGAATATTGTATTTCATTAAAACCAACAGAATCCCGCTCACACACCCAAACCCCAGAAATCACTTTTTCAGTAGCCGCCGCAACATGATTGAGAATTATTTCGGAATCATAACCGCTAGATTTTTTGAGCGCGTCTTCCCAAGTTGCAAAAGGACCTTGAAACGATAACCCTTTCTTAATTTTATTTCTTAGAAGGTTGTAGATTGGGCTAGGCAACACACGCTTGAAGGTTTTCACCACATTGGCAATTAAAGAACTGTTTTTTATCTTCAAAAGAATGCGCTTGCGGATTGTCTTTCTATTTGAAAAATAGAATGCTTTAATCGCTTGCCGCGTGGCCATAGTCTCACAGACCTCTGGGCCACCAATGATAATTTGGTCGGTAGCAACATTTGTATCATAAATGTCTGATACCCCGGCATGGGTCCCGCTTCCATCGTTTCCAATATGCGAGACGAGTGATTTACCGGGGTGTAAGGTTAGTTTATTGTCTAAAAATGCGCTGGCATGCCAACGGATCGCCCAAGAATCATTTTTTCCTTCGATTTGCTCGCGCAGCATGTCTGAATAAGGAAATGCTCCGTCAAGATCAAATGCCTTTAGTAGATCTTGTTTTCGCAAACGATCCAATAAATCGAGACCGTCATGGTTAAATCGCACCCATTCACTTTTCCAGGTGCCCCACCCCCAGCAATCCGCTCCACGACTGAAAAACACTTCTGGAAGGTGCTCTTTTATTGGCAAATTATATCCATGTATAGAGGCAACCCGAGGTTCATCACGGTATTTTTTAGACCGTCATTCATAAACTGCAAAAAATACTGGGATGTGATTAAATCGTCTTCTAAAACAATGACTGATCCATATTCATTCACAACCGTTGTGACGCCGTCAATTATGGAATTCGACAACCCAAAATTTACGTCTCGCAGATGCACGGAAACCGATCTAAAACCAGTCAATGAGGATATAAATGCGCGTACGAGATTTACTTTAAACTCGTCCTTGGGGTTTTTAGCCGCATCAGAAAAGACAATTAAGTCGGTTTCGGCCGCCAGGACATTCCTTTGCAACGCGGCAACAGTGCGCTTCGTTAGCTCCAGACGGTTATAAACGAAAAGGACTACAGGCGCGTAGACTGAGGGGCCCGTTTTCGTCATCCAATTAACCTCAAAATATATTGCCCATACTCACTGTTTCTCATCTGTTCACCCGTCGAACGAAACTCTGTATCTGTTATCCATCCATTGCGCCAAGCGACTTCTTCAATGCAAGCTATTTTTAAACCCTGCCTATTTTCAATCGCAGAAATAAAGGAAGAAGCCTCCAACAGAGATTGCTGAGTGCCTGTATCCAGCCATGCAACTCCTCTACCCAAAGTAACCACGTCTAATTCATTTTGCTCGAGATAACGCTGATTAATTGCTGTAATTTCAAGTTCACCGCGAGAAGATGGCGATATAGCTTTCGCAATTTCGGTGACTTGAGCGTCAAAAAAAGTAAAGACCTGTTACCGCATAATTTGACGCGGGGTTTTGAGGCTTTTCTTCTAGTGATGTTGCTATTCCATCCTCATTAAACGAAACAACACCATACCTTTCAGGATCATTTACTTGATAAGCAAAAACACGCGCTCCTTTTTGCAACAAACTTGCTGACCTTACCAAATCGGCCAGTTGATCTCCGTAAAACAGATTATCGCCCAAGATTAGTGCGGCAGGGCCGCAATCAATAAAATCTGCACCAACTAAAAAAGCGTCAGCTAGACCGTGAGGTTTTTCTTGAATAGCGTATTCTAGTCGCATCCCCAAGCGGTCGCCATCACCGAGCAGTTCCTTAAACCTCGGCAAATCAGTCGGTGTTGAGATGATAAGCACCTCCCTTATACCTCCCAGCATAAGCGTGCTAAGCGGGTAATAAATCATCGGCTTATCATAGACAGGCAACAACTGTTTGGAGATCACACTAGTTGCTGGATGCAAACGGGTCCCCGCACCGCCTGCGAGAATTATTCCCTTCATTTTCCGTTACCCCTCACTTGCAACTGCTCAGCGCAAACCCAGTCTCTGGCCGTCATATTTGTTAAATTTAACCGCTTCACACCAGTCTCGATTCTCGACATACCAATTAACCGTTTTGGTTAGGCCCGAATAAAAGTTTCTTGAGCTTTCCAACCAATTTCACTGTAAATTTTTGATGCGTCTATTGCATAACGCTGATCATGACCGGGGCGATCTGCAACAAACTTGATTAAATCACTATATGATTTACCGGTTGTTGCAGGAAAAATGCTGTCCAAAATTTGGCAAACCGTCTTTACCACATCTAGGTTGGCTTTTTCACTATTGCCTCCAATTGCATAAGTCTCGCCAACTTTTCCGTTTAACAATACTGCATAGAGAGCCCTGACGTGATCTTCGACATGAAGCCAATCTCTGATTTGCTGACCGTCTCCATACACGGGCAGATCTTTTCCCTTCATGGCATTTGTAATTATTAGGGGAATTAGCTTTTCTGGAAATTGGTAAGGACCATAATTGTTTGAACAATTTGAAATGATAGTAGGCAGTCCATAGGTATGGTGCCACGCGCGTACCAAATGGTCTGAACTTGCTTTACTCGCAGAATATGGGGAGTTCGGTGCATAGGGCGTTTTTTCGGAAAATTTGCCCTCAGTACCGAGGCTTCCAAAAACCTCATCAGTTGAAACGTGAAGAAACCGGAAATTATTCCGCCCGTTCTTTGAAAGCGCGTCCCAGTAGGACGTTACGGTTTCCAAAAGTATCGCAGTTCCATTGACATTGGTGCGGATAAATTCCTGAGGGCCGTCTATTGACCTATCCACATGGGACTCGGCTGCGAGATGAATTACTGCTTCCGGTCTAAAGCGGTATATTACCTCTTTTGTTCGGATTGGGTCACATATATCGCCCGTACATAATTGATAACGCTCACTGCATTTTACTTTTTCCGGAAGCGACGAAAGACTGCTCGCATATGTTAGTTTGTCAAAATTGAGAAGCTCATGATCAGTCTCAGAAAATAAAAATCGAATAAGAGCAGAGCCTATAAAGCCTGCACCGCCAGTTACAAGAATACGCATCGAATATTACCTTGTTGCACCCTCTCGAGAACTCAATTCCAAAGTCAGAAAAAGAGACTGTAGGCGTGTGAACCTATTGTACATTAAGGCGTCGCCACTGAGAGTTGCTTCATACAATTCGTTAAACATTTCATTTCCACCAAACATACTAATTAAATCGTTATCAACGTGATCTTCAAAAACAGGTGAAAATGCCTCTTTTCCAATATTGCATACCGCGGCAATATCAAAATCAAAATCATTTAAGCTATAATTTTCAGGTATGAAACGCCTTAGTTTTAATTTACTCAGAACTCTCGAGATGAAATACCGTGTGTCTTCCAATTTACTCGATATTGAACGCAGGCCATTACTGTTAGAAACAATACTTGCAAGTTCAGGATAATGTTTGCTGAACATTAGCTCCACGGCTTTTCGATCCTGCAAATGCGTTGCACTCAAGCTCAAAAAGAAGTTTGCATAAGACGGCGTCATGTGCGGACTGATGGTCAGGGATAACCCACTCAAGAGTTCGGGGATAATAGCTTATAAAGTTTCTTTGCCGCGTCCAAATATCGAACATTACAGCTTTTTGATAAAATTCACCTTTAAATCGATCGAATGCCTCGTAGAATCTGGCATCTGCTGATTTGCTAAAGTCAGTATCTTGGAAAATTGGCAATTGAACCAAATGCTCCGCCGGCCAAAATTTACTTTGGGCAAAATTATCCATCGCATTTGACAAAGATTTTGGATTGGGTGAGATGCCCAGGAGCCCATTATGTTGCCCGGCCGGCACGCCCGTCATAAACCCAGAAGTCAAAGCTGCATTTGAAGATAAGCCAACCCGCTTTTGTATCTCATCGAAAAATTCCAGCTGATACATGCCATGCATATGTAAAGAAGAGCCAAACACGTCGATTGTTTCATCTAAACGACCGCGGTTAAGAAATTGACACGGCAAATCGATAAATGACCATTCAACACCTGCGACACGACTAAGACGCCGCGCGCTTTCGACTTCAACTGATCCGATGGCGCCATAGGTAAAGCATAATGTCTTATCACGTAATTTTTGATTTTCAGAAATTACAGCAAGTATCATTCGCGAATCATACCCTGAGCTAAGCGGTAAGATTATCTGATCGAAACGGCTAAGTGCGCGATTAACCAAACTACTGTTCAAATCGTATAATTTAGAAGCAACTTCCGAATCACTCAAACCCAGGTTCTGGTCACTAGCATAGACAGATGCATTATATTTTTGAGCTATGCATTTGCCGAGATGATCAAACTTGCAGGTTGCATCTGGAGGTAGGGTAAAAATATGCTTCCACGCAGTTTCTGTCCAGATAAAGTGTCCATATCTGAGGTATCCGAAGATGGCCTCAGAGCATAAATCAACGCGAGATGCGTCGCTTCCTCTAACCACACAAGTTTCAATATTTGATGCACTGAATCCATTTCTGTTGGAGTAGTAAAATGGGATGGAACCCACGTAATCGTTTTCGACAACAATGTAATCCGTAGTTACTTCAACCGATAAATATCGATCAGACGTCGTTTCGACTTCGTCAAGGCAAAGCGAAAATCTCAAACTCGTCTCGCTTATTTCATACTTGCATGATCCGACAAGTGTGATTGACCACCGTCCAAACTCTAAGCTTTTACGGTTTTTTTTATAATGCTGAGCCAGCTTTTTCATATGCCCATCAGAATGATACTTCTGATCAGCAGGAAGATCGCGGCAGATTGAAAATGCAATATTCACTAGTAATCACTCAAAAGTTGGCACTCACACAGAAGAAATAACGCGTCTAAATAATTTTTGGCTTTCCAGAGTTCTGCAATCCGCCAATTCGCCGCTTAACACACCCAGCGCGGTCGAAATCGCGTCATTGTGACTTTCGCACGCAAACAGATGGTAATAGGTCAAGTAATCCTGCCTCACTAAAAGTGTTATAGGCTCGCCAAACATCAGCTTTTTCAATTGAACGAGCTTGCGGATTAACGCAAACTGTATGCTTCTCAAAAAAGTAAATCTAATATCGAAACCAAGCCATGCTTGGAATCGTTTATTATAAATTTCGATAGAAAACTCTTGCCATAGAGCCTGCAGCAACTCTTCATCAGCCAGAGGCATATTACAATCGCTTAGGTAAGCATTATGAGTAAGTTTTTCATCATCGGATGCTGGCCCGACGACAATGTGCTCGTCGCACTCGCGAATAGTGGATGTCTTAATCGTAGCATTTATGCGACCATCAGAAATCCAGATATTTGGCGTAAGCGACCAAAGTGAATGCGGATGCCAATCCCATTTTTCCGGTTTTACGCAGAAGTTACCAAGGCCATAAAAAATGTATGCGCCTTTATATTCCTCCCAGCCTTGTGGCACGTGAGAATGATGCCCGTGAATAAGGTCGGCCCCAGCATCAATAAAAGACCTGTATAATTTCTGGCGCTTGACTGACGGCCAAGCACACATTTCGGCAGCTGCGTGAATGGAAAGAATTACAAAATCAACATCCTGCTTTAAGTCGGAAATTTCTGATAAATTGCTTCATTGAGGGCAGCAACGCCGCCATTGCCGGGCACAGCGGACCCAAATTGCGTTTCGCAACGAGACAATAAAGCGACCCGGCTGCCGCACCATTCGAAAATTAAGGGCTGGTAAGCAGATTGGTGATCTTCACCGGCCCCAACAAAGTGACTGTTTGCGTCTTTCAGATGTCCAATCGTGTGCGACAGACCAATTGGACCAAAATCCATCGAATGGTTATTTGCCAGCACAGAGATAAATTGCCCAGAAGCATTTGCGAAAGTTGGCACTTGCTGATTAGACATGACGGGTCCAGCTTTAGGGCGAGGTTGTATATCGACTGAACCAAAAGGTAATATCGGCCCCTCCATATTTACAATTAATGGATTATCAATTCCAAGCGGCTTAACTTGCATATTCTCAGGAGCCCAGTCGCCCAGAAGTGTGACAAATTTGCTGTCTGTAGAGAAAGCCGCATTATATCTATGCAAGATGATTGTCTCCAATAAGTGAGAAGTCGACAATCAATGACGTATAGGAAACACCAGATTCCTCAAATTGTCCTCGAAGATTTTCAGGTGTCGTGGACAAAAACTTTTCCATTTCACGCGCATGCTCAGTGAATCGTCCACGATAGTTGTAAGCCGACCTGGAAATATAACCGTTTTCCCAATCATCTCTGGTGAAATGAAACTGACCATTGTCATCAAAATATTCGATCGGTTGAATTGAATAACCGCATTCTTTGGCCAATTTCTGAAAATCATATAGAGAATAAAATTCTTTATGGTCGTCGGCACCAGGTTCGAGACCGCCGGGCTCTGTCAATTCACGGACGTATTCAGACGGATGCAAAGCATCGGGAACTGCTATTCTGATATTCGCGCCTGCAGCGAGAAAGGACGGATAGCGGTCAGGAATTGTCTAAAATCACGTTTGTAAATATGCTCTACAACATGCTCAGCCAAAATATGAGATATAGTGCTTTCCTTTAAATTTACCGAAAAGCTTGCCGAATTGGTGATGTCAAGCTGTTGTTTTTCAGCAGAAACCCAGCCAGCGAAGCTTGTGCCGCCTGCTCCTACATTCAATCGCACAACCCCATTTCTCGATATCTGTCTTGCCATTTCTCGTTTGAACATTATCCTTCGGATAAAGCCAATTAGATATGATGAAAATGGAATTTTTCTCATTAGTGAATAAAACATAACCAACCTTGTCTATGAGGCATCAACCAAGCGGTTCGCTGTTGGTTTTGGGTAAGGCTAGATAATCAGCTTGCCCATCAGCGAGAAAATACTGCCGAGATGTAAATTTACTGTCAAAATCAAAAACCGAGTAACCCTTTGTGACTTTATGCTAGTAGAGATACCTCCACCATCTATTCCTGTTCGCGAATCTTCTTTTGAACCTTCGAATAAGCTGCGTATAAAACGAGAGGATTGAGGGACAAAAGAAACATTCTTGAAGAAACTCGGGTAGCCCGAAAAATGACTGGAACAAGCAAACTTCCGCAGGCAACACTTAAGACTGTCGCCCAAGCCGCGCCCACTGAACCATAGTTCGGAATAAGAAGATAATTACCGATAACATTTAAAATCAGGGTTGCTAAAGTAAAAATAGCCGAAAAACGCTGAAATCCCTCAGCAACAAGCCATTTACCGCGTGCAATGCCGAACGACACCACTACGAGCACCCACATATAAACTGACAAAACCTTACCTGCCTCAAGAAAATCCTTACCAAATAGGATAAAAATTATTTCGTCAGCGAAATATGCAATTGGGAAGCAGATAGCGCATGAAAGCATTGCCAAGACATTATAGAGGTCTTGAACGCGCTGGCTAAACTTACCTTTGTCAAAACTTCTAATTGCCAAAACTTTGGGGAATACGGAGGTCACAATTATCGTTGGGATAATATAAAGCCCCTCAACAATACGCACCCCAACATTGTAAAGAGCGACCTCTGAAAAGCTTGCCATTTGCCCGATCATAATCTGGTCAAAACGCATGTATAACGTTATCGAAATTGAGGCAAGGAAGAGGGGCCAACCCTCTTTCACCAAGTAAATCGCGTGGGACCAAGAAAAGGAAGCTAATTTTTCTCTCGAAAATTTCATAATGAAGACAGGGTACAAAACAATCCCCGCACACACAGCCTCGGCAGCGATTGCTACCCCGAATGCCAAGAGCGGGGCATCAAAATAAATCAGACAAATTTTTACCGCTGAAAAAGTAATAAAAAGAAACTCTGAACAAGCACGACAGGCTTCATTAACACATGAGCTTCAAACCAAGCCACGAAAACATCAGTAAACCTGACCAAAATGATGAGACCCAACACTGACAGCAAAAGGAGAAACTCCGAATTTTGAGGTTTCAGCCAGACTCCAATAATTAGAAGAATCGAGTAAACAAAAACGCCCGATAGCAATTGCAACAAGAGGGAGGCGGACATAGCCTGAGCATCCATTTCGGGTAATGCAACTAGGTCGCGGAGTAGGATGTCACGAACACCTAGTCCAACCAATCCGGAGGCAATAGTAATAAGAGCCAAAGCGAAACTTAAAAGACCGAAATCTTCGGGTCCCAAATAGCGCGCCAACAGTACCGCAACCAAAAACCCTAAGCCAACACGAATTATTCTATCAAAAAACAACCACCCCATATTGCGCATTACCAATTGAACTGCCTCATGTTCTAGGAATATGCTCTTGATATTTTTTGGGGTGAAAATCATTCTTAACAAGAAGCCAAATGTGAAATTATGTTGTTCTGCAAAGGCTCGGTTCCGTTAAACAATGCCTTACTTACACGCCAAATGTTCATGCCCGCCCATACACATCATCCAGCCGCACAATATCATCTTCGCCAAGATATTCGCCGGCCTGCACTTCTATCACCACAAGCTCACCCTCTCCAATATTTGTCAACCGGTGTTTTTCGCCCCGCGGAATATATCGATATTCCCCCAGGCCTGTTTCAAATTCTTGCTCACCCACTTGCACAATGGCTTTGCCCTGCGTTACCACCCAATGCTCAGCTCGCTTATGGTGATATTGCAGGCTCAATTTTTGCCCCGGCGCGACGGTGATGCGTTTGACTTGATAACCGTCTTCGTTTTTTAGGGTCGCATAAGATCCCCAAGGCCGGTGAACCGTGGCGGGCAGTTCCGTCAATTCAGCGTCTGCACTCGCCTTTAATGCCTCAACCACGAGCTTCACATCTTGCGACTTCGTGCGGTCGGCCACCAAAAGAGCATCCGGTGTATCGACGATCACCAAATTATCAACACCAATTACAGCGGTGGCCTTCTCTGTGTGGCTTATACTTTCAATATGTGTATTGGCTGCACCTATAAAGTGCATTTTCTCGACACCGACAGCGCTATTACCGTCCTGGTCAGCCTCATGTGCGCTAGCCACGGCGTCCCAGCTACCGACATCCGACCACCCAAAACCGGCCGGCACCATGGCAATCTTTTCGGCTTTTTCCATCACCGCATAGTCAACAGAAATATCGGGCTGGGCGACGAAGCTCTCCTGCTGAAAGCGGGTCGCCGCGCCGTCTTGCGTCGCATCGTTAAAAGCCACTTCAGACGCCGCCCATACATCGCCCGCATGCGCCGCCATTTTCTTCGCCATCACGCCGGCAGTAAAACAAAACATGCCTGAGTTCCAATAATAGCGGCCCTCGGCCAGATATTCCTCCGCCGTTGCGCGGTCGGGCTTTTCAACAAAGCTCTCTAAGGGCTGAGGCTTATCACCCGCAGCCGCCACTTCGAGATACCCATAACCGATTTCCGGCGCAGTCGGGCGAATGCCGAAAACGACAAGATTGCCTGCTTGCGCCTGCGCGCTGGCTTGTTCAACCGCTTGTTGAAACGCCGCATTATCTGAAATCAAGTGATCTGCTGCAAGAACAAGACACACAGCGTTGTCGCCATAGGCCTTTTGAATATGTCGAACAGCCAGCGCGATCGCCGGCGCTGTATTACGCCCTTTGGCTCCAACAAATAAGAAACCTTAGGCGCATTTGGTGTCTCTTTCAGCAAATTTTCAGTCAGGAAAAAATGATCCTGATTGGTCACAATCACCGCCTCATCAGACATCAACGCCGCACGCTCTAAAGCGCATGCGCCAGAAGCGGCTTGCCTGCCACTTCCATAAAAGGCTTGGGATGCATGCGCCGTGAGACGGGCCATAAACGCGAACCCGCGCCACCAGAGAATGATGGGTATGACTTTAGTCACCGCCGAATAAATCCCTTGTGAACACTTTGTCAGTAACATCGTCCAACTCGTCAACCATGCGATTGGCGATGATGACATCGCAGCTGGACTTAAAATCATTTAGCTCATGAGTGACTTTTGAATTGAAAAAAAACTGTTCTTTCAGTAGCGGTTCATAGACCACAACCTCAATTCCCTTGGCCTTTAGGCGTTTCATCACACCCTGCACAGCCGAAGATCGGAAATTATCGGAACCCGCCTTCATAGCGAGGCGGTAAATCCCAACCGTTTTTGGCTCCCGCCTTATAATTTCATTGGCTATAAAATCTTTGCGGGTCGAATTGGAAGTCACGATCGCCTGTATGAGATTTTGCGGTACTCGTTCATAATTAGCCAGAAGCTGTTTGGTGTCTTTCGGTAAGCAATAGCCGCCATAGCCAAAACTTGGATTATTATAATGATCGCCGATCCGGGGATCGAGCGAGACGCCGTCAATAATCGAGCGCGTATCCAACCCCTCGCCCAGCGCATAACTGTCCAGTTCATTGAAGAAGGAAACGCGCATGGCGAGATAAGTATTGGCGAAAAGCTTGACGGCCTCCGCCTCGGTGGAGCGCATGAACAGCGTCTCAATATCCGGTTTATCGGCCGCGTCGTTCAAGAGACCGGCAAAGACGTGCGCCTTCTCAAGGTCGCCCCCATAATGATGCGCGACGGATGAAGATTGTCTTTGAGCGCCTGCCCCTCGCGCAAAAAATTCCGGCGAGAAAATAATCCGATCCGTTTTAAACTTTTCTTTCATGAAGCGGGTGAAGCCGACTGGGACAGTCGACTTGATGACAATCATCGCCGTGTCATTATGCGCCAGCACATCGCCAATCACGGCCTCAACAGAACTTGTGTCGAAATAATTCGTCTCGAGGTCATAATCTGTCGGGGTGGCGACAACAACGAAGTAAGGTTCCTTATAAGCGTCAGCCTTATCCAACGTAGCTTTCAGCGAGCTCTTTTTCGCTTAGATAGAACTCAATATCAGCATCAACCACGGGCGACTTGCCCTGATTGATAAGCTCTACGCGGGCCCATCAATATCCAGAGCTATTACATCATTATGCTGCGCCAAAAGCACCGCCATAGACATGCCGACATAGCCGGTGCCGACAACTGTTATCTTATATCGTTGTGTTATTTGCACCATTAAGCCGCCCGTAAATTATCCTGGTTATCAACGAACCAGTGATAAGTCTGCCGAATGCCAACTGTTAAAACTATTTGTTGTTTCCAGCCCAAGCTTTTTTAGCAAATCGACATTCATGAGTTTCCGAGGTGAGCCATCTGGCTTAGACGCGTCAAAAACGATTTGCCCCTCATATCCAACAACTTGCGCAATAGTGGCTGCTAGCTCGGCAATAGAAACATCATCTCCCGACCCCACATTGATGTGAGACTGCATCGGCGAGGTTTGGCTTCGATACTCTTCCTCGGCAAGCCCCATCACAAATATGCTCGCCGTCGCCATGTCATCAACGTGCAGGAATTCACGTTTTGGTGTGCCTGAGCCCCACACAACGACCTCGCTGTCGCCATTAATTTTAGCCTCGTGGAAACGCAGCATTAGAGCCGGCAAGACATGGCTATTTTCGGGATGGAAATTATCGCCTGGACCATAGAGGTTTGTGGGCATGACTGAGCGATAATCTCGCCCATATTGGCGGTTGTAGCTCTCACACATCTTTATGCCTGCGATTTTAGCAAGCGCATACGGCTCATTGGTTGGCTCCAACTTGCCTGATAGAAGAGCATCTTCTGCCATTGGTTGGCTTGCAAGCTTTGGGTAGATGCACGACGATCCCAGAAATAGTAGGCTTTGAACATCTGCCAGATGACTTCCGTGAATAACATTATTCTGTATCTGCAAATTCTCGTAAATAAACTGAGCCGGATATTCATTATTGGCATGAATGCCACCCACTTTGGCAGCTGCAAGTATGACCGCGTCCGGCTTCTCCTGGTTTAGAAAATCCTTCACGGCATTCTGAGACAGTAAATCCATCTCATCGCGCGAAGCCATCAAAACCTTTACATCGCCATCCTCTGCGAGCTGACGGCATATCGCGCTGCCCACCATGCCATTGTGGCCGGCGACAAATATCTTACGTGCACTCATTAGTTTTCCGTCGGTATTGGCATCTCAAAGCCATTATCTATAAGCAAGCGATAACGCTGCGCGGTCTTATAGTCTTCCCTCAACCATTTCCTGGCACATTTCTTGGACGGATATTTGCGGCTCCCAGCCAAGCATTTCCTTGGCCTTACTAGGGTCACCCAACAGCGTCTCGACTTCAGCCGGACGGAAATATCGAGGATCGATACGAACAATTTCTTGTCCGACTTTTAGGTTCGGCGCCTTATCGCCGTCAATTGCCGCCACAACGCCGACCTCATCGACGCCAGAGCCTTTAAACTCAAGCGTTATGCCGAGCGCCTTGGCCGACCAATCAATAAATTCTCGAACCGAATATTGTTTGCCCGTCGCGATAACAAAATCATGAGGTTCATCTTGCTGCAGCATCATCCACTGCATGCGCACATAGTCTTTGGCATGGCCCCA
Organism: Rhodospirillales bacterium; assembly: GCA_038143065.1. GTDB lineage: Bacteria > Pseudomonadota > Alphaproteobacteria > Bin95 > Bin95 > VMCJ01. The sequence continues at coordinate 10,648 of JAYQLI010000021.1, read as the reverse complement.
ATCGCGAAACGCATCAATATTACCCATATAGAGGCAGCCCTCGAGGCCCATAGCGATATTGGCGAGGCCGCGTGTTATTTTCCGGGTTACGAATGTCTCACCGCGGCGCGGGCTCTCGTGATTAAAGAGGATCCCGTTGCAGGCAAACATGTCATAGGATTCGCGATAGTTAACTGTAATCCAGTAAGAATAAAGCTTAGCAGCCGCATAGGGCGAGCGCGGATAAAACGGCGTGGTTTCTTTTTGCGGTGTCTCCTGGACCAAACCGTAAAGCTCTGAAGTTGATGCCTGATAAAATTTTGTCTTCTTCTCAAGGCCCAGAATACGAATACCTTCAAGCATGCGCAGTGTCCCAACACCGTCAACTTCAACTGTATATTCTGGGCTTTCAAAACTTACCGCCACATGGCTTTGCGCACCCAGATTGTAAACCTCATCGGGCTCAATCTCACTCAGCAGTCGGATTACATTACTGGTATCACTTAAGTCACCATAGTGAAGTTTAAACCTCTGGTGCTCGACATGCGGGTCTTCGTAAATGTGGTCGACACGCTGCGTATTGAACAGCGACGAGCGACGCTTAATGCCGTGAACCTCATATCCCTTTTCGAGTAGGAATTCAGCGAGATAAGACCCATCCTGGCCTGTGACGCCCGTAATGAGAGCTTTTTCATTATTCAGTGTTCTCCACGGTAACTGTTATCTCAAGTCTCATAAGGGCAGTTGGCGACATCATAGTTTTTCTAGATCGCCCTTTCCGATATCTATGCGGCTTTTTTGGCCCATAAATTCATAGAGCAGGCGAATGCGCTCCTCGCCGATGAGATTTTCGACCTCACCGACAAATCCGGCAAATGCGCCTGCTACCATTCTCACCTTTTCGCCGATTTTCAAATCATCGGGAGCCCGCAAACAATCTTGGGCGTCGCATCGGGCCCGCAAGCCGGCAATCAAACTATCGGGCACCGGTGCCGGCGCTGATTTCTCAAAACTGACCAGTCGCGCGACACCAAAAGTGGAATTGATTTTGCGCCAGTCGCCGCGCTCGGCGCCAAATTGCACAAATAAATAGCCCGGAAAGACTGGCCGCAAAACATTTTTCAGTTGGCGCGCGTGGCGCACGGTCTTTTTTTGCATGGGGCTGAAAGTCAAAAACCCTTGCCGCGCCAAATTGGCCACGGCGCGCTCAAAACCATTGACCTTAATCTGGGCAACATACCATTTTGGCTTATCAATTTGCGGCGTCATTGTGCTTGCCCGTTTTCCTCTTGTTCAATTTCGCAACCTCTGCACGCAAGGCGGCAATTTCTGCCTCCAATTCAATATATTCGTGCTGCTTGCGTTTCAAAAACGAGATGGTGAGATTGGCTTTTTCATGAATGCCGGAGGGCGTTAACAAATAGGCATAACCCAATTTGTTTGAGCTCTTTCGGAAGTTCTCAACCTTCAAAAATCCCTTATTGACCAGTGCTTTGATGCAATAATTCACGCTCCCGAGACTGACACCTAATTTGCCCGCAATGGCGCGCTGTGTGTCTTGCGGATTTTCTTGCAAATGCGCCAAAACCTGAAGCGTCACTTCAGTGCTGACCTTATTGCCGTTTTGATTGTTTTTTGCTGCCATTTGATTTTCTACTTCCAAGCTACCGCACTGGCGGGTGAAACAGTCCCTCGCCAGCCTTATGTTCATTGATTGAACATATTTTGATAAATCAGTCAAGCTCTTGCGATTCAACAATTTTTCATTGATGTGGGTTCATAATTGCTCTAAACGGGCAAAATAGTGTGGGGAAAGCATGATGTCTTCTGAACAATTTGACAACGAAATTGACCTAATCGCCTTGGCTGAAACCCTTTGGGATTCAAAAGGGCTTATTGCAGCAATCACATCTGCTTTTGCGGCGATTTCGGTCATTGGCGCCCTTCTAATGCCGACCGGGTTCGAGGGATCCTTGCGGATTACCGGGCTTACCAAGCAGCAAATGGCGGCCTATCAGACCCTCAATAATACGCCAGGCATTTCAACGCCCATTTACGCTGGCGGGGTATTGATCGGACAAACCGGTGTGGTGTTGAGCACGGAAATGTTCGCCGCTTTTGGAAATAAGATACGCCAAGGTCGGATATTCGGCTTGGCCCATCAAAGCCTAGACCCGGCTGTTAGAAATTTTGACGGCACGACCGAAGAACTGACCCAAAAACTGGCAAAAATCGGACAATCCTACGGCTTCACGCTCGATAAAGGGTCGAAAGGTTCAGGCATACTCAGCTTCAAAACAGACGACCGCGATCTAGCACTGGCCATTGTCGAAATGGCACTGTCTTCAGCCACAGACGAAATCCGTATGGACAATCTGGCCGCAATCGCCGCTTTGAGCCGCTCCATCGCGACCAGCCTAAACTTTGAAATGGACTTAATAACCACTGAAATTGATAATGCGCTGGCCGATTATGAAGTCAGAACAGCGGCTTACCGTGCCCAATTAAAAGAGCAAGCCGCCATTGCCCGGCAATTGGGCAATGCCAATGGGGCGGCTATCGCCTCAATCAATAGCGGCATTAATGTCGCCGTAGAGCAAGAGCAACCGCTCTACATTCGGGGCTATAAAGCCTTGGAAAAAGAAATCGACCTGATAGATGCGCGCGGCAAAGGTGCTGCCGCCTATCCTTTCATCACAGATTATGCAGATCTTGCGGCCCGCAAACGCGCCCTTGAAAGCGATAAACGCCTGGAGCACATTGACACCGGTTTGACTGAGACCCCGCTTGCCGATACCGATCGTTTCGCAGCCGCAAATTATGATTTGGAAACCTTGGTTTTCGAAGCAACGACTAGCAAAAGATTAATTGTTATTTTATCCACGCTTATGGGCGGACTTATCGCCGTGATTTTTGTTCTCCTTCGCAGCGCCCTATCGGCCCGAAAAAATCAGTCGCCAAATTAGGCGGTAAAATAGATGATTTTTTTGGTTTATATCACAATCGTTGCCACGCTTTTGGCTACGGTTCTCGTGTTTGCTCTAAGGCCACTGGCCATCCGCTTGCAATTGGTTGACAAGCCAGCTGGTCGCAAAACCCATAAGGGCGATGTTCCATTAATTGGCGGTCCCGTTATTTGGTTGGTGGTATTGACCGGTATTTTAGCATTTATAGATAATCCGCCTTGGAGCGCAATTTTGGCCGCGACAATGCTTGTCATTTTAGGCGTAGTCGATGATCGGCGGCCCGTTCCGGCGTCTATTAAACTGATATTTCATCTCGCGGCTGCCACGATTGTTGTATTATGCGAAAATCTGGCAATTTCGGATATTGGAATCCTGCCTTTAATATTCGGTTCCCACGAACTGGCAACATTGCATACCGCCTTGGCAATAATTGCTATCGCAACAGCAGTAAATGCATTCAACATGATTGACGGCATTGATGGTTTGGCAGCCAGCATGGCCTTACTCGCATTGACCCATGTCAACCTCAGTTTCAACCTAATAGTGGGCTCAACGCCGACTGATTATGCCACTTTCGCAGTATTGTTCTCCGGCGCTTTGGCTGGTTTCCTGCTATTCAATTTACAAGTATTCAATGGCAGAAAAATCTTCTTGGGAGACAGCGGCTCTATGCTCGTCGGCCTTATGATTGGAACGGCGTTGATAGGCGCTAGCCAAGAAACAGCGAGGTTCGCGGGAAGTCCGAATATACCGGCCACGCTGTGTCTTTGGGCCATTGCCATTCCGATTGCCGACATAACTAGCATCGTAATTCGAAGGCTGATATCTGGCCGTTCTCCTCTGGCACCCGATCGCAAACATTTGCATCACAAAATAATGGATGCAGGCTTTTCTCCGCGCAGAACGCTATTAATTTTAATCTTGTCTGCCGTTGGAGCTTTCTGGTTGGGCTATGGTCTGACATCGCGTCTCAATGAAATGGCGAGCTTTATAGGGTTCATCATTTTCATTCCTGCCTATTATGTTTCAGTGCTGCATATTGGCAGGGTGCGCGAGTATCTAAGATAAAGCATCGGCCCGACATGCAGGCTGGTCAGCCCTGCCCAAACTCCCCTATTATTTGTCCATGAAAACGAGCTTTGGTTTTATCGGCGCGCTGGCCTTGACTTTGTGCGCATCACTGACGGCAATGGCTGGAACCGCCACGCTTGATGCGGGTGAAATTTCAATTGATGATGAAAATGGTCTGGTTTCAGCAAGCGGCATTGTCGAAGCACGCGCGCAGGGGCGCGTCTTGTCAACCGAAGCGCTGACTTATGACCGTGAAAAAGCACAATTGACCGTCCCCGGCCCCATGAGCCTGACCGAAAGCAATGGCGACAAAATAAGTGCCGCCAATGCAATCATTGATAATGAATTGGAAAAAGGCCGTTTCAATGACATGCGATTGGCGACCCAATCCAGCGGGCGTATGAAGGCCGCAAGTGCCGCGCGCGACGGTGCTTTGCTGGAGCTTGAAGACGCCATCTATACAAGTTGCCCGGAATGTGACGACCCGAATGATGCGCCGCTCTGGCAAATCAGGGCATCGCGCATCAGCTATGATCGCGCCGAGCAAAATATCCTTTACCGACACCCGCGGCTCGAGGTTTATGGCCTGCCTGTTTTCTACCTGCCCTATATGGCCCATGCCGGGCCCGAGGTTGAAAAGCGCAGCGGCTTTTTGGCCCCAAGCCTTGCCGGATCGTCGGATTTCGGCACCGCTATCGATATTCCTTACTTCTTCAACCTTGCACCCAATTATGATTTGACGCTGACCCCGCGCATAAGCGACCGGCAAGACCCGTTTATTACCGGCGAATGGCGTCATTTGACCGGTAATGGCAGTTATCGCCTGACCGGCTATGCGCACCGGCCGCAAAATGAATTGGCCGCGGATAGCGACCAAGAATTGCGCGGCGGCATTGTCGGTGACGGGCAGTTCGCGCTGGCCGATTGGTCGCTGGGTTTTGCCTTTGAAGATGCGACCGATGATTTGTTTTTCCGGCGCTATAAAATCTCCGACGCGTCACGTCTGACCAGCAATCTGTCGGCTCAGCGGCGCATCGGCAATCATTTCATCAGCCTTGAGGCATTTCACTTTCGCGAGACCTTGACCGAAGAGAAATCCTCGACCGTGGGCGCAATTTTGCCGTCTCTGACGCATCAATATGATTTTGCCGGCCCGATTTTCAAAGGCGCATTGGCCATGACCAACAGCCTGACCCATCGCGCGCGCGATCAAGGTGTTGATGAGACAAGACTGTCATCCATGCTCGATTGGTCTTGGCGTCATACAACGCGCGGTGGCATTGTGCTGTCGGCGGATAACCGTCTGACCATTGACGCCTATGATTTCACCATTGAAGAAGGCGATGAAAGCAGTGATGAGGCGCGCCTTATTGCCGAAAAGGCGCGCGCCATTGATGAGGTGCTGAGCGCCAATAGCGCCGCTTTTACATTGTCCTATCCGTTGCAGCGCATGACCCAAAATGACCGGCAGACATTATCGCCGAAGCTGCAACTTGTCTTGGCCGATGCGGCTGATGATTATGACGACATACCCTATATTAAAGAAACCACACGCAATCTGACCAAGAGCCAGCTTTTCCAGCCCTTGACCCCGAAAGATGAGGCCAGCCGCGTCAATATCGGCCTCGACCATGAGCTGAACTATAAAGACCGGCTGACATCGCGCTTTTTCATCGGCCAATCCTATAATTTGAGCGATGAGAGCTTTGACCTGCCTTCGGGCTTTGGAGACGAGCGTTCCGCACTGATTACCGAAGCCGCCATTTATGCCGGCGCATTGAGCCTGACGCAGCAAGCGCGTTTCACAGATGATGGCAGCGTGCTTTTGCGCAGCGACAGCAAAATGGCTTTGGCCTTTGAAAAATTCCGCCTCGCCCTTGACCATAGTTTTTATGAGGCCGGTCAGACCCGTTCAAATGCAACGTCTCAATTGGAAGAAGCGACCGGTCAATTGGGTTGGCAGATGAGCCGCAATTGGCGCTTTGACGCGCGCCTCAGAGAAAACCTTGAGACACAAGAGCGGGTTCGCGCCGATGCAGCTTTTACCTATGAAGATGATTGCACGCTCATCACCATCTCCTTCGACCGCGATTATTCGCGCATCCAAAATATTGAGCCGGATACCAGTGTCAGTTTCACCTTCACGCTGAAAACCATCGGCAATTAGCCTCAGCGCGCCGCCCGCGCGGTGCTTTCATAAAAGCTATAGACCACAACCATACCGCCGCTATAGGCAACATCTTCCTTGAATAGCGGGCTATCCTGATTGGCCGCGCCGTCGTAAAGCTCAATATTGCCGCCAATAAACAGGCGCAAATTCTCATTGACCGGATAGGACAGGCCGAGGCCTATTTCCGCCCCCATAAAGCCAGCTTCGGCATTATGGGCGCGGCGCGTTTCAGTTACCTGCGCCTCCGACACTTCATAAAAATAGCGATTGAGGCGGTCATTGCCGTATAAAAGTTCCAAATCAGCCTGCCAGTTCAAATGGCGGCGTGTTTTTGATTTCAATTCATAAACAAAAGTCGGCTCAAACAAATAACCTTGCGAGTCAAAATCACCCAGAGAAATGACCGAGCGGGCGCGCAATTTGACATCAAAATCACCCTGCCATTGGCCAAAATCATGACGCGCCGCATGCCAAATCAATTGCGGGCCAATCTCAAACAGAAAATCCAAATCAGGCATGCCCCGGCGGTCGGCATCATCTTCTGAATTGGCGGGCAGCGATGCGCCCAGCGAGAGGTCCAATTCGACACGGTCATTGGCAAAAGCCAAAGCGCGAAACGCCCCTTCATCGCCAACCGAAAAAATATCGCCGCGATAAATCACATAGGGGCTTATGAAAGCGGCAGTGGTTTCATCATCTGCCGCCGGATAGGCCGGGCCGCTAAACGCCGCCGTCACAAAACCCGCTTCCCAGAGCGGCTCGTCAAGCTCCTCGGCGATGGCCGTAGAAATGAGACCGGCGCTTAAGGAATTAATAGGGTAAAATTATTTTTGAGGGCGTTCATCAATGCTTCTTTGTTGCAGATCTTGCTGCATTTTTTGCGCCACACCGGCTTTGCCGGTGACCGCGGGCAAAATGATGAATATGGCACCCCAAATAAAAGCGATGATGGCAATGGCGACGAATGCCATACGGCTGTCGAGCGGCTTCGGCTCGGGATTATTCTCGGACATGATGTTTCCTCCAACGTCAAAACCCTAATCAGATTGCGGTTTTTTTACAAGCCAGCGCCCTTGCCTAACCCTATTGCGATTGGCTAGCCTCTGGGTCGGAGGAAATCCATGCAGGTAAAAAGTGAAATTGCCGGCAGTGTTTGGAAAATCATTGCCGAGACGGGTGCCGATTTGGCTGCCGATGATGTCATTGTCATATTGGAATCCATGAAAATGGAAATTCCGGTGGTTGCCCCAAAGCAGGAAAGCTGAAGGAAATTCATGTCGCCGAGGGCGACATGATTGGCGAAGGCCAGCTGATTGCGACATTAGACTAGCGCATGGAGGACGCAGGACATGAGCTGGGATAAAGATATTGACGAGATTAAAAAGCGTCGCAAGTTGGCCAAACAGCAAGGCGGCAAACAAGCGGTCAAGGCGCATCACGAAAAGGGTCGCCTGACCATTCGCGAGCGCGTCGAAACGCTGCTCGATAAAAACAGTTTTGACGAGGTCGGCGAAGGCGCAGGCGTGCCCGAATATGATGATGACGGCAAGCTCAAAGATTTCCAACCCGCCAATTTCATCCTCGGCTTCGGGCAAATTGACGGGCGCAAAGTGATTGTCGGCGGCGAGGATTTTACCGTGCGCGGCGGCTCACCCAATCCGGCAGGCTTGCGCAAAAGTGTCTATACCGAACAATTGGCGCTGCAATATAAAGTGCCGCTTATTCGCCTGCATGAGGGCGGCGGCGGTTCGGTCGGTGGCACCAATAAGGAGAAAAACCGACGCCCTTTGGGCGAGCCGGTATTTTCGCAATCGCGCTTTGTGCCTTTGGCCGAAACCCTATCTGCCGTGCCGGTCGCTTCTGCCGCATTGGGGCCGGTTGCCGGTCTTCCCGCGGCACGCCTTGTCGCTTCGCATTTCACCGTGATGACGCAAAATGCCGCCGTACTGATTGCCGGCCCGCAAGTGGTCAAACGCGCGCTCGGCCATGATATGACGAAAGAAGAATTGGGCGGCCCGCAAGTGCATTTAAGTTCCGGTGCGATAGATAATCTGGCCGAAGATGAAGCCGATGCGATGGCACAAATTCGCCGCTTCTTATCTTTTCTGCCCGATAATGCCTGGGCCTATCCTGAAAAATTACCCTGCAAAGACAAAGCCGATCGTTGCGAAGACAGCCTCGCCGATATTGTCCCGACCAATCGCCGCCAGCCTTTTCAAATGCGCAAAATCATTGAAGCTGTGGTTGACCGCGACGGCGACGCTTCGAGCTTTTTTGAAATGTCGCGCAAATTCGGGCCCAGCCTCATTACCGGCTTGGCGCGTCTTGATGGCGAAAGCGTCGGCGTTATCGGTAATGATTGCATGTATTATGCCGGTGCCATGACCGCAGCGGCGGCGCAAAAGCTGCGCCGCTTTGCCGATTTCTGCAACAGTTTCCATTTGCCGATTATCAGCTTTGTCGATGAGCCGGGCTTTATGATTGGCCCCGACAGCGAACAAGCGGGCACCATCCGTCACGGCACGGCGGCCATTTCCGCCGTATTGCAAAGCCGCGTGCCCTGGGCCAGCGTGCAAGTGCTGAAAGCTTTCGGTGTTGCCGCGCAAGCGCATTTCGGCCCTGACGGCTATGTCTTGTCTTGGCCCAGCGCAGCCAGCGGTGCGCTGCCGGTCGAAGGTGGCGTTGCTGTTGCCTTTGCGCGCGAAATTGCGGCGGCTGAAGACCCGGCAGCGCGGCAAAAAGAATTGGAAGATATGCTGGCGGCCAGCCAATCGCCCTTTCCGCGCGCCGAAGGTCTGTCAGTGCATGAAATTATCGACCCGCGCGAAACGCGTCCCAAGCTTATTAGCTGGCTGCGCCTCGCCATAGCTGCTATGCAAACTCAACCCCCGTGCCCTATCTGACCGGCATGCGGCCTTAGATTTCTTGAAGGAGAATAAAAAATGAGTGGAAACCGCCAAATCGTATCAACTGCCACCGCGCAAGGTGAGCTTGTCTTGTCAATTGTCGAAAATGACATGCCGACCCCCAATGATGATGAGGTGGTTGTCGAAATAGAATCTGCGCCGATCAACCCGTCGGACATGTTTCCGCTTTTGGGTTTTGCCGATTATTCCAAAGGCAAGCTGGTGACCGAAGGCAATGAACAAAAAATGGTTGCTCCCGTGCCGCCGCAATTTGTTGATGCCATGCGCGCGCGGCTTGACCAAACCCTGCCGGTCGGCAATGAGGGGCGGGCCGCGTTGTCGCTGCCGGTGCCAATGCCAAACATTTGGAAGGCAAAATGGTCTCACTCGTTTCCGGCCAGTGCTATCAGCAATTCGTCAAAGCACCGGCTTTCATGTGCCTGCCCCATCATGATGACACCACGGCAGATGAAGCAGCCTCTTCTTACGTCAATCCGTTGACCGCGCTCGGCTTTATCGAAACGCTGAAAGCGGAAGGCCACAAAGCAATGGTGCACACGGCCGCCGCGTCAATCTCGGGCAAATGGTTTTGAAATTGTGCCTGCAAGAAGGCATTGATTTGATTTGCGTCATTCGCTCTGACGAACAGGCGAAAATCCTCACCGATTTGGGGGCCAAATATGTCATCAACTCCAATGATGATGATTTCAAAGCGCAATTGGTCGATGCGATGGCGGAGACCGAAGCGACTTTGGGCTTTGATGCGATTGGCGCGGGTGATATGGCCGACACGCTTTTGTCGAGCATGGAGCGTGCGCTGAGCCGCAATGCGTCGGGCCTCAACACCTATGGCTCTGACCAGCACAAGCAGGTTTATATTTACGGTCGCTTGGCGCAAGGCCCGGTCACTTTAGGGCAAAGCTACGGCATGCATTGGGGTCGGCGGCTGGCTGCTAACCCCGTTTTTGCAGAAAATCGGCTTTGAGCGCATGGGCGAATTGCAGGCGCGTGTGGCCAATGAGATTAAAACCACTTTTGCCAGCCATATTACCGATGAGTTGACTTTGGCCGAAGCCATTGATCCTGAAAAATATTGCGCGCTATATGCCGAAAAAACTGGCGAGAAATATCTCATCAAGCCGCAAAAAGGGGCTGTAAGCGCTCAGCCGTTTAATTTATCGAGGCCGAATTGAACCTCGACATGGTGAATATAATGACGCTCATCGGGCGAGATTTGCCCGTCCGATGTCGCTATGGCTTGTAAATAATCAAAAATTTCCGCTTTCGCTTCCAAAGGCAAAAGCGGCGCCACCGCATCGACCATATCGTTGAAGCGCGGCAATTGCTTATGACCTTTGACCACTTTCAAAAAAGCTTGGTTGTCAAAATTGGAAATGAGCCGCGCGCCGAGCTTTTCGGCCATATCAATTTCGCTTTGCGCGACCTGCCCGTCCGCGACCACCATAGCGGCGGCCAGCCCGTAAACAATATTCAAGAAACTGTCTTCGCGGCTTTTGACCAATTGGCCGAGCCGGTCATTTTCATGTGCTTTTTCG
>JAYQLI010000020.1:0-27268 GCA_038143065.1 Rhodospirillales bacterium | reverse complement strand
GCTTCAAGAAAAACAACGCTAAGCCTTTGTCTTCACAACAATAATAAAATTATAGGTGACAGGGGTGTTACGCAACTGCGAATTATCTCTTCCCCGAATTTTGGCCTTTAGACAGCGTTGTTGTGACCTGAGTGTGACCGTTTCAACAGCCTGCTCTGCACCTGCTCTAACGCATCCCTGAAATCAGCATTCGTATTCTTTATCTCAACCTTCGGCTTCCCAAAGCCTCTATCAAGCAAAGCCTGAGCAGCTGTGCCACGCACTCTATCGTCTCTAGCATTACGCATAAGGTCCACCAGCGTCTCAATAGCTTCCGTTGAATAGCTGCGAGCAAGAGCAGCAATATTGTGCTCATCTTTAGGCCTGCCGCCAGCGTTGCCGCTATAGCCTTTTACAAAACGTCCTGATTTATCGCGCATCGTGTATTGCCTCTGAATTGAGGTTTAGTTTACGCTGATTTGTATCAGGTAGATTTTAAACTCTCGGAGTACAAAACATGACCCGCATACTGACCATCATCGCGATTTTGTTTGCGACGCCAATACTAGCAGCGTGCGCAGATATGCACGCTAGGCTTGGAAGTCACGATAAACCAAGTAAGTCAGACTGTCTTGAAACTGCTTTGCTCATTGGAGCTTTGCTCGGCGAGGCTGATGAGAGTTGGAAAAAACTCAACGCCCTCCCTGAAGACTCTCCCGAGCGCATCATGCCTGCGGGAGAAATACAATGGTTAACTGACGTTGCTTCTAATTATACCGCGGTTTACCAAACATTTTGCAAGTAGAGGACACCAATGGCCCGTATACTGACAATCATCGCCCTTCTGTTTGCAACGCCCGTTTGGGCAGCAGGAAGTTACAGCTATGAGCCAAGTGCTAGCAAGCTAATCAACGATGCGAAAAAACTCATCAAAAAAGAAAAATATAAGCGAGCGATTGGAAAGCTTGAAAAGGCAAAAAAGAAGAGCCTGATAATGCTGATGTTTTCAATTACTTGGGCTTCGCCCACCGCAAAATCGGCGACTACGAAAATAGTAAAATTTTCTATAAAGAGGCCCTTGCGATTCAACCTGACCATAAGCTAGCGCTTGAATATCAGGGAGAGCTCTTTCTAACCCTGCATGATATAAATTCTGCTCAGTCTAATTTGAGAAAACTAGAGGCTCTATGTCCCCAAGGCTGTGATGAGCTCAGGGATTTAGGAAATGCGTTCTCTAAATACGTAGAAGAACATAGCGATTGATGACCCGCATACTGCCCATCGTCGCGCTTCTGTTTGCGACGCCTGTGTGCTGCCGGTTCTCAGGTTCATTCAGTTGTTTATGAAGACAAAGCCCATTTGGACACGCTGTCCCACTCCATCACCGATGCCATGGATTTTGTTAAGGCTGTCAGAAGCGCAAAAGCGATAAAGGGTCATTGCTCCAATCTTTAGTGTGATCGGGCAATAAATAAGCCGCCTGCGCTGGGCTTTATAGAGAATATTTTGTCAGACAGACGCCGTACTGCCAACCGAGTCGTCTAAAACCCTTACGATTCAGCGCTCCGAAATGAAAAAAGGCGCATCTAAATGCGCCCTTTCAATTAGTCGGCTTCAGTCAAATTAACGGCAGAATATTTACCGTTAACATTGCCTTGCTCTTTTTCAAAGAAATCTTCATATCTTCTTTGAGTGTTAGGCCGCTAGCTTGCACCGCTGTAATGTGAACAAAAACATCGTCTTGTCCTTCAACAACAATAAATCCATAGCCTTTATCGGCGTTAAACCATTTAACAGTTCCTGTGAGCATTTTCTCTTCCTCATTTTAGCCTCTTTTGCGTCGCATGAATTAGGCTGCAGAAATCAATCTGCTGACGGGCTGACCTAAAAGGCTAAACTGCGAAGGACAGACGAAGGCTGAGTAACATAATTTTGATCATCTGTATGCATTTTTGTCAGAAAAGGCTTATCGGCCTTAAAGGCGCGCGCCATTATATATCAAAAGGAGATGTCATGTGTGCCGACCGCCAAAGCGATAAATTAAGCGGCAAAGCGCTTTTCGCATGCGCCATTATGTTTTTGTCGTCTTTTGCGCCATCTCATGCGGGCGCGCGCGATGAGGCGCTTCATTTTTCCGCGACTGGAAATCATATCACCGTCTCATATCTCTATAAGGAGCGGCGCATTGCCGACAATATGGCGCAGCATTATTGCGCTGAGCGTTTCGCCTCAAAAGCGCGGCTCAAACCGGCCGGGTGCACGAAAATGCTGCCAATGGAAATCAATCGCTGTGCGATAAGAGGAATTGCGAATAATCTACTGACAATTTCTATGCGCTCTGTATCGGTCACAAGGTTGAGAAATAAGGAACAGGAAATGAAGGATTTGGATATTATCGTCTATGGCGCAACCGGTTTCACTGGACGTTGTGCGCCGCCTATTTGGCGGCTTCATGAGCCCGGTAAAATGGGCGATAGCAGGTCGAAATGCCGATAAATTGGCTGCGGTCAATCAGGAGGCAGGGGCCAGCTCGAAATCATCATTGCCAAAATTCCAGACGATATGGCGGCGCTGGACGCGTTGACGGCGCGCACAAAGTCGTTCTTTCCACGGCCGGGCCTTTTCATCGTTATGGCTCAAATTTGGTGCGGCTTGCGTTAAAAATGGCAGCCATTATGTCGACATTACCGGCGAAAATTTTTCAGGTCAAGGGCTGATTGAAAAACATCACGCCGAAGCCGCCGCTAAGTGTGCGTATTATTCCTTCTTGCGGTTTTGACTCAATTCCTTCCGATCTCGGCAGCTTCTTCGCCATTCAAAAATCGAGGCGCCCATTAAGCGCGTCAGCTTTCATTCTTATAAGGGCGATGCTTCGGCGCACTTTGGGGGCGATTTTCTCAATGCCGGAACTTGATCTGGGTGATGATTTGACCAACCCGTTTCTGCTCAATCCAGATGGCACGGTAACGCCTGAAATGAAAAAAGCTAGTAGCGATGGCTTCTCCATAGCGGCTAAGCCTGAAGTTAGAAGGTTTTGCCGCTCCATTTATAATGGCCGGCGCCAACACGCGCGTGGTACGCCGTTCAGCGGCTTGCTGAGCTTGCGCCAGGAACCCTATGGCGCTGATTTTGTCTATCAGGGTATTCTTATCACTCGACGCGGTGGCGCTTTAAAGGGCTAATGGGCATGGCGATAATGTGGGCTTTGTTCTATTCACCTCGCAAATGGTGCGCCCGCTACGAAACAGCCGGGCGATGGTCCGTCGGAAGAAGAACGCAATAATGGCTGGTTTATTGCAAGTTTATCATACGACGGAAAGGGCGACAAGCTGGTCTCCGGCATTCATGGCAAGGTGATCCGGGTTATAGTGACCTCAAATTGGTCTCAGAATGCGCTATGCTTGGTTGAAGATAGCGATAAATTGCCGGGCGGCAGCGCCTATGGTGGCGTTCTGACCAGCGCTAGCGGCTTGGGGATGGTTTTGGTCGAGCGCTTGGGTAAAGCTGGCGTCAATTTTGACGCTCACGCGACCTGCCTAATATACCAAAAAAGGGAGCGCTTGCCCCCCTTTTTCACCAAATTTATTTGATTTTATTTCTTCGGTCCCCAAATCAGGTACAAAATCATTGTTAAAATTGCAAGTTCCAGGGCAATAATAATGGGATTCTTTTAGGAACCAGCGAGAACGTCGGTGGGGTTGTGGTGGCGCCTGTCTGGGTAACAAAGGCAGATGCCATAGACGAAATTTCGCCTCCAGATGCCTTAAGTTCAGCTAAGCGATGGCTTGTGGCAGCTTGTTAAACGACCAAAATGTGAGTCATATTGAAATGAAAAGTGTCGTAGCCAAGCCAAAAACGGTTGCCGCTGTTTTGGCAATTATATTATCGGCATATTGCTGTCCTGTAAGGTTTGCTGCACGGAAAGCGACCCAAATAGAGAACGCCATTGCGATTTGGTGAGGCGCCCGTAGAGCTACTATTCATTGATGAAAGAGCAAAGATTTCAAATTCTGTCATAATTCCCTCCCTGTAAGTGACTCCAAAACCTTAAACTAGATGTTGGTAGTTAGCTATATTTTAGTGATTTGATGAATTACTGACTCTAGATAAAGTCAGAGCGCTGTTTCAGCGGGATAGTAAATGTTAATTGTGAGCAGCTAGGCTTGTAAAAGGAAAAAGTGAAGTAGTGTAATCAACCTTCAACGAAATCTTTACCTATGTTCCGAACTTTTATGTTCTGCTTACACTTTTTCGATTTTTTCTTTTCCTGCCTCCGCGCAATCCATAGATGCAAAAATCAATCAACTGATTCAGCCGCTTACAATATATTATCGGCGTTTTATCTTCTATGCCCATTGCCATTTGGCCGGTGCCAGAAATCACCCTGATTGTCGTCTGGCTGATTGTCGCGCTTTCTTTTTACCTTTTATCTCGGCTTCATCAATTTGCGCGGCTTTGGCTATGGTGAAAGTGGTGCGCGGGGCACTTTATGATGACAAGCATGATGGCGAGATAAGCCATTTTCAGGCGCTGACCGCCGCCATCTCGGGCACGATTGGTGTCGGCAATATGGCCGGCGTGGCCATTACCGTCTCATTGGGTGGGCCCGGGGCAATCTTCTGGCTGATTGTCGCCGGGTTGGTCGGTATGACGACCAAATTCGTCGAGTGCACATTGGGCGTCAAATATCGCATTATCAATCAAGACGGCACCGTCTCGGGCAGGCCGATGTATTATTGCGCGATGGTCTGGCCGAAAAAGGCCTACCGCGTCTCGGCAAATATCTCGGCAGTTTTTGCCGTCAGCATTGTTATTGGCTGTCTCGGCGCGGGCAATATGTTCCAATCAATCAGGCCTATGTGCAATTGCTGCAAGTTTCGGGCGGTGAGCGCCCAGCCTTGATCGGCTTTGGTTGGCTTGTCGGATTGGTCATGGCGCTTATGGTCGGTCTTATTATTGTCGGCGGCATTAAATCGATTGCCAATATCACCGTCCGCCTCGTGCCCTTTATGGTGGTGATTTATATGGCGCTGGCCTTGCTGGTGCTGGCGATGAATTTGACGGCTATTCCAGCTGCCTTCGTCTTGATTTTTAAATCGGCCTTTACCATGGAAGGTGTCTCGGGCGGCTTTATCGGCATCATGATTTTAGGCTTTCAGCGGGCCGCCTTCTCCAATGAGGCAGGGCTCGGTTCTGCTGCCATTGCCCATTCCGCCGTGCAAACCGACGAGCCACTAAGCGAAGGGTTCGTCGCTCTATTAGAGCCGTTTATCGACACAGTCGTGATTTGCACGTTGACCGGTTTGGTGCTGGTTCTCACCCTGCCGACTGAAGCACTTATGGGAAGCGGTATGTCGGGCATCGAGCTGACCTCGATGGCTTTTTCAAAAAAATATTTCTTGGGCGCCCGTGCCGCTTTCATTTGTAGCGATGATTTTCGCTTTTTCGACCATGTTGGCGTGGGCCTATTACGGCATAAAGGGCTGGACTTATTTATTCGGTGAGAGCAAAGCCAAAGAAAAAACCTTTGGCCTTATTTTTTGCCTGTTCATTGTTATTGGCGCCTCTATCAAATGGATACGGTGCTGGAATTTGCTGATGCGATGATTTTCATCATGGCCATTCCCAACCTTATTGGGCTCTATATTTTGGCTCCCGATGTCAAAAAAGATTTAACCGCCTATATGGCCAAACTGCGTGCGCAGAACGCCTAGCCCCCGGTAGATATGCGCCTCATCATTGCGCTGTGGGTCGAATTCCGATACGGCTTAAAATATGAAAAGCGTATCGGCCTTTTTTGTGGATTTTTGTTCTGGTTTTATTAACAACGTCGCTTGATATGGTGGCGCGTGCCGAATGGAAATCAGAGCCGCCTGAGATCATGGCGGGTGGCGAGTTATCGGCCAGTTCTGCCTCATCTTTCTTTTTCAAATGCCCAGCCGCCGCATCGCGTTTGGGTCAAATATGAAGACAAAATCTATTTCTGCCGGGGCGCGAGCAACGGGTTTTAATGCCAAGAAAGTAATGAAAACGGCGCGCCGCCGGCGCAGAAGCTTTGTCCGATGATGGTCTGGCCCCGCCAGCCCTAAAACCGTCAAGCTGGTCCGGTCTTGCGCCGCCCCTCTATTTCCAATATTGTTAAATGAAAGTTATTTCATTTTTGGGTTGAGTTATGAATTTATTCGATGATGAAAATTTGAAATGGAAGCGCTTTGTCGGCAATGACAATTTTGACTATCAATTGATTATGAAGCGTCGCTGTTGAGCATTCGCGATGATGGCCATGTCGATTTGTTGTATCGCTGAGCTCCCAATAGCTATTACCATTTTCACCGCCATACGGCGGAGACGACATCCATTGTATTGGCCGGTGAATTGCACGTTATCGATGTTGACGCTGAGACCGGCGAAGAATTGTCGACAAAAGTCCGTAAAGCCGGTGATTATGCCCATAAAGAGCCTGGCGATGTGCATATGGAGCGCGGCGGCCCTGAAGTGCGCTGGTGCTGTTCAAACTGAAAGCTATTGATAATTCACTTGCCGAAAGTTTAGATAAAGACGGCACGGTTATTGAGGAATCGCGGTTTGACGATTTGCTTGCGCGCCGCCGCGCCGGCAGGGCTGAGCCGAGCGACACAGCTTGGCGGCAAGGGCGCACGAATAGTTGCCATTGGCCTAATTTCAGTTATTTTGCCGACATGTCTGATTCAGATCTTGTTTTCCCCGCGCTGCAAGGCATCGACATTTCGCCTCTGTTTCAAGACAGCCGCAGCCCGATGGGGCAAAATATCGGCCTCGTCTATATGGGCTTTGGTGATAAGCGCATTTGCACGGGTTTGAAATGGCATGAAAGCCTAGTCGGCAATGCCGAGACCGATGTGCTGCATGGTGGCGTTGTCACCGCAATGATTGACGAAACGGCGGGTGGGGCATCTGTGCTGGCGACTGACCATGAATTCTCTGTCGCTACGGTCGACTTGCGGGTCGATTATATGCGTCCAGCCGCGCCGCGCAAAACCTCTATTGCGGCGCATATTTATCGCCTGACCGAGCGTATCGCTTTTTTCAATGCGCAAGCGTTTAACGATGATCCGCAAAAAACCGATTGCTGTCGGCACCGGCACATTCATGCTGGTGCCAATGCCTCCGTGCCCGATATTCTCGGCAGCCCTTTTAAGGCGCAGGAAGATGGGTGATTTGGACCTGCTAGAAAATGTGCTGGCGGCCATGCCTATGCGGGCAAACTGGGCGTTACGGCGCATCTGGACAATGGTGGGCGCCTGGTCTGCACCATGCCGTTTCAGTGAAAATCATGTCCGGCAATAAACGGTGTTACCCTTTGCATGGCGGCAGCCTCGCCAGCTTTTGGAAATTACAGCGGTTTTACCAATTGGCGCGCGAACAGGCTGCCATTCGGCAAGTTGACAGCATTGAAGCGGGTCACGCTGCCATGCCGGTGCCGGTCAATCTGTGACGGTGCAATATTTGCGCAGCGCTCGGTGCTTTGGCGTGCCATGCCGAGGCGCGTGTGTGAAAGTCGGGCGGCGCACCGGCACTGTGTTTTGTCAGCTTTGGCAAGATGATGAGACGAAGCCGGTCACCTCCATGACCGGTGTTTTTATTCAACCGAAAAGTTAGCGCCATTTCCGCTTGCCTCGACGTTTAAGCATAGCTTTACGCAAATGAGGAGACAGCGATGAGGCAAAACCGAATATGTGCCCCGAAAATCTGGGAATGGGATGCCGAAAGCGGCAGCCGTTTTGCCAATATTAACCGCCCGATTGCCGGTGCGACGCATGATAAAGAGCTGCCGATCGGCGAACACCCCTATCAGCTTTATTCACTGGGTACCCCCAATGGAGTGAAAGTGACGGTGATGTTGGAAGAGCTTTTGGCGCTTGGCCATGAGGGGAGCCAGAATATGATGCATGTTATCAATATTGGCGAAGGCGACCAATTCGGCTCGGGCTTTGTCAATATCAACCCGAATTCAAAAATTCCCGCCATGATGGATAGAAGCGGCAAACAGCCGGTGCGGTTGTTTGAAAGCGCGTCCATGTGGTGCATTTGGCTGAGAAATTTGACGCTTTTTACCGCATGAGGGGCAGTCTCGCGCCGAGACCTTTAACTGGCTGTTTTGGCAAATGGGTTCAGCCCTTATTTGGGCGGTGGTTTCGGGCATTTTTTTACGCCTATGCGCCTTTAAAAATGGAATATCCGATTAACCGTTTTGCTATGGAGGTGAAGCGACAAATGGATGTCTTGGACCGCCATTTGGCCGAACATGACTATCTCGCGGGTAAAGATTACACTATTGCCGATATGGCAACATGGCCGTGGTATGGCGCATTGGCATCCGGTCTTTTGTATGATTCAGCCGAGTTCTTGCAAGTACAGGAATATAAGAACCTCAATCGTTGGGCCAAGCAGATTGCCGACCGGCCGGCGGTGAAGCGCGGCAGTATTGTCAATCGGCCATGGGGCGACAAGACGGCGCTGGAGCGCCATAGTGCGGCCGATATAGATGCCGTGCTGGAGGCTAAATAAAAAAGCCGAGCTTTTTGCCCGGCTTTTCACTTCCTGAAACTATAGGCGGCCGCTACGGCGGTGCCATAAACAGTTCCTGGCAGTAAATTAGTCATCTTATAAAGAGGTTTATGGCTATGCCTATTCGGAGTTATGGCCGCTTTGAGCGGCGCTCTGATTGTTGTTTTACTGCTGATTATATTTCTGCTGCGCCGCCGCAAGAGTAGCGACAACACGGTTTTGAAAAAAGTTGAAAAAGCGCATGAAAAGACCGGCTCGGCCAATTGGTCAAACAACGCGAAAACAGTTTTCTGAATATTGTTTACGGGCTAGCCGCCGCCATGGTGTTGGCTGACGGGCAGGTTGAGCAGAACGAGTTGATATGGCTGAAAAGCTGGGCGCCCGGCTCATTCCAATTTTAACGATCAGGATTTTGAAAGTGGTCGTTCGGCCGCCAAGCAATTGCCGTTTCAATCAGTATATGTGGTCGATGCGGTGGCGCCGCTTTTGCCCTTAGGCAAAGCGGAAATCTTCGATTATTTGCAGGCGATAGCGACATCGGACGGACAAATCTCGCCCGATGAACGCCATTATATTCACCATGCCGGGGATCAAATTCGGCCTCGATAAATTGAACGATTGAGCGATTACAGCCTTTTTGCGGCTTGATTAGATATTTCTCACCGGTTTTTTCGGCATATAGCGCGCAATATTCTCCGGATAAATCGCTTCCACCAACTCAGCTCATCGGTGATATGGCTGGCAAAAGTGGTTTAATCTCATTGGCCACGGAGCTTGTAATTCGCCCATGCGCTCAAACCGATTTTCTGCAAAAACAGCGTCGGCAACCAGCCGCCGACACCCCAATGTGCCATAGCTTGTCCCAAAGTGACGGGCCCTTGCGCCAAGCGACCGTAAAATCCTCCGACCTGCTTGTGCTGGTAAGGCCGTAAGTATTGAGACCCGGCGCATTGCGACTGAGCGCGCGCTCCATGCAGGCCAATAAAGCGTCAATCAAGCCATATCACCCGCCCCGATAGCGTCAAAACCCAAAGTCGCCTCGGTTTTCAGCCATGGCATCAACCAACTGCGCTTTGAAATCATCATCATTTGAATTGATGACATATTTGGCCCAAATCTTTTAGGATTTTTGCCTGTTCGTCCGAACGAATGACGCAAATCAAATCAATGCCTTACTTGTAGGCCAATTTTCAAAACCATTTGCCCAAAGATTGGAAGCGGCGGCAGTATGCACCGCCCAGCCATGGCCTTCGGCTTTCCAGCGTTTCGATAAAGCCGAGCGCGGTCAATGGATTGACGTAAGAAAGGCAGCCTCTTCGGCTGTCGTCATCATCATGATGTGGCAGGCGCATGAAAGCAGGCGCTTTGACGAATTGCTGATAGCATTGGCGGATACCAGTGAGACCATTTTGCCTTCCAAATGTTTGGCATTGGCCCCTGCCGCGACGGCGCGACCGGCACCTTCATTGCCGACCGGCAGGGTTTGGTCGACCGTGCCCTGTAGCATCGACAAATTGCTCCGGCACGGGCGCAATCATTTTTTCATTGTGATTACGAGCTTGCGCGCAGTAATCGGCAAAACCCAGAGCGGAAACATATCCGATGGATTAATCGGTGCGGCTCCGATTTCGAGCAACGACCTCGTCATCATTGGGTTGTTGGCATGTCATTTTCGACAAGCGATAAAATAAGCTCACCCTTGGCGGTGGCGGTTGATACGATTTGGCGATTTCCACTCATTTTTTTCCCTCAAGAAATTTAAGGCCGCATGCCGGTCATATGAGACAGGCGATTGAGTCTGCATAACGCCACGGCGAAAGGCGTAGCCAGCTAATTAATTTTGGCCGCGTTTCGCGCCAGTCGATAATTTCATGCACGGACAGGCCTTCCGCGCGTGGGAAGGGTGATTGGCTGGCCGCCAACATATCTTCCAATTTCCTTTTGCCGCGCCGCTGGATCTTCGGCCGCCGCAATCTCGCAAAGGCAAAAGCAACGCCACGCCTTCGACAGACAGCGCCCCGCTGGCAGCCCTCGGCCGAACAACACATAGCCGTCGGGCCGAAATGTGCCTGTGCGGCGACACCGAAGCCTTCAGCACTTGCACTGGCCCAGGGCACGCGGCTTTGCAATACGGCGGAAATGGCAGCCGTGCCGTGACGAATGGTGCCGGCTTGCTCGCTATCGGGGCCAATCATAAGCCCCGGCTCATCGACAAAACTGACAATCGGCAAATGGAAGCTGTTGCGAAATCGACAAAGCGGCGCAGTTTTTGTGCCGCCGCTGCCGTCATGGCACCGGCATAATACATACAATCATTGCCGATAATGCCGACGCTCTCGCCATCAAGACGGGCTAAGCCGGTAATGAGGCTGGGGCCATATTTGCGCGACATTTCAAAAAAGCTCGAACCGTCCCCGTTACGGTCAACCACAGCTTCAATGATTTTACGCATTTGAAAAGGCTGGCGGCGATTGGTCGGCACAATATCGGCAAGGCTGTCTTCGCAGCGATCGGCTTTGTCTTTACAGGGTAATTTTTCAGGATAGGCCCAGGCATTATCGGGCAGAAACGACAAAAAGCGGCGAATTTGCACCCATCGCATCGTCTTCATCTTCGGCCAAATTATCAATCGCGCCGGAGCTTAAATGCACTGCGGGCCGCCCAATTCTTCCTTGGTCATATCATGGCCGAGCGCGCTTGACCACTTGTGGTCCGGCAATCAACACGGCGGCATTTTGCGTCATCACCGTGAAATGCGATGCCACAAGGCAGGCCGCCGGCAGGCCAGCGACGGGCCCCAAAGCGGCAGAAGCCACCGGCACGGCAGACAGGGTTTCGGCCAAAGGCACAAAGCGCGATTGTGAAAACACCGGCTCGCCCAAAGGACGCCGATTTTCTCCTTATTGGTGCCACCGACCGAACCGCCACCACCCTCATGCAAGCGAATAAGCGGCACTTTATATTGCAGCGCCAATTGCTCGGTATAACGCTTTTGCGCAAACCCGCCGGATTGGGCGAGCCGCCGCGTACGGTGAAATCTTCGCCGCCGACAATCCTTGCGGCCGTCAATTTGGCCGAATCCGAGCACAAAATTGGCGGGCTGAAAATCCCTTCCAGTTTGCCCGCATCATCATATTCGGGCACGCCTGCGCCTTCGCCGACCTCGTCAAGCTGTTTTGACTCGAGCAGCGGCGCATCAGTAAACTCGCGAACCGTCAGGCGGCCACCATGATAGTTTTGACATCTTTACCGCCTTGTCGTTTGGCGAGCTTGCGCCGCTCTTTAATCTCGTCAATGTCTTTGTCCCAGCTCATGTGTTGCGCCCCATGCGCTAGTCTAAATGTCGCTATTAACTGGCCTTCGCCAACCATATCGCCCTCAGCCACATGAAGTTCCGTCAGCTTGCCGCCTTTTGGCGCGACCACCGGAATTTCCATTTTCATGGATTCCAATATGACAATGACATCATCGGCAGCCAAATCGGCTCCGTCTCGGCAATGATTTTCCAAACACTGCCGGCAATTTCACTTTTTACCTGCATGGAATTCCTCCGACAGAAAACCTAGCCAATCGCCATGAGGGTAAGGCAAGGGCGTTGGCGCTTGTAAAAAAACCGCAATCTGATTAGGGTTTTTGGCGTTGGAGGAGACTTCATGTCGAGGATGAATCCGGCCAAGAAGCCGGTCGATAGCCACATGGTATTTATCGCCATTGCTCTTATTGCTTTTGTTTGGAGCTGCATTTTCATCATTTTGCCGGCCTTGACTGGAAAAGACGGTGTGGCACAAAAAATGCAGCAAGATCTGCAACAAAGAAGCATTGATGAACGGCCTGAAAAATAATTTTGCCCTATTGTTGCCATAAGCGCCGGTTTGATTTCCGCGGCCGTTGCCGAGGACCACTTGATGAACCGCTATGGGAAGCCGGTTTCGTCAACCGCTATTTAGCGGTCCGGCCTATCCGGCAGCTGATGATGAAACCACCGCTCGCCTTTATCAGCCCTATGTTATTTATCGCGGCGATGTCTTCTCTGTCGGCGATGAAGGCGCCTTTCGCGCCTTGGCGTTTGCCAATGACCGCGATTGAATTGGATTTATCGCTGGGTGCTTCCCTGCCTGCCAGTTCAGAAGATGATGCCGACCGTGAAGGCATGCCTGATTTGGATTTCCTTTTCGAGATTGGCCTCAAGTTATCTGGCATGCCGGACGTAACGATTATGGCAACTGGGAGGGGCTTTTCGACGTTAAATTGCGAGCCCGCTCGGTCATTTCACTGGCCGACTTTGACACCAAAGGGTTCCTGTTTGAGCCGAGTTTTGTCTATGAGCTGCAATCAAAAACGCATCTTAATTTAAGCTGGCAAGCCGATCTTGAATTGCTGTTCGGCAATCAGCGTCTCAATCGTTATTTCTTTGAGGTCACGGATGCCTATGACACACCGCTCCGGCCCTTATATGCGGCCGAAGCTGGTTATATCGGGGCAGAAATCGGCCTCGGATTATCTTATCCGGTTAATGATAGTTTGCGGTTTTTATTGGAGGCAATGTCGAGCTTTATGATGGCGCGACCAATCAGGACAGTCCCCTGTTCAAGGAAGATGTCGCCTATAGTGGCGGAATGGTTCTGATTTACAGTTTTTATAAAGTCAGGCGCGGGTGGGCGTTAGGCTCAGTTGCCGATGGTTTCAGGGTAAAAGGTGAAATTGATACTGGTATCGGGCTCAATATTGCCTATGCGCGAATAATCGCGGTCAAAGCTGATTGTGATGAGGAGTACAGTCATCTTCATAGGCGTTAAAAGCCGCATCGGCCCGAACCCTTTTTTCTTCAGATTTTCTCGCAGGCTGGCATCAAGGCGCCAGTTTCGGCTCATTTTGCCAGCCTAATCGACCGGTCGCTTCTTCCAATGGGTCATCGGCATTCGCGCTGGTTTGCCCGGCTTCATAGAAGCTATGGTCGAGGCCAATATTGAAAGCTTCAAAAGCCAAAGCCATTTTGCTGTCGCTGCAAAGCGCACTGCCATCATCGCTGAAGCGCGCTTGTTGGGTGAGGCTCAGTGCACCGGCATAAAGCGCCGCTTCCGGTAATCAGCGCCGAGCGGTCGTCTCGAAGCCCGAGCGCAGGTCAAAGCTTTCATCTCTCAGATTATAGGATTGACCGATAAAAAAGCGCGATGTCCAGCCGGTCTTTAAAGCTCAGCTCATGGTCAAGGCCGAGATTGATGCGGCTGGCCTCGTCTTTTGGCGTGAGCGGTTGGAAAAGCTGGCTTTTGGTCAGGTCACGCGTCGTCTGACCAATGTGCGGAATCGCGTCATAATCCTCAGCCACATCGGCCAAGACGAGCTACAACTGGAGATAATGTCTGCCGGTCATTTGGGCACTGCGCTGAAGCGGATAGGCCAAGGTGAAGGCGGCGCTATTGGCGCTCAGCACCTCATCAATGGCGGCGGCGGCGCTGCTGCTTTCATCGCCTTCTTCAATGGTGAAATCATAGGCATCAAGTATCAGGCGATTGTTGGCTGAAAGCACAAACCACTTGCGTTGTGCCGCCATGACCAATTGAGCATGGAGGACAGTCTTGTCTCATCGACATCAAGGTCTCGCTGACGATGGGTCAGGTGGTTAGTCATGGCCAAGCTGCCGCCAAAAAATGGCTCGGGAAAGTCATAGTGATGCGTCAGGCTTGGCAAGACGGCACCTACTGTCGAGGCCGTTTCTACCGATAATGTTTCACGAAAATGAAAAGCTTCAAGGCTGATGAGATGATTGCCTAAGCGCCGCTGCGCTAACAGATTGCTGCTCAGGCGCGCTTCGTTGGATATTTTATAGCGGCGGAAAAACATATCATCAGTTGCGTCTTGCAACGCAAATTTAGCGACCAATCGCCTAGCTCGAACTGTCCATCACCAATAATGCCACCCCCGCAATTCTTGGTTACTATCCTCGGCCAATTCATCTTGTGGTCGGTGTGCATAGCCGGTTAGGCGATAGCTGCCATTAACAGTTAAGTGGCGCCATTCGCCGGTGATGAAAGGGTCTTGTTGGTCGCTCAAACGCTGCGTTAGTGTCAGGTCGTAATTGGGCGCGAGGTTGAAAAAATATGGCATATCAACCGCCGTGCCGAAGTCGTTTGACCGGACGTAGCTGGGGTCAAAAAGCCGCTGCGTTTGTCAATTTCGGGACCAGCATGGGCCATATAGGGCAAATAAAATACCGGCAGGCCATAAACCTCAAGCCGAGGATGAGCATATATGACGTTTTGCGCTTCTCGATCATAATCAATGCGAGAAGCTCGAATTTGCCAAAGCGGAGCTCTATCAGGTTCTTCGCATTCGCGACATGTCGTGTAAGTCGCGTCTTCAAAGCTCTGAACCATTGCGCTCGGCCGATTTAGCCTGCAAGCGGCTGCCGCAGCAGTGCTCAAGCGCATGTTGACAAAATGACCCTTCTCTAGCGCATTATCCAAGACACCGCTATCGGCGACAATTGTGTCTCCGTTTTCATCAATCAAACGAAGCCTATTGGCGAGGACCAATTGCTGGGTGTTTTGATTATAGGTCAGGCTGTTGGTTGTAAGGCGGCTGGTCGCACTAGAAAATTCGACATCCCCGCTCGCATTGATAATGCTGCGCTTATCATCTGCTGTAATTTCGCGCGCTTCCCACGCCCCACCAGTTTGCGCTTGAGCGGAAAAGGCAGTTGCGCTGAGTAGGAGATGATTATCGCGCCTCTAACAGAAACATGTGTGCAAGATATATCTATTTGCCCCATACCCAGACGCCAAACGCCTGACTTAGAGAAATTTGATAAAGGTGATTGTTTAGAGCCCTGCCGATCTGAGGTCGCGAAGACACTTGCAGACCCACTGAATTGAGAGATAAAAGGTCGGCATGAATGCTAAAATCAATGATGCTAATCGCTTCGCCGAATTGGATGGTCAGGCCGTAACCGAGCCAAAAAGCTCCTACAGCGGATAAGATCAAAATAAGTAAAGTTCGTCGGGCCGAAAACCCAATGTCCATAATTTTATGATGTAAATGTGTTCGGTCCGGCGCCAATAACGAACGACCGCTGGCAAGCCTCCAATTACAATGCTTGTTATGTCGGTAATTGGTATCGCAATAAGCCATAGGCATAAAGATGCAGGGATTTTTGGACTTTCCAACAGCCTTGCAGTGTCCTGGCTTGCGGCAATGATGGCATTTGAGACAATTAGGCCGATTAGCATGGAACCGCTGTCACCGAGGAAGACCTTTCGGCCGTTAAAAATTTGCAGATTAAACATTAAAAACCCTGCGATTGCGCCCGAAAACAAAACAACGAAAACGGCATAGTCGGGAGGTGTTGCGCCGTGAATCAGGTTGAAGGCAAGGTTTGCGTGGGTGAGTGCTAGCAGTGCCATACTAGCAGCTAGGCCATCAATGCCGTCGATCATATTGAAGGCATTGATGGCCGCTGTAATGGCAAAAATAGCTAAGACAAAATGTAATGTGGAAAAGTCTGGTGAACCAAATGTTTCGTTAAAAATGCCAATATTAGAAATTACTAGGTTTTCGTCCATTACAACAATGGTGGCAGCAGCGACATGGAAAACAAGCTTTATGATTGCTGGAACAGGCTGTCTGTCGTCAACCACCCCTAGAATGACGAGCATGGTTCCCGCCATTATCCCGCTCGGGAGGGGTTCGGAACAAAAATCAAAATCCCAATAATGAGCACAAGCAAAATTACCGGACCCCCGATAAGCGGTATCTCACCTTCATGCTGCTTGCGCCCCGACGGCTTATCGACAAGGCCCAGGCGTCTTGAAAGAGGATCAAAAGCAATGACAAGCGCTGTAGCAAGTAAAGTCGCAATAACTGAAATATAAATTAGCGAGAGCATAAAAGATGCTTAATGAGCAGTTTGGGTATTTTGATTTGACATGAAATGTCTCACCATAACGAAAACCGTAGCAAGGATACCGGCCAGAATGGAAACAAGTATGAGAATTAAGAGCTTACTCTGTGTCGATACTACTGTGATTGAATTCAAATTATAATTCATAATTCTTTGGTTATCATTTGCGAAAGGGGGAATTGGCAAACTCGTTTCAAGATTCCCGATTGATGGGTCTGTTTTAGAGCCAGTAATTTAGCTTTTAACTCAGGGTAAATGTCGATATGTTTTAGAGTGCTCTCTTGAGTTTCGTCTTGCCTTCAGAAGCGACAGTTCTCTAGCAATTGCCTTCGACCCGCGCATGTAAAATGGCAGACTATCTTGACCAGAAATTCCTGTGATGCTGCCCTTGCTCAAGAGATCCGAAAATCCATTTTCTACAATGTTTATTGTCTCTGCGATAGCAAGTTGTTCGGCCAGATATGCCTTGCGGGCTGAAGTGCGTGTTTCATAATCATCGAGGATGTTTTCAATAGCTATTTCGGTTTTCAGGATTTCGAAATCTAATTTTCGTTTTGTGTTGATTGAACGCTCTCTATATTTTTCTTGCCGACAAAATAGTTTTATTATTTAGGGCTTGAACAACCGCTTTTAAAATTTTTTGCGCTTCGGGCGCGTCACCGGCTTCAAAGGACATCACAGTTGGCGTTAAAACAGCTGTTTCTGATATCTTAATAATCTCGCGTACCAACAATGTCAGCTATCGCGGCGTTTTTTGATTTCCGTGCCTTCAAACTCTGAATCCGTCGGTCATTTTCTGAAATAATTTTTCCGGGTATTTCGCCAGTAAAAAACTCTCGAAAAAAATGTGTCTTGAAAGGCTGCCGAAGTCATCGGGATAGGCAAGGCCGAGTTAATCCCACTATAAAGATTCATTTGAGTTTCGCTAAGGGTAGAAGGTTTATGCTCGCTTTTGCCCGGCTCATAAATAAATGCCAGGAAGGCGAAAGTAGGTAAAATAATCAATGCGCTGAACCCGGCAATCAGCCATTTCCCGTCCCAGATAACCTGAAGCAATTTGACGAGATCAATTTCGTCATTGGGTAGTTCACTCATATGCCCTCTCCTTAACTTTTTTTGTTAATAGCTAGTGAACCACTAAAATGAAAGCTAATTTTCAAAACTCGCGTTCTTAAAATTATTAGATTGCAAATAGAACGATCGAAACATAGGCAAAAATTAATAAGTAAACTTCCATGAATGAACTCCTCATGCCGCTTGAATTTAAAAAATATCATATTTAAAGTTTTTTAAGTGCAAAATTTCGCAAAATTTCAATTGCATCGCTTCTAACTTGCGGCTAGCTTTTATGTTCACACTATGAACACACCATTGGGGCTGTCACCCTGATGTGCGGTAGCGTAGAAAAATTCTTTTTGAAAGTTATTGAGAGATTTATCTAAAGGGCAGATGAAAGAAAACTAATCCCGGAAGTGGACTGAACACCCACCCAGATACACCCTCAGAAACTGAGTTTAAGCCGAAATCAAAGCTGGAAATCGAGCTTGAAATACTCTCGCATTTGGAGGTCGAGCCCAATGTCTCGCAGCGCAGCTTGGCCTCGGAGGTTGGCGTTAGTCTGGGAAGTGTTAATTATTGCCTCAAGGCATTGGTCGAGGTTTGGTAAAAGCCGAGAACTTCCGGAAAAGTTCAAAAAAAATTGGTTATGCCTACCTCTTGACCCCAAGAGGAATTAGGGAAAAAATCGAAGCTCACGGCCTCGTTTTTGAGGCGTAAGCAAACTGAGTATCGTCTTTTAGAGCAAGAAATAAATCACCTCCAAGCTCAATTGATGAAAGAACGCACGAAGTGATGATTGATAAAAATGATGATTGGTATGTTGCCCAACTCAAACCCAATGGTTTCAGGCGTGCTATTACCAACCTAAATCGTCAAAATTTTGATACTTTTTATGCCTATGCGCCGGAAAACAATCCGCCATGCACGTCAACTCAAGGAGGTTTTGCGGCCAATTTTCCAGGTTATATTTTTGTGAGGTTCGGCTCGCAAAACAGTGATTAGCGCAAAATTAACTCGACCTTGGGTGTTGCGCGTCTTGTCTTTTCGCGCTGAAAAGCCAGCCGCTGTTCCGAATGGTTTGATGATTGCGCTTATGAAACGCTGTGATGAGCAGGCGGTTTTGCGTCCGCTGGATGATCTTAAAGCTGGCGAGGCTGTAAAAATGGTTTCGGGGTCATTTGCTGAATTCGTGGGTGAGTTAGAAACCTTCGTGGCCGCGGACCGTTTGCGTATTCTTTTCGATTTCATGGGGCAGAAAACACACTTAGATGTTTACCCACGGGGGGATGTGGAGCGTGCTTAGGGCTTTATTGGTTTTGGAGATTATCAAACATTGACACTATCTAAAGTTCGCAAACCGTGATCCAAGGGGTGCACATTGCGTTATTGCATTATTGCGTCATTCACTGAGGAGCGCGGCAGCTTGACCCTCCTTCAAAATTAACAAGGAACTCAGAAGACAGTCTATAAGACTATGAGTGAAAAGATGTTTACAATGGGCGAGTTGGGCAAGAACTATTACCATGAATAAAGTTATTCCGATTATCCTGTCGGGCGGCGCTGGTGCGCGATTGTGGCCGTTTCACGGCGCATGCACCCCAAGCCTTTCATGAAGGTGGCGTCCAAAACGCTCCTCGCGCATGCGTTGGAGCGCGCGGCCCTCATCTCAGACGAAGCCCTAATTGTGACCAATCAGAACCATTACTTTCTCACAGAGAATTTGCTCAAACAAACGCCTAACGCCCTAAAGGTCTCTTATTTGCTTGAACCTGAGGGCCGTAACACCGCACCTGCTATCGCGCTTGCTGTTCGGCATATCCAAAAGGCGCATTGTGACGAAGCTGTTTGCTTGGTCTTGGCGGCGGACCATTTGATTTCTGGTGATGAGGCTTTTGAAAAGGACATTGCGCAGGCAGTAGAGCAAGCCGAAGCTGGAAATCTCGTCGTCTTCGGCATTCGTCCAACTGGGCCCGAGACGGGCTATGGCTATTTGGAGGCGGTCGCGATGGGAGACGCTCCGCAACCTGTGCAGGCCTTTGTTGAAAAGCCCGACCGCGAGAGAGCCGAAAAATATCTTTCTGAAGGTCGCTATTTTTGGAACAGTGGCATGTTCTGTTTCACGGCAAGTGTAATGGCCGAAAACATGGCTTCCATGCGGGCGATGTGTGGTCGTTGTCTGAAATCGCTTTTGCGGAGGCAGCTGAAAAGGCGGGTGTGACGCGCTTTGCCGAAGCAAGCTTTAGAAACCAGCCGGATATTTCCGTCGACTATGCGGTAATGGAAAAGGCTGAAAAAGTGGTCATGGTTCCTGCTGGCTTTGGGTGGTCGGATGTAGGCAGTTGGGACGCTGTGGCAGATGCACGTGACGCCGATGCCGATGGCAATAGCGTGGTTGGCGCGGAGGCAATGTATTTTATTGAGACGCAAAACACACATGTGGAAAGCTCCCCATCTCACCAAAAAGGCAATTGCCGCTATTGGTATTGAAAATTTGGTAGTTATTGATACTCCCGACGCGCTACTCGTCGCGGATCGCACTAAATCGCAGAATGTGAAGCTGGTGGTCGAAGCATTAAGTAAAGTGAAAATTCCGAATTTACAGAGCTCCCTGCCACAGTACAAAGGCCTTGAGAACTTATACTACGCTCATAAAGGAAAAAGGCTACCAAGTTAAACGCATTACTGTCGCGCCAGGGCAAAAATTGAGCCTGCAATATCACCACAAACGTGCTGAGCATTGGGTGGTGACCAGTGGGAAAGCCACCGTGCAAGTCGGCGATAAAGAGTTTGAAACTGGGCCGGGACAATATCGTTTATTCCACTGGGGGAGAAACACCGGCTTACAAATATTAGCGACGACGAACTTGTGTTGATAGAAGTGCAGGTCGGCGATTATCTGGGCGAAGATGATATCGTCAGGCTGGATGATGTTTATGGGCGTTAATTGGGAAAGGATGGGGGGTGAGTAGATTAGAAAAAATAAAGTCCAAGCAGGCTGTCGTTGGTATTGTAGGTCTTGGGTATGTCGGGTTGCCTTTGGCGCAGGCTTTTTGTCAGCAAAACATCAATACTGTCGGTTTTGACATTGACCAAACTAAAATCGATGCGATTAAAGCCGGACGTTCCTACATCAAACATATCGGTGATGATGTTATTCAAAAAATGCGCGCGGACGGTTTATTTGATATTACCAGCGATTTTACCAAAATTGCCAATGTCGATGTCATCATTATTTGTGTGCCGACGCCCTTATCTAAGCACCGCGAACCCGATTTGGCGCCAGTTCTCAATACCGGTCGGACGATTATGCCGCACCTGCAAAAAGGCCAGTTAGTAATTTTGGAATCAAGCACCTATCCGGGCACTACAGACACGGAATTGGCCGGCGTGCTGGAGGAGTCAGGCCTGAAAAAAGATGAGGATTTCTATCTCGCTTATTCGCCTGAACGGGAGGATCAGGCAATGAAACATTTTCGACCTCGACCATTCCGAAAATTGTTGGTGCCGACACACCGCAAGCGCGAGAAATGGTAGCTGCTGTTTACAAAGGGGTCATCTCTCAGGTTGTACCAGTAGCGTCTTCGAGAACAGCCGAGGCCATCAAACTGACGGAGAATATTTTTCGGTCGGTTAATATTGCCCTGGTGAATGAATTAAAGGTCATTTACGACGCCATGGACATTGATGTGTGGGAAGTTATTGACGGAGCTGCGACCAAACCTTTCGGCTTTATGCCGTTTTATCCAGGCCCCGGTTTGAGGGGGCATTGCATTCCGATTGATCCGTTTTATTTGAGCTACAAGGCACGCGAATATGATGTTCCGACGTTTTTTATCGAATTGGCCGGAGAAATTAATGCCAAAATGCCACAATTGGTAGTTGCTAAGGCCGGCCAAGCCCTGAGCCTTAGATTGCAAAAAGCACTAAATGGTTCGGCCGTTCTCATTGTTGGGATGGCCTATAAAAAAGAATGTTGATGATATGCGCGAGAGCCCGTCTCTGGTTCTAATGGAATTACTAGAAAATGAGGGTGCCGCCGTGGCTTTCCATGACCCCTTTGTTCAGATTATCCCGCATACGCGAGAAACATTTGAACTAGCCGGGCGAGAGAGCCTTGATTTGACGCCTGAAGCAATTTCGAAGTTTGACGCAGTTTTGATCAGTACAAACCATGATAATGTCGATTATCAAATGCTGGCGGATAATGCCAAGCTCATTATTGACACGCGAAATGCAATGAGAGGAGTCTCCGGTCAAGCTATCGTGGTGAAAGCATGATGATGAAAGTTGCCGTAATCGGATGCGGGCATTGGGGCAAAAATCTTGTGCGAGTTTTTCAGAACTTGGTGCCTTGTTCGCTGTCAGCGACACGAGTGAGGCTTTAGCAGCTGAAATGAGTTTGCAATACGACGTTCCATCATTTGATTATGATACCGTTCTTGCCAGTGAGTGCGACGGCGTGGTTATTGCTGCGCCTGCCTCTTCCTCGGATTTGGCCATAAGAGCATTTGCATCTGGCAAGCATGTTTTTGTTGAAAAGCCATTAGCCATCACGCTGAACGAGGCTGATAAGATGATTGCAATGGGACAAAAAACTGGTCGCCATCTCATGGTTGGGCATTTGATGCAATATCATCCGGTGTTTGTCCGTTTGCAAGAAATGGTAAGGCAGGGCGAACTGGGCCAGCTTCAATATGTTTATTCCAACCGGCTATCGCTGGGCAAAGTAAGGGCCGAAGAGGATGTGATTTGGAGTTTCGCGCCTCATGATATTTCGATGATTCTGTCTCTTACCGGACAAAATGTAAAATCTGTCCGCTGCGAGGCATCGTCTAGTCTGCAGGCGGGTATTAGTGACACAGCTAGTCTTCATATTGGTTTTGAAGGTGGTTTGAATGGCCATGTTTACTGTTCATGGATGCACCCTTACAAAAGAGCAAAAACTGGTGGTTATAGGCTCTTCCGCGATGGCCGTATTTGATGATATGCAGACTTGGGGGCAAAAACTGGCTTTATATCGACACAATATCAATGTGAGTCAAAAACCACCAATGCCAGAAAAAGCAGAGGTTGCTTATATCGCTGTTGCAGAAAGTGAACCTTTGAAGGTCGAATGCAAATATTTTTGGATCTGATGGCTGGGCGAGTGATGCCGCTGACAGACGGATTTGAAGGGCGTCGTGTCTTGCAGGTTCTGTCGGCGGCCAGCGCGTCTATCGAAAGCGGAGAAGCAATTAATGCCTGATTATTCTAAACGGTTTAATGACGTTTTTGTGCATGAGACGTCTTTATATCGATGCGGGCGTTGAAATTGGACCAGGTACGAAAATATGGCATTTCAGCCATATACTAGGTAATACGCAATTGGTAAAAATTGTTCTTTGGGGCAGAATGTTATGATTGGGCCTAATGTTTCCATCGGCAATAATGTTAAAATACAGAATAATGTGAGCGTCTATGATGGGGTAACGCTAGAAGATGGTGTTTTTGCGGTCCATCTTGCGTTTTCACCAATGTACACAACCCACGTTCGGAAATAATACGCAAAGACGAATATCGTAAAACATTGGTTAGGCGCGGGGCGTCCATCGGGGCGATGCTACCATCGTATGCGGTCATGATTTGGGTGAATACTGTTTCATAGCGGCCGGCGCAACAGTAACAAAAGAAGTGGCCCCTCACGCGTTGGTGGCTGGCACACCGGCACGGCGTGTAGGATGGATGAGCGAGGCGGGTGGTCTTAGACGAAGATTTGATTTGCCCGATTGACGGAGCGCGATATCGGCTAATATCGGACAACGTTATTGAGAAAATTGAGAATGAGTGAGTCTTCTGCATCGATACAATTCATTGACCTGGCGGCTCAGCAGGCTCAAATTCGTGACAAGATTGATGCCGCTATTGGGGCCGTTCTTGACCACGGCCAATATATTATGGGCCCAGAGGTCAAGCAGTTTGAGAGCGACTTGCGGGCTTTCACAGGAGCTAGTCATGCACTTACCTGCGCTAACGGCACTGATGCTCTAACTTTGGTGTTGATGGCGTGGGGCATTGGTCCAGGTGATGCGGTTTTTGTTTCAAGCTTCACTTATGTTGCGACAGCTGAGTCGCCAGCGCAACTTGGAGCAACGCCTTTTTTGTCGATGTAGCAGAAAGATAGCTTCAACATTGATTCCGCCAGCTTTAGGCAAGCAGTTTATGATGCAAAAGAGCAGGGATTAAGGCCGGCTGTGGTTATTCCCGTCGATTTGTTCGGCCAGCCCGCCGATATCGACGCTATAACCGAGGTTGCTTGGCCGGCAGGCATAAAGGTTCTTGTTGACGGCGCGCAAGTTTTGGCGCGTCGAGCTATGGTCGCCGCGTTGGTGCGATGGGTGATGCGACTACGACGAGTTTTTCCCTGCCAAACCGCTTGGCTGTTATGGAGATGGTGGGGCGGTATTTACTAATGATAATACGCTGGCGGAAACAGTGAATTCAATTCGTCTGCATGGCAAGGAGCGAAAATATGACAATATACGCATTGGCGTTAACTCGCGACTGGATACGGTCCAAGCGGCTATTCTAATCGAGAAGCTTAGAATATTTCCTGAAGAGCTGCTGTTGCGCGATAAGGTTGCAGAAGCCTACTTGAGCATCACCTGGGCAATAAATTCAAAACGCCAAGAGTGGCGGACGGACTTACAAGTTCTTGGGCGCAATATACAATGATCGTTGAAGATCGTTCGGGTTTGCAAGCCAAATTAAGTGCAGGGGGTGTTCCCTCCGTGGTCTACTATCCAAAGGCTCTTACTCAACAGGCTGGTTATTCTTCTTTTCCGGTTGTCTCATCGGGTGTTGCAGTTTCAGAAGCTTTATCTGCAAAAAGTACTGAGTTTGCCGATGCATCCTTATCTCAAGGATGTTGACAAAATTTGCGAGAAAATAAAGTTGCTACTGTCTTGACCTCGGCTCGCGTTGCTTATCCCGGGTTAATGCTGATTTTCAAATGATAGGTTCAATCAAACACACCCATTTCAGAGCGGAAAGCTTAGTGGCATCAACTATCGGCTTCCTAGTTTCAAAGGAAAATAAAATGAATTTAAATATTAATATCAATATGTTGCCTGCTAGTAGGTGGGTGACCAGCAAATGGCAAGAATTGTGAAATGAAAAGTAATGCGACTATATTAATAACGGGAGGAACAGGGTCTCTTGGTCAAACTATTCTGCTACGAATACTAAATGAACATTCTCCGAAAGAAAGTTATAATTTACTCTCGAGATGAAATGAAACAGTGGGAAATGCAGAAGAAATACCATTGTGACTCTCGAGTACGATTTTTTATTGGTGACGTAAAGACAAGGATCGTCTTTGTCGAGCTTTAAACAGAATGGAATTTGGTAATTCATGCGGCTGCTACAAGATTGTTCCAACGGCTGAATACAAACCCGTTCGAATGTATTAAAACCAATATCCACGGTGCTATGAATGTTATTGACGCCAGCATTGACAATAATGTTGAAAAAGTTGTGGCTTTGTCGACTGATAAGGCTTCAAGCCCAATCCAATCTATACGGCGCAACAAAGTTAGCATCAGACAAACTTTTTGTGGCAGCGAACGCCTATTCTGGGGGCGGAGGAACAGTTTTTCTGTTGTAAGATATGGGAATGTTCTGGGTTCTAGGGGTTCGGTGATTCCCTCTTTTCTTGCAGCAGATGGAATCTGGAAAATTCACGATCACGGATCCAGCGAATGACCCGTTTCATGATCACATTAGACCAGGGAGTTGATCTAATTTTCACTGCATTTGACGACTCTTTGGGAGGTGAAATCTATGTCAAGCGATTTCCGTCAATGAATATTGTTGATATTGCTAAAGCTATTGGGAAGACGTTGAGGTAGATATAATTGGCATTCGCCCTGGCGAGAAATTGCATGAACAAATGATTGGTTCAGAGGACGCGCCCTTTACATTTAAGTACCCTGAGTACTTCAAAATCCTACCAGCTATTAACGATTGGTCTGAGGATGTTGATCACATAAAAGGCGGTTCAAAAAGTCGCTAATGATTTTGTGTACTCATCCGATAACTAATGATGAATGGATGAGCGTCGAATATTTACGTTCGTGGGTTAATGCGAACAAATCAAGTTTTTCTTAAGATTTAAATGTTTATTCGTGAATTTGCTACCTTCAGCAACGCTTATCCCGTATCTAAC
Source organism: Rhodospirillales bacterium (assembly GCA_038143065.1). Taxonomy (GTDB): domain Bacteria; phylum Pseudomonadota; class Alphaproteobacteria; order Bin95; family Bin95; genus VMCJ01. Next base: position 1,583 of record JAYQLI010000020.1, on the reverse strand, counting down.
ATTCGCTATAATAGCGTCGGTAACATTGGTTCGCTGGAAATTTTAGAACTTCAGTCTTGTTCTGAAGCGATCAAACATGAGCCCTGACAAATCTGATGTTCATACTCGGTACTGCGAATTTTGGAAATGTATATCAAGGGTCGAAACAAGTAATCGAGACGCAAGGTGCACATAATTTAGTCCAGGAATTTACTAAACTTGGTGGGTATCAACTGGATACGGCAGATGCTTATGGGGATGCAACACATATTTTGCAAGGGCTGAATGATTTAAATTTTAATGTGGGAACTAAAATAGAAAGTAAAAAACTATTAAGTTTAGATGCAATCATTGATTGCCTGAGTAATATAGAAAGACAATTTGAAGAAAAAACAAATTATATACTGTTGCACGACTCTCAATTTTTGCGTGAGGTACAAAATGAGCCCATAGATTTTTGCAAAAATATACAAGCGAGAGAAATATAAAATTGGGGATTTCTATTTATAATGAAGATGAGCTTGATATAGCGCTAAATCTTTTGAAAACATTGCAATTGTGCGAGGCTCCATTGAATTATCTAGATCGTCGATTTGTGTCAGATAGTTTTCTAGAGCTCTGCAGTATCAATAATATTGAAATTAATTACAGATCAATTTTTTTGCAGGGCAAATTATTGTGCGAGTTTGATTTTTTGCATCCATACTTTCAAAATTTCAATGAGATAAAGAAGTATTTTTCCGATTTTTCGGCATCACCATTCAAATCTCTATTACAGTTCAATATTGGAATTTATAAAATCCGTTTCGGATTTCTCTAAAGTGCACTTGGCGTCGAGACCATCTCACAGCTTTATGAAATACATTCGTTTTTGAACCGCAGCACAAACCCAGCTAACGACCACTCTTATCGAAAAATTAATTTTAACGAGAATTTATGCATACCAATGAATTGGAAGTTGAGATGAATACAGTCGCTATAGTTCAGGCACGCATGGGTTCTAGTCGTCTTCCTGGAAAAATAATGCGAAAAATTGGCGTAAAGCCAGTATTTAAAATTATCTACGATCGCATTTCCAAAGCAAAGACAGTCGACGATATTGTGTTTGCTACCACAGACAGCCGTTTAGATGACCAGCTTTGTAATCAATTGGAGAATATGCATATAAAATATATGCGTGGTAGCAAAGAAAATGTTCTTTCCCGATTTTTCAAAGCTGCCAACCTATTTAATGCAGACTTAATTGTTCGGATCACGTGCGATGATCCGTTCAAAGACCCTCAAATAATAGATCAATGTGTTCAGCCTCTGCTATCCAGTAGATATGATTTTAGTTCTAATATCATTAGCAAATCGTTTGCAAGAAGGAATTGACGTAGAGTGTTTCACATATGAACTTTTGGAAAAAATGAATTCCTATTGCTCAAAACCGCACCAACTCGAGCACGTTACCCCGTATTGTTACGAAAATCTTGATACCATAAGGTACTTTAGTCTCGAGGATAGTGATGATTTTTCAGAATATCGCCTAACACTTGATGATGCTGTTGATTTCGAAATTTTGACAGATTTATACGCAGAGTTTGATTTCGATTACGACGTTA
>JAYQLI010000019.1:0-15927 GCA_038143065.1 Rhodospirillales bacterium | reverse complement strand
AAATTTCTATTATTTCGGAGTGTTCGAAGTTTTAAAGGACAATTCTTGCGGGGGAAGTGGACGCAAGAACATTGCTAAAATCTTGAGTGAGGGAAACAATGTCTGAAGGTAAAACAACTGAGTTAGCAGGAAACAAGCCTGGTAAAAATCAAAAAGCGGAAAATGCTGAAAAGCTTGCGGCCTCTTTTTGGACGGCCTAAACGTTCAAACCGACACTAATGGGGTCGTTGCTAATGAAGCAACCCAGACACCTGTCGCTGAAGAAAAAATTGAGCTTTCCAAAAAGAGGGATAAAAAAGAGGAACGCGATAATGAGGACCTTGACGGCATTCAAATAGTGCGTTCAAGGGCCTGATCAAGAGGTAGGAGGGTCGTGAAAACGACAGCACCCATTTCGCGGATGACGTTGCTAGTTATGGCTTTGTTGAGGCTTCATCGGAGACGGAAAGTTCGTATACTTTTGGTGCAGCTGCATCAGGTGGCAGCTCTTCTGCAGTCGGCGGATTGAGTACTATTGCAAAGGTTACCCTTGCTACATTGGGCGCAGCCGCAGTCGCGGCTGCGGTTGACGACGATGACGACGACGATAGCGATGACCTGAAACTCCGGGCTATCGTTAATCCGAATCTGATTACCGATGGTACTTTTGACACTACCGACGCTTGGACTGGCGCTGCCAGTGGCTATAGCCCAACAAATGGGGCGAACACCGTTACAATCGAAACAGCCAACACAGCTGAACCATGGTCTGTCAATATGCAGCAAGTCGTCGATATGGAAGCGGGTGCAGACTACACGCTAACTTTTGATGTATCTGGTCGCGCTGGCCGTACCCCGAACGCGGGTATTGGCGAAAACGGTGATGACTTTGCTAACCACAAAAAGTAATCACGGTAAACGGCGAAACTCAGAACATCGTGGTGCACTTGAAAGCATCTGCAGATGGCGGCGATAGCGCTTTCAACCACCCAGAGCTGCGAGCATTTTTTGAATTTGCTGGCGACACAGGTGAGGTGACTATCGATAATGTAACCCTGAAAGCGGGACACACCGGTACTGAGGCGTTAGGTTCTTACACCGCGCCTAATCTGATTAACGATGGCACCTTTGACGGCACCGATACTTGGACAGGATCAAACAACGGTTACAACCCCGCAAACGGTCAGAATGCAGTAAATACGCCAACAGCCAACACAGCTGAACCATGGTCTGTCAATATGCAGCAAGTCGTCGATATGGACAGCTGGTGCAGATTACTACGCGCTAACTTTTGATGTATCTGGTCGCGCTGGCCGTACCCTGAACGCGGGTATTGGCGAAAACGGTGATGACTTTGCTAACCACAAAAAAGTAATCACGGTAAACGGCGAAACTCAGAACATCGTGGTGCACTTGAAAGCATCTGCAGATGGCGGTGATAGCGCCTTCAACCACTCCTGAACTGCGAGCATTTTTGAGTTTGCCGGTGATACGGGTGAAGTCAATATTGACAACGTAGCCCTTCGTGCGGGCCACAATGGAACTGAGGCTCTGGGTTCGTACACTGCCGACCAGCCGGAAGCTGCAGAGCTTGTTCTCGATTTTAACACCGATGCGATTGCATTTGGCGGTGCCACTGTGCGCCGCGGCAACCAGGATGATGGTGGAACTGATCGTGAAATGCTGCGCATTGAGAAGCCGACTGGTGACGGTGTCGAAACTTGGGCCGGTGTGACAGTCGTCGACTATGGTGACAGAGGATGATCTTGTGACAAGCTTGGACGATGCAATTACAATGCGTGTCTATTCAGAGCAAGACGGCGACGTGACCCTGAAGCTTGAGCGCTATGGTGCACCGACAGATGGTTCCAATGTTGGAGCGGTCGAGATAACACAAGCGGTAACAACCGGTTGGAACGACCTCAGCTTTGCTCTGACAGGACTGTCACTCGGTGGCGGTGAGGACATGGTTGCTGCAGATGTTGTGAAAGCCGTTGTTTTTGTTGACCTTACTGATGCAGGTGCCGGTCAAACCATCTTTATCGATGATTTGGCTTTCCCAAATGTGGACTTGGTTGGCTCCGACGCTACCACGCAAACTTACTCGTTCAATGCCGGGGCTGACGTGACGGTATTTGGCAATGCAACAGCTACCTTTGGAACACAGACCGATGGCGATACCGGTGTTCGAGAAATGCTCGAAATTGGTAAGCCCGCCGGGTGCTGAAGATTGGGCCGGTGTGACCATTGCGGATTACGGCGATACGGAGAATGACTTGATGTCAACTCTGGGCGAAGTAACGATGCGTGTCTATGCTGAGCAAGCTGGGGACATTACTTTGAAGCTCGAGCGATTTGGCGCTCCCTCTGATAATTCAGTTGGATCTGTTCAGCTAGAACAAAGCGTCGATGCTGGATGGAATGATGTAACGTTTGATTTCTCCTAGCTCAAGTCTGACAGGCGGGGAAAGCCTAGCGGAGCAAGACATAGTGAAAGCATCCGTTTTTGGTGACCTTAATGATGCAGCGGCAGGGCAAACGTACTTCATTGATGACGTAACCTTTGCTTCGGCAATCATCATTGCCTAAGTAGTCTAGTAGGTCGCTTCAAAGGCATATGTAAGCGTTTTTGAATTTAGACCTTGAAATAATCAGGCGGTGGAATTTTGTTCCATCGCCTGATTTACTTTGTAATTGTTATATTTCCTGTTTTGAGGGATAACCTCGACTGAATGCGAGATATTAGGTCCATAAGCGCCGCTCATTTTTCGGGAAAGGCAAGGCATGATGCCGTAAGAAAGGCCATAGCGTCTATTTTTTTGGTCGCGTTGGCTTGGCCCAGCTATGCCAAAGAGGCAGTAATTCCGCAGGTTCTAACATTGAATCAGACGCTCGCCCTCTCGGTCCAGTCTCATCCCTTGATCCTGGCAAAAAAGCAAGAATTTCAGGCTGCAGAGGGTGACCTAAGCGCTGCCCGCTGGGCTCTGTTCCCAAATGCAGGATTTAGCGTTCGCTGATTTCGAAAAGATGGGGAGCAAGAGGCACTTGATCAGGAGGTCTTATCAGTTTCTCAGCCAATATGGACTGGAGGCAAAATAACGGGGGCCATTGGAGTTGCCAAAGCCAAACGTGATGCAGCGAAATTGGCGCTAATTGAGACAGAGCAGGCCGTGCTCTTGGATGCCGCTCGCAGCTTTATCGATATGCATCGTGCAAAGTTAAAAGTTGCTATTTCCCTCAGTAATGTTGAAGAGCATGAGCGCCTTTATAAAATTATCGAACGGCGCGTGGGTGCGGCAACTAGCCCTCAGGTTGACCTGCGATTAGCGAATGCAAGACTGGCTTTTTCCAGATCTCAGTTGCTTCAAAACTCCAATGCTTTGGATGTTGCTAAAGCCGACCTAGAGCAGCTCATTGGCGGACCCATTTATAATATTACTGCACCTCAAGCGGCGGACATGAGCCAATTCTCTCTTGGTGAAGCAGAAAAAGCGGCGCTCCATTTTTTCTCCGCCAATTCGAAAAATGAGGTCAGAGATTGCTGGTCTGAAGTCGGAGGAAAAGGTTGCTAAGTCTGCTTTATATCCGCAAATATCCCTCGGTTACGAGAAGCGCTACGGCGATTTGGCGATCGATCAAGATGATGAACAGGTTTTCTTAGGTTTGGACTTCCAACCAGGGGCGGGCTTGTCGACGCGCTCATCTATACACGTAAGTCAAGCGAAGAAAAGTGCGTTAAACGAGACCCTTCGTGCTTTAGAGCGTGAAACGCGCCGACAGGTGAAAGTCACTTGGAGAGAATACTCAGCGGCCAGATTGCAATTGTCTCCGACACAGCTTTTGGTAGACTCCACCTCGCAGGTTGTTGGTTCTTATTTGCGGCAGTATACGGTTGGCCGGAAATCATGGCTCGATGTTCTGAACGCTCAAAGAGAGCTGGTGCAGGCTCGGTATGCTCTCACAGACCATCAAGCTATACAGACCCTAACATCGTTTAAATTAAAAATTTTTGTTGGTGAGTTGAACAGCGGCACAGTGGGATCAGATGGTGAGTAATAATCAACACATTAGTGAGGATGAAACTCAGTCCGACGATGGTGTGGAGGGAGCGCTTGCGCCTTTGTTGGTCCGAATATCCGCTTTGGCAAGGGTGGCAGTTCCGGTTCACCGCTTTGCTTTTCCGGAAACAAATGCTGATGGTGTGGAGCTTGCTCATCTTGATCCAGCTAACCAAGCTATTGAACTCTGGAAATCTCGCTTTTTAGACGGCGAAGCATTTATCATTGATATCACCAAAGTAGGAAAACCTGACCTCCCTTTGCTTTGGGTGTTGAAAACAGCGCAAGGCTTTGAAGCGAAGATTATCCGTGGATTCAAAATCAAGGGTTCTTGGTCGAAAGTGCCCATGGCGTGTCAGAATATCTCCCGCCAAACCGAATTGCAGAGGGGCAGACAGTAAAGCTTGTTGTGGGGCAATCTGATGCCCTCAACGAAGAAGAGCAAGGCTACAGCGCCAAAGATTGGTTTTTTCAAGCAATAAGAAAACGTAAAGCAGTCTTCATTGAGGCAGTTCTCGGCACCTTTATGGTGAGTGTTTTCGGTCTCACTTCAGCTCTTTATACAATGCAGGTCTATGACCGGGTTGTCCCAACCAATGGATTTAGTACCTTATGGGTTCTAACACTGGGCGTTCTTTTGGCGATAATCTTTGAGTTTGCTATGAAGCTAGTCCGTGCCCAAATGGTGGATCGCGCCAGCAAAGCTATCGATGTTGAATTGTCGGATGTTTTTTTTGCCAAGGCACTGGATATTAGAGCCGAGTCGCGCCCGCGCACGGTCGGCACATTTGCTGCGCAAATTAGACATTTTGAATCTGTGCGAAACTTTATGACCTCGACCACTCTGTTTATTTTAGCGGATGCTCCTTTTGCTCTCTTTTTTATCTTCGTCATATATCTCTTGGCCGGACCGGTCGCTTTAGTTCCGCTTTTTCTTATGCTCTTCGGATTGCTTGTCGGTATTTCAATGCTGGGGAGGGTAGAGCAATATACGGCTGAGAATATGGAAGCTTCTAATGAAAAGAATGGGCTTTTAATCGAAGCAATTGATGGTATTGAGTCAGTGAAAGCTGTTGCGGCGGAATGGAAAATAAAAGACCGCTGGCGCAAGCTGACGTTGAGGATAAGCAATACCGAAATTAAAACGAAATTGTTAACCACAATTTCAACAAGCTCTGTGCAATCAGTACAGCAATTGAGCTATGTAGGAATTATTGCAACCGGCGCTTATGCAATCTCTCAAGGTAACCTGACAATGGGTGGCTTGATCGCATGCTCGATTATCTCAGGTCGAGCGCTCACACCTCTCGCGCAAATCCCTAATTTGATTGTACAATGGAAACACGCGCAGATTGCCCTGAAGGTTCTCGATGGCATTATGGCTATGCCAAGTGAGCATAATGTGGAGAGGAATATTGTCCCTGAGAAGTGCCATGGCCGGATAGAATTATCTGACATCACGTTTTCATATGAAGTAAATTCGCCCCCAATTGAGGTTAAGGACCTCGATGTCAGGCCAGGCGATAGAATTGCCATACTGGGTTCGGTCGGCTCTGGCAAATCGACACTATTGAAGTTGTTGGCTGGCTTATATCGCCCACAGACTGGTAAAGCATTTCTAGACGGTATCGATATGCAACACGTTGCCGTCGAATTTTTGCGCGAGCAAATTGGTTATCTTCCCCAAGAGGTGCGTTTGTTCAATGGAACCCTTCGAGAAAATCTTGTTCTTGGTTTGCCAGTAGTCAGCGACAGCCAAATTTTCGATGCAGCGGCTAAAACCGGCTTGGATCGCGCGATAAAAGCGCATCCTAAGGGGCTCGATATTATGATTTCTGAAGGTGGCAAGGGTTTATCGGGCGGCCAACGGCAGTTGGTAGGGCTTACGCGTTTAATTTTGGCAAAGCCACAATTGCTTTTACTCGATGAGCCTACTGCTTCAATGGATGGGCAACTCGAGACGTTGGTGATGGATGGCCTGTTCGGGGCTGCTGATAAGGATGCTGTGATTATCATGGCGACGCATAAAAACTAACTCAATGCGACACATAAACCGTGTCATAATTATGGAGGCTGGACGTCTTGTTATTGATGGGCCGAAAGACCAGGTGTTTGAAGAATTACAGCGACAGGCCAATGAACGGAGCAGTTCTTCATGAAGCAAGTCGTATCATCCTTGCGCCAAGATCAAGTGATTGACCCGAAAAGCCTGGACATCGAGCTCAAAGGAGCAAGATGGGTTCTGCGGCTTACCGTGCTTGCACTTTCGAGCTTCCTAGTCTGGGCATATGCCTTTGAAATTGATCAAGTGGTTCGTGCGCCGGGTGTTATTATGCCTAGCTCAAAGGTTCAAATTATTCAGTCAAAAGATGGCGGCGTCCTTCTGTCTTTGCCAGTCAGTGCTGGTGATGAAGTAAACAAAGGACAGGTCATCGCGCGCTTTGACCAGACTGAGGCCTTGGCGAACTATCAGGATGCCAAAGCCAAGAGCTGCAGGACTGATGGCGAATATGGCACGCCTTGAGGCTGAAATGGCCAAAGTGAGCCCGTTTTTCCTAAAGAAGTTAATGCTTATCCAAAATTTGTGAAAAGCCAACTCGCATTATTCCAAAAACGAAAAGCCTCGCAATCAGAAGAGTTGGCGGCTCTAGAAAAGATATTGACATTGGTAAAAGAAGAAATTTCAATGAATGAGCCTCTTTAGAATTTGGCGATGTTAGCAGGACTGAAATACTAAGGCTCAGGCGACAAGAGGCTGAGTTAAATGCTGAAATTACAAATAAGCGGAACAAATATTTCAAAGATATTCAGGCTGAATTTAATGAGACGGAAGAAGAGCTTGAGAGCGTTCGACAGGCCCTTGTGCAAAAAGAAAGGCAACTGGGTCAAAACTCATTGAAATGCTCCTCTGAGGGGCGTTGTTAAGAATATTCGTGTAACGACCGAGGGTGGAGTGATACGCCCGGGCGAAGATGTGATGGAAATTGTCCCAATTGAAGAAGATTTTGTTATTGAGGCAAAGCTGTCTCCCGCTGATATTGGATTTGTTCATTTAAACCAAGACGCGACCGTAAAACTTGACGCGTTTGACTTTACGATTTACGGCAATTTAGAAGGTTCGGTCGTGTACATCAGTGCTGATACATTGCAGGATGAGGCGTCAAAGGGACAGGATCCATTTTATAAACTTCAGGTTAGAACAAAGGGTCGAGAGTTCTCCGTCAGCAAGAACAAGAATCTCCAAATTTTACCGGGTATGACAACAATGGTTGAAGTGAAGACAGGCAAAAATACAATATTAAATTACCTTCTCAAGCCCGTCACCAAAACACTTTTTTTGAATCACTGGGCGAACGATAGATCCAGCATGCCTAGTTTTGATCATATTTTCGATCAACAACCGCGCTCCAATTTCGGAGTTAAATAAAGATTTTAATTAAGATCATTTGCAGGTTTTATTCACAAAAACTGTCATCTCTCTCGAGGCATTATTTTCCTCGCAATCATTTTCTAGGCTGATGACAAACTTCTTTCCTTTTTGAAATGACAGCGTTAGACTTTTATCATTGACAGCGGTGGACAAAACTTATTTATTTGAGTTAATTCCTATTTTGGGAGTAGGAAACGCCGTCCGCAAATGTTTGGCGGCAATCAGGAGGGAAATTCTATCATGCGCAAGAGTTTTAAAGGACGATTGCAGGGCAATCTTATTGTAACATCAGCATTGGCAGCAATTTTAGTGCCAGTCTCCGGAGCTGTAGCTCAAGAAGAGGGCGGCGTTGATGAAATCATCGTCACAGTTGAACGCCGATCACAGGACTTGCAAGATCTTGCTGGTACAGCAGGCGTCATCGATACAGAAGCGCTAAAAGAATTAAACCTCAAGAAAATGTCCGATTTGGACGGAGCTTTGCCTGGATTGAATATCGCTAATAATGGCGGCAACATTGAAGTTTGGATCCGCGGAGTTGGTAACTCAAATAATACAGAATTTGGCAACCCATCTGCTGCGACCCACGTCGATGGAGTATATGTCCCTCGTCCAGCAGGTTTTGGCTCGGCATTTTTTGACATTGCCCGGGTCGAGGTGAACTTCGGACCACAGGGAACGCTTCGTGGAAGACAGTCGATGGCGGGGTCAAGTTGACGTTATTGCCTTCAAGCCGGGCATTGGTACAACTGACGGAATGTTTGAAGTCGGTTTGGTAAAAATAATGAATTTACATCTGAGGGTGTTCTTAACTTGGGGAATTAATGATAAGTCTGCCGCGCGTTTTGCCTTTTACCGATCAGAAAATGATCCTCTTTATATTAATAAGGGTCCTTCTCGGGCTGATCTTGGCGTTACAACCGACGGACCAGACCCCAAAGATGGGGCGAACGGGCAGGACGATTTCTCATATCGGCTGTCCTATCTTATCGAGCCAACAAGCGACTTAGCGATTACTTTTACGCATGACAAAATTGAAGAAGACGGGACGGGTTGGACTGGTTCAAACTTTGCAAATCCTCTTGGAAATGGCGTAAACCCAGACTCAATCGATAATCCCCGTGAAGTCGTTTTGCGATGGGCCGACGAGCCAGTGCTCGATACTCGACCATGAGGGAACAAAAGTAGAGATTGATTATGCGAATAGATTATGGTGACTTGGAGCTTTTGATCAGCCGCCGCGAAATGGTTTATGATTATCGCGCTGCAACACCGATGACGCCATTTTACACAGGGGTTTTAGACAATTTGGCTCCTGGTAACGCGGCCTGATAGCACGCAGTATAATCAAAGCACGCGCACACGCCCTACCTCTGAGATTTATGATAATCATTCCTTTTTCAACATCGTTAACGAATCTGATTCTGACGTGGCCGAACTGCGGTTTGTAAGCAATGAGGCTTCATCTTTTGGGCTTCCCCTAAATTACACAGCGGGAATATTCCTATTTGAAGAGGAGCAGCGTTCTTTTCCTGGGAGCAACCAGCGATCGTGTAAACGGAAACTGGTTGGGGCAAGAGTTTAATACAAGAACACAATTCTGAAAGCTCCGCAATTTATTTTGACGGCACATATGACTTGGCAGACGACATGCGTTTGACGGCGGGGTATCGTGCTACCGACGAGGAAATTGAACGCTATGGCGTGAACGGTGTTTTCTCATTGCCCTTGGTAATTGCGGAAATGCCCAATATTGTTCCGACAGCATTGCGGGTAATGCCGCAGGCACAAACCGGCCGAATGGATTTAATCATATGGCTTCCATGTGGGGCGATATCGGAACCGCGCGGTTTGGAACCCCGGGCTTTGAGTTCGCCAAGTTCAACCGAACAATCTACAACCCTGACACTGACGGGGATGGACTTTAACCGGCAACGAGCGCGTTGCTTGGATGCTGGATGGCGTAGCCCGTTGGGGGGAAGACGATAATATCGATGAAATTCTTGCTGCAGGCGAACAACTGGAAGGTAATGGTGGGACCCGAATAGCAATGCCTATGTCGGTGCGGCTGCATTAGCCGCCAATCCAACACTTGGGCCGTTGCGTAGACGCCGACACAGCAGTCTGGGAAAATGAGAATGGCGATATGATGGATATTGGTTGCGTAGACGGCGCAATCGCTGGCCTGGATTATGACATTTATTCTTATGCAGCCCCATATGGTCACATCGCCATCCAAAATGGTCGCATCGAAAATGATTTTGATGATTGGCGTTTGCGGTTTGAATACGATGTTCATGCAGATTGGCTGACCTATGCGACAATTGCGACGGGTCACAAATCGGGTGGATTTAATGATAACTTGGCAGGAACAGAGGCGCCAATCTCGGCGGGTCGTGCTGGAACGGCGCCTGTTGCCTTTGATGCCACTACTCAAGCCCCGAATACGAGAGCGAAAGCGTCCTCTACTATGAAGTTGGCTCGAAGCAGGAGTTTGAGTACGGAACCAACGGGAGTAAAGCTCAATCTCGCTGGTTTCTATTATGACTATCAAGATATGGTTGTTTCAACGTTGACGTCAGTTGGATCAATTTTCGCTCTAAACGGTTACGACCTTAGGTCAAATTATTACTGGGGTAGGTGACGAAGGAAATTTTGGCGGAGATACAGCGGATAACCCATCATTGAACCAGGTTGTTACCTACAATTTCAATGCTGCCGAAGCCGAAATTATGGGCCTGAACGTAGACTTGGGGCTCGATTTTGCAAATGGATTAAACCTTGATCTGTCTGCAGTGTTTATGACTTCCGAACTGAGCACTGACCAGGATATCAACGACAGTCGATATGAAGAGCGCGAAGATGTTCAGCTTGTGAAGGCTAATAATGGCACGACCCAGTCCCTTATTACAGCAAAATACGTGTCAATTGATGGCCATGAACTTCCGCGCGCGCCCGAAATCCAGCTTCGTGCGAATATCAGCCGCTCAGAAAATTTGGGTGATTACGGTTCGCTCGATTGATTGTGTCGGCCGGGTTACCGCTCTGAAATGTTTATGACAGTATTTAATGGTCGGATTTATCCTGGCGACTAAGTGAAGAGCGCTTGGATGAAGTTGTGGGTGACTATTGGACTTTTGATATCGGAGCTGGTTGGACGCCTGTTTGGAGACGATCGTTATCAAAGTTGAGGCGATCCTCAACAATGTCACAAATGAAATCCAGCCGCAAGCTATCATTCTTACACAGCGTGATAATACGAGGTTCTTCAATCGAGCGGACCTTTGGTATTCGCGTCCGAAACATTTTTAGCACTTTATGATTACTGACCCTCCTCAGCCAGTGTCCGGAGAGGGGTTTCTGAGGATATCACAATGACCATTATTCTTGCTATCGAACTTTTTGTCTGGATGTTTTGCCCTTATTTTTTAACTCTATTGCAACCGGCGATTGCTGAAGCAACAATTGTGGCCTAAGGTGAAAACAACCATCCGGTTGATCAGAATTAGGAAAATAAGAATTTCTGCTGTTTTGGCTGATGAAACTGCGAGAAAAGTTGGCCAGTTGATCATGGCAGAGATTAAGGCAATTTCTCCCAAGGATGCCAAGCGGAATTATGTTGGTGGGCTGTTAAATGGCGGTGGATCTTGGCCAACTGAAGAGCCTGGATCTCGGCCTGTCGATTGGTTGCAATGGCCGATTTGTATTTCAAGGAAACCGCTAAATCAAAATCAGGTATTCCGATTATTTGGGGAACTGACGCTGTTCACGGTCACAATAATCTGGCGGGAGCAACAATCTTTCCGCACAATATTGGTCTGGGTGCGGCCAACGATCCGGCTTTAATGCGCAACATTGGCATAGCAACAGCACGCGAGGTTGCCGTTACCGGCATTGATTGGGTTTTTGCACCGACACTTGGCAATGTTCAAGATGTCCGATGGGGGCGAACATATGAGGGTTATTCATCCGATCCAGAGATAGTCAAGTTTGTCCAAAGAGATTTTCCTTGGTCTGCAAGGACACCCTGCGCTGGATAATTTTCTATCTGAAGAGAAAGTTATTGCAACGGCGAAACACTTTGTTGGGGATGGGGGTCCAGTCTATGGAACTGGGCGTAATAATAAAATTGACCAGGGCGACGTGCCTATCAGTGAAAAGAAATTGTCGGAGCTTCATGGTCGTCCCTACATCGATGCATTGGGTTGGCGTTCAAACCGTAATGGCGAGCTTCAGTAGCTGGAACGGTCATAAAATGCATCATCATAAATATCTGCTCACGGACATCCTAAAAGGTCGGATGGGATTTGATGGGTTTGTGGTGGGTGATTGGAACGGTCACGAACAGGTGCCTGGCTGCTCTCCTTCAAGTTGTGCAGACGCAATTAATGCCGGCGTCGATATGATTATGGTTCCATATGATTGGCGGAAATTTATCGAAATACACGGTTTCACAGGTCAAACGCGGCGACATCTCCCGTGCCCGCGTTGACGATGCCGTGCGGCGCATTTTGACGCGTTAAATTTCGTTCTGGCCTTATGAAGGGGAAATCGCCCAGTGAACGCTGTATTGCCGGACGCGATGGTTGATTGGATTTGCTCCCATCGGAATGTCGCTCGGGCCGCCGTTCGCAAATCCTTGACCCTTTTGAAAAACGATAATGCATTACCAATTGAAAGTTCTCGCGTCTCTTATCCGGGCCTGGGTTGATAATGTTAAGATGCAGTCTGGCGGATGGACCATGGATTGGCAAGGGCGAGATGTAAGCAGCAAGAAAATATTCAGGCCATACATCATCAGGTGATGGCTTGCGTGAAGCATTGAAAGAAAATAACGTTCTAGTAGCGAATGAGAGCGATCCCTGAAAGCCAGGCGACACTGCGGTTTATGTTTTGGGTGAAACTCCATATGCCGAGTTCGACGGCGATAAGGAAAGTACTGACTTTGATAAGTTGAGTGCTAGTGATGACAAATCTTTTGAAGATATGAAGAAAAAGGGGTTAAGACAGTCGGCGTTTTCTTGACCGGCCGTCCGTCCGGTTTTAGACCGACTGATTGCTAATCTGGCTGATGCTTTTGTCGTTGCTTTGGCTTCCTGGAAGTGAGGGCGGCGGCATTGCCGATGTTCTTTTAGCAAGAAAAATGGCAAAGCGGGTTATAATTTCACAGGTCGTTTGCCATTTGCGTGGCCAGCCAACGGCGGCAACTGCAAGTGCCCGCCCCAACACGTTTTGAGCGGGGTTTTGGCCTTAGCTATTAGGGTCAACAAGCTCGCTTGAAATAAAATTTTATTTGCGCCATTCTCTGGGTTATGACAACGCTGTCACAATCTCTGAGGTCTCTTTTGCGAAGGGGGAGGTAGGCTGTGCTTACATCAATTGATCTTACCTGTTATCGGGATTTATGCGGTGGTTTTACTGAGCGTTGCCCTTTATGTATCGACCCGCAAGTCACCGGCGGATATGTCGAGTGAAGATTATTTCTCTGGCAGGCAAATCGTTACCTTGGTGGGCCATTGGCGCGTCGCTGATTGCGGCAAACATATCAGCTGAACAAATTATTGGCCAATCAGGTCAGGGGTTTGTGGTTGGTCTCGCCATTGCCGCTTATGAGTGGCAAGCGGCGATTGTGCTGATTATTGTCGCCAAATATTTTCTGCCGATATTTTCCTTGAAAAGAAGATTTACACCATGCCGCAATTCCTAGAATTGCGATTTGGCCCATACAATTAAATCCATGATGGCTGATTTTTTGGGTGGTGCTTTACACCGCCGTCAATCTGACCGCCGTGTTATGGCTTGGCGGCCTCGCTTTGACCGCCCTGACCGGCTGGAACGTGATTGCCGCGATGATGGGTCTGGCCGCTTTTGCAGTGATTTATTCACTTTATGGCGGGCTTAAAGCTGTCGCACTGACGGATATTATTCAGGTGGTAGTGCTTGTCGCCGGTGGCTTTGCTATTACCGGCATTGTGCTGTCGCTTGTTGGCAACGGCGCTGGAATTTTTGCAGGTCTTGGTACGCTGATGAGCGAAATTCCAGGCCATTTTGAGATGATACTAGCGCCGAAAATCCGAGTTATAATAATCTGCCTGGCATTTGGACGCTATTGGGCGGACTATGGGTGCTGCATTTCTCCTATTGGGGTTTCAACCAATATATCATCCAGCGCGCGCTAGGCGCTGAAAGTTTGGCCGAAGCGCAAAAGGGTTTGGCCTTTGCGGCGCTGAAATTGCTGATCCTGATTATCGTTGTTATTCCTGGCATAGCCGCGCTTTATCTGGCGCGTGAAGGGCAATTGACATGGCGCGCTTGGCGGCAAGCCCGACTCGACCTACGGCATTTTGATGGGTCTGGTGCCTGAAGGCTTGCGCGGTCTAGTGTTTGCCGCACTGATTGCTGCGATTGTGTCCTCTCTGGCTTCAATGATGAATTCTATTTCAACGATTTTCACCATGGATATTTACCGCGACCTGATCGCACCGGGCCGCACGGAGGCCCATTATGTGAGCATTGGCCGTCTCACTTCGGCAGCTGCCATTATCATCGCGGTTATTTTGGCGCGCCCATTCCTGGGTGGAATGGAAAGCGCTTTCCAAGCTATTCAAGAATATACTGGTTTTATTGCCCCGGGTATTGTCTCGGTGTTTTTGCTTGGTATGTTCTGGAAGGGCTGTAATGCGCGAGGCGCATTCGCCATGCTGATTGTTTCCGTATTGGCCAATATTGCTTTGAAATTCCTAACCCCGATTTGGCTTTTGTCATTCGCATATGGATCGTCTTCCTGAGTTGTCTGGTGGTCGGCTATCTAGCCTCCAATATGGATAAAGCCAACGACAGCGAGGCCATTGATTTGTCAGGTATGAATTTCGTAACGACGCGCGGCTTTAACCAATCAGCTGTGGGCCTGACGATCATTCTAATCGCCATCTATATCTATTTTTGGTAGTGCTAGCGAAGTAAGGACTGGATTAAATTGAAAAGTTGTATTCGCGGTTTTGTGCTTTTGTGTGCGATGGAGGGCGCTGCCAGCGCGCAAGATCACATGTCGCCGGCCAATGTTCCTAGCTGGGGTGGTTTGGAGTTGCAAGGGCTTACTGTAGAAAGCGATTTTCGTAAAGTAGATGTTGCCGTTCCATTACCTGCAGTACCTTATTTGCCAAAGCTTACTTTTCTTCGCCATGCTTATGTTGCTAAAGGGCGCTGGGGGGGTTGGCGGATGGGCGGTGCGCGGACGCTAAAAGCCTATTTGCCTTTTGGTCTTCAACTCGAGGCGGGCCATCGACTAGATCGATTTGGGCATCGTGAAAGTGATTTTGTTGGTTTAACTTTTTACTTATTCGCAAGTGAAAAATCACCATCAGAATTCAGCACCACGGCCGCTTAGGCGCTGATCGAGGTGCACCCATGCTCGACCACCTAGGGAGGAAACCCCGCAGCATCCCTTTTTGGCAACTTGCTCGGCCAATTTTTCTTGGTGCTGCAATGGCTATGTTAATAGACAGTGACTCAGAAACAGCTGCTGCTAATAGTGGTTCAGTCGGGCCAACGCCGGCGATGGCAGCAATAACGGCGATGGTGGCAGCGGAAGCGATACCGGCTCAGGTGGCGCTCCAGATGCCGATGGCTGGGAATTAGTTTGGTTCGATGAGTTTTCAGGAAGCACGCTCGACACAAATAAATGGAGCACTTCTGATAGTTACGGACGGAGTATGTGTAATGGCGGAGAAAACAACGAACAGCAGTGCTACACAAACAGTCCGCAAAACGTCTCCTTTAGCGATGGAAACCTTATTTTGACGGCGCGCCGTGCTGACGGCGTGTTGGATCAAGGGCGCACATATACATCGGGTCGCATCCAATCGAACGGGAAGGTGATTTCACCTACGGCAAATTTGAGGCAAGCATTAAGCTTCCGACAGGTCAGGGATCCTGGCCTGCTTTTGGATGCTTCCGAGCCGGAACAATGTCGATTGGCCCAGCCGAGGGGAAATTGACATTATGAGGCGGTTAACCTTGGTGGTTCTGGCGGTAGAACTATTCACGGCACTGCGCACTGGGGAGACCCTCATACATACCTAGGTGGTTCTGATATTTATCTGATATTATGACTTTCACACCTATACGGTAGAATGGTATCCCGATGAAATTAGATGGTTCTTGAATGGGGACGAATACTATCGTTTGACCCAGAATCAATGGTTCTCGAGCGATGCATCAAATGATCCCAATGCCCCATTCGATCAAGTATTTCCATCTAATCAAACTTTGCCGGGGCGGCAATTGGTCAGGCGCTTCCGATGGCTCAAATTTTTCCGAGACAGATGGAAGTCGATTATGTTCGCGTGTACGAGTGCGCGGAAGGTCCGTCCGCTTGTAAATAGACGAAGTAAGTGACTATACCTTTTTATAGACCTCTGCACCGCCAATACGGAACTCAGTTGATTTTTCAGCCATGCC
>JAYQLI010000018.1:0-2656 GCA_038143065.1 Rhodospirillales bacterium | reverse complement strand
TCTTGCCATGTTCCAAGCGGGCTTTGCGCCAGCGCATTTGTAATATCGAGCTTGGCGCCGCAATTATCGCCGCACCCCATGGCCCAAAATACCGGCGCGTCAGGTTTTTTATCGAGGCGGAGTTGCAGCGTCATATCGAGGTCGGCAATTTTGCTGAGCGTGGTGGAAATCGGCTTCTGGCGTTGGGTCTGCACGCTGAGCAGACCACGACCGCCGCTTGCCAGTTTAACTGCCGGGCATCTTCTGCGATAACTGGCCACCGCGCGAGCTCAAGCGTTGGCCGGAGACTGGCGGCGAGAAATGCTTTGCTGGCTTTTTCCAATTGGAACTGTCGCCGAGAAACAGGCTGGAAGGGCGCTCGCACTTCGCCGCGCGCCATAATAATGCCGTCAAAGGCTCCATTGGGGGCGGCCACGCCGGCATCTTTCAGACAGCGCCGCCACGGCGATCCGGCGCTTGATAATTGAGCCCATAGCCAAACGGGAATGCGACCCCGCTTGCGCTATTCGCATCGATCGGCTCACCGCGCCCGTCTGATGGCCAAGAAAAATGACAGAGTGCCGGTAAAGTCATGTAACGGCGCGCCGTTTTCATCGCCGGCCAGAAACATCGGCAATGCCGGCCCCTTTGCGTGCCGGGCAACCAGCCCACAAACAAATGCATCGGAGCGATTAATATGGGCATTGACCCATAAAGGACGCCCAGTCAGGAAAACCGAGACGACTGGCAGATTGATTTCTTTCAGCGCCGCCAAATCGGCGAGAGCAACTCCCCCATCGAACTCAAAAACTAAATCGCTCATATCGCCTTTTAAATTCTGCGTATGGCTCCTCGCCAAATACGTAAATCACATAGATTACTAAGTCAGGACTACCTTGCACGCCATCAACAGATTCTGAGAAAGTCACTTTTCCGCCAGCTTTTTCAACTTTTTCTTTCAAACCATCAAGAAATTGTTTGGCCGGTTTCAAATTCTGGAATTGGCGTTATCGTTCCCTTGCCATGATAGTGTCCAACCACCTGTTTGCTGACTCATAGAATTTGCCGCTTCCCTGACAACTGCTATGTGAGAATTCGGTTTGAATGGCAGAACTGAATTTTCGTTTTTGAGCAGAACCAGAGATTTGCGGACCGCTTCCTGAGCTACCTGACGATGCTTCTCGTTTCCCAAGGATGGATCTTTCCACACCAGTCGCTTAGAAGGCAAACCAGCTTCGAATAGGCCAGATCTAACTTTCACAGTTAAAATTCTTAAGACGGCTTCATCAAGCCGCTCCATCCAGGACTGTTCCGTCTTCACTTGCGCCAGCAGTGATTCATAAAGGCCCTTCCAGCTATCAGGAGCCATATACATATCCACCCCAGCCAACAAGGCTTCGGGGCAATTTGTGGGTGTACATCCAGGAATTTCGGCATGTCCGTTCCAGTCACCAATAACAAAAACCTTAAAGCCCATTTCGTTCCTAAGAACTTCCGTGAGCAGGTTTTTTGACCTCATGCATTTTCACCATTAACACTTGAGAAAGATGCCATGACTGTTTGAACGTCATTTTCTATGGCGTTGCGCGATAGGGATAGGCGTGAACTTTCTTAATTAAATCCATACTTCCAATTGTATCGCCCTTATCAATGCCAAGCTCTGTTCCTCCATCACCAACAAAATGTTTTTGCCGTTGCGACCAACCCGTTTTCATCCAAAAATCTGAACTATTGTCGGTTTTCCTTGAAGGCCGACAAAATTGCTTCCCCAAGTTCGGATACCAGATTCCGGTTTTCTGAATAGCTCTCATAGGCACGTCCCCAGCGATCATCGCGGGCCACCGCTAAAGTCGGGGCAAACACCCAATCCAGCGCCGTCGCTTTAACTTCATGCGCCGACCGAGCCAATTCGATACGGCGCATGAGATCCGTATCAGCTGGTCGCCTAAAGGGCCGAATTATGAGAAAAATCACTGCCATTTCGAGATTATTGTGACCATGCACCGCATCGGTGCCCCATAAAAGCGGAATGCCGAGCCCGCCATCTGACGTGTCGGTCGAAGCGCGCCAATATGCCAGGCTGCGTCACCCTTACGTTCGCCAGCTTGCGGTTTTACTGCCGCCGGGGGCTGAATTGCCGCCATTTAGGACCGAACCCAAATTGTAATTTTTAGCGTCTTGCAGGGTGACGGTAGAAATATCGCCCTGAATGACCTGGCCGACTTTTTCCTCAAGGGTCATTTGTGACAGAATTTCAAGAGCGCGCTGCTCAGCCTTGTCGGTCGGACCGCAGGCATTGAGGGCAATTGAGAAAAACGCCGCCGCAACAAATTTTTTACCGAGGAATTTAGATTTAGATCCTGACGCGTTATTGAGTGCGAACGAAAAAATTTTTTCATTTTCTCCCCCAGAAATAAGTTCTTTCAATGCATATTCTCTAAATTAGTCAAATGCTGACAGCGTTGTCAAATTATGTCTAAACAAACGACAATTCGATGAAAAATGCGTGTGTCATAATTGTCACGCTGGCTATTATTGTGTGGATAAAACTTCAGCTAGCGCATTAAGGTACCCTCCCCATGAGCGCTGGTTATTGTTGGCGATCTCATAAAAACGTTAGAGATTGCTGCAAAAGGATTTTTGACAAGGTTGGCATTTAATATTGACAGCGATGGAC
>JAYQLI010000017.1:0-33572 GCA_038143065.1 Rhodospirillales bacterium | reverse complement strand
TAATCAGTGCCAAAGCTCTAAATCAATAATTTTAGATGCAGGGATCAAGTTCCTACACTGCTTTGTCCCCTGCATCAGCTTCATAAGTAAAGATGAAATACTTACAATTCAGTTCAGATAACGCTTTAAATCTCGTTTCAAATATGGTTCCGCCTCTAAAAGATACGCCGCCGGTTTCTGTTATTTTCCAACATCATTACATTTATATGTGGCAACACTGTCTGCCGACATTACAACTCAAGCGTAGGCATGACCTGCCCATGAACCGTCAGGACTCATGTGATCCGTGAATGCCTCTCGCGATTGACCATTGTGGCTTAGTAGTTTCTCATTACTGACAGTATGGGCGTCCATCGCAGGTAGTCGATATCGACTGAGATCGGCTAGTGGTTGCTCCTGATTGTGGGTTAGGCCTCCTTTCACCAAAACTAGCTGAGAATAAATTGCGTGTAATATGTCAGGCGGCAGAACTTATTTGATGCCGATAAGAGGGCCAGACCGTCTTCAAAGCGAGATGATCTTTAACTTGCGTCAATCTTTTACAAACTGGTTAACCCACCCACAACTCATCTCACTTTCAAAGCCCGAGTATCTAACGAATACCGGGGTGTGGCCCATGCCTACCCCTTATCTGGTAACCACTTTTTGTATTGAAACAGGCGGCTCACCAATTTTTGAATGAGTTTCGCGAAATAGCTACATTGAGTAGTCTTCTACCGTCCCTTGTTTATCATCTCAGTACTTTTAACACGCTTTCTCATTTAAAAGATCTGGCAGGAACTATTATCCGAGGTGCAAGAAATCACTGGGAGGCGGTACTTTAACTTAGTGAGTTCTGGGAGATTGGCAGAAGGACTATCTTCAAACGAAAATGCGTGAATACATTTAATAAAAACGGCGGGATTAATATTGCAATTTTCTTGGCTATAGAAATGCCTTTGACTCCGCTTATTGCATGCCAGAAAATGTTTATAAGTGTTTATAACTTTTAGTTACACACCCGAGTGCTTGTGGGGGTGATGTAAGTTATTGATTTTGTTTTATTTTGGCTCCGGCGAGTAGGATCGAACCTACGACCAATTGATTAACAGGTATCTTGGTATTTAACAGTTTCAATGGGTTAGTAGATGGTTTTACAACTGGGGTTTATAGAATTTGGTGTTGGATCTCGATTATGTCTAAAGCACCAGCAGCTATCAAGCTTTACTGAGGCTTATCACTTACCGTGTCGAGCGATCGAGCAAATGGTACGTTCGTGTGTGGGACAAGAAGACCAAAAGAGTATCTGGTCAAGTCAGCTGCGTGAAGATACGGTAATACGGGCGAGGGAGGTAGCAAAAGAACTCTCATTGCTCAAATCCGAAAAGCCCGTCGAGCGTGAATATACATTTGGACACTTTGCTTTGAAGCTTTTGCATAGATCCAGATTGCAGCATCAAAATGGTGAGCGCAGCCAGGGGTACATCCAAGCCTTGCATTCGGCCGTTCAGAACGAGGATTGGGGGCTGTTACTGGTTCTTTGGTGAACGGGATGTAAGGCTTTGATGTACCCACACTTTCAAGAGTATATCAGCTGACCTAACCAAACGTCGTCCAAGTCTTGCTGCTTCAACCAAGAACAGGCTTATGGCTGCGTTTCGCAATGTTATGAAGATGGAGTTATAAGTAATTCTCTGCGAGAGAAGAAAAATTTCCATGCATTCGGTCAAGGTAATTTTTTTTGCTTCCAGTTCTATTGTCTCTCTTGTGATTATAGTCAATTTATCTGATATCAGCCAAGCTTGATAACCGTTATCAAACATTATTTCAAAAAGCTTAAAAAAGTTTTTATTTTCTTGAGTTTTGGTATTTTTGTTGGAGATAAACGGAAACACTTCTATTATCCAATCCACTCTACTTGAGCGTTTCAAAAGATTTGAGGCGCCCAATAATGCTTCATATTCAAAACCTTCTACATCCATTAAAATTAATAAATCGTGCTTTGGATCAGCGGCTAGAGTGTCAATGGTTATTATTGGAACGGCTTGCGTTAAAAGTTTGTCGTGCTGGTGGGAATTCAGCATTGATGCCGTTGAGAAGTATGCCGCTATAAAACTAACATGGGGGTCTCTGACCCGCTGCTGCGTTGATCAAAGTGCACTCTGAATGTAGATCATTTAAAAGTAGGTTGTTCAATAACATTTTGAAATTTGCGATTAAAGGTTCAATGGCTATTACTTCCAACCCCGCCTTTCTTGCCATGCAACAATAATAGCCGTGATGAGCTCCAACATTTAAAAAATATCGTATCTTTCGAATATTTCCTTAGGAAAGTTCTTTCATTCTGCTCCCAAGTATCAAAGGTAGAGCTTAGCAAGGCCCTCGATAGATAAAGCCATCACCGAGTTGGCATCGGTTTTTTGGAGATCTATAAGCGTTCAATCCTTTTAATATTCACAGCTTTAATCTTTCTGATCAATTTATAAATTAAAGCCAATTTCTGAAATCCTTACTTTATGTTTACAAAAAACCTTATGTAATAAATTATTTTGATGCAATGGAACACTGATGAATATCATCTTTGATGGAGATGTTAATCTCCACGTGATTGGTGTCCAGTGGGATCATCTTGTTAATCAAGTCACTGTTCGTTAACTCAATCATCAGAGTTTTTTAGAAATTCAAATACGATCATATTTTCACTTCGAGCATATATAAACAATAACGACCATACCCCCAAAGAGATGCTAGATTTGTTTACAACTTTTTATAACTTTTAGTTACACACGCACATGCTAACATGATTAATGTACGTCATTGATTTTATTTTGGAATTTGGCTCCGGCGGTAGGGATCGAACCTACGACCAATTGATTAACAGTCAACTGCTCTACCGCTGAGCTACGCCGGAACTGCGTTCTATATAATTAAATTTATTATATTATTTATCGATAAGTTACGTTATCTTGCAGTTATCAACGGTTATTTGTCTGGCTGAATGTCTGGCTGAATTTCTGGCTGAATTGAGGTGCGATGTCTACGATTAAATGCCACATAGATCTCCGAAAAATAGATAAAGCGATTAAGTTACAGCGGAGCCAGCGCAAAAAGATCACGCTAGTCGATCCAACTGGTTTGAGACTGGCGATTAATAATGCCAGCGCATCGTGGAACGTTAATTATAGACGTCGTGGAGTTGATTTTAACGGAAATAGATACCCTCAACGTACATTGAAATTGGGCGATTTGAATGCATTGTCGCCAAATGCTGCACGCCTTAAATTGGAAGAAGTGAAGTCTGAAGTTAGAGACGGCGGTGATCCTGCGAAGCGTATTGCAACGGGAGAAACGAAAGGGTAGGAGCAAGAGTATAGAGATCGCCCTTTGAGGCTTTGGTTGCAGGAATATCAAGAGCAGGTTCTGAAAATGAAACCAAGTACAAAGCCACAGAATATACGCATGCTAAATTGGCCTTGGAAGAGCTAGGTGTTTCAGAGCTTTCGGCGTCTGACCTTACAGTCACGTTGCTACGCAATATTTCAGTAATGCACAAAAATAGGCCCGCAACGGGACGGCAGCGTTTTGGCTCGCTAAGCCGGTTCATCGATTTCTTAGTTTCAGAAGGTGTATTGATTGTAAATCCAGCCAAAAATGTTCCCAGATGGCAAAAGCCAAAAATGGCACCGCCAAGAGAAACTGTTTTCACTGTCGAAGAGCTGAAGCTACTTGGTCTCCTTGCATCAGCACTTCGGCAAGACTATCTGACGTTCATCAGATTTATGATGCTTGTGCCTTTACGAGCAACTGAAGCCGCCAACCTAACTGGAAAGCATATTTTTCTATCAGCCAACGAATTACGATTATCTTCTCAGGAGACTAAGAATAAGCAATATTTTATAATGCCAATCACTGACAGCTGCTTACGTTTAATAAATGTCGAAAACATATCGTTAAAAAAGAAATTATTTCCTTTATCGACAATTGATACTGAGCCAATGAAATCTTGGTCCCATTTTTAATAAATCCGTACGCACTAAAACAACAGTAGGCCATTTTAATTTACATAGCTTTCGTCGAACATTCAGTTCTTTGCTATCAGAGAATTCGCCTTTCTCCGAGAGCCTCGTAGACAGCCTGCTTAACCACAAGCGCTCTTCAACGAGAACTGGTGTAATGCGCGCTTACCAGCATGCAAAAAACGTGAAACAACGGCGCGAGATTATGGAGTGGTGGAGCGACTTTTTAGAACATGAGGTCATTAAACCTTCAGCTGACGCGTCTGGCGACCAGAGTTGATGTCTAATAGCAATAAACATGGTGGAAAAAGAAAGGGGGCGGGCCGTAAACCGAAATGGGGGATCCACTTTTTAATTACGCGTCGGGCAAGACTGCGAAAGTCTTTTAGGCAAGAAGAAGAGGTGGCCAAAAAAAAGGCAATTGACGAACACTTTAGAACAGATAGTGATCTCAGTGAGCTGTGGCGCAGTGTAAATATGGTTCCGATTTCCTCAAGAAGCAATTGGCTTAAAAGTGAAGCTGGCGACCAACATATCTCCGATATTGAAGATGAACTGAAAGCGTTCCGAGCTGTGAGCGCAAACATTTCACCCGCAAGCCGGTTGCTAAAAATACCCACAAAACCACCACGCGGATCGCGGTTAAGAATCATTTCAGAAATTGCCGAAAAATATTCCCTGTCTGCCAAACAGGTTGATAATCTATGGCAAGAATATCGGCGCTTTGAACGTTCATTATAACGGAAAACTTGATTTTTAGGCACCATAAAAGTGACCCATGCCGAATTGCTTATAAAGGCATCATTAAGCAACTTAGAGGCACTAGATGACATTCAAAACTACAAACTGGGAGCCAGAGCAACCGCTTCCGCGCTTCGCTGATCGCAAAACGCTGGCAGCGATTATTACGCATAACTTCTTTCCGATAAGCCACCGGACGCTACAAACTTGGCCGCTTACGGTACGCCGCCCGAATAGAGCTGCTGTTTACGAAGTGGCTGAGGCGTTGGCATTTGCAGAGCAAAAGTTGGACGGTGCGGTTTCTTATAAACAGGGGGGATTGGTGACATGACTAAGCTGGTCAAAAACGCCCCCCCAAACGGTTTACGGGGGGTAGATGTCACAGCGCCCCAGACGCACAGAGAACGCGATGATGCTACAAAGGCGTAGTCGCACAGTTGGCGCTACGCTGGCGGGTGATAGTCTGCAGAGATGGTATTCAATGGATCCTGCAGCGCAAAGAAGCGTCCCACGGAGGGCCGTGGAGAGGCGTGAGCTATCACACCAATCGAGATGGGCTACTTCGCGCCTGTGGGAGCGTAGGACCGCTCAAAAGCGGCGCTTCGGAGATGTTGGAAGCCCTACCCGATTACGCCAGCCAGTTAGTTAAAAAATAGAAAAGCCTGCCGAGTGTGGAACGCGAGCAGGCCAATCCGTTAAGCAATTGGTTTATAACGCAGTTCTAGGCTCATGGCAAATTTCCAAAATGGAGTTTTGCGATGTCTGAGACATTTGAAAAGAAACTATCCGCCAACCCGAAAACCATTGCGGGATATTTGCATAAACTGATGCAAGATTGGGATGAGCGTGAAGTGGTTGAGCTTCGTTTTCTTGCCGAAAAGCGAAAGCCTGAAAATTACCGCTTTGAAACTTCTCAAATCTGTGAGGCCACCCACTGCATTGTGGAAATGAACAATCGTGGGCTGATTGCCTATGCAGTTGTTCATCCGGTTTTAAGGCAAACTCAGTAAGTGCGAAAGACGCAGACATCAAACGCGCCTTCTTTCGCCTATGTTGATGCCGATGAAAAAGGGGCAGCGGATCGCGTTCGAGAAAGCAAAATTGTTCATCCCTGAGATGGAAGTTGTAACCGGCACAAAGCCGTTTCTGAGAAATCACATTTATTTCCGGTTTGATGAACCGATGACCGATATGCAGCGTTGGAGCGAGCTGCAGAAGTGTCTTATAAAAGAATTTGGCACTGACAATGCAATCTATAACCCAAGCAGATTAATGCGCATTGCGGGGAGCGTCGCTTATCCGTCAGCAAGCAAACTCAAACGTCACTACCGAGCTGAAGTGACCAAATTGCTGATGGGAGGTAAATATGTCGAATAACCCCGACCAAATGTTTGCAAGGCTCCAGCCCAAGTTCGAAAGAAAGTCAGCACCGCAGGCCAAATCTGCAGCTCGCCAATCGACGATTTTAACAGCCCAAGACTTAGCCGCAAAAAGCCAAAACGAAGGCCAATGGAACAGCAGTCTCTTGCGGCTCACCAAAGGTCTGGTGGCTGAAGGAAAAACGGACGAAGCTATTCACGCTGTAACGGATGGCTTGACCACTGACGGATACAACATCGAGCAAACACGCAAGCAGGTGCAGCCTATGATCGATGGAGCGCGTGCCAAGTTTGGCGATGACGCAGTACGAAATACCGCAAACGTTTATGCAATGTTAACCGAAGATGAGCGCTGGTCGTCAATCTTTGCGTTTGATGAGCTTGCTAACCGCGAAATGATCATTTCCAAGCCGCCATATGATACTGGGAACCCAGCTCACTTTAAACCACGGCCTATTGGTGACAATGACTACACAAAAGTTCAAATGTGGATCCAACGCAATTGGGGCAATGTGAATAAGCAAGTTGTAATTGATGCGGTAAATGCAGCTTGCGACGAGCAAACTATTAGCCCTGTTCGACATTACCTAGAAGGGCTTGATGAAAGTGAACTTGATATAGCCACCGTCTTTGAAACTTATTTTGGTGTCGTGCCGGAGAATGACGAGCATCAGGACTTCATTCGTGTGGCTTCATCGCTCTTTCTAAAACAAGCTGTTGCGCGTGCGGTAAATGCTGGCTGCAAAGCGGACACAGTTATTGTTTTGGAAGGCAAACAGGGCATAGGCAAAAGCTCAGGATTGCGGGCATTATTCGGATTAGATTGGTTCAAGGACAGTATGCCCCAATGGGCTCAAAAGACGCCTCTGATTATATTGTGGGTGCATGGTGCATAGAGCTTGCCGAAATGGCCTTCCAGGGAAAAAGCCAAAATCGAACAGCAAAAAGCATTCATCAGCAGACAAGAAGAGAAATATAGGCCTGCGTATAAGCGCAATGAAATTATATACCCCCGCCGCTGCGTTTTCATTGCAACCACAAACCGCGATGACTGGGCTTTGGACGAAACTGGAAACAGGCGATTTCTGCCAGTTAAAACAACCAAGATTGACGTAGCTGGTTTAAAACGGGATCGCGATGCAATTTGGGCAGCGGCATATGCGGAATATCAACGAGAGCCAAAATGGTGGCTCACAGATCAACATGTTCTGTATGCAGCGCAACAGACAGAGCTGCGACAAGAAAGCGATATCTGGGTCGAGTTAATTCGGCAGCATCTATCTGGCATGACTGAGGTTTCTATTAAAGAGGCATTTGCCAAATGCTTCCCATCGATTGGGGTGGATGGTGATCTTTTGGATCCTCAAAAAATCACCCCAAGAGATTTGCGGCGAATGTCAAACTGCCTCGTCATGGCGGGCTTTGAAAAAACTGGGAAGTTCAACTCTGGCAACCGACGCGATCAGGTGCGTTTTGTGCGTATAACTGATGCGCATGACGACGATATAACCTTTGATTTTTGACATTAGAAAATTTGCGCATGTGCGCATCAGTTTTCTTGGCCACTTTTAAGTTATATTTAAGTATATGATTTTTCATATTTATTTGAAGCCTAATGCTTGGTATGGTGATCCGTGCGCAATATTGCGAAAGAAAATAAGTTTATTGGAAAAAGTCATGCGCATCATGCGCACTTAGATCAAAAAATCAAAAATCATAAGTGGGCGCTGTCTCTCAAGATTAAGCACGTACAGAAATTTGTGATACGAAGTATCAAAAAATTCCTTTACACTAAAGTCAATATCCACGACTTTTTAAAGTACGAATAGATATGGCTACACAATGAATGAAACAGATGCGATAAATTTGGCCTCGGATGATATCGATGAAAGTTTCCACTTTACCGAGCGCCTAGCGCGTTACTACAGCGATTTTTTAGCAACTGATTTTAAAAAAGGCAGACTGCCCAAAAGAAGATTTCAAACTCGTGACAGAAAAGGAAGGCGGGCAGGAATATCTTGAGGAGGTTTAGCTTATAGCTGTTATGAAAACATAAGTTCTGGCATACTTATAAATTTACGATACGCATTCATAAACCTTGCAGCATCAGCTCCATTTATTATGCGATGATCATAGCTTAAATCCAACGGAATTGTCGGAATAGCCTGCCAAGTAGAACCATCCCAATACGGTCTAAATTCGCTACGCGATAGCCCAAGAATTGCCACTTGAGGCGGGTTTACAATAGGAGTGAAAGCCGTCCCGCCTAGCCGCCCAAGATTGGAGATTGTGACCGAGCCGCCTGCCAATTCCTCAGGTCGCAATTTGCGCGACTGTGCTTTCTCCACTAAATCTGAGACTTCATTCGAGATGTCCCATAACCCTTTTTCATTCACATGTCTCAGAACAGGAACAACCAATCCATGGGGTGTATCAACCGCAAGTGCGATATGCACATATTGCTTCAATATAAGATGTTTTTTATCCGCGGAGATAGATGCATTGAAGCGCGGGAATTTGAGCAAACATTCGGCGAGCGCCCTAAGATGAAAGGCCAGTGCGGTTAATTTAACACCGCGCTGTTGAGCTTCAGATTTCACTCTTTCGCGAAATGCTTCAATGGCACTGATCTCGACATAATCATGGTGCGTCACTTGAGGAATCATCGCATTTGCAGCTGAAAGATTCGCTTCTGCGACCTGCTCAATGCGGGTCAAGGGTTCTAGGCTAATGGGTCCGAATTGAGCGTGGTCAATCGCCCAATATTTTGCTGAATTTTCCACGGCTGGCGCAACACTGGTGCCTAAATTTGTGTTTGGAGTTGCGCAAAAGCGGTCAATATCCTCTTTACCCAGCACGCTCCGTTTAAGCGAGGTTGCTACGTCACCCAAAGTCACATTTTTTTCAGCCGCATAAGCCCGCACGCTTGGTGATGCCTGAACCTCCATTAAATTATCCTACCAACTGGCTGAGATATACTGGGTTTCCATAAACTCATGCATGCCCTCATGCCCTCCCTCGCGGCCGAGGCCAGATTGTTTTGTGCCGCCAAAAGGCGCCGCTGGGTCAGAGACCAACCCGCGGTTCAAGCCGACCATTCCATAATCCAGCCGTTCACAAACTTGCAAAGCGCGCTTCATATCTTCCGAGAATACATAGGCCACCAGTCCATATTCGGTATCATTGGCGCGGCGAATTACATCTTCTTGATCGTTGAAAGTTTGAAGCGCTGCAACAGGTCCAAAAATTTCATCCCCCACACAATCTGCAGTTTCTGGAACGCCTGACAATACTGTGGGCGGGTAAAAAACCCTTTTCCCGAAGGTAACACGCCCCCAAGTTCCACTTTGGCGCCTTTTGCAACCGCGTCCTGCACGAATGCATCCACCTTATTGCGGGTATCTGCATTGACCAGAGGGCCTACATCTATGCCTGCCTCTAAACCATTGCCGATTTTCAACTCCGCCATGGCAGATGTGAACTTTTCGGTAAAGGCTGGCGCAATACTTGAATGCACATAAATTCGATTTGCCGCGGTACAGGCCTCGCCCAAATTGCGCATTTTTGCCAGCATCACGCCTTCCACCGCCACATCAAGATTAGCATCCTCAAAAACAATCGCAGGAGCATTCCCCCCCAATTCCATAGCCGGTTTCAAGACTTGGTCAGCCGCAGAATGAAGCAACTTACGCCCCACTTCAGTCGACCCTGTAAAACTGACTACCCGCACGCGCGGATCATGTAACATATGATCAACCAGCACGCCGGTGTTGCGGGATGGAAGAACGTTGACCACCCCTTTGGGCACCCCAGCTTCTTCTAGAAGCGGCATAAGCGCCAGCATTGTTAAAGGCGTTTCCGATGCTGGCTTTATAATGACCGCACAACCGGCCGCCAAAGCAGGTGCAATTTTACGCGTTCCCATAGCCGCAGGGTAATTCCAAGGGGTCACCAAAACCGCAATCCCGGCTGGCTTATGCTGAACAATGATCCGTGCCCCTGAAGCGGGCGCATGCGCAATCAGACCGTCTACGCGCACCGCCTCTTCGGCAAACCAGCGAAAAAACTCGGCAGCATAGGTGGCTTCTCCCATCGCATCGGCATTTGCTTTGCCATTTTCTAGCGTGATTAAACGTGCAAATTCTGGCAATCGCGCCGTCATTAATTCCCAAGCTTTGCGCAAAACTTCCGAACGATCCCGAGGCGATCGTGCAGCCCATTCTTGCATGGCGATGGAAGCCGCATTTAATGCCAAATCGGCATCAAAAATATCCGCAGAGGCAACCGATGCAATCACATCCTCTGTTGCAGGGTTCACCACATCAAAGCGCTGGGCGGACTGGCTTGGCACCCAATTCCCATCAATATAAAGGTTAGTTTGCATGACGATAGTCTCCATTCCCTTAAAGTAGCTGTCTCAACGGATTTTCTAAACGCGCCGCAAAATCTGATATAAACGCCACAGCTGCGAAGTCAGACATAGCATTGGCAGAAAATTCAAATGATATCAGATAATCCGTGGCTGTTTTTTGGACGGTGATGCTGGGACAGCTGTGATCCAAGTGCAGAGCAGTAATTAAACTTTTACTCAGGGTTCGAATTATAAAATTGGGCGGATTTTGGGTATTGCATTGCACCGCACGCGAAAGGCGCTGCGTGTCTAAGTTTTCATAAATTCCAATTGGCGTTAAAAGCTCTGCGACTTCAACGATCACCGCTGCATGTGTTTGATTTTGATTCCGCCAAGCAGCAGACGCAAAACTGGCCCAGACCAAATAGTCAGATATTTCAATATCTGCCTGCTCTCTTAACTTTGCGAGAAAGCTTTCTACACCAATGACGGGAATAGCCGCATTAATGCGCTTATTATTTCCTAAGACAGATTTTTCTGTTTTTAGTTGAGGCAAGTCATCAAAGCGCTCAAGATCAGCAACGTGATACGGCTGAGCATATCCAGCCTTTGCCAAAAGGTTCAAATCTAAGTCATTTTCTAAGGCCAAACGCCGCGCTTTTGGTGAGGCCAAAATTTTCCCTGAACCTGCCACTACATCCGTTGTTTGGCTTCCCGGTTGTATAAAGCGGGGTTTTAAGACAGATGACATTGCAACCGAGGTCGGTGTCTCGGCTGGAACTGTAATGGGCTTTGTAAGCGGCTGCTGAGGCGCGGCAATACCCGAAGGTTTAACATTCGAAAGGGTCGCAATAACAGAACCTACCGGAACCTCTTGACCAGCGCCCACGAATAAATTGGCTACAAAGCCAGCTTTTCCCGCAGGCACTTCCATAGTGGCTTTATCCGTTTCTACTTCAAGCAGAATATCATCAACATCCGTTTCCTCACCAACCTGTTTATGCCAGGCGATCACACGCCCGGTTTCCTGTGCCATACCAAGGGCTGGCAT
Organism: Rhodospirillales bacterium; assembly: GCA_038143065.1. GTDB lineage: Bacteria > Pseudomonadota > Alphaproteobacteria > Bin95 > Bin95 > VMCJ01. The sequence continues at coordinate 22,055 of JAYQLI010000017.1, read as the reverse complement.
AACTATCTGCGATGTCACATCTATATTTGCAGGGATTGCCTCTGTTGATGTAGCACCATGCGGGGCAACCCCACTGGGCTTCTCTGTTGGGCTTATCTGCGTGCTTAACACCTCTTCAGGATCCAAAATCACCGCAACCACCTGCCCTACCGGCACACTCTCTCCGGCAGCTGCTTTTACATCGCTCAAAACCCCCGCAGCAGATGACTCAACTTCCATAACAGCTTTATCTGTTTCCACTTCCATCAAGGCATCACCCAGCGAAACCTGATCCCCTGGTTTTTTCAACCAAGATAGGATTACACCGGTTTCTTGTGCCATCCCCAAGGCGGGCATGATCACGTCATGCGGCATGGATCAACTCGCCTGAGAATAGTTTTCTTGCCATCTCAGCCACGCCGGCAGGGGTTGGAACCGTCAAATCCTCAAGCACTGGAGAAAACGGCACCGGCACATCCATTGCCCCCATCCGCATGACTGGAGCATCTAAATGATAGAATGCCTTTTCGGTCAGTCGGCTGGCAATTTCTCCGGTAATTCCATAGCTCTGATGGCCTTCATCTATCACGATTGCTCGGCTGGTTTTTTTCACCGAAGCGATCAAGGTTTCTTCATCAAGGGGTACGATCGTGCGCGGATCAATCACCTCGGCACTGATGTCCTGTTCTGCCAATATATCAGCGGCTTGTTCGGCGACTTGAACCATCGATGAGGTTGCGATCAGGGTGATATCAGTGCCCACTCGCTTTATATTTGCCACCCCAAACGGAATAAGAAACTCTTCCTCTGGCACCGGCGCCTTATCATTATACATGAGCTTATCTTCAAAAATTACCACTGGATTATTGTCGCGAATAGCGGTTTTCAAAAGCCCTTTCGCCTCATAGGCTGATGACGGAAGAGCCACTTTCAAACCAGGAATGTGCGCCACCAAAGCATGCAAAGATTGACTATGCTGCGCGGCAGACCGACGGGTGGCGCCCAAATTGGTGCGTAGCACCAATGGTACATTGAGCTTGCCCCCCGACATATAATGGGTTTTTGCCGCTTGGTTGCATAATTGGTCCATGATTAAAAATAGAAAATCGCCGAACATCAAATCTACGATTGGCCTGCTGCCCGTCATCGCAGCACCGACCGCTATGCCCATAAACCCGGGCTCAGCAATCGGAGTATCAACAATGCGATCCGTTCCAAATTCTTCGACAAGACCAGAAAGTATTTTGAACGGAGTGCCCGCTTCAGCAACGTCTTCCCCAAGCAAAAAAATTGTTTCATCGCGCCGCATCTCTTCGGCAATCGCTTCATTAACAGCCTTAGAAAGAGTGATTTCACGCATGCTCTTCTCCCATCTGCGGCGTGGCTGCAAAAACATGCAAACCCACCTCTGTTTCGCTGGGATAAGCAGCGTTCAAAGCATATTCCACCGCCTCTGAAGCCTCGGTTTTAATCTCCGATTGCAAGGCGTTTAACTCGTCTTCAGAAGCAATTCCTTGCGACGTTAACCAGGCCCCAAAATTTTTGATCGGGTCACGGTTGTTTTTCCACTCGGCTTCTTCTTCCTTTGAACGGTAATATTCTCGGTTAATATCGCCAACATGATGCCCATGATAGCGATAGGTCAGCAGTTCCATAAAAAATGGGCCCTCGCCTTTCCGGCAGCGTTCAGCCAGGCGCTGCGTGCACTCATTCACCGCCAATACGTCTTGCCCATCCACCTGCAAGGCCTCAATTCCGAAAGCCTCTGCGCGCGCAGTGATATCGCCAGCCAGCGTTTCTTCAACCTTGGTGTATTCGCCATAGAGATTGTTTTCGCAGGCATAAATCACCGGAAGCTTCCACAGCGCGGCCATATTCATAACCTCATACATCAAGCCTTGCGCCGTAGCCCCATCGCCGAAAAAGCAAACCACAATATCAGAGGTTCCTAAGCGCTTAGCCGACAAGGCAGCCCCTGTCGCGATACCCATTGAGCCCCCCACAATAGCATTTGCTCCTAAGTTGCCATTTGATTGATCGGCAATATGCATCGATCCGCCTTTGCCACGGCAATAGCCCTCTTCTTTGCCCAGAAGTTCACAAAACATCAGCTTCAGATCCGCGCCTTTGGCCAGGCAATGGCCGTGACCACGATGGGTTGACGTGATCTTATCGCTGGTCGTTAACGCTTCACAGATCCCAACAGCTACCGCTTCTTGCCCTGAATACATATGCGTAAGACCTGGCATTTTGGCAGATAGATATAATTGATTTGCGTTATCTTCGAAAGCCCGAATACGCATCATCTGCATATACATTCGCATATATTCCGCAGAATTTGTTTGGTTTTTTTTAGGCATTATATTCCATACTCATGATTTGAACTGCTTGTGCAAACTACGCCACACCCAAAATTGTTTAATAGCGGTTGGCAATCGGCAGCTCTTCGGCGGGAAATAAACTAATCACTTCGCAGCCCGTATCCGTCACCACGACCTCTTCTTCGATACGTGCGGCTGAATAGCCGTCAGTGGCAGGACAATAGGTTTCAAGCGCAAACACCATGCCTGTTTTTATTTCCATTGGATGATCAATACTGACCGCCCTGCTGATAATAGGGCGCTCATGCAAGGCCAGACCAAGACCATGGCCAAATTGTAACCCAAAAGCCGCGTCTTCATTTGGAAATCCCAAGCTTTCCGCCGTTGGCCAAACCTCGGCCACTTTATCTGTACTCACGCCCGGCTTGATCATTTGGATCGACGCCTCGAGCCATTCACGCGCCTTGATATAAGCATCGTTTTGAGACGGCGTTGCTCGTCCAACATTGAAGGTTCTGTAATAACAAGTGCGATATCCCTGATAACTTTGCAAAATATCGAAAAATGCCTGATCGCCAGGACGGATCAGTCGGTCTGTGAAATTATGAGGATGCGGGTTACACCGCTCTCCTGAGATGGCATTGATTGCCTCAACATCATCAGAGCCCATTTCATAAAGCATTTTATTTGACAAGGCGACGATGTCATTTTCACGAACACCGGGTTTCAGTTCCTCATAGATCATATGATAAACACCATCCACCATGCTCGCAGCTTGGGTGAGAAGTTGAATTTCATCCCAATTCTTGATCTCACGCGCGGCCAGCATGATCTGTTGGCCATCAATCACATTAATGCCTTCTTCTTGAAGCGCGTGAAACATAGCCGTTTCCGCATAATCGACCCCAACAGGCATATCAGCCATACCTGCATCTTTGATCAATCCAGCGATTTGCTTAGCGTATTTCCTCATCAACCCAAACTCGGGCGGAATCGTCCCCCGCATACCGACCACACCGGCCAAACAATGATCTGGCTCCAACCAATCAGAATATTTTTGGTGATGCACTGCAGCAGACCCAAAATCCCACACATATGGGCTATCATCACCTGTTAAGAGGCAAAAACGGCACATTTTATCGCGCTCCCATTCGCCGATTTTAGTCGCCGAAACATAGCGGATATTGTTCACGTCAAAGAGTAATAGCGTGCCTGCATTCGAGGCTTTCAAAGCTTGGCGCGTGCGACTTAGGCGGTAGCGACGCAACCGATCATGATCAACGCGCCGCTCAAAATCAACCGATGTGTGCCCCCAGGCTGGTAAACGACCCTCCCAGCGCCAATTTGGTTCAAGATCAGCTGGCGTTAACACGTTAGGATGTAAGGCATTGGGCGTGGTCATTTTATATCTCCTCGAGCAGCTCGAATTTGGATTTTCATGGGATCAGTAATGCCCGTTTTCGCGCATGAGGCGATCGGCACGGTTTTGTGAATTTTGTAGCGCCGTCGCAAGCGTTTTGTCTCCCAGCAAAGCATCATGCATTTCTTCTCCTATCATCGCAATTAAGCGCGTAATTTCAGGCACTGGCGGGCGTGGCCACATTTGCAAAACCCCAGTTCGCGCCATCTCATCCACAATCGAAATCAGCGGTGAGATCTTTTGAACTTCAGGGTCCTGACTGACACTAAACCGCGGGCTTACCAAACTTCCATTCTCTATATAAAGTTTGACGGTTTGTGCTGATGTTAGCGACGTCAAAGCCGTCCAAATTGGATCAAACCGCGCTGGGTCAACATTCGCAGGAATGGCCAGCGCGTATCCTCCGATTGGCGCAATAGACCGTCCCTTTGGACCTGCCGGAAGCGGTAGATATTCTGTTTTTTCAAACGCGGGGGATGTTTTATCCAGTTCAAATAATGGTGCGAGCAAAGTCGCGCAATGCGCCATGGCGCAATTGCCTTCAGCATATGAAACCGCGCGGTCAAACCAAGACATGTTTAAAATGCCACGCGGCGAATAATCGATGAGTTCTTTGAAATACTCCGCCGCCTCCCACGCCGCGTCGGAATCAAACATGGGACGGAAATTCTCTCCTTCCACATGCTCTCCGTCAAACCCATCTGCAGAAGGCGATAAATTTAAAACAGGTTGTCCAAAGGCGGCCATGACGAATAAAAATGAATGGCCCAAAGGTGTGCCGCGTCCGGCATTCCAAGCCATTCCCGTCATCCCCTTGAATGGCGAATGGATTGTTTTGGCCGCAGAAAGCGTATCGGCAATTGTTAGAGGCGGGGTTAAACCAAACTCGGCAAACACATCGCTGCGATAGACCAAGAGTTCAGGCGTTGTTTGAACTGGCAAACCATATTGCACCCCCTTATAGCGGGCGCTGGCCAAAGCTTTGAGGTGAAAGTCATGGGTGTCAAATCGCTCGGCTTTAATAAATGAATCCAACGGAAGAAAATAGCCCGCTTGTGCCATTTCACCGAACCAAGGCAAATCGCAGGCAACAATATCATATCTTGATTTGGCAAGGCTGGCATTTTCTAGTATTTCCTCGCGCAAGCGGTCAATCGACAAGGCGCGGCTTTTGATAGACAAACCGAAGATTTTTTCAAATTGACGCTTCAAGGCCTGCATCGCCATGAACGTCGGATCGGCATGTTCCAATAATCTAAGGTTTCCGCTGAGCGGAAGCTTGACGCTCATTATCGAAGGCGGGGGTAAAACTTTTCCAGTGGAATAAGAGGCTCCAAAATAATAATCGGACGCATCTTTTGAACCCGTAAGTCCCCAGGTACTTTGCAAAGCCGCCCGCGCCCGTCTGGCAAATTCTTGCCATTCACTCAACAGTTTTTCAGTCGGATGCAACGAAAATGATTTACCGCTGGATGTGCGCGGTCGGCGCAGCAAAAGCCCCCGGTTCTCAATTGCCTCAACCGCGCGAATGGCCGTGCCATAACTCATTCCAGAGGCGCCGATTAAAGACGAGGTCGTAGATGTTTTACCCGAGAGATGATCCCGTAGAAGCGTTCCGAGAATGCGTGTTTCGCTATAGCCTTTCTTGATAGACAATGAGCGTTCCATTTCCATGTCAAATTGCTCGACAAAATCAAGAAAGCTTTCCAATTCTGCGTTTGCAACGCCAGATTTTGGTCGGATATCTGTTGTTTCATACGGCCCTTCCGGCGCGTCGCGATGCCGACTTCGCGGATATGTTATGCGGCGAATATTCGATTTGGATGATGGCATGGCGCACCCTCAGATTTCCATTTACAGCCAGTCTGTAGGATACCATGTATAATTACCAAATTGGATTAATCCAATTTGGATATTTATGGCGGGGGCTTAAATGCGTTTTTGCGCACGAGTAAATCCAATCGGCGAATATCAACGTCAGAGAGCAATTGCTTGCGCCTCTCATATCCTTCAAACAACCGACTACCAGTTTGGAACATAATCACTACCATCAATAAAATGCCTAAATAAAGCTGGATCATAAAAGCCGGCGTGACGTTGAAAACCAATCCTGTATTTAAGAAATTGACCGTTAACGTTCCAATCGCAGCCCCGACAACGCCGCCTTTGCCGCCAAGAATCGATACACCGCCAATAAAAGCAGCAACTGTGCCGGCCAGCAAAAGATATTGCAAACCCAAGGCCTGAGCCGTGCCCGAGCGCAAACCAATAATGCACCCTCCCAAGCCAGCGCATAACCCGGAAATAGCAAATACAATGATCATTGGGCGTTTCAAATAAATCCCCGCAGCGATAGCCTCTTTGCGCGCCCCGCCAATCGCATAAATCTCGCGGCCATACCGGGTAAAGGTCATAAACAAACCAACAACAATAAACATCACAATCACCAAAAAACTGGCAGGTGAAAAATAAACGAACATTTTGGTGGAGATAAAGTCGGGCACGCGAAAATCAGTCAACATCACTGTCTTCTCTTGCGCCGCAAATAACGCCACCCGCGCAATAACATTAAGGTTCCAACCGTCAGAACGATCGCCCTTACCCGCAAATATGCAATAAAATAGCCCTGTATCGCGCCCACAAGCGTAGAGATAAGAATAGCAATCAACAGGGCGGTAACCGCCCCTAAACTATCTGTAAAACGCACTACAATAACCGCAGCCAAGGCCGCGTTAGACCCAATCGACAAATCAATTTCACCAGCGATAATGCACAATGTCAGCGCCAGCCCCACAAGGCCCAATACCGCGAACCGTTCCATAATAGCATAGCCGGTTCGGTGCGTGGCGAAGAATTCATTCGTCAACGCGAAATAAGAATAGACACAAATCGCCAATAAGACCGCAAACGCCAAATCAGGATTTTTAACGATCCAATGTTTAATATTTTTCATAAGCCTATCCTATTCTTGCGACCGGCTGCCACGACGCACAAGCGCAAACACCATAATTGAAAAAACAATCATCAATCCAACCGCCAACACCCTTGGACCGGAATTAAACCCGTGCAGCACCATCATATTATCCACAGAAGAGATGAAAACTGCCCCCAAACTCGAACGAATTGTTGATCCATACCCCCCATAATGGAATTCCCCCCACCATGACCGTCGCGATCACCATAATCGTCATATCCCCGCTCGACCCAAATTCAGATGAAAAGTAATTCACTTGAGCGCTTGAGACTTGCGCCGAAAATGCGATAGCCACAAAAGCCGCGCAGACTGATGCAATCGTACAAGTTTTAATAGCCATAGCAAAATTTTCATGCCCCGTTGCACGACCCGCCGCGCGGTTAGCACCAATCAAATACACCTGCCGACCAAAATTTGTGAACCGTAAGGTTAACTCGGCTACAAGCGCTATGAGAATAAAGGCAATGGTTATATTGGGAAGGCCCAAGAAAGATCCTGTACCAAGCCATTCTGCCCCGTGCGGTCGGCGAAAAGACACTACCAGATTGTCGCTCCAATAGGCGCCAAGACCATATAGCAATCCAGCGGCTCCAAGCGTTACAACAATCGGATTTCCGCCAAGACCGATTAGCACGCCCTGCGCGCTGCCTGTCAGGATCGCAATGACCATTGTAAACAAAAAGGAAATCTCAAAGCCGTAGCCTGCCGACATCGAAGTTGCAAAAGCAATGATGCTAAGCGCAGCGGTTTCTTTTAACGACAACAGGAAGAAATTCCCCGATAGGGTTACAAAGGTCAACCCAATCGCCATGATGCCCACCAAAGCGGCATCTCTCACGATTGTTTTAAGGTTAAAAACAGTCAAAAAGTTTGGCGCTGTTGCCATTCCAACAACGAAAATGACCAAAAAAAGCGCCACCAGAGAGACCACCAACCCAGAATAATTCTGAACCAAACCCTCAAGCTTTGCGGTCATACCACGAGAAGTGCTGCGCATTAGGACACCACCTTTATCTGTTTGTCTTCATCCCCAAAAGGATGGGTTATTTGTTGCAAAACATTGGTGGGTGTGATGTCGCTTAACGCCAATTCACCCACCTGCATCCCACGATAAAAACTAATCACTCGATCTGCCAGACCGGTAACCTCTTGAATATCCGTAGACGCGAAAACAACCGCGGCACCATCATTTGCTAAATCGCGCAGCTTTGCATAAATCTCGGCGCGCGCACCAACATCCACGCCGCGTGTCGGCTCATTCACCAAGATAATTTTAGGCTCGATTGCCAGCCATTTTCCCAATGCGACTTTTTGTTGATTTCCCCCGATAGAACGCCTGCTTCATTATCAAGCCGGGTCACATCTACTGTAAATTTTGTACCATTTGATAGAGCAAGATCGCGTTCGGCTATCAAGTCAATTATGCCGCGATTTGAAATCGCCCCCAAAGCGGGCGAGGTCAGGTTTTCTATTATCGGACGTCCAAGAAATAAACCATCTAGTTTTCGATCATCCGAGCAATATGCGATACCACGGGCGATTGCCTCTTTTGGCGATTTGGGCAGAAAACTTTCGCCGTTATAAATAATGTGCCCGCTGCGCGATTGTCGCGCGCCTGAGATCGCGGCTAAAACATCGCCTGACCCAGATCCAAGCTGCCCTGCCAAGCCCAAGATTTCGCCAGGATATACGGCAAAGTTAAACGGCTCTAAAGTCCCATCGGGCCAAACATCGCAAACCTCTAACAGAGGTTTTGTGCGCAGAATTTCGGGGTGGGCAGGAAACATGTTTGCAAGCTCTCGGCCCAACATCAATTCCACCAAGGAGGACACATCAAGCTCTTTTGCAGTCCGGGCTTCTTGGCTTTGACCGTCGCGCAAGACGGTAATCCGATCACAAATTTTGAAGATTTCATCCATGCGGTGGCTGACGTAAATAATCGACTTACCGCGTTGGGCCAACCGCTGAACCATTGCAAGAATGCGAATAGAGTCGCTTTCTCCCAACGCCGCCGTTGGTTCATCTATGATTAAAATATGCGGCTGTTTCGCAAGCAGTAGCGCCACTTCAACCAATTGTTGTTATACAACAGACAAGCGTTCGACAGGAATATAAGGATCTACGTCTTCAAGCCCAACCTCTTTTAGAAACGGGCTTGCTTTGCGCGCCAAACTGCTTTTTGTGGCAAAAACCGGAGCGTGCTCACCAGAAATAAAAACGTTTTCAGCCACGCTCATTGCCGGTATCAAGCTCAGCTCTTGTTGTGCGATGGCGACACCCGCCCGCTCAGCTTTAAGAGGGCTTGAAAATCGTTGGCTTTTCCCGTTCAGGACGAAATCACCAGTATATCCATCGTCAAATCCACTGATAATTTTTACCAAAGTTGATTTGCCAGCCCCGTTTTCTCCAACCAAACCCATTATTTCGCCGGCTTCGATTTCGAAATCAACGGCCTTTAAGGCGTGAATTGCGCCAAATGAGCGTGAAACACCGGATAATTTCAACAATTCGGTCATTTATTTATTCCGTTCAAAATGGATATCTCTGCCGGATTTTTGCCGGCAGAGATACTGTTTTGGGGCCGTTAGTCTGCCCAAGCGCCCGAGCATAGCTCTTCGATTGTATAGAGTTTACCATCATAACCACGTAGCGCCGTGGTTTCGATCGTATCTTTAGTCACTGAGGGTTTGGCGTGAAATTAATGTAATTGGCCAGTTTACCTGTGTTCAGGTATTCTTCTACCATTTTGATAGCCAATTGTCCTTCATGAAGCGGAGATTGCAGCGTTGTTCCAAACTGCTTCCCTTCTTCAATCAGCTGTTTGTCACCATTACAGACCGTTCCAACAGCAATCACATCTTCGCCCATGACCATGCCAGCTTCTTCCAAAGCCTTGATACCGCCTGTCAAGATCGCATCATCCATTCCATAAACGAAATCAATACTTTGCCCTTGCAAAGCCGCGATCATTTTCGCCGCGCCTTTATAGCCATTTGCTTGACCAAAGCCTTCATCCACATCGCCAATGATTTTCAAATCTGAGCCAGCGATGGCTTCTTTGAAGGCATTGATAGACAGTCCATAACCGCCATAAGAATGGGGGTATGACAAGGCAAGAACATTGAAGCCTGTCCCACCCGCTGCTTTTTTCGCTGCCGCTGCTTCACGCATCATATAACCGGCATTGCGCGCGCAAACGATCATCTGGACCTGCATATCCAAAAATATATTGCTTGTCCTGCTCGTTTGGCAGCTGGTTTATTTTCAAAACAGGTACGCCAGTTTTGGCCAAGGCGCGCAGCGAACCCAAACCTGCGACTGCATCAGAAGGCCACCAGATGAACACATCAGGCAATTGGCCCGTCGCCAAAACCTGTTGCACTTGTTGATCCTGTTCGGCTTGGTTGTATTGGTTTTCATAAACTTTAATATCGAAGCCTTTTAAGGCTGCGGTTTCTTTAATTCCTTTAATGAAACGGCCAACATAAGCCTCCCCTGCGGGTCCGTTAAAAGAAACAATGGATGCAGCCAGCACTGATGTGGCCATGCCGCCCAGTGCGACGCCTGCCGCAACTGCAACCCCGGCCACCTTATTCAAATAAGACATGTTCGTCCTCCCTAAATGTTTTGCTACTTTCGCAGCTCTCTCAAGCCAACAACCAAAAGTCAAAATTCAGAACCATAAATTAGTCCAGTTTGGATTAATTAAATTCATTTTGGATGCATTCGAATTTTGCACCGGGAAATCTTTTGACAATGATGGATCGGTAATTGGAACCGATTATAAAATATCAAAAGTGCAATGGGAGGCTTTTACCATGGATCCGCAAAGATTAGCAGGAAAAAACATATTAATTACCGGCGCAGCACGCGGCATGGGCGCGACCAACGCGGAACATTTTGCGCAACAGGGCGCAAATGTTTGCCTCGGAGATTTAGACATTGATTTAGCCAATAAAATGGCAGAAACCATCAATGCGCGCGGCAATGGAAAAGCGATTGCGGTTCAAATGGATGTTACCAAACGCGAAGACAATGTGGCCGCCGTGGCCGCCACTGTGGATGCTTTTGGCATGATCAATATCGGCCTGTTCAACGCAGGTCTCAATAAGCCACGGTTTTTTATGGATATTGATGAAGACAATTGGGACATGATCATGTCGGTCAACACCAAGGCAATGTGGCTTGGCATGCAAGAAACAGCGCGCCAAATGATTAAACAGGGTCCGCAAGAACACGTATATAAATTGATCAATGTTGGTAGCATTGCCTCCCGCAAGCCATTGGTGGATGTGACCGTCTATTGCACTTCAAAATATGGATGTTTGGCGTTAACGCATTGCGGTCCCGTCTCGTTGGCGGAACATAATATTACCGTGAACGGGTATGCTCCCGGCGTGGTCGTTACGCCTCTTTGGGAACAGCTTGACAAAGATTTAGTTGAAATTGGTTTCAAAGAGCGGGCAGGGCAAGCTTACGAAGATATCACCAATAATGAGCTTGTAATCAAACGCGTCTCCTACCCCGATGATGTGAAAGGCACAGCGGCATTTTTAGCCAGCCATGACAGCGATTATATGACCGGTCAAATGCTGCATATCGATGGCGGTTGGTGCATTCAATAAAAATGCAGTTGAGCCGATAATTGAAAGTAACAAACTATGAAATTAGGGATTGCAGGCCTGGGCCGCATGGTCGTTCCCATGGCCAAAAATCTGATCAATGCTGGTTTCGATATTCAAGTCTGGAACCGCAACCCTGCGCGCAGCGCATCTTTTGCGACTGAAATGCAGTGCCAGATCGCTCAAACACCGGAAGCCTTAGCCTCTGCTTGCGATATCGTTATTACAATGCTTGCCGATGATGCCGCCTCTCAGGACGTCTATCTGGGTGAGGCGGGCTTATTAAAAGGCAAAAAAGCCATGGTGTTCATAGAGATGAGCACTGTCAGCCCGAATTGGATCAACCGATTACAAAGCCAATCAAGCCGTGCTGCTATCATAGACGCGCCGGTTTCCGGCGCCACCCAAGCCGCTCAAGCGGGCAAATTGATGATTATGGTGGGTGGGTCAGAGGAAATAGCACAGCCTTTGCTACCAATTTTTGACGCTTTGGGCGAAAAAACGATCATTCTTGGCAAGCAATCTGCAGGTGCGACAATGAAGCTTGCGATCAATTCGGTGATACACAGTTTGAATCAGGCAGCCGCAGAGTCGCTTAACCTCGCCCAAGCCGCAGGCATTGAGCTTCCCTTGGCCTATGAAGCTTTGGAAGCTTCGGCTGCTTGCGCGCCTATGTTACGCTATCGCAAACCACTTTATTTGGATGAGCGAGCGCATCAAGTTACGTTCACCGTTGGCTTAGCAGCCAAGGATGTCGATCTTGCCACACGCTTGGCGCAGAGCTTGGATGTTCAAATGCCGCAAGCAGAATTGAACTTAGATATTTTGAACCAGGCCAGCCAAAAAGGCTATGTCAACCGCGATATGGCCTCTGTAATCAGCTATCTGAAAAAGGAACACACATGAAGGCGGTGTTATTCGTAGGGGGCTGGCAAGGCCATAAGCCAACCGATTTTGCACAATGGTGCTCTGACTTATTGATAGCGGACGGATATGACGTTGAAATCTACGATACGCTCGTGCCTCTAGAGCAGCCCGAAACCTTATCTGATGTGAATGTCATCATACCCATTTGGTCAAGCGCGCGATCTTCTCATCAGCCCGAATTTGGTAATATGACAAAAAAACAAGAGGATGGACTGCTAAAATTGGTTGCCTCGGGCTGCGGCTTAGCCGGATGGCATGGTCATATGGGGATGCCTTCCGCGATCGCCCAACCTATCACTTTTTGATCGGGGGGCAATTTGTCGCCCATCCTCCAGGTTAGCCCGATAATCCTATTCCATCAGATGATTTCGTTTCTTATGACGTGACGATTACCCGGCCCAATGACCCGATTGTAAAAGGGATCAAAAGTTTCGAGCTCTTTTCCGAACAGTATTTTATGTTAACCGATGCCTCAAATGAAGTGTTGGCCACCACAACTTTTTCAGGCGATCATTTATGGTGGATCGAAGGCACTGTCGTGCCAGTAATTTGGAAACGCAGATGGGATAAGGGTCGCATTTTCTATTGTTCAATCGGGCATCGCCTTGAGGATTTGAAGGTGCCAGATGTAACGGAAATCGTAAAACGTGGAATTTCTTGGGCTGCGCGAAAACTTGATTTTTAATAATAGAAATAACAAAATATTTTTATTTAAGTCCGAGAACTAAAAATCTAATTTAAAGAAATACATTTTTGTGCGACTTCTCGAAAAAGGTGCCCGAGTACAGTAGAAGCAATTCGAGCCCGCCAGCTTTTTGGGGTCTTTTATCAACTGTAGCTGCAATGCTTAAGGCTGATGCCTTTTTATTTCACCGTGACCAATTTTATCAAAGCTCACAACTTAATCCACTTTCGTTCAATATGTGAACGCTGCATTGCCTCAACAATGCGTTGGACTTCATAGGCCTCACGAAAACTAGGACCGCAGGGAGCACCCCCCGCATGCGCCGCAAGTAATTCGGCGACTTCAATAACTTTCAGGTCATTAAAACCTAAATGATGGCCTGGCGCAGGACAAAATGCACCATACGGTGAATGAGCCGGTCCAGCCTCCACTTTTGTGTAGCCGCTCCGCCCTTTAATGCTTGACCAAAGCTGTAATTCGTTCATTCGCTCTTGTGTAAAGGCAAGAGCACCTTTGGTACCGCTAATCTCCCAAGACAGATCCATCGTGCGCGCAGTCGCAGCCCAATTAGCTTCAAGGCTACCACTGACCCCGTTTTTAAAGCGAACTAGCGCGTGGGTCATATCATCTACCTTGACAAAAGAGCGCTGAGAAGATCCGCTTCAATCGGTCGCCTGGTGTGGATCGTACGGCATTCCGCCTGGACCTCAACAATCGGACCTATTAAATAGCGCGCCATGGAGATTATATGGCTTCCAATATCAGCCAAAGCCCCGCCGCCCTGCGGATCTGTCCTAAAAGAGTGCGGTATATCGGGGTCGGACATGTAGTTCTCAGCATGGCGCCCTCGAAAACCGGTGACCTCTCGATCTCACCGTTCTTTATGATTTCACGCGCGAACTTGATCATCGGGTTACGCAAGAAATTGAAACCAACTAACGTAATTACACCCGCATGTTCTGCCGCCTCAGTCATTTCAAGTGCCGACGCTACCGTGCTCGATAGCGGCTTTTCACAATAGACAGTCTTACCCGCAGCAATGGCTGCATTAGCGATAGGAGCATGTAATTGATTGGGCGCTGTGATGGCTACTATGTCCACGGTGTCATCTGCGACCAAACATCGCCAGTCACCTGTTCCACGCGAAAAACCGAGGCTTTGCGCTGCAACAGCAGCCAATTCGTCGTTTGCATCAGCCAAAACATTAAGACTTGGTTCAAGCGCTAAGTCGAACAATCCTGCTACAGATCGGAAAGCATTAGCATGGCAACGCCCCATGAAACCTGAACCTACAAGTCCTATACCAACGCTTTTGGCTTTTTTTTTGTTCAATCATATTCAACTAACGGCCAGACGATTTCAGATTGTCTAGCCACACAGCTATAATAATCACAATGCCAATCAACACCTGTTGATAGAAGGAAGAGATGCCCAAAATATTTAGCCCATTAGTAATCATAGCCATGATTAAAGCGCCAACGAGAGCGGTCAAAACAAGACCCCGCCCACCAACAAAGCTGACCCCGCCGATAATTACTGCAGCAATAGCCTGAAGCTCTATAGCCTGCGCAACACTGGGTGGTGTTGCAGCCAAGCGACCTGTCATGACGACAGCAGCCATTGCAGCCAAGAACCCACTCAATGCATAAATCTTGACCTTCTGACGATCAACCGGAATACCCTGAAGCCGCGCCACGTTCATTTCCGCCAATTGCATAAACATGTTGACCAAAGACAGTTTTATGCATCATGATTCCGATGGCGAAAAACGTTAAAGCAACAAAATACACAGGAATGGGGATTCCTAAAAGTTTTGCATTTCCAATATAAAGAAATAGGGGTGACAAAACTGGATGCGAAACACCACCAGTAATCACAAGAGCCATGCCCCTGCGCGATCCCCAACATGCCCAGTGTGGCGATGAAAGGTGGAATTTTCGCCCATGTAATGACTAGGCCGTTGATACAGCCTGCAAAAGTTCCAGAAAATAGACCAGCAAACATTGCGACTGTTGGGTTAATATCCATCTGGATTAACGTCCCAATCACGACCGCTGAAAAGGCGAGAACGGAGCCAACAGAAAGGTCAATTCCACCAGAAATAATGACAACTGCCTGACCTGCAGCAAGGATGGCAACAATTGAAACCTGCTTTGATAAGTTTGTCATATTACCAATTGTAAAGAAGAATGGAGAAAGAAAAGAGAGATCGTCGCCATAAGCACGGCGACTAATACGATCCAAACAATTGGGTTAAATTTCAGGTTTGCGATTTGCATGATCTAAACCTTTTCCTTGTAGTCAAGACGTTCAACAGGGCGCCCTGAAATGATCATTGAAACAATCTCATCTTCTGTAAAATCGCGTGTTGGGCCAGTGATGACATTCTCACCGCCATGTAAAATTGTGATCCGATCAGTAAAATTGTAAACTTCATGGATATCATGGCTGATCCATATAATGCCGAGACCCTGTTTTTCAGTTCAACAGTCAAGTCCATGACCTGCTTACTCTCGTCCATGCCAAGCGCTGCGGTCGGTTCATCCATGATCAAAATTTTAGTGTCGAAATGAACCGCGCGGCTAATAGAAATCGCCTGGCGCTGGCCACCGGACATAGCTTCGACCTCTGTCTCAAGCGAGTTAATACGAATATTAAGCCGCCTAAGTGCACTTGCCGTCTCTTTCTTCATGGCTTTTTTATCGAGAAAGCCCCATTTATTAATTTCCCGGCCCATGTACAGATTTGACGGCGCATTCAAGTTCCCACACAAAGCGAGTTCTTGGTAAATAGTTTCAATCCCGCAAGCGCGCGCATCTTTAGGACCTCTAACTTGAGTTTCACGACCATCAACAAGGATAGTGCCAGCACTGGAAGTCTCAGCGCCGGCCAATATCTTAATTAAAGTTGATTTCCCTGCACCGTTATGTCCCAGAACACCCAATACTTCGCCAGAATAAAGTTCAAGGCTGACATTTTTTAGGGCCTGAAGACCACCGAAATTCTTCGATATAGATCGCATTTCTACAAGTGAATTTGAACCTACCATTTCGATAACCTCTTCTTCCCAGAAGTAAGTGGTTGGAAAAGAAGACCAACCACTTTTTATTCAAACAAAGTTTATTACTTCAGCTCAATGCCACGCCCTTCAAGATAGTCATCCGTGACATCTTCGGCAGTCATGATCGAAGACTCGACCTTAATCCAATCGTCGAGATCTTCTCCATTGGTCACATGACGGTAGGCGGCCATTACCGCTTCATAGCCAACCAGGTCGGTATTGCCATCTATTGTAGCATCCAAGTCGCCAGCCCGCAGAGAGGCCAGCGCTGAAGGAATAGCATCGTCACCAACAACAATGATACTATCAGATTTTCCGGCTCCTTTTACTGCCTGCACCGCACCTAAGGCCATCAAATCGTTCGTTCCAACAAATGCATCAACTTCGGGATGCGATTGTAGAATGTCTTCAGCGACTTTGAGGCCTTTTTCCTGGTCCCAGTCTGCAGCTATGGAAGCAACCACTTCAATTCCATCATAGGCATCGAAAACATCCATCATGCCAAGCAAACGGAGCTCAGCAGTTGAGCTGCCCCTAAAGCCCTCAAGAATGGCTACTTGACCTTCACCACCAAGTTGATCCACGACCCATTGGGCCATACCAGTGAATGAGCTGCGTTCATCAAGGCCAACAAAGGTCTCCACTTTACCTGGACCATCCTCTACTTTTGTATCAGCAGTAATGACTGGAATTCCTAATGAATTAGCTTCCATCACCTTAGGAATTAAGGCGGTTCCATTCATTGGGACAAGAACGATTGCGTCGTGGTTTTTTACTAGCTCAGCTTCCACAACGCCAATTTGCCCTTCGATATCGCCGTTGAACTCAGCAGCCACGTAAGACAGTTTAATCCCTTTTTCATCGGCGGCACGCAATGCACCTTCCCCCATACGTGCATAGTATGGATTATTCATGTCCTTTACGATAAAGGCCATACTGAGCTGTTCTGCTATTGACGATGTTGTAAAAACTCCAACTGAAAGAACTGCCGCTACTGCAAAATTAGTTATTTTCATGATATGATCCTCCTTAGTAGTTGCGCTCAGCAAATCGATCATACTTCACCGACCTACTGCTAAATTTAGAAAGTGCCTCTAGTCTGGGGGTCGTCTTGGCCACATTCTACAGTTCAGATGTCCAAAATGAATCTTGGGAACATTCACAATAAGACAGCAGTCAATAGCGGCCCCGCTCACGCATCAATTTATCGATCCGGTTCTGCGATCTTCCAAGTGCATCCTCAGCTGAAACTGCACCTTGCAACATCATATGCATTTCGTCGCCAAGGATGGTAAGCAGGTCGCTGAAATCAGGGATCGGCGGGCGGGGCCAGGTTTGCAATTCACCACGTCGTTCCATGCTATCGACCTCACTTATAAGCAAAGAACTGGCTTGCACTTCGGGGTCTATACTTGTGGAAAAGCGAGGGCTAGTGAGGTTACCATTTAAGACATACCACTTGAGCATTTCGGGCCTCGTCATATATTCCATAACTTTCCAAGATATTTTCTTGCGTGCAGCGCTCAAACCCGACGGGATTGCTAAAGAAAACCCTCCGATAGGAGTAACTGTGTGCGTGCCCGGACCATGTGGATGCGCCAAAAATTGAACGTTTCCGTAAGCAGGCGAGCTCGAGTTCAACTCGAAAGCAGCAGCCCGGATGCTCCAGCCATAGGTCATCGCAGCTTCACCTTTTGAAAAAATTTTGATCCGTCGGTCCCAGTTGCAAATAAGGCTGTCTTTGTGAGAAAATTCAGCGATCTCTTGCAAAAACTCCGCGGCGGCTCGTGCCGCATCGGTGTCAAGCATAGGGCGATAATTTTCTTTATTGATTTCAGTCACGTCGAAGCCATCACCCAAAGGATTGAGATTGATAATTGGTTGGCCGAAATCCGCTAGAGTTTGTATGAAAGTGTGCGCCATCGGCGTGCCTCGGCCGAAATTCATGACAATTCCAGACATGTTTAAGGCAGAGCGATGCAGTACTCGTGCCGCCAATAACAACTCATCCGTAGTTTTTGGAAAGGATAGCCCAGCTTCTGCAAACAGATCGGCGCGGCAGAACAACAATTCTGCCGTTGGTTGTATCGGCAAGCCATACTGTTTACCGTTCCAAGATGATCCCTTATAAGCTGCGTTGTGAAAGTCGGACGGATTATAGCGATCTTCCCGTATAAAATCGTCCAAAGGTTCGATCAAAGATTCATTTACCAACTGACCAATCCACGGCAAATCAAAAGCAACCATATCATAAAGGGAAGATTTGCGTGTTGCATTCGATATGATTTCGTCATGCAATTCATCTAAGGGGAGATTGACAATTTTGATATTAGCGCCACAGTTCGTTTAGACTGGATGAAAATTCACTCAGCGTTTTGAAGGTCGGATCATTGGAGCTCAGGATCCGAAAAGGTTTGTCCAAACCAACGCCCTGTCGCATGGCACTTGGATAAGGCAATGTACGTGATGCCATATAATAACCCCCAAAATAGAAGTCACCGATTTCGCCATCGCCAGTATTAAAACCAAAAGTATTTCCCACCATAGCCTTGAGTTGCATTGCAAAGCTCTCAAACTCAAGGATCAGCTTTCGAGTTGGATGCAGAGAAAAAGACTTTCCAGAGCGTGATTTAATTCGTTTGTGTAACAGCCCTTCATCAATGAGCTCAGTGATACGCCGCATTGCGGTACCATAGGGCACATCTGCCGCCATAGCTGCCGACGTAATAGTAAGTAGCTTACCCTCTAGATGCCGCCGCATGGCATAAGCCACTATGTTCCAGCGAGGATCCACTCTGGCGAGGCTGGTCCGCTTTTCGGATATGTCTCGATTTGCTTCGACAAAGGTGAGGATGCGCAACAATTCCTCGCGTGTCATAGGAAAATCTCCTGTCGTCCAGCCGGGTATTCCAATCATTATTTCTAAGCGGCCCCGGCAAACCATAAGCGAATTATCCAAATCTGACATTTCATGTATTTGGGAACAAGCTCACCGCATGCAAAAAAATGAAGATTGAAATGTTGCGGGAGAACCTAATGACGCATTCGGACTACGATTACATCGTGATCGGGGCAGGCTCTGCCGGGTGCGCAGTGGCCGGTCGCCTCGCCGAAAGCGGGCACTCTGTGCTTTTATTAGAAGCAGGCGCAAAGGATCGAAATCCTTTCATCCACATTCCACTTGGATATTCGATGCTCTATGCCAACCCCAAGGTGAATTGGTGCTACGAAAGTGCGCCCGAGCCGCATCTCAACAACCGTCGCCTGTTCCAGCCGCGCGGCAAAGTTCTGGGTGGAACAGGTTCGATCAACGGCATGATCTACATGCGAGGCCAGCCTCAGGATTTTGACGCTTGGGAAGAGGCCGGGTGCACCGGCTGGAGCTGGGAAAGCGTGCTGCCTTATTTCAAATCTTGCGAAGACCAGGAACGCGGACCGGATGACTTTCACGGCACTGGCGGCCCCGTCGCTGTGTCGGACATTCGCACAGAGCATGCGCTTGGCGAGGCCTTTCACGCGGCCTCAGAGGCGCTTGGCGTGCCGCGCAATGACGATTTCAACGGTGCCCAGCAGGAAGGCACGGGCTACGTCCAAACTACCACGAAGAAAGGCATGCGCTGGAGCACAGCAGCGGGCTATCTGCGCGGTCTTGCCAAACAGAACATCGACCTCAAACTGCATGCAATGGTCGAACGCATCACACTGGAGGAAAGCGTGCCACGGGCGTGCGTTGGAACGACCGCAGCGGCACGCACAAGGCCAAAGCGCGGCGGGAGATCATTTTGAGTGGCGGCACCTTCAATTCGCCGCAGCTCTTACAAATTTCCGGCATTGGCCCTGGCGCGCTGCTCAAGCGCCACGGAATTGATGTGCAAAACGAATTACCCGGTGTCGGCGAGAACCTGCAGGATCATTTCGGCATCGGTGCGGAATACCGATCCACCGTTTCATCTACGGTCAATGATCTCTACAACAATAAGCTTAAGGGCGGGCTGCAACTGCTGCGCCACCTGATTTTCCGCACCGGCCCCTTCGCAGACAATGGCAATTATTCAAACACATTTATCTGCTCTGGCCCCGAGATCGCTCGCCCTGACATGATGGTGACGTTCATGGCATGGTGCACGAACGAACAGCTAAAACCGCACCCTTTTTCGGGCTTCACCATTCTTGCCGAACACATGCGACCTTCCTCCCGAGGGCATGTCAGGATCTCCGGCGCGTCCCCGACAGACCAGCCGGAGATCCAATTCAATTTCTTCGCCGATGAGGCTGACCAGCGCGCTGCAATTGCTGGTTTGCGTTTCGGACGGAAGATCGCGTCCACCGCGCCGATGTCTGATTGCGTGGAATGCGAGATATCACCGGGCAAAGACATACAAAATGATGACCAACTGCTAGAGTATTGTCGCAGCAATGGATTATCGCTACTGCATGCTGTTGGGACCTGCAAAATGGGGATAGACGGAAATGCAGTAGTTGATCCGCGTCTGAGGGTTTATGGCATCCATGGATTGCCTAGCCGATGCCTCAATAATGCCTCGTATTGTTACGGGGAACACCAATGCTGCCTCGATCATGATTAGCGAAAAGGCCGCTGCGATGATCCTGCAAGATTTGAAGGAGCAAGCGTAATGCAACGCCTTGGTATAGCACTGATGGGTACGGGCCGCATGGCAAAGGTTTATAGCCCCAAGATCAACAGTCATCCCGGGCTAAAATTAGAGATAATATATAACCCACGCATCACATCGGCCAACAAGGCAGCCGGTCAATGGCGGGCGTGCAGGGATGACCTCGATGCGGTGCTGGCCGATCCCGCGATCGACGCGGTAGTGATCGCCACGCCAACAGACACTCACGTGGATTATATCGAGGCCGCCGCTCGAGCAGGAAAAGCTATTTATTGCGAAAAGCCATTGGACCAATCGCTTGCCCGAGTAAATCGTGCAATGGCCTTACTGGAGAAAAATCCAGTACCTTTTATGCTTGGTTTCAATCGGCGTTTTGATAAAGATAATTCAGCTCTGCGCGAAGCAGTTAAAACCGGTGAGATCGGCCGGCTTAACATGCTTATGAGTTGGTCCCGCGAACCTAGTCCGCCACCGATAGAATACGTTCGCTCTTCAGGCGGTTATTTTGTGGATGCGACTATCCATGACATTGATTTGCTTTGCTGGATAGCAGGTGAACGGCCAGTGAGCGTTTCAGCAACTGGATCGTGCATGTTTGACGATCAAATCGGTGTTGAAGGAGATTTTGATATGACAATGACAACGCTCAAAATGCCATCTGGCGCACTCGTCCATATCAATAATAGCCGCAGCTGTACTACGGTTTTGATCAACGTTTAGAAGCTTTTGGCAATGACGGCATGGTGCAAACGCTTAATCATCGTGAAAATAATTTGGTACGATGGGACAAAAAACGAACCGTTGGGCGCGAACCATTAAAGCATTTTTTTCTCGAGCGTTATGATCAGTCATTCTTCAACGCACTTGACGAATTTTATCAAGCTGTTGTGAGCGAGCGCTCACCATCAGCCACCGCTGCTGACGGCCATGCCGCACTAGCCATTGCGCTCGCATGCATGCAAGCGGCGCAATCCGGTAAAACAATAGAACCGAGCTACATCTGAAACTTATCGGATTAAACTTTAGACAAAATTGGACCTGTGAAAGTTGTTAGAAAAGCAACGATGGCAATTGGCTGGAATTGGTACGCTTTCACCCTACTCAATCAATAAATGACACGAAGCGATAAAACTGACTGTGAATTATAGTAGTTTAAATTTTCTGGATAAACATTTTGCTGATTATGCTTTGAGGCTATGCAAAATAGCTTAGCTAAGCGAACATTAACCTACCTCCCGAGCTCCAGCAAAAAAACGCCTTAACATCACTTTCATGCAAAGAGGACAGCGACGCGCACAGGCGCGCGCGCGTACCAAATAAGCGCTTCTCACAAGTATGAGATAACGCTAAGTAACGTGGTTTGACCATCATTTGTCTGGCTGTATGTCTGGCTGACAAAATAAAAAACACACTCGCGAAACTCGCTAAGGTG
>JAYQLI010000016.1:0-10220 GCA_038143065.1 Rhodospirillales bacterium | reverse complement strand
GATTTTTCCTTTAAAACAAAGCATGCTTGGCTTATCCTTTGAAAAAGGGAACTCAAACAGAGGTCAAAAGGAACTCTTTTGGGTCAAAAACGGGTGAGTGCAGATGCAGGAATCAAAGTGAAGATTTTGGTGAACAAGATGAGGACACCGAAATTCAGAATCTTCCGCTGTACACAGAGCGTAAAGCTGATGGTATCTTTCGATACAGAAGGCGTGTGCCAAAAAACCTCGTGGAGCGTGTCGGGAAAGGGTATCTGTACCGCAATCTAGGTCGTACCAAAAAGGACGTGGTTGGAAACTGGTCCGACGCCCATGCGGAAGTGGAAGCCATCTTGGATGGGGCCCAGGCAAGTGCTGAAAAGTCTGCTGAGCTCATCAAGCGTAAAGACCACCGAGCCACGATACTTCACTTGGTGGAAGAGAATATGGGAAGGAAGCAGCACAGCGCCTGGAGGTAGGGGCTGGGATGATAACCTGGAATACGCTCTGATGGCATTGGCTGATAGATTAGAGGGTCTGTATCCGAAGAAAACCCTCGCACTGTTGCATGGAGCTGTCTTGCCAGAACGCTCTTCTAGCTTTGCTGATGTCTTGGACCAATACACCGAGTTCAAAACAACAGGGTATGAAGCAACAGACCACCGACTGAAGGTCAGGATTGCAAAATGCAAAGCAGACCTTGAGGCAGCCATTGGGGCCTTTAAGGTCTACCAACAACCTGTTCAGACAATCACACGCCAAGATGCCAATGCCTACAGGGACAACCTGCTTCCCGTCATGGCACCAAACTCCGTTGCTCAGATATAAGAACACACTCAATGCTGCTCTGAACTGGTATATAAAAGAAACAGGAATTGATTGGACCAGTCCTTTTGCAGGTCTCCTTATAAAAGGTGCGGGCAGCTCAAAAGCAGACAGACATCCACTCAGTGATGAACAGGTAGAAGAGCTCAAGGCAGTCTTCGAAGATGACCCCACAACCAATGCGCTCTTCGTTGTTCTACGGGATTCAGGAGCTAGGGTTGCAGAGATAGCAGGCCTCAGGGTCACAGACTGCAACCTAGATGAAGGGTTCATAAACATAACACCTACCCCCTGGCGACGCCTAAAGAATGCGCCCTCGGAGCGCTCTGTGCCACTCTCGCCTGAGGCTGCAAAAGTCCTGCAGGCATTCATCACTCGACAAGGACCCAGACGCACCTGTCTTCGAACGCTATGCCCGACCAAGAGGTATGGACCGGGTATCAGCCATGATGATGAAGCGGTTCAGAAAGGTCATCACCGACAAGAAGCTGTCGATGCATTCCTTGCGCCACAGAATGAAGGACAAGCTCAGAAACACAGGCTGCCCAGAGGCAGTCTCGATGGCTATCCTTGGACATGGCACCAATACTGTCGCTGCTAACTATGGCTCAGGCTATGCCATTGAGGTCATGCGGGAGCATATGGAAAAGGCTTGGTCATAGTGAAACGAACCATCGTGCTAATACTTCTGTGCTGCTCGTTGATGTTTAGTCAAGCCGCCATCAGTGAAGAACTATGTTTGGTTAACTTACCTCAAGAACTGAGTTTGGAAATTGTTCAGTCTGGGAAGTCAGTAGTACAGCTTGAAGAGGTCGTCAATATGTTACAGAAAAGTGGGCGCAAAGTCGTTGTACATCCAGATAGTTGGGCGCCCAAACTTGGCATCCATATCGAGGAAACAGTCAGCAACAGCTTTGTATTACAATACTCTGTAAGTCAGTCTCTCATTACGAGCAGACCAACAATGGGGCAAAGTACGATTACGTTACAGATTTGTTGTGCAGTGTTACCGGCGTTGAAGATGTTTTGTTGTCGATTCGTAGCACCATTTTCGAACCGTAAAACCAGCATTAATCTCACGTTGATGTGCAATTTTTGGGATGTAATAGTGTAGTTCGATTATTTTTGTCACTTTCAACTGCTTGCAGTGTATTTTTTCAATTGTGTAAATAAAAAATTACACCAGCTTTGCTTCTTCTTGTGTTGGCGCACTGAAAAAGTGCTGGAATAGTACAGGGATCATGCTGACAATGCGTCGTTTAGTCATGATCCTGTGCGAACCCATTCGTTTCAATATCGTTATCAGCGTCAACCTAGGTTTCCAAACTTTGAAACAAAACCTTGTATTTGCTCGTCAGCTCCACTTTAGCATTCGATATTCGTTGCTGAAGTGTGCTACCTTGATCATTCGCCAACACATAGAAGAGAGCTGCAATGAAACAGCTCAGCGTGTATCGAGCGCTTACAGCTTCATTAAATTCCAATTCGAGCATTTTGATTTGCTCTGGGACTGGTTTGTGGTGAAGAGCTGGAAGAAAAGGCTTCAGCGGTAATCAGTGCAAAGCAAAGCACTTTTGCCGCTGAGGTAATGAATACAATCAAAAACGATATGCTAAGACTACAATCTCAGTTACCGTTTCACTTTTTGAAACAACTGCGATTTTTGTATTGCTACAACCCTTTAAAATGAGTGTTTGTAAAAATTAAAAAGCGACTTGATCGCCCCCCTTTAAGTTGCAGCATTTCACGCGCTTCTTTGGGGGTTGCGATTTCTAATCCAAGATTTTCGATTGTGTTTCTGACTTTTGCGAACCTGAACAGCGTTTGAGGTGGCAAGTTCACCACGTCCAGCCCAAAGACTATCCTCAAGGCCCACTCGTACATTTTCCCCCCTAATGTAGCGGCTTGTGCAGCAACTCGGAATTGATTGGCACCAGCGCCCAAACAGACCAGCGAAAATCATTCCCGAATAATCCCGGTCGGCGGTTCTCTTCATGTGCATAACATCTTCATGGTGGGCGCCAATCCCGCCCAGAAGTCCAAAACCGATTGCACGAAGAAAGGAGCTTTACCAAACCACGATCAGCAAAGTGAGCCAGGTTATACAAGTGCGAGATATCATAACACTCGAACTCAAACCTGGTACCGTCTCCATAGCAAGTTGCAGCACATACTCGATATCCTTGAAGGAATTACGAAACACAAGATCCTGGACCTTCCAAAGTGTTCGCGCTCCCAATCGAATTTGAAGGTTTTGTATCTGTCCAGCATCGTATAGAGGCCAAAGTTCATAGATCCCATATTCAGAGAGGCGAGTTCGCTTATGATATGCTGTTGGGAGCAATTGCCTCTGCGACAGTCATATACGGGCTCCCTCCGTGGTAATATTTATTACTGCGTTAGAACTTTGCTTAATCCGAGCAAGAAATGGGGAAAATCCTTCTGGTGTTTGATCTGGACGACCATCTTCTGGGTTACGAGCATGGAGATGTAGAATAGCTGCCAGCTTCGGTCGCAGCGAGACTATCCATAATTATCTCTTCGGGCGTAATAGGCAAATGTGGCGACTGGACAGCTATGTGCCATGATAATAGCGCAAGAAATGATGACTGTATTATTCTCGACATTATTTTTCCACTCACTGATGCAAAAACGCCAAATACGCTTGTGATTTAACCTTTAATAATCATGTGACAATTTCGGATTCATTCTTCTTCAAACATTCCCATTTTTTTAGTTCTAATAATATTGAGGTGACATTCCTATATAAAAGACTCACAAAGTGTCGAAAAGGCACTCATTAGTACTGGATTTTAGATTGAAAAACATCGCAAAAACAATGGTGAGATTACATGTGTTATGGCCCGCGGGTACCACGTGTTGGGTGATTTTTATCTATGACACGCTTGCTCATTTGGAAAGTGGGATGTGAAACGGAACAAAGAGAACACTGTTTCTTGATTGCTATACGCTCGCGCTGAAAATTGATGCAAATCCGATAAACCCCATTCTTTATGTAACGTAAGAGTTTTGCAGCAACTTCAGGACGTGGATCAGGTGGCGGAAGTTAGCGGGATGATTGGAAGAGTTAGGGGGCACAAAATTAAGACATTGATTTTTTACGCGAGTTAATCAATATTTTAACAAAGGTGTCTGGAGAAGTATTTCTAAAAAGCTAGAAGAGTGATAGCTTATGGGTCGAAAAATCAAAACTATGGAAGAGTTCGCCTCATTAAGCGGTATTTCCAGACCAACACTTTCAAAATTTTTCAACGATGCGCAAAGCGTCAAAAAATCAACTCGATTAAAAATTGAGCAAGCAATCGAAAAACACGACTATCGTCCAAACTTTTACGCAATGAACCAAAATAGGCGTAAAACAAAAAATATTGGATTGGTTGTGCCGACTTAACAGATCCATTTTTTCGCAGGGTATCGCAAAAGAAAAACTTGAGAGTTGATTGTGGCTTTCTGATTACAATCCATTGCTTTTGAGTTCTCATGGTGGGCCAGAGCAAGAGATTGCAAATCTAGACAGCTTGCGATCCATCAAACCGGCTGGTGTTCTGTTGGCTCCTCTTGGAAGGGAAATATTGTTAAAATTGAAAGACTTCTCTTCGCTTGTTCCCACCGTCTTATTCGATGCGAATGTTGAGGGAGTGGGTGAGGCTTTCTTTGGTTCTGCAACCATCAATCAATTGGTTTTGATGGTCGACTACCTTGCAAGAACAGGCCAGCCGCCAAAATTCTTTGAGATGAAGGACCCGATTAACCCCAATGCCTACAAAAGGCGAAACTGGCATATATCTCGGCAATGGAAAAGTTAGGACTTGAGCCGGAGCTGTTGCAAATAAGGGCGACGGATGGAATTTCGAAGAAATGGTTTCGCGTCTGGTAGGCAAGATTATTCAGGACTCTAAATATAGAGCTCCACGATTCTATGCTCGAATGACCGATTGGCAATTGGGTTGTTATCTGCCGCCTACGGAAGTGGACAAGTTGGGCCTTTGCTTTGGTCTGATTTGAAGTTGCTGACCTGCAACGATCACCGTTCGCGATATACCTGTCGTCACTGAAAAATTGTACCCGGATTATGATGCAATCAGGAGAGCGGCGTATCTGAGATCATTGAGAAATTATTGATGGCGCAAATGAAATCTTCTGGGCGTTCCAGAGGAGCTTTGAAGGGCCGGTTGTTGACTCTCAGCGTAGCTAATGTTTTACGCGCTTTCTTCCGGGATTTACACGCGTAAAGAAATTGGTGGCTGTTTCTTCTCAATGAACATAATTAGCGCATTCGTCAATCAGGTTCCAGGATGTCTTTGAAGAAATCTTTGTTTGCAGCAAGTGCAGCGGCAATTGGCTGTGGCGCGCATATGCCGCGAGACTACTCAACGGTGGGTCAATGAACAACGGTCCTGTCATTAACATGCAAAAAGTTGCAGAAGCTTATACTGCTGAAACTGGTGTTAAGTTGAACTGGGTTGCTCTAGAAGAAGGTGTTCTTCGCGAGCAGGTAACATCTGACACAGCCACAGGCGGCGGTCAGTACGACATCATCAACATCGGTATGCAGGAAGCACCAATCTGGGGCGCTGCTGGCTGGATTGAGCCACTGAACTTCGGTGCTTCTTATGACGTTGATGATATGCTGCCAGCCATCCGTAATGGCCTGTCACATAACGGCACACTTTATGCTGCACCATTCTATGGTGAATCTTCAATGGTTATGTACCGTAAAGATCTGACAGACGCTGCTGGCGTTTAGTTAAAGACAACGATTCTTGGGACAACATCAAAGTGCTGCTGCGTCCCCGCAGATCTGGTAATGGCGTTTATGGCGCATGTCTGCGTGGTAAGCCAGGTTGGGGGTGACAACATGGCGTTCATCGCAACTGTTGTGAACTCATTCGGTGGTGCTTGGTTCGACAAAGATATGCGTCCAACCATCAACTCAAAAGAATGGAAAGCTGCGATCAATTTCTACGTCGATCTGGGAAGCTATGGCCCTCCAGGTTTCAAAGCGCTCTCATTCAACGAAATTCTTGCTCCTGCTGGCAACAGGCAAATGTGGCATGTGGATTGACGCAGCAATCGCTGCTTCATTCCTGAAAGTTGACGGTGTTGCATATGCTCAGTCATAAACGCTGGTAACCCAGTTAGTTTAAACGGCTGTGGGCATGGGCGATGGCTGTACCTGCTGGTTCACCAAACGCTGCTGAGTCAAAAGTTCATCGAATGGGCGGCAAGAGAACCATCAGAAACATTTGCTAACCACCCAAATTTGGTTGGGGTTCAGTACCAACAGGTACACGTTCGCATCAACCTATGCTTACCACAGAATTCCAGGCTGTTGCTGGTTTCGCCGCTGCTGAAATGGCTGCGATCAGATCTGCTGCTCTGGAAGAAGCAACTGACCTGAAGCCATATGTTGGTGTTCCAGTTCGTCCCAGAATTCCCAAAGTAGGTTCTGCTGTTGCTCCGGAAATACGCTGCCCCTTTCAGGTGCAAAGTCTGTTGATGCTGCTTTGGCTGCTTCACAGGCTGCTGTGACGCCATCATGTCAGAAGCTGGTTGCTACTATTAGCATATAAAATTGGAAGGCCAAGGCAACTGGGTCTTCTCTTTCTAAAGACTAAAAAATAAACTTTTCAATAAACAAATAATCGAATTTTCAGCCAAACGGAAACAATTGAATGCAAGGATGGCCAGTATTATGGGCAATCGTACATTTAAAGTGCTTGCAAACCCTGCAGTTTGCTCGATTGGCTTGGATGCTTGTGCTGCTCAACATGACGCTGTTCTTTTCCTTTATCCGCTATGTGTTGAACGCCTCAGAAAGCCTGAATGGACAAGCATCGATAATTGGCGGGGTTGGGGCAATTATGAATACGTTCTTTATAAAGCCAAAGATTTTTGGTTTGCTATTCAAAACCTTGATCATCGTTGCAGTGTCATTGTCTTTACGGTAATCTTTGGCGTCTTGCCATCGCAGTATTGATTAACAACCGACATTCCCCAGGTCGTGGGTCGTTCGCGTGTTATTGATCTCCACCGTTTTTCATTTATGCCTGCCGTTAATGCCGTCTTGTGGATTAACATGATTTTGGATCCTGTCTTTGGGGCTGAATGGTTTGCCATTGGCGGGATCAACAATATGGTGGCATCCCTGACCAATCTTCCAGTTTTGGGTGAAAACTTCTTCTTTGCGCTCTGGCCTGTGATTGAGCCGATTTCGTTTCAGCGGCACTCAGACGTCAGCCTACGCTGTTATTATCAATGTTGACATGGCAATGGACCCCATTTGCTGTTTTGATCTTCATGACTTCGCTGCAATCAGAAGACCAACAGCAAAAAAAGCCGCTGTATTTGATGGGGCAGGCGCGTGGTCTCAATTCTGTAATCTCACTTTGCCGCATTTGGCGCGGCCCGATTGCTATCGTTGTGATGATTCAAGCGATTTTCCATTTCTCTTTTATGCAGAGATAGAAATTGTCAGCCGCGGCAATGGTAATAAAAACCTGCCTTATCTGATTGGTGAATTTGCACTCCATACTTGTATTGGCGCTGCCAGTGCCACAGGTATATTCTGGCTGTTATCTTGCAAATATTGTTGCCATCTTCTTCTGCGGATCGTTCGGCAAACGTTGATGGATTGAGGTGAAAATCATGTCTGTTTCAACGAACTAAAATATTCAACGATTTTCATACCAGTGTTGGCCTGGGGTGTCGCCATCACTTTTTTCTTTCCGATCTTTTGGATGGTGTTGGGTTGGCTTTAAGACCGATGCGGACGCTGTGAAATATCTGTTTTTTTCCAGCCAACTTTGGAAAATTATCTTAACTTGACTGAAATTATGATTATTGGCGGTTTGCTACAAACTCCGTCATCACGTCTGTATTCGCCACTTGTTTCACGCTATTTGTCGGTATTCCCGCTAGCTTATGCGATGGCGTTTTAACCCCAGCCGTGCAACGAAAGACATTTTGATGTGGATGCTATCCACAAAATGCTTACCTGCCACGGCAGTGCTTGCCCAATGATTTTGACCAAAAATTTGGTTTATAACACATGTTTCTGGTGATTACGGTTGTTTTTAATTAACCTTCCGATCGCCATTTGGATGTTGTTTACCTATTTCAAAGAAATCCCAAAGGATATCATTGAAGCCGGCAAAATGGATGGGTGAGCACGTTGGGTGAAGTCAAAGAGATTTTTATGCCATCTGGCTTGGGGCGGTGTCGCATCAACTGCTTTCTCATTTTCATTTTCTGCTGGAACGAAGCCTACTGGACCGTACGTCTGACAACAATTGATACACAGCAGCGCTTTCTAAGCTCATCGAAGGTAACAGAGCGCCAGGAAGGGTTGTTCTTTGGACGCTTATCCGCCACGTGTCTACCATACCAGTAGGACCCATCGTTGTGTTGGGATGGTTCTGCCAAAAACAACTCGTCCAAGGTTTGACCTTTGGCGCCGTGAAATAAGGAAAGATTATGGGACGCATCGTACTTAACAATGTCACGAAAAGCTTTGGTGAGACGCAGGTTATTCCTCCTTTGGATCTAACTATTGAGGACGGTGAATTTGCAGTCTTCGTAGGACCATCAGGCTGCGGTAAATCTACACTGCTTCGGATGATTGCTGGACTTGAGGATTTGACCTCGGGACAAATTGAAATCGACGGAGAAGATGTCACTCAGGTTCCTCCATCAAAGCGTGGCCTTGCAATGGTGTTCCAGTCATACGCTTTGTATCCACATATGACTGTGCGTAAAAACATTGCGTTTCCATTGCGGATGGAAGGTATGGACCAGTCGGAAATCGATAAAAAGGTTGAGGCTGCCGCTAAATCATTGAATTTGTCAGATTACCTAGATCGAAAACCTGCAGCGCTTTCTGGTGGTCAGCGACAGCGCGTCGCCATTGGACGCGCAATTGTTCGCAACCCTTCGGCTTTCCTTTTCGACGAACCGTTGTCGAACCTTGATGCGGCATTGCGCGTAGGCATGCGCCTTGAGATCAGTGAAATGCACGAAAACATGAAAACAACTATGATTTATGTTACCCATGATCAGGTCGAAGCGATGACCATGGCTGACAAGATTGTTGTTCTTCAAGCGGGCGTGATTGAACAAGTTGGAACGCCTCTAGAGCTTTACCACACGCCTCGAAATGTGTTCGTAGCAGGTTTTATAGGGTCTCCAAAGATGAATATCTTTTCTGGGTCTGAGGCTGAAAAACTTGGCGCGCATACTGCAGGCATAAGACCAGAACATATCGATATTGATTTGTCAGATGGTACTTGGAAAGGCACCGTCGGAGTGGCCGAGCATCTAGGATCAGATACGTTTGTTCACGTTCACGACACAGGGCTTGGAGATTTGGTTACTGTTCGTATTGCAGGCGATGTTGCTGTTAAGCATGGGGATACAATTTATTTGACCCCACAAATGGACAAAATTCATAAATTTGATGAACAAGGGCTGCGCGTATGACAGGGCGGCTCTCTGGAAAAGTAGCTTTAATTACGGGTGCCGCCCGAGGAATCGGGCGTGCATTTGCCAAAGCTTATGTTCAAGAGGGCGCTAAAGTCGCAATTTGCGACGTTAACATCGAGCGTGCAAAAACTACTGCGCAGGAAATTGGCGGTTCAGCTATCGCCATAGACATGGATGTCACCTGTCAAAATAGCATTGATGAGGCTATCGCAAATGTGGTGTCTCAATTTGGTAGAATAGATATCCTGATCAACAACGCAGCTGTTTTCACGGCTGCACCAATTACCGAAATTGACCGAGTAGATTTCGAACGCACGTTTGAAATAAATGTTGCGGGAACACTGTTCACCATGCAGGCGGTTGCGCGTCAAATGATCGAGCAAGGCCATGGTGGTACGATCATAAATATGGCCAGTCAAGCTGGGCGTCGTGGCGAAGCATTGGTATCCGTTTATTGCGCTTCGAAGGCCGCAGTCATTAGTTTGACCCAATCTGCCGGACTAAATCTGATCAAGCATGGTATCAATGTGAATGCTATTGCCCCTGGTGTCGTCGACGGAGAGCACTGGGATGACGTCGATACCTACTTTGCGCAATACGAAGGCAAAGCGCCAGGCCAAAAGAAAGCCGAAGTTAGTAAAGCAGTCCCCTATGGGCGCATGGCAAATCCTGATGATTTGACAGGTATGGCCATTTTCTCGCATCCGACGAGGCAAAATATATCGTTGCACAAACGTACAACGTTGATGGCGGAAATTGGATGAGTTGATGGACGATTTTGTACGGAGAACTAAGCCGATGGAACTCAGCAAAGAAACGCTGAAAGAATTGCCACAGTCTGTGATCGTGCCCAACTACGATCGTTCTGCATTAAGGCCTGGTATCCTACATATAGGTGTTGGTAATTTTCATCG
>JAYQLI010000015.1:0-15344 GCA_038143065.1 Rhodospirillales bacterium | reverse complement strand
ACGGAGGGCTCGCGATCTACTTATAGCTGTTGGCTGCAACAGGGGCACAATTTTCGGACGCGATGTTGTGCCCGATGTATGCAGGATAAGCGCAACATCATCCGCGGTTGGGGTGACATCCTGCGCGGCGTTTGCATCGGGGCCTGCCAATGTAAATTCGCCCGCGCGCGATGTTGGGATCAAGTTCAAAACAATCAATCCCAATTTTTCCGCCGCCTGACGTGCAGGACCATCATAGTCATTTTTCAGGACAATCGCCTTGGCGCCCAAATCCTCAAGGTAAAAGGCAAATTCATCCTCGCGGTAACTGGGGTTCAACGGCGCAGTGGTTGCCGCCTGCGCGATGGTGACAAAGGCCGATGCCATGTCCGATCCATTGGCCAGAACGATTGCCACGCGGTCCTGCGCACCAATTCCGAACTGACGTAGGCTTTGGCGTACCGATGTCGCCATGCTGCGCAATCCCGCATATGTTAACCATTCCCGCCCGGGTTCACCGATTGCAATGGCATGATCTGGATGTTGGTCGATCAAATCGTGTAGTGTTGTTTTCATTTTACTGATCCATTCAATCTAGTTGATGCGGTCAGCGATTGGAGGCATAGTAAGCAACCTTCGTTCAAGGTATGCCAATAATTCTGAAATACTGAAAGCCATTGCAAACAGGACAATCAATACTGCCCAAAAATGACCCATCAAGAAGTTCGCAGAATATAGCTCAAATAGAGCACCGAACCCCACAATGGATATTAATAATTGCCCGATTATTACGCCCTTTACAGCACGAATAATTCCAATCCTTACACCGCCCAAAATTTCCGGAAGAGCTGCCCAGAAATATATTTTATGAAAAACGCTTGTGCAGGAGATGCTCCAAAACTGCTAATGGCCATTTTCAATGAGAGACCTATTGATTTGCTTAACACCAGCGCGCGTATTTAAAATTATGATCCAAACGGCAAACAATGAAGTTGTAATAATTATCGACTTCTGTCCCAAACCCAAATAGAACCATCAACACCGGTACCAATGCTGTTAGTGGAGCACTTAGAATACATTTACCCAAGGTAACAGTAACTCATCAATAAGACGATTTTTACCCATCAAAACGCCCACCATTATTCCAATCGAAACCGCGTAGAGTACGCCAGATGAAAACGCATAACCCGTTTCTTTTTGAGCGCGTTTTGAAAATGCCTGTGTACCTATTATTTCAAAGAGCGTTTTTAGCACTGTACTCAATGCGGGAACGAAGAATGTGACCTTTAATTGACCCACTATTTCCCACAAATTCCCCATAAAATAAGTGATGACATCCCAGGTAACCTAAAACCAAATATCTGCATATTTACCTCTCACTCAACATAGTTTCGCAGCGACGCCCAAATATCATCAACGATATCTAAATACTCGCTATCACGACGTATTGCGTCAGCTCCTTTTTCTTTTGAAATTTGAAGGTCGTGAGTGATTCTGATACCCGACTTGGTCTCGGGAGTAATATTGCAATTTGATCAGATACATAAACTGCTTCCTCGATGGAATGGGTCACAAAAATAAACGTCTTGTTTTTACTATCAACAAGCTCCAGTAGGTCTTCCTGGAATTTTCGTCTTGTTTGCTCGTCAACTGCTGAAAATGGCTCATCCATCAGTAGCACGTCCGCGTCTACAGCCAGTGCTCTAGCTAAACCGACGCGCTGTCGCATCCCACCCGACAGCTCATGTGGAAAACTATTCTCAAACCCCTGAAGACCAACTTCAGCGATATAATTAGCAGCAATCTCATCTCTTTCATTTTTCGCGACGCCGCGCATTTCGAGCCCAAAAGAAACATTTTTGATGACCGAAGCCCACGGCATCAAAGCAAAATCCTGAAATACAAATGCCTCTGTCTGGTCCAGGTCCTGCTACTGCTTTTTCCATTCACGCTGACTGTACCAGAACTTGGCTCGAGCAATCCAGCAATTATTTTTAACAGCGTCGTTTTTTCCGCAACCAGAAGGACCAAGCAACGAAGTTAACTGCCCGCGAGGAAATTCTAGGGACATATCCTTCAACGCTTCAACTTCACCATAATTTTTAGATAAATTGCTTACAGAAACAGCAACATCGTTGGATGATTTGTCGATCTTTGGATCGATTACGTTAGTCTGAGATGTATCCACGTTGATTTCCTCTGAATAGAACAGTTTCAAGTTTGTCTAAAAGATTTAGAAATATAACCGACAGCACAATTATCGAGAATATCGCAGCATACATAGATGCGTAATCAGCAACGAACGACTATAGGTGATTATATCCCCAACGCCGGTAGGAGTAATTTTTAACTCGGCAAGTATCGCTCCAATAAAGCCTGCGGACACACCAAGGCGTAAACCTGCGAAAATAAACAGGTGACGCAGCGGGTATGACAATCCGCAAAATGACTTCGAACTTCGAAGCAAGAAATGATGTTCCCATTTCTTTGAGTGATTTGGAGTGTTTTTTTACCGCGCCACTGGTATTCAGTACAATTACCGGCATTGCCATGATACAAACGACGATCACTTTCGATGTCAGCCCAATGCCGTACGCTAAGACAAGTAAAGGTATCAGGGCTGCCAGCGGTGCTGCCTGCATTACTATGAAAATTGGTGAAAACAACCAATCAAAATTCGCTTAATCCCACCCAGATCCCCACTGCAACGCCAAAGATCGCGGAGATGACAATCCCTATGATAAGAGGTCGCAATGTTTCACCGTATGCGGACATCAATGTACCATCAAGTGTCATATTTATAAGAGCGCCCATCGACTCTCAGAAAGGTGGGAAATGCATAACTAACCGGTATTCTGCCAGCTACTTCCCAGGCAATGCATAGTGCTAATGCTGATAAAAATTTAAGAAGAAGAGCTCTGTTTTTCATGATCTCACTCACTGAGGAATGCGCCACGCAATTTGCATGCGTGGCGCGCAAAACTTATTGTGATGCTTTATCTAATGGTTTTAGATACCAGAAATCTTCCAATATTCAGATCGCTAGCACTACCTTCAATTGACCTGCAGCAGAATACCACTCCATATCCGCCTGAGCAGCTTTTCGACCGCCTCCAGCAGCATCGTACAATCCACCCTCAACGGCATCAGCATAGAAGCCATCTAGTTCCGCTAGAATTTCTGCAGGTAATTGTCCAATTGGTCCATCTGGATTTGTTTCACGACGGATTATAGTGGGATCTTCATGCATATCACGCCAAACTGACAACAAAGCCGACACGAAAATATCAACATCAGCCTCGTTGTTCTTGATCCAATCTAAATTGCCGAAAAAGTGCTTCGTCGCTGGCCTCGACATCAAACATTTCAAGAACATTGAAATTAGAGCCAGCTTCACTTCTCATCAGTTTATTTTTATTGGACAAATCGATTATTGTTGCATCTGCACGTCCACCAAGCAAAGCCGCAACCCTGTTTGAGGAGCCCGGCACGTAAGACCGTTCGCCAAACTTCATATTCAATCTATCTTCGATAACGTTAGCAATTGAGTCGGTGCCTCCACCACGCGAATGCAATAAAATTGGCTCGCCGTTTAGATCTGATAGATTCGAATATTTTTTTGTCGTAACAGGGAAAAACTTCAACTTTGATAGCTGAAAAATTATCCTAAGGGGCGCTTTAGAACGCTGCATTGCAGCATAAGGCGTTCCAAACCCGATGTCCATTTGACCACTTAACACTGCTTGAATTGCAAGCTCTTCATCCGAAAAGGCAGTCCATTCGTAATTAAGACCATTCGCCTTCGCACGATCTAACGCAACGAAGAACGCCGCTAGTTCATCTGAGGGCGGCTCTGCAAGTGCGGGATCTTTATGGTGTCTGCATAAACGCTGGTCGCCAATACAGACGCTGCCAACGGGGCAAGTATTAAGCCCTGAATTTTTTTCTTAACGAACTTTAACATATAATCCTCCCTTGGATTTTGATTGATTTGCAGTGCAGCTTTTTACTGTCTAACTGCTGTTGGTATTAATTTTAGCTCTCCCCAAATAATCGCTGCGAAACAGAATAGAGATGTGTCCGCATAACCGTTGCAGCTCCATTTGCATCTCTATGTTTTATACTAGTTGTAATTTCTTGATGCTCTAAAAAACTTGGGTGACCAATCTCTGGCCCAACCGAACTACGCTGAACTTTATTCCAAGAAACTGCCCTGCGGATTGTGTTCATGTATGAAAACATTGAAGTAAGAAGGGGATTCTGGGTCGCATTGGCGATAAGGAGATGGAATTTATCATCGGCGATTTCGTATTCATGCCACGTGGTCGCCTTTTCAGCGACTGTCATAGCTTCTTTAATGCTTCGAATATCCACCTCTGTTGCATTGATCGCAGCCTCTTTTGCAATCATCGGCTCCAAAGCTAATCGGGCACGAAGCAACTGCACGGGTGTAATGTTTTTCAGACATTTTTTGAATATCTTCAAACGCAC
Source organism: Rhodospirillales bacterium (assembly GCA_038143065.1). GTDB lineage: Bacteria > Pseudomonadota > Alphaproteobacteria > Bin95 > Bin95 > VMCJ01. The sequence goes on along the minus strand of JAYQLI010000015.1, from coordinate 10,874 downwards.
TTTCAGTCGGGCCTTCAGACACAAAAGTCCCTTGACCCACTCGCCGCCATATCAAACCCTCTCTTTCCAATGTATCGAATGCGCGTCGCAGACTAGATCTTCCAACATTCAATTTTTGCGTAAGCGCTCTTTCCAGACGGAAGACGGCCACCGGGCGCCCAACCACCTTCGGCAATCATTGTACGGAGTAGTGATAGCGCATCTTTGTTGTCTGGACTTGCCATATTATCGATACCAATGCTCCAATGTATTAAATTGGTTGAACCAATATTCGTATTGGTCCCAATCATTCTCTTTATTGGATCGAACATCAAGGGAAAAAGTTGACTTTTAGTGTTTGCCATGAAATTGGTTGAACCAATTATTCAAGCGAACTAAGAGGGAAAAAATGTCAAATTTTGCAATAGAACCACCACATCAACCTACCTTACCAATAATCGGCACAGACGAGGTTTTTCCAGTACGTAGAGTATATTGTATTGGAAGAAATTATGCTGCGCATGCTGTGGAAATGGGCCATGATCCAGATAAAGAAGATCCCTTCTTTTTCAGAAAAATCCCGACAACCTCGATACATCTGGTAACTTTCCATACCCACCAAAAAGTAGTGACGTACACCATGAAGTCGAGATGGCCGTTATGCTTGGATCCAGGCGGGCGTAACATATCAGTGCAAAATGCTTTGAAATGCGTTTACGGGTATGCCGCATCGCTCGATATGACCCGACGCGACTTGCAGGGCATACAAAAAAAGTTAAGGACGGCCATGGAAATTGGCAAGGCTTTTGAATCGTCAGCACCAATTGGTCCAGTGCATCGAGTATCGGAAGTTGGGCACCTAGACAATGGGTCTATTACCTTAAAGGTTAATGGTGAGACCCGACAAGAGGGTGATCTGAATCAGATGATCTGGAAGGTTCAAGAGCAAATTTCCTATCTTTCTGAGCACTATGAACTTGCCCCAGGAGATGTAATACTTTCGGGCACTCCTCTCTGGCGTGGCAGCAGTGGAGAAAGGTGATGTAATGGAGGTAGAAATCTCCGGTCTAAGTAAACTCACCGTTGTAGTTAGCTAACACAACATGCCAATCAGGGCAACCTCGCACGATCAGAAACCATCCCAGAGTACGGGGTCATCGCACTTGCTGACTCTCGCTACCTGGGATCATGATCGTGTGATGGCGCTGCATGATGGTCTGTGCCATTCCACGGATCAAGTTGCAGAGTGTAATAGAGCCAACCTCTAAACTGTTTCCACTGGCTGTTACTTCAGCACCTTACGACATTACCGAAATGTCAATATCTAGCTACATTCTAGAGGTTTCACGAGGTGTTAGCAATTATATTGCAATTCCAGCTTTTGTAAGTCGCGCCTTCCGTCATTCGGGATACTTTTCACGGAAAGGATCAGGCATCGCTAATCTTGCTGATTTTGCCGGCCGCAGCATTGGCGTTCCAGAATATCAAATGACTGCAGCCCTTTGGATGAGAGGGATATTATCAGATGAATACGGTGTCTCAGCTCAGAGTATTCGCTGGCGCACAGGTGCACTGGATCAAGGCGTCCGTAAAGAGCGCTTGGAATTGGCTTTGCCCGATGACATGACCGTCGATCCGATCACCGAAGGTGAGACACTGCAAGACCTACTGCTGTCGGTGAGATAGATGGGCTTTTGGCGCCCAAGCCACCAAAAAGCCTTTAGATGGCGACGACAGGTTTCAGCGCCTGTTTCCAGATTACGAAGCCGCAGAGCAGGCTTATCACGCTAAGACGGGCTATTTCCAATTATGCATTTGATCGGCGTTCGCAAATCATTGGTCCGAGACAACCCAAGTTTGCCAAGAGTTATTTATGAAGGATTTGTCGCATCTCGTGATGCAGCAATCGAACGCTTACGCAAGATATGGCTGGGCAATGCAAATCGGCTGTCGCTTCCATGGTTAAATGCAAGCATGGAGCGCACTCTTGCTACACTTGGAACCGACTACTGGAGTTATGGATACTCAGCAAATAAAGCTGAGTTGGACGCCAAGTTTGCCGTTATTCGGTCGAACAGTTCTTGGCAGAGCGTCGTGTTTCACCCGAAGAACTTTTCCACCATACCGTACTGGAGACTTGAAATGATCCCAGAGCTTTTCCTTGCAGGTCTTGAATGGCCGATTGCTACAGCCCTGATTGGATTCAGCTTTTTAGGATCTTTTATCACAGTTGCCTTTGGCATCGGCGGTGGCGGAATATTGATTGCAGTGTTTGCTACTCTACTACCCGCGACAGCGATAATCCCAGTGCACGGTTTGGTACAACTGGGCTCCAACGTAGGGCGAACTATTTTGACATTCCGGCATGTGCATTGGGAAGTGGTTTGGGCCTTTCTACTTGGATCATTGATTGGCGTTGGGCTTGGCTCAGTTTTTGTAGTCGACCTGAATGCCGCTATGATACAGATTAGGGGTCGGGATGTTCATTATTTGGTCGATCCTTGCAAAGCCTCCAGCAATTATGAGACGTTCAAGCTGGATAACTGGCGCAATCTCTAGCTTTCTGACCATGTTCTTTGGCGCTACCGGTGCATTTGTAGCAGCCTTCGTGAAGAGTCAACAGTTTGACAAGTTGCGTCACACCGCAACCCATGCAACCCTTATGACTATACAGCACGCACTTAAAATTTTCGCGTTCGGTCTCTTGGGTTTTTCATTCTCACACTGGGCGGTCTAGTGACACTCTTGATTTTATCGGGATTTCTGGGAACCATTGTAGGACGCCGTGTTTTGCTTCGTAGACGACAAATTGTTCCGCTTAACGCTGAATATTGTCCTTGCGGGTATTGCAGCACGGCTAATGTATTCTGGCTTAACCACACTGGTCGAAACCGGAAATTCGAGGTTCATGAGCACATAACAATAAAAATAGATCTCATCAACAAGGAGGAAAAAAGATGAAAATCAACCGAAGACGTTTTTTACAAACGAGCGCCGCTATTGGATCTGTTGCGCTCGCGACACCCAATGTATTGCAAGCCGCGGGCTATCCAGATGGTAATATCGAAGTCTATATTCCAACCCGTGAGGGTGGCGGTGCAGACCGCAACTTCCGCGCCTTCTCGAGCGTTTGGAAAACGAAGCTTGGCACTGAGTTCGAACCAGGTTTCTACCCGGTGCATCGGTCGAGTGGGCTACGAGCTGTACATGGGTAAAGCGAAGCCAGATGCATATAGCTTGATTTTTGGAAACATGGGCCCCGAGGTTCTGAATTGGGCTGTCCAGGAGCCAACTTTTGACGTGAATGATTACGTATATTTTGGCCAAGTGGACAAAGATCCATGCTGCCTATTTGTGGGTGCGGAAAGCTCGCTGAAGACCATGGATGACATCATTTCAGAGGGTAAAAAGCGTAAATTGAATGTTGGCACCTCACGTATGGCACACCCGGCTTCCATAGGCCTTCTGGCGCTAAGGTGAAAAAGTCGGAGTAGAGTTTAACCCTAATCCCACTGTCAGGCGGCAAGAATACAGTTGCTGGTGCAGTGACCGAGAGGTAGACTTCTCAGTTCTCACCTCCGGTTCAGTTATTGCTGCAGGAGATGCAGTAAAAACCTTGCTCGTATTTGGCAACAACGTCGTAGGTGAAGCTCTGGACAATGCGCCAAATATAAATGATGCGTACGATATGGACCTGCCCGAAATGTTGTCGGCACGCGCATTTGGCATCCACAAAAAGGCGATCGACGATTACCCTGACCGCTTTGAAGTTCTCAATTCAACCTTCAAGGCTACCTTCGAAGATCCGCCTAATGGAAGCTTACATCGCTTCAAAGGCCAACCTGCATACTTACAATATGCGGGTTTAGAGGAATGCGAAGCATTTAAGCAGGCAATGCTAGAAATGGGCGCGCGCTTTAAGCCACTTCTGACCGGCGCATAAAAACATGACTAGCGGCATTCAAGCCGCTAGTCCGCCAAACGGAGATAGTATATGAAATCAGAAGATAAAGAACACCTTCGTCAGTTAGGCGGAGAGCTGGTAATCCCAATTATGGCGATCACTTTTACGCTCTACTATTTTTCCACCATATGGAACTCTCCATGGACAGCGCAGGTCAGCACATTTCTTGTCGGCGGTATCTTACTACTAGTGTGTGGAATTTTCCTGATCCGCTGTATAAATTGGCTCATGCAAGGCGAAGGATCGCTCGGCTTTGCTAACCTGATTAACAAAGATGACATACGTACGGGAAGGATCGGGCTTATCGCGGCCACTTTTGGATTTTGTATGTTCATAGAGCAGCTTGGCTTTACTCTTGCGACCTTTCTTTTTCTGTCATTAAGCATGGGCATATTAGCGAAAGGACAACGTATTGGTCTAATTATTGGCCTGTCGGCGTTGATCTCTTTGGTCGGCTGGTTGATCTTCGTCGTAGCCTTCGACACAAGATTTTCCGCGTGGTTGGTTCGAAACAACAATGAAAGCGATGCTGGCAAATGGGTGAAACTAGTACATTGCTGATAGAGGTTTTTTTAGTACCCTAGGCTATTGGTGGGTCATAATACCAACGATATTTCTAGGGACTAATCGTCGGAGGGATCCCTGGTTTTTTCTGCAGCCAATACCATCATTATTCTGATGCCACTGACCCTAGCTATGGACTTGGAAACAGGCATCGTATTTATGGTATCGCTTTATTGTTCGGCGCGAATGGGCGCGGGTATTCCAGCCATACTAGTCAATATTCCCGGCATTGCGGGAGCCGCGGCTACTCCTCTGGACGGTTACCCGATGGCTAAGGCAGGTAAGGGCCAGCAAGCGCTTTCAATCTCTTTCGTTTCCTCATGTATTGGCGGTCTTTTGACCCGATTATCGCGCTGGCCACTATGCCAATTCTCGCACGGGTTGGTTTTTACATGCATTCAGTCGAAATGATCGTGATTATGCTTTTCGGTATTTCCCTGATTGCGTCAATCGCAGCACAAGATATGCTTAAAGGGCTTATTGCAGGCTTCTTTGGTTTGATGATCGGATCAATCGGTACAGACGTCGTCTACGCCACGCCGCGTGGTACCATGGGCTTTCTTGAACTTTACGATGGAGTGCCGCTTATCCCAGCATTGCGGGTCTCTTCGCTGTTTCTGAAGCCTTTATCATCATAAAAAAAGTGATCATAAGCGAGGATGCTGAGCCGCAAAGCCCCCAACTGGCACGACACAATTGAAGGCGCTATCGTAGCTTTGAGGCGATGGTGGCACATTGTCTGGACTTCCATCATTGGGTTAGTGATAGGCGTGGTACCTGGCGCCGGAGCGTCAATTGCTAGCTTTGTCGCCTATCAACAGTCGCGCACCTTTTCTAAAACGCCTGATAAATACGGTACCGGTCATCCCGAAGGGCTCATAGCTCCCGAAAGTGCTAATAACGGCGTGACTTCGGGTACATTGGTGCCACTGTTAGTCCTGGGTATCCCAGGTGGAGCTACAGCAGCGATCATGCTTGTGGTGATGCAGTACCACGGCGTCAGCTTCGGACCCACCTATTCGAGAACCAGCCAAAAGTGGGCTACGGCATGTTTATGGCAATGGCTATAAGCTATTTGATAATGTTTCTAACCATATTACCATCTCACGGTATATGAGGTCGTGTTACCACGATCCCAACAATTTATCTTGCTCCATTAATCATTTCATTTACGCTAGTGGGCGGCTTTGTTCCTCGTGAATACATGTTTGACATGTATTTAGCGCTAGCCTTTGGAGTGCTTGGTTACATAGCGCGGCGCACAGGTTACCATGTTGCCGCGATACTGATTGGGGTGATCCTTGGACCATTACTGGAGCGCTACTTCTTGCTTGCCTTGAAAAAGGCCGATGGTGATGTGTTGACAATCTTTTCTTCCACCATTGGTAATATCTTGTGGGTAGCGCTACTAGTATCGCTTCTGTTGCCGACTTTACTTGAACGTCGCCGCAAGCTCCAAAAACACGAGGTATATACAAATGACCCAAATGAAGCGTGAGGTAGAATACGAATTATCTCGCAATATCCGATGCCTGGGACGATTGGATATCCCCGGTGGTGGGCAGGTAACAGTGCAAGACGGCTACGCGTACGTCGGCCACATGAAGCCACCGATGGGCACCTCGATTATTGATATTCGCGACCCAACCAATCCGACGGTAGTCAGCCATGTAACTCCGCCCGATCAATGGTCCCATACCCACAAAGTACGCGTTAAAGGGGATATAATGATCACCAATGTTGAAATGGATCGCCGCCATTTTTTGCGCAAAGGTGAAAAAATCGCAAGCCTCCGTAAGCAGGGGCTAGATGATAGCACCATTGCACTGCAACTGGGTGTATCGCTTTCAGATTTCCCGAACTGGAAGACGCCCAAACTCGTGGATATCATTCAGGCGGTTTTCGTGTTTGGGATGTAGCTGATAAATCCACTCGCGCTTGCTTTCTTATGTCAAGACATTCGGCTTGCGTGCAGATCGATATGGACGAGCGCTACGCCTATATTTCGACCGAAATGGAGGGTTATGTTGTAATATACTGGTGGTATATGATCTTGCCGACCTAGCAATCCGACGGAAATTTCGCGCTGGCACATGCCGGGGACAACACGTCGCTTCGGAGAAATTCCCACCGGCAAGGGGTATAGCCACTGGTTGTATCACGCAATGCGTGTAGGATGACACTATGGGCAGCTGTTTGGCACGCAGGTTTTCGAACCCTGGATGTTTCTGACATCACACAACCCCGTCAAATTGGCTCTTACGTTTTTCCACGAGCGATACCTGAACCCACGCATACAGTCATGCCATTAACCCAGCTCATTAACGGGCGCCGCTATGCTATTGCGATCGACGAAGAGCATGACCACTGAAGCCCGGCCGCCTGCATGGCTTTGTGTGGGTCTTGGATGTTACCGACATAAACAACATGGAAGCTGTCGCAGCATGGGACCTGGAGCGAACGCGCAAGCCCATGGGTTGGCGAACCTGGAATAAGTTTGGTGCACACCAATATCGAGAAAAACTCGACGGCACGCTCGTTTATGCCACTTGGTTTGCAGGCGGACTGCGTGTGCTAGATCTAGCAGATCCTTTGTCTCCTGTCGAAGTTGCTCACTACATGGTAGAAACTCTCGATGGCAAGCCTCCACAGTCAAATGACGTTGACGTCGATGACAACGGTTTGATCTATTTACTCGATCGCAATACCGGACTCGATATATTGGAGATGACCCTATGAACGATAACCTTCTCCCCCTAGCGTTGATCCAAACATAAAGACCCTTGGCATACGACACGTAGTCGCTCGCAACGAGGCCTCAACGCAAACTGTTATAAGGGTTCGCGACCATGTATTAGTTAGCGACGAGAAAGATACCGACACGGCCCTACACCACTCGAAATGTGCCTTGCCTCTTTGTTGGGTTGCGAAGGCGTTATTATCAACAGGTGCGCGCAGGCAATGAGTTTTGAGTATACAGGTGTCGACATAGAAGCTAGCGGCGAGGTGGACCAGCGTGGCAGCCGCGGCGTGGTGGGCGTACGCCCTATTTCAATTGGGTCCGTCTCCAATATCAGTATACACAAAATGAGCCGAAAGAGCGTTTAGATCGGCTGAGTCGCAATGTTGAATTCCGCTGCCCAGTAATGAATTTATTCCGTTCCGCCAATGTTCAACTTGATGTGAACTGGAAGCAGGTAGCCATATGACGCTAACCCTGCAGATAAATGGTAAACAATTCGTCACTTCTTGTAACCCCGAAATACCCTTGGTCTATGTACTGCGCAATGAATTGGAACTGAAAGGCAGCAAAATCGGATGTGGACTGGAACAATGCGGCGCATGTGCAATACTTGTAGATGGCAGGTTACAGCTAAGTTGCAATGTTCCTGTATCGTGGTTTGAGGGTCGTGAGATAACTACTATCGAAGGATTGCGAGAAAATAAAATTGGCAAAAGGGTCCAAGATGCATTTATTAAAACTAATGCAGCCCAATGCGGTTATTGCACGGCTGGGATGGTGATTGCAGTTACCGCCCTCCTCCATATAAACCAAACACCCACAGAAGATGAAATTAAGACCACACTCGCGCCGCATATTTGCCGCTGCGGCGCGCACCCCCAAATACTTGAGGCTGTGAAACTTGCAGTAACAGTATCATGAGCATTAAGTCCTATCCTATCATTTCCGATTGGCTATGTCTTACTAACGGGAAACTGCAACTACGCACGGGAAAAAGTAGATATTGGTCAGCGCATTTCGACGGCACTCGTTGGTATAGTTCATCAAGAGATGACCCTTTCTGACAGCTTAATAAGTGTACAGCCCGTAAGTACGCTAAACAGCCCTGATGAAGGGATGACCTCGGGCAGTAACTCAATCGAACAATCTGGACACGCTTTGAGACTGGCCTGCGCAACTTTGAGAAATTCAGCAATCGCCTACATTTGCGCACAACTGGGCGGACAACCGAAAGATTGGATTCTTGAGAATGGTGAATTCACCAGACCAGAAACAAACATGCCAATTTTACTCATAAATATTCTCGCAAAACTAGATTTTGATTTGCCTATTGATCCTTATGCAGAAATTCGCACCATCGAAGCGGCGCATGGTTTGTCAATGCGAGGGTTACCTGAACTGGTTGAGGGGCGGTATCAGTTTCTGCACGATCTCCAGCTTACCCGAAATGGTCCATGCACGTATTGTGCGACCTCCAAATGCAAAAGCCAGCCTGCGCGGATTTCGGAAAGAAATCGCTACCAGATTGGAAGCAGAGTGTATTCATATTTTGCACGATGGTAGCTTTTTGCCAGTCTCCGGATCTTTGAATGGTCAGTTGTTCGCGCCGCTCAACGGCTTTTTCAAGCCTGCGAATGGGATCTGGGTGAGGGACTAGAAGAAAGCCCCGTTCAGGAATGCCTTAATCAAGAAAACGCCATACGATTTTTGGTGAAAGACGGAAGACCATTAGAAGGCCAAGCAATCCTGAGAATTTATCTGCACCTACACATCAAGCCCGCTACGAACGTCCATTTACAATGCACGCTTCACTCGCGCCATCATCTGCATGTGCTTTGTGGGACGGCGAAAAGCTTTGGATTACGACACATAGTCAAGGTATTTATATCTTACGCGAAAGTATCGCTGAAAGCCTTGGTCTGTCACTTGATCACGTTATCCTGGAATTCATGCCAGGATCAGGTTGTTACGGACATAACGGGAGCCGATGACGCTGCCTTCGAAGCTGCTTTAGTGGCCATGAGCCGCCGCAATACTCCTGTATTGCTAAAGTGGAACCGCGAGGATGAACATGCATGGGAACCTTACGGTCCTGCCAGTGCAACTGAATTAGCTGCCGTAGTGACACCAGAAGGTCAGATAACCGCCTTTTCCGCAGAAGCCATAGGAGGAACTTTTCGTGGGCGACCGCGTAGTGGTGCAGATTTAGCTGGGCCTGCTAAGCTTTTAGCAAATCATTTTCGCTCAACAAAAATTGGCCCGCACGACGGTTCACCCAACATGAATCGCCATGGTGGATTACATCGAAACTTGGTTCAATTTGTGATTTTTTGGAGAAACACGTTTTGTCAAAAACCTTGTAACGACAATGCCACATAGAACTTCGGCTCTTAGATGTCTGGGTGCAGCTCTCAACATCTTCGCGATCGAGAGCTTTATAGATGAAATCGCAACGGGCCAAGGTCTTGACTCATTTGAACTACGGAGGACACATCTTCATGATCCTCGTGCCATACTGGTACTAAATCGCCTTGAACAGGAACTCCGCACACGGGTCTTAGTGAGTGGTTCTGGGCGAGGTATTGCCTACACACAGTACAAGAATGAAGCATAAAGGGTCCCTGCTGCAGTGGATCTAACCATCTCTGATGCGGCTCAGATACAGATCCAAAACATTCTGCTTGTTGCTGATGCAGGTCGAATTGTAGATTCGGACGGTCTACAAGCGCAGCTGGAAGGTGGCGCTTTGCAGGCTATTAGCTGGGCACTATTCGAAAAAGTTACCTGGGACAAAGATGGAGTGATCTCTCGGGACTGGAACAGTTACCCAATTCTGCGGTTTCCAGACGTGCCAAAAATCGAAACCATTCTCCTTAATCATCCCACCGGGAAATCCCTAGGTGCTGGCGAGGCCCTCGCCAGGACCAGTATTAACTGCAATAGCCAACGCAGTCGCCAGACCTAACAGGGCTGCGAGCACATAACATACCTTTGACCCCAGATTACACTGAGAACCTTAGCACTAAGTTAAAGTGATATTACTGATCCATTGATACTCACAACCCCTGAACTGGAACTCAAAATTCACCAACTATAATTTTGGTAACCTTGTCTGAGCATGGTTAGCTTATTGTTCGAAAGTGGATAATTTGTTAAATATCCTAAGCGGAATGCGATTAATCTTTGTATGAATTCATGGCCTCAACAGGTTGTAAACACAGCGTGCACATCCGATACCCCATAAACACAAAAATAGTGTGCGTTTGGTTTGTTTTTGAACTGCATTCAGATTCAGCCCAGCCCTGTCAGGGGCTGAGCCATTTCTTTTCTGGGCCACCCTACCCCGACCGTTTCCTTTCAACATACACCCTCAGCCAAGCTCCAGTAGTGAGCCTGGTTGCGGAAGCCATGGGCCCGTGCGGCGGTCATTAAGCTTGTTCGCTTGGAACACCACCCTTGTGCATAATTATACAACAAATTCGAGAAAATGGTTTAGACGAACTCAAAATCTACAAATCGCATTTCAGAAGAAACTTATAAATCAGGAAAAGAGTTCCTTTGTGTCTCTTTTTGCGTTCCTTTTTACATATAAATAATGCAAGCTATTGTTTTAAAATGATAATT
>JAYQLI010000014.1:0-3534 GCA_038143065.1 Rhodospirillales bacterium | reverse complement strand
CGAGTTCATGGCCCCAGCCCCATAGCGGCGTCGACTGACACACTGCGCAACACTCCCTCGCTCTTTCTGTAAGAGCACGCAAGATAGCACCGCAGACAAGCGAATCACCCAAAACGTCGTACCAACGGCCAGCACACAGGTAAATCTCACTGCATTGTTTTTATGGGCTTTCTTGGATCTTAAATACGGCAGGTCCTCGCTATTGTTACCATCATAGAGCGTGGAAGGCTCTCCTGATTTTATGGGAAATTGGTCAAAAATTCATGCCAATGTTATCGCCAGAGTGCTGATTTTATGGGTTTTCAGCGTCTGCCGCGGTTGTATACGCACAGTCAAATAGCGAGGCTCGCGATGACACTTGGCGACGCACTCATTTTTTAACATCCACACCCTGTGATAAACGTGGCACTTGTTTATGTTGAACGGTATCAGACGAGAACATCATTGCTGTCCTACACGATGAAGGAAATGGGATTGTTGTTGATATCGCCCCCAGGGCTAATGACATCGACTTACAGCAATCATATCAATCTCTGTTTGAAGCTTTCTACCATCTCGATGAGCAAGTAGCTTCTCTGGCGGCATAAGCTCGGGCACACCTTGCAGTTTTGCCCTATCGTCACATGTAGAATGACTTGCACCACTATTTCTTAATATCAACGTGAGATAACCTCGCTACTCCTCTTCCTTTGAACCGAGCGGGGTTGTTGGCGCTGTCTTCCCAACATGCAATACTCGCAGCGCCCCAGCGCACACGTGTACCCTTTGCAGTCGTGACCTCAAAGCTCATACCCAAAGCAGTAGTGAGCTGCGGAGTGCCTGTGCGGGTGCTTAGAAAAGCAATTACCACCAAATGGGGGCTTGCCAATCAGCCAAACCGAAATTCAGCTCATTGATGTTGCGCTGAGGCGGAGAGACAGCCGAGGCAACAACAACTCTTTTTCGTTATGTGTGCAGGAAGTTCCCAATGGGTTTCCACAAACCTTCCAAGGTTTGGCTCCATTATGGAAAGTATTTATGTGAAGAAAGTCAGCTGGTTGATTTCGAACTTTCCAATTTTCCAAGCAACTTTCGCTTCGCGTATTAACTTTTACGTTGAGCGTAGGTCCATTGCAGGGACCCTATATGGACAGCGTAGTCCATATGCTCCTGCATGATGTCCAAACGTTGCAATTTCGCCAATCTCCAGGAACGATGACAAATGTGTTGCGGTTGTTTGATCGCCTCGCCGGCAAAAGTGCTTTGCTATGCGCTGACAAACCAGTCCCAGAGCAAACCAGTCCTAGATGCAAATCGAAATGCTCGAATTGAATTTAATGAAGCTGTAAGCGCTTGTGACACGCTGTTTCATTGCAGCTCTCTTCTATGTGTTGGCAATTGAAAGGTAACACACTCCCCACGAATATCGAATGCTAAAGTGGAGCGAATTTGCGAAAACAAGGTTTTGATTAAAGTTTGGAAACCTAGGTTGACGCTTATTGATATATTGAAATCAGTCAGTTCGCAATAGGGATCATGACTAAACGACGCATTGTCAGCATGATCCTGTACTATTCCAACACTTTTTCAGTGCGCCAACACAAGAAGAAGCAAAGCTGGTGTAAGCTTTTATTTACACAAATGCAAAATATCTGCAAGCGAGTGGAAGCAAAAAACAAAGACAATCTAAACTATGTGGTCCAAAAAATTGCACATCAACGTGAGATTACTGCTGGATTTACGATTCGAAAATGGCGGTACGAATCGACAACAAAACATCTTCAACTTCGGTGACACTGCACAACAAATCTGTAACGTACTGGTACTTTGCCCCATTATCAGTCTGCTCATAATGAGACTGACTTAGAGAGTATTGTAAGACAAAGCTTTTGCTGACTGTTTCCTCGATATGGATGCCAAGTTTGGGCGCCCAACTATCTGGATGTGCAACCACTTTGCGCCCACTTTTCTGTAACATATCGACGACTTCTTCAAGCTGTACGACTGAATTCCTAGACTGAAACAATTTCTAAACTCAGTTCTTGAGGCAAGTTGATTAAACAGGGTTCTTCACTGATGGCGGCTTGACTAAAATAGCACCGAGCAGCACATAAGTATTAGCATGATGGTTCGTTTCACTATGACCAAGCCCTTTCCATATGTTCCCGCGTGACCTCAATTGCATAGCCTGAGCCGTAGTTAGCCGCGACTGTGTTGGTGCCATGTCCGAGGATAGCCATCGAGACTGCCTCTGGGCAGCCTGTGTTTCTGAGCTTGTCCTTCATTCTGTGGCGCAAGGAATGCATTGATAGTTTCTTGTCGGTGATGACCTTGCGGAACCGTTTCATCATCATGGCTGACACTCTGTCCATACCTCTTGGTCGGGCATAGCGCTCAAAGACAGGCGCTTCTGGGTCTTTGTCACTGATGAGTGCCTGTAGGACTTTTACAGCCGCAGGCGAGAGTGGCACAGAGCGGTCCGAGGGCGCATTCTTTAGACGCCGCCAGGGGGTGGGTGTTATGTTTATGTACCCTTCATCAAGGTTGCAGTCTGTTACCCTGAGGCCTGCAACTTCTGCTACTCTTGCACCCGTATCCCGCAGGACGACGAAGAGCGCATTGGTTGTGGGGTCATCTTCGAAGACTGTCTTGAGCTTTTCTACCTGTTCATCACTGAGTGGGTGTCTGTCTGCTTTTGAGCTGCCTGCGCCTTTTATCAAGAGGCCAGCAAAGGGACTGGCCCAATCGATCCCTGTTTCTTTGATATACCAGTTCAGAGCAGCATTTAGAGTATTTTTGTATCGAGCGACTGAGTTTGGTGCCATCACTGGCATCAGGCTATCTCTGTAGGCATTGGCATCTTGGCGTGTGATTGTCTGCACAGGTTGTTGGTAGACCTTAAACGCTCCAATGGCTGCCTCAAGGTCGGTTTTGCACTTCGCAATCCTCACCTTCAGTCGGTGGTCAGTTGCTTCATACCCTGTTGCCTTGAATTCGGTGTACTGGTCCAAGACATCAGCAAAGGTAGAAGAGCGTTCTGGTAGGACTGCCCCATGCAGGAGTGCGAGGGTTTTCTTTGGATACAGGCCTTCCAATCTATCGGCCAACGCCATTAGGGCATATTCTAGGTTATCATCTACAGCCCCTACCTCCAGGCGTTGTGCTGCTTCCTTGCCATACTCATCCTCCACCAAGTGAAGTATCGTGGCTCGGTGGTCTTTACGCTTGATAAGCTCAGCAGACTTCTCGGCACTTGCCTGGGCCCCATCCAAGATAGCCTCCACTTCCGCATGGGCTTCGGGCCAGTTTCCAACCACGTCCTTTTTGGTACGCCCTAGATTGCGGTACAAGTACCCTTTCCCGATACGCTCCACGAGGTTTTTCGGCACACGCCTTCTGTAACGATAGATACCATCAGCTTTACGCTCTGTGTACAGCGGAAGATTCTGAATTTCGGTGTCCTCATCTTGTTCACCAAAATCTTCGCTTGATTTCCGCATCAGCACTCACCCGTTTTTGACCCAAAAGAGTTCCTTTTTGACCCGTTTGAGTTCC
>JAYQLI010000013.1:0-45424 GCA_038143065.1 Rhodospirillales bacterium | reverse complement strand
TTAATTATAGTTGCCCGGCATTCAGCTAGATCGGTTTCGGTTTCTGCCCCAACCCGACGCCCGGAGACCTGCGGGTCGAGATGATGTCGCCAGGCTGAAGGCTCATGAACTGCGAGATGTAGGAGACAATCTCATTGACTAGGAAGTTCATGGGGTGGTTGATATGACTGTCCTGATGGCGGTGACCGCTGCCTTTTGGTTAGCAGATTTTTCTTTAATAGACGAACCGAAATTGAGGAGGCGCTTATCACGCGCCTCCAAGCACTTTCATTATCTATTTTGAAATTGTTTGTGTCGAATACTCAGATTCTGGCAACTTACCAACACTTCCACGCTCACGAACGTAGTCTACAAATGACTGCGCATAGTCTAAATACGTATCCAAATATCGGCCATCATTTTTAACAGTTTTAAAGGTGAGATACCCATCACGGCCTGCAGCGATATAGTTGTTAGTTACCAGCTTGTAAGTCGCTGTACTGTCCAGTGGGCTCCAAGAACTGTCATTTCGTCCTTTGAACTCCATTTTACTGAGACGCTGGCCTGTTGGTTTTGCAGCGTCAACATGCCAACGCAAGCCTGCGGCATATGGATATGCACCTGTGGAACCGTCCGGCTGTAAGGCATAGTCAAGCGCTTCTTCCAGCACACTTTTGATTTCTGCACCGGTCATATCCATTTCGACCAATGTATTTGCAAAAGGTAACAATTTGTAAGCATCACCCATTGTCAGATCGCCTTTTGCAATATCGGTACGAACGCCACCGCCGTTCTGGATCGCAATATCGCTCGCTTTTGCCATTTCACGAAAAGCATGTGCCACAAGCATCGAGATATCAGAACCTTTACTTGCAGTATCCTCTGGGGAGCATAATTTTGACCGCGTATCGCCAGGAATTCTAGCTAGGCAGAGGTTTTCAGTAACTACACCAACCTTTATCCTGCATTTCCTCAACCTTCTCGTTAAAGGAGGCTAAAACAGAAGCAGCTTGATCGTCTTCCTCAACAATGGAAAGCTTTGGGTCGGCATTGATCTGCGCATATACTGCATCACGATCTGCGCCTTCGATTTCAACCCGGTCGCCTTCATCGTTTTTTCTCTTGAAGCTATCTGCGACCATTACGTGCGGCAGACCTGAACAAGATTCCACGTCACCAGCATCGTTGAAAGAAATATTTAACTCCCCCACAATTTGACTGTATTGCCAAGCAGTGGCAACGCAAACTAAATTACCGCCAACACCTTCAACCACTGTGGGATATGGACCAGCAGAATTGAGTCCAATTTCTTCAAAATCACCCAAGAGAGTGTGTGAGTCGCCACCGATAATTACATCAACACCATCAATTTTCGCTGCTAGTTCAAGCTCATTTTTATATCCATAATGCGCCATTATTATGATGCGATTTACGCCAGCTTCTTTTAATTCGTTTACCATTTTTTGGGATGTTTCAGCTTCATCTAGAAACCTAGTTGTATCATCCGGGCTCGAAGACATTATGGTTTTTCGAACGATGTCGATGCCAATAATGCCTACCTTCGTTCCTGCTACATCAATCACCGTGTAAGGTTGAATATAATCGGTTTCACTTTTTGGAGTAAGGGCTGACACGCCCACCTCTGGTTTAACATTAGCAGCGAGTACTGGTGTATTGCATTCGCCAGCGTTCAAGAAATCTAGAACTTTGCTAATCCGGCATCCGCCTCATTAAATTCATGATTTCCAAGAGCAAATGCATCAAAGCATACTTCATTCATAAGAGCGGCATCTGCTTCGCCTTTGGGCCAGAGTAAAAAAAGTGATCCTGAAACGGCATCACCAGCATGAAGTTTGAGAACGTTAGCTTTAGATGCTTCGAGTTCCTTCATTTTAGCTATAACCGCTGGCATACCACCAGAGCGTACTCTTGTAGATTTTCCGTCTAAATTTGAGGCTCATTCGACTGTCTGGTTTTAAATGAGAATGGTGGTCGTTGATATGAAGGATTGTCAGATCTCCAGCATGTGAGAGCCCCGCTCCCAAAATTAGTGCAGCTGAGCCGGTGAACGCAAAGGCTTTGCGTAGTTTACGTAATCTTTCAGATAAATCGCTTTTCATAGATTTTCTCCAGTTTATGTCCCCAAAAATAGGAATTCATTGTACCTGCTTCCTCAAGCATTTTGGGAATTTATTTGAGTAGGCACTTGGCTCATGATCCGACCACCTTGAAACTGGTAAATTTCACTGTGCTCAATTTTTGAACGATCAGAACTAAGTTCACCCTCGGTCTATACTCGGATGGCGCCGGTAAGTTTTGCAACCGAAAATATAAGTTACGCAGAATTATAGCTTTCAAATAGAGAAGCTTTTTGGTGCTCCTTAGCCACTAACCAATTCAAATGTTAAACTTGCAAAAGTTGCCACATAACGGTTTTTTTATTCCGATTAAAGGTGATTGGAATCCCATTTAGATTTACATTTAGATGCCCTCTAGCTCTTGCAATAAGAATTGCTTCAGCAAGAGCTCCGCTCTCACTATTTTTTACAATAACAGTTCCAATAGAGTTATAATCAAGCATATTTTTCCCCCAAAAAATCTTGCTATAGATTCATTATAAACAGTCAATGGTAACAGATTTGTTACTATTTCTCGGAGTTTCAGAGTATTTTTTCTAAACTACAAACTACTTCTTTATCGCGAATACCCTGCCGATGGGGCAGTCGTTAACCCCAGATTAAGTATAAAACATATGAATTTTATAAAAAATATAAAATCTATAAGTTTTAATTCAAAGAAATTTAATTCAGGCTTTCGAACTCTATCGACAGTTTTTATTCTGTTACACTTAAGAATTATAAGGCTCCCAAATTTAGGGGATGTCACAGTGCCAATCTTAGTTTTAAAGGGAAAAATTAATAAACCGTATGATCTTTGGGCTGATGAATTTGATGCCAATGACGAAATGAGAAGTTTGAAGTATGGCATCAAAAGTCGTTATAGAGGCCACAAAGTGAATGACCCAACTGAAGTGAGGGTTGTAATGTACGCTCCATCGCTTGAAGAGTTTGAATATCATCTGCATACTAATAGTGATTTACGTGCTCTCAAAAGCGCTGCATCTGATGATTTGATTTACTGCATTGCACATGCTGCGTAATAAACATTACGTATTGTCCAAGCGGTACGCATAAAATGTACTCCACTCATAGCTGCAAAACCTAGAAATAAAAAGGCTTGTAAAGCTCTTTTAAACCAATGATCAAAGCCGATTAGGAGCCTTTTGCCTCACATAGTAAATTCAAAAATACTTCCATATATGATTTGACTTCCCGCCAGGGCTATCACGCGGGATTTAAAGAAAAAGATGTTCGATATCGCTTCAAACACAGTCAATTTTAGCATCGGTTTCATAATAAGCTTTCGGACTGGTATTTGCAGTGTATGACTGCAATATCAACTATTACCGAAGTGACTGCTTCTTGTTTCTCGTAGCTTTTCCATAATTCGATAGGAACGTTACGCTTCGTATGTCGTTAAATTTTATTTACATTTTGTAGCTTACGAGGGGATATCCATGCCCTTGCTTGTCATGCGCATGGAGTTGTGCCCTAGTTATAAATAAGCTGCCAAAAATAGGACATTATTTTTTGACGAACTGAGGTGCAAAATATTGTTGCGAGACTATGTTTGGAATGAATTAGCTAATTTTTGGCTATCCGAATATATCCAAAGCTTCGTTATTTTACCATTTTCTATAGTAGCTCTGTAAGCAAAGTATGCTTCGAGTTCTATCTGCTAACACGATAGCATGGATAAAAATTTCATTATTTTCACTTATCATTTTTAAAGGTGTGACAGAAAAATTTTTGGGAAATATTTTAGGAATTTTAGATACTAAATTATCCCTGAAATCAATAAATCCAGAGTAACGCCCAGATAACTTGTGGATTCCATTTAGATGGACGATGACATTGTGAGAATGGAGGTTGCGAAAATCTTCCCAATCGCCTCTTTCAAAACAAATGAAATATTTTTGCATTATTTCTTTAGGATTCATCAAATTTCTTCTTTGCGTCGAACTGAAAAAATAACTAGGTCAATTAAACAAAGTCGTAGTTCTCCAGAATAAAATCATCATGGTTTTCATCGATTCGTGCTGTACATAAGTTTATTTGTTGGCCAGCCATCGAGCTCAAAAACTTAATTTCAAGACATTCCTTTTTTTGCTGCCATTTACCAGTAATCGAAGAGTGAAAAGGCTTAACATCGAGCATAACACTGCGGGCACACCCACAAACTAAACCTCCAGAGCCTGCATTCTGTTCCGTCATTTCCAGAGAAAGATAGATTTTTCCGCCATGATAAATTTCTGAAGTTCCATGGATAACAAATCCGTTTCGCGTAACCTCACGCGTTGAAATTTTAAAGTGTAAATCTTTTTCTCGACTCAGCATCTCTAACCTCAAATTTGTGCTGTAGGTCGAAGTATCAATATTTTGTAACAAGTTTATAAAACGATCCGAAAACTTGCTTTACTGGTGTTGTTTTTCTTCAAGTTAACCTATTTTACCGTAAACTTTCAAAACCCAAGCTGAAATCCCAGCTTTGCGATACGCGCTCATAACGTCCGAGTCGTCGTGCAAATGAACATTAATCTCGCGTAATAGCTTCAACACATCTTCATTAGAATATCGCTTCCGAGCCATCCTAAAATTCTCCTATGTCAAAAAATACTGTTGCAGTTCTAAGGGCCTATGACAGTTTGAAAGAGAAAAGGTCGACCTCCGCCCGGTTATGAAGCTTCCGCGATTTGGGCTGCGTTGCAGCGAAGTGATTGCAGCAGATGCGATACAATGCCGCGTGAACGAAGGTGGGAAATCCAATGTCGGGAAAGTCCGCAGGTCCGCGCGAAGGTCCGGTTTGATTATTTTATTGCTCAGGCATTGGCTGATCCTGCCCAAAAAGGGTCTATCCTGATTTGGCTTTGTTCCAACGTGATGCCCAATCGATCATTAACGGGCGCTATCTGATTGCAACGATCCACTATCAAAAAACAGCTGAACTCACTTTTCAACACCATTAATCATGGCAAGTGGTGTGACAGCCCCAGGTTTTCTAACATTTTCCATAAATAAGTAATTGTAATTAAATAGAAGTATATAAAGTTCGACGTCCTCTCCTGGGCACATGATCACTACACCGGTATTCCATTATCGCTGATGAGATTGGAGTTAATTGATATCATTAATTAAAACCATAGTATTTCTAACTTGAAATCATCATATTTGACGCAATCATGAGATTCCCATTAATTTATTATTTCTAACTTGAAATCAGGTCCCACGCTTAGTCCCACAAGTAACGTAGGCCGAATCGCGTAAACAAAGAGTTAGAATAAAAAGAACTTCAATGACGACAGATCCGACCATTTTAGCAGTCTAGAATATTATAAGTTTGTCCCACAAGTAACGTAGGCCGAATCGCAAACAAAATATTGAATTCATTTTTAAAAGACAGATTTTTACATTGTCTGAAACCTAAGCAGCCGTTCGCAGCACAAATTAAAAATTCGGCAAATTACTGCACATCAGTCGTTAGATGATCGCTTGAGGCGAATGGCCACTATGAGCCATTCTGCAATATTCTGCGCCATGTTCAAACGATCACAAGGCGTCGAAAACAGTCATCGGGGAACTCAAAAGCGCAGTGACAGGCAGGACATGCCACCGTCCAGTTTGGCACACTCGGTGTTGCCATAAGGTAAACTTATTAATTTCGGTTTTCTGGTTACATCCTCTATAGTTGCCCACGATCGCGTTCGGTTCTGCGTATTGAATAAAAGGAAAGCCTAATGACCAGACCCATTAAATTCTCAGAGACTGGCCCTGACGGCTGGCTTGATGTAGAAGATAACTCTCTGGAAACAGCCGAGTTGATCACGGGTCAACCGAAGGGATTGGATCATATCTATTTCCAGAAAGACGCACATGGCGTTCGCGCAGGTATTTGGCGCTCATCTCCATATACAGAGTTCTATGAAGACTATCCCTGCAGTGAATTCATGTATGTGTTGGAAGGGTCAGTTACACTTGAGAACGACGAGTTCTCGGAAACCTATGTAAAGGGGGACGCCTTTCTCGTTCCCAAAGGGTTTCGCGGTTATTGGAAACAAACCGAGCCGATGTTGAAGTATTACGTCATGATCGATTAATCATATCCTTGGCTTCGAAATGCACATGCCCCTTTCTAATCTTTCCAAAACGCCGACTGATCTCGGCAGCTACGATTACATAATCGTTGGCGCGGGGTCTGCTGGCTGCGTGCTCGCCAACCGCTTGGGTGAAGATCCCAAGGTTCGAATTCTGGTGTTGGAGGCGGGTGGCAGCGACAGATCACTTTGTGTTGAGATGCCTGCGGCGCGCCGATTCCGATGAATACCAAACGGTTCAACTGGGGCATGCAAACTGAACCAGAACCCGGGCTGAATAATCGGATCATGAATCTGCCACGCGGCATGGGGTTGGGCGGGTCGTCCTCAATTAATGGTATGTGCTATGTTCGGGGCAATCCGATGGACTATGAATTGTGGTCTGCACTGGGGGCTGACGGGTGGCATTGGGCGAATGTGCTTCCCTATTTTCAGCGTCTTGAAAATGTGAATGGCGGCGGACCGCTACGTGGCACTGACGGCCCCATTTCCGTAACCCGCGGGACGGAAAAAAATGTGCTTTACAGGGCTTTTATCGAAGCGGGCAGGCAAGCTGGGTATGCCGTCAGTCCTAACATGAACAGAGCGTCAGCACGAAGGCGTCGGCCCAATGGAGATGTCGGTCGGGGGCGGCAAGCGCGCTAGCGCGGCGGTTGGTTATCTGCATCCAGCAGTTTTGCGTGGCAACGTGCGGGTGATCTCGCAAGCTTTGACAGACCGGATCCAGTTTGAAAACGGGCGTGCAGTGGGCGTTACGTTCACCCGAAAGGGGCGCCGCACCACGCGCGGGCGCATTATGATGTGATCCTCAGTGCTGGCTCAATCATGTCACCGATAATCCTAAAGCGATCAGGCATCGGGCCGGCTGAGGAATTGAAATCCCATCAGATCGAGGTTTTGGCCGACCGAGCCGAAGTGGGTGAAAACCTGATGGATCATCTGGAGGTCTATTTGCAGCAGGAATGCACCCAGCCCGTATCCCTGTTTTCGCACATTAACCTCATGGGTAAAGCGATGATCGGGGCCGTTGGTTGCTAACAAAGGGCGGTCTGGGGGCCACGAACCATTTCGAAAGCGGTGGCCATATTCGCAGCCGAGCAGGCATCGTGTATCCCGACATTCAGTATCATTTTCTGCCAGTTGCCATTTCCTACGACGGAAAGAGCCTGGTCAATGGTCACGGGTTCCAGGTGCATGTGGGCACCAAACGATCAAAAAGCCGGGGCTGGGTGCGGTTGCGCAGTGCGCGGCCTGATGATCTGCCGCGTGTCCGCTTTAACTACATGACCCACGCGCAGGATTGGACTGAGATGCGTGCCTGCATCCGGCTGACGCGTGAGATATTCAGACAAGCCGCGTTCGATGCTTATCGGGGTAAGGGAAATAGCGCCCGGGGCTGAATGCCAAGGTGATGACTGCATTGATCAGTTTATCATCAACAAAGTTGAAAGCGCCTACCATCCCTGCGGCACTTGCCGGATGGGGAATGACGGCTCTGCCATCGTCGACCCCAATACTATGCAAGTCAAAGGGGTAGAGGGGCTCCGTGTCGTTGACAGTTCGGTCATGCCGCAAGCAACGGCGGGAGATCTGAATGCACCGACGCTTATGCTGGCCGAACGGGCGTCAGACCTGATCCGGGGGCGCAGTTTACCTGCGGCCCAGGATGCCCCTCTGTTGGCGGCACTTGACTGGGCCACCTGCCAACGATCCGCGGATATCAGTCACGATTACGCCGATGACCGTGAAAGTTTGCGCGTTGCATTATTGGAAAATGCTTCACGATAGCTGCTTTTTTGTGAGAAATTGATGAAACTGAACCTAAAACACCTAAAGCGCAGGTAAACTATGAAACTGATCTATTCAGACGAACACCGCGAACACGCAGGCGCCAAAGAAATGCGCTACGATCAAATGATACCGATGTGCGAAAGCCCTGAGCGGATGGACATGATATTGGCAGCGTTAGCTGAGGCTGGCTTTACAGACATTGTGGCACCCGCACCGCATGACCTGGAGGTTACACATCAGGTACACGATCCCGCCTTTGTCAGCTTCCTGGAGCGATGCTACCCTCTGTGGGAAGCCGAATTTGGCTCCGGTGGCTTTGCCACTGCCTATACCTTTGGAATGCGCGGGATGGCTCAGGTGCCAAACCAGTCGGTGCATTCGATGCTCAGCTGTTATACTTTTGACATTTGCGTTCCGTTCATCAAAGGCACATGGAAAGCAATACGTTCGGCTAAGGATGCAGCACTGACGGGAGTTGACCTAATGCATCAAGGCGAGCGGGCCGTGTTTTCGCTCTGCCGCCCGCCAGGTCACCACGCCTCGCGGGATATGGCGGGCGGATACTGCTATCTCAACAATGCAGCTATCGCCGCTCAGGCATATCTGAACAAGGGTGCGAAGAGGGTAGCAATTCTAGATATCGATTATCACCACGGTAATGGAACACAGGCTGTCTTCTATGATCGTGCGGACGTGTTTTTTGCGTCGCTGCATTGCCGCCCAGAAGAAGAGTATCCCTTCCTCATGGGATATGCGGCCGAGGTTGGGAAAGGTGCAGGCAAAGGGTACAATCTTAACTTGCCAATGCCGCGCGGTGCAGATTTCCAAGTTTGGGGCCTTGCACTGGAAACTGCGCTGGAACGGATACACAATTATGCGCCAGATATGCTGGTGGTTTCCTTGGGCGTCGACAGTTTCATCGGCGATCCGGTTGGAGGTTTCGAACTGCAAAGTCCGGATTACATAACCATCGGACAGGCGATTGCAAAAGCGAGTCTGCCTACCCATTTTGTTATGGAAGGCGGCTACGCAATGGAAGCTCTTGGCATCAATGTCGCCAACGTAGTATCCGGATTTACAGGCACCTGATTTAGTATCAGCTGCTATTGCCGCTCGTTTTCGGAGTGGGCATTCTTGACGGGCGGTTTTATCGCTTAATATTTCGCTAGGAGGGAGCCAGGATTTGTTCTTCGGCGCCCACAAACTCGACTTTCTTCATCCCATAGTGCGCCCGACCTCAACTCAGTAGCACAGCTGCCTACAAACCAACTTCGAAAGCCTCTGTGATGATCTGCAGGTTACGGCGGGACCTAAGACATATCGCATGGATCTCGCCGTGGGTTGAGAAATCTGCCGCACGGACGATCCCAACCTGTGTGTCCTCGGGAATTTCACCTATTGAAATTGGCGCAAGCCCCAGACCTTTCTGCGCTGCCTGCAACGCGCCTTCGCGGCTGCCAAAAACAGCAGTGCGGCCCGGTACATACCCGTGTTCGACCAATGCGGCGTCCATCAGGGAGCGGGTTTCCGAACCTTGTTCACGCTGGATGAGTGTCTGTTGACTGAACGCGTCGCGAGAAACGACCCCCTTGTCAGTCAGCGGATGTTCATTGGACACGGCGAATACAATCTCAGGCTGCGATACAAGCCGCATATCGCAATCTGGATTTGGTAGATGCGCGCCGATATAGGCCAGGTCGATCTGATAGCAGAGCACCATGTCCAAGAGCGTTTGCGAATTATCCAACGTGAGGTTTACTTCCAGCGTGGGATAGCGCCGCATCATGTGTAACATAATTTCTGACGCCCAGCGGGGTGAAATCGCGCCAACGCGCAATGTGCCACCTTTGTTGCGTCCAGCTTCGGCAACCAGCGCCTCGGCATCTTTTTCGAGGCTGAATAATTGCTGAGTGTTTTCATGCAGTTTTTCACCTAGTGGTGTCAAACGGGCCGTGCGCCCACGCCCGCGAAAGAAAAGTTCCACTCCATAGCGTTGCTCAAGAGAGCGGACCTGCGCGGTCACGGTTGACTGTGACCGCGCAAGAAGCTCGCCCGCACGGATAAACCCGCCACCCGTGGCGACCGCGTGAAATGCACGTAGTTCGGTCATAAACATGACCTTTAATAGATCAAATCTATTTATTTTTGCAATATAAACTATTTTACCGATCTATTTGCCGTCTTCTAAGCTCAAGGAAAATAGGAGAGCATGGATGGCCACCGCAGAACTTCAACAAGCAAATTTTGATCTCGACGCCTTGCGTCAAGCCGTCGGCCGTCCCGATGCCATTAGCGACAGTAAAGATGCAATTGACGCCCACAGCTACGACTGGTGGCCGATGAATGCCGCCTGGCGTCAGCAGGAAAAGGCGCCTTACCGCCCCAATGCTGTGGCGACGCCAATCACCGACGATGAGGTCGCGGCGATTCTGATGTGGGCGCAGAAAGGAGGTGTTCCGGTGACAACCTGGGGTCTGGGTTCTTCTGTGGTTGGTGGCCCACTTGCGGTGCGTGGTGGCATCGCACTAGACACCACACGCATGGATCGCGTCCTTTTGGTTGATACGGCAAACATGCATGTCACCGTAGAGGCCGGGATGAATGGCGGCGTGCTTGAGGATCAGCTTCAGGCCCAGGGCTTGACAATGAATCACTCGCCACAGTCGCTTTACCGCTCGACGGTCGGTGGATGGCTGGCCACCCGGGCGACAGGGCAGTTTTCATCACGTTATGGCGGGATTGAGGATCTATGCGTTGGCTTCAAGGCGGTGCTTGCGGACGGAACAAAGGTCGAGATCGGTGGCACGCCACGGATGGCGGTTGGGCCAGACCTGCGGCATGTGCTGATCGGGTCCGAAGGCTGCCTGGGTGTCATCACCGAGGTGACATTGCGGCTTTTTCCGCTGACTGAGGCGCGTGAGCTGCGCACTGTCGCCTTCCCGGACATCGCGACGGGTGTTGCAGCGATGCGCGACATCATGCAGTCTGGTCTCCTCCCATTCCTGTTGCGGTTTTACGATCTGGCCGAAGCGCGTCACGCGATGAAAGACCCGGCCTTCGGATCACCTGTAATGTTCCTTGGCGCGGAAGGCTCTGCCAACATGGCCGCCAGCGAGATTGCCGAGTTGTTGAATGTCTGCGCCCGCAATGGGGGTCAGGATATCGGCCCGGCCGGTGCCGAGGATGGATGAGGCGTCGCTTTGATTTCTCGACCATCGAGAATGTTGTGAACAGCCGTGGTGGAGTGGCAGAGACAATCGAGGTGGCAAACACCTGGTCTGGAATTGGCGGCACCTATGACGCGTTGACCGCGGCGATGAAACCCTTCGCTGACGAAGTGTTAGGCCATTTTTCGCATGCTTACAGCGATGGTGTATCACTTTATGTCATCTTGCTTGGCAAGGCAGATGACCCGGCCGGTGCCGAGGCACGGCTGAAGCAGATCTGGGAGACCGCGAACCGCGCGGTACTCGACTCTGGTGCAGTGCTTTCACACCACCACGGCACCGGACTTGCACGAAACGATTATGTACGTGAGGCCCTGGGTTCGTCCTGGGATCTCTACGGTCGGCTGAAAGAGGCGATGGATCCATCCGGCATCCTGAACCCAGGCAAGCTCGGCTCATGAACCGCGCCCGAGGACGGGCGCAATTTAACAATGGGAGGACTACTATGACAAAAACGATACGCAGAAACCTGTTCAAGGCCGCGGCGCTGATTGGCGCGGCCGTCCTTGCCGCCGGACCGGCTCTGGCGAAGGAAAAGCTGGTTCTAGGCACAATTCAGGGCCCGACGTCGCCCTTGACCCGGGCTGCTGAGCATTTCGGTGCGGAACTGGACCGGCTGACCGAGGGGGCGCTACGTCGTGAATGTTGTCAGCGCCGCACAGCTTGGTCCAGCACTTGAGCAATATCAGAACATTCAGAACGGTGCGCAAGATCTGTTTCTTGATGACATCGGATGGAATGCGCAATTTGTAAGGGACTATGGCGTTCTGGCGGTGCCTTTTGCGATCAATGGGCGCGAGGGCTTTCGTAAGGTTCTCGGGAGCGGCTTTGCAGAAGGCTGGCGTGCCGAGTTAAAGGACCAGCACGGTATCGCAACGCTGTCAGATACGTTCATCCGCTCGCCACGTGTGGTTTTCAGCACCGCGGCGGTTCAAAGCCCGGATGACCTCGCGGATGTGAAGTTTCGCGTCCCTGAGATTGATGTCTATTTCAACTCGTGGAAGGCGATTGGGGTGAACCCGACGCCGGTACCGTGGGGCGAACTTTACCTAGCACTGCGTCAGGGTGTGGTCAATGGCGGCGAAGGGCCGTTCACGACGCTTATTCCAAGTAAGTTCCCCGAAGTCGCAAAAAACGTGCTGCTGACGAACCACCTTTATTCGTCTAATACAATGATTATGAACGGTGCGAAATACGATGCTCTGAGCGATGAGGACAAGGCGCTGTTTGTGGAGGCCACGAACTCTGCCGAGCAATTCTTCATTGCAGAAATCGCAAAGCTGGACGGCGAGCATCAGGGCGTGATGGAAACCGAGTATGGGGTCACTTTCGCGACTCCATCCGATGAACAACGTGCAGCTTTTGCAGCAAAGGTGTCTGAAGCCGTAACTGGATTTGTAGACAGCGGTCTGTTCAGCAACGGTATCTACGAAAAAGTTGTCGCGGCCCAATAAGCGATTGCTGATCATTCCCGGCGCGCGTTCTGTTGTGCGCCGGGATACTCTTGAAACAAGGATAACGTTCCATGCGTGTCGGGCTAATTGCAGATGACTTGACTGGGCTTGCCGCCGTCGCCAGTGAATTTGAACGCCACGGTTTTTCCGTCGGCATCGCACTTAACGTTTCTGCAGTATCTGCGTTGGCGGACCGCTACGACATTGTTGGGATCGACACGAATTCCCGTGCTCTGAAATCTGATACGGCGGCGACGGCAGCGCGCGAGGCGGCTGAAGCGCTTGCAAAATTCAACCCTCACTGGTTGTTCAAGCAAGGCGACTCTGCACTGCAAGGCTATATCGCTGCCGAGCTTTCGGCAATTGCCGTGTTGCTCAAGGCAAAAAATGTGCTGTTTGCACCCGCATGTCCCTCGCTGAGGCGATTCACCATAGACGGTGTCCATCGTCCAGTGGCGGATGACCCCCAAACTCACGTCCGTGTGGCGGATCTTTGGTCCACGGACAATTCGGTGGCCATCGCAGATGTCACAAGTCCTGCTCCTATCTCTCCCGGACAACCACTTATTACCGTCGCAGACGCAGAAAACGACGCGGACCTTGATGTCGCAGTGCGCCGCGCCAGCGCCGCCGACAAACGGCTTGTTGCTGGGTCAGTGGGCCTAGCCAAGGCCATCGCCCGGCACATGTGGGCAACGGAGACGCGAGATGCCAAGCCAGCGCTTATTCTGCTTGGCAGCTTTCAGGCGCGCTCACGCAAGCAAGCCGAAACCTTGTTGGCAACAGGAACTACGCGACTGATCGAACTTCCCACAACGGGCGAGGCGGATGACGTCTGCGCCACCGTTCGCGAGGTAGGACAGGCGCTGTGCGACGGATATCATGCCGTGCTCGCCGCTTCCTCTTCAGTGGTAAATCCAACCGATACAACGCGCTACCCGTTTCTTGACGCTGACGTGCGCGCTGGGATCGAGGTCGCGCTGGGCCAGTCGGCACATGCGATTTTTAACGAATACCGAAACCAAATGTGCGGGCTGATCGTTGCAGGCGGCACGACCGCCGGGATCGTAGCGCGCGATGTGCTGGAAGTCGTAGCACTGCATCAGGTGGAACACCTCAACGACGGGGTTGCCGCTGGGCTCGCTGAAGATATCGGGGGACGTTTATTGCCGTTGGTTACCAAGGCCGGAAACTGGGGAGAAGCAGAAGCTTTTTTGCGCGCAATCCGCTGGTTGCAAAAAACACATTCGACCCAAGAGCTGAAACAAGGAGTTAATTGAATGTCTGACGAAACCCTCGTGATCGGCCTAACAATGGGTGATCCGGCCGGCATTGGTCCGGAAATAACCACTGCGCTTTTGGCGGAAAGATGCAACGACAAAAAATACGCCCCATCCTGATCGGATGCGCAGCGACGATTGAAGCAACGTCCCGCCGGCGGGGGCTTGATCTTGAGATCCGGCGCCACAGCATACTTGACCGTGAGGCGCTGAGCGCGGGCGGCATTGACGTCTACGACCCCGGCACATTCGATGCCACGGTGGTCAAGCCCGGAGAGGTTTCGCGCGACGCCGGTAAGGCTTCGATGCTTTATAACCGACAAGGCGCAGAGCTTGCCATGGCCGACAAAATCGACGGTCTTGTCACCTCGCCCGTCACCAAAGCCAGCGCCAAGATGGCCGGCTATGATTATCCGGGTCAGGCTGAATATTTCGCAGAGCTCGCCGGTGATGTGGCGTTTTCTACAATCCTGATCTGGCGTAATTTCAAGGCAGCGCTGTTTACCACCCACACGCCGTTGATCGAAGCTTGTCGCGCGGTGACCAAAGATAACCTTCTGAAGAAAATCCGATACCTGCACGAAAAACGGTGCGAGCTAGGCGCGCCCGATCTCCGGCTAGCGGTTGCCTCCCTCAATCCTCATGCCGGTGAATTCGGCACCATGGGGGCGCGAAGAGATAGATGAGATGAAACCGGCCATTGCCGAGGCGCGGGCTGAGGGAATTGCGGTCGATGGTCCGTTCCCGGTCAACGCTTTGATCTCTCCACCTTATAACGGTCGGGACTATGACCTGACGCTGGCTCTTTATCATGACCAAGTGGTAGCGCGGATGAACATGAATGAAACCACCACATTGACCTTTGGCCTGCCCTTTATCCGCACATCGGTTGGGCATGGATCTGCGCTCGACATCGCGGGCAAGGATATTGCCGACTACGGCGCGCTGGGGGCGACGTACGACCATACAGCTGATCTGGCGCAGGCTCGCCGGAATAATAGGAAGACAGCACTATGACCCGTCCTGCCATCAGCAATTTTGCCCGGGCACGGGCTATAATGATCCGGCTACAAAAACATCTTCTGATTTTAATCGCCATCGCGATGACGCTTGTGGTTCTTTACCAGATCGCGGCTCGGATCGGTGGGTTCTCGGTTCGGTGGACTGAGGAATTCGCCCGCTTTCTCGTATCTGGGTAACTTTTCTGGCGGTGCCGATCCTTATCTCATTCGGACGATTGATAAATATTGACTTCTTCCATCTTGCAATGCCGCCGCGCTTGCACCGCATTGTTTCTTATCTGCAAATTGCGGTCTCTGTCGCAGCATTCCTTACACTGTTCTGGGTCGGTCTGGGGCAGGTCCAGGCCACCTGGCGCCAGACCAGTCCCGGCCTGCTTTGGCCGATGGGTCTCTTCACGCTGCCAATCGTTATCTGCTCGGTTCTCAGCCTTGTGGTTGTTCCGGATTGGATTGCTTCTGCCCGTCACCCCGGCAATGAAAGTGATATGGAGAAATACCTATGACCGTCGGGATGATACTTATTGTTTTGGCCGTACTCATGGCAATTGGCCTTCCGGTCTCGATTGCGGTCCTGGTGCCGTCGCTGCTTTACCTTTTCATCAACGATATCCCTCTGTCTTCGGCCATTGCACGATTGTCCGGCTCGGTGAATTCGTTCACGGTGATGGCCGTTCCATTTTTTATCATCGCCGGTCAGGTGATGAACAATAGCGGGCTGACGGAGAAACTGATCGCATTTACCCGCTGCCTGGTTGGGCATATGCGCGGAGGCTTGGCGCAGGTCAACGTCGCCGCAAGCATCATCTTTGCCGGCATGTCCGGATCGGCCGTTGCAGATGCAGGTGGGCTCGGGTCGGTCCTGATCGGGCCGATGAAAAAAGACGGCTACACCGGATCTTTCGCCGCTGCAGTTACGGCTGCGTCCTCGACTATCGGGCCGATTATTCCGCCCTCAATTCCGATGGTGATCTTTGCTGTTATCGCCGAAGAATCGGTTGGACGTCTGTTTCTTGCTGGTGCGGTTCCCGGCTTTCTGCTGGGCCTCTTGATGATGGTGATGTTGCGTTTCATGCCCCAGACACGAGACGTCAAGGTTTACCCGCGCGGTACTTTAACTGAACTTCGCACCCATTTGCCCGCCGGTCTCCTCGCGCTTATGATGCCCGCCATCATTCTGATTGGCATTACCGCCGGCGTCTTCACCCCGACAGAAGCGGCGGCAGTGGCGGCGGTTTATGCCACGATTGTGGGCGCATTCATCCTGCGCGGGCTTACAATGAAGCGCTTCCGCGGCGCGCTTTTGCAGAGCATGCTGCTCTCTGGCAACGTTCTGTTTGTTGTGGCGGTCGCAGGCGTTTTTGGCTGGATTTTAGCGCGCGAGGGCGTGTCAGGACAGCTGGCCAACTGGTTGATGGAGATGGAGTTGTCGCCCCTGATGTTGCTCATCGCGCTGAATGTCCTGCTTTTGCTAATCGGCTGCGTGCTTGAACCTATCTCTGTCTTGATTGTGCTCACCCCGGTGCTGGTCCCAGTAATCGGATACGCAGGGATCGATACGGTGCATTTCGGTGTGATTATGGTGTTCAACTTGATGATGGGCCTCGTCACCCCGCCTATGGGGCTGGTGCTTTACGTCGTAGGGGATGTCTCTGGCGAAAAGTTCGAGCACGTCGTTAAGGACATTCTGCCGTTCTACCTTCCGATGCTTTTTGTCCTGCTGCTGATCACGGCCGTCCCGATCTTGTGCTCTGGTTGCCAGACCTGGTCTTCAACTGATCCGGCGCAAAGTTCGACAACACTGGAACAACAGACTCGAATGATCATGACCTCAGAGCGGAGCCACTTGGAGAAAAAATGGAAGAAAGTCAATCAAAGCTAAAGATTGCGATCGTTGGTGCCGGGCTTATCGGCTCTGGCTGGGCGCTGGTTTTCGCAAGGGCAGGTCATACTGTCCGTGTCTTTGACCCGTCTGAAGAAGTCCGTGCGCGTGTCTTGAGTTGGGCTAGGAACAGTCTGGACGAGATGGCCCAGATTGAATTTGACGAGGACCCCAAGAAAATCCTTACGCGCATAACTGTTTTCGACACTCTGGAAGACGCGCTCGACGGCGCCGTTTATGTGCAGGAGTCTGTTTTTGAGACAGTCGAGTGCAAGACAGAGGTCAGCCTTTCAATTGATGCGTTGCTTGGCGAGGGTGTGATTGTCGGATCGTCCTCATCGGGCATCCCGGCGTCTCACTTCACCCAAGGGTGTAAGAACAGGGGGCGCTTCATTATCGCGCATCCGGTGAACCCGCCGCACCTGATTCCGGTTGTCGAACTGGTTCCGGCGCCCTGGACCGACGAAGGTGTCGTGGAGTTTGAGGCCAAATTGATGAACGAGGTCCGCCAGAATCCGCTGCGTCTGACACAGGAAAACGACGGCTTTGTTATGAACCGGCTTCAAGGCGTTATGCTGAACGAAGCATGGGCCCTGTACGAAGACCGTATTGCCAGCATTGCCGATATTGATGTGGCGATCTCGCATGGCCTGGGGTCGCGCTGGGCTTTCATGGGACCATTTGAGACAATCGATCTGAATGCACCAGGCGGCATTGAAGACTATGCATACCGGCTCCGCGATCTCTATACCGGCATGGTTCGGGAACCGCGCGGTTGGTCAGATGAGGTCATCCAGAAAGCAACAGATGAACGGCGCTCAATTCTGGATGCGTCGGACCTCGCGGCCCGCCGCGCCTGGCGCGACACAATGCTCGGTCGGCTGGCTGCATTTAAGAAATCACAATCGCTTTAGGATTAAGTGTACCTCAACGTTCTTCCAGAGCTCCGAATTTGAAAGGCAAAACTGTGTCCAAGCTTCAACATACCCACAACAGCCAAGTTGTAGGCACCTCCAATGCCGATGTTGATAGCTTCCGCCTTGATGGCAAGCGCGCGTTGGTCACTGGGGCAGGGCGCGGCATCGGGCTGGCCATCGCCCAGGCCTACGCCGCCGCCGGTGCCGAAGTCTTTTTGTGTGCACGCACGGGTTCTGAAGTCGAAGCCGCCGCCGGAGATTTGCGCGCTCAAGGTGAAAAAGCGCAAGCGCTCGTGCTTGACGTGACCGATATAGCCGCCGTTGAGCGGGCCGTTGATACGCTTCCCGGTTTGGATATCTTCGTAAACAACGCTGGGACAAACCGTCCCATGCCACTGGCGGATGTAACGGAGGATGACTTGACGCGATCATGGATCTGAATGTCAAGGCTTCTATTTTCTGCGCTCGCGCAGTCATCAACAGGATGGTACGGGATGGAACAGTAGGTTCTATCATCAACATGTCATCGCAGATGGGGCATGTTGGTGCAAAGAACCGGACGCTTTATTGCGCCTCGAAATGGGCTATCGAAGGTTTTACCAAGGCGCTTGCTATTGAGCTGGGCGGCTGCAGTATCAGGGTCAATACGATCTGCCCGACATTCATTGAAACGCCTTTGACCAAACCATTCTTTGAGGACAAAGATTTCCGTGAGGAAGTTCTTTCAAAGATCAAGCTGGGCCGCCTCGGTAAAGTGGAAGACGTTTCAGGCGCCGCGGTCTTTCTTGCCTCGGATGCAGCTGCGCTCATGACAGGAGGCGCCTTGATGCTTGATGGTGGTTGGACCGCGGAGTAAGAGTTTGTTGACAAGGTTCATCCTTAGTAGCGTTACTAGCAGCGCGCGGTGTAAACACGCAGAACGAGGGATTTGCTATCGGGTGGGTCATTGGTCTTGTATCTGGTAACGCTCGCATAGAACGAGCCAGTATGGTTGTGGAAAACAGTCAATTTTCAACCGAATCCACAATCTGAGCTCGAAATAAAAGGTCTGCACTTGGGGAAAGTGTCCAACTTAACGGTGAGCATCCTATTTCATAAAAGCTAAACTTAATGCGATCCTGCCGAATGCTAGCTTCGTCTTGTTTCGGGTGCTGCATCGAGAACGAATGGCGGCAGCACGCAGTTAGCGCGCACCTTACGGAATAGCACTTTCCGCCCAAAACGAGCATTCGAATTTCCTTTGGGAGGCGGCCTCAGAACACAGGTTTCGAGAACTCTGTCTCGCTTAGTGATATCAGCAGGCAAAATGCCAATGATCTAAGGGATCACCTACTAAGCCGTGTGTCTGCCAATAGCGCTGTTAGAATGCTGGGGGTTGTGAGAACGGCTATTAACCATGCAATCGTGGAGCACAGTCTCAACATCCCCAATGTCTTTACCAACCTTCGCATTAAAGGTGCGGGTGCAAGTAAGCTAGATAGGCTACCGCTGAGTGATACTCAGATCGTTAATTTAGAGACAGCTTACTCGAATGATACAACAGCTTGGGCGCTGTTTGTTTGTCTGAGAGATACGGGTTGCAGAGTATCAGAAATAGCAGGCCTGAGGGTCAAAGACTGTGACACTGACAAAGAATGTTTAATCATATCCCCTACCCCTTGGAGAACGCTAAAAACCAATAACTCGCACCGCTCTGTACCACTCTCGCCAGAGGCTATCAAAGCCCTTGAGGAAGTATCCCAAGGCAAAGATCCTGAGGCACCTCTCTTTCCCCGATACGCAAAGGAGCGTGGAGGGGATAACTGCTCAGCCATGCTGATGAAGCGCCTCAGAACCATAATCACAGATAAGAAACTCACCATGCATTCGCTACGCCACCGCATGAAGGACAAGCTGAGAAATACAGGCTGCCCGGAGGCCATCTCCATGGCCATACTAGGGCATGGTTCTAACACAGTCGCTGCGAACTATGGCTCAGGCTACCCCTAGACGTCATGAGAGAGCATATGGAGAAGGTGTGGTAGTTTCAGAAGCTGTAAGAAAGCCCTAAAATTGCTGCTGTATTTGAACCTTTGGTTATAATTGGGCTATTTTTTGCCTTACTAGGTAAAAAATTTGTGGTGATGTTCGCAAAAGCACCAATATCAGGGGTGATATTGAAAAACGTATTCACAGAGAGGTAAGTTATTGCCACCGGGCCAGGATCATATGCCGCCCTGCCCACTACAGCCTCAGATGATTTCACGCCAAAAAGTATTCTGAACGGTTGCTATCATAGTTTTTCGATCCCAGTGAGAATATTACGGGCTGTCCACCAATTGGAATGAACTGACTGAATGCGAGATCAACGATTGTACCATTAAATTCATTGGTAACTTCGCTTGCCATTTTCAGCTTGAGCGTGGAACCCCGAATGATATCTACCGAACCCATGATCACTCCATCGAATGTCATTTTGCGATCCATTCCTGAAAGTGTGGTTGAGTCTGAGCTATCATAGGGACGGAAATTGGGAGCGATAGCTGCACTCATATTAAAGGCCTCATTGTCTATGAATTGATAAGACACACCTTCTCGCAACCCCACTTTCACTTTATCATTCTCATATGCGATCGAGGGCATAAACCGTGAAGTTGAGCCAACTCCAGTGTAAATGGAGTTACTATTTATGTAGGCAGCACCGACAGAAAAGTTCGAGGAAGTCTCTGCTAACAAACCACTGCCAAAACAGATCGACACCACACCAATCAAACGTAATAACACTTTATCCACCCTTTCGTCTCTCATATGAGTGACGCATAAGTAAGCCGCTAAATTAAAAATCCAAGACCGTAAGATTTAATTGAGACTATGCAGATGCATAATCACCATAGTACATGGTTCAAACACAGTCGCTTCAAACTGCGATAAAAACTGTGCACTACATGTCATGCGAAAAAAATATCCCAAAAGAGCATATGGAAAAGGTGTGGACTTAAGGGAGCCATATCAGAGTGCCCTAGGAGTGGCACGAGGAGACGTTTATAGTCAAAGGCTAACCATAAGGTGAGTATCAAAAAAGGAAGTGCTTAAAGAGAGCATCAGAGAGCAACCCTAAAGACATAGAAAAAATATCCCAAAGCTATGGAAATAAAGACACCCTCTATCTTCGGGCGCGTCGATAGCAGACGATAAAGAATAAATTGTATTGTAGTTTGTTCTAAGCTGACGACAATGGGTGTTGGGGAACACCCAAACCCTTATGTATTATATATTATATATTACGAATTAAGTATTACGACTTACATATTACGTCTTACGAATTACCCCTTACAGCTTATCCTTTAACCCCGCCTTAGGAGCCTTTCCTAAGGTGTTTTTTATTTATGTATTAAGAACAGAAAGATATTTTAGAATGACCAAGTATATTGATCATTTATCCGGGTAAAATAAAAAGGGACCAGGGTAATTCCCTATCGAAATGTGATGGGTCATGATTCCATCTCTTATGTCGTGCAACAAAAAGCCACCCGGCTCTTTGGTCAGGCAATTGGGCGCGCCGGCTCGAAGGTCCATCGTAACCGCATGCGAAACACCCGGAGCAATTTGACAAATCACATTCCCAAAAGGCGCCACAATATTGCGGTGTATATGGCCGCAGGTCAGGCGTAATGCGCCCTTATAGCCAGATAAGATCGTTTCCAGTTGTGCGCTCTCGCGCAAATTTTGAATATCCATCTTCTCGATGCCTGTTACAACTGGTGGATGATGCATTGTAACGATAGTTGGCTTGTCGTTTTGTGCCTTGAGCATTTTTGACAGGAATACTAGGGTTTCATCGGTTAAATGGCCGTGAGCTGACCCTGCCACGCTGCTGTCCAATCCGATCAAGGCAAGGCCATCAAAATGCTCAATCCAATTGATCGGGCCTTGCGAAGGCATCCAGGATTGATCAGAAAAGCAAGCCCGCATCACCTCCACATCATCATGATTCCCCGGCACCGCGCGATATGGCAATGTGAGCGGCTCCATCAGAGACCGAAATCTCAAATACTCTTCTTCGGTGCCAAAATCAGTCAAATCACCAGTAACGATAACCATATCCACCGGACCAATCTCAGCTAAACTTCGATTTATTGTTTCAACACAATCAGCGAGCGCCTTTGCAGTGTCGACTTGCCCATATGCAAGCTGTCCAAATGGCACGATATGTGGATCTGAAATCTGGACAATTCGTGTCATGCCGTAGCTACCTCTTTTGGCAAAAGCATCAATGCTTCTGGGGAGATCGCGACGTTAATCTTCTCCCCTACTTTAGGTGCCTGATGCCCCGAGTGGATTGAGGCAATTACGTAAGAGGTGATGCCTGATATGCCGATCCGGTAGTGCGTGCCAAAAAGGTCACGGTTTCCACCGTTCCCTGGAGTGGCCCAGTTTCAACAATTTGAACATCTTCACCGCGCACGAATATAGTATGTCCATCACCTTTTTTGGCAGGGTCAATTGACCTCCTTCTAAATGCAAGGTCTTACCGTCTATTTTACCACTGAGCGTCATGGCGTTTCCTACAAATCCAGCAACAAATGATGACGTTGGATTGCGATAAAGATCTTCAGGTGTGCCGCTTTGAACAACGCGCCCATGCGACATGACAGCCACCCGATCCGCGATGGCCATCGCTTCATCTTGGTCATGCGTCACGAAGATCGCGGTGATGTTAAATTCGCGGAGCAGAACGGCCAATTCATCCCGCAAAGTTTCCCGTAAAGAAGCATCCAACGCCGAAAGTGGCTCATCGAGCAATAGCAATCTTGGGCGCGGTGCAATTGCGCGCGCTAAGGCAACGCGCTGTCTTTGGCCACCGGATAGCGCCGTGGTCGCTCTATTGGCAAAGGGCTGAAGTTGGCACATATTCAAGACTTCGGTGACGCGTGCATCGATCTCTGACTTTGGCAGTTTTTGCATTTTTAGCCCATAGCCGATATTTTTGCGCACTGACATATTGGGAAATAACGCGTAGGATTGAAAGACCATACCAACTTGCCGGCGCTCTACGGACAGGGCGGTGACATTGTCATCGTCAAACCAAATATCGCTTCCTGCATCGGGCGTCTCAAGCCCTGCTATAATCCGCAACAACGTGGTTTTGCCACAACCTGAAGGCCAAGAAGCGAAACAATTTCACCTTTTCCAACTGAAAGTTCGGTCGGCAGCAATGCTTTAGTACCATCGGGGTAGGTTTTGGCAGTATTGGTTAAACGCAAAGTCATTGTGTTATCCTTTGTGCGCGCGCTGATGCCCATTGCATGGCCATTAAAAGCGGTACGATCATTACGAAAAAGACGAGAGTATAGGCCGAGGCAATTTCAGGCGCATAGACGCATAGCTATCGGCAAGCCCCACGGGAAGCGTTTTGAGGTAGGGCGTGTGCAGCATCCAAGTGAGGTTAAACTCCCCAATAGACAGGGTGACGACCGTCAGCGCACCAGCCAGAATGCCCGGCATTGCATTGGGCACAACAATATCGCGAAACCTTTGCCAGGGCGAAGCACCTAGCGATGCAGCGCCTTCTTCAAGCGTTTTCAAATCCATTGCAGCAAGAACAGCCAGGATCGAACGCACCATAAAGGGCAGGGTATATAGCACATGCCCGACCAAGATAAACGCCCATGAGGCGCGAAAGCCTTTCATAGAGCCGTAAAGTTGCAGCAATGCCAAAGCAAGCGCCAAACCGGGCACGGCCAATGGCAGCGAGATAAATTCTTCCAATAGCCGCGACAACCACCCGGGATGACGGGCCAGCCCATAGGCTGCTGGCAGACCAATGAGGAGCGTGCAGATCAGGCAGGCAAGCGCCAACCAGATGGATAGAAAAATGCTATCTGCATAAAGCTCCCAGACTTGGTAAACCCATTTTAAAGTGAGGCCGGAAGAAATGCCTTTAAAATAGTTCGCTGTGAGCCCGGCCATGACGGACAAAATTGTCGGTACCAAAAGGAAGGCACAGGCGCTAAGCGTTACGACAAGTTGTAATAATTTCGCTTTTGATTTTAACAATTTAACCCCCTCCGGCTACGGTTGAGCCAGTCAAAGACCGTGCGATCAGAAGTAAAATCCAAGTGATAATGCCTAGAACGATGGACAAAGCAGAGGCCATGGCAATATTCGCAGACAACGTGAATTCGGTGTAAATAACCATTGGGATAACGTCGATATTGGTCGCAAGCGTAAAAGCCGTGCCGAAAGCACCCATTGCCGTGGCAAATGCAATCGCGCCCGAGGCGATCAATGATGGCATAAGACCTGGGATGATGACATCCTTCATCACGCTGTAGGGGGTTGCGCCCATCGTGCGCGCGGCTTCTTCTAAAGCCGGGTCAAGCTTTTCCGCCGCAGCCATCACGGTCAACAAAACGCGTGGGATGGAAAAGTAAAGATATCCTAAAAACAATCCAAGCGCGGAGTAAGCGAACACCACATGACCTGGCGTGATTTGGTTCATCAAACCTTGGCGACCGCCCAAGAGGATGATCAGAAATCCTATCACCACGCCTGGGAAGGCCAGCGGCAGCGTTAAAACGGCGAGTAAGCTGCCGCGTCCGCGAAATCGATTGCGCACAAGAAACATTCCGGCAGTTGTCGATACAGCAAGTGCGGCAAAGGTTGTCGCCAGTGAGACAAGAACCGTCAGGATGAGGGTGTTTAAATAGCGTGGCTTACGCAGAATATCGAGGTAAACGGCCCACCCCGCATCTCCTTCACCCGATGCCAAAAATAACCGGATGAGGGGAAGAGCAAGAAACGCGAGGGAAAAAACCAAAAGCGGTGTGAGACACGCCATTACAAATGTTCGATTGTTCATTCTTTATCCTCGGGGCCGCGCGCGGACGCGACCCCTCTAAGTTAAGGGATTTATTACTTAACTTCAGACAGATAGCGTTCGCCAAAACCGGCTTGTGCTTTTTCCATCGCGGCATAATCTACCGCAACTGCGCGCTCATAATCGCTTGCCGGCAGAAATTTCGCCGCAACATCCGCGGGCAGTTCAACAGGGCGCGATGGTTGCAGATATGCGTTGGTCCAAATTGCCTGACCTTTATCAGACATGATAAAGTCTAATACGCGTTTCCCAAGCTCGGGATTGGGGCCATTATTGACCAAACTCATCACATAAGGAACGCGCACAGAACCTTCGCATGGCATCACAAACTCAAAGTTGCCATCTTCTTCATATTTGCCGCGATACGCGTTGAAATCATAATCAAAAAGAATTGGAATTTCGCCAGAAACAACGCGCGCATAAGAGGTTTGTTTTGGTACGATTGGCGCGTTTTTAGCTAAGTCTTTGAAGTATGAAATTGCTGGGTCAAAATTGCCCAAATCACCGCCAAACGCCATATTTACCGCAACCGCGCCCGCATAACCGACAAAGGCTGATGACGGGTCTAAGTAGCCTACCATACCGCGATATTCAGGCTTCTTTAGATCGGCAAAACACTGGGGAACTTCTGCACCACCCAGGGCGTCGACATTGACGAAAAATCCGAGCGAGCCGTAATGGATTGCGAACCACTTACCGTCAGGATCTTTCAAACCATCAGGAATTTCATCAAATTTTGCTGGCTTATAGGCCGTGGCCACGCCCTCATTGCCGGCTTTGATACCCGTCGTCACACCATAGTAAGCGACATCGGCGACAGGGTTGTTTCTCTCGGCTAACAGCTGGCTTAACGTCTGGCCAGAGTTTTTGTTATCATGGGGCATTTGAATATCGATTTCTTTATCGATCGCTTCCAGCATCGATGCCCAATCCGCCCATTGGGGGGGCAATTGTAGCATACAGCATCTTCTGCCAATGCGGGCGCGGCGAATGCCATTGCCACTAGGGCTGTTGCAAGTTTATATTTCATTGTGATCTCTCCTCTTGGATTTTGCTTTCTTATGGGTCGGGTCATTAGACGGCGGGAAAGCTGTAACTTTTCCGTCGTCTTTGCTTTCAGCGCTCAAAGGCATAAGGCTGCCTCCTGCACGGAAACTAAATGTTTGGTCTTTACGGGGTAAATCTGGCGGTTTGGTTCCATCAATCATGGACAGAATGGTCTGACTTGCACCCGCTCCTAAGGCACGCGGGGCGGTGGCAATCGTGGCAAGCGTGGGTTCAATCATCTGCCCAACCTTGATGCCATCAAAGCCTATGATCGACAGGTCGTGCGGTACGTCTATCGATAGCTGATGCGCACTGCGAATAGCGGCAAGCGCTCCATAGTCGTTGGACGCAAAGATCCCTGTGATTTTTGGGTGCTGCTTTAAAAATGTGCTTAGATGGGGTGTGAAATCATTCCCATCCTCTTGCACTTCAAGCAAGGCGGGCAATGCCATTTGCCTGTAAGCACAACGTTCGGAAAATCCTTCAAAACGTTGCCGTGAGCGATCTGAGTTAAAGAAATTCAACCCTAAAAAACCCGTGTGGATATGATTATTTTCATAAAACACATCCGCAACTTTCGCAGCTGCTGCGTGATCATCAACCGCCCAGCTGATTTGACCCTCTGGAGCGGTGTTGTACATCAAACTGTAAGGGATCTGCCGAGATCGTATTAAATTCAAGCCTTCACTGTTATGGACGTCGCCCACGGTTAAAATAATTCCATCAACTTGTTTCGCAATCAATGTACGAATAGCATGGGTTTCCATTTCCGCGTTGTAATTCGTACAGACAAGCAGCATCTGATAACCTGCATCAAGGAACACCTCTTGGGCGCCTTGTACTGCATCCGCATAAACGGGATTTTCGATTGAGGGGACCACGCATCCAATCGTCCGCGTTGTGCTGCTTTGTAAGGATCGGCCAACTTCACTAAAGTGAAAATCAAGCTCTTTTACGGCTGCAAAAACTTTTTTGCGCATTTTTTCACTGGCAGGACCCGTAGAATTTAACACCCTGCTGACAGTGGCAACTCCACAACCTGCGCGCTGCGCGACATCCTTGATTGTGGCGGCTTGGCCCAATTTCCACCTCCCAATGGAAACGTTTCCACTTCTTTTACTGAAAAATTGACAAACGCGCAAGAAATTTTCTGTTCTAGAAATTTATTGTTTTAAAACAATATTAAATTTTGAATGATCACGGATCATTGGATTATCATTACCAAAATTATATTTTGTATGCGGAGG
This sequence comes from Rhodospirillales bacterium, assembly GCA_038143065.1. Taxonomy (GTDB): domain Bacteria; phylum Pseudomonadota; class Alphaproteobacteria; order Bin95; family Bin95; genus VMCJ01. The sequence goes on along the minus strand of JAYQLI010000013.1, from coordinate 18,511 downwards.
AACACGTTTTGACCGTGCAAGAGTGATTCTAAAGCGCCTATCCAGCGCGTTGCTTCATCTAAAGCTTTTAAAAATGCTCGGTAGTTCAATCCAGTCACTTGGTTTTTTCAAACAGCAACGTGATACTGCTTAATTCTGTTTAGTATCTCCGTGGAATTTACCGCATTGAGTTTAAACCTGCCATTCGCCGCAATCCGATTAAATGTTCGCTTTGCGTATAGTGCGCCAAGTGCCCTGTAAATCTTGATGTATTACCCAAAATAGCCTCCCCCTTTCTTCGGTAGAGGTTTTTTAAGCTTTGCGTCGGGTATGACGCTCATGATTAAAAAGAGTTCGTGCTGTCTCGCCGTGTATTTAGTAAAATTGAAACCTTAAATAGAAGTGCCTGAAGCTAAATCCACCTTTTCACCCGAGCCCGGTATAGCTGTGGTTTGAGTGTGATCATTACCCACCCTCGGGTGATTAAATCCACCCTGAGAAGTACAATGGAGCGTGTTTTAGCGTGTAAAACACCCACACAGGCACCCGTAAGGCCTGATAGTGCAGTATACGTGAATATTATGCGGGTGCTTTACGTATTCACTACGGGTGCCTCTTGTCATGATGCACCCCCTTAAACCAAGCAGATACTAAAAGTTCACTGTATCGCCGTATCACTGTATCACGGGGGTGATAATTGTTTAGTATCAGTAGTATAGCGCGATACAGTGCTCGGCTTGAACTGTATCAAACAGTGTATTTTTTAGAAGGCACTGTATCGCTTTCCCCTAAAACTGAGAAACCTTGAGCATCTATGATGGTAACAAGAAAAGGAGATTACCATCATGCTTACCCTATTCATGCTGCTCGCTGCTGCGGGCGGTATCCTTCGGCTTGCCCTGGCCTGGCTGTTAAAGCAGCGCTGGGGCGTGTCTATTGGCGTCCCCCAAGCCTTAGCCGCTGCCCTTTTGGTGCTGGCAGGACTGCCTGAGTTCATTAAACCCATTCCCTTTCCAGTACCTCTGGGCCTGACCATTGGCCTGCTGCTTCCAGACCTTCTGCTGAGAAGAGGCTGATATGAAGCAGCTGGATATAAAACCAGGATGCATCGTGCTGATAGCAGGGTTTGATGACATCCCAGAGCATGAATTCCGCATAGAAGAAATCTATGAGGAGTTCGTCACAGGTATGGCTCTCTCCGGTCCCTTTGCTGGGGAATACGGAGAGCCAGACAAAGAGATGATTGTGAAACTCATCTCTCAAGGAACAACAGCACAGAGATAAGCTTATTGCTTCAGGGAAGGGCTTAAACCCAGCCCTTCGTTGTTCTTACTCACAAAATCCCAACTCAACATCAAAACCGGGGCAATTGCCCCAGTAAGGAGACAGTATGTCTGCAGACATAAAATACGCCTACAAACGGCATAACACCTGGGTCTATCGCAGAACCTATCCCAAGGCTCTGCAACCCATCCTTGGCTCAAGCCTTAAGCAATCCCTGAGAACAGCAGATGCCAAACAGGCAAAAGCCAGAGTAGCTGAGCTCAATCAAACATTCACGAACCTAGTAAAGGAGGCACAGGCCCATGCTGATGCTGCAACAGATGAACCCAACCCTGAAACTGCTAAGCTTGCTGTGGCGCGTCCTCGATATCAGCGCGCAAGACTTTTGGGTGAGCAGCCTGTTCATGGGTTAGCCAAGAGATATCTAAAAGAGCTATCTCAAACGCTTAGACCCGGCACCACAAAGTCCATTCGCTATGCGCTGGAGCTTCTAAGTTCTCATGTGGGCAAGAAGCAAAAGATAGGAGAGCTTAGCACTGATACAGGAAGAGATATCTTAAAGCTAATATCCAAGCTCTCTCCCAATGTTAGGAAATACGCTGAAGCTAAGGAGGCCAGCCTTACAAAGCTGGCAGAGCTCTCACAAACCTATGAGGCCATATCCCTCACGCCACAAACGCAGGGCCGTATCTTCAAGCAAATGCAGCGCTTCCTTGACTGGTGCGTGAGAGAAGGAGAGCTAGACAGCAACCCTTGGTCAGCTCTCAGCATAAGAGCAAAGCCAGAGGTCTCCCCTCATGGCGTTCTAACAGATGCGCAAGTCTCAATCCTACTCAAAGCAAAGGATAGGGGGCTTAACAGCGCCCTTCTCTTTGGTCTGCTCACAGGCATGCGCTCAGGGAGATCTGCGGGCTTATGGCAGAGGATATCACCCAAAGGGCAACCTTGGGCGGTTTATCCAAATAAAGCCCAACGCTATTCGGCAACTCAAGTCAAAAGCAGCTGAACGGGAAGTACCGCTTCATCAAACCCTAGAGCAGCTGTTAGATACATCCCTGCCAAAACAAGGAAGCCTATTTCCTTATCTCACCGTTGATGCTGTGGTTAAGCGCTATGCCAAGCTTAGGAGGCTCTTCCCTGACCTCCAAGGCAGCGTATTCCACTCCACCCGCAAGTGGTTCATCACCCAGTGCGAGCGTACAGGCACCCCTGAGCACTTCACCGCCTCCCTCGTGGGACATCACTCAGCACGCTCAGCCAACAAGCTGACCTACGGGCTTTACTCAGCGGGGATATCTGATGCGCAAAAGAGAGAGATCGTGGATGGGGTCAGGCTTGCCACCTCGCAAAGTGAGAGGCCAACTCATGAGCTGAACCACTCATAGCAGACCTAGCCCTCATCCCTGACATCGAGGCCTTCAAGAACGAGTGGCCATCCACATCCATGAGGGCGGCATTCCAACCAGCCAGGCCAAGGACCTTGCAGCCCAAGCCCAGGGCTTCCGCAGTCAGGCCCACTACTGGGCTTGGCTCAGGGTCTATGTCCAGAGGAAACGGTTGGGGTAGGGTGCCCCAAGAAAAAAAAGCCAGCCTCCCAGAGCGGGGGCTGGGCATGCTTTTCTATTTTTTTGCAAAGAGGGTTGGGAAAGGTGGACCAACTTCAAGCTAAACGGTGACGTGGCTCTTACAGAGTGACGCTCTCTTATAGCCCCGTAGAATGCATGCTCTTCAGGCTGGTGATGCTTGAGCTGATTTATCTGACAGCACCATTTTTGAAACAGAGCGAACAGAAGTTCTGGATCTTCGGTTTCAAATTGTGCAAAGAAACTGACTATGTTTAAAAATCAAAAACCAATTCATAAAGATAAGCTACATGATCAGGTTTATGATCGGCTGTGCACGTTTCTGCGAGAAGGCGAGTTTACGCCAGGAAAAGCTGTTCGTGTTGCACAGATCGCTGAAGCCTTTGAAGTAAGCGCCATGCCCGTGAGAGAGGCATTAACGCGATTACTGGCTGTCGGTGTACTTTCAAATGTTTCGGGGCGATCTGTTGGAGTTCCAGAGCTAAGTTTGGAAGAACTAGAAGATTTGCGTGATGTTCGCCTTGAAGTGGAAACGCTTGCCACTCGATGGGCCGTAAAGAAAAGAGATGCCCATTTTTTAACCGATTTAGAAGGCCTACTGGCAAAGCTAGAACAGACAGCGATGAGCGGTGAAGTGCATAAATATGTTAAAGTGAATTATGAGTTTCACTTCAGAATTTATCAGCAATCGCAGTCGACGACATTAACCGAAATCATCAACACACTTTGGCTTAGAGTGAGCCCGCATCTTTATTATCTCGAGCGCGAACAGCAATTCAAAGTCTCCAACGAGCATCACGGCAAGATTGTAGAGATGATTCGGAAAGGGGATGCTGATGGCGCCTCACTTGCCTTAGGGCAGGACGTTTCTGATGCTTATGATATGCTGGTTCAAAGGCTTTTTAGGGCAGAAGCGGACAGTTAAAAACAAAATCTCTAAATCTTTTCGCGGTTTTACCCGGTATTTCAGAATAATGTTTTGATCTCCGCCTTAGATAAATCTTCTAATTTGATTTTTGATCAAAAATCATTTATCAGATACTGATCGGCCGACGATAAATCCTTTATGCAAATTCGGGACGGTCAAATAGATGGGAGTATAAACATGAATTTTTCTAAGTTTTCGGCGGCTATTTTAGCCAGCTCAGTGGCTTTAGGCGCCTCTACCGCTTCTGCGGATTTACTCGATGTTCACATGAGCATCCCCAAAGACCTAACCTTTCTCGCGGACAGTGCGAAATTGATGGATAAAAGCCTCAGAGATATGAGCGGCGGTGATGTCGGTTTAAACCTCTTTGGTTCCGGTGAATTAATTCCTGCAGGCGAGATCCTCGAAAGTGTAAGTTCTGGCGCTGTTCCAGCAGGCTGGAGTTTCTTGGGTCAATGGGGTGGTCAGGTGCCTGTTTCACAAATCGGTGCAACGCCCTTTGGTGCGGGTCCAGAAGCCTTAGCCGCTTGGCTGCATGTAGGTGGAGGTCTTGAAATCGTTCAGCGCGGTTTTGATCCGTTAAACATTAAAGTTTTGGCTTGTCACATTACTGCACCAGAACCGGGCGGTTGGTTTAACAAAGAAATTACTTCAATCGAAGATTTTAACGGTCTAAAGATGCGCATGGCCGGTGTGGGAGCAAAGGTTCTAAACGAATTTGGCGCCTCAGCCCAATATATGCCGGCAAGTGAAATATACCTTGCTCTTGAGCGTGGTCGTATTGACGCAACTGAATTCTCATTGCCAATCATCGATAAAGATTTTGGATTTAATAAGATTACTAAATTTCAATATTATCCAGGTTGGCATCAGCCAGGCAGCGCCGATGTCTTAATGATCAATATGGATGTCTGGAATGGCATGAGCTCTGCAGAACGCACGATGTATGAGGCTGCTTGCCAAGTCAGTCTGGGATGGACCTTGCAATATGCTCCAGCCGCGCAAACACCCCAAATTGAAGTATTCGAGAGCGAAGGTACAATCGTAAAAACCTTCCCCCTTGAGGTATTGGCAAAGTTGCGCGTGGCCACTGAGCGGGTCTTGAACGGTGAAGCGGAAAAAGATCCGCTTTATGGCGAGGCGTATAAATCAATGAAGGCCTTTGTTGCCTCTTCGGGTCGCTGGACAACGCTGCAGACATTACCTTAACCAGTAGTGTAAGCGCACTTATCGATATGGATGCTCCAAAAAGCAGTTCAATTCGTGGCGACGGCTTTGTCCATACGGTCCTTCTTGGGATCGTATGGATGGGCCGGGCTGCAGCTTGGCTTTTGATTCCGATATTTTGTCTCATTCTGGCAGGTGTCGTGCTTTCTGCTGCTAAAGTTGGCATAATTTTTCGCTGGGAGCATGATATCTTTCTCTTTGGGTCGAAACTGACACTTTCTAGCTTGGGTGATCTGCAATGGCATCTCTTTGGTACCATGTTGATGTTGTCGATGGCTGGAACACTTGTCAGTGACAATCACGTGCGTGTTGACTTTTTGCGGCAGAATATGAGTGAGAGGCAAAAAAAAATCGTTGATCTGTTTGGTCATATTGTTTTTTTTGCTGCCTCTATCTGCGATCGTTGTCTTTCATGGTTATGATTTCACGATACGATCTTGGACTATGAATGAAGGCTCAAATTATGACGGGCTTTATAATCGGTTTCTTCTCAAATCTTTTATCCCAATTGGGTTTTTATTGTTGTTTTTGGCGGGCCTTGGCCTGACCATTCAAACTTTGCATTCGCTTTTCAGATCTAAAGGTGGGTCTTCTGATGGTTGAGCATATCGTTCCCTTATCTATGGTCGTTTGCTTGCTACTTAGTTTATTCAGCGGTTATCCGGTGACCTTTGTCTTAGGTGGAATTGGCATTATTTTCGCGTTCATTGGCGGATTACCCTTTACGTTTTTAAAGATCAGCGTTTCTCGAATTTATGCAGGGGTTATCGAAAACTGGTTACTGCTCGCGGTTCCGTTGTTCGTCTTCATGGGCTCAATGCTCGATAAGTCTGGATTGGCTCAAAACCTTCTTTACTCATTGGAACGTGCTTTGGGGCGAAAACGCGGTGGCCTTGCGGTTTCTGTTGCGCTGCTTGGTATTATTATGGCGGCTAGTACCGGCATTGTAGGTGCCTCAGTGGTTATGCTCAGCACTTTGGCATTACCCATAATGTTGCGAGAAAAATACAAACCCGAATTGGCGGTTGGGACCATTGCGGCTTCCGGCACGCTTGGTATTTTAATCCCACCTTCAATTATGCTGGTTTTGGTGGGTGATATCCTTCAGATCTCAGTCGGAGAGCTTTTTCTCGGCGCGATTGCACCGGGTTTGGTGCTTGGTGGACTTTACATCGCCTATATAATCTACATCGCGCTTACCAAGCCGAATGACGCGCCTGCGACCACAAAAACTCCTGAGGGTGGATCATTGGCGCTTGCGCTTTTACGTGATCTAGTGGCCCCACTGGCACTTATTCTTACAGTGTTGGGATCCATAGCGACTGGCACAGCAACCCCAACCGAAGCAGCAGGATTGGGCGCGATATGCGCAATGATCCTTGCAGCCTTTAATAAACGACTCTCATTTAAGACGCTTTCTTCTTGTGTAAGAGAAACCGGAAATACTTCTGCAATGATCCTGGGGGTTCTTGTCGGCGCCACCATCTTCGGAATGGTATTCAAAGGATTGAAAGGTGATCATATGATTGAAAATGCGATCCTGCATTTTGATCTGGGCGCTTATGGGACTTTGGGACTATTGCTTCTGCTCATATTCATCATGGGTTTCTTTTTGGAATGGGTAGAGATCAGCTTTATCGTTTTGCCTCTTTTCGCCCCGATCGTCGCGGGTCTCGATTTTGGCTTAGGGCTTTCACGCGAACAGCAACTTTTATGGTTTGCCATGCTCGTAGCCGTCAATTTGCAAACAAGTTTTCTAACCCCTCCCCTTCGGGTATTCGCTTTTCTATCTGAAAGGCGTCGCGCCACCTGAAGTCACAATTCGAGTCATTTACAGGGGTATCATTCCCTTTGTTGGCCTGCAGCTTTTCGGCCTTGCCTTAATGATTATTTGGCCGGGATTGGTGCTTTGGATCCCCGAAGCAGTATTTGGAAATTAGTGTCGAGGAAAATAAAATGACCGGTCATTTCTCAAAAACTGCCTCGAAGCTTTCAGATTTTCACTTGCCAGGTTTGCAAGACAAGAAAGTTGCGATCACGGCCGGTGCAAGCGGTATTGGGTTCAGCATTGCCCGCTTACTGCACACACAAGGCGTTAAAATTGCTATTTGCGATGTGGATGCCACTGCTCTGCGCAGAGCCAGTGTGGCAATGGAAGGATCCATCACTGTCGAGGCAGATGTGTCTGATGAAAAAGCGGTAGAAACTTTTTTTGATGCGGTGCAGGAAGCCTTGGGTGGCTTGGATGCTCTTGTGAACAACGCTGGAATTGCCGGGCCAACTGGTAATCTTGAAGACCTTTCGCCCGATGATTGGCGCCGGTGTATCGATATTTGTCTTACCGGCCAGTTCTTGTCTGCACGCAAAGCCATACCCATGATCAAGGCAGGTGGAGGTGGTGCGCTCGTCAATATGGCATCCGCAGCCGCCAAACATGGATACGCCTATCGTACCCCATATTCGGCAGCTAAGTTCGGTGTGATCGGGCTGACTCAAAGCCTTGCCAAGGAGTTGGGCCCTGAAAATATCCGTGTAAACGCAGTACTTCCTGGCATAGTAGAGGGCCCGCGTATGGAGGGAGTGATCCGCAATCGTGCTGCGGCCACTGGGGTTTCTTCTGAAGAAATGCGCGCCGAGTATATAAAAAACATATCCTTGCGCCGAATGGTTTCTCCCGAGGATGTTGCTTCCACAGTGGCCTATCTAATTTCAGATCTGGGCAGAAACGTTTCAGGGCAATCCATATCTGTTGATGGAAATGTCGAAACTCTTTGATTGAAATTGGAAACATTAAAATGAAAAAACAAAAAGACAATGCGGGCAAAGTCATCATCACATGCGCCGTGACTGGTGCAATTCATACTCCGTCCATGTCGGCTTATTTGCCGGTAACACCGGAAGAGATTATCGCCGAGTCACTCGCGGCGGCAGAGGCTGGCGCTTCGATATTACATCTTCATGCTCGTAATCCAAAGGATGGACGGCCTGATCAAAGCCCGGAGGCATTTGCTCCTTTCTTGTCTCGGGTCAAACAAAGCACTGAGGCAGTGGTTAACATCACGACCGGCGGTAGCCCATATATGAGTGTGAAAGAGCGCGTTGCTCCAGCTGATACATATCAACCAGAACTAGCTTCATTGAATATGGGTTCTATGAATTTCGGTCTTTTCCCGATGTTGGGGCGTTTTAAAGAATTCAAATATGAATGGGAGTATGCGCATTTGGAAGGATCGCGTGATCTCGTTTTTCGAAACTCATTTCAAGATATCGAGTATGTTTTGGAAACCTGTTACGGCAATGGTACGCGGTTTGAGTTCGAGTGTTATGATATCTCGCATCTTTATAATCTGGCACATTTTGCTGATCGTGGTTTGGTTAAAGCTCCATTTTTCGTACAATCAGTGTTTGGTTTGCTGGGCGGTATTGGCCCGCATGCTGAAGATGTCATGCATATGAAACGGACAGCGGACCGACTTTTTGGCGATGCCTATCGCTGGTCCGTGCTGGGTGCGGGGGCCAACCAATTTCGTATCGCCACGCAGTCTGCCACATTGGGTGGCAATGTACGGGTTGGGTTGGAAGATAGCCTTTGGGCTGGGAAGGGGGAGTTGGCCTCTTCGAATGCCGTACAAGTTGAAAAAGTGCGCCGCATTATTGAGAATCTTGGTTTGCAAGTCGCAACGCCGCAAGAAGCGCGTGATATCCTTGGCTTGAAAGGTGGGGATCAGGTTGCCTTCTAAGCGATAATTCAGGACATCGCAGATCGACAATAAAGGAAAAGCAATATGAAAAAAATGGCCATAATTGGATGCGGTTTAATTGGTCAAGGCTGGGCGGCGGTCTTTGCACGTGCTGGATTTGATGTGGCGCTCTATGACAAATCCGCCAAGGTCATGGATTGTGTCTTGCATTCGATGGAAACGCGCATTTGCGATCTTTTAGAGTTTGAATTGATCACTCAACCCGAGGCAACGCGAATGTTAGAGCGTATTAAGATCGCTCGAACGCTGGAAGAGGCTGTGGACGGCGCTGTTTATATTCAGGAAAACGGACCTGAAGACGCAGTTATAAAAAAAGAAATCACCACATTACTTGATGCAATCAGCGAAAAAAACGTTCCGATTTGCAGTTCTACCTCTGGGATCTCGGCCTCTCGCTATTGCGAAGAAATTAAGGGACGATATCGGTGCCTTGTAGTGCATCCGATTAATCCCCCACATCTTATTCCAGCGGTTGAAATTGTTCCAAGCCCATGGACCAGTAAAGATATAGTCTCAAAAGTGAACGATATCATGCTGGAATGCCGCCGTGAAACAATTTTGCTCAATGAAGAAATCGATGGGTTTGTCGTCAATCGATTGCAAGGCGCATTGCTCGAAGAAGCCTTCAAACTCGTTGGAAGTGGCATCGTTTCAGCCGCCGATCTTGATAAGGCTATTTGTGACGGGCTGGGTTTGCGTTGGTCATTTATGGGGCCAATGCAAACCATTCATTTAAATGCGCCAGGCGGGATTGCGCAGTATGTTGAGCGATATGGTGATATGTATCGGAATTTTGATATAGGTCATTATCAAAACGTAAATTGGGCCTCTATAGTTCAAGAAAAGCTCAAAGATGATTTTGAAAAAACCATTCCGATCGCGAATGTTGCGGAGGCACAGGCCAATCGCGATAGGAAATTGATGGCCCTTTTTGCGCCACAAGAAACAGGTCCGTTTGTAAACTGCAGAACCGTCAAACTTCGCTTGGTAACAATCAATATTCAATGGAAAACCAATGTCACATGTATCCCTGCTTACTCTGAGTGAAAATGACAATATAGCTGTTTGTTTACAAGAAATTGAACCCGGCAGCCAGCTCTCTTCCTCCGGTCTTGTAGCACAGAACGCGATCCCATCGGGGCACAAAATCGCCTTAACGAAATTGCACCCGGTGAAGAGATCATCAAATACGGACGTGTCATTGGTCTTGCGACAAAAGACATCCAACGCGGGGAACACGTTCACGTTCACAACGTTGAAATGGCACAATTTAAACGGTCTCAAAGTTACGGGAGTAAGGCGCAGGAAACACAGTTTGTTCTGGAGCGCGAGCGGGCGACTTTCCAAGGATATCGCAGAGCTGATGGGAGGGTGGGGACCCGTAACTATGTGGGTATCGTTACCTCAGTGAACTGCTCTGCCTCTGCAGCCAGGCATCTGGCACGTGAAGCGGAGCGTTCGGGTGTATTGGATCAGTTTCCCGGTGTTGACGGTATTGTCCCCATTGTGCACGGGGCGGGATGCTGTATCGGCACGGATGACGAGGCCTTTCGCAAATTGCAAAGCGCGATTTGGGGTTATGCAACGCACCCGAATTTTGCTTCGGTGCTTATGCTAGGCCTTGGATGTGAAGCGAACCAAATTCCATTGATGTTAGAAGCCTACGGTAAACCGCAAGATAAGACCTTTCAGTACTACACATTGCAAAGCGCTGGCGGTACACGAAAGTCAGTGGAGAAGGGACTGCTGTGGCTTGAGACGGCATTGGCGGAAGCCGCAAAAGCAAAGCGCGAACCAGTCGATGCTTCTCATCTCAGTGTTGCTTTGCAATGCGGTGGATCGGATGGATATTCTGGAATAACAGCAAATCCTGCGCTTGGATACGCGGTGGATCTTCTGGTCAAAAACGGTGGAACTGCGGCACTGGCCGAGACCCCCGAAATCTATGGCGCCGAGCATTTGTTGACAGACCGTGCGGCCTCTACAGAAGTTGGACAAAAGTTGGTCGAACTTTTGGAGTGGTGGGAAGACTATTCAACGAAACACGGTTCGGAGATGAACAATAATCCGACGCCGGGAAACAAGGCAGGCGGCCTGACCACAATATTGGAAAAATCGCTTGGGGCAGTTGCAAAAGCTGGAACGACGAATTTAAACGGAGTTTATAAATACGGAGAAACAATCAAATCAAAAGGATTGGTTTTCGTCGACAGTCCGGGCTACGATCCAGTTTCGATCACTGGAGAAGTTGCTTCCGGTTGCAATATTATTTGCGTTACGACTGGGCGAGGCTCTTGCTCCGGAAACAAGCCAGTACCATCAATTAAAATTGCGTCAAATTCCTCCATGTACTCGCAGATGAAAGACGATATGGACTTGAATTGCGGTGCAATTGCGGAAGGGACGGAGTCCGTTGCTGAAGCGGGCCAGCGGATTTTCGAAACTATCTTGGAAACGGCATCTGGCTCCAAAACTCGGTCGGAAGAATTGGATATCGGTGACGCAGAATTTGCTCCCTGGCAAACCTATGCGCAGATGTAGTGTCGCGCTGAGTTGGGCGTCAGTCATCGTGAAAATCAGGACTAAACACGGCAACCCAATGTATAAAAAAGGTATGATTTACTCGTTGGATGGGTTGACGACAAAAGTTGTGGATGATGTTTTCAACATCAATGGCCAAGGATCAAGCTGCATTGCATTGGCTAAAACTGTCTTAAAGCTTTTCCATAATTCGTTGAGATCATAATAAGGAGTGTCTTCTGATGAAGAAAATATACGGCTCAGCTGCGCAGGCATTGGACGGGTTGCTGTTTGACGGAATGTTTGTTGCATCGGGCGGCTTTGGCTTGTGCGGGATACCGGAACTGCTTTTGCAGGCCATCAAAGAGGCCGGCACCAAGGATATGACCTTTGCGTCGAACAATGCTGGCGTCGATGATTTTGGCATTGGGATATTGCTACAAACCAAGCAGGTCAAAAAGATGGTTAGCTCTTATGTAGGGGAAAACGCCGAATTTATGCGCCAGTATCTTTCGGGCGAATTAGAGCTTGAGTTCAATCCGCAAGGCACGTTGGCTGAGCGGATGCGCGCAGGTGGCTGCGGTATCCCTGGGTTTTATACTAAAACTGGCGTAGGGACTGTGATTGCCGAGGGCAAAGAGCACAAAGATTTTGAAGGTGAAACCTATATCATGGAGCGCGGCATTTTTGCTGATCTGGCGATTGTAAAAGCCTGGAAAGCCGATGAAACTGGCAATCTTGTGTTTCGCAAAACAGCGCGCAACTTTAATCCACCAGCAGCTATGTGCGGCAAGACCTGCGTCGTCGAGGTTGAAGAAATCGTCGAAACTGGATCGCTTGATCCCGACTCTATTCATCTTCCAGGGATTTATGTGCACCGATTGATCCAGGGTGAACATGAAAAACGCATTGAACAGCGCACAACGCGCCCAGCCGCATAGAGGAGATTTGATCATGTGGGACCGTAATCAAATGGCCGCGCGCGCTGCGCAAGAGCTGCAAGATGGCTGGTACGTCAACCTTGGCATCGGCATTCCGACGCTTGTCAGCAACTATATCCCTGATGGGATCGAGGTCACGCTGCAATCGGAAAACGGAATGCTGGGCATGGGGCCCTTTCCGATCGAAGGCATGGAAGACCCCGATCTCATTAACGCTGGCAAACAGACCATTACCGAATTGCCGCAAACCGCCTATTTCGACAGCGCCACCAGCTTTGGCATGATCCGTGGCGGTAAGATTGCAATGGCGATCTTGGGCGCGATGGAAGTGGCAGAAAATGGTGATCTGGCCAATTGGATGATCCCCGGTAAGCTGGTCAAAGGCATGGGCGGCGCGATGGATTTGGTGTCTGGTGTGGGCCGTGTGGTTGTGGTGATGGATCACACCAACAAACATGGGCACAGTAAAGTGCTGAAAGCTTGTACATTGCCGTTAACCGGCAAAGGTGTCGTTGATCGGATTATCACGAATTTGGGTGTTCTTGACGTGGTTGAAGGGGGTCTGAAAATCGTTGAATGCGCCGAGGGCGTCAGTGAATACGAGATGCGCACCGCAACGCAAGCCACAATTGTTGACTAGGGAGAGATCGCGACCCACATCTGGCTGGGCAATATAATCAAATCAGGCCTTATCACGCCCTAAACATGAAAACATCAGTCCCAAAAACATTTTTACAGAAAAACAAAAATGGATGGACGAATATAGGGGACTAGACAACTATTGCTCACCAAACGCAATTTCAAGCATCGCTTTCTGAATAGCATCGGGCATGCCCGGGTCGTATTGAGTATGGGAAGCCCCCTTTACAATCTGGCATGTTTTCTTCAGCGCAAAACTTTCACTTTCAGTTCGCTCGTCCGTATCTGCGCCGCTCTCTAATAGCTTTTCGATAACTTCGTAGGCAAAAATGGGGGGGCATAGCATGTCGAATTCGCCGGTGATCAATCTTATTTTTTTTCGTAAAGAGAGAACAAGTTCCTCGCGACTTTCAATAACACGCTCATCATTTCCGTTGATTTTCGCAACTAATGTCTCAAGAAAGTTTTTCGAGTTAATTGAAGAGGCATGCGAATTCAAACTCTTGTAAAAGCTCAAACCCAACTTAACAATATCCTCATTTGAGGTCAGTAGCTCGATACTGGTTGCGGGGGGATTAGCATTGTTGGCACCTACAGTTGCGCCCAGACCATCCCACTTCAACCAGCTTACCGCTGCTTTTTGACTTTCCTCTGGGCTATCGCCCGTCATCAATTCCCAATATTTGTTTACGAGTTCTAACCCGGGATTTTCAGATTTTTCCAATCTTTCCAAATCAGCTCGTGTCTTGTACCCAACATGCCCGATGAAATGGCGCCACTGCGCAGGATAATACTTTCCCTTGCCGTTTTTACCGTCCCCATAGTCGTGGTCCAAATCCTGCTCCCGAATCAGCCATAATCCGCGCAATACCAAACCGGAAACAGTACTCCCAAAATATTTGGCGGCATACGCCAACCCTAGAGTAGCGCCATTCGAACCGCCATAAACAACTGCCCATTTGTCGATACCAAAATGCTGCCTTAACACTTCACAATCGGCGATGTTTGCGTCAATGCCGGTGGAGGTATCGGTACCAGTAACCTCTTCAATTTTCGACCGTCCCCACCCGCGTTGATGAAAGTAGATTATTCGAAACTTAGAACGTATCTCTTCGCTCAAAATATCCAACCTGTGCTCTTCATTTTCCGCTGGTCCCCAGCCGCCGTGCAGCACCAGCATCGGTGCGCCATCTGGGTTACCGAGTTCGACAGTATACAGCGAGAGACCGGTTTTTACTTCGACCATTGATGTTTGTGAGTCGTGAGCAATCTGAGATACCATCCTAGATTTCCTGAACAATTTTCGACAAGGCACTTTAGCTTTACTACGAAGCTTGCATGTATGTTACTCATATAATCTTGGCGACAGATTACTTATGCATCCCCATTCTCACTTGGCGGAACGAAAGCTAAAGAATGATATACTCCTCCCACCGCAGCGGCTGGTTGCATAAAGCAATCACTCCACTATACATCCGAAGGACCGTTTTCGGGACCGCTTTATAATTTCAACCTTAAAATAAGTATATGTAATTAAATAGAAGTATAGAAAGTACGACGTCCTCTCCTGGGCACCAAGTATTCAACTTAGTTAATTGATATCATTAATTTATTATTTCTAACTTGGAAATCAGGTCCCGCTTAGTCCCACAAGTAACGTGGGCCAATCGTGTAAACAAAGCGTTAGAATAAAAAGAACTTTGTGACGACAGATCAAACCATTTTAGCAATCTGAGAAATGATAGGTTTGGTGAAACAAAATATTGAATTCACTTTGAAAAAAGACAGATTTTTACATTGTCTGAAAACTAAGCAGCCGTTCGGATCACACGTTAAAAAAGTCGGCAAATTCCCCCACAGCAGTCGTTAAATGATCACGCAGCGAATGGCAGCTAGAGCCCTATGCGACCAATGCCGCGGCGTCATTAATGCCAGCTTCCCAAATAATCGTTCGCCGGTTATCTATCTTGGACTGATATCCACAATCATTATGGCTGCGAACGCTCTGGCTTCAGAAGCCCAACCATCATTGCCGAAAGTGCAACCATGAACGCCGCTACGCCAAGCATCAAGGGAAGCCCACCAATCTGATAGGTAAGGCCGGATAATAACGTTCCTGCCAGACGGCCCGCCGCATTGGCCATGTAATAGAAGCCTACATCCATCGTGACCCGCTCTGCCTTGGTGAAAGACAAAATGAGGTAGGAGTGAAGTGATGAGTTCACCGCGAAAACAATGCCGAAGATCAAGAGCCCTGCCAGGAGGCTGATCGTCAACCAAAGCTGCGGCTCGCCCGCGATGATCGCAACGCCTGTTAGAATGGCCGGAACCGTGGCGAGTCTCCACGCCCAATCGCGTGCGACTTTTATCAGCTCATCTATGGGCCGCGTCTTTGCGCGCAAAATGCGCGGGGCGTTGGCCTGTATCAAGCCATACAGGATCACCCACAGTGCCATGAACGTGCCGATCAGAAAGAAGGCCGTGCGATTTCCCACGGTTGTACCATCCGAAAGGACCGCATAAAAATAGATCGGAATACCAACAACAAACCAGACGTCGCGCGCGCCGAACAGGAACACCCGAGCGGCACTCAGCCAATTCACGTTAGCTGAATTTGAAAATACTTCAGAAAACTTCACGCCCTTGCGGCCCTTGGGCAGACCGGCGGGGCATGGCAATCAGGACAGCGAGCAAAATTACAACTAGAATAGCGGCCATCCCAAGCATCGACCAGACAAAGCCTAGCGTGGCCAGCAGTGAAGCCCCGAGAAGAAAGCCCAACCCCTTCACCATGTTTTTTGAACCGGTAAGGATGGCGACCCAGCGAAACAGCCCTCCCTCACCTGACGGTGCAAGCAGTTTGACGGCGGACTTGGATGACATCTTGGCAAGGTCTTTGCCATACCGCTCGCGCCTTGGACCAGCATTACGTAGACAACCGACGCGCCGACCACCCATGTAGGATCAAGTTGCGCCATGGCCAACAACGCCAAAACCTGCAAGCCAAGCCCTGCATAAAGTGTCGATGTCAGCCCGAACCTTGCAGCAATCCATCCTGCACAAAGGTTAGTGACCATGCCTGCGATTTCGTAAAGCACGAACAGGTAGGCCAGTTGCACGGGCGAAAACCCAAGCGTGTGAAAGTGCAGCAGCACCAGCATCCGCAAGGCACCGTCGGTCAGCATGAAAGCCCAATAGGCCGCCGTGACCGCGATATAGGCAGGTAGGCCCTTGGGCCACGTGGAAGCGTCTCTCACAGACTGTCCCCAACCATACAGGCCACATCAACCAGACGGTAGGCATAGCCCATTTCGTTGTCGTACCACGCATAAATCTTCACCTGCGTACCATTGATGACCATGGTCGATAGCGCATCCACGATGCAGGAGCGTGTGTCATTAGTGTAATCGGTCGATACGAGAGGTCGTTCCTCGTAGCCCAGAATGCCCTGCAAAGATCCCTCTGCTGCGGCCTTGAACAAGCCGTTAACCTCTTGCGCTGTCGTTGCGCGCTCTACTTCGAACACGCAGTCCGTCAAAGAAGCGTTGAGCAGGGGGACCCGTACGGCATGCCCATTCAAGCGACCTGTCAGTTCCGGGTAGATCAGTGTAATCGCCGTGGCACTGCCTGTGGTGGTCGGGATCAGAGAGTTCAGCGCAGATCGAGCTCGGCGCAAGTCTTTAGCAGGCCGGTCTGCAATCGTTTGGGTGTTCGTTACATCATGGATCGTCGTGATCGACCCGTGTTTAATGGTCAGGTTCTCATGGATCACTTTCACCAAAGGAGCAAGACAATTAGTCGTACAACTGGCTGCAGTAACAATGCGGTGGTGGTCTGGGTCATAGATGCCTTCATTGACACCATAAACGATGTTCGCGGCATTAACGTCCTTAACCGGCGCTGAAACCAAAACCTTCTTTACCCCGGCATCAAAGTAGGGCGCGATTTTGGCCTCTGTCTTAAAGACCCCAGTACAGTCGATAACCACATCGATACCATCCAGAGGCAACTCAGATATGTCCCGCGTCCCAATGAACGGAACGCGCGTACCGTCGATTGTGAGGCTATCAGCATCGTATGAAAAATCTGCTGTCCATCGGCCATGAACCGTATCAAACTCGAGCAGATGTGCGTGCATCTCTGGGTCTGCCGACAGCATCATTGATCCACGCGATCTTTACACCGCGTTCTAGCAATGGCTTCAGAGCGAGCTTTCCGATACGACCAAGGCCGTTGATCGCTACAAGTGGCATCGGCTTAACTTTTTTATCAACGTTGAGCTTCATCAGCTATAATACCGGCTTTTGGGTCCCGAATTGGACCTAGAAAGAAATATTCAGTTTAGAACAAACGAAAAGAGCGCCCTGTGTACAGCGCGCTCACTTCAGTAATCTTGTTTCGATTAATTCAACGGAGCCATTTTAGTTCCACCGTCTGCAACCATGGCTTGAGTAGCCGCCAATTCAGGATCGGAAACCAAGCCGTATTCAGACAGTGGACCGTCAGGACCTGCGATTTCATCGCTAACAAAGAAATCAACATATTCCTGCAATCCTGGGATCACTCCCAAATGTTGCATTTTGACGTAAAAATACAGAGGGCGAGACACTGGATAGACACCACTTGCAATGGTCTCCGTTGAAGCTTCAACTCCATTTATCTTTGCTGCATATATCGTGTCAGTATTATTCAATAGAAAGCTTAAACCGAAAACACCAATGCCGTTTGGATTTGATGCCAAACGTGCCAAAGTCTCGGTATAGTCGCCGTCAATATCTACAGAACGACCGTCGGTGCGAACTTTAAAGCACTCTTTCTCGGCCTCTTTATCTCCGCCATTCTGTTTGAAGAACAAATCATAAGAACCGGCCTTCTTACAGCCTGCCAACATTACTTTTTTCTCAAATACTTCACGAGTTCCATGCTTTGTTCCTGGGATAAACAACATGATTTCACGGTCTGGCATAGCAGGATCTATGGCTTGCCAATTAGATGCATTAGACTTGTCACTTGCCGCCAAATAAATGTGCATCGGTGTTAGGTTTTCAAAACCTTTGGTTTCCAACCGGCTTGCGAATACTATGCCATCGTACCCAATACGCACTTCCATAATATCGGTCACACCATTCGATGCACAATTATCTATGTCACTCTGCTTTATCCGACTGGATGAGTTTGCAATATCTGTTGTATTAGCGCCAACCCCTTCACACATTTTTGCGACCCGCTCCAGAACCACCAGACTCGATCAGCGGTGTAGGAAAATCAAAATTTTCTCCAAAAGCTTCAGCGACGATTGCGGCGTAAGGTAGCACCGTTGATGAACCTGCAGCATGTACGTTATCGCGAGCAAAAGCAAAACTCGCTGATAATGACACTGCACTTAATGTTGAGACTGCTATTTTCAAAAAGGTCATAAATCATTCCTTGTTATAGACTTTTAAACAGACGCGAGCCGATTGCTCGAATACCCGCTGGTTAATAAAGGTTTGTAAATTTGAAATGACAGTTTTGTAAAAATTTGATGAACGTTTGTTTAAAGCAAAACTACTTGATTTTATGATAATGCTATTATGATCAGGTTAGTACTTTTATTGTAGGTTTTATAAAACTTATGACGCCAAAAAATTCCAATAAAGCTTTGATAAC
>JAYQLI010000012.1:0-143197 GCA_038143065.1 Rhodospirillales bacterium | reverse complement strand
TGTATGGTATTGCGGTGTTTTTATTTTTATTAATAAAGCAAAAATTCTACCCACAACGCTACCCACAACGCTACCCACAACGAAACGTCAGATCAAAACAGAGTTAATCAGGGGTTACTGCGCCTGATCCCTACGGTTAAGCCGAGGACCGCGGACCGGGGCTCCCCATCATAAGGCCCGTCCCTGACCACGGGCCTTTATTATTAGCGTTGTAGATTCATTGGGCTGGAATTTGTTTGGTAACTGATCGCCACTCACGCATCAATTTTTTTAGTTAAAACCGCGCCGCCGCTCTGGCTGAGTGGCGTCAACTATTGAGCGCATAAATTTCCTGACGTCTCCATCAATCTGATGCTTGCAATCATTAGTCTGACAGCACCACCTAATCCTTACAGCAGAGCCTCAGGCCCACGTTCCGAATCCTTGTCAACAGGACCACCGGCGCGCCCTGCCCGAACTCGGCAACCTCCAAAGAGCCGCGCGCCGTCCGGACCATCTGAGTTTTTGCAGATTTGAACCGCACCTTGATATTTATACCGCCAGAACGTCGAGCAAGCGCTTGCGGTCGTCATCATCGTCGCCCTCGCCCGTCAGGATCGCCTGACCGCGTTCCAGCACCATGAATCTGTCGCAAAGCGAAATCGCCTCGTGGACGTTTTGCTCCACCAGCAGGACGATAGTTCCGGCTTTCGCGCATTTCGCGGATGATGGCGAAAACCTCGACAACGATCATAGGTGCCAAGCCTTCCGAGGGCTCGTCGATTAGGACGACACGCGGTTCGGCCACCATGACACGAGCCATCGACAGCATCTGCTGCTCGCCACCAGACAGGGTGTTTCCGGCCTGTTTGCGGCGCTCCGCAAGGCGGGGAACCGGTCATAAACCGTGTCTAGATGCGACTTACTGCTGCCGCCCTTGCGGCCCATCAGGCCAAGCACCAGATTTTCCTCGACGGACAGGCCGGGAAGATCGGCGATCCTCGGGAACTATAGCCACGCCCGCACGATTAATGAAATCGGGCAAATGCCTGGTCAACGTCTCGCCATCCAGCGTGATGGAACCGTCTGTCGGGCGCAGCCACCCGGCGATGGTTTTGAAAAACGTCGTCTTCCCGACGCCGTTGCGTCCGAACAGGCCGATAACCTCGCCGGCATCTGCCGTGAGGCTGACACCTTGTAAGACATGGGCAAGTCCGTAATGTGCATGCAATTGATCAATTTTAAGCATATCTCTCACCCGTGTCCAAAATAGGGCAGCCTGGACCGCACTGTCGGCGCGAACCTCTGCCGGTATGCCTTCGGCTAGCTTGCGGCCCTGATGCATGACCACCACGTGGTCCGACAGGGACATCACCAGGCCGATGTCATGCTCGATCAGCAGAATCGTTACTTCGTCAGTCAGACTGCGGATCAACTGCGCCGTATCCTTGGTGTCGCCGTGGCTCATCCCCTGGGTCGGTTCGTCGAGCATCAGGACCTGGGGCTCAGAAGCCAGACACATCGCGATCTCCAGCCGCCGGTGTTCCCCGTGGCTGAGAGCCGCGACAATTTCATGCGCCTTTTCCGCAAAACCGAACCGCTCGATCAGTGCAGTGACCTTGTCCGCCGCGCGACCGTGTCTGCGCAGAGGCAGCAAGGCCTGCCTGACCGGCTCCAGACGCTGGGCGGCAAGGCGCAGGTTTTCCCGAACGGTCATCTCGAAGAACAGGTTAGTGATCTGGAAAGACCGGGCCAGGCCGGCCTCCTGCAGGGCCGCAGGCCCTTCCCGGTCACATCTTTGCCTTTGATGATAACGCGCCCGCCACTCGGTTTAAGAGCGCCGGAAATCAGGTTGAACAACGTAGTTTTGCCTGCACCGTTCGGGCCGATCACCGTGGTGATTTTATTGCGTTCGGCAGTAAAACTGACGCCGTCAACGGCCTTGAGCCCACCAAAGGCAATGCACAGACCCTCCACATGCATGATATCGGTCATAGCGCCGTCCTTTCCACTTCAGGCTTGGGTTGCCGTGCGCTGTTGCGCAACAGGTTGCGTTCGACGAAAGGCTTCAACATGCCAACTATGCCCTTGGGCATGAACAGGATCGCACTCATAAAGATCAAGCCAATCACGATCAGGTGGTGTTCTGTCCAACTTCCGATAACGGACTTCAGCATGGTCAGGATCACTGCACCAAATCGCGCCGGCCAGAGTGCCGGCACCGCCGACGATCACCATGATCAGCGCATCGCCCGATGTCGCGAAGAACAGCAGTTCCGGCGAGACGAACCCGCGCAGCATCGGATAGAGCGCACCGGCAAGCCCGGCGATCACAGCCGCAAGCACATAGGCGGCCATTCTGGCAGCCCATGTCGAATACCCCAGATAAGGCACGCGCTTTTCATTGGCTTTCAGCGCAATGATGATCCGGCCGAACGGCGTCCCCAGCAGGTAAGCCGACACGGAATAGAGCAGCGCTATGATCACCAGCGCAAGCAGGAAGAACCCCCAGTGGATCGCCTGCTGACAGAGTGATTAAGCCGAGCGGAATTTCGATCACGGGAATGCCAATTAGGCCATCTGAGGCTCCCAGTTCCCGACTGTTATAGACAACCTTGGCGACGACCTGCGCCATGCCAAAGGTTATCAGCGCGAAATACACGCCGCGCACACGGTTGGCGATAAGCCCGCCAGCAATACCGGCCAGCAGGACTGAGACGCCCGCTGCGCCCATGGCGAGCCAGAACGACGGCTCCTCGCGCAGTACAAGCGCTGAGACATATGCCCCGATACCGAAATATAGCGCCTGCCCAAGAGACAGAAGACCGGTGAACCCTAGAAGGATGTCGATCGATAGCGCCAGACCCCCAAGGATCAGCGCCTCGGTCGCAAGGCGCAGATAGAAAACGTCGCCGCTGAAGCAGGCGAAAGCTGCGAAACAAGCGCCACAATAACCAGAATCCCAAAGAACACGTGGTTTGCGCGCATGGATATATCTAGACGATCATGCATGACCGATCCTCCCGAATATGCCCTGCGGGCGGAACATAAGAACAAGGACCATGACGCCGAAGACAATCGGATCGGCCCAGACGGGCGAAATGACCAGGTTGAAATGGCCTGACCTGCGTAAGCAGGACCCCGGCGATTACTGCACCCGATATCGATCCCATGCCGCCGACGATAACGACGGTAAAGGCCATCAGGATGAAGTCATGACCCATTGTTGGGAAGACCGAATAGATCGGTGCCAGCAAAACCCCTGCCAGACCGGCCAGTGCCACGCCAAATGCAAAAGCGCCTGAATAGACCCAACCGACACGGACGCCCAACGAAGCCGCCATATTGCGATCAAAGGCTGCGGCGCGAACCATCGCGCCCAGACGGGTACGATAGACTACCAGCGCCACCGCAACGATCACCACGGCACCGATTGCAATAAGAAACAGCCTGTAGGTAGGGATGAAAACACCCAAAACCTCCGTGGCACCTGGCAACGGGTTCTCGGGGCGATGCGTGTTGGGGCCGAATACGATCTTCAGCAGGTCTTCGGCAATCATGCCCAGACCGAAGGTCAGCAGCAGGGTCGACACATGCCTGTCCCCGCCATCATAGACCCGGCGGATCAGAAAGCGTTCCGTCAGCACCCCGATTGGGATCATTAGGATCGGGACCAGCGCGATCAGTACCCAGTAGTTGAAACCCAGGGCGGAAAGCGCCAGCGCACCGAAGGCTCCCACGGCGTAGAACTCGCCGTGGGACATGTTAATTACGTCCAGAAGCCCAAAAATAATCGTCAGTCCAAGTGCCACAAGGATCACCGAGACCCCCAGCGCAAGGCCATTAAGCATCTGTGGTGCCAGCACGAATTGGAGATATGAGATCAGATCGGGCATAGGGCGCTCAGAATTTGTCGCAGGTGTCAGGACCGATGGCATCTTCGCCAGCGATACTTCTTGCGATGGTGAACTGGCCGTTCTTTACTTCAACGACATACATCGGCTGCATCGCCTGATGGTCGCCCGCCCGAATGGTCTTAGTGCCTTGCGGCGTGTCCCAGGACAGACCTTCCAGCGAGGCGCGGACCGAGTCGGTGTCTGTTGCACCCGCAGCTTCGACAGCCGCCTTGTAGGCGAACAGCAAACCATAGCTGTCGGCACCGTACAGGTCCGGATCAGCACCGTTCCTTCTCGCGGAATGCCTCAGTAAAGGCTTTATTCTCCGGGGAGTCGATAAGCACGGAATACCCAACGCCGGTAATGAACCCTTCGGCCGCAGCACCGATCGCATTGATGTTCTGCGCTGTCACGGTACCCGATGCGCCAAGGATGGTGAGGCCATCGCTAACGCCGAAATCATTCATTTGTGTGAACAGACGCACGGTGTCATTGCCGGCGACCGATGTATAGAGGACATCGGGACGTGCCGCACGCAACTGACCGAAATATTGCGAATAGTCCTTTGAGTCGAGCGGAGCAAAACCTGGCCGGTCGATGTCGCACCGACACTTTCGGCTCTCTCTTTGAACGCGGCGACGGTGGAGCGGCCCATTTCATAGTCCGGACCAAGGTAATAGACTTTTGCTCCCGGTTTTTCCTGCTTTAGCCATGCCGCAAGCGCCACCGATTGCTGGCCCGCGCGCGTTGACTCGAAAGACGTTCGGTGAACAACCGAACCGGTGATCGCATCTGAAAACGACACGGTTGTCGCGATAAGCTTGTCGGCCCGATCAGCGACTTGGCCTACAGCCAGCGTGGCTCCGGAATTGACGGTACCGGTTAAGAAGTCAACGTTGTCGACCGTGAACAGCTTCTCTGCCTTGGTGACGGCAACTGCGGGATTTGCCTCACTGTCCTCATAGACAAGTTCGATCTGACGACCGGCGATCCCGCCGGCAGCGTTGATCTCTTCCACCGACTGGTCTATGCCCCAGCGGACCTGCTGACCGATGCCGGCATAGGTGCCGGACAGAGGCGTAAGCACACCGATCTTGATAGTTTCCTGCGCGTAGGCGCCGGACGCCAGCAGCATCGCTATTGTTGTCGTCGTTAAAAGGTTAAGTCTCATCAGGTTTCCTCCAGAAGTTTTTAGGTGTTTTGTTCAGCATCCGCGGAATGCGGGCTGCGTTTTTCGTGAAAAGCGCGAACGCCTTCTGCGAAATCTTCGGATTGGCGCAGGCGGCTATAACAGTGGCCCTCCAACTCACTCCTGAGGCGACAGTCGCATTCTCGCTGTCATTCAGAAGTTTCTTGGCCGTGCGTTGCGCCAGCGGCGAAAACGCCACCAGCTCTGCAACCAGCGCGTCGGTCGCTGCGACTAGTTGGTCAACTGCCACGCAGTCGACGACAATGCCCCAATCGCGCGCCTGCTCGCCGGATATCCGGCGCGAGCGCATGACGACGTCTTTGGTGCGGGCAAGGCCGATCAGGCCCATAAGGCGGGCGGAACCGCCAGAACCAGGAATCTGGCCGAGTTTGTTCCGGCAGGGCATAGCGCGTGCCGTGCGTGGCAATCCGGAAATCGCATGCCAGCGAAATTTCAAAGCCGACGCCGAACGTGTAGCCCTGATTGGCCGCAATCACAGGGTTTCGCGCAGCGCCAGGGCGCGGCGATATTGTCCGCAAGATGGCTGACATGCTCGGGCGAGGCATCAAGGAAACCTTTGATGTAACCGCCCGACGAGAAATTGCCCCCTGGCGCGCAGGACAATAACCCGGACCCGATCGTCCGCGTCCAGTTTCTCGAAAGCCACCCGCAGCTGGTCCCGCTGCCCCATCCAAATGACGTTCATCGGCGGGCGAGACAGAATGATGTCGCCGCGTTGGCGGTCCGGGTCGATCTCGACCCGGAACCCGTCAAGGTCGCTTAGGCGGGGGTCTGTTGAAGTGTCGGTCATTGTTTTCTCCTAAAAGGTTATTTCTCAACAGCAGAGGCGTCAGTGGTTTCGGGATTGTATTTGCCAGCCGCCAGAACGCGGCGCAGCAGCTTACCGACCGGCGATTTCGGCAGATCGTTGACAAATATGATGCGGCGGGGTCGCTTGTATCCGGCAAGCCCCGAATTCCGGCAGTGACTGTCAATTTCATCAGGTGTTAGCGGCCGGAGCGGCGCACGAAGGCGGTTACGACATTGCCCCAACGTTCATCCGGCAGTCCAACAACCGCACATTCGCTGACGCTGGGTAGTAAGGACAGGCAGCTTTCGACCTCGACCGGGCTGACATTCTCTCCGCCCGATATGATCATGTCATCCACACGGCCGGTCACGAATAGGTCGCCGTCCGAATCCACCCGGCCCAGGTCACCTGTGAAATACCATCCGTCGCGTAGCGCCTTGGCGTCTGACTCGGGCCGGCGCCAGTATCCTTCAAAGGCCTCATCCCCTGCCAGGGTTGCGATGATCTCGCCTTCTTGGCCTACGCTCACCTCGGCCCTCGGGTCGCCACTGCCGACGGAGACAATACGCAGATGCTGATTCAAACCGGCGCGTCCGGCTGAGCCCTGTTTGAGAGATGCCTTCTGGTTGATTGAAAACGTAAAAACCTCTGAAGAACCGTAGTGGTTGACGAACAGGTCTGGCTTGAAAGCGACGTTGAGACGGCGCAACAGTCCGTCAGTCATCGACGCGCCGGCAAAGCCTAGCCTGCGGACCGAGGAGATGTCAGTCGTTACGAAATCTTCATGCGCCAGCATATCGTGGTAGAGCGTCGGAACCAGATAAAGGCTTGAAATAGCGTGATCCTCTATCAATCGAAGCGCAGTTTTCACATCAAAACGCGGCAGGCAGACAAAGCGTCCTCCCAGCAACATCACAGCCAGCAGCGACCGCACACCCATCGTATGATAGAGAGGCATGACGCTCGGCGTGCGCTCACCCTGCGGCATTAGGTTCTGTGCCACATGCGCCAACGCTGCAGCGCGTTCGGCTTGGTGCCTTCGCGGCACGCCCTTTGGCTTCGCCGTGGTACCGGAGGTGTAGAACATCAGAGACAGGTCGTCCGGTCCGGCCACGGGCATTGCGTCGGCCTGAGCCTGGTACAATTCAGCTATATCGATTGCGTCCTTGCAGTTGGCTTCAACAGAAATCCACGGCATTCCCGCAGCCCTGAGCGAACCTTTGACAGCGTCTTCGCTGGAGGCGTCGAAAACCAGCGCCGTGCCTTCTGCGTCATCCAGCACGAAATCAAGTTCATCCGGTGTCACACGCCAGTTGATCGGAACGATGACCACGCCCGTAAACTGGCAGGCCCAGTGTAGCGTTGCCGCGTCTGCGGTGTTTTGCAGGGCCGTGACCAAACGATCACCCTTTTTCAGACCCACGCGGTGCAATCCATCGGCCAGAGCCGCGACACGCGGCAGCCATTCGGCGTAGGTCAATTGAAGGTCGCCATCAACCAGCGCAACTGCATTCGGGTCACGGGCCACAGAGGCCAGAAATGATCTGCCGAGATCAAGCATTCAAACGCTCCTTTTGCAGAATTTTAGCCGCTTCCATCGCGGCAGTGACAATCGGCTCGTATCCGGTACAGCGACACAGATGGCCGGCAAGCGCGTCGCGGATTTCGGTTTCGCCTGCCTCAGGATGATCGTGCAACAGTGTGTCGAGGGACATTAGGATACCCGCCGTGCAAAACCCGCATTGCAGGGCATGATGGCGGCGAAATGAATTTTGCAGCACGGACAGGGAGCCCGGTGCTGGCGCCAGATGTTCCACGGTTTCGATTTCGGCTCCGTCGGCCTGCACCGCCAGTGTCAGGCAGCTACGGGCGAGACCGTCGTCCATGCGAACCGTACAAGCTCCGCAGACGCCGTGTTCACAGCCAACATGGGTGCCCGCTTGGCGCCAAGAACGTGTCGTATAAAATCGGACAGCAGCATGCGGGCTCCGCCTCTGCATACCGGTTTTCCATTCAGTTTCAGACTGATGGAATGCGTTTGGTCAGCAATCAGGCGGCGCATTGGCGGGCCTCCTTTATGGTTTTGCGCCCCAGTCGCCGCACAAGATCCCGGCGGTAGCGGGCGGTGGCGTGGAGATCGTTGCGGGCATCGAGCGACCAAGCGAGATCGTTGAGCGCGTCGTCGACCTGCCGCTCATCCAGCGAGGACCAATCGCGCACCAGCGGCGTGTCGTTGACGCCACCGATGGCGAGCCGTAGTCGGTCGCCGGTGGCGATTGCGGCAACGGAAACAATGGCAAAATCGCCGTGGCGTATGCCTACCTCGTTGAAGGCGTGTCCGGTGCCTTCTTGGGAGAGCGGGAAGCTGACCGCTTCGATCATCTCGTCCGGTCTGGCGGCGGTCTGCATCATACCGGTGAAAAATTCGGCAGCGGGGAAGGCGGCGCGCACCGCGCCCGCGCAGATGTACCCTGCCGTCGAGGGCCACCAGAGCCAAAGCGATTTCCGCAGACGGATCAGCATGCGCGACAGAGCCGCAAACCGTACCCCGCGCCCGTGTCTGGACGTGACCGACCCACGGCAGGGCAGCGGCCAGCAAGGGCACTCAGACAGGAGATCCCGTCGATTTAAAAGAGCCGCTTGACGCACGGCGAAGGGCACGACCAGTTGACCGCGCTCAACTCGTATCTCGGCACCGCCCGCCACATGCATTACGTCCACCAGCAGGGTCGGCCGCGCAAGGCGCATGTTCAGCATTGCGACCAGCGACTGGCCGCCGGCGATGACCTGGGCGCCTTCGCCTTCGGCAGCCAGCGCTGCCTGTGCCTCCTGAACCGTGCCAGCCCGCAAATAGTCAAAGGGAGCAGGTTTCATTTACCATCTCCGATCCATACGAACAGACGTGCAAAAAGACTCCGCTGGCCACCGGCCCGACGACCTAGGGCCGTAAAGAACTGCCCGATCACGATGCGCGCCGCACCATCCAGCAGGCGACCGCCCACGGAGGCGACCTTGCCACCGACACGGGCTTCGTATTCATAGGCGATCTCGGTTCCGCCATCAGGCAGCACGGTCAAACTGACGTGTCCCGTTCCCTCACCCATGCCAAGCGCACCGGCGGCACGCCCCGTCAAGAGGGCGGAGCTTGGCGGATCAAACTCGCTGAGCGCGACATCGATCTTGTAGCGGCCCTTTACCGGTCCAACACCAAGGGTCACATCGGCGCTGAACCGGTCTTCGCTGGGCTGGGTGACGCCGTGGGCCCCTGGAATAATCGCTGCAAGTTGTTCCGGGTCCATCAACAGATCCCCAGATTGCCTGCGGCGACGCGGACACCTTGGTCTGCCTCGCCCCGTCAGGCCCTTGCCTGTCGTAGGTGCGGCGGGTTGGTAGCCTTCGGTGCTGCAGGTTCGGCGTCCAGAAATTCGGCAATACGCGCGGGCGTCAGCGGCAGGACAAGGTCGACCGCGCCACACTTCGGCGCCAGTGCGTCGGCGACGGCATTGGCTACGCAGACCGGCGTCGACATGCAGTTGCCCTCTCCGACACCTTTGGCACCGGTCAGCGTCAGCGGCGACGGCGTTTCGATATGCAGGATATCCAAGGTTGGGATTTCCAGAACGGTCGGCACCGGATAATCCGCGAAGGTGCCTGCCAGAAAGGCCCCGTCCGGACCGTAGGCGAACTCTTCGAACAGAGATGCGCCGATCGCCTGCGCGAAAGCGCCGCGAATTTGTCCTTCGACCATGCCGGCATGCAGAACGCGCCCACAGTCATGCATAGTAACACAACGGTCGACCCGAACCTGACCGGAGACCGCGTCGATCTCTACACCACAAAAATCAAAGATAAAGGAATGACACAGCGAGGAATTGATCCCATCCTCACCAGTAGGTGCCGCCAATTCTTCGGGCGACCAGATCGCTGTTTCACGAACTACGGGTCCATATCGTCGGGCAGCGTTCCCGGAGCCCAATGGCTGGCCGAGGCGATACGCGCAAAGGATATGCTGGCTTCAGGGTTGCCATTCAGATGTACGCGCCCTCCGGCAAAGACGATATCTTCCGGCCGGCCGTTCAGTTGCCCCGCAGCGATCCGCGCGAGGCGATGGCGCAGTCTGTCGGCGGCAAGTTGCACTGCCGAAAGAGTGGAGGCTGCAAACCGGCTGGAATAGTTGCCGGCGGCGATGGACCAGGCATCCTTGGCGGTATCAAATTCGGCAACAACCCTGACATCTTTGGAGCGAAGTCCCAGAACACCGCTCACCAGTTTCGCCGCTACCGTCTGGTGCCCCCTGTCCTTGCGGCACGCTGTCTATTTGCACAGTCACAGATCCCACTGGATCCAGCGAGATCGTAGCTGCAGCATGTGCGCCGTTTTTCGGGCCAGATTTGGCGCGCTGCGCCGGCGTCAGCGCCGTGGAAAGATAGCCCATGTTCGAAACCGACGGCTCGACTGCAGCAGTCAGGCCGATGCCATAGATCCGCCCCGCGGCGCGCCCAGATCACGTCGAGACAGCAGCTCGCCATAACGGCCGTCATTCAGTGCAACATCAGGCGCGGACATAATCGCCCGAGTCATAAGTGGTTCCGCTGGCTGTCCGGTAGGGAAAAGAACTAATCAGGTTGCGGCGTATGACGTCAAGCGGATCAAGTTCCAGTTCCTGGGCGATCCTCTGCATTAGCCGTTCCAGCGCGTAGTAGATCTGCGGCCCTCCAAACCCCGGTTGAGGCCAGTTGGCGTCTTGTTGGTCATCACGATCCTGTTTCGAACCGAAAGGTTCGCAATGTCGTAAGCACCGCAAAGATTACCGTGCATCCGGTAGAGCGTTGCCGGTTCAGGAGCGCGCAGATAGGCTCCGACATCTTCGATCTGATCCCAGAACAGAGCTGTCACGCGGCCGTCAGGCTCGACGGCGGCTTGCAGTTCGACGACACGGTTGGTTGCGGACACCGACGCGGTCAGGTGCTCAAGACGGTCTTCGATCCACTTCACGGGGCGGGCCGCGATGCGGGCGCAGGCAGCCATCAGAACGATATAGGGGAATACTCCCTGCTTGACCCCAAAACTGCCGCCGGAATTCGGCGGTGCGCAGTCGCAGCTTGCTTCCAGGAACCTTCAGCGCACGCGCGATTACGGGATGAATCGAAAACGGACCCTGGAAGTTCGCCTGAATGTCATATCCGGTACCGTGCGGATCGTATTCGGCCAGAACCCCGTAGGTTTCCATCGGCGTGCAGGAATTGCGGGGATAGCGGACCTTGACCGCGATGCAGCGTGGAGCAGCCTCGCGGGCAGATTCTGGGTCACCATAGCGGAATGTGCGTTCCGAACCGAGGTTGTTTTTCAAGTTCTTCGTGCAGGACATACGCGTTCATGTCCAAGGCGGCTTCAGGGTCGATCACCGGCGGTAACGGGGTGTAGTTCACCTCGATCAGGTCAAGCGCATCTTCGGCAACATAACGGTCTTCGGCCAGCACAACCACCACCGGTTCCCCGACATATCGCGCGCGATTCACAGCCATCGGCCAGCATTTGATCGGAATTTTGACGCCGACCATCAGGGGTTCCGACACTTTGGCCAAGGCGGTGCCGTCGATTACCGCAGCCACACCCGGCAAAGCGCGGGCGCGACTACTATCTATCGAGACAATGCTGGCATGGGCATGGAGCGCGCAGAATAGCGGCGTGCAACGTGCCTACGGCGAAGGGCAGGTCGTCAATGGTGTGCCGATCCGGACAGGAGCGCGCCATCCTCGATGCGCTCTTCCACGTCCGCTGTCTTTGTATCAAATGCCATTAATGGCAGCCTCCCTGATGAGCGTATTCGAGCTCTTATCAGGTACGCTGGATTACAATCTGGCTGTAAATCGATACCGAGGCATCGCAGAATTTACCCTAGAGTCTCAAAGAGGGAAGGCTTCGCTATATCCCGATCCGGGCGATGGACCGGAACTGGCTGGGCGCAACACCGGCGTGATCGCGGAAAAAGCGGGTAAAGTGCGCTTGGGTGGAAAAGCCGAGCTTATCGGACATTTGGCCAAAACTCATATCGCCATTGACTGTTCCGAAAATGGCCTGCTCCAGTCGCACAACATTCAGAAAGACGCGCGGGCTTACGCCGGTCGAGGCTTCGAACACACGGAAGAAATTGGCGCGGCTCATGCCTGCCTCTGCCGCCAGTCGCTCGATATTGTCGACCTCGCCCGGTTCGCGTCGGATCATGGCTATGGCTTTTCGTACGCGCCAGTCCACCGATTGCACGCGCGACGCCTCGCGCAGTCCCGCCCCGACACTGCGCCATTCGAAAAGCGTTCGATCACGGCGATCATCAGGTCACCGAGCAATTTCTCGTGCTCTACGACATCCGTCGGCGCATGGATCATGGACGTGGCCAGCGCCATCGACAATTTGCGGATGTTTAGCGTTATGGCACCTGTGGCGGATGCGAAGAACCCGGCATCGCCTGACGAAGCCCAATTCTTTCGGAACTCTGCCAGCCAGATCGGTTCAATATAGAGGGCAAGGATTAGGCAACGCGGCCGATCCGGCTTATGAACATAGGCATGCGGCGTCAGGCATTCAAAACCAGCGCTTTCATCCGTGAGGTGCGCTACAGTCTCGCCGACAAAGAAACTGCGTGTCAGCACCATCGACTTTCAAAAGGACATGGCAGTGGGGATGAGCGTGCCGCACAAGATTGCGATCCATGTCCAGTAGTGCGACAC
Organism: Rhodospirillales bacterium; assembly: GCA_038143065.1. Classification (GTDB taxonomy): domain Bacteria; phylum Pseudomonadota; class Alphaproteobacteria; order Bin95; family Bin95; genus VMCJ01. The sequence continues at coordinate 130,594 of JAYQLI010000012.1, read as the reverse complement.
GGCCAAAACTACCAGGAACGTATGCGCAGGGCTTCGACATCAGCATAATATAGCAGTACAGACAGACAATAGATAGTAGTAATGATGTAAGGCTGGAATACCCCATCTGATTTGGCCCACCGTTATGTTTAGAAAACGGAGGACGAAGGATGGCAAACAAGCGGCACAAGCTCGAGGAAATAGTTCAGAAGTTGCGGCAGGTTGATGTGCTTGTCGGCCAAGCGATGCAGCGGGTGGATGCAATCCACAAAGCTGTAAGCGGGTACTGTCAGACAAAACGAGCTTGAGACGGGGCGGGCGGTTTCGTAGCCTCTCCGTATAACAAAACACTCTCCATTCAGGTACATGAAACCTGGCGGGGTTCCTGAACCATCTTGCCTAAGCGGGAACCGGGAACAAGAACCAGTGCTCTATCGGACAATAGAGTACGCACCGTCGACCTATTACCGGCGTTGCCTGTACACAATTGGCGTTGGTTGGTTTTGCTCGGTCCGCGGTCCGTGGACCAAGTCACTCATGCCTAGCAAAAGCTATCTAATATGGGGTATAATAAAACCCCATAGACCGATGATAGTTGAGCACTATGGGTTTTGTCAGATTAAATTACCTTGCCTCAAGGAGGCCTGACAATTAGCTACCCAGCTATGCCCAATCAAGTTTCATTCCGCTACTTCAAAACCAGTCCAGAGATCATCCAACTTTCGGTGGTGCTTTATGTGAGATTTCCACTCTCTTTGAGAAATGTGGAGGACCTGCCTCATGAGCGTGGAATAGATTCAAGCTATGAATCTGTCCGCTACTGGTGGGACAGGTTTGGCTCTCAATTTGCAAGCGAAATTAAAAAGCGAAGAGCAGGGGGCGTGCGTAGACGTCAAATGAATAATCATGCTTGGGCTCGTTATTCTGACAGCACCTCAGCAACGATTTAGATCGCAAATTTACGATGGCTAAGTCTTCTGGCTGAGTTTTAAACACCTGTCATGGCCTGCTAGAAGTCCGGCGAGCGGCTATGCAGCTAGTTATTATATTTGTCAGGGTAGTAGTTGAGGAGATGGCTGGGCAATTGAATTTTTTGGCTCATTTTTTTGCTCACCAAGAAGATAAAGCAATAAAGGATCGAAAAAATGTCAGACTCCCTAATAAGCGCGGATTTAACTATTGAAGGTGACATTAAAAGTGATGGAAACTTGACTGTCGATGGAAGAGTAGTCGAGATGTCAGCTGCATAAATGTGACCATAAATTCGGGTGGTTTTATTCAAGGAAACATACAAGCGCATCATCTTGTCAGCCTTGGAAGTATTTCAGGAGAGATTCACGCCAAAAGTGTTGATCTGAAAGAAGGCTCTGACAACTAAGACTAATTTGGAAAGCGCCAATCTGCAAGTCAGCTCTGGGGCCGTGCTCCAAGGGACGGTAAATATCAGCGGAGCATCGACTCAACCCTGAAGGGCATAAAAATATACTTCAAATGAAAGATTTTTGAGGCGTTTTCAGCTGGAGACGAGCAGGGCAATACCGCCAAACATCATTTTCATTATGGCTGGCGAACATGCTTCCAAAGCCATCAGTGCTTACGGTTACGGTATAAATCAGATGCCGAATATCGATCGCTTCGTTGGGATTAAACTGTGTGACAAACGCCATCTGATTAAATCATTTGTAACTGGAATGTGACAAAATTGCCGAGACCAAACACGCAGATACCGTTTAACAGAGTGGCGCTTCTGTAACTTAGTAGAATGCACGCTTAATTTTGATGCTTGAAGTGCGTAACGAGTCTGACAGCACACGTTCCGTCTCTACAGAGTTTTTCTGCTAACAAAAGTGGCGCTTTCTCTTACGTGGCAGATGGTCAGCGCGTACCTCAAGGGCGAGATTGAAAACCTGCCCTCTGACGAAACCAAAGCACCGCGCCCCAGCGCAAAGCAAATCACCCGCGCTGAGGTCATGCTTGAGCTGTGGCATCACGTTGCTCTGATTGAGAAGGGCGACCGCAAACGGCTTAAACGCGCTGTCTATCTTAAGGCGTCTGGGATGCGTCCACGGGCCGTGCAGGAGCTTACCGGGTTGAACTACCAGCAGCTGTGGAAGGCCCAGAAAGACGCCTGTTCAGACGTCTGGGAAAAAATAATGCAATTATCGCAACTAAGGGGTTGATAAACGTGAGACGATCGTGAGATTTTGGATAGAATTGGAAAAGTTACGTCCAGTTCATCCTTCCTTGTACTGCTCGATAAACGACCCATGCACCCTTCGGGGTCGTTGCTTTGTGTGGCGACCGCTACTCCCAGTCGCCACACACACCATTTTGCTATGAATAAACGCTCAACCACCGCTGATGAATATCGCAAACTGTACTACACCAAACGCTGGAAGCAGCTGCGCGGCACGATCCTGACCCGCGACGGCTATCGCTGCCAGCGTTGCAGAGTAACTTTAACGAACGGACGCTCTGATCCCCGCTCAGCGGTCGTTCATCACATCCAACCGCATAAAGGCGACCTGACCTTGTTCAACGATCCTGCCAACCTCGAAAGCGTATGCTGGCGCTGTCACTCAGGCGTGATCCAATCAGAAGAGGCGTTGGGGTATGACACGACTATTGGAGCTGATGGGTGGCCTAGCGACCCAAAGCACCCATGAGTAAATTCTAACTTTTTTGATAAACCAATCTGTCTTAAGCTGAGGCCGTGAATTATAACAGATAAATGAGGCTTCTCTGGCGAGGCACACTGAAAAAACAAAAAACCGAGTAAGCTTTTGTTGTCATGAGTGAGAATAAAAACCACAAGAATTATATAGCTAGCCTGCGGGGCCTTATTTTAATTTGGGTCCTAGCATTTCCGGTGGTGATTGTACTGTACGGCAAATTCCCCGAGGCAAGTATCACCATCATATCTATCGCGGTTGTATTATCTATACTGGTGATAATTATTTACCCCTACAGAAAAAGGAAAACGCAGAAGCAATCGCAGCCGTTAGATGTACTTGCGTCTGATACAAAGCTTGTGACGTACGCACGTTTGTTTTTTAGAAAGCTTGATGGTTTTATCTTCACTTTCATGTTCACAATGAGTGGAACAATGCTTGTTATTCTAGGGAATATGTTTGCCGTTGGGGTTATGCTTAGAATAAATGACAAGTCGCTGGAAAGAGGATACGAGACCAACCCTAAAATATTTCTAGGTATGGTCTGCTCTTGGTTTATCCTCTGGTTTTTTCGTTGGTATATGAAGAAGTATCATCCAGATCACTACGATGGTGATATGTTTTAATTAGCTAAGATATTTGTGACTTTGTCAGTTTGTGATCCATTCTTCCATTGGGTGGGCTTATTCAAACCGTCGGGCAGACGCTAAGTATTTTTAAAATTACGCTTTGTCAGCAGTACCTATAGCGGGTCTCAGTGATCTTAACGCAGCGTAAAACTTTTCTGAATACCGGAGACGATGGGTGGCCTAGCGACCCAAAGCATCCGTCCGTCAATCGTTAAAATAGGATTGATCAATTCTTTGGTCAGGTGGCATCAAAGCAGAAGTAAATCGATCTGTCTCAATGACCATTGTGGTGAAAAATCTGGACATGCCCCACAGCTCAATTTGCTTAAAAACGTTGTCTTTGCTGCTGGCTAAAAAGTGTGTGCAAAAGAAATCACTCTCTGCGCCCATCCAAACTTGGTGCGCCGTTGCAAATTCTCCAACACTACTCTTGGCCCACTCGCCATGTGTCGTTTCGCTTGAGTAAATACTTTTAAAGTAAGATTTATACTCTTCTCTTGCCGCATCACTGTGTGCGTCGTGAATAGCCATAAAGTTTTTCATCATGCAATTATGTACGACAACGGGGGGGTGGGTCAAAGGCTAAAAGCTACGTTTAAGAAACCGGCGTCCACATCAAACTTTCTTTGCGTTTACGAAAAAAACCCGCTCTTTGAATGAGATCAAAAAGCGGGTGAGTACAAAGGGTACAGGTAGTCTTTGGATAACGAGAGGTCGTAACAGAATTATGAAAAAACGATCTGACAAAAACAGCGCGACCTCTGCGGTGGCAGGATTTGTTGGTGCCATTAATGATCGCATTCCATTGCCTGCTGGAGTGGAGCTGCGCAGCGAGGCTGAGCTGATAATTTGGCACCAGTTCACCCGCGCCCGCGCGAGGTCAGACTGGCGGGATATGGACCTAATCTTCTTGGCGAAAATCGTGAAGATGGAAGCGGACATCCGAGCTGCTCAGATTGAGCTGGATGCTATGGGTATGATGGTTAAAAATAAGCGCGGCACTCCGATACCAAATCCGCTGCTGTCAGTCATAGATACACTTGAGCGGCGTCAGCTGGCGGTTATTCGATCAATGTCGCTAAACCAAACGGCCTCTGATCCGCGCACAATCAATGGATCGGCTAAGGTTGAGGGCGATGCTAGAGCGGCTTTAAGGATGTTGGAGTTGAGGGGCTAATCGCTCAGCCCGCTCATTAATCAAAAGATGCCCCAAATGGCATCAAGCTGTGTAAGTGCGATAGCTCCGAACAAAATCGTTAAAACAGTCTTAAACATGCCCCAAGGTGCTTTAAGGAACTTTGCTCCAAAGTTTGAAGCAGCTTCCTCTGCATCCATATCATCAGCATTTGCCTTAAGGTCATCCATGCAATCAAAAGAATTAATCATGACAAAAATAAACGTTGCCACGACCATTACAAATAGCATTTGAAGGTAAGTCTCCACCCTGCTGAAATGATAAATAGCGTAACTAAATTACTGAATATTGCGATTGTAAATCCCCAGTATAAGTCTCGCCCCCTCGTAGCTCCATTCATTATTGACGTCGATCACGATCCGCTGCAATGTTCATAATATCCGACATTTTTTCTCTCCCTAGTTATGGCTACAGCTATCGAAAAGTTTGATCCGTTTCTGTCAAATATTACGCCACGAAAGATAATATCAACATGACACGCGGCGAAAAAATATGCGCATTTATTGAGCATTATTGCCTAATTCCAGAAGGCGCTCAGGTGGGGCAGCCAATCAAGCTGATGAAGTTTCAGCGCAAGTTTATTTTGGATGTCTTTGATAACCCGCACGGCACCAGTCGCGCTTATCTGTCGGTGGCGAGAAAGAATGGCAAGTCTGCGCTGATCGCAGCCATATTGCTAGCGCATTTGGTTGGGCCAGAAGCAAGGCAAAACAGCCAGATCATCAGTGGTGCTAGATCACGCGATCAGGCCAGCTTGGTTTTTAAACTGGCTGAAAAAATGGTCAGACTGTCGCCTGATCTGTCAAAGATTGTGCGGATCGTTCCATCGCAGAAGATGCTGGTGGGTTTGATTTGTAATGTTGAATTTAAAGCCATAAGCGCAGAGAGTGGGACCGCGCACGGGCTTTCTCCTGTCTTAGCCATCTTAGATGAAGTGGGGCAAGTACGCGGCCCACACGATGCGTTTATTGAAGCAGTCGAAACTGCACAGGGCGCACATGCTAACCCGTTACTTATCGCGATTTCTACGCAAGCTGCCACGGATGCTGACCTCTTTAGCATTTGGTTGGATGACGCGGCGGCTGCAAAAGATCGGCGCATTGTTTCGCACGTTTATTCGGCTCCGAAAGATTGCGAACTTTCTGACCAGAAAGCGTGGAAAATAGCGAACCCTGCACTGGGTAAGTTTCGCTCAAAACAAGATATGAAGGATTTTGCCAAGCAAGCTGAAAGGCTCCCGGCAAAAGCAAACTCTTTCCGCTGGCTATTCCTTAATCAGCGGATCGAGGCTCAGTCTCCGTTTCTGTCACGGGCAGAATGGGAGGCGTGTTGTTCTCCTGCACTTGTCGAGGCTGGTGATGTTTGTTTCGCTGGCCTCGATCTTTCGGCAAGTCGAGATTTAACGGCGCTGGTTTTGGTATTTCCAAAAGATGACCAGCTACACGTTGTTCCGCATTTCTGGCTGCCAGAGGACGGGCTGAGAGATAAGGCACAGAGCGAAAAAGTGCCGTGGGATATATGGGCCGACCAAGGTTATCTAACCACGATCGCGGGGCCAGTTATCCAGCCAGAGGTGATCGCCAGAACGGTGGCAGAGATAGTTGAGGAATATCAGCTGCAGCTGCTCGCCTATGACAGGTGGCGCATCAATGACTTTAGGCGCGAGCTAGAAAAGATCGGCAGCGACAAGTTCCAATGCAGCCGTTTGGTCAAGGCTTTCGCGATATGTCGCCAGCGGTCGATAAGGTTGAGCAACATGTTGCAGAGCGCAAGCTGCGCCACGGCGGCAACCCGATCCTTAACATGTGCGCAGCTGGAGCGGTTGTGCAAAGCGATCCTGCGGGCAATCGCAAACTGCACAAGTCAAAAAGTTACTCAAAGATTGATGGGCTGGTGGCGCTGGCCATGGCTCTTGGATCAATGAGCGCAGAAGATATGACAATGCCGACAAGCCCGTGGGACGATCCTGAGTTTAAAATGGCGGTTTAGACTTCAGACATAATAGAAAGAATTGGTCCCATAGTTTCTTCAATCATTGAGTGACCAGTTTCTTCAATTGTTTGTTTGCGCAATTCTTGACGCCTTGCGTTTTCTTCCTTCGCGTCTGCCTCAGAGGAATAAATGATAACCGACTGATGAGTGTTTTCGTCAATCTTAAACCAAATAATATCTTCAGCTTTTGTGTTTGATTTAACCTCACGATGCTTTTGTTGCATCGTTTCTGCGCTTGGAACGCCGTTGGGCCACGACCACTTTGTATAAACTGCATACTTCGCCATTTCGTTCTCTCCCTTGTAAAAGATAAGACTAGGAAACCACAGCATGGGCCTTTTTGACAACTTTAAAAAAGTCGACGTTAGGTCACTCGAAAACCCTAATATCCCCGTGTCTGCCGATAACTTCCTGCACCTAATGGGGTGGGGCGATTTTAACTCCAGCTCAGGCGTTGTCGTTAACGTTGAAAGCGCGTTGGGCGTTCCAGCCATCTGGGCTGCGGTCAACTTTATCAGCGGCACTTTAGCCAGCTTACCTTTGGAGGTTATGCGGCGCACACAGAGCGGCACAGAGCGCGTAACTGACGGAATGGGAACTTGGCTTGATAGGGCCGTAAACCCCTCTCTGAGCAGCTTTGCGTGGCGCAAATATAGCTTTGAGCAAACACTAACGGGTGGCCGATCTGTTACGCTGATTGTGCGGAACGGGCAGGGCGTAATTACCGACTTGGTGCCGCTCGATCCAACCGATCTTAGTGTCTACTCCAAGACCAGTGAGCAAGGCTACCCGACAAAAGGCTACAGAACCAAAACGGCAATCTATGAAGCCACAGAAATCATTGATCTGAGCTTTATGCTCAAACACAATATGATCGATGTGCGCGGCCCAATCATGACCAACAAGGACGTCATTGGGCTGGCAATTGCATCATCGCGCTACGGATCAAAAGCGTTTCAATCTGGCGGCATTCCACCAGTGGCGCTGCAAGGCCCGTTTGCCAGTGGGGCAGCAGCTCAGCGCGCATCAGAGGATGTTGCCAGTGCCACGATCAAACTGGCCCGTGAGGGTCGCCCTGTCATGGCATTGCCTGCAGGCCATGAGCTAAAATCAATTGGGTTTTCGCCAGAGGAAATGCAGCTGATAGAGTTGCAGAAATTCTGCATTGAGCAAGTAGCGCGGATATATTCACTGCCGCCTGTGTTTCTGCAAGATTTATCGACTGGCACGTTCAGCAATGTTGAGCAGCAGGATTTGCATTTCGTAAAGCATACGCTGCGGCGCTGGATTGAGCAGGCCGAGCAGGAAATGAACCTTAAGCTATTTGGCCGCGAGAGCGATATGAGCGTTCGCTTTAACGTGGATAGCTTACTGCGCGGCGATTTGAAAACCCGCATGGAAGCTCATGCGACCGCGATCCAGAACGGCATTAAGACACCAAACGAGGTGCGGGGATTTGGAAGAATTAGAACCCCGTCAAAATGGCGATGACCTACTGATCCAAGGTGCGACTGTGCCGATTGGAAGCCAGCCTAATGTTGAGGAGAAATAGTTTAGTCAGTTAAGTTATAAGAATGCGCGCACTGCCGTATAAAGCCTGCATGAAATTTATGACTTTCTAAAAGTTGGTCCATAAATGGTTCCGTTTCTGCTTTGGATGTGTGTTGTAGCTCTACTTAAAAAGACCAAAGAGCGCAAAAAACATGCTGCTGTTTAGCTCTTGGCAGGCAGAGCGGACCTTCGCGGTTACAAACATGAATGTCAGACATGCGGAAGAAGTGGCCTTTTGCAGGCGCAGCGAATGCTCGCGCAGCATTCGCTGCGCGAATTCGGCACAAGAAATTCAATAATGCGGTGATTTTCCCCGAACCGGCTATTCAATTGCATCAGAACTGGAAGGCTCCAAACTACCATTCACGCATTTTATCTGAAGGTATTGTTTGCGATAAAACGTTGGCCACCAAAACTATCCAAGTTGCTTGTTCCAATTTTCGAATGTGCACCAACAGGGTAAGTGACCCACCGTTGATTTTCCGTTGAGCGGCGGTATATTCCACAGATGGTGCAAAACAATTTAGAAAAGCCTAAACGGGCAACCTCGACTGTCGGGCACACTGATCACAATAATGACTGGCGTTCCTACATGCGTGTGCCAAATATGCCCGGCTTGGATGCGATTGCCACGGACCGGCCTAGAGACGGTGTCTCGCCGCAGGCAATGCTCGCTTCAGCATTTGTTCTTGCCAAGATTGGCGATCCGACTGGAGCGCGCGAACAACTGAGACACATGACGTCCGCGACTAACGAAACTGATCCTGCTGTTGGGACGCACGCTGCGGACCTGCTGCTTGTTGATGCCCATGTCAGGGTATACGAGGACCGCGCTCTGACCGAGGAGCACTCGGCGCGTTTGAAAAGATTGTTGTCGACGCTACCGGCGAGTGATCAGGTCGGTCAAGCGCTAACGTTCAATCACCTGTCCACTGCAGCGCTTCATCGCGGAGAATTCGACCGCGCGCAGGATCACGCTGAAAACGCAATTCGGCTTTATCTGTTAGGCGGGGCGCAGTTCGGCTCGTTACACATGCATACCCATCTGGGACAAATTCGTATGATGCGCGGGGATCTGACCGGCGCCATAGCCCAATATGACCAGATGGAAAGAAGCCTAGACCAGTTGGATGGTGACCCGCAGGGGCTTCGTGCGATCTGTAAGGCGCTGAAATCCGAAGTTTACTACGAGATGAATAAAATGGGAGACGCTCAATCGCTGTTGGCCGATGCGTTGACAAGTATCGAGCAAACGGATGCGTGGCTTGATGTTTTAGCGGCAACCTACCGCGTTCGTGCCCGACTTGCCTTTGTGCAGGCCGGACTGCCGGGTGCTTTAAACGAACTTGCTCATGCAGATGCTGCGGCCCGCGACCGTCAGATGCCGCGTTTAGCGCGATTGATGGCCGTCGAGCGCATACGTGCGCTGACGCTCAGTGACGAGATCAAGACAGCCAACATCGAGATGCAACGTATTGGTTTGGATCCAGGAAAGCTGGATGCAAATCAGCCGCAAATGGATTGGGGTCTTCGCCACGGCACCACCAACGTTGCTATCGCCCGTTGGCTGGTTCGTGCACGCCGCGCCAAACGTGCGCTTGATTTTGTGGATCTGGCTGAAGAAAACGCGATCAGAGGCGGACAACTGTTGTCTCTGGCCAAACTCCGTGTGATCCGCGCTCAGGCCCATTTGCAGTTGAACGGGCGCAGCGACGCAACCAGCGCGCTTTTGTCGTCGATTCGCCTTCTTGGGAAACAGCCTTTTCGGCGATTTATTCTTGATGAGGGGCTGTCGCTTCAACCCGTAGTTCAGGCCGCTTTGGACGGCGAACGGGTGAAAGTACCCATCGACACGGTGCAACGCCATCAGCTGTCAGAAATCATGCATCATTGGTCATCGGGCGGAATTTCATCGACCGAGGGGCAATCACGCGACCGACAAGGTGATTCCAAGAGGCGTTATTTAGAGCTATTGGCGCAGGGTTTTTCCAACAAGGAAATTGGTCGCGTCATGGGGGTTTCCTCTAACACGGTCAAATATCATCTCAAACAAATTTACGGCGAATTGCACGTTCATAATCGGGCACGTGCGGTCAGTCAGGCCAGAATGCTGGGTATAATTGATGACTAACTACCCGATTGGGTAGTCGTCTCCACATCACTTCTTAAGCAGGATGATCCGCAAGAGAAACAGTTGGATCAGGGGGATTCGTTTTGAGCTGGGTCCACGTCATCACGCCAATCGTCACGACAGGCTTTCGCGTCGCTGCCTTGCCCGCACCAAACGGACGCAGAGTGACGAATTTTCAGATCAAACAGGGCCCGACCTCGATAGAATCTGCGGTTGATGAAGTTCTGGCGGCACCCGGAGTGGTCAATTCCGCGATCAAGGCCGACGAAGACGGCGTGCAGGCCGTCGTAATTGATTGCATGCTTGATCCCGGCCTTGACGCGGCACGCGAGGCGGTCTCGATCCCTGTTATTGGCTGTGGTGAGGCTGCGATGCGTGCAGCAGGTACAAATTTCGCCATCGTGACAGTATTGCAGCGTCAAGAACGCGCCTTTGCCGATCTGGCGCGGAGATATGGGATGGCTGACCGGATGACTGAAATCATCGGTATCGGTGTCCCTGTTCTTGCCTTGAAATCGGACCGAAAGACAGCGCTCGCGGCGACTATTGAGGGCTCAAGTCGGGCCATGGAACGCGGGGCAAAATCCGTTGTCTTTGGCTGTACCGGAATGCTTGGGTTTGCTGATGAAGTCAGTAGTGCCCTCCACGGGCTCAAAGTCATCGACCCTTTACCAAATGCTATAACAGCCGCCCATGACGCGATCCAAAACAGTCAAACCACTGACAAAGCAGTCTACCCTTACCCGGACGCAAAACCCATCGTCGGTTTTCGTGAATGGGCAGCTTTGGATGCCTTGATGCGGAGCCAAGCGGATGACTAAAGCTACGGCAGTCAGGGCAAGCGGCCTTTCCCAACATCAATTTAAATGGCTTTTGGTCGTCCCGCTGGTCGCGTTTTTCGTTTTGTTCTTTGTGATTCCGGTCGGACTACTGTTCGCAACGTCTTTCAATCCGGCGAAGGTTGGGCAGGTTGCATTGGTTTCCGACCTGACGTTTGACAATTACATCCGCTTCTTCTCGCGTTCGAATTACCTAATAGCGGCGGGGCGATCGATCCTGCTGGCCAGCATCGTTTCTGCGATCACCTTAATCGTCGCCTATCCGATGGCTTTTGTGATTGCCAAAACAGAAAACCCGGCGCGAAACACTTTTCTGCTGATCCTCGTGCTGGCGTCGATGCAGTTGGACATGGTGATCCGACTGTATGGGATGATGGTGATTCTTGGCGACAATGGGCTGATCAACCAAATTCTTCGAAGCATGGCGCTGACGGATGGTCCGGTCGCGCTGATGTATAACTTTCGTGGCGTGGTCTTCGGACTGGTTCAGTTCGCGTTGCCTTTCATGATCCTGACCCTTGTTGGCGTGATTATGGGCATTCCGCCCAGTCTTGAAGAGGCCGCGCGCTCTCTAGGGGCCTCACGCCGAAGGGCGTTCATGCGGGTGACTTTACCCGCCTCAATGCCTGGTATTCTGTCGGGTTCCCTGCTGGTCTTTGCCTTGTCGATCTCGTCTTATATCGTGCCGGCGCTGATGGGCGGATTTCGCGTCGGCGTCTTGCCGATCCACATCTATCAGCAGGTCGCTGAAAGCGCGCGATTTCAGTTTGGAGCCACAATTGCCGTGATCCTGTTTTTGATCAGCGCCACGGCCGTCGCGGTTTATCTGAAACTGGGCAACCGCAGTTCTGGTGGACTTGCCTGATGGAACGCAAAATCCCGCTGCCAATGTTAATCCTTGCAATCTTGGGCTTTTGCTATCTGCTGTTTCCGATCCTTGTTGTGGTGCTTGCGGGCCTAACAACCGGAGAGTTCTTGACCTTTCCCCCCAAAGGATTGTCCCTACGCTGGGTGATCTCTTTCCTGAACTCAGAAAAGTACCTCTCTGCCTTCTTCTTTTCGTTCAAGCTGGCCCTGATGACGATGATCGTCTCGACCATCTTGGGCACGGCGGCGGCCTTGTTCATTGCACGATCTAGCTTCGTCGGTCGCACCGCCCTTAGAGCCTTCATTCCTATCGCCGGTGGTCCTACCGGGCGTGGTCGTCGGGTTTGCCCTTTACGCGTTCTTTATCACCAGCGGATTGGGCATATCGCGCACGATCTGGGGCTTGTGGATTGGGCACATCCTGTACTCAACACCTTACGTTATCGGCACGGTCGGTGCATCGTTGGCAACATTCGATGTCTCGCTAGAAGAGGCCGCGCGCAGCCTTGGTGCATCGCCCATGCGCGCCTTTCGCAAGATCACTTTCCCCAACATCGCCCAAGGCATTCAGGCAGGGTCAATCTTCGCCTTCATCGTCAGCTTTGGTCAGTTCGAGGTCTCGCTGTTCTTATCCGCGCCCAATTCCGAACCGCTGCCCATCGCAATGTACAATTCACTGCGCTACAAATTTGAACCTGATGCCGCCGCCGCCGGCATCTTTGCCATCACCCTCGTTATCGCCTCGGTTCTTCTAACGAACCGGCTGGTGAACATCCGCCGATTGCTGGAACGGCAGGACGGCTAATATCAAAACCAACCAAAGGAGTAAGACAGATGACCATTGAAAAGAAACATAGCAGACGATTCATTTTGAAAGGTGGTGCGGCTCTCGGAGCGGCGGCAACCATCCCCAACATGTTCTACATCAACCACGCTTGGGCACAGGACGTCGTTTACGACGGCGAAGTGTTTGATGCGGGCGGTGCCACCCTGAATGTCGCGGAGTGGGGCGGCGGATGGGAAGAGTTTGTACGCAAGGGATTGACCGACCAGTTTGAAAAAGACTTCAATTGCAAACTGAACTGGGACAGCTCGTTCCCGTGGTTTCCAAAATTTGTTACCCAGGGTGCCAACGATCCGGTTTACGACGTGGCCAACTGGAACCTGCCAAACTTGATGCAAACCAATGCAGCGGGAGATTTTTTCTTAACAACAGAAGAAATCAAAGCCAACGTTCCTAACGCAGCCGATTGCTGGGACTTTGCCTTTGCCAGCGGGGCGGGTGTGACTTGGGCATATCAACCTTATGTATATGCCTACCGCACAGATCGTGGTGCGCCAGTCAGTAATTTCCGCGACTTCTTTGCGGAACGTTTCGTCAACAAACGCGGCACTTACGCCACCGAAAATGGGTTAATGCACGCATTTTTTATGGCGACGGCAAAGGAGTTCGGCAAAGATCAGTATGACATGGAAGCCGCTTTCACAGCTCTTGAGGGCGCCATGCCGATGAAGATCAGCGAATTCACATTCAACATGCTGTCGCTGTTGGAACGAGGCGAAGTTGATATCGCGGTACATATCGAAGGCGAGGCTTTGACGCTGAAAAAGCAAGGGGCGCCTGTTGATGTCTGGGAATGGGATAGCAAGCCAATTCTGACTCAGACCAAAACCATCAGCCGGTATTCGGATCCGATGCAGAAAAAGCTTGCGCTTGCCCTGTTGAACCGCACGCTTTCGCCAGATTTCCTTGAGCCATTTGGCGAGGAATTCTTGTGGCGTCCGACCAATGGCAAAGCCGCCATGCCCTCCGCGCTTGCTGCCGAAGGGGCGACTAATACGGTTGATGCTGTATCCGCCTATTGGGTTCCAGACTGGGATTTCTTCGTGGAAAACAAGGCCGACATTACCGACAGGTTGAACCAGATCTTCGGTCTTTAAAAAATCATGACCGGGGGCATTGGTTCCCGGTCACGCCCTAAGGAAATCTGATGGTTTATGTAGAATTCAGCACGATCTCGAAACACTTCGGCACTTCGGTTGCCGTCGCGGATTTGGATCTGCAAATCGAGCAAGGTGAATTCTTTTCGCTGCTTGGGCCCTCTGGCTGCGGTAAGTCCACTACGCTACGCATGTTGGCTGGGTTCGTGAAGCCGACCACAGGCCAAATCCGTGTCAATGGACGCAATGTGACGGCCTTGCCGCCAGAGGCCCGCGACATCGGAATCGTCTTCCAGAATTACGCAATTTTCCCGCATATGACCGTCTTTGACAACATTGCTTTCGGCCTTGTTGAACGCAAGTTGCCACGCGCCGAAATTAAGCAAAAAGTTGATGCTGCGTTGGCCGAAGTCGGTATGACCGGCTTCGAAGACAGGTACGAGCGAGAACTTTCGGGTGGCCAGAAACAACGAGTGGCGTTGGCCCGCGTGCTTGTGATCGAGCCTGAGATTTTGTTGCTGGATGAACCTTTGTCTGCGCTAGACAAGAAGATGCGCGAAGAGATGAAGTTCTGGATAAAAAACATCCAAAAATCTGTTGGCATCACGACAATTTATGTGACCCATGACCAGTCCGAGGCGCTGACGATGTCAGATCGGATTGCCGTCATGGATCAGGGTCGCGTGCTCCAAATTGGCACCCCGGTCGAGATTTACGAACAGCCCGCCTCACGGTTCATCGCAGAATTTATTGGTGAATCCAATTTGTTGGACGGCACCGCCTTAGACGTTCACGGCGCGGTTTGTTCGATTGATATCGACGGCACCACCGTCACCGGACGGCTGACCCAGAACAATGCGGCCATAAAAGGTCAGGCGGTCACATTGCTTGTGCGCCCAGAAATGATCCGGCTGCATTCGCTGGATGCCAGTGAAAAGCCCAAACTGAACGGGACAGTCCGCGAAATCATCTATCAGGGGTCCGTTATGCGCTACCGCATTCAAGTTGGACATCAGCACGTGATGGTGGAGGTCGCCAACCGTCCCGATCTGGCCCGGCTCGATCTGGATGACGACGTTGAGGTCTACTGGAACGCGGATAGCGGTGTGGCGATGCCATGAAAATTGGTGTGGATGTCGGGGGTACAAACACGGATGCTGTTGTGCTGGGCCCAAATGGCGTACTTGGATGGCGCAAGACGCCGACCACGGCAGATGTTTATAGCGGCATTGTCGCGGCCATTACGCATGCCATAGCTGACGCTTCGGTCGATAGCGCCGATGTGGATTGTGTGATGATTGGTACCACCCAGTTCACCAATGCCGTTATCCAGCGCCGATCTTTACTGCCGGTTGGCATTATCCGTCTCGCGCTGCCTGCGACGTCGGCCATCCCACCGCTGACGGACTGGCCCAATGACCTGATCACCGAGATTGGCCGAAACGCGCATCTTGTTGGCGGTGGTTACGAATTTGACGGTAGAGAGATCGCGCCACTGGATGAAGTAGCAGTTGCCAAAGCTGCACGGTCTTTCCGCTGCGATGGTATTCGAACGGCAGCGATTACCTCAGTGTTTTCGCCGATGAACGGTGACATGGAGCGCCGCGCAGCTGAAATTGTGCAAAACGAGGTGCCGGATATAGCGATTTCGCTGTCTTGCGAATTGGGCCAGTTTGGCCTGTTACCGCGAGAGAATTCCACGATCATTAATGCCGCACTTTCCGAACTATCCAGCCATGTGGTGCAGGCCTTCCGTCGCGCCCTGCAGGAACTAGCCATCAATGTGCCCCTGTTCATCAGCCAGAATGACGGCACCCTGATGCGCGCGGATGATGTGCAGCGGTATCCGGTGCTGACATTTGCATCTGGGCCCACCAACTCTATGCGAGGCGCGGTCTATCTGGCCGGGATTCAGGACGCGATGGTGGTGGATATTGGCGGCACGACCTCGGACATCGGCATGCTGCGCAACGGTTTCCCGCGCCAATCGACCAATTTTGTTGATGTGGGTGGGGTCAAAACGAACTTTCGCATGCCCGACGTCCTGGCAGTTGGTCTCGGTGGTGGCAGTCTTGTCCGCGATGAAGGGCGACTGGTTGGACCGGACTCAGTTGGATACGAGTTGACCAGTCGCGCGCAATGTTTTGGCGGCGACACGCTAACGGCCACTGATATTGCCGCCGCTGGAGGGTGGGCCGATGTCGGAGACCGATCGCTGGTTCGCGCAGACAAGGTAACCATTGACGCCGCCCGCGCATCGATGCGCCTATTGCTGGATAGGAATGTCGAGCGCATGAAAACCGAAGCTGCGGACCTGCCCTTGCTGGTCGTCGGCGGCGGCGCAATCCTCGTGGATTGGCCGGTACAGTCGGTCTCGGATGTGCTGCGCCCCGAGTTCTCATCTGTTGCCAATGCCGTCGGCGCGGCCATTGCGCAAGTGTCAGGCGAAGTTGAACGTGTGGTGACCTTGAACGAGACTAATCGGAAGACGGTGCTGGATGACGCCCGCCAGGAGGCCAAAGACAAGACAATCAGCGCAGGCGCCACTGCCGCGAGTGTTGAGATTATCGAAGTGGAGCAGGTGCCCATCAGCTACTTGCCCGGAAACCCCACACGATTGCGCGTCAAAGCTGTCGGCGATCTACCAATATAGGAAGCCAAATGGAACTGAAATGCAAAGATGTTGACGACCTCTGTATCGGCGCAGCTTTTTTGGGCGCCGGTGGCGGCGGCGATCCCTATATCGGTGGACTAATGGTCAAACAGGAACTGGCCGCTGGACGGAGGATCGAGATTATTGACCCAGACGGGTTGGATGACTCCAAGCTGATTATCCCAACGGCAATGATGGGTGCACCCACCGTGTTACTTGAGAAGATACCATCAGGCGAAGAGCCAATTCGCGCTCTGCGGGTTGTTGAAAACGAGCTTGGGCGACAGGCTGACGCGACTATGCCGACCGAAGTTGGCGGCATTAACTCGACCATACCGCTGTTTGTGGGCGCAAGGCTGGGAATCCCCGTGGTCGATGCGGATGGTCAAGGGCGGGCTTTTCCCGAACTGCAGATGGAGACCTTCGCCATCGAAGGTGTCAAAGGCTGCCCATTAGGGATTTCTGACGAAAAGGGTGACACGTCACTGGTTATGACGGATAACAATCATCGCATGGAATGGATCGCCCGCGGCATCACCATCCGCTTCGGCGGTACCGCATATTTCGCCAACTACCCCATGAGTGGCGCCGATGTGAAACGCAGCGCTGTCAAACACACTTTGACACTTGCACGGCATATTGGAGAGATTATCCGCAATTCCCGGTCCCGCAAGCAGGATCCCTTTGACGAATTGTGCCGTTTTCTGGCGACGACAAGTTATGCAGTTGCGCGCGTTATCTTTGATGGCAAAATAACCGATGTGGACCGGCGCACAAGTGAAGGCTTTACCTTAGGCAGTGTTTCGATCGACAACCCGAACGGTCGCTGCGTCATCGAATTCCAAAACGAAAACCTCATCGCCCGCGCTGACGGCGATCTGCTGGCAATTGTGCCCGATATCATCTCAATTCTCGACGCAGAGACCGCAATGCCCATCACCAATGAAACTCTGCGCTATGGCCAACGGGTCAAAGTGATGGCTGTCCGGGTTCCGCCCATTATGCGATCTGAAGCCGCTCTCAGGCAGTTTGGCCCAGAAGCTTTGGAATGTCAGAACCCTATTGCGCATTAGAGTGAAATTGAAAACTTTAACTGCGGATCATCCGGGGCTTCGCCTTCGGCCCGATCTTCAGGCGCGTCGATATCAGGTGCGGGGCAGCGCTTTCCACCAAAGTCGCGTCGATGATCGCGGCCTCGGCCTCCTGAGCTTCAGCCCATGCGCCTCGATCTGACGGCAAACCTCAGCCAGAAGATCGTCGTAAACACCACCTTTCACCAAGGCGTTGCGAAAGCGACAATGGGTCGTCTCATCCGGTACGGGAGCGTGCAGATTGAGCCCGCAAAAGATCATGAAATCCAGCCAGACCTTCAGCGCCCGCTCCAGCCCAGGGTCGCTCAGACCGTGCCATTGTCCAATCAGCAGGCACTTGAACAGGACCAGTGGATCATAACCTTGGGGGCCGACACCGGAACGTCCAAGACCGCGTTTGAGAATGGGCGAAAACGACGACCAATCCATCAGCGCATCAATCTTGGCCAAGGCATCATCGACCCCAATCCGATCCACCGCTTCACGCAAAAATAGGTCCATGAAAACATCCTCGAAAAACTGCGAAAACCATACAAGCTCCAGACAGTTCAGGGAATCCCGTCGTCACGCAGAGGTCTTACAATAACGTCGCGCAGCAATATTTCACGCTAGAGTTAAGTTAATTACGTTATGGTAACGAGTGGTTAACCTTTATGGTGAAGCTTTGGTGACGCGCGTAAGTGTTGGAGATTTTGATGCGTATTCTATTGGTTGAAGACGATGCGACAACATCGAAAAGTATCGAGATGTTGCTATCTCATGCTAGTTTGAACGTGTATACGACAGATCTTGGCGAAGAAGCGATCGACTTGGCCAAACTTTATGATTTTGACCTGATACTTCTAGATTTGAAATTGCCGGATAACAGAGCGGGCATGAGGTGTTGCGACAATTGCGCTTGGCGCGGATTGATACGCCAACACTGATATTATCGGGCGATGATAACACAGATAGCAAAATTCGGGGTTTGGGCTCTGGTGCAGATGATTATTTGATCAAACCCTTTCACCGTGAAGAGCTGGTTGCGCGGATCCATGCGATTATCCGGCGGTCGAAGGGCATTCTCAATCGATCATTGAAACAGGTAAAATAGCACTTAATTTGGATGCAAAAACTGTAGAGGTGGATGGAAAAAGCGTACATCTGACTGGAAAAGAATATCAAATGTTAGAACTTCTTTCGCTGCGCAAAGGGAACCACATTGACCAAAGAGATGTTTCTAAATCATCTATATGATTTTATTTATAATATAAAAACTGTTTATTTACATATATTTAAATTCACACCTATTTGATGATATTTCGATTGCATATATTGCACACATCAAGATTGCACATGCCAAGTTTTCAGCAACTCCCATCAGGTAGATGGCGCGGCCAAGTACGGCGCAACGGATCTAGCTATTCCCGAACGTTTTGATAAAAAAGCTGAGGCTCAGGATTGGGCGCAAGCGACTGAAGTTGCCCTGAAGCAAAAAGCAGTAAATGGTGCAGTCGATGTGCCAGCGGCCATGACGCTTGCTCAGGCGATTGGGGCATATCTTCAGAAGCGTATCGCTCAAACCGGCTAACCAAGCTTCTTTAAGGGCGTTTGGGAAGGTTTTATCTTCGCTTAGTTTGCGTGACTTGAATGCAGCGACGATGCAGCACTGGATTGATCATCGTCTTAAACAAAGGGCGTGGCTGGCGCTACTGTTGCTCACAATATTGGTTTAATTTCTGGATTGCTAAAGTGGCTCCGGTATAACCGTCACCTTGACGTTGATCTAAGCTTGACCAAAAACGCTCGCGCTTCTCTTAGTGCCGCAAAAATAGATACCCACAGTCAAGAGCGTGATCGATACCTGACAGATCAGGAAATAGAATTGATGCGCCATACGTTTGATCATCAGGACAAGCTAAAGCTGCCAATGTCGGATTTAATGGATTTTGCAATGGCCACAGCGATGCGATTAGGTGAGATTTGTAGAATTACACACGAAGACTTTTCGCATAATGAAGGCACAATAATTATTCGAGACCGGAAAGATCCTAAGCGCAAGTTGGGTAATCACATGCGCGTACCTTTGTCTTCTGTGGCTCGCAAAATAATTGCAGATCAAAAAACTACTGAAGGTCGAATTTTTCCATACAGAGCCGAAAGTATTTCTGTGGCTTGGATCTACGCGCGCAAAATAGCAAAGATTGAACATGCCACATTTCACGATTTAAGGCACCGAGCGATTACTGATTTGTTCGCTGAAGGTCTGAGCATTGAGCAAGTTTCATTGATTAGTGGTCATAAAACTTTGGCGCAACTGAGGCGATATACGCAAGTACAGCCGCAATCAGTTGTTGAATTGCTGGGGTAGGGTCAATGGTATCAAAAGGGGTTAAAGCATTAATTGATGCTTCAGAGCGGGAAGCTAACTATTTGCGCGGCCTATCTGAAAATGAACTCAAGCAATACATAAAAAAGCAGATACTAAATTGCCAGATATACCGCTTGGGGGATTGGCTTTAAGGTTTTTTAAAGGAAGATCCGAGTGAAGCAGTCAATTTGTTGCCAGCAGCAGTGATGCATAACGCAATTGCCGATTACTTGGCTGATGGTGGTGAATTACCGGCTGACGTAGTCAAGTGGATCGCTGAAAGAGTTAAAGATCCAAAATTGCTGCAACAAAAAGCAGGTCGCAAACCGGCTTACGCTTTGCACCATACAATAAGACGTTTCATTAAAATATTAAGCGAAGAGAGCTAGATTTTGGCGTTGAGGAGGCAATGATCTTTGTTGCTGATGCAGTTGGGCGTGGTGAAACGTATATCAGGGATATCTGGTACAAAAAAATAAATTGTCCGACAAATAACCCCCAGTGCTTAGAATAATCGGTTTTAAGTAGGGTCTGATCAAACGCTTTGCACTAAAGGAGTTTGATCATGTCCCTACCGAAGGCTACAAAATTTTCTGCTGGAGAAGCGCATTCTGTTAGACACAGATTGGGCCGAGTTAAACAACTGGAACAAAGAAACGACTAAGGCAAAATTTGCCCGTCGCGAGGTGCCAAAGTTCATCAGGGTAAAAAGCCTCAAAATCATCAAATATGACGACGCAGAAGAGTTTTTGCTTAAACAAGATACTGCACAAGAAAACTAGGCGCAAAAGCTGCTGCTGCGGATCTGCTAAAAAACTCCAAATAAAAAACCCGCCGCACAGAAGGGAAAAGCGCGACGGGCCAAGGAGCTTATGACACCCTGACTATACGCGATTTTTCTGCTGCGGCAAAGCCTAAAGAGGAAATTCGCTGATGAACAGAAAACACATGCGCCTGCATCTGCGAAACTGTCTTTAATCCAGACAATTTCAGAGCCATTGAAGATGGCAGCTTTGAGATTGCTTACAGAAATGCAAACACGCCATGGCAAACGTGTAATTTCTCACCCGATAAGATTGATCAGGCTAAAGACTTTGTGTTATAAAAAACCAATCCAGCAATATCTACATTGTTTCCAGCCAGTGCTTTAAGGGAATGCCGGGGCCGATCCATATTCTTCACACTTTTTCGCCTTCTAAGTTTTTGGTGGCTGATGTTGACGAAAAGTGGGAGCGTAGCCGCGATGCAGTCAAAGCGCTTGGCTTGAATTATCGCTTAGGTGTTTTGACGGGCAGCAAGCCAGAACCCAGAGTGCAAGTTTGGTTTGAGCTTGATCAGGTGACGGATGACATTGAAACCATCCGAGAGGCTGCACCTATCTTAAATGCTGCCATCTGCGGCGATGCAAACAGCATTGATACGGGAACACACCTTTTCAGGTTGGCTGGGACAGATAGTTACCCGTCATTGAGCAAGAAGGCAAAAGGCTACGCTGAAGAACAAATTGCCCAATGAAACTATCTGAAAGCCCGCCTGTGAATGCATAGTTTAGCCTCCCTAACTTAAAGCCGCATCCCGAATGGACACAATGCTAAGCTCTAAGATTGACCGGGGTCTCTTTAAATTGGTCTTTCAGACGACGATGATGGCAAGGTAATAGATGGCCGTGAAATATATTGGCGCAGCATTGTTAGAGACTCTGGCAAACTGGCTGCAAAATCATGATTGATGGCCTCGTGTCGATCAGCTGTTTGATGAATGCTTCCCAACATTCTTAGATAATACAGCCGGCGATGATCGCTGGACGTCACCTGATGGGCAACGCGCATTAAAGCAGCGGGTTGGAAATACACTTGATAAATTCGTGCTAAGAGGCGTAATGTTGCCCTAAAGCGGCTGTGGAGACTACAGACAGGCAAAAGTATAAGCCAGTTTGATCTATGGGGTAATTTAGCTAATACCCTGCATTCCTCGCGGGCTTTTACCGCCTGTGAATATGAGTTTGCTTTTGCTTTAGGCTCCACAATGGGCTGCGATCCAGCGGGGCTAGCAATGGATGCGCTAACTGTCTGTGCAGCATGAGCCCAGACCAGTTACAGCTAAAGGTGAAGTGTCACGATTATTGGAGCTTGGTGCGCTAGGCTTTACGGTCAAAATCGGGCCGCCCAGTGCAAAGAAATCGCCTATTCCAAATGCAGCCGAAAAGCCGTTAAGAAAATCGATGCCGATTTATCAAGAATACTTAAAAGAGCTTAAGGCGTGGCAGGAGCAGAAAGAGGAAGATCGCGACGAAAATGATCTGCAAACGTAAGCGCGTGGATGATGCCACATCCCTACGATGCAGAATGTCATGCATGATAATGCCTCGAGGGATTGGGCGTAGCCACGATGAGCTTTCTGGATTGTTTGGTCGCCTTGATAAATATGGTGGTGGCAAAGGCAGTGGCGCTGATAGGGCGTTTTGGTTGCGTTGCTACAATGGCGGTTCATATCCGGTGGAAGATTTCGGGCGAAGACAATATTGCCGCATGCTTCCCTTTGTTTAATTGGTGGCATTCCAAGATCCGCCGAAAGATAGCAGATAGCCTGCCAGAGGACGGCTTATTGCAAGGATGACGCCTGTCTTTTTGGCGCCTTCTGTTTGGAAGGGATGAACCCATCCCACCGGTCAGTGAGCAGCTATGAAGTTCTTATTAGGGATCTTTCAAGAGATTTCCGAAAAAAGTAATAGATGGCAGTCATGGGTGATCTTTTCCCCTGATGCTCAAGAATACCGCGCAGCGAGTTCAATGATTGCGAAAAATCATCAGTTATTGTCTGTTGAAACATTTAATGGAAAGTTGGCGTACGTTGGTTTCCTAAATATGACGGACTATTTGTTCGGCTCTGCCTTTGGTACTGCATTAAGAATGTTCAAATACGTTCTGTCTGATGTGATCTGGATACGTTCAAGCAATCAGACACCTTTTGTTTGATTATAAACTGCCAAATGACATGGCACTTTATGGAGGCATTGGTGAGCGTTGCGGATAATCACGACACGCTGACCGATATTGCGGGATTTATTTTATCTAAAAAGCTTGATGTTCTCACCTATCTAAACTTGAGCAGAAGCACACGTAAGCTCAAACGCTGGATCACCGTGACGCGCGCTCTGTTTGAGCAATTGGCTGCGCTGTGTTTGGGTGCGGGTAAGCGAAGATAAGAACCCAAACAAACCTCCTTCATGCTTGTTAATGCTCAAGTGCATATAAATTTGCTGGCGTGCTGATCAATAAGCCGCGCGCATGGTTCTGTCGCCTTGATGCAGTCGCTGGGAAGGGCAGAACTCGTGAGTTTTGTCACCAATATCTCATCTTGCGCGCCAATATAAAGATGTCTTCTCCCATCTTTTTAATGTTGGCTTCGACTTTGCCTCTGAACACGTTGCGTCTGCAGTGACAACGGTGACACCATTTGTTCTGGGACAGCATCAAAACTGCGCTAAACCCCCTAGCAAAAGCTAAACCGCTAGGCAGGTGTCTAGCATCCGGCGTACCCGCGATGGATTGCGGTTGGGAGAACCTAGCGTTGCCAGTAAGCGACCCCCGCTGCATCAACCAAGAAAGCAATTACCAGAAGCATGATCAAAACTTCTGTGTTCCTCGTTGATCTTTGCGATCTAGCAGCGTTCAAATTTTGATGCATAAGGAAGGAGCACTTTATCAGATGGCCCACTATCGCCCGCGCTTTCCCAAATCTCTATTGGCAAGCTTTTTCGTGATCATCGAGAGGTTTTCTACTCTCCCGGTCAAAAAGCCAATATAGGATAAGAACTCCAGAACCATTTTTCGAAAGCCATTAACTTAAGTTTTCCTCCATGATTAAATCTTTGCATGAACCTACCACTACAGGTCCTTCTGACAATCCCTGTCTTGCGGGTACGTTCAGTCGCCAACAATCTGGCCATTCAGATTTTCAGATCAGGTTACAGTTCAGAACAAAAGGTACTCTAGTCACGCTATGCTTGTAGCGTTCTCACCCTTTTTCCAGGCAGACTGCGACTTTCAACAAGGGGAGCACTCATATTTGCCCAATAGCGCTATTACCTAAAATCACTAAATGTGATATATTTTCAATATATTAAGCATCAATATTGAGGCACATATGATATATTCTTCAAAGGAGCTGGCAATGGCCGCTGCATTACCCAGATCCACGCATATTTCTTAATGAAGTTGCGCGTTATCACCTGCCAATAGAGGCAAAACGGATCATCCAGGCTCAAATCGCTATGGTTTGATCAAAGTATTGACGTTGGCTCGTAATTAGGTGAGTTAAAAGCTTACGGCTTTCCGATGGCTGTTGGTCAATCTTGTTAAGCGGATCAACTTAGAGGTTCTGCGCGCCGTATTAGATGATTTGAGCTGGTTACCGATAAGTTGATTATCTGCGTTCCCGCAACAATCTGATTTAGATAAAGAATTCTCTACAGTAGTCACGGGCTGGAAGGAGTTTGCTTTTGCTGATGACGGCTGCGTAAAATTCCATACCGATAGATTTATCGGACATTTTTACGCGCAAAACTCAAGGGTTTTCTAATGTTCTTAACCCCCAGATCAAATACTGCAAACGGCCAAGCGCAGCGCACAAATCAACCGTCAGCGCATGCGGAACTGCTATGCTGAGCTTTCTATCGATTTGGCTGACGCTCTATTTGATGTTTGCCAGCTGAATGGAGAACTGGCCCAGCTACGACGTGGATGCGCCTTAATAGCTCAGCAAAAGATCACATTCTGCATGCTTGGCAATATCGCGATGATATTGAAGGCGTTTTGTTACTTCGCAAAGATTTGGATGAATATGTTCCAATTTTCATCCACCGGCCAAGCCTCGCGCACAAGCTAAGCGATAAGGCATCACTCTGGATAAATTTTCGAGCAATCAAGGAGGCTATAGCTGATGAATGAAACAGCGCCCGTATCGCTATCTAAAGAGCGAGTAGCAGACATAATCGCTTTGTCTCAGCGTGAATTTGATGATCGCGAGGCAAAGATCAAAACAACAATGGTATTGTGCTTTCTTTAGAGAGGCATAGTTAGAATGGAATTAGGCAGATGAATAACAAAGAAACAGAAGCACTGATTTGTAATCAGTGGGTCAGGGAGTTCGAGTCCGTGTGCATTAGCTCATTTCATTAAGAGACAATGTTCAAAACATCTTCGATTATTGCTCGCTGTGTGCGAAAACTGTTAGCGGGATGGTCTTTGTTTTCATATCCAAATGAAATTGCTGTTTGAATAAGCCTGTTTTCTGAAATTCCAAAATGACTGCGAATGATTGGTGCATAACCCGTTACAGAAGCTTGAACAACTGATGCTACCCCTAACGCGCGGGCGGCCAATGTGAACAATGCTATGAACCCACCACAATCCATTGCACCATAGTGGCCTAGATCAGCTTCTGTTGTTACAATCGCAACATGTGGAGCACCAAAAAATTTGAAATTTTGCATCATTTGTTCTGCGCGCTTTTCCCGATCATCTCGCGCAATACCCAAGGATTCATACAGCTGATACCCGCACACACGTCTGCGATCTTGATAATCACCCGTATATTGCTTGGGCCAATCAAAATCGGGTTCCATTGGGCCAGCGTTGGCGGCGTCTACCATCGTTTTTGCAAAAGATTTTGTTTCATCACCTTTGGTAACCAAAATTTTCCATGGCTGAGCATTGCACCACGTCGGAACCTTTGATGCGGTTTTGACAATTTGGTTGATGTCGGCATCACTCACCTCTCTATCAAGATATGCTCGGCAGCTATAACGGCTGTCCATGATGCCAGACAGTATTTTAAATTCATCACTCATAGTGCATTTCCAATCCAAATTTGGCGTCAACATTAAACACGTAGTACACTACGTTAGTTATCAGCCATATGACTCAAAAGTCTACAAAAACCGTAACCCCTACTAACAACTTAATAACAAAATCCGCGTCAATTTAGGCGTTACGATCTGGCATTTTCCTATTGCTTTATCTGTAGGCTTACCGGCGTCTTGTCATCAATAAAATTTACATGTTTCGTACTAGGAATTTGCCGTTTTTGCTACGGAACTTACTTCTGCATCCAAAAAAAACACATCATTACAGTAGTTTAATTAGGTTTAAAAATATGATTCGACATAATAAGACGTATACTACATAATTTGAACACCAACACCGCTGAAGTCACTTGTTTCAGAGGGTAGACCCCTCGGTTCGGCGATAGAAAAAATGGGAGACTGCTAAATGAACAATATATCAAAATCACTGGTTGCGGCCACCTTGGGCTTAGCTTTGTCCGCGTCAGCAAGTTTTGCTGAAGACATGAAAATGTTGACAGCTTGGGGTGGCAATCACTCTGGCACAGCCAATATGGCTTACGGTTACATTGATCTAGTCAAAGAAATCTCTGGCGGCGACATCAATATTACGCCAAGCGGACCAGAAGTTGTGCCAGGTGGTAAACAAATTCAACCAGTTTCGGCTGGTGTCTTTGACATCATCTACACGCACGGCTTGTACCACACTGGTGACACAGGCGTCGGTGCTGCGATTGACGCCGTAAACGGTGACATCGAAAAACGCCGTACGTCTGGTATTTGGGATTGGGTGGATGCGCACTACCAGGAAACGCAAAACCTGAAAGTTCTGTCAATTCCAACAGCAACAACCGGGTTCCGTTTCTTCCTAAAAGAGCCAATGGATGAAACCAATAAACTTAACGGTACAAAAATTCGTGCCCTGCCATCCTACAATAAAATTGTTGGATCTTTGGGTGGTACTGCGGTTGTTATCCCGTTTGGCGAACTTTACTCAGCTGCTGAAAAAGGCGTAATTGACGGGCTGGTGTGGCCTTCTGTTGGCGCTGTAGGCTATAAATTCCACGAAGTTACACCTTATCTGGCAGAGCCAGCGTTTGGCACAGTTTCCTATTTGATCATGATGAACTTAGACAAATGGAACAGCTTGAATGAAGCCCAGCAGACAGCAATGCTCGAAGCGGGTCACAAGCTGGAACAAAACTCGATCGATATCTTCAATGCGCTTCTGGAACAAGAAAACGCAGCGATGATGGCGGCTGGTGCAAAGAAAACTTCCATTGGGTACACACTGGAAGAAGCAAATGCATTGTTCGCAGATCGTGCAATGGAAGTGGCCGTTGAAGCATCAGGCGCAACAGGCGAAGCCTTCCGGGACTTTGTTGCTTCAAAAGGCATGTAAATTATAGTGATCTTGTGCCTGGTTCCTGATAGGGGCCGGGCACTTTTTTGTTTTTAGTCAAAAACAAACGTAAATAGGGCTCCAAATGACCGTGATTGTCACAAATGTTAAAAAGGTGGTTGACTTCCTGACGCTGGCGGCATCAGTCCTCGCTGCAACCGGTCTTGCCATGATTGTCTGTTCCTACATCTACGAAGTCGTTTCGCGGTATGTTTTTCAATCACCAACAGCATGGGCCAGCGATTTTGTGGCATATGCCCTTTGCGCATCAGCATTTCTTGCGCTGCCCCACGTCACCAAAGATAAAGCCCATGTTGCCGTTACGATTTTGGTCGACATCGCTCCAAAACCCATCGCCAACATTTTGCATGTCATCATCAGCATCTTAGGTTTCTTATGCCTCTCTTTCGCTGCTTGGGTTAGTTTGCAGGAAAACATCCGGCAATTCACCCGTGGGATTCATACCCTTGCCATTGTGCCAATTCCGCAATGGTGGGTGTCTTCATTTATCACTTTCGGGCTAGGTTTAAGCGCAATTTACCTGCTGCTTTATTTATCCCCTAAACACCGCATTAGCGGTGTTGATGCAAGCGAGCAAGCAGATTAATGGAATGGTACACAACGCTTATTTTGGGGATGGCGATCCTCTTCGTTTTGTTTTTGTCGGGCGCTCCAATCTTTCTTGCCTTTCTGGCAGCGATTTTGCTGGGCGTGTATTTCGTCATTGGCCCCGCCGGATTTCCATTGTTTGCAAATTCGGTGCTCGACACGGCCACAACTACTTCTTTGGCCTCAATACCCTTGTTCATCCTAATGGGTGAATTGCTGTTTCGATCTGGAACAATGGACGTTTTGTTCGATTCAATTGACAAACTGGTGGGCAAAGTACGGGGCCGCCAATACGTTCTGGTCGTCGTCTTATCCGCTGTCTTTGGCGCGCTCTCCGGTGTTGCCATGGCCGTGGCTGCGATGCTTGGGCGGGCCATTATGCCGGGGATGCACGATCGCGGTTACGATCGTAGTATCGCGGCGGGCCTGATTATCGGCGGTGCGAGCCTTGCTCCGATTATCCCACCTAGTCTACTGGCGATTATTGTTGGCTCTATAGCTGACGTGTCGATTGCAAAACTGCTGATTGCAGGTGTTATCCCTGGTCTCTTTATCGGTGGGATTTTCTTGGTTTACGTCTTTGTACGGATCGGCATGAACCCCTCACTTGCTCCGGGCAATGTTGCAGGCGAGCGGGCCGAAGTCACACCGATGGAGAAACTCATAGCTATTGTCCGCACCATGCCCTTCTTGATCGTGATCTTTTCGGTTATGGGCTTTATTATGTTGGGTATCGCAACTCCATCTGAATCGGCCGCAACCGGCGTAGTTGGATCGTTGTTAACCGCAGCTATCTACCGGAAGCTTTCATTACAGATGATCTTGGACTCGCTAATGGCCGCGATAAAAGTTTCTGCAATGATCTTAGCCATTATGGCGATGTCTAAGATGTTCACACAGCTGCTCGCTTTCACCGGCGCGACCGGTGAACTGGTTAATCTAGTTGCCAATCTTGGATACTCTCCGATTGCGATGTTGCTTGTCATGCTAGCGGTCCCGTTTATTCTGTGTATGTTCATCGACACGATCGCAGTGATCTTACTGACGATCCCGATCTACCAACCCGTCGTCACTGCGCTGGAGTTTGATCCAGTTTGGTTCTGGCTGCTGTTCCTCGTCAACATTACCCTTGGCGCGATCACTCCGCCATTCGGATATACGTTGTTCGCGTTCAAGGCCGTCGTGCCAGACATGAGCATCAGTCAAGTTTACCGCGCAACCTGGCCGTTTGTCGCGCTGTTCTTGTTGGGTATAGCGCTGATTGTCGCTTTTCCAGCTATTGCCACGTGGCTGCCTAATCAGGTCGGCTAACAATCCAACCATAGAACTGCAAAGGCTAAGCAAATGAAGCTAAACGCCGATCCTTTGCCGCATCTTGATATAGTGTCGTGCGTTGCCGCGATGGGCGGCCTTGGCGCAACAACAACTCTTCCATCGCGGAAGGTGTCATTTCCTGCCCATGCGCCGCCCCAGCAGAGCGTGTGATGGTCTCATCCATCAAAGTGCCGCCAATGTCGTTCACTCCGGCGGACAAACAAGCCGCGACGCCCTCCGGGCCGAGCTTGACCCAAGAGGCCTGAATGTTTGGGATCAGCGGGTTCAACGCCAAACGCGCAACGGAATGAACCAACACGGATTCCCGCCAAGTTGGCCCTTTACGCGACCCACCCTTCAAGTAAATCGGTGATTCCATATGAACAAACGGCAAGGGTACTAATTCGGTAAATCCACCAGTTTTAGTCTGTTGATCCCGCAGACGCAGCATATGCCGCGCCCAATGCACGGGTCGGTCAATATGGCCAAACATGATTGTTGCAGTAGTTTTTAGCCCCTGTTTATGTGCCGCGTTCACCACTTCGAACCATTCGGCTGTATTGATCTTGTCGTGGCACAAATCACGTCGCACTTCATCGTCCAAAATTTCTGCCGCAGTGCCAGGCAAGCTGCCCAATCCTTCGTCAATTAACTGCCCAATAAAATCATAGACTGAAACACCCAACGTAGCGGCCCCTTGGTGCACCTCTAGCGGGGAAAACGCATGGACGTGCATATCAGGCAGCTCAGATTTGATTGCACTCAGAATATCAAGATAGGTTTGGCCTGTATATTCGGGATGAATACCGCCCTGTAAACAAACCTCAACCGCGCCGCGATCCCATGCTTCGCGCGCACGCTCAACCACAACATCAGCGCCCAAATTGTAGGGGCGACCGCGCAGGTTATCGCTCATCTTGCCTTTGGAAAAGGCGCAGAATTTGCATTTAAAATAACAGATATTGGTATAGTTGATGTTGCGTGTTACAACATAACTCACCGTTTCGCCACTCACCCGTTTGCGAACGTCATCTGCGGCTTGCATGACCTCATGAACTTCGCAATCCCGTGCGGTCAAAAGGCGGCAGATATCTGCTTCGGACAGGTTCTCACCCTTATTTGCCTTCACCAAAACGCGTGACAGACCCATGTCTGGAATGACCGCAGGCGATTTCGGCAGCTTGGGTAAATCTTGGGATGCATCACCTGGAACCCAACTGTCCGTGCGTGCCAATCCATCGGCATCAATCAGATCAAGCACTGGTTTACGCAGCTTTTTATCCAGCCAAACCGTATTTTGATGCGCATAGTTCGGGTAAATCCCCAACCGTTCTACCAATATCTTTCCACAACCTGCGGTATCATCAGCAAGTTGATCCAAAAGAGGCCAAGGGGCCTCTGGGTTCACATGATCCGGCGTAACAGGTGAAACACCACCCCAATCGTTTATCCCCGCAGCGATCAACCCTGCACCACCATCAGACAAATTTGGGGGCGCTTGTATTGACATCTCAGCCCCAAAAATAACCCGCGCAATCGCGATGGTCCACTGCAAGTCAGTCAAATCAGGTTCGGGCACATCGGCCATTTTCGTATTTGGCTTGGCGCGGAAATTCTGGATAATTATTTCCTGAATGTGGCCAAATTCTTGGTGCAAATCGCGCAAGGCCAGAAGGCTTTCAATTCTATCCGCACGCGTTTCTCCGATTCCAATCAAAATGCCGCTGGTGAACGGGATTTTCAGTTCGCCCGCATTACGGATCGTTTCAATCGAACAGCAGGATCTTTGTCAGGTGAGCCAAAGTGGCACCCTCCCTGCTCCATTAACCGCAACGAGGTCGACTCCAGCATAATTCCCATAGAAACTGAAACTTCGCGCAACTTCGCCAGTTCATTGCGGGTCATCACGCCGGGATTAAGATGGGGCAAAAGACCGGTTTCGTTGATCACCAATTCCGCCATTGCATGCAGGTAATCCAGCGTCGGTTTCATAGCCCATTTCCGCCAAAGCTTCAAGCGCAACGGAATATCGCAGTTCCGGTTTGTCGCCGAGCGTGAACAAGGCTTCTTTACATCCAGCAACCTGACCAGCGCGCGCGATCTCAAGCACTTGTTCAGGGCTTAGAAATGGCGCATCAATCTTTTTGGGCGTTTTGGCAAAAGTGCAATAATGACAAACATCACGGCACAATTTGGTCAAAGGAATGAACACTTTGCGCGAATAGCTGACCAGCCGCCCATGCCCCTCGTCTCGTATTTGGGTTGCACATGCCATCAGAGTATCGATCGGCCTATTCAGAAATACTTTTGCCTCGTCAGCGGATACGTAATGGGGCAGTGTGGATTGGCTTGAAGCGTAGGTCATGCGACCTCCCATTTATGTGAAGTCCACGCATCTTGTCCAAACGCAATGGATGCCAGAAAATTCGTAGTGGAATTGGATGTCGTCGATTGAGCCACCGCAAAAAGATCCTCTGGGCTATCAATATCCATCGCCATTGCTTCGATAGGAACGACATGTGCGGAAATACTGAGTTGTGCGGCGGCAACCTTGTGATTGAAAAGACTGCTTTCACCGAAGTCAGGTGTGATCAAATCAGGAGCAGATAGAAACAACCCATTTGTCCCACGATTGTGACGATCAGGCACAATCGCAACCGTTGGATTGATACCAGCTCCTGCTTGAATCAACTGCGCAATGTCGTGGGGCTTTGCCAATGGCAGATCAGCGGGAAGAATAACAACTGAATTCTTTGCGTTAACGGACTGCAATCCCGCAGAAACGCCGTGATTGTAACCCTTTGAAACGTGTTCACGGATATCATGGACCCCGAATTCTGCCCCGAGATCAAACACAGCTTCATCACATGCGACAAGCCAGATATCTCCCAAAGCACACTGATTAAGCGTCGTTAGCAGATCGTGTAACATTGCCAAAACAAGACCCGCACGCTCGGCGGGGGTCAAGATGTTTTGCAACCGTCCTTTGGCTCGTGACAAATCTTTGACTGGAATTATGACATCGGTCATGACCCACAGTCCCGTGCGAAATCCAGCGTCGCTTGTGCCAATTCAATGCGACTGTTCAGATCAGTCATGACTGATTGTGTGACGAGGGTTTTTATCCCCATCTCGCGAATTTGCGGTGCCAATTCTGCGTCCTTAACATCAATCACCAGACCGTCGATCAAATCTTGATAGTGAGCTGCAATGCTAAGCACCGAAACGTCTTTGCCCAACTCTTGCATCATCTTGGCAGCTGGCCCTTTGATGGCTTTCCCACCAATAATCGGCGAGACGGCCACAATGGGAGCGCCTGCATTTTTCAGCGCCGTCTTCATTCCTTTCAGCTGCAAAATGGGATCAACACTAACGTAAGGGTTAGACGGCGCGATGATAATAGATTCTGGGTCAGATTGCAGCACGTCCAATATCTGCGGCTGTGGTTCCGCATTTTCGGTTCCATCAAAAGAGAACCCAGCAACACGCGGTCCGCATTGCTCGCGCACAAAATAATGCTGAAATGCCAGATCACCTGCGTCTGTATGAACAATAGTCGCAACGGGATCATCGCTCATCGGCAGAATATCCGCCTCGATACCCATCCGCAGCGCCAAATTACCGGTCACTTCCGTCATCGTTTTATTCTGCGCCAACATATCTGTGCGCAAAACATGCGTGGCCAAATCTCTGTCACCCAGATTGAACCAATCTGGTCCCTGCAAATCCTTCATCGCGGACATAAAGGTCCAAGATTCGTCTTTTTCTTCCCCACCCCGCGTCTGATCAGACAGGCCAGACAGCGCATATAGAACGGAATCGATATCGGGGCATACTCGCAGACCGAGATGCGTGAAATCATCGCCAGTATTGCAAACAACGACCAGTTCTCTGCCCGCAACAACATAGGACATGCCCAGCACCAGTTTGGCACCGCCGACGCCACCAGACAAGGTTACAACGGCTCCGCTCATCGGAACATATCCTCGGCGATATCACGGATCAGATCAGAGGCAGGGCGATGATGCGCCGAGGCATGACCTCCAAATTCCAGCCCCCGCATATGCACCACAGGTCGCCCTTCGGCGGTTTGCCCCTGCAATAATGATGCGGCCGTAGCGACTTCGTCTGCGATGGCTTGTTGTGTGACAATCAGTTTGCGTCCAAACAAATCAACTTCGCCGCGTCTGTCCCACAGGCTCGGTAGTCCAGAGGCGCCAATTGCGACACCCGTTGTACCTAACCGCCAGGGCCGTCCGAAACTGTCAGAAACAACCACAGCGACATCGCAACCGTGCCGCTGCATCAATGCATCGCGCAAGTTTGTTGCACTCTGTTCTGGATCCAGTGGCAGTAATAGAACGTTTTCTTCACCACTGTCGGACCGAACATTCGACGTATCAATTCCCGCGTTTGCCATGATCCAGCCGCGATTGTGTTCAACAATCATCACGCCTGGTTTCTTGCGAACGATGGATTTGCTTTCGCTGAGGATCAACTCAACAACACGGGCATCTTTTTGCGTTTCACCCGCCAATTCCATCGCCCGCGCGCTGGGAGAGATAGTGTTCAAATTTACTGTACGCCCTTCGGCTTTGGAAATTATTTTCTGCGCCACGACAATGATGTCGCCATCACACAGCACTAGTGGCAAACGTGTCAAACCGTCTGTTATCAAACTGCAAAGATCGTCCCCCGATTTTACAAGCGGGAGATCCTGTAGCGCCGTAAGGGTAATTTGGATTGACACGCGAATTCCTTCGTTGACTTAGTCGTCTTGAAGTTGTGGTTTGCCAATGATTTTGATGCCTGCGCCGTCGATTTTGTAGGCTCCATTGATGAAGATCAAAACAGAGGTCAATGCTTCAGCTACGGCGGAATTG
Source organism: Rhodospirillales bacterium (assembly GCA_038143065.1). GTDB lineage: Bacteria > Pseudomonadota > Alphaproteobacteria > Bin95 > Bin95 > VMCJ01. The sequence goes on along the minus strand of JAYQLI010000012.1, from coordinate 96,651 downwards.
TCAATCCGTCCTGCGTGCCAAGCTTTCATATCCGCGTCTTGGGCCAGCTTGATAACCGTTCCGCGCGCAGGCTTGTCGTTACCACAAACAAATACGTCGCAATCAATACTGTGATCCAGATCATTCAAATGAGCCGCTGCGACGTTCTGAAACGCAGAAACAACACGAACAGTTTCGCCCAGTTCCTTTTGCACATTCTTGGCGACCGAACCGCTCTCTGGTAATTGAACTGTGCGCACTTTTGGGGGTATCAATGGAACGGTAACATCAACGTAAATTTTACCTTCTAGATGCGGTTTGATGCTGTTCAACGTCGCCGTGTGGCTTGCATAAGGCACTGCCATAACGACTAGATCGCCACCGGCTGCAGCCGTTGCATTGTCATGTCCTGTAATTTTCGCACCTGCTTGCGCGGACAACTCGGCGGCTCTATCAGTAGCACGCCCGCCATCGCGCGACCCGATGGCCACGTTGTGGCCAGCTCGCGCCCAACGCAGTGCCAACCCAGCGCCCAATGCGCCGGTACCACCGATGATAGCAATGTTCATACTTTCGGAATATTCAGTCATGTCTTCACCTCTCAGGCTTATACCTCTGTTTTGTTTGCGCGGATGGCATAACAGGCACGACCCGTTACAACTGTCACCCCTACATCATCTTCGATTTCAACATCTACAAATCCAACTGTGCTCCCAATGCGCCGCACGGTTGCAATGGCATACAGATGGTCTGACACTGCAAGGCGCAGGAAATCCGTGCTGAAATTCAGCGTAAGCATCGGGCCACCAGCGACCAGCATCAACGCATAGCATCCAGTGATATCCACCAAGGATCCAATTACGCCACCATGCCACTGATTTGTTTCTGGCTGGCGTTCAAACTCATCACACATCGATACCCGCAGCTTTAGCCTTTCTATTTCGTTGTCCAGTTCCAGCACTTTTGGTTGGAATAATTGATGGTATTTGGAGCGGTTGATCCGTTCCTGTATGTCATCAATCGTCAGATTGTTGTGACGCATTCCCATATTAGGAAACACCTTTCTTTGCGGTTTTCTTGACTTCATCCCAAACGTAATCTTCCAAAACGCCGCGTTGGACTTTGCCAATTGCGGACAGTGGAATTTTGTCGATGCATGTCATGAATTCCGGCCACTTTGCCTTATCAAGCCCAACACCTTTACAATGATCACGCAAATCGTCCAGCGTCACATCAGCCGTTTGAACAACTACTGCCGCCAATCGAGAGCCCAGACGCTCATCAGGATAGCCAATAATGGCAACATCTTCGACGCTAGTATGGCTCAGCAACGTGTTTTCGATCTCTAACGGTGAGATGTTCTCTCCGCCACGCAGAATGATATCCTGCGCACGTCCTACCATCTTGATATAGCCATCTTCACGCTGTTCGCAAGCATCGCCAGTTTGATACCAGCCATCATCATGCAGCCGCCCATTCGGATCGCCGCTCCAATACCCTGTCATCATTTGTTCAGGGCAGTGCACTTGCAGCTCATTATCAACGACACGGGTTGTTGTGCCGGGCATCGCTATTCCATCTGTCTCTAGACGATTCTCCAAATCAGCGTCCAACGGGCAGGCCGTTACCGCGCCCGCTTCCGACGTTCCAAAATAGGACCAAACCTGACACCCGGGCAAAGCATCCAAGCCACGACGCACCAATGTGCGTGGCACAGGCGCACCAGCAGATGGAAAGAATTTCAGCGATTTCACTCGCTCGTTGCCGTTTTGTTCAGCAAAGGAAACCATATCAATCAGAAACGGCGTCGGCGCAACTGTGAAGGTACAATTATAACGCTCAATCAAATCCACCGCCGTGTCGATTTTCCAACGAGACACCAAAATCATCGGTGAATCCAGCAACAGCGAGAACCGCACACCGAACAACAATGCAACTGCGTGACCGACAGGCGCAGACACCAAAATCGGGTCGTCTTTGGTCAGCCTAAAATGTTGGGCAAATACCTCGGTTTGGCGCTGCCACGTGGCGCCCGTATGCATCGCCGCCTTGGGCGTACCTGTGGTGCCAGACGTGCAGGCCAACCAAGCCAATTCTTCGCCGCTCCGTGCAACAGGGCGTTCTGGTCCGATGTCGGTGGTTTCATCTTCACGAAAACGACGATCTCCCAGTTGATCAAACAAAGGATTGTCGCCAACAAGATGTTCGGTCAGCACAACCACTTTGGCGTCCAGAATTTCTGCCAATTCCGTGATGCTGGTCCCTGCGGCCCAAGGAAGGTTGACCAATACAGCACCACAAAGACGAACCGCGAGATAATCCACCACAAATTCGATCACGTTCGGGCGCGCAACAATCACCCGAGATCCTGGCTCCGCGCCTTGTGCAATAAACTGTCCCGCCCGCACACGAGCCTGTTTGATCAGTTCACCAACAGTGATTTCACGGTCAATTTCGGCAACCGCCAAAGCTGACGGATCACGGGCGCACAGTCGATCCCATTCTTCAGCTGCAAAGTCTCTGGTATCGGCGTTTTGAAGAAAGGGTTCAACCGTCAGCATGGCTGGGTATTTTCTTAATTTCAGTTACCAGTGTTTCAACTTGATCATCAGTCAAACCATCAAACCATGTTTCATCAATTGGGATGCGATCAACTTTTCCACCATACCTTTTGGCCAAAGCAGAAGGCAGGTCTTCCGGTGTTGTAATCACCGAATAGGCTTCAAGCATATCATCAGTTACCAGATTTCCCATTTCGGCCCATTTACCTTGACGGGACAGATTGGCGAAATCTTCTTGGCTCACCGACCAACCAAACATTGACAACATTTCTGCATATTCTGGCGTCGACGCATATAATGCAACCCGCTCTTTCAAACCATTGGCAACGCGATCCAGCCCCTCGGTATTTGTCGCACAGCCGATGAAGCCATAGCCACCCAGATCGAGGTCTTTGAGCGTGCGACCGGAACGTTCCAAACCTATCTCAAGGTTGGGCAACATGACTTCCTCGTGCCATTTCCATGTGATCGGATCACCGGGTAAATGGCCGTTTGCAACCTCACCACACAACCGACACATTAATTTGTTGATCGCGGCCAAATGGATTTCCGGCTTGCCGGTCGTTAATGGGCCAGGGTTGTAATACGGTATCATGAGGTTGTGTTTGTAATACACGCCATCATAATCCAGTTTAGTTCCATCCTGCCAACAATCCCAAATTGCGTTCAAAGCGTTGATGTAGTCTTTCATCCGACGGATCACCGGCAAATACTCCATACCAAAGCGGCGCGTAATGTGGGCCTTGATCTGGCTGCCAAGGCCAAGCTGGAAACGCCCACCCGACAATTCATTCAACGACCACGCATCATAGGCGGTTGCCATCGGGCTACGGGGAAAGGCAACAAAAACGCCAGACATCATCTTGATATCTTTGGTTAGCATCGCTCCAGCCGCAGCAGACAAGGTTGGTGGAACAGTCAGTTCCAGCAAAGTTGTCCCGTCATAGCCAAGCCGTTCTGCCCGTGCCATTGCTTCTGGCATTTCCGACAGTTTCTTGGGCCGTACCATAGAGTAGACACGCATGTTATTGCTCCCCGAAGTTGGTTTCTGCATAGTTTTCTTTTATGAACTCTGGCGAATATTTTCCGCTCTCTTGGTCTCGTTTTACAGCTTCTGCATTCCGCTTAGCAGGTTTGCCATAGCCACCCGCGCCCGGTGTTTCCACTGTTATGCGCGTGCCCAGTTTGACTTCAACCTCATTCGGTTTGTCGTCCAAACGGCGTATGCCATCAGCGTCTTCGATCTGGAATTGGCCAGACGCACCTGCTTCGCCGCCAAACAACCCCCAAGGTTGATACCGGAACCGTTCGCCCGCGCCGTTGAACACACATTCATGGTCCACAGGTGTTAACACGCGGCGCAATCCCATGCCCCCACGAAATTCACCCGCGCCGCCAGAGTTTTCGACAAAGCCGTATTCTTCGACCCGCAGCGGGTATTCTTGTTCAATGGATTCCACTGGCAGGTTTGATGTGTTGGTTATGCCAACTTGAACGCCATCTTTGCCGTCTTTGGTCGCCCGTGCACCCATACCACCTCCGATGGTTTCAAAGTACAGATACGGTTTACCAGTGCGAGGATCGACGCCCGAAAAAACAGCCGTTGTATTGGCTCCGTTCGCCGCTGCAATCACCTTGTCTGGGATCGCTTTGGACAAGGCGCCAAGAACAATATCAATCACCCGTTGGCAGGCATGCGCACGCGCCGCTACGGGGGCTGGGAAGACACAGTTCAAAATCGTGCCAGATCCACATGAAATATCAACCGCGTCCAACACACCTTGGTTGGATGGCATTTCGCTGTCTAATGCCCCGATCAACGCATAACTCACACTGGCCTGTACTGCATTTAATGTCGTGTTGATGTTACCTCTAACCTGTGGGCTGGTGCCCGCAAAATCCAGATGGATACGTTCGCCTTTAACCGTCAGTTTCAGGCAAATCGGAATATCGTAGGTCGAGAGACCATCTGAATCCATGTAGTCTTTGAATTCATAAACTCCATCAGGTATCTGCGCGATAGTGTCTTTCATCCGCTGGTTTGTACGGCTGATAATTTCATCAAACGCTGTCACAACGCTTGACAATCCATGAACTCCGACAACTTCTTTGAACCGCCGTTCGCCCAATCGACACGACGCAATTTGTGCGTTGTGATCGCCTTTGGCGTTCTTCGGGAACTCGAACGTTCAACAACATGATATCCATGATATCTTGTTGCAAAATACCTTTGTTAAACAGGCGGACAGCGGGAATACGCAGCCCTTCCTGATAAATCTCCGACATGCCACCCGCCATAGAACCCGGAACCATACCACCGATATCGGCGTGGTGGGCGATGTTGCACACAAAAGCTACGATCTCGCCGTCAATAAAGATCGGCATTGCGTAGTTAATATCAGGCAAGTGTGTGCCGCCCGCCGTGTGTGGATCGTTGGCTACAAAGATATCGCCTTCATTGATGTCGTCGCCAAATTTTTCCAACACACATTTCATCAATCCCCCCATCGAGGCGATGTGAATGGGCAGGGTCAGTTCCGCCTGAACAACCAAACGGCCGACTTTGTCTACAATCGCAATGGAATGGTCTTTGCGCTCCTTGATGTTGGTCGAATACGAAGACCGCATCAACGCCACAAAGCATTCATCCGCAATTGAGCGCAGACCATTGGCGATAATTTCCAGACGGATCGGATCGAGTTCTACTGTGCGCTCGCTCATGCAAGGTCCTCCGGCTTTATGGTGATAATCAAATGCCCATCGGGCGTCATTTCAGCAACATCACCAGGGTAAACTGGTGTGGTCGTGTCCATTTGCTCCAGAACCGCTGGGCCGGTGACCCGTTGGCCCGGGCGCATTTCCGCACTGTCGTAAATACGCGATTCAACAGGAGCATCGCTATCATAATAAACTAAACGAGTGTCGCGCACCTGTGGTTCATCTATTTCACTATCTACGGCTGGTTTGTCCTCGAATGTGTGTAACTTTGCACGTGCCGACAAGCGAACATTCACTATTTCAACGGGATCAGTTTCGCTGGCGTAGCCATAAGCTTGATCATGCGCATCACAGAATGCTTTGGTCACCGTTTGGGCATTTGGTACATCGTTTACAGATAACTGCGCACCTGCGGCCACGGGCACTGCAAGTTCAAAGTTTTGACCCACATACCGCGCATCCACAATCAATTGAACACTACGACCAGTTTCAGGGGCTTTCTCCTTGGCAAACCAATCCACGGCTTTGGTGTGCAAGTCTGCTAATGTTTGCGCCAAAACACCGATCCCAGTGTCATCCAATGCAATACGGCGGCTGACAACAAAATCTTCTTTCAAATCAGACACTAACAGACCCTGAGCACAAACGATACCAGGTGCGGCGGGCACAACCATTTCTTTCATGCCGAGGCTTACAGCCACATCACGGGCGTGCAGAGGCCCAGCGCCACCAAATGGCATCAGCACAAAGTCACGCGGATCATGTCCACGCTCAACAGAAATGGTGCGGATCGTTCGCACCATATTGGCAATTACGATACCCAGCATCCCCTGTGCGGTTTTTTCGAGGGTAAAACCCAACTGATCCGCAATCGGCTTAAAAACTGCACGGGATAACTCTGGATCAAGCCCCATTTCACCATCCAGCAAACCGCGTGAAGACAAACGACCTAGCAATAGGTTCGCATCCGTTGTTGTCGGTTCGTCGCCGCCATTGCCGTAACACGCGGGTCCGGGATACGCCCCTGCGGATTTTGGACCAACCTTCAACAGACCATCACGATCAAACCACGCAATCGAGCCACCACCCGCACCAACAGTTTCCACATCAACGCACGGCATCCGAATAGGAAAGCCAGCTACATCACGATCAAACGCCAGATCAACGCTGTAGTCACGGATCAACGCTACATCGGCACTGGTGCCACCCATATCGAGCGTAATGATATTGCGGCGTCCTGTTTGACGTGCCGCATGGGCCGCGCCCACTGCACCTGCAGCAGGACCAGACAGAGCAGTCCGCACTGGAAATTCCCTTGACCGCTGAACCGACATCAATCCACCACTTGATTGGTTAATCCCAAGGCTGGCATTGGGCGCACGTTCTGCGATCCCTGCTTCCAAGGTTTCCAAATAGTGCCACATAACAGGCTGCAAATAGGCGTTGAGAACTGTTGTGGATAGTCGTTCATATTCGCGAAATTCTGGCTGTACTTCGGAGGACACCGAAACCGCAATCTCTGGTGCACGTTTGCGCAAGGCCTTTGCAAACGCTTGTTCGTGGCTGTCATTTCTGAACGAAAAAACAAACCCAATGGCGCAGGCGCCTGCAGCCACAGAAATCACTTCATCAACAGCCGCATCGATATCCTCAGCACTCGGAGCGCGAACGATTTCACCCTTTGCGCCGATACGTTCATTCAGTTCAATGCGGTATTCCCGATCCACTAGCGGATCGGGGTGATCCCGTTGCAAGTCATACATATGAGGGCGCGTTTGGCGACCAACTTCCAACAGATCGCAAAACCCTTTGGTTGTTACCAAGGCCACACGGCTTCCAGTGCGCTGGATCAGCGCATTGGTGCCAACTGTTGTTCCATGGGACACCCGTTCGATTTCATCCGCTGGGATATCGAACTTGGTGCACATTACGTCAAGACCATTTAGAATTGCTTCAGCTGGGTTCGAAGGCGTGGACGACGTTTTGTGAACGTGAAACACTCCGGTTTGATCGTTCGCTGCATAAAAATCAGTAAATGTCCCGCCGACATCCACACCAACTGTCCAACCCATACGGTTTTCTCCAAAGTTCGAACACACAATATTAGGTAGTGTACTACGGAAATTGGCGGTGTCAAATAAAAGACATTTTTTTATCCGTCATCCACACACCTTGTGGCTCTTCCTGTGTGCGGCCCGCTGTACCTTACATTTTCAAGCGCTGGTTTAAATCACGGTGCTTTGGTATATAATACCGATTAAGCAGTAATTAAAACCAGAGCCTCTATGTCAGTTGATGATTCGATTTTTCAAAACCTTACAGATCGACCGGGACACCTTATTCGGCGGTTGCACCAAATCCACGTAGCCCTTTTTCTGGAGGAATGCGGCAAGCATGATCTAACACCTGTCCAATTTGGTGTGCTTACGGTACTTGTAGATGGCAATGTTCGCGATCAGGTTACCATTGCCTCAATGATTGGCGTGGACAGAAACACCGCTGCGGATGTTATCAGACGTCTGGCCAAACGCGAGTTACTGGAGCGGCCCGATAATCCGACAGACAAACGCACAAAGCTGGCCAAAATAACCCTTGCGGGACGCCAGCTTGTCGAAAAAGTGAAACCTGGAATGGTGAAAGCACAAAGGCGGCTGATAGATCCTCTGACAGATGAAGAATACGCTTTGTATATGACGCTGACCCAAAAACTGATTTCTGCCAATGATCACAGTAGCCGTGCACCTTGGCGTCCCAATCAACAACCATCTAAGAAAAAACTGGCAACCTCCGATGGTTAAATTATTGCGTTTTCTCCTACCAGGGATTTCATCCACTTTTGGAAAGCCATAACCGGGGGATGATGTGCGCTGCGTTCTGGCCATACAAGAAAATACGATCCAATTACAGATGTCGCAGAACCGCCCAGCCCAACCAGTCTCCCTTGTTTTAGCTCGTTCTCGACAAGATATTTGGGCACAATTGCCGCGCCAAGGCCAGAAACTACTGCTTGTATCATCGTCGCAAACTGGTCAAACTGAATGCCGGTTATATTTTTCACGTCTAAATCTTGTTGCGCAAACCAACGGCTCCACGCTGCCGGCCGTGTCTGCAGATGCAACAGTGGCATTTTCAGAATCTCGTCCATATCGTTTGCGGCGCTTGGCTTCACGATCAGGGGTGCTGCAATGGCAACTACTTCTTCTTCCATTAAAAACAAGCTGTTCACGTCCGGCCAGTCGTTCAATCCAAAATGTATGGCCGCGTGAAAATTCTCGTTCGAAAAGTCAAAAGGACGGGTTCGCGTTGACAGATTGACTGTCACGCCAGGACACTGGCCAATGAAATCCGCCAAACGCGGCGCTAACCAATGGGTTCCGAATGCTGGTAGCACCGCTAAATTCAACGCGCCCCCATTAGGGTTAGTATGCAATTTGACGCCAGCGTTGGTTATTTGGCTTATGCCTTGGCGCACCTCTTCTGCATAAGTCTTACCCGACCCCGTTAAATGCAGGCGCTGCTTATCCCGTTCAAACAACTGCACACCGATTTGCTGTTCCAGCTTTTGCACATGGCGACTGACCGCGCCTTGCGTAAGGTTTAGTTCATGGGCCGCAGTTGTGACCGATCCGCGCCTTGCAACTGCTTCGAACGAGGCGAGCCACGCAAACGGAGGTAGGAACCTCCTCGGGATGGAAGTATCATTCCATTTTGACATGATCTAATTCCAAAATTTCGTAAAATTTGTCCGTAATATTCGATATTAATAAAGATATCTGTTTCATATCAACAAAAATAATTGCGTATCGTAATGAACACAAAAATTAAAACACCTATGTTTGCTAGATCTGACCGCGCTGCAGCTGTTAAACTATCCGAAATCGTTCGGATTTCAGAATCAGTGCAAGCCCGCAAAGCTAAAGGTGAGAATATTCTTAGTTTTGGTACCGGCGAACCAGATTTCCCAACACCAATGAATATCATCGAAGCCGCGCATTCTGCTATGCTAGCAGGGCAAACAACTTACCCACCAACGCAGGGCATACCTTCTTTAAGGAAGGCCATTATAGAACACACGGCTTCCGGCCCAAGCGGAAAACCGGACAAAACCGAAGTGATCGTCTGTACAGGAGCGAAACAGGTGCTATCAAATGCTTTCCTGGCCACGCTTAATCAAGGAGACGAAGTTATTGTTCCTGCGCCTTATTGGACATCATACGCCGACATAGTAGCGTTTTGTCAGGCTAATTTAGTGCCAGTCGCATGCACTGGCGAAACAAATTTCAAGCTATCCCCAGCACAACTGTCTGCCGCAATTACATCAAAAACAAAATGGTTATTGCTGAATTCACCTGGCAATCCGTCTGGCGCGTTATATTCTTCACAAGAATTATCTGCTCTCGCTGATGTTTTGCGTGCAAACCCGCATGTTTGGATATTGGCAGATGAAATTTATCAACATATCTCATATGATACTTTCACATCATTCCGTGAAATTGCGCCCGACCTTTTGGCCCGCATGCTCATTGTAAATGGTGTGTCCAAAGCCTATGCCATGACTGGTTGGCGTTTGGGCTGGGGCATTGGCCCGCGTGAACTTATCGCTACAATGGTGGGCGTGCAGGGCCAATCCACATCTGGAGCATGCTCAATTTCGCAGGCCGCCGCAATTGCTGCCCTTACAGGGCCACAAGATGTTCTGAGCAAACGCCTAGCGTCTTTCAAAGAACGTCGAGACTATGTGGTGGATGCATTGAACAAAACACGGCGCCTTGATTGCCCCACCCCGGGCGGTGCGTTTTATGTTTTTCCCTCATGTGTGAAAACCTTTGGCCTCAAAACGCCAGATGGAACCGAGCTAACCACTGACGCCGAATTTTGTGAATACATCTTAGCCAGTGCCGGCGTTGCGCTTGTGCCCGGGCGCGCTTTTGGTTTGTCCGGCCATTTTCGATTGTCATACGCCTATGCGATGGCGGATTTAAAAGAAGGTTGTGCGCGTATTGCTAACGCCGTGGCCAAACTTTCATAAAGGATAGTCATATGTCACTAAAACCCAAAGACGTCCCAGGCTTGTCTTGTTTTAACTGGGATGACCCATTTTTTCTGGAGCAGCAACTCAATGAGGAAGAACGGATGATGCGGGATTCAGCCCGTACCTTTGCTCAAGAAAAACTACAGCCTCGCGTTATTGAAGCCTATGCCAATGAAACCACAGAAACAAAAATTTTCCGTGAAATGGGAGAAATGGGTTTGCTTGGCGTTACCGTTCCTGAGGAATACGGCGGTTTAGGCGCATCTTATGTCACTTACGGGCTGGTTGCGCGCGAAATTGAACGTGTTGATTCTGGGTACCGTTCTATGATGTCCGTGCAATCCTCATTGGTGATGTATCCGATATATGCCTATGGCTCCGAAGAACAGCGTCAGAAATATTTACCTAAACTGGCCAGTGGCGAATTCATCGGTTGTTTTGGGCTTACTGAACCAGATGCCGGTAGTGATCCGGGTGATATGAAAACCCGCGCAGAAAAAGTGCAGGGCGGGTATGTCCTTAACGGTTCTAAAATGTGGATTTCAAACAGCCCAGTCGCAGATGTATTTGTGGTTTGGGCAAAATCTAACGCCCATGGCGATAAAATTCGCGGCTTCATTCTGGATAAAGGTATGAAAGGTCTTTCGGCACCTAAAATTGGCGGTAAAATGTCATTGCGTACCTCAATCACCGGCGAAATTGTTATGGATAACCTGGAAGTGAGCGAAGATGCACTGCTTCCGAATGTCGAAGGTCTTAAGGGGCCGTTTGGGTGTTTGAACCGGGCACGTTACGGTATTTCATGGGGTGTTCTGGGGGCTGCAGAATTCTGCTGGCATGCATCGCGCCAGTATGGTTTGGATCGTAAACAGTTCAATAAACCACTTGCTCAAACACAACTTTTCCAATTGAAATTGGCCAATATGCAAACTGAAATCACACTTGGTTTGCAGGGAAGCTTGCGCATTGGCCGCCTGATGGACGAGGCAAAGGCTGCGCCAGAAATGATCAGTATTATGAAGCGTAATAATTGCGGCAAAGCCTTAGAAATTGCTCGCCATGCTCGTGACATGCACGGAGGCAATGGAATTTCTGAGGAGTTTCAGGTGATCCGCCATATGGTTAATCTGGAAACGGTTAACACCTACGAAGGAACCCATGATGTGCATGCCCTTATCTTGGGCCGCGCACAGACCGGCTTGCAGGCCTTTTTTTGAACATCTAGGGAAATAATTTATGGATCGCGCAGATATCGTTCACGAGGCTTTTCTTGCCAGAGTGAGTGCAGGTGAATTTCCCAGTGGTGATGCGCCATACGGTCCTTTGTCTAGCTTTGAGGCCGTTGCGATTTTTCGGGCTCAATGCCTGAGCCGAAATCTTGATCGACGCTCGCGCAAAATGCAAAGCGCTGGACAAGGGTTTTATACCATCGGTTCATCCGGGCACGAAGGCATGGCGGCGATTGCTTCTGCATTACGGCCCGATGATATGGCGTTTCTGCATTATCGGGATGGTGCGTTTCAAACGCGCCGTTCTGCAATGGTGCCTGGAACAACACCTGCTTGGGATATGCTGCTCAGCTTCTCCACCGCAAAATCGGACCCTATGTCTGGCGGTCGTCATAAGGTACTTGGATCCAAGGCTATGAACATCCCGCCCCAAACGTCTACGATTGCCAGTCACCTTCCCAAAGCGGTCGGTACTGCATATTCCATTTCATTAGCCAAACGACATCCACCTGAACACAAAGTTTTGAAGGATGATAGCATTGTCATGTGCTCGTTTGGTGATGCGTCGGCGAACCATTCCACAGCGCAAGGGGCAATAAATACAGCCTGCTGGACCTCCTATCAATCTGTCCCACTACCTCTATTGTTTGTTTGTGAAGACAACGATATCGGCATTTCCACGCGCACACCTCAAGGTTGGATTGGCGCAAGCTTTGCCAATAAACCAGGTCTGAAATACTTCAAAGCAAACGGCCTTGATTTATTTGACACTTTTTGCGTAGCACAGGCATCTGCAGAATATGTCCGCAAAAGAAAGAAACCTGCATTTTTACATCTTTCGCTGGTTCGCCTTTACGGTCATGCAGGCGCAGATCTGCAACAAACTTATCTGGCGAAAAGTATATTTGAGGAATGGGAGCAAAACGATCCGCTGCTGCATTCGGCGCGCTTGCTTACCGAAAGCGGCGTTCTAACGGCTGACCAGGTTCTCTCAATATATCTTGAGACTGAAGAGCAATGCGCTCGAGTCGCTGAGGAGGTGATCCAACAACAACGTCTGTCTACATCGCGGGAGGTCATGGCCTCTATCGTGCCACCCAAAAGAGAATGTAAGCTCACCAACGGTCCATCTAAAGAGGCACGAGAGATTGCATTCGGCAGCGACATACAACAAATGGAAAAACCTCAAAATATGTCGAAGTTGATAAACTGGGCATTGACCGATCTTATGCTTGAACATCCTGAAATTATAATGATGGGCGAAGACGTGGGCCGTAAAGGAGGCGTTTATGGTGTGACCCAAAAGCTTTGTGATCGTTTCGGTCAGGATCGGGTGATCGACACATTGCTAGATGAGCAATCCATACTCGGCTTGGCGATCGGTTTGGCCCATAACGGGTTTATTCCACTTCCTGAGATCCAGTTCCTTGCTTATTTTCACAACGCTGAAGATCAAATTCGCGGCGAAGCCGCAACGCTCTCTTTTTTTTCCAATGGACAATTCACAAACCCTATGGTGCTGCGCATAGCGGGATTGGGTTACCAAAAAGGTTTTGGTGGGCATTTCCATAACGATAATTCGCTTGCAGTCTTGCGCGACATCCCTGGAGTGATCGTTGCTTGCCCATCCCACGGTGCTGACGCTGTTAAAATGCTGCGCGAATGCTTACGACTAGCGCGCGAAGAACAGCGTGTTGTGGTGTTTGTAGAACCCATCGCGCTGTATCCAATGCGTGATTTGCACGATGAAAAAGACGGCGGTTGGATGCACACTTACCCCGCAATGGATGAATGCATTTCATTGGGCGAAGTCGGCGTTACAGGCAATGGCCCTTTGGCTATTATCACTTATGGCAATGGTCATTATTTATCACAACAAGCCGCTAAAGTTCTGAAAAAACAAGGAATTGAAGTACGTATTGTCGACATCCGCTGGATTGCCCCTCTTCCTGCCGAGGGCATATTATCCGCCATTGACGGTGCACAAAAAGTTCTGGTTGTAGATGAATGTCGCGGAACCGGTGGCCAGGCCGAAGCCTTATTTGCGATGCTTACGGAACGCAGCGATCTCCCCGTGGCACGTCTTGCTGCGGAAGATAGCTTTATCGCGACGGGTCCAGCATATGCCGCCACAATGCCCAGTCGAGAGAGTATAATCACGGCTGCTACGAAGCTTTGGAATACCTTATGAAACAAACCGCAGTTGTTATCGCGCCTGGCCGGGGCACTTATAATAAAAACGAACTCGGTTATCTGAAACGGCATCACCCGAACGCTCCAAATCTTGACCAATTTGATGCTTACCGCGCCACGCTTGGCCAAAAAAAATCAGTGAGCTAGATACGTTTTCCCAATTTTCTGGTCCCACACACACGCGCGGTGACAATGCGGCACCGCTTATTTATGCCTGCGCCTATTCTGATTTTGTTTCCATTGATCGTGATCTTTTCGATATTGTTGGGATAACGGGCAATTCCATGGGTTGGTATATCGCGTTGGCTTGCGCGGGTGCACTTGATCCCATGGGTGGGATGCAGGTTGTCAACACCATGGGAACGCTCATGCAAGTTCACATGATTGGTGGCCAATTGATCTATCCTTTTCTAGACGATAATTGGCAAGAAATTCCTGGCAGACGCGACAATTTGCTGTCTGAAGCCGCCACGATCAACGCCCGCCCAGATCACGATCTGGGCCTATCCATTGATCTTGGTGGCATGTTGGTACTTGCGGGAAACGAGGCAGGTTTGAGCGCATTTGAAAGATCAGTCCCAGCTTTACAGGGGCGTTTCCCGATGCGCCTACAAAATCATGCAGGTTTTCATACCCATTTGCAAAGACCTATTTCCAAACTTGGCTTTGACGCGCTTTCAGAGCAGCTATTTGTCCAACCGACCATCCCGCTCATTGATGGTCGTGGTGCAATTTGGTATCCCAACTCGACAGATATTAGCGCGCTATATAACTACACGCTAGGGCATCAGGTTGTTGAACCTTATGACTTTACGGCAGCTATTCGCACAGCGGCGCGTGAATTTATGCCAGATGTTTTTATCGTTTTGGGCCCAGGCACCACGCTTGGCGGTGCGACGGCTCAAGCTCTTATTCAGGCGAATTGGAGAGGATGGCGCTCAAAATTAAATTTTCAAGAGGAAGCTCAAACTCAGCCTAGACTTTTGTTACAGGCTACAATGCATGCATCGGCTTTGTCAGAATAAACCACCTTGCCCAGCAGCATCTTGGAAATTAACTTCTGTGACATGCCCAACCCTGTATCCTTTCGACTACTTCAAAACCAGTCCAGAAATCCCAGCTTTGCGACACGCACTTACTACGTCTAAACCATCGTGCAAATGAACATCAATTTTGCGTAATAACTTCAACACATCTGCATCAGAATAACGCTTTCGAGACATGTTTCCTTACTCCCTTTGCCAAAATATAAAGGCACAGAGCTAGGGGGCTAAGACAACAAGCGTAGTTCATTGAAATTGATGAGAGTCACAGGTTCAAATCCTGTACAGCTCACTGCTAATATCAAGGGTTTAGCGGAAAAGCGCTGAGCCTTTGCTTTTCTGAGGAAACGCTGGGCAAACATTATCTCAACAATATTAGAGTATTATCCATGCAAGAATTGCGAGTACGATAAATACACCAACTACTAGAAATACTGGTTGAGATGCACTTGGTTTGGTGGTGCTCTTTGTATTTTCCTCGGACGCTGATGCTTCGATCATTGCTTCTTCCCGCGCTGGCTCGACGGTATTTCCTAACAATTCAATTAGCGCATCCTTCTTCATTGATGGCTTTGCATCAATGCCCCTAGACGAAAGCATCTCAAGAAGTTCGGCTTTAGTATATTTGTTCAATGACATTTTGTTTCCTTAACTTCAAAGATTAGGCATCAACCTAAGCAAATGAATTGTTCAACATCAAGAAAAAGAAGGGGGGAGAAAAAGCTCGGCCGCTCTAGTTGCTAGGTATCCTGCTCTCACATTTTTTCTCGAAAAAGGTATTTCTTTGAAAATTATTTTTTAGCCGTTACGCTTTTAGGATCGTGCATACTGGTGAAGGTGACAGATGATTAAGCTTATTTATTTTAAAATGCGGGCGCTTGCCGAGGCACCACAAATGCTGATGTGCTCTTCTGGCATAGAGTACAAGTATCTGATGTCTTGGGATCATTTTGACGATCAATGGATTAACGTAAAAGCAAATGTGCCATTTAAACAATTACCAATTTTGGAGTTAGATAATGGAACTCAGATTGCTCAGAGCATAGCGATCTTAAATTATATAGAAGCAATAGCAGGTCTTACGATACCTGATCCAGAAAAGGCCGCTGAAGCAAGTGCTGTATTACAAAGTTCACAGGAATTATTTGCGCCTTTAAATCCAACCGTTAATTTTGCGGTTGGTGAAGACTTTAAAGCTAAACGAGATGCGATGAGAGCTGATTTGGAAAGCAGATTTTTCGATTTAGAGCGTTATCTGAACAAACATGATGGAAAGTATTTTGTTGATGACACGCCCAGAGCTGCTGAGTTTGCGTGTTTTCACCACCTAGATTTGTCGAAGAAGCTTGATCCAAAATTATTAGATGGATTTCCTCGGTTAATGAAATTTTGTAGAGGATATAAAAAGCATTAATGAAAGTGTCGAAATATATGGAAAACGACCCGAGTTAATTGATGTAGGTATAGAGCCGAAACTTGTAATTGACGGCACAGCGCACCCAACAGGTGTTAACAGAACTTAAACAGAACTGAGCGGCTGTTTCGCCTTTGCTATTTTCTTAGCAAACAAGCTGATCTCATTAAACGCTTTTGTGGTGAGTGGTTGGTAATGTGAGGTGGGGTGGGGATACTTTGGTGGAAGGTGTGGAAACATGTGGAAGGTTTTAAGTGAAGGGAACGATACTTTTGCCAGCTCTCAAGAGTTTTGCAATTTTTTGTTCCAATCGCTTTTCGATGCCCGCTTATCTAGGTCAGAATCTAGTTAGTACTGCCTTTAAATGTGCGTAATTGTGCCACTTATTTCTTTTCTATTCCTTCTCTAATTGCAATCATGACCCCTGCGCCAATAACCAATGTTACACCAATTAGTCCCTGCGCATTAGGAAGTGTTTGCCAAACCGTGTAATCAATTATTAGAGCAAAAACTAAATATGTGTATTCTAGAGGGGCAACAAAGCTACTTTCGGTTGACTGATAGGCTCGTATAGAGGCGGTCATTGCAACAATATGAGTGATCGATGTAATTCCAATCAAAAAAGTATCATTGATGTTGGTTGTACCCAACCAGATAAAACAAATGGATTTGAAACTCGTGTGTCTATTTCAATTGGGAAAATTGGAATAACCGTGATCATTAGTGCGCCAATCAATGCATAAAATGCATTATGAATAATTGTTAATGATAAGGCAGGGTGATCTGCGCAATATCCTCGAGTTATTACAACTGCAAGTGCGTAAGATGCCCCCGCTAAAACTGGCAAAAACAAAATGGCCTGCATACCAGAAGTGCCGGGCTGAATAATGTAAAGTACCCCTAAAAATCCCAAAAAAATTGAGGATACTCTCCATCTTCCAATTTTTTCCTTTAATATTATGGCGGCAAATAGGCAGGTAAAAATGGGGCCCATAAAAAAACATGATGCCGCTTGTGCTAGTGAAGTAAAAGGAAGTGATGCATAAAAAAAAGTGTACGCACAACTCATTAAAAAGGCGCGAATAATTGGCCACTTCCAGCCCGCTGGTCTTATCAAATTTAGATGGTTTTTAAGTACTGCCCAAGTTATTAGAATTAAAACGACAATTACTGCTCGCAGAAACATCAATTGCCACAAAGAACCAATATTAGCTAGGAGTTTCACAACCGTGTCTTGCAACGCGAACCCAAGCGTAGATACCAAAATTAAACAAATAGCTAACTTTCGGGCTTCCATAACAGGCCAGTATCTTTGTTCCAATCAGTCTGTCAAAGATATTGCTTGCCATAAACGCTTTCTTTGCCGAAAGCGACAGTTCTATTAGTTTAAAGAAGTAAATATTTTGCTTAAGTCACACCGCATATTTTAACTAAACTAAACTAATCTTATTTTATTAAGTATATTTAGTATCGCACTAGAAAGCGATTTATTATTGGCTAGTATGTGATTTGGGGTCTTGTAGTCCGCAAAATCTCATACAAACGTGTCTTAACGCCTTCGGTATGCTCTTGTTGCCTGATAATGCCCTTTTGGGTTCGATAGATTCTTATATCTGTAAACCTTCCACACCTTCCCCTGATGGGACATGTGGACCTTATTAACTGTCAGACATATCTAATCGAGCTGCAGCTTGGTATGCCGGTCGTGTTCTTAAGCTTTTAACGTATGCCCCAAATTTCTCACTCCCAGTGTAAAACTTTGCAACATATGCCCAACCCGCGCAATGGCCAAGGATGAAATCAGGTAAAGAAAGATTGTCACCCATTAAAAACGACCCTTTTATCTGTTTTTCAAGACGGTCAAGGTTTCGTTTATATTCTTGTTTGAAACTGTCTTTTATATTGGGGAAGTTTTCTAATGCCTTAAGGCCTAACGAAGGACGAGAAGCGGCCCACAAAACAGCATCAATTTCGTCTATGATTTGATGTGAAAGCGCATCCTGATGTGCACGTTCAATTGAACCGGCTGGTGCAGTCAATGTCTTATGTTTGTCTGCTAGGTAAGTCATGATCGCATTTGAGTCTGTAATAACTGCGCCTCGGTCTATAAGAATTGGTATCTTGCCAGAGGGATTATATTGTTTGACTAACTCTGAATGGGGTGGAGCATGAGTATATTCATAGGGTCAGACCCATTTCTTCTAGCATCCATAAAACTCGAAACGCCCGACTTTTGACGGAACCTATTATTTTGTACATCTGGCTTGCTTTACATTTTTTAATTTTGAGGTGTTCTTTTAGCACCGATGAAACTTTTTAATAAGATAATTTATTAGATATTATCATTGTCAAAGAAAATACCTAACTGGTTTGAGCTTGATGCGATCTGGCCCTTTTTACTCTGCGATTGACACAGCGTAAAAAAATAAAATATTATCTTGATACTGAATCTGAAGTGTGTAAACTTTAATTGACACTAGCATTTTACTAATTCCTTGCTAGCTGCAGGTGAATTTTTTGTGTCATCGAAGGCTGCCTGACTTCCCTCTGGTCAGCCTTCTACTCCTTGACGCTATCCCAGTGTCGACAGTTGGAGACTGGCTGGCCTACTCCCACAGGTCAGCCATTTTTTCTTTTATTTTAGTTGAACAAAAATTAGGCAGATGATCAGTATTTTAAATCTGTGACGTTAGGTCAAACTTTGACGCCCAGATGCTTGATGCGATTTGGTGATTGAGACAAGTATCTACCAGTTACTGTTTCACTGACTGGCTTTCGGCAATGGTTGGGGAAGTCAGTCTTCCTATTAGTGACGCAATCCCTCCGCGTCCCGTAGTTAGATACTGGCTGGCCTACTCCTCTAGGTCAGCCATTTTTTATTTGGCATAATCCCAAGCCGTGCAAGCCACCCCACCAGAACCAGCATTACACTTTCGATATTTACCATCAAACCATTCGCGCTCAACCCAATCGATACGTAGTTGCAGATCTAAATATTCAGGCTATTTAGTCCTACGATGTTGAAGGAGTTCACGAGATGATATTTATTAGATCAATTCTACAATCCATTTTTCTTTTAGTTGCCACGCAACCTATTGCGGCAGGGCACAATAGCATGATCACATACCAAATCGGGGATAACATATATAAAGCATTCGTCGCCGAACCAGAAGGCACGGCATCAACAACTGTATACATTATCCATGATTGGAACGGACTTGATGACTATGAAATTGGTCGAGCGAGAATGCTAGCGGAACAAGGCTATCGGGCCGTTGCCTTAGATCTGTTTGGTGTAGATGCGAAACTAGATGGATTTGATGATTATCGTCGTGAAACAGGCAAACTTTACAAGGATCGCTCAGAATTCAGAGCTCGGATATCAAAAGGGATTGAAGCAACCTCAAAAGGTACAGCACGTAGCATCTTAGCAGGATATTGTTTTGGCGGTGCTGCTGTCTTGGAAGGCGCGCGTGCAGGGTTTCCACTTGATGGTTTTGTAAGTTTTCATGGAGGATTGGCGACCCCGGAAGGCCAGACTATTCGAACACTCAAGGAACGATCTTATTGCACGGTTCCGCTGATCCAGTATCAGGGATGGATGATTTAGCGGGGCTATTGAATGAGCTTACAGAGGCCGGTGTGGAGCACACGGCGCGGGTATATGGCGGTGCTCGTCATTCATTTACGGTGCAAGGATCTCGTGATTATCTAGAAGATGCGGATAAAAAATCATGGCGGGCATTTCTGAATTTTTAAGCGAGAAAAGTTGATTTACTTACAGTCGCAAACTGGCAACGTTTGCCCAATGTTGAATGATCTCCATAAACTTTTGTTTATGTCTTCCGCATTCAAGGTGCTGAATGCCTCATTTAACAGAACAAAAACTCATCCCAACACTGATCATATTGGTGTAACGGTGGAGAGATAATCGTTGAATTTCAGTTGCTATTTTGGGACACAAAGCAACTTCCACTGTTACACCGGCATAATATGTCAGCATATTCTCGTATGTTGTAAAATGTTTGTGAGCACTTCGCTGATGTGTGATGATTTCGATCTAGGTTTAGATTTATAAGGTAACCATTAGACTTTATCGCTAAATTCTGCTTCGGGCTCACCCAGTCATTCGCTGCGCTTTATGCTAATGTCCGCATTTGGTCAGTTGTATTTTACAAAAAATTAGTGTCATACCCCCGCCTGACCACCCGCGAAGGGCAGCCAGACGGGGGATATTTAGGGGTTATAACGCCAGCTCTGATGGCAACCTCACCCCATCCACAATTGCTCTCTTCTGAGCATCACTGATGCCTCCTGAGTAAAGCCTATAGGTAAGCTTATTGGCAGACCTCGCAGAGTGATGTCCCACAAGGGAGGCCGTGAAGTGCTCAGGGGTGCCTGTGCGCTCACACTGGAGTGATGAACCACTTGCGGGTAGAGTGGAACACGCTGCCTTGGAGTTCAGGGTAGAGCCTTCTGAGCTTGGCATACCGCTTCACCACAGCATCAACTGTTAGGTAGGGAAATAGCCTTCCCTGTTTTGGCAGGGATGTATCCAGAAGCTGCTCTAGGATTTGATGAAGTGGTACTTCCCGTTCAGCTGCTTTTGACTTGAGCTGCCGAATAGCGTTGGGCTTGATTTGATAAACCGCCCAAGGTTGCCTTTATGGGTTACATCCTCTGCCATGAGCCCGCAGATCTCCCCTGAGCGCATTCCCGTGAGCAGGCCAAAGAGAAGGGCGCTGTGAAGCACCCTATCCTTGGCTTTGAGAAGGGTTGAGACTTGCTCATCTGTTAGAACGCCATGAGGGGAGACCTCTGGCTTTGCTCTTATGCTGAGAGTTGACCAAGGGTTGCTGTCTAGCTCTCCTTCTCTCACGCACCAGTCAAGGAAGCGCTGCATTGTTTGAAGATACGGCCCTGCGTTTGTGGTGTCAGGGATATGGCCTCATAGGTTTGTGAGAGCTCTACTAGCTTTGTTAGGCTGGCCTCCTTAGCCTTTGCGTATTTCCTGACATTGGGAGAGAGCTTGGATATTAGCTTTAAGATATCTCTTCCTGTATCAGTGCTAAGCTCCCCTATCTTTTGCTTCTTGCCTACATGAGAACTTAGAAGCTCCAGCGCATAGCGAATGGACTTTGTGGTGCCGGGTCTAAGCGTTAGAGATAGCTCTTTTAGATATCTCCTCGCTAACCCATGAACAGGCTGCTCACCCAGAAGCCTTGCGCGCTGATATCGAGGAAGCCACACCAAGCTGAGTAGTTTCAGGGTTGGGTTCATCTGTTGCAGCATCAGCATGAGCCTGTGCCTCCTTTACGAGGTTTGTGAATGTTTGATTAAGCTCTGCCACTCTGACTTTTGCCTGTTTGGCATCAGCTGTTCTGAGGGATTGCTTGAGGCTTGGAACCAAGGATGGGTTGCAGCGCCTTGGGATAGGTTCTAAGGGATAGACCCAGGTGTTATGCCGTTTATAGGCGTATTTTATGTCTGCAGACATACTGTCTCCCTTGCTGGGGCAATTGCCCTGGTTTTGATGTTGAGTTGGGATTTTGTGAGTAAGAACAATGAAGGGCTGGGTTTAAGCCCTTCCCTGACAGCTACACTCAGCTGTCGTTGGTTGTTCCCTGAGTAATCACAGCTGGATCATCCTTTGTCTGGCTCTCCGTGGCCCCCTGCAAAGGGACCGAGAGAGCCATACCTGTAACGAACTCCCTCATAGATTTCTTCTATAAGGAATTTGTGCTCTGGGATGTCATCAAAGCCTGCTATCAGCACGATGCATCCTGGTCTTATATCCAGCTGCCCCATATCAGCCTCTTCTCAGCAAAAGGTCTGGAAGCAGCAGGCCAATGGTCAGGCCTAAAGGCACTGGAAAGGGAATGGATTTAATGAACTCAGGCAGTCCTGCCAGCACCACAAGCGCACCGGCTAAGGCTTGAGGGACGCCAATAGATACGCCCCAGCGCTGTTTTAACAGCCAGGCCAGGGTAAGCCGAAGGATACCGCCCGCAGCAGCGAGCAGCAAAAATAAGGTAAGCATGATGGTAATCTCCTTTTCTTGTTACCATCATAGATGCTCAAAAATGCTCAGTTTTAACGGGGCTGTGACTAGTGGGCAATTAATAACCATGGAAAATCTAAAAGTTCGTATTGAATTTTTGGTCAAGACAGTATTCTATTCTTCTTTTTGTTTCTTTTTTCGACGTCCTCACTAACCGTTATACGCTGAAATCGTATCCCAGACCGATGAGCTTTCATCTTTATTTTTAGATCTATCTACAAGTGCTTTTAAGCGTGCATGCTCAAGCTCAATTTTGTTTCAATTCAACCTTCAACTCGTTGAAGTCAGTTTCTAGTTTTCGTTTTTTGGCTTCAAACTCTTTTTCTAATTTACGTTTTTCTGAAGCAATAAATCGTTTGTGATGTTTTGACATATAGTGACGTACGAAACCGTACAGGATGCCGGCAAAGAACGAAAAATATCCAAAATTTAAAATAAGATCTCTATGCTCAGCAAAAAATTTAACTTCTAACGCTATTGCTAGTTTTCCGAGTGCAATGATTAAAGTCATCATTGTAAAGCCGAGCATTATTCCAAACACAATTAAGTGAAAGTGAATTAAACGCTCACCAACATGTGCATAATTGGTGACCCTTTAATTACTGTTTCTGTTAACGAAGCTGCCTCTGGGTTTTTAGACACGACCTCGGCAGTGGTCGTTACCACTTTTTGGGCACCTCGAGAGAATAACTTGAAGGTAAAGAAGCAGTTAATCTCATTTCACCCAACCAGAATATTTTGTGGACTGACAATTACTCTGTGATTGCAGGTTGTCAATAAACCAAGTTGATGAAATAGTATTATATGAAGTTCTTTCCAGAAGCTTGTACTCTTAAACTGACTTTCTAGGAGGCAATAAATGTATAAAATTTTTAGATTTTTGTGGCGAATTTTTTGAACCTTAAGACAATAATAATTACGGCAGTTTTATTGATTTCGCTTGCTTTAAAACATAGTTTTATTCCTTGGGGGATCATTATTTTCTATTGTAAACAATGGATTTGAAGCCTTAACGGGAATCCAAACAATCGCCTCGCGGAACAAGGCAGAGATAGCGGGGCTTGGTGAAGAAATTGTATTAGAGCGCAACGCTAAACGAGAAATTAAAGGGCAATTGAGAGATACTAGTGCAGATCTAGCAGATACTCGTATTACCAACCGGAAACTTCAAAAAGAGACCCGTGAATTATCTGCTGATCTCATCACAGAGAGACAGTTAAAACGTGAATTGGAGGAGTCAAGTCACTGAGCAGCTGCTGAATTGGCAACTTTTTCGAGTTACAAATCGCCAATTAAAATCGCAAGTACGGGATTTTGGAATGGGTGTTATTCCATTTAAAGGGAAGAAGGTTGCATTCAAAACAGCAGTTGATGAAACTGCGGATGTAATTGGGAAAAGAGCAGTTGAAAACCGCAAGGCGTGAGGTGACGTCGATGCCAGCAGAGGCAATCCCATATTTGGGAACGGCAGTCATTGTAGGCGTGACCGCTTTAGAAATCTTATGATCTATGCGCAACTTTAAAAGATATGAGTGCACTAAAAGCGCGCTTTTAATCCTGACTTTATGCAAAGCGATGAAGAGCTTGAAGTTTGTTCAATCAAGTGCCTCCCAAAGAGGAAATACGTCGCAGCTAAAGGCTTCTCCGAAAAGCTTGGGAAGCAGCAAAGAAGCAACTCCAAGTTGGTCAGAACTACAACAACTTGAAGTTCCAGATGTCACTTGGTCAGAAATGTGGTCCAACTAAGGAAGGCACTGCAAACACGTGGGATAGTACCTCAGGTAATATTACAGAATTAAGCAATAAAGTCAAAAAGTGGTGGACTGCATTAAGTTTACCCGACGCGATCTGTAAATACCCCTGCGAAGACTTTCGGCAGGGGCGGAATAGTGGAAGGTCTAAGAGTTTAATTTAGCAACTCTCCCTTTCACCTTTTCTTATTTTTATCGCAATATTTTTACGTAAGGGTGTTTTTTATTCACCCTAGGGTGATTTTTGAAAGCGTAATAGCCAACTATAGTGCGTTAGGGTGAAAGGGTGAGTAGTATTTTTGTTTATAGTGGGTGCTTCAATTTTTTAGCATCTTCCAGCGTGTTCCATAAGCTTGCTCAGCAATGAAGTCATCGAAGTTCTCTTGATGATCCCCCGTCATGAGGTGGCGCGGATTGATACAAAGTGCGTTGTTACACTCATGACGTATGAGATCTACACGGCTTAATGGGTACCGTGGCAACCGCATATGTGAAGCGATGGGCTAGGATATCCTTTTCTTCGAAGCGAATACTCATACGTTTGATTGTTTTTGCATTCATGCATTCGTTGTGGGTCATCTTCACGCGCTTTGTCATGAGCTCTTCATATTTCTTTAAGAGCCTCTTCGAAACGATTGACGAACACCCAATCCCACCAGAGATATTGAGCATCGCTTATCAATACCTGCATACGCTCTCGCATATACACTTTGTGGCGCGCTCGAATTCGCTCCAGTTCAGAAGCCAGCATCTTTATCATCAAGCTCAATCCCTTCCCAAACAAATCACGACGGCTATAGACCCGGAATACGTCGGAAACCATTCGGTCATCGAAATGATGCTCGCCTTCTTCAGTGTCTCGAGACCAACCGTCTGCGTGATGCAGGACTCCCGCCTTCAAGGTATATCCTTCTCTTAGCCAGATGGACTTTTGGTAATCTTTACCGTCATATTTTGCTTGTACCTGGGTCCAGCCTAGATCGCTCAGTATATTTCATCGCGCTGGCCTTACTTATGTAGTTTCCTTGACTAGAGCCTTAATTCCAACATTGTTTATGGCTACTACACCGTTTCCATCTAGCCACTCCTTAACAATCTGGCGTCCAATATCCCCTGAAGCCTGCCGTATCTCTTTGCATTACACTCGTGGAGGATCCAAGGACATCAAGCGAGGAGCATCAAACTCAACGGGAATATCATGTTGCATAAGCGCCCCGTAGAGTTTGGCCAGGTTAGTATTGTCTTGGAGGTAATCCATCAGGGATGCGACTTGTTTTGAATATGCTTCACCATTTGGCCCCCATCTGTGACCATCATGGTCGACTTCTATGACATAAAAACGCCTATCATCTTCTTCGAGCCAGATGGGTTTGTGATTGGTTATAAAGATAAACGCGCAAACTTGTTCTACTTGCTGAACTGCTTGGTACTTATGTTCAGCTACTGTTTCTTTTTCAGTTATGAAGGTTTTGATTGCATTTGCTTTGTCTGACCCTGGGGTACGTAAAGCTCTTCACAGACGACCAGCTTCTTTCTAGGATTGGTGCATTGAACCTAGAAACCAGTTTATTGATATTATTTTTCTGTTGCTGTGTTTTGAGTTCCAAACAGCAACCCTGCAATCTTTGCAAAAGTACTTTTTCCAGATCCCTTTGTTGAGAAATAGAGGAAAGGTGCCCAGCCAGGTTTGTCCCCTTCGTTTTGTAGGCACCAGGCAAGCCAGTTGAGCAGCATTTCTCGTTCTTTGGGTCTGGGAAACGTTACCTCCATATACTTCTCGAAGGGTCCCCAGCTTGGTTTGTTGATATTCAACGAGCGATACTCTGGAGCTTTCCATGTGTTTATCGTGGCGACCATCCTTTGAAGGCAAGCTTGCGAGTATTACCAGGCATTGATTGACGTAAGCCCGACCATATTGGGATTGAACGCCTAGGGTCGACAAACTGATCCTTAATCAAAACTTGTAGGAGTTGACTTACAGCATCGTTGCTTAAAGCGTTGGCCGGAAATTCTTCCTTTAATCTTTTGAATAATTACCCGCTCTACGTCGTCTCGGGATAACATTGGCCCTGGTTCCTCAACGTCATAATATTTACCATCCTTGCGCACATACCATTGGGCCATAATCATCAGGATATGTTCCAGTTGCTCAGGTACGTGTTGACCATTCGACCAACTGAGGGAATTGATCAACATGCTACGGGTTGTTGGTCGATCCAATCCCCCACTTGACCGGGCAAGGTAGGAGTTTGGTCCCAGGCGAGTTTTTCTTTGCGTGGCGCTGTTTTCGAAAGTTGGGGTTGTTGCGCCAAGATTGCCCGGGCAACTGTTTCTGCACGTTCTCTTTCAGAAATGCTTTTTTGTTTTGGAGTTTTTTCTTTCTTATCTGTCATTTTACAAACTTA
The DNA here is from genome assembly GCA_038143065.1 of Rhodospirillales bacterium. GTDB lineage: Bacteria > Pseudomonadota > Alphaproteobacteria > Bin95 > Bin95 > VMCJ01. The sequence goes on along the minus strand of JAYQLI010000012.1, from coordinate 70,265 downwards.
TCTCAATTAAATGTTGTCTCAGGGTGCGACCATGGCTCACTCAAATCAAGTTTTATCGAGTGAGCCGCTTTAAATTAAAAGCTTAAGTCGTCGTCTTCGTCGTGCTGTGTGAACGCAGCTGTTTTAGTTCTTAAGTCACGATACCCATCTCTGTAGTCCTGCTCAGTGAAGATTATATCCACCCAGTCATGCTGATAGCTGGCCATGTACTCATTGAAGATAGCGCTGCGTCCTTTCTTAGGACCACTTGCTGTTAGTAAGGCGTTTATGACTTGAGTTGGTAGTTGCCCATTGGTGGAGTTAGCTTATCGAGCACCAGATGAAGGAGCTCCTTATTTGTTTACAAGCACATGGGCATTATCAGCCGTGGCATTGATATCCCCTTTAAGGTGCATTTTGTAGATGAGGCTGTTGGGGTGTTCAGCCAGTAGCTCTTCCATTAACTGGTAATGCTCGGGCTTAGTTAAAGCACTACGATTATACTGACGCTTATAAGCTTCTCTGGAGCGCTTAGGCTTTACTGCATAGTACTCAACTCTGTCTTTATGGCTTTTATGAAAGCTGAGCTTAATGCGCCCTGAGGTAAACACCTGAAGGCTATAGCCTTGGTAGGTTTCTAGGGTCTCTTGAGAGAGCTTTGGATCAATATACTTGGTCATTCTAAATTATCTTTCTGTTCTTAATACATAAATAAAAAACACCTTAGGAAAAGCTCCTAAGGCAGGGTTAAAGGGTAAGCTGTAAGGGTTAATTCGTAAGACGTAATATGTAAGTCATAATACTTAATTCGTAATATATAATATATAATACATAAGGGTTTGGGTGTCTCTGAACACCCTGTCAGCTTAGAACAAACTACACTACAATTTATTCTTTATCGTCTGCTATTAGAGCTGTCTTTATTTCGCATAGCTTTGGGATATTTTTTACATGTCTTTAGGGTTGCTCTCTAATGCTATTACTTTGTTTGGATCAAAAACTTCCTTTTTGATACCCAAGTGTATCTTATGCTTGCCCTTTAAGTGCCTCCTTGTGCCGCCTCTGGGGCACTCTGGTATAGCTCCGTTATGTAGTTTAACTCCACACCTTTTCCATATGCTCTCGCATGACATGTAGTGCACAGTTTTTATCGCAGTTTGAAGCGACTGTGTTTGAACCATGTACTATGGTGATTATGCATCTGCATAGTCTCAATTAAATCTCGGCCTTGGATTTTTAATTAGCGGCTTACTTATGCGTCACTCATATGAGAGACGAAAGTGTGGATAAAGTGTTATTACGTTTGATTGGTGTGGTGTCGATCTGTTTTGGCAGTGGTTTGTTAGCAGAGACTTCCTCGAACTTTTCTGTCGGTGCTGCCTACATAAATAGTAACTCCATTTACACTGGAGTTGGCTCAACCTCACGGTTTATGCCCTCGATCGCATATGAGAATGATAAAGTGAAAGTGGGGTTGCGAGAAGGTGTGTCTTATCAATTCATAGACAATGAGGCCTTTAATATGAGTGCAGCTATCGCTCCCAATTTCCGTCCCTATGATAGCTCAGACTCAACCACACTTTCAGGAATGGATCGCAAAATGACATTTGATGGAGTGATCATGGGTTCGGTAGATATCATTCGGGGTTCCACGCTCAAACTGAAAATGGCAAGCGAAGTCACCAATGAATTTAATGGTACACTCGTTGATCTCGCATTCAGTCAGTTCATTCCAGTTGGTGGACAGCCGGTAATATTCTCACTGGGATCGAAAAACTATGATAGCAACCGTTCAGAATACTTTTTTGGCGTGAAATCATCTGAGGCTGTAGTGGGCAGGGCGGCATATGCTCCTGGCTCGGTGGCAATAACCTTACCTCTCTGTGAATACGTTTTTCAATATCACCCCTGATATTGGTGCTTTTGCGAACATCACCACAAATTTTTTACCTAGTAAGGTAAAAAATAGCCCAATTATAACCAAAGGTTCAAATACAGCAGCAATTTTAGGGCTTTCTTACAGCTTCTGAAACTACCACACCTTTTCCATATGCTCTCTCATGACGTCTAGGGCATAGCCTGAGCCATAGTTCGCAGCGACCGTGTTAGAACCATGCCCTAGTATAGCCATGGAGATGGCCTCCGGGCAGCCTGTATTCCTCAGCTTGTCCTTCATACGGTGGCGTAGTGAATGCATCGTAAGCTTCTTGTCTGTGATTATGGTTCTTAGGCGCTTCATCAGCATGGCTGAGCAGTTATCCCCTCCACGCTCCTTTGCATATCGGGGAAAGAGAGGTGCCTCAGGATCTTTGCCCTGAGATACTTCCTCGAGCGCTTTAATAGCCTCTGGCGAGAGTGGCACAGAGCGCTGCGAGTTATTGGTTTTTAGCGTTCTCCAAGGGGTGGGGGATATGATTAAACATTCTTTGTCAGTGTCACAGTCTTTGACCCTCAGGCCTGCTATTTCTGATACTCTGCAACCCGTATCTCTCAGACAAACAAACAGCGCCCAGGCTGTTGTGTCATTCGAATAAGCTGTTCTAAATGAACGATCTGAGTATCACCAGCGGTAGCCTATCTAGTTACTTGCACCTGCACCTTTAATGCGAAGGTTGGTAAAGACATTCGGGATGTTGAGACTGTGCTCCACGATTGCGTGGTTAATAGCCGTTCTCACAACCCCCAGCATTCTAACAGCGCTATTGGCCGACACACGGGTTAGTAGGTGATCCCTTAGATCATTGGCATCTTGCCTGCTGATATCACTAAGCGAGACATACTTAAGCTTTTGCTTACCGTAGATGTGCTGCATGTCTTTACGCAGCCTTTCAACCCGCTGTTTGATTTCCTTTTCTGCTTTTGGGTGTATCTGACTTATAGGCAACGTAGTCTTTTAGAACCGACTCAAGCGTTATGACCTCTTGCTTTAACTTGCCTGAATAAACCTGTTCTACAATCTCTGAAGGAAGCTTTTGCTTATGCAGAGCCTTACCCAACTCATTAAGCGCATCCTCAATTTCAGAATACTCAGGTACGGCATTAGCCAGTACCATATCCGCCACTTCATCGCCCAGCGCACCCCAATAATCTCAATACTGCGATCTCGTGCTGACTTCTCTTTCTCACCTTCTAGCAGAGCTTCGATTCGAGCATGTATCAGCGGCAGGTTTTGCATGGCTTCTTTGTAGCTATCCCCAAGCTGGCGATAGAGCGTTGCTTTCCAATCAGGGCTCTTAGGATGCAAGGGAACGTTGCGTTTATATCGAAAGCTGCCATTGGCACGGCGGAATACATAGCGTGGGAGTTTAAGCGGCATATCATCACTCATAGCTGTTAGCTTTGAGACTTAGCTGCCTAGTTGCAAGTAAAACTGGTGGTTTAACACTGACAATTTAGCGAACAGTTTCGACAAACTGGTCCTCCAAGCGGTCCCAAAAGTGGTCCACTTCAAATCTATACCACTGTTTTTGCTTATTTTATTATAAATTATACTAGAATTTTGGTGCCCAGGAGAGGACTGTGGCTCCGCCAACAGGCGCCATATTCATCTAACAGGACTGATATTGTTCTGTTTTCGTTAACGGGATACAGGATCGTAGTTGATGTCGTTCGTTGATCAGGTTTTTAACACGATAGCAGACAACCATTTTTGTTTGCTGCAGGCCATAGCCCTGACCATAAGCTGCCCCAATTCCATCAGTACTCCAACCACCAAGTGCATCCGTAAGTCTGATAGGACACTCCACCGCTCTCAAACGATCTCGGAATAAATGCCTGAAGCTGTGCATCGTGCAATCGGGATTAGTTTGCTGCTTGAGCCATTTTGATAAAGCAGTTGCACTATTGGAGTTCGTAGAAACTCCATCGTTGTAGCGTGGGAATAACATTTCTGAATTCGTTGATTGGTAGGCACGAGTAATTCCCCAAAGAGCTGATCCAACCAGCGGTATATCCCGCTCACTTGAAACCGTTTTAAGCCTTCGCTACGGCCGGGGCCTGATCGAAATGGGAATATCGCCATCTAATCTGGATGTCAGTTTTACTCAGCCCCACGATCTCAGCCATTCTACAACCCGTGTCGCTGATGGCTGCTACGATCCAGCGCAAATCGTCATCTGCGTGCCAGCATTGCTGTTGAACTCTGCGCAAATCTTTCAATGGAACAGGCATTCGTTTCTTTGGCCTTATGCTTTATCCACGAACAAGCCCTTAAATGGATTTGAGAGCTCTGACCCTTCTTCTTGAATGGCAAATTGGATCACGGCTTTGATTGTCGTAAGCACACGGGTGACTGAAGATGGAGCAAGGCCTTTGGCAACAAGATCATCCCGCACGGCTGCTGCATCCTTGCGGGAGATTGCGTGCAGGTGTTTATTCCTGATCACTTTTACGACGTAACTCAAGGCCCGCTCTGTAGCGCTGTGGAATGTCTTTTGGCTTGTTTGAACCTTTGAGCCGTAGGTACATCTCACCAGCCTCAGCCAAGCTTAAACCCAAAGACTGCTCCACCTTGCCTGCTCCCCGCTGACCCTGATCTCGCAAAGCAACTAAGTGCTGAGCGGGCACTTCGCCGTAAGCAAGCCTGAGAGAATGCCAATAGGCTTCAAGCTTTGCACTGGCACTGCGAGCTAGAGCCATGGCGTCCCGTGCTAATTTTGTTCTAAGCGAAAAGGAAATCCGATTGGTTTTGTAATGCTGGCGAACATCCTCAGGGACATACCGCTGCAAGTAATAAATACCATCTTTGCGATAGGTATAAGGCACATTCAACAACAAAGACATCAACTACGATCCTGTATCCGTTAACGAAAACAGAACAATATCAGTATTCTAATTCGCTTCGTGTTCATTATCAGACACTTACGTCAATTCCTGCGTATAGATCTACACGAAGAGGACAGCTCCACAACACATGACCTATCTCTTGATGTGTGCCAATGTGGATAATGTGTGATGAAGATGTGTCAAGAGGTGACGACAGAAAAACCAGAGTATTTCATTTATGTAACGCTACGGCCTACTGCAAAAAATTTTTGCTGCAAAATTTGATTTTAATTAAAGTCTTCTCCTTCTTCCAAGTTAATTCCTAGAAGTTTCGGCTCCAGAAGGCGATACTAAGATGATAAGATGTGTCAATGCGATGTCATCTATCTTTTGCGTAACGGTCAGTATGAAATTACAGGACGATCTAAATAAGTCAGATTTTTATTTTTTGAAAATTCTGCACCAGCCGCTTTTTATCCATCGAAAGTTCGTTACTACTTGTTCAGCGTTTTGATTGATGAAAATTGTGCCTCTAAAATTCTGTATCGTCTGAACAATACTTCATAAACATCAAAAATTCTGATTTACCTTTAACTTGTGTCCTGTCCACTAACCTGCAGCTTTCTGTGTTTCAGTGAAAGTTCATTTCGCACATCCCTGAAATCAAAACATTTGTTCCAGCTTTGTTTAGACTTTAAATCTAGCAGAAGCGTTAACAGTCGCTTATGACTGTAGTTTCCATCCTCGTCTCTCTGCCAATAGTACCAAGAACTAATTGTCCAATATGAATACCTACCCCCATATTGATCAAATGTTTCTCTACCACCTGCAGTCCCTAACCGAATTAAAATTTCTTAATTCTTTGTTCATTTCCAATGCTGCTTTTACAGAGTCTTCTGCGGAAGTAGGGGAAAGAGCCATCACTGCGTCAAATATATTTGTCGATAAAGCCGTTATTTTGTGTTGATGGCAGAATTGTCATTGAGTCCAAATAATTATTCAAACCAAGTTTTCTTTTGGTGACATGTTTTCAGAAGATAGCCTGTAAAGTCCCATATCAGAAAATAAAACGGAGCATCTTTGTCGATGCTACCATCGCCACCAAGAGCATATCCATTATTGATTTTTTCCAAGAGAGTGCTTTGGAAATTCCTTAGGAACAAATCGCTCATATGAAGAATTAATGATTTGAATATCGTTAATTCTGTCTTTGATGCTATCTTTCATTTGGTGGGAGATCCTAAGACAGATCCATAGTTCCTTCCGAGACTTTCTTTGTTTTTGATTTCAATATTCAATTCACCCTTAGAAATCACTCCGATAGCTTCTGTAATGGCAGTAATTGGTCTTGAAATTCTATTGGCCAAAATCAGCGACATTATTCCACCAAATAACGATGAAGAAGAAAGACAGTGATCAAGGCCTGGTTTAAAGCTAGCTCGCTAAGCTGATTTTTTAGTGTAGACGTGCAAAAGTGACTCAATTGCTTTATCTCCTTGAGAAGCACTACCATCTGCTTCGTCAATATCAGCTTTAACATAAATCCATTTTTCAGAAGCTTTAATACCCTATCAATATCAAGCCGCTCGCCACTTTCATAAACATCTACAATGTTACTTTCTTTGATCTCATAACAGCAAAATCAGGTTTATTCGCTACTTTTCCATTTCCATTAAAAATGATAACTGACTTGAGATCTGGATTAAATTGTTCAAAGTCACTAGAAATTTTCAATAAATCAAGATCTTTAAATAATCTGGTGCTCAAATTGGGAGATGATTTTATACCAATTTTCTAGAATATACTTTTTGTCAGGAGTGCCCAGCAGGGCATTTGCGAACATTACCAGTAATGGTCTCATTTGGAGACATGATCTTACTACCTGATACTGACTTTATCATTCTTATTTCTTGGAGTTTTGTTGAAGCCTGGTGCAACTTTTGAGAAATCTAGATTTAAATCCTTTTCAAATGTTGTGTATGATGACACCATGTTCGTCTATTATATACAAAATCAACTTCATCGCCCAACTCTTCTTTTAGTTCAGCTAAATCAATTTTAGAAACCTCACCATTAACCTCAAAATATGCAGCCTTAAAAGGCTCAAAGGCACTAAGCATTTGATTTTCCAAACTCAGTGACAAAATCCGAAATCCGACTTCAACCAAGTCGTAAGCGCCTGTCACATTCTCTGCGGTTGATCAATCATGAAGTTGAAATTGTTTTCCAGATCCGTCTTCGCTGGAGTAATCAGTGTAAGACAGAAGTAGAGCTGGTGTCAGATGAGCAAAAACCCCTAAGAGAATGATTATCCTTAATGTAATTTTCATATCTATTCAGTATTTTGAATTTTCAGAACTTTTAAACCGCTTGAAATATTAGTCACATCAATAAAGTTGTCTGTCAACATATGGCCTATCCCTTGATGTGTACCAATATGAGCCAAATAAATGTGACAAGATCCAAGAGTGGACTATAGATTTAGATCACTCGATGTAGCTATTTCGTAAAACTCATTCCAAAGCGTGGGTAGCATGTTTCGATACAATAAGTGGTACCACAAAGATGGGACGCATGGGCTTATACCCCTATGCCCGTTATATATACTTGGGCTTTGACCGTGAGGTGAGCTGTGGGTGTGTTAACCAGTTTGTAAAGATTGATTAAAGTCAAGATCATCTGGCTTTGAAGATGATCTGGCCTTCTTGTCGGCATCAAATAAGTGCTGCCGCCTGACACATTACACGCAATTTATCCTCAGCTAGTTTTGGTGAAAGGAGGCCTAACCCACAATCGGGAGCAACTACTAGCCGATCTCTTGGTCGATATGGTTCATTGCTGCTTGAAGCCGTTCTTTACTTCGTCGACCGTTTCTAGGCGGCTGGATGCTATTGCGACAGCACAAAAATAACAGTCTTATTTTTTGAAACCTTTCTAAAAGTGTCAAATCATTACAGCAATGCTTGTCCTCGATCGAAATCTGATCAAATGCTGCTTCATCAATTGCTTCACTAAGTTGATGGTAACTTGTTGGATCTGCTTTTTTATAATCATCATCATCAAGATCAGGGTAACCACAACACATATGAACAATTCGTGTTCAGTCAGATTCATTATGAAAGCATCTCTCTAATCCCTCCATACCAAAGCCCAGTGCATCCTTTACCGAGCGAGCAAACAGGGCTCATCTTAATCTGATGTAATTTACATCCTGCTTCGACCAGCGAAAGGATTTCCTTATTCACTGTTTCCGCCAAGGCTGCGTTTAACTTTGGACGATCGTTGTAAAAACAATCTGCTGTTGTATCCATTATCGTCAAAGGTCCTGGTAAGGTAAATTTTACTGGTTTGGAGCTCAAATTCTGACTGGCTACATAATCGTGCACACTGTAGCTCTTTCCCCGAATGGCTAATTTTATTTCTGATTGCCGGCAGGTCGGTTTCATATGCGCCATCACGTAAGAACCCGATGTTCTAAACTTTCAAAATCAAAACCATCTAAATGACGGCAATGGTAGTGAATATAATTTTCACGACGAACCTCATCTGTAGAATTGAAATTCCAGATCTAAGCTGAATATCCAAAATCTCTTTGGTAGCTTTTAAAAGAGATCTTCATGAGCGTCTTGATTCTTTATGTCTCTTGAATACATCCTCGTCGTTTCAAGCAGTATTCATTCCTCCAGTTTCACGAGACAGATCAAACCAATCTCGAATGGGAACATACTTGGGCTTAGGAAGGCACCGATTGTTGTAGTCTCTAATGGAGCCATTATTTTTAATCCTTCTATCGAAAATTCAATTTTTATTTTCAGTTTTTATACTCTGAAAGCAAACCGTTAAAACCGGCAATTGTCGGGTGTGTGTGTCAGGTAAAACCAAAAGTTTTCTGAAAGAAAAACATTATAAAAATTTTGTTTTCACCTGACATCGGTGACACCCTTAGAAGAGAACGCCCCTATCTTTACCTTCGCTCACATCCTTAATGTCCCAACGATAACGAACCCCAGCGTGGTACGCATGGGCCACACCCCCTGTGCCCGTTATATATACTTGGACTTTGACAGTGAGGTGAGCTGGGGGTGTGTTAACCAATATGGTGTTGCTGGTTTGCAGAGGCTCATCAAAAACGTCTGAGTAATGTATATAGGTTGGCTTACAGGCGCCTGATCCTTGTCGTTCCTAGTATAGGAAATGTAATACATCGGGGGTACGACAGAAGAAACAAAGAGTGTCTTTGGCTGGGAGCCTCGGAGTACTTAAAGTTGGATCTTACATCTCACCTTTAAGCTTTTTATTATCTTCTATATTTTGAGATGATAAATGATTTAAAGCTACTTAAAGTATCTCTTAAAGTAGGCCTTAAGCTTTCAATTCTAACTTTGATAAAAAAGATAGAGATTCTTCTTAAAGGATATACTTTAAGCAACTTTAAGCAACTTTAAGCTTCTCATCTCTTCCAATTTTAAAGGGAGAAGGAGCTTTAAGATCAACAAGCTTCACCCAAAGCCGCCTTCTGCTGTCTTTTTTTCGTATCACCAAAGGGGTGCACAGTCTACTTCAGGCGATGAGTGGCCTCATGCTGACCGCCTAACTATCCTAACATTATGACCATCATGCAGCTTAGAAAAACTGTCCTCGAATAGATTTCTGTCTGTAGCCATGACTATGTCATCAGATTTGATTGCTCACGCTGAACAGTCTTAAAACGGCTCTCAAAGCGTTCTGGAAGCTTTACCAACAACTCCATCATCCAAGCCAACCGTTCAAAGATGCGGGACATAAAGTGCGTGTTCAGAAAATAGTAAATACCCTCTCCATCGGGGGAACGTTCTTATCTCGCTGCTGGAGGATCCACTGAATGTGATCTCGACATTCAATGAGGCGGTTACTGGAATGTCTTGAGATATGTAATAAACCTTCAAGATGATGATCAGTTCTGGCTTTTATTTTTCAATTTTTGATTTTTCAAATGTAAAAGCAAGCGCCACATCTAATGTGGGCTAACTCCATCAATGTCAGGATTGCAGATCGCTTTTTTGCGGTTACTGGCATTTGCACACGTTTCTCATCAGGTGCTCAAATGCATACCTAAACCGTACTATACTTTCGGGTATATAGCAATAATAGATTTACCCCTAAGGTGTACTTTCTATAAGAGGCGTCAAAAATGGGAAGTAGAGCAAGTGATTTGTCATTTATTGCGACAGTGTGCATAAATTTCCCTACGTTCTTATAGACACTCTGTACAACACGGCATGCTAAACATGAAAAAATTTCATGTGTGGCGAGCTATGTTTGAAGAAGAAATTGAACGTAAGATAGCAGTCATCTTTGTTACCGATGTTGTTGGATATAGCAAACACATGGAAGCAGATGAGAGCGGCACGATTAAAAATCTTCGAGCCTGCGAGAAAATCCTAACTGCATTATTTGAAAAACATAAGGGCCGTTTATTTAATTCGGGTGGAGTTCCACCTGGCGGAATTTCCAAGTGCAGTCTCAGCAGTTGAATGCGCTGTAGAGTTTCAAAATGCTATTAAATTGAGGAATGATTCTGAGTATACCACAGTAAAGCTAGAGTTCCGCATAGGGATCAACTCAGGCGATGTGGTAAAAGAAAAAGAAAACCTCCTAGGTGATGGGGTAAACATTGCAGCAAGGCTCAAGCGTTAGCACAGAGCGGTGGAATAACAGTATCTAAGGCAATCTATGATTTCGTAACAAGGTAAGACCTAAGTATGAATTTAACGACTTAGGTATTCAAAAGGTTAAGCAAAATGAGTTCCACGCATATGACATAATCTTAAATCCTAATCAAAAACGGAAAATAAAGACTAACAGGTCCAATAACCCCCGCATGCTTTTAGCGCTTTTTAGTTTAATTGCGATGGCAATCGTAATCGGTACTTCGTTTTACTTCACTAAAGAAAATCGGACTAAAAAAAGATATCAAGCAATTAATATCAGGAGTCCTGATCGAGCCATGGTTTTAGTCATGCCATTTGAAAATAGATCTGATGACAGTGCTGACGATCAATTGAGCAAAGGAATGACGGATATTATTATTTCATCTCTGTCTGGTTATCCCCGTTTGCTGGTGCAATCAAGCAACACAAGCGAATTCATCAAACAGGTTATTCTGATGCGGAAATTAAAGAAAACTATCTCGTGAATTATGTTTTAAAGAGGATCAAATCAGATATCTGGTAATAAAATACGAACCACAGTTGAACTTTCAGACATCGTTAAACAGAAGATTATTTGGTCAGAAAAATATGACTTTGAATTGACGGATATCTTTGAGGTTCAAGATATATCTCTTCAAAAATACTGAATAAATTCAAGTCAAACTTACGATGGACCAGTCTTTTGAAGAAACCAGAAAATATTTTAAAAGCCCTGAAAATTGGCAACGATATTTGAAGGCGAATTCCTTTGGCAACTGTTTCTCTCTAGAGGGCGTCAAAGAAGCTGGTTTGCTCTTTGATGAAATTTTTGAAACTGAACCTAATAACCCACTAGTGTTATCTATGTATGCTTGGTATTTTACCGCTCAAGCGGTGTAGAGCCTGACAGAGACTGGAACATTTCAGGAGACATGGTTTCTGTTGCAAAAAGAGCAGTAAAATATGGTCCTGAACTTTCTGACGGCTACAGTTTATTAGCTGGATTGATGATTAAACAGCCACAAAGAATTTCCAGGTACAATGATGAAGAAATTAAGTTAGTTGCCAAAGAGTACGCTATAAAAGCGGCTGATTTAAATCCACGTGGGATAATCAGTATATTGGCCGCTGCAAATTCCCTATTTACAGTCGGATTGTTTGAAAAATCCCTCTGAAAATTATGAAAAAGCTCTGGCAGTAGCTCCACACCCGCCTGCTAATGTAAGCTGAATTACTCGATGGCATTAATTTATCTTGAAAACTATGATAAAGCGAACAAATTAGCCACGGATCTGTCAGAAAATGAACAATATTTTTGGTGGATCACAGCAATTGCTCTTGGGATAAAACCTTCATTGCAATGCAAGAGAGCAGAAATCTGAGGCAAGAGATTCGTACCTAAAGTATGGTGGAAATTACCAGCCTGATATAAAGAAGAATGGACCTCTTTGAGGCGAGCAATAGGAAAAATAAGTATAACCCGGATAAGAATTTCTCCAGAGACTAAAGAAACTCTGATAGGAAGCCGGTAATGCCTGAGTAACATCCTTTCGGTCTAACTTAACGTCAGAGGAAGCAGCCGAGCGGTTGAAAAATAATCTACTATTATTTCACCTAAAATTATCTTTATTAGCTCCATCCGATACCCCAGCCCATAACTATTCCCAATTGAACTTACTGATTTCCATTCACCAATTTGATCAATCAGATCCATTGGGCACTCCACAGCTCTCAGACGGTCTCTGAATGTATGCCTAAGGCAATGTGCCGTAAGTCCATCAAAGTCTTTCTTCAGCCACTTGTTCAAAGCATTAGACGCATGCGTGGCGCTTTCCATCTCTAATATCTTGGGAATAGGTGGGTATCGTCCGCAGCTAAATTATAGTCTTGATCCATTGCCAGCATGGCGCCATCAACTAAGGAGCAAGAGTTCTCTGGCTGCTCCTCGTCTTCTCTTCTTGCTGAATTGGCTCGTATATGGATCAGGTCATTCTCAAGATCGATATCTTCAAGCTTCAGCCCCACGATCTCTGCTAATGACAGCCTGTTTCTCCTAAAAGAGGCATGGTATAGCAGTCTGACTGCCTGAAGCTAAGGCCTTGTCGTAACCCCATTTAAGCTGCTCATTGGTAAAGGTTCCTCGCTTATGGCTATCTTCACCCTCTCCTTTGATAAAGAGCCTCATGAAGGGATTACGCTTATCAAGTCCAGCTCTGCATAGGCATAGTTGAGAACTAGCGACAAACTATTGATACGTCTTCTGATTGTGGCAGTCTTATTACCTTTCATTTCAGATGAGACGGACAAACAGCTTATCTTCACGTGCGTACTGACTTATCTCTATCACCAGCCAGAGATATGAACGGGTCTACAGCTACCTTGATTGGCTTATGATGGACTGATCGAAGGGATAGGTATTCACTCACGTAATCAGAGAGCAAGCTTGGCCTTGGCTTAAAGCTACTAACGACAGCAATAACATCTATTGGGATGATGTCTGTCGTATTATTCACCAAGATCCCTCAATACATTACCCAGACGTTTTGCATAAGCTTCAGCTTCTTCAGGGCATTTAGACAAAGCTTGCCTTATGAATGGACCATAGGCTTTCACTGCGTGCTTAGGCACACGGCGGTTATAATAGAAGGTGCCTGAACGGCACAATGTGTACGGAATGTGTGACACGACGGTCTCCCTCATGATGGTTAAACTCGAAGGAATTTCAATAAGTTATACTGAAAAAGTATTGGTGCCAGAAGGACGTCGTACTTTATATACTTCTATTTAATTACAATTACTTATTTTTAAGATGAAATTATAAAGCGGTCTAAATGTGGTCCTGATTTTAATCATAATTAGCGTTTCGATTTGTACCTTAACCCAAATCAGACATTCGCAAGGCCAATGCCTGAGGTCTGCTTTGCGGACAAAGCGTAATTTTGCGCCTACTTAATAAGTTGCTGACTTCCAGTCCTAATAACGTTTTAATTTCAAAAAAGGCGCCGAAGCAATACGCAGCCATTGGCAAAAAATATTTGCAATTAAGTCGCCTGGATAATGCTTTTTCTGACGGTTTCAACGAACCTTTTAACAGTCTCGGAGTTACCCGACTTTCGAAATGCCACCTTATAAATCGATCAGGTTTTCGGAGGTTCAAAGGGGACGAAAGAGATCCCAGGCGGTGCAATATTCTTGACCCAGGCTGGTGCCAAGGCGATTCTAGCCCATGGGGCGACAAACTGCAACAGGGTGGATTTGTCAATAATCTCACAACTATATTTGGCTGGGCACCAATTTTTCGAAAACCACTCCACAAAGCCTCGTGCAGGATTGGTCGCGCGTGCTTAGGGTAACCCACGATTGGTTGATCCGCGATGTCTGCTATGGACAGGGATACCGATCTTGAAAGAGGATCGTCTCGGCAAGGACCACTACGATGGGTTGACGATGCAAAAGTTCGCTGGAAATAAAGTCATCTTCTAGGCGCGTCCGTACGAAGGCCACATCAGTTCTATGGGCAATCAACTCGTGGGAATGTTGTTCGGATGACGATATTTCCAGAACCTGTACATGCACCTTAAAATCGGTCTGCCGAAATGTCAGTAGAACCTGCGGTAGTAACATCGAAATTGCCTCGTCAACACCGCTTACGCGAATGTGGTGAAGGTCCGACTCGGCGGTGTGGCGAACATTGGAAACCGATTTATCAATATCGGTCAGGATCCTTTTTGCATCTTGTGCAAATTCAGATCCAGTTTGGGTCAGACTGACTTGTCAGAGTAGTTCTAAAAAACAGTCGGGGCGCCCAGTTCGTGTTCCAACGAAGAAACCCGTTCAGAGAGAGCGGATTGGCTTAGCCCTAGGCGTTCGCTTGCTCCTGAAATGAAGTTCTTCGGCGACAGCGATGAAACACTCCAGTTGTCTTATGTCCAATCCAATATCCTCTGCAGGTTCATTTTATAACGCTTATCCGCATTTTTTCATCCAATCCAGTCTCAAATTCGCGGATTGCAGAAGCGTAGCTCAACGTGTCAAGCGTATCGTCGCGGCCTCGGATCAGCGCTATTCGCGTATCATCCATCTCGAACGGCACCGAACTTTCACCTGCGGCAATCATACGGCGCTCAAGGTTTATGGAAATCTCTGCGCCGCTTTGATTATCCGAAAATTGTAAAAGTAAGTCTCGCACTTCAGGAGATACGACCGGCAAAGCAAGACCATTTTTACGCGCATTATCATAAAATATCCCAGCGAACCCTGTTCCTATACAGGCATCAATCTTCAATTGGCGCATTCCCCAGACGGCATGTTCTCGGCTTGAACCGCATCCAAAATTATCTCCGACAACTAAGATTGTTGCTTGCGTCCAAGGCGTTTTATTTAGAATAAATTCTTGCCGCTTTTGGCCAGCTGCGTCAAAGCGCAGATCGGCAAAGGTACCATCTGCAAGCCTTCGCGGCTGATTGTAATCAAAAACCGTTTCGGCATGATCACATCCGTATCAACATTCGCCAGTGGCAAGGGGCGCGATTCCTTTAATAGTTTTTATCATTGGTTTGTCTTTCACTCAAAATCTCGTATGTCAGCCAGATGCCCACAAACGGCTGCTGCAGCGACCATTGCGGGTGACATTAGATGGGTGCGTGCGCCTCGGCCCTGCCGCCCTTCAAAATTCCGGTTAGTCGATGAAGCTACCCGTTCCCCCTCCATAGCAATATCGTCATTCATCGCTAGACACAAAGAACAGCCCGCCTCTGGTCGCCAATCAAACCCTGCGGTCCTCAAAATCGCGCGCAGACCTTCGGATTCCGCCTTTATCCGTGTCATGGCGGAGCCAGGAACTACGATAGCTTCAACGCCTCCGCGACTTGCCGGCCTTCCAGTATTTTGGCTGCCTCTCGTAGATCTTCGATACGACTATTGGTACACGAGCCAATAAAGGCCGTGTCGATTTTGATCGATTGGGCCGACTTTGCCCCTTCTGTGAGCCCCATGTATTGCAAAGACCGCGCTAAAGCCGCCTTGGCTTTGGGAGAGACGTAATCGAGACGCAGAAGGTACATTCGCGGTTATCGGTACTGATTGGTCTGGACTGGTGCCCCATGTGATCAAAGGCTCGATATCGGCCCCTGAAATCGGTGACCTCCTTGTCAAAGACGGCTCCGGAATCGCTGACCCAGTCTTCACCATTAAACGCAAATTGACCGCTGTGCGGGTATCCTTGTAAGCGCCGCTTCGGTGACTTCATCTGCTGCGATCAACGCCGCACGCGCGCCCAACTCAACCGCCATATTGCAGACGGTCATCCGTCCGGCCATATCAAGACCGACAATGGCTGAACCTGCAAACTCAACAGCAAACCCATTGGCTCCACCTGCGCCCACGACTTGGACCACCTTCATTATGATGTCTTTTGCCGTCACGCCTGGTGCTTTCGTGTCGATCATAACGCGCATTGTCTTCATACGCTTATATCGTAGCGTTTGCGTTGCTAGAACATGTTCCACTTCGATGTGCCGATGCCAAACCCCAACGCGCCGTAGGCGCCATAGGTTGTTGTGTGGCTATCGCCGCATGCTATCAGCATGCCGGCGTGACCAAGCCCTGTTCTGGAACTATAACATGCTCAATGCCTTGGCCGCGGGTCACCCAAACCGTAAAATGCGATTTGATGTTTGGTGCAGTTTTTTCCAAATTATCGATCAGCAGCTTTGGATTGCCGCATCATGTGCTTCGACACTGCGGGTTGCGTTCACATGATCGATCACAGCCAGATGCGCCTCCGGACGCCAGACGCTTAACCCCTTGTTTCCAGACCAGAAAACGCCTGCGGACTGGTGTATTCATTCATGATGTGAAAATCGACATAAATCAGCATATCGCCATCGGGCAGATCGCAAACCTTATGGTTATCCACCAGTTTGTCGTAGAGCGTGCGGGTCATTGAGCAGTTTCCTTTGCGTGGATCGGATTGCGGAAAAAGAAATCAGACATGCGCTCTGCTATGTCACCTGGGATTTCTTTCAGCCATATAGTGAGAGGTATCGAGCGCTTCGCCCTCAACCCTTTCAGCCCGCTGCCGCCAGAGTGCTAAGTGCGTCAAAGCATGTTTCGATTACTCCGCGTTTTCGCCCAGAGCGTCAAGAGTGGCATGTCGAGTTTTCGACCCTGATCTGCGTCATCATGTTCAATGTCGATCTGGCGGCGGCACGATAGTCTTCACAGCTTGCATGAATAGCGTCGGGGTTCTGCGAAGGCGCTCAGGTATTCCGTCAGAGCTTCGCAGGAAAACGGATTTTCGCCGCTTTGCCTGTTTAAAGCATTTCATCTTCCAGAACGTTTCGGGATCTGCTCCGATCATTTTTTCGGGCAGCGGGTCTGGCTGTGTCAGGAAAAACCAGTGCCAATAAGCGTGCGCAAATTCGACACTGGTATTGGCATACATTTCGCGGGTCGGTGCGATGTCGAGCAAAGTCATGGCGGCAACACGATCAGGATGATCCAAACCCATCCGATGCGCCACCCGCGCCCCCGATCATGGGCGCCAACCAGAAACCGTTCATGACCCAAACGCCGCATCACAGCGACAATGTCATTGGCCATAGCACGTTTTGAATATGGCTGATGCGATGCATTTGACACTGGTTTATCTGATTGACCATATCCGCGTAAATCGGGACAGACGATTTGATAAGAGCGTGCCAGAATTGGTGCCCACACCGTGCCACATAGCGGAAGTCTGCGGATAACCGTGAAGAAGAACAAGCGGAGGTGCATCTTGAGGTCCAGCGCGGCGAACAAACAAAGTCGCACCGTCTCCTTCGATACGCTCGCGCACGAAACCCTCAAACATTTTGAACTCCCTGGGTATGTTTAATTTTTATCCACTATTTCAGATTAAACCTGAATATTTAATCGTAAAAACTGAACAGTTTTGTCGACTAATCTTCAGCGTCAATCCCAGTAATCTTTCCAACATAAGCCGCGCCAGAAGAAATCAGGAACGCGGTAAAAAGAACCAAAGGAGGATATCATGAAATTTCTGTTGAACACAGCATTATCGATGACATTGCATTAGGTGCTACATCCGCGTTTGCCGCTTGCGATACAGGCGAAACCGTTATTAAATTTAGCCATGTTACCAACACTGACAAACATCCAAAAGGAATAGCAGCCACGTTGCTAGAGCAGCGTGTCAATGATGAGATGAACGGCAAGGCCTGTATGGAGGTTTTCCCAAATTCAACCCTTTATGACGATAATAAAGTTCTTGAAGCATTGCTTCAGAATGATGTTCAATTAGCAGCGCCTATCGCTGTCAAAAATTTGAGAAGTTCACCAAACAGTTCCGTATCTTTGACTTGCCTTTCATGTTCGAGAACATCGAAGCCGTCGATGCATTCCAAGGCTCTGATGCTGGGCAGGCTTTGCTGGACAGTATGCAAAAGCGTGGTCTTCAAGGTTTGACATTCTGGCATAACGGTATGAAACAAATGTCTGCTAATGTACCGTTGATGTCACCAGCAGACGCTAATGGTCTTAAATTCCGTGTGATGTCGTCAGACGTTTTGGTGGCCCAAATGGAAGCACTCCGGAGGAGCTCCACAAAAAATGGCCTTCTGAAGTCTATGGTGGGTTACAGCAAGGTGTCGTTGATGGGCAAGAAAACACGTGGTCAAACATTTATGGTAAGAAGTTTTTCGAAGTACAGGACGGTATCACGGAAACCAACCACGGTATTATTGACTATCTGGTTGTGACCAGTGTTGATTGGCTTGATAGCCTGGAAGCCGATGTCCGCGACCAGTTTTTAACGATCTTGAACGAGGTAACTGAGCTTCGCAATGCTCAATCCTTTGCTGTAAACCAAGCCAACCGGCAAGCTATAATTGAGGCGGGCAGCACAGTTCGGACTCTAACGCCTGAAGAGCGTCAGGCATGGGTTGATGTTATGAAACCAGTCTGGGATCAATTCGCGGATGATGTTGGTCAGGACATGATCAACGCAGCACAATCCCTTAATTAAAGTCACTTGATTCAACCTGTTCGGAGGCGTTTTAGACGCCTTCTAACATGCTTGGAAAGTTAAATTATGAATCACTCAAAATCGTTTACCGATCGTATTGAGGAGACGTTGATCTCAGCCATTCTTGGCGTAATGACATTGATTACATTCGCCAACGTCGTGGCGCGGTATGGGTTCAACAAAAACATTCTTTGGGCTCTTGAGCTAACTGTCTTTCTCTTCGGTTGGTTGGTACTCCTCGGCGCCTCTTATGCCGTCAAAAAGGGTTCACATCTTGGTGTTGATATCGTCGTCAATATTCTAACTTCGAAATCACGCCGCGTCTTGGGGGTTGGTTGCTGTGGCTGTATGCGTTGCCTTCAGCTTTCCTAATGCTGAAAGGAGCTTGGGACTACTGGGCGAATTTCGCCAATCTGCCGGGCACGGAGGGGCGTTGGTTTCCGCTCGGTTTTGAAGAAAAGTACCGCGACAAAGGATGGTACGAGGTCAATGACATCCCGCATCCCGCCATATTAGGATGGATGGAAACTGTCTTCAATGAAAGCGAAGAATACGAGAAAATCCCACGCCTTTTGCCATATCTCGTTCTGCCATTGTCAATGGCTTTGATGCTTTTCCGGTTTCTGCAAGCTGCATGGGCTCTCTGGGTCGGCGCGGCTGACCGGTTGGTGGCCAGTCATGAGGTTGAAGATGAAATCCAAGATGCTCGTGAGCAGTTGAGAAAGAAATCCTGATGGAAGTTGTTCTACTTTTTACCTTAGTCATCGGCATGCTGGTTATCGGTGTACCGATCGCGGTCGCACTTGGCATGTCCTCCCTGCTGTTTCTGCTAGCCTTTTCTGACAGTTCACTTGCATCAGTGGCCCAAACCCTGTTCAGCGCCTTCGAGGGCCACTATACGCTTCTTGCGATCCCGTTTTTTATTCTAGCCTCTTCGTTCATGACAACTGGCGGCGTTGCCCAGCGGATCATCCGGTTTTCAATTGCCTGTGTCGGACACTTGCCCGGTGGGCTGGCCATTGCCGGCGTTTTTGCCTGCATGCTGTTTGCAGCCCTGTCAGGTTCTTCACCAGCAACTGTCGTGGCAATTGGAACGATCGTTATTGGAGGAATGATCCAAGTTGGCTATTCAAAGGATTTTGCTGCAGGTGTGATCTGCAATGCAGGTACGCTGGGAATTCTTATTCCACCCTCTATCGTGATGGTTGTCTATGCGGCTTCGGTGGAAGTTTCGGTTGGACGGATGTTTCTCGCTGGCGTCATCCCGGGGCTTTTGGCTGGCTTTATGCTTATGACCGCGATTTATGTCATTGCAAAGGTGAAAAACTTACCCAAAGGCGAATGGCGAGGATGGAGAGAGGTTTTTGCCTCAGGACGCGAAGCCGGTTGGGGCCTTTTCTTAATCGTGATTATCCTTGGCGGTATCTATGGAGGGGTATTCACCCCAATCAGCGGCCGCGGTTGCTGCGGTCTATGCATTCTTCATTGCCAACTTTATCTACAAAGATATGGGTCCACTTGCCGAAAAAGGCCCGCGCGATCTTTCCGCTGCCTATGAGGGTCCAAGAGGGACCACTTCTTTATGGCGTCAGCCTTGGGCGCTGGTGACAGCTTTCTTCCATCCGATACAAAGCACACGCTGCTGGAAACAGGCAAACTCACCGTTACGCTCTTATTTGTAATCGCAAACGCGCTCATTCTTAAGCATGTTCTGACGGATGAACAAGTTCCACAACATGTGGCTAATGCAATGTTATCGGCGGGCTTCGGACCGGTTATGTTCCTTATCGTCGTGAACATCATCCTGCTGATTGGTGGGCAGTTCATGGAGCCTTCAGGATTACTTGTGATTGTCGCTCCACTGGTCTTTCCAATTGCGATAGAACTGGGCATTGATCCGATTCACCTCGGTATCATTATGGTTGTTAACATGGAAATTGGTATGATCACGCCACCGGTTGGGTTAAATTTATTTGTCACTTCAGGCGTTGCTGGCATGCCAATGATGTCGGTCGTCAAGGCTGCGCTTCCATTCCTAGGCGTTCTTTTTGTTTTCTTGATCTTGGTAACCTACGTGCCTTGGATTTCGACCTTTCTACCCAACCTCATCATGGGGCCGGAAATCATTTTGAAGTAGTATTATTGGCCGAAACAGACTGGTGGCACCTGAAGAGGTGCTGCCTTGTTTTCTGCCGAACTGAAGACGCTTCTCATTTAGCTTTTGACGGCTCAGGCCAATCACTATGTTCTGCACTTTTTGAGGAAAGGATTTAGCCTCCCGCTTATTCCTTCAGTCGACGCTTTGCAGCAACGGCTACTTTGGGCTCACTCCAGTCTTTCGCTGCGCTTTATACTGGAGTCTTGGAGAGCTTCCAAGTGGCTTCAGGCGCGTTTTGTTGGCTCTGTATTGCGATAACTTGGCTTTTGCCAAAAATTCAAATCACAATATCCCTCCGCCAAAGTCGACGTGCTGTATTGCCAGGCAAGATGTATTTCTTGCCCGAATGGAGTGCAAAACACATTCTTGGATCAATGTTCGTACCGTTAATAACGGCAGAAGGAAATCTCATCGATTATATTTGCAGTGAGATCTTTATGTTTATACCAGCGATCGAATTTATCTGCTATTTTTTGCGAAAAGGCCTCCAAACTGCCCGCCGAAATAATAACTCTTATCTGAAATCCCCAGCTTTGCAACTTTTTTGCCTCACAACGTCCAAACCATCGTGCAAATGAACATCAATCTCGCGCAATAACTTCAACATCTTCATCAGAATAACGCTTTCAGCCATGTTTCCTTACTCCGCTGTAATATATACTGGCACAGTTCTAGGGGGCATAAGGAACAAGCTTTCCAACAACTTTCCAATACATTTCCAAAGATCTTTCTCTTTTTGAAAGGCTTACTTCTACAATCTAAACAATACCTTAGATACAAACTATCCAACTTTCCAACCTACTTTCACTTACTAAAGGTTTGACTTTTTTAGATGCGTTCGCGCGTGTCGTGTATGTTTGCCTTGCGTGCCATGTTCTAGGTGCATTGGGTTGATTCATCAAAACCGCCATTCATATCAACAATGACCAAATTACTTCTTGCAGTTCACCGTCAACGGCTAAGAAGTTGCTCCCCGTGGGGGATGGCGGAGCAATCAGGCGCCATGCGGGAGCTAAATGATGTATTGCATGGATTGTTGACACCGATAAAAGATAATCTCAAAGTTGACTAGTCAACTAGTTTGATATATTCTGCTTAGAATGCAAGCCTTGAAACGACAGCCTAGATATCAGTTCCTCGCAGACATTCTGCGTCAGCAAATAACCAGTGGTGCATTTCCATTGGGCAGCCGCATGCTCATCTGAACCAGAACTCAGCCGGAACTACGGAGTCAGCCGTGGAACAGTTGTCAAAGCCGTAGAACTTTTGGTCGCAGAGGGGCTGGCCGTCCGTAAACAGGGTTCTGGTACATTTGTTGCGGGAGTAAATCTGCGGAGAGACCTAGGGCGTCTTCTGAGTTTTACAGAAACCGTTTCTGGTCAAGGATATGTCGCCGAGCAACGCGTTTGTCATTTTCTACCGCCGACAGGCAAATCAGCGCCTCACTTGGGTGTTTTGAACCGGCGATGCGTCTTGAGCGTGTTCGATTGGTTGATGGATTGGCCGCAGCATTGCATTCAAGTTTCGTGCCCAAAGCAATTTTGGCACAGTTTTCAGAACATGATACGCAGTCGCTGGTTGCGGGCAATCAGTCTCAGTTTTCCTTGTATTCCGCATTACAAAATGCAGGGCATGAGATCGCCTCAGCATCTGAAATCGTGACGGCCCGTTTGGCAATGGCTCATGAACAACAAGCACTCTCGCTTAACGACCCGTCGGCAGTCACCGTGGTGACGCGCCAGACCTATTCGAATGATGAAAGGCTTCTGGAAGTTGCCGAAGCCATCTATCCTGCCGAGCGGTACACTTACAAAACAACTTTGGCACGTCATACGACTTATCAAGTGCCGCTCCGCATTCACAAAGACCACAAGGAACTTACAAAAGGGAGATAAACCATGAAGGCAATGCAATTTCTTTCAAAAATAACGATAGCGCTTTGTGCGGCAACGGCCGTATCAGCGGACGAAAGGCCCGCAGCACTGATTATTGCCCAAGGGGTCTGGGTGACGCGTCCTGGAACGATACCGCGAATGCAGGCTTCAATCAGGTCTGGAGAAAACGGGATTTACAGGGCGTCCAATTGAGTCACCCGATGTTTTCGCACAGGTCGAGGAGATCATGCGCCGCGCTGCTGATGGCGGCTTTGGGCTTGTGATTTCACTAGAGTGGATCCACGGAGAGCCAATGGAGGCGCTGGCCAGATTATGTAGATACAAACTGGGTAATAATGAACCAAACCCGCGAAGGGGATAACGTTGCATCGGTTGTGTTTGGTGAACATGAAGGATCTTATCTTGCAGGGGCTTTGGCCGCGCAGGTCACGCCGGATACATCGATTCAGGGGATTAATGAAGATGCTGTCATTGGTGTGATCGGGGGCTTTAAAGCGCCCGGAATCGACAAATTCATTGTTGGCTTTATCCAGGGCGCAGAAGCCGTCAATCCAGATATCGAAATCAAAATTGCCTATGCGGATAGCTTTGGTGATCCCGCAAAAGGCGCCCAGATGGCGAATGCTATGTTTGATGATGGTGCCGACATCGTGTATCAAGTGGCTGGTGGCACTGGGATTGGAATTATTGAAGCTGCCAAAGCGCGTGGTCACTATGCGATTGGCGTTGACAATGACCAGGACGGCCTTGCCCCGGGGCATGTACTGACATCCATGGTCAAACGTGTGGACGTCGCTGTTGATGAGATCGTGACCAACTATGCGGCTGATACGTTTCCCGGTGGCGAAGTGATGCATTTTGGACTGGCGGAAAACGGTGTTGCCCTATCGCCCATGATGCATACCAAAGATATCATCCCCGCCAGTTATGTGGAGAAAGTGGAAGATATGAAAGCCCAAATCATTGCAGGCGACATTGACGTCTGGGATGTTTCAAACGAGGCTACCTGACTTCTTTCAGTAAATTAGGCGGTTAGGTCATTGCGCGCACCACCATCCTCTTCCGGGCTTCAAGCGGTAGGACTTCGAAAGACCTATGGCTCCCGTGGTTGCAAACCGCAACGTCAATTGCAACACAAGCTGGATCGATTCACGCTGTTGTGGGCGAAAACGGTGCAGGAAAATCCACGTTGATGCGTCTATTGCAAGGAGTTGAGCGCCCGGATGGGGGTGAGATTTTCGTCGATGGTGTGCGCGTAGACTTTACCAACCCTGGCGACGCGCTGCGCCATGGTATCGGAATGGTGCATCAGGAATTTATGATCGCGCCCGATCTCTCGTTATTAGAGAATCTCGTTCTTGGGGAAGAGCCGGTCAAACGGTCGTGCGGGCCCTTGTCTTGATTGATTGGCCTGCCGCGCAGAAACCAGAGGGCAAGCCTTGGCAGAACAAATTGGCGCGTTGATTGACTGGGATCAACATGCAGCAAACGCACCCGTCCATATTCTACAATTTGTCGAGATCATACGCCTTTTGCGCCGGGGATGTCGGACTTTGATCCTTGATGAGCCAACGGCGGTACTGGCCCTGTACAGGTTGACGAACTCTTCACTCTTCTCCTGCAATCTGCGTACGCAAGGAACGGCTTTATTGTTCATTAGCCACAAGATTGGCGAAGTTACAGCACTTGCAGATGAAGTCACTGTCATCCGGCAAGGTGAGACGGTTGTTCCATAGTTCTGTCGCGGAGTGCACTGCAGATGAGATTTCACGCCACATTGTCAACGGCGAATTGCATGATGGCGTAAACGATGAGGCGCCTAAGCCGCAATCCGAGCTGCTGAGTATTGCGTCTTTGAACACACGCAGTGTGAACCGAAGCCACACTGCATAACATCTCTTTAACTATCGGCCGCGGTGAAATTCTGGGCATAGCGGGCGTGTCAGGCAACGGTCAAAACGAATTGGCTGAATGTTTGGTCGGGTTGCGACCATCTTCTGGTCTCGTGAAGCTGAATGGTATAGCTTTGTCGGCCCTAAATCCTTCTCAACGACGTCGTCATGGCATTGCCCTATATCAGCAGATCGCCGTCAAGGTTTGAGCATACAGTCTAGCATCGAAACAAATGTAGTGGCAGGCAGCCACAGGACCTCCCCTATTGGCCATGGCGTATGGCTAAACCGAGCAGCAATGCGCAAGATTGCACAGGATCGGCTGCAAGCGCTTGATATCAAATACGACGGACCATCCGATCCGTCAGCAGCCTGTCCGGGGGAAATCAGCAAAAGCTTGTGTTTGCGCGTGAAATCGCCACTGCTCCTCAGGTTTGATCGCATCGCAACCCACGCGCGGGGTCGATCTAAACGGTATTGCTGCCATTCACCAATTAATCCGTGATTTCAGAGATAGTGGTGGAGCCGTTCTGTTAATCTCAGAGGAGTTGGACGAACTGATTGAGCTGTCCACGCGCAAAAATGTCATTGCAGAGGAACAATAGTTGGCACTGTCAACGCTCCCGCTAGCAACCTGCCTCTGATCAGGCGGATGATGTGGTACAGGGACGGCAGTAATGGGTACTGCACTGAACGCAGTCTGGGCATTGTATTGCCTGCTGTTCGCTTTCGCCATTGCCGCCATTGTTCTATTGACAATTGGCGAAAACCCAGTTGAAATCCTTACTCTGATGGCAACAGAAGCATTCGGAAATGTCCGGCGATTTGCGGCCACACTTTCTGCGTCTACGCCACTGCTGTTCACCGCTGTCGCCACAGCCATTTGCTTTCGTTCAGGCGTATTCAACGTCGGTGTGGATGGCGCGTTTGTCTTAGGTGGTTTGGCTGCAATTTTTTTGTCGCATTCACGCTCCCTGCGTCTATTGGAGTGGAATTATCCCGTTGGCTTTTATCGCTGCGGCAGTAACAGGCGGATTGTGGCTATGGCTGCCCGGCGTGCTTTTGGCAAAGTATGAGGCGGATGAGTTGTCTCAACCTTGATGCTGAACTTCATTGCAGCCGGTATCAGTGGGTACTTGGTCAATGGTCCCCTTCTGTCACCCCAATCCGGAAAACAACGTCACGCCGCTCATTCATGAAACTGCTGAACTTGAGCGTTTGATGCCACCCTCAACATTACACGCAGGCTTCATCATCGGGCTACTTTGCATCATTGCCTACTGGACCTGGTGCCGCAACACACCCTCAGGTTTCGAGGGAGCGGTGGTGGGTCAAAACCCCCGCTTCGCGCGTGCGGTCGGGATCTCGGTTCCTGCGGTCATCATTTTGGTCATGGTGTTGTCCGGCGTGATTGCCGGCTTTGGCGGTGCATCACATGGGTTGGGGCAGATGCATCGCTTCTCAGACGGGTTTTCACCCGGATATGGTTTTACAGGCATGGCCGTGGCCTTGCTAGCACGGAACCACCCGATCGGTATTTTGTTTGGCGCAGTGCTATTCGGAGCTCTAGCCTCTGCCGGGACAACGGTTCCAACTCTTCTTTTCAAATATTCCATTAGACTGGTAAATATCATTCAAGGGACAGTGATGATCTTTGCCGTCATCGAAGCCGCGCGTCTTATGAAGAACAGACGGAGGCAGACCCATGCAGTTTGAGCATCTAATCGCATCCGCAATCATGTTAACAACGCCAATCCTTTGGCGGCAATGGGCGGGCTGGATCAACAACGCGCCGGCATCGTGAACATCGGGCTTGAGGCCAAGATGTTGGCCGGGGCTTTTGTGGCTGTGATTGTATCCTCAGCCACGGGCAGTTGGATTATCGCCTGTTTGGCTGCAGCTTTGGCTAGCGCCGCAATTGGTTGGCTGTTCTCTCTCAGTATTACGCGCGCCGGAGCTAATATGATTGTTGCTGGTTTGGGTCTGAACATTTTGGTGGCCGGTGTACTCGGTTTCATTCTCAGTTGGGTGTATCGCTCATCAGGCACTCTGCGGCTTCCTGATGTAGCGCTTTTGCCAAAGCTTCTGCCCGCTGGACTTGAGGTCGTGCCACTGGTCGGACCAAGTCTTGCGGCGCTTGATCCATTGACGCTTTTCGCTTGGATGACAGTTGGTTTATTGCCATTTGTGCTGGCCAGCACACGTATCGGGCTTTGGATTCGCGCAACCGGAAACGCCTCAGAGATGGCGCGATCTGGTTTTGCAGCATTTGACCATTCAGGATTTCACCACGGCCTGCGCCGGGTTCTTTTGTGGCCTTGCCGGTGCGCATCTGGCGCTGGTATCGCTTGGGCTATTTAATGAAGGGCTTACGGCTGGCTTTATCGCTTTGGCGGCATTTTATTTCGGCCGCGACCGATCCCGTCACGACAGCTTTTGCTTGCCTGCTATTTGGGGCGCTCGAAGCTGCGCAAATCAGACTTCAGCTTGAAGGTTTGCCGCCCAAGCTGATTGGCATGCTGCCTTACGTGATGGTACTCATCGCTTTGGTTGTAGCCAGCATCCAGGCACAGAGAAAGGCAAAAGCATGAGCATAGCACTTTGGTGATCGATATGCAGAATTCTTTCTGCACCCGGATGGCGGAAATTACTATCCGGCGGCATCTGACGTCGTTCAGCCTTGTTTGGATCTGATTGGCGTTGTCGCCGCGACCGAAGCCATCATAGTCCATATCGCCGATGTCCACCGTGACGGGTTCACCGATTTCGAACAACCGAAACTGCCATTTCATGGGATCGAAGGTGGCTTCGACGCCGCGTTCTTTAAGGGTTTTGGCCCTCAGGACCGCAAACGAGAAATTACACTCAAGAAGAGGCGCTATAGCGCATTTTTTGCAACAGAATTGTCCCTGTTCTTGCGCGAACAGGGTGTAGATAGCGTCGTTATCTGTGGCGTTAAAACCAATGTCTGTGTGCGCGCCACTGCACAGGACGCCTTTGGGCATGGGTTTGACGTGGCTGTTGTGGGTGATGCAGTCAATACAAACCGCGCAAATCTAGGTGACGCCAGCCTTGAGGATATCTCGCGATATCTCGGGCGGGTAGTCACCTTGGCTGAGGCCAAGGAGATGTTTACTTGATGTTGGTCGTCACCGGATATGCCAGCCTGGATCATGTGATGTATCTGTGAGGGACCAGTGGTGCTGAGCGAACCGCGCGGGCCGTGAGGACAACATGGCCGCGTGCGGGCGGGTGTCCATCATATATAGCTGGGGGCCACCTTGCAGGCAGGTTTGAAAGCTGCGCCGTTGATGGGTCGGAGATGATCAGTTGGGCGATTGGCTCAGAAGGAATTGCAAAGATATGGTCTATTAACAGAGGGGTGGCACAGATATCTGGTGCTCGGTCCCCAGTTGCTATGCTGACCTGACCCGGACGGCGCATGTACATGTCTTTACGACCCCGGGGCACCTGGTCAAGAGTTCTGACAGACTCACAAAAGCGTCTCATCGGTCATGCTTCGCATCTATGTGTGTCTGTTGGGCCACCGCAGGTCACGGAAGATATACTATCAGCCCGTGCACCCAATTCCCGTCTGTATTGGGCCATGAAAGATGATGCGCAAAGTTTTACGCCAGAGATCTGCGCGGCACTTAGCGCTTCTACAGATGTTATTTTCTGCAATAGGGCAGAACGCGGGATGGTAACAGCGACCTCGGCTATCGTGATAGAAACACGGGGTGCAGAAGGCGTCAGTGTTACAATTGACGGCACCGAAACCCTGCTGACGGTTTCACCTGCCAAGTGTCGGGATATGACCGGTTCGGGAGATAGTTTTGCAGGCGGCTTCATCACAGCAGATGTCTGGCGCGACGCCCGTCGAGGCGGCAAAGGCGGGGATTGTAGCGGCGAACCTCCTCCTCACTCAAAGAGAAAGGACCAGCTTTATGACAAAGCGCGCTTGGTATCTGGGGCATAGCCCAAATGATGTCGGAGAATGTGCGATCCTTGTCGGTGACCCTGACCGTATCGACCGAATTGCGACACGATTGTTCGATCCTGTCTTCCTGCCCATCAAACGCGGCCTCCAGACCGTCACGGGCCACTACAATGGCGTCCGCGTCAGCATTGCCGCCTTTGGAATGGGATCGCCTATTGCAACGATTGTCCTGCATGAACTGGCCTATCTCGGACTAAAACGGTTCGTTCGAATAGGCACGGCGATGCATTTCCCTCCAGCACGCCCTGGCGAATTTCTGATCAGCCAAGATGCGCCGAGCTATGAGGGTACCGGTGGGGCGTATAACCGCGATGGCGGCAAACTGACAGCGAATGAAGAGCTGGTCCACGCTTGAATGCCGCAGCTGTCAGGACAGGGTGTCATTGCTCATACCGGGCTTTTTGCGACTTTTTTGATGCTTTCTGCCGTGATATGTTTGCGATTGAGACGCCAGCCAGGGCCGCGTGTCTACAATATTGTCAAACGCTGCATGACAAGGGTGTCCTTGCCACGGATATGGAGACCTCGGCGCTCATTGCTGCGGCTGGCGATCTTGGTGTTGCGTCGGCAACGTTGTGTCTGGGCACCGTTGATGGGATCAGCCAGGAAAAATTAGGTCTGACCCTTTGGCCGCGGGCGAAGCCCGAATGTTCCAAATCGCCCTTGATGCAATCACTGACAAAGGATGAATACCATGAACGATATGCCAACCCGTTATCTTTCAGATCTGATTGAACGGTTGCAAAAGGTTCAAGACAGCCAAAGCGACGCAATCAACGCCGTTGCAGATATCTGTGCCAAGGCGATCCTTGACGACAAGTTGGTGTTCACATTTGGTACAGGCCATGGTTCATTTGCCGCAATGGAGATGTTTCCGCGCACGGGACCGTCACAGGTTTTCGGGCCAATTGTCGAAAGTTCCATGATTTCGTTCCACCGGGTTCTCTGGGATGAGGCGCGCGGCAGTACCGGTTCATCCATAGTCAGGAAGGCTACGGCGATGCGATCCTTGCTGCGCATGATACCGTTCAAGGGGACGCAATGCTCATATTCTCTCACTCCGGTCTGAATGCCGTCACACTTGATATTGCCGCAGGGCAAAGCGGCTGAAACTGATTGGGGTTACTTCCATCCCCGCATTCCTCCCGTCACTCTCGCGTCATTCTTGCGGCAAGCGGCTGTTTGAACTGGCAGATGTCGTTATCGTGACACCGGTGTGCCTTTTAGGGGATGCGGGGAATTGAGGTCGAGGAATGCGGGGTAAGACCAAGGCGACCTGCGACGTCTATCGCTATCGCCATCGGTCATGCGATCAATGCTGCGACGGCTGAGCGTGTCGTCGCTCTGAAAAGAGCCATTCATCATGCAAAGCCCCAACACCACGGATAAAGTGGCCGCGACCGAACAGAATGATCGTAATTATGCGGAGCTTGCCCGCCGATTGAAGCTAAGGTGAGTGGTATGCGGGAACGTGGATTTTTCTTCATTAATGGCCACTGGGAAATGCACAGTGGCCCTGAGACCTTCACATCATTTTCAATCCTGCCACCGGACCGTGTCGGATCTACGCTTCTGGCAGACGCTGCCATTGTTGATCGCGCTGTTGCGGCCGCCGATGCGGTTCGTGTTGATTTTGAGGCGATGGGCGTACGTGCGCGCGGCGATATCTTGCGGCGCGCGGCCAATTTGATCGATGAGCGTACGCCGGACATGGCGTTTACTCCAGCAGAACAAGGCAAAACTGTTTCTGATAATATTAAGGAAATTTCGTTCGGGGCCGAAGTGCTACGGTACTACGCAGAGGAAGGCACACGTATCTATGGGTCGATCCGCCCCGCTTCTGCGCCTGATATTCGCAACCTCGTCACGTCAAGCGGTGGGTGTGGCGAAGCGCTATAGTACCGTGGAATTACCCGGTTGATCTGTATTGCTGGAAAAGTTGGCCCGGCTTTAGCTGCTGGGTGCCATTGGTCGTGAAATCACCACATGAGACGCCATTGGCCATCGCAATGGTTGTTGATTGCCTGCACGAGGCTGGTGTTCCCTCCGGTGCCATAACAGACCTACCAGGGCTTGGTCCGGGTGGCTGGCAAAGCGCTCTCTCCCATAAAGATGTTCGGATCATTTCAGCGACCACGCTTCTGTGGGGGCAGGGCAGCCATTTTGCGCGCATCTGCTGGAAACCTCAAGCGTACCTGTCTGGAACTCGCTGGCGGTCATGCCATTCCATTGTAACTGCCGATGCTGACATCGCAGAGGCAGCCATAGCCGCTCACCGGCGTGCCTTTTCCAATATGGGTCAGATATGTATCACCGTGAACCGGATTCCTTGTAGATCAACGGGTCCATAAAAAGTTTTCAGCTCTTATAGCTGGGCGCTCGCGGATGCGACGGAACAACAACGGGCTTGAGGATGGCGTGAGTTATGGACCAACACTGAATGCTTCGGTAACAGATCGTGCGTTGCGGCACATTCAGGACGCCACCCAAAAGGGCGCGCGTCTGATAGCGGGCGGCGCTACACCGCAAGCATCAGAGTTTGCCAATGACATTACTTCCGCCCGACTGTGCTGGATGACACACCTCTGAACGCGCTGCCTATGATCGAGGAAACCTATGGCCCCATCGCCGCCATTGCCGCTTATGAGACAGAAGCTGAAATGCTGAATATCGCAAACGGCCTAGAGTATGGGCTCGCAGCTTACATCTACGGCAAGGATCTAGACCGACTTTGGACGCTGGCGGAAAGCTTGGAGTTTGGTGCCGTGGGCGTCAACGTGAACGACACTTCAGAGCTTCAAGCCCCATTTGGTGGTTGGAAAATGAGTGGGTCAGGGTCGTGAACTTGGACGAGAAGGTTTGGACGCTTATCTCGAACCAAAACATATCAAGTTTCGACTGCGAAACCCAGTGAGTTCTAAAGCGATTAACGGTAAACTTGAAAGACGAATGTTTCGACCGTGCAGAGCCTCCTCAGGTACTCGCGCTGCAGGATGGTTCAGGAATCGTGTTGGTCATTCTAGAGGTAACAGATAACCGTGCTGCTGCATCCTGCAAAATTGGATTTCTACTTTGTAGCGTGACTGAGAAAGTTAGGGTTTTTGCTCGATCCTCCATATTTGTTAACGAATTCGGCAAAAGTATTGTATGGGTTCTAAGAAAATACCACGGACAAAAGTCTGGCTTGACGGTTGTTGCCACATCGCGGGTTTTTCAACTGACGCAAAGCTTAAAAACCTCCACCGAAGAAAGGGGAGGCTATTTTGGATTGCTGCGTCAACATTTACAAGGCATGGCGCGCCCACCCAAAGCGGACATTTAATCGCATTGCAGCGAATGGCGGCTGAGCAGCGCAAAGTGACTAATTTTGCACTCTTTATCAATGGCTGCTCTTAAGGTTGAGATTTAGGCAAGAAGAACCGCAATGATATTCGTCAATCTGTTTGCGTTAAAAATGGATTAGCCGTCTCGATTTCCCTATTTTTTATATTGGGCAAAGCTCTTTGCATTGCGTTCCATGATATATTGCCCGGTGCGGACGGGGTCGAACAGGCTATTGTGGGCGGATACGCCAAGATCAGACCGGATCAATGACTGTATCTGTATGCGGATCAAAAAATACGGGGTATGGAATAGCGCGGGTGGCTGGTACGGTTAATCACGCGATGCACAGTTGAGGCAAATCGTTTGTTGCTCCATCGCGCCAAATAGATCACCGATATTGCAAACCAAAGTGCCAGGAATAGTGGCGCTTCGATCCAGTCATAGATTTAGCTCGCACTTGAAGCCCGCCACTGCTGTCTTTGCATCAAAACGGTCAGCACACCGAAATCCGTGTGTGGGGCAACGCCGAAGCGGGCCTCTGCTTCGTCTCGCGCTGTTGATGCTGGGTAATAAACCATCTGCCTGCGCGAGGGGTTTAGCATAAAACTTCATCAAAGAAGTCGGCGGGCTGATCAAGACTGATGGCCACCGCCGCCTATGACGCAGCGAGCCACTTTACAAACGGCGTCGTAGTAAGGAACCAAATCTGCAGAGGCGGGGAAAATCTTTCGGCCATTGGTTCAGAGCGCATAGCGGTTTGCCAGCAACACGTCCGCGTCATCTGCCGCCGTGTGCGCGCCCCAAAAGAAGACCTCTTTTTTAGGTCATGGGTCTTTGACCCTGCAAACGCGACATCCTGCGCCAGCCAGCCGCGTTGATTTTGTCCACAGCGACAGCTTGTTTTTCGCTTTCGGGTAGTTCAAAAATGCTTTGGCGACTGCAAATGCCTGTTCCATCAGGGCAGATTCTATCCCATGGTTCGAGATATAAAAAAACCATGGTTTATCGCGGCAACGGCGTAAATCGCGTCTGCAACACCGTTGATGCCGTCACCAGAAACCGCACTGAAACGTCGATCACAGGGATCGTTTTAGTGTCAGTTGATTGGGCATTTGCAAAATCAATCGGCATAGCAGTTTCCTTAAACGCACAAGTGGCTTGGCTGGATGATACCGGCACGCAACCTCAACCTTAATAAGAATATCGGTAATGGAAAGGCCATTTAGCATTTTGCAATCCTGAAATTATCAATAGGCCTAAAATCAACATTAAGGCTTTGAGCTTAAAAGTCGGCTTTGTCCGCAACGCTGACCTTTGGGTCCATGAGCGCTAAAACACGCTCTGCCTGCCGAGAGCTAAAGAGTAAAGTTCTTTTTCGTTCTTTGGTTTTTAAAGTAGAGCTACAAGACGCACCAAAATTATGACTTTCGACAGAGCTCTGCTGTCATAAAAAATTCTTTTCACTGGACTTTCCTGGCTCCACAAACCTGTGTGTAGCTATGCCTAGAAAAAAACAGTAATTCTTACTTAGTACAACCGACTTAAAATGACTGGGCGAGTATAGGGGCTAGACAATTGACAAAATTTAAGGTGGTTTAGCCTTAAAGGGCGCATTCGTGCACCGTCTAAATTCATATTTGCGAATACTTTGAACTCAAATTTTCAATTGAGAGTGTGCCATGTCAGACCCGCTTTTATTGCCGTTTCAATTGGGGGCGATGACTCTTAAAAATCGTATTGTCAGCACGTACCACGCGCCTGCATTAGCAGAGGATGGTATGCCAAAAGAGCGATATCAACGTTACCATTTGGAAAAAGCCAAAGGCGGGATCGGGATGACGATGGATAGGTTGGGTCATCTTGCGTGAGCCCTGACTCACCTTCTGTCTTCGGTCAGCTAGATGTGTCGTCTGATCGGATGATCCCTTATTTTAGAGAATTTGCTGAGCGCATCCATAAAGAAGATTGCCGTATTGTGTGCCAAATTTCGCATTTGGGACGCCGAACTACGTGGAATGACGGCGATTGGCTGCCAGTGATTGCACCTTTCGCGTGCGTGAACCTGCCCATCGAGGGTTTCCGAAAGTGATGGACCATGCTGACATCAAACGCGTTATTGGTGATTATGTTGCCGCCGCACGCCGTGACGCAGGGCTTGATGGTTGAAGATTTTGCAAAATGGGCATTTGCCTGGCAGTTTCTTTCGCCTGATACAAACCTGCGTGATGATGAATATGGCGGCGATTTAATAGGGCGGATGCGTTTTCTGCGTGAACTTTATGACAAGGTTAAAGAGGAATAGTGGCACTGATTTTGTGATTGGCGCGCGGGTTGAAATGGACAGTAAGCTAACAGAAGCTTGCAAAAAGAAGAAGCGTTAGGAAGCCCTGAAGATTATTGAAGCAGACGGTACGATTGATTATTTCAATCTAAATGTAGGGAGGTCAGATACGGAATATATGCTGGCAAATTATCCGGTACCTGCAATGTTTAAAGAGCTGGCTCCGTTCCTGCAATTGGCGGGGACGTTTAAGGCTGAGCTGAAAACGCCAACCATCCATGCGCGCGCATCTCCTGACCTTGCAACCGCGCGATATGCCATCCAAGAAAAGCTGGTTGATTTGGTGGGCATGACGCGGGCGCATATCGCTGATCCGCATTTGGTCAATAAACTTAAAGAGGGCCGCGCCGAAGAAATCCGACCTTGTGTGGGGGCAGGATATTGTATTGACCGCATCTATAATGAAGGTGAGATGTTGTGCATCCATAATGTTGCGACAACTCGAGAACGAAGTATTCCACATATCACTCCACCATCTGGCGGCACAGCAAAAAAGGTTGTGGTTGTCGGTGGCGGGCCTGCAGGGTTAGAAGCGGCCCGTGTTTCGAGCCTTGCGAGGGCACGACGACGTTGATCGAAGCGTCTTCTGAATTAGGGGGACAAGTTCGCCTTGCTGCAAAAAGTCAGGTACGTAAAGACCACGATCGGCATTGTTGATTGGCTGAGCAGTGAGGTAATGAGGCTGGGGGTTGATATCCATTGGCAACAATTTGCAGATCGCGAGATGATCGAATCCCTCAAACCTGATATTGTGGTGGTAGCAACAGGTGGTGTGCCTGATATTGAGCATATTAAGGGTGGTGAACTGGCGCACTCAACATGGGATGTGCTGTCAGGGGAGGCGCTCAAGATAGCTTCGGGTGAAGAGATGGTTTTGGTTTATGATGACCACGGACAGCATCAAGCTGCATCAACAGTAGTTGAGCTCGCAAAGCGCGGGTTTAAAGTGCGTCTGGTAACGCCCGACCGCCATGCGGTTCATGAAATGGGGGCATCAAACTTCCCGATGTATATTAAAGCGTTTCATGACCATCAGGTTGAGGTGACACCTGATTTCAGGTTGAACAGTATCAGCCGAAGGTAACGGAGTACTAGCTGAATTTAACTCTGATTACGGCGACCATCCCTATAAATTAAAGGCAGATTATATTGTGGTCGAACACGGCACATTGCCGAATGACGAGCTTTACTACTGAGCTGGTGGCCAACGCGGCAAACCCATGGAATAGTTGATATTCCGGCGTTGATAGCAGGTGAGGCACAACCGAGCATATCTAATTATGGAGGTCATAACCTATTTAGGGTTGGGGATGCGGTGGCGAGCCGAAATATCCATGCTAGTATACCTGGACTCTAGACGTCTTTGCCAAACGTTTTAAACTTAATGGCCCTAGCGGCTCAGATTTTTCTCTGGGCTAAAGCGGTCATTCTTTCAAATTGCAGCAAATGGCTGTTTAGAGCCCAACTTACCAATTTTCTGTTTGCAACAAAACGCCTGCTTCATGCAAGTGCTCTTATCCTCGATGAAGCTCCTCAGCTAGAAAATCAAAGACCCTTCGAATGCAATGACTCGTAGTGAGTTCCCCTGTGTAGAAACGAGCCAGATGGGGAAGATAAGCGGTTCAAGGTCGGGGAGGACACGTTTGCACGATTGGTCCGCATCACCAATGTGAGCGTCCAGAATACCGATGGCCGCTCCCTTGGCGCCTGGTTCCCACATGACCAGATGGCTTTCCGTTAAAAGCGGGAAAGTTTTCCTCAGTCAAACCGAATGAACCTATTGGGCCTTTGATCATAAACACCGCCGCATAGTCCAATTCACAAAATGTGCATGCTGCAATTCTTGGGGCATTGTTGGGTTGCCGAAGCCAGCACTTTCGATATAGTCTGGCGTTGCGTATAGTACTGCATCAACTCCGACCTTCTTGGCAATCAGATCGGGTTCCGTCGGCCTAAAGTTACGGATTGCGATATCGGCTTCGCGGCGGCGCAGATCGCTTGCATGATTGGCGACAACAATTTCGACATGAATATCCGGTTCCAAAATACATAATTAATAGTGGAGGTAACAACACAGCGGCATAAGTTTCACTGGCAGAAATACAGATTTTTCCTTTTAGCGCTTGCGTTGACCAAAAGCATTCATCGAAACACGGCCTGCTATCCCCAAACGCGGACGCTTAGTCAAAGTTCTGCACCACCAGGGTAAGTTGTAGACTGCGACCTACATTCAAACAGAACAATGCCAAACTCTTACTCGAAACCCAGTGACCTGACGAGCCCGGCGTTGGATTTGTGCCATCTTCCAAAGCACGCGGCTGCAGATAGTGAACCTTCCTCTGGTCACCAAAAACGCCATACTTTATTCCAATCAGCAATCGATCACAATCCATGCATATATGCATATCAAAACATAAAATTTAGTCAATTCGCATAGCAAAAAAATACCCCTGAACGCGCAGACAGTAAAGCTAGAACCCAGAAGACTGGAACGAATATGACTATTC
The DNA here is from genome assembly GCA_038143065.1 of Rhodospirillales bacterium. Lineage (GTDB taxonomy): Bacteria > Pseudomonadota > Alphaproteobacteria > Bin95 > Bin95 > VMCJ01. Next base: position 33,710 of record JAYQLI010000012.1, on the reverse strand, counting down.
TCATTATCGAAGACGCAGTGGAGCCTACTGGACATCTGCTTGTGGAAGAACTTCTAAAACATTAAGCAGTTAGGATCGTTGTAAGATCCCTTGAAAGCGTGCCTAAAGGTAAAAAACCACGCCAATTTGTCCGTGATTGAAAAGAGCATTTTGGATATGAGTAATACTGGCGCAATTACTCTTGTGCGGGGATGTCACGCGGTGGTTTCCTGTTTGGGGCTGTTTAACAACAAGGAATATACGGAAGACCCACCAGGCTTGTAACTGACGCGGTCTGCCGTTTGTGCGACGCTATCCGCGAAAACGAACCAACTGAGGCCATCAAATTTATTTTCTTATGAACACAACTGGGAACAGCAATCAGGATTTGGATGAGCGGATTTCTTTCAATCAAAAATGCGTTATTGGCTTGCTTCGTTTGGTACTGCCACCCCACGTCGACAACGAAAAAGCCGCTTTGACTATTTACTGCACAAAAATTGGTCAGAACCATCCCGCAAATACAATGGGTCGCTGTCCGTCCTGACGGAGCTAATCGATGGAAACTGAAGTGACGGACTATAAGATTCTCGAGTCACCAACTCGAAATGCGATATTTGACGCCGGAACTACCAGTCGTATCAACGTCGCACACTTTATGGCCAAACTAATCTATTCTGACAAAACGTGGAACACATGGACAGGGAAAATGCCGGTCATTTACAACTCGGCGTCAGCTTGAATCGGCAGCTCATTTGATTTATACGGGTCTCGAAAGGTTTCGAGATTTATCAATGACAAGCACCCTACGAGTAACTGCATCGAATAAAATTCACGCTGTTCGATTTAAAGACCCAACAAATTGCCGTTCGTAATGCATTCTGGAAGGGCAACTTCGTCCACATAGCAGACATTGATGTCCACGCAGCGAAGGTCTGTTTCGCTCTCTAAGTTTTGAAAGTTTGAACGTTATAGCCCTCATGCCTACCACGGGGATGATGTTGCCTTTTAGGTTTAGAACGTAAAGTCATCATCTTGATGACTGACCGTGGTGAACAGATCTACTAACTGTATCTGCACGACACCCGTCTCTGTAGTCCTGCTCAGTGAAGATTATATCCGCCCAGTCATGCTGATAGCTGGCCATGTACTCATTGAAGATAGCACTGCGTCCTTTCTTAGGACCACTTGCTATTAGTAAGGCGTTTATGACTTGAGTTGTTAGCTGCCATTGGTGGGTTAGCGTATCTAGTAACACATACTGATGCTTCTTTTCTGTTAAGATAAGCACATGGGCATTATCAGCAGTAGCATTAATATCCCCCTTAAGGTGCACCCTGTAGATGAGGCTGTTGTGGTGTTCAGCCAGTAGCTCTTCCATTAACTGGTAATGCTCGGGCTTAGTTAAGGCACTACGATTATACTGACGCTTATAAGCTTCTCTGGAGCGCTTAGGCTTTACTGCATAATACTCAACTCTGTCTTTATGGCTTTTATGAAAGCTGAGCTTAATGCGCCCTGATGTAAACACCTGAAGGCTATAGCCTTGGTAGGTTTCTAGGGTCTCTTGAGAGAGCTTTGGATCAATATACTTGGTCATTCTAATTTATCTTTCTGTTCTTAATACATAAATAAAAAACACCTTAGGAAAGGCTCCTAAGGCAGGGGTTAAAGGATAAGCTGTAACGGGTAATTCGTAAGACGTAATATGTAAGTCGTAATACTTAATTCGTAATATATAATATAAAATACATAAGGGTTTGGGTGTTCCCAACACCCTGTCAGCTTAGAACAAACTACAATACAATTTATTCTTTATCGTCTGCTATTAAGGCTGTCTTTATTTCCATAGCTTTGGGATATTTTTTCTATGTCTTTAGGGTTGCTCTCTGATGCTCTCTTTAAGCACTTCCTTTTTTGATACACCTCTTATGCTTAGCCTTTAAGCCGTCTCCTCGTGCCACTTTGGGGACACTCTGGTAGTTTGCTGGTATTATCTCAAGTGAGTTCATTCATTTATATTGCTGCTTTCAGGAATAACGCCTCTAAATAAACCTCGGGGATTATGAACATCCCCAAGCCTGGGGGGTATAAGATGTACATGGACAACTAATGAAACAACTGACCTGAGACCTTCGACATTAATTCCTATATTGAAGCCTTTGATTTTTCATCACAATGCAGCAGTAAACTGTCGATGTTTCATAAAAGATTTTGTATTTCAACTTTTTCATCATCAGTGGTGTCAAAATAATCTGAGATATGCCGCTTTGGTATAATCAGTGTGTGCCCCTTTTCAATGACTGGGAAGGCATCTACGAACAACAAAACATTTGTTTCCTTGATCAATCACCCGGTTTGTAGAAACAATTTCGCAAAATATACACTTATTAGCATCAGGCTATTTCGCACACCATTATTCAAAATAGTAATTAGTTTAAGATGACTTTGATCGTTACTTGGAGTTTTTATAACCATTGAACACCCAATCAAGCGGCGTCCAGAAAACTATGGCGTAATAGATTATCACTGGCCCAAGAATTCCTGATGCGAACTCAAATTTTGACAAGCCATCATTGACGCCCAATACATTAAGGTCCCACTGACGCTAGTCACGAACATTAAATGGAATACGTAAATTGGATATGAAAGCTTTATCAGCCAGTTGAGAGTTGGGCCGCTCGATGAGATTTGCTGCATAGCAAAGCCCATTATTGAAAACACAAGTAACAAAGCTGCACTGCCAGATAGCCCATTGGCAATCCACATCTCAAATATTGTCTGGGACGAAAGGATCATCTTTCATTCCGCCCCAGCCCAGTAAGCCAATCGGCACCAAACTCACTATTATCAAGATGGGCAGCCAAAAGCGAATTCTTGAGTTGTAACTGATTCGAGGAAACGCGCACTCTTTTGTATCTGCATTCCAATCAAAAAGAACGAAGCCATGAATAACATTGAACCAAGTTTCACTTCACCGAATGTGGTTGGAATATCTCCAAAAATACCGCCTGTAGGCTTGTTGAGTGGAGAAAGTAATATCAGTATTGGCAACAAAACAAAAATGCGGGAAAAGCTCAGCTCAATAATCAGTGATAAATTTAAACCTTTGGCGTAATGCGCTTAAGCAACAATTTCCATAAAATATCAACAAGTAATACAGGAACCACAAATGGTCTAAACGCAATGTGAATGGAACATCATATAGGAGCCATGAAATAAGCTCAAGGTAGTTTGAAGAAATCATTGGTCCCTTCAAATTTCTGGAATTACGGCCCTAAAAGCAAGATAAGTACACCCAATCTGATCAACCTATTAACTGCGTAGTTGCCGACATCTCTCTTCTGTATATGAGGGCGGTAAAAAACCTTCTTGCATAAATAGCTCCCATGCGCCATGTGTGGATCCAAATAAAGATGATGGAGCCACCGAATCTTGGTTCGGAGCCATCAAATAGTTCCAGGAAGAGCATTAGGACATGCAATAGTACGCCCATCAAAAGTGCAAAAGCACGTAATTCATCGAGACTGTGTCCATCGACCTTGGTGTATTTATAAATTCAATCCGTAATTCGCAAACCCTCGGAACTTTTTGATTTTAATGATTTACCAAATCCGTTTCCATATGCTCCCATGACGTCTAGGGCATAGCCTGAACCATAGTTCGCAGCGACTGTGTTAGAGCCATGCCCGAGTATGGCCATGGAGATGGCCTCCGGGCAGCCTGTATTCCTCAGCTTGTCCTTCATGCGGTGGCGTAGTGAATGCATCGTAAGCTTCTTGTCTGTGATTATGGTTCTGAGGCGCTTCATGAGCATGGCTGAGCAGTTATCCCCTCCACGCTCCTTTGCGTATCGGGGAAAGAGAGGTGCCTCAGGATCTTTGCCTTGGAATACTTCCTCAAGGGCTTTGATAGCCTCTGGCGAGAGTGGCACAGAGCGGTGCGAGTTATTGGTCTTTAGTGTTCTCCAGGGGGTAGGGGATATGATTAAACATTCTTTGTCAGTGTCACAGTCTTTGACCCTCAGGCCCGCTATCTCTGATACTCTGCAACCCGTATCTCTCAGACAAACAAACAGCGCCCAAGCTGTTGTATCATTCGAGTAAGCTGTCTCTAAATGAACGATCTGAGTGTCACTCAGCGGTAGCCTATCTAGCTTACTGGCACCCGCACCTTTAATGCGAAGGTTTGTAAAAACATTGGGGATGTTGAGACTATGCTCCACGATTGCATGGTTAATAGCCGTTCTCACAACCCCCAGCATTCTAACAGCGCTATTGGCCGACACACGGCTTAGTAGGTGATCCCTTAGATCATTGGCATCTTGCCTGCTGATATCACTAAGCGAGACATACTTAAGCTTTTGCTTACCGTAGATGTGCTGCATGTCTTTACGCAGCCTTTCAACCCGCTGCGTAATTTCCTTTTCTGCTTTGGGTGTATCTGACTTATAGGCAACGTAGTCTTTAAGTACCGTCTCAAGCGTTATGACCTCTTGCCTTAACTTGCCTGAATAAACTTGTTCTACAATCTCTGAAGGTAGCTTTTGCTTATGTAGAGCCTTACCCAACTCATTAAGCGCATCCTCAATCTCAGAATACTCAGGTACGGCATTGGCCAGCACCATGTCCGCCACTTCATCGCCCAGCGCACCCCTAATAATCTCAATACTGCGATCTCGTGCAGATTTCTCTTTCTCACCTTCTAGCAGTGCTTCGATTCGAGCATGTACTAAGGGCAGGTTTTGCATGGCTTCTTTGTAGCTATCCCCAAGCTGGCGATAGAGCGTTGCTTTCCCAATCAGGGCTCTAAGATGCAAAGGAACGTTGCGTTTATATCGAAAGCTGCCATTGGCACGGCGAAATACATAGCGTCGGAGTTTAAGCGGCATATCATCACTCATAGCTGTTAGCTTTGAGACTTAGCTGCCAGTTGCAAGTAAAACCGGTGGTTTAACGCTGACTATTTAGCGAACAGTTTCGACAAACTGGTCCTGTAAGCGGTCCCAAAAGTGGTCCACTTCAAAACTATACCACTGTTTTTGCTTGTTTTATTATAAATTCTACTAGAATTTTGGTGCCCAGGAGAGGACGTCGTACTTTCTATACTTCTATTTAATTACATATACTTATTTTCAATTGAAATCATAAAGCGGTCCCAGAAGTGGTCCTCCCGATGTATAGTGGAGTGATTGCTTTATGCAACAAGCCGCTGCGGTGGGAGGAGTATATCATTCTTTAGCTTTCATTCCGCCAAGTGAGAATGGGGATGCATAGGTAATCTGTCGCCAAGATTATATGATAACATACATGCAAGCTTCGTAGTAAAGCTGAAGTGCCTTGTCGAAAATTGCTCAGGAAATCTAGGATGGTATCTCAGATTGCTCACAACTCACAAACATCAATGGTCGAAGTAAAAACCGGTCTCTCGCTGTATACTGTCGAACTCGGTAACCCAGATGGCGCACCGATGCTGGTCCTGCACGGCGGCTGGGGACCAGCGGAAAATGAAGAGCACAGGTTGGATATTTTGAGCGAAGAGATACGCTCTAAGTTTCGAATAATCTACTTTCATCAACGCGGGTGGGGACGGTCTAAAATTGAAGAGGTTACTGGGACCGATACCTCCACCGGTATCGACGCAAACATCGACGATTGTGAAGTGTTAAGGCAGCATTTTGGTATCGACAAATGGGCTGTTGTTTATGGCGGTTCGAATGGCGCTACTCTAGGGTTGGCGTATGCCGCCAAATATTTTGGGAGTACTGTTTCCGGTTTGGTATTGCGCGGATTATGGCTGATTCGGGAGCAGGATTTGGACCACGACTATGGGGACGGTAAAAACGGCAAGGGAAAGTATTATCCTGCGCAGTGGCGCCATTTCATCGGGCATGTTGGGTACAAGACACGAGCTGATTTGGAAAGATTGAAAAAATCTGAAAATCCCGGGTTAGAACTCGTAAACAAATATTGGGAATTGATGACGGGCGATAGCCCAGAGAAAAGTCAAAAAGCAGCGGTAAGCTGGTTGAAGTGGGATGCTCTGGGCGCAACTGTAGGTGCCAACAATGCTAATCCCCCCGCAACCAGTATCGAGCTACTGACTTCAGATGAGGATATCGTTAAGTTGGGTTTGAGCTTTTACAAGAGTTTGAATTCGCATGCCTCTTCAATTAACTCGAAAAACTTTCTTGAGACAGTAGTTGCGAAAATCAACGGAGATGGTGAGCGTGTTATCGAAAGTCGCGAGGAACTTGTTCGCTCTTTACGGAAAAAAATAAGATTGATCACCGGCGAATTTGACATGCTCTGCCCCCCCGCTTTTGCCTACGAAGTTATCGAAAAGCTATTAGAGAGCGAAGCAGATACGGACGAGCGAACTGAAAGTGAAAGTTTTGCGCTGAAGAAAACATGTCAGATTGTAAAGGGAGCTTCCCATACTCAATACGACCCGGGCATGCCCGACGCTATTCAGAAAGCGATGCTTGAAATTACGTTTGGTGAGCAATAGTGAGTACGAGGGTGAAAGCAGACATTATGATTTTACGACATGTAGGATATGATGAGCGCCTCTTAATCGTTCGGTTGGCTGATCCATCCACGCAAGTTTTGCCCCTGATCGGACCATGGGCAGGCAGAACAGATCAAGGCATCGCCAAAATATGGGTTGCTGGCTTTATATATTCAGCGCTGACAGTCGCGCTCTTCTTTCAAGCGCCTTTTGGCGAACCGCTTATACGCATATGATGCTAGACCTTTGTGAAAACGGACAGTCAATTTTACCATATCGAAGGTTTTGTCAGATTAAATTTGCTTGAGATGTGCAGCGCGACTTTGCAGAGTCTTTGGATTACAAAACACTCCCCATCTCGTCAGAGATTTAAAAAGTGGTCCACACCAAGCTAAATAATGACTTCTTTATCTTATGGTTTTTGATCTTTCTCTTGAGGGCTGTAATTTAATTCAAGAGTGTCAATAGTTCTTTTGAAACCTTCAGCTATTCAAACAGGTCAAACTCTTCATCTATAGCCGCCAACGTTGAGATGCGCTGGGTAACAGCATCCGGGTTACGTCCTAGATAAGTCACCGCTATTAGCCGCAAGATCGAAAGCATAGTGGCGTGCGTTGGAAGCATACCATAGCTCGCCACATGGCAAGGAAGGACAACTTCAGAGAACCGTTCTGCCTGTGGAGCATAGGCATGATCAGTAAGCGTAATTACCCTCATTCGCGTGGTGCGTGCATGGGCCAGCAATGCACGCACCACCTTTGGACGCGGCTCAAAGGTAAGTAGGATCAAGACATCTCGCGGGCCCATCATAGACAGCTCATTTGCCCAAGTTTGCCCCTGCCCCCGCAACTCATGCACGCCGTGCCGCAGCCGGTTAAATAGTGATTGACCCAACCGACCCAACCCCTGTTCATCGCCAAAGCCGACAAACCAAATGCGAGGTGCCTCTTCCAGCATTTGGGCGATACTTGGCATGAGGTCTGCGCGTAACTCTTCAAATGTACGTGTTAGATTATCTAGTTCCAAATCAAGATGATCGGAAATGGCCCGCCCGAGGGTTACTGTCTGCGAAGTCGATTCGAAAGCTGTATAGGGTTCGCGACGATTTCGCTCTTCGCGGGCCTGTAACCTGACCTCTTCAAAGTCAACATATCCCAAACTGCGGAAAAAACGGGCAGTTGTTGCCTTAGAAACTCCGGCTTTGGCAGCAAGTTCCGTCGCGGTATGCGTTTCAACAAGGTTTTGATTTTGAAGTAAAACCTGTGCAATTTTCTTTTCACTCGACGTCAGGCGCGCTGAACGCTCCTGAATTCTGAGGACCAATCTTGAAGCCATGGGGTAAGAATTCTCTTGACGTTTGGAACGGTTGTTTCATTCTTATGAAACATAGAAACAATTGAAAAGATAAAAATGTCTACCTCCAAAATCATCCGCCAAAGGATATGGACTAAACTCAAGGACGTAGCGAGGCCTGACACCAGGTTTCACATGAATTTTGCTGAAGTCATTCCCGACTTCGACGGCTCGGAAGACGCAACCGACCGCGTTATCGAGAGCGAAGCCTATCAAAACAGCCGCTTCGCATTCATCACACCTGATAATTGTCTTGCAGATTTGCGCCGTCGTATGATTGAAGATTCCAAACCATTCGTCATGTCAACTTATGGGATTTACCGCGGCTTTCTCTACCTTGATCCAGCCAAAGTGCCTGATGGTGCAGCACTATATGCTTCTTGGCTCGATGGGATGGAGCATTTCGGCGTGCCGATCACGTTGGAAGAGATCGCACACAAAGGGCGCTTCGACTATCTAGTAACTGGAGCATCCGCCGTATCCGTAAACGGCGTCCGCTTTGGAAAAGGCCACGGCTTCTTTGATCTCGAATGGGGCATGTTCACTGACATTGGTCTGGTGGACGAACATACGCCTGTTCATGCCGTGGTCCACGATGTTCAACTTGTTGAAGAACAATTACAGCCGTCCGAAACTGATATTTTGGTTGACACCATCTTAACTCCGAAAAAAGCGCATGTGGTCGAGCGACGGGCTAAACGGCCAAGCGGAGTCAAGTGGCCGTTACTCGAACCAAAACAGATTACCGAAACACCACCCTTGCAGGAACTTCAGCGCTTGCAAGGCCTCGCCTGATCATCCAAACAAAAGGAGTACCTACCCATGAGCCTCAGACTAAACCGACGCCGTTTCCTCGGAACCGCTGCTGCCAGCGCAGTTGCCGCCTCAATGCCTATACGGGCCTTGGCCGGCACAACTTTCACAATGCAAGCGGCATGGATCAATGACGCTGAGTTTGCTGGCTATTTCATTGGCATCGATAACGGATACTATGCCGAAGAAGGCCTTGATCTAACCTATTTGTCCGGTGGTCCCGATGTGATCCCAGAAAGCACTATAATCGCAAGTCGCGCTGATCTGGCCCTAACCACTCCTGACACCACAATCAAGGCAATTGCGGAACAGGGCGCACCGTTCAAGATTATTGGTGCGCAATATCAGAAGAACCCGATTGGTATCGTGTCGCTTGTCTCTAACCCTATCAACGAACCCAAGGACCTGATAGGGAAAACACTGGCCGTACCACCAGTTAACGTGATCTCAGTCAATGCAATGCTGGCATTGAACGGGATTGATCCGGCAAATGTTAATATAGTGCCTTACGCCTATGATCCTACGCCACTCATCAAGGGCGAGATTGACGCCAGCCTCGATTTCACGACTAACGTTCCATACACGATCAGTCAGCAGGGCGTCGAAGCGACATCATTCCTTCTATATGATTTTGGGTTTACGATCTATAATGATACCGTTGTAGTGACCGAGGAGACACTTTCTACAAAGCGTGCCGAATTGGTATCGTGGCTGCGCGCCTCACGCAAGGGCTGGGACGAAAATTTTAAAGATGCTAATCTGTGGCCGCCAAAATGGGCTAATACCTGGTTCGCAGGCACAGGGCGCTCAATTGACAACGAGATCTTCTTTAATAATGCCCAGAAGCCGCTCATGGACAGCCCTGCAGGATATATGTCGATGACTGAAGAAGGTATAGAAGCCAATCTCCGCGCGCTTTCCAAGGTTGGCATCAAGGGAACGCGCGACATGTTCGACACCACCCTGCTTGAGGAGATTTGATGTTGGCCCCGGACGGGATTTCCCTTTCCGGGGTCTGCAAGACCTTTTCTGGTCGGGGCAAGGTTGTCGAAGCTTTACGCAACGTAACCCTGTCCTGCCCAACGGGATCCTTTACCGCGATCGTTGGCCCATCAGGCTGCGGCAAATCAACGGTTATGCGGGTTGCTTTAGGCCTAGAGTTGGCGGATGAAGGTGATGTTTGGATAGCAGGAAAAGCGCCAATGCAAGCCGCCAACGCTGGCGAAACAGGTGTTGCGTTTCAGGACGCGGCGTTGCTGCCATGGCGCAGTGTACGGAGTAATGTTGAAGTTCCTCTCGAGGTTCTAAGACGTTCGATCGTTAAAGAGTCCGAACACATCCAAAACATGATCGATCTTGTTGGTCTGAGTGGCTTCGAAGATGCTTTGCCTGGAGAGTTGTCTGGCGGCATGCGCCAGCGGTCGCAATAGCACGAGCCTTAGTCACTCATCCGAGAATTCTGTTTATGGATGAACCTTTGGCGCGTTAGATCAGATCCTGCGGCGGCAGATGAACCTTGAATTGCAGCGCATCTGGACAGAAATCGGTTCAACAGCGCTGCTGGTCACACACGGCATAGATGAAGCAGTGTTTTTGGCGGACCGAGTGGTGGTTATGCATGGTAATCCAGGTCAAATTGTGGACGTGATCGACATTGAATTCAGCCGACCTCGGGTGGCCACGTTATTTTCTGACCCAGAGTTCCACAAGGTATGCGACCACATTACAGAGGTGCTGCATGACGGCTGAGGCGTCTGGACGATCGCGTGGGACGAGCGCAGCAGCGATCTTATTGATGATCTGGGAAATAGCAGGGCGGCTTGACCTCGTGGCGGACGGCGCTTTGCCCGGTCTTTCAGAAATCCTGATACGGCTCTGGTTCGATTGGGGTGACTATCCACGTCATATCTGGGCGACCCTCTATTCGTCAGCTATTGGATTTTTAATAGGCAATGTACTTGGCATCGGCGCTGGGGTGATTTTTGCCTTATCTCCAACGGCGCTACGCCTGTTTCGCGGTGTGAACATCGCTGCTTTTGCATTGCCACCAATCGCTATCGCGCCCATTCTCGCTCTGACACTGTCTGGCATGGCGCCGCGTATCGCACTTGCCGCACTTGGTGTCTACTTCGTAACTATGACCGCCACTGTGATTGGACTAAGTCAGACTGATAGCCGAGCTGTAGATGTAATCCGTGCCTATGGCGGTAATCGCTGGGATATACTACGGCGGGTACAGTTTAGAGGTGCGTTGCCGTCCATACTTGCTGGCCTTCGAGTCGCCGCTCCTAACGCGGTGCTTGGCGCAATCTTGGCTGAGTTTGGCGGAGGTGGGCGCTGGGGATTAGGGGCTTATCTGTTGGGTTCACTGGGGCGAGGAGAACCAGACAGACTATGGGGCATAGGCCTTGTCGCGACTCTGATCGCAGGTTTGTCCTATGGTTTCTTTGCTCTACTCGCTCGCCGAACCATTGGCGCGACACGCGCGGTAACTTTGAACACCGCGGTGCCAAACGCCACGCCTATGAATAGTACCCCAGTCAAACGGACAATTTTGACACTAATCACTGTTGCGCTTCCGTTTTTTGTCTGGTGGGGCTTTATAAAACTTACCGGAGTTCCTGGGCTGATCTCCAAAACACCATGGGGTGTTGTGGACTATCTGTTTTGCAACCACAGCCAAAAGCGCCCAGGTTCGCCTTTTGGCCGCTTTGTTAGAAACCCTGCCAATTACTCTGGTGGGTATGGCTGCAGGGTTGGGCTTTGCCTTCATTTTAGCTATCTCGTCGCGGTTGATGCCCCGTGCTGTTGAGGCTTTCATGCCCTTAGCGCTTGTCACGCAAACTATGCCGTTGGTGGCACTAACGCCGCTGCTGGTTCTGATCCTAGGACGCGGGACATCTCTGACACTTTGGGTGACAATATCGGTTACTTTTTTTCCGGCCTTTGTCACACTTGCACAGGGTCTGGCATTGGTTCCGCGCAGCGCCGAAGACTTGCCGCGAGCCTATGGAGCCAGTCGCTGGACTGAGATGCGGATGGTAACAATACCTGCCTCGCTACCGTATCTTTTTGCAGCCACACGTCTTACCGTCCCACGTGCTCTGCTGGGCGTAATGATCGCTGAATGGCTGGCAACTGGGAAAGGGCTTGGCAATCTTTTGAATCAGTCGCGCGGTTTTCTTGACTATGGCATGATCTGGACTGTTGCTGCCGTATCGGTCCTATTATCCGTTTTATTTTATCAGGCGGTGGTGATTGTGGAACGACGGGTTTTGCGAAGGCTTGGTATGGCAACAGCGGAGTAAGTAAATGAGTGATTTGGAGACTCGAATTGCGCAGGGACGCGGGGATGAGCCTGCTGACTTAGTTTTGCGGGGTGGTATTGTCTGGGATCTGGTAACCGACACAATGATTGAAGGTGATGTAGCAATCTGTGAAGACACCATTGTCGGTATTGGAGCAGACTATAAGAGCAAGGTCCAAATAGATGTGGATGGCCAAACGTTGGTGCCAGGTTTTATCGACACGCATCTGCATATTGAGGTCGTCTCTTGTTACCCCGTTTGAGTTTGACCGCTGCGTTACACCTCTTGGTGTTACCACCGCAATTTGCGATCCTCACGAGATTGCCAATGTTATCGGCCCCGATGGCATCCGCTACTTCCAGGAAGCCAGCCTGAACACACTTATGGATATCCGAGTGCAGCTATCTTCTTGTGTGCCATCGACTTATATGGAAACTGCAGGTGCGCAAATTGACGCCACAGACCTCGTACCTTTGATGGGCCACCCTTCTGGCATTGGGCTTGCGGAGTTCATGAACTACCCCGGAGTGATCCATTGCGATCCAGCCGCCATCGCCAAACTAAGGCTTTTTGAATTTGGCCATATTGACGGACATTGCCCGCTACTGTCCGGACGCGATCTCAATGCATATGCAAGTGCTGGCATACGAACCGAGCACGAAGCGACAACTTTAGAAGAAGCGCGAGAAAAACTACAAAAGGGGTTGCGCATCCTGATCCGCGAAGGATCAGTCAGTAATGATCTGCATGCTCTACAACCGCTACTCACCCAAACCACAGCGCCTTACATGTGCCTGTGTACCGCTGATCGAAATCCGTTGGATATCGCCGAGGAAGGTCATTTAAATTTTATGGTGGCCGAGCTGATCCGCCTGGGTACCCCGCCACTTGCCGCCTATCGCGCAGCATCACTTTCCGGGGCTGAGGCCTTTGGTCTTAAAGATCGCGGTCAGATCTCGCCAGGCAAGCGAGCCGATATCGTTGCGCTGTCTGATGTGCAGGCATGTACAGTCGAGATAGTGCTGGCAGGCGGCATACAGGTCAGCGAGTCCGCATTTGCCGCACGGGGCAGCCAAGCACCTGTAGCGCGTAACTCGGTGAAGGCCCCAAAGGTACGAGCACAAGATTTCCGCACCACGGCCAACCGAGAAGACACCGATGTAATCGGTATCATAGAAGGCCAAATTATCACCGAGCATCTATACGAGACGATTCCGATACGCGACGGTGACAAACATCCAGATCCGACCCGCGATCTGGCGCGCATAGCAGTAGTGGAGAGACATGGTAAAAACGGCAATATTGCCACAGGTTTTGTGCGCGGCTTTGGCCTACAGGCTGGTGCTATCGCCTCAACTGTTTGTCATGACCATCATAACATCGTTTGTGTGGGAATGGATTATGGCGATATTGCTATCGCTGCTAACCGCCTATCAGAGATCGGAGGCGGTTTTTGTAGTTGCCCAGGGCGGTAGGGTAATAGCTGAACTTGCCTTGCCTGTCGCTGGCCTGATGAGCCTTTTGCCCTTTGAGCAAGTGCGCACAGAGCTGAAAAATCTGCGCGCCGCTGCTATGTCTCTCGGCGTATGCCTCAATGAGCCTTTTCTGCAACTTGCTTTCCTTGCTCTACCCGTTATACCCGCTCTGAAAATCACGGATCGCGGCATGGTCGATGTCACAAAATTCGAGTTGATCAGTTAATTTTAGATCACATTGCACGTTTGACTTATATATTTGCGCTTAATGCCCAAGATATCATCGCTTCCGTAATTATTACACGCCTCAAGGAACTCCTGTCTTATCCTACTAAAACTATGCCATTACTTAATGGTCACAGGAGGTTTCAAGGATGGCACTGAAACCGTATTCGGACGAAGACGCGTTGAAGATTTTGCTCAAGGTTGAAGTTCATCTTCATGGAGATAGGGATGTTGTGAGTGCCTGCCACACTGCACCTACCCCAACCCCTCTTTGCAAAAAAATAGGAAAAGCATACCCAGCCCCCCGCTCTGGGAAGCTGGCTTGGTTTTTGGTCGGGGGCCTACCCCAACCGTTTCCTGTCGACATAGACCCTGAGCCACGCCCAGTAATGAGCCTGACTGCGGAAACCTTGGGCTTGCGCTGCAAGGTCCTTAGCTTGGTCGGTTGGAATGCCGCCCGCGTGCACCATAATGGCCACTCGCTCCTCAAAGGTTTCGATGTCAGGGATAAGAGGGGGTCAGCTTTTACTGTTTGGCTTATAGCCTTGCGCCCTGAGGCATCTTTACCTGATCAATGATATCTCGCTTTTGCGCATCACTGATGCCAGCTGAGTACAGCCCATAAGTAAGCTTATTGGCAGAGCGTGCAGAGTGATGCCCCACAAGGGAGGCAGTGAAGTGCTCAGGGGTGCCTGTACGCTCACACTGGGTGATGAACCACTTGCGGGTGGAGTGGAACACGCTGCTTTGGAGGTCAGGTGAGCCTCCTAAGCTTGGCATAGCGCTTTACCACGGCATCAACTGTCCAGCCCCTATATTCGTCCATTGATTTTTGGTTACTCTAATAGGGTTTCTGGGACGGGTGGGCATTAAGAGTAAATACTATGACAGACTTCATAATGTAGTAGACTTTGTGGCTGGTTAAACAATTTGGACTTTCCACCGTATTTTAATGAACAAAGCAAATTAGAAGTGAGGTGGTAATATGAATTTATACACTCACACTATGGCAACCAATCTTGCTGTTACGAGCGTGTATGCAAAAGCGAACAACGTGTTGGAACCCAAGCAATCGGGTCGTTTACGTCGTGACAAGAAGCATAAAGATGGAGTAGAAGTCTCGATAACCCGTGACAGTCACTAACCAAAACCATGAAGAACTTTTAAATATGCTAAAAGGACAGTTCGGTTAATCTATCTATCGTGGGTACATACTTCGTATCTGGCCTATACGGTACCCCACTGGTGACCAGTTTGTTGGCTACTTGTTAGAGTTAGAGCCAATGGCATTCAATTCAATGCTGACAAAAGATAGGTTATCTGTTTTCAACACTCTCGATTAAAGTCGCAAGACGCTCCATCAGGCCGCTATCTTCAACCCGCATTTCAAAGCAATCGTTGTCTTTAAGAAACTTTAGCTTTTCACTTGTCCAGATTTCCAGCTTCAAACCTTCAACTTCTTTCGCCTTGTCAAATGTTCCGAGTGGCATACCCACAACGCCCTCTAATATTTCTGGTCTGGCTGAAACTCTGACATAACATTTGGGGCAGAAACCCATCTTCATATTTCCACCACTACCACCTTCATACTCATAATAAACTTGGTCTCCCGAAAAATTCACTTCATCTTCTTGATAATACATACCCATATTCACAGACCCAGTTAAACGTCGGCATGAGGAACAATTACATTGCATCGAAAGCATTGGGTTCAAGTCAGTTTCAAACTTCACCTGCCCACAATGGCAGCCACCTGAATGTTTCATTTCAATATCCCTCTTTAAATTAAATCGATTTCACTAACCCAAACGATACGAAGCACCTCAGTTCAGGTCAAACTTATTTCTTATTTTTATATTTTTGGGGGATTGGGTTTGAGACGAAAGCTGGCAACGCAGGAAGGCCGAAGTAAATCTTTTATCTTACACTTATAGGCGTATAAGAGCGCACCTAAAAACAACTTTAATAATACTCTGGGGCCCCGCTTTTGTCAATGAAACATGGGTGTACCTGAGAAGGTTTTAATACCTATTGACCCCATACTGTCCAGCCCCCTATATTCGTCCATTGATTTTTGGTTTCTCTAATAGGGTTTCTGGGACGGGTGGGCGCATGTTTAATGCATGGTGAGGTCTGATCTGGTTGTATTGCCTGAGCCAAGCATTGATTGCGACCTGAGCTTGTTTGTGTGGTGTGGAACCATTCCGCGTTGAGCACTTCTTTTCGCAAGGTGCCGTTAAAGCGTTCGTTGTATCCATTTTCCCAAGGGCTGCCTGGATAGATTTGCATTGGTTTGATCCCAATCCTTTTCAGCCAGTCCTGTAGATGCGTGGCAATAAACTCGGGTCCGTTGTCAGAGCGAATAAACTCTGGCTTACCATGTTTAATCAACAGCGGGTGCAATGTCTCCAAAACATCATCGCATTCATTTTGGGCCGCACTGCCACGCAGAGCGCTTCACGGGTGTATTCATCTAGAACCGTGAACATTTTATAGCTGCGCCCATTGCTAAGCTTATCGTGCACAAAGTCGATCGCCCAAATATGGTTCGGATGTGTGGGCCGCAGCCTGATGATGGAACTGTCTTTGTGATAAAGCCGTTTGCGCTTCTTGTGCCGGCGCGGCAGCTGTAAACCTTCTTCGTTCCATAAGCGCTCGATCCTCTTGTGGTTAACACGCCAGCCTTCCATGCGCAGCAGGGCTGTGACTTTCCTATAGCCATACCACCCATATTGCTTGGCCAGCCGGATCATCGCCAAGCGAAGTTTGGTGTCATCTGTGGGTTGGGCTTGATAGCGCAGACTTGAGCGGGCTACATCCAGAACAGCGCAAGCACGCCGCTCAGAAATATCCAGCTTTTGACGCGTATGAATAACAGCCTGACGAAGCTGAGCCCGCGTCAGGCCCGCGGCTTTAGATGATCAAGGCTCTCCTTCAGGATCACCTTGTCTAACTGCAAGTCAGCGACGATCTTCTTCAAGCGCTCGTTTTCTTTCTTGAGCAATTTCATCTCAGAAACCTGTGAACGAGAAAGGCCTCCAAACTTCTTACGCCAGTAATAATAACTCTTATCAGAAATCCCAGCTTTGCGACACGCACTCAAAACGTCCAAACCATCGTGCAAATGAACATCAATCTCGCGTAATAACTTCAACACATCTTCATCAGAATAACGCTTTCGAACCATGTTTCCTTACTCCCTTTGCCAAAATATACTGGCACAGTTCTAGGGCTAAGACAACACGGCAGATACATGTCTAAGGCCATATCGTCTTGTCGTCGTAGGTGTAACTTAATTAGAGGTTGAGTTAGCCATTTCAGGATCACCACTATCGGAAGAACGATTACACATTCTGTTTGCGCAATCACGCATTCTGTCAGAGCAGTCCTTGATCTTGTCTCTGAAATTGGGGTCAGACATTGCATAAGCAATCGCTGCTGTTCCAGCGGCGACCACTATAGCGCCACCAACGATTAGATTTGCAGCGATAATTTTTTTAGCAACCAACATAAGCACTCCAATTAGGCTTTAATTTCTTAGGCGTTTGTGTCCATGCACCGCTGCGTCTCGATTCCAAATTTGTCCTACAGCGCAGGACATAGTCACGTCTTTACCGTGGTTTCCGCATCCGTCAGCTGCCACAAAGGGAGTAGACAGGATAAGAACAAAAAATGACGTTGTGATAAGTTTCATGATGGTTCTCCTGATTGTTGGCGTAAAGATAAAGCGGAGAATAAACCAAACAAGCTACAAGTTGTCGCAACACTGATATCTCTTCAACCCCAATGATTAACTTCGCAACCTTGGAGCAATACCAACTAATTGTGTGTCAAGAAATGAATTAGAAGACTTGGTAATTTAAGTAGGCCAAATAACTAGTACACAAATATACCAAAAATTGGTACACAAGTCGCAACAAAGAGTTAAATAAATATCTGTAATTCATTGATTTATTTTAAATAATGGTGCCAGGAGAGGACTCGAACCTCCACGTCCATACAGACACTAGCACCTGAAGCTCTAAATCGCTTCGTTTTCATTATCAGACACTTACGTCAATTCTGCGTATAAAATCACACGGTACACACAGCCTGTCAACACACGACCTATTCCTTAATGTGCCAATGTGGACCAAAATGGCGACAAGATGTGTCCAAGGGGTGGGACGACATAGGTTCACTCGATGGCGTAGACTAATTCGTGAACTCATTTCAAGGTAAGCTGCCTGTTTCGATACAATAAGTCGGTACCAGATGAGTGGGTACGCATGGGCCACACCCCCTGTGCCCGTTGTATATACTTAGGCTTTGACAGTGAGGTGAGCTGTGATGTGTTAACCAGTTTTTATAAGGTCAAATAATACATTCAGAAACTCAGTGGAGTTATGATTGCTACGCCTTTTTCAAAATGCCCTCCGGGAATTTTGAACTTAGTGATAAGATGAGAGTTTGAGTCATCCATAAACGCCGCCCTAAATATCGGATATGCCAAAACTACAAGTTATGCGAAGCTTAAAGTTTAAGGTCCTGTGAATTTATAAAAACTACAAAATTTCAAAATTTTTTGTTTCAAATTAAGATTTAAAAGCTATAAAATAATTCTACGAACTTTTTAATTTACGAATTTTGAAAAATCAAAAAGACATCGCATCGGAGCCTGAGTTGGTATTTGAAAACCTACGTGCTATTTTAGAACATCGCCCACCAAAAACCGACCAACCTTTTAGAAGCCAAGGGTTCGATCCCAATTAGGGCGCATCAAATTTTCGTCAACCAGAGTATTTGTACGGTATTGGCCCGCTTCATGTTGTTGATGACAGCGGAGTGATGAAAACTCCCTAAAAATGGTGATCATGTACTTAGCCGCAAGTTGAGCAATTATGAGCTCAGCTACGTGAGTAACAAGATACCTGTTTTTTATTCTTGTATGCGAGAAGTCTTCTGAGTTTAGGAATATCAACGTCAATAACCTCTCGATACGAAAGGCAAATACCCGAGATAATTTTGTTGATTATACAGACCTTGAGTTATTGACATTAAACCAAATAGGAAACATTTGTTTTAGAAGATATTTTAGATCCTGGCCAAAAAATCAGTTATAATTCCTTCTGCAACAAGGTTTGGAGCTTTATTCTATTCAATGATAATGGAGAATTTTACTACCTGGAAGACTGCCAAGCAAATACAATTAAATTTTACAGACGGACTTTTTTACAGGCAGATTCTTATCTCAAAACCAGAAATCGGCGAACTAATAGCGGATGCTCTCGATGGACGTTTTACAATAAGTGAAGAACATTAGAGCTAAAAAGCTGCCATATGGAACATATGCTTAGGTGCTAAGCGAAATCTAAAGTTTGAAAAGCCTAGCAAAGACAGACTTTTATTAGAATTCTTTGCATGCAGCATTTTAGAGAGTTCTTTTATAGGCTCTGTCGAGTACGAAGTTGAGGAGGAAGGTGAAGCATTTAATCCTCACACAGAAAAACTTTACGATTTTTGGAATATTGCAAACAACATTCAAGCGTTAAATTTAATGATTTTCTCAAAAGGTTTATGAAAGTGGCTTGTCTCTTCTAGACGATCCGGATGGACTAAGAGACTACTCTTCCACCTCCGATGAGGACGACGTATTTAAAGAGTTATTTGAAATTGAAACAGAACAAAATTTATAACTAAAATTTTAGAATTAGTACAGGATACAATCAAAGTTCAGCGGGAGGATTTTACAGGAATACCTGAACAAATTTTTCGTTTTCTAAATGAATTGGACCCTTCTCAGATTTTGCACTCAAGCTTCCCAAGTTCCGTTCATTTGTAGTGCAAAGCCGATCCATCAGGTATATGACGCTAGAACCTAAGAATTTTACTCATGCAGAACTGAAACATTTATGGGAAGGCTTTTCAAGATCTTCCATTGAGTGATCTGCATGGCTGGTCACTTGATAATGAAATTCTAATTTCGCAAGAGCGGTCTTTTGTAACTTCAGGGTCTTGGGATACAGATCCACAGGGTTGTTTCAAAAATATAGAATCGGAGGTATCGATAAACGAGCTTGAGCGGTCGGTTATCGATTTATTTGATGAATGCGTTTCTAATAAATATTGGACTATTCCACCAGATGCCTACTGTGATTTACAGGTCGGAGAATTTGAAGGTATTTTTTAACGAAATTTCAGGCAAAGTATTTTTTTAAATTGGTTTATCGGACATCTTTACGTGCTTTGTGGGTTTGTCAAACCAGAAGATCACGAGTCTGGTTTTCACCTGCCATAAATTTTGAACACGGCCAAGACATCAAAAAATTGAAGCTCACCTTGCTTTTAGTAATTGTAAGCATAATTAGGGATTTTTGGGTCTTAGAACAAAGAGAAAAGTCTTTGAAACAATTAGAAAAAGAGATTACTAGAGGTCGCAAAACTAAAGGGCGTAGAGATAGGGTGATCTACTTACCCCGAGCACAATACATCAACAAATTAAGTTCAAAAAAACTATATTCTGAACTTCAATTGGACAAGCGAAAGATCGCATTTTGTCCAGAGGTCACGCAAGACACATAAAGGAGCTGTTTCTAACAAAGCGTCTCTCCTCGCCGAGCGATACGGCATTGATCTAAAGATCAATCAAACATTTGTAAAACCGCCATGAACGTGGCGATAAAGCCCTGCGGGCCGTATTTAGACAGATCTGCTAGCTCTATACTTTCAACCAAACTGCGAACGATCAAAAGGAAAAGGAATTTATGGTTTAAGTTTGAAGCCGATGTGGCAGCGTGGTTTTGCACGTGCAGGCTTTTGAAGAACATGTTGGAAAAAAGTGGCGATGATGGCATCGACGTAATCGCAACCATTGAAGTTGGACTCAGAAGTTCAAACCTGGATTGCACAATGCAAAGACGTATTCAGATCTAGTCCAACCGTCCGCTATTAGGAGAGCTAATTGGCGTGGGAGAAAATTCATGGTGGCAATGCTAAACTCTTACTAGCAACTACGGGTCGTATATCAGAGAAAACATCAATCCTGGTACGAGAGCAGAGTGTCGAGGTTATCCAGGCAATAGATTCGAAAACGGCATATTGCCCACAAATTTCTGGGAACCTTAAAAAATTTACACCTGTCAAAAAATATGTTTTGAACATCTACAAAAGACGCTTATGAAGGAGAAAAGTTCTTTCGAAGCTCGAGACCTAAGGCTCTATTAACGACCTTGGTGTCAGGTGTGCCAGGTAAAACCAAAAGTTTTCTGAAAGAAAAACATTATAAAAACTTGTTTCCACCTGACACCGGTGACACCCTTTAGAAGAGCACGTCCTTATCGTTACCCTCCGATCACATCCTTTTCGTCCCAACGATACCTAACCCCAGCAAAGTGCCGTCCAGCTTTGATTCTGCCATCTGCAATCCCCTCGACCCTCAGCATGGATGCCTTAAATTGCTTGTCGTCCCGCTGGCTGTAGCCCATGCCGCTGACACCATGATCGGTATTCTTGATACAACTCCGATGATTGGATTTTAGACGCAGGATCAAGCACCAGCTGAGCATCAACAGAACTTGCCCGCGGTATCCATATCCTGCTGGGTAGTGATCGAGTTGGATCCTTGACGATCTGTGGAGGGTTGAGCCCCTGCTCCTACCACTCGAGGCAACTCCTGGCAGCCCAGTTTAGGATGCCCGAAAGCTCTGCCTCGAGTTTATCTGCAAAAGTTTTGTCCTGCTCATGAAGCCTCGAAGCGTCTTTGAAGGGACAATTTGCAACCTTCGTAAATTCCATGATCCCTACCATTTATCTTTGGCAAGTTATTCGTGGTAATTATGATTTTACCAACAATATTCAGGGAGCCATATAAACTGTACAGGGCACGACCTGCAATCATCACCCCCCGTTATGCGCTTTACTTTTGCTTCGGCTAAAGCCTTGTCTTAGCCCCCTAGAACTGTGCTGTTATATATTGGCAAAGGGAGTAAGGAAACATGGTTCGAAAGCGTTATTCTGATGAAGATGTGTTGAAGTTATTACGCGAATTGATGTTCATTTGCACGATGGTTTGGACGTTGTGAGTGCGTGTCGCAAGCTGGGATTTCAGATAAAGAGTTATTATTACGGCGTAGAAGTTTGGAGGCCTTTCTCGTTCGTGGTTTCTGAGATGAAATCGCTCAAGAAAGAAAACGAGCGCTTGAAGAAGATCGTCGACTTGCAGTTAGACAAATTGATCCTGAAGGAGAGCCTTGATCATTTAAAGCCGCGGGCCTGACGCGGGCTCAGCTTCGTCAGGCTGTTATTCATACGCGTCAAAAGCTGGATATTTCCAGGCGGCGTGCTTGCGCTGTTCTGGATGTAGCCGCTCAACTCTGCGCTATCAAGCCAAACCCACAGATGATACCGAACTTCGCTTGGCGATGATCCGGCTGGCCAAGCAATATGGGTGGTATGGTTATAGGAAAGTCACAGCCTGCTGCGATGAGCTGGCGTGTAACCAAGAGGATCGAGCGCTTATGGAACGAAGGTTTGCAGCTGCCGCGTCGGCACAAGAAGCGTAATGGCTTTATCAAAGACAGCTCCATCATCAGGTTGCGGCCTTTACACCCAATCATATTTGGGCGATCGAGCTTTTGTGCGATAAAGCTAGCAATGGGCACAGCTAGCTAAAATGCTCACGGTTCTAGATGATGAATATACCCGTGAGGCGCTCTGCGTGGCAGTGCGGTCCAAAATGAATGCAACGATGTTTTGAACGCATTGCACCCACTGCTGATTAAACATGGTAAGCCAGAATTTATTCGCTCTGACAACGGACCAGAGTTCATTGCCATGCATCTACAGGATGGCTGAAGAAGGTTGGGATCAAACCAATGCAAATCTATCCAGGCAGCCCTTGGGAAAATGGGTATAACGAGCGCTTTAACGGCACCTTGCGAAAAGAAGTCCTCAACGCGAATGGTTCCACCATCAAACAAGCTCCGGGTCGCAATCAATGCCTGGCTCAGGCAATACAACCAGATCAGACCTCACCATGCCATTAAACATGCGCCCTTACGTCCCAGAAACCTTACGAGAAACCAAAAATCAACGGGCGAGTATAGGGGGCTAGACGGGCGAGGCTTGGCATATATTGCAACAGTGTGCATGAATTTCCCTACGTTCTTATAGACACTCTGCTTGCAACACACGGCATGCTAAGCATAAAAATTTCACCTGTGTGGCGAGCTTTATGTCTGAAGAAAAAATTGAACGTAAGATTGCAGTCATCTTTGCTACCGATGTTGTTGGGTATAGCAAACACATGGAAGCAGATGAGAGCAGCACAATTAAATCTCCGTGCCTGCGAGAAAATCCTAACTGCGTTATTTGAAACAAAGTATAAGGGCCGTCTGTTTAATACAGGCGGTGAACTCATTCTGGCGGAATTTCCAAGTGCAGTCTCAGCAGTTGAATGCGCCGTAGAATTTCAGAAGGCTATCAAAGATAGAAACTCTTCCGACGATACGTCTGTAAAACTAGAATTCCACCCTTGGGATCAACTCAGGTGATGTGGGGTAAAAGAAAAGAAAATCTCCTTGGTGACGGGGTAAATATAGCTGCAAGACTAGAAGCCTTGGCCTGAACAGGTGGGATTACGCTATCGAAAAGCGTCTATGATTTGCCGTCAAGGCAAGACCTCTCGCGAGTTCAACGACATTGGTCTTCAAAAGGTTAAGCAAAACGAATTCCACGCCTTTTTGATTTGTTGCTAGACGGTTTAGAAAAACGAAAAGAAAAAAAGCCATTCAGCAAAAGCTACTTCAGGCTATTGCCTCAATCGTATTAATTTTATTAGTGGCGATAGTATATTTCACTTTTTAGTATGAATTCTACAAAAGTGGATTTGAGGTCGCTGCTAATAAGAAGTCTTTGTTAATCTATCCATTTGAAACCAAAAAAAATGATGATACACAAACGAAAACCCTTGCTGCTCTAACCAACCACGTTTCAATCACCCCTAAAACGTTACAATGAGCTCTTTATTCATGATCCAAGTTCTGTAGACTATTTCTTGTAAGCAAATAACCAAGGCAGAACTGAAAGTCATAATTTATGGAGTTGAATTTACACTCAAAAGCTTTCTAAAATCCCTCAGAAATAAATTCAGAATCAATCTGGATCTTACAGATCTAAAGAGTGATAAAATTATTTGGTCAGGAGACTTTCGATTTGTAGATAACGATATTTTTGAAATTCACCAAATTAGCACAGCAGTTTCGAGTGAAGTAATCCCTGGCGTATTGTCTTTAAATGTAGCTTCTGAGGGAATTAAAAATGAATTTACACCTGAAGTTTACCTAAACAGATTAGAAGCAAGATTAGCGTTTGAACGGCAGACTCCAGAGGGAATTCAAGAATATAAAAGAATATTGGAAATTAATAAAACCTTAGAGCCCAATAATCCTTACCTTGATTTAGAGGATCAAGCTTGGTTCCTCTGGGGGCTTTATGGTTTGGCGTTTCGTCTGATTTCCAGAACAATGTTAATGAAGCTTACAAGCTTACCCAAAAAGTTTTAAAATTTAATAGTGATTATCCTTACGCTTTAAGTTTAGCGCAGATGATAGAGAGAAATTATTTGGGTAAGTTAGAAATAGCCACCGGACGACTGGAAAAGATGATGAACACCAATGACCCATCTATTATGTCGAGTGCAGCTAGCTTAGCAAGACACTGCGGTCAGTATGATAAGTCATTATCAATGTTTAGAAATACTGGAAAATATAGCACCTCATTTCAGTCTTTGAATTTAAAAGATTTGCTTGGACATATCTAATCGCCGAGTTTGAAAAAATGATAAAGCATATGCGCAAGCGAAAACTTATATAAAAGCTCAAATCAAGAAAAATTATGATGAGCCAGGTATTAATGAGATGTGGCATATCATGTTGTCATACATAGCTTTGATCAAGGCGATGAAGAGACGGCTTTGGAAAATTTCAAGTCAATTGGAAATTAGCAAATCTTAATGAAATGAATATCCTGTCCAAACGTCAATTGGATTAAACTAGACCGCCTGAATAATTTTAGGCGACATTAATGAAACATAGCTTTCAAAATTGTCACTTTTTGTTCACGAAATTAATATCGTCCATGGCTTGAGAGTTTTGCAATTTTAAATGAGCCTCAAACGTTGGCTATCAATCAGACCTTTGGGCACCTGGTTTCCATGGATTATCTTATGAGACTGCAACAAGAAAAAGTCCCTTTTTCAGCCACATTTTAACGGCATAGTGGGAAATCTAATTAAAAAATTGTCTGTTTTAATATTCTTGGGAATTAATATCGTCCATGCTCTTTCAGTTTGAGAGTTTTGGTAACTAACTAAGGGTAACTATTCCCAATTGAGCTAAACGACTTCCATCCAGGCCAATTTGATCAATCAGATCTCAAGACCGCACTCCACGGCTCTCAGACGGTCTCTGAATTATCCCTAAGAGAGGCAATGATCTGAGGCCAACCTAAGTCCTTCTTCCCCCACTTGTTCAGGGCATTGCAAGCATGCGTAGCATGGCTATCTTCACCCTCTCCTATATAAATAGGTAGGTATCATCTGCCTTTTCAAGTCCAGTTCTCCATAGGCATAGCTTGGATAGCAGACAGGCTGTAAGGTTCTTTGGCTGCTTCTGGTCTTCAAACGTCTTGCTGAATTAGGACCAGTATATGGATACAGATCCATTTCTCAAGCCAGAGATATCTTCCAACTTAAGCCCTACGATCTCTATGGACTGACTGGAAGCCTAGTTTCTCCCAAGAGAGGCGTAATCAGTGATCTGAGCCTGAACCTAAGGCCTTGTCACTATCCCCATTTCAACTCTCATTGGGATAAAGGTGCCTCGCTTATGGCTAAGATCTTCACCTTCTCCTTTGATAAATAGTCTTGAGGGTATGGATAAGGCCTATCTAATGAAGTTCTGCATAGGCATAATTCAGGATTAGCAGACAGGCTGTTGATACGTCTTCTAATCGTGGCTGTATTATTACGGAATGTTCATTTCCAGATGGTTAAACCCGACAAATTTCTTAGCATACTTCAAGTGGTACTGGAGAGGACTCTATTCCATACAGACACTAGCACCTGAAGCTAGCGCGTCTACCAATTCCGCCACCTGGGCACTCACCATCTTTGTGCATGTAGCTATAGCGATTTGTGGAGTCAACGCGTTTCTGGGTTTTCCTCAGATATTTGTATCTTGCTCAGAGGCGATAGCCAGAGTATTCAACCCCGCAAGGAACAATCGTTGGAGAAGCCTATGTCGCAATTGGTAACCATCTTTGGAGGCTCGGGGTTTGTCGGGCGCTATATTGCACGTCGTATGGCGAAACAAGGATGGCGCGTCAGGGTTGCTGTGCGGCGTCCGAATGAGGCTCTATTCGTCAAATCATACGGAGCGGTCGGGCAAGTCGAACCTGTTTTTTGCAATATCCGCGACGATGGCAGCGTGACAGCCGCTTTGGAAAACGCCGATGCGACGGTGAATTGCGTTGGAACGTTTGATCGCTTGGGAAAGAATAATTTTAAAGCGGTTCAGGAAGACGGCGCCGCGCGTATTGCCAGGCTTTCGGCGGCAAACGGCGTGCAAAGCTTGGTGCATATCTCATCCTTGGCCAGCGCAAGCCTTTCGGAAAGTGAGTACGCGCAGAGTAAGCGCGCCGGCGAAGCGGCCGTATTAAGCCATATGCCACGGGCGTATATTTTTAGGCCCTCTGTTGTTTTTGGCCCTGAAGATCAGTTTTTCAATCGCTTTGCCTCAATGGCCCAAACGGGGCCTGTTTTGCCTTTTGCCGGGGCGGCAACGCGCTTCCAACCGGTTTATGTGGATGATATTGCCCAAGCTGTTGAAATCGCGTTGACGCGGGAAATAGCTGTCGGGACTTATGAGCTTGGCGGGCCAGAGGTCATTGATTTTGCGGGTTTGATGACGCGTATGCTATCGGTGATTGAGCGCCGCCGCCTTTTGGTAAATATTCCATTTTTCTTGGCGCGGCCGATGGCTGCCGGGTTTGATTTCTTAGAAACCGTCACGCTTAGGCTTTTCAAAAACGGGATTTTAACGCGGGATCAACTGAAAGATTTGACGGTTGATAATATCGTCTCCGAAACCGCCAAAGGATTTGCAGATATGGGAATTGAGCCCACATCCCTTGAGGCGATTTTACCAGAATATCTTTGGTGTTATCGCCCCTCTGGCCAATATGCGGCGATTAAGTCCTCGGCCAAAAATTTAACCCAGTAAGTATTTTGCCTCCGATTTGGGAGGCCCGGCCAGGCCCTGCGCTGTGGCGCGGCTGAAAGGCCTTCTTGACGGGGGTGATATTCAATTTGAAAGGGCCGCTTTCGCCTTTCCTAACCACAAATGTTGCGTTAGAAGCCGCCTAACCGAGATCACGAGCCGTTTAAACGGCATAAGGAGCTTAAATTATGGGTTATAAAGTTGCTGTTGTTGGCGCCACGGGCAATGTTGGCCGAGAAATTCTGAATATCTTGGCAGAACGGCATTTTCCAATTGATAAAATCGTTGCGCTTGCAAGCAGACGCTCCTTGGGAACCGAATTGAGTTTTGGCGATCAGATTTTATCAACCAAAGATTTGGAACAATTTGACTTTTCAGGATGGGATATCGCACTTTTTGCCGTGGGCTCTGAAGCCACAAAACTGCACGCGCCGCGCGCAGCCAAGGCCGGCTGCGTTGTGATCGATAACAGCTCTTTATATCGCTATGACCCAGATGTTCCGTTGATCGTACCGGAGGTAAATGCGGATGCGATTTTTGGATATTCGAAAAAAAATATAATCGCCAACCCCAATTGTTCAACCGCGCAGATGGTGGTTGCGCTCAAACCGCTTCATGATCGTGCCACCATCAAGCGCGTGGTGGTCAGCACCTACCAATCAGTGTCGGGCAGCGGTAAGGAAGCGATTGACGAGCTTTGGAACCAAACCAAAGGCATGTATGTGCCGGGCCAGGAAGTGGCACCAAAAGTCTATCCAAAACAAATCGCCTTTAATGTCATTCCTCATATTGATGTGTTTATGGAAGATGGCACCACCAAGGAAGAATGGAAAATGGTTGCCGAAACCAAAAAGATTATTGATCCGAAAATAAAAGTCACCGCAACATGCGTGCGGGTTCCGGTTTTTGTGGGGCATTCCGAAGCGATTAATATCGAATTTGAAGAGTTCTTGGATGAGGATGAGGCCCGCGACATCCTGCGCGAAGCGCCTGGCTTGATGGTAATCGATAAGCGCGAGGATGGGGGTTATGTCTCACCCGTGGAATGCGTTGGTGATTTCGCAACATTTGTCAGCCGCATCCGGCAGGATAGCACCTTAGAAAATGGGTTGAATCTATGGTGCGTGTCTGACAATTTGCGCAAAGGCGCGGCACTGAATGCCGTTCAAATCGCCGAAGTGTTAGGCCAGCGCGTGCTTCAAAAAGCCTGATCCAAAAACACTCTTGCCTTTAAATTTTTATATTATCGTAAAGGACGCGTCCTGCAAACGTCTTACCCTTAAGTATTATCAAATTGATAAAGAGCCCCATGAGAATATAGAGATCGTCTAAAGTAGTTAAAACTTATCCGAATGTTTATATGTGATGGCATCTCCGGTTTGCTATAAACAGGCAACCGAGAATGTTTGGACGTGAAGTGCATGTTGGCTGATAAAGAGAACACAGAGCAGATCGATAATTTAATTGCACAATCACTGCGCGCGCTCGCCACACCGAAAATGACGAGTGATGAGGTCAAACGTCAATTTTCGAAGGATATTCAAAACGCAAATATTGCGATCATGCGACTAAGACAGACGAAAAACGATAACGCGGCGTGATGTGCTTGCCTCATCGGCACGCAGAAAAACTCAAAACAAGTCTTGGCGGCAGCGCATGGAAGTGTTTTTGTTGCTCAAATTTATTTTAAAAAGCTTAGACAGGCTTAAACCTTTGCGTCGCCGGGTCAAAGGCTTCCAAACTGCCCTCACCAATATCAGTCCATAAGCCGTGCAAGGATAGCGAACCATCTTGAACCGCCTTTTCTACAAAAGGAAAGGTCATCAAATTTGTCAAAGATGTCAGCACCGCCTGCTTTTCCAAATTTTGAGCCATCTCCTCTTCGGAAGAGTGATCTTTGATCGCCTCATATCCCGGCCGCAAAATATCCATCCAACGCCCAACGAAACTGGTTTTCTCTTCAAGCTGCGGTGCGTGGCCCCGGCACATATCCAAGCATCCTTTTACGCCGCCACAATTTGAATGCCCCAGAATGATCAATTGCGACACATTAAGCGCGGTGACCGCGTATTCGACGGCAGCGCTGGTTCCGTGTTGCGATCCATCTGGGCTATAAGGCGGCACCAAATTCGCAATATTTCGATGAATAAAAAACTCACCTTGCTCTGCGCCAAAGATAGATGTGGCATGCACCCGCGAGTCACAACAGGAAATAATCATGGCTCTTGGGCGCTGGCCCTCAGTGGCCAATCGCTTATACCAGGCCTGGTTTTCGGAAAAGCCCGTCGCGAACCATCCATGATAGCGTTGAATGAGATAGGCGGGAAGCGGTTTGACAAAATCCATAAGCGGGGGCCTTTCTAGACAAAGATAAACGCATCTACGCAGTGGCGATAACAGAGGCGAAGATGATCTGCCATATCTGTTCTTTTGCCACCGTCATTGTTACTATCAGACGGTGTTAAAATATTTCAACCCCTGCTGTCTGATCTTATTTGACATGCGACCGCGGCGGCAAAGACTAAGCGCGCGTTCTGCGCC
This sequence comes from Rhodospirillales bacterium, assembly GCA_038143065.1. Taxonomy (GTDB): domain Bacteria; phylum Pseudomonadota; class Alphaproteobacteria; order Bin95; family Bin95; genus VMCJ01. The sequence continues at coordinate 4,250 of JAYQLI010000012.1, read as the reverse complement.
AAACCGAAGGAAACGCGCCCTATGACGCTCGAGTTTATATCAGAAGATCACGCTTCTATTCCTGTTCTGTTATGCAACAGTGACACTGTTAATGAGGTAGTGGCGGGCCTAGCGGCGCCTGCCCAGCGCTGGATCGCCCAGCAGGGGTTTACCGGCGGTTTTGGTGAAGCTGTGCTGTGCCCAACTGCGAGCGGTGAAGCAAAACTTGCAATTTTGGGACTGGGCGATACGCAAAGCCGGGCGCGAAACCGCTTTGTATTGGCCGCCGCCGCTGCAAAATTACCAGGCGGTGTCTATAAGCTGCCCGAGCCCGTGCCTTTAGAGAACGCGGAATATGAAGTTTTAGGCTGGTTGCTTTTGGGCTATGCGTTTGATCGGTATCGCTCAACGTCACGGGCGCTGCCTCGATTAATCGCACCGTCCGGTATGGATAAAGGGCATATCGAAAGCTTGGCAAAATCTGAAGCTCTGTGCCGTGATCTGATCAATACGCCCGCGTCTGATATGGGCCCCGCCGAGATTGAGCTGGTCGCCCGTCAGCTGGCGGCGCAATATCACGGAACTTTTGATGTGATCATCGGCGAGGCTTTGATCGATCAGAATTTTCCTATGATTCACGCCGTTGGGCGGGCTTCGCCGAACGCGCCGCGCTTAATCGATCTGGGCTTTGGAACGATGGGGCCGAAACTGACATTGGTGGGCAAAGGCGTATGCTTTGATACAGGAGGCCTAAATTTAAAGCCCGGATCCTCGATGGGATTGATGAAAAAGGATATGGGCGGCGCCGCCCATGCGCTGGCTTTGGCGCAGTTAATCTTGGATTTAAATTTACCCCTGCAGTTGCGGGTCTTGATCCCGGCTGTTGAAAACGCGGTCTCGGGGGCATCTTTCAGACCGCAAGATATTTTGATCTCGCGCAAAGGGCTTAGCGTTGAAATCAACAATACAGATGCAGAAGGAAGATTGGTGCTTGGCGATGCGCTGAGCTATGCCAGCGAAGACCGGCCGGATTTAATTGTTTCACTGGCAACATTGACGGGCGCCGCGCGGGTGGCGCTGGGCCCGCAGCTGGCGCCTTTTTACACCAATCAGGATGCAATTTCCGAGATGTTGATGCAGGCGGGTAAAGCCAGCCTTGATCCGCTGTGGCGACTGCCGTTTTGGGAGGGCTATGAGCCGATGATTGAACCTGGTATTGCGGATCTAGACAATGCGCCCGCAGGCGGGTTTGCAGGCTCGATTACGGCGGCCCTTTTCTTAAGGCGGTTTGTCGCAGAGGCCGATAAATACATACATTTCGATATTTACGGTTGGGCGCCAAAGGACGCCGCAGGCATCACGAAGGGGGGAACATCGCAAGGCATCCGTGCGCTCGCCTCGGCTTTGCCGAAACTTCTTTCGTTATGAGAGATCCCAGACTTTTAGCCTGTAACGGCCGCGTGGCTGCGCTTGACCTGAAAGGCAAGGTGCAGGCTGAGCGATTTGTTGAAGGCTGGCCGCAACAAGTTGCGGGTGGCCTTGGCAATTTATGCAGCGCCCCTGCGGGCGCGCTGCAGCGGCAACTCTATCCCGGAGAACAAGTAACCGTCTATGACGAGCATGCGGGGTGGAGTTTTGTAAAAGCCTGCGCGCATGGTTATGTTGGATATATACAATCACAGCAACTTCGACCCCCAAACCAAGCGCCAAGCACGCATTATATCTCGGTGCCAATCAGCCATTCTTATGGGCAGTGTGATATGAAGTCGGGCATCACAGCGCTCTTGGTGATGGGCAGTCAACTGCAAAACCTACAGGAGGAGACTGGTTTTATAAAAACCCAGTTCGGCTGGGTGCCCAAACAACATGTTCAGGCGCTAACCGATCCGCCGTCAGACCCGGTGGCCGTTGCGGAACAATTGCTCGGCGTTCCCTATCTTTGGGGGGGCGACAGCGCATTGGGGATTGATTGCTCGGGCCTTGTTCGATTGAGTCACATGATTTGCGCTCATAACTGCCCGGCTGACAGTGACTTACAACAGCGCGCGTTGGGGGCCGTTTTACCGCCAGATGCACCCTTGCAACGCGGTGATCTCGTGTTTTGGAAAGGCCATGTGGCGCTGATGATCAGCGAGGAAACTTTGATTCATGCCAATGCGCATCGAATGTCTGTTACGTATGAAGCCTTATCAGAGGCAATCTCTCGCATCGCATTGGCCGGTGAAGGCGATGTTGTATTGAAAAAGCGGCTTCTCCTTTCATGCAGCAGTGGTGAGCGCAAAAGTTGAACAGTTGAACAAATTTGTGCGAGCTAAAATAGCGTGCGTTGCTTGAAACGTGGCTAGCGGATGCGGTTTTTAATGAAGTTTGCACTGATAATCAGGCGCAACCCTGCACCCTTATAATAAAGTATGAAATTTTGCTAAGCTGTGCGCTGCCAGTTTGTCTAAGTGGTAAAGCCACTGCCTTATTCAGTCTTCCCAGCGGCTTCCAGCTTTGAGAACTGTATTAAGTGGCTTATGTTGGATAATGAACTTGACCTAGTTTAGGAATAAGCCTAAATCGAGCGCGTTGGCGGAGTAGCTCAGGTGGTTAGAGCAGCGGAATCATAATCCGCGTGTCGGGGGTTCAAGTCCCTCCTCCGCTACCAAAATTCCAATATAATCAATGACTTAATATTTCGCTTGACGCGTTTTGCGCGTAGCACACCTCTAGCACAGTTTTTTCTCGCTTTCTGAGAATTATGAGTGCAGAATCACAGTGTTAAACACGGTGATGACTTTGCCTAAACTGAACCCAAATACGCCCACGTTGATGGATGGTGAGGTTCGTCTTTTTAAACGTAAACACAGCTCAGTCTGGCAAGTTGTATTTATGATGGACGGACGACAAGTCCGTGTGAGCACCAAGAAGCGTATTTTGCAGGATGCTAAAGACGCGGCGCGCGAGATTTACCTAGACTATCGCTTCCGCCAAAAGAACGGCTTGCCTGTTATCTCTAAAAGGTTTGCTGATGTGGCTGCACTGTGTAGAGCAACCATGAAAGAGCAGCTTGAGAATGGTGTAGGCAAGAAGAGCTTTCGTGATTACATCATCGTGATTGATAAGTATCTGGTTCCCTTCTTTGGAGATCTCTTTGTCACCAGTATTGATTACGAGATGCTGCAAAAGTTTGCGCGCTGGCGTGAAGAGAAGATGGGCCGAGAGCCAAGAGCCTCTACACTAAATACCCATAACTCAGCACTCAATCGGATCTTCGATGAAGCTGTGGCACGTGGATACATGAATAAGTCTCAGATCCCTGTGCTGGTGAACAAAGGGCGGATAGCGTTCGGCGACCTGACTTCACCAGAGAAGAATATGCGACACTCATTCGCAAACTGCCCAGTTGGATTGATGCAGGACGAGAGGGCAAGTCCCGCGACATGCGCCATTTGCTGCGTGACTACATTCTTATTCTGGCAAACACGGGCATGCGGCATGGCACAGAAGCAGAATAACCTGCGCTGGAAACATATCAGCCTATTTGAAGACAAGGGCCTCAAATACCTGGAAATGAGTGTTTCGGGCAAAACAGGCCGCCGTGATATTATCTGCCGGGCAGGAACCATAAACTATCTCAAACGCATTCAAAGCAGATGCCCCGATATTGCGCATTTGAGTTTTGAGCAACTGATTAAGTCAAAACGAGATGAACCTGTCTTCCGACTGCCTGATGGCACAGCCAGTGCCAACCTGCGTCAGACGTTTAGGATCCTCATGAGGGATACTGGATTACTCACCTGTCCAAGAACAGGGCAGGATCGCACGCTTTATAGCTTTGCGCCATACTTATGCCACATTCTCACTGCTAAATGACGGGATGGATGTGCATACGCTTGCTGTACAAATGGGCACGTCTATTTTGATGATAGAGCGCCACTACAGTCATCTCACACCGCGCCTTAAGAAAGAAATGCTTACAGGCAAGCGCTATGACACGCCATATGATGAATACAAAGCAGAGCGGGTACAGGGCTTCTCCATATCAGATGAGGATCTACACAGTCCCGTAGGTGATGTCATTGAAGAAAGCCTCCCAATGAACCTGAAGAACAGCCTGAAGAAATCACAACAGGGTACAGAACCAGCACGTTCAGCGGAGAACCAATCAAACGACAAAACGACCGAAGCCAGTCTGAAGGCACTGGATATGCTCGACAAAGGGCTCCTGACTGAAAAGGCCACGCTAGCTGTGATTGGGACACATCAAGACGCCTACAGTGTTGCGC
>JAYQLI010000011.1:0-62416 GCA_038143065.1 Rhodospirillales bacterium | reverse complement strand
GCCTTAGCAGTTGAAGATAGTCAATCTGGGTTCCAACTGCAATCGCCGCAAAATTTGACAATTGTTGTTCATCAAAAAATAATCCCTATTCTTTTGATGAAGCGTCCTTATCGTTCAGAAACTTAGTCAGGTTAAATTGTCTATTTGAAAATGATAATTTACTGATTTGCTTCATGTTTGTTGTGTAACAATATTAGCTTGAATCTTCATTTGATTTTTAATTGCTGTTTTTGGATGAAAAAGCTGAGAGGGTTTCAGTTTCGGCAGTTTGCCAGGGCAGTTGAAAACTGCATACGATCTTGAAGTGTAATTTTGACAAGGCCTGCAGCTTTTAAATCAGGATCTACGCATTGCGGATCGTAAATCTAGAGATTAGTATGGGGACGTTGGTGTGTAAATTTGGGGAGCAATCAGTTTAATCTTGGCTAACAGCTATGAAGATTAAAATTTTGACACTGACACCGCTTGCTCTGAATTCCCATCAGAGTTTCTACTGAGATCTCTAGCAATCACTGAATTTTAGAGTGATATGTTTTCAGCCCTCCACTTGCATACATTGGTTTAGATAGACAAGGGCAGCCTATGCAATTTCTTGAGAGCTTACAACAAGACCTAGAATTATAAGCTTATTTAAACCCCTAAACCTCGTAGCTTAAAGACTAATATTTGCTTAACTTTTTATCTTCCAGGTTTTCAATCCACTGCGCGAGTCTATCTTCACTGATATCGCCTCGCAGCTACGCGTATGATCGTTTTATACTTGGTTCTTCAGAGGCTGCTAAATCGTATCCGTTTAACTTTAGAAACAGGCGCATTGCTATCAGTGCAGTGCATTATTCGCGTCATTGAACGAACGATTTGCAAGTCCGAACTCATATGCAGCGAGTTCAGCCACATCTGGTTTTGACTAGAAAGTAATGATAGGCATTTCGGGCCTGAGATGGCGGATAAAAGCAATCCTCATCACGAAGCCCCGGTAGTCCACCATGCTCATTGATTTGCCGATCATGAGCGCCTCCCATAGCACGCGTAAATTGATCCAGATCGGTTCCGTCATTTAGCCAGTTTTCGCAAGATGTCACGATCTTCGCGCATGATGTCTTCTGCAACCGCCATCTGCGCATCAAATTCAGGGTCATAGGGTGTAAGCTCAATGCCGTTCTCGGTTTCAATAACATGCAAGACGTCCCCTTTATCGACCCGGAGTTTGGTCAAAAGTTCTTTGGGCAATAGGACGCCAGCGGAATTACCAACAGATGTGATTTTGAGCGCAGTCATTGAAGTTTCATCCAATTTTACTGAGTTGTATAACAATTGTTATAACGCAACTAGATTGGAAAATCAAATGCAGGTATCTGAAGATTAACTGTCGGGATCAGCCGCTAATTCTTTTTCTTAGTTTAACAGCGTTGCGAATAAGAAAAATGATAAGTAATGACATAGGCAAAGAGTAAAAGCAACAATTGCTGTCAATGCCCCGCGTGTCGTCAATCATATAATATCCCAAGAAACATGGGACTGCCATCAGGGCCAAGACAGGAGCGTGAACCGATAGGTTTGCTTCTTCTTTCCGATTGAGTCATGGGTCATCAACAGCGCAAGCCGCATTAGGACGTGGTGATAGTGGAGCCTATCAGGCTGAGAGACGGAGAGCCCAGTCAAAAGGTCGGACCATCGCAAATAAAGTGTCCACAACTGGCCAAAGAAGAATCAGTAAATTCCCCACTGATATGTCAGGTTCGCGGTTCAAAAGTACAATCGCGTTCCAGGCTATCAAGTGCTCCTATAGAGAAAGCGGCGTCGCCCAAAAAGACACGCCTGGGGAAATTCACACACATAAATCCAATGAAGGCAACACAGACAACGGCATTCATAAAGAGACAAGGTCTGCATGTCCATAAATGATCTTCGCAACGAGACCAAAGTGATCCACTGTAATGACGACAGCGCTAGACAGCCCATTCAAGCCATCAGATTAAATTGATGGCATGCGTCATTCCCGTCGTGACGCAAAATTGTGAAGGTCATACCGACCAAGGTCACCGACATTAGGGATGTCAACACCGGGAAGATCGACGCGGTGATATGCAATATCTCAAAATAAGAATGGCTTACTACAGCGATGGTGTGCTGCCACTCCGAGACGCAAAGATGGCGGTGTATCAGGGCCTAAATTGCAAACTGATGACAAAGACGTGGTAAAAAAGTGGTCCACAGCAGTGTCCCAAATAAATCATTGTCTGATAAGAGTTGCTCCAGAGAGAGAATTCAACTGCAATACTGGCAATTCCCACCCTCGGCGTCGGAGCCGTATGAACAGCTTGTCGTTGCATTGACATGACGGGCTGCACGCTTTGCAAATGCTCTTCACGCTCTCGGTGAATAGCAAAAAGAGGAGAGCGCATATGTACTTAAAAAACAAGTAGCAGAACCAGAATATTCGGTATCAGTTGAGAATGCCCCACTTAATAATTTTTTCATCATTTTGTGCCTATAATGAGGTCAACGTGAGAAGGTCAAGAAAGTTCCTGAAAAAAATATCTTAAATACGGTCGCAGTTTCCCACTAAATACCACAAGCGGCGACTTTGCATATCTCAATGTCTACGACAATATGTTGCGCGCCTCAACTACCCTTTTATCGGAACTCTAACCCCTGATTCCTGTGCTCTCTTCTTCCACTTAACCGCGAACCCTCCAAGTGAAAGCTTCCGCTTGCGTTCTGCGCCCAGCGCCTATACGCGGTTTGCATGCGCAAGTACCTGACATCCCTCACCATAATCGTGACGCTCACCCCAACCGTCGCGATGCTCTGGCCCCGGAAGCGCCACCCCCGGCGCCGGAGGGCAGCGACAAGCTTTGCACCTTTCTAATCGCCTTTGCCGCGCTCGCCTTCCTGGCCCGCACGGGCCGACTTGGGACTGCTGCCAGTCTTCATCGGCGCGAGCGCTTCGGCGGCATCATCGAGGTCATTCAGCCCAGCTTCAACAGAAGCGCAGACGTCAACGACTGGTTCGCAGACATTGTGGGCGTGATCTTGGGCATTGGCTTGGGCCTGCTATACCGCCTGCGCAGGCACTAGCAACCTGAATTCGGGTGCATATTCTCCTTATAAGTTGTAAATTGAGTTCGTTTCGGGAATTTCGGTTTTCGTCGGTTGAAGGCGCACCACGCCCTCAAGGCCTTCCGACGTGCTGCGCCTGCGCTCGCCGAGGTAGCGACGGTGTAGGCGACGCTCGCGTCCAACCCCACCCAAAAGCATCTCGATTGCTTAAGGCAAATTTGAACTGAAGCTCGAAGGGATCTGGCGGGCCCTCTGAATTTTTTGGCATGAATCCAACACATTATCAATGTCCGCGAAAGTTTATTGGCCACCTGCTGCGCGGAATTGGGCTCCCGGTCGTGCGTGTCTGACTTTGTGCAAGGCGCGGCGGTAGCGCGCCTCCCGCAATTGCCAACCTCAGGGCTGCCTCCCGGACGTGGGTCATCTGCGTTGGGCTCCTCCAGAGCGTCTTCGCCATTATTCAGGATGAGGTTAAAACCACGCAGTTACCAGATACTCTTCCGGGGGCGCGTTCAGCCCGTGCTTGCGCGCGTTTCGAGCAGACACCGCCTTCCCCTCAGCGGTAATTGGTCCAGTGGCGCGCTGCGTCATTTTCTCAATTTCGAAACCGACGACGTCGATGGGGCGCGACTTCTGGACCTCTCGGTACTCAGCCGACAGCAGGCAAGCACGCTTCTCGAGGTCGGGCAGCTTCTCCGAGTGGCGCCGGAAGCCTGAGTTGTTGAGGAGTTGCGCGCTGAGGACCAGGCGGTCGACGCCCAGCGCGATCGCCTCGGCAGTGGCGGCCTCCCGCGCCACTGGGTCTTCTCGACTTTAGGCCCGCCACGATGTTCTCAATGTTCTGCTCTAATGGGGCGTCCCAATCCACGACGGTCCCCAAAGTCATCCTCATCGCCGCCGCCCTCCTCGAAGGCTAGTAGCAGGCGGTCGTACTCACGCTCCCCTGCGCCCCTCGAGTTTCGCACTGGGAGCTGCGCGCCCGAACGGTCCGCTCGGTTCCACTGGAGAGTTCCACCTCCGCGGAGGCCTTCGCCTGCAGGATCGCCCAGTTCAGGTCCGCCAGCTGCAGCGCCTGGAGGTATTCATACTTCGTGACTGGCGCGAGGTCGGCGATCGTCGCCCCCCGGAAGGCCTCGTAGGCCAGGCTGAACTCGCCAATGAGCGCCGGCCGCTCGGGCAGGAGGTCGTGGATTGCCAGTGACCCAAAGTCACCGGCCGGAGTGGGTTTAAGTCGTGTGCCATGTATCTGCTCGTGGTTGTTACCGTTGGGCAGAGCTTACCACGCCACTACATATAGAAAACCGCAAATGTTTATACTTCATGTAGTTTGCGGTTGACTATCCGTCAGGATTGATCTGAGCTTGACCAGAGGCGCACGCCTGGCCCGGGGTCACCCGCGTCGCCGATGAATCTTATGCCGGCGGCCTGAGGGTTTCTGCGGATGAGGCGTAGGTTCGCTTCTGTTGCAACAGGTATACCGACTTCCAGTTTCCCCAATTCGCTTGATAGTCCGCGAGCTCACATCGGTTTTTTCCGCTAAAACATCAATGCTCCACCGAAGAGCGTACGCGCCATTCTGATCTGCTCGCTCGTCATGACTCCTGGGATTTATTGTGTCACTATTTGTGACACATGGAATTATTAATGAAACTAGACAACTGCCCAAAAAGATTGAGGGTGCCTATGCGCCTAACCACCTGTAAGACCGTCAAACTGACAAAGACGACTAGTAGAAGAGCACCAAGAACAAATTCCGGCATCTGTCGTTTTTTTGTTAGATCGATCAAAGGTGAGTGTAGGTCGTGATCATCCATATCAAGATTTGCTCTTTATCTTGATGGCATCTCTAAGGAAACCATATAAGCAACAAAAACGAAAAATTTGACTTGTTAGCTTAACTAAATAGTTGTGTAACTGGGTTATGAACAAACGAGTTAATATTAGTTTGCGCCATGCGCGTTTTTTTTCAGAAATTTAGAGTCGCAGAAGGTTTGGCCAGAGCGGTGAACATTCCACAGGACACCTGCCGCAGTATCGAAAAGCCTGCGAGAACTAGAAGCCGAGATAGGTGTACGCCTCATTGATCGTTCTCGAAGCGGGGTTAAGCCGACACCTGCCGGTCAAAGATTTCATGAACATATCACTGAAAGCTTACTCTCTTATGATCGTGCTGTTACATCAGTAATTGATGACAGTACGGCTATGGAACGCTGAGCATTGGTGCTTTACGGGGGTGTTCAAGTTTGACTGACAACACCATCAAACACATCCAGCATAAACTTGCGCTGAAACTTCAGCTTGATTGGCTGTCCGACTTGAGCGCCTGCAGGGGATCAGTCAGTAATGCATAATGAATGCGCAAATATTTTCGCCGCGTGTCATACTAATATCACCTTCCGTTGCGTAAGTATTGACCCGCATAGGATCCTTTTGATTGTCTATATTTACCGGCAAAGGAGAGAAAAAATGTTTGTGACTTTTACTGATTGGGAATTTGACGGAAACGTCGAAAATGCTTCGAAAAAACGCGAGAAATTTTTGGCCTCAAAAATGAGAAGGCAGCAGGTGCGCAACAAAAATGCGAGCCACTGTCACAGGTGCTAATTCAATTAGGAACGATGACAATGTGGAACAGTAAAGAAGAGGTAGAAGCAGCTTTAGATAAAATTAGAGCATCGGCTTCAGACGCCGCCAGTATGAAAGTAGTTGGTACCGCTGCTGGTGAAACTTGCGCTTACTCTCGACTAATTTAATCGGTTGGGCGATCAGCCTCACTCCTCCACCGACCTCTTTTTTAAGCCGCTCTGAGACTCGCATTCAGCTTAAGCCATGCGGGGTTATCAAAGACGTCCAGAATAAACTTACGCTGGAACTTCATCAGCTTGATTGGCTGACCAACTTGAGCGCCTTCTGGAATTAAACAGTAAGCCTCAATGAACGTATATTTTTGGCGCGATGTCATCAGCAACTTTCTTGAATATTAATTTGACAGAATCTACTTAAATTTAATTGGGTCAGGCCAGCTAACAAATGGGGTAAGAAATGGAAACTACAAAAATTATTTGCACTGTTATCTATGCACAATTATTGCAGCCACCTTGGCAATCGTAGGCAATGTCAATAGTACATGATATGCCATCAGCAATTATTGTCGTGGTTGTGGGAGTATTATTTGCCTTGGCAGCAAAAGGTGATGGAAGCTTTATCCAAAAATTTGGAGATGGTGCTGTAAGGGCCGGATGGATAGGTTCAATTATTGGCATTATTGCAATCTTCGGAAGCGAAGGTTTTGCATCTGGAGATATGGGGCAAATCGGTATGGCACTAGCTGTTTGCTCTTTAACTGTATTCTATGGCTATCTTTTAAAGCTTGGCGCACTGATTTTAGACTAAAGACTTAGTGTCAATGAGCGGCTGAGTAATCAGCTCCTCAACACCAACATCTCTTTAAAGCGGTGCTGTCAGACAAACAAGCCCAAGCATCAAAAGCCTTGAGAGCGTACATTCTACTAAGCCATACAAGAGAGTTCCACTCTGTTAGAACGGCTTCTGCGTGTTTAATCTCGTTACACAATTTACGTGATTATACGTTCCAGTTACAAACGCAGCCATACCCGGCGTTCAGATGGCGTTCGTCACATAGCAATGATTTAATCCGGATGCCTTGGTGTGAGAAGCGATCGATATTCGGCATCTGATTTATACCGTAACCGTAAGCACTAATGGCAATGGAAGCATGGTCGTCGGCCATAATGAAAATGATGTTTGGCGGTATTGCCCTACTCTTCTCCAGCTGAAAACGCCTGAAAATCTTTCATATGAGGTACATTTTTTATGCCCTTCAGGGTTGAGGTCGATGCTCCGCTGATATTTACCTTCCCTTGGAGCACGGCCCCAGAGCTGACTTGCAGATTATCGCTTTCCAAATTAGTCTTAGTGGTAGAGCCTTCTTTAAGATCAACACTTTGGCGTGAATATCTCCTGAAATACTTCCAAGGCTGACAAGATGATGCGCTCGTATGTTTCCTTGAATAAAACCCACCCGAATTTATGGTCACATTTATGCAGCTGACATTCCGACTACTCTTCCATCGACAGTCAAGTTTCCATCACTTTTAATGTCACCTTCAATAATTAAATTTGCGCTTATTAGAGTCTGACATTTTTTTCGATCCTTTTTATTGCTTTATCTTCTTGGTGAGCAAAAAATGAGCCAAAAATTCAATTGTTCAACCATCTCTCAACTACTACCCTGACAAATATAACTACTAGCCGCATAGCTGCTCGCGAACTTAGCTGGCAAGACGGTTTATTTTAGCAGGCCATGACAGGTGCTTATAACTCAGCCGGAAGACTTAACCGTCATAAATTTGCGATCTAAATCGTTGCTGAGATGCTGTCAAACAAATCGGCTCAAGCATCAGCAATCAATTAACGGCCCTTTCTGTGAGATCAGTAAGTAGCGCCACTGGTGAGACCAGCGTCACGGTTAAACTTAAAAGTGCTTACGTTTTGAGAGTGACCTTTGTGAGTTGAACAGATTGTGAAACGATGCGTGGATTGAGACGAGCTTTTGTAGACTGTGCATACGCCTAAACCGAAGCATAGCCCTTTCTCGTCGTCGAAACGGCAGATGTGAATTCTCAACTCTGTTATTCGCCCACCGCCCGGTAACTTGCTTATCTAAACAGCCCAGCTCTTTTGCTACTTCACTGTAGGACCGAAGCTTATCTGTAACGATCTCCATTGGGAGATCCATAAAGGCGCATAACTTTTTTCATGAACTTGAGAGCGGCTTTCTTGTCCCCTCTTTTGGTCACGTAGCTTTCTAGAACCTCACCCTCATGATCGACTGCGCGCCAGAGGTAATGTCTTTCGCCATTTATCTTCACAAAGACTTCATCTAGGTGCCATTTCCAATTACTGGATTGTATCCCCTCTGCCCTGCGTTTTTTGATCTGGCTTGCAAATTGAGATCCAAACCCATGCCATCAGTACCGAACGGATTCATAGCTGACATCTACGCCTCGTTCAGGCAGACGGTCTTCAACATTTCTCAGTGAGAGTAATAATCTTACATACAACATCACTGCAAGTTGGATGACCTCTCAGGGCTGGTTTTGAAATAGCGGAAGGATAAAGGATTAGGCATGTCACGGAAGCTAATATCCAGCACGCTGTCGGGCAAGGTGGTTTATTCTGACAGTGTCAAAATTTATAGGCACATTGCCATATATGAATAAACGATCTGTCGATTGGTTTTGGATTGATACTCAACGAATCAACCAGTGAATAGTTTGCGACCTTTAGCTTCGATCACTTACCTATTGGGATTGAAGGTAATGAGACATATTTCAGTCATAAAAATTGAAAACTATTTTTGTGATATCGGAATTTCTTTTAAAAATATCATCGACGAAGCAGGCGCTTCGACATAAACAAACTAATTATGAGAGCAGGTATCAATATGCTAATACCTTTCCTTAGGCTCAGTAATTCTGCGAGAAGCCCAATTAACGGCGGTCCTATTAGAAATCCAGCGAGCGCCCCAAATGTCATAACAGAAACATTTCGCGCTTGGTGACGCTCACTCAAATGAGCTATCGCGCTGACGCCTAGCGGAAAAACCACTGACACGCCTAAACCTACAAGGCCAAATCCAATTAAAGACATCCAAATTGAGCCAGATAGCACCAAACTTAAACACCCAAAATAGCGAATGATATGCAAATCCTAGCAAGCGCAACTGGACCAAGTCTCAATTTAAGGGTATCACCAACAAATCGTCCGAATGTGATCATGCCAGCATAAACGCTCACAGCTAGGCCATCATAATATGATCCCCACCAGGGAGCTTCCCTCATATAAACCGTGGCCCAATCATGCATTGCACCCTCAGCGAGTGTAGCCCCAAATACAAACACAATTATCGGAAAGAGACCACTCGGGATGCGCCATGGTTCATATTTCTTCGCAGGCGCTTGTTTTGGGATCATTTGCTTTGGCACATACCATGAAATTATCAACAGAATGGGAAAAAGCGTGACACCAGTAATTGCAAGCGCATGCAAAACAGAAATGTCCAGAGTGGCCATTTGTACACCACCTAGGCTGCCGAACATAATGCCTAAACTCCAGATCCGTGAGCGCGATTCATGATCGAAATCTGGTAGGATTTTTCCAGTTGAGCTGCCATTACATTTAACCCAACTTCTGCGAAAGCGAAACTCATCCCCAGTAACATAAGTCCTACAAAAAGGTCAGATACACTACTAGCCAATGCTGGAAACACCCCAGTCATGAAGCATTAATGGAAATGCCCCGAAAAAAGCTAACCGAACACCGATACGGTCAATTACCGCTCCCGCAAAATAGAGCATGGGCAGTAAACCAACAGGCATACCCAGCAAGGCGAAAGCTAATGCAGACTTCGACAATCCAAGTTCTGTTTGAACTTCCGCTATTCGCGAAAGCCAAACCCCAAATTGTATTGGCTGGACCATAAATAATGCCATGCAAAAAACAACGGCGCTTTTTGCTGAAAGTGTTGACATGGCGACCACCTAGTTGGAAAAGCAAGCAGTGTTCCAGCTCCAATCCATTTTTGTAAAGATTTCGCAAAAACGGCGCGCGTTAATTAAAAACTCCTCCTGCGCAAGTGGTTCATCAACCCAGCCTTTAGACGCCACACCGATTATACGCGGAGCAATCATAGCCTGCATCTCCTGATCTTGCGTCGTGAACTCCGACCAGAAAGTACCTTCAACGCCGAGAACCCGATCAGCAATTTCATCATCGGGAATTACTGCCCAATCGATAGTATCCGTTAAGCCCACGAATGCAGCCCACGCTGCTCCCCAGTCATCAACGTTGTCGCTGTGTGCCATATCCAAATATACGTTTTGTGCGGGACACATAATAATGTCATACCCAGACTTCGCAGCCTCAATACCGGCCTGATGACCTGTCCAGCTGAAGAGTAAGGCATTGTTGCCAATTCCACCGCCTTTGCCACGCGCTGCTTCTTCCCAAGCGGCACATCTGATCCCCTTTAGTGCGAGTTTTGCCGCCAATCTATGCAGAGACCAACCAAGGACATCATCCGAGCTTTCCAAACCTTCTTCTGCCTTCAACCGATTTACCGAGGGCGAACCTGACCAAGTCCCTTCGGGAAGTTCATCCGCGCCCAAGTGCAGCGTTGCAAACGGGAACAGAGTGCTCACCTCCTCAGCGATGGACTCGATAATCTGCCATGTCTCAGGAATTGCAGGGTTCAGGACATTTTCAATGTAGCCTTGGACACTAGCCTCTGTGCCGGTATCATTTGCATCTCGAGTTTTTGGGAAACGCCCGCGTGAAGGCCAAAGCGTGTGCTGGAAATTCGATTTCTGGCAACACATCGATGAACACGCTCTGCGCATGTTTAATAATGGCTTTGACGTCTTCTTTACTGTAAGTCCCACCCGATATTGCACCGCCACCAAAAACGCCGGGCACCAATTGATTTTCACCGCGCAGGCCTGTTTTTTTTGCCAAGTCCGGAACAGATTGCAGTTCTAAGCGAAATGCTTCGTCATCTGAAAAGTGCCAGTGAAAGCGATTCATCTTCAGCAATGCCATCACATCGATAAGCTTGTTGATCGAGTCAACTTTGTAGAAATGGCGCGCGCAATCCAAATGCTGACCGCGCCATTCAAACCTTGGGTGATCCTCTATGACGCCACACGGGATGTTGCCGTCGTGGGTTTCGCGCAGCACCAATAAAGTTATACCGGCATAGTGGGCACCTTGTTGAGCCCCATACCTTACGTCGAGCCCTTCAGGAGTGATTTCAATGCGATACCCGTCGGCGGGGATCATGTCATCCTTTTCCAAGGTTGTCAGAGCGCCGCAGTCATCCTGCAATGGCGGCAAGTTGCAACGCACCGCCAGCGCGTCAAGAAAATGCCAAAGAGGAGATTTTTGCTTAACCGATCGAAGAGGAAGATATCCGCCACTTGCTGTCCAAGAATATGGTTTCGGCACCAAACATAGATCCTTGACTTGTGGACACGGCCTCGGTGCCCGGAGTTGTAACGCCTGCAGGAAGCTTTGGAAGCTCAACAATATCTTCACCACAGCGCAAGTATGCGCCAAGTGGCAGCCACGCCCTGTTCTTTGGAGTGTAAGTTGGATTAGCGTAACGCAAAATGAAATGATGCGTCATGCCTGCCTTTATATCGGGCAACTGAACCTCGCCGTAGCCGCCGTCTGACCGTATCAAAGGTTCCGCCAGAAACGACTTCCGGTGGCGCCATGAGCGAAAAGCAAAATATGGGTGCGTCCAATGGACCATCAGATGTAATTGAACAATGAATTTCAACACCACGAATTTCGGCCAAAAATTTGTGTAGGCTCATTCATCAGCCTCCGATCGCAATTCAGTGACGAAGTCATACATATCCGATCTGTAGTAACCTGTGGTTAGTTCCACAATTCGACCATCACGCAAAAACGCTATACGTTGGATGGATAAAACTGCATCCCCTGCCGTTAGCCCCAATAACTCAGCATCCTTGAGCGCCAGATTACAAGCCGTGACACGTTGCACCGCGCGGACTGGCGCATGGTCACGAGCACGCAAGGCTTCGTAAAGAGAGGTTTCTACACTCTCAGGATCAGGAATAAAATCGGCCGGTACAGTTGAAGTTTCAATCGCGAGTGGCGTATCATCTGCGAAACGAAGCCGCTTGATGCGTGCTACACGCGACGCTTGTGTCAGTCCAAGTATCAGAAATTCATTTATGTCCGGCATAAAGAGTCCCCGTTGCAAAACCCGTGATGACGGCTTCTGGCCCCTCAAACGAATATTCTCAGAGAACGAAACCAATGAAGACAGAGATTGTTCTAATTTTTCAACCTGAGGTCGGACGAAAGTGCCCGCTCCGCGTCGCTGTTCGACAAGCCCTTCGTCCGCAAGCGCAGAAATCGCTCGGCGGACTGTTACTCGGCTGACATCCGTTAATTCGGCCAAGACGCGTTCAGGTGGAAGCTGAGTGTCTGCAGCCAATTCACCAGAACGTATGGACGCTCTCAGGTAACGACGCAGTTGTTGATATCGCGGCCCTTGCCCAGCTTCGAACCAACGCTCAGCCGAGTAAATTTTAGATACCATCATAGTCATTTGGCCCTCGATTTGGTATTATTAAAAAATACCAATTCTTATTTTCGACTTCATATTTAACTGGTCTAAGGCATTTTTTTGCCAAAAATAAAAGTAAATTATGTATGCTCGCAAAATTTGGTATTTAATTGGTAGTATTTTTGAAAAATTAGGTACCATAGGGAAAAAGAATCATTTCGACACAGATCGAACTGCGGAGGATAGGCCTTGAAAGCGCCTACAAATGCACCACAAACGCGCCCTAAGAGGCTGTCTGAGAGTGCCTTTGCCTGGCTCCTCATTGCACCAGCCATGTTGTTCATTGCCATAATTGTCGCGTGGCCTTTGGCTGAAACCTTACGGCTTTCCTTTACTGATACGAGGATCGGCCCCAATTTCTCCTATGTGGGAATGGAGAATTACCAGGACCTCGCCGAAAGCCGAAAGTTCAAACAGACAGTTTGGCGTACGTTCTATTGGATGTTTCTGTCGGTCGGTCTGAAACTTGTGTTGGGATTAATCGGCGCCACACTTTTGAACGCGGCTATACCTGGGCGTGCTCTTTTCCGTATCCTTGTTCTACCACCATGGGTCATTCCAATTGCGATCGGAATGATCGGTTGGCTTTGGCTGTATAATGGGGCCTTCGGGCTACTTTCTGGCGTTATGCAATACGTTGGAATTGTCGACAAATCATTTGAATTCCTCGCCTATAAAAAGTCGGCCTTTTATTCCGCTGTGGTTGCTGATGTTTGGGTTGGTGTACCCATGGTAACGCTGTTCTTTCTGGCAGCGATGCAAGGGGTCAGCCGCGATCTGTATGAGGCCGCTTGGGTTGATGGTGCTTCACGCTGGTATCGCTTCCACCGTATCACTATCCCGCAGATCATGCCAGTAATCGTGTCAATGTCGCTTCTGTCGGCAATATTTACCTTCAACAGTTTTGAAATCATCTGGATTCTCACTGAAGGCGGGCCGCGATCTGCCACGACCACAATGATCATCGACAGCTATAAGACCGCTTTTTCCAGCCGAAAGTTTGGCGAAGGAGCAGCGCGGACAATCGTTATTGTTTGCCTGCTTGGGCTCTTTTCTGTGGCTTATCTATGGCTGCTGAACAAAGTCTCCAAACATTATGGGACCAAGTAACATGATGGATCGGTATTCAATCTGGCAAATAATCGGGATTTACGTTGCTATGGCAGCGTTCCTCATTTTCCTGCTGCTCCCGTTTTTTGAAATGTTCATGGCATCTTTGCGCCCACTGGAGCACCTTTTCCGCAGCCCTTACCAGTTTTGGTCTGATGATTTCAGCTTTAAGGTATTACCAAGATATGTGGAACACCGTCCCGTTGCTAGGTCGATATATCTTGAATTCGATATTCATTTCCACTGCCGTAACATTGATCACTTTGATCTTTGTTATCCCGGCATCCTATGCCTATGCGCGTTTAGATTTTCCGTTCAAAAACATCAGCCTCTCGATTTTCTGGGCGTTAATATGTTTACAGGAGCTGTCCTTTTGATCCCGCTGTACAGAGTGATGGCAACTATTGGAATCCTAAATACTTATTGGGCGATGATCGTTCCCGGTGTGGCCTTTTTAATACCAACTGGAATCTGGTTGTTGCGATCATATCTTGAAAAAATTCCAGTTGAGTTAGAAGAAGCCGCCTTTATGGATGGCGCGTCTCGGATTTACACACTGCGCCGCGTCGTACTACCGCTTGCCTTACCAGGATTACTTGTTGTGAGTATAGCCGTATTCATCGGCGCCTATGCACAGCAATTCCTGTTCGCAATCACATTCAATCAGACCCGGGAATACCAACCCCTTCCCGCAGGTCTGTTCGAATTCATCGGCTACCAGTCGGTGACTTGGAACGAGATGATGGCCGCAGCCCTTACCGGCGTGCTGCCCGTAATGATCATCTTCTTGTTCCTTCAAAAATACCTCGTCGCCGGTTTAACCGCAGGTGCGGTGAAGGAGTAAAAAAACTAACAATCTCAATGTCCAAGGGAGAAATCAAATGAGATACTTGAAAACACTAGCTTTAGGGGCTGTGATGGTGGCTGGTTCGACGCTGTCGATCCAGGCGCAAGAGCTTCACTTTATTATGTGTGGCGGTGAAATCCGTGACGCAGACCAAACCGTTGTGGATGCCTTCACAGCTGCAAATCCAGGCGTTACCGTCAATATTGAGGCTGTTCCCTGGGGCACATGTCAGGACAAATCTCTGACATTGGCATCGGCGGGTGATCCACCATCTATCGCTTACATGGGCTCTCGGACCCTGCGTCAGTTGGCAAACAACGACCTGATCGTCCCAGCACAGATTTCCGATGAGACCCGTGGTGCCTATCAACCTGGAATTCTGAACACAGTTACGGTTGAAGGCACGGAATGGGGTTATCCGCGTGCTTTCTCGACCAAAGCGCTTTTCATTAACTGTGGTTTGGTGGAACAAGCGGGCTTGCAGTGTGTTGCACCGCGCACTTGGGACGGCATGTACAATATGGCAAAAGCCATCAACGATAACACGGACGCAGCAGGCGTTGGTATTGCCGGTAAAGACTTCGACAACACTATGCACCAATTCCTTAATTATCTGTACTCCAATGGTGGTGTTGTAATTGACCCGGTCACGGGTGAAAACAAGCTGAATTCTTCCAACACCCGCGAAACTCTGGCGTTCTATGAAAAGCTTATCAGCGTGGCACAGGAAGGCCCAACTGCGTGGGAACGTTCACAGCTGAAAGACCTTTATAACGACGGCAAAATCGGTATGTACATCGACGGTCCTTGGGGTCGTGGTCAGCACAACGCCAACATCAAGGAAATCACTGTTCCGGTCCCTGCGGGTCCACAGGGTGGCAACGGCACGCTTCTGATTACTGACTCGATTGCTGTGTTCAAAGGGTCTGGTCACGAAGAACTGGCACATAAACTTGCTGGCATGCTAACCACGGGTGAATCCCAGTATGCACTAGATACCGAATGGGGTCTGACGCCAATCTTTGACTATGCCAAGTTGGGCTTTGAAAACCCATACTACGAAGGCGATGACTACTGGCAGGTCTTTGTACGTGGTATCGGCATTGGCGGCCCAGAACCTCTGGTTGAAGAGTTTAAAGGCCTTCAGTCTGCGTTCACCAACATGATCCAGGGCATCATTCTGGGTGAAGGTTCGGTAGACGAACTGGTTGAGATTGCAGCCCAAGAGCTGGACGAAGCTCTTTAATTTTTACGCAAGCGAAACGCGGGGGCCAGCAATCGCCCTCGCACCAATTTTACGATACAGAAAGAACCCACATGGCCAGGCTTGACCTCAATAACATCAGCAAGTCATTCGGCGAGACCAAGGTGCTTTATGACATTCAACTGTCAATCAAGGACAAAGAATTCGTCGTCTTTGTTGGACCGTCTGGCTGTGGTAAATCCACTTTGTTGCGCATTATAGCGGGCTTGGAAGAGGCAACGAACGGTTCCGTTGTGATTGATGGCGAAGACGTCAGCTTGGCGCATCCAGTTGATCGTGGAATTTCGATGGTCTTTCAATCCTACGCGCTTTATCCGCACCTTTCAGTGTTTGAAAATATCGCCTTCCCACTCCGGGTCGCAAAGATGCCAGAGGCAGAGCTGAAAGAACGTGTTGCAAGAGCGGCCGACATTCTTCAACTAAATGACAAACTGAAACTAAAACCCGCTCAGCTGTCAGGTGGCCAGCGGCAGCGAGTGGCTATCGGACGATCCATCGTTCGAGAGCCTAAAATTTTCCTTTTCGATG
Organism: Rhodospirillales bacterium; assembly: GCA_038143065.1. Lineage (GTDB taxonomy): Bacteria > Pseudomonadota > Alphaproteobacteria > Bin95 > Bin95 > VMCJ01. The sequence goes on along the minus strand of JAYQLI010000011.1, from coordinate 46,423 downwards.
AACCTTTATCAAATCTTGATGCGGCACTCCGGGGTGATATGCGCGTCGAACTATCTCAGCTCCACCGTGACCTGCAGGCGACGATGATTTATGTGACGCATGACCAGATTGAAGCCATGACAATGGCTGACCGTATTGTGGTGCTCAATAAGGGTCGTGTCGAACAATTTGGGACGCCAATGGAACTTTATCATCATCCAGCGACTAAATTCGTAGCCTCATTCATAGGTCAGCCCAACATGAACTTCTTGCCTGCCAAGGTGACCGGCGCAAATGCAGATGGGTTGTCTGTCCAGATGGAGAACGGCCTTCAACTGAAATTACCGGTTGAAACCGGCTCCGCATCAATCGGCGAAAACGTGGACATCGGCATTCGGCCGGAAAATATAGCCCAAGGACCAAAGGGCCTGAAACTGAACGTGTCGGTCGTGGAACGCCTTGGCGGCACATCAATCACTTATGGGACAACAGACGCTGGTTCGCGCATATGTGCCGCTTTGGACGGCGTGGCAAATGTCCGCGAAGGGGAAACCACTGAACTGACACTTGACCCCAAAGACTGCCATGTTTTCGACGCTTCGGAACCGTTATGCGCCGTCTTCAGGCGCCTGAAATTTCCGGCTAGGGGGTATCGATGCGGATCGTAACATCAGGAATTGGTTTGCGTGCAGGACACGTTCTTTCGATCTTCAAGGAGACGATGAAAGAGGTGCAAGTTGTGGGGTACTTTGACCCCCAGCCCAGCCACGTTGAGATGATCGGAACCGACACTCGACGGTTCGGCTCAATTGAACAGATGCTTTCAGAAACCAATCCTGAGCTGTTTTTTGTCTGCTCCCCTAATGCGTTTCATCTGGAACAGATCGAAGCAGGTCTGCGGGCGGGTGTTCGAGTTTTCACTGAAAAACCCGTAGTCACAAATAAGGACGACACGCTGAAGCTTGCAAAATTATTGGCAGAATTTGGTACTGACCGCGTCATGGTTGGTCTGGTTCTGCGCCATTCACAACATATGGTAGATCTGCGCCGAGCAATTACGAACGGTCATCTGGGCGAAATTGTCTCTATTGAGGGCAATGAACATATAGGACCTTATCATGGCGCATTTTTCATGCGCGATTGGCGCCGCATGGTCGGACATTCGGGCGGCTTCATGCTAGAAAAATGCTGCCACGATCTGGACATCTACAACATGATAACGGGTTCGCGCCCCAAAAGGGTTGCGAGCTTTGGCGGACGGCGCTCTTTTCTCCCCAAAATGCCCCTACATCAAACATTGAAGCCGAGATTTTTCATATAAAAAAGTCTGTTTGGGACAGCGTCGATGATCCGTTTCAATCAAACGGTGATATTATTGATTTTCAAACAGCCATTCTTGATTACGAAAACGGCCCTTCGCTGGCGTTTCATACCAACCTGAATGTACCAGACGAACACCGCCGATTTTGTGTTATTGGTACACACGGAATGGCGGAAGGCGATTTTGTTCGCGGATACCTGAAAGTCACTAAACGAGATGGCTCCGTGGCGTTCGAAGCAGACTACACCAATCAGGATAGCACAAGAGCCAGCGCCCATTACGGAGCAGATCATATGATGGTTGCTGATATAGTTGCGTTTCTTCGCGGCGAGCTCGATCAGTTACCGGTCGGCATTGTGGATGCATTGGAGGCAGGGATTACGGCTCTTGCGCTTGATGAAGCACGAGAGATCGGCCAAGTCGTCGACCTAAGCCCATTTTGGGCAGAATTTGATAAGTTTGGTTTACGTACGAAATGATAGCCTTTCAGAAAAAACCAGGGCAGTTCATGGCAGCTGAGATTTTAGAAGCTCCCGAAGTCTTTGCATCAACTGCAATCGCGGACCACAGCCCTGCCCTTTTCTTTCAAGATTTGTCTAAGACGCGCGCCTTTTACACCATCGCGCGCGGATCCTCAGATGCAGTAGCCAATATTCTGTCTTACCTGTTCATGTCTAGATTGCACAAACCGGTGACATCTCTGCCTCCTTCAATCTTCTCGATTTATCAGGGTATCCGGATGGAGGATACCGCCGGATTAGTGATTTCTCAATCCGGTACTTCCGATGATTTGGTTGCCTGCGCGAAAGGCATCAGGAAGGCAAACGGAAACGTTATCGCGCTGACCAATCAACCTGCCTCTCCTGTTGAAGATGTCGCTGATCTTACAATTCCGATAAATGCGGGGATTGAACGCGCTGTTCCGGCGACAAAATCTGTAATTGGGTCCATCGCGGCGGGCATGTCGCTTTTGTCGGCTTTGGATCCTGCGTATCGGGATTTCGCCAGAAAATGCTTCGGTATCAATGCGTAACCTAGCCCGAACGGATTTTGCAGAACTTGAGGAATTACGATTTGCCTTGCAGCGCGCTAATCATGTCTACGTCGTCGGTCGCGGTGCAGGATTTGGCGCAGCCCAAGAGGTGGCACTTAAACTTAAAGAAACTATCGCACTGCATGCTGAGGCCTATTCGGCGTCCGAAGTTTTGCACGGCCCGTTGCAATTGGCGACAAACTCCTTGTTTGTCCTATTACTCGATACCTGTGAACCCGAAAGCCAAGCCAGTCTGGACAAAGCCGAGCTAAAATTTAGGGCGGCTGGTGCTGATGTTTTCAGGTTAGCGCCGCCTTTACGAAGCTTTGTTTTGTTCGGCCGCAGCGGCGGCGATGTTGCTTTATATGCTTTATCCCGTTGTACTTAACACAGCGCTTGATTTAGGGCATGACCCAGATAACCCCTCCACACTTTCCAAGGTCACTAGAACCTCATGAACTCTCTTATCGACCAAATCCAGAAATCGAATACTTGGCAGGAAATCCATGCGCAGCCAGACATTTGGCGTGCCTGGTCGAATGATTTTTCTGCTGAGGCGTACAAAAGTTGGATTGCGCAACTCGGCATTAAAGAGGTCTGGTTTTGTGGAGCCGGCACATCGGCATATATCGGTGACATCATTGCCGCTGGCCTGCCCAATGCAGGCGGCATCCGATTTCGCTCCGTTCCATCAACCGACCTTGTCGCCCGTGCTGGATATTATCTCAACAATCCACCAAACGACCTCCTAATTGTCAATTTTGGGCGATCTGGAAATTCAAGTGAAACACTCGGGACTTTAAGCGCCATCGAAGTTCTGGCGCCCTCGCTGCCAACCCTAAACATCACATGTAATTCAGAAAGCGCTCTCGCGAAAAGCACTTTAGGTCGCTCCATCTTACTGCCGGATGCCTGTCACGACGCTGGCTTTGCTATGACTTCGAGCTTTTCTGCCATGCTTCTGACAGCGCTATCCATTTTTGATACAGGTGCCGACGCGAGATATAATATACGCCGCTTAGCTGAGCACGCAGAAGCCGTTTTACCGGTATTTGCCAGTCAAATCCTCAGATCAGAAGTTCCGTCACGGGCCGTCTTTGTCGGCTCCGGCCCAATGGCCTTTGCCGCCAGAGAATCCGCGCTGAAAGTGATGGAGCTGACTGCTGGAAAAATCCCCGCGCTTTGGGATAGTACCCTTGGTTTTCGCCACGGCCCAAAGAGCTTTATATCGAGTGGAACAGCAATTTATGTCCTGCACAGCGCTGGGTATCCCGCAACAAAATATGAGGCCGATTTAGTTGAAGAGCTGCGTATACAGTTTCCGGAGGCGACGACAATGACAATTGGCGAAGACGCAAATTTTTCAACCAAATCAATTGGGTCTTCAGTGTGGGATAGCGTCCTTTCCGTAATGCCCGCACAGCTCGCTTCAGTAGTCTGGTCAGATAGACTTGGCCTTAGGGTTGATGATCCGTTTGTTGGGCAATCAACACTGACGCGCGTGGTTTCAGGCGTGCAACTTCACCCTCATCGAGCCAGTACAATGATTAGAGCTGGGGGAATAGACCTTGGCGGAACCAAAATTGAGGCGCAAAGTTCGATGCGGATTGGAACGTCGCCGACAAACGCCGCATTGAAACACCGACGACCTACCTCGAACTGGTCGCCGCAGTGGTCGATCAAATTTGTTGGCTACAGAAAGAAAACCCCAATTTGCCCGCAGGGATCGCAGCGGCAGGCCTTTCAAATCCAAACTCAGGCACTTGGATCTCCGCAAATTTACCAGCCAATGGAATGCCGTTTGCTCAGGATGTCGCCAAGGCTGCTGGCGGGCGGTATACTTGGCTTAATGACTGCCGGGCTTTCACTCAAGCCGAAGCTATTTTTGGAGCTGAGCAATCAAAAGGCACAATCGTCGGCCTCGTCTTAGGAACAGGCATTGCGGGCGGTGTTTCCATAGACGGCGCCTTGATCAATAACGGCGATGGTCAATCGGGGAATTCGGACATATGCCAATTTCAGGCGCAATCATTGCTGCGCACAATCTTCCCATACTTAAATGCGGATGTGGCCGATTTGGATGTTACGAGACTTACGGTTCCGGTCCCGGAATGGAACGTTTGGCTAAGCATATTTTGGGGCGCGATTTGACCTCGCGTGAGATTGAATTTGGTCGCTCCAATCCAGACATTTCCCGCGTCTGGGAAATTTGGTGCGAGATAAATGCTGCCCTAATCTTGACCATAATGACCACCATCGATCCAAGGACAATCGTTCTGGGTGGCGGCTTGTCAAAAATTCCGGGCATAATTCAAGCGCTTGAAAGTGCATTAAAGCGAGTTGCCTGGAGAGAACTTACGCTTCCACCATTCGGCTGGGAACCCGCGGCGAGACGGCTGCAGCTCTTGGCGCGGCATATGAGGCCTATCATGTCTGATATGCTGCGGGATATTATTGCCCGTAACAAGGCGGGCGAGTGTATAACAATTCCATCGGTTTGCTCTGCACATCCAGAGGTTTTGAGCGCCTCTTTACAGCTTGCTTCAAGTCTGAACCGACCGCTGGTGATTGAAGCAACATCAAATCAGGTCAATCAGTTCGGGGGCTATACAGGTATGGATGCACGCGCATTCGTCGCGTTCATTGATGACCTAAAATCCAAATATGGAATTGCACCGAATATTGTAGAACTTGGTGGTGATCATTTGGGTCCACAGGTGTGGAAATCAGAAACCGCTGATAGGGCCATGGCCAAGGCACATGACCTTGTATCCGATTATGTACGCGCAGGCATCAAAAAGATCCATCTCGATTGTTCAGGAGGTTGTGCGGGAGAACCGCCAATGCTCGACGATGTAACAGCTGCTGAACGGGCTGCGCTTCTAGCCGTTAGTTGTCTCAATGCCGCACCCGTGCCCAAAGACCTGATATTTGTGATCGGGACCGAGGTCCCTGCCCCTGGTGGTGCACGGCTTGGCGAAGACGGGCATATTATACCGACATCTCCTGAAGCTGCGGTCAAAACTCTCATGGCACACCGCGCCGCCTTCGCCGAAAAGGGAATCGCAGATTCGTGGCCTCAAGTTTCTGCACTCGTGGTTCAGCCGGGTGTTGAGTTTGGACCAGATCACGTCTTCACCATGGCAAACGCCACAGACCCCGGGCTTCGCGAGGCTATTTCGGAGTATACGGAAATTTGCCTTGAAGCACATTCAACAGATTATCAACCGCCAGAGACATTCGCAAAACTTGCTGACATGGGTTTTGCATTCCAAAAGTTGGTCCAGCACTGACTTTCGCATTGCGAAGAGCGCTTTATGCTCTTGATCACATTGTTCAAAAGCTAACCCCTTCGGAGGTTGCACTTCCTCAGGTTATGGAAGCTGCGATGCGCAACAATCCTGAACACTGGAGATCGCATTACTCAGAGGACGACATGTCTAAATGGCACTTCAGTTATGCAGATCGTATCCGATACTATTGGCCATTGCCGGCCGTTCAAGAGGCAGTTGAGGCCTTAATTTTGACTTTCGATGAGTTGAAAGTCCCCGAACACATTTTGGCAAAAAGCTTTTCATCAGACGTCCTAAAGCGTTCGGAAGGATTGGCAGCATCACGCGGGCGCGCAATCGTTCGAAGCGAAGTTCAAGGCGCTCTGTTGCCCTATTTTTGGGGACCGTGGTGACTGAAGCTGCTGATATTACACAATGGATCCGTCCGTCTCGTTTGTTCAACAAAGGAAGGCTCCATATGGGAGCTGTGCTAGGGGTTTTGAACGGAAGGGTCCAGATATTCACCGAAGATATTCAGATTAAAGAAGCCCATCAGGTAATTGATTTTGAAGGTATAATTTCTCCTGGATTTGTAGACCTTCAAGTCAACGGTGGCGGTGGCGTTCTCTTGAATGAGACACCGACCAAAGAGGCGATTTGGGACATCGCAAAGCGCACAGAAAATATGGGACAACAGGAATTTTGCCGACAGTCATCACAGATTCAGTATCAGTCTTAAGCCGGGCCGTTGATGCGGTAATGGAAGCCGTAGGCCAAAATGGCATCTTGGGAATGCATATCGAGGGCCCGCACATATCGGTAGAAAGGCGTGGTACGCATAAGGCAGAGTTTGTCAGACCCTTGGATGAAGACACTATCCGGCTCGTCGAGAGACTTAGGAGCGCTCATGTGCCAACGATGCTCACTCTCGCTCCAGATGTCGTTTCACCGGAAGACATTAGCCGTTTGGTCGACTTGGGCACAGTGGTCTCGATCGGCCATTCAAAGGCCCCAGCGGACGTAGTGCGCCGCGCGCTAGAAGCCGGCGCGAGTTGCTTCACACATCTTTTCAACGCGATGCCGCCCATGGCGGGCCGTGAGCCCGGTGTGGTGGGCGCGGCGATCAACTCGCACGCCTTCGCTGGAATTATTTGTGACGGAATACATGTTGCCGATGAAATGGTCGCAATGGCCATTCGCGCAAGGCCCGTCTCGGATCGGATGTATCTTGTCTCAGATGCTATGCCCACCGTTGGCGGCCCGACCGAATTTAATCTGTACGGATCAAAGGTTGCCCTTATCAACAACCGTTTGGTCAACAGTGAAGGTGGTCTGGCAGGCGCCCACACAACTCAAAACGAAGGTGTTAAACGCTTGGTAGACGGCATCGGAATTTCTGCAGAAGATGCTTTGAAAATGGCCATAACCATACCAGGTAACGCGATGGGACTAGAGTTGGATCAGTTGCAGGGCCGCAGCATAAAAGACATTATTTGCTTGACCGACGGTTTAGAATATCAGGGATCACTCGCAGATTTATTACAGCTACCAAGAAAAAATGAATAAATTTGGTCCTATACTCGAAGTATGCGTGGATTCTTTTGCGGGATTAATGGCTGCCAAGAAAGGAGGGGCAGACCGGATTGAACTGTGTTCCTCTCTGAGCGAAGGAGGCCTGACGCCTTCAGCCGGTTTAATGCAGGCCGCGGCGCAGGCCGGACTCCCCTGTCATGTGATGATCCGACCGCGTGCCGGTGATTTTAATTATGATCCGCATGACATTGAAATAATGGCGCATGATATTTCAACCGCGCGCTCCTACAACCTAAGCGGTGTCGTATTCGGTATCGAAGATGGGGCCGGTAATTTGGACATAAAATCCCTTGGGCGCCTTATGGATAAAGCGTCAGGTTTAGATACAACGCTGCATCGTGTGGTTGATGTTATTACAGACCGACTGCGCGCTATTGATATGGCGGTTGAACTGGGTTTTGATCGGATCCTGACCTCTGGCGGCGCCCAAAACGCCGACATCGGAGCTTCTGAAATCGCCAAGATGGTTCAACATGCTGGTGAAGCAATCATTATCATGCCCGGCGGCGGGATCACTGCTGAAAATGTTGCTCACATCTCCAAGGCTACAGGGGCAAAAAGAATTTCACGCGTCCTGCAGCGTTGTGAAAAATTCACTCTCACCCAACATGTTCACCAAAACGACACAGGCGCCACACCAGCGCCGATATCGTTCGACAGGTAAAAACCGCGCTACGAGACACAGGGTTCCTCTCAGATTGAGTATTTCAAAGGTTTGGCTTTGAACAATTGCGGACCATTCAAACTCCTGCTGTCTCTAAAGATGGTTCTCTCAGCCCAACTAGCCCATTCGGAGATCCAGCCATCTTTGCTCTTTCCACTGGACTTCCCGCGTTCTGTATAGCTGTGTGTAGGTGTGCCCGAATAGCGTCGGGCTCTGCTCAGTACGAGATGATTGCACGGAGTGGATAATGAGACTTGATCTGGATAGTTTGGCAGCGGCTTCGCGTGAGGCGCTGACGGCAGAGTGGCGTGAGGTCGTGGGTCGCCCGCGCCCCACTTTTTAAGCGAGATCAAGTCGATCCTATCCAGTCGCAGAAATCGCTTTTACAGCAATCGCTCTCATAAGCGACACAATGGCATTGCATCGCACAGAAGGGTTCGAGACCAGTCAATGAGCACCGGTGTTCGCCAAGATAGTCAAAAGCCTGTCAAATTCTTCGTCCGCGATCGCTGCGGTTTCGGAAGTGGCGGGGTAGTCGCCTGAATTTGCTGCCTGATGGAAGGCGGAAAGTGCCGTTCGACGCTCCGAGCGGATCTGTTCCTGTAACCGGTGGAGGTTTCCAAATGCGCGGGCGTGGCGGGGGCTTTCGGGTTGTTCACCGCAGATGTCGTTCTGGAACTGATAGATAATGTCAGCCCAAGCGCCTGATCCCAGCGACGACGTAATCAGCGTGGTTCGTTTGCTGATCTCGGCCATTACGCGATCACAGATCACCTCTGCTTCCACAGAGAATGCACCCGCATTTTCCATATCGCGGAAATTCTGCCAAAGTGCTAAAGCTTCTTCGGCCGTCTTGCCGATGGCGCGAAGGCCGCCATTCCATGTCGAACGACGCGGGACAAGACCAAGATGGCACATGACGGGTATTTGTTCGCGCGCCAGCAACTCAACGACATGCGGACCGCGTGCGGTGTAGACTGAATCCGCGCCTCGTTTCATGGCCAGAAAAGCAGCTTCCAATACGTCTTTTTCTGTAGGGTGATCCGGCATCGGGATCGCAGCGGTGTAAAAGTGATTTGGTGCACCGCAGCGTACCGCCTCTGCATTAACCGCATTGACCATGATCAAATCGATTCCCGCGTCGGCGGCAGCGGCGGCCTCTTCTTCGGAATTGGCAGTGGTTTGGGTGAGTTTCCGGACACCCTTCAACGCTAGCAAATCAGCGGTAGTATAGTTGCGCAAGCAAAACTTCGCATCCCAGTCGTAGATCCGTTTCATCCCAATTCTCCTCTTAAATTGCCCACGCTATGCGAGCCCTCTCGGGGCTAGTTCACCAATGGATTTTTCTTCGGTGCCTGCCGCCTGCCGTAAAGTTGTTTTTGCCGTCGCAGGCAGGGGCGTATCGAACGCATAAGTAGGGTCAGTCTTCTGACGCTCCCAAGTGTCAAGCATCTCACGCCACGCCCCACGAAGCGTACGCGGCTCTGGCATATCGTCTTTGATCTCTAACGCAAGGAGCGGTAGGTTATAGCAGGGTACACCGGCGTACATGTGATGTTCGGTGTGCCAGTTCATATGCCAATAAAGAAACTCAACGAATTTCGGCAGGCGGATAGAGCGCGTGTTCTTTCGGAAATCCGTTGTCGCTTCCGTCAGCCCGCAATGCTGGGTCAGCCCGACAAAGTAACTCAGCCAGTTCGCTATGTAACTCGGAAGTGTTAGGATCAGCGGCAAGACCCATTGGCCAGTGTTAATCGCCACCATCAGGACAAGGCCATGAAACGCCAACTGGATACGCGACCACCACATGGATTTCCGAGCCTGTTCGGGTTGATCTTCATGCAATGCACGTAGCCATTCGTTTGCTGGAACATCGTTCGAGGGTAGTTTCCCAACGGCATCCAGCATCGTCATCCAGATAGCCGACAAAATGCCGCCCTTGCCGAATGTGCGTCCTGGTTGGGTAAAAACGTTTAGTGTGAAAATCTGCAAAAGGAAGGTTCGGCCAACATTTGGATGAACCGGCATCAGAACTTCGCGATCGCCCTCGGGATGCAACGTGTAGCGGTGATGATAGGTATGGCTTGCGGCATAATCGAAGGGGTTCCACCAACTGATCATACTGAATAGATAAAGAAATGCATCGTTCAACCGCTTGCTCTGGAACACTGTCCCATGTCCAAGTTCTTGCACGGCTGTTCCCCGAAAGAATGAGGCAAATGTGCCATGTACGAAAAGAGCGATCAGAAATAAAAGCCACACACCTTGAGCCCACGTCAGGTAAACCGCCAAACTCGTGAGGCAGAACAGGGCGAAGTGCCCACCAGCCTGCACCCAGCCTTTCCGATCATCGCGCTTGGACAGTTCACGGAAGCGCTCAGGCCGCATTTTGGAACGGTACCATTGCGGTTTCAGTGTGTCTCTTATTTCAGAGAGTGGGCGATGGGGCATGGTTTTACCCTCCTTGCTTGATGGGCGATTCTACGGGATAAGGTCTTCGGCGTACAAGGACGCGGACCCCAAGGGTGGAGAACTAGATAATTACCCATGCGCCGCCCTTTTCATTCGAGCGAACCGTCGCGTCGATGAACTGGACACCGGCAGCTCCATCAGCCACTCGTGGCATGTCCAGCCAGGTGTCCGGTACCTTTATCTGGTCTCGACGAGCAGCTGTGGCCAGCGCGAATTCTGTATAAAGATTGCCCCAGGCCTCGATTAGTCCTTCTGGGAACCCGCGACCCGTACGGATAAGACGTTCGGTTCTTTGTGATACACCATGCGCATGGCCACGGCTAAGAATACGGTCGGGCTCTCCGAAGCGGGCGTGTTTGAGATACTCCGAATGCTCCAGGTCCCATTCCAGCCCGCCTTCGGAGCCGAAAATGCGCAGCCGCAAACCACCGCGATTGCCTGGGGCAAGGCGTGTCGCTAACAGTGTGCCCGGCACGTCAGCTGCATAGCGGGTCCACGCAAAAAACGTGTCTTCCAGCGGCTTTGGTGCGCCGCAGACATGGAATTCGCTGCGCAGGTGCGTTAGGGCAGATGACTGACAAACTGTGCGAGATGCACCGCGTGGGTACCGATATCGCCAACACAGGAGGTGCGCCCTGACTTCGCAGGGTCGAGCCGCCATTTTACATGAGCTGCCTCGGCAACATCGTCGGACGTCATCCAATCCTGCATGAACTCCACGTGGATCTGGTTGATCTTGCCGACGCCACCTGCTGCCACGATCTCGCGCGCCTGCCGGATCATCGCGAAACAAGACATGACGTAGGAGACGCCAAATACGCATCCCGTTCTGGCTGTGGCATCAACCAGGGCATCAGCGTCGGCCATCTCATTGGTCAGCGGCTTGTCACAAAGCACGTCAATCCCGGCATCAAGGAAGGCCAGCGCCGCTTCGTAATGCACATGATTGGGCGTGGTGATCATTACCGCATCAACACCATCGGCGCGATTGGCTTCAGCATCGGCCATCTCGACGAAAGAGGTGTAACACCGCTCTTCGGGCAGGTGCCAATCCTCGCGGCCGCTTTGGCGCGGGCGGGATCCGAGGACAGCGCCCCAGCCACGACCTCCCAGCGGTCCGTCAGCCGCGCCGCCATTGCCTGAGTATGCGATATTCGCCCTCCACCAACAACGCCAAGGCGCAAGCGGCGGGACTGCGAGGGGCAGGCACCGTTAAAGTCAAAGGTCACTGGCAAAATAGACATGGATCAAAGCTCCGGAGGGATCGCGCCTTCGGGCAGCATCTCAACCGCCATGAAGATTGAGGGCGTGATAGTTTCAAACTGATGCCACGGGAATTTGCCTGCAGCATCATACATCGGGCGATGCGTGGTGCCCGGCGCCATAGGTTCTTCTAGATAAAGCGACGCCACGTCCTTTTCACGGCATTGCTGCATCTTACCAAACCCCATGATTTGTGTGTGCACCTCACGAAAGCCCGGCACCGGGCAGAAGGCATGTTCACGATGCAGGCCTACATTCAATGGCACAGTAGAAGAGTGATACACGGTGAAGCCAAACTGTCCAATCCAGACCTTGGGCGACATATAGTGCCCGATGCCGCGCAGGCGCTCTTCCTGACGTACTTCGAAGGCAGAAGGCCAGGTGCCGCGCACACGCGCCATCAACGCGTCTTCATCCTCGTAATCGGCGAAACGCTCGATCACGGCAGCATGGGTGACATCCTCGGCAATCGTATTAGCCAACACTACTGATTGCAGGGCGCCGAGCGATTGTTCGCGGATGCGTATTGGGGTTTCTGAGAGATTGAGGAGGATGACCTTGCCTTCAATCGGATAGGATTGATCATCCGTGATCAGCCTGATTGTGAAAAATGGTTCGGCGATATCAAGAGTTTGGATCGGCATGGTTTAGCAATCTTCCGGGAAGTTTTCGGGTAGAGGTTTAGGCCGCGCGCAGGTACTGGCCACTTCGACAAACCGAGCCTCTCGGGCAGAAGTCAACATGGCCTGCATCGCCTCGGTTATGTGATAGGCCAACGCGCCGCTTGCGCGGGGGGTGCGGCCATTGGTGACGGCATCCGCCATTTCCAATAGGCCAACACCACGCGCATCGTAGTTAAAGCCATGAGTGTTCCTGGCAACGCACCACTCCGCTGGGGCAACGGGTCGGGGTCGCATGCTCCAACGTGCCTCTTTTCGGGTGCGATACCAAACAGGTCCATGAAAGATATTCGCTCCATCGCCAGGGTCAGCATCAGGGATGCAAATAGTGCCGTCCTCGCCATAGATCTCGAAACGCGGGGTTTCGCTTTCCCAGACGTCGAAGCTGACCATCATCTCACCGATTACCCCGTTTTCAAATGCGATGAGGTTAAGGCAATGGGTGTCTTCCTCGACCGGCATCACCTGGCCATTGCGCGGTCCGTTCTCGATCATCCGAGCGGCGAAGGTCTTCTTGCCCATGGCCGCGACCTGTCGGATCGGACCCAAGAGAAATACCATCGCCGTCAAGTAGTAAGGACCCAAATCAAGAAGCGGCCCGCCGCCTTTGGCATAATAGAAATCCGGGTTTGGGTGGTGGCGTTCGACGCCACGCGTGGGTACGAATGCGGCCACTCCAGTTGGTGCCCCGATGACACCGCTATCAAGTAGTTTTCGCACCGTCTGCCAGCGCCCACCCAGAAAGGTATCTGGTGCATTGCTAACGGTCAGGCCCTTTTCGCGCGCCAAATCCAAAATACGACGTCCATCCATGAGATCCGTGACGAAAGGTTTCTCCGAATAGACATGTTTGCCCGATTCAAGCGCGGCGATACTGACGTTGGCGTGGGCCGCCGGAATGGTCAGATTGAGGATCGAATCAATCTCTGGATCGGCGATGATTTCCTCTGGTAACGCCACGCGCGGCACGCCAAACTCTGCCGCCTTGGCGTGGCTTTCATCCATGTTCAGCGATCCGCAGGCAACAATCTCCAGTTCGCCAAAGGCCGCACAATTTCGTAAATAAACTTCGCTGATCCGCCCAGTGCCGATTAGTCCGACGCGAAAGTTTCTCATACTGTTTCCTCAACCGAAAATCTCTTTGAAGAGGTCGATACACCGCCTGAACCCGTCCTCGAAGTTTCCGTTTCCAGGGTGGTAGACGCTTTCAAAGCTGATGACAGCGTCATACCCGTCCGCACGCATTGCATCGGCCAATGGGTGGAACTGATCAGCAAGCTGCCCTTGCCCATTTCGCGTACCTCAAGTGTGGCCTTCGGGGTATCGACCTGCACGTCCTTGATATGTACGTGGCCGAGATAACCATTCCGGACCTCATTATAGCCGTCCGGATAGGCGCGTTCGTGGCACCAGCAGTTATTGGCTGGGTCCCACAGCACCTTGAGCACGTCCTTGGCGTCCAGTTCGTCGATCAAACGGCGGGCGGTGTAGTTTGAATTGACCATTGTGCCGTTTCCAGTTTCCACGACCAACGTGATGCCTTCAGATCTTGCAAGCTCGCAGGCTGGCGCGATTAAAGGCGGCATCGTTTCCCATGCCCCATGAGCTACATTCCACTTTTCGGCTCCATTGCGGCCCCACAGAATTTGCTCTTTTTCTGCGTCATGATGCGCACCAGCGGCGATCCAACGACATGGGCCATTTCGATAACGCGCTTTAAGGCATCCATGTGTTGGGTATGAAGCTCGTCACCCGGCCGATTGGCAGATGTCATGCCCGCAAATATATGCCTCGAAAGGCAAGAAACAGGCTTTCCACGATCGCGTAGTAACCGATCGATCGTTTTGACTTGTTCTGCGGAGTGATCGCCGACTTCATTTTCGCCGACGAATTGTAGCTCTGCATATTCCAAGCCAAATTCGTCCATGACATCCAACGCACGAGATAGGTCGCGGCTTATGCCGTCACAAATTACGCCCAGTTTCATATCTGTCTTGCTCCATCCCTATGAAGTTCTGCGCCAACGATTTCTTCGATAACGCGCGTGCAAACCCAGTTGTCGCCATCTGGGTATTTGGTTTTGCCAGCGTGAAAGATCTGCATAGCAGCGGCAGCAGTATGGAGCGGTACACCCAGCTGTTCGCCTAAATTCATAGAAATCGTAAGATCCTTGTGCATTGTGGCAATGTGACTGCCAGTTCCCTCGAATTTTCGATCAATGATATTTTCAAGAGCAGCCTTCGTAACCGTACACCCGCCCGAACCATTGGCGACGACGTTGTAAAACGCCTGACCACTTATCCCTGCCTTAGCAGCCATGGCAGCGGCCTCGAACGTCGCCGAGAACATCGCCCCAAAAGCGATTGTAGGCACGCTTTTACCGTTTGGCCTTGACCTGGTTGATCTCCGACCTTCCAAATAGTACTGGATATGGCCTCCATTGCTGGCCTTGCGGTCTTCATATCGGCATCAGATCCAGCAGCCATCATTGTAAGTGTACCACCTTGCGCGCCGGGAAATCCGCCTGAGACTGGGCTGTCGACCAAACCGATTCCAGTCCCATTCAAGGCCTTTCCAATTTCAGTCGCTTCATTTGGTTTTATCGTCGCAGTTAGAATTATGACTGAACCTTTCGGCATGTTTGCCGCCAAACCATCATCACCGAGGATCACTGACTTCGCCTGATCGCCGGTCATGACCATGACAAATGCCACGTCAGTTTTTCGGGCGAGATCCTTTACGCTAGCTGCGGGACTTCCTCCCAAATCGGAAAACGCCTTCATTCTGGATTCACTCAGGTCAAATCCAGAAGACGGAAACCCAGACTTGATCAGATTTTTTGCCAGTCCAGAGCCCATGTCGCCTAAGCCAACTACACCAGTATTCATCATCATTTTTCCTTGGTTGCCGCAGCAATGCGGAGCAAATTTCGAGGTTAACGCCTAAGCGCATTATGGTCGGGGTTTTCTTGCGCGATGCGCCAGGCCGTTTCCCGAAACACCCCAATGAACCTAAGATTGTCAGTATCCAAAAAACACCTCCGGGATCCAAAGTACAAGCTGTGGGAAAAGGCAAAGCAGAACCAGAACAGCGACGTTGGCCACCAGGAACGGTGCCGCGCCAATGAATATCTGACCGATTCCCATGCGCGCAATCGCGGCGCAAACGTTCAAGCAATTCCCCACGGGTGGGGTACAGGCACCGACAGCAAGTCCACTGACCAAAACGACGCCGAAATGCACGCCCGACACGCCAACCGATTGAGCGGCTGGCAAAAGTACCGGCGTTAGCAACAAGATCGCCGGACTAACGTCAATAAAGGTGCCGACAATAAGAACCAAAAGCGCAATCACGAGCATCAGTCCAATCGGCCCTAGTCCTAAACTGATCACAAAATCAGCCAATAGATCAGGTACCCGTTCGAGCGCCAGAACCCAAATATAGCTGTGAAAATGCTATAATCATCATGATCTTGGCCGAAGTGATGATGGCACTGCGCATCAGTTTAGGCATTTCCTTCAAAACTGAGGTCCCAGTGATCGCGAGCCCGATCAAAAGCCCGTAGGCGACAGCCAGCCCAGCGGTTTCGGTTGGTGAGGCGATGCCAAATACAACCGAACCAACAATCAGCACGGGCATGATTACGACGACCGCCGACCTTTTGAGCTGACGAACCCCTTCCTGCATCGTGAACGGAATATCTTCGGTTGGGAAATCCTTGCGTTTGGCTACCCAGTAGACCAACAACAGTTGGAACGCACCAACCATAACCCCAGGAATGATGCCTCCCAAGAACAGCTGCCCCACGCTTTCCTGCGCTACAATCGCATATAAGATCATCGGCACCGATGGCGGAATAATCATTCCCATGGTTGAAGATGCAACCGTGATCCCCGCTGCAAAGCTTTTCGTGTAACCTCGCTTCTCCATTTCGGGGATCAGCACTGATCCGATGGAGGCGGTGTCCGAGGCAGAGGAACCAGAGATGCCGCCAAAGATCATTGAGGCGACGACATTAACTAGGCCAAGGCCGCCTTTAAGGCGCCCGACGAAGAACATGGACAGATCAAGTAGTCGGGCTGTGATACCACCGCTGTTCATGACGAGACCCATCAGGATGAATAGAGGCAATGAAACAAGGGCAAAACTGTCCATACCCGCAAAGAACTTTTGGGGCAGGATTCCCGTCAGCATCGGCTTTTCAATTAGGAAGTAAGCCATAGCGGACAGGCCGAGCGAATAGGCGATCGGGACGCCGACAAGCAGAAGGATGAATAGGCTGATAAGTAGAATGATCACCGAATTAATCCTCCGGCAGCCAGACAACGTCGAGGTTCACCCACCCGCCGAGCGTCAGAACAATTTTCATCGCGCAGGCCAATGTCGCAAGACCACACCCAATCGGTACCGCGCTTTGCACAATAACTTTGGGAAGATTGAACGGTTGCCATGGGTAACTGCCCGTAGTGCCGATCCAACTCCATGCGTACCAGATCATCGCAACGTTGATTAATCCAACAAGAAACAGGCCAACCAAAAAAAGAGCTTTTTTCAGCGCGCGCGGTCCGCTGTCGATGAAGAAGGTGATCGCTATGTGTTCCTGCCGAGTGATGCCCACCGCCCCCCCAATTGCGCTGGTGAAAACAAAACTCTTTCGGACGAGTTCGTCACTACCGACGACTCCGTAGTTAAATCCGAAGCGCAGGACGACGATTGAGATAACGAGGATGATGAAAAGACCGAATAATCCAACCAATATCCATTCCAGGAACTTGGTAAGCCAGTCTTCGAACGATTTTAGCGCTTCCATTTTCTCACCGTCGAAAAGGCGCCTAGCCCAAGTTTACGTGGGCCACGCGGTCGACCTAAGATAGTTCCTGCCCTACTCGAAAGCAGGGCAAGGTATCGACTATGCCGATCTATTTACAAGACTTGGCCGCGGCCATTGCGGCATCCAGATCAGCCTGGGAGTAGTGTCCAGCGTCAATGCCTGCTTGATAAACAGGAGCAACCGCTGCTTGGAATGACGCAACGCCATCAGCGGAGAGCGTGTTAATTTCCATGTGGGCTCCAAGCTCATCCAAGCAACTTGAATTCAGCCGCTTGAGCAAGTTCATCATTCAGCTTCAGGGCTTCATCTGCAACTTCATTCACGATCTGCTGAAGATCCGCCGGGAGACTATCATACCACGCCTTGTTAATCAGCATTGGGTCTGGTCCAGTCATATGGTTTGTGACGCTCAGATATTTCTGCACTTCGTAAAGTTTCGCGTTCCAAATGTTGGACGGCGGATTATGCTGACCATCAATGACGCCGGTTTTGAACGCCTGATACAGCTCCGAGAACGCCATGGGAGTCACAATCGACCCCATCGACTCAGCTACCGCGATAAAGAAGTCCGTCTGTGGTTCGCGAATTTTCAAGCCCTGCAAATCCGATACCTGATTGATCGGGCGTACATTGTTTGTGTACATCCGGAAACCTTGGCTAACTCCGGTCGCCGGAACATGAACCCCATTTCCAGCAGCGGCTTCGACAGAATCCGTGAAATCAGAACCTACGAGACAACGCATTTCATCCCAGCCCGCGGTCAGAAACGGCAGCAGATAGATATTGAACTGCGGATTTGCGTTGGCGAAGAAACCACCGCGCGTCCTTGAATAATGCCAGTCGCCATTTGGTCGTACATTTCCTGCTCGGTTCGAGCGTGTTGTCGAAAAAAGTTCTGAACGTCGATCCGACCGTTCGAACGCGCTTCAACTTCTTTTCGAAGAAGACCATGGACTGGCCGCGCGAAGAGCTTTCTGGCTGAGACTGCCCATATGTAAAGGTGAAGTCGGCAGCCAGCGCCGTCGACGCGCAGATAACACCGCTGGCAGCACTTGCCAAGATTTTCGTTAGAGATTTCATTTGTTCCTCCCTTTGCCATTTGATCGGCTGCGTAATTGTATTTACTAGTGAGGCGGAGCATCTGCAGCGAGCGCGCCCATTGGCAATAAAAACTTGCATTAAATTGATAAATTGATGTAAATTGATGTAAATTGTTTAAAGTAATGACCATTTTTGGTGTGATTTGATGGTAAATATGACTGATTCAGATGAGATTCGTTCCGAAAAAAGGCGACAATTTCAGCGATCTCCAAGCTTGCAGGAGTCGGTACAGCTACGGTTGACCGCGTTCTCAACAACCGCTCACATGTGGGTGAGTCGACCCGACAGCGGGTAATTCAGGCCAAACGCGCGATAGAGGCCGGTACATCGCTCGGTTCACGCCCCAGACCCTGGCGGTTAAAGGTGTTCCTGCCCGGAGAGGCTGGTCCATCGACCGATCTTCTAGCCGAATGCCTTCAGGATTATGGCGCACGCGGTAACGCTACCATTGAATGTGTTTTCACCAAGAAACTGGAGCCGGCATTGCTGGCCAGAAAGCTCCACGCATGTGCAGGTCAAGGCGTTGACGCGGTCGCGTTTCAGGCGCTAGAAGATCCGCGCGTGCACGGCGCCGTTGAAGGACTCGCTAAACTCAACATCCCAACACTCACCATAATGTCCGGGCTTGAACATCCGGCGCCAATTGGTTTCATCGGTATAAACAATCGTGCCGCAGGCCGGACCGCCGGTTATCTGATGGGGCGTCTCACGCGGCAGGCGGGATCTGTTCTCGTGGTCACAGGCGGTGAACTCTACCGCGTGCACGAAGATCGCGAGATCGGGTTTCGTGCCTGCTTGCGGCAGGATTTCTCACATATCAGAGAAGCTATAGCCCTTAATGGACATGATGACTCAGAAGGCAACTACCAGGGGGTTCAGCAGGCATTCAGCCAACGGGACGATATTGTCGGTATTTATAACGTTGGGGGTGGACATCAAGGCGTCGTGCGTGCGCTGAGAGATTTAGGCGTCGCAAACGAGGTCGTCTTCATCGGCCATAACCTTACATCGCGCACCAAATCATATCTATTGGATGGCACAATGGACATCGTGATTCACCTCAATGTTCGTATTGTAGCTGAACAAACAGTCGAGGCGCTGATTTCGCATCTAGAGAACCGGCCCTTCAAACCGAGCCCGATCTTGACTGGCGTAATCACCCGCGAAAATATCATCGGCGCTACATTTGCATGACTTGGATGGGCGCAAGTAACAACATCATATAAAATGGTCCATAAAGCGGTCCCGAAAATGATCCCGACGTAACACAAAACCCCTGTTTTCTTAGGTTTTCTTCGATTTACTAGCTGGAAAGTGGTGCCCGGGGGCGGATTTTAACCACCGACACGAGGATTTTCAATCCCCTGCTCTTTCCACTGGACTTCCGCGCTCCGCAAGCCTGTGTGTAGATATGCCCGAATACCGTCGGGCTCTGCTCAGTACGAGATGATTGTACGGAGTGGAGTAGATGATGAGACTAGATTTGGATGGTTTGGCGGATGCCTCGCGTGAAGCGCTGATGTCTGAATAGCGTGAGTTCGTGGGTCGACCGCCACCTAAACACGTGGATTGCGTTAGCGGATTTCGCAAAAAAGAGCGGCTAGGATCTTGGCCTTTACTCAGTCAATTTCTTACCACGCCTTACGACGATTATGTATATCAAGCCGCCGCTATCCTATTTTTTCAACAGGACTACCACCATATTGCTAACCTTTTTGTTGGGTAGGTATTTGTTTAGAAAATTTAGCAAACCTAAAGAAGTCTGAATGAATATTCTATGGAAAACATCAGAAGGCGAATAAATAGGGAGAACACTTATTTGCCTGATGGTAGCAAACCCAAACAGACCAAACTCTGATAACCTTAAACAGCCCATCCCATGAAGGTAAAAAAGGATTTGGGCAGCCTGACCACCATCTGTTTAGTTTAAAGATGATTGATAATAGTAAAAAACCACGCTCTCCTTGGCAAAAAAACAAATATCTAAAAGGCCTTAAAGTTGGTCATAGACCTAAACGTGTCTATCGTAAAAACCCTAGAAACATCAGTTCAAACCGCATCCTATTTCTTTTCAGCTTGGCCGTTTTGGGCGGCTTTTGGCTTTATGAAAACCAGAGTATATCACTTCAAGTTATCATGGCTTCCTAGCTCTGATACTCAAACTCAGCAAAATAAGAACATTCTAGAAGGTAAAATCACGCATGTGCGAGATGGGGATACGTTTGAGGTATTAGGAAAAGCTGTAAAATTTCCGCACTAGATTGCCCTGAAAATAGCACATCTGAGGGTAAGCGTGTCACGAAATTTGCCAAAGGTTTCAAGGTCAATATGCGGTGTGCGCATTAACGGGTGCGACCACTTACGATAGAGTGGTCGGTTATTGTAAAATAAACGGCATCGATTTTGGAAAGACCATGATGGATAATACATCATGCAAACTCTGGAAGAAGTATGATGTGTGGAATAGGTATTGAAACAGTTTTTTAATGCCACTGCCTAGAAATGCTTAGATTGAAATATCTAACCAATCCATAGATTTTATATTCTTAAACTCTGGAAAGTAATTCTCTATTTCTTCGATACTGAAGCTTGTGAGTAAAGATGTGTTGGGTTCTTTTCGTAACAAAAATAGGAAAGCTTTATTCACTAATTGAGCTTTGGTAACATCACCAAGAGAATATCTATAGTAGGCCTCGTTAGAGATTTTAACTTTGTGCTATGTGACTGCATCTGACGAGACTGTCACTTCAAAGTTATCGATCGATTTGTTTAATCTCTACAGACATACCGTCCTCAAAAAAATTAATTGCTGTCAGAGTAACGCGGTGCAGGGGAAATATGTGGAGTCTTAAGTGAATCTGAGCTTGCAGCTTATCTGCTAACCTGCAGATATTGGAGCGGAGTGGGGTCCACGCATTTTGGCCGAACAGGACAAAGCCAGAGAAGCGGAGCAGAAGCTTAATCAGGCTGACAGCGTAAACGAATGGCTGCGGGTTTCCGGGTTCTTTCCGCTCATAGTTTTACTGCAAACTTGCCCCATCTCGCGCGTAGACGCATCAGACCTCGCTAATCTGATGGCCCGGGGTAAGTTCTTCGACTTTTAATTTCCAGGTAGATAAAAAAGCCGATAGGAATAGGCAGTACCATGAACAAGAGGTTCTCTGAGAGCTGGATTACAATGCTTTGGTTTACAATTTCTACAGCACACCATGTTGTCATAACTGCATAAATAACAAACGCTAGTTTATTCATGAAGAAGCTCGTTATCCACTTTATTTGATTTTGGGTTCCAGTAAATCTCTCTATCAAGTGTAAACTGGTCTCGTGAGTAAAAGGGTACTTCATGCTCTTTTCCATCAAATGTGAACTTCCAAGCAACTGTTATTGTTGTGAAGGTTTCTCCGTCTGTCTGATGCGCGCGCGAGTCATTTACAGGGCTTGCCTTAACCCTAATCCATTTTGCGGTTGCATAGCTTTTATCCATTTTCCAGCGTGCTAAACAGAAGAAGGGAAACGGTGACGATAATCCAATAAATTATTCTATTCACACTATTTTGAAGGTTTATCACTTCTTCATGCAAAAACTGTGTTTCGATGAAGCCAATGATTAAAATGGGCGCAAATAATACTGCTGGCACCGATACGAGGATAAGTGTGACGTTATTGGCAAAATCGTTACCGCCAAGGTTCATAAGCGCTTTATTCCTTCAACATCTTACTTCTTCACTCAATTCTACATCTACAGCATTGTGGAAATAAAACACCAATTCAACCTCGCCGCTCCGACCACATGCGCCGAATTTCATTTCTCCAGTCATTTGGCAGGTCATTTTTTCAATTTATGGCCTTCAGCTCCCGCCTGCGTCGTGAGTGTCATCAAGAGTGCTATTAGGGAGTGTGCGCATGGGGTTAGCCTAAAAACTTAAGTAGGGTTTATTTTGACCTAGGAAATGTCTACTTAGCTCTTGATACTCAGAGTTTTGTGCGAGTGCAGATGCATTTTCATTTAAGCATGATAACGAGTTGAAAGTGACGCCAAACAAATAAGTATCCGGCCTTGCCCCAATTAAACATTTAGCCAATCTCATAGTTAGCGCGCCACTATCAGAAAATGCTGAGGTAACATTATTAACCGATCCACAAATTCGGCCTCAGTTAATCCTTCTAGGTATCCAGAACTCAAAGAAATGTAGAAGGGTTGTTTTTAATGCCAACTCAACAAAATTGATTTCAAGAAAACTATAGATATCGGTTATGACCCTGTCAGAGTCTTGTATTTTTTGTATTTTGGCGAAATGGTCAGAGTCGTCCATTCGTTCGAAAGACTTTTCAACATCATCCATAGACTTAAACATTGATAAAAATAATAAGTCTCCAGAAAGTCCTGACCTGATATAACTTTGCAAAAGTGGTAAAAAATCGCATTAGTATTTTTTTCCAGATCAGAAGCAAAATGGTTAAGCAAATCCGCTGCATCATAAATCCGGTCTGAGCTACATGGCACCTTAGTAATTGTCATATGATTGATAGACATAATGATCTCCGCTGGTTCGCCCCCAGAATAACGCAGCGCAATTTTTTGTGGGTCTCAATTGTCACTATTGAAACCCAACTAAAGAAACCCCATTTCTGTCTCGTGGCGAGGAAAGAACCAACCACAAAAACTTCAACAACATTTAGGAGGGTCAATGAGTGACCTAATCAGCCGCGCTGAGCGGTTTGCGCGTGTGCGCCATGAAGGGCAATTCCGCAAAGGAAAAGCCAAAGAACCATATACCAATCATCTAGTAGAAGTAGCGGCGCTTGTAGAGCGTTGGAGCGGCTCTGAGATCGTCATAGCAGCAGCTTGGCTGCATGACACAGTGGAAGACTGTCCACCCACCTCCAGTGGACGAGCTAGAGTCTCTGTTCAACAAAGATGTCGCTGACATCGTTGCTGAGCTTACAGACGATAAGTCATTGCCCAAAGCATATCGGAAAAAGCTGCAAATCATCAACGCTGCTAAAAAGAGCAAAGAGGCCTGCCTTGTTAAGCTGGCAGATAAAACCTCGAACATAGGTGCAATCGCCAACTCACCGCCCGAGGATTGGACGTTAGAACGTCGCCTAAATACATTGCCTGGGCGAACACTGTTGTAGGGCAACTGCCATACTTACCCAAAGATGGTCTTAGCGAGTTTTTAAAGCGCTGTGACCAGGCAGAGCTGAATGCCTATGATGATCTAGGATCTGTCCGTCAGGCACAGAACGCAGCAATAAGTATTCTTGAGCGCAAAGCAAAAAAGCTGGTGCTGACGAGGCTCAGATTCGCAGAGTTCATGCTGAGCTTTATGCAGGGTGCTTTGTGAGTACCAAAGCAGAACACTTTCTAGATAAAAAGATCGTCACACGATCGTCACGAGCATTCTTATAACCCGAAAATAAAAAAGGCTCCCGATTTGGAAGCCTTGCCAACATAATGTATTATGGGGTTTAGTGGCGGTGCTGTCAGACTAATTAGTCCAAGCATCTGCCCTTTGCCTTTTAACCTTGTTTGCGAATTTGGGGACAAGCGAGTTTGACCAATAGCAGACAGTTTGATAACTTTCCTCGCCGGCAATAAATATAAATTTCAATCAAATTTAAAAAGGTTCAATTTCCAGGGCGTTTTGAAACCTATTTTGAAACTCAAGTTTTTTCTAAAAATAATATAATGAAAACAATGGGTAAATTTTTACTATGTATTTGTGGAAACCTCACATACAGCATCACCGCAAGCTGGATAATCTCTGGACTGGTTTTGAAATAACGAAAGGAGACAGGATTGGGAATGTATCAGTAACTAAAGTCCAAGATGCTGTCGGGCAAGTTGTTAATTCTGACAAAGCCGGCAAGTAGGTTTGTTCTGATATAGCCTTGTTCAGGGTTAACCACCAAAACGCAATCTTCAGGCAACAGATCCATCGATCCCCGTCAGACCCGTTCTAAAGCAATCGATATGCCTTGACCGACCCCTATACACATGGTGGCAAGCGCAAGTTGTTTTTCGGTGTTTTTGAGTTCCAATGCTGCGGTGCCTATCAGTCGACTGCCTGACATTCCCAACGGATGTCCAAGGGCGATGGCCTCCATTCGGATTTACATATGCTGCATCATCGGGCACGCCCAGCCCACGCAAAACCGCAAGAGCCTGACTGGCAAAGGCCTCATTGAGTTCGATCACATCAAAGTCAGAGGACGCTAACCCAAGCCTTGAGCATAGCTTTTGGGTTGCCGGAACCGGACCATATCCCATCAGCCGCGGGGCCAGCCCCGCTGTTGCCCCTGCCCAGTATCCGCGCTATGGGCGTTAAATCATTTCGTTTGACGGCGACCTCAGAGGCTATGATCAAGGCTGCTGCCCCGTCGTTTACGCCACTGGCATTACCTGCCGTCACCGACCCCCCCTTTCTAAAAGGTGCGTTCAATGCGGCAAGTTTTGCCGCACTGGTTTCGCGCGGGTGCTCGTCTTCCTCAAATAGAACCGAAGGACCCTTGCGCGGTGCTATCTTAACCACGACGATCTCTTGGCGTAGCCGATCGCGGGCCTTCATTGCTCTTTTCTGAGAACGCAAAGCAAAAGCATCCTGATCGGCCCGGCTGATCCCAAAGGTTTCAGCAACATTTTCGGCAGTCTCAGGCATCGAGTCAACGCCATATTGAGCTTCCATGACTAAGTTCACAAATCGCCAACCAATAGTACTATCAAATACCTCGGGGGTGCGGGAAAAAGCGTGGTCGGCTTTGGGCATCACAAAGGGCGCGCGGCTCATGCTTTCAACGCCGCCAGCGATGGCCAAATCGATCTCCCCAGCCTTTATTGCCCGTGTTGCGGCGATCACAGCATCCATCCCCGAGCCACATAGCCGGTTGATCGTGGTGCCTGGTACCTCGATGGGAAGACCGGCCAAAAGGGCGCTCATCCGGGCTACATTTCTATTGTCTTCACCGGCCTGATTAGCACAGCCTAATATAACCTCGTCAACGGTACTAGTATCCAGTTGAGGGTTCCGCTGCACCAATGCGCGGATGGGGATCGCCCCAAGATCATCCGCCCGCATCGACGCAAGTGCCCCACCATATCTCCCGATAGGTGTTCGAATGTAGTCACAAATAAAGGCTTCAGTCATCTTTCACCATTCCGTCGGTTTCTTGGCTGCAAAGCGCAGCATGGCGCAAGCCGAGGCTTGCACGATAACGAGGATCACCAGTTTCCGTAAAAATCGCATCCAGAATACACAGCAACCGCTCCAGCCCGATTTTTTTGGCCCAAGCAATTGGTCCCAGAGGATAATTCATAGCTTTTATCATAGCCAAATCAATTTCAGCGGCCTTGGTAGTTCCATGCAACAGCAGGTCATAGGCTTCATTAGCAATCATCGCCAAGGTGCGGCCCAGCGGTAAACCGGGACCATCACCAAGCCTAAAAGCCCACATTCCTGCGCGCGCCGCGCTGTTGGCAAAACCTACACATAAGAGTTCAGAAACTCCCCGTGAGGTACTAAAGGCAATACATTTACATTCTGTTCCAGACGGATAAAGATCATGAACCAACACGGGCTTGCCCAAATCCTGAGACACGCTAGCGGCACTGCGGCCATCAGACGGCATGAAGAAAACACCCTGAACTTCTGAAAAACTTCCAATCTGATAGCCCGAAAGAGGGGCGTCCTGGCTAGTTTGTTGTTTTTTTGGCACGGGAACAACTGCAGCGCTACGATAGTCATAAAAACCTCGGTCTGTCTTTCGACCAAACCAGCCTGCCGCGACCAGCTCTTGTTGAAACAATGAAGGTCTATAGCGAGGATCTTGGAAAGTAGCGTGATAAATCGAAGTCGTGACTGAAAAATTCACGTCATTCCCGATCAGATCCATCAACGCCATGGGTCCCATACGAAACCCACCACCCTGGGTCATGATTGCATCGAGCGTCACTGGATCAGTGCGCTGCTCTTCAACAAACCTAAGGGCTTCGGCATAATACGGCCGAGCCACGCGGTTAACTATAAATCCCGGATTGGAGGCAACCTCAACTGATATTTTCCCCCAATCCCGGGCCGTTTGCATCAGGCACCCAACAACTTTGAGATCTGTGGCCAGACCCTTTACAATCTCGACTAATTGCATGACCGGCGCAGGGTTAAAGAAATGCATTCCCACAACTCGCTCTGGACGGCGCAGCGTCGATGCAATTGCGGTAATAGAGATCGAAGACGTATTGGTGGCCAAAATGCAATCCGGCCGAGTGATTGCCTCAAGTTGAGCAAAGACCTCTCGCTTGATATTCAAATCTTCTACAATGGCTTCGATCACAAGGCCGACTGAAGCCATGTCAGACTTTTTGGGGCGACAGAAATCCGCTGAATCATCGCAGCCGCATCTATTGCCTTCAATTTGCCCCGTTCGACTCGACGCAAAAGTACTTTCTCGATCCTATCCCGGCCCCGCTCAGCGACCTGTTGTGAGACATCATACAAAAAACTTGATGCCCGCCGCTGCCGCAACCTGTGCAATACCGGCCCCCATGGCGCCAGCGCCAATGACGCCAATGTGGGTACCAATGGACAGTCCTTTCGACTTATTAGAAGTCATCACACTGATTACCTGTTAAGAGCTCAGCATTATTTGCTCCCAATTGAGGGCCTGAGCTAGTTTCACCCCCACTACGGAGAACATCGACCACGGGAACAGGTAGCGCAATTATCTCTTCGCCATCTTCGCTGCTTATCCGCCTATCAAAAAGCCCTCGCGCGTGAAAATGCTCGCTCTGCATGGCTTCTTGGATGGTCTGAACAATAGTACAGCAGCAATCTGCATTTCTAAAAACTCCGGCCCAATGCTGCGCAGACCTCGCGGCGATAATCTTTGCGATTGCCTCAGTAGTAGCTCGCGGATTGATTGAATCCTGGCGCAAATCATCTGCCAAGCTAATTGCGTCTGTGAAAGTCGCCCAGAATTTTTGTTCGATTGGTGCGGCAGCCAATAGTTTTCCGTCCGCGGTCGGGTAGAGCCGATACCGAGGGCTTCCACCGGTGACCAAAGCGTCCGCATTGCCGGGCCACCTTCCGGTGGCTTGTCCATCGCCCATTGCCCAATACATAAATGGAAAAAGGTTATCAGACATCGATATGTCGAGATGCACCCCTCCTTTTCCAGCGTCGCGTGCAATCAGCGCCAATAAGATGTTGAATACAGCCGGATAGCTACCACCAGCAATATCTGCAATTAATGCCGGCGGCACCACAGGATTTTCGTTCGACCCCGAACTTAACGCTAACAACCCAGCATCGCCGATATAGTTCATATCATGCCCTGCCCGCGCCGCCTTGGGCCCGTTTTGTCCATAGCCCGATATAGAGCAATAAATGATGTTCGGATTGAGGTCCTGTACAGTTTCAAAGCCCAAACCCAAGCGATTCATCACCCCGGGACGAAATTGTTCTATTAAAACATCGGCCTCTCTGATCAGTGGGTTAAGACTGTCCCGTGCTTTGGGGTCCTTGAGGTTCAAAGCGATGCTCTTTTCCCACGATTAAGCATGGCAAAGTTCACACTGTCTCTACCCCATTTGGGATCATAAATCCTCATCTCTTCGCCATGGTCGGGGCGTTCAACCTTGATGACGTCGGCGCCTGCTTCGGCCAGAAATAATGATGCCATCGGCCCCGGCAGCAAAGTAGAGAAATCGAGGACCTTTAGCCTCCCAAAGCACCTTCGATCATCTCTTGTTCGCTCGCGCTTTGGCAACAGCCGCAGCGCGCGCTGGGGCATAACCTGGCCGGCCAGTTACTGAGAAAATTGCCTGACTCACATCATGATGGCGCGCAGTCCCGCCTTGTAAACTGCTTCTATTGGGCCTTGCGTATATCCAAAGGCCCAATCGGCAGGTCATATCAATTGCCTCGGCGCTGGCAAGACCTTCGTCCAGAAACCGAAGCGCGTCGTTATACTTTGGTCGGACAAGGCGATCTATAATGCGCCCCGCCTGATCACCGCAAACGACAACTTTAAATCCCTGTACTTCAAACACCGTACGGGCCGCCTTTAGTGCGTTTTCTGTTGTGGCAGGTTGCCGAACCAACTCGATTAAATTTGTAAGCCCTTGGCCGTTGATAAACCGCGCAAACCCAACGGCATTAGAGGGAGAGTTGTAGTTGTGCTCGCCAGTGTGCACGCCAAGGCATTCAGTGTCTAATTCGACAAGAACCGCTAGTTTTTCAGCATCGAGCTGATACCTGCCCCCAAGATGTACGACAACATCTGCTGAGTTGATCTGACCATTGTAGAAAGCATCACCCTCGGGAAAGGATCTACTTTGGGCATGACAAATAATCTGATACTTCACATCAGCCTCCGTACATTCCGTTGCCGTCATAGCTATAGAACCCACGTCCACTTTTACGACCCAAGTGACCTGCAGCAACCATGCGGCGAAGCAACGGAGGCGTGGCCGCACGCGGATCTAGTGTGATCGGATAAAAGGCCTCGCATAGGCGAAGTTGTGTATCGAGCCCAATGAGATCAAGCAATTCGATCGGACCCATTTTATACCCCAGACCTACTTTGATCGCGGCATCTATATCTGCTGGGCCTGCGACACCGGCCTCAACGGCACGTATCGCGTCATTGTTAAAAGGCACAAGCAAAGCGTTCAAAATGAACCCTGGTTTATCTTGTGTTTCCACGGGTAATTGGCCAGCAGCCTCTGCCCAGGCCCAGGCTTGGGCGAAAGTCTCTGGTGACGTGTTTAACCCCGGTGATATCTCTATAAGTTTCATCATCTGTGCAGGCAGACAAAAATGCATTCCGACAACCCGATCCTCGCGCCCGCAGCCGGAGGCGATCTCGGTAATCGAAAGGGTCGAAGTGTTTGAGGCAAATATAGTCTGGTTTGGGCAAATCTCATTCAGGGTAGCCAAAAGCTCCCGCTTCAACTGCAGGTTTTCAAATACCGCCTCAATAACCCGATCCGCCCCTGTAAAATCTGCGATATCTGAGGTTCCCGAGAGACGGGCCAACGCAGCCGCCCGCTCCTCGGCCCGCATTTTGCCTCGTACAACCGATTTATCAAAGAAGGCGATGGTCTGCTGAAAAGCCCGTTTTAAGCTTACGCCTGAAACATCGTAAGCGATGGTCCGAAAGCCTGCCCGCGCAGCAACGATCGCAATGCCCGCGCCCATCGTGCCACCTGCGCCGCAAACAGCGACGGTTTTGATTTGCTCACTCATTTGTTGACGAAACTCCGTCCGATTAATTGTCGGTGCACTTGGTTAGTCCCTTCCCAAATTTGCGTGATTTTCGCGTCCCGCATGAGCCGCTCTGCCCGATAGTCCGCACAATACCCGTAGCCGCCATGATATTGTACGGCTTCGGTTGTCATTTTCATTGCAAGGTCAGATGCCCGCATCTTAGCGATAGAGGCTTCCGTACTGTAGTCTTCAGCGCCGGTATCAATCATTCTGGCCACATGATCCAGCCATGTTTCTGTCAGGGCCAATTCCGAAGCCAAATCTGCAATTCCGAATTGAATCCCCTGAAATTCAATGATTTTGCGCCTCGATTGCTGACGTTCATTCGTATAGTGTAAAATATCTTTAAATGCCGCACGGGCGATGCCAAGAGCATGGGCTGCCACCGAAGGCCTTGATTTATTTAATGACCCCAGAAGGATGTGTAACCCTTCACCGGGCTCTCCAATCAAATTTGCCCGTGAGACCCTCGCCCCGCTAAAGGACAACATACAGGTCGAAGATGCCCTGTGCCCCATTTTTCGCTCTTTTCCGACAACATCAAACCCCGGGGTTCCCTTTTCAAGGATCAAGGCGGAAATCGCCTCTTTTGGGCCTTCAATATCGGACCACTTACCGAACAGAAGAATTCGATCTGCCACATCACCATTAGTGATAAAGGTTTTGGTCCCATCGACGATGATCTCATCCCCATCAAGCGTAAAACGAGTCATCATTCCGGTGGCGTCAGAACCCGCGGTCGGCTCAGTAATCGCCAATGCCCCCAGACCACCTTCAGCAATTGCGGGTAGTAGCCGAGCTTGTTGCGCCTCTGAGCCATATTCTATCAGCGGTTTCATACCGTGGTAATTTGTAGCGTAGATGATTCCTGTAGAAGCACAGGCTTCACTGATGATTTTCACCACCTCAAGATACAGTCTGACCCGCATAGGGGCGCCGCCAAAACGTTCAGGAATGAACAGCATATTCAACCCCAACTTATTCAAAGCGTTAACATTTACCCACGGAAATTCGCCTGTCGTGTCTGCCTCTTCTGCGTGAGGGGCGATGACTTGATCTGCGACCCGCTGGACCTGATCCAGCACCAGCCTTTCCTCTTCGTTCCAACCGGCGCTTTCGTAAAGTTTATCGAAAATATTCATCAGTGGTTCATTCCCTGTCCGCCGTCCAGATAGATTGTTTCTCCGGTTAAAAAGCCGATGTCCTCGGAAAAAACTGCCCCAACCAACCGCGCAACTTCAGCGGCGTGACCGGGACGGCGTACGGGCACTCGTTCGGCTAGCCATTCGCACACGCTTTCACGAGCCAGAAACTCTTTGTTAAGGTCGGTTTGGATATAGCCCGGGGCGATATTAATCGCTGTGATCCCATAAGGAGCCCATTCCACTGCCAAACAGCGGGTCATTGCCGCTATCGCCGCTTTCGACGCGCAATAAGCCAAATTGTTGGGGACCCCCAGCTTGTCAAAGAATGAGCCGATATTTACGATTTTTCCCTGGCTTTGTTTCAGATAGCGGAACGCCTCACGGCTTGCTATCATGACGGCTGTGGCGTTGACTTGCATGATCCGTTGATACTGCGCACTT
This sequence comes from Rhodospirillales bacterium, assembly GCA_038143065.1. GTDB lineage: Bacteria > Pseudomonadota > Alphaproteobacteria > Bin95 > Bin95 > VMCJ01. The sequence goes on along the minus strand of JAYQLI010000011.1, from coordinate 15,361 downwards.
TTCAAAGTATTACTTGGACTGCCAATGTGTAGCCCTGCGTTGTTGACCAAACCCAGGATTGGGGCATCTCGCCCCACATCTGAGATAAGCTGGGCGACAGCGGCCTCATCCCCCATATCGCAGGCCATACCCTTGCCCGCTGGAGCCTCTCCAGAACGGGACACGCAAATCACCCGATAGTCGCGCTTTTCCAATTCAATCGCAATAGCCGCACCAATTCCCTTGCTTGCACCTGTGATGATGATCTGTCCCTCAGACATCCCGAAACCTCGGCTTTCGTTTCTCTTCAAATGCAGCCATGCCTTCTTCGGCGTCAGCTGTGCTGTAAGCAAGCGTCGAAAGATCTGCTTCAATCTTGAGGCCTGCGTTTAGATTAGTTTCCATACCGCGCCGCACCGCCTCTCTCGCAAATTGAAGCGATGGAAGGCTGAACCGGGTGATACGACGTAAAAAGGACAGGCCTTTATCCAAAAGCGCACCATCGGCAATGGCGTTTAAGAGACCGATATGCAATGCTTCTTCCGCATCTATGGTGCGACCACTGAGATCATCTCCAATGCTTTTGTTTCTCCGATTACACGGGGAAGGCGCTGGGTGCCGCCATAACCAGGGATCAGTCCAATTTTTATTTCGGGCAGCCCTATTTTTGCGTCGACAGAGGCGATGCGAAAACTGCAGGCCAAAGCTAGCTCCAGTCCTCCACCAAATGCATATCCATTAACAAGCGCTAAAGATGGAATCGGCGCGGAGTCAAGTTTTGCGAACACCCTTTGTCCAAGTTCTGCCCCTTCTTTCTGATCCGCGAATGACCGATTTCTCAGCTCTTTTATGTCTGCCCCAGCGCAAAACGCCTTATCGCCAGCGCCAGTGAACAAAAGGGCCCGTGCGTCAGTCTTGAGGGCCGCATCTATGGCATCGCCTATGTCACGAATAATCTGAAAGGAAAGCGCGTTCATCTTGTCAGGCCGGTTCAATGTAATTAGCGCATATTCGTCTACTTGGCTAAGTTCCACTGTCATGTTCAAGCCTCCTTCCTTTGCTCAAACCGCACTGCAAGCGGAACCAACGCGCCACTTTTATGCATGTTTATCAATTCTCGTTTTAAAATTTTTCCGGATGGGGTGAGCGGAAATTTTGTCACAAAAGCGACCCACTCCGGCATATCGTATTTAGACAATCCCTGTTCGTCGAGATGAGGAAGCACATCTTCCGCATCGATGTCCCCTTGAATGGCCAAACAAACTTTTTCTCCCAAACGCGCATCTGGGATTGGGAAAGCGGCGACTTTTTTGATCTGAGGGTGACGCAATGCCAACGCTTCGATTTGCGCTGGAAATATGTTGTGGCCACCGCGGATGATCAGATCCTTCAGTCGCCCTACGATCCGCAGATTGCCCAATGCGTCGATAGAACCCAAATCACCCGACAAAAACCAACCGTCTCGATTAAAGCTACGTTCGGTGGCTTCTTGATTAGCGAAATAACCTAGCATTAAATTCGCCCCACGCCCAACTATCTGTCCTACCTCACCGGGGACTGCATCAACATTGACATCTTCAGAGCTTACTATTTTCACCTCGTAGCCTGGCCCGCCGCGTCCGCATGTTTCGATCCATGAATCTATGGTGTCGCTAGGGTGGGTAAACTGATGTGACGAATTTTCGGTCATACCATAGACGTTTTGCGGGCGGATTCCCTGTTTAACGAATTCTTCGGCAACAATCTTGGGAATGGGTGCTCCCGCCATGTAAAAGGTGCTAACCAGTCCCAAACGATCCAAACCGCGCGCCTTTTGTTCGCCCAATACATCCATTGCGTGCGTCGGAACCCCCATTACATAACTGGCCCCGTTTTCCAAAATCCAATCCAGAGGCGTATATCCGGTTGGTGGCGACCCAAGAACCAAGCGGCATCCTGACAAAAGCCACTGGCCAACTGCAACCCAACCGATGTGATGAGACAACGGCGACAGCGTCAGAAGACGGGTCTCTTGATCGATTTTCCACGTTTGGACCAAATCACGAGCATTGGATAGCAGCGTATTGGCAGAATGCATGACACATTTGGGCGCACCAGTTGTGCCAGAAGTAAACGCCAGATAAAATAGCGCATCAGGGTCTGAAGAAGGCGCAGCCAATGGCTTATGAGCTTTGGTTGGGAAGTTGGCCGGTGTTAAAACTGCCTTAAGCCCTGGTAGATCTTTTAGAAGGGCCTCAAAATCGACCTGAGCTCGATCCGCACCCCATCCGGCTTCGGTGATCAAAGCCGCCGTGTCCATCTGCTTTAGCAATCCAACGATTTCTCTGCAGGTGTAGGTTTTATGCAGGGACGGATTACAGACGAGTTCTAACCGAGAACAAGCCAAAAAGGCAATCACCGTTTCGGCCCGATCCGACATCCAGATTGAAAGGCGATCACCAGATCCCAAACCCAATTTTTCCAGATGCGCGGCCAATGCATCTACGCGTATCAGAAGGTCTTCCCATGTCAAAGTTAACCTGGCGTCCGACAACGCAGCAACTTTGCCGTGATACTGCGCTTTCTTTGCTAGAACAGAATAGAACGTATCGTCCAACCAAAGACCTTTTTCGTAATATTCCTTGGCCTTCTTTGGGGTGTGGAGAGTAAGAACCGCTCGCATTCAACGCCTACTTTCCAAAAGTATTGGCATCCGGAGAGCGGCGATCCTTGAAGGCTGCCGAAAGCTCCTTGGCTTCTTCGGTGTTCAAATAAGGCCGCAGCAACAGATCATGGGTCACCCGGGACAGACCAGCCACCCCGCCGTGACGCGCATTAAACGCGGCTTTGATCGAGGCCAGCGCAAAGGCGCCCCGGTCAGTAATTTCAAGAGCATAAGCGCGGGTTGCTGCCTCGAAATCTGCGTCCGCCACAACCTTGTTAATCAAACCAATGCGCTCTGCGTGATCTGCAGTAATTTTCATGTTGCGGTACCAAATTTCTTTGGCGCGTTTCTTGCCAACCAGATCCTCAAGATACCAAGTGCCATAGCCAGCATCGAATGACCCCATCATCGGACCAACCTGACGAAAAATCGCGCTTTGCTTGGCAATCGTAATGTCGCAGACCATCTGTAGGACATTCCCCACCTACCGCAAAACCATTAACTGCGGCGATCACAGGCTTTTTGCAGTCGATCAATCGCCTCATAAATTTCAAGGGTCGGTAAGACCCTGCGTAGAGATTACTGTCCTCCATCCCGTCTTTGCGCCCGCCAATGCAAAAAAAACGATCTCCAGCCCCGGTGAGGATCAGAACGCGGGTGCGTGTTTCACGGCGGACTGTCTCTATACAGTCGCGGATTTCATGGCACATGATTTCTGTGAACATATTTCCATCATGGGGCCGGTTGAGAGTCAGCCAACCAAGCGGTCCGTCTTCGCGGTACAGAATTGTGTCGTAGCTCATGAATAGTCTCCAGAAACAAATGTCCTCACATGGGCCAGCACGGCCTCAGTATCAGCACCCAGATGAGGTGCGGTTGACCGGGGCGTGGCGCAGGTCTGATCAATTTGTATTCCCAGTCCCACATGGGGTGTGACGCGCCCGTCTTCATGGAGTGCAGCTATCATTCCGCGTTCTTGAAAATCGATATCTGCAACTACTTGATCAACGCTGTTGATGGGCCCGGCAGGTATACGTGCAGCGGCAAATACAGCGAGCCAATGCTCGCGGCTTTGACACCTTAAAAGCTTTTGAATATCCGATATTATTTGCCGCCTGTTGGCACGCCGCTTTACATTTGAGCCATAGGCCGGATCGAGAGCATATTCCGGCTGAGCCATTGCGGTCCAAAATCTTCTCCAAATCGCATCGGTTCCAATACCAAGTGTGATTGGAAAATCCGCTGTTTCAAATGCTTGGTAAATAGCTATGACGCTATCGGTTCCACCGGAACGTTTTGGAACCTCACCAGACCCCATGTAAGAGGAAATTCTACACGTCAGAAAGCGCGTCATGCTTTCGGCCAGAGCAACGTCAATCTGATGTCCGCGGCCCTTACGGTTCCGATCGAAAAGAGCAGCCAGGGTCGCCATGGCCGCATCTTGTCCCGCCAACATGTCTGCAGCTGGTGCGCCCACCTTTTGCGGATCGCTCTCAGCAGCGCCAGTAACATCCATTATGCCGGAATACCCTTCGGCAATAAGATCGTAGCATGTCAGATCCGCGCGAGCTCCAGACAATCCAAACCCTGTGATCGAAGTCATGATTATATTTGGGTTGACCCTCCGAAAATCCTCCATAGTCACACGAAGTTTCTGCTGAACCGACACAGGTTGGTTACTGACGACAACATCTGAAGTTCTTACCAGCGCAAACAGATTATCGCGCCCCTCCTGGGTGGTCAGATCCAGAACCACGCTCTTTTTATTGCGGTTTACAGACAAAAACCACAGGCCCACGCCATCTAGGAAGGAGGGCCCCAGTGACGTGCATCATCCCCCTCGGGCCGTTCGATCTTGATCACTTCAGCACCGAAATCAGACAGTAGCATCGTAGCATAGGGCCCGGCGATCGATGTGGTCAGATCCAGAACGCGGACCCCGTCCAGCAGATCAAAACCCTTACCCACATCAATTTGTATCAACCCTTGCAGTGGGCTACCTTTTGAAGTGTCCATCCGCACTATAATATTCCTTTTTCTTACTCTGCCTCAAAATCTGCCACTGTATTTATAAGGAAGTCAATGTATTTGTTGTGAATACACTATACTGAGTGAATCCTTTAATCTTTACGTCATTTGCAAAGCAGCTACGCAAAAATATCTCTTCTCAGAACCGATCCTAGGTTAGTACTGTTAGACAAATCAGGATCAAGGACGCTAGAAAGGTTACAATGCCACTCTTGGCATTCTGCTGCCGATGAATTGCCCAGTTAGAACGACCAATTGGCTGAAATGCACCAATTTTTGATCGTTACTATAAGCCTGTTTTCAGTGCGTAGAGACATCGTTAAATCTCACAAAGGATAATCTATGATCTTGAACCCCACGAACAAAGAATGGTTGGATCGATTAAGGGAAGATACCATTGATCCAGAGCTACGAATTTGTGATCCACACCATCATTTATGGGAATTTCGGGAAGTATGTGTTGCCCACCGCTACCTTTTGAAGAACTGCTGACAGACGTCACCTGCGGACATAATGTTGTTTCTACCGTGTTTGTGGAATGCGGATCGATGTATCGCGCTTCCGGGCCAGAGGAAATGAAACCCATTGGAGAGACGGAATTCGCCAATGGCATTGCCGCCATGAGCGCTTCGGGGCTGTATGGCAAAACCAGAGTTGCTGCCGGGATAGTCGGTGCTGTAGATCTTAGGCTTGGGAATGCTGTGCAACCGGTTCTGGAGTCCCACTTGCGCGCGGGGAGGACGATTTCGTGGGATCCGACATCAGCTAAATTATGATGATAGTCCCGATATTCATCGAGGCCGAAACTGCTCCAGCAAGGTCCTGAGTCGGGATCCAAAGTTTCGAAAGGGCTTTGCCTGCCTCGCGCCTCTGGGTCTCAGCTTTGAGGCCTGGTGTTATCACACACAGCTAAACCAAATAATTGATCTCGCTCGGGCTTTTCCGGACACGACCATCATTTTGAACCATTTTGGCGGACCATTGGGACAAGGGCCTTATGCAGGAAAGCAAGATGAGATTTTCCCCCATTGGGAAGAGTTGATCGCAGAGCTCGCAACCTGCCCTAATGTTGTTGCTAAATTGGGTGGATTTAATCTTGAAATGAACGGCTTTGGCTGGCATCTGAGGGACCGCCCTCCGACAAGCGAGGAACTCATGCAAAAAACGCGGCGCTACTATGAACATACAATCGAACACTTCGGGGTTGCGCGCTGCATGTTCGATTCGATCTTTCCTCCTGATATGGTGACATGCAGTTACAATGTGCTCTGGAATTCGTTTAAACGCCTGACAGCAGCGTACAGTGCAGATGAAAAAACTGCCTTGTTTCATGACACGGCGCATCGGGTTTACAGGCTCACATGACTTTCTGCGCCCATTAGGAAGCGCATCTTTACAGTTGGGGCACACCAGAAGACGATTTAGAAAGGAACAACTATGAAGGATCAACCATGCGCATTGGTCACAGGGGCCGCATCAGGAATTGGTCGAGCGACTGCGTTAAAATACTGCAAGGAAGGTTGGTCCGTTTTGGGCGTCGATCTGAACACAGAGCAGCTTGCCGAAACCAAGTCGCTTTGCAACAATTACCCCGGCGCGTTTAATGGATTACATCTGAATATCACCGACAAAACAGCACCGTTACAAGCGATCGAAACTACTATGGAAACATTCGGACGCTTGGACTGTTTGGTGAACAATGCCGGCATAGGCCGCGCCCAAACTGCCGCAGACACTTCGGACGAGGATTGGGACCGGTTTATTGCAGTCAACCAGACATCGGTTTTTCGCATGTCCCGCGAAGCATTGACGGTTCTTCCCCAGGCAGAGGCACAATTGTTAACATCGCTTCAATTGCCGCCATCGTTGGTCTTACGGGCGCGTTTTCTTATGTGGCGTCAAAGTCGGCTGTCCTTGGAATGACGCGGCAATTGGCAACGGATTATCGCCCAAGGGGCATCCGGGTTAACGCGATTGCACCAGGACAGATCGAAACTCCCCTGACCGCTGACCGAATTTCCGGCGACCCTCGATTTGTCGCGTTTAACGTCGACCCTATTCCTTTCCCGCGCCTTGGCCGACCCGAAGATATTGCAAATGCCGTATTTTTTTTGGCCTCTGACCAAGCTAGTTATATCAATGGTCACACGTTGGTTGTGGATGGCGGCTGGACTATCTCAAGTTTTTCGCGCCGCGGCTATGAAATGTAGAGCTGAGATAACCTTCTGAATGTGCTATCCCGCAACCAAATTCGGTAAAAAAACTACTATGTTTGGATAGGCAATCAACAAAGCAACAATTACCAAATCAATCGCGAAGAACCAGAACACTCCACGGAACACTTCGGAAAGGGACGCGATATTCCCAACAACCCCTTTGATAACGAACACGTTCATTCCCATTGGTGGTGTGATCATTCCGATCTCCAGCAATTTGACCAGAACGACCCCAAACCATAGCAGGCTATAACCGCTTTCGGCAACTAGGGGCAGCACAATGGGCAAGGTCAGAAGCATCGCACCAACAGGTTCCAACATCATCCCCAGCACAAGATAGACCAGTACAATGCCAATTATGATGAGCAAAGGGGACGCACCAAAGGACAAAATTGTTGAGGAGATCACATCTCCAATACCCGACAGGGCCAGAAAACGTGTAAGTAAGCTGGCTCCAACGGCAATGATCAGCAGAGATGATGTAGTGGTAATAGTCTCAATTGCAGCCATGCGCAGGGCGCTAAATGTCAATGTCCCATGAATGATTGCCACCACGATAGATAACATAGCCCCGATTGCTCCGGCCTCTGTCGGGGTGAAGGCGCCACCGAACAGACCTGCAAAAACACCGATGATAATTATTAGAATAGGCCAAGTGTGTTTCAGGGCCGCAATCTTATCGATCCGGCTTGCTGTGATCTTTACGGGTGGCGCCAAATCTGGATTCAGCTTTACGCGCACGTAAATCACAAAAATATATGCAAACAGGGTGATAAGGCCGACAACAATGCCTCCAAGAAAAAGCTGGCTCACAGACTGGCGCGAGATAATGCCAAAAAGGATCATCAGGATTGAAGGCGGAATCAAAGCGCCGATGGTGCCTGCAGCCGCAACGCTGCCACAGGCTAATTCTGGGCTGTAACGATTGCGGACCATCTCTGGTACAGCAATTTTACCCATTGCTGCAGAGCAGGCAATCGATGAGCCTGTCACAGCTGCAAAACCAGCACATCCAAACACAGATGCGATCGCCAGGCCACCTGGCAATCAGGAAAGCCACGTCTGGGCAGCGTTGAACAGACCCTGGGTGAGGCGTGCGTGGTAGCAGATAAACCCCATAAACAAGAATGCAGGTATGGAACTAAGCACCCAACTGCTGGCAAAATTATAGGGGACAACGCCCAATGATCCCCAGGCAATGTTCCAATTAAACATTAGCCACAAGCCGCCGAAGGAGACAGAAATCAGAGCTATTCCAACCGGTATTCGGATTAAGATCAAACTCAGCAAAACAACGATAAACAGGCCTGAAATCTGCAACTCTGTCATTTTGTTAGATCCTTCGGAATATAGGAACCTTCAATAGACAATGTACTAAGACCACTTTTCTTTCCGGTCAAAATAGCGATAGCCTTCCAGGCCGCGACCACTGAAATCATGGCAAAACCAATTGGCAAAAAGAAATAGGAAGGCCAAATTAATACTTTGCGTCCGGCTTCCATGGAAAACGCCCCATTATTATATTGAGTTAGTGCTTCCTGCCCAGTGCGAGCAGCCACCAAAGCGGTTACTATAGAAGTCAAAATAGTTGAAATAACCAACAAAAGTTTTTGTATGTTGTCTGGAAAGCGCTTGGTCAGTAGCTCAACCGCTATATGGTCATTTTTTCTTCGATCACTGCAAGGGCAAAAAGGCAATCGCGACCATATAGTAAACCGACACAAAAAGAATAGTGGAATGAAGGGGCATGTTAAAGACATAACGCATCACCACATCCAGTGTGACATGCGCAACAAGGCACATCAGAAGAATACAATTCAACGCCGTTACCCAAGAAACGAACCGAAAATTGATTTACCCACTACTTCCAACGAAACTTTCCCAAGTTAAATGTAGATTAATTGTAACACCGTGCAGCAAAGAGCCGCACGGTGCTATTAATAATTCGTTTACTGCATGTATGTAACCGGATCAATTTTGGATACAACTTGATCCCAATACAGGTTATGAAGCTCTTCCTCGCTTCCAATATCTGCGGTTAGCGAATACCATTTTTCAGAAGTTCTGAGAATTCCGCTGCGATTTCATCCGCACGCTGTACCGTATATTTTTCTTTGAACAGGCTGGAAACGGTTTCTAAATCTTGACGTACAAAGTCCTTTACCGCAGCACTCAACTCGGCATCAGGCTGGTGAAATTTGATCCCCTTATCCTTGGCATTCTGGATGGCACCTGCGTCATCTGCGTAGAAGCCCCAGGTAATTCCCGCTGTCATTTTAGTACCGCCCCAAAGCAGCGCTTCGCGCTGTTCATTGGACAATGACAGCCAACGGTCCTTATTAACATTTGCTGAAGCGATGGCCGCATAGGCTCCGCCGGGCACTCCTAGAGTAACATCTGTCACAACTTCATGGAGGCTGAAATTGTCAAGCTCAGGTGCACTAAGCATGGCACATTCCAGTATCCCCTGATCGAGTGCTTCATAAGTCTCGCTAAGTGGTAATTTCACGCCGGTAGCGCCAAAATGTTCGGCGAACCGCACAAAGCCAGCTCCGCCAGCCCGCAACCTTTTTCCCTTAAGCTCTTTCAGCGAAGTGATCTTCACATCTTTGCACAGCAGGTTATACAGCGGCGTAACACCACCGCCTGTATAAACCTGGTTTTGGGCGGTGAATTCGACCATACACTCAGGGCAGTTCATGAAGGTGTATTCCAACATTGCGCCGCTGAATGCCAAGGCTTCTTTGCCATTTGGATTTGTAGGCAAATTGACCATAGTGTTCAGCTCGTGCAGGAACAGATTGGTACTGTATTCAGCTGGATAATATCCGGTAATAACCAAACCTACATCCGCAATACCGTCGCGCAACCCGGGACTGGCTTCAGCCTGCGTGAGCAAAGTCATTGGGAACCCAGTTACATCAATATCCCCACCAGTACGTTCCTTGACAGCGGAAATATAGCCGTCCACAGCCCGGCCGACGCCAGAGTCAGCCGGGGTGCCATATGCAAAGTTCAAGGACTCTTGCGCGCTGGCGGTCACGGCAAACGCGGTGGTGGTTGCCGCAATAAGTGCAACCATGGTTATAGTTGTTCTTTGTTTCTGCATGAGTTCTCCTCCCGAACTGGCAAAAAGTGCTGTATGCGGCGTTTGGTTCGTCAGATTTCAAGTCCGTACATAACTTGCTACCGCGGGTTTCATTAAAAAGATCGACAATTTACAATCCTTTCTAATTTTTCACTTGTATTTTTATAAACGTCAATGTATTTTTTAAGAATACAATTTAGATGGAGCTTCTATGCAGGTCAGATCACTTACAACTGCACTTAAATGTTTGAATCTAATAGATAAAATATCCGAAATGTCGAGCTCTGTCCGAATTTCGGAAATGGCTAAATTGATCGGCGATCTCGGGCCACCACCTATCAGCGCCTATTCACACTCACAGAGGCAGGCTGGCTTGAACGCTTACCAGACGGTAGTTTCCGCCTTACTGTCAAAGCGAACCAAATCGGTGCAGCCGCAATAAGGCAGGCTGGCTTTGACAATAGAGCGCAGTTGATTTTGGATGAACTGGCCATTGAATTAGGAGAAGCAATTTCTCTGGTCTTGCTGGACCAAGAAAAGCTCGTGATCGCTTTGCGCGCTGAATCTAAGAGCATCTTGCGGGCCGATCTGCAAGTAGGAGCTGAGTTGTCCTATAAAGACAGCGCTTCAGGCTCGATCTGGCTTGCCTTCGGCCCTGCGGATCTTTTTGATCGCGCACGAACTTCTGGATACAACCTTCCCTCGCCCCAAGACATCGCCAAAATACGCAACGAGCAGCTTTCTGTCGGCGGAGGTGGAGAGACGCTCCCAGGAATTTCAGCCGTCGCGATACCGGTTCTGGACGTAAATGGCCATTGCCTAGGCTCTTTATCGACCACCTGCCCATCATCGCGGTTTGAACCGGAGCGCTACCTCCCTGCGATGCGCAAGGTCGCGTTGAAATTGACCGAGTTGTCTGTGACCAAATCAACTTAAACCTCAGCTTTTCGAGGCAATAGCCTGATCACGTGAGCCACGAAACCAACCAATCACGGGACGCTGAGCAAACGGTTTCGAATTGAATTGTGTATGGATCGTAATGACCTCCCGGAATCAATCGCAGCGCTTTGGGTTCATGCGCATTAGAATAGGCTGCAAGCTGCACGTCCGTCAGACACTTGGTATCATTGTCGGCAACAATCAACAACAAAGGGGTCGGAGAAATCGCCCCGATGTAATGCCCTGGCTCATAAGAGTCCCGCAACCCGAGGCTCAGAAATGTACAAGCATTAACATATGTGGTGCCCGCACCCGCCACTTTACTCCATTCATAACTCTCATCCCCGGGCTTAGAGATTGGAACCATGCGTGGTGTTTTTCTCTGATAGCGTAAGACACGTTCTGCATTTAAATCCTCTAGAAACTGCCGGTAATCCGCCGAAGATCGAGCGCGTTGGGTATTCTGCCGACCGCTAATTGTCGGTACGACGGACACAACGCATTTCACTCGGCGATCAGTAGCAGCAACCACTAGGCAGTGACCGCCTGAAAAACTGGTTCCCCAAAGTCCAATGCGCTCATGATCGATCTCATCCCGAGCACAAAGAAATGTAATCGCATCCTTCATATCTGAGATTTGTTGCCAAGGGTCGATTTCCCCCCTAGGCGTGCCTTCGCTTGCACCGGTGTTGCGGTGATCGTATAGCAGACAAACAAAGCCAGCTTTGCAAAAAGACTCGGCATATTGGTCAAGGGCCATTTCCTTGACCGCACCATAACCATGGCTCATTACTATGGCCGGAAATGGCCCCTCTGTCATCTCTGGCAGATACATAAATGCGGAAAGGCGGATTCCATCTAGGGTGCAAAAATTAATATCTACCCGCATATCTGTGTTCTCTCCAGTTCATAATAGTCCATTTAGAGCGCCGAAATTGAGCGTCCTCCATCGACAAAAACCACATCTCCGTTGATGCAATCCGCCGCATCCGACGCCAAAAATACCACAGTGCGTGCAACCCCTTCTGGGGTGGATAATCGCCCCAAAGGACTGCGGACAAGACGTTTTTGCCATCCGGCTTCATCCACAATTCGTCTCGTGCCTGGCGTAGGAATAGGCCCTGGAGCTACGGCATTGACCCGGATGCCTTTTTCACCCAATTCAACAGCGCACTGCCGAGTGAGCGCCGAAATAGCACCCTTGATTGCCGCATATACGGACCCATTGGGAATGCCGTGGATCGAGGCGGGTGAAGTCATATTTATGATGCTTCCATGCCCGGATTTGGCCAGATATGGCGTGGCGGCCTGGATCCCCCAAAACACCGCATCCAGACCGATCGTCATCTGATGTCTGTAGGACTGCAAATTCACATCTGACATGGGTTCATATTTCACCGAAATCGCATTGTTGACCAACACATCGATGCCACCAAAGTGGCTAGCAATTTCGTCAATGGTATTTTGCCAAAGAGCGCTATCCTTCAAATCTAGGCCATAAGGCAAAACCTCAGTCCCACCATCTTTCAAACTTGCTACTGTCTTACGCAATTGTTCTACATCTACATCAACTAAAGCTAGCCGCGCCCCAGCTCGTTTGGCTTCCTCTGCAATTGCCCGCCCGATGCCACCAGCGGCTCCCGTTACGACTACAGCTTTATCATTTAACAACATGATTAATCCCCAATTCAAATTTATTGGCTTCAAAGCGGCTGGAAATAAGAGGCGCTCCCATCCTGCGGCATCAAACCTCTCACGAAAGGCCAGTTTTACGTTTGCGTCGACCTGTGGCATCGGTGGTGCCAACGGTCCCCCAGCCATGCCAATCATGTCCATCCAAAGCTTAATCAGCCCCACCGGGTGAGACGCTTTCTCCTCGTTCCACAGGACACTATAAATACTGCCCAGAGCTCCCTTAGCGGAGTTAATTCACGTTGGATCTTTTCTGCCATTTGAATGTCACCGGCCTGCGCAAACGAAAGGTAGTCTCGTATTGGTTGTCGCTCTGGCTTTGCAACAAATACACGCTGGTGGAGCCCAGCAACGCTCGTTGACCATGCTGAATGGTCATCTCAAGCAGCCTATCTTCGAAAGGGTAAGACACAACCATCTCAGAGCCGAACATGTCAAAAGCTGTTATGGTATGCTGTGGGTCTTTGATTGCGTTTTTAAATCCGCAGACATTAGGAATTTTGGCGATCCGAGCCATTGTTTGATGTGTCAACGTCAACCCAGAATGAGGTGTGTTGAACACGATGATCGGAATGTCCACAGTTTTTGCAACATATGCAACATAATCATACATCATATCCTGTGAAGAGGCCCATTCGTAGGGAACATACAAAAAGATCGCATCCGCCCCAATCTCTTTGGCATAAGTGCTGAGGGCAAGGGTCTCTGCTATGCTGTGATCGGTTGTGTAAAAGGTACACAACCCTTGACCTCGAACCGTTTCGGCTATCAACTTCATTGCATGTTTGCGCTGCGCGATGGTAAATCCCCAAGCATCCAAAAACCCAAAGCCCACACCACGCGCCCCGCAATCGATCGCTCTTTGGGCATTGGAGATCAGACCGTTTTCATCCAGTTTGAAATCCTCTGTGAGAGAGCTGAAGGGCTTGTGAAAATGCCTTCAGATGGGCCAAAGCCCAGTCCTTTGCTTCATGACTTCCCACCATCTCCTTAGTTCCTCTTTTTACGTATCAAACTGCGCTGCGTAATATCCATGTCATTGGCACGTCCACCCACCGTCTACAGGCAATTCAACACCCGAAATGTAAGACGCTTCATCGCTGGCAAGAAACAGTATCGCATAGGCCACCTCTTCATGGCGTGCCACGCGTTGTATCGGCACTTTGGCAATTCGTTCTTTTCGCGCGATTGGATCTCCACTCAGCATGGCCGTCTGCATCGGCGCCATCATTCCCGGATGCACCGAATTGACACGCACTCCATCTGCTGTAAACTGAACCGCTGCGGCTTTGGTGGCCAGGCGAATTGCCCCTTTTGCAGCGTTATATCCCATATGTGAATCCAAGGCAGACCCACCAAACCTGACACAGATGACACATTGACAATAGAACCTTGTCCTGCCATCTGCATTATCGGGATAACCGCCTGCATTCCCAAGAATGAACCACGGGCACAAACTTCCATTTGTTGATCCCAAGTCTCAGAGTTTAAGCGATCTGGGTGGCTGCCGCTTACAGCTGCGTTATTTACTAGAATGTCAATCGTACCATATTTGAATTGAACCTCTTCTATAACCCCTTTCCATTCTGCTTCCTGCACCACGTTTAACGGCCTAAACTCTGCCTGCCCACCTGCATCAAGATTTTTCTAACGACCGCTTTGCCAGATGCTTCAGAAATATCGGTAACGACGACATTTGCCCCTTGAGCGGCAAAGATTTCAGCCGTTGAGGCCCCAAGGCCATGAGCGGCCCCAGTAATGATTGACACTTTTTTTCTTTAGTCGCATTTTTTTCCATCAACGGCTTAGTAAATTGATTTCCATGAGACTATAATCTGTGTATCAAATGAAAAACACGACATTATTATAATAAACTACTTTTCGAAATTTGCAAAGATAGGGACGGCGTTGTGGATAAAATCAAGGCTATGGAGTTATTCATCTATTCTTCCCAAGCCGGGAGCATGTCTGCTGCAGGACGGCGATTTGGACTGTCACCAGCCAGTGTTTCGCGGCAAATCACCAGCCTAGAGGATGACCTCGGCGTACGCCTTCTCAATCGCACCAGTCGGCGTCTCGCCCTGACCGGAGCAGGTCAGATTTATCTCTCCCGGGCTGAAAGAGTGCTGCAAGACCTCCAGGAAATGAGAGGTGAAATGCGTCAGTTGAGTGCACGCCCCTATGGAACTCTTCGGGTACAATCGCGTATTTCCTTGGGCACACAACATGTCGCACCTTTGATCCCTGAATTTCTGCAACGATATCCCGACCTGAAGGTCGAGCTGAAGCTTGTAACTCGGATCTGGATCTTGTGGAACACACCATTGATATCGCTATTCGAACAGGCGAGCTGACGGATTCTTCTTTGATTGCGCGTCGCATAGGAACGAATCCGCGAGTCGTGTGCGCAAGCCCTGCCTATCTAGAGCGTCATGCTGCTCCACGATCGCCCAATGATTTGCCCTACCATAACTGCTTGACTTATTTCTCCGAACTCTTCCCCTCGATCTGGCGATTTAGACGGCCAACGGAAACACCCATAGAAATCAGAGCAAAGGGTAATTTTACAACCAACAATGCTGAAAGCTTGCGGTTGGCGACATTTGCAGGTTTGGGTTTGGCCTTGTTGCCGCGGTGGTCAATTAAAGATGAACTAGCCTCTGGTCGGTTGGTCGCAGTGCTCGATACGTATGATGCGACGGCAACCGATTTTGACACTGGTATTTACGCCGTTTATCATAGCAAAAGGCACCTTTCGATAAAGACAGCAATACG
>JAYQLI010000010.1:0-50935 GCA_038143065.1 Rhodospirillales bacterium | reverse complement strand
TTTACCCCCTTAAAATACTGATTTTATTACAAAAAACTCTATAAAATCTGTTTCAGGTACTCCTTCAGGTACTCTTTTATTTTGTTGCACAAAAGACATAATCAAAATGTTTTGTTTGCAGGATTTATTCAGCCCCATCATCCTCTGGCTTGGTATCTGCACCCAGCAGCGCATATTCGCTCGCGCCAACGTAAATAATTTGCACGCTTGATATTCGCTTGAACCCGCAGTTGCTGCACCGCGCAGAACGCTCAACCACGTCCAGCTCAACATCTTCCCCAGCACATCAATAAGCTCCTGCACGGCGATAATTCCGACGTGTCCGCACCTACAATTCAGAACGATGTGATTATTTCGTATTGACCAAAGCAGCGTCATGTTCTACTTTTGTTCTCAACGCCTAAACTTTGCAAGACGAAAGTATCTCGGTTGCTACCTGCCTTCAGATACTGTTCTTACAGCCCCCACAGATATGCTCTGCGGGGCTTTTTTATTGCTGAACTAAGTAGCCATTTTCTAAACCAAACTTCAAAGCTTGGATTGCCCAGCCCAGTTTCAGCAGTAAATTTAATTTCATCACGCTGCTCCATAAGTAAAGCCCATGGTTCTCCTTTTAGTTAAAATCACAGATTATCCGTGACCGCCAAAAGAAACCAAACCGGCCTTGTGTCCAAGGAGCATAATGCCCTGCCCAATTCCGCACATCCGTTTAAGGCTGCAACTGATGCCGAACTGGGGCTTGGTTATAGGATAGTGATCAGTAATTTATTTTTCAAGCTGCGGTGAACTCTTAGCTACCCGCATCGCACCTAGGGGTTTGCGGGGCTTTTATTTCATTACTTCACCATGAAATTCAATTATGTCATGGATGCGTTGCGTTTCCATTTGGAAAAAATTTTCAACAATTTTGCGCGCTCTTTCGGCAATTTCCTCAGTTTCATACACCGCTACCATTAAAGTCGAATTTTCTGCTGTTTTTACAAATTTCTGCTTATGGCAATTGGCATATTTTCAGGCCAATTATCCCATTTGTGATGAAAAATTTCCAAATCGTCTGCCGATCTAAAATTAAGGCTTATGTCCTCTTGCATAATTCATTTGATCGCTCACATTCTACTCACCGCTTACTTGAACAAAGGTAAGGGTTACATACCCTTGGGAACAACAAAAAATTTAATTCTTTACTCTTCTTTCGCAACTAGGGGCTTGCGGGGCTGTGAGACGATCCGAAGATTTACCGTCATCTTAAGTAAATCTGAGGAATAAGATGACAGATAAAATTTGGCTTACCGACAGAGAAGTTGGCACACGATTTGGCAGCACCCGCCAATGGGTCTGGACCCAAGCGCGCAACAATCCCCAATTCCCGCGTCCCGTTAAGATCACGCCGCGCTGGTCGCGTTGGTGCTTGCAGGAGATCGAAGCGTTCGAGCAAGAGGCTAGGTCAGCCCGTGGGTAGTGCATCGGAGCGAGGGCGCAGCAATCAGCGCAAAGGCGGTTATCATGAGCGCGCAAGGTAAAGCGGCTTGGCGAGCGACAGGCTTTACGTTCGAGCGTAACCAGAGCAACGGCGCGAGGCTGATCATTTGGGCGATCTATTGTGCAGCGATGCACGGTGGCCCTTTGTAGATTGAAAACAAATATCGCTCCCAAGGTAACAGCATCCCGGCAGGGGCGTGGAGCAAGCCTGCAGAACGGCATTCAAATCTGGATAGGTGGCCAGCGTCATCTGGCAGAATGGCCGCACAGCGCCGCGCTGTCGCGTCCCTCTGAGCGTTATAGGGTGCGCGCAAGGTGGCTATGAGCTGATCCCGTTTGGCACCGCTGATCTATCGCTAGAGGATTAGCATGCCGATCTGGCTATGCGGTTGTGTCTTAGCCCCCTAGAACTGTGCCAGCATATTTTGTTAAAGGGAGTAAGGAAACATGGCTCGAAAGCGATATTCTGATGAAGATGTGTTGAAGTTATTACGCGAGATTGATGTTCATTTGCACGATGGTTTGGACGTTGTGAATGCGTGTCGCAAAGCTGGAATTTCAGATAAGAGTTATTATTACTGGCGTAAGAAATTTGGAGGCCTTTCTCGTTCGCAGGTTTCTGAGATGAAATCGCTCAAGAAAGAAAACGAGCGCTTGAAGAAGATCGTCGCTGACTTGCAGTTAGACAAATTGATCCTGAAGGAGAGCCTTGATCATCTAAAGCCGCGGGCCTGACGCGGGCTCAGCTTCGTCAGGCTGTTATTCATACGCGTCAAAAGCTGGATATTTCTGAGCGGCGTGCTTGCGCTGTTCTGGATGTAGCCCGCTCAACTCTGCGCTATCAAGCCAAACCAGTAGATGACAGCGCACTACGCTTGGCGATGATCCGGCTGGCCAAGCAATATGGGTGGTATGGTTATAGGAAAGTCACAGCCCTGCTGCGCATGGAAGGCTGGCGTGTTAACCACAAGAGGATCGAGCGCTTATGGAACGAAGAAGGTTTACAGCTGCCGCGCCGGCACAAGAAGCGCAAACGGCTTTATCATAAAGACAGCTCCATCATCAGGTTGCGGCCCACACACCCCAACCATATTTGGGCGATCGACTTTGTGCACGATAAGCTTAGCAATGGGCGCAGCTATAAAATGCTCACGGTTCTAGATGAATATACCCGTGAAGCGCTCTGCGTGGCAGTGCGACCCAAAATGAATGCGAACGACGTTTTGGACGACATTGCACCCACTGCTGATTAAACATGGTAAGCCAGAGTTCATTCGCTCTGACAACGGACCCGAGTTCATTGCCACGCATCTACAGGAATGGCTGAAGAGGATCGGTATCAAACCAATGCAAATCTATCCGGGCTCGCCTTGGGAAAATGGATACAACGAACGCTTTAACGGCACCTTGCGAAAAGAAGTCCTCAACGCAGAATGGTTCCACACCACACGACAAGCCCAGGTCGCTATCAATGTTTGGCTTAGGCAATACAACCAGATCAGACCTCATCACGCATTAAACATGCGCCCACCCGCCCCAGAAACCCTATTAGAGAAACCAAAAATCAATGGACGAATATAGGGGGCTAGCTGGGGCAAATCAGCGGAGTGTTTGAAATGAGTAAACAAACGGGTGGCCGCTATTGTGGTGCCATAAAATTCAAAAGTGACTTAGACCCTATGATGGTAGGAAAATGTAATTGTGAAAGGTGTAGAAGATTGACTGGCACCTTCGCCGTTGCAGCATTTTACTCCGAAGATGAAATTATCATAGAAGGCGATACTTCTACCTATGAATTTACCGGCAGGCAGGATGCCCGTTACGTCGCACTTTTGTGGTAACTGCGGATGCCGTGTTTTTTAGCAAGGCCGAGTCTTTCCGGGAATGGTTACTATGACTTTAGTACTTTTGATGATCTGGTGATTGAAGCCCAAAGGAGAGATTTACACAAATTATAAATTAGATTGGGTTAAAGATGATGGCTGTATTAGAGAACGTTTGAAGAGGCTGTAGAAGAACGGCTAATGACACTATTGACGAGCCTTGAAGATCGCTAATTTAAACCATGCGCACATTCCTGATAGCATTACTGATGACGCTCGCGACGCAGGCGGGGGCGCTGCTCACGAAGAGAAGGTTGAGGGCTGATTGCTCAGCCCGCTCATACAGTTTTTATGGTTCTGTCAGAATAAACCGCCTTGCCTGACATTGATAACGGCGAAATAGCCATTTAGCCATGCCCAATCCAGTATGCTTTCGCTATTTCAAACCAGCCCTGAGATCATCCAACTTGCAGTTATGCTGTATGTTAGGTTTCCGCTCTCACTGAGGAATGTTGAAGACCTCCTGCATGAACGAGGCGTGGATGTGAGCTATGAATCGTTCGGTACTGGTGGCATAGATTTGGTTCTCAGTTTGCAAACCAGATCAAAAAGCGCAGGGCAGGGGTATTCACTCCAGTAATTGGAAATGGCACCTGGATGAAGTCTTTGTGAAAATAAATGGGGAAAGACATTACCTCTGGCGTGCAGTCGATCATGAGGGCGAGGTGCTAGAAAGCTACGTTACCAAAAAAAAGAGACAAAAAAGCTGCTTTAAAGTTCATGAAAAAAGCGATGGCGCTATGGATCACCAAATGAGATCGTCACAGATAAGCTTCTCTCCTACGGTGCAGCAGTAAAAGAGCTAGGCTGTTCAGAAAAGCAAGTTACCAAACGATGGGCAAATAACAGAGTTGAGAATTCACACTTACCGTTTCGACGACGAGAAAGGGCCATGCTTCGGTTTAGACGAATGCACAGTCTACAAAAGTTCGCTGCAATCCACGCCTCGTTTCACAATCTTTTTCAACTCACAGAGGTCACTTTCAAAACGTAGCACTTTCAAAAATGCGACGCCGCTCTCAGCGAGTGGCGTTCTTTTGTGGACTTACCCTCAATAGATTACTGATGTTTGGGCTACTTAGTCTGACAGCACCGTCCAGCTGATAGGTATGGCTGAGGATCTGCACCACCAGGGTTTGCTGGTGCTTTGGGGGAGGTGACTACCTCTCGCCAAATTAGTGGCTTCACGCGAGGCAGCCTCTAAACCATCCAGATCAAGTCTCATCATCTAATCCACTCCGTACAATCATCTTGTACTGAGCAGAGCTCGAAACTATTCGGCACACAGCTACACACAGGCTTGGAGAACAAGAAGTCCAGTGGAAAAGTTTCAACAGCAGAGCTCTGCCGAAAGTCATAATCTTAGATGTGTGTTGTAGCTCTGCTTGGACAATGAGCCAACGCGCTGCTGTTTGACTGCAGTTGCAGCTATTGCGGACGCAGAAATCCTTCGCAGATACGGCACGGGACTCGCAACGGGCCAGATTTCTCCAAACCAGCCGTTCAAGCGCCGCACACCCGCAGGATTTTAGGCCGGCATCTCGCTGCGATCGTTTTCAACCACCAACCAGTCCAGGAATGCCTCTGCGCTTTGAGACATCGGCTGATCCGTAAAAACGAGAAAGTAACCCGCGTTTTCAACTCTGACATCAGATAATCTAACAAGCGTTCCATTCCCAAATTCAGACGCAACCAAATCATCCCACAGGGCGATCCCCTGGCCATCCACCACCGCCTGAACGCGGCTGTTCGAGTCCGGGATCGTTAAGCTGGCCCGGCTGGGCGCGTAAGGTAACCCCGCGGCTTTGTGCCAGGCGCGCCAACCCGCATCGCCGGAGCTGTCTCCCAAGAGCGGAAGCTGTCTGACCGCCTCAGCCAACCCAAGCTGCTTTACCTGCTCTGCAAGTACGCGGTTTGCGGTTGGAACGGCAGGCAGGGAAAGAAGAAGTTCGCTTTTATGACCCTCCCAGCCGCCAATTCCCCAAAGTACAGCCATGTCGATTTTCAAGGATCTCATCATGTCAACGGAGTTGAGCGGTTCGATCCGTAGGCTGATACCGGGATTGGCCTCGAAGAAGCGGGTGAGCCTTGGCGACAGCCAGCGTGACGAGAAGTAGGTCAATGCACCAATAGTCACGGCACCGGAGGTAGTGCCACGCAAGTCTTCGATTTCACGATCGATCTGACTCAGGGCCGTTTGGGACACATGCCACAACCTGCGCCCTTCCTCTGTGAGTTCCAGTGTAGCGTGCGCACGCTCAAACAGGCGAAATCCGAGGTCGGCTTCAAGCTTGCCCACCTGGTAACTGATCGACCCTTTCGATTGATGCACTTCGTCCGCTGCCTTGGTCATCGACAGACTGCGGGCAACGGTATCGAAAATCTTGAGAGAATCATAAGAACGAAAGCGCATTAATACTGTCTAATTTTTTCGAACGATTTGTGCAAATCATTAGATTTGCGCCAAGGCCACAAAACCAAATATGTATTTTTTTATGCGTGGTAATCATCTATCTTTTTCGAAGATTACCCGTAGGCGTCTAACAACTCTGAACGGTGAATAACATGACAACCGACCTCTCCCACTATCGTTTCGTTGCCAAGGCTTTGCTGAACAAGGGCGCGCGCCCGCGCGAACTTGCGCGTACAATGCCAGCACACCCACTGAGTTACATGGAGCTGCCACATGATCCAGAATATACGCTTTACAACTCTCGACTAACACCCGAAGCACTAAGCACTGCGTCAGACGATGAAATGTATTGGGCGGTACGTACGAATGTTATTTTTCGTCACACAGGTGAGTTACCAATTGAGATAAGCGGACCAGATGCTGAAACACTTTTGAACAAAGTGTTCACTCGTAATGTATCAAAGGTCAAACCAGGACGGTGCTCATATCAATTCGCATGCTATCATGATGGGGGATGATCACAGACGGGGTATTGCTGCGATTATCTGAAGATCGTTTTTGGATGGCACAGGCAGACGGCGATCTTTTCAGCTGGTACAAAGCACATGCCGAAGGGTTGGATGTAAAAATCCATGATCCGAATGTCTGGGTAAGTCAGATACAGGGCCCACGTTCACTGGAGCTACTTGCCGCTGTTCTCGACAGACCAATGCCAGATCCATTCCGCTATTTCGACTGCGCCGAGGTTTCTATTGCTGGTCAGACTTGTTGGATCAGCCGTTCAGGCTTTACTAACGAACTTGGCTGGGAAGTATACTTACTTCCAGACACAGATATTGCGGCCATTGGCGACAGGATCATGGAGGTCGGTTCGGCGTTCCATATCTTACTCACCGGGACACCGGTATTCCGCGCACGTCGGATTGAGGCTGGCTTATTAAATGCAGGATCGGACTTTGGGGCGGAAACCACTCCTTTCGAAGCTGGACTTGGGAATTTTGTCGACTTCGACAATCGTGATTTCATCGGACGCAAAGCATTAGAGGTTGCAGATAAATCATCAAAAACCTGGGGTATGCGTGTAATGGGGGGTGTTTCTCAATTGGGTCGCGTAATGTGGGTGGGCGAAACTGTTGTTGGACGCGTTTGCTCGTCAGGATATTCACCATACCAAAATTGCGGTGTTTGCATTGTTCGTATGGACGACCCCGCCATAGGACCCGGCACCAAGGTAAATGTGCTCTGTGCAGACGGTTCTATTCAAGAAGGCGAGCTCTGTACTCTGCCAATGTATGACGCTGACCGCTTGATCCCTAGGGGCAAACTGGTGGATATCCCAACCAACCCGATCGCGGCCGAATAGACATGTACCATGTGAAGCTCAACCTTTCGCACTTCCCCGCGCAGAGCGATGCTGAAGTCCTAAACATTACGGTTGGAGACTTGCTGCGTAAGACTGCGGCCAGCTACCCTGACGCTGTTGCGATGGTGGATATCGCAGACAACGGTGATTGTGGCCAATCGTGGACCTACGGAGAGCTGCTAGAACAAGCCGAGCACCTAGCTGAAGCGCTTTCTTCGCGTTTTGAGGCAGGCGAGAAGGTCGTCGTCTGGGCGCCCAATATCCCGCAGTGGATTTTCATAGAATATGCCTGTGGTCTAGCGGGTTTAGTTCTCGTGACAGCCAATCCATCCTTTCAGGTCTCTGAACTCAAATATGTTCTGGAACAGTCTGGAGCAGTCGCCCTATTTATGGTTGATGAGTTTAGGGGTAACCCTATGGCTGAAATTGCACACCAGGCGATAAGCGGCAACACAGCGTTGCGCGAGATCATCAACTTGGAAAACGAGGATGCGCTCTACGCCACTGGGGAACGGCCAAAAGTGCTGCCAGATGTTCAGCCAGATGATGCCGCGCAGATCCAATACACATCGGGAACAACGGGATTTCCAAAGGGCGCGGTACTCAGCCATAAGAATTTAGTAAACAACGCACGCCTGTTCTGCACACGTAAGCAAGTTGGTCCGCATTCGGTCTGGGCTAACTTCATGCCTCTATTTCATACTGCAGGCTGTGCGACCGGGGCCTTAGGGTGCCTTCCAAGCTGCATGTAAAATGCTACTAATAAAGAGGTTCGATGCAGATGTCTTTGCACGCTTAATTGAGGAACAGGGCGTTACAACCTGTTTTGCAGTGCCCACCATGCTGTTTAATCTTCTAGACTCTCTAGAAAAAATACCGCGCGATATGTCCTCGCTTAAGGTCATAACAACCGGCGGCGCTCCGGTGCCACCCGATCTCGTCCGCCGGGTTCGGGACCGTTTGGGATGTCATCTTCTTAGCGCATTTGGACAAACTGAACACAGCCCAATGATCTGTCTAAACCCCATTGAAGCGACACTTGAGCAGATCGTGGAGACAGCCGGCCAGCCGCTGCCGTGGACAGAGGTTTCAATCCGTTCACCTGAAGATAATCAGGTTCTTCCAATAGGGGACGTGGGCGAGATTTGCGCGCGATCCTATGCAGTGATGATCGGCTATAACGAAAATCCAGAAGCAACCGCCGCGGCCATTGATAGCGACGGATGGCTCCATACCGGAGACTTGGGCACAATGGACGCCCAAGGGTTCGTGCGAGTGACGGGTCGTGTTAAGGACATGATCATTCGCGGCGGCGAAAACCATTTTCCAGCTGAAATCGAAGCGGCTTTGGTGACCCACAGGCATGTGGCACAAGTCGCCGTAGTCGGCTTACCGGACGAGAAATGGGGAGAGGTGATCGCGGCATTCATCCTGTCCGACCAACCGCTTGACGTAGCCGATTTGCGTACCCACTGCAGGGCGCTTCTGTCCGCACAAAAAACGCCATCTGTCTGGGTGCATGTGCCGGACTTTCCTCTGACAGGCTCCGGTAAAGTACAGAAATTTGCCATTCGTGATAAATTCATTGCAGGCAACTATGGAGAGGTTCTGCAATGAGTGTACGAATTGAAAAGGACGGCCCCGTCTGGACCGTAATACATTCTCGACCAGAGGCGCGTAATGCCATGGACCCCGAAAGCGCCAAGGCACTATTTGAAGCATTCCAGTCCTTTGATGCAGATGAAACAGCAAGCGTTGCTGTTTTTTGGGGCGAAGGCGGTGCTTTTTGTGCTGGCTGGGATTTGAAGCATGCAGCCTCCTTGCTGGTGCCGAAGCGCTTGATCCGTTTGACTTTCCGAATGAGGGTGAGCCACCGATGGCGGCCATGGGGCCCAGCAGGTTGGAACTCAGCAAACCCGTGATCGCCGCAGTATCGGGGCCTGCCGTGGCAGGTGGTATGGAACTTGCGCTTTGGTGCGATATCCGGGTGATGGAAGAAAACGCCTTCATGGGTGTCTACTGCCGCCGTTGGGGTATTCCACTCATCGACGGAGGTACGGTACGTCTTCCGCGTTTGGTGGGTGAAGGCCGCGCAATGGACCTGATCTTGACCGGGCGCCGCATCGATGCGGATGAGGCGCTCCGGATTGGCCTGTGCGAATACGTCGTGCCCGAAGGCAACTCACGTGCCAAAGCCGAAGCCCTTGCCCATGACATCGCCCGTTTCCCGCAAAGCTGCATGCGCGCAGATAGACGTTCGGTGCGGACCCAACATGGGCTCTCAATGCGTGAAGCGCTGCAGCAGGAATGGAAGGGCAGCAAAGATGAAGTCAGCATTGGTATTGAGGGTGCAGCCCGCTTCTCCAATGGCAAGGGTCGAGGAGGCGATTTCAGCGATGTATGACTTAGACCTCACCACCTCCCATGCTCAGCCTCAGTCCGACATAGAAACGCGAGACATCACCATCGGAGCATTGCTGCGCGAGGTCGCGGCGGCACGACCAGAAGCGGAGGCCTTGGTCGAAGTCAAACAGAACGGCACCAAGGGGCGCCGCTGGACCTATGCCGAACTTATGCAAAATGCTGAGAGACTAGCCATGGCGCTCTCCACACGGTTTGCGCCTGGCGAAAGGGTAGTAGTTTGGTCGCCCAACAGCCCAGAATGGGTCCTATTGGAATATGCCAGTGCCCTATCCGGTCTAGTACTGGTGACTGCTAACCCGGCCTTTCAGGCACGCGAACTAGCCTACGTGCTGGAACAATCCGGCGCGGTTGCACTTTTCCTTGTCAAAGAATTCCGCGGCAACCCCATGAGCCAAATTGGGACTGAAGTCGCCGCGAGCATCCCATCGGTTCGCGAAGTCACGGACATGGAAAGCGTAGCGCTTTACACACAAGGCTCCCGCCCGATTGCTTTGCCCAATGCCGATCTAGGCGACGCGGCGATGATCCAGTATACCTCCGGCACCACCGGTTTTCCCAAAGGGGCAGTCCTGAGCCATCGCGGACTGGTCAACAACGCCCGGTTCTACGCGGGTCGCTGCGGGACAACCGAGGCGACCACCTGGGTCAACATCATGCCGATGTTTCACACCTCGGGCTGCGGGATGGTCACGCTTGGATGCCTTCAGGCGGGGTGCCGAATGGTGTTGGTCAGCCTGTTTGACCCGGATGTCGTGCTTGACCAGTTGGAAGCGAGCGGCGCTGACATCATCCTTGGCGTGCCGACCATGGTGGTGGCCTTGCTCGATGCACAAAATGCGCGTCCACGAGACATGTCGGCTCTGAAGCTCGTCAGCTGCGGCGGCTCAATGGTGGCGCCCGAATTGGTGCGCAGGGTACAGAACTTGATGGGTGCCAGGTTTTCCACCCTCTATGGCCAGACCGAGCATTGTCCGGTGATCACACAACATCATCTAGACGACACCATTGACGACATCTGCAACACGGCAGGCCAGCCGGTAGCTCAGACTGAGGTCTCAATTCGCAGTGTCGATAACAATTGCGCCGTCGTCGTAGGAGAGGTCGGGGAAATCTGTGCCCGCGGCCCCTGCGTCATGCTGGAATACAACGACAACCTGAAGGCCACATCCGAGACCATAGACGCAATGGGTTGGCTGCACACCGGCGATCTTGGTCGAATGGATAAACGAGGCTACGTCACAGTCACGGGTCGTGTGAAAGAAATGATCATCCGCGGAGGCGAGAACCATTTTCCCGCTGAAATTGAAAACTGCCTGTTGGAACACGCAAGCGTGGCCGAGGTCGCTGTCGTTGGCCTGCCAGACCCAAAATGGGGAGAGGTTATAGGCGCGTTCATCCGGAGCACAGGACTGCTCGACAAGGGTACGCTGCACGCGCATTGCCGCGCAAATATGTCACCACAAAAAACGCCGAATGTTTGGGTGCAGGTCGAGGAGTTCCCCCTAACCGGCTCAGGCAAAATCCAGAAATTTGTTCTCCGCGATCGTTTTGTCGCCGGGGAATATACTGAACTCTGACTAACAGGAATCACCATGCAAGACACAACCAAACACTATATCAACGGCCAATGGGTCATCTCGATCGACGGGCGCGAAATGCCGGTGGAGAACCCGTCCACAGAAAAAAAGATTGCCACGATCACTTTGGGTGGCGTCGCTGATGTCGACATGGCCGTCGCTGCGGCTAAGGACGCCTTTCCAAGCTGGGCGGCAACCAACCCTTCGGAAAAGATCGCCGCATTGGAGCGGTTGATGGAAGTCTATAAGACACGGGCCGAAGACATGGCGCAGGCTATCAGCAGAGAAATGGGAGCGCCTATCACACTGGCAAAGACCGCACAGGTCGGCTCTGGAGCAGGACATCTGAAAAACACTATTCGGACAGCCAAAGCTTTTGTCTTTGAACGTCCTTTGGGCGATCACGCACCCGGCGATATGATTATACACGACCCGTCCCGGTGTCTGTGCCCTGATCACCCCATGGAACTGGCCGATGAACCAGGTGATGCTGAAGGTCGCCCCGGCGCTGGCCGCGGGCTGCACGGTAGTGCTGAAACCCTCGGAACTGTCCCCGCTCAGCGCCATTCTGTTGGCTGAAATGATTGATGAGGCAGATTTTCCGCCTGGGATATTTAATCTGGTGAACGGTGATGGTGCCGGTGTTGGAGCGCATCTCACCGCGCACCCGGACGTGGACATGGTCAGCTTCACCGGGTTCAACGCCCGAGCTGGGGTCGGCGATCAGCAAGGCTGCGGCAGATACCGTGAAACGCGTTAGCCTCGAACTGGGAGGCAAAGGAGCCAACATCATATTTGCTGATGCCGATGAAAAGGCCGTCACGCGAGGCGTTCGGCACTGCTTAAACAATTCGGGCCAGTCCTGCAACGCACCAACCAGGATGTTGGTCGACCGCGCGATATACGAGCATGCCGTTGAAACAGCCCGTACAGTGGCGGAGAAAACAGAGGGCGGTCCAGCAAATATTGAGGGCCGTCAGATCGGTCCGGTTGTATCTAAAGTACAGTTGAACAAGATCCAATTCCTGATCAAGCGTGGCATAGATGAGGTGCCAAATTGATTGCGGGTGGTCTGGTCGTCCCGACGGGCTGAACACGGTTACTTTGTGCGTCCCACAATCTTTGCCGACGTCACGCAAGATATGACGATTTGGAGGGAAGAAATCTTCGGGCCCTGTGCTATGTATAACACCCTTTGACTGCGAAGAAGAGGCAATCAACTTGGCGAACGACACGTCCTATGGTCTTACGAATTATGTACAGACCTCGAACAAGGCACGAGCTCGTCGCGTGGCGCGACAGCTAAGATCTGGTATGGTCGAGATGAACGGCAAATTCAGCGGCGCGGGCTCGCCTTTTGGCGGTATGAAGCAGTCGGGCAATGGCCGTGAAGGTGGTGCCTGGGGTCTTGAGGAGTTCCTTGAGGTCAAGGCCGTTAGCGATTGGGGGTAAGTATGGAAAAGGTTCTGTTCGAGAAAGATGGCCGGATCGGGCGGATCACCCTGAACCGACCTGAGGTAATGAATGCCATCGACGATGATCTGCCTTGCGAACTAGCGGCAGCAGTTGCACAGGCCGACCATGATCGTGACATACATGTGATAGTTTTGTCTGGCGCAGGAAATGCCTTTGCGCGGGCTACGATCTTACCCATTACGCCAAGCGCAATGGTTCCAACAAGGTGGTGCAGGACATGCCCTGGGACCCGATGCAGGATTTCCAGTGCATGTGGGCTAACACGCAGGCTTTCATGTCGCTCTTCCGGGCGATGAAACCGGTGATCTGCAAGGTGCATGGCTTCGCCGTTGCGGGCGGCTCGGACATCGCGCTGTGTGCCGATCTCACGATCATGGGGGACACGGCACAGATCGGCTACATGCCCACCCGCGTTTGGGGCTGTCCGACAACTGCAATGTGGGTGCATCGGCTCGGCCTGAAAAGGCCAAGCGCATGATGTTCACGGGTGACAAAATAACCGGCGTCGAAGCCGCCGAGATGGGGTTGGTGCTTAAATCCGTGCCTGACAATCAGCTTGATGCCGAGGTCGAAGCGCTGGCCGTCCGTATGGCATCCGTGCCGATCAACCAACTGGCCATGCAGAAGATGGTGATCAACGCGGCGGTCGAAGAGAAAATCAACGAGACGCAGCGCCTTGCCACCGTGTTCGACGGCATCACTCGCCATTCGCCCGAAGGCATAAACTTCAAAGCCCGCGTGGAGCAAGTCGGTTGGAAGCAGGCGGTGCAGGAACGAGACACCGGGACCTTCGACTGGACCCGCAACAAGCTCTTTGATTGACAAATCCACAAATTATTTGGAACCAAACGTTCGCATTGGCATGTCAAATTACAACAAAACCTTGCCGCTCGAGTATTGTATAAGGAAACCTGATGCGCTCCAAATGAATGGCGTCTCTTCTCGTCACGCGGCAGTACTCTGATCCATGCATGAGCGGCAGTTTTTCCGCTGCGAGCGCACGCGGCAAAAAAGAACTCACAGGTTGGGCTCCTAGTAGCCATTCGCTGCACCTTGCCCTACAGTCCGCTAAGGCCTGATTGCTAAAGTAGCTCCACTGCTTCGCTCAACTGGTCAGAGTTCACATCGATATATCTCTGTGTTGTGGATATATGTGAATGCCCTGCAAGCGCCGCAATCGCACGCCTACACCCTTGTTGGCCAAACGGGTAATATAGGTCCTACGACCTGAATGACTTGAGGCGTCCTTGAGGCCAATTGCTTTGTATATGTCCAAGAACAGCTGGCACATTGTGTTGGCCGAGAAATGACCGGCCTTTCTTTCTGCGCATTGAACCGACGACTGCTTTGGTGGCACCTAACCTCGTTCGACACGGACGAATAGCTCGGAGGTTTCACAGCCGGAAGCATTCGTTCAGGTTTCCAGAAGTCCTGCGCCCTTATCCAGTCTCTGAAGAGTTCTGCGGCTGCCGAAATGTTCCCCTTTGTTGGCAGCGAGATACAGTAAGCGAAGTTTGTCAGCGCAAGATCCGAGATCCAGACGAGATGACCGCTTTCGATCTCTGGCTCTGCAAACGCATCCTGCATCCCCAATCCATTTCCAGCAATGACGGCCTGAAGGCGGCTGTTGGCGTCCGGCAGCGAAAGTGCGTTCTTTTTCGGCGCGAATGTCAGTCCCGCGATGTCATGCCAGTCGCGCCAGGCTGCCATGCCGGATGCATCCGGCAAGAGCGGAATTTCCCGAACAGCGGTCTCCAAGCCTAGTGCTTCGGCCCGGGCTGCGATTTCCGGGCTGGCCAAAGGCCTGGTATTGGATTTGAACAGCACTTCAACGTCCATGTCCTCGGCTGAAGGATCGCACCAGAAGATCGACAGATCGAGGGCGCGGTTCTGCAGATCGGCCTTGGTATTGATCGGTTCGACCTGAGCGAAATATCGGGATTGGCGCGGGTGAAGTCGGACAGCCTCGGGCCGAGCCACCGAGCGATGAACCAGCTGTGGGCGCCCACGCACAGTGGTTCTTCAACGGTTGATCTTATCTCGTCCATTACGGTCTCGATATGACTCAGGTGCCGTGCCGCTGCATCTTTCAGGCGCGTGCCTTCCGTCGTCAGGCAGATATGAGTGTGGCGGCGCTCGAACAGGCGCACGCCCAATTCGTCCTCCAGCTTCGCGATCTGGTAGCTCACCGCGCCCTTGGACATGTTCAAGGCATCCCCTGCCGCCGTGAAACTCATTTTCTCGGCAACGGTACGGAAGATGTTGAGACTGTCGAAGGCTCGAAATCGCATGTTTCTGTTTAATCTGATCTGAACACAGAGATCAAGAAATTGGGTTTGCCGCTGACCGGTTTGGACATCTACTCTCACTGCAGGGAGAGACATCATGACACCACGCGATCCGATTTCGCATTTGCCGACCCATGAGGTCATCAACATGCCACCACACATGGGCGATCAGGACTTGTGGGGGAATGATCGTGCGCTGAGACACTGGGCATCACACATGGGCGGGGCCATTCATGCCGGGCATTTTGCCCATGTCGGACATCTCACCGGGCTGGATGAGACCTTTGAGAAAGCGAACCAAGCCAACCGACATGGGCCGGAATTGCGCGCCTTTGATCGCTATGGCATGCGGATCAACGCGGTAGAGTTTCATCCCGCTTATCATGACCTGATGCATCTCGCGATTTCCAATAAGGTGCATAATTTCGCCTGGCATAACGAGGACAATGCAGGACATGTAGGCCAGTCTGTTCTAACCTATATGTTCAGCCAGCCCGAGGGCGGCGTGATGTGTCCGATGGCGATGACCTATTCCGTTGTGCCGTCGCTTCGCATGGCACCGTATTTGGCGGAGGAATGGATGCCGCGCCTTCTGTCAACGCAATATGACAGGCGCGACATTCCGGCGGCTGAAAAGACCGGCGCCATGATCGGCATGTTCATGACCGAGAAACAGGGCGGGTCGGATGTGCGCCAATTCGACAGTGGCCCGACCGATCGGTGACGGCTACCTGCTGACCGGGCACAAATTCTTCTGCTCGGCCCCGATGTGTGATGCATTTCTGGTACTGGCCAATACCGAAGTTATGGGAATTTCCTGCTTCCTCGTGCCCCGATGGCGACCCGATGGCACGCGCAACACTCTGTTTATCCAGCGGATGAAAGACAAACTGGGCAATCACTCCAACGCGTCGACCGAAATGGAGTTTCAGGACACATACGGTGTGATGGTCGGCGAGGAAGGCCGTGGCATCCGCACGATCATTGAGATGGTCACTGGCAACCGGCTTTATTGTGCTATGTCCTCGGCC
Source organism: Rhodospirillales bacterium (assembly GCA_038143065.1). Taxonomy (GTDB): domain Bacteria; phylum Pseudomonadota; class Alphaproteobacteria; order Bin95; family Bin95; genus VMCJ01. Next base: position 35,001 of record JAYQLI010000010.1, on the reverse strand, counting down.
GGAATCATGCGGCAGGCTTTGGTGCAGGCGTTGCATCATACATCGCACCGCTCGGTCTTTCAGAAACGCCTGATCCAGCAGCCACTGATGCAGAATGTTCTGGCCGACATGGCGGTCGAGGTCGAGGCGGCGCTGGCGCTCGGGTTTGCGGATGGCGCGCGCGATGGACAACGCCGATGACCCGACCGAGGCGGCGCTGGCCCGCATTGGCACGGCAGTAGCGAAATACTGGAATACCAAACGCTGCCCGAGCCTGGTGGTCGAGGCGCTCGAATGTCATGGCGGTCCGGGCTATGTCGAAGAGAGCATCATGCCCCGGCTTTACCGCGAAGCGCCGCTCAACTCGATCTGGGAAGGGTCGGGCAACGTCATGGGGCTGGACGTGCTGCGGGCCATGGGGCGTGAACCGAGGCGATCCCGGCCTTCATGGCGGAACTGGAGAAGGCGCGCGGAAACCATCCTAATCTGACCGTGCAATCGATGATCTGCGCGATGAACTGGCGGATCCGGACGGGCTGGAAACCCGCATGCGCATGGTGACCGAGATGATGGCGCTGACCTTACAAGGGCGCTGCTGACCTGCCACGGCGACAGCGCCGTTGCCGATGCCTTCTGCGCCTCGCGTCTCGCCCCACGCTATCGCGGCGCATTCGGGACCCTGCCCAAGGGGCTGGACCTCGACGCCATTATCAGCCGCGCCCTACCGGGTTAACAGGCAAACATCCAGACAGGAGGCGAGACATGAAATTGCACTTTTTGGCGCGACTGGTGCGGTTGGTGGCCATTTTCTAACAAGGCGCTTGCCGCCGGTCATGCGAGGTCGTAGCCCTGGTTAGAACGCCCGAAAAACTCACCGAACATACAAATCTCTCTGCGCTCAAGGCGACGTCACCAGCCCTAGCGATGTCGCGAAGGTCATTCTCGGTGACGATGTCGTTGTCAGTTGCCTTGGCAATGTCAAAGGTGTGTTGATCATGGAAAAAGCGGCCGACGCAATGATTTTGCAAACAGCCGCCGCGCAACCCAATCCGCCAAAATGCCTGTTTGTCAGCAGCATTGGGTGTGGCGGCACGTCATGGGTCGTCAAACAGATGCTGCAAATGATCGGTGGGCGTTCGAGTTTCGCGGATTATGAACGGGCGGATGCCCGCATATCGCGTGAGGGAGAAGTCCCATATGTGTTGGTCCGCCCCGCCGCCCTGAAGGAAAAACCCGGAAACGGGAAATACCGTGTTTTCATGGCGATGGCACATTCGCACGGCCCATTACGAAAGAAGATGTCGCCGCGTTTTTGCTCGATGCCATCTCAAGCAATCGGTGGGATGGCCAACGTGGTTTTCAATTGGCGGGGGTGAAGTAGCTATCATTAGCCGGCATCGACCTCGCCCGCCCTTCAAAACTGCCGATTACTGGCCAATTTCATGCCCGGCTGACCCACTAACACCAACAACAAAAGGAGCCGGGATATGGCCGAACGGTATTGCCCATAATCTCGCGCTGTGCGTTCACCATGGTTCAGGCGACGCGCGACCTGACCACCGCTTATGGCGACCACGAAGGGCGGCTGACGCCCGTAACATTTGAGCGCCCATCGTCCGAAGAGTACCGGGTGTTGCGCACCAAGGCAGGCATTTTCGATGTGCCGAGGTCCCGCTGGAAATTCGGGGGCGGATGCGGCGGAGTTCCTTGACTATTTGTTCACGCGGCCTGTCAGCATAATGGCGGTGGATCGTGGGCGCTATGGTCTTATGTGCCACCATGGTGGTGGCATTGCTTGTGATGGTGTTGTGTTCCGGCTGGCTGAAGATTGGTTTTGGTATGTCCACGCGGATCGTGACGTGTTCACTTGGCTCCAAGCATTGAAACCTGGCTATGACTTAGAAATTCGAGATCCGGGCGCCTGGGCAATTCAGATCCAAGGGCCAACCAGCCTCGCGATACTAGATGCCTGTGTTGATGGCGGGGACCGAGAAGGGTTCAAATATTACCACTCAAGACAGGTTACCATGGGCGGTCAGCCCGTTCTGATCAGCCGGACGGGCTGGACCGCCGAGCTGGGCTTTGAGGTCTACAACATGGACCCGAATGTCGATGGAATCGCTCTATGGTCCCACCTGCTAGAGGCAGGCGCGCCGCATGGGATGGAGGTCTTATCAACCTACTCCATGAACCCGCGCCGGATCGAGGCGGGGATCATGAACTACGGCACCGACATGGGCTGGGACACGACACCGTTTGACCTGAAGCTGGGCGACTTTGTAGATTTTGGTCATGACTTCGTCGGAAGGACGCCTTGCAGGCCGCCGAACGTGCTCCACGCTTTTCCGGTTTCGTGACTGAGGCGAATGATATCAAGTGGGGGGAGCCCGTTATGCGAACGGCGTAGCAGTTGGCCGTGTAAAAGCGTTTGAGCCGTCGCCAACCCTCGGCACGGGATCGGGTATGTCCTCTTCGAAACACCTGCGGCCATGTCGGCCAATACTTTCACAGTGAAGGGTCGAGACGGTAATGAGCATCCGCTTGCCCTGCATTCACTACCTTTCTTTGACGCTGACAAACGCATTCCTCGCGGCCTTGAGGTCATGGAGTTCACAGAATGAAGGACAACGCCTGCAGCGCTCGCCGCGAAAACCTCAAGCGGCTCCTGAAACCGCGTCACATCGCTTTTGTCGGCGGCAGGGCGGTTGAAGACTGTATCAATGCCACTCGAAAATCCGACTTTACCGGGCAAATCTGGGCAGTGCATCCGAAATACACTGAACTTGCTGGTGTGGCTTGCGTGCCAAGCCTTGCCGATCTGCCCGAACCTCCGGACGCCGCCCTGATCGCCGTATCGCGCGAACGCACGATTGATACAGTGGCAGAGCTCTTTTCGATGGGTGCAGGTGGGGCGGTCTCTCTCGTCGGCGAGTTCTCCGAGACAGGCGCGGACGGCGCGGCCCTTCAGGCCCGGTTGGCCGAGGCTGCGGGCGACCTGGCGCTTGTTGGTCCGAACTGTCTGGGCGTGATGAACATGTTTGATGGCATGGCCGTTTGGGGCGGGACAACGTGTTTTCGCCTGTTGCGGGCGATGGTGTCGCCCTGATCAGCCAGTCAGGTTATGGCGCTTATTCGGTGACCAATGTCGAACAGGCCCTGCCGCTGGGCTATGTCATTTCGATGGGCAATCAGGCCGTTCTCAATGGCCGATTACATCGACGCTATGCTGGATGACCCCCGCGTGCGTGCCATCGGGCTTTATCTGGAAGGGATCGTGGACATCGCCGCGTTCAGCGCCGCCGCCCTGCGTGCGGTGAAACAGGGTGCTGCCCTTGTGGTGCTTAAGGCTGGTGGCACGCAGGAAAGTGCTGAACTGGCGCAAAGCCACTCCGGCACCCTGGCGGTAGACAACGAAATCTGGTCAGCCCTTTTCCGTCGGTTGGCCATTGTCGAAGCAAACTCACCCAGGCCCTGATTGAGGCGCTCAAACTGCTGGGCAGTCCCAAGCCCCCCAAAGGCAACCGTATTGTTGCTGCGGTAACTTCCGCGGCTATGCCGCGATGATCGGGAAAAGGGGCGCGATGTCGGTTGAGTTCACCCACTGGGCGCAACGCAATGCATTGCCCAGACCGTCCTAGAGCTGGTTTCTCTGATGAACCCGCTCGACTGGAACCTGCCCTGGGCGGCGATGTCCACACCGGACACCTCGATAATGGCATGGGTATCCTGATGGATGATCGCTGTGATCTGCTTGTTTATTTCGTTGACTGGCCGCGTGAGCCGGAGGTGGCCGAAGTCTGGTGGTCGACGCTTGAAGGGTTGATCCAGCTGAACGACCGCATGGAATGCCCCGTGGTGATTGCGCCAGTGTTTTCCCCGATGGTTTGCCTGCTAATCTGCGGCTCCGGCTGGCCGGATGCAGGCGTGGTCACGCTGCAAGGGTTGGACGACACGCTGAGCGCGTTCCGCGCCCTGGCGCGCTATCCGGTTTTACGCGCGCAGGTTCTGGCCGACCCTGAGAGCCGTCTGTTGCCCACACCAGCCGTTCATTCGCCGCTGACCACCCTGAACGAGGCTGAGGGCAAGGCTTTGCTTGCAGAGCATGGCATTCCGGTTCCGATCTACGCGACCGACACTGTTGAGGAGATTATTGCTGCTGCAGACCTTCTTGGCTATCCGCTGGCGGTCAAACTGCTTAATGCTGATCTTGCACATAAAAACCAGGCCGGGGCGGTACATCTGAATATCAAAGACGCAGCAGGTTTAGACCACGCCATCAGCGCAATTCAGGCCTCTGTCACCCGATATGACGTCCGCCTCGACACGAGTCAGTTCCTGATCGAACGCATGGTGTCTGCCCCCGGGCTGAGTTCATCGCCGGCATCAGCCACAAACCGGGGATCGGCCATGCGCTGGTGATCGGACGTGGTGGAACCGATGTCGCAGCCATTCGCTGCACTTTGATCGAATGACTGTTTTAGGCCAATATCTAAAGCCGAACCGCGGGAATATAGACCGGGGGGCAGGATCATGGTCCATGCGCATTTGACTAGGGCCTCTAGCTTTTGCGGTTTAGATTTATTGGGGGGTACATTTCCACTCGTGCATTAACTTAAAGTTTAACCGTGACACTGCTTTTAGCGAATGGTTCTTTATTAGTGGCCCGTAAATTATATGCTTTAGTCACTTTTAACGCTTGTGATCCGGTGCTTTACGTTACCTTTACCGTGAACCGTCTTGATGTTTGCAGACAAACTAAGTTTAAAAGTAAAATTAAAGAAAAAGCCCGTGCATCGAAGCCATGAGGAAACTTTGACACTCGGGCAGTTTGTTGGGGCTTGCATGGGAGGAGTGCCGCCCCAATATATTGTATCATAAATCCGTTCATTCTCCAAATGATGTGTTTTGACTGAAGGAAAGATCAAGCAATAACAGCGCGTTCTCTGTGGTATTAGGAACTGTTTTATCGGCGACCTTATAGCTTTTCTTTTTCCATAAAGCATCAATCATCAAGTTTTCGCGCAGCCCAAGAAATTCCACGTTTTACGATTTCTGTCACATCTGGCACTTTCAAATCCTCAAGGCGATGCCCGATTGAACAATAGAAAATGCGACCTTTATCCCATCTGCGTTTCCAAACTACTGGAACGACAGTGCCTTCGATCCACCATAAATGATCGCCTGAAAAAGTTGTGGTGGCCAACACTTCATTTGAGGCATCGGTCAACATAAAATACTGTTCGGAAAAAAGCTCGAAACTTTTGATACCTTTTACGATCGGGTCATTGGGCCGGGTAATTGTTACGTCATAAGAAACGAAATCATCCGATGGAATAGGATTATCGGGCCAGCCTGGAGGATGGGCAACAAATTGCCCCCCGATCAAAAAGTGATAGGTTGGGCGATCGCGGAAGGCATCCCCCATATGACCATGCCATCCGGCCAAGCCGCAGCCCGAGGCAATCAATTTTAGTAGTCCATCCTCTTGTTTTTTTTGTCATATTCCCAAATTCGGGCTGATGAGAAGATCGCGCGCTTGACCAAATGGGTATGATGACATTCACATCAGATAAAGTTTCGGGCTGCTCTAGAGGCACTAGCGTATCGTAGATTTTAACGTCATATCCGTCCGCCATCAATAAGTCAGAGCACCACTGTGCAAAATCGATTGGCTTATGGCCTTGCCAGCCGCCTACGAATAAAACCGCCTTCATGTGTGTTCCTTTTTCAGATAGCTGATTACTGAGGCCATATCGCGGTGGGCATAGCCATTTTGGCTAGCCTGATTCAAAATACCTAAGTTCAATTCTGCTTGCGGCATTTGAACATCCAAGGTCTGCGCCAAGCGTGTGGCAAGATCTACATCCTTGGCTGCTAAGCCAACGGTGAACGTAACTTGATGCGCCTGCTCATCCAAATAAAGTGGTTTGCGATAGCGTAACATGGGCGCGCAAGCAGCCGAAGATTCCAACGCTTCAAAGGCCAATGGAAGCTCAATGCCTGCGGCTTGGGCGAGGTTAAGCGACTCTGCGGCAGCCTGATTCAAGCTGTGTATCACCGAATTGATCGCAAGCTTCATTGTCGCACCCGCAGATTGCTTGCCAAGAATGATCGTTTTTTCGCCCAAAGCGTCAAAAATTGGTAGCAAAGGCTGTGCTATTTCCTCTGACCCACCCACCATAATCATCAATTTGCCCGCTTGAGCGGCTTGGGTGGCGCCGGAAACCGGCGCGTCTATGATAGCAGCACGGCTTGATTGGCTTTGTAATCGGTTGATCCAATTCGGGCTGACAGTGCTCATCTCGATGAACACTTTGGCTTTTTTGCCTTTTAATAAGCCCGCCTCACCCAGATAGACGTCCTGAGAGGCGGCATCATCGGCAAGCATTGTAATAACGATATCGCAAGCAGAGGCTAAGGCTTCCGGTGTTTGAGCGATCTGGCACTGCATTTCAGTCGCAAAAGATGCGCTGCGCTCAGGGTTGCGGTTCCAGACTTGAATATCGAAACCAGCATTGATCAGATTTTTGGCCATGGGAACGCCCATGCGGCCCAGGCCTGCCACCCCTAATTTCATATTCTACTACTTTCAATTATCGGCTCAACTGCATTTTTATTGAATGCACCAACCGCCATCGATATGCAGCATTTGACCGGTCATATAATCGCTGTCATGGCTGGCCAAAAATGCAGCTGTGCCTTTCACATCATCGGGGTAGGAGACGCGTTTGATTACAAGCTCATTATTGGTGATATCTTCGTAAGCTTGCCCTGCCCGCTCTTTGAAACCAATTTCAACTAAATCTTTGTCAAGCTGTTCCCAAAGAGGCGTAACAACCACGCCAGGAGCATACCCGTTCACGGTAATATTATGTTCCGCCAACGAGACGGCACCGCAATGCGTTAACGCCAAACATCCATATTTTGAAGTGCAATAGACGGTCACATCCACCAATGGCTTGCGGGAGGCAATGCTGCCAACATTGATCAATTTATATACGTGTTCTTGCGGACCCTGTTTAATCATTTGGCGGGCTGTTTCTTGCATACCAAGCCACATCGCCTTTGTGTTGACCGACATGATCATATCCCAATTGTCTTCATCAATATCCATAAAAAACCTTGGCTTATTAAGACCTGCGTTGAACAGGCCGATATTGATCATGCCAAAGGCATCCACGGTTGCGGCCACGGCGGCCACATTGTCTTCGCGTTTGGTAACATCCATTTGAACCGCAATCGCTTTTCCATTGCCGCGCGCATTGATGGTTTCTGCCATTTTATTGGCTAAATCAATGTCTAAATCTCCGAGGCAAACATTTGCGCCCTGTTGCGCAAAATGTTCCGCGTTGGTCGCGCCCATGCCGCGTGCTGCGCCGGTAATTAATATGTTTTTTCCTGCTAATCTTTGCGGGTCCATGGTAAAAGCCTCCCAATGCACTTTGTGTATTTGCTAATCAGTTCCAATTACTGGTCCATCATTGTCAAAAGGTTTCGCGCTGCAAAATTCGAATGCATCCAAAATGAATTTAATTGATCCATACTGGACTAATTTATGGTTCTGAATTTTGGCTTTTGGCTGTTGGTTTAAAAGAGCTGCGAAAGTAGCAAAACATTTTGGGAGGACGAACATGTCTTATTTAAATAAGGTGGCCGCGGTTGCGGTTGCGGCAGGCGTCGCACTGGGCGGCATGGCCACATCAGTGCTGGCTGCATCCATTGTTTCTTTTAACGGACCCGCAGGGGAGGCTTATGTTGGCCGTTTCATTAAAGGGATTAAAGAAACCGCAGCTCTTAAAGGCTTCGATATCAAAGTTTATGAAAATCAATACAACCAAGCCGAACAGGATCAACAAGTGCAACAGGTTTTGGCAACTGGCCAATTGCCTGATGTATTCATCTGGTGGCCTTCTGATGCAGTGGCAGGTTTGGGTTCGCTGCGCGCTTTGGCCAAAACAGGCGTACCTGTTTTGAAAATAAACCAGCTGCCAAACGAGCAGGACAAACAGTATATTTTTGGATATGCAGGTCCAGATGATCGTTTGCGCGCGCGCAATGCCGGTTATATGATGCGTGAAGCAGCGGCAGCGAAAAAAGCAGCGGGTGGAACAGGCTTTAACGTTCTTGCCTTGTCATACCCCCATTCTTATGGCGGTTATGGCCTGTCTATCAATGCCTTTAAAGAAGCCATCGCTGGCTCAGATTTGAAAATCATCGGCGATGTGGATGAAGGCTTTGGTCAAGCAAATGGTTACAAAGGCGCGGCGAAAATGATCGCGGCTTTGCAAGGGCAAAGTATTGATTTCGTTTATGGAATGGATGATGCGATCTTGACAGGCGGTATCAAGGCTTTGGAAGAAGCTGGCATGGTCATGGGCGAAGATGTGATTGCTGTTGGAACGGTCTGTAATGGTGACAAACAGCTGATCGAAGAAGGTAAGCAGTTTGGAACAACGCTGCAATCTCCGCTTCATGAAGGGCAATTGGCGATCAAAATGGTAGAAGAATATCTGAACACAGGTAAACTGGCCAATTACATTAATTTCACGCCAAACCCCTCAGTGACCAAAGATACGATCGAAACCACGGCGCTGCGTGGTTATGATGGTAAGCTCTATACAATCGAAGAGCTATGCTCGGGCGCTTGGGCAGACTAATAGTCACAAAACTGTATCTCTGCCGGCAACAATCCGGCAGAGATATCCATTTTAAACGGAATAAATAAATGACCGCATTATTGAAATTATCCGGTGTTTCACGCTCATTTGGCGCAATTCACGCCTTAAAGGCCGTTGATTTCGAAATCGAAGCCGGCGAAATAATGGGTTTGGTTGGAGAAAACGGGGCTGGCAAATCAACTTTGGTAAAAATTATCAGTGGATTTGACGATGGATATACTGGTGATTTCAGCCTAAACGGGGAAAGCCGACGGTTTTCAAGCCCTCTTAAAGCTGAGCGGGCGGGTGTCGCCATCGCACAACAAGAGCTGAGCTTGATACCTGCAATGAGCGTGGCTGAAAACGTTTTTATTTCTGGAGAGCACGCTCCGGTTTTTGCCACAAAAAGCAGTTTGGCGCGCAAAGCAAGCCCGTTTCTCAAAGAGGTTGGGCTTGAAGATGTAGATCCTTATATACCTGTTGAACGCTTGTCGGTTGGAGAACAACAATTGGTTGAAGTGGCGCGACTGCTTGCGCAACAGCCGCAGATTTTAATCTTAGATGAGCCAACGGCGGCGTTGGGAGAAAGCGATTCCATTCGTATTCTTGCGATGGTTCAGCGGTTGGCCCAACGCGGTAAGTCGATTATCTACGTCAGCCACCGCATGGATGAAATCTTCAAAATTTGTGATCGGATTACCGTCTTGCGCGACGGTCAAAGCCAAGAAGCGCGCACTGCAAAAGAGCTTGATGTGTCCCTCCTTGGTGGAATTGATGTTGGGCCGCGAGCTTGCAAACATGTTTCCTGCCCACCCCGAAATTCTGCGTACAAAGCCCCTGTTAGAGGATCGCGATGTTTGGCCCGATGGGACTTTAGAGCCGTTTAACTTTGCCGTATATCCTGGCGAAATCTTGGGCTTGGCAGGGCAGCTTGGATCTGGGTCAGGCGATGTTTTAGCCGCGATCTCAGGCGCGCGACAATCACGCAGCGGGCGCATTATTTATAATGGCGAGAGTTTTCTGGCCAAATCGCCAAAAGAGGCAATCGCCCGCGGCATAGCATATTGCTCGGATGATCGAAAATTGGATGGTTTGTTTCTTGGACGTCCAATAATAGAAAACCTGACCTCGCCCGCTTTGGGGGCAATTTCAAATCGCGGCATAATTGATTTGAAAGCCGAACGCGATCTCGCTCTATCAAATGGTACAAAATTTACAGTAGATGTGACCCGACTTGATAATGAAGCAGGCGTTCTATCGGGGGGAAATCAGCAAAAAGTCGCGTTGGGGAAATGGCTGGCGATCAAGCCTAAAATTATCTTGGTGAATGAGCCAACACGCGGTGTGGATGTTGGTGCCCGCGCCGAGATTTATGCAAAGCTGCGCGATTTAGCAAATGATGGTGCCGCGGTTGTTTTCGCGTCTACGGATATTCAAGAGGTTACCGGTCTGGCAGATCGAGTGATTAGTTTTTATCGCGGGATGCAGGTGGGTGAATTGGCGTTAAGCGACATCACACCGACCAATGTTTTGCAACAAATAACCCATCCTTTTGGGGATGAAGACAAGCAGATAAAGGTGGTGTCCTAATGCGCAGCGCTTCTCGTGGTATGACCGCAAAGTTTGAGGGTTTAGTTCAGAATTATTCTGGATTGGTGGTCGCTCTGGTGGTGCTTTTTTTGGTCATCTTCTTTGTTGGAATGGCAACAGCGCCAAACTTTTTGACTGTTTTTAACCTTAAAACAATCGTGAGAGATGCCGCTTTGGTGGGCATCATGGCGATTGGGTTGACCTTTGTAACCCTATCGGGGAATTTTTTCCTGTTGTCGCTCAAGGAAACCGCTGCGCTTAGCATCATTGCTTTTGCAACTTCGATGTCGGCAGGCTACGGCTTTGAGATTTCCTTTTTGTTTACAATGGTCATTGCGATCCTCACAGGCAGTGCCCAGGGCGTGCTTATCGGGCTTGGCGGAAATCCGATTGTTGTAACGCTTGGAGCCGCTGGATTGCTATATGGTCTTGGCGCCTATTGGAGCGACAATCTGGTTGTGTCTTTTCGCCGACCGCACGGGGCAGAATGGCTTGGCACAGGATCTTTCTTAGGCCTTCCCAATATAACCATTGCCTTTATTCTCATAGCGATTGTAGCCGAGTTAACCTTAAGGTTCACAAATTTTGGTCGGCAGGTGTATTTGATTGGTGCTAACCGCGCGGCGGGGCGTGCTACTGGGCATGAAAATTTTGGTATGGCTATTAAGACTTGTGTGATTGCATCAGTCTGCGCGGCTTTTGTGGCGATCGCATTTTCGGCGCAAGTGTCAAGCGCTCAAGTGAATTACTTTTCATCTGAATTTGGGTCGAGCGGGGATATGACGATTATGGTGATCGCGACGGTTATGGTCGGGGGAATTCCATTATGGGGGGTATGGATCAACCATTCGTTCGAGTTTGGGCGCAGTTTTCATCTCTTCTGTAGATAATATGATGGTGCTGCATGGGTTTAATTCCGGCCCAAGGGTATTGGCCGTTGGATTGATGATTGTTTTTTCAATTATGGTGTTTGCGCTTGTGCGTCGTGGCAGCCGGTCGCAAGAATAGGATAGGCTTATGAAAAATATTAAACATTGGATTGTTAAAAATCCTGATTTGGCGTTTGCAGTCTTATTGGCGATTTGTGTCTATTCTTATTTCGCGTTGACGAATGAATTCTTCGCCACGCACCGAACCGGCTATGCTATTATGGAACGGTTTGCGGTATTGGGCCTTGTGGGGCTGGCGCTGACATTGTGCATTATCGCCGGTGAAATTGATTTGTCGATTGGGTCTAACGCGGCCTTGGCTGCGGTTATTGTCGTGCGTTTTACAGATAGTTTAGGAGCGGTTACCGCCCTGGTGATTGCCATTCTTATCTCCACGCTTGTGGGCGCGATACAGGGCTATTTTATTGCATATTTGCGGGTAAGGGCTATCGTGCTGACGGTTGGAACCTTAATGTTATTGCGCGGGGTGGCATTATTTGCGGCGCAAGAGAAGACAGTGATGTTGACTGATTTCCGCGTGCCAGACTTTATCTCCACCAAAATGTTTGTTTATTTTTCACCTGCCAGTCTTTTGGTGATTGCAATGTTTATTGTCGTTGGTTTGTTTATGACCTTTACCCGCTACGGCCGTGAGATTTATGCGATTGGCGGGGCGCGCAAAGAGGCCGTCGCTGCGGGGATTGATTTGAAGCGCCCAATGATCATTGTATTTGCTATTTCCGGGTTATGCGCTGGCTTGGGAGGGTGCATCATTGGTTTGCGCTCGGGCACGGCTCAGGCCTTGGGTTTACAATATCTTTTACTGGCTGGCACGGTGGCTGCTTTTATTGGCGGCGTGTCGATTCTTGGCGGCAAAGGCGGCGTTGTCGGGGCAGCGATTGGAACGTTAACGGTAAATTTCTTAAATACAGGATTGGTTTTCAACGTGACGCCGGCCTTTATGCTCCAGCTTTATTTAGGCATTTTATTGATGGTTGTGATCATGTTCCAAACTGGTAGCCGTTTGTTTGAAGGACATGAGAGGCGCAAGCAATTACTCTCTGACGTTGATATTCGCCGATTGGATTTACTCGTGCGCAAAAACGCATTTAAGCCCCCGCCATAAATATCCAAATTGGATTAATCCAATTTGGTAATTTTATGTGGTATCCTGCAGACTGGCTATAACCAGGAATCTGAGGGTCAGCCCTGCCGGCATCAAACTCGAATATACGCCGCATAACATCTCCGCGCAGCCGGCATCGCGACGCACCGGAAGGGCCATATGAAACAACAGATATCCGACCAAGATCTGGAGTTGCAAACGCGGAATTGGAAAGCTTTCTTGATTTTGTCGAGCAATTTGACATGGAAATGGAACGCTCATTGTCTATCAAGAAAGGCTATAGCGAAACCCGCATTCTTGGAACGCTTCTACGGGATCATCTCTCGGGTAAAACATCTACGACCTCGTCTTTAATCGGTGCCTCTGGAATGAGTTATGGCACGGCCATTCGCGCGGTTGAGGCAATTGAGAACCGGGGGCTTTTGCTGCGACGGCCGCGCACATCCAGCGGTAAATCATTTTCGTTGCATCCAACTGAAAAACTGTTGAGTGAATGGCAAGAATTTGCCAGACGGGCGCGGGCGGCGTTGCAAAGTACCTGGGGACTTGCGGGCTCAAAAGATGCGTCTGATTATTATTTTGGTTCCTCTTATTCCACTGGAAAAGTTTTACCCCCGCCTTCGATAATGAGCGCCAAGTTGCCGCTCAGCGGTAATCTCAGGTTATTGGAACATGCCGATCCGACGTTCATGGCGATGCAGGCCTTAAAGCGACAATTTGAAAAAATCTTTGGTTTGTCTATCAAAAGCCGCGCCTTGTCGATTGATCGCTTGCGCGAGGAAATATTAGAAAATGCCAGCCTTACCAAATCAAGATATGATATTGTTGCCTGCGATTTGCCTTGGTTCGGTGAAATGGCTCAAGCTGGCCATTTTCTTCCGTTGGATTCATTTATTAAGGCCGAGCGATTTGACACCCATGACTTTCACCCCAAAGCTTTGGCCAGCGCCCGCTATAAGGGGGGGCAATATGGTTTGCCGGTTCAAACAACGCCTGAACTCTTGGTCTATCGCAGCGATGTGTTTGCCGAGTTTGGTTTAACCCCGCCTCTAAAAATTGCCGATACGCTTTCTGCGGCCAAAAAAATACATTCGCCATTCAATGGGATGACGGGAATGGCATGGAATGCTGGACGCGGCACGCCTTTGGGACATTCATTTTTATTCGTCATGGCGGCCTTTGGACAACCTGTTTTAAATTTATCGCCTTCTGCAGATGGGTTTGACGGAGAGCATGTGGAAGGAGAGAATTTCCGTCCCATGTTCGATTCCGACGCGGCGTGGGAGGCGGCGGAGTATTTCAAAGAACTCATCGATTATTCGCCGCGTGGCATTTTAAACATGTCTTGGTTTGACCGTGCGGCTTCATATGCTGAAGGCAATTGCGCCATGCCGCATTGCGCGACTTTGCTCGCACCATTATTTGAACTGGATACAACATCGCCAGCGTTTGAAAAAACAGAATATCTACCGCTTCCGGCAGGCCCAAAGGGACGGTCTATTGCGCCAATCGGAGGATACGCGCTGGCCATTCCTGCAAATGTTGACCCAGCGCGGTTTGATCCAATTTGGACAGCTTTGACATCGCTAACATCAGCACAAACCGTCAAACTTTATATAGAGAACGGAAGCTTGGTAAGCCCGCGGTTTAGCGTCAGTCAGGACCCTGAAGTTCAAAAGATCTCACCGTTGATTTCGATTGTGGATGAGATGGCGCGAACTGGGGTTTTGCAAATGTGGCCACGCCCGCCAGTGCCGGAGATTACGCGCTTAATTGCGATGATAGGAGAAGAAATGCATGATGCTTTGTTGGGAGACAAAACGCTTGCGACAGCGCTACAAAATTCACAAAACCGTGCCGATCGCCTCATGCGCGAAAACGGGCATTACTGATCACATGAAAATCCAAAATCGAGCTGCTCGAGGAGATATTAAATGACAACGCCCAATGCCTTACATCCTAACGTGTTAACGCCAGCTGATCTTGAACCAAATTGGCGCTGGGAGGGTCGTTTACCAGCCTGGGGGCACACATCGGTTGATTTTGAGCGGCGCGTTGATCATGATCGGTTGCGTCGCTACCGCCTAAGTCGCACGCGCCAAGCTTTGAAAGCCTCTAATGCGGGCACGCTATTACTCTTTGACGTGAACAATATCCGCTATGTTTCGGCGACTAAAATCGGCGAATGGGAACGCGATAAAATGTGCCGTTTTTGCCTCTTAACAGGTGATGATAGCCCATATGTGTGGGATTTCGGGTCCGCTGCAGTGCATCACCAAAAATATTCTGACTGGTTGGAACCAGATCATTGTCTGGCCGGTGTGGTCGGTATGCGGGGGACGATTCCGCCCGAGTTTGGGTTGATGAAGAAATACGCCAAGCAAATCGCTGGATTGATCAAAGATGCAGGAATGGCAGATATGCCCGTTGGGGTCGATTATGCGGAAACGGCTATGTTTCACGCGCTTCAAGAAGAAGGCATTAATGTGATTGATGGCCAACAGATCATGCTGGCCGCGCGCGAGATTAAGAATTGGGATGAAATTCAACTTCTCACGCAAGCGGCGAGCATGGTGGATGGTGTTTACCATATGATCTATGAGGAACTGAAACCAGGTGTTCGTGAAAATGACATCGTCGCCTTGTCAAATAAAATGCTGTATGAAATGGGCTCTGATGATGTCGAGGCGATCAATGCCATCTCAGGAGAACGGTGTAATCCGCATCCTCATAATTTCACAGACCGACTGATCCGTCCTGGCGATCAGGCATTTTTCGATATTTTGCAAAGTTATCAGGGATATCGCACCTGTTATTACAGAACCTTCAATGTTGGACGAGCAACGCCGTCTCAAAACGATGCCTATATCAAGGCGCGTGAATGGCTCGAGGCGTCGATCCAAATGATCAAGCCGGGCGTGAGCACAGATAAAGTGGCCGAGGTTTGGCCAACGGCCGAAAGCTTGGGCTTTCCAAATGAAGACGCGGCTTTTGGGTTGCAATTTGGGCATGGTCTTGGTCTGGCCTTGCATGAGCGCCCTATTATCAGCAGGGCGGTCAGTATGGATCATCCAATGGAAATAAAAACGGGCATGGTGTTTGCGCTTGAAACCTATTGTCCTGCCACTGACGGCTATTCAGCCGCACGTATCGAAGAAGAGGTCGTGGTGACGGATACGGGCTGCGAAGTGATTAGTTTATTTCCTGCCGAAGAGCTGCCGATTGCCAACCGCTATTAAACAATTTGGCGTGTAGCGTAGTTTGCACATGCAGTTCAAATCATGAGTACGGAATATAATGTCTAAAAAAAACCAAACAAATTCTGCAGAATATATGCGAATGTATATGCAGATGATGCGTATTCGGGCCTTTGAAGATAACGCAAATCAATTATATCTATCTGCCAAAATGCCAGGTCTTACGCATATGTATTCAGGGCAAGAAGCGGTAGCTGTTGGGATCTGTGAAGCGTTAACAACCAGCGATAAGATCACGTCAACCCATCGTGGGCACGGCCATTGTCTGGCCAAAGGTGCGGATCTGAAGCTGATGTTTTGTGAGCTTTTGGGCAAAGAAGAGGGCTATTGCCGTGGCAAAGGCGGATCGATGCATATTGCCGACCAATCAAATGGCAATTTAGGAGCAAATGCCATTGTGGGGGGCTCAATGGGCATCGCGACGGGTGCTGCTTTGTCGGCTAAGCGCTTAGGAACTTCTGATATTGTTGTGTGTTTTTTTGGTGATGGGGCTACAGCGCAAGGCTTGATGTATGAGGTCATGAATATGGCCGCGCTGTGGAAGCTTCCGGTGATTTATGCCTGCGAAAACAATCTCTATGGCGAATACACCAAGGTTGAAGAAACGCTGGCTGGCGATATCACAGCGCGAGCAGAGGCTTTCGGAATTGAGGCCTTGCAGGTGGATGGCCAAGACGTATTGGCGGTGAATGAGTGCACGCAGCGTCTGGCTGAACGCTGCCGGAAAGGCGAGGGCCCATTTTTTATGGAACTGCTGACCTATCGCTATCATGGGCATCATGTTGGCGATATTAACCGAGAATATTACCGTTCAAAGGAAGAAGAAGCCGAGTGGAAAAACAACCGTGACCCGATCAAAAATTTTGGGGCCTGGTTATCGTCGCAAGGAATTGCTTCTGAAGACGAGTTAAACGCCTTGCAATCGGAGATTAAAACCGAGGCTTCAGACGCGGTGGAATATGCTTTGAACGCTGCCTATCCCAGCGAAACAGAGGTGGGTTTGCATGTTTTTGCAGCCACGCCGCAGATGGGAGAAGAGCATGCGTGAAATCACCCTTTCTAAGGCTGTTAATGAGGCGATTGCCGAAGAGATGCGGCGCGATGAAACGATTTTTTTGCTTGGGGAAGACGTTGCTGAAGCGGGCACTCCGTTCAAAATACTTTCTGGTCTTGTCGAAGAATTTGGGACGGATCGCATTGTTGATACTCCGATTGCTGAGCCCGGGTTTATGGGCATAGCGGTCGGTGCTGCGATGACGGGCAGCAGACCAATCGTAGATTTGATGTTTGGCGATTTTCTATTTTTAATCATGGATCAATTATGCAACCAAGCGGCAAAAACCCATTATATGTCGGGGGCAAGCTCAATGTACCATTGGTGCTACGCACCAATTTGGGCGCCACCCGTCGGTCTGCTGCGCAGCATAGTCAATCTTTACATGCTTTGGTGGCGCACATTCCTGGCTTAAAAGTGGCTCTTCCGTCATCGGCCTATGAGGCGAAAGGGCTTTTGAAAACCGCTATCCGGGACAATAATCCGGTGGTGATTTTTGAAGATAAGCTCATGTATAATGATAAGGCGCTGGTGCCTGAGGAAGAGTTTCTTATTCCGTTTGGGGTGGCAAATATAAAGCGAGTGGGCACTGATATCACCCTGATCGCAACCTCATCGATGGTTCAAGTCGCCGAACAAGCCGCTGATATATTGGCAGAACAGGACATCAGCGCCGAGGTGATTGATCCGCGCACGATCGTACCCCTTGATGAAGAAACCTTGATCGCTTCGGTGAAAAAACCAGCCGAGCAATCGTGATAGATGAAGGCCATCAGAGCTATGGAATTACCGGAGAAATTGCCAGCCGACTGACCGAAAAGGCATTCTATCATTTAGATGCTCCAGTCATGCGGATGGGGGCAATGGATGTGCCGGTGCCGTTTTCTCCAGTGCTTGAGGATTTGACGGTTCCAACCCCTGCCGGCGTGGCTGAAATGGCAAGAAAACTATGCTCAGGCGAGTTGATCCATGCCGCATGACGTGATCATGCCCGCCTTGGGGATGGCACAAGAAACCGGCGTAATCCTATCTTGGTTGAAAAAACCAGGGGATCAGGTTTCGCTGGGTGATGCCTTGATGGAAGTTGAAACAGATAAGGCTGTTATGGAAGTTGAGTCATCTGCTGCGGGGGTATTGAGCGATGTAAAAGCAGCTGCCGGAGAGAGTGTGCCGGTAGGGCAGGTGGTTGCGGTGATTTTGGATCCTGAAGAGGTGTTAAGCACGCAAATAAGCCAAACAGAGAAGCCCAGTGGGGTTGCCCCGCATGGTGCTACATCAACAGAGGCAATCCCTGCAAATATAGATGTGACATCGCAGATAGTTATGCCAGCCCTTGGTATGGCACAGGAAACTGGGCGTGTGATCGCCTGGCATAAACAGGTTGGTGAGGAAATTGATGTTGATGATATTCTGCTTGAAGTAGAAACGGATAAAGCCACTATGGAAGTGCCTGCGGGAAAAGCTGGCTTTGTAGCCAATTTATTCGTGGGCGCTGGTCAAGAGGTTCCGGTAGGTTCTGTTATTGCGACCCTTTCGAATGTTAAACCTTCGGGTATTGCCGCGCCTCGGCAGCCGCTTCCAAAGCCTATTATAGTTCCAGCCGAGACACCGACCTCGGTTGCAATGACATCTGGTTTAAAACCCCGCTTTATACAACCGGGAAGCCAAACAACGGATGTAGTGGCAGGTTCAGGGAAAATTTTGGCCTCACCAAAAGCGCGGCGTTTGGCCTTGGAAAATGACTTAGATTTGAGCCTTTTGGCAAAGGCTGGATATGCCCAGCCGTATCACGTTGCTGATCTTGAGCGCTTTGATGACTTGCCTCAACTAAACACAGAAAAATCTGTCTTAGGAAATAATAAGCGCATTAATGCGGCTATTCCCGTCATTGGTGTAGAAAGCTTTCTCGCAAAGTTAAAAGAGCAGGCGGATATTGAGATATATGACTATTTGGTCTGGGCCAGTTTTGCCTCTGCTGCTTGGCGCAATCAAAATCAAACACATGCAGCGGTGATCGTTGAAGTCGCAGAGCTTTTAACGCCAATTGGAATTTATGAAAACTTAGACACGCAGCGCCTGTCGCGTGCGGTGCAATGCAATACCCAAAATCCACCCAATTTTATAATTCGAACCCTGAGTAAAAGTTTAATTACTGCTCTGCACTTGGATCACAGCTATCCCAGCATCACCGTCCAAAAAACAGCCACGGATTATCTGATATCCTTTGAATTTTCTGCCAATGCTATGTCTGACTTCGCAGCCGTGGCGTTTATATCAGATTTTGCAGCGCGTTTAGAGGATCCGTTGAGACAGCTTCTTTAAGGGAATGGAGACTATCGTCATGCAAACTAACCTTTATATTGATGGGAATTGGGTGCCAAGCCAGTCCGCCCAGCGCTTTGATGTGATGAACCCTGCAACAGAGGATGTGATTGCATCGGTTGCCTCTGCGGATATTTTTGATGCCGATTTGGCATTAAATGCGGCTTCCATCGCCATGCAAGAATGGGCTGCACGATCGCCGCGGGATCGTTCGGAAGTTTTGCGCAAAGCTTGGGAATTAATGACGGCGCGATTGCCAGAATTTGCACGTTTAATCACGCTAGAAAATGGCAAGGCAAATGCCGATGCGATGGGAGAAGCCAACTATGCTGCCGAGTTTTTTCGCTGGTTTGCCGAAGAGGCGGTGCGCGTAGACGGTCTGATTTCCCATGCGCCCGCTTCAGGGGCGCGGATCATTGTTCAGCATAAGCCAGCCGGGATTGCGGTTTTGGTGACTCCTTGGAATTACCCTGCGGCTATGGGAACGCGTAAAATTGCCCCTGCTTTGGCGGCCGGTTGCGCGGTCATTATAAAGCCAGCATCGGAAACGCCTTTAACAATGCTGGCGCTTATGCCGCTTCTAGAAGAAGCTGGGGTGCCCAAAGGGGTGGTCAACGTTCTTCCATCCCGCAACACCGGCGTGCTGGTTGATCACATGTTACACGATCCGCGCGTGCGGGTAGTCAGTTTTACAGGGTCGACTGAAGTGGGGCGTAAGTTGCTGCATTCTGCCGCTGACCAAATCTTGAAACCGGCTATGGAATTGGGGGGAATGCTCCTGCGATTGTTTTTGAGGATGCTAATCTTGATGTGGCGGTGGAAGGCGTGATGCTGGCAAAAATGCGCAATTTGGGCGAGGCCTGTACAGCGGCAAATCGAATTTATGTGCATTCAAGTATTGCGCCAGCCTTTACCGAAAAGTTCACATCTGCCATGGCGGAGTTGAAAATCGGCAATGGTTTAGAGGCAGGCATAGATGTAGGCCCGTTGGTCAATTCAGATACCCGCAATAAGGTGGATGCATTTGTGCAGGACGCGGTTGCAAAAGGCGCCAAAGTGGAACTTGGGGGCGTGTTACCCACGGGAAAAGGATTTTTCTACCCGCCCACAGTATTGTCGGGCGTTCCAGAAACTGCAGATTGCGTGGGGGATGAAATTTTTGGGCCTGTTGCTGCGCTTCAAGTTTTCAACGATCAAGAGGATGTTATTCGCCGCGCCAATGATACCGAATATGGACTGGTGGCCTATGTGTTCTCGGAAGATATGAAACGGGCTTTGCAAGTTTGTGAACGGCTGGATTATGGAATGGTCGGCTTGAACCGCGGGTTGGTATCTGACCCAGCTGCGCCTTTTGGCGGCACAAAGCAATCTGGTCTCGGCCGCGAGGGGGGGCATGAAGGCATGCATGAGTTTATGGAAACCCAATATATATCAGCCAGTTGGTAGAGTAATTTAATGGAGGTTCAGGCATCACCAAGCGTGCGGGCTTATGCGGCTGAAAAAAATGTGACGTTAGTTGACGTTGCAACCTCGCTTAAACGGAGCGTGCTGGGTAAAGAGGATATTGACCACTTTTGCGCAACGCCAAACACAAATCTAGGCATCAGTGTTGCGTCAGCCGTGGCAAATACGGCAGAATATTGGGCGATTGACCACGCGCAATTCGGACCCATAAGCGTAGAATCCTTGACCCGCATTGAGCAGGTCGCAGAAGCGAATCTTTCAGCTGCAAATGCGATGATTCCTCAAGTCACGCACCATGATTATGTCGAGATCAGTGCCATTGAAGCATTTCGCGAAAGAGTGAAATCTGAAGCTCAACAGCGCGGTGTTAAGTTAACCGCATTGGCCTTTCATCTCAGAGCGCTCGCCGAATGTTTGCTCAAATTCCCGCGCTTCAATGCATCTATCTCCGCGGATAAAAAACATCTTATATTGAAGCAATATGTGCATATCGCACTTGCGGCACCTTCATGCGTGCTGTCGATGCTGCTATTTCAAAACCAGCCCTGAGATCATTCAACTTGCCATTATGCTGTATGTGAGGTTTCCACTCACTGAGAAATGTAGAAGACCTTCTGCATGAACGCGGTGTCGATGTGAGCTATGAATCTGTTCGGTACTGGTGGCATAGATTTGGTTCTCAGTTCGCAAGCCAGATCAAGAAGCGCAGGGCAGGGGCATGCAGTCCAGTAATTGGAAATGGCACCTAGATGAAGTCTTTGTGAAGATAAATGGTGAAAGACATTACCTATGGCGTGCAGTCGATCATGAAGGTGAGGTGTTAGAAATCTATGTCACCAAAAAGAGAGACAAAAAAGCAGCTTTAAAGTTCATGAAGAAAGCCATGCGGCGCTATGGATCACCAAACGAGATCGTTACAGATAAGCTTCGACCCTAAAGCGCGGCAGCACGAGAGTTAGGCTGTGCAGAAAAGCAAGTTACTAAGCGATGGGCAAATAACAGAGTAGAGAATTCACATTTACCATGTCGACGACGGGAAAGGGCCATGCTTCGATTTAGACGAATGCACAGTCTACAGAAGTTCGCCTCAATCCATGCCTCGTTTCACAATCTATTCAATTCGCAAAGGTCACTCTCAAAACGTAGTACATTCAAACTAAACCGTGACGCTGCTCTCACCGAGTGGCGCTCTTTAGTGACCTCATAGAAATAGCCACCAATTAAACACTGATGCTTGGGCTGGTTTGTCTGACAGCACCTTCCACATAAAGCGCCCGTCATCTCCCACCTCAACCACATGGGTGATCCCATGATACTCGCGCACAAAGCGGCTTCCGGGTTTAAAGGCAGGCCGAACCACATCGCGCCGCGCTGCGCTCTTGAGGCGACTATCCAAACGCTTTGTATATCCGCCAACATAATCCAGCTGATAGGCGTGGTTCAAAATCTGCACCATCAGAGGCTTACTTAAGTGCTTTGGAGGTGGTTGGCCCACAACCGCTCGCCATTCAGACATCAGCGCCTCGCGCGAGGCAGCCGCCAAACCATCCAGATCAAGTCTCATCATCCACTCCGTACAATCATCTCGCACCGAGCAGAGCCCGACACTCTTCGGGCGCAGTTACACAGCTATACGGTGCAAGAAAAGTCCAGTCGAAAGATCAAGGAGGGATGGATGTTTAGGCTAGTTGGGCTGAGAGAATCGTTAAAAACTTAACTTGTTAGATTTTAATTCTCCCCTTCCAATAAATGGATTGATAATGGTGATGATTATTGACGGAGAGGTGAAATAAACACTAACCTATCACAAGCATATAAAGTACGCCGCGCACTAAAAGGATAAAGTCATGCAAAAATGGAAGAACCTGAACGTTGGCGTAAAAGTATCGGTAATTACACTCCCATCTTACTAGCCGCAATCGCCATTATTTCTGTCTTGAGCATCAGATCATCTCAAATTGCTCTCGAAAAAGAATCTTTTTCTAAGTTAACTGCAGTAAGGGAAATGCAAGCTAAACAAATTGAAAATTATTTTAAACAAATTAGAGCTCAGATAGAGACTTTTTCTGAAAATAAAATGGTAGTAAATGCCATGAAGGATTTTGCCGATGCATTCGAAACAGTCGAGATTGAAATTGGGCTAACTTCTGCTCAAAGCCGGGGATACAAAAGTCGCCTGGAAAGTTACTACAAAGAGCAGTATTTGCCAAAATTATCCGAAAATTTGGGTTATACCGCAAATTTCAAAGATTATTTTCCCAAAGATCCCAAAGTGCAATTATTGCAGGACTTGTATATTTCTTCAAACGAAAACTCATTAGGTTCAAAGCATGAACTTAATGCGGCCGACGATGTTAGTACCTATACTAAATTTCACGCCGAGTATCATCCAATTATCAAAAACTATTTAGAACAATTTGGCTTTACGATATATTTCTCGTCGAGCCTTATAATGGCAATATTGTTTATTCAGTTTTCAAAGAAGCAGACTATGGAACATCCTTAACCTCAGGCGCATATTCAAAAACAAATTTTGCCGCAGTGTTTGATGCCGCAAGAAAAGCTCAAGAAAAGCAATTCGTTAAGTTGACAGACTTCGCGCCGTATCATCCATCTTACAATGCCCCTGCCTCTTTCATATCTTCTCCAATATTTGATGAACAGACTTTAATTGGCGTAGTCATATTTCAAATGCCAATTGATGCAATCAACTTGGTTATGACAAGCGGAAATAATTGGGAGGGATCTGGCTTAGGAAAAACTGGACAGTCTTTCATGGTTGGCGCCGATTACACAATCAAAAACGAGTTGCGAGCATTCATTGAAAATTCTACAGCCTACTTAGATTTATTGAAAAGTACAGCTATGGACGAAGATATCATAGCAGAAATTGAAAAAACAGGGAGTGCAATAGGCAGACAAAAAATTACTACTAATTCGGTCCAGAATGCTATTTCGGGAATAACTGATGCCAGAGCGGCATTAGATTATGTTGGGTCACCGGTCCTTTCTGCATTTAAACCTCTAGAAATTCAGGATGTGGACTGGGCGATAATCACTGAAATCAGCCAAGGTGAAGCGTTTGCTTCAGTTGTTTCGCTAAGGAATACAATTGCTATTCTCGCCGTTGTTGCATTGATATCAGTAGCATCAATCATAGTAATATTTACCAGGATAGCTATTTCAAAACCTATTAATCAGATGCTAACCGCGGTGGATAACCTGCGTGACGGAGATGGTGATTTAACAATAAGGCTGCCGGATTTTGGAGAAAGCGAAATAGGAAAAACCGCGGCAGCTTTGAACGGTTTTATCGAACGTATTCAAGATATAATGTCAGATATTAAAGGTGCAGTGGAAAACTTATCAACAGCGTCGAATAAAGTGAGCACTGATGCTGAAAAAGTACATGATAGTTCGAATTCTCAAGCCCAATCTATTGAAGAAACTAGCTCTGCTCTTACCCAAATAAGCGTTTCTATTACTCAAAACTCGGAAAATGCAAATTCTACAAATGAGCTTGCTTCTAATGCTGCGGTTATCACCACGCAAGGAAGTGATGCAGTCAAGGAAACAGTTTTGGCTATGAAAGAAATTGCTAGCCGAGTAAATTTAATTGAAGACTTTGCCAACCAAACTGATTTACTTGCGCTAAATGCTATGATTGAAGCAGCCCGTGTAGGCGAGGCTGGGGCTGGGTTTGCTGTGGTCGCGGAAGCTGTACGAAGCCTTGCAGAGCAAAGTCAAAAATCCGCTCAAGAAATTGGTGAACTAGCAGCGAATAGAGTTAAGATTGCAGAAGACGCAGGTAATTTAGTGGAAACAGTGTCCCCCGATATCCAAAAAACAGCCGATTTGATAAACGAAATTGCCGCTGCGACTGAAGAACAAGCTGGTGCCGTGAGAGAAATCAAAAATGCTATGGAAAACTTAGATTCTACTGCAAATGGAAGCCAATCAGTTTCTGAGAATTTAGCTCACACTTCTAGGGATTTAGCTGAAATCGTAAGCCGGATCGAAAACCAAGTTTCATTCTTTAAAACTTGACAGCTTCAACACTGAAAAAATTAAAACGAGCGCTATAGTTTAAATGTTTTTTTCTTTGAAGTCGAAACTTTGTTGCCAGAGCAGAGAGGGGTTCAAACTGCCTCACGATATTGAAAATTCTTTAATCAAGCGTTTTGCTATTTCATTTAAAGGAATTATTTCTTTCACAAACCCGGCAGCGATTGCAGACTTTGGCATACCATAGACTGCCGAAGATCCACGATCTTGGGCAATAGTCAAACCTCCATAACGCATAATTTGCCCCATACCTTCTGTGCCGTCTTTGCCCATGCCGGTCAAAATAACTCCACTTGACGCTTCGCCCACGTTCATAGCGACTGATTTAAACAAAACATCCACAGATGGGCAAAATCCCCCGACTGGATCTGAGCTTCCCAATTCAGTATACACTTTGTTACCATTTTTTCACTCGGACATGTCGATTTCCGGGAGCTATTATTGCTTGCCCTGCCATTATTTCTTGCTCGTCTCGTGCTTCCAAAACTTTTATCTCGCAAAGTTGATTAAGCCTAGCTGCGAAAGAGTTTGTGAAGTTAGCCGGCATATGAATCACCACTACAATGCCCGGCATATGCGTTGGTAATGAAGACAGGATCTTCAATAAAGCCGCCGCGCCACCGGTGGACGCCCCAATTGCAATTAATTTAGGTGACATAGCGTTAAACATTCTATGGCCCTGACTTTTCGCATCAGGCCCAGCCGTTGATGTTGTCAACAAACATTTTTTTGTTGAATTGAAAGTTGATTTGAAATTTTCGAGACGCATGGTCGAACGCAGATGCAGCTGTTTCAACACTTTTTTAAGTTGTGGTAGAGCTAAAATTGTTCCGTTTTTAACATTTGTCGTAGGTTTTTTAACTATGGACCAATCAATGCAACCTAACCGAGCTGCGTTTTTAGCGATCTTTTCTTCGCGCATATTTGAAAAAAAAATTACTGGTATGCTCAAGTCAGCGAGCAAATTTTTCAATGTGGCTATCTCATTTTCGTCGTTACCTACTACATCAAAGATGATTATGTCCGGAAAATTTAAAGATGCCTTTGAAAGCGCGATTTGAGCGTCATGAACCTGACCAATAACTTTAAATCCACTTAGATCTGCAAAAAAATTGTGTAGAGTTTTCCTAATCAATACATTTGGCTCAATTATTAAAAGTTTGATTTGACGCCGCATAGTGAATTTATTGCCTCTTCTTGTAAATTGCGGGCCCAACCTGCACCAAGTTTGGACTATGAATTAATCGCGTCTCACTAGTACCTAAAAAAAGATAACCTCCTCCTTCCAATTGCTGCAGCAAGTTCTTTGTTAATCGGACCCGGCTATCATCAGATAGATAAAACAAAATATTTCTACAAAAAATCACGTGGAATTTATCGTTAAGGTTATAGTTTTTAGAATTTAAATTTAAAAACTTGGTTTCGACTTTCTGACGAATTTCATCCGAGAATTGATGGCTCCCCTCAGCTTGCTCTATCAAGTTTTCGAAGTGCTGAGGATCTAACTTTCCTTCAATTTTATGATTTTTGTACGTTCCTTTCGCTGCCGTTTCTAGTGATGTGATGTCGATATCTGTTGCAAGAATTGAAGTATTTAAGTCCAAATTGCAATCTTTCACAAAGTCAGAAACAGTCAGCATGATTGAGTATGCTTCTTCTCCAGAAGCCGCTGCGGCACTCCAGAACCTGAGTTTGAATTTCTTATTATTTTTGACGAATTGTTTTGTCAAAGTAGGCAGAACAATATTTTTTAGAAATTCGAATTGTTTTTTTATTCTGAAAAACGACGTGTGGTTTACCGTGAAAATTTCAACTAACGCAAGTAAATATTCGTCTAAAGCTTCATTATCACAAATTACCCCACTAAATTGTGATTGTTTCTTGGGCCCATTTTTTTTGAGCTCTGATAGTTTCCTCTTATGTGAAGCTTCCAAGCTTTCTGGAAGAATCAGACCAAATTGTGAAAGAAATTTTCTTTTTATGAGCGGATAATTTTCACATAAATTAACATCTTTCGTCATCGTTATTTCTCTGTAAGAGACCAAATGCCATCCCAATCTTTGGGTGGATTGTTAATCAAGTATTGGCACCTATCAATATATACTGATGATGGATTGATGTCAGAATTTAAATCAAGTTCAAGTTTTTTGGATTGTTGGAATTTAGCAAGACCTGTTCTAAATTCTCCGTTTTGGTAGTCTCTAAAGCCCATCTCGAATAAATTTTTTAATTCCAACTGTTTTTTACTTGCAGACCCAGATACGGATAAAAGCTCATAGCAAATTAAAGGTTCTATTTTTCCTTTGACACGAACCTTATCAACAATTCGACAAAGATATTTTTTTTCATTACCTTTGACAGTTTCTTCACTTATTAAGTTGGTCAAACCATATTGTTTCGATGCCGACTCGAGCCTCGCAGCGACATTCACACAGTCACCAATTATTGTTAAATCCACTCTAGCATCAGCGGCACCAATATCACACAAGATAACCTCTCCTTTATTTGCACCCATACGGACCAAAATAGGATCTTGCGATAAAATAGGATGCTCGGAGTTCATAACTTCAATTTGTTCCTGCATCTCTAATATACTTTTTAGTACTGCATCACTTGAAGAGATACTTGCTTCATCCAGCCAAAATGCCATGCAGGCGTCACCAATGAATTTGTCAATATCACCATGATTTTTCATTATCACTCGGGTCATGACTTCGAAAAGTAAGTTAATTTGTTCTACAATTTCTTTTGCGTTGTAACGTTCGCATCTATCAGTAAAGTTAGCAATGTCGCTAAAAAAAACACTAGCAGACTTTCTGTCAGCTCTTGCTTGCTTATCGTCATTATCAAGTATAGCCTTTTCGATTGCCATTCGCATTGAGGCTTTGGACACGTAGCGACCCAGTTGTTCTTTTTCTTTTCTTGAACGCCGGTCAGCTAAAGAGCGTTCTACTTGTGCAAGTAGTGCGTCCATGGTGAAGGGCTTAGTAATTACCCCCGCAGCTCCAGCATTTATTGCCATTCTTGCATCCGATCTGTCGTCGGCTTCGACAATTACCAGGATATCTGGAGCTTTGCTTTTATCCAAAAAACTCAATTCATGAAAAAGATCAATTATGGAGCCGTCTTTGGGTTCAATTTCAGAAATCACCAAGTCGCCCGATAAACGATTAAGGGATTTTATTGCAGATTTTATGAGTCTGTTTCTCGAACGTTAAAGCCCTGCTTGGTCAACGAGATTTTCATATCCTTGATGGATCTTGTGCCTTTATCCAGCAAAATTATGTTTTCTCTACCAGAACTTGCCTTACTAAAAACCTTACTTATCCGTTCAATTAGTTCTGGAATATCAACGGGCTTTGTAATGTATTCGTCAACACCAACTTCAAAGCCCTTTTTTTGGTCAGCTGCTGAACCCAACGTACTTGACATTATGATATGCGTGCCAACTAAGTCTTTATTCTCTCTGATAGCCTTACAGGTCTCATATCCGTTCATCTTTGGCATTTCTATATCACATATTATTACGCCTGGATGAACCTCTGATGCTTTGTTAAAACCTTCTTCTCCATCAAAAGCTTGAAACACTTGGAAACCAGCCTTATCCAGGTCGCCGACTATGGTTGTATGCACTAATTTGGAGTCGTCAATTAAAAGGACTTTATTATTTGGTGAAACGATCTGTATCGCGGCATCTACTAAATCTTCTGCAAGCAGTGGAAATTGCAAAAATTTATCTACTACTGCCGAAATTTCCGGCTCTAAAATATAATCAAGAGAGAGAAATATAATTTTAATTTCATTAGAAAAAACTCTTTTTAGTTTACTTGCAATTTCAATTAGTTGGTATTCAGCGTCGTCTGACTGTAATATGAGGATGACGTTTGAATTCTCGGCAACCGCGTTCGCTATAGTTGTTTTATCAATGAATAAAACATTATAGCTTGAGAACGTTTTGAGCGCTTTGGTTAAATAGTTTTTATAAAGCTGGTTTTCTATGCAAACCACAAAATTCAATTGTGGAATTTCTATTTCGGAGACGCTTGCTTGCGAATTTTTTTAATCATTGTGCGCCCTTACAAGCATCGGTGACCAGCAACTTTTTATCTAGTTCGACGATAAACTCTTTTGCAGGAACCGGTTTTTCAAAAACTTTATCCACTTGAAGCGCAAATAACCGTCGCTTTTCAGCACCCTCTTCAATATTTTTTCCAGTAATCATAAATACCGTCGCGTCTGTGTAACCTTCTTCATCGCGTAGTCGCTCGATGAACTCATAACCATCTATCAGAGGCATAATTATATCAACGCAAAATGCAGAAAATTCCGTCAATCGAGTTTTTTCGAGGGCGTCGTGTCCGTCTGTAGCAGTTTCAAATAAATATCCTGCTTGGTCCAAAATTGCGCCAATTCGATTTCTTTGCATGGGCGAGTCATCGACGACTAATATTTTGTGCGCAGATCGTTGAGTTACTACATCACTCTGTTTTATTGGGTCTTGAATTTGCAATTGCTTTGCCTGTTTTGTCGAAAGCAACTCCCAAACGTTTAAAATTAAAATTAAACTTCCATCGGACAGGATGGTACAACCCATCATATATTCAATTCGATCTAGAAGAGACCCAAACTGTTTTGTTAGGACGTCTTGCCTTCCCATAATTTTGTTAACGATGATACCAAGTTTGCGTTCACCGTCTGTAATGACAACAACTGAGTATTCACTTTCATCGAATGAACTTGGCGTAAATCCCAAAAACTTTGAAAGAGAGTTTATATTAAGTGTTGATCCTCGATAATTGAGAACCAAGCTATCACCAACCTTTTTAAGGTCGTTTGTTTTTATCGAAAGCACTTCAATTACATTTAAAACGGAAAAGCGAACTGGTGGCCGTTTTCAGCCACTAATAATATTCCAACAATTGCTAGAGTTAGAGGCAGTTTAATTGAAACTGTGGTTCCCACCCCCTTTTTTGGCTCTCAATTCTTACTGAGCCTTGTACGGCGGAAACAGCTGTTTTAACAACGTCCATTCCGACGCCGCGGCCAGAAAGTTCTGTCACAGTTTTTGCGGTTGAGAGTCCGGGGGCAAAAACAAATTCTATCGCATCGCGTTCATTTAGCCCGTTGGCCTCTTCTTCTGTAATTAAATTTTGTTTTATCGCTGCCGCCAAAACTTTGTTTATGTTTATTCCTGCTCCATCATCTGAAATTTCGATTATTGCATTTGATCCTTGGTAAAATGCACGAATCTTTAACTCACCAATTTCATTTTTACCAAGCTTTTTGCGTATATCAGCTTCTTCAAGGCCATGGTCTATTGAATTGCGCAAAATGTGAACAAGTGGATCAGCTAATTGATTAATCAAAATTTTATCTAATTCTGTGTCTGCTCCAAAGATAGAAAGTTTAGTTTTTTTTGCCAATTTTTCTAGATAGTTCTCTTACTTGTGCCGGAAACCTGTTTAACAGTTGCCCTACCGGCACCATTCTGAAACCCATAGCTCCAGTTTGTAATCGACCGCTTAAACCTTCTAACTCATCTACATTTTTTTGTAATTGTTTTCTTATATCTTCAACGCGCAACAAGGTTAACCGAGCTTCAGCTGGTAAATCAGACAAATTTTTAAAATTTTTACTCGTTAGAATATCTGAAATTTCGTTTACAATTCCCAATGATTTTTCAGAAGCATGGCTTTTCAATGAACTTAACGAGATAAGTTGAAGTCTTAATTCGGCGCATTTCTCATTTAGGCCAATCAAACTGTCTGCTACTTTATCTAACTTTGCAGATCGCGTTAATCTCTCCATCTTTGAAATGGCAGTTTCTAAAAGTTGAGTATCGTTTTGTAATCTTATACGCGTAATAAAAACTTGTGATGCAGTATTGAGTACTTCTTCTAGTTTACCAGCGGGAACACGGATATTTTCTTCGGTAGAAACGCTAGAAAACTTTTCGGAGGTTTGTTTGGCTTCAGTTATTTTTTCTTCGAGGTTTTTTACTTGCGAAACGTCTGAAACTTGCTCCTGAATTCCAGAAATGTCAGGCCGTTCTTTTTCACCCTTCCCGTGCAAGATAGATCTGATGCATCAGGTCATTTACGTTAGTGTCAATTCCATCGAATCTACTAACTTTTTTGATCATCTCCAGAAGCGTTGAGTTACCTTCCATTAGAATATCAATAAGATTTTCGCTGACTGACATTTTATTACTTCGTATGTCATCTAGAAGACTTTCCATTTGGTGCGCTAAAGCCTCAATTTTTCGAACTTCCAGCAGTCTTGCCCCACCTTTGACTGTGTGAACACTTCTAAATATTTGATTAACAATCGCGGTTGGGCTCTCACTTCCTTCCAACTCGATAAGTGCCAGTTCCACTTGGTCTAAGTTATCTGACGCCTCGGCACAAAATTCATTAACTAAAGCAGCCTTCTCCGGAGAAAACTCAAGTAATTCTATCGCTTCTTCGAATTGTTTTGGTGGTAAGATTTCTTCCTGCAAATCGTAAGTTTCATTTGTGAAGTTCGAAGATTTTGTTGAAGAGGAGCCTTCCTTCAATGTACTATCTAAAACTTCATCCTCATTTTTTTCATAATACGAGGCGATTTCCAAGTTGTGCTGATTTAGCGGCGTCTGCAGATATGTTTCACATTCAGAGATGATGTCGTCTAATTTGAATTTGGATGTTCCATTCTCAATAAATTCGTTCAAGATTGTATTAGAAGCGTCGAGTATTAGTTCAATAAGGTAAATCATTGAGTATTTAGAAAAATCTAAATTCAACCTTCCGTAGTCTATAACAAACTCTAAAATTTCTAGGATGCGCGTTAATTTATTTATCTTGAAAACTCTAGACATACCTAAACAGAGATAACACTTTTGATATGCCTCAGAGTATTTTTCCTCTGGCTCATCATGTTGAGATTTTACAATCTTAATTACTTCTAGAGCCGTTATTGAAATGTACTGTAAAAAATCTTCAAGTTCACTTTGATAGATCTCATCAACCAAAGAATTTTCTTCTTCAAACTTTTCTTCCCGAATTTGCAAAATTTCGTGATCATACTTTTTCATGAGATCAGTGTAGCATTTTTCTATACGGCGGACTATTAAAATCAATTGTCAACTAGGATGTATTTCTCGAATCTTTAGATAAACCTTACTATCAATTTGAGCTAACCATTTTGTTTAGATCTTGTGATTGGTAAGTGCCCGGTTGGCTCGCCAAAATTTAATTTAATTTGTCTTTATGAAAAGGCTCTAAATAACTAGATTGAATTATGCTCTCTACTGAAAGCTGGAGTATCGTTTGAGCGTTGGTTTCACTTAAACTGGGAAACAATTCTGCAATTTCCTCAGATAAGACCTGTGATGAATTCGAAAACCCGTTAAGGTCATGCGCTTGCATTCCAAAAACTTCATCAATGCATAACGCGAATTCTTGATTTTCGTACTTTAGGACCAGATACTTGTTGCGCTCATCAAGAATTAAGCCGTTGCAGCCGAGATATGTTGAAATATCTATACACGCCAAAACCTGTCCACGTAGATTTATTAAACCCCGCACAAATTTACTTTGCCCGTATACTGGCGTGACATCAAAACCTTGGATAATCTCCACTACTTTTGCAATTTCAACCACAAAATGAAAGGCATTTACTCGGAGCATATATGAACTCTTTTTAAGTTTAAAGCTTTTTGACGCTTTGTTGTCACTAAGCGGTTTTGTAAGGTCCACGATACTTTGATTAAGTCGATTAATTTTGACATCAGCCCAAACCCTTTCCAATGATAAAATCAAGAGGTTAGAGTTCTTGTAACCAAGCGTCTGCTTTATATAATCGTACTTTCTCTGAGAGTGATACTCTGTAAAGAGCTCTTGTTTTCCTGTTCGAACTGATATTACGTCAATATGGCGGTCAATTGTAAAACAAACTTCAATTTCGTCGATCTTAACTAGAATTAGCGATGAAGGTTTAGATAATTCACACTCTTGATCAGTGGCTACTTCTAGAGCAAATTTTAGGCATTCGTATACGGGAATCAATTTGTCTCTGTAAATTATCGATCCGATACACCCAGGCATATCTACTGGCAAAGTGTTAATTTCAAATTAGTGCGAATAACTTCTTTTACGTTTTGCACTGGAATTCCAAACTGAAATCCTCCCCGATTAAATGTAAAAAGTTCATCGTAAGAGATAGCTTTGGTAAGATTCTTAAACGAGTCCGATCTTAAAATTTCATTGGTTTTTGTACCTATAAAATTGTTGGATTTTGAATGAGGTTCAACGTTTAGTTCTTCGCTGACATCAATTGCGCTTGACTTTTTATCAATTATAAGAGCCGCTTCTTTTTGATTATAATCTATCTTGTTTTCTTGAGACTGAGATGAGTGTTGTACACTTTCCTGCGATCCTTCCGTTTTAATATCCGATAAATTTTGGGGAGCTTTTGACCGATTGTCAAAACCCTTTTTTTTATCTGCACTTTTTGTATTTTCTCTTCCAGTGTCAGAACTTTGGGCAATGACGGCGTCTTTGGGAGAAATATCTTTTAACTTTTTTCCCATTGTTTTGAACTTCCTGCAAAGTTTACTATGTGCTATTCTCTACTATTATGTCACGCGTCATTTAAATAAGTAACTGCTGATTTCTTCGCCTACTTGTGAAATCATTTTTTTGGCTTTGCCACTCATTTCAAAAACAGAAACTCGGTTTATGTTCGCCTCGGCGAATGACACGGTCTGAGAAATGGGAGAACTTATAACAAAGATATCATCATTCTTAATTTGCTGCATGATGTGCTGGTAGACCACAGAACGCGCATTTACTGCATTCAAAATAACCTTTATCTCTGCTTCAGCCGTTGGGTACTTGACTGAAGTTTGCAAGATTCGTTCAGCTTTATTATCCAACCTAACCCAACAATGTCTTCATCTCTTGAAGGGCGGCATGGCACCAATATTAAATCTGCAATAGCTAACGCGAACAAAGGAGAATTATCAATACTCCTGTAAATCAATACAAACTAAATCGCAGTCGGTCGCTTCTATAATAGCCTCTATCTCACTTTCATCAGTTAAATGAATAGCTGAAACGTCACTCAAAATACTTTCTGAGCTTTCTGTTATCCACTCGTAGGATGACCTTTGTGGATCGACATCCAAAATCATAACTTGTTTGCCTAGTTTGGCAAAGTAAGCGGACAAATTAACGCATAGAGTCGACTTACCAGTCCCGCCTTTGCTGCTTGCAAACGTCAATACTTTTGTCAAATTCAGTCCCAGAATTTATAGATCATGTGTTCAGATATTATACTCAAAACGATTAAACAAAAGAAAAAATTACTTTGTTATTTAAATGATTTTGCTAGTTAGGTGATGTTAGATTCCAATTTATCAAAATGTGGGCTCTGTCAGAATAATCCACGTTGTCCACGATTGGCATAACAAATTGGCTACCCAGCTAGGCACTGTCAGATTAAATCGCCTTGCCTGATTTCGATAGGGAACATAGCTTTTTAGCCATGCCTAATCCTTTATCCTTCCGCTATTTCAAAACTAGCCCTGAGATCATCCAACTTGCAGTTATGCTGTATGTGAGGTTCCCACTCTCACTGAGAAATGTAGAAGACCTTCTGCATGAACGCGGTGTCGATGTGAGCTATGAATCTGTTCGGTACTGGTGGCATAGATTTGGTTCTCAGTTCGCAAGCCAGATCAAGAAGCGCAGAGCAGGGGGCATGCAGTCCAGTAATTGGAAATGGCACTTGGATGAAGTCTTTGTGAAGATAAATGGTGAAAGACATTACCTATGGCGTGCAGTCGATCATGAAGGTGAGGTGCTAGAAAGCTATGTCACCAAAAAGAGAGACAAAAAAGCTGCTTTAAAGTTCATGAAGAAAAAGCCATGTGGCGCTATGGATCACCCAACGAAATCGTTACTGATAAGCTTGGGTCCTACGGTGCAGCAGCCAGAGAACTGGGCTGTTTGAGAAAGCATGTTACTAAGCGATGGGCAAACAACAGAGTTGAGAATTCACATTTACCCTTTCGACGACGAGAAAGGGCCATGCTTCGATTTAGACGAATGCACAGTCTACAGAAATTCGCCTCAATTCATGCCTCGTATCACAATCTGTTCAACTCACAAAGGTCACTCTCAAAACGTAGCACATTCAAACTAAACCGTGACGCTGCTCTCACCGAGTGGCGCTCTTTAGTGACCTCATAGAAATGGGCGTCGAATGAATCCTGATGCTTGGGCTCGTTAGTCTGACAGCACCCCGCCAACATAATCCAGCTGATAGGCGTGGCTCAAAATCTGCACCATCAGAGGCTTACTTAAGTGCTTTGGGGGAGGGCGGCCCACAACCTCTCGCCACTCAGACATTAGCGCTTCACGCGAGGCAGCCTCTAAACCATCCAGATTTCAAGTCTCATTGTCCAGTCTACACAATCATCTCGTACCGAGCAGAGCCCGACACTCTTCGGGCGCAGTTACACACAGCTATACGGCAAAAGAAGTCCAGTCGAAAGATCAAGGAGGGATGGATGTTT
>JAYQLI010000009.1:0-25683 GCA_038143065.1 Rhodospirillales bacterium | reverse complement strand
AGGTCTTAGCGGTTATTTAGATACTAAATTAACACAATGGGTAATGTGAGGGATAGAAGGATTAAAAATCGCCCTTGAAAGCTCATTGGATTGATAATAAAGCAACTTTGAACGGCTGGCTTTCGATAAACTCTGCTTTTGTAAGTAAATCATGGCTGATCAAGGGTTTGATAGCCTAACGGTAGATATGCAGCATGGGGCCGTGAGTTATGAGGGTATGCGTTGCGATGTTACAAGCGATGCGCGCCTCGCAGGTTGTTCCAATGGTGCGTGTGCCTTGGAACGAACCTTCAGTAATTATGAAAGCTTTAGATGCAGGTGCGTATGGAATAATTTGTCCTATGATCAACAGCGCAAGTCAGGCAGAGGAATTCGTGGCATCGCTGCGATATCCCCCTGATGGCATACGCAGTTTTGGTCCTACGAGAGCAAATTTTTCTGCAGGCTCAAACTATGCACAAGAGGCTAATGGCGAAATCGTCGGCCTTGCGATGATTGAAACAGCAGAAGCATACGCAGATATACAGGAAATTGTAAAAACGCCTAGGTTGGATGGTGTTTATATCGGTCCGGCTGATTTAACCCTTGGATTAACAAAAGGGCGTTTGATACCAGGATTTGACCGAACAGAACCTGAGATGGTTGAGGTCATTAAAGATATCTTAAACATAGCAAAAAGTGCTGGAATTTATGCTGGAATCCATTGTGGTTCAGCAAAATACGCCGCCAAAGCAATTAGTTGGGGGTTTAATTTTACCACGATTTCTAATGATGTGCGTATTCTTGCAACAGCTGCTTCAAATTTGACTGCTGAAGCACGAGAACAAATAGGTGCTTGTGAAGGACGTAGCCGCCAAGATCGAGGAGGCTATTAATATGAAAACTTACTTTTCTGGCGTGGCTGATAGAAACTCTAGTTCAAATTCGAGTAGGGGTAAAATTCAGCAGAAACTGAACGAGAAATTTGTGGTCTTTGTGTCGGCTTTGGAGTTCGAGCTGGCCTACTTTTTGCGCAGCAATGAAAGCGGCTCATTGCCGTTTGTTTGTTGTTCAGAACCGGTTCTGGATGAAAAACATCACAGAACCATCCTTGCTTGATCTTAGTATAAAAATAAGATCCTGCTTAAAAATCCAGTGGAGGACTAAAATGAAACAGACGATCAAACACTCGCTGCAAGCGTAGTGCTGGCTTCTACGGCCGGAGCAGGCTTTGCGGATAACTCAGATATTCAGGTTGGTTTTACCCCAAAATTTTTGAAAGATGACTTTCAAACTTTGATGACATCGCTGTCAAAAAAAGCATTTGCAGATAAAGGCTTTAGCAGCTTGTAGGCGCGCCTGACCCTAATGGTGATATTGCAGCGCAAGTGAATGCGTTGCAAAATTTATTGGCAAATGGAGCGAATGTAATTGTGTTTGCGCCGTTAGATGCTGCAGGCATCGTTCCTGCTGTTAAGCGCGCTAACGAAAAAGGGCGTTGGTCTTCTCAATTGATGATGGCCCTGCGGGCGGTGAGGTTACAGCAACAGTACGTGCTGATAATCTGAATGCAGGCGTACAAGGCGCGGAAGAGATGGTGCGTCGGTTAAGGAAAGCTTGCTGGTCTGATAATAGTTGTGGCGTCCTTGAACTTCAGGGAGGGTTAGCGACACCAAACGGATTAGACCGTTCAGAATGGCTTTGCTGACACCATGCGAGCATTAGCACCAGATGTAAAATTAATTCAGCGTCCGACAGAGTGGACAGCAGATATGGCAGCAGATGCAGCTCAAAACGTACTTACCCAAAATCCTTCGCTGACCAGGATCTTTATGGCTTCTGAATTAATGGCAACGGCCGTGAATGCGCAGTTGAAGCGGGCGGGAAAAGATGCCGCCGTGGGCGATCCAGACTCTGTAATTCGCGTGGCAATCGATGGAACGCCGCAGGGCTTACAATTAATCCGTGACGGAGCGTTGGATGCGACTGTTTCGCAGCCATTAAGCGCATATGCAACGAAGACGGCGGAGCTTATAGAGCTGGTGTCAAAGGGTGGTACAATTGAACTTGGTCCAAAACCGGATGGTCAAGTGATTGATACGCCCGTAAGAACTCAGTATCAGCTTAACGCAACATTGGTGACTAAGGAAAACGTGGATGCGCCTGGTCTTTGGGCAAAATCAGCTTTAGCAGCATAAATATGGCTTTGAAGTTAGCTTAGCAAAATAAACATAATTCTCCGTGATCTAAGTTATTTCTGAGCGTTGAATGTTTTTGGGCCCTTTTTAGGGCCCAAAAGATCAACCAGTTTATACAGCATAAACTCCATCGTAAAATCATTTTAACCAACGATGTTTTTGTTGAAACTCGGTTGGCAAAGGAAGATCAAAATTGTCGAAATTATTTCGACAAAAAAATTAAAATTAATCGTATTTTTAGTGATACGATATCTCAATTAAGACATCTTTGGAAACGAAAATGAACTCAGAAAATAATTCCCACATGGATTTAGACCTAAACGAAAACAAATCGTCAAAGCTAGCTGCTTTTGGCAACGCTTTCGTTGCAAATGGATTTACCATGTATCCGGTTCTAATCCTGTTACTTGTTATCGGGGCAATTGTCGCGCCACGATTTTAACAAGTTATAATTTATTAAATATTCTCGAGCAGGTCAATGTTTTAGGTCTTACCACAATCGGACTTACATTTATTCTGCTCATTGGCAGATTGGATTTATCGCTTGAAGGTTTAGTAGGTTTTGCGCCCATGTTAGCAGCAGTTTTAATGGTGCCAGTAGCTTCTGGAGGATTTGGAACTGAATTGCCTGGTTGGACCGGTCCTTTGATTGCGCTGGGTGCTGCAGGATTTATTGGATGGTTAAATGGATTTATGGTCGTTAAAATAGGCTTGAACCCGTTTATCTCCACTTTAGGGCTGCTAGTTTTGCTGCGTGGGGGTGTTCTGATAATATCAAATGGCCGTTCTATTTATTCACCAGGCGATGCGCTGACCTATTTAGGCTCCGAAAGGTTATTAGGTATACCGCTTGCGGTTTAGTGTTCGCTGTAATAGCTTTAGGCGTTGGTTTGATGCTCCAATTTCATCGTTTTGGAAGAGCTTTATATGCTGTTGGTGGCAATGAGTCTGCAGCACGGGCCGCTGGAATAGATGTAGATAGGGTTATTTGGAGTGCTTTTGTCGTTTTCAGGTTTGCTTGCAGGGCTCGCTGGAATTTTGATGACAGGTAGATTGATTCAGCTGTAACTACCCAAGGCCAAAATATAATTTTTTCAGCTTTCGCAGCTGCTGTTATCGGTGGTGTAAGTTTGGGAGGTGGTCGAGGCACTGTGACGGAGTGATTAGTGGTGTCTTGCTTATTGGGGTCATTAACAACCTACTTACATTAGCTGATGTTCCTTCTTTCTATGTGCAAGCTACTACGGGCGCGGTTATTATAATTGCGGCGGTTTTAACCACTTTAGCAAATAAACGGTCTTCTGTCGCGCAAACTAGAACTTAGATTAAGGGGCCGCGATGACGAAACATATTTTGCTGCGGGAAAATTACATCCGTCTGCGCTGCGCGTGCTGGACAGCGCCGAAGGCGTTTCGTTCGATTATGTTCCTGATGCGGATCCCACCGCTTATTTGCCTTTGCTGCCCAAGGCGCAGGGATTGGTGCTGCGCACGCAAACTTTAAATGCGGCTCATATCGCAACCGCGCCTGATTTGCAGATCGTTTCCCGCCATGGTGTTGGGTATGATGCGGTTGATGTGCCGGCGTTAACCCAGCGCGGTATTCCTTTGGCGATTGTGGGAGATGTAAATTCGCGCACCGTTGCCGAACATGCGATGCTGCTGCTTTGGCCGCCTCGCGCTGTTTGGTAAAATCGGTCACGGGTTTCGCGCTGGCGATTGGGCGCAGCGTAATATGTTTGAACCGCGGGAGCTCTACGGAAAAACGCTTTTAATCGTTGGCTATGGGCGCATTGGGCGGCATTTGGCGCAAATGGCCAAGGCTTTTGGGGTGCATGTTCTGGCCTATGACCCTTATCTAGGCGCGGGATCACTTTGCCGGTGCCGAACAGGTGGCTGATATTTCGACGGTTTGAAACGGGCCGATTTGGTGTCGCTGCATATTCCAAAAGCGGATGGCCCAATATTGGGCGCGGCTGAATTGGCATTGTTGTCGGCGCATGCCGGCAAATGGTTAACACGGCGCGCGGTGGTTTGATTGATGAGCCGGCCTTGGCGCAAGCTTTAAAAGAGGGTCGTTTGGGGGCTGCCGGTTTGGATGTTCTCGAGGGTTGAGCCGCCCTCTTATGATCATCCTTTATTTAGCCTCGACAATGCGATTATCACGCCGCATGCGGCTGGTCTTACCGAAGAATGTGCCGAGCGGATGGGCATGGTATCGGTGCAGAAAGATTTGGATTATTTCGCTGAAACGTTAAATCCGGATCTTGTGGTCAATGGTCCCTTTAGGAGAATGCAATGAAGGTTGGTTTGATTGGATCAGGGTTTATGGGCAAAGCCCATGCGTTTGGCTTTGATTGACGTTATCCAATCAAACCCAGGATGACAAATGGCGAATAAGGGATAAAAAAATGCAGCATCAAAAAGCAATTCGAGTTGGGCTGATTGGATGCGGATTTTATGCACAAAATCACCTCCATGCGTGTGATTATTTGAAGCCTCGTGGAGTTGAGTTAGTTGGCGTGTGTGATCTTGATGAAGACAAGGCACAGCTAGCGGCTAAGGAATTTGGAACAAATTTTTATACGAATATCGACAAGATGCTCGCGTTAGAGGACCTAGATCTCATTGATATCGTTACACAGGCTGAGCACCATAAAGATCTTGCTTTTGCTGTTTTAGAAAAAGGCATTTCCGCTATTGTTCAAAAACCCTTTGCTCCCACCTTGCCTGAGTGTATCGAAATAGTTGACAAGGCGAAATCTTCCGAAGCTTGGCTTGCCGTTCATGAAAACTTTCGGTTTTCCCGCGTTATGCGATGCGTAAAAGAAATTATCACCAGTGGTGAAATAGGCGATTTAAATTGGGGACGGCTTACATTCAGGACTGG
This sequence comes from Rhodospirillales bacterium, assembly GCA_038143065.1. GTDB lineage: Bacteria > Pseudomonadota > Alphaproteobacteria > Bin95 > Bin95 > VMCJ01. The sequence continues at coordinate 20,617 of JAYQLI010000009.1, read as the reverse complement.
ATTTGATATCTATAAAAATCAACCATACCTGGCTAACGAAAACGGTTCTCTATTTTGGATCCAGGAATTCATATTTTAGATTTAGCACGTTTCTTTTGGCGAAGTCGAGCGTCTTCATTGTGAAACACAAAAGCGGAATCCTCGCGTTTTGGGAGAAGACACAGCTACAATTATGTTAAGACATGACACTGGCGCAGTAACTGTCGTTGAAACAACATATCAGGCCAAGCGATTACCTGATTACTTTCCACAAACATTGTTAGAAATTGAGGGAACCTCAGGATCAATACTACTGAAACCTGATCAAGTGATTACAGTTACGGCAAATAATAAATCCTATGATCGCGTTATCGAAACACCGATGCTCCCCTGGTTCTCGAAAGAATGGTGCGTCTCACAGGAAGCAGTTTGAATACAAATTCGCATTTAATCGATTGCTACAGACAAGGTGTAGACGGCTGAAATATCTGGTAGAGATAATTTAAACACATTTGCGCTTGTTGAAGCTGCTTACGATGCCGCAAGCTCGAATGGAAGCGTCCAGCCTTTAAAGGTTTTCAGGTTAACTTTGTCTAATTTTGATTTGTGTTGTCTTTCTAAGAAAGGTTATTCATGACTGAAGGGGTGCGTTTCGGCATTGGTTCAAGACACAGTGGTTTCTCCAGAGCAAACGAAGCAGTAAAAACACACTTTTTGCACACCTAATTAATTTTTATATAATTATTTGTAATTGAGAATTAATTTTATACCATCGTTACTGAAAATCCTCGTGTCGGTGGTTCAAATCCGCCCCCAGGCACCATATTCCAAAACGATATCAATGACTTAGTTTTTCGCTATTAACGTTATGCGTGTATATTTCAAAAACACACCAAACACACTTTTTTGCGTGTTCGTTGGATGCGATTTCGGGCTCAAACACTGTGCCTTAACCCCATTGGGAGAACGAGAGTCTTTGATCAAAGGAACGTTGTTAGAGTTTGGGTTGACGTATTTTAAGTGACAAGCCGTTTCCACACCAGCTGATTTTATAAACGAATTTTATGGGTTTTGTGCCATATCCTATCCACGATATAAATCAGATATGACTTTTGATCAAATTAGAACATTCTTATGGGTGGCGCGGCTTGGCGGCTTTCGCAAGGCTGCCAGCGGCTTGCTATCTTCCTCAGCCTGCGGTGTCGACGCGCATAGCCAATCTTGAAGATGAATTGCGTGTACCTTTGTTTGAGCGGAGTTTGGGCGAATTAGTGCTGACGAAACAAGGCACTTTGCTCTTATCTTATGCGGAACAAATGCTCTTCGTTGAAGAAGAGATAAAACAGCGCGTTGCGAACCCGTCTGAAGCTGATGGTTTGTTCCGGGTGGGGGCATCTGAAACAATTGCACGGGCTTGGCTGCCAGAGTTTCTAAAAGCTTTTAGTGAAACTTACCCACGCGTCAATGTGGACCTTACGGTCGACATATCTTTGAATTTACGCACGTCGTTGTTGGAACGCAAACTAGACCTAGCGTTTTTGATGGGACCCGTGTCAGAATTTTCTGTTGAAAACGTTCCCTTGCCATCTTTTGATTTGCACTGGTATCGGTCTGTCTCAAACGCACAAACCGATCTAAGTGTCGTTCCGGTCATTTCATACGCGCGAATGACGCGGCCCTATCGCGAGCTGATGTCAGAATTATCCCGAAGAATAGGCCCAAGCGTCCGGGTGTTTGCCTCAGCTTCTCTATCAGCCAGTTTGAAAATGATTGCAGCGGAATCGCTGTGGGGCCTTATCCGCGTGCATTGGCGCGTGACTTTCTAAAGTCAGAACAAATCGTAGAATTTGATGCTGGATTTCGCCCACGGCCCCTACAGTTTACGGCCTCTTATCTGTCAGAGCCACATGTAGCTTCCTTGTGAAAATAGTGCCGTAATTGCGCAAGATGTAGCTTTAAATTGGGATAAATCCCAACCTCAATTTCAAAAAATTGTCACAAGTGATATAAAATGATAATTTGAATGGATAAGGCGCTCTGTGCAATGCTCTGATGAATATTATTAGAGCGCTGTTATGTTATCAGAAACTAAAAACACATGCTGATTTGAAAATGGTTACGCCTGCCGAGCTGCGCGCTGCCATTCGGGCGGGGCTTTATAAAGGGCATACTGCTGGCCTGGCAGCTGGTAAACTTCAATGCAATCTGGCGATTTTGTCGAGTGCTACGCATTGAACTTTTTGCGCTTTTTATCAAAAGATCCAAACCATGCCCGATTGTTGGGATCGGAGATAGTGGCTCACCACCGTTTTTACCTACACTTGGCAAAGAGATTGATATCCGCAGCGATGTTTCCAAATATCGCGTCTTTCAAGATGGGGCATTGCGCGAGGGGTGACCGATATATCCAATATATGGTCAGAGATCTCGTGACGGTGGCACTAGGCTGTTCGTTTACGTTCGAAAATGCGTTGATCCGAAATGGCATTCCAGTTCGGCATGTCGAAACGGGCAAAAATGTTCCAATGTATCGCAGCAATATTGATTTGGTACCTGCGGGCAGGTTTTCGGGCAAAATGGTGGCGACAATGCGCCCCATTCCAGAGAGAGCTGGTTGAGCAAAGCACGCCGCATCAGCCGTCAATATCCGCAGGCGCATGGTGCGCCTATTGCAACGGGTGATCCGGCAGAGATTGGGATCACAGATCTAAGCCAACCAGATTGGGGTGATGCAGTTGAAATTCAACCCGGTGAGGTACCCGTTTATTGGGCCTGTGGAGTGACCCGCAAAACGTACTGCTCGTGCAAAACTGCCGATCTGCATCACGCATTCTCCTGGCCATATGCTGGTTACAGATGTGTCAGAAAATGCCGAAACTTCTAATTTTACCAAATCCACAAAACTCATAACCAAAAGGGAGACTAAAAATGAAACTGAAAAAAATCACTACAGCACTCGCAGGATTGGCCTTGAGTGCCAGCGCAGCCTTGGCCGATGGGCCAGTGGTCCTGACTGCGGTGGGAACTTGGTCTAGCCTGACCAATTTTCAAAAACATGAAGAGCCATTTTTCAACACCCGCCTCAACGCGGCTTCAAGGCGGGATATCGTAGGCAAAATCCAGTCTCAATCCGGCCTTGGTTTGAAGGGATTTGAAATAATGCGTTTGGTCAAAAACGGCGTGTTTGATTTCGCCTTCGGGTTGCCAGGTTATGTGGCGGCTGAAAATGCTATTTTTGAGGGTGCTGATCTGTCTTCATTGACACAAGATATCGATACGCAGCGAAAAGTATCTGACGCCTACTTTCCCAACTTTAGAGAAAGCATTTGAAGAAATTTATAATGCAAAATTACTGATGCTTTACCCATTCCCACACAACCAGACTTTGTGGTGCAATGGGGGAAGTGAATGGTATTGCAGACCTCGAGAGGTAAGAAAATCCGGGTTTACTCGACCACATTAGGTGATTTTGTCGAAGGCGTGGGTGGTACCTCGGTCACAGTCTCATTTGGGGAAGTCATTCCAGCACTTGAGAAAGGCGTTGTGGTTGTGCTAAGGCTGGGAACAATGTCTGCATACACATTGCCAAATGGAACCAAGTTGCAACGCATGCATTCACCTTACGTGTGGGTTGGGGTCTAGCCTTTGGCGCCATGAATTTGGATAAATGGAACAGCCTGTCCGCAGATCAGCAAGCGTTGATGCAAAGCGAAACAGCAGCACTTACTGATGCAATGTGGAAAGAAACCGCAACCGAGGATGATATTGCCATTTCTTGCATAACGGGTGGAGCTTGTTCTGTAGGAGAAGGTGGGTCGATGACTTTGGTAGAACCTTCGGCCGCTGATCTTGCACTGCGCGATACAATTGCAACAGATGTAGTTCTGGCGCGTTGGGCTGAGCGTTGTGGTGCCGAATGCGCTGAGAATTGGAACGCAACCGTTGGTCCGATCTTGGGGCTGACGGCCGCTGCCAAATAAGCGCTTGATAAACTGGGCGGCGACATTCCCGCCGCCCTATTTGAGATCAACGAGGAACTGAGATGTTAGAACGTTTGTTAGATAATACGCGCAGAGTTAGTCTTTGGTTAACATGGCTTGGCGGCGGATTGATTGTTTTCTCAGCATTTCTGGTGACCTTTGAAGTTTTCCTACGCAAAATTTTTAATATTTCGCTGGGAGGGGCCGATGAAATTTCAGGGTATACATTCGGCGTCGCGACAGCGCTTGCTATCTTATGCCCTGTTTGAACGGGCTCATATTCGCGTTGATGCGTTGCTTAGCCTTTTTCCCAAAAGCCTGCAGGGGGTCGTCAATTTATTCGGTATGATTTTGCTGATGGGGTTTGCTGTAATTCTTGTAGAAAATGTTTGGTATATGGTGGCAGATTCCTTGGAAAACGGATCGCGTTCTATTACGCCGATGCGCGTGCCGCTCGCCTTGCCCCAAATTCCTTGGTTGCTCGGATGGATGCTTTTCTTGTTTTTCCGGTTTTTTGATCGGGCTGGTGGCGCTTAAACGCATGCTTCAGGGCGATACGGGCGGGGCGCAGGATCTGATTGGCGTCAAATCATTGGACGAACAAATCGAAGACGAAACGGTTTAATCTGATGCTTTTTAAAACACTTTTGATTTTATTAGGCTTGATAGGGCTATCGGTGCCGATTGCAGCGTCGCTTGGCTGGTTGGGCTGATCCCTACAATATACCGATAGTCCCATGCCGCTCTACCGCGCCATTTTCCGACTTGGCTTGGCAAACCTCAACTGATTTCTTGCTGGTGGCGATCCCCATGTTCGTCATGATGGAAATCTTACTGCGCGCTGGCATCACGGAGCGTATGTATGACAGCATCGTAAAGTGGCTTGGCTGGTTGCCGGGGCTTAATGCATTCTAATATCGGCTCATCTGCTCTATTCGCTGCAACCTCCGGGATCTTCGGTGGCAACGGCCGCTACTATTGGTACGGTTGCTCTGCCGCAAATTAAAGAAGCGTGGCTATAATGAAAGTTTGTTTTTGGGCACGGTGGCCGCCGGGGGCACATTGGGAATTTTAATTCCGCCATCTATTAATTTAATTCTTTATGGATTGCTGACCAATACGTCCGTGCCAGAACTTTACCTGGCGGGTTTTTTACCAGGGTTTCTCTTGGCTTTGTTATTCATGTCGACCGTTATCATCGCATGCATGTTGAACCCAAAATGGGGGGAGAAAAAACTGCGCCACAGCTGGTGGTGGGAGCGGCTAAGCGCTTTGCCTTCATTGCTACCTCCTTTAGGCATTTTCGCGGTGGTTGTTGGATCTATTTATGCAGGAATCGCTACGCCAACTCAGCTGCTGCGTTGGGCGTGGTTGCGGCGATGCTCTTGGCCTTTGCCAATGGCAAATTGTCATTGGGCATGATGCGTCAAGCCGCCGAGGGAACCATGCGCACAACAGCAATGATTATGCTCATCATCATTGCTGCGGTCTTTTTGAACTTTGTGCTGTCAATTATCGGCCTGACGCAAGCCTTAACGGATTTTGTTACTGGGCTTGGCTGGACGCCGATGCAAACGATGCTGATGATCGTTGCAGTTTTGGTTATAATTGGGTGCTTTATGGAAACCTTATCTATGCTGCTGACCATGGCACCTCTGATAACGCCGATTGTTGTCGCTTTGGGTTTTGATCCGGTTTGGTTTGGAATTTTACTGATGGTGCTTTTGGAAACGGCGCTGATTACGCCCCCGATTGGGATCAATCTTTATGTTGTTCAGGGCATTCGCCAAGGCGGGCCGATGAATGACGTGATCAAAGGGGCATTGCCTTTTGTGATTACGATGTTTGTAATGTTGGGTTTGCTATTGGTGTTTCCTGGTTTGGCGCTGTGGTTGCCATCTTTGGTATATTAAGCCTCTCGGAATTATTTTTTAATATGTGTAACCGGCTGGCATGCCAGCGCAGGAAGGAGTTGTGCCATGTGGCAGTTTTGGATCGATCGTGGGGGAACATTTACTGATATCGTCGCGAAAACCCCCGAGGGTAGGCTGTACACCCATAAACTGCTGTCGGAGAACCCCCGAGGCCTATGAAGATGCTGCCATATATGGCATCCGAAACTTGTTGGGTCTGGTGAGGCCGAGCCTATTCCAAAGAAAAATAGGCGCGGTGAAAATGGGTACTACCGTTGCCACAAATGCCCTGTTGGAACGTAAAGGCGAGCCGACTTTGTTGCTGATTACAAGGTTTGGGTGATTTATTGCGCATTGGCTATCAAAACCGGCCGCGCTTGTTCGATTTAAATATTCAACTACCAGAACTTCTTTATAGTGAGGTGGCCGAAATAGAAGAGCGCATAGCGGCCGATGGGCAGGTGTTGCAGCCCTGTAATATAGCGCAGGCGACGCAGGCTCTGGCCGCGGCTTTTGCGAAAGGATATCGCTCTGTGGCGATCGCATTGATGCACAGTTATAGATATCCCGCGCATGAAATAGTATTGGGGAAATTGGCCCGGCAGGCAGGATTTTCACAAATTTCGTTGAGCCATAAAGCCAGCCCCTTAATAAAATTGGTGGCTCGGGGTGATACAGCGGTTGTAGATGCTTATCTGTCGCCTATTTTGCGCCGCTATGTTCGACAAGTTTCAGACGCGTTGGGAGCAGCAGAGCAAGAAAAAAGCCCCCGTTTGATGTTCATGCGTTCAAATGGTGGATTGACCGATGCGAGCTTGTTTGAGGGGCGTGATGCTATTCTTTCTGGCCCTGCGGGTGGCGTGGTTGGGATGGTGCGAACCGCCGCAGAGCTTGGCTATGATAAGTTAATTGGCTTTGATATGGGCGGCACTTCTACAGATGTGTCATTATGCGGGCGAATTTGAACGCAGCTTTGAAACAGAAGTGGCGGGTGTGCGCATGCGCGCCCCGATGATGTCAATTCACACTGTGGCTGCAGGTGGGGGTTCGTTGTTATCCTATCGCGATGGGCGCATGCAAGTTGGGCCTGAAAGCGCTGGCGCAAATCCGGGCCTGCGGCCTATCGGCGCGATGGCCCGTTGACGGTGACAGATTGCAATGTGCTTTTGGGTAAATTGCAGCCGCATTTGTTTCCTGCGGTTTTCGGACAGAATTCGGACCAACCCCTTGATAAAGCTGTTGTTAGCAAAAGTTTCAGGCTTTAGCCCACGAGATTGGTATTGAAAAACCGATCGAGGAGCTTGCAGAAGGTTTTTTGCGTATTGCAGTGGAAAATATGGCCAACGCGATCAAAAATTAGCGTTCAACGCGGCTATGATGTGACCCGGTATACGCTGAACTGCTTCGGAGGTGCGGGTGGTCAGCATGCGTGTTTGGTTGCAGATGCGTTGGGCATTGAGCGCGTGTTTATCCACCCTTTTGCAGGTGTATTATCGGCCTTTGGCATGGGTTTGGCGGATGTGCGCGCGTTGCGAGAACATCAATTTGGGAAAGGGTTTTCGGCTTTGGCCCAGGCCGAAAAAGTGATGGCGGATCTGGTGGAAAAAGCGAAGTCTGAAGTCGCAAGCCAATCTATTCCCGTGGATCAGATCACTATGAAGAAAATGGCTCATATTCGCCCTGAGGGCGCACAGCAGACTTTGGAAATACCTTTTACGACGCCTCAAAAATGACTGCAGCCTTTGAAGCGGCGCATCAGAAACGTTTTGGCTTTTATCCAAAAGACGCCTTGCTGTTGATCGATCTGCTGACCGCGGAAGCGATTGGGTCAACCGGTGAGACCGTAAAAATGCCCGATATGCCTAGCAATCAAGTGCCTTCACAACAGGCGGAGATGTGGTCTCAGGGGCATTTCGCACGGTGCCACTGGTTGAGAGAAAGTTTGCTGTCGCAAGGTCAAATTGTTGAGGGTCCCGCCATTATCAGTGAGCCTACGGGAACTAATATTTTGGAACAGGGCTGGCATGCAGAATGCGCAGAAGGCGGGGCATTGATCCTGGGTCGCGTCATGCCCTTAAAAGCGCCAAGACGCTATTGGAACCCAAGTGGATCCAGTGATGCTTGAGGTGTTTAACAATTTGTTTATGTCCATCGCCGATCAGATGGGCGCGACCTTGGCTAACACGGCTTATTCGGTAAATATAAAAGAACGTTATGATTTTTCATGCGCCCTGTTCGATCAAGCCGGCGATCTTGTGGCGAATGCGCCGCATGTCCCTGTGCATCTCGGTTCTATGTCTGAAAGCGTACGCACCATATTGCGCCTGAACAAAGGCGCGATCAAACCTGGCGATGTATTTATGATGAATAACCCGTTTAACGGGGCATTGCGCATTGCCAGATGTAACGGTTGAACTCCTGTTTTTGATACAAGCGGTGAGCAGATCATCTATACGGTTGCAAGCCGGGGCCATCATGCTGATATCGGAGGAAAGACCCCAGGATCTGCACCTCCAGACAGTCAGATAATCCATGAAGAAGGCGTGGTCATTGATAATTTTTTGTTGGTGTCGCAGGGACAAATGCGCGATGCGGAAACCCGCGCTTTATTAGAATCTGGCGAATACCCCTGCCGAGATGTTGACCAAAATATGGCAGATCTATCTGCGCAGATTGCGGCAAATGCTACGGGTGTGCAGGAATTAGAAAATTACGGCACAATTTGGAGCTTGAGACTGTGCATGCCTATATGACGCATGTTCAGAATAACGCAGAAGAAAGCGTCCGTCAGGTTTTGGATGTGTTGCATGATTGTGACTTTACCTATCGCCTTGATAGTGGCGATCAGATACAAGTCGCGATTTCTGTCGATCATGAAGCCCGACAGGGAACCATGAGATTTCACCGGCACATCATCCCAAAAAATAAATTTAATTATAACGCGCCTTTGGCAATTTGCCGGGCCGTTGTTCTTTATGTTTTTCGCACTTTGGTGGGTGCAGATATTCCAATGAATGAAGGCTGTTTAAAACCTTTAACCTTGGTGGTTCCTGAGGGCAGTATGATCAACCCGAAAAGCTCCAGCTGCTGTAATATCAGGTAATACCGAGGTCAGCCAGGCCATCGCTGATACTCTGTATGGTGCGTTGGGCGTGATCGCTGGTAGCCAAGGGACAATGAATAATTTTGTTTATGGCAATGATAGCTATCAGAATTATGAAACGATTTGCGGCGGCGCGGGAGCGGGCGATGGTTTTGATGGGGCCAGCGCAGTGCTAGCCATATGACCAATACCCGGATGACGGATCTGAGGTGCTGGAAACCCGTTTTTCCGGTGCGCTTGAACGAATTCTCTATTCGCAGCGGTTCTGGCGGTCAGGGCCGCTTTGTTGGCGGTAATGGTATTATAAGAAAACTCCAGTTTTTAGAGCCAATGACTGTAACCATGCTCTCGTCACACCGAATTACAACTCCTCATGGAGCAAAAGGCGGCGCTGCGGGTGCAATGGGTGAGAACAGCGTTATCCGTGCAAATGGAGAGCATCAGATTCTGAAGGAAATGATGAAATCTCTGTTTCGAGCGGTGATGTGGTTGTTCTAAAAACCCCTGGCGGAGGTGGGTTTGGCGAACGATAATGAAAATCTGCCTATAAAGACAAAGAACTATTTTGAAATACTGAGTATAGTGGCCAAGTATAGCAGCGCTGGTTTTAGGTGCGTAAGCCATGAGCATAGGCAAAGAGAATGTTTATTTTTTTGTTTATGCTTTTTTCGAAATATTTGTGCTGACCTGTGGGTTAAACAATTTGCGAAGGCTAAAATTTCCCTCATATAGCACCTGTAGCACAGTTTGGTAGACGTGTCGGTGTTGCGCGCCATAATAATGAAGTTTAAACGAGCAGGTTGCGTCCTGCTCGTTGTTTTCTAATTTGTCGGTGTGAACGTGTATACTGTTGCGTTTTCGCCCGCTTGGATAGTTGTTTTTCCGATCCAGCTAGCTCCAACATATGCGGCCCATTTGCCAGTTGCTGCTATGCTTTTTATCATAGCCGAACCGTCTGGTTGAAACGCCCCAGTATTGAGCAACACGTCGCCGTCTGGATCTACGGATCTGCATACAAACGTTCCACCAATGGGCTGTGGTGTGGCTCCAAATGCGATGTATTGGTTGCATGTCGCAGTTGACGCTGCTGGAAACCCTTCTGGTGGATTGTCCCAAATCCATACATCCTGAGTGGTCTGCATAACTAGACCGCCAGTCTTTCCTCCATGATAATTATCAATTGTAACTCCAGTTCCATGTCCAGCTAAACTTCCATGTCCACCCGCAAATACCAACGCAGGAGAGCATGCGATTAGTGCTGCAATAGTAAAATTCTTCATATACCAACTCCCTCTATCAATAACTCCAATCTCGCCCTTATCCAAGAAGTCGGTCAATATTTACGTTGGCGGAAATTTGATCTCGCCATAACCCACTTGATAAGGACGCGCTTTAATTGGGCAAAGTAGATATTGAGGTCAAAGATTAGGTAAACGTCCTCAGGGTGTTGTTGTAGGCATGAGAGCTGCATCGGTGTTCGAAGTCGCTTGAGTTAGCTGTTTGTTGTAAAAATGTGTTTCCGCCATTAAATGCAAACTTTGTGTCTTAACCCTAGTGAATGAGCATAGTCCATCGTGAGCATTCTACAGAACAAAAACGCAGTTAGGTAGACTTGTCGGTGTTGCGCGCCCTATAATTTGGTTAAGGAGTTTGGCCTGCGACACTTGCGAGATGATAATATATTGACCTTGGACGATCAGGTTCGTGTGTATCGCCGCGAACGTAGTCGTAGATGGCAGGCTGCATTTAGCATTGATGGCAAAGCGATTAGGATCAAGACTGGGTAAAAAAGATCTCAATGAAGCCAAAGAGATCGCGCGGGACACTTATCTAGAATATAAGTTCAGACATAAGAACGACCTTCCTGTGATTACCAAGAAGTTCTCAGATGTAGCGCGGCTGGCAATTGGCGATATGCGCAAGCAATTGGACGCGGGCTTGGGCAAGAAAGTCTATGCAGAGTACATCATGTGCATTGAGCGATACCGCATTCCCGACTTTGGCTCACAGTACGTAACCTCCGTTGATTATGAGAAGGTGCAAAGCTTCTATGAGTGGCGCCGATCAAAGATGGGCAGGGAGCCCAAAGCAAGTTACACTCAACACACACATTCTGCAATGAACCGCGTGTTTGATGAAGCTGTGGAAAGGGCTTTCTGGCACACAAAAACGTGCCAATGCTTTTGAACAAAGGTGAGAAAAGCGAACGCCGTCCAGACTTCACGCGCGAAGAATACGCAACCATGATCCGTAAACTGCCGCACTGGATCAAACAAGGCAAAGTGGGCAAGCCACTGACATACGATATCTCATGCATGATTATGTTCTCATCTTGGCCAATACAAGGATGCGCCATGGGGCTGAGGCTCGTAACCTGAACGGGAAACACATCACGCTGTTTGAGGAAAATGATCTTCAATACCTTGAAATGAGCGTGACAGGGAAAACGGGCAGGCGGGATATCATCTGCCGCAGCGGAACCATCAATTACCTCAAACGCATCCATGAACGCTCAGAAGACCTCAATCACATGAGCTTTGAACAGCTGGTGAAAGAGCGCGTAGATCTGCCAGTATTTAGATTGCCTGATGGGACTATGAGCAAGAACATCCATCAAACCTTCCGCGCATTCATGAAAGAGAGCGAGCTGATCAAATGCCCACGTACGGGTCTTAACGGAACGCTCTATAGCCTGCGCCATACTTACGCGACATTCGCTGTGATATACGATGGAATGGATATCTATGCCCTAGCCATAAAGATGGGCATCAGCATTGGCATGATTGAGCGCCACCACAGCCATCTCACGCCAAGGCTTAAGAAAGACATGCTCACGGGCAAACGATATGAACTCAGCAGAGACAGAGTATCAGGAAAAGGCTTTAACATAAACGACACAGCTGATGCCTCATCTAAATACCAAGATCGCCTTCCAATCTCATCAGGTGCGATAATGCAACAGCTGGATACCTGCCATTGCATCCCGCAAGAAGCCTGATCTTGATGAACATTCACACGTTTTTCCAAGGTGCTTTTAAAAGCCGGGTTGGATTGCGATTTTACAGCTCATGGCTTGGCAAAACCATCGTTAAGCTTCGTCTCGTTTAGAATCTGAACAGTTGGTTTCAGTTAAGGTTTTGTATGGTTGACTGCCGCGCTTTGCTAAAACAAAGATACGTATGAGTGAGCGCCTTCCCAGTTCTGAGCATCGCGGGGTCATAGGGTAGGCAATTGTTGTGACCGGACGACTCATTTGTTTTGATTTTGCAAGCAGAGTTATAAAAACTTTGAAGATTAACCAATTAAGTTATTGTTTTTTAATGATTTAACTTTTATTTTCAATCTACTAAATTTTTAGTTTGACAGTTATATTTCCATAATATTACGATATCGATATCCGGCAAAGACCGGTTATAAATTTTTCGGGAGGATATACAATGCGTAAGTATTTACTCTCTGCAACGGCGGCTTTGGCTGTCATTGCAGGGCATGGGACTGCTATTGCCGATCAGGCAGCAGCCCAGAAATGGATCAACCAAGAATTCCAGCCATCGACCTTGTCAAAAGACGAGCAAATGGCCGAAATGAACTGGTTTATCGAAGCGTCAAAACCTTATAGTGGCATGGAAGTAAATGTTTTATCCGAGGGCATTCCAACCCATGGATATGAAAGCGAAGTGCTGACCAAGGCGTTCGAAGAGATTACTGGAATTAAGGTGAATCACCAGATTCTGGGCGAGGGTGAAGTGGTGCAAGCGGTGCAAACGCAGATGCAAACGCAGCGCAACCTTTATGATGGGTATGTGAACGATTCTGATTTGATTGGAACCCATTCACGTTTGCAATTGGCGTATAACTTAACGGAACAAATGGCCGGCGACTGGGCTGCAACAACATCACCCACGCTTGATCTAGACGATTTTATGGGCATTCAATTCACCACTGGTCCCGATGGCAATTTGTATCAATTGCCCGACCAGCAATTCGCCAACTTGTACTGGTTCCGCAAGGATTGGTTTGACGATGCCGATAACAAAGCGGCGTTTAAAGCAAAATACGGGTATGAGCTGGGTGTTCCGGTAAACTGGTCTGCCTATGAAGACATTGCCGATTTCTTTTCAAATGATGTGAAAGAAGTGGATGGCGTCGCTATTTATGGCCATATGGATTACGGTAAACGCGCGCCAGATCTTGGTTGGCGGATGACGGATGCGTGGCTGTCAATGGCGGGCACCGGTTCCAAAGGTGCGCCGAACGGTGTGCCAATTGATGAATGGGGCATTCGCATGGAAGCGGGATCGTGTAACCCTGCCGGTGCCTCTGTATCACGTGGCGGGGCGGCAAACGGCCCAGCGGCGGTATATGCGATCCGCAAATGGGATGAGTGGCTGCGCAACTATGCTCCTCCCGGTGCTGCATCCTACGATTTCTACCAATCTTTGCCAGCCTTGGCGCAAGGCAATGTGGCCCAGCAGATTTTCTGGTATACAGCGTTTACGGCCGATATGGTGAAGCCACGGTCAGAAGGCAATAACACGGTTGACAGCGACGGGAACCCCTTGTGGCGGATGGCACCTTCTCCGCATGGCCCATACTGGGAAAAAGGCCAAAAGGTGGGCTATCAAGATGTGGGATCTTGGACATTCTTGAAATCGACCCCATCTGAGCGTGCGCAAGCAGCCTGGCTTTACGCCCAATTCGTGACGTCAAAAACCGTTGATGTGAAAAAATCACATGTTGGTCTGACATTTACCCGCGACAGCTCGGTTAATCATGCCTCTTTCACTGAGCGGGCTCCGAAACTGGGGGCTTGGTCGAATTCTATCGCTCACCGGATCGTGTCGCTTGGTCACCCACAGGGATCAACGTTCCTGATTATCCAAAGCTGGCCCAAATTTGGTGGCAGCAAATCGGAGACGTGAACTCAGGCGCGTTTACGCCACAAGAAGCGATGGATCGCTTGGCCGAAGAAATGGATATCACCATGGCACGGATGCAAGCTGCTGATGAAGCTGCCAATGTCTATGGTGGATGTGGTCCTCGGTTGAATGAAGAGCAAGATCCATCTGTGTGGTTGGGTAAAGGCGGCGCGAAAGCGAAGCTGGACAACGAAAAACCACAAGGCCAGACGGTAAACTATGATGAACTCGTAGCCCGTTGGAATAAGTAACATGGCTTGGCCCCACCTAAATGGGGCCAATTCAGGCCAGAGCTGTTGCCAAGCTCTGGCCATTTCATAATGATACACAAAAATCGAATGCAGAAAGATAACCAATGACCTTAGAGCTCAGAGGGGCGAGTAAAGTGATCCGCGGGATCACCCATATCAAACCAACATCGCTGCTTTTTGAACCGGGTCACTTTAACGTACTTCTTGGTCAGACAGGATCTGGAAAGACCTCGATGATCAAATTGATGGCGGGTTTGGACCCTTTGGCAACGGGTCAAATATTGATGAATGGAGAAGATGTTTCAAAGCTGTCAACGCAAAAGCGAAATATCAGTTTGGTGCACGAGTTCTTTGTGAATTACCCCCATATGACCGTTTTTGACAATATCGCATCTCCGCTGCGCGTGGCGGGTATGGCCAAGTCAGAAATCGCTGGGCGTGTGGAAGAGGCGGCGGATATTTTACAGCTGCGCCCAATGTTGGCGCGCCGGCCCCATGAATTAAGCGGAGGCCAACAACAGCGCTGCGCTTTGGCGCGCGCCATTGCCAAGGAAAGCCGCACGGTGTTTTTAGACGAACCGCTTGCAAATCTGGATTATAAGTTGCGCGAAGAACTGCGCGAACAGTTGCCTGAATTATTCGCAGGCCGCGGAGCTGTGGTGGTATATGCGACTTCTGAGCCAGAAGAGGCATTGCTGTTGGGCGGAAAGACGGTGCTTATGGATGATGGGGTTACAACCCAATTCGGTCCGACGGCGGAAATTTACCGTTCTCCGCAAAGCCTTGCCGCAGCTCGGGTCTTTTCCGACCCTCCAATCAACACGGCCATTGTGGTTAAAAAAGGCGCTTTGGCGCAAATCGATAAAGGCCCCAGTTGGCCGCTAAGCGGAGACGCGGCAGTTTTACCCGATGGTACTTACACAATGGCAATTCGCCCCCACCACGTCACCCCTACGGCCCAAGATGCGCAAAGCATCGCTGTTCCAGGGCGCGTTTTGGTAACAGAGTTGTCAGGCTCGGATTCCAGTGCGCATTTCCAAATGGGGGCGGATAGCTGGGTGTCTCTTGCCCATGGTGTCTATCGTTATCATGTGGGGCAGGAGCATGAATTTTTCATGGATGTGAGCCAAGCGTTTTACTTCGACCCGGATGGGAGGCTTGTTGCTTGATGGCCAAAATAACGCTGTCCAAATTGCGCCATTCTTATTTGCCTCACCCTGCAAATATTCAGGATTATGCGCTCAAAGAAATCGACCTTGATTGGCAAGACGGTGGCGCCTATGCGCTGTTGGGGCCGTCGGGATGCGGAAAATCCACCCTGCTGAATATAATTTCGGGATTGTTAAAACCTTCATCGGGGCGCATTTTATTCGACGATCGCGATGTCACCGATCTGCCACCTGATCAACGCAATATTGCGCAGGTTTTCCAATTCCCGGTCATTTATGACACGATGACGGTGCGCGAAAACTTTGCTTTTCCGCTGCGCAATCGTGGCGTCGATGAAGAAAAAATCGCCAGCCGGGTGGAGCAAATTGCCGCCTTGTTAGAGGTTGAAGACATGCTCGATATCCGGGCGTCAAATTTATCTCCCGATAATAAGCAAAAAGTATCTATGGGGCGCGGGTTGGTGCGCGAAGATGTGAATGTGGTGATGTTTGATGAGCCCCTGACCGTCATTGATCCTCATTTGAAGTGGAAATTACGGTCCAAACTTAAAGAACTGCACCAGCGGGTTGGGGCCACGATGATTTATGTTACGCATGATCAGACGGAAGCGTTGACCTTTGCCGATCAAGTGGTTGTGATGCAAGAGGGCGAGGTTGTACAAATCGGAACCCCGGTGGAATTATTCGAACGTCCACAACATGTTTTCGTAGGGCATTTCATCGGATCGCCGGGCATGAATATCCTGCCGGTCACGCTAAAAGATGGCGATGTGCTTTTTGAAAACCATGTGATGGCGTTGGAAGGCCCTGTCATTGGATCAGGCGGCCAGCTTCAATTGGGAATACGTCCGGAATTTATTTCCTTTGCCGATCAGGGCATTCGGGGCCAAGTTCATAAAGTTTCTGATGTTGGGCGTCATTCCATCGTGGAAGTTGTTGTAGGTTCCAGTCATGTCAAAGCCGTTGGTGCAGGTCAGATGCCCGCGAAAGGCGATTGGGTAAATTTGGCATTTCGTCAAGATCAAACGCGGCTTTATCGGGATGGTTGGATCGCAACGGAGGCACAGGTATGAAAACTGAAAATCAGAAAGCATGGTTTTTTGTTTTGCCTGTTTTATTGCTGGTTGCCTTTAATGCGTTGGTTCCAATCATGACGGTTGTGAATTATTCGGTGCAAAAACCTTTGGAAATAATGTATTTTTGGCAGGGGTAGATTGGTTTGAACAAATCTTGCGCTCTGAGCGTTTCCAAGCCGCGTTGGGCGGCAATTCTTATTCACAGCCTCAATTTTAATTATTGAAGTGCCGTTGGGCATTATCATTGCACTTTCTATGCCGCGCCAGGGATCTGGGTTTCGGTTTGCTTGGTCATGATGGCGTTGCCGATGTTGATCCCATGGAATGTGGTTGGGGCCATGTGGAATATCTTTACCCTGCCTGAAATCGGCCTTTTGGGATATTTGATGAACAATGTTTTGGGCATCACTTATGATATGACGCAAAATCCCTTTGCGGCATGGGTAACCATTATTGTGATGGATGTTTGGCATTGGACCTCGCTTGTGGTGCTTTTGTCTTATGCTGGGTTGGTCTCTATTCCCGATGCCTATTATCAAGCGGCTAAAATCGATGCTGCATCACCCTGGAAAGTGTTTCGCTATATTCAATTGCCAAAAATGAAGACGGTGTTGACCATCGCCATTCTCCTGCGCTTCATGGACAGCTACAATATTTACACGGAAACTTTCGTTTTAACCGGTGGTGGCCCGGGCAATTCAACCACCTTGCTGTCGATCGATTTGGTGAAAATAGCGCTTGGTCAGTTTGATCTAGGCCCTGCGGCGGCAATGTCTTTGATATATTTCGCCATCACCTTGCTGGTGAGCTGGCTGTTCTACACTTTGATGACAAAGGATGATCGAAAATGAGGAAACGGTCATTAATTCCGATTATCTATATTCTGTTTCTGATGTTGCCTATTTATTGGTTGGTGGCGATGAGCTTTAAAACCACGGGCGAGATTTTGTCTGGTTTTAGTCTGTTTCCGCAAACATTTACCTTTGACAATTACCGCGTCATTTTCACCGATCCAACTTGGTATTGGGGCTATTATAATTCGATCCTGTATGTATCGCTCAATGCGGTTTTTCCGTCAGCGTGGCGTTGCCTGCAGCATATGCTTTTTCGCGCTATCGGTTCTTAGGCGACAAACAATTGTTTTTCTGGTTGCTGACAAATCGTATGGCTCCGGCTGCTGTATTCGCACTGCCATTCTTTCAGCTTTATTCCTCGGTTGGTTTATTTGATACCCATTTGGCCGTTGCGCTGGCGCATTGCTTGTTCAATATCCCCTTAGCGGTTTGGATTTTAGAAGGCTTTATGGGGGTGTTCCAAAAGAGCTTGATGAAACCGCTTATGTTGACGGGTATTCTTTTCCGCGGTTTTTTGTCTCTATCTTTTTGCCAACAATCAAAGCTGGAGTTGGCGTTGCTGCCTTCTTTTGCTTCATGTTTTCATGGGTCGAGCTTTTATTGGCCAAAACGCTGACTGCCGTTGCCGCTAAGCCTATTGCGGCAACGATGACCAAAACGGCTTCTTCTGCCGGATATGAATTGGGTTTGCTGGCGGCAGCGGGAACGCTGACCATCATTCCGGGGCGATCGTTATCTATTTTGTACGCAATTACATTGCTAAAGGTTTTTGCCCTGGGAAGGGTGTGATGTTTCGTTTTCTTTCATTCCTATTCTTGGCTTTGCCATTGAATCAAGCGCTCGCCTCTGGTTGGGGGAAAAGTGGCGGCAAAAAAAGAAGAGGTTGGGTTTTCCTGGACGGACCCATTATGGCCAGATTTTTGGATGGCATGGACACCGGCCACATTTCTATTATTTTGCGGATCTTTTCAGCGATGGCAGTGATCACCGTTTTGGAAATACGCCGACCGGGTGGCGATGAGCGGCGCGGTGTCTTGGGATTAACGACCACGCGCGGTGATAGATTGTTTATTTCGTTATTGGGGGCAGCTTATATCTTTTTGGCGTGGCTTGGCCTGATGGGGCAACCATTATGGTGGCCAGTGGCGATTAGTATTGGGTGGATGGTTTTCTGTTTTTGGAAAGTTTGAAATTTCACTTTGGAATTAATGATGTTTCGTGTTTACTGATTTAAGAAGCAAGGCGTACATAGCCCGAGGACCGAATTTAATGAGAGAAAAGAAAAAACATGAATTTCTGACTGAAGTTGAGTTGGAATTTATGAGCAAGCTTTGGGCCTTAGGGGAAGCCACCGTGCGCGATGTGCTGGACAAACTGCCGAATGAGCGTGATTTGGCCTATACATCCGCAGCAACAATCCTTCGGATTTTAGAGCAAAAAGAATTTGTTACCAGCCGCAAAGAAGGCAAAAGCCATGTTTATCAACCGGCTTTGGCAAAACATGCTTATCAAGCGCGCTCGCTAAAAGATCTGTCCACCAAACTGTTTGACGATGCGCCTGCTTCTTTGGTTGCACGTTTGGTGAATGATGAATCTCTGACAGAAGAAGCCTTGTCTCAAATCCGTGAACTTGTGGATAAGAGGTTAAAAAATGATATCGATTAGTGCTATTTTAGATGTGTTCATCACATTAAATATTTTGATTTTGGTGGCATTTTCGGGATGGTGGATCTGTCGCTATCTATTGCAAACCTTTGGCTTACAGCATGCTTATCGAAGCCATTTGAAACTTTTGAACGCCTTATTCTTGGCCGTTCTTATTTCTCCCGCTTTGATTTTAACGTTGAATGCTCTGCAAACACACGGGTTTACCGCGCATTTAAAGTTCAATCTGTCAGATCAAATTGTCTCGCATTACTTAAGCGGTGGATTTGATATGAAAGCGGCCGATCTAGAGCGTCTTTTGGCAGTCCGCGGCACCTTGACTGAAAATGTAGCAAACGCTGTTGGATGGGGCGCGTCAAGCATAATTGCTGCGTTTCTATTGGGTTGTGCGATCTCTGTCTGGCGGTTGATTTTTTCAGCATTTTGTCTTTACAGAATAGTGCGTCAAAGCCACGCTTGGCGTAAGTTGGGGCGGGTGAAAATCGGTTTATCTGACAGGATCTTGGTGCCTTTCTCAACGCGTGGTTTGCGAAATTATTATATTGTCATCCCGTCCCATATGCTTGGCCAAAAGGATGAGATGAAAGTATCTTTGGCGCATGAGCTACAGCATTTGCGGCAAGGCGATATCGAATGGGAGATTTTACTCGAAGTTTTAAAACCAATCTTTTTTTGGAACCCAGCATATCACGCCTGGAAGCGGCAAGTTGAACATTTGCGCGAATTAAGCTGTGACAGCGAAGTGCTTAAAAAAGGTCGGGTTGATATCGTTTCTTATTGTGAAACTTTGCTCTCCGTTTGTCAAAGAAGCCTGCGCAAAGATCGCAGCTTTTTGATTGCGTTTCCAAAGGTCACCTTGGTAACAGCAGATCGTCTGTCTTGGCGAGAAGGTAGAAAAAGCTTTTTAGAACAGCGGGTCGTGTCGCTTCTTCATGCCAATCATCTGCGGCGCTCGCGTATTTTGACCCTCTGTTTCATTGTGCCGCTTGTGGCGTCTGTGCTGTTATGTGCAGTGGCGATCCAGCGTTCAGGAGATTGGAGCCAAGATAGGCTGATGCTATCTACAATCGTTAATTTAGAGCGGTTAGATCAAATAAATTCTCAATCAAGCACTCTGGGTGCTTGGAATTAGGCGGCGCCCGTTAGCGTCAAGATAGCCGCTTTCAAATGCACGAATCACAAGCAGGCCTGAAAGCCGTCCGAAATGCTTGACGCTGCTGACTCAATGCAGTTTGCCTGATATTTTTTACAATGTTTTCTCATAAAATTTTCTGAAGACTTTTTGTTTTTACCTATATTGCCTCCATAATTATCTCTTTCTTTAACCAGGGAGAAGACATTTTATATACCAATCACCTCCATATAGGCTGGATATACACGCATTCCCCGTCTGTCGGTCGTCAAAGGGTATTGGAATTCTGAAGAGCTTTCATAAAGTGCGTTTCTGGCCGGCAGCTGTTTGAGTTCAAGCAACAACACAGATACAGCAGCGCCTCTTTTAAATATGGCAGGCCTCTGTCTTAAATAAAAAGAAGAAAATAAGTTTTCATATTTCAACCAATCATGATTGAAAAGATTGGGAAACTGCTGCAGCTCTTGCAGAGCATAAAAGGTAAGTTCACCCTCATAACAGGTTAGGGAAGAAACCGTTTTTAATCCGCTGTCATATATGGACCTTGATGATTTAGAAGGTGATCCTGAATTTAGA
>JAYQLI010000008.1:0-29898 GCA_038143065.1 Rhodospirillales bacterium | reverse complement strand
GGGGCGGATTTGAACCACCGACACGAGGATTTTCAGTAGCGATGGTATTAGATTAATATTCAATTACAATAAGTTATATAATAATTAATTAGGTGTGCAACAAAGTGTGTTTTACTGCTTCGTTTGGATTAGAGGAACCACTGTGTCTTGAACCAATGCCGGAAACGCACCCCTTCAGTCATGAATAACCTTTCTCTTAGAAAGACAACACAAATCAAAATTAGACAAAGTTAACCTGAAAACCTTAAAGGCTGGACGCTTCCATTCGAGCTTGCGGCATCGTAAGCAGCTTCAACAAGCGCAAATGTGTTTAAGTTATCTCTACCAGATATTTCAGCGTCTACACCTTGTCTGTAGCAGTCGATTAAGTGCGAATTTGTGTTCAGAACGGCTTCCTGTGAGACGCACCATTCTTTCGAGAACCAGGGGAGCATCGGTGTTTCGATAACGCGATCATAGGATTTATTATTTGCAGTAACTGTAATCACTTGATCAGGTTTCAGTAGTATTGATCCTGAGGTTCCCTCAATTTCTAACAATGTTTGTGGAAAGTAATCAGGTAATCGCTTGGCCTGATATGTTGTTTCAACGACAGTTACTGCGCCCGTGTCATGTCTTAACATAATTGTAGCTGTGTCTTCTCCCAAAACGCGAGGATTCCGCTTTTGTGTTTCACAATGAAGACGCTCGACTTCGCCAAAAAAGAAACGTGCTAAATCTAAAATATGAATTCCTGAATCCAAAATAGAGAACCGTTTTTCGTTAGCCAGGTATGGTTGATTTTTATAGATATCAAATCCAGTCCTGAATGTAAGCCGTCCCCAATTTAAATCGCCTATTTCACCACTGGTGATAATTTCTTTTACGCATCGCATAACGCGGGAAAACCGAAAGTTTTCATGAACGGCAAGCCAAGCTTCGGAAGATTTTGCCTTGTCAACTATTTCGATACAGTCAGGCAAGGTGGGAGCAAAGGGTTTTTGAACAATAGCGGAAATGCCTTTTTCTAAAACAGCAAAAGCAAGATCTTTATGGTGCTCAGCCTGTGTAACGATATCAATGAGATCTAGGTCCTCTAACGCGAGCATCTTGTCGATATTCGTATAAAAATTTGTTCCAAATTCCTTAGCCGCTCGCTGTGCCTTGTCTTCATCAAGATCACACACGCCAACTAACTCAACCCCACGAGCCTTCAAATAATCCCACGCATGGAGGTGATTTTGTGCATAAAATCCGCATCCAATCAGCCCAACTCGAATTGCTTTTTGATGCTGCATTTTTTTCATCCCTTGTTCGCCATTTGCCATCCTGGGTTGATTGGATACAGTTAATCAGAGCCAAACGCATGGGCTTTGCCCATAAACCCTGATCCAATCAAACCAACCTTCATTGCATTCTCCTAAAAGGGACCATTGACCACAAGATCCGGATTTAACGTTTCAGCGAAATAATCCAAAACATTCTGCACCGAAACCATGCCCATCCGCTCGGCACATTCTTCGGTAAGACCAGCCGCATGCGGCGTGATAATCGCATTGTCGAGGCCAAATAAAGGATGATCATAAGAGGGAGGCTCAACCTCGAGCACATCCAAACCGGCAGCCCCCAAACGACCTTCTTTTAAAGCTTGCGCCAAGGCCGGCTCATCAATCAAACCACCGCGCGCCGTGTTAACCACCACGGCATGCGCCGACAACAATGCCAATTCAGCCGCGCCCAATATTGGGCCATCCGCTTTTGGAATATGCAGCGACACCAAATCGGCCCGTTTCAAACCCGTCGAAATATCGGCCACCTGTTCGGCACCGGCAAAGTGATCCGCGCCTAGATAAGGGTCATAGGCCAGAACATGCACCCCAAAAGCCTTGGCCATTTGCGCCAAATGCCGCCCAATGCGCCCATAGCCAACGATTAAAAGCGTTTTTCCGTAGAGCTCCCGCGGTTCAAACATATTACGCTGCGCCCAATCGCCAGCGCGAAACCCCGTGACCGATTTTACCAAACAGCGCGAGGCGGCCAAAAGCAGCAGCATCGCATGTTCGGCAACGGTGCGCGAATTTACATCTCCCACAATCGCCAGAGGAATACCGCGCTGGGTTAACGCCGGCACGTCAACCGCATCATACCCAACACCATGGCGGGAAACGATCTGCAAATCAGGCGCGGTTGCGATATGAGCCGCATTTAAAGTTTGCGTGCGCAGCACCAATCCCTGCGCCTTGGGCAGCAGTGGCAAATAAGCGGTGGGATCCGCATCGGGAACGTAATCGAACGAAACGCCTTCGGCGCTGTCCAGCACGCGCAGCGCAGACGGATGTAATTTTCCCGCAACCAAAATATGTTTCGTCATCGCGGCCCCTTAATCTAAGTTCTAGTTTGCGCGACAGAAGACCGTTTATTTGCTAAAGTGGTTAAAACAGCCGCAATTATAATAACCGCGCCCGTAGTAGCTTGCACATAGAAAGAAGGGAACATCAGCTAATGTAAGTAGGCGCAGCAATGACTCCTAAGGCACACCACTAATCACCCCGTCACAGTGCCTCGACCACCTCCCAAACTTACATAATTCACTCGATAACAGCAGCTGCGAAAGCTGAAAAAATTATATTTTGGCCTTGGGTAGTTACAGCTGAATCCAATCTACCTGTCATCAAAATTCCAGCGAGCCCTGCAAGCAAACCTGAAACGACAAAAAGCACTCCAAATAACCCTATCTACATCTATTCCAGCGGCCCTTTTTAAGGCAGACTCTATTGCCACCAACAGCATATAAAGCTCTTCCAAAACGATGAAATTGGAGCATCAAACCAACGCCTAAAGCTATTACAGCGAACACTAAAACCGCAAGCGGTATACCTAACAACCTTTCGGAGCCTAACAGGTCAGCGCATCGCCTGGTGAATAAATAGAACGGCCATTTGATATTATCAGAACACCCCCACGCAGCAAAACTAGCAGCCCTAAAGTGGAGATAAACGGGTTCGGGCCTATTTTAACGACCATAAATCCATTTAACCATCCATAAATCCTGCAGCACCCAGCGCAATCAAAGGACCGGTCCAACCAGGCAATTCAGTTCCAAATCCTCCAGAAGCTACTGGCACCAGTAAAACTGCCGCAACATGGGCGCAAAACCTACTAAACCTTCAAGCGATAAATCCAATCTGCCAATGAGCAGAATAAATGTAAGTCCGATTGTGGTAAGACCTAAAACACTGACCTGCTCGAGAATATTTAATAAATTATAACTTGTTAAAAATCGTGGCGCGACAATTGCCCCGATAACAAGTAACAGGATTAGAACCGGATACATAACCATTTGCAACGAAAGTGTTGCCAAAAGCAGCTAGCTTTGACGATTTGTTTTCGTTTAGATCTAAATCCATGTGGGAATTATTTTCTGAGTTCATTTTTTTCGTTTCCAAAGATGTCTTAATTGAGATATCGTATCACTAAAAAAATACGATCAAATTTTAAATTTTTGTCGAAAATAATTCCGACAATTTTGATCTTCCTTTGCCAACCGAGTTTCAACAAAAGCATCGTCAGTTAAAATGATTTTTACGATGAAGTTTATGCTGTATAAACTCGTTGATCTTTTGGGCCCCAAAAGGGCCCAAAAACATTCAAAGCTCAGAAATAACTTAGCTCACGGAGAATTATGTTTATTTTGCTGAGCTAACTTCAAAGCCTAATTTATGCTAAAGCTGATTTGCCCAAAGACCAGGCGCATCCACGTTTTCCTTAGTCACCAATGTTGCGTTAAGCTGATATGAGGCCCGGACGGGCGTATCAATCACTTGACCATCCGGTTTTGGACCAAGTTCAATTGTACCACCATTTGACACCAGCTCTATAAGCTCCGCCGTCTTCGTTGCATATGCGCTTAATGGCTGCGAAACAGTCGCATCCAACGCTCCGTCACGGATTAATTGTAAACCCTGCGGCGTTCCATCGATTGCCACGCGCGAATTCAGAAAGTCCGGATCACCTACTGGCGGCATCTTTTCCCGCCCGCTTCAACTGCGCATTCACGCCGTCGCCATTAATTCAGAAGCCATAAAGATCCTGGTCAACGAAGGATTTTGGGTAAGTACGTTTTGAGCTGTATCTGTTGCCATATCTGCTGTCCACTGTCGGACGCTGAATTACCTTTACATCTGGTGCTAATGCTCGCATGGTGTCAGAAGTATCTGAACGGTCTAATCTCGTCGGTGTCGTTAACCCTCCCTGAAGTTCAAGAACGCTAACTATTATCAGACCAGCAAGTTTTCCCCTTAAACGACGCACCATCTTTCCGCGCTCACGCCTGTGACCAGATTATCAGCACGCCCGCTGTAACCTCACTGCCCGCAGGGCCATCATCAATTGAGAAGACCAACGCTCCTTTTTCGTTAGCGCGCTTAACAGCAGGAACGCCTGCAGCATCTAACGGCGCAAACACAATTACATTCGCTCCATTTGCCAATAAATTTTGCAACGCATCCACTTGCGCGTAATATCACCATTAGGGTCAGGCGCGCCTACAAGTGTAAAGCCTTTATTGCAAATGCTTTTTTGGACAGCGATGTCATCAAAGTTTGAAAGTCATCTTTCAAAATTTTGGGGTAAAAACCAACCCGAATATCTGAGTTATCCGCAAAGCTCGCTCCGGCCGTAGCCAAGCACTGCGCTTGCAGCGAGTGTTTTGATCGTCTGTTTCATTTAGTCCTCCACTGGATTTTTAAACAGGATCTTATTTTTATACGTAATCAAGCAGGATGGTTCTGTGATGTTTTCATCCCAGAACCGGTTCTGAACAACAAACAAACGGCAATGAGCCGCTTTCATGCTGCGCAAAAAGTAGGCCAGCTCGAACTCAAAGCCGACACAAGACCACAAATTTCTCGTTCAGTTTCTGCTGAATTTTACCCCTACTCGAATTTGAACTAGAGTTTCTATCAGCCACGCCAGAAAAGTAAGTTTTCATATTAATAGCCTCCTCGATCTTGGCGGCTACGTCCTTCACAAACACCTATTTGTTCTCGTGCTTCAGCAGTCAAATTTGAAGCAGTTGTTGCAGAATACGCACATCATTAGAAATCGTGGTAAAATTAAACCCCCAACTAATTGCTTTGGCGGCGTATTTTGCTGAACCACAATGGATTCAGCATAAATTCCAGCACTTTTTGCTATGTTTAAGATATCTTTAATGACCTCAACCATCTCAGGTTCTGTTCGGTCAAATCCTGTATCAAACGCCCTTTTGTTAATCCAAGGGTTAAATCCAGCTGACCGATATAAACACCATCAACCCAGGCGTTTTTACAATTTCCTGTATATCTGCGTATATGCTTCTGCTGTTTTCAATCATCGCAAGGCCGACGATTTCGCCATTAGCCTCTTGTGCATAGTTTGAGCCTGCAGAAAATTTGCTCTCGTAGGGATCCAAAATGCATTATGCCATCAGGGGGATATCGCAGCGATGCCACGAATTCCTCTGCCTGACTTGCGCTGTTGATCATAGGGACAAATTATTCCATACGCACCTGCATCTAAAGCTTTCATAATTACTGAAGGTTCGTTCCAAGGCACACGCACCATTGGAACAACCTGCGAGGCGCGCATCGCTTGTAACATCGCGAGCATACCCTCATAACTCACGGCCCCATGCTGCATATCTACCGTTAGGCTATCAAACCCTTGATCAGCCATAATTTCACTTACAAAAGCAGAGTTTATCGAAAGCCAGCCGTTCAAAGTTGCTTTATTATCAATCCAATGAGCTTTTAAGGCGATTTTAATCATCTATCCCTCACATTACCCATTGTGTTAATTTGGTATCTAAATAACCGCAAGACCTTCTATTCCGCCCTCGCGGGCCCATGCCCGAGTATTTCGTTCCGCCAAAAGGCACTTCGGCCGCGGCTAAGGCAAAGCTGTTTACACCAACCATACCGGCTTTGAGATTTGATTGAATTCGGCGAACGCGTGCGGGGTCTGAAGTAAAAGCATATGCTGACAAACCCATAGGGAGAGCTATTTGCCGCTCTATCACTGTCTTCATTGGAAAAGCTTGTAATGGCAGCAATTGGGCCAAAGTTCTCTTCAGCCAGACCAAGCATCTCATCCGAAACATTCGTTAATACGGTAGGCTTATAGAAATATCCTGTATCGAATTCCTCGGCGGGTCCTCCGCCACATTCTAGATGAGCTCCACTATCAAGGGCTTGAGCTACTTTGATGGAAATATCTGTTCTTCTTTGTTCATTGATCAAGGGCCCCATATCAGTAGCCGGATCAAGACCATCTCCAAGACGCAACTTAGTTGCGCTGTCCCTGAAACCTTCAACAAATTCTTTGTAATGTTGCTCGTGAATGAAAAACCTATCTGGAGGACACGCGCCCCGCATTCGCAAATTTTGCAGCAACGCATCCATCTAAAGCAGCGCTTTAGTGTCTCCATCTTCAAATAGGATCATCGGTGCATTTCCACCAAGTTCCATTGATACCTTTTTTAGTGTTCGAGCGGGTCACGGATCATCTGTTGACCCACTTTGGTTGAACCAGTCAACGACACCTTTACGAACCACGCTGGATTCCATAATGGGGGAATAAATATCCTGCGCCGCGCCAACCAATAAATTGACTGTGCCACTCGGAGATCAGCGGAATGCAAACAGTCAAAGAGCACCATGGAAACACCTGGGGTTTGGTTAGACGGACGCAGAATAACCAGAACACAGCAGCCAAAGCTGGAGCGACTTTACGAACAATCTAAAGCAGCAGGAAAGTTCCAAGCCGTAAACGCAGCAACAACTCCTACAGGCTCACGTAATACTAAATTCGCCATTTGGCACACGTGTTTCAACAATACGCCCATAAACTCGCCTCGCTTCCTCAGCATACCATCGAAATTGGTCTACAGCTAAGCTCCATTCACGTTGAGCTTGAGTAATGGGCTTGCCAGTTTCTAACACTATCATGCGCGCAGCTTCCTCGCTACGGGATGACATTTCGTCCGCGACTTTATGCAACCGTGTCGCGCGCTCCCAAACTGGTGTTTTTGACCAAACTAAAAAAGCTGCTTGCGCGTCAGAAATTACGCGTTGCGTTAATGCAATATCGGCAGTCGGCACTTTGCCCAATACGCGTTCGGTATCATGACTATATACCGGTATTTCACCAGAACTAGAGTCCGCCCAAGCTCCGCCAACAAATAGCCAAATTTATCGTAAATGGTCATCATCCAATTTCCGATACTTGGACAATGCGCTTCTCAGCCATTGAAAGATAGGCCGCTTCTGCCAGAATAAGGGCTCGCCGACCATCTTCGAAACCCGCTAGTGGTGTTGCCCCATTCTCGATGCAATTAACAAATCCGTCAATTGAAGCCATAAACGCTTCTTCATAGCGCCAAAAAAAACAATTGATAAGGCTCGGCAGTTTCTACTCCAGAAGCGCCATAGTGCTTTAGTTCATGAGGCTTTCGATTATCAGATATAAGCATGCCTGAACTACCCATGAGCTCAACTCGTTGATCATACCCATAAACTGCTGTTCGAGAATTATTTATATGACATTGCTTACCCGACACAGTGCGTAAAATAATCATAGCGCTGTCGACCTCACCTAACTCGCGCCCCAAAACAGGGTCAATTAAGGCGTTAGCAAGAGCGAAAAACTTCTACAGGCTCTTCATTCAACATAAACCTTGCCGAGGTCAAAATCATGAATAGTCATATCGCGAAATAAACCACCAGCCTCCTCGAGATAAGCCCGCGGTGGCAAAGCAGGATCGCGAGCCGTGATAATTACCTGATGCAAATCACCAATTTTACCAGCCAAGCAGGCCTCTCGCGCAGCCACATGACCCGGATCGTACCGCCTATTAAACCCCAACTGGATGGGCACAGTAGATTTCGAAACAACTTCAGCACACCGGTTCACTCGCTCCAGATTTAAGTCAATTGGCTTTTCGCATAAGACCGGCTTGCCCGCAGCAATGGCCATTTCGATATAATCAGCATGTGTGGGTGTCGCTGTAGCTACTAATACAGCCTGTACACGATCTGAAGCGAACACCTCCTGTGCACTTCGCGCCGCCCTGAAGCTGATGGGCATTAGCAACATTCGTAACGGCCATTTCGTTTAACGTCAAAAAACCATTTCAAAGGTTTGTACGTGGATGAGCTGCTACATTCGCGGCGTGCATAGCGCCTATTCTTCCGCAGCCAAGCACAGCGATATTAACCATGTCACCCCTAAAACCCTTAAATTTCTAATTTGCAATAAATGTTGCATAATTGAAATTATTTTGTCAATTAAATTTTCAAAACATTTCAAAAAATATGGTTCAACATACTTTAGTAAGAAAAATACCAAAAAACATTGAACCATTCTGCAAAAATAATTGCGTTATAGCATACTATTTTTGCAATTTTAATTGCAAGTCTAGAGAAATAGAGTTAACAATATTTAAAATCTATGGCATCGGAGAATCAAACATGGCCGCAAAACACAATCAGATTGACGATGGCGCAGGCTGTTGTTCGATATCTGTGCAATCAATTCACCGAGGGCGAGCGCGTGCCACTCTTTGCCGGCGTGTTCCAATTTTCGGGCATGGCAATGTGACCTGTTTGGCCGAAGCTTTAGAAGCGGTGCAGGATCAATTGCCAACGTGGCGCGGACAAAACGAGCAATCGATGGCGCTTGCTGCGATTATGCCAAGGCTAAACGGCGGCGGCAATTGATGATCGCCACCTCCTCTGTGGGGCCCGGAGCCACCAATATGGTCACTGCGGCCGGCGTGGCCCATTCCAGCCTACCGGTGCTGCTGCTTTCGGGTGGATACATTTTCAAACCGCCCAGATCCGGTGCTGCAACAAGTTGAGCATTTCAACAACCCAACCCTGACCGTGAATGAAAGCTTCAAAGCCGTCACCCGCTATTGGGATCGCATCACGCATCCCGAGCAGATCATCTCATCCTTCCCACAAGCGATTGCCGCAATGCTCGATCCAGCCGATTGCGGGCCGGCCTTTATCGGCCTGTGCCAAGACACGCAGGAAATCGCTTTTGACTATCCAGCCGCGTTTTTGAACCCACGCTGCATCACATTCCGCGCGCGCGCCCCGATTTACAGCAATTTGATAAGGCGATCGCAGCCCTCAAAGCCGCCAAAAAGCCTTTGATTATTTCGGGCGGCGGGGTGCGCTATTCATTGGCTGAAGAGGTGTTGGGTGATTTTGCGCAAGCCCGCGGCATTCCGCTTTGCGAAACCATTGCCGGCAAAGGTGCCGTGCTGCACGAGCACCCCGCCTATGTCGGGGGCATCGGCGTAACCGGATCAGCATCCGCCAATGCCATGGCCGCCGAGGCAGATGTGATTGTGGCGATAGGCACCCGTTTGCAAGATTTCACTACTGGGTCTTGGACCAGCTTTAAAGCCGATGCCCAATTCATTTCGATCAATGCAGCGCGCTTTGATGCCACCAAACACCGCGCCATCTCGGTGGTCGGGGATGCCCGCGAAAGCCTGCGCGAAATGGATGCGGCTTTGGGCGACTGGTCGGCCCCTGGCACTTGGATGGAGAAAGGCCGCGATGAAATGGCCAAATGGGACAGCTTGATTGATGAGCTGCAAAAACCCAGCAATGCGCATATACCCTCCTACGCGCAGGTGATTAAAGTGGTGCAAGACAATGCCAAAACAGAAGATCTGGTGATCACCGCGGCTGGCGGCCCTCCGGGCGAAGTGAATAAATGCTGGCGCGTCAAAGCCCCCAATACGGTAGATACCGAATTTGGGTTTTCGTGCATGGGCTATGAAATCCCCGCGGGTTGGGGCGCCGCAATGGCCGATGAAAACCGCACCCCTATCGTGATTATCGGTGATGGCACCTATATGATGATGAATTCGGATATTTATTCCACCGTGCTGAGCGGGCATAAAATTATCGTGATTGTGCCCGATAATGGCGGGTATGCGATCATCAACCGCCTGCAGAATTACAAAGGCGGAGCCTCCTTTAACAACCTGATCAAAGACAGCCGCGTGAAAGCGCCATTTTCGGTTGATTTTGCCAAACATGCCGAAGCCATGGGCGCTTATGGGCGCCGCGTGGAAACGCTGGGTGAATTGGATGAAGCGATGAAATGGGCCCAAGCCAATGACAAAACCACCGTTTTGACCATTCCCTCTGATGCTTATGAATGGACCCCGGGGGATGCGTCTTGGGATGTCGGCGTGCCCGAAATCTCTGCCCGTGACAGCGTTAATGAAGCGCGCAAAGATCATGATGCGATCCGCGCCAAACAACGCATCGGAGTATAAGCAAATGAAAGCAAAGCTTGGCATCGCCCCTATTGCTTGGTGGAATGATGATTTAGAAGAGCTCAGCGATGATGTTTCGCTGGAAGAATGCCTGCGCCAAGCCAGCGAAGCCGGCTATAGCGGCATGGAAACCGGGCGGCGCGTTTTAATGGATCACCGGTTTGAAAATGCTGATTGAGCGCTACGGGATCTCGATCTGCGGGGGCTGGTTCTCGGGGCTACTGCTGAGCGGCGAGATCGAAGCCGAGAAAGACCGGATTGCCCTGCAACTTGAGCTGTTCAAAGCCATGGGGGGCACCCTGTATTGTTTATGGCGAAACCGCGGTACAATCCAAGGCGATCAATCTGCCGCTTGCCAGCAAACTGAAGCTGGATGAGGCGCAGATCAAGAGAATATGGGCGCAAAATGACCGCGTTCGCCGAATGGTGCGCCGCGCAGGGTATGCCGTTGATATCACCATCATATGGCGGCTCCGATCGAAACCGAGGTGGACCTTCTGATGGCCCATTCCGGCGCCGCCTTGCCCCTGCTTTTTGACGCCGGGCATATGGCCTTTGCCGGCGGAGATGTTTTGCGGGTGATCGACACGCACCATGCCCGCATCAACCATGTGCATACCAAAGATATACGCGGAGATGTGATCGCCGGGCTGATCGCAGCCGGCACAGCTTTTTGACGCGGTGATCAAAGGCGCCTTTACCGTGCCCGCGATGGCAGCTTGGATTTTGACGCCATCGTTCAACGCCTGGCCGCCCATGGCTATGAAGGCTGGTTTGTCGTAGAAGCCGAGCAAGACCCGATCAAAAATCCGCCCCCAAAATGGCCCAAACGGGCCATCAAGAAGGCTGCGCGTGATGAAAAACGCAGGCTATTCGGTAGAAGCTATCTTTCTGTGTTGAAACGATACGTGAAGCTAGAGAAAATATTGAAATAAAAGAAAGAGATAAAAATGAATAGAATTGATCAAAAAGTCGCCATTGTTACAGGTGGCACACAAGGGCTTGGAGCAGCAATCGCTTGGCAATTTGCACTTTCTGGCGCCAAAGCAGTCTTTACCTCTGGACGAAATGTCGAAAAAGGTCAAAGCGTAGCGAAAAATATTCAAGATCAAACCGGCGTTCCAGTATATTTTATTGAAGCTGATTTGGCGGACATTACCACATGCCGCAAGTTGATTGCCCGAAGGTGACCGAAATTACGGGCATGATGCTGGTCAATGCCGCCAGCTTAACGGATCGAGGCAACCTTTTTAGACACCAGCGAAGAGAGTTGTTCGATCGGATGTTTGCACTAATACCAAAGCCCATTCTTTTTGATGCAAGAAGCGGTAAAGATAATGATACGCCGGGGAAAGTCTATCAGAAGGCGCCATCGTCAATATCGGGTCCACCTCGGCACTTGCCGGCCAGCCATTTATCGCGCCATATTGTGCCTCAAAGGCGCCTTAGCCACTTGACACGTAATTCAGGCTATGCGCTTATGCGCAATAAAATTCGAGTTAACCAATTGAATATTGGCTGGATGGCTTCTGATGGCGAAGACCGCATTCAACGTGAATATCACGGAGCTGATGCAGATTGGCTGGAAAAAGCCGCCGCCGAGCAACCATTTGGACGATTAATAGATCCGGCCGAGGTGGCGCGCGCTGTGACTTTCTTGTCGTCATCAGATAGCGGTATGATGACCGGTTCAGTCATCCAGTTTGATCAATCTGTTTGGGGAGGATATTCATTCGCTCCTCCCACACCAGAAGAACCCATGGCTCTACCAAGTTAAAGTTCAGGGATGTTGTAGCGCGTATATATTTGACTTTCCACAATCGCGT
The DNA here is from genome assembly GCA_038143065.1 of Rhodospirillales bacterium. GTDB lineage: Bacteria > Pseudomonadota > Alphaproteobacteria > Bin95 > Bin95 > VMCJ01. The sequence continues at coordinate 17,754 of JAYQLI010000008.1, read as the reverse complement.
TTTGAGGCACTTTACCCGACCGCGCCTGTCTCAGCGCATCAACTGCCAAGGAGATTTCTGCATCCATATTATGACCAATCGTGACGTCCATGGCGCCTATCCGCAGCAACTGCTTAGAATTCACATTCAGCTCATGACCGATGAAAACTACATCAGAAAGCAAATTCTGCTCGTCCAATGCTTTCCCAATACCTAAATTGGCACCTGAAACATTGTAAATTGCTGCAGGAGGTCCATTTTTTTCGATATATTGCCTGACTGATTTGTGGGTAATTAACGAATCTTCATTTGACGATACGCGTTCGTCTAGTATCAAATGAGGAAACTCAGTTCGTAATATATGCCGAAATCCCTGCTCTCTATCTTGTTGGCATCGAAACGGCACACTATAAACCAGAAGAACACGGCTGCGTTGCGGATTATGGGCCATTTTACCAACTAACCAAGCGGCAGAAGACCCGGAAGCGTATTGATCAGAACCAACGTAGCAAGTGCGGCCAGAAGCTGGCAAATCTGTCGTTAAACAAATTACGAATGCGCCATGCTCGACGGCCTTTCGCACAGCGTCATTGATCAAAGGGTGGTCTCTCGCAACTAAAAATATTGCATCATATTTTTTTGAAGCTTTTTCGATTTTATTCGCGAACTCTTTCGGCTCTATTTCATTAGAAACCACATAATCGCCTTCAATAGTGATTTCATTATCGGTTTCCGCAAACTTCAGTGCTGCAGTCCGCAATGCCTCGTTGAATGATCGCCCTGAGTCGGCCAAAACAAAAATACTGAAGCGTCTTCCCGAAGTTTCAATTGGCTCAGACGATTGCAGTGTCTCTAGACGTTCTAGATTTGACTTATATTGCGTTTTCAAAACACCCTGCAGCTGTTTATATCCACTAAATCCTAAAGTTTGAGCAAAGCGGACTACTGAGGAAGAGTGCACATGACAGGCTTGCGCCACCTCAGCAGTAGATAACAATGCTGCTTCATCAGTGTTGGAATACAGAAATTCAGCAATTCTGCGCGCGCTCCGACCCATATCGCGCATACCGTTTTCTATATCAGACATCAACTTTTCAAAGTCTAATTTAGAAGATTGTTTCTCTGTCATTTCCATCCTTTTAAACACAATAAAAAACGTATATATGCAATTTTTTATGCCATAAAGCAAATAATTTTGCAAAAAAATGTTTATCTAGTTCTAAAATAGCGTTAAAATATAAAAAGAACCACAACCAAATCGTCACTTGATTATTTGAAAATTGACAGATCTAGGGAGAATTTATGAAGCTGCTCGAATTAAAATCTATAAAAATGAACTTTGGGGCAATCCAAGCCCTTCAAGAAGTTAATCTACATATCGCTCCAGGCGAAGCATTGGGCCTAATGGGCGATAATGGCGCTGGGAAATCCACTTTAATGAAAATCATTGCTGGAAACTTTGCTCCAACCGCTGGAGAAATTTTTTGGAAGGTAAAAAGTTGTCTTTAATCGTCCGGTAGATGCCCGCAAAAGTGGAATTGAAATTGTATATCAAGATCTGGCACTTTGCGACAACCTTACTGCTGCAGCGAATGTATTTCTCGGTAGGGAATTAGAAACAGGAGTAGGGTTTTTCTCAAAGCTAAATCACACAGCAATGTATAACCGTGCGGCTGAATTGTTTAAGGAATTAAAATCTGAAACTCGACCTCGCGACTTGGTCGCACAGATGTCAGGTGGGCAACGGCAAGCTGTCGCAATAGCGCGAACACGCCTGTCAGACCCCAAGATTGTATTGATGGACGAACCTACTGCGGCCATTTCCGTACGCCAGGTAGCTGAAGTTTTAGCACGCATCAAACAATTAAAAGACACAGGGCATGCGGTAATATTAGTGAGTCACCGTATGCCAGACGTCTTTGAAGTATGTGACCGAGTTGCGGTGTTAAGAAGAGGTAGTAAAGTCGCAGATAAGGCCATAAGCCAAACCAGCCCAGAAGAAATTACAGGATTAATTACTGGAGCATTGGAAGCAGCTTAAAAATATGGATAGTCGTAAGTGACAACGTTGGGAGAGACTTAAGCTAAAGTTTTGTTTATTGTGAATAAAGCGGTCAAAATTGTCTCATTTTAATTCAGCCATGTTTGTTCTAATTCGCATTTAACTATGCATCTCTAGACATAAAGGAACGAGTGATAAATTCACTTACAGGCGTCACAAACTGTAGTGTTTCAGCGGAGTTTGCGACGTAGTTTTTAACGCATGTTGGTTCTAACTGGTTCTGAGAGGTGCTTGTGCAGCCTGTGGCTTGAGCCATCATAATCACCTGTGAGATTGCCGTGCTGATGGCAGGGCATGCCGGTTGTAGTGCCTTGCGACTTTGGTCCGTTTTGAGGTTTTGGGATTACAGACATTGGTGGTTTTGCTGTCACACAGTCTTTGCGGGTTTTGACCTCTTCTTTGGTTTGGCATCCTTGGACTTGGAGGCGCGTGTCTAAAGCATCGAAGGAAGCTTGTGGTGTTTGCAAAAAGTTTGATGTCATCCACAGCTTGCTCATCACTGGTGCTCTTGGCCCCTTTCTCAATCACATCAATGCTTCCTCGCATATCCTCTCTTGCATCATCCATGATAATAATTTCTCACGCTCTCATCCTATCTGGTTCTTGCCATATTTTATGGGCTTGTTTGGCAAGATTGCTTGATCACACAAGTCTTTAAGACGGTCAAAACTTTGAACCCAGATTTTGTGAGAGTGTCCGTATCGCTGCCTTTCAAACTTGTCTGCATAATGTCCAAAGTTTGTGGGAACACACACTTAACGCTTCCACACTGGGTTCTAGCTGATGGAAACGCAGTGTTCTAATGTAACTTTCACTTTTCCCCAGCCAGCTTGAAAACTCTGTGTGTTTTGAACTGCATTCAGAACCTCTCAACTCATCCCGTATATGTTCCAATAATCTTATGCTCATAATTAACTCCTAAATAACTTATACAGTTATTTATCTCATTGCGCTGTTTACAATGAGAAACTCTGGGCACACCAAAACCGGCAAAGACTCGGAGATACAATGTTGGCCCATACTGGGAGTCACCGACTGATCAAAGCCCCACAGTGGAATTATCGCTTATCTCTCAGTGGAAACTGCCCCTTGCCCCGCATTCTCTATATACTGCTCCGCAATGCGCAGGTGACGCTGCACAGCCAATTGCTTTCGCCGATAAATCTTCTTTTCAATTTTGTCTGTTGAAAGTTGAAGACTCGTCTGGATTGAAGAGTTTCACCATCCACAACGTGATTGATGCGAAGACCCACTAGATCGGCCAACTCTGCATCTTTGAAGTTTGGATGCCTCTGCTTTGCATCCCAAACGAGAAGATGTTCATGTAATGCAGAGAGGATAGGCTTCGTTGCCACTGGATACTTCGCCCGGCTTGGCAACTTCTGGCGCGCCGCCTTTTATTTGAGGTTTCACTAAGCGTTTGAACTGACGTGTTGTAATAGCAAGCGATGTTTCCAAAGGAACCTTTATGATGAGCGTGTGATCATCTGCAAGCTCCCCTGCCTCAACAGCTTTAACCTGTCTTATGGGTGGCTCAGCAAAGATCCAGTTATGCGCACGCCACCAATCCCAGAATTCACCTTCGTGCACATTGCCAAAGTCTGCATAGAGCTTGGCATGGCGCCCACGCCCACCCTGCGCACAGGTAGTTTTGTAATCCTCATGGCGCCTTAGATACTCCCACCAGTAGTAATAGACCGAACATTGCCAAGGCTCTGCCTCTGGAAAAGGTGCGGCGGTAGTACTCTTTTGCTGCGTTTGGGATCTTTACGGGCCACGCATAAGCAAAGTGCAATGGGCGATCTTTAAAGTTTTCCATTAAATCAATCCAAAATGATGCCAATCATAATATATATTAATGCTTTTTATATCGCATCAAACTTTGAATTACGTTTGTTTTTTCATCGACACGACAATCACGCCAGTCATAGTTTTAAACTTTGGAGAACTAAAAATGACAAACGTAACTCAAAACACAAATGTAGCACCAAGCCTAACGTCCGTTATCGATGAGATGATTGCAAACCGCATCAAATGGCAAAATTCAAGCACCTATGCAGCAAGCAATGCAGAGCTCTATGCAATTCTAGAAACGCTGCTTGAGCTTTTTAACAAAGCCAAAGACGCTAAAACTGGTTTAGCCAAAGCCATTACGGAGCAATTGGAAGAGCGCGGTATTGGATATAACAGCTCAAACCAACCTAGCTTTGAAGATCATCCGCCTTGTATTTGTTGGGCCTAATATGGAGCAAACAATTGCAAGCCGCGCATTCTCATGCGCGCGTTCTTAAAGTCGCTTCTGACACAGGACAAACCGGCGATGCGCTTGAGACGTTCATTACTGACAATCACGGTATTGATGAGATCCGTCGCGCCAATAAAGAAAGGGCTGAGCGAAGCGGATAAAGCCAAGCAGAACAAAGACTATGCAGAAACCGTATTAAGCGATGCAAATGGTATTATGCAGATCGAGATGAAAGACGAGCTGCAGCCCGCAGACAGAACAATTCAGCCTGGCCCTTATTCGCAAAAATACGGATGGAACCGGCACTATTGTGTTTGGCACAGATAAATTGGTTCCAATTAAAACTGTTCTCACATTGGCAGGCAGTCAACTTAAAGAGCAGGCAAGTCAAACAGAGCAAGCGGGCGTTGCAAAGCGCAATGAAAAGAGCAGCGCAAAGCCAATCTAAAAGTTTGGTGAAGAATGGAGCCACAGTCGTTTCAACCTGCCTTACATGTCGATGTCACTGAGTTAAATGGCGCAGCTATCCCTGCGGAATAATCAGCCTTGATAAGTGAGCAGTCTTTGCACTGCTCACTATTTCTGTTCGAAAGGAACAATTAAATGAAGTTTGAAGAAAAGCATCGCCCCCAAAACTTTGGACGATATTATCTTTGTGGACGCTTATGTCGAACGTATCGTCAAAGAAACTGCCAACAAAGGCACAAGCATCTTATTCTGCACGGACCACGCGGCGCTGGTAAGAGCGAGACCGCAAAACCTGATCGCGAAAGGGTAGATATGCAGAAGAAGACGAACATCAGCAAATGCTCGGTGCGTGCAAGCGCGTTAGAAGATAAGAGTTTGGATATTCTCACCGGTAATTGGAACTACCAACGCGCCTTTGGCATGTTGCACGGATGTTTGATCATAGAAGAAGTGGATCAACTAAAGCCCGGCATGCGAAAGCAAGCATTGCGCGCAATCGTCGATGAGCATACTTTTGGCATTATCATCTGTACCACAAATAACCTGCACTGGATTGATCAGCCACTCAAGATCGTTGTCGATGCCTAGAGTTTACCTATCCAACCGTAGATCACGGCTTCCCGAGCCAAAGCCATATTAGATACTAACGGTATCTTTTTAACTGAAGTTCAAACCCAGCTATTACAAAGGGTTTGAAGGCAGTGGACGTAAAATGATGGATTGGTTGGAAGATACAATTTTGGATTTTACCTCGGACAAGTCTGGGTTTGATCAGCTTCTTGAAGCCCGCACTGGATCCTAAAGCTTCTTACTAGCTTACTGAAGAGCCGCTCATTTTTTGGTGGCTCTTTCTATATTATCAGTCGTCCAAACTTACCGTTGAGCATATGCTTTTGTAAAAGGAGCTAGGCTTGCAGCCCGACGTTGACAGAACAGCCCAATCCATTGCCCTTCTAAACGATCAAACCCGCACCATCACCAAATTGCAAACTCATCATCACACAAGGCATAGATTCATTGCATTGGACTCAGTGGATTGCATCTTAAATTTGGTGAAAGGTTTTGATGACTTCTCTGAGCGCAATGATCCATTTGGCGAACACGACTTTGGAGCAATTGAGTATGAGGGCAATACTGTCTTTTGGAAGATCGATTACTACGACCTTGATCTGATGCACCACAGTCCTGATCCAAGTGATCCACATGTGACCAGACGTGTGCTCACGATTATGCTTGGAGAAGAATATTAGGCTTAGTTGGAGCTGTTTGAATATCTTTATCGTCAATCGCATCTGCTTCGCATCTACGAGCGTTCAGCTATCGCCGAACTCAGATACTTCGTCTTAACTAATTAAGTTCAATTGAGTTCGTTTCCTTTATTCGAGATTGCAAAGAGCAGTCAGATCAACGCCTGTAAAGGCATCAATCTAAAACTGCTCAATGCGTCTATTGCACATCGCTTGTCAGCCCGTATCACCAAACCCTTTGCAGGGAAGAGCAGGTTTTGCGATCATCTCTATTACTGGCGTATCACACGCCTACACAGGACCTATACGGTCAGGCACCCCTGTGCAGTGACGGATCCCTTGCGGGGTTGTCTTCCGTCTCACTTTTAAAAGGCGTTCCTTCTCAACCATTACGACTTTGCAAACGTTCACTCCAAGTTGTTTAGATAAGTGCGTTTCAGGCATCCTGCCAGCAGCATGGGGTAGTGCATTTGAAGACGAACAACGGGCAGTTCGATTTATGCTAACGTTTTCAAAGTACATCACCACAGCGCTATTATAATCGACGCGCCAATCTTGATCTCGTTTACTTTGCCTTATTCAGCCTGTGTTTTTGCCTATATGTTTATTTATCAACTTTATCAGAAAAACACCTCAAAACTGGTTCTCTGTAAAAAACCTCATAGAACATATTGTATGAGATTATAGCTGATCCCATTGAAATCATTTGATATATTTATTGACAGATTTCGGTCGCCCAACCTAAACCTCAGACTTTATACTCAGAGCTAACAAAACATTATGTTTAAGGAGCTTTGAGATGCGGCAGGCACAAACACTAAATGAAGCACAGTTTCGCAGAGTATTACACTACTGCCGCAGTCGCCGTCATCCAGTTCGTGACACGACAATATTCATGGTTAGCTTTTATGCAGGCCTACGCGCCAAAGAATTGCGGCACTTAAACTAGGAGACGTATTTGATGAGACAGGCGCTGTGCGAGATCAGTTTATTCTGGGCGTGGATCAAAGCAAAGGTGGGCAGCGCAGAACTGTGTATCTCAATCAGCGCTTAAGAAAAGCGCTTGCCACCTATGCCAAAAGTATATGTTTGCAAGAGTTAGATCGTCCTCTATTTGAGAGTCAAAAAGGCGGGCACTTTTCGGCAAACACAATGTGCCAGCTATTTTTGGACATCTATAAAGCCTGCGGTCTTAAAGATGCATCCAGCCATAGTGGACGGCGCACATATATCACCCGATTAGCAAACAAAGGCGTGGGAGTACGGTTACTCGCCGAACTTGCAGGGCATTCGCATATCAGCACAACGCAGAGATATATTGATGTGAATAGTGATCAGCTTAGTCAGGCAGTGGAGTTGCTGTGACACGCAGGAGCTAACCAGAGCGGACATTCATTCAAAGCGCAGCGAAATGACTGGCAATGAGCCCAAAGTAGCCGTTGCTGCAAAGCGTCGACTGAAGGAATAAGCGGGAGGCTAAATCCTTTCCTCAAAAGTGCAGAACATAGTGATTGGCCTGAGCCGTCAAAAGCTAAATGAGAAGCGTCTTCAGTTCGGCAGAAAACAAGGCAGCACCTCTTCAGGTGCCACCAGTCTGTTTCGGCCAATAATACTACTTCAAAATGATTTCCGGCCCCATGATGAGGTTGGGTAGAAAGGTCGAAATCCAAGGCACGTAGGTTACCAAGATCAAGAAAACAAAAAGAACGCCTAGGAATGGAAGCGCAGCCTTGACGACCGACATCATTGGCATGCCAGCAACGCCTGAAGTGACAAATAAATTTAACCCAACCGGTGGCGTGATCATACCAATTTCCATGTTAACAACCATAATGATACCGAGGTGAATCGGATCAATGCCCAGTTCTATCGCAATTGGAAAGACCAGTGGAGCGACAATCACAAGTAATCCTGAAGGCTCCATGAACTGCCCACCAATCAGCAGGATGATGTTCACGACGATAAGGAACATAACCGGTCCGAAGCCCGCCGATAACATTGCATTAGCCACATGTTGTGGAACTTGTTCATCCGTCAGAACATGCTTAAGAATGAGCGCGTTTGCGATTACAAATAAGAGCGTAACGGTGAGTTTGCCTGCTTCCAGCAGCGTGTGCTTTGTATCGGGATGGAAGAAAGCTGTCACCAGCGCCCAAGGCTGACGCCATAAAGAAGTGGTCCCTCTTGGACCCTCTACATAGGCAGCGGAAAGATCGCGCGGGCCTTTTTCGGCAAGTGGACCCATATCTTTGTAGATAAAGTTGGCAATGAAGAATGCATAGACCGCAGCAACCGCGGCCGCTTCGGTTGGGGTGAATACCCCGCCATAGATACCGCCAAGGATAATCACGATTAAGAAAAGGCCCCAACCGGCTTCGCGTCCCGAGGCAAAAACCTCTCTCCATCCTTGCCATTCGCCTTTGGGTAAGTTTTTCACCTTTGCCATGACATAAATCGCGGTCATAAGCATAAAGCCAGCCAAAAGCCCCGGGATGACGCCAGCGAGAAACATCCGTCCAACCGAAACTTCCACCGAAGCCGCATAGACAACCATCACGATAGAGGGCGGAATAAGAATTCCCAGCGTACCTGCATTGCAGATCACACCTGCAGCAAAATCCTTTGAATAGCCAACTTGGATCATTCCTCCAATAACGATCGTTCCAATTGCCACGACAGTTGCTGGTGAAGAACCTGACAGGGCTGCAAACAGCATGCAGGCAAAAACGCCGGCAATGGCCAGCCCACCGGGCAAGTGTCCGACACAGGCAATTGAAAACCGGATGATCCGCTGGGCAACGCCGCCAGTTGTCATGAACGAAGAGGCTAAAATAAAAAACGGGATCGCAAGAAGCGTATAGTGGCCCTCGAAGGCGCTGAACAGGGTTTGGGCCACTGATGCAAGTGAACTGTCAGAAAAGGCTAGCAGAAAACAGCAGGGAGGACATGCCAAGTGCGACCGCGATCGGTACACCGATAACCAGCATGCCGATGACTAAGGTAAAAAGTAGAACAACTTCCATCAGGATTTCTTTCTCAACTGCTCACGAGCATCTTGGATTTCATCTTCAACCTCATGACTGGCCACCAAACGGTCAGCCGCGCCGACCCAGAGAGCCCATGCAGCTTGTAGAAACCGGAAAAGCATCAACGCCATTGACAATGGCAGAACGAAATATGGCAAAAGGCGTGGGATCTTCTCATATTCTTCGCCCTCATTGAAGACCGTTTCCATCCATCCTAATATGGCGGGATGCGGGATGTCATTGACCTCGTACCATCCTTTGTCGCGGTACTTTTCTTCAAAACCGAGCGGAAACCAACGCCCCTCCGTGCCCGGCAGATTGGCGAAATTCGCCCAGTAGTCCCAAGCTCCTTTCAGCATTAGAAAGCTGAAGGCAACGCATACAGCCACAGCAACCAAACCCACGACGCGGCGTGATTTCGAAGTTAGAATATTGACGACGATATCAACACCAAGATGTGAACCCTTTTTGACGGCATAAGAGGCACCGAGGAGTACCAACCAACCGAAGAGAAAGACAGTTAGCTCAAGAGCCCAAAGAATGTTTTTGTTGAACCCATACCGCGCCACGACGTTGGCGAATGTAATCAATGTCATTACGCCAAGAATGGCTGAGATCAACGTCTCCTCAATACGATCGGTAAACGATTTTGAGTGATTCATAATTTAACTTTCCAAGCATGTTAGAAGGCGTCTAAAACGCCTCCGAACAGGTTGAATCAAGTGACTTTAATTAAGGGATTGTGCTGCGTTGATCATGTCCTGACCAACATCATCCGCGAATTGATCCCAGACTGGTTTCATAACATCAACCCATGCCTGACGCTCTTCAGGCGTTAGAGTCCGAACTGTGCTGCCCGCCTCAATTATAGCTTGCCGGTTGGCTTGGTTTACAGCAAAGGATTGAGCATTGCGAAGCTCAGTTACCTCGTTCAAGATCGTTAAAAACTGGTCGCGGACATCGGCTTCCAGGCTATCAAGCCAATCAACACTGGTCACAACCAGATAGTCAATAATACCGTGGTTGGTTTCCGTGATACCGTCCTGTACTTCGAAAAACTTCTTACCATAAATGTTTGACCACGTGTTTTCTTGCCCATCAACGACACCTTGCTGTAACCCACCATAGACTTCAGAGAAGGCCATTTTTTGTGGAGCTCCTCCGAGTGCTTCCATTTGGGCAACCAAAACGTCTGACGACATCACACGGAATTTAAGACCATTAGCGTCTGCTGGTGACATCAACGGTACATTAGCAGACATTTGTTTCATACCGTTATGCCAGAATGTCAAACCTTGAAGACCACGCTTTTGCATACTGTCTAGCAAAGCCTGCCCAGCATCAGAGCCTTGGAATGCATCGACGGCTTCGATGTTCTCGAACATGAAAGGCAAGTCAAAGATACGGAACTGTTTGGTGAACTTCTCAAACTTTGACAGCGAAGGCGCTGCTAGCTGCACATCATTCTGAAGCAATGCTTCAAGAACTTTATTATCGTCATAAAGGGTTGAATTTGGAAAAACCTCCATACAGGCCTTGCCGTTCATCTCATCATTGACGCGCTGCTCTAGCAACGTGGCTGCTATTCCCTTTGGATGTTTGTCAGTGTTGGTAACATGGCTAAATTTAATAACGGTTTCGCCTGTATCGCAGGCGGCAAACGCGGATGTGGCACCTAATGCACACGTAAGAGATAATGCGGTGTTCAACAGAAATTTCATGATATCCTCCTTTGGTTCTTTTTACCGCGTTCCCTGATTTCTTCTGGCGCGGCTTCTGTTGAAAAAGACTACATGGGATTGACGCAAGAATTAGTCGGCAAAACTGTTCAGTTTTTACGATTAAATATTCAGGTTTAATCTGAAATAATGGATAAAAGTTAAACATACCCAAGGAGTTCAAAATGTTTGAGGGTTTCGTGCGCGAGCGTATCGAAGGAGACGGTGCGACTTTGTTTGTTCGCCGCGCTGGACCTCAAGATGCACCTCCGCTTGTTCTTCTTCACGGTTATCCGCAGACATCTGCTATGTGGCACGGTGTGGCACCAATTCTGGCACGCTCTTATCAAATCGTCTGTCCCGATTTACGCGGATATGGTCAATCAGATAAACCAGCGTCAAATGCATCGCATCAGCCCTATTCAAAACGTGCTATGGCCAATGATGTTGTCGCTGTGATGCGGTATTTGGGTCATGAACGGTTTCTGGTTGGCGCCCATGATCGGGGGGCGCGGGTGGCGCATCGGATGGGTTTGGATCATCCTGATCGTGTTGCTGCCATGACTTTGCTTGACATCGCACCTACCCGCGAAATGTATGCCAATACTAGCGTCGAATTTGCGCGGGCTTACTGGCACTGGTTTTTCTGACACAGCCAGACCCGCTGCCCGAAAAAATGATCGGAGCAGATCCCGAAACGTTCTGGAAGATGAAATGCTTTAAACAGGCAAAGGGCAAAAAACCCGTTTTCCTGCGAAGCTCTGACTGAATACCTGAGCGCCTTCGCGAACCCCGAGGTCATTCATGCAAGCTGCGAAGACTACCGTGCCGCCGCGAGCATCGATATTGAACATGATAACGCAGATCAGGGAACGAAAACTCGACATGCCACTCTTGACGCTCTGGGCAAAACGCGGAGTAATCGAAACATGCTTTGACGCACTTAGCCTCTGGCGGCAGCGGGCAGAAAAGGTTGAGGGCGAGGCGCTCGATACCTCTCACTATATGGCTGAAGAGAGCCCTGAAGACATAGCAGAGCGCATGTCTGACTTCTTTTCCGCAATCCGATCCATATGAAGGAAACTGCTCAATGACCCGCACGCTCTACGATAAACTGGTGGATAACCATAAGGTTTGTGATCTGCCCGATGGCGATATGCTGATTTATGTCGATTTTCACATCATGAATGAATATACCAGTCCGCAGGCGTTTTCTGGTATGGAAAGTAAGGGGTTAAAGGTCTGGCGTCCGGAGGCACATCTGGCCGTGGTCGATCATGTTAACGCCACCCGCAGTGTCGAAGCACCGGATGCACAATCAAAGCTGCTGATCGATAATTTGGAAAAAAACTGTACCAAGCATCAAATCGCATTTTACGGTTTGGGTGATCCCCGCCAAGGCATTGAGCATGTTATAGTTCCAGAGCAGGGCTTGGTCGCGCCAGGCATGCTGATAGCATGCGGCGATAGCCACACAACAACCTATGGAGCCTTCGGGGCTTTGGGGTTTGGCATTGGTACTTCTGAAGTTGAACATGTTTTGGCAACGCAAACGCTACGATATAAGCGTATGAAGACAATGCGCGTTACGGTCGAAGGCACTACAGCACCAGGCGTCACGGCAAAAGACATCATAATGAAGGTGGTCCAAGTCGTGGGTGCAGGTGGAGCCAACGGCTTTGCTGTTGAGTTTGCAGGCTCAGCTATTGTCGGTCTTGATATGGCCGGCCGTATGACCGTGTGCAATATGGCAGTCGAGCTGGGCGCCCGCGCGGCTTTAATCGCAGCAGATGAAACCACCGAAGCGGCGCTGACAGGATACCCGCACAGCGGTCAATTTGCATTTAGCGGTGAAGACTGGGTCAGCGATTCCGGAGCCATATTTGACAAGGAAGTTACCGTTTCAGGGGCCGATATCGAGCCTTTGATCACTTGGGGCACCAGTCCAGACCAATCAGTACCGATAACAGCGAACGTACCTTCTGCTCTCGATTACGTCTCTCCCAAAGCTAAGGCGGCACTGCAGCGCGCATTGCAGTATATGGGGCTGACAGAAGGGCAAGCGGCCCAATCGATCAAAATCGACACGGCCTTTATCGGCTCGTGTACCAATAGTCGTATCGAAGATCTACGAGAGGCAGCCAAAATATTGGAAGGCCGGCAAGTGGCTGAGGGGGTTGAAGCTATCGTAGTTCCTGGGTCCGCCATGACACGCCTAAAGGCGGAATCCGAAGGCCTTCGCACCATTTTCGAGACCGCAGGGGTTGATTGGCGCCCTGAGGCGGGCTGTTCGATGTGTCTAGCGATGAATGACGATATTGCTATGGAGGGGGAACGGGTAGCTTCATCGACTAACCGGAATTTTGAAGGGCGGCAGGGCCGAGGCGCACGCACCCATCTAATGTCACCCGCAATGGTCGCTGCAGCAGCCGTTTGTGGGCATCTGGCTGACATACGAGATTTTGAGTGAAAGACAAACCAATGATAAAAACTATTAAAGGAATCGCCGCCCCCTTGCCACTGGCGAATGTTGATACGGATGTGATCATGCCGAAACGGTTTTTGATTACAATCAGCCGCGAAGGCTTGGCAGATGGTACCTTTGCCGATCTGCGCTTTGACGCAGCTGGCCAAAAGCGGCAAGAATTTATTCTAAATAAAACGCCTTGGACGCAAGCAACAATCTTAGTTGTCGGAGATAATTTTGGATGCGGTTCAAGCCGAGAACATGCCGTCTGGGGAATGCGCCAATTGAAGATTGATGCCTGTATAGGAACAGGGTTCGCTGGGATATTTTATGATAATGCGCGTAAAAATGGTCTTGCTTTGCCGGTCGTATCTCCTGAAGTGCGAGACTTACTTTTACAATTTTCGGATAATCAAAGCGGCGCAGAGATTTCCATAAACCTTGAGCGCCGTATGATTGCCGCAGGTGAAAGTTCGGTGCCGTTCGAGATGGATGATGCCACGCGAATAGCGCTGATCCGAGGCCGCGACGATACGCTTGACACGTTGAGCTACGCTTCTGCAATCCGCGAATTTGAGACTGGATTGGATGAAAAAATGCGGATAAGCGTTATAAAATGAACCTGCAGAGGATATTGGATTGGACATAAGACAACTGGAGTGTTTCATCGCTGTCGCCGAAGAACTTCATTTCAGGAAAGCAAGCGAACGCCTAGGGGCTAAGCCAATCCGCTCTCTCTGAACGGGTTTCTTCGTTGGAACACGAACTGGGCGCCCGACTGTTTTTTAGAACTACTCGACAAGTCAGTCTGACCCAAGCCGGATCTGAATTTGCACAAGATGCAAAAAGGATCCTGACCGATATTGATAAATCGGTTTCCAATGTTCGCCACACCGCCGAGTCGGACCTTCACCACATTCGCGTAAGCGGTGTTGATGAGGCAATTTCGATGTTACTACCGCAGGTTCTACTAACATTTCGGCAGACCGATTTTAAGGTGCATGTACAGGTTCTGGAAATATCGTCATCCGAACAACATTCCCACGAGTTGATTGCCCATAGAACTGATGTGGCCTTCGTACGGACGCGCCTAGAAGATGACTTTATTTCCAGCGAACTTTTGCATCGTCAACCCATCGTAGTGGTCCTTGCCGAGACGATCCTCTTTCAAGATCGGTATCCCTGTCCATAGCAGACATCGCGGATCAACCAATCGTGGGTTACCCTAAGCACGCGCGACCAATCCTGCACGAGGCTTTGTGGAGTGGTTTTCGAAAAATTGGTGCCCAGCCAAATATAGTTTGTGAGATTATTGACAAATCCACCCTGCTGCAGTTTGTCGCCCATGGGCTAGGAATCGCCTTGGCACCAGCCTGGGTCAAGAATATTGCACCGCCTGGGATCTCTTTCGTCCCCTTTGAACCCTCCGAAAACCTGATCGATTTATATGTGGCATTTCGAAAGTCGGGTAACTCCGAGACTGTTAAAAGGTTCGTTGAAACCGTCAGAAAAAGCATTATCCAGGCGACTTAATTGCAAATATTTTTTGCCAATGGCTGCGTATTGCTTCGGCGCCTTTTTTTGAAATTAAAACGTTATTAGGACTGGAAGTTAGCAACTTATTAAGTAGGCGCAAAATTACGCTTTGTCCGCATAGCAGACATTTACGTCTTCAGCCCCGAAGGTCAGCTTTGTAATATTTTATCATTTAAGCAGTGATCTATTGATGTGCACTGTTATCAGCTATGTCAGGCGGAGGAATTACTCTAAATCTACCCAAACAGGGTCTACTTTGATTTTTTCGAAGAACACCTGCAAGCCTTCCAACGTGATGCCCAATGTACGATCATTAACCAAAGGGTGCACATAGATCTGCTGGCAGCTTTTTAATCCACTATCAATGAACAGCTGAACTCCCGTTCCAGCACCATTAATCATGGCAAGCGGTGTGACAGCCCAGGTCGAACACCTAGGTTTTCCATTAGGCGTTCGGCAGAGCCAAAAGAAAGCCCGCCCAGTTCCCAGTTTCGCATTCAGAGTTTTGAGATCTATCTGTCTATCCTGCTCGGCGACTAAAAGCACGTTGCGCTTTTTTATTATCTCGCAAATAGAGATTTTTAATATGACCTCCACCCTGTTCAGAAGATAAGAATTGCCCTTGAACCTTCTTGGAATCTTCTACGGTCCTTAGAGGCACATGATCAGCGCGTGTGTACGCAATCGCCCAATTATCCAGCTGTTCCATTATCGCATCTGATGAGATTGAAGGCTGTGTTGGTATTTAGATGAGGCATCAACCGTGTCGTTCATTTTAAAGCCTTTTCCTGATACTCGGCTCTGCTGAGTTCATATCGTTTGCCCGTGAGCATGTCTTTCTTAAGCCTTGGTGTAAGATGGCTGTAGTGGCGTTCAATCATGCCAATGCTTGTGCCCATCTGTATGGCCAGTGCATGTATATCCATTCCATCGTTGATTAATGCAAATGTCGCGTAAGTATGGCGCAGGCTGTAGAGCGTTCTGTTAAGGCCTGTGCGTGGGCATTTGATCAGCTCGCTCTCTTTCATGAATGCGCGGAAGGTCTGGTGGATGTTTTTACTCACGGTCCCATCGGGCAGTCTAAATACTGGCAGATCTACGCGCTCTTTAGGAGCTGCTCGAAGCTCATGTGATTCAGGTCCTCTGCCCGCTCATGAATGCGTTTTAGATAGTTGATGGTTCCGCTACGGCAGATGATATCCCGCCTGCCCGTTTTCCCTCTCACACTCATTTCAAGGTATTGAAGATCATTTTCCTCAAACAGCGTGATGTGTTTCCAGTTTAGGTTAAGCGCTTCAGTCCCATGGCGCATACCCGTGTTGGCCAATATGAGCACATAATCCCGCATGAGATATCGCATGTCGGTGGGTTTGCCCAGCCTTGCCCTGTTTGATCCAGTGCGGTAGTTTGCGGATCATGGTTGCGTATTCTTCGCGCGTAAAATCTGGGCGCCGTTCGCTCTTCTCACCTTTGTTCACAAGCATTGGAACGTTCTTATGTGCCAGAAACCCCCGTGCCACAGCTTCATCAAACACGCGGTTCATCGCAGAGTTATGTGTGTTGAGCGTACTTGCTTTGGGCTCCCTACCCATCTTTGCTCTGCGCCACTCATAGAAGCTTTGCACCTTCTCATAATCAACAGAGGTTACGTACTGTGAGCCAAAATAGGGAATGAGGTAGCGCTCGATGCAAACGATGTAATCTGCATAGACTTTCTTGCCCAAGCCCGCGTCCAACTGCTTGCGCATATCAGCAATAGCAAGTCGCGCTACATCTGCAAACTTCTTGGTAATCACAGGGAGATCATTCTTGTGTCGGAACTTATATTCTAGGTAGGTGTCACGGGCGATTTCTTTGGCTTCATCCAGATCTTTTCCCAGTGCTGATCCGTATAGCTTTGCCATCAATGCTAAATGCAGCCTGCCATCTACGACTACGTTCGCGGCGATACACACGAACTTCACCATCCAAGATCAAAACAGTATCATCTCGCAAGTGTCGCACGCCAATCTCCTTACCAAATTACATGGCTCGCAACACCGACAAGTCTACCAAAGTGTGTTTTTGATTGGGAGAAATCCAAACAGCAAAGACTTCTGTTCATTCACTAGGGTTAAGACACAGTGGTGGCATTCAATAGCGCAAACACAGTTTTACAATCAGCAGCTAACTCAAGCGACTTCGGAACACCGATGCATCTCTCATGCCTACAATAACACCCTGAGGGCGTTTACCTAATTTTTGACCTCAATATCTACTTTGCTCAATTAAAGGGCATCCTTATCAAGTGGACTATGGCGAGATCAAATTCCCGCAACGTAAATATTGACGGCTTCTTGGATAAGGGTTGCAATTCGGTTACTTCAAATAGGGAGATGGAACGTGAAGAATTTAGCTACTGCGGCACTATTAACATGCTTTCCTGCGTTGGTATTTGCAGGTGGACATGGAAGCTTAGGCGGACATGGAACTGGAGTTACAATTGATACCCATGTCATGGAGGGAAAAGACTGGCGGTCTAGTTATGCAGACTACTCAGGATGTATGGATTTGGGACAATCCACCAGAAGGGTTTCCAGCAGCATCGACCGCTACATGCAACCAATACATCGCATTTGGAGCCACACCGCAGCCTATTGGCGGAACGTTTGTATGCAGATCAGTAGATCCAGACGGTGACGTAACGCTCAATACTGGGGCGTTTCAACCAGATGGTTCAGCTATGATTACGAGCATTGCAGCAACTGGCAAATGGGCCGCATATGTTGGAGCCAGTTGGATTGGAAAAACAACTATCCAAGCTGGTGAAAACGGCACAGTATACACGTTCACACCCACAAATTAGAAGAAAAAGAGCGAGCAGGACGCCACCTGCTCGTTTCAATTTCATTATTGAGGATCAAAACATCTTCAAGGATACCAAACTGCGTTTTTGATTAGAAGAAATCCAAAGACCAAAGACTTTGTTCTCCCAATAGGTTTAAGACACGGTGTTTAAGCCTGAAA
>JAYQLI010000007.1:0-38872 GCA_038143065.1 Rhodospirillales bacterium | reverse complement strand
TAAAATCAAAGGCTTAGCGAATATCACGCTGGGCCTTTCGTTTTTTGGGTTCCAAATGGGTTCCAAAATAGAGGATCACGTTTGCAACGCGCGCCTGCCCGTGCGCTACCTGTGTCTTTTTGTGTGAACATGGCTTGTTGTATTGAGTCCCAGTTGCGTGACTAAACGCAATCCATTCCAGTGCTCACTGATTTAGCAAAATTCCCGCATCACAGCGTTACTTTATGACAGAAATGACGACCTCCCCTTTATCAAGCGTAGGGGGGAGGTGTCGCATATATCGATAGGACGGTGGATAAAGTGAGTTACACTTTGTGGTGCGTACTTGTTTAAAGCTTTTTTACAAAACATTGCCGCTTTAAAGTAACACTATCCGTCTAGTGGGTCCAAATTCCACTCGCCTCTATAGTCACACACATTGCTCCCATTTCAAGCAAAGCCGTATCGCTGCTAAGATTGGGTGGTATGGCTTTCTTGCAGGGCGCTATTCCAGTCTGCCAGGCCTCCCATTGTCATCGTCAGCATGTTAGCGCCGCTTGGCTGGGCCCATGTCGGATTGACTGGCGACTACCTATGGAACATGAACCCACCACTCAGCCCGGATCGCCTCAGGCCACTTCGGAAAAATGATCTTCGCGATGCCGCATAAGTTCCCGGTTCGTTCGATCGAACCGGACGATAATGTCACTTTTATTCAGTGACCCCAGCCTCAGGCGACAGGACAAATTTTGTCCCATCGGCCGCAAACGAGCGATCGAAGCCCGTGCGCCAATCCTTCAGCGGGATGATATCGGAAATCAACGGCTCCAGGTGAAGGCGTTGATCATTCAACAACTGCATCGCCCGCCGCCACGAACGGGGGGTCGAGGCAAAGCCCGACCGGAGCTGCAGTTCCTTGTAACAAACCAGATCGACAGGCAGATCGGCGGTCTTACCCGACAGCCCCATCTGAATCACCCGGCCCGCCTTGCGCGTGGCATGAAGCGCATCCGCATAGGCAAGGCCGTTGCCGGCGCATTCCACGGCCACGTCAAAATCAGTGCCCTTTGTGCCGTCAGATGCGATTTCGGTCTCGAAACCCAGACGCGCGCAAGCTCCAGCCGTTGCCCGTCTTTTGCTGTTCCGCGCACTGTCACGCAGGCGCCAAGCGCGGTAGCGACCTGCGCCGCGATCAGGCCGATCGCACCCGGACCGATGACAAGCACGCGGTCCCCGGCTTCGATCCACGAATAATCGTCGAACAGCGAATTGGTCACGCAGGCAACCGGCTCGGCCATGCTGGCCGCGGCATCCAGACAGCGCGGCCGGGGCCCGGTGCAGATCCTGAACTGGCAGGGTCAGCCTTTCCGTCATCGCCCCGTTCACATGACTTCCGATCGAGCGGCGCTCGGCGCAAAGATTGGGACGGCCGGTGCGGCAGTATCTGCACTGGCCGCAGGTTGAGAAAAAGGTCTCTGCCACGATCCGCTGGCCGCGCCAGGACGGATCGACGCTGGTGCCGATTTTTTCGACCACACCGCAAACCTCATGTCCAAGAATGACGGGCGGGTTCGACGCATATTCGTTGCGGTAGATATGCAGGTCGGTGCCGCAAATACCCGCCGCCTTGACGGCGACCAGAACCTGTCCGGCCCCGATTTCGGGCTCAGGCCATTCCGTTAGGCTGACATCTTCGGCCGCGGCGCTTCTTGGTTACACCTAACATTATGCAGCCTTCCGCCCGCTCAGATACGCATCGCAGCACTGCCGATAGCGCGCAGCCATGTCTTCGATGGCGTCCGCATCGCCAATCTGTCCTGCAAACCATGCTTCGGCGGCATTCCCAAAGATGCTGCGCCCCACCGCAAAAGCCCTTGCAAATCGGGGCCTGCCCGGCCAGGCCAGCGTATCGGCCAGTTTCAGGATTTCCTCGTTCAGCCCCAGCACGATCACGCCGCGGCAATACGGATCGGCCTGTTCGATGGCCGTGGCCAGGGCACCCCAACCGTCCCGGCTCGCCAGCCCCGGCAGTTTCCACCAGTCGGGGCGCAGACCGTTCTCATAGGCCTGGACAACGCCGCGCCGCAGGTTTCGTCGCTGCGGTCCATGTCCAGCGGAGGGACCAGTTCCAGCATCCACTCGATACCGGCGGCACGGCAATCCGCCTGCAAACGTTGCAACTGCCGGTTCTGCGTTTCAATCAGGGCCGCATCGTCATCGGGATGCGACCAGACCAGCACCTTGGCAACCTGGCCCGGTTGCCAGCTGGCGATATCAGGCAGCCAGCCCCGGATCGGCTTCGAACCCGATCGGGCGGCTTCCGGTGACTTCGATCGGCCGTCCGGTCCAGATCGCATCCTGGCTGAGCTTTAGCAGAACATCGGCCCCGAACAGATTGTCCATCAGCATTCCGGGCCGCGCATCGGTCAGCCCACTGGCGGTGGCACGCATGGCCTGGTGAACCAGCGCCTTGAACTTGCGGACATCCGCGGCGTTGCGGTCGAATTTCTTTGAGAGCACCTTGAACGGCTCGCGGTGATCGCAGGCCAGCGCCAGAACCGGCTTGTTAAATGCGGGCCTGGACAGGGCGTGGTGCAGCTCATCAAGCGTCGGATCCCGTGCATCTCCGGTCTCAAGGAAGCGGTCAAGCTCCGAACGGAACGGCATTTCGATCGAGCACCCATGCCGGGTTGCCACCAGCGCGCCCGCGGCGTTTGCGCGCTCAAATGCCTCCTGGCCAGAGCCGGTCCGGCACAGCCCGGCCAACAGGTTTCCAAGAAATGCATCGCCGGCGCCCACCGGATTGACCACGTCGATCGGCAGGCCGGGAACGTCATGGGTGACGGTGTCCTGACCGGATCCATACCATGCCGCACCGTCCGCACCGCGTTTCAGGACCAGATCGGCGCCGGTCAGCGCCCGTATCGCCTGGATTGGATTGTCGCCGAACAGATCGAATTCCAGCTGGTTGCCAACAACGATTTGCATCAGGGGCAGAGCCTGTTGAAGCCGCGCCATTGCGGCTTGCAGCCCGCCCGGATAACCGGCCCACAAGTCCTGCCGGTAATCGAGATCGAGAACCAGCCGGCAACCCGCGTCCCGTGCCGCATGCAATACCGGCGCGACGCCATTCCAGGCGCCGGGATCCGCAATATGCGTTCCATTGACCGAAAGAAACGCGACCCGGTCGAGGAAGCCCTGCGGAACATTCTCAAGACCGATTTCACTGTCCGCCGCGTTCTCTCTGTAAAAATCCAGACTGACGGCCTCGGCGTCGCGCATCGCCAGAAAGGCCATGGCGGTGCGTCGCCCCCGGCAGACGGCGCATACAAGTTATGTCGACGCCATCTTTGGCCAGCGTGTCCAGCAAATACCCGCCCTGGGGATCATTGCCCACCGTTCCAATCATCGCAGAGCGCGCACCGGCGCGGGCAGCGCTGACCGCGGTATTGCCGCTGACCCGCCAAGATAGCGCGCAAAGCTGCGCGTATCGCTCAGGCTGGCCCCGATTTGCTGCCCATAAAAGTCGACGGCAACCCTGCCCATGCACGCAACGTCGATGTCTCTCTCAGCTACCATTTTCAGCCCCACCTCCAGATCATTCACACCATTTAAAATGATAATTGATCAAAGATCAATACTGATTTTCTGATGCGGCAAGATTCAATTGGGCGGGGTCCCGCCCTGTTAGCTGCCGGCGCCGCAGCTTGAATTGCTTTGGCGATAAAGTGACGCTTGCAGAGCATGTCAGGGCTCCCAATTTGTCACGGCAAGTGCCGCTGACCGATGCTCACAGCGGCCTTTAGCACGAGGACTGGTTCTATCGAGCAGGCAAACCGTCTATCTGGGGTCCGCACTTAGACCGAAAACCACAGGTAACGCCGACCAGTGTCATATAGGCCGCGACTCCAGGCGTTCCCGGATCCGATGTTCGCTTGCTTTGAACCTGTTATGTCCACCCTCGTGAGAGGGTTCGCCCATCTAATCTGGCGACGCTACCAAGGTATCGATGGCTATTCTAGAATCGGAACTTTTTCTTTTATTGCTCGGAGCGAGCTTCCCGCAATTGGGACGTGTCTGGGAAAAGGCAGGTGACCATCCTTTGGTGGGCGCGGTTGATATCGTTCGAAAAGAAATTCACTTGCTCTTTTCTTGTCACCCTCTTTGATTGCCGAAAGCAATTCGAAGTGGATCTCATTCGAGATCTGCAGGTGACCGCGGATGTTCAGGAGATGAAAATGGGGACAGATACGCAGCCAAAGGTTTCGAATGATTTCAAGCGAGACCGGATTATCCGCCTGCTCGTAGATTGAAAAGTGAAACAGAAAATTACAATGTATGAAGCTGTGATTATCAGACGCCTGTTCGGCCTGAACCATCTCTGATAGACGATCTTCCAAAGATTGAATGAATTTTGGCGTCCGGTTGTCGATCGCCCAGGACAATGCTGCCGTCTCAACTACGTTTCGTACATTCCGTAAATTTTCCAAGTCCTTTCGTTCGAGAGTGGGAACACCCATTGAGCGACCCGATTGGCGTGTGAGTGCGCCGATATGGGCCAGCCGCGCCATCGCTTCGCAGATCGGCATAGGGCTCACACCGAGGACCTCGCTCAAAGTTGCTACGGTTACGGACCGACCGGGCTCAAGCCCACCTGAAAGGATCAGCTCGCACAGTCGATCGAACACGATTTCTGGGAGATTTTCGCGCTTGAGCGGCTGCATTTTTGAGAGATCGTTCATAGGTACGTTATAGCAGGCCGGACTTTCCCATGTCCATCTAAAAATTATCATTGACAAATTATCATTGACTTTTGATCAAAAATCAAATAGCTTATATCAAATCGTGACCAGCAGATCCAAGGAGAAAGTGATTCCGATGAATGGAGCGCATCTGTCGCACCGGCGCTGCAGTAGCTGAGCCGGTCGGCTAAGCTATTCAGCCAATAATGGAAGAATAAACAAAGGAGAGAAACTAATGATTAAAAAATTTAACCAAAAATTTAGCCTGCTTCGCTGTTGCGATCTCGGGTGCCACGGCAGTGGGTGCGCAGACAACGCTTCGCATCCAGAACCATCTGGGGCAATCGTCGCCTTACGGTGTCGCGATACAACAATTCGTCGAGGACGTGGCCACCATGTCGGACGTCACCCTCCAGATCGAGATGTTCTATTCGTCCTCAGTGGTTCCAACCACGGAGACCTTCGACGCCGTTAAGAATGGAATCCTTGATTGCGACATGACCAACGGCGGCTACCAGGTCGGAAAAAATGCTGCTTTCCAATTTGTTGCCGACACGATGGGTGGCTACGAAACTCCGATTCAACTCCTGTCCTGGGTTTACCAAGGCGGTGGCAAGAGGCAATCAACGAGCTCTACGGGGACTATAATATGACATTTGTCGGTTCCCATGTTGGCGGTCGAGATCGCTGAACTCATCCCGCCCTCTGACCGGCGTCGCCGATCTGGAGAATTTCAAGTTCCGTTCGCCGCCGGGCATGGAGTCGGACATCTTCGCCAGCCTAGGCGCAAAGCCGGTTGTTATGGATTTCACCGAGATCATCACCGCGCTTGAATCGGGCATTATCGATGGCGCCGACGCTTCGACGCTTGCGACCAACTTGAGCATCGGTATCTACGACGTCGCCAAGCACACGACCTATCCGGGCTTCCATTCAATGTCGCAGGATCACTTGGCATGTCGCACGAGTGTCTGGAATTCGCTCTCCGACCAGCACAAGAGGATCATTGAAGTGGCTGAAAAGGTCACTTGCACTGGAAGTGATGATGTCGACTCTGATCCAGAATGGTGAGGCGCAAAAGAAACTGCCTGAGATGGGCGTAACTGTCTACGACTGGTCGGCCGAAGATCGTGCTTCATTCCGCAATGCTGCGCAGGCGGCATGGCAGGAGTGGGGTGCCAAATCTCCCGAAGCCGCGGAACTGGTTCAAAGCCACGTGGATTTCCTTCAGCGCATCGGTCTGCTGGACTAAGCCTCAAAACACGGGTTCTTCATATGGATGCCACCGGCGGTCGCGGCCGGTGGCATCCAAAACGCCCATCGAGAAAGTCGGTCGTCGCGCACAAAGCTGGGAGGCCTTGATAGTGGTTGAACATGAAAAAACTGGCCCACTGGATCCAATCACTTGGGGCATCAGCCGGATTGCGATGTGGCTTCCGGCATTCATTGTCTCGATCATTTTTCTGGAGGTCGTGCTGCGATATATGTTCCTGCGACCAACGCTTTGGGTCAATGAAACCTCGCTCTGGGTTGCGGGTGCCGTATATCTGACGGCCGGTCTTTACTCGATGCAGCAACGCAGCCATATCCGAATATTCATTCTCTATGATCTTGCGCCGCTTTGGATGCGGCGATTCTTCGACATCCTCTCAACCTTTTGCGTATGCATCTTTGCGGGTGCTTTAATTTGGGGGGTATAGTGAAGCCGTCGAGAAACTCCTCACTTGGGAGCGGTTCGGTACGAAGTTTAATCCACCGATACCGGCTACCATTAAACCGCTTATCCTTATCACGATGGCGCTGTTGACGCTCCAGGCGATTTCCAACCTGATTTACGACTGGAACACGGATCAGGGAGAAAAACACTACGGCGAGGATGATCTCGAAGACCTTTTTGAAGATCTCGCCAGAGATCATCTCGACGCACGCCCAACTGGTGAGGCGGCAAATCATGAGGACTGGGCGAAAGATCATTCAAAAAACGGCGTGCAAGGAATGGACGATTCCCGCCCTTCCGGCGGCAAGCATGAATAAATTTTAACTGAGGCAGGAAAGGGCACAGTAATGGATATTGGAACGATTTCGCTCGTGTTACTTGCAGGCATGCTCTTGCTGCTTGCAATCGGCATGCCCTAGGTTTCGCTTCTGGCTTCCTGGCCGTTGTCGTCATGGTGATGAAATTCGGTCCAGACCTCCTGTTCGGCCAATTTGGCACCGGCCCATTAAATATCCTGATCCAACGCATTTACGGGATCACGACAAGTTACGTTCTGGTCTCGGTTCCCTTGTTCATTTTCATGGCAAATCTGTTGGAACGCTCCGGCATTGCGCGAGACATGTACTCGACTCTTGACGTGTGGCTGGATCGTACCGAGGCGGCGTTGCTGTGGTCGCGGCGCTCATGGCAATTGTGATGGCGGCAATGTCTGGCATCATCGGTGGCGAAGTGGTGCTTTTGGGACTGATTGCGCTGCCGCAGATGCTGCGACTTGGCTACAATCAGAACCTCGCTATTGGCACGATCTGTGCCAGCGGATCGTTGGGCACGATGATCCCGCCGTCCATCGTTCTGATTTTCTATGGCCTGGTCACCGACACATCTATTCACGCGCTATTTCAAGCGGCGTTTGTTCCAGGATTCATTCTGGCGTTTAGCTATATTGCGTACATATTGATCCGTACACGGATTCAACCTCATCTGGCACCGTTGCCGGATCCGTCCGAAGATGACCTGTCTGGCAGCGAAAAAGCGAATGTATGGCCTAAGCGCTGATCGCCATGATCGTTGGTGCTGGATCACTGATATTGCTCTTGCGCGCAATCTTCTTCAATGCCCTTGGCGAGATTGATGCTGACACGAACTACATATCAGTCGGCTTCATGGTCAAATCAGCTGCTCTCTCTATCGCTCTCTTCGCCTTTCTTGCCCTCGTCGTCGGTCGCGAACGAACTCGGGCGGCTTGGCAAAACGGGAAAGGAATGGTTGCTCCGCTGCTGATCGTCTTTGTGGTCCTTGGCTCCATTTATGGCGGAATAACTGGGATCACCGAAGCCGCCGGCATTGGTTCGGTCGCGGTCTTGATATTGATCGTTCTCCGAGGGGAGTTCTCCTGGACGCTTTTGCGTGAAGCTTCGATGAGAACTTTTAAATCTACGGGGACGATTATTTGGGTGACAATAGGTGCCACTGCGCTGGCCGGAGCCTACACGATCGCAGGTGGTCCGACCTATGTGGCAAATCTGATCGTCGGTTTGGACATGCCTACGCTCGGTGTTCTGTTGATCATGATGACGGTATTTCTGTTCATGGGGGCCTTCATGGATTGGACCGGGATCGTTCTGCTGGTCATGCCGGTCTTTCTGCCCATTGTTCTCAAACTCCCTGGGACGAATTGGGATTGACCGGCGGTCTGGAATCGCAGCTGGCGGTTCAAGTTTGGTTTGGCGTGTTGTTTTGCGTGAACATGCAGGTGAGTTTTCTGTCACCGCCTTTCGGAGGGCGGCTTTCTACCTGAAATCCGTGGCTCCACCGCAAATTACTCTGCCTGACATTTTTAAGAGCTTCCTGCCCTTCATTGGAATTCCAGATCATGGTTCTGATGCTCATCCTGTTAGTGCCGCAGATCACGACCTTGTTTCTTCAATAGAAACAAGTCGGGCCTCCGTCTCCTCCCAGGCGGGGCTCGAACAATTTCGCTAAGTCGTTAAAAAACCGGGGATCGACAGCCAGCCCCAGAAACCCTATTAGAGAAACCAAAAATTAGTGGACAAATATAGGGGGCTAGACAGCTGTGCTCTCTATTTTGTCGGTGTCTCAACTTGGATGATCCTGAGACGGGCCCTGGCACTGAAGTGAAATTGATTGGTACGCAAGGCTATACCTATAGCGCACAGATTTGCAGCCTGCCGATGTATGACGCAGAAGGCGCAATCGTACGTGGAAAAAATACAATAATTCCAGAGGGACCCCAACCGTGGAAAGGATAGCGCTATGAGTAGTCTAAGTCTTCTTTTCCTTCCCGGCAGGAGTCAAAACTAGAAGGACAGAGTGGTAAGATACTGCTCAATTCTTTTAGTTCTGCCAAAACTCTGCGGCCAACCTCAGCAGCGTGGCGCTGGGCTTGCAGCTTATCCTTTGTATACCTGCCATGTTTAAGATTAGCCTCTGAAATTCTTTTGAAGACCATCTATTGTCTTAGCGCCGGTTGAAAGCCCACCATGCAAACTGCACCTGCCATTGTGTTTGAAAGCGGGGCGCTGGCATGGGGTTCCTTTTCGGGTTTTAGCCAAGCACCTTTTCCCGGCCAATTAGGCCCGAAGCGGGTAGGGCGGCCTAACTCAGAGATATGTTTTGCTACTGTCAAAAAGACACCTTCTATAGGGTGTCTTATAGTAACAATTTTTGCTCTCCCTGTAAGCGGTGCAGCTAAGTGCAAATCGTGTAATCGTTTGAGCTAATCACAGAGTAAAGGCATAAAATTATTTATCTTCAAAAAAGGGTGCGGTCGTTTTAAAAGCCCGAGACCTTAGTTTTCAAAACGTCTAGGGTACCTAAGACAAGACACGCGCCAATGGACAATAGTGGACACCCCCTATATGGGGGTGCCACACTGTCTTGGTTCCGTTTTGGCAGATCAGGTTTGATTGTCATCGTTCGTCTGCTCATTTTCTGGCAGCCAATAAAACCCATCGCGCTCATTGATTAGACCTTTTTCAACAAGACTTTCGAGGGTCCGCTTTAAAGCCTTAGCTTGAGAAGCTTTGGATTTTTGCTTGAGGAGAGATGTTCGCTGCAATGAATGCAGCTAACAGCTGAGCGTACTGTACGGCATAGCGATCCCTATCTAGCCCAAAAAACGAGCTTTATATTCACTGGATCTGCTTCAAAAAGCTGCCCAAGTAGGTTCAGCACAGCTACTTCCCTGTGCGATGGCTTGTTCTCTGTTTTTGACTGACCAACCTCACCAATAAACTCCAGATAGAAATTGGCTCGTTTGGAGCGTACTCAAGAAAGTCAGTTTTAATCTCAAAATTAAATTTCTCACCTCTGGTCCATTTCGATATTCAATTCTTTCAACATTGACTATTGATGAGCGGAGCTTCTTTTTTACTAAAAAGATACTATCAGCTGCTGCTTGTAATGACTTGTGTCCACGCAATCCTCTGCGTTGATCTTTGCAGTGTATGGTGGACGATAAATATTGTATAACCCGCATCCCTTAATCTTCGGCATGTATCAATGACTATGCCCATGGCTACACTACTATTTTCATCGCCAACCCTAGCCATAGCAAGTGATAAAGTATCTATAATAATAATTTGATGATCAAAATATCTTTGGTATTCGAGAAGTCTTAACTCCAGAGCAGCTATAGCTTTATCACTAAAGATATCAGGAGGCCTGTAAATTGGAAGCAAATGGTCAACAATTCCCTCTTTCACAAACCTCTTTTTTATACTTGATAGAGTGAGGCGGTCTTCTATCCCTTCTGGATCTTCAAAAGCCATATAAAGGATTAAGCAGTTTGCTGTATCTAAATTAGCCCAGTTTCCGCCACTTGTTAGACTAGAAGCTAAATCAACCTGAAGGAGTGATTTTCCCATTTTAGGATCACCGTAGAAAATATTAATGGATTCACCTCTATCAGGCCGTCAACTATGTAGGCTCTTTTTTTTATCCGGTCTTTATAAGGATTATTGGAGACATATATACTATCATCGCAATTTATAAAGTTACGTAATTCGATTTTAGAGTAACCGGAATAACCCCAATCTTCATCATCTTCCCCGGACATCTATTTGAGTTTCTCTTCAGCTTTTTTTAATTGCCCTTTCTAGAACCCAAGCATCCACCTCAGGTTTGACATACATTTTTTTGATGCCGCTTACTGAGATTGGCTCTGGGACCCTCGATGTTTTTGCCAGCGCCTGAGTGTCCAAACGCTGATATCAAAAGTGGCTAGTATATCTTTTCGTGAAATAAAGTTTGGCATGTTATCTCCTTGTCGAATTGGCGTCGAAATTTATGACGACAAAATATGTGTTGAAGCACTGTAATGGGCTCACAACTTCCAATTTAAAGATCTCTTTGGCTTTAGGCATAGCACAGACACGGTTTGCCCGTAAATAAAAAAACGGTTAAAAATACAAATAAAACACTGTTTTTAAACACTTTTTATGGGATTTCTTTGGAACGATTAGGACACTATCTGAAGGGTTCCATACTGTCCCAGACCCTCGAGGTAATTAGCCCATCCTTCAGTACTTCTTTCCGTTTTTGAGATATTCTCCGCGCTGATATACTGCTGCGATTCCCTGAACGCTACCACTCATGGTTTAGATCCGATCGACAACAGGCGGCTCAAAGCCCAGTGTCTCCGTTGTTACAGTTGCGAAACTGCGGCGTAAATCATGGAGACGCCAATTCGTTACACCTGATAGATGATCCAGTTTTCGTTTTGATTTAGAAAATCCACTAACAGGTGTGCTGCCGGTTGTTGTGAATACTAAGTCTGATGATGTGAATTCATAAAGAGCGTTTAGCTCTTTCAATACTGGTTTGCTTAGATGAACAAGATGAAGGCGATCTGTTTTGGCGCGCTCGCTTGGAATAGTCCATATTGCATTATCGAAATCAACCTCAGTCCAACTCATGCCAGCAACTTCATTCAAGCGTTGCCCTGTCAGAAGCAAGATTTTGTAGAGTGGACCAAATGGATACTCTAATTGGTCACAGGCCTGATAGACACGTTCCAACTCGATGGGAGAGAGAACCCGATCTCTCCTTGTTCGGTCTTAAACTTTGCAATGCCATTTGCTGGAGATACGTCAAGTAGGTCTCTGGATACGCACCAATGTAAAGAACCTCTTAACAAAAGAAAGAACGCGATTTGCCTGTGTGGGCGCTTTTCTTCCGACCCGGTCAATAATTTTTAAGAAGATCCCTTTTTCAATTTCCCTAATCTTGAAGTTCTTAAGATAGGGTTCAACATGCAGTGCGATTGTTTGTTCAACTTGGGCGAAACTTTTATTGGTCGATTGATCCCTTAAATACCATTCCTGAAGTGCATCGGAAAAAAGCTCAAATGAATTGGTGCGCTTATATTCCCCTTGCGCCATGTCGTTGAGAATGACCAGCGCATGTTGCCCGGGCGGTATTTAATGGCATTTGAGGGTATCGGCCCAGTGTTACTCTCGTTTTCCTTTGGAGGTTTCTTGAAAGCACTATCCAGCTTTTAGTTCCTAAAGGGCTTACTCTTATTCCAAAGCCAGCTAGCTGTGCATCATAAACATCATAGCGCTTTTCACGTGGCTTAAGACTTCTGACAAAAGCGTCTGTTAATCGAGATGTTGTTCTGCGTGGCATCCGTGGGTTCCATATGGGTTCCAAAAATCATACAGTTCTTTGCTCTGCTTTGCAATCTTATTGCACAGGATAAATTTATTTATGTATTGTTTTTAAACATAAAAAATTTTATCTTACATTGTTTTGAGGATGAGCTGCACACTAGGACCAGCTAATTTGTAATCAAACAGGTCCGCGGTTCGAGTCCGTGTGGGGGCACCATTAAAATCAATGACTTAGATGACTTTAAAGCCTCTATGGGGAATATTATCACCTAAATAGGTTTCACTTAGGTTTCACCGTTAGGCCGATAAGTTTATCTGAAACTCAAATATATCGCTCATTATACCAAATCATTTTGACCAGACCCCCACCCCAGGGGTACCCCTATATTGAGAAAGGCTTTATATAAAACCATGTATGAAGAAATGCTGAATTAGTTGGCAACTGGATTAGATTGAATTTATAAGATGTTTGGCTGCCATTGGTCCGCGGGAGAAGCGGTCACGCAAGCATAATATCAAGTTCAACTATAACAGCTGTGTGACACTAGCCTAGTGCCTGCACTTGTTACATTGAGTGTGCACCAAATGTATATTGATCAATCAAGTGTAGTAACTTGCGAAGTTGCTTAATTATGCAGTGGCGCCGATCATAGCGCCAATTATCAAGAATGAAGCGCAGACGGCAACAATCAAAGGCATTAAGTTAAAATTGTCTAAGGTTTTGGAACTCAGTAATGTTCCACAACTTGGGCAATCTTCACTTAAAGAATTGCATATAGCTTCGCACTTATAGCAGATTTTCCGTTTCATACCGTGAGAAATATAACGCCAGTGCTCATAGTCAAAGAATACATAGGTATACTTTCAACGCACATTTTATCTGCATAAAATTCAACCAGTGAAAACTAGGTTATGGCTAAAATATGATCAATTACTCATCGGAGTGCATAAGCACAGCCATATCGCTCGCTTTACAGCACGAAGCATTGAACAACACTCAGGCGTCAGGCTGTCACATGCGAAGATTACCAGTATCAACACAGCGGCTGCGGCGCACAATTGCAGGCAGGCAGGGTTCACCCACGTAGTGCAGTGGTGAGCCAATTAAAGCCACACGAGGGTGATCTAAAACTGTTCTTTGATCTAAATTGCTTACAAACAGTTTGCTGGCGCTGTCACTCAGGCCCGATCCAATTGGACGAAGCGTGGGGATACGACATGACTATTGGAGCTGATGGATAGCCGGTTGGTAAACATAACCCGGCCGCTTTTTAACATCAACTTCAAAGAGCGATTTATAATTTTCGAAGTCTTGCATCATTAATTCTGCAACATGTCGCCCAATTGGAGTTAGTTTGTTGTCCCAGTCTAAAAAGCCGTCTCGCCTCGCAACTATTACAGCTTCTTGAAGAGTATTTAGCTTATAGACGTTTTGGCAGTGCCAAAGGACATGTTCAAATAGATTTGCTGTATGAGTGTTAAGCATGGAGCCTCCATTCCCTAATAAATGAAGGTTCCCTACAGTTTGGCTACACAAACAATAAAACTGCGTCCTGCTAGATTTCAACAACAATTTTTTTGACGTAACGTCGGGGGGGTGAGTCAGAAGTTAAAAGCCAAGGGCAAGAAACTGGTGTTCACATTAAAACGTTTTTGCGTTTACGAAAAAAACCCACGCTTTAAATGAGATCAAAACGTGGGTCAGTAACAGCAAGTCAAGATAAATAGGAACATAACGAGAGGTCGTAACAGAATTATGAAAAAACGATCTGACAAAAATGGTGCGATCTCTGCGGTGGCAGGCTTTGTGGGTGCCATCAATGATCTCATCCCACTGCCTGCTGGAGTGGAGCTGCGCAGCGAGGTTGAGCTAATAATCTGACACTAGTTCACCCGCGCCCGCGCGAGGTCAGATTGGCGTGATATGGACTTGTTCTTATTGACGAAAATTGTAAGGATGGAAGTGGACTTCCGGGTAGCTCAGATTGAGTTGGATGCCATGGTAATGATGTTCTAATAAGCCCGGGACGCCAATTCCAAACTCGCTTCTGTCAGTTATTGATGTCCTTAAGCGGTGTCAGTTGATGATAATTCGTTCAATGTCGATAAACAAAACGACCTCTGATCCGCGCACGATTCATGTAGCGGCTAATTTAGAGGGCGCTGCGCGGGCTGCGCTTAAGGACGTTGGCGTTGCGGGACTGGTCGATCAGCTTGTAAATTAATCCTGCATTTCTTCGACTGAATAAACTTTGTAAACACAACCGTGGTCTTTGTCCCACTGCACTTCAGCAGGGTCATTCATGAATGTCCCCATCTTTTCAAAATCATTCACCTGTGCGCAAAACATAATTTCACCATTACCAAGATGAGCGAGGCGATATTCATCAACAAATTTTCCTGCTGGACCTGCCATATCGCTTTCAATCTTAGATTTAAGAACATCAAAACCAGCTTCTACTGTTCCGTGCATAAATACGTTCATCTTATGTCTCCTTAAGATAGGTGTGGCTGGGCCGTTTGCCCAACCAACAAATTAAATCAAACGGCTTTCATTGCATGCGCCATTTTTTGGCTATCATCGTAAATCCAAAACTCCTTTATTTTTTCTCCTTCAATTCTATGGAAATGCCCAAATTTAGCTTCCATACCGTCAGCAGATGCATCCAGTTGAGTTGCGACTTGATCTCCTTCAGAAATCATATTCGCCACGGTCACAGAAAAATTATCATAGTGGGATGGTATCAATGCTAATACGCCCATGAACTCATTTATCCCATTATAGGTTCCGGAGAATTTGTGCATTCCGTTTATTGTGACGGTGCAATCCTCATGGAACAGTCCGACGAAAGTTTCCATATCGCCTGATGCAAAACAATCATATCCTTTTTGTACCACTTCTTTGGGTGTCATTTAATTTCCCCTCTTCTGATATCCTTAGCCCACTATTTGGTGACGGCCCATGTCAATGATTACGTAACGAAAGGTGACATTGTTATGACACGCGGCCAAAAGATATGCGCATTCATTAAGCATTACAGCCTGATCCCAGAAGGCGCTCAGATTGGTCAACCGCAAATCTGATCAAATTTCAGCGCAAGTTTATTCTGGATGTCTTTGATAACCCGCACGGCGCCAGGCGCGCTTATCTGTCAGTGGCGAGAAAATACGACAAGTCTGCGATAATCGCCGCCATACTGCTAGCGCTGTTGAGGCGAGGCTAGATCGGCTTTAATGGCTGTTGGAGTTGAGGGCTGATCGCTCAGCCCGCTCATTAAATTACATACTTACGAATGCAGAACCTTTAACGTCAGAAACCATCCTGACCGGCAGCGTTGATGCGGCTTGACCTCGAATTTCAGCAATCTTTGCCAGAGCAGCCGTTCCAGTTGCTTCATCTTTATACTTGGTTACAACGCACATTGTATTGTCACCGGTTTTAACAAAATCGACTGAACTAGCACCCACAGCCATAATCATTGGGCCAAATTTATCTTTAGCAATTGCTTCCATTTCATCTGTCCATTCATCGGCTTCCCAGTGCGAAATTGTGTAGTATGACATTTTTCTCTCCCTAGTTATGACTTCAATCATCGAAAAGCAGTGATCCGTTTCTGTCAAATATTACGCCACGAAAGATAACATTATTGTTTAATTTAAGAAAAAGCTCAGGCTGGGCAACCAATCAAGCTTATGAAGGATTATCGCATGTTCATTCTGTATGTGATTGATTACCCGCATGGCTAAGGTTGAGTCTAGAGCGGCTTAAAGGGGTGTTGGTGTTGATGGGCTGATCGCTCATCCCATTCGTTAAATAAGCTGCTTAATTACTTTTATGAAAGCCAGCATGGTGTGCATGGAAGATTGCACCCCAAGCGGACAGAGCATCTCTGGCATCTTGCTTGGCATTGCCTAAACATAGAACGCCGGTTATTTCGACTTGCTCCATAACTTCAGCTGCAATTGGACTGGCCCCGTGGTTTCCAAGGCGCACCATCATGCTGTCGCTGTCTATAAAAGTTTCTATAAGAGTTGCTTCAGATCCGTTATTAGAAATGTGCCATTCATAACTTATAGTGTTTTCTTCGTTACATTCGTAAACATATTTTGCCGCCCGATCTTTAGACCAAGCCTTGAAATCATCGGCGTTTTTAACTTTACAATTAAATACTAGGACCATGCGGTCAGAGTGTGCGTTTAGTTCAGCCATTACTTGCTTCCCTTGTTTCTTTCGTGAAGGTAGAACATAAATGATTATGGTGCAAAGAGAGGCTAGCGCGGCTTTAAAGGTCTTTAGCGTTAATAAGCTGATCGCTAAGCAGTTTAATTAAACTCCGCTAAAACAGCGCCTTTAGCGCCTCCCACCGCTTCAATTTGAGGAAGTGCCCACTGTTGAAATTGCCTGAATAGCCATTAGCGCATTTCAGCATCTGGCCACATAGTCATAGTGCGCACACCCTTATCGCTTGTTTGAACAATTCGCATATTCACTGCGCCAGCCTCTTTCATGCTTGGCCACAACTCTTCCGCGCTTTCAGCAAATGTTTTTGGTTCATCAAAGTCCAATCAGTAAATGTGGCAAACATTAATTTCTCCTTTTTTGGCTGAGAGGTTAGCATACAAATGATACGCGGTGAAATAAGCGGGGCGTTTATTGAGCATATTACTGCTTAATTCCTGAAGTTGCTCAGGTTGCACAGTCGATTAAGCTAATTACGCTTGCGACGCAGGCAGGGGGCTAGGGTACTATAGTAAAAATGACTGTCCTATAGGGAAGGCCAGCCAGTTGCTAACTACAATATATGAAGGGCGCGCGCTTTTTAAAGGAAGACCGGCTTCCCCAAACATTGGTGAAAGCCGGCCGATGAAACAGTAACTGGTCGGTTCATGTCTCATCCTACAGTTGGTACACCCATTTGAATGGCAAAGTGTTACCTGACGTCACAAAAAATGTCACCTAACGTAACAAATTAAAATTCTGGCGATCTGCTTAATTT
The DNA here is from genome assembly GCA_038143065.1 of Rhodospirillales bacterium. Classification (GTDB taxonomy): domain Bacteria; phylum Pseudomonadota; class Alphaproteobacteria; order Bin95; family Bin95; genus VMCJ01. Next base: position 21,804 of record JAYQLI010000007.1, on the reverse strand, counting down.
TTATTCAAGGACCTCGTGAAAAACGCTGCGCATTGAGTTACTCTAAATTGTACAATTAAGGTTGATACCAGCAGAAAATAGGCGGAATGCTCATACATAATTGGGATTAGTTCCACCTGTGGAACACCCCACATGGCAGGTATTGGCGCAATACAAACACAGGCGCGCGCAAGTGTTCAAACAATGACTCCACATATCGCCACAGCGCGTTATTCTGAGGCAAATCATAGGAGCCTTTTAATGAAGACCATGACAATGGTTTATTTCAAGCCAAAACCAGAATATTTCGAACAGTATGTAGAGGCGCTAAAAAAGAGTTCCCCAGAAAGCTACATACTTACTCGCGATGATGAAGTCATTGAAATTTGGTTGCAGCCAAGCGTTGAAAAGTTGGCTGAGCAGCAATCGGAAGCTTAAGATTGGCTTGATGATCATAGATATATGTTAGAAGAGTATTCACCAGAGGAGGGACATACGCGCCCTTACACGGCTTTTGTTGAGCAGGAGCCGTCATACATAACTGGGCAGAACTAACCTCGTGCTAAACATGTCAATAGAATTGAATGTAAAATTTTTAAAACAATTGGAGCTTTGGATCCGATGAAAGTCTCCAATATAATGATGTTTGAATTTAACAGCGCTGATAGTCTGGAAGCATTTGTGGCTGCTTGGCAGGCTCATGGGCCGTATCCAAACACTGAGCAGACTGTTTTCGTGAAAACGGGTGTAGCTAGCGGTGTGGGCATAACTGTTTATCAAAATGAAAAAGCGCGTTTGGCTGGACATGAGATACGTAAAAAAGGACTGCAGACAGATATTTTTAGCAAGCATTTAAAAGATACCGTGGTCTTGGAAGGCGATATGCTCATTCAATTTGGCACAAATATTATAGAAGAAGAAAACCAACTTACCAAATGAGCGGCGTACTCATAAGTATTATTCTGAATATGATACAAAGCATCGATAACGCCACGTTATGATTGCTTTTCGCCTGACCAGCCTTCAAAACTAATTACGTTTGGCCGATCGGAGAGGGAAATGGCAATTATAGTGAAAAGTTCAATAAAACTTTCAAAAGGTTTTGATACTTGGCAAGCGATGGTAAAGTCACAAGAAGACAGAATTAAAGAAATGGGAATTAAGTTTCTGTTTGCTGGTACTGAGAAGAATGATCCTACTCAACTTCATGCAATTATGATGTTTCCTAGCATGGAAGTGCTTCAAGCCTTTGGTTCTGATGCAGAGTTGACTGAAATTAGAAGGCAAGGCGGTGCCGTAATTGAAAGCGGCGTAATGACACCAATATCAGAAGAATATTTTACCAATTATCCAGACGCTCACATGAAACATTAGCTAGTAAAAATCTACGCATTTTGCATTTGGATTTGGAACGAAAAGAGCCTCCACAACTTATAAGGTTAAGTTCACGGGGGCTTAAAAAAATTCTAAAAATATCTAAACGGGCTCATCACAAGCAAACAAAATGAAGGTTGAAATATGCTCAAGGAACGCTTTTCTAAACATTTTTTTGTTATCCACTCATTTGTATCTGATGAGGCGCGTCAAGAATATTTAACGCCGCCTGAAAAACGTAATCCGCCCCAACCACAAAAGTCAGAATTGCAGTGGGCAGTAGAAGCGATTGGCGAACACGCTCAATGTATGCAGACTTGGTGTGGAAACGATGACTTCTTTTACTGTCACTGGATTGCTGAAAGTGAAGATGATGTTTATCAGCAACTGAATGCCTTTGAACTTGAAGGCACAGTGGTTAATTCCAGGGTCAGCGAGATGCACCAATTTGTGTCAGCTTATCGGGCCTCCGATGAAATTATGCGTCAGTACCCTGCTGAAGGTGATAAATGGGAATAAACCTTATGCGCACCAAACTCATTGTACTGCTGATTACAATCCCTAAGCAGATAGCGGTTTTGGAGATATAAAATGAAGAAAATTGGTTCATGCCATTGTGGCAGTATCGAAATTAAATCGAATTATGCCCCAATGCTTATTAACCAATGTAATTGTACAAGTTGCAGGAAACTATACAGCGTTTTGTCCGTAACGGGTATTTTTTCGCAAGAAGAAATCGAAGTTTCCGGTGACTTAAAAAAATATACCTACAACGGAGGGAGCGGAGGAGATATTGAGCTATTTTTTTGTCCTAACTGCTCCACGAAAGCCTTCTACAGTGTTGAGGTTATTGAAGGGTTAGCCATTATTCCTATTGGAACTCTTGATGATAGCACGAAGCATGAACCCGACATTGAAATTTTCACCAATTCAAAGCTCAACTGGCTTTCAGATAATGGATGCATTTCAGAGCGTTTTGAGGAAGCAGCTGTCATGGAAAGAATTGAAAAAGTTATATTATCTCTTTCAGAACGTGAATTATAAAGCGAACTCTGTTATCGCTTGCTGTTAGATAAAGTAGCGCCATCCCTAGGGCCACTCCCTAGATTTTGTAGGGCTTTATGTAAAACTATGCATGAACAAATGGGCCCTAGATGTGGTTCTATTTTGAAAATCTGATATCCCTGAATTAAGAGATAGAAGGAGTGAAAATTTGGGTATTTACGAAGAAGAGGTCGCAGCTAAAACTTCATGGTCAGGAGTTGTAAAAGAGGGCCAACGCCTGAAGATAACTGACCTTGAAGGTCAACAAGCCGTAGACTTTCTCTGCTATAATAATGTTGATCGCTCAGATCGATATTCAGCTACTAACACGGTTAAAGTTCAGGGTAATGTCTATGTAGGATTAGGCAGTGTATTGTACTCTGATAGTGGCACCCAGTTACTTGAGGTGGTGGAAGACACTATTGGGCGGCATGACACTATTTATGGCTGCTGCAGCAATCCTAACAACAAGCTCAGATATGGCGTTGAAACGACGGAGTCCTGCTACGATAACTTTCAGGCTGAGCTTATCAAAAAACGGGATGGGTAAAGAGGCTATAGTTCCCAATATAAATTGGTTTATGTCGGTTCCTGTTTTGGAAGATGGATCCGCTGGCGTCGATAATGTAACTCTTAAACCAAAGAGCTATGTAACACTGCTGGCCAAGACAGACACTTTGGCTGTGCTGTCCAACTGCCCTCAGATGCATAATCCCTGCAATGGTTATAATCCAACGCCGATAAGAATTGAGATTTATTGGACATGCTAAGTTAATCTTAAGCTCAAATTCTCACACTGGTGTGTTTTTAAAAACTAGTCCGCGTTGGCTTGTAAATTTTCTGTAATTGGTGTATCGAAGAACTGTAATAGATGTAAACAGCACATTTATCTGAACTCCATTAGCTGCAAGCGAGATCGCCATTTCATGGCATCTCTAGTCTTGCTCTGATGGAGAAAAATCATGACTGAAAATCAACATAAACGCCGCTCCTCTATGAGGACGCGTGGCTTTGGCGTGAGCACTGCTGAGATACATCTCAACAAGCTAAACGCCCTGAGCAAGGGCAAGAGGTTATGGAAACCGTACCCAACCCCAACACTGCCCAGACCAATAAACCCTTCATACGGATCCAAGCAGAAAGGAAATACAAATGATACACTTCCTCCCAAATAACACCGTCACAGAGCGCCACTTACAGGGCGCTCTGGAGATCCTCAGAGACCCTAAGCGGTGGTGTAAGGTATATTTGCGCAAAGGATGCCTATTGCATCAATGGTGCACTCTATGCCGCTGGTATGCCTGTGTTCGAGGTTCCTGCAGAGCATGTATCTGACCAACCTAATTACGTCAGGGGCGACCTTGGTGCGCGGTGAGTTGCAAGAGCCATTTTGGTTCCTCCGCTCTGCGCTGGGCTTGTTCTCAGACTATCGTAATGTTGGATTGTTTAATGACGCTCAGAAACAGAACACCATCAAGTCATTAGTCTGATAAGTTTGGCTATTAAGCTGGTACAGGCTGAAAATGTGGGCGTCAGTTATTCTGTTCGAGAGGTAGCTTAAATTTGGGGCGCCGTTTAATGACGGCGCCGCTAAAAATTGCCTCCACAAAAAGCTGGATTTTGTTTTAGTTTCTTCATGAAGAAAACTTGTATTTTGCATAGTTACTGCGGGGCTGTATTTGTAGGATCTGCAATAATCTCTTCACCAAGCTATGGCGCTAAGATTTGTGACCATGAAGACCCACAATTTTCGCTGCGCAAATGCACGGCTTCCGCAGTCTGCTCTTATGCTACGGAGACGTGGGCAATTGGGAAAAAGTGGAGCGATGGTTATTGGCAAAGATTTGTTCAAGAAGCAAAACGTAGAGGTTTAACTTGTGGCGTTGGTGCCGTTAAACCTACACCTTTGAGGACAGCATTCATTACGTTAACCAAAGAGGATCGAAAATTAGTTCAAGAGGTTTTGAAGGAAAAGGCCTCTATACCTCAAAAGTTGATGGCCTTTATGGGAAAAGAACTTCAACAGCCTTAGGACAATTCAATAAGGCGCATTTTTCAGCCGCTGACTTGAAAAAGAAAGAGAACGTAGAAGCTTTATTGAATGCAGTTTTGGAGCGCAAAAATAATCTTGAAGCAGAATGTTCATATACTACTTCCACGTCATATTGCAGCGCAGCTTTGTTCTAACGCAACTCAATCGGTCAATGGCCAACTTCAATGGGACACAAATTCCTTCGCTGATGCTGCCAAGAAGAAGGGCTATTCATGCAACGTGGCGGAGATCAAAGAGCCTGTCAGTTGTTCTTCTAACCCAACCGCATGTCGAGATGATGAGATTTGTGCTCTAGCTACCAAAGCGGACAGTGGTGTTGTGCAATGGCAAAATAATCCCAAGTTTAGAGCGCATATAGGTGCTGCAAAAAACCCGTGGGCTTGAATGTGGTGTGCTTGAAGGAATTGCTGCTGCAACCCGTCGCTTTCGGGTCTGGTAAGTACAATACAGCTTTTGAATTAAGTCAGGTTCTCGCTGTTGTGGAAACGCTGACGCTCAATTTTATTTGGGTAAGATGTATGAGGAAGGTCTGGGTGCTCTGGATATCCAACACTAGCCCATATGTAGTTCAATATATCCGCGTTGAACGGCAATGGGAGGCTCCTGAGCGCCGTAAAGCTATTCAGCAGTCAATGACTCCCTGCGGCAGTGGAAAAAGCCCGGACGATGGCTTTGAGCTGCATACAAAGCCGTTACGTGGACTGTGGAGCAGTTATGCCAGTGGCGCCAAAGGTAAAAACACAGCAGGTACAAAAGCCCACAAGGGTAGAACCGACCTCGTCAGAACTTAGAGCGTATTTTGTCAGCCAGAGCCTAACTGAAAGAAAGCAGATCCAATATGCGCTTAAGCAGCTAGGATATTACGGCAGTTCAGTTGATGGCTTGTGGGGCAAGGGCACTAACAGAGCACTGGTCAATTATGTTTCTAATGAGCGCGACATAACTCTTCCTTCAGCGATCTATCCAAGTCTTATTGCGAAGGTGGAGGTGCCAAGCCGTTTTGCGACTGTAAAAAAGAAAGTCGTTCAGCAGAAACCGGTATCAACTGCCAACCTTTCTCGTGATGGTAAGAAATGCGTGAGTAATGGGTTTTCACCGGGTACGCAGGAATATTTGCAGTGCTTATCTTATGAGCAGCAAAGAAGACAAAACCAATCAAATATGCTATTAAATCTAGGCCAAGGCCTATTGCAGACACCCTCATTTCCAGCACCATCAACTGGCGGTTTAAATGGCGGCGTGTTCTGCAATACCATGGGTAATTATACGTACTGCAACTAGGTTAAGAGTATGATCACAGCGAAGCAGAATGGAGTTTGCACAACAAGTGTCTGATGGTCTTTCGCAGACCAAGGCTTACAGATCTGCCTACAGTTCTCATAATATGGCGCCAAAGACTGTCTGGGAGGAATCCTCGCGGCTCAGGAGGCACCCCAAGGTGGCTGCAAGGATAATCGAGCTGGAGGCAGAAAAGGCCCACAGACAGCGCATACAGGCGCTCTCACGAGAAGAGAATATTGAAAGAGCTCGAAGCAGTGGCTTTTGGTGAAGGCCCCGTATCAGCAAAGCTAAAGGCCATCGAGCTGCTGGGTAAGAACTTGGGTTTGTTCAAGCCCAAGGAAGTGCCTGAGGTAGAAAGATCTGAAGATGAGATCACTACGGCACTGTCTGAGAAGCTCGAAAAAAAGACTATGGCTAACTTAGCAACATTTTAGAAAAATGTAAAGGAGCAGATTGCGTCCTGCTCGCTCTTTGTTGTCTAATTTGTGGGTGTAAAAGTGTATACTGTTCCGTTTTCACCGGCTTGGATAGTGGTTTTGCCAATCCAGCTAGCTCAACATATGCTGCCCATTTGCCAGTTGCTGCAATGCTCGTAATCATAGCTGAACCATCTGGTTGAAACGCTCCAGTATTTAGCGACACGTCACCGTCTGGATCTACTGATCTGCATACGAACACCCCACCAATGGGGTGCGGGGAAACTCAAATGCTATGTATTGGTTGCAGGTTGCTGTCGATGCTGCTGGAAATCCTTCTGGTGGATTGTCCCAAATCCATACATCTGAGTGGTCTGCATGACAAGACCGCCAGTCTTTTCCTTCCATAACATGGGTATCGAATTGTGACGCCAGTTCCATGTCCACCTAAATCCCCATGGCCACCTGCGAATGATAACGAACAGCCGCTATTAGCGCGGCAGTAACAATCTTCTTCATTACAGTCTCCTGATTAGAAGAGTTAACTACAGCGCCTACCCAATTTTTCGTCAATATTTACGTTTGCGGTAATCTGTTCTTGTAATAGTACACTCGATATATGAGCCATTTAATTGAGCATAGTTAATATTTTGGTCAAAAAATAGGTACACGTTGTTAATATGTTGCTAATAAGAAGATTGCCTGAATTATTTTTCAAATGATCCTCAGGCGCAAAGTTTCAGCTTTCATGTGAGTATATCTGGCAAGCATTCTAAAATCTTTATGTCCACTGACTAGCGCTACTTCAGGCACGCTCAATCCAGCTTCAAATAATCTAGATACGGCCTCATGTCTAAGATCGTGAAACCTTAAGTTTTTTATCCCTGCCCGCTTCACCCAAACGGTCCCAGCCATGGCGATAGAATAGTCCGTAGTGTTGAAAACAATACTGGAGCAGTCAGGCAATTGACTGATTACACAGCGAGCTCTACGCGTAAGCGGCACCTTTCTCTTAGATCCATTTTTAGTATCAAGAAGGATTGCTAAACCAGCATCAGATCCGTATTCTGCCACTGCAATGAAAGTATTTTCACTGCGTCTCATCGCAGTCTCAAGAGCGAATTCAACCACCGGCCATATGTGTATTGGTTTCTGCAATTTTGCGCAGCGTGCTTTAACTTCTGATATTCGCCATCCTCTGGGCGCCTTTCCGCCGTCTAATTCCGTTTGGAACACGGATATTATCTACAGGGTTGGACGGCAGTGAAATACCCCATTCTAACCGTGCGATCTTAAGTGCATGCCCCTAATTAAGATAAGGTCGTATTGTGCAGCTCTCACACATCCTGAATTCTACGATCTCTGAAGGTCGCGAGCTTCGTACTCGTTAACTTGGATAGCGGTATTTTAGCTATGGCGTCTTTAGATAGGCGGAACAGCCGCCTCTGTTCTGGCTGGCACCCTTTCTTGTGAGGCGTAATTTCCACGACTGTATCGTTCCATTACGTCGCCCAAAGTGACCTGTCTTAGAGTGCAATGTTGGTTTTCACCTACATCAATTCGCGCTTCAATACCTCGTACCCAAACTAGGCATCCTTTTTATGGGTAAATGTTCTGCTAATTGGATGTGGTCCCTAATCTTCTGACTTGTGCCTGAAACTTTCCGTTTCTCCTACGAATACTGGCCCATTAAACTTTCCCTTGTGACCCAATTGTGACAAGGGCTTTGTCAATTAAGCTAAGTATATGATTTAATGAGGTAGCTCAGGGGTAGAGCAGTGGACTGAAAATCCTCGTGTCGGTGGTTCAAATCCGCCCCCGGGCACCATTTTAGAAGCAATATCAATGACTTAATTTTTCGATACTAACGCTATGCGTGTGTATTTCAAAAACACACCAAACACACACTTTTTTGCGTGTTCGTTGGGCGCGATTGCAGGGTCAAACACTGTGTCTTAACCCTATTGGGAGGACACAGTTCTTTCTTCTGTTTACGGACATTACAACTGACCTTAGCCTTTCCGGAATTTCGATGACTACTTTTCTTGGTGATGGGTTTGCCGAAGACATTATTCTGTCGTTATGATATTTCGCTAATGACATCCCTGCCCAACTGTAAAGCAAGATGCAATGTGTCCAGCATACACCAGTTTTCAAGTATTTTACCGTTTGAACATCTCCACCAATCACAATCACGCATGAATACTCGGTTGCCTGTAGGCTCAATGCCAAGAAATGGTTTCACATGAACACCGTGATCATTTTCCAACCATGAAGAAATGCGTATTCGCCGTCTCCTGCCTTGCAGTCAGCACTAACCCCAGTGATTCCATCTTCTTTTCCATCACCCCAGCCTGCAAAGGTTTTTCTCGAATGGGCGCTGAAATGTGTCAAAAGCATCAATAGTTGAGTATGTGCCCAGTCCACCTGACCATACCAGACCATATTATTGCTCCAATAAGGTTTCCATTGAGCGTCTTCGGTTGCTAATTTTTTAAGCATTCCCTCTACCAAGTCGGCGCTGGCTCTTGATATATTTGGTTTGGAACTTTCAATAAGGATGCCGTCATGCGTGGCGGGCCCAGGAACTAGGCCTTCATATCCGCTGCTAGATGCCAATGGCCATCGACCCAACGCGATAATTAATTCTGCAAGACCCAAATACACATATGTTTCAGTGATTTTCCCATCTTCCATTTTATGAAATTCGCCAAAACGCAAAAATGCCATTTTGTTGCTTGGAAGAATACCGAACATTGGTTTTCGAAAGTGTCCGTAAAAATAGCCCGTAGAAGTAACCCACTCGGAGCCTTGGTATTCTCCTGCAAGAACAATGTAATTTTGGCGGGTAAACCCATCCAGTGACTGCGCAATAGGTGCAATTATATCTGAATAATATCCAATTCCAGGTTCTGCTTCATTAATCGGATGGCTACCATTTATTTCCGCGACCTCACTAAAAATTTCGTTCACACCGAGTTCTATTGCCTGCAAATTACCAGCTTCAAACGTATTGAGAAATTCCCAATAGGTTCTTTTGTTTTGAGAACTTACTAGCGTAGCAATTCCCATTGCTGGTCTATTTATTCGAGAATTCATGTTGGTCACCGTTCAATTACTCCCCATACACATTCAACAGTTTAAAACCGCTAGATCCTTCAGTGCCACTATGAAAGGTTTTTTGCCAATATTGCATATCCTATGGTTGGATACGGCTATAAAATCTAAGCGTTTAAGATTTTGATGTAGTTTATGTATGCATCGTTTTCTTGCGTTCACGGGTGACACGCGTTGCTTCCTCAGTTCCGTCATTAAAAGTTCCAAACCATCTATCCCAAGGCATTTCTTGATTACCACTAGTTGCATTCGTAATAGCGGTGATGCAGTTGGTGATAGAACGTCCCTAATGCTAATCGGCGTTTGTCTTTGATTAGCAGATCTTCATAACCTGTATGGGTCATAGCGGCACCAGGCCCTTGGTAAATAATATGGAAAATTAAGTGTATTGGATGACTGGCAACAAACCAGTGAATGCATAGGGATGACAAATAAAGAAAATGCTCAACTGGATGCATGGATAATCCAGACCATGGGCCAATGTTGACGTTGCGATGATGTAGAGAGTGCACTTTTCTGTAAAGGAGCGGAACATGTAACAGCCTGTGCACCCAATAAAAATGAAAGGCCGACCATATCGGCAGCAGAAGAAATGCCAGAAGAAACCAAATAGGATTTGAGCTGAGCGTTACGGTAGGCGCATATCCATTGGCCATCATCCACATTGTAACCGCTTGAAAGGCGGTTAGTTGAGTAACGCCTGAGCCAAGCGACCAAAACATATTGTCTTTAACCTGATCAGAGAAACTCCAAAGTTTGTTATTTTTTCCTTGGTCGCGACGGTCAAATTTAAGGCTCTTGTTTTGCTTCTTGTACTTTATGAACCAAAGATGCAGCCCTCCGGCAATACTGCCTACCAGGGCAAGGTTGATTATCCAAACTTGGGCTATCCAACCAGAAGAATATTCCTTAGCGGCTTCCAAATCTGGATAAAACCAAAACCATAGTAAAATGGCGAGCAGCAACATCAGAACACGTTCGGATAGGCTTAACCAGTTAGTTCTGAGCCAGTTGGCTGCGAAGCTTGGATCTGGTGGCCACTTGAATATAGAATTATCAGCCAATGGTAAATCTGGATGATAATTCCAATTTGAATTTGATGAGGTTTTGGAATGTTCTGGCATCATACCCTCCGCGATCGGCAATATTTAGCGTACGCATCCAGTCAGGGCGCGCGCCAATTTAAACGACATCCGAATTGTGAAAAAACGACTAGTATGTAAACGTGCTCTTTAAAAAAATCTGAGCAGTACGGCATGCTTTTGATTGTTACTTACTATAAAATGACTTGCTCAAACTTACGTATGATCTAGAGACAACATATGGCTGTCTCCCTTATGTCTCATATTTATGCAAATCCTCCGATAGTGCTTTGTCTCGCCACATTAGGTTGGGGCAGTAATGCCGTTGCCAGTCGCCTTGCGGTTGGGGAAGTTTCACCCATGATGCTGATTTTCTTGCGTTGGGGACTAGTTGTTCTACTAATCTTTTCTTTGCATGGAAAAGAGATGATCAAAGAATGGCCCGCCATTCGTAATAGGCTTAAATGGGTTTTTCTGATGGGTGGTTTTGGGTTGAGCATGTTTAATGCGCTTTTCTATATCGCAGCACATAGCACGACCGCAGTAAACTTGGGCATTATACAAAGCACGATGCCTGGCATGATCCTACTTGGTTCATTTTTCATATTTGGGTCTCGCATTAATACATTGCAAATTTTCGGACTTATAATGACGTTCATCGGTGTGGTTGTAATGGTGTCTAAAGGCTCAATAGAAAACCTATTGCTCTTAACCTTTAGCACTGGTGACTTGTTGATGCTTGTCGCATGTGTCTTTTATGCAGGGTATGCTATCGGACTGAAAAACAGGCCAAAGGTTTCAGGGCTGGTTATGTTGGGCTATTTCTCGGTTGCTGCATTTGTGATGACAATACCGTTAATGGCAATCGAAAACGCAGTATATGGAACCATCATGCCTGGACCAAAGGGGTGGTTGATTATTCTTTACATTGCTCTCGTGCCATCCTTTGTTTCACAGATATTTTTCATGCGTGGTGTGGATTTGATAGGTTCTGGGTCGGCCGGTTTATATGCTAATCTAGTACCCGTATTTTCCGCCATCATTGCGGTGATACTCTTGGGCGAAATTTTCAGTCTTTACCACCTTTCTGCGATGATCTTTGTATTTGGTGGCATTGCATTGTTTGAACATCAAAAGAGAATTAAAACATGATTTGGGATTATTGATGCGTCTTACTAATAACATGAAAGGCGCTGCTCTGATGACTGGCTGCAGTGTATTTGCCTACGTTATCAATGATGCCTTTATGAAATTTCTATTTTCTGACATCGCTTTGTTCCAAGCAGTATTTTTGCGTAGTATCATTACAGTTCCACCAGTTTTGCTGATGGTCTGGCTTACCAAAGTCACACTTAGAAACTTAGCCAAACAGGACATACGCCTGATATGGTTGCGGGTGGGCGCGGAGATTTGCACTACGTTCGCTTTTTTGACAGCCCTTAAATATATGCCTTTAGCCAATGTAACAGCTATTTTACAAGCACTACCGCTAGCCGTAACGATGGCGGCAGCGCTTTTTCTTGCAGAGCCAATTGGGTGGCGGCGTTGGAGCGCCATTCTCGTAGGATTTATGGGTGTTCTAATCGTTGTCCGACCTGGTCTGGACGGTTTTAATGTTTATTCACTATCAGCTTTAGCAGCAATTATTTTTATTACCGTGAGAGAAATTGCGACGCGTAAACTTGCGCAGGAAGTGCCCACAATTACTGTCGTTCTATCGACAGCTATCGGCAGTGCTGTATTTGCTGGAATCATGATGGTTGGGGCAGAATGGCATGCAGTAAGTACATCATCATGGTTGTTGCTCATAGGCGCAGCTTTCGCAGTTTTGATTGCTACTTTACTCAGTGTAATGGCGATGCGGACGGGAGAGATTGGTTTTGTGTCTCCTTTCAGATACACTTCTATGCTTGGCGCCATAGGCCTCGGCATTTTAATGTTTGGCGAATGGCCTGATCGACCAACATTAGCTGGGACGCTCATTATAGTGATTACAGGTATTTACACTTTCCATCGTGAACAAAAGATTAGTAAGACCTCTGCGTAACGACGGGATTCCCTGAACTGTCTGAGCTTGTATGGTTTTCGCAGTTTTTCGAGGATGTTTTCATGGACCTATTTTTGCGTGAAGCGTGGATCGGATTGGGGTCGATGATGCCTTGGCCAAGATTGATGCGCTGATGGATTGGTCGTGGTTTTCGCCCATTCTCAAACGCGGTCTTGGACGTTCCGGTGTCGGCCCCCAAGGTTATGATCCACTGGTCCTGTTCAAGTGCCTGCTGATTGGACAATGGCACGGTCTGAGCGACCCCAAGCTGGAGCGGGCGCTGAAGGTTCGGCTGGATTTCATGATCTTGCGGGCTCAATCTGCACGCCTGTACCGGATGAGACGACCCATTGTCGCTTTCGCAACGCCTTTGGTGAAAGGTGGGTGGTGTTTACGACGATCTTCTGGCTGAGGTTTGCCGTCAGATCGAGGCGCATGGGCTGAAGCTCAAGGAGGCCGAGGCTGCGATCATCGACGCGACTTTGGTGGAAAGCGCCGCCTGGCCCCGCACCTCATATCGACGCGCGCCCGAAGATCGGGCCGAAGGCGAAGCCCCGGATGATCCGCAGATGTATTACAGCGCCGATCCGGATGCGCGTTGGGTAAAGAAGGGGCCAAATCCACACTCGCTACAAGGCCTTTGCCCGCACGGATGAGGAAGGATTTGTCGATAAGGTCCACACCACCCCTGCCAACCAGTGCTGAGAGCCCCAATTTGAAACCATGATCGAAGGCGCGAAAGCACAGCGCGTGCTGGCGGACAAGGCCTATGCAAGCAAGGCCAACCGCGCCAGTTTGCGTGACAAACACCGCGACGGGATCATGAGGAAGGCGGCGCGCAATCGTCCGCTGCGGGCCTCAGAAAAGCGCTTCAACAAGCTGATTTCAAACGCCGGTTTCGGGTAGAGCAATGCTTCGGCACCATGAAACGTCTCTTTGGCTTGCACCGCGCACGCTACTTTGGCGTCACCAAAACCCACGCCCAACTGGCGATGGCGGCAATCGGGCAAAACCTGCTCAAGGCCCCAAACAAAATAACCCTCAACCCGCAAACCCTCGCAATCGCATAACCAAACCTCAAACGCTTTATGTCCGAAACTCTGCTGGCGCGACAAGACGAATGATCAAACTTCCGAAAAGCCAAAATCCAAGCCCTGCTATGCAGACGTCTTTTAGTAGAGGTGTCACGGCAACATGATCAGCGTCTGGCTCAAGTACAATTTGTATGGTTCAAGCTATTCCATTGCAGATATAGCTATTTGGCTCTCGAAGTGGACAGTTGGTGCTTGGTAGATTGGTATAAAGCTGGAGAATTTTTGGATGTAGCCAGTTACAAGTATGTTTTAGAGTGGGCTGAGAAATCAACGAGCGACCTGCAGTTCAACGGGCGGATAGTGAACCGCACTTCCTGGCGACCCTTCTAGTCAACTTCTTGGAGAGGCACGATGCGTCTCGATTTTGAGTTTTAAAAAAGAATTTGAAAGTAACACGGGACGACAAACTGTGTTTAAAAAATGAGCAGAGTCTTTGGTCTTTGGATTTTCCTCCTAATCAAAACGCACGTTTGGTAGACTTGTCGGTGTTGTGAGCCATATAATTCGGTAAGGAGATTGGCTTGCGACACTTGCGAGATGATACTGTGTTGATCTTGGACGGTGAAGTTCGTGTGTATCGTCGCGAACCCGCAGTAAAAGATGGCAGAGCTGCACTCAGCATTGATGGTAAGCCCATACGCATCAGTACAGGGAAGAAAGCACCTCAATGAAGCCAAAGAAATCGCCCTGACGATACCTATCTAGAATATAAGTTCCGACACAAGAACGGACCTTCCTTGTGATTACCAAGAAGTTTGCAGATGTAGCGCGGCGGTTGTCCTTCGGATCTGCCGAGCGCCTAATGGAAAACCTAGGTGTTCGGCCGGGGGCTGTCACACCACTTGCCATGATTAATGGTGCTGAAACGGGAGTTCAGCTGTTTATTGATAGTGATTAAAGCTGCAAGCAGATCTATGTGCACCCTTTAGTTAATGATCGTACATTGGGCATCACGTTAGAAGGCTTGCAGGCGTTCTTTGAAAAAATCAAAGTAGACCCTCTGTTTGGGTAGATTTAGAGTAATTCCTCCGCCTGACATTGCTGATAACTGTTCACACTGCCAATATGATCACTGCTTAAATGATTAAATATTATAAAGCTGACCTTCGGGTTGAAGACGTAAATGTCGCTATGCGGACGAAGCTGCTATTTGATTTCTTTGATCTATGGTCCTCTTTGTGCATTTTCCGTCCGCAGTGAAAAACACCAATTGCGAAAGTGGAGCTTCGCTGCAAGCGCATTCCAAATATCCAAGTTTCTTAAAGCGGGCGCCCAAACAAGATGCGAGGGCAATAAATATGAAAATCTAAGACATTCGAGTCGCAAGAAAGTTATTTTCTATGCTCGCGCAGGTGTTTTACCACCACGCCTTTGACTCGGTTTGGTCTATTTTTTTTGCGTGCCCGATTTTTTCGGCTAAATATTTAGCACCTTGCAGAAAATTTTTGACGCGGTCCTGATTTGGCTTGGTGAACTGTGGCCGCATAAAGAAAAACTAAGATAGCGCAGAGTGGTTAGTCGGTTCTCAACTTCTTCCGCCTAACTGCTTTTATGGTTGGCGTGCCGAAACTGTCACAAACGAAGTGACGGGGTCGCTTGCCTTTATTACCCGACCTAACTCCTTCGTTTGTGTCCTGACAGAGAGGACTTAACATGTGCGAAAGATGCGGAAATACATATCATAAGATTCAAGAGGCGAGCCGACGTGGCTTCCTGAAGGGTGGTGCAGCGGCCGCAGCAAGCCTTGCTATACCAGCTGGGCTAATAGGCGCAAGCGAAGCGGCTGCTAAGGGCCTGACACGGATCAAGGCGACCCATGGTGGCGGGCTCTGCAACCTTGGCATTTTTCTGGCCAAAGAGCGCCAACTGGCCGAAGCTGATGGTGTGGAGCTTGATTTCGTTGTCACCCCCACAACCACGGACGTTGTAACGCTTTTTGGAGCTGGCATGGTAGACGTGTCGGTCATTCCCTACTCAAACTTCATCACCTTGGTCGATGCAGGTGCCCCAGTGCAGATTGTGGCGGGCGCCGGGGTCGAAGGTTGCATTCTGATCGGGTCTGAGGGCATTTCCTCCCCGCCGATCTGAAAGGCAAGACCATCGGCACCTTCCAGGCTGATACACTTGAGGTGCTGCCCTATGACTATATGACGTCCGCAGGCATGGCGTTTGCTGACGCCGAAGTCAAATATTTCAACTCGTCTCCGGAGCTCGCTGCGGCATTCATCAACGGTGCCATCGACGCGGTAAGCCACATCGAACCTTATGCAACCCAGTGTTTGCAGGAACGGGCTGGGTCTTCAATTTTGACCGATGGGCTAGACCTTTACGGAGCCGGCTATTCAGACTGTGTGCTGGCTGCTCGGACACCACTTCTGGAAGAAAACCCGGAAGCCGTAAAAGCAGTGATCAAAGCGATGATGACGGCGCAGTATCAATCCGAAACGGACACTGCCGCTGCATTGGCCGCGACGCAAGGTACATACTACAAGACCTCGCTTGAGGCGCTCACCCTCGCACAATCGCGCCAGCCCGTCATGATCGACCAGCGGAACAATACTAACTTCTTCATCGAGCGTTCAGTCTCCATGCAAAAAATGGGCTACGTCAAAAACACCCTTCCCGATACAGCCATGAATTGGACCTTGCTGGAGGAAGTGATCGTGGAAAATGGCGATCTCTACGGCAATCTGAAACTCAAAACAGCTGCGTAATTACTCAAGATGACCGACGAAACTATGGAACCACCTGTTGAACAGGGCAAAAAGAACGCAATCTTAAGGCGATTAGTCAAGCGGCTTGAACCTACCCTGTGGGTCTTTTCCTCTTTATCGATTTTCGTTGGCATCTGGGAATTCGCTTGGTGGCGGGGGTGGGCAGACCCGCTCTTGCTCCCGCCACCTCATATCTTTTTGGCGAATCTGACGGATCAGTTCCGCTTTTTCGATCCCGGTGGGACGCGTGCTGGCGCGCTTGCGACAGGTGGTTCTATCTTCTCTGTCCTCGGCGTGATCGCTTGGTCGTCGTTCCGGGTGGCTGCTGGGCTGGTACTGGGCTTTATTCTCTCTCTGGCCATTGGGATCGGCATCCGTTACTTCAAGATTTTTGGCGAGCTGGTGCTTCCTTTGGTAACAATGCTTGCGCCCATCTCGCCAGTTGCATGGCTTCCGGTCGCGGTGTTCATCTTCGGTATCGGCAATCCGCCCGCGATCTTCCTTGTCTTCATTGCCATCTTCTTCATCATGACGCTGGCCACACTCAGCCAGATTGACAATGTGCCCGTGCACTACATCCAGCTTGCACGGATCATGGGGGTGCAACAAGCGGCAGATTTACCGCCATGTGATCCTGCCTTCGATCCTGCCCGAGCTTTTCGTGACCCTGCGCATGAACTTGTTCGCAGCATGGATGGTGGTTCTGATTGCAGAGGCTGTTGGCGTCGGCTCTGGTCTTGGTCAAGTCACCATGATGGCGCGCAACACATTCAATGCTAGCCTTGTTTTTTTCACCATGACGCTGATCGGTTTGACCGGCTTCGCCTTTGATCAGACGCTTAGATATGTACAACGCAGAGTGCTGTGGTGGGTCGGCCCTTCCAGCGTTGGAGGGCTGTGATATGACTTTGGGCCTGAAAATTAACAATGTATTCAAAACCTGGAACCCGGGCGGGCCAGAGCCGGTGCCCGCCGTGCGCGACCTGACGTTAGACGTCGCCCTTGGCGAGTTTGTAGTGCTGCTCGGGCCCTCAGGCTGCGGGAAAAGCTCGTTGCTTTATATCGTCGCGGGTCTTGAAGACGCGACCGAAGGCAGCGTGACCTTTGATGGGCTGGAGGTGACGGAACCTTCCCCAGAACGCAGCCTGATCTTTCAAGAAGCCGCGCTTTATCCGTGGCAAACCGTGCGCGACAACATCACCTTCGGTTTGAAAATCGCCGGCCAGAGCATGAAAGAACAGGACGAGGCTGCCGAACGTCTGCTGCGGCTGGTTGGCCTTGTCGGTGCCGGGGATAAACGGCCGCATGAGCTGTCAGGCGGCATGCGCCAACGCGCCGCTCTGGCCCGCGCTTTGGCGATGGAGCCCAAGGTCTTGCTGATGGATGAACCCTTTGCTGCGCTCGACATTCAAACCCGCGCGCGCATGCAGGGACATTTGCTGAACATCTGGGAAACGTCCAAAGCCTCGGTCCTGCTGGTCACTCACTCGATCGAAGAGGCGTTGGCGCTCGCTGACCGCGTTGTCGTCTTTACGGCGCGACCTGGCCAGATCAAGGCAGAAATACCGATCACTGCCCCGCGCCCGCGCGACATGCGTAGTCCCGAGATGATTGACCTTGCTATTCAGTGCGAAGCTCTGCTGGCGGAAGAGGTTGAAAAGTCGTTCAAAGAACAAGAGCGGGAAATAGCATGACGGTCAGTATCGTGTCGGCCCGGTGGGTTAATATCGGCGTTACAGATGACGGCCTGCCCGAAATGATCGACGACGGCGCCATTGCCTTTGAGGATGGACTGGTTCTGAGCATAGGACAGAAGGCCGAAATCATCGCGGCCTATCCAAAGGCCAGCGTCACCACCCATAGCAACCACATGATAATACCGGGGCTGGTGAACAGTCACCATCACCTTGGCCTGACCCCTTTGCAACTGGGGGCGCCCGATTACCCGTTGGAACTATGGTTCGCCGCTCGTCTGGCGATGCGCAAGATTGACCCCTACCTTGATACCTTGTTCTCTGCCTTTGAGATGATCTCGTCTGGGGTGACGACGGTTCAACACATCCAGGGCTGGTCACTTGGCCATTTCGATGATGTCGTAGCTTCGGCCAGTGGAGTTCTGAAGGCATATGAAGACATCGGGATGCGCGTCTCATACTGCTACGCGGTGCGCGAGCAGAACCGCTTTGTCTATGAGGCAGATGAGGAATTCTGCAAACGGCTACCACCTGATGTTGCCAAGGTCATGGCGAAGCATTTCGCCAAGCAGACCATGCAATTTGATGACTTCATGCAGTTGTTTGACGTGCTGGTCGCCCAAAACAAGAACCGACGTGCACGGATCCAGCTTGCGCCCGCGAACTTGCATTGGATGACAGATGACGGGCTGCTTGCCATCCAAGAAAAGGCGTCTTCGGCCAAAGTGCCCATGCACATGCATCTTCTAGAGACGCCCTTTCAGAAGGAGTACGCCTATCGACGGACTGGCACCACGGCAGTCCAGCATCTGGAGAAGCTCGGGCTTGGGCCCGCACATGACGCTTGGCCATGGTGTCTGGATGACCGAAGAAGATATCGAGATCTGCGGGGGCACTGGCACCTGTGTTTGCCACAACTGTTCCTCAAATTTTCGTCTGCGGTCCGGGGTGCTGCCCCTGATGGAACTGCAAAAGCGCGGGGTGACCGTGGGCATGGGGATGGATGAGGCCGGGATCAATGATGATCGCGATATGTTGCAGGAAATGCGAATGGCTTTGACTGTGCACCGGGTTCCGGGCTTGAAACCAGACGAGGTGCCATCCCCGGCGCAAGTTTTGCGTATGGCGACGGAGCATGGGGGGCTCACGACTGCCTTCGGTGCAGAAATCGGCCGCCTAGAGGTAGGCCGCCAAATGGATGCGGTGATCCTCGACTACCGCACGGCCACATATCCCTTTCAGGATCCAGACATCGCACCGCTGGACGCCATCATTCACCGCGCCAAGACCAAAGATGTGTCATCGGTGATGATTGGAGGGCAAGTCGTTTATCAAGACGGTACTTTCACCCTGATAGACCGAGGTGCAATTCTGGCACAAATCGCCGAAGTGCTTGCCAATCCTCGTGACGCGGAGGAATTGGAACGCCATCAGTTGCGCTCCAATGTCTTCCCGGTTGTCGAGGCGTTTTACGCGGATTACCTGCAAAACACTGGCGCGCGCTTCCCTTTTATCAAGGATCGTCCAGGACATGACCCAAACGCTTTTTCAGAATGTTCGGATTTTCGATTTAGCTCACAATGATGGCATGACCAAACCTTGCGATCTGCGGGTGAGCGAAGGGCGCATTTCGCAAATCGCAGACCGCATCGAACCGCGAGCCGATGACCATCTGATCGAGGGAGGCGGCAACCTGCTGATGCCCGGACCTCGTGAACGGACATTTCCATTCGGCGGTAAACCACATGAAGGGGCGGCTGCCTTCCCTGCCACTCGAGATTTTCATGCTCTATGAATCCCCTGAGTTAGAATTGTTGCGTCCGACCCCGCGCGAAGCCTATTTGCGGACCATGCTGGGCTGCATAGAAATGTTGCGCTCTGGAACGACTTCGGTACAGGATGATTGTTTTTTTGTTCCCTCGCCCGAACCAGATATCATCGATGCTGTGGCGCAAGCATATGAAGACAGCGGCATCCGCGTGCGCCTCGCCCTTGATCAGCCTGAACTGAACGAATTAGAGAAACTGCCGTTCTTACGAGAAATTTTGCCAGCCGATTTGTGCAAATCGCTGTCAGAACCGAGCGGCGTTCCGGCGCCAAGGCTATTGGAACTTTACGATCACTTGATTGACCGCTGGCACGGGGCAGCGGATAATCGGATAAAAGCGGCTGTCTCCTGTTCCGCTCCGCAAAGGGTATCGCCGGACTATTTCGCGCAACTTGATGACCTGAGCTTGCGCCACAATCTGCCTTTCTATGCTCACATGCTGGAAACGCGGTTGCAGCGTGTTTACGGCGAGGTTTGCCTCAACGGTCGGTCGTTGGTGGAACACACCCATGAATTAGGCCTTCTTAGTGACAGGATGAACGTCATCCATGCGATCTGGGTGAATGACCGCGACCTTGATTTATTGGCAGCATCGGGGGCAATCATCGCCCACAATCCAAACTCCAACCTTCGACTCGGAAGCGGCATAATGCGTTGGCGGGACATCCATGATCGGGGATCCCGGTCTGTCTTGGCGTGGACGAGGCCATTGCGGATGACGCGATTAACATGTGGTCGGTGATGAAGACGGCCAGTGTCATTCACAACCTGAGCGACTGGGATTACGAAAGATGGCCGAAAGCGCAGGAAGTCCTCCATGCCGCTACAAAAGGGGGCGGTATTGCGATGCGCGAACCGGGACTTGGTCAGATGTTGCCGGGCGCACCCGCGGATCTGATCGTGATCGATCTCAAGTCCCTGCCTTTTGTCCCTTTGAACGACTTGTCACGGCAACTTGTTCATTGTGAATGCGGTACATCTGTCCGGCTCACAATGGTGGCAGGTCAAATCGTAGCTCATGACGGAAAGCTGCAAACCATTGACGAAGATAGCATTCTGGCTGAGGCGTCTGCCTTTTTTGCGGGTAAGAAGGCGGCAATAGATTCTGCTGATGCACGCATGGCCGAGGTTCTGCCCTATTACCGCGAAATGTATTCTCGGGCTGGAGAATACGCGCTCAATCTTGAACGGCGTATCCCATTGAAGGCCGGAATTGTCTAGAATTTTTCGAATGTATAGGTGTTTCGAATGTCGGTTATTTTGATCAATCCCAACAGTACCGAGGCCATGACGCAAAGTGCTTTGCACGCGGCGCGTGCAGCGGCCCCTGATTTGAACATCGAAGGTTGGACGTCGAAGCATGGCCCGGTGTCAATCGAAGGCCCTGAGGACGGTGCACGCGCAATTCCGCCGCTACTCGACCTCGTGACGCGTGCATCAAACGAGGGTGCTCAAGCTGTCATCCTCGCTTGTTTTGACGATACAGGTCTTAGCGAAGCAAAGGCGATTGCCAAATGTCCCGTCCTAAGTATCGGACAATCAAGTTTTGTACTTGCTGCACTCCGACCCGGTTCCGCCGCGGTTATCACAACCGTTGAAGACGCCGTGCCCGTTATCCAGCAAAACATAGTTCAACAGGGAATGGCGTTTTCGGTCACGCAAGTGCTCGCCGCCCGGGTTCCAGTTCTTACTCTGGAGAACGACCCGGAGGCTGCCGCCGAAGCGTTCTACCGTGCCGCCGAAGGATTAGATGAGGGTATCTCAACGGTCATTCTAGGGTGTGCTGGTGCAGTGACCATTTCAGAGCGCATCAATGGCGTTTTGTCTCAAAAGATCCTTGATGGCGTTACGTCTGCTGCACGCCTCGCTCGCGCCGTTATTGCCTAACGCATAATCGGATCAAAGAAATTTAAAGAATGCTCACTCTTGTTTTGGAGTTAGTTTCTCGACATGGCATATCGCCTTTCAACCTGAAGAGAACTGCGTAACAAACAGCTCCACTTTCGTACGCCCAGCGAATTGTGGAAAAGCAGGCTCCTGCCACAGCATTAAGGGGTGTGTGTCAACGGCAGTTTTGGACC
>JAYQLI010000006.1:0-21886 GCA_038143065.1 Rhodospirillales bacterium | reverse complement strand
TCTGTTGATCCCACTCGCCCAGTTCATGGCATTGAAAACAATGTCCCCAATCGCCATTCCCCGATCTTGGTACAAACCTTGTGCATTAAATTTTGGTTTGCAAATAGAGCAACACGTCCGCCTGTTTGCTGTTGAGAGAACGCAAGTAAGCCGCCTTATCGGTATTAAAGAGAGTACTGTTAACGACGTGTCATCAGCCTGTGTGTAGGATTTCGTCGATAAATAGTCATAGTTCCCGCCTTTCAAAGTACCGTCAGAGTTGCGATCGATCATCAAACCCTTCATTTAGGTTGACCGCTGACACGCCCTCAAAAGCTTTTGTCTTCACCAAAGATACAGAGTTATCCATTGTTAGCACATGCTGTTGCAGTTCAACTTTAAGCGTTACAGCCTGCACCGCCTGATTTTCACCATCACTGACGTTTACAGAGAATACGTATTCGCTCTTATCTGCAGCTGTAGCGGCCTGTTTAAGACGGACCTCTCCTGTTACTGCATCAATACTCAAGAATGAAGCATCCGTACCGCTAAGAGAGAACGACAAGCTATCACCGTCAAAGTCCTGAGCAATCGCCTTTAAACACAACTTTGCCTAGCGGGGCGTTCTCATCGATGAACCCCGTAGCATTAGAGTTCGCAAATTGGGGGCATTATCATTTGCATTTATAACATTGAGTATAACTTGCTGTGCAGCATCAGTATTTACTCCATCTGATGCTATCACGTTGAAAGTGTAGAATGATTGAGTTTCATAATCCGCTGATGTCTTGAGTCTTACTTGTCCAGTTGCAGAGTTAAATGACAAACTGCTCCGCATCTTTTCCGCTTAACGCATAGCTAGGACGCTTCCGTCACCATCTGTCGCCTGCGCCGTAAAAACGACATTCCTTGCAGACGAATTTTCGGCCACATCCATTAGAACTTGTTGTTGGAAAACTTTGGCATAGTTTCATCGATGTCATTGACCTCAACTATGACATCTTGCGTTGCCACTGCGGTCCCGCCATCAGATGCAGTGACAGTAAGGCGGTAGCTTCTCTAACCTCGAAGTCAGATACAGACGTTAATCTTAACTCACCAGTTCTGCGTCAATTAACGCCGCATCCTTACTCAATTTAACTCAAGGTATAAGCAGGATCTCCATCCTCATCAGATGCTGATGCATCAAACACTACAGCAGATGCCGATGAGTTCTCATCGATTCGGACGGTCTGTGTTGCAACATTAAAGGTAGGAGCATTATCGTTCAGGTTGTTTACCCTTACCGAAAGAGTTTGGCTATTTCGCGGGTTTATACCATCGGTCAATGATAGGGTGAGGTCGTAACTCTGCTTAGCCTCGAAGTCTGCAGGCTGAAGAAGACTAACAGCGCCGCTTGGACTAACTGTGAACTGTGACGCATCCGGGCCCGGATAATGAATAGCTGCGTTGCATCTGGGAGGCAGAGTTATCGCTAAGTTCTGCAGTGTAGATTACCGGTAGTCCTGCATCGTTTTCGTCAACACTTAAACTTACCGTTTCAAATGCAAATTTAGGGGCGTTGGAGATAGGGGTTGCCATTGTTGAGGCAGACCAAGTAACCGTTAATGTTGGGCGCAATGAGACGTCAGTTGCCTCAAACGAATGTATTCCAGTTCCGTCTGAGTTGGTGCTCGGAATCAGCGCCCATCCGTAGTTGTTGGATTCACCCGCAACCCAAGCTTTCTTGCTGTCAGTAACGCTCAAAAGATAGCGTAGAAGCGCTCGTGGAAGAATTTGGCGAATCTTCAGCATCAGGAGCTAGCGATACATTAGAAGGCAGTGAATCAGAGCCTTCCCAGGTAATTGAGCTGACCACTCGATACAATTGGAACCAAGTCGAAAGCTGCAAATCCCTCGGTGGTCTTTAGCTGAAGGACTGCTTTAAAAACTTCAGATTGTAACTTAATCTGATCCTGTGCATCACCAAAAATCTCAGTAAATTGAATTAGCGGGATTGCCTTCTCGTCAGGGTTCATCGTCCATCAACTACTATACTTTTCCTGAAGCCTCCTGAGAGCCTACAACCTCTTTACCTATGTATGTGTCCTGCCCTTTTTGTAAATGTCGTCTCTTCACCAATCGCTGCCACCACACTTACCGTAGCCAATCCGCCATCGGAGTTTGCAACGTTAATTGTAATCCCTTCGCTACCATCAAAATCAGCATTGGGTGTAAACCGAAACTTCCCGCCACCCAGGGAAATAAGCTCACTGTTCGAAAAGTCAGCAGCAGGTGTGAACGTTAACGCACCATTGCTACCAAAATTCCAGACATTGTCAGACAAATCAAAATCAATACTGGTCGCTGAACCTCCTTCAAAAACACCAACATTTCTTCGGAATGAATAATACATCTATCACTGGACCACTCTAGCCAGATGCGCCACGGATCCGCGATCATCTGCGGTAATCTTGTGACCGTGCTTATCCTGAAATCCCAAGCGTCAAAGTGAGGTGACAAATCACGACCAATAATCTTCGAGAGGCGCACAAACAGTTGTGATACTTCTTGCTGATCATCCAGCCGGTTTGAGCCAAATCCCCAGGCAAGGCTTTCAGGACTATCGTCATAGTAAGTCCTAAAAAATGTTTTAAACGGCTCAAAGCCAAACTCTTGAATAATTTGGTGATAGAACGTCAGCTTTTGCCATGCGTCCCCATCGCGGTAGGTGAGACTTTTATCAAAGAGCGAGTCCGCTTTTTCAACGCGACGATCAACAGTCGTATTGTAGTGATAAATACCCAACTGGTCATATACGTAGAGTGTAAATATATTGACATTAACCTCGGAGTCGCCCCCGATGGTAAACTCTGTGTCCTGATGCAAATGAGCAAGTTCATGAAAAGCGCCCCACAATCCCTCAGCCTTAAGAGACTGAAGATCTAAAAAGTTATCCGCATAATCAAGAGGGGCCTTATTCGGATAACCCGCGCTCAAGTAGCCGGCTTGAGTATCTACATCGAACGAAAATGCTTCGGGCCTCAGTCGCTCCTTACCCGAGAGATCGTCAAGTATATCTATTACCTGACTCCACCAGGTCATAACTTCTGTGGGATTATCAAGCTCACGCAAGGTATTACTTGGTAGATACAGCTCAATATTATCAGCGGCTAAGACGCCAAAGGGCGCTGGATTATCGCGAACCTCATTAACCCACTCGTCATTCGTTGTTTCACCCAGGATGAAATGTGGAGCCTCAATCGCACCATCGATTATGAGATTAACCGTTTGAGCTTGTGTGCCAAGTGGAACATCTAGATAGATTAGCCCACCAAACGCACCGGCAACCTTAATGATGGGTTCATCAATATCGTAAATTCGAGATATTGCATAAGGTGCGCGATCCCACTCACTTCGACCAGAGAGATTATCATTCCATGTAGAGAGCCTTATTTTTGCACCGATGCCCACCATCTCACTAGGGACTTCGATATAAACTAATTCACCGGGAGCGGCATAAAGTCCGGTTGTATAGTATGTACTCGACTGAGCCGTAACAGGGTCAAGAAACTGTTCGGCGACGTCCAAGCTCACCCCACGGGTAACACGCGCAGCATCTTCTGCGATTGCACCATACAAAACTCCTGCGGTTGGGTCCGCAGTCACAAATTCTGGCGCCATGATTTGACGAGCAGTTGCCTCTGCCAACAGCGTCCCGGTTGCAGAAGAACTACTTGAAGGACTGAATGGGTTTTCTGGAGTTGGCTGAATGGTTGGCACATCTTTGACCATTAAATCGAAGGCCATCACCTCGCTAACTTCTCCAGAACTGCTGGTAGCACGAAAAGAAAAGCTATCATCCCCTAGGTAATTTTGGTCAGGCACGTAATACCAGTGGCCTTGAGCGTCATTTTCAAGCGATCCACGGACTGGTCCACTGACAATTTCAATCAGAGCAACTTCGCTACTCGATTCATTGACAAGCTCATTAAATTGCTGATCTAGTCGAACTTTTTCATTAATATTCGTCGCTCTTTGAGCGGATGCAGGACGCTCTGCCGCAAGATCATAGACAAATTCAGAGACATAATCAGCGGCAGGGATGTTAGCGCTGTTGGATACGGATAACGTGTAACTGACAGCACCAGCACTTAGTTCCATTAAGTCAGTTGCTTCTACCACGATTTGAGCCCGGTTTGCCGATACCTCGCCAGTATACGTCTTACCATTAAGCGCCAACGTCACTAACTGACCATCTTCGACATTGGAGGTTGTCACTGTTAATGTAGCATCGACGGCAACTTCAGTGCTGGTTAGTTCATAGCCAAAATCAAATGACCCCATAATTTTTGGCGTAGTGTCTGCGTTACTTTGACTGAGGACACGCCCCACAAGTTTGATACCTTGAGCATTCGTATCATATTGGTAGTTTGAGCCCGTCAAATAACGGAAACCGGAGCCCGATCACTCGTCATGTGTAGACGAAACTCAATTGACGCATCGACACGCGGCAATGTTTCAAGATCAAACTCAATTAAGGTGGCTGAGTTGCCGCCGAGGACCTTTTCAGTGTCAATGTCATTGGTAAAATCATCCAGGCTAGAACGTAGTGTCACGTGAGTTTCGCCAGGGGAAAATGAGTAGAACGAAGCACTCAAACTAGACAGCGCCAGCTCCTCATTACCTCCGGGCGTCACGGCAAAGCTGATATATTCAGAGGTATCAATCTGACTACGTGCATCCCACCATAACGCCCAAACATCCTCCCACATGCTGTTACCAACGCTCGCCCCACTCAATCCACCAAGCGACAAAGAGGAGAACTGCGTGGTTCCTGCGATACTATCCCCGGCAGACTGATTATCAGGGTCGTAGCTTGCAAGTACACCTACACCACTGGAAATTTCATATTGCCCCAGACTGCCGTAATCAGTGTAGCCACCGCCACTATCGTTTCCGATCCCATCTACTTTTAAATAGTATCGACCCGCTGAGAGATTGGGGGAAATAATCGCAGCAGACAATGAGGACTCACTTGTTGAAGCAATCAGCTCACCTCCATTTGAGTCATATAACCAAGCACCTGCGTGTAAATTCCGGGCTGAACTCTGCGACATCAACATTTAGAACGATCGAGCCGCCTGAATGATCAAAATAAAACCAGTCCACATCGTCGCTGGTGCTGATTATGCCTTGAGCAAAGAGCGATCCATAGCCATCATCTAATTTGACGAGCTCAGTCGCAAAACTACGCTCATCCGCATGCTCATCAACGATGTACGAAATCCCATTTAGGTCGCTTGCAATGATGCTAAGATCATCTTCAGTGTTATCGGCATTTGCGTAGTCACCTTTGCTAAACTGAGTAAGACCACTGGTTGATAGACCCATAATGGTATTCCAGTGCCCGACTGTCGTGTCATGGCCCGAGTAGTATCCCCCAGAACCTGGACCATCATGGCTCAAGCCCATCGTATGTGCAATTTCGTGGCTTCCACCCGTAGCGATTACGGTTAGAGGATAAATACCATCTTGGAACTGACTGTTAATTGATACATAACCGGGCGCTGCATAATCCAGGGGGAATTCACTCCCAGACCACGCAAAACCATATCCTGTCGTTTCCTCCCCAATCAGAAGAGAAACACCCCACGCGTCGTCATCACCGCCTGTATTTACCAGCGCACCATCTGCCGGCGTTTCAGTCGTGACATCGATATTGAAAGGAGCAAAATCTTCCGCTATCCCAGCCCAGATTTTTTGAATTTCTAGCTTTTCAGCATCAGACAGGTTGGAAGCGTCGCCATCCGAATTATAAGGCAATATTGTGTTGTAGGTGTAATAATCACCGCCAAAGAAATCTAGGTAAATAGTATGCTTGGCATCAGGCTTACTATGTAATAAGAAAGTATCATCTAGCTTTGCGACGAAACCGTCATCAACATATCCTTTGTCACTTATGCTAATCGTCGCTGAGGCGTTTTCTATTAAATATGCAGCATTGTCTTGAATAGTGCAGGTGACAAGTTCTGCTCCTTCTAATGTGCTGTCAGATTTTGGGTTTATCAGAAGTGTGACCGTGTCTTGACCAACTGCGAAATTAACGGTTTCACTCAAGGATTCGAAATCAACACCACTTACAGCCGTTCCGGCAAATGCGACAGCGCATGACAGTTCATTCTGAAGTTCACCTGTTCTGGTAAAGGTAAATGATGCGGTATTAGATCCCTCCTCAGCCGAAAAATCTGAGGAATAGACATTGATTTTTGGCAGCATATTAATCTCCGGAATTGCGGTCTTATAGGCTGTCATTGGCAGCATTAAAGACCTTACTCTAACAACGGTTAGAGCAGCATCGAAAATTAAACAACTTACAAAAGTCCAAATTTTGGACACGATTGTACTTCAATACTAGCAAACAACGATACCGGAAAAAAATGCTAGGAGACGTAAAAGAAACCACTGGCAAAGTTGATGTGGTGGGTCATGTCACTACACGCCTCGACAGTGATTTGCGCGAAATCACATTTAGCTGTTTGAGAAAAGGTTAGTACACACTCCAGGGCAACCGACAAATAGCCTTCTCTTGTAATTACAAAATACCCAACGTCACTCCCTTCAGTTGCTCTGAAATCTACTTTATCAAGTGATACTTTTTGAGTCATTTGATAAGCTTGCTAGGAATAAAGCAGATGGTATGGTGGTCAAAGTTACACGTTCAACTTGTAACACGCTCAGGATAATCTCGGCATGATGTATAGTCCAAATTTCGGATATTTAAAATATCGCGGACTAAGTAAGAAAGGTAAGAAGGTGGCAAGCTCGAATAATGTTTTTGAAATGAACATACACTTAAGTAGTTGGTTGTATTTTGCGACTGCTAGTGTTGACACCGTAGGGTCTATCACGAAAAAACTTGACGGTGATTTGAGTGGTGCTTTAGTCTTAATCGTAATGTTTGAGCAAGCACTGGTATCGAGCGCCCCTCGACCTGAAAATTGGTTGTCCGACATCTCGCGGTATTCAGTTAGGTCCATTGCAGATAGACTTGGGCTGTCCAAATCTACAGTGAGTAACAAACTAAACCATCTTGCAGACTTAGGATACATCGAGAAATACGATAGGGGTTTCAGGATCACAACAACTGAGAGTGGCTCAGCAAGGGCCGCTATTGATATTCCAGATGTGAAACACATCATAGAAAGGATGTTGCACTCTATCAAAGCAGATGATGCAAAACCAGTAAAGTTTTCATATATAAACGATTGATAGGATCTATTTTGGCATGCTTGCAACCAGGTGCTGCATGACAATCAAACCAAAGCATCAATGATCAATTAACTTATTTCATACGATGGCTCGACGGATAACCTATCAATGAGAGAGGGGTCAACGTAAAGCTCGTATTTATTATTGTTAAAGGTTGCGCAGCGAAAGATTAATGCGAGTAGAATTTCTATGCGCGTACACAAGAACCGCACTCCTCTCCATCAAATTAAATGCAGAGTTTTTGTGAGATAAATTACCCCACAACCCTTCAGAATAAATGCGTTCGTGCAATAGATTGAAAAAGAAATGCCGTGAGCAGCCTCATCTGACTGGTCCATGGTAATTGTTAGTGCATAACTGCAGATGAAACTGGAGAACGCCATAAATGGTACCAACAATACCACCCAAGTCTAACCTTTTGAGGAATGCACAGAATAAGGGGTTGGTGATGTAGCAATACGCATTGACACCTCGGTCGCGCACGGGCGCACGCGTAGACCCCAACTTCAGCGCAGATGATCAAGTCGCGCACGCAGGCGCGAGAGGCAGGCCAGAGCATAGTAAAGCACAGCGTCGCGCGCGGGCACGAGGCAAAGTACCAGCTCAGACCGTGAAAACTAAATGTACCCAAAATCGTACCCAATAAAAATGGTACCGTTTAATTACATGTATGTGTGAAAAGTGGTGCCCCAGAGAGACGTTGGGTCCTTAGCCCAACGTCTCTCTGATTTTCTAAGTTATCTCCAGGTTAAACCACTGATTTCCAACGATTTACTGTCATGTCAATCGTGGGAGGCCACTCAACGGGCCAAGGTATCGACGTTATTACAAAAAGACGTCTCTTCTTCCCACAAAGTTTGCGACAAAGCCTGAAAGAGTGCGCGTATTTCATCGCTGATCATGGCGTGAAAGTGAACAACATCTTCTCGGACCGC
Organism: Rhodospirillales bacterium; assembly: GCA_038143065.1. GTDB lineage: Bacteria > Pseudomonadota > Alphaproteobacteria > Bin95 > Bin95 > VMCJ01. The sequence continues at coordinate 13,721 of JAYQLI010000006.1, read as the reverse complement.
TTGTTGTTAGGCGGTACTGACCGCGCTTACAAAGAGTTCGACAAACAGGCCAGTGGCAAAGGGGTGTTTGTTTTCTGGGGATAGGTCAATGGTCCACCCAAACTCCATCCTGTTCCGAGCTTTCGAGGCAGGCTTTGATGAACCACATGCCTTCCAGTCCCGAGTTCAAATCGGGTAGCTCGGATCCAGTTCCCACACCGGATATCACATCGGCGACGTCCGAGTAGATATTTGCAAAGCCCTCAAGATATCCCTCTGGGTGTCCGGGCGGAATACGCGTACCGGCGTCTCCACCATAGCCGCGCGTCAAGGTCTGTGGAGGTTGACCAAATTTTGCGAAACGCATCTGATTTGGATTTTCCTGACGCCATTCAAGGCTGCCCCTGTCGCCGTAGATGCTTAGACGTAAATCATTTTCGTGGCCGATTGCCACTTGACTGGCCCAGACCTGACCCTTCGCACCGCGTTTAAACCGCAAGCGGATATGCGCGTTGTCGTCGACCAGACGACCTGGCACGAAGCTATGCAGCTCGGCGGACAGCGCTTCGGTTTTCAGTCCCGAGACATAGGACAACAAATTAAACGCATGGGTGCCGATATCACCAATCGCGCCCGCACCCGCTTGCTTCGGGTCAGTCCGCCAATCGGCTTGCTTATTGTGGGTTTCTTCCGCCAGCCAGTCCTGCGCATATTCTGCCTGAACAACGCGAATGGTGCCCAATTCACCGGCCTCGACAAGCTTCCGCGCCTGACGGACCAAAGGATAGCCAGTGTAATTATGGGTCAGGAAAAACTGCGCTCTCGAATTGGCCGCCGCTTTTTTAATCGCGTCTGCTTGCTCTTGCGTCGCGGCTAAAGGTTTGTCGCAAATCACATGGATGCCTGCGTTCAGAAAGGTAATCGCCGGACCAGCGTGCATGTGGTTCGGGGTAACAATTGAAACGGCGTCGATGCCATCCCCCATAGCAGCTTCTGCAACCGCCATTTGTTCATAGGATGCATAAGACCGTTTTAGCCCCAATTCTGTCGCCGAAGCCGCCGCCCGTTCCGAATTTGACGAAAGCGCACCTGCAACCAGGTCCCAGCGATTGTCTAACCGCGCGGCAAAGCGGTGGACGCCTCCGATAAAGCCCCCTTGGCCACCGCCAACCATTCCGAGTTTCAGTTTCTTCATAGTCCCAGCATCCGATTGATTTGTGCTTGGTCCCGTTCGCCACCGGCAAAATCGTCAAAGGCTTTGTCTGTGACGTCGATCAGATGTGATGCAATAAACGGAGCACCTTCGGCCGCACCCTGCTCGAGTGATTTGATGCAGCACTCCCATTCCATGACAGCCCAACTGTCATAGCCATAATGGGTCAGCTTCGAGAAAATTCCCGCGAAATCCACCTGACCGTCGCCAAGGCTGCGGAACCGGCCAGCGCGATTGGTCCAGTTCTGATAGCCCGAGTACACGCCCTGACGGCCATCGGGATTGAACTCGGCATCTTTGACATGGAAAGCGTTGATCCGGTCGTGGTAAAGATCGATGAACGCCAGATAGTCCAACTGTTGCAGCACAAAATGGCTTGGGTCATAGGTGATCCTAGCGGACTTGTGGCCATCCACAGCATCCAGGAACATCTCCCACGTCGCACCATCAAACACATCTTCGCCAGGATGGATTTCAAAGCCAAGATCCTGACCTTGTTCCGAATAGAAATCCAGAATGGGCTTCCAGCGACGACCCAGTTCGGCAAAGGCTTCTTCTATCAAGCCCTGCGGGCGCTGCGGCCAAGGATAAAGAAACGGGAAAGCAAGAGAGCCCGTGAAACCGACTATATTGCTCAGGCCAAGACGCTCGGAAGCAATTGCCGACTTTTGACCTGATCCACCGCCCACTCGGTCCGTTCTTGCGGTTTACCACGTAGCGCTTCCGGAGCGAAGATGTCAAAGGCTTCGTTGTACGCGGGCGCAACCGCCACCAGCTGACCTTGCAGGTGAACCGACAATTCAGTGATTTCAACACCAGCTTCAGCGCAAATGCCCTTTACATCGTCAATATAAGTATCGCTAGCAACAGCCTTTTCCAGATCAAACAGGCGCCCGTCGATGGTTGGGACTTGCACCCCTTTGTAACCCAGATCCGCCGCCCATTTCGTGATGTTTTCAAGGTTGTTAAACGGCGCCTCATCTCCGGCGAACTGAGCCAGAAATAGTGCGGGGCCTTTGATCTGCGATGCCATCACGCCATCTCGCTTATCATGTTCAGGTGGCGGATATCGACAGGACAGTCCAGCAGCCTGTCAAGTTGTGTAAACAGCGGCTTTAGATGTGGCATTTCCAGATGCGCATCCAAATCTGCCTGACTTCGCCAGTTTTCATAGAAAACAAAACAGCAGGGGTCTTTTGCATCAACGTGAAAATCATAATTGATGCAGCCTTCTTCTGCCCGCGTTGGGTCAACTTGGCTTGCGAGTAGATCATACAGTTCTTCCCGGGTGTCAGGTTTTGCCGTAACGGTGCCGATAATGGTGACATGTGTCATGGATCAGCTCCTTTTCTGACTTAGCGCAACGGCTAAGATGATAATGCCACCACGGGCGATCAGTTGCTGGCTGAACTCCAGCCCCATCAGGATCAGACCGTTGTTGATCAGACCGATCATCAAAGCCCCAACAATGGTGCCTATCACTGTGCCTTTACCACCGAACAAAGATGTACCACCCAGCACTGCGGCAGCGATAACCGAAAGCTCGTCGCCCTCTCCCAGCTGGAACCGACCCGATTGCAAACGGCCCGCATAGAGCATTCCCGCAATTGCCGCTGCTGTTGATGAAAGAACCAGCACTCGAAACTTGATGCGGGCGGTATTAATGCCGGAATAGCTGGCCGCCTGTTCACCACCGCCAGTTGCCAGAACGCGGCGACCGAAGCTGGTGCGGCGCAGCACGACGTGACCAACAGCACCGAAGATGAGCATCCAAAACAACAGAACCGGCACAAGCCCTATTGAGCCTCCGCCGAACCACCAGGCATAGCTTTGCGAAAGGATCGGAACCGCAGCAGTATCAGAGACCCACATAGCGATGCCTTTTGCGATCCCCATCATGGCAAGCGTGGTCAGGAACGATGGGATGCCTATTTTGGTCGTCAGCCAGCCGTTAAACACACCGATCGCGATCCCGGTCGCCAATCCGGCAATTATACCGCCAAAAGGTCCGGCGACGGATATCGCCATGGCCACGCTTACACTGGCGAGCCCGGCAACCGCTCCTACGGACAGGTCAATCTCACCTGCCGATAACACGAAAGTCATTGCAACAGCCATCACCGCGATCATGGTTGTCTGGCGCACGATGTTCAGTAGATTGTTCATGTTCAAAAAGCCGCGGTCGTTCAGCGTCAGGGCGAAGATTACAAAGATCGCAACAAAGCCAATGTAGATGATGTTTTGGCGCCAGTTTGCCAGAAACGCGTTAAATGCCTTTGACGTTGGATTTGTGTCAGCGTTGACCATTGAAACCTCCTGCCCTGCGGTCAGGGCCTCTTGAATTGCGATTTGCAGTCGTTGTTCGGCGAGCTGCAATCTATGGGCAGCGTTGGAATTGACCTCGGCAGGATCTTCCAGATCGACATGAGGGATGTCATCATAGACGCGGCCGTCTGCCATCACGATGATGCGGTCGCAGGCGGTCAGCAGTTCTGATAACTCGGATGAAATCATCAGGATTGCCTTACCGCTGGCCGCCAGATCCCGAACCATTTGGATGATCTCGGATTTGGAGCCAATGTCGATACCCGCGGTCGGTTCGTCCAAGACAAACACGTCGGGGTCTGCAGCTAACCATTTTCCAATGACAACCTTTTGCTGATTACCGCCGGACAAAGTGCTGACTGCATGATTTCGACTGGCGGTTTTAATCGACAAGCTCTTTATCTGGGCATCAGTCGTTTGGCGCAACTTGTTGACATCAACAAATCCGGCGTTGGATAGATCGTCGAGCACCGCAAGAGTTGCGTTGTCGGCAACCGAGTGTGCCGGAATAATGCCTTGGGTCGCACGCGCCTCGGGCACCAGCGCCACGCCGGCCGCTATAGCATCGCTTGGACGGCGAATGTTCACGGGGCGGTCGTTGATAAGGATCTCTCCCGAGGTGATCGGCTCAATGCCCGCGATCAACTTTGCCAAAGATGTCCGGCCTGATCCCAAAAGACCTGCAAGTCCCACAACCTCGCCCTTGTGGATGCTCAACGAAATGTTCTGAGGCTTGTCGCGCCCGCAAACATTGCGCAGCTCCAGCGCAATATCGCCGCGTATGACGTCTTTGCGTTCGACATCCGCCAGTCCTAGCGAGCGTTTGCCGACGATATGTTCGATCATGGTGTCAATCTGCAGATCAGCCATATCGGCCGTGGTCACATGCTTACCATCCCGCAGGATTGTGGCACGATCGGCAATTCGGGCAATTTCATCCATGCGGTGGCTGACATAGATAATCGCCACGCCTTGGGATTTCAGTTTACGCAGAAAGGTAAACAGACGGTTCATCCGACACTGCCAACGCAGTCGAGGGTTCGTCCAGTACCAGAACCCGCGCATCCTGCGAGATCGCTTTAACAATCTCGGTCAGTTGCTTCTGCCCTGCTCCCAAATCTCCGACAATCGAGGAAGGGTCAATGTCGACCTCTAACATACGGAACAACTCAGCCGCCTTGCGCTCGGCCTCTTTGTCGTTGATCATCCCGCCTGTCAGGGGTTCGCGTGTCAGAAATACATTCTGCGCCACTGTAAGCGTCGGTATCAGGCTCATTTCCTGATAGTTCATGGCAATTCCTGCGGCACGGGATGCAGCGAGGTGTGTGGGTGGTCAGCGGGACGCCGGCCACCTCGATCGTTCCGGCGGTGGGTATATGAACCCCGTTCAGAACCTTCAGGATGGTTGATTTGCCAGCACCGTTGCCGCCCAGAAGGGCATGGACTTCACCAGCGAAGACCTCAAAATCCACGTTATCGAGAGCCTTGACGCCACCAAAGTGTTTGGAAATGCCCGTCATGCGGACGGCAACAGTTGACATCAGATGGACTCCACGCGCCACTTTCACCCGACCGCAGCAAGGCATCCGCGACTTTTTCCGTCAAAAGAGCCTCTTCAAAATTCGGCGACGGCTGGTGCCATCGACAATGGCTTTGCAGAAATCGTAACATTCGATGATCTTGGTTTCGCCATAGCCTATACCAAGCGCAGGGGGATTGGCCATAGACCTTCGCCGTAGGGATGCGCTGGACCGGTATAGATAGTCCGGAAACCTCGCGCTTCACCGGTATCGTCGGCGAACATCACCTGCAATTCATCACGGCGTTCATAGTTGAACAGGATTGACCCCTTGGTGCCATGTATTTCTAACGTAAGGAAGTTGTTGCGACCCCAGGCGTTGCGGGTGGCTTCAATGCTGCCAATCGCCCCCGATTTAAAGCGCACCATCGACATAACTTCATCGTCCACATCAACTGGGGCGCGTTCCGCATCTGAAGATTTGTCTGATGCACCCAGCTTGTCCAGGCCACCCTGTTGGATAGGGCGGGTTTTCACATAGGTTGGGGTAATGGCTTGAACGGTGTCAATCGGACCAACCAGATAGTGGGCCATATCCACAACATGGGTCCCAATGTCTCCGACCGCACCAGAGCCCGCGATGCTTTTCTGAAAGCGCCACGACAACGGACCATTTGGATCAGCCGACCAATCCTGCAAATAAGTGCCACGGAAATTGATCACGTCACCGATCTTTCCTTCTTCGATGAACTTTTTGGCCAGCGCTACCGCAGGTGTGCGGCGGTAATTGAAGGCAACCATCGTCGTTGTGCCCGAGGCCCTGGCCGCTTTGACCATGGCAACACTTTCTTCGAGCGTCGACGCCAAAGGCTTTTCGCAAATTACATGTTTGCCCGCCTTCAGTGCTTCAATCGCAATCTCAGCATGGGCATTATTGGGCGTGCAAATATCCACTATATCGATGTCAGTGCGGTTGACGGTTGCTTTCCAGTCGCTCGAAGCTTCGTCAAAACCAAAACGGTCACGGGCATCTTGCGCTGCACCTTCGGTCAGATCGACCACCACTTTGCGGTGAGGAATTGCGGGGGCGGGCCAGAAAAACATTGGCATTGCGGCATAGGCCATGGCATGCGCCTTGCCCATGAAACCGCCGCCAATCATGGCAACGTTTAAGGTCTTAGTCATCGGAAAGCTCCGTCAAAATGTGGTAAGGGGTGGTCCTGCGGCAAGGGAGGCTCCGCAGGACCGGTGCATGATTATTTCATGCTGCTTTGGATGTTTTTGGTGGCTTCTGTGCGATAAACTGTTTGCCAAGCCTCCAGAAGGTTGTCTTTGCTGACCGGAAGTGCCGGCAGGGCAACAAAGGCAGGGGCAGCTTTATCCAGCAGGCCATAACCCGCCAGCATCGCTTCGGCGACACCCTGATCAAACGGACGCTGCGCGCCCAGGCCTTTTGATGAAACCGCCCTGTGCCATGTTGATGGCAACGTTCTCGCCCAAGTCGATCGTGGTGATGATTAGATCGTTACGACCAGCGACGCGTGCAGCCGAAATTACACCTTCGGCAGGGACATCCCAAACAGCCCAAATGCCGTCGATATCAGACCGAGAGGTTAGCATGGCCGGGCCACTTTTTCTGCATCGCCAGTGAAGTCCGGTCCGCCAATACCCTGTTCGGCAACAATTTCGATCTCAGGATAGTTGCCTCAACGGTTGCTTTGAATGCGTCATAGCGCTGACGTCACAAAGAAGTCCGCGGCGTGATAAACCAGACCGATCTGACCGCCATCCTCGCCAAGGGCGTCCGCCATCAGATGGGCTGCCGCAACACCGTTGCCGTAGTTGTCGGCTGACACAACCGACACATAGTCCTCGCCGGCAGTCATGCCCGGAGGAGTATTTTCCATGAACACGATTTTCACACCAGCTTCCGCAGCCGCTTTGTACGCTGCAGCAGTTGCTGCCGGATCAGTGGGAACAGATACGATAATATCTGGCTGACGCGCCATGACAGTTTCGATATCTGCCACCTGCTTTTCTGGCTTAAAGCCAGCGTCAGTGACGGCGATAACGTCTATACCCATTTCAGCGAACTGGAATTTCAAACCTTCGATCTGTGCACGCGACCAATCGTTTCCGCCGTAATGCATAACAATCGCCGCAGTTGCATTCATAGCTTTGATCTGGTCGATCTCGGCACCGCTCAGCGACAGATCAGCCGCCGGGCTTGTCCTCGCCGTTCGGTCCTTTGGACAGAACGCTTTCCTGAAGCGCAGCCAAAGCTGCGGTCGGATCTGCCGCTGCCGGCATAGCGCTAAGAGCAATTGCAATCGCGGCAACCGATCCCATAAGTGTTCTACGTGTAAACATTGTTCTTCCTCCCAGAAGATGGGGCGAACCCCGTGAAAATAAACCGATTAGGCTTGGGTTAGGTAGTCCATGCTGGCACGTGCACCTTCGGCAGGGTCGTCCCAGGCATCTAGTTCGGTGCAGACCCATCCGGTGAACTGCGTCTCGCGCATGGCGGCGATAATCGGGTCGGTCGGCACATCACCGCGATCCAGCGGTGTGAACGCAAAAGGTTCGTTTTGAAGCCCTTTAAGATGAATGTAGGATATGCGGTCAGCGTGATCGCGGATCAGTTGCGCCGGGTCGCCTCCGGCCGCTGCCAAATGTGCGGTATCGGGGCAGAAATCTATCGCTGTTAGGTCGAAAATTCTGCTCACATCGGCCGGACCTTCAACAATCGTTGAAAGATGCGGGTGGTAATGAGCGGTCAGGCTGCGTTCCTCGGCCAAGGCCTTAACGCGATCTAATGCAGCGCCCAGTTTGTCATAGTCGGTATCGCGGATACCATCAAAACGCTTGGCTCCACCGCCCACCACCAGATGCGGCGCGCCCAACTCGGCGGCGCGGTCAGCGGCACGGGTGATGCGGGCCAACTCCTCGGGCAGGATATCGTCGAAAATGAAGTTGGCACCTGAATAGGCAGCCACAAGCGCCAAACCGTTATTGGTCAGCAGGCCGCGAAAGTCGGCGGCGCTGTAGTCCAGCAGGTTACCATCAAACAATTCAACGCCAGCGTAACCTGCCGCTGCGATTTCGGCGCAGGCACGATCTATGTCGCCAAAGGTTCGGTAACTTAGCTGTGTGATCGATGTCACGCCTTCGGCATTACCACCAAGATCACCCCAACAGTTCGCCTGATAAGCCAGCTTCCATTCGCTCATTTCACTCTCCTCCAGTCGGCTGATTGCGCCGTCGAGGTAGTTGATAAGTCGATAATTACATCTTAGTCAACATTTTTTATGCTTAAGTATCATATCTTTTGCTTTTTTTATGCAAAAGTCGTTACTTGCCATGCAAAATTAGACCGACTATTGTCGAGCAAGTAGAGTTGTGAGAGAAGAAAATTCGTGGAAACTGGCATTTCAAACGCGAATCAATCCAAAGGAAAAGGGCGGCCACGCAATACCGAGTCCGCCGTCGCAAGCCTTGTGGATGTCCTGAACCTTGTTCGTTTAGGGCGCGCAACAACCCGTCAGGAACTGGAACGCGTCGGAGAATACGGACGTGCCATCGTCGCAGACAGGCTGGCCACACTTAAGGATTTGGGACTGGTCGACGAAAGCGCCACAGGTGCAGCGACTGGCGGAAGGGCGCCCAGGCTTGTCCAAATTATCAAAGACCGAGCGCGCTTGGCGGTCGTCAACCTTGAGCAATCGGCCGTTGGTGTAGGGATTGCAGACCTGAGCGGCAAAATTCTGGCAGAACACCACGAACTTATCGATATCGCTAATCAGAACATGACAGTCGACAGAATTAGCGCCTTGATCAAACGGATGATATCCCGCCAGACAGGTAGTGTTGATCTATGGGGAATATCGATCTCTGTCCCGGGTCCAGTCCTTGCCAACGCAGAAACCCCATTTCTTTCAGAGACACCTGATTTTCTTCCCAACTGGGACAGATCCGGCCTGATCGAAACACTGACGCAAAGGTTTCAAGCTCCGATTTGGATGCGTTCGAATGTCGAGACCATGACAATGGGTGAATTCCACGGTGGGGCAGGCGTTGGATTGCAGTCCATGCTATTTGTAAAAGTCGGGCAACGCATCGGAGCAGGGTTGGTCAATGACGGACATCTTTATCATGGCTCATCAGGCGCCGTCGGCCTGATCGGACAACTTCCGGTCCATTACAACGACATGACAGGCACACTGGATGCAATGGCCGGGTCCGGCATGATGAAGGCGCAGGGCGCCGCCGTCGCCGCATCTGGTGCATGTCCTCAACTGGCTGACATTTTGGCCCGCACTGGCGACGTGAACGCAATAGATGTGTGTCAGGCCGCCCAAATGGGAGATACGGCCAGCACCGAAATTGTCGTACAAAGCGGACGCCTGATAGGGGGTGTCGTGGCCACCTTGGCCAACATGCTAAATCCGCAACTCATTGTCCTTGCCGGATCAATTTCTCAATCAAACGACATATTGTTGGCCAGCTTTCGCGAAGCCGTTTATGGCGCATCGCACCCTCTGGTCACTCGGGATTTGCGCATCCTGAAATCACAAATGAGCAGTTCCGCCGCTCTTTTGGGGGCCGCCAACATAGCGATCGAAGCTCTATTCGATCCGGTTTTCCTGAAAGACTGGATTATCCTCGGCGCCCCCACCAAACACCCGAAATTTGTGCAGAGCTTGACTCATGCAGCCAACAAGGCGCAAACCTTTGTAGACGGGCCTCCCCCTCCGCCAGAAATATGAAGGAGACTTGAATGACAATCGTCGGACTAGGACCGCATGGCGAACGCGCCTCACCACCAGAGCGGGTTACTTTGTTGCCTCAAGACATAGAGTCCGCCCGGGTCAAGAAGCTGCGCATTGCCATCGTCATGCATACGATGGAAAGCGATTGGTCCAACATCTTGTCCAAGGGATCGTCGGTGTACTTGGCGAATGCGGAGCTATTGTAATTGACGTTGTGGATTGTGACTTTTCCCCCAGCAAAGCAAATCGAAGCTTTAAACCGCATGTGCGCTGAAAACCCAGATGCGATTATTTCGTTACCCGTCGATAACGCGACTGTCGCCGATGCCTATGTTACTGCTGCAAGAGCGGGTATAAAGCTCGTGTTGATTGACAATGCCCCGATCGGCATGCTTCCGGGTAAGGACTATATTTCGCTTGTTTCGGCTGACAATTACGGGTTGGGGAAAATCGCAGCAGAACTTTTGTCGGAACATCTGCCTCCGAATTCAATTGTGGGAGTTATCGGGTATGACGCAGATTTCTTTGCATCCAATGAACGAGAAATAGCGTTTGGTCAGTGGATCGAGATCAATCGGCCAGACGTCATACTGAAAACTGCCCGATTTGCATCCATTGAAACCGCAGGGTCCGAAGCTGTTGCTCTTGTCGAGAAGAACCCCGAGATTTCGGGATTATTCGCGGTGTGGGATACCCCGTGCGAGGAAATCCTAAAGGCATTCTCGCAACGGGAATTTAAGCTACCCATCACGACTGTGGACCTGGGGAATGAGGTAACAATTGACCTATCAAGCGGTGGTTCCGTCGTAGGTATTGCGGGCCAACGGCCTTTTCAGCAAGGAGAAGTTGCGGCAAGAACAACAATAACGTCCTTTTTGAACCGCCCTTGCCCCGATTGGGTCGCCCTGCCGGGAATTCCAATTTCCCGATCGAATGTAATCGAAAGCTATCAGTTTATTTGGCGAAAACCTGCACCTAAAAGGGAAATTGACACTCCCAAAAGGGAGTTTCCCTCCTCACACCCCCGCGGTCTACGCCCCGAAATACCGTTAGGACTGATTAAAGTTCTCGCTTACGTTCAATCGCAGGAATAGACAAAGCCAAAAGATGGTGGGTCGGAGACCAAGGAAAATGCATAAGTGGCTTGCAATAAAATGTGCCGATAGTGTGTGCTAGCTGTTTGGATATTATCATCCAATTGCTGCATCAGACACTCTCGCTCCGATAATGGTCAAATAGGTTAATGCAATCGTATCGCAAGCAACCATTTGAACAGAGATGCCAGATTGTATCTACGACCGTACTTGTCCCCAATGCTATTTCGAGACCATCCACCAAGATGATCAATCCAGATCTGACGGGCACTCGACTACACGTAATCTATCCCGAAACGCATGACGCAAAGAATGCACGACAATTGCCTCACTATCTCTGGCTGTGCCGTTCTTTTTGTCTTGTATGTATACTCTTCACGGATGGTACTTCATGTGACAGTTTGGGATCGTAAGTTTACGAGAGGGATCTACAGTGAACAACGGACTAGCTGTAACGATGATATGTCTTGTTGCTGGGATAGCTTCCTTTGGGCTTTACTTCTTCGTAAGCCCTGACACTACTCAAACAAAAACTGATGATTGTGTGGCAGCAGCGACCTCAATCCCGCTTGTAAATACCACGACAGGAATGGGTATGACCGCTGCAATTGCTGAGTGTGAATGAAGTTTAAGACCACAATCGCATAGCTATATGTTGCGAATACTAACAAAATATTGTTATGCCTTGACAGATTGTCGCAACATGAGACATGATGTGGGTATAGACTGGCGAAACAGTCATTAGAAGAGCAGCCTCTTTCCTCTTTGAAAACAAATAAACACAAGGGGCTTGCTCTTCGACGAGCAAGGCACATTGTTCTCTTCCCATTGGTTGCCTTGCGAAATGTGAGGGGCCTGACTTCACCTCCCTATATTCGAAGTCAGTGCTACTGGTCGGCCACTCCTCTTGTAGTCAATTGGGCCGACCTTTTCTTTTTTTTGACACGGTCTTGCCAAAACTAAGCTGGACTCTATCTCACGACAGTGGCTACTGTCCACACTCCCTGTTGGACTGGCCCCGCTTTTTGCGGGGTCTTTTTTTTGCTGTTTGCTCTGACAATTAGACTTAGCCATCAAATCCTTGACTCATTGCAATAAATGATCAAACTCGCTGCACAAAGTTCTTCAGGGAGGAGAACGGGAAACGGCTCCGCAGGGTTCAAAGGTAATCTAGCGTTGAGCCGTTTTCTTCTTGAAACAGAGATAATCAATTTTGAAACACCTTTCTATGTTAACCTGCACTCATAACCGATAAGAAGATCGGTAAAGACAGAGGCAAGGCAAATGAGCAGAAGGTTTATCCCGCTACTGAAGTGGGCATCTGTATTATTTATTGTGACAGCGACGTAGGGCCATCCAAGGATCAAAAAACGATGAAAAAATGCGTAAAAGTCCTTGCGTGGATATATGTCCGTTTACTGGCCCAAGTGGCTGGTGCACAGGATGTGGTCGCACTCGTGCTGAAAGTGCCGGATGGAAAAAGATGAAACCATACGAAGCAAACAAAATCGAAAAAGAACTCAAGCAGCGCATGGCTAAAATGTCAGAGACACCACCATCTTTAATGTAGATATTGATCAATTGCTTGCTTTGTCGGCACCACTAATAATGTGTCCAAGTAAAATTAAAAACTTCAGCAATCTGCTGCTAAAGGATGCACATAATTTAAGCGAGATGACATTAGTTCAGAGGTTGCCTTAACGTCACCCTGAAAAGATTACGCAAATCAGTATCTGAATCACTTGATACCGATCCGTAGCAGAACTCCTGTAAACCAGTTTCATTTGCTGAAATCTGACGCAACAGTTGCGTTCGTACGTAACTCCCATTCTCTGACTACAGGTGTAGCTATTCCCTGCCAGCTACACCTGTTTTTTTAGGATATTATTGTTCCTATGTTTCATGTTACCGTGCACTAACAACCGACAAAAAGATCGGTAAAGACAGAGGCACGGCAAATGATCAAGAGAGTAATCCCACTCCTGAAGTGGGGAACACTTCTATCAATAATTGTAGTAGCTGCCATTGCGACTTAACAGGTCCTGCTGGCGCATTAGAAGCTATGTTGTTCAGACGGTCTAAGCCAAGAGTTTGGGTGGAAGTTAGCTGTCTGTCTCGTCAATAGATGTGCAGCGGTGCTTGTTCATTAGACTTTCAGCGGCAATAAATTCTCTGATGTGCTTTTTGCCATTAGGGTTCTCTTGGTACGTCGTCAGAGCGTCTCGATACATACGACGATACTTGGCACACCCCATTGAGCCATCACGTAGCCGCTGCTGCTCTTTCAAGTATGGAGGTACATAGACAACAGCAGATAGAATTATTGCCAAGATAGCAACGCACAGACCTATGATGACATAACTTTTCACTTAACAAACATGACCCAGCTTCACCTCATAAACAAGCATCACATCTCTCTGTTCTGCCAATGCGGTCATGACAGTGCCTTCAGTGTGCAAGAATTGCTGAAACGTTTACAGCCCGATACAACGGTTAACCAGGTCGCCGATAAGGCCCGATGCACAGTATGTGGACGCAAGGGTAACAAAGAGTTTAGGCTGTATTGGAAATGTGGTTGATGTGTTCGTATTTGCATGGGGCTACATTCATAGCAGCCCCACTGTTGTTTACTCTGCCGCAGATTTAGAAGCTTGTTTTGCATCATAGAGCGCTTTCTTTTTCTTGGTACTGTTCCTCAGTTAAACCATGCCACCCGACGCATTTACCTGTTGGGCTACGCCCACAACCACATTCAGCCATATCAAGTCTCCTTTTTAGATATGGTGAAGAGATAATGAAGACGAAAAGTGTTTCAATCACAT
>JAYQLI010000005.1:0-61206 GCA_038143065.1 Rhodospirillales bacterium | reverse complement strand
AGAGCTGTCACAGCAGCATAATTAGCATCTGAAGCGGTTAACGAAGTTTATTTTCTAAAAATCTCGTTTGAAAACCTCCGAATTCAGTCGGAAAAGATCCTACTGTGCACCGAAGGCGCTCTCAAAGATCCGAACCCTTCGATTTTAGTCGGAGGAGGTTGAGTTCAAAACAAAGGAAAACAAACATGAGTTATCCAACTGGCTATGAGCCTGCATAAAATATGTGGACAATGGCTGGCGATAATGGAGGCACATTTTCCAGCATTAACCGTCCTACCGCCGGCGCGACACATGAGAAGGATTTACCCGAAGGGGCGCCATCCTCTTCAGCTTTATTCTCGAGGAACTCCAAATGGTGTCACGATAACTTATTATGCTAGAGGATATTGTTGCTGGAAGGCACTCGGGAGCTGAATATGATGCTTGGGGTTTGTCGGATTAACGATGGGAATCAGTTTCCACCAGGATTTGTGAAAGTTAATCCAGGTTCAAAGGTTCCAGCTCTAATGGATTGCGATTTAGGAAAAGCCACAACGAGTTTTTGAAGTCTGGAGCACTGTCTATACTTGGCTGAGAAATTTGGTGAGATTCATTCCCGAGAACCCAACTGAAAGAACAGAGTGTTTATCTTGGCTTTTTTGGCAAATGGGTAGTGCGCCTTTTACCTTGGTGGAGGGTTTGGTGTTTTTCTAGTTATGCGCCTGAAAAAATAAATATGCGATTGATCGTTTTGCTATGGAGCTAACGACAGCTAATGTTTTTATTCAGCGCCTGGCCCGATGCAATTTGTAAGTGGTCCAGCTGTTCAATTGCGAGTGTAGTATTTGGCCTTGGTATGGACAGCTGTTGCTTGGTAGATTGTATAAAGCTGGAAATTTTGGATGTGACCATTGCAAGCATGTTTTAGAGTGGGCTGAAAAAATCAACGAACGATTTGCGTTCAACGTGGGCGGATGGTTAACCGCACTTCCGGCGCCTTCTAGTCAACTTCTTGAGAGGCACGATGCATCAGTTTGACTTTTGAAAAGAATTTTTGTAAGTAACACAAATTTTAAACGTGTTTGAAAAGAATAGCAGTGTCTTTCTCTTTGGATTTGTCTAATCAAGCACACATTGGTAGACTTGTCAGTGTTGCGGGCCATATAATTTGGCAAGGAGATTGGCTCGACACTTGCGAGATGATACTGTGTTGATCTTGGACGAGTGAGGGTTCGTGTCGCCTGCGAACATAGTCGTAGATGGCAGGCTACATTTAGCATTGATAGCAAAGCTATTGGGATCAGCACTGGGAAAAAAGATCTCAATGAGGCCAAAGAAATTGCGCGAGACACTTACTTAGAATACACTTCAGCAGACATAAGAACGACCTCCCTGTAATTACCAAAGAAGTTCTCAGATGCTTAGCGCGGCTTGCAATTGCTGACTGTGCGCAAACAGCTGGATGCTGGATTGGGCAAGAAAGTCTATGCAGATTACATCGTTTGCATCGAGCGATACCTCGTTCCCTACTTTGGTTCGCAGTATGTGACCTCCATTGACTATGAGAAGGTGCAAAGCTTCTATGAGTGGCGCAGAGCAAAGATGGGCAGGGAGCCCAAAGCAAGTACGCTCAACACACATAACTCTGCGATGAACCGCGTGTTTGATGAAGCTGTGGCACGGGGGTTTCTGGCACATAAGAACGTCCCAATGCTTGTGAACAAAGGTGAGAAGAGCGAGCGGCGCCCAGACTTTACGCGTGAAGAATACGCCAAATGATCCGTAAACTGCCGCACTGGATCAAACATGGTAAGGCTGGCAAACCCACCGACATGCGATATCTCATGCGGGATTATGTGCTCATATTGGCCAACACGGGTATGCGCCATGGGACTGAAGCACTTAACCTAAACTGGAAACACATCACGCTGTTTGAGGAAAATGATCTTCAATACCTTGAAATGAGCGTGACAGGGAAAAACGGGCAGGGCGAGATATCATCTGCAGAAGCGGAACCATCAATTACCTCAAACGCATCCATGAACGCGCGGACAATCCAATATCGCCGCTTGCAACATCAAAGGCAGGCTGCATATTTAACCCTAAAGATGAACCAGAAATCCTCCTCGATCAAATCGTCAAATCTGTCCCAAACGCGCTGACGTTAGACATGTTCCCATAAACTTGGACATTATGCAGACAAGTTGAGAGGCAGCAATGGCTGGACACTCACAAAATCTGGGTTCAATGTTTTGACCGCCTTAAAGATTTGTGTGATCAAGCAATCGCCAAACAAGCCCATCAAATATGGCGAGAACCAGACAGGATGGACGCGTAAGGAAACTCTACCATGGATGATACAAGAGAGGAGATGCGCAGTTTATTGATGTGATTGAGAAGGGGCCAAGAGCACCAGTGTTGGAGCAAGCTGTGGATGACATCAAACTTTTGCAAACACGGCAAGCTTCCTTGCGTGAACGCTTTAGGCACGCGTCTCAGATCCAAGGATGCAAAGCCAAAGAGTAAGTCAAAATCCGCAAAGACTGTGGGGCAACCAAAACCACCAATGCCTAGTATCCCAAAGTCTGCGAATACACCTAAGCCGCAAGACACCACAACCGGTATGCCCCTGCCATCAGCACGGCAATCTCACAAGCAGATTATGAAAGGCTCAAGCCACAGGCAGCACAAGCACCGCTGGGCAGTAGTTAGAAACCAACATTCGCGAAAAACTACGCTGCAAACTCAGCCAAAACTCTACAGTTTTATGCGTCTGTAAGTAAATTTATTACCCGTTGCCCTTAGTCTTGAGACACATAGTTTAATACGAATTGGTTTAGATATGGTTAAAGAACTTCGACTTCAGACCTGATACTCACCACATCTGATCCATCGTGAAAATAAACACCAGACACGCGCAGGCAGGGACCATAGACTAAGTTTACGCGGGCGAAACAAAAAAATGACCCATAAATTTTGAAGCTGCATAAAAGGTTTTAAGCAGATTGCCGGTTTACCGCTTCGCAGCATAATAGCTTACACGCCGCTCTAAATAAGCCAAAAACTCTGAAATTGAAAAAGCGAGTGCAAACAAAACAATCAGAACCGCCCAAAAGTGACTCATCAGAAAATTTGCCGAATAAAGTTCAAACAGAGCACCAAAACCCACAATAGAAATAAGTAATTGGCCTATAATCACGCCCTTTACTGCCCTTATAATTCCGATCCGGACGCCTCCTAAAATTTCCGGCAATGCGGCCCAAAAATATATCTTTGTAAAGGCCTTTAGGGGGCGTGGCGCCAAAACTGGTCGCCATCTCTACCAGAGAGCGGTTAATCTGTCTTACACCAGCACGGGTATTTAAGATGATAATCCAAACAGCAAAAAGAGACGTGGTGATAATGATAGACTTCATGCCAAACCCAAAAAGCACCATTAACACGGGCACTAAAGCCGTAAGGGGGCACTAAGAAATACGTTTACAAGGGAGTAACAACTCATCAATCAGGCGGTTCTTACCCATTAATATTCCAACAATTATTCCGATTACCACGGCGTAAAGCACCCCAGAACAAAATGCATAGGCCGTTTCTTTAAGTGCATTTTGAAAAGCTACGGTCCCCAAAACTTCGTAAAGGGTAGACAAAACCTTACTTAATGGAGGAATAAAAAACGTAACCTTAGCCTGCCCAATAAATTCCCAGAGAGCCCCCCATAAAAGCAGGGATGACATGCCGGGTAAGCGATATCCAAATAAATGCATGCGCGGCTTTCCTATTCAACGTAACTGCGTAAAGACGTCCAAATATCATCAACGATATCAAGATATTCAGAGTCCCGTCGTATTGCATCAACTCCTTTTGCCCGAAAATTTGACGGTCTGATAATTTCCGACACGCGGCTTGGGCGAGGCAATAAGATAGCAATTTGGTCCGATACATAAACAGCTTCTTCGATAGAATGCGTCACGAAAATAAATGTTTTGTTTTTGCTTTCAACAAGCTGCAACAAGTCTTCTTGAAACTTACGGCGCGTTTGCTCATCGACGGCTGAAAAGGGCTCATCCATCAACAGTACATCTGCATCAACAGCCAACGCACGGGCCAAACCGACCCTTGACGCATACCGCCAGATAATTCATGCGGGAAACTATTTTCAAAACCCTGTAGAACCAACTTCTTTGATGTAATTCTGGGCAATTCCTTCGCGCTCAGTTTTATCGACACCTCGCATTTCAAGCCCAAATGAGACATTTTTCAAAACGGACGCCCAAGGCATCAGCGCAAAATCTTGAAATACAAATGCGCGGTCTGTTCCTGGACCGGTGACGCGCCTGTCATTCACCGTTACCGTTCCAGAACTCGGCTCAAGCAATCCCGCAATGATTTTCAATAAGGTTGTTTTACCGCATCCCGAAGGACCCAATAGTGAAGTCAATTCACCCTTTGGAAATTTTAAAGACATATCCTTCAAAGCCTCAACATTTCCATAATTTTTTGAAATATTATCGACGGAAACGGCTATTGGTTTTTCAGGGCTTTGAGGATCTTTATCAATATTTCTAATCTGAGACATAACCACGCTCGTTTCCTTTGAAGAGAAGGGTTTCTACTTTATCAAGAGGTTTAAAAACAAAACTGACAGCACAATAATTGAAAAAATAGCAGCATACATAGATGGATAATCTGCGATCGAGCGGCTGTAAGTTATAATATCACCAACACCAGTGGGGGTGATTTTCAGTTCGGCTAAAATAGCTCCAATGAACCCTGCCGATATGCCAAGTCGGAGACCGGCGAAAATGACCGGAGATGCCGCCGGAATGATGATCCGAGATATAACGGACAACCGCGATGCAAGAAAAGATATGCCCATTTCTTTTAAGGACTCAGGGGGTATTTTTCACGGCGCCACTAGTATTTAGAACTATCACGGGCATTGACATGATGCAGACAACAATCACTTTTGACGTGAGACCAATGCCATATGCCAAAACGAGAAGCGGGATCAAAGCAGCTAATGGCGCGGCTTGCATGACGATAAAGATTGGCGAAAATAGCCAGTCAAAAAATTGGCTCAAACCGACCCATAATCCCACGATAATTCCAATAACGGCAGAAATGGCGATACCAATTATTAAAGGGCGCAATGTTTCTGCATATGCCTCGAACAGCCTTCCATCTGCGGTCATTTCCATCAGCGCCGACATTGATTCCAAAAACGTAGGAAACGCGTAGCTTACAGGAACTCTTCCTGCAATTTCCCATGCAACGCAAAGGGCAAAAGCAGAAAACAATTTTAATATGAAGGCTCGATTTTGCATTTATTTAATCCGTCTATAGGAATTGGTTGCGCCAATTTTAAGCGCAACCAAAGTTTTCGCAAAATTACTGTGATGCTTTATCAAGCGGTGCCAAATACCAGAAATCCTCGATATTCAAATCACTGGCGCTGCCCTCAAGTTGGCCAGCAGCAGAATACCATTCCATATCGGCATTTGCAGCTTTTCGCCCCCCCATTAGGATCGTATAGACCGCCTGCTACGGCATCGGTGTAAAACCCATCAAGCTCTGCCAAGATTTCAGGGGCAATTGACCGATTGGTCCATCAGGATTGGTCTCACGACGGATTATCGTTGGATCTTTATGAAGATCTTGCCAAACAGACAAAAGCGCGGTCACAAAAATATCAACGTCTTTTTCGTTATTTTTAATCCAGTCAAGATTTCCAAATAAGGCCTCATCACTGGCCTCTACCTCAAACATTTCTAACACATTGAAGTTTTCGCCAGCTTCGCTGCGCATGAGTTTATTCTTGTTTGACAGGTCAATAATGGTTGCATCTGCGCGCCCACCCAGCAGCGCAGCAACGCGATTAGACGATCCTGGCACGTATGAGCGCTTGCCAAACTGCATCCCAAGCCGGTCTTCAATCACATTTGCGATTGAGTCAGTGCCGCCGCCTCTTGAATGTAATAAAATCGGTTCACCATCTAGATCTTTCAGCGACGCGTATTTGGTCGTGGTGACGGGAAAAATTTCAACTTTGAAAGTTGGAATATTATGCGCAGAGGTGCCTTTGATCTTTGCATGGCTGCATATGGTGTTCCAAATCCAATATCCATTTGCCCACTAAGCACAGCTTGGATCGCCAGTTCCTCATCAGAAAATGCTGTCCATTCATAATCTAAGCCATTCGCCCGCGCGCGATCAAGAGCAACAAAGAATGCAGCAAGTTCATCTGATGGTGCTTCTGCCAGCGCAATTTTAATTTTTTCAGCTTGAGCAGCGCCAATTGCAAACGACAGGGCAATTGGGATAGCAGCCGCAAACTTTACGGTCTTTTTAAAAAAATTTATCATGTTACTCCTCCCAGGAAGCGTTACGTGTGATGGCAAGGTTGCTTTTGCTTTTTCTCTTGCTGAGTTGAGTGCTCAATCATCCCCAAAAAGACGTTTTGAAACTGAGATTAGATGCGTGCGCATCGCGGCTTGTGCTTCATTGGCGTTTCGTCCCTCAATCGCTGCGAAAATTCTTTTATGCTCGGCAAAGCTGTCATGGTCAGAAGCTGGGCGATCGCTGCTGCGCACCACCTTATTCCAAGACACGGCACGCCGAACCGCGTTTAAATATTCAAACATTGACATTAAAAGTGGATTTTGTGCTGCTGCAGCAATTTCATGGTGCAATAGGTCATCCGCACGTTCATATTCTGACCACGAGGTCGCATTAGACGCGGCATTACACGCAGCATCAATGCGAGATACATCTGCTTCTGATGCGTGAATTGCAGCTTCACGTGCGATCGCAGGTTCAATCGATAAACGCGCTCGCAGCAATTGAACGGGTGTCAGCTCATTAACCAGTTCCGATATATTCAAAATCGATTTTTCAGAATTAGGCTCTGCAATAAATGTCCCTTTGCCAACATGCCTCCAAATAACCCCCTCGCGTTCCAAAATATCAAAGGCTTTGCGTAAATTAGCTCTGGTGATCTTAAAGCGACTGGTCAAATCGCGTTCAGATGGTGACGGGTGCCCGGCGCAAAATTTTCACTGGCAATCAATGATTTCAGCTTCTCAACGGTGCTATATCCCGGTTGTAATTCGACCAATCTATTGCTCTGCGTATCATATGAATCATTCATTTGGTCGACCAATTTACCAATATTTTTATCTTTTCTGTAAAATTGGTTGCAAAATATTTTCAAATTGTCAATAAGTATTAAATTGGTTGCGATTGGTTTAATTTAAAATACAATTGGTAACTACATTATGGAGTCAAATATGGCGCTTTACGCAATACCAGAACCGCAAATTCAAACACTGCCTATAGTTGGAAAAGATGAAGTTTTTCCAGTGCGCCGTGTTTATTGTATTGGACGAAATTATGCAGCGCATGCTGTTGAAATGGGGCATGATCCTGATAAAGAAGATCCCTTCTTTTTCCAAAAGAACCCCGATAATTTAAACTTAACCGGGCGCTTTCCATATCCTCCTAAAAGTTCGGACGTGCATCATGAAGCAGAAGTGCTGGTTGCCTTGAAATCAGGCGGTACAAATATCGAGTATGCGGATGCTATGTCTCATGTATATGGATATGCTCTGTGCCTTGATATGACGCGCCGTGATCGGCAAGGGGAAATGAAAAAAGCGGGCCGCCCATGGGAAATTGGCAAGGCCTTTGAGCACTCGGCACCTTGTGGACCGCTGCACTTAGCTTCGGATGTTGGGCACCCCACCGAAGGTGATATCGTCTTAACGGTCAATGGCGAAATTCGTCAGGAAGGCAATTTGAATCAAATGATTTGGAAGGTTCCAGACATGATTGCCTATCTAGCGCTTATTATGAACTAGCGCCGGGCGATGTTATCCTCTCTGGCACCCCGTCAGGTGTCGGGCCTGTTCAAAAGGGCGACGTTATGCGCCTTTCACTGGACCCCGTTTGGCCATTTAGAAGTTACCGTAACCTAGGGTTTTGAGTAAACATGCATATGGTGTTTTTGAGATTTGGGCTCAAATAGGGCACTGTCAGAAATTCACGTTGTTCACGATTGCTAGAACAAGTAGCAATCTTATAATGGCTAATCAAATTGCATTCCGCCATTGGTTCAAGACTCAGTGGTCTCTACACATCAAACGAAATAGTAAAAACACACCTTCGCGCACACCTAATTAACTATTGTATAAACCATTGTAGTTAAATGTTAATTTAACGCCATCGCTGCTGAAAATCCTCGTGTCGGTGGTTCAAATCCGCCCCCGGGCACCATCTTTCACAATAACATACTGATATTGTTCTGTTTTCGTTATTGGACGCAGGATTGTAGTTGATGTCGTTGTTGTTGAGTGTGCCTTATACCTATCGCAAAGATGGTATTTATTACTTGCAGCGGTATATCCCTGAGGATGTTCGCCAGCATTACAAAACCAATCGGATTTCCTTTTCGCTTAGAACAAAATCAGCACGGGACGCCATGGCTCTAGCTCGCAGTGCCAGTGCAAAGCTTGAAGCCTATTGGCATTCTCTCAGGCTTGCTTACGGCGAAGTGCCCGCTCAGCACTTAGTTGCTTTGCGAGATCAGGGTCAGCGGGAGCAGGCAAAGGTGGAGCAGTCTTTAGGTTTAAGCTTGGCTGAGGCTGGTGAGATGTACCTACGGCTCAAAGGTTCAAACAAGCCAAAGACATTCCACAGTGCTGTAGAGCGGGCTTTGGGTTACGTCGTTAAAGTGATTGGGAATAAACCTTTGCTTGCAATCTCCCGTAAGGATGCAGCAGCCGTGCGGGATGATCTTGTTGCCAAAGGCCTTGCTCCATCTTCAGTCACTCGTGTGCTTACGACAATCAAAGCCGTGATCAATTTTGCCATTCAAGAAGAAGGGTCAGAGCTCTCAAATCCATTTAAGGGCTTGTTCGTGGATAAAAGCATAAGACCAAAGAAGCGAATGCCTATTCCATTGAATGATTTGCAAAGGGTTCAACAGCAATGCTGGCACGCAGATGACGAGTTGCGCTGGATCGTGGCGGCCATCAGTGACACGGGTTGTAGAATGGCTGAGATCGTGGGGCTGAGTAAAACTGACGTCAGATTAGATGGCGATATTCCCCACATTTCGATCAGGCCCCGGCCGTGGCGATTCCCTGAACTGCTTAAAACGGTTTTTTGCAAGTGATGAGCGGGATATTCCGCTGGTTGGATCAGCTCTTTCAGATTGGAGGATGGCACGGTCTGAGCTCCCAAGCTGGGGAATTACTCATCTTTTGCCTACCAATCAACGAATTCAAAAGGTGTTATTCCCACGCTACAACGATGGAGTTTCTACGAACTCCAATAGTGCAAGCGCTGCTTTATCAAAATGGCTCAAGCAGCAAACGAACCCCGATTGCACGATGCACAGCTTCAGGCATTCATTCCGAGATCGTTTAAGAGCGGTGGAGTGTCCTATCGAACTCACGGATGCACTTGGTGGTTGGAGTACTGATGGAATTGGGGCAGCTTATGGTCAGGGCTATAGCCTGCAGCTTAAACAAAAATGGTTGTCTGCTATCGTGTTAAAACTCTGATCAACGAACGACATCAACTACGATCCTGCATCCATTAACGAAAACAGAACAATATCAGTATGTTATTGTGAAAAGTGGTGCCAGGGGGCGGATTGTGGCTCCGCCAACAGGCGCCATGTTCATCTAACCGGGCTGATTTATCCTGTGATTTCAATATGGCCTATACGCCTTGCCAACGTCAATCAGGCATTAAAACCACTACGGTATTCACTACGGCTAGAGAGCACCTACGCGAGTGCCAGCGCATCCCTTATGGATACCGTGCATGACCCTGACCTGAGAGTTAGATTTAACAATCGTCAACTAACCTCATAAGACCGTTTCATCGGGTCTTGACGGTTTTATCTGACCAGTGGATGGGGGCTGCTTGTGTATCCAGCTTATACGAGGTGTTTGACTTATATATTATTACCCCTTCCTCGTAAAAGAAGGGAGATAACAGTGTAGGGAATGTAGGCAATGTAGGCAAATCCGAAAAGTCCCCAGAGAATTCCCCCAGAAAAGTTTTCCAAAATGCCTACATTGCCTACACTACCTACATTGGTTGAGGGTTAGAGATGGATTACCGGTTGGATACCGTGCCATTGCATTCCGCTAGAAGTGCGGTGTTGGTAAACATTTGGGAGTTTATCTAAGGCTTTTTTAAATGCATTAGTGGACTGCGGTTTGCGACCAAGCGCTTGACAGAACTAAACGATAAGCCTCGTACAGCTTAGAAGCTGAATACTTCGTGTCTGCCTCTAGGCTACATTCCTGCTCAATAAACTGAGCGATGCTATCCATCTCGGTCTTGTAAGCCCTGACTTGGTCAAGGACCACTTGCGGTGGGTTCAAGCCTTGCTCTTGCCAATCCAAACACCCCTTGATCGCCCAATTAAGGATGCCGGGAGTTCCGCTGTCAGTTTAATACCAAGGTCTTTGTCTTGCTGTTCTGCAGTAAAGGTACGGTTGAACGGTATAGCGTGTATGCGCCGCCAGATACCGTGATCAGTGTTATTGATCTGAGGGAGACTATTAGTCGCCAGGAATATCTTCCCAATGATACTGAATTCCAACCAGCTTCCATATAACGGGCGAGCTTTAAGAACATCTCCTCCTGTCATCTGTTTTATCTTGGCTTCAGCCAGAGCTTCACCTGCTTCAGTTTCACTTACCGAGATCAATCTAGCCGATACCAGATCAACCAAATCATCACCGATAGAAGAGCTTCCTTTCGCAACAAGAGTTTGAGATGAGGCTGCCTTTGAATAATCACCCAATAGCTTGTTGATCACATTTATAAAGGTAGATTTTCCGTTGGCTCCATCGCCTATCAGAATGAAGAGACATTGCTCAGAAGTTGAGCCAGTAAGACTATAGCCAATGGCTCTTTGCACGTAGCCTATCAGATCTAGGTCATCCTCAAAAATATCTCCAAGAAAAGCTTCAAAGTTTGGGCATTCACTTTTGGCGCAATAATCCGTGGCTATTAACTTGCTGACCAAAATTGATGGATCAGGATCAAATGCTTCCCCAGATTTGAGGTCTATCCACTGGTTTGGTGCAGCCAAGAGCATTGCATCCGTATCAAAGTCACTCAGTGAAACAGCTCTATCTGTCGCGGCTAATTTGCAAAGGTTTTCGAGTTTACTGAGGCTTTCAAAGGACGATAAGTTTCCTGCAGCACTGTGATTGCCTGTATCAAAAAGGGCCTGTTTCGATTCTCTTATGAAATTGAAAGCAAACCTGATCATCAACCCACGTTCGTCAGCGCACCAATAGGCCCCATTCCAAATCATCCATTGCCTAGTCTGGAAAACATACACTGCTTTTCCATCAAGCCATTGACCAAAGGCCTCGCTCAATCTTGCCTCTGTCACATTGGACCCATCTGCAAAACGCCCAAAATTAACAATCTCAGACTTGGCTTCTTGGATAACCGCTAACGATCCTTCTTCTCGACCGCAGTATTGTCCAACAAGCTTTGCTATACGATCCGCTGCAGCCTTTCCGATGCAGTCCACTAAGCCATTATACCCTCGAAGTTCGTCATGAGGTTTGCCAACAGAAGTTCTCACGCAGTTCATGCGATCCTGCTCATCCCTGTCGCCCATTGTCTGACAAATACGCTGGATAATATTTATGAGCAGTTGAGGGTTGACGTTTTGCTTCAGACAAAGGCCCGAAAAGGACAGTGCTAGCTCATGCCTTCGACCTGATACCCATAGTTGGGCGACCTCAGAGCAACCAGCTAGAAGCGACACCGATTTCAATAAATCAGCATATTCAACTTCAGGTGCATCTTGGTTGATATCAGTGAAGTTCAAACGACTTCCATCTGGGTGGATAGATGGCGGGATCATTGTTTGAGAACCATCTCCGCGTAGTTCGACCAACGTCGATTTAGGGCCATTGCCAGAAAACCTCTTCGTCGGACCACAAGTAATAGCCTTATAAAGATAGTGTCCGCTGTCAGACGTTCCTCTATCGAACTGGGCAAAAGGTTTTGGCAATATCAGTTGGGCAAGGTCCTTTGCTTCTCGGCAATCTAAATCGACATCCATGACGTCAGATTTAGGCCCAAGCAGAAGACCAAGATTGCCGTTTGTGGCTAGGGCTTGTTCTCGTGACTTACCCTCATCGGGCCAGTTAACACCCACAGGCTTTTTGGACTGCGGATACAATGCAAGATAGGCGTCTTGCGCGCATATGTTTATGTTTGACATTAAAAGATTCCTAAACACACGGCACGCGCCGCGTGTCATAAGTTTGGGAAGAAAGCCTATCCAAGTAATCCACTGCCATTTATTTATCGGGGGGATTATCTTTTGCGGGTATCCCTGAAGCGGGGTCCGCAGGTAGGCACTTGTGCGGTTCAGTTAAAACACGGGTATCGCGCGCACACGCGGTCCGATGTTTCGCATCATACTTTATTGCTGAGAGCAAATCAAGTAAAAATGAGGATAAATTATTGATTTTATTTAATAATAAGTTTTCACCTTAAGTGCCTATAAGGTCTTCATGCTGTTTCTGGCTGAAAAGCTATGCGCCCTCAAAAGTTGAAAAGCCCCTCGATTTTCAAGCTCAAGCTGCAACATTTATTCGCTTTCGCTCAAGCCCTGTTGATCCATCAAAATAGATCTGTACCGAAATCAAGGCTAGGTTTAATTTTGACAGAGGTTTCAGGCTTAATTTAAAATAAACCCCCTATACACTTTACCAATGCGGAAAATGCTTTTCGAAAAACCGCGGTAATTTGGAAGTGATTACAGCTTTAAACGCAGATTTAGTAGCCATTAAAAAAGGCACTTCTGCCGGACTGCCATCTTGCGGATTATAACCGATAACGCGTTTGGTCTCTTCAAGGTCCCAGCGCATGCCTGGATTGTTCGACATCAAATTCAACGCTGCAAACTGCACCTTTGGTGCGGCGATGGCAGCTTTCATACCATTGAGGAAATCGCGATCGCTCAACCACATTTCCTGTCCCCAACGGCCCATCGCCATATGGGGCCCGGGCTTATTGTTATGCGTCCATTGCGTCCATCCAATACGAAGGCAAATGATTGAAATATCGTAATATTTGGCAAAATAAGCGCCGCTCCTTTCGCCAAAAAGCTTTGACATCCCATAGGCATTAATAGGCCCTGGGGCGGTGGAGCCGTTCAATATATCGTCCGTAAACCGCTTATCGCCATGGATCCAATTGGAACTGGCAAGGATAACCCGCTTTACGCCATAGGCCGCAGCGTGGTGGTATAAACTGAGCGTGGCATCCATATTATGTTTGATCGCAGAAGCCCATGTTGCAGTGGGTTCTCGGTCACCCGCCAAATGCACGATGACATCTACGCCCGTCAGGTATTCAATCCAACTGTGATCTTCTGAAAGATCAGCGGTGTATATTCTTGGGTGATCGACTGGGCGGAGATCAATGCCCGAAACATGAAAACCTGTCTCTTGCTCAAGTGTATCAAACAATTTGCGCCCCAGATGGCCCCCAGCGCCTGTTATAAAGACATGCATCTGATCATTTCCTCATGTTCTGTGCCAAAAAATGTTGCGTCATCAGCCCATAATTGAAACTCTTGCTGATAGGTTATTATGCCGTTTGGCTGCAAAAGCGCGATCGGCGAATGCCATTCTGCCTCGCAATACGGGTAATCTTTCGAATTAAAAACTTCGAATGGATATTGATGCGCAAAGGTATCGCCGGGTTGTGGAGGTGGTACGCAACATTTTAACCATGGTCCATTTGGGCCAAATTTAATTAGCGATTTTCCATCAGGATTTGGCAGACCAATTTTAAACTCTTGCGGCTCTAAGCAGCGCGCAATACAGCTGTTCTCAAGCTCAACGACCGAGATTCCTACCGCTCCAAAAACAAGCTGAAAATCCGGCTTCTGCATTTCCACGCCAATCGTTGCGGGCCTGTCAATCATCATGACTGACCATATCCCGGTAGGCCGCGCAGACGAGCCATGGTTTTGGACGTGATGCCGGATCGTCCATCGCTGGGCTGAAACCACATCGATACGGCGCTTCACCGAAAGATGCGATATTGGGCAAACCGGGCTTTCAAGCTCGATATGGGTTGCACTGAGAGAGGTGATTTGAAATGGCGCGCTATCAAGGGCAGTGTAAGGCGCGCCCTTTGCCCATAGATAGTCGGGTGCAATCCATGTTTTTTCACCGCCCCATAAGGGAAACTTGAAGTGAGGGGAACGCGTGGGCAGAGCTGTTAGATTGGTCTCATCAACCGAAAGCCCAATCAAATCGGGGTTTTGAAACAGCAAAGACCGGTTGTGGAATTTGACATCCCAGAGACGGCCTCCGATGCCGGAAGTATCTGCAGGTGAAGATTTTCCACCTGCAGCGTTATTACGTCCCACCGATCTGCCATACTACGCTCCTTAAACGTAGTTTTCCCCGACGCAAACTTCTGCGCCGGGGAAAGTTTTTAAACATGTTTAAACTGCCCGACATTCTCTGCCGTAATCGGCATAACTCCGGTATCAACAGTTTCTGGTAGAGGGTTAATTCCAGCGGCTCTCCAATCGGGAACAACTTTGATACCATCGGTATTCTGCCAATGCAGCATATGTACTGCGAGGAATGCCTCGATATAAGATTTTTGCGCAACTGCGCCGTGAATCGTACCATCTTCGATATAAGGCAGCATGTCATCATTGCGGTCCATAGCTACAATTTTTATATCGTTACGGCCCGCTTCATTAACCGCGATCGCGGCTCCTTTGCCGCTATCGCCATCGGTGCCGCCGATACCCACGATATCAGGATTGGCCTGGATTGCTTGCAGATAAGCAGTTGGCGCATATGAAGGATCGGCTTTGTCATTGACCACATCGACGACTTCAATCTCTGGGTATTTTTCAGCAAATATTGCTTTATAACCTTCAACCCGCTCAAGCACGGAAGGTGCTGGAAATGTACCCAATATGACTTTACCCTTGCCACCAATGGCCTTGGCAAGCATTTCGCCGCCCATGCGACCCGCGTTGAAACCATTGATTCCAAAGAATGTTGAACGACGGCTATTCGGAACATCGCCAGTCAGGCAAGCAACGGGGATGCCGGCTTCAGCAGCTCGGTCGATCCCTGGTGCCATTGCAGCAGCATCACCGGGAAAAATCATAATGCCCGCCGGGCGGCGCGCAATCAATTCATCAAGCTGGCGCGCTTGACCTGCAGTGTCAAAGTCGAGCGGCCCGGTAAAACGGGTTTTCACCCCTAAGGCGGCGGCGGCATCCTCTAACGCTGCTCTATGATCTACCCAAAATGGCACTTGCGTCACCACTGATAGAAAGACATATTCCATGCCCTCCCCAGCAGCCAGCGCTTGTTTTGACAGCATTGGCAATCCAAATGCTCCTGCAAGCCCCGTAACTGCGCCTGCCGTTAAAAGCTTGCGTCGATTTACCTTTAATCCAGTCATTTTTGATCTCCCTGTTTTGGATCTTTGGTTGTTGAATTGGTGGATTGAGCAGATCAGCCTCGTTTGCTTCGGATCAGCATGTCGAGCGCAACTGCCGTGATAAGCACGCCGCCTATGACGATCATTTGCCAATAGATGGATACAGCGAGCATGGTCATTGTGTTGTTGATTAGCGCCACGAAGACGACGCCGAGGAACGCGCCAAGAATAGTGCCTTCGCCGCCGCGCAGGGATGCGCCTCCGATGACAGCTGCGGCCAAAACCTGCAGTTCGATACCATTGCCGGCCGTTGGCGTGCCGCTCATCAAGCGCGACGCCAATAAAACGCCCGCTAAAGCGGCCAGAACACCTGTTAAGGCGTAAAGCGTGATGCGGACCCGATCGACATGGATACCCGAGAGCATCGCAGCTTTTTCATTAGCACCGATGAAATACACTTGCCGAAAAAAGCGCGTATGCCGAACGGCTAAGTCAAAGAAAATAACAAGCAGCAACGTTAGAAGGACAATCACTGGAAAGCCGCCTAAGTTTGTCTTTCCAATCCATGCAAAAGAAGGCGGAAGGCTGGAGACAGAGAAGCCTTCTGTGAGCACAAGCGCAATTCCGCGTGCGATCGACATGGTGCCAAGAGTTGCTATTAAAGGATTGATACCAAGGCTGGTAACCAAAACACCATTGGCGATGCCAACAGTACCCCCAAAATCAAACCGCAAAAAATTGCGATAGGTATCGGCAGACCAGTCAATAATAGCATGGCGACGACTGTAGAAGATAAAGCCATCACCGAGCCGACCGAGAGATCAAAGCCACCAGATGCTAATAATATTGCCATGCCAATGACGATAATTGCCGTGGGGGTCATGCCGACGGCAACGGCGCGAAAAATTAGAAAAGCTAAAAAATAGGGGTTGATATTGGCCATCACGACAATAATCACAGCGATAAGAGCAACCAAAGTCAGCTCGCGGATATCGATAAAAGATTGCAATATACGCCGCAAAAAGCGCTGTTTTGTAGATGTTTGAGCGGGCGTGGTCATTGGTGCTACTGAGCTCCTGAAGTTTCGAGAGGGGCGGAAGGTGTTGGTGCTTTTTTGCCAGCTGCCATTTGCAGCAAGGTGGTTTCGCTGGCCTCATGGGCTGCGATGTCCCCATCAGCCGTCCCTCATGAACAACCAAAATTCGGGTCGATAACGATACAAGTTCAGGAAAATCTGAAGAAACCACCAAGATTGCCATACCCTCTGAGGCACAGCGTAAAAGCTCCGCATGAATCTGAAATTTTGCACCTACATCAACGCCTTTGGTGGGTTCTTCGATGATCAGTAAATTTGGTGCACGTTTTAGCCATTTGGCCAGCATGATTTTTTGTTGGTTGCCGCCAGAGAGCGCTCCAACCTGCTGGCCAATCGCTTGCGCTTTCACGCTAAAAGCAGCAATGGCCTTTTCGCTTGCTTGCTTGATTGAGCGCTTGCGCATGAAGCCCAATTTGGAATGTTCTAGGAGACTGGCAGCAATCAGGTTATCGCTTAGGGATTGCTCCAAAAATAAGCCTTCTGTCTTGCGGTCCTCTGGTACGAAGCCAACACCGGCGCGCATCGCTTGGCGCAGCGACGTGAAGCTCATAGGGGTTCCATTCAGCTCGACATCGCCCTTCGCGCTTGGCGTCAGGCCAACAATTGAGCGCATAATTTCGCTGCGGCGTGAGCCCATAAGCCCTGCCATACCAATAATTTCACCGGCTTTGATGGAAAAGGAAATATCGTCAAAAACACCAGGTTCACTGAGGCCTTTTATGCTCAGAACCTCAGCGCCATGTTTGCGGTTGTGTGTTTTAACTTCGCCGGTAGGGGAAGATCCAATCATCTCTGAAACCAGCTGCTCTTGAGATGTGTCCGAAATTTTTAACGTGCTGACATGGCGGCCGTCTCTCAGAACAGTCACACGATCGGAAATTCGAAAAACCTCGGCAAGATGATGGCTGACATAGACAATGCCGATACCTCTTGCGACCAATCCGCGTAAGACCTCAAACAAAGCCTCTACTTCATCCGGTGCAAGTGCAGATGTTGGCTCATCCAGCAATAAAACGCGCGCGTTTAACGATAGCGCTTTAGCGATCTCAACGATCTGCCGAGAACTGACCGGTAAGTTTTCAACCGGCATTGAGACATCAACGTTCAATCCAAATTCAGCCAATAAGGCTTCGGCCCGCCGGCGCAGCTCTGCCCAATCCACAATTCCAAATTTCGTGGGAACCCGGCCTGCGTAAATATTTTCGGCAACCGAGAGAGCACCAGCAAGGCTTAGTTCTTGAAAAACGCAGCTGATCCCGAGTGTTTGCGCATGCGATGGGTTTTCGATCCGTTGCTCAACCCCATTACGCAGAAGTTTGCCGCGCGAGGGCTGATGCAAGCCGTAAAGAAGACTTAAACACGTGGATTTTCCAGCGCCATTCTCACCGCATAAAGCATGTACCTCACCCGGGTTAAGGTCAAAATTAATGCCTTCAAGAACGGTATTCGCGCCAAACTCCATTGCCACTTCATCCAGCTGGATAAGAGGGGCGCGTTCCGCGCATTGCGTTCCAAAGCTACAACCATTGATTATACTCCCGCAGGAATAGTTGACATCTGATATCTCAGATGTCAACAAATAATCATTCACCTCCCTTAAACATAAAAGGCGGCTTTCAGAGAAGCCGCCTTTGTTTGAAATGTTGAGATGCTTGGATCAGGAGGCGAAAGCAGCCTCTTGAACAATTGATGCGCTTTTATAGGCTTGTCGTGTACGATCGATATGTTCAATTAAAAGAGATTTTATTTCAGCCATATCGCCTTGACCCACTGCTGCAGAAATGTGCTGATGCTCCCTGAAGGATAGATCTGTATGTTGTGGAAACTTTGCCAAATGGGTGCGTAAAGCGGCAATCTTTCCCGTATAACGATCGTAACTTGCAGTCAGATAAATATTCCCCGCTTTTTCAAAAATCAAATGATGAAAAGTCGTATCTAGGGATAAATAGCCCTTTTCATCGGACTTGTCGCGCTTGCGCGCCATGTCTTCAACGACGCGACTCATCTCAACCGATAAGCCAACAGGGTCCCGGACCAGCGCCAGTTCGAATGCCGCAATTTCGATCGCTTGTCTAAAATCACAAATTTGGGACACTTCCTCTTCAGACAGCGAAAACACCCGCGCGCCTTTTTTGCGGTTCGATGCTGACAAGCCCCTCGTCGCGAAGTTGGGCCAGGGCTTCGCGCACCGGCGATTTAGAAACGCCAAGTTCTTCAGAAATTTTGCGCTCTGATAATATTTGGCCCATCTCGAGTGACCCATCGATGATGCTGTTTCTGAGATGCTCTAAGGCAAGCTCGCGAAGCGACTTAGGTCTCTGCAGCATTTTACCGCGTACCTCCAATTAAACTGTTGCACCATTTACAATATCTGATACACCAGGTAAAACAAGCTGGAATATCAGATATCAGGTATTAGATAGAGGATTTATTTTTTAATGCGCGCCGAGCTTATTGTTGACTGCAAGAACGAGCATGGAGAGGGGATTTTTTGGAATCCCTCTGATGGCCGAATCTGGTGGACGGATATCCAAGGTCGTGCGCTTTGGTCATTTGACCCTGTCACAACACAAAGCGCCTCGATTTCCCATGGAAGATCGGGTTTGCTGCTTCGCGCCTCGTGCGGCTGGCGGTTTGATTGTGGCCTATTCGGACCGGGTTGTCTTATTCGACCCCGAAACAAAAAAAGAAACTTTGGTGACTTTGTTCGAGCCTGAAAACCCCGAGACACGGTTGAATGATGGCCGCACGGATCGTCAGGGCCGTTTGGTTGTCGGTGGTATGAATGAAGTATCCGGAAAGCCTGATTCCTCGGTTATCTCCATCGATGGCAACTTGAAAGTGCAGACGCTGATTGATCAGATCTCCTGCGCCAATTCTATATGTTTTTCACCCGCTGGAAACACGATGTTTTTCGCCGATACCCCAGATCGTGAAATCTTGGCCTTTGATTACGAGAAAGACAGAGGCACGCTAACCAATAAGCGCCTACACGCCTCGTTCAAGCAAGAACCCGGTTTGCCCGATGGCTCCTGCGTAGACGCCGAAGGGGGCGTTTGGAATGCGGAATGGGAAGGTCACAGAGTGGTTCGGGTGGCTCCGAATGGCACAATCGATCATGTGATCGATGTGCCCGTTTGAAGCCCACATGCTGTGCCTTTGGCGGCCCGAATCTGAGACACATTATTCATCACAACATCGCGCCTTATGAGCGATGAAGCAGCATTAAAAAAGAACCGAGTGCAGGCGGCCTATTTGCCGTGAAGCCCGGCATACGCGGCGTGATAGATACGCCATTCAAAGGATAACAAACAATAACTCTGGAGGAGAGAAAAATGTTTACTACCTTGAAGACAACAAGTTTTGCGGCGGGATTTGCCATTATGGCAAGCCTAGCGCATGCAGAAAATTATCCGGCGCCAGTGCCGCTAAATGATGGCGCTCAAGCGCTTATTTCTGCGATTTCACCTAAGAATGACACATTTCGCATCGCATATATGCCCCCGGCGACAGAGTTTAACTATTATATTGCGATTGGCGAAGGCATCAAAGCCGTTGCCGCAGAGGCCGGGGTCGAAGTGTTCATGCTGGCCCCTCAATCCGGTGCTGATATCAATGGCCAGATGGGCATGATTCAAGACGTTCTTACGCAAGATGTTGATGCGATTATCTTTGGCACCCATGATGAATTCGCCGCAGCACCTTTGCTCAAGCAAGCTGTCGACAAGGGTATGGCGGTGCTTATGATCAACTCAGATATTCCAAACTTCCCCACTCCGATCCACGGAGTTGTTGGATATTCTCAACGTAATGGCACCCATAACATCGCAGATTGGGCGATTGAAAACTATGGCGACAAACCTTTGAAGGTGGGTATTATCGAAGGTCAGCCAGGTTATCACTCAACTGAGCGCGTTGGCGGCTTTCTGGATGGTATCGAAGGCAACGATAATTTCAAAGTTGTCGTCTCTATCGATGGCAAGTGGAATGTCGAAGGCGGCAACACAGCCGGCATGGATATTTTGCAATCACATCCGGATCTCGACATGGTGTTCGCGGCAAATGATTACATGATCATAGGCGCCTCATTTGCAGCCAAAGCACTGGGACGCTCTGATATCGTTCTTCTTGGCAATGATGGCGATACATCAGGCCTCGAAGAAATCGCTGCCGGTAATATCACGGCGACCGTAAACACCTCACCATTTTTGATGGGTAAAGCGGCGATGTATGCGACCATAGATGCGCTGAAGGGCACCTATCCAGGTGGTTGGATCGAAACACCAACATCGATCGAAGATAAAGCTGGTGCAATCAGCGTTTTGCAAGAGCCAGAAAAGCTGTTTCCACAGCCGTCTAAGACCTACTGAGCCTTCTCCCCGTTCCTTGGCAGCATAGAGGTGTGTTGCCAAGGAATTCGATCAATTTTTTGACCTATATGTCGAGGCCACCACCATGACCATCCAAACGCCGTTATGGGAATTTGTCGATATAAGCAAAGCCTATCCGGGGGTTTTGGCGAATGACAGAGTCAATATTAAATTGCTTCCCGGCTCGATTCACGGGCTTCTGGGCGAGAATGGCTGCGGCAAATCAACGATGATTAAAACGCTTTCTGGTGTTCAACAGCCCGATAGCGGAACAATTCTCCATAATGGTCACCCCACATTGATCAATGATCCGCAAATGGCACGGGATTTTGGCATCGCAACGGTTTTTCAAGAATTTTCAATTGTACCTACGCTTTCAGTAGGCGAAAATATATTTTTGGGGAATATGCCCCGATCCCAGTATGGAATAATCGATTGGGCCCGCGTGCATAACGAAGCGGCTCGCGTATTGGCGGAAATGAACGTCGAGATTTCCCCCGATATTATCACGGCACGCCTCTCGGTTGGCGAACAACAATTGGTAGAGATTGCCAAAGCAATCGCCATGAATGCGCGCATGATCATCCTAGATGAGCCAACAGCTGCTTTGGGAGAGGATGAAATTGAACGCCTGCACGAGCTTTTGCGCAATATGAGCCGCAAAGGCACATCTATTCTATACGTCTCACACCGCTTAGACGAGGTGGAACGGATCGTTGATGAAGTTACGATCTTGCGCAATGGACGGGTGGTACGCGCCAGCGGTGAAACCAAAATAAATGTCTCTGAGATCGTAAATGCCATGGTCGGCGAAGATATCACCGAACATTATCCAAAAGAACAAAATGCAACTGATACAATTGTGCTAGAGGCTGCTGGCTTGGCTACCAATGCCGGCGTAACTGATGCGTCTTTACAACTGCGAAAAGGCGAAGTTCTAGGCTTGGGTGGTGTGCTTGGCAGCGGCCGCACGGAAATCGCGCGGGCGTTATTTGGAACCGACGAACTGACCGCCGGCCGAATTATTATAAACGGAAAAGCTGTTAATATTCGCCGCGAGATTGACGCAATCCGCGCCGGAATAGCCTTGGTGCCTGAAAACCGGAAATATGACGGTTTATTTTTTAATTTCAGAGCTGCTGGCAATATCACGGCCGCATCGCTGGCGGGTCTTTCACGTTTTGGCGTTTTGAACTTGAAAGCAGAACAAGAGGCAACGCAGGATCTCATCCGCGATCTTGAAATTTCATCTCAGGCCGAAGAGAAGACGGTAAATTTTTTATCCGGCGGCAATCAGCAAAAGATCGTGATTGCCCGCTGGCTATTTTCTGATTCAGAAATTTTGATATTAGATGAGCCGACGCAAGGCATCGATATAGGCGCGAAAATTGCCGTTTATAAATTGATGAATAAGCTGACCCGCGCCGGCAAATCAA
Source organism: Rhodospirillales bacterium (assembly GCA_038143065.1). Taxonomy (GTDB): domain Bacteria; phylum Pseudomonadota; class Alphaproteobacteria; order Bin95; family Bin95; genus VMCJ01. The sequence continues at coordinate 38,848 of JAYQLI010000005.1, read as the reverse complement.
TCATTCTAATCAGCTCTGATCATGATGAGCTTCTCGCGATGAGCGACCGTATTGCGATAGTCCAGCATGGTACAATTACTCGGATTACGAATGCCTCGGAACTGACACATGCCGATCTGGTACGTGCATCCGATAATGTCTCTGGCGCCAAAACTCAGGAGTTTTCAGTATGAAGCGGATCTTTGATACCCAATTGATCGGGCCATTTGCCGCTATGGTGATTGTCGCTGTTATCGTGGCGCTTACCACTGAACGGTTTCTCAACCCGGGCAATCTGTCAAACCTATCTTTACAGGTAAGTATTGTGGCATTGATCGCAATCGGATCGACCATTGTGATATTCGCAGCCGGTATTGATCTGAGCTCTGGCTCAATGGTCGCATTGCTCACAATGATCCTTGCGCAGTTTCTTAAATTTATGGGCATTCCGCTGAGCCTCGCCGTACCGATGATCCTGATTGTCGGGGGCGTGCTTGGGCTTTTTATTGGAATCATCACCGCTTATGGGCGCATCCCTTCTTTCATTACCACATTGGCGGGGTTAATCGCGTTTCGCGGGATGGCGCTTACATTCAACAATGGCTCACCTATCTTCTCGCTTGATCCGGCGCTTGAACCCATTTTTTATGGCAAACTTGCAGGAATTCCTTTGCCATTTTTCTATTTGGTATTCTTTTACGCATTGGCTGCTTTTGCCATGAATTATACGAAATTGGGCCGCGAGATCTATGCGGTCGGCGGCAATCCGGCTGCAGCGCTTTTAACCGGTATCAATGTGCGCAAAGTGCAGGCAACAACCTTTGTGATTGCGGGTTTCATGACGGCCGTGGGTGCGATTTTGATGTCAGCGCGGCTCAACTCTGGTTCGCCCAACTATGGGCAAACCCTCGAATTACAGGCCATTGCTGCGGCGGTTGTCGGGGGCGCAAGTCTGGCGGGCGGGCGCGGTAATATTCTGGCCACATTGATGGGGGCGATGACGATTGTGATCGTACAAAATGGGCTCAATCTCAACGCTGCACCCTCTTCCGTTCAAAACATCGTACTCGGCCTAATCATTCTATTGGCAGTTGGCATAGATATGTGGCGCGCAGAGCTGTCCAGCCTGATGGGCGGCTTGTTTGGCAAAGGCACAGACAGGCCTTCAAAGACCGACGGGAAAGAAATGTAAAATGCATCTCGGATTGGAAAATAAATTAGTCCTTGTCACGGGTTCTGGATCAGGAATCGGCAAAGCAACCGCAAAAACCTATCTTGAAGAAGGGGCGCGCCTTGTTGTGCACGCGCTGACCAAAGCCGAAGTAGATGCCTGTATGGAAGAGCTATCGCCTTTCGGAGAAGTCCATGGAATTGCCGCTGATCTTACCCAGACGGATCAGGCCGTTGTGCTTGCCGATTTTGCAAAAGCACGGGAAGCGTTGATGTTCTGGTCAATAATGTAGGTGTTTTTTCCGTTAAACAATTTGAAGAGCTCACAGATGAGGACTGGCTCTTTTACTTCAACGTTAATGTTTTGTCGGCAGTGCGCATGAGCCGGCTTTTTCTACCCGCTATGCTTAAACAAGGCTCTGGATCAATCATCAATATGGCCAGTGAAGCAGCGGTAAAACCCCTGCCGCAAATGGTGCATTATTCCGTGACCAAAACAGCGATGCTGGGGCTTACGCGTGGTATGGCTGAGTTGACCAAAGGCACCAATGTACGGGTTAATTCAATTCTGCCGGGCCCGACATGGACGGAAGGTGTGGAAGCCTATTTTGACGGGCTTTCAGCACAAAAAAACGCCCCCATCGATACAATTATTGAAAATTATTTTGAAATCGATGAGCCCACTTCCTTAATTCAACGCTTTGTCCAACCAGATGAGGTGGCCCGTATGATCGTTACAATTTCTGCCAGTACCGCCTCGAATGGCGCGGCACATCGGATCGAAGGCGGTATTGTCCGCAATATTCTTTAACACGCAAGCAAAGGAGCCACCCATGGCCGCACTTACTTTTTCTCATATCGGAATAACAGTCCCAGATCTTGAGAAGGCTGTCGATTTTTATTCCAAAGCCTTTGGCCTTTACGTGTTGATGGAACCAACAGAAATTTTGCACGATGAAAGCGCCATTGGCCAAATGTGCGATGATGTGTTTGGCGAGGGTTGGGGCAGCTTTCGGATCGCGCATTTGTCGATGGGTGACGGGGTTGGAATTGAGTTGTTTGAATTCCAAAAACGATCGAAGAAGAACGCCCGTTTGAATATTGGCGCCGTGGTTTGTTTCACTTTTGCGTACAAGATGAAGACCTAGAGGGACGCGTTAAAATTATAGAAAGCCTGGGCGGGAAACAGCGGATGCAGCAAGTGCGCAAATACTACCCCGATGCCAAGCCCTATCGTATGGTCTATATGGAAGATCCATTTGGCAATATATTCGAATTATACAGCCATTCTTATGAGCTCACATATTCGGCGGGCGCTTATGTCTGAGCGTCCAGTGTTTCGGCCGCGATCGGATAAACCTAAAGTGGTCATCACAGATTACGATTTTGAAAATGTCGCGGTGGAAACAGAGATTCTTGAAGCCGCTGGCGCTGAAGTTATTGCGCTTCAGTCCAAGTGCGAAGAAGATCTGTTTCATGTGGCTCCTGATTGTGCTGCGATGATCAACCAATATGCGCGGATCGGGTCACAAACCATTTCACGGATGCAAAAATGTGAAGTGATTGCCCGCTATGGGGTGGGGTTTGATATTGTTGATGTTGAGACGGCAACCAAAAATGGCATCTTGGTCACAAATGTGCAGGATTACTGTACCGAGGAAGTGGCAGATCATGCTGTTGCCCTGTGGCTGACACTTGCACGTAAATTGCCAGAATACGACCGTGCAACTCATGCCGGCATTTGGAAATGGCAAAGTGGGCAACCAGTTTATCGCCTGCGCGGACGTACGATGGGGATCGTTTCTTTAGGAAAAATCGGTCAAGCGATTGTATCGCGTGCGCATGCGTTTGGCGTTAACGTGATCGCCTATGATCCTTATCTCGCCGTGGAAAAAGCGGTCGAACTTGGTGTTGAATTGGTGTCTAAAGACAGCCTTTTGGCGCGTTCGGATTATATTTTGATGCAAGCTCCAATGACGCCGGAAACGCATCACTTTTTGTCGGACGCAGAATTTTCAGCCATGAAACCCGGCGCAATACTGGTAAATACAGGTCGGGGGCCGACCATTGATAATAAGGCGCTTTACCAGGCATTAACCAAAGGCCATTTGGCGGCAGCAGGGTTAGATGACCCTGAAGAAGAACCCGCAAAGCGCAGCAATTGGAGCCCCAAAGACAATCCAATTTTCACTTTGCCCAATGTCTTGGTAACGCCCCATGCAGCCTATTATTCTGAAGAGTCGATTCATGCAGCGCGCGTAACCGCCGCCACTCAGGTGGCGAAAGTCCTGACAGGGCAAGAACCAGATTACACCGTTAACGCCAAAGCTTTGGCAAAAACATAAATTAAATAGGAGATAAAAAATGCCAGAAGTTAGCAGTGATCTAAGGGTCTTTAACGAATTTGAACGCAATCCAGATTTGCTAAAAAAATTTGATAAGGTCCTTCAAGCCTATTCAGCCGCTGCGATATTTGCCGATGTGCAATACCGCACAGGCGTGATGGACAGCGCAATCAAACCTGCCTTTCGCGCCAAGGTCACAGGTCAAGCGGTGACGGTACAATTGTCAAAAGGTGATCTGGTTGACCCTTTAAAAGCTTTAGAAATGGGTCAGCCGGGCGATGTGATCGTCGTAGATGCAGGCGGCGACCTGAACACTTCAGTATGCGGTGGATTGATGGGTGGATTGGCTCAAAACAGAGGCATTCGCGCTATGATCGTGGATGGCGCAGGCCGTGATACTGATGAGTTGGAAGATATCAATTGGCCGATCTGGACGCGCGCAATCACCCCAAGGGAACGCACACAATGTTTTCAGGGCGCAAAGAAGAGCTTTCGATCAACGTTCCAATCGCTTGTGGGGGCGTGGTTGTAAATCCTGGCGATTTCATCGTGGCGGATTTGATGGGTGTGGTGGTCATACCTCAAGAGCTCGCCGAAGAAACTGTGCGCCTTGCCCAAGAACAAGCTGATCGCGAAGAAGAAACCCGCAAATGGGTGGCGAAGGGAAAAACCGTCGAGGATCTTTTGAATGAATTTGGCCGAATCTGAGCCAGCGCTCATCGGGGTTGATTGGGGAACTTCATCGCTGCGCGCCTTCCTCATCGGAACCCAAGGCGAAGTCATCGAAGGGGTATCATCCTCTGAAGGAATTATGCAGATATCGAAAAACTCTTTTGAGGCGGTGCTTGACCGCCTCATTGGCCTGGGTCGCCCAAAACGCGCTGCCAATTCTGGCCTCCGGTATGATCACCAGCCGAAACGGTTGGGTTGAAACACCCTATGCGGATATGCCGCTAGATGCCAAGGGTCTGGCGCGCGCTTTGGTGCCGCATCAAGCTGAAAGCGGGACCCATATTCATTTTGTGACCGGCGCCTCTACTGAAGATTTCAGGGGCCCTGACGTAATGCGAGGCGAAGAAACGCAGATTATTGGTGCCTCAGCGCTTGGTTTTAAGGACGGTGTTTTCGTAATGCCTGGCACCCATAGCAAATGGGTCAAAGTCGCGCAGGAAAAAATATTGGATTTTTCAACCTATATGACTGGTGAAATTTTTGCAGCCCTGAAAGAACATACAATCCTAGGAACGTTGATGGAAGCTGATAAGTTCAGCAAAGAAGCCTTCGAAATGGGGGTGCAAGCGGGCGTTAAAGGTCAGTCAAACCTGCTGCATAATTTGTTTCATGTGCGCACCCTTCCGCTGATGGGGAAAATAACAAAGGCGCAACGGCAGACTATATGTCTGGGCTTTTGATTGGTACTGAAGTGGCGGCGGTCACCGCGGATGTGAAAGATCTTGGTGCAATCACCATAATTGGACGCGATGATTTATCAGATCGATATCAAACCGCGCTTGATGCGGCTGGATTTAAGAGTTGCCGCGCACCGGATGACGTCGTTGCCAAAGGGCATTTCTTGATTGCCCGCGCAGCAGGGTTGATCGAATGATGGATTTTGCTGCCGGGTTTTCTGAAAACCCGTTGATCGCAATCTTACGCGGGCTCGAGGTAAAAATGCTTTGGCCGTAGCCGATATGCTTGTAGAGGCTGGGTTTAAGATCATCGAGGTTCCGTTGAACTCTCCTGAGCCGTTGATATCAATCGCAAGGATTGCCGAGCAACACGCTGACAACGCTTTGATTGGCGCCGGGACTGTGATAACCCCCGCGCAAGTAAACGCCGTTGCCGGAGGCAGGGGGCGGATTATCGTGTCTCCCAATATGAACCCAGATGTGGGCCGCGCAGCCAAAGCCAAGGGGCTGTTCTGGTGCCCGGGCGTTATGACGCCCTCAGAAGCGTTCAGGGCGTTGGAGCTTGGCGCCTCGGCCCTTAAGTTCTTTCCAGCCGAAATGGCGCCACCAAAGGCTATTGCGGCGCTGCGTGCGGTGTTACCACCAGAGGCTTTGATCGCCGTTGTTGGCGGGATTGCTCCTGATAACATGGCCGCCTATCATAGCGCAGGGGCAAACGGATTCGGCTTGGGCTCCGCGCTTTTAAGCCAGAATATGCACTGGATGATATCCGCGCGCGGGCGCGGGCATTTGCAGCAGCATGGAAGGAACTTACATGAAACAGGCTCTCGTGACGGGTGGCACGCGCGGCATTGGCGCCGGCGTGGCGCGCAGCCTGGCCGATGCAGGTTGGTCGGTGATTGCAGCCTCCGCCTCGGCAGCCGAGCTCGACGCCTTCCCGTCGCAAGATGGGATCACTGTTGCTCTGCTGGATGTCACGGATCAGGCTTCAATAGATTCATTATTTGCAACGGTATCGCAACTTGATGGCTTGGTGAATTGTGCGGGTATTCTGTCGCGCGGGCAAGAATATGATATCGATATATTCACCAAAGTGCTTGATGTAAATCTGACCGGAACAATGCGGTGTTGTCTTGCCGCCCAGCCGCTTTTGGCCAAAACCAGCGGGGCAATCGTGAATACGGCCTCGATGTTAAGCAGTTTTGGAGGACCACTGGTGCCAGCCTATTCAGCCTCTAAAGGGGTGTATCGCAACTTACCAAAGCCTTGGCCGGGCAATGGGCAGAAGATAATATCCGCGTAAATGCGATTGCACCTGGTTGGATCGAAACCGAAATGACGCAAGGCCTCCGAGAGGATAGGCAGCGAACCGATGCTATTATGGCGCGCACGCCAATGAAAAGATGGGGAAAGCCCGATGAAGTTGGAGCGCTGGTGCAGTGGCTTTTAAGCGACAATGCCAGCTTCGTAACGGGATCAATTTACCCCGTCGATGGCGGCTATCTCGCAATGTGAAAGGAACACAATGAAAGATCAAGACAGCGCCCTTATGCCCTACCAACTGCCATTTCCAAAGGATGCGCAGGAGGAAATCGTAATTCCTAACGCCGTAAGCGAAGATGAAAGGCTTTGGGTGCCGCAGGCAGAAAATGTATGGTTTCGGCCCTTATGCCTCAATCGGTCGCAAGGATATTGGATGAACCTGTTAAAAGTTAAAAAAGCAGGTGTTCTGTCGCGCCACCGCCATCCGCAGCCGGTTCATGGATTTGTGTTAAAAGGGCGCTGGCATTATTTAGAACATGATTGGACAGCCGAAGAAGGTAGTTATGTCTACGAGCCGCCGGGCGAAACTCACACGTTGGTGGTGCCCGACGAAGTGGATGAGATGATCACATATTTTCAGGTAAACGGCGTAATGTGCTATGTTGACCCATGGGGCAAAGTCACTGGATATGAAGACGTTTTCACCAAAATCGACCTTTGTCGGAAGCACTTTTCTGACATGGGTCTTGGTGAAGATTTCGTTGAGCAATTTATTCGATGATGTTCTGCTAAGCCGTTTCATCGCCGGGGTTTATAAAACTCTCGATTGAGAAGGGATCTTGCGGTCATGTGCGAAGATTTTCGACAAGGGCTACCGCGGCGAGAACAATGCTTTCTTGGCGGATCGGACGTGAATAAAATGAGGGAAAGTTGAACAACTCGGCCGATTATGGAAACCAACGGCTGGGTCGCGCGATCTTGATGGAACTTTAAATCAACAGCGCTTGCCAATCACTTGATCTTTTTAGGAGTGAAACCCTTCAAACGTATCGGTATCGATCGAGTTAGATTAGCCGCACAGGCCTGAGACAGGGGGCAAACTCCTTAAAAAAGCCGGGTGAAAAACCCGCGCTATCGGAAACGCGATATCTTCCTTGCTTGGCAGGATCTAACTTCAGATTTATGGCAAAAAATAATCTGCCAGTTGGCTGGTTTTTCTGCACCAAGCTGGCTCATATTTGCCTCAATATCAGTTTTAAGAATATGGATCACATGATCAATACCGCGCGCGCCAAAAGCCGCGACCGCATATTGAAAGGCCCGCCCCAGCATCACGAAATCAGCGCCTTTGGCCAAGGCACGCATGACGTCTAATCCCCATGCCACACCTGAATCGTAGATCAGCGATACCTCCGGCCCGACAGCTTCACGAATTTTTGGTAATTGGTCGATCACAGCAGGGCCTGCTTCGAATTGCCGGCCAGAGTGATTAGAGACCCAAATACAATCAATGCCCGCCTCTACCATGCGCTTGGCGTCTTTTGGGCGCAAAACGCCTTTGGCAATAAGATGCCCGTCCCATTCTTCTCGTAATTCGTGCAGATATTGCCAATCCGGAATGCCGCGGATCAAAGCGCCGGCATGGGTAAAGCTTTCTCTGCCGCGTTGCGGAATGTAATCATCAAAAAAACGCATCCGCGGCACGATGCCTTCACGTAGATGCGCAAGGCACCAAGCGGGCCGCACAAGCATATTCGCAATTGTGCGCAAATCTGCTTTAGGAGGAACCGTAAGGTTGGCGCGACGCTGGCGCTCACGCCGGCTTTCTTCCGGAATATCAACCGTAAAGATTAAGGTTTTAAAGCCAGCAGCCTTGATCCGTTTGAGCATGGCGCGCCGCAACGCGCCAGAATTCACCGGATAATGCTGAAACCACCCATTTTGGCCTATATAGGGTGCTACGTCTTCAGGAGATGCAACAGCCACGCTTGACAGTGAAAAGGGGATATTATGTGCAACAGAGGCCTGCGCAAGCAAGCGTTCAGCCCCTGCCCACATCAGCCCGGCCATACCTATGGGTGCGATCCCAAAGGGTAGATCATAAGTTTGCCCCAGTAATGTGGTTTGCAAAGGTCAGCTTTGGTCCGCCCGCATAAAACGCTGGGCATAAAGCCAATCGCATCCAAGGCATCACGGTTAATCTGCAAACCCAGTTCTCTGCCCGTTGCACTGTCCAAATATTCAAAGGCAAATCTCGGTATGCGCTTGCGCGCAGTCTTCCGTAAATCTTCTATTGAGGGATGAGATAAGTCCAGATCCATCATCAGGGTCCTTTAATATTTTAACCTTTTGATCGAGGCGTTAAGTCGCCTCACCATAGCGACGGAACTGCCAATGAAATGGAGGGAATATAGGTAACGAGCATCAACAGAATGATCATTCCAACGAAAAACGGCAAAATCGCGCGACTTAGGCTTTCGATCGAGACCTTGGAGATGCTGCTGGCTACGAACAGGTTAACGCCTAAAGGCGGTGTACAAAAACCTATCGCCAGATTAACCGTCAAAATGACGCCAAACAGTATTGGATCAACCCCAAGCGCAGTGGCGACCGGTAACAGAATTGGAGTCATGATAATGATCGAAGAAATTGTTTCCATGAACATTCCAATCACTAGAAGAAGCAAATTAATCAGCAACAAAATGATAATTGGATTGTCTGACAGACTGGTAATGCTCATGGCCAAATCGCTCGGAATACGCGCCAGTGTAATCAACCGTCCAAAGGCGGTTGCCATAACCACAAGCACCAAAATTGTGCCGCTTGTCTTTGCGCTGCTGGCCAAAATTTCTGGCGTCTTTCAAGGTAATATCACCATACACAAAAATGCTGATAAGGGTTGCGTAAACCACGGCGACCGCTCCGGCCTCTGTTGGAGTGAAGATGCCACTGTAAATACCCCCAAGGATGATCACCGGCACCAAGAGCGCCCAAATCGAGGCTTCGAAAGCTTTGCCAAACGCTCGGCCCCGAAGAAGGCAACAGCAGATTTCTGGATAACGTCATCATTTCGCGAGTAAAACCGCGCCACGAGCATAAACATTAATGCGAACAAAACCCCGGGGATGATGCCTGCCAAAAACAGTTTGCCAATCGAAACCTCGGCTGTGACACCATATATGATAAAAGGAATGCTTGGAGGGATCATCACGCCTATCATACCAGAGGAGGCCGTGAGAGCACCGGTAAATTTTCGCGTGTAACCAACTTTTTCCATCTCTGGGATCATGTTTGAGCCAATAGCAGCCACGGTGGCAGGGGAGGATCCCGAGATCGCGGCAAAAAAGACGCAGGCCAAAACGTTCACATATGCCAGACCGCCGCGAATATGACCTATGAGCGCATTGGCAAAGCCTACCAAACGACGCGACATGCCTCCATGTTGCATGAGATCGCCTGCCAGAATGAATAAGGGCACTGCGATCAAAGGGAAGATCTGCCCCCGTCACCACGGAGCGCGCCAACAGCACAAGCGGCGGAGTGCCATCCACAAGAACCATCACGATCATTGTCGCAAGGCCGAGGCAAATACCAATCAGGACGCTGAACAAAAGCAGCGCCAAAAGCGTAAGAAAAAGAGTTATTGCAAGCATTTCGTCTCCCTAACCTTTTGTGTTTGCGATGAGACGCAACGTTCGTATCAAATGTTGGACGACACGGATCGTTGATAGGGCCGCACCTACGGGTGCTGAGGCGTAAAGAATAATAGGAATTGGCAAACCCAAAACCACCGAGCTCTGACTGATGACAAACGGCATCATAATCAGCTTGATGCATTCAAAAGTTAGAATAAAAAGGAAGACAAGAACGCAGAGACTTATCATCACATCTGCATAAAGTCAGGTGCGCGCACTGAAGATCGCGCAGCTCGTGATCCGCACGTGATCGCCGGTGTGAAACGCATAGCTGACGCCCAACCAAACGAACCAAACAAATAGCCAAAGGGTAAGCTCTTCTCCCCAAGAAAGTGAAGCATTCATGATGTAGCGCATGAACACATTTATAAAAATCAGCAAAACAATCATCGCCAACAAAGTGCTCGCCAGAGCTTTCTCTGCATTGCATCAATCCATTTAATTACAGACATTGTTTGCCCCATGATGAAGAATGGCATCCGAACTTCGTAGGCTCGGATGCCTTGTTGTGCAAAAGCTGTTGGTCAAGATTACTTAACGCTTACAGCAGCTACCGCCGAAACCAGTTGTCATAGGCCTCTGCACCAACCTTTTCACGATACTGGAGGCGAACGCTTTCGGTCTTGTCTGCGAACACTTGACGCTGTTCAGCTGTCAGCTCTAAGACTTCCACACCTGCTGCGCGAATTTGTTCTAATTGCGCAGCATCCTCACCAGCAACCAACTGCGCCTGATGATCACGCGCCGCAGCCATCAGATCTCTTACAAGTTTTTGGTGCTCTGCTGAAAAGGCTTTCAAAGAAGGGTTTTGAAATAACCGGCATATAAACTGCGAAAACATGTCCGGTTGTCGATAGATATTTTTGCACTTCGTAAAATCGCTGAGGTGATGATTGCAAGGATTTTCTTGTCCGTCAATCACGCCTTGCTGAAGCGCAGAATAAACCTCGCCAAAATTCATTGGCGTGGGGTTGGCGCCGAGCGTTTCGAAAGTTGCAACATGGGCTGGAACTTTCATCGTCCGCAACTTCCGCCTTCTAGATCTTCTGGTGTGGCAACCGGTCTCACATTATTTGTAACGTTGCGTACACCGAGCTCGAGCCATCCGAGCCCGACCAAACCTTGATTTTCGACCCGAGATAACATTCCATCGCCGGCGCTGCCATCCAGCACATCAAAAGCGATGTCTTTAGAAGCATACATATAAGGAGCTCGATAACGGCAAAGGCTGGGTCCAGCCTGCAAAGAAAAGAAGATGGCGGAATGGCCATTTCTAGAACGCCAGTTTGAACACCTTCGATCATTTCACGATCTGGTCCCATTTGCGAGGATGGGAAAATTTGAACATCGATTTCACCGCCCGATCCAGCTTCGACCAGTTCCTCAAATTTCAAAAGCGCACGATGCATATGGAACGCTTCCTTTGCGCCATGCCCAACTTTTATGGTTGTTCCTGCCGATGCTGCAAAAGCGAGCCCTGCCGACAATAAAACGCTTAGTGCCAATGTAGATTTCTTAAACAAAATATCCTCCCTGGATTTGGTTGCAGTTAATTTAAGATCTTATATCTGACATATCAGATATATTTTGGAAATCAACAAATGATGTGCTATCTTCCAAGAGAAGCTAAAGGATAGACAAAGCATGACCGGGCCGATGCAAATTAAACGACCGAATTCATTGAAGTAAAATAGCAGAAGATCATATCAGAGAAAGTATTGTTAGGGGCAGGTTTCGGATGGGCAGATCGCTTCTCAGTAAATTATCTGATGCTATAGATTAGTAAAACACCGATTCGCGAAGGCTCTGTCAGCGCTTAATCTTCAGGGCTTGGTTCAAATCATACCTCAAAGAGGTGCTTTCGTTTTCAGCCTGTCAAAGCAGGAAATTGTTCAGCTTGCCAGTTTCGACTGCTCTTAGAAACCGCGGCACTCGATCAGTCATTTGCGAAATCTCCCGTGGCATTGGTAACAGAGCTGGAATATATTGTGATAAAGATGGCGACAGCCCGAGACTCTGGCGCATTTGAACATTATCTCGATCTTGATTCAGATTTTCATGATACATTTTTCAACCATTGCAGGAACCACTACCTCTGCGAGGGCTATAATAAAGTGGCAGACATCGTCAAAACCATGCGTACTTACCTTTCTAAAACCAAAGATCGCACTAACCAAATCCTTTGAGGAACATCAGGCGTCACCGCGCTTCTCAAAGACGGGAAACTGAAAGCCGCTAAAACGGTTCTTAAGACGCAAATTACACGCGGTGATCGCGCCAGCGCCGACTTGCTAAAGGGCATTAAGCTTTGAAGAAAGTTCAATTCTGTTCGATCGGCTTACTATCACATTTCAAACACGCACCGGGATTTTTATAACGATTTATCGATGGGTTGCGTCAGAGATTCAAAAATTGGTTTGAATTACAAAAGCAAATTCAACCATCAACAACAGTCTCCCTCAGATCAATAATACTGACCACGGTATCTGGCGGCGCATACGCTATACCGTTCAACCGTACCTTTACTGCAGAACAGCAAGACAAAGACCTTGGTATTAAACTGACAACGGAACTCCCCCGGCATCCTTAATTGGGCGATCAAGGGGTGTTTGGATTTGGCAAGAGCAAGGCTTAGACCACCGCAGAGTGGTCCTTGACCAAGTCAGGGCTTACAAGACCGAGATGGATAGCATCGCTCAGTTTATTGAGCAGGAATGTAGCCTAGAGGCAGATACTAAGTATTCAGCTTCTAAACTGTACGAGGCTTACCGCCAATACTGTCAGGCCATCGGTCGCAAACCGCAGTCGACTAATGCTTTTAAAGCCATGGATAAACTCCCAAATGTTTGCCAATCCGTTCCTCTAGCGGAATGCAATGGCACGGTATCCAACCGGTAATCCATCTCTAACCCCGACCAATGTAGGTATTGTAGGCAATGTAGGCATTTTTGGAAAACTTTTCTGGGGAATTCTCTGAGGACTTTTCGGATTTGCCTACATTGCTACATTCCCTACACTGTTATCTCTCTTCTTTTACGAAGAGGGGTAATAATATATAAGACATCACCTCGTATAAGCTGGATGCACAATACCTCCATCCACTAGTCAGATAAAACCGTCAAGACCCCGATGAAACGGTCTTATGAGGTTAGTTGACGATTGGTAAATCTAACTCTCAGGTCAGGGTCATGCACGGTATCCATAAGGGTGTGCGCTGGCACTCGTGTAGGTGCTCTCTAGCCGTAGTGAATACCGTAGTGGTTTTAATGCCTGATTGACGTTGGCAAGGCGTATAGGCCATAATGAAATCACAGGATAAATCAGCCTGGTTAGATGAACATGGCGCCTGTTGGCGGAGCCACAATCCGCCCCGGGCACCATCTTTAAATAAAAATAACTCTTTAAAAGCAAACGCACCAAGCAGAATTCCACGAAAAGTTTTATTTGTCAAATTTGGCGAATATTCACCTGTTCGATGTGACATTTGTATTGTATTGTGACAGATGACGCAAACCTTTCTGAAACACTCTATTGATCAGGATACAGGTGCTTGAGATACTAATTCAGCCGACGCCTTAGCAGCTGGTAGTTAACACTTTTAAATTCGATCTCTATAAAGCTACGCGGAATGAACGTAAGTGTTTGATGAGAAGTAGCTTTGATGGAATTAACTTTTCCCGTAATGGAATGGGTGTCTGTGTTAAGTTACCTGGCCATTGTATAGTAGGTTGTGAAGGCGTTGTTCTTTCAGATACCTTTTAGTTCTTTTCTTTGTGGCACCTGTTTCTATGCTTCCCAGGCCTCTTTTTATAGGTAGTATGTCTGTGTTTATATCCCCTTTTTTCGTAACTAATTTATAGGTTTCCTTCATTAATTGATCTAGAGCTTCGCATATCTTAACTGGACTATCACAGGTCATGTATCGTTAAAATTGGAATGTTTCTGGATGTACACACTCCTATAAGTTCCTCGAGGATTAATGGGTCCATTGTCGTTAGGCTTTTAGCTAACCCTGTGAAGAAATATTGTTCTATGCTTTTGTGCTTTTCTCTTAATGCTTCGATTATCAGCTTTAATGTTTTGTTTGTAAGGTTTGGTAGGTTTTCACCAAGATCTTTTTGGGTGATAAGCCAAGCCCTAAAGGCTTGGAGCGCGGTTTTTAGATCCTGGGCATTAATTGCTATTAGCATAAGCTGTTTAGCCATTCGCCTAAGCTTTGGTTTATTAATCCCCAGCTGAGGCAGCTGGATTTCCGTATGGGTCTCCTGTAGGAGCCTTTTGGTCGATATTGAGGCAATGGTAGATAAGATTTATATGTATGCCTGAGTAGTCGATCTCTACTGTTGGTTCGTCATTAATGTAGATGCGCGCTCTAATCTCTTTTGGAAGTTGCTGCCAGAAGGGGCCATAAAACCTGCCGCCACTCTCAATACTCAGGTCGTTAAATACTCTATAAACTGTTTTGCTCGACTGTGTTACCAGCGCGTATGATGTTTGTTTGCCTTCTCTTGATGTCGTGATACGGGGTGAATTTAGGTCTGGTATGTCCACAAAGGTTTTTTCGAGAAGCGCATTATACTCTTTCAATATCAAGGCCGACCTGGATAGCTGGAGATTGTCCTCGTCACTCAACGGTAGTTCGTGTGGTTGGAAGCTTAACTTTTTATCTGCGCTGCGTAGTAAAATTGATGGCTTAGTGGTTTGGGCTAGCTGCCTTTGAAATTTTTTGAGATTAGCTTTCTTAAAGATGGATAACAGCTGTTTGGTTGGTCTTATTCTGCTGACGCGTGAAATTCCCTCCGTGCCGCGCCAAACTTCAATCAACCCAGCGGTTTCAGCCATATCAACTATATTGATCATCAAGCTTTTGACGTGTAGCGATCTGAACCTTGAGCCTTTTTGATAACTCTTTGGTGACATCGGTAAGCCGATACTTTTGTATACGTCTTCAGTCGTCAGTACAAAGAGGTCAATAATAAGCACTTTCACATGCTTTTTTGCTCTGGCCTTGGCATCTGTACTGTGAAAATTAACTTGGAAGTACTGAACGAACATTCTGTTAATTAAGTTATTTATTGCGGTAAAATCTGACCATCTGTGCACGTCTAAAGGGCGGCTATGTTCAATATCTTCGAGTGTGAAATTGGTCATTTTCCAAGCCTTTAAATGATGTTTGCGAGCAGTGGAATTATAGCATCTTCCACCATTTTTATGCCAAAAAAACTTTCTCAGTCTCCACCCGTGGGTGCACCCCTATATTGAGAAAAGGCTTTATATAAAACCATGTATGAAGAAATGCTGAATTAGTTGGCAAATGGATTAGATTGATTTATAAGATGTTTGGCTGCCATTGGTCCGCGGGAGAAGCGGTCACGCAAGCATAATATAAAGTTCAACTATAACAGCTGTGTGACACTAGCCTAGAGCCTGCACTTGTTACATTGAGTGTGGACCAAATGTATATTGATCAATCAAGTGTAGTAACTTGTGAATTTGCTGAATTATGCAGTGGCGCCAATCATAGCGCCAATTATCAACAATGAAGCGCAGACGGCAACAATCAAAGGCATTAAGTTAAAATTGTCTAAGGTTTTGGAACTCAGTAATGTTCCACAACTTGGGCAATCTTCACTTAAAGAATTGCATATAGCTTCGCACTTATAGCAGATTTTCCGTTTCATACCGTGAAAAATATAACGCTAGTGCTCATAGTCAAAGAATACATAGGTATACTTTCAACGCACATTTTATCTGCATAAAATTCAACCAGTGAAAACTAGGTTATGGCTAAAATATGATCAATTACTCAACGGAGTGCATAAGCACAGCCATATCGCTCGCTTTACAGCACGAAGCATTAGACAACACTCAGGCGTCAGGCTGTCACATGCGAAGATTACCAGTGTCAACACAGCGGCTGCGGCGCATAATTGCAGGCAGGCAGGATTCACCCACGTAGTGCAGTGGTGAGCCATTTAAAGCCACACGAGGGTGATCTAAAACTGTTTTTTGATCTAAATAACTTATAAACAGTTTGCTGGCGCTATCACTCACACACGATCCAATTGGACGAAGCATGGGGATACGACATGACTATTGGAGCTGATGGATAGCCGGTTGATAAACATAACCCGGCGGCTTTTTAACATCAACTTCAAAGAGCGATTTATAATTTTCGAAGTCTTGCATCATTAATTCTGCAACATGTCGCCCAATTGGAGTTAGTTTGTTGTCCCAGTCTAAAAGCCGTCTCGCCTCGCAGCTATTACAGCTTCTTGAAGAGTATTAAGCTTATAGACGTTTTGGCAGTGCCAAAGGACATGTTCAAATAGATTTACTTCATGAGTGTTAAGCATAGATCCTCCATTCCCTAATAAATGAAGGTTCCCTACAGTTTGGCTACACAAACAATAAAACTGCTGTCCTGCTAGATTTCAACAACAATTTTTTTGACGTAACGTCGGAGGGGTGAGTCAGAAGTTAAAAGCCAAGGGCAAGAAACTGGTGTTCACATCAAAACGTTTTTGCGTTTACGAAAAAAACCCACGCTTTAAATGAGATCAAAACGTGGGTCAGTAACAGCAAGTCAAGATAAATAAAAATATAACGAGAGGTCGTAACAGAATTATGAAAAAACGATCTTTCAAAAAATGGTGTGACCTCTGCGGTGGCATGATTTTGTTGGTGCCATTAATGATCTCATTCCACTACCTGCTGGAGTGGAGCTACGCAGCAAGGCTGAGCTAATAATCTGGCACCGGTTCATCCGCCCCTGCGCGAGGTCAGATTGGCGTGATATGGACTTGTTCTTATTGACGAAAATTGTAAGGATGGAAGCTGGACATCCGGGCAGCTCAGATTGAGTTGGATGCTATGGATATGATGATTGAGAATAGGCGCGGGACGCCAATTCCAAACTCGCTGCCGGCAGTTATTGATGTCCTTAAGCGGCGTCAGTTGGCGGTTATCCGATCAATGTCACTAAACCAAACGGCCTCTGATCCGCGCACGATCCATGTAGCGGCTAAGTTAGAGGGCGCTGCGCGGGCTGCGCTTAAGGACGTTGGCGTTGCGGGACTGGTCGATCAGCTTGTAAATTAATCCTGCATTTCTTCGACTGAATAAACTTTGTAAACACAACCGTGGTCTTTGTCCCACTGCACTTCAGCAGGGTCACTCATGAATGCCCCCATTTTTTCGAAATCATTCACCTGTGCGCAAAACATAATTTCACCATTACCAAGATGAGCGAGGCGATATTCATCAACGAATTTTCCCGCTGGACCTGCCATATCGCTTTCAATCTTAGCTTTAAGAACATCAAAACCAGCTTCTACTGTTCCGTGCATAAATACGTTCATCTTATGTCTCCTTTAGATAGGCGTGGCTGGGCCGTTTGCCCAACCAATAAATATATCAAACGGCTTTCATTGCATGCGCCATTTTTTGGCTATCATCGTAAATCCAAAACTCCTTTATTTTGCCTCCTTCAATTCTGTGGAAATGCCCAAATTTAGCTTCCATACCGTCAGCAGACGCATCCAGTTGAGTTGCGACTTGATCTCCTTCAGAAATCATATTCGACACGGTCACAGAAAAATTATCATAGTGGGATGGTATCAATGCTAATACGCCCATGAACTCATTTATCCCATTATAGGTTCCAGAGAATTTGTGCATACCATTTATCGTGACGGTGCAATCCTCATGAAACAGTCTGACGAAAGTTTCCATATCGCCTGATGCAAAACAATCATATCCTTTTTGTACCACTTCTTTGGGTGTCATTTTATTTCTCCCTCTTTTTTGATAACCTTAGCCCACTATTTGATGACGGCCCATGTCAATGATTACGTAACGAAAGGTGACATTGTTATGACACGCGGCCAAAAGATATGCGTATTCATTGAGCATTACAGCCTGATCCTAGAAGGCGCTCAGATCGGTCAGCAAATCAAGCTGATCAAATTTCTGCGCAAGTTTATTCTGGATGTCTTTGATAACCCGCACAGTGCCAGGCGCGCTTATCTGTCAGTGGCGAGAAAATACGACAAGTCTGCGATAATAGCAGCCATACTGCTAGTGCTGTTGATGGCGAGGCTAGATCGGTTTTAATGGCTGTTGGAGTTGAGGGGCTGATCGCTCAGCCCGCTCATTAAATTACATACTTACGAACGCAGAACCTTTAACGTCAGAAACCATCCTGACCGGCAGCGTTGATGCGGCTTGACCTCGAATTTCAGCAATCTTTGCCAGAGCAGCCGTTCCAGTTGCTTCATCTTTATACTTGGTTACAACGCACATTGTATTGTCACCGGTTTTAACAAAATCGACTGAACGAGCACCCACAGCCATAATCATTGGGCCAAATTTATCTTTAGCAATCGCTTCCATTTCATCTGTCCATTCATCGGCTTCCCAGTACGAAATTGTGTAGTATGACATTTTTCTCTCCCTAGTTATGACTTCAATCATCGAAAAGCAGTGATCCGTTTCTGTCAAATATTACGCCACGAAAGATAACATTATTGTTTAATTCAAGAAAAAGCTAAGGCTGGGCAACCAATCAAGCTTATGAAGGTTTATCGCATGTTGATTCTGGATGTGATTGATTACCTACATGGCTAAGGTTGAGGCTAGAGCGGCTTAAAGGGTGTTGCTGTTGATGGGCTGATCGCTCATCCCATTCGTTAAATAAGCTGCTTAATTACTTTTATGAAAGCCAGCATGGTGTGCATGGAAGATTGCACCCCAAGCGGACAGAGCATCTCTGGCATCTTGCTTGGCATTGCCTAAACATAGAACGCCGGTTATTTCGACTTGCTCCATAACTTCAGCTGCAATTGGACTGGCCCCGTGGTTTCCAAGGCGCACCATCATGCTGTCGCTGTCTTTAAAAGTTTCTATAAGAGTTGCTTCAGATCCGTCATCAGAAATGTGCCATTCATAACTTATAGTGTTTTCCTCGTTACATTCGTAAACATATTTTGCCGCCCGATCTTTAGACCAAGCCTTGAAATCATCGGCGCTTTTAACTTTACAATTAAATACCAGGACCATGCGGTCAGAGTGTGCGTTTAGTTCAGCCATTACTTGCTTCCTTGTTTCTTTCGTGAATGTAGAACATAAATGATTATGGTGCAAAGAGAGGCTAGCGCAGCTTTAAAGGTCTTTAGCGTTAATAAGCTGATCGCTAAGCAGTTTAATTAAACTCCGCTAAAACAGCGCCTTTAGCGCCTCCCACCGCTTCAATGCCAGTTGAGGAAGTGCCCACTGTTGAAATTGCTTGAATAGCCATTAGCGCAGTTTCAGCATCTGGCCACATAGTCATAGTGCGCACACCCTTATCGCTTGTTTGAACAATTCGCATATTCACTGCGCCAGCCTCTTTCATGCTTGGCCAAAACTCTTCCGCGCTTTCAGCAAATGTTTTTGGTTCATCCAAAGTCCAATCAGTAAATGTGGCAAACATTAATTTCTCCTTTTTTGGCTGCGAGGTTAGCATACAAAAGATACGCGGTGGAATAATTGGGGCGTTTATTGAGCATAATACTGCTTAATTCCTGAAGGTGCTCAGGTTGCAGAGTCGATTAAGCTAGTTATGCTTGCGACGCAGGCGGGGGCTAAAGCTACTATTGTAAAAATGGCTGACCTATCGGTAAGGCTAGCCAATTATTAACTATAACACGTGAAGGGCGCGCACTTCTTAAGGAAGACCGGCTTCCCAAACATCGAAGGAAGCCGATCGATGAAACAATAACTGGTAAATACATGCTTCAATTTTTCATATTTGCCCTACCTATTTGAATGCCAAAGTGTTACCTAACGTCACAAATTAAAAATACTGATGATCTGCCTAATTTTTATTCAAGCGTCACATAGAAAACGCTGCGCATTAAGTTACTCTAAATTGTACAATCAAGGTTGATACCAGCAGTAAATAGGCGGAATGCTCATACATAATTGGAATTAGTTCCACCCGTGGGGACCCCACTTGGCAGATATGGCGTAATACAAACCCATGCGCGCACAAGTGTTCAAACAAGGACTCCACATATCGCCACAGCGCATTATTCTGAGGCAAATCATAGGAGCCTTTTAATGAAGACCATGACAATGGTTTATTTCAAGCCAAAACCAGAATATTTCGAACAGTATGTAGAGCGCTAAAAAAGAGTTCCCCAGAAAGCTACATACTTACTCGCGATGATGAAGTCATTGAAATTTGGTTGCAGCCAAGCGTTGAAAAGTTGGCTGAGCAACAATCGGAAGCTTTAGATTGGCTTGATGATCATAGATATATGTTAGAAGAGTATTCACCAGAGGTGGGACATACGCGCCCTTACACGGCTTTTGTTGAGCAGGAGCCGTCATATGTAACAGGGCAGAACTAACTTCGTGCTAAACATGTCAATAGAATTGAATGTAAAATTTTTAAAACAATTGGAGCTTTGGATCCGATGAAAGTCTCCAATATAATGATGTTTGAATTTAACAGCGCTGATAGTCTTGAAGCATTTGTGGATGCTTGGCAGGCTCATGGGCCGTATCCAAACACTGAGCAGACTGTTTTCGTGAAAACGGGTGTAGCTAGCGGTGTGGGCATAACTGTTTATCAAAATGAAAAAGCGCGTTTGGCTGGACATGAGATACGTAAAAAGGACTGCAGACAGATATTTTTAGCAAGCATTTAAAAGATACCGTGGTCTTGGAAGGCGATGTGCTCATTTAATTTGGCAGAAATATCATAGAAGAAGAAAAACCAACTTACCAAATGAGCGGCGTACTCATAAGTATTATTCTGAATTTGATACAAAGCATAGATAACGCCACGTTCTGATTGCTTTTCGCCTGACCAGCTTTCAAAACTAATTAAATTTGGCTGATCGGAGAGGGAAATGGCAATTATAGTAAAAAAGTTCAATAAAGCTTTCAAAAGGTTTTGATACTTGGCAAGCGATGGTAAAGTCACAAGAAGACAGAATTAAAGAAATGGAATTAAGTTTCTGTTTGCTGGTACTGAGAAGAATGATCCTACTCAACTTCACGCAATTATGATGTTTCCTAGCATGGAAGTGCTTCAAGCCTTTGGTTCTGATGCAGAGTTGACTGGAAATTAGAAGGCAAGGCGGTGCCGTAATTGAAAGCGGCGTAATGACACCAATATCAGAAGAATATTTTACCAATTATCCAGACGCTCACATGAAACATTAGCTAGTAAAAATCTACGCATTTTACATTTGGATTTGGAACGAAAAGAGCCTCCACAACTTATAAAGTTAAGTTCACGGGGGTTTAAAAATTCTAAAATATCTAAACGGGCTCATCACAAGCAAACAAAATGAAGGTTGAAATATGCTCAAGGAACGTTTTTCTAAACATTTTTTGTTATCCACTCATTTGTATCTGATGAGGCGCGTCAAGAATATTTAACGCCTGAAAAACGTGATCCGCCTCAACCGCAAAGTCGGAGTTGCAGTGGGCAGTAGAAGCGATCGGCGAACACGCTCAATGTATGCAGACTTGGTGTGGAAACGATGACTTCTTTTACTGTCACTGGATGGCTGAAAGTGAAGATGATGTTTATCAGCAACTGAATGCCTTTGAACTTGAAGGCACAGTGGTTAATTCCAGGGTCAGCGAGATGCACCAATTTGTGTCCGCTTATCGGGCCTCCGATGAAATTATGCGTCAGTATCCTGCTGAAGGTGATAAATGGGAATAAACCTTATGCGCACCAAACTCATTGTACTGCTGATTACAATCCCTAAACAGATAGCGGTTTTGGAGATATAAAATGAAGAAAATTGGTTCATACCATTGTGGCAGTATCGAAATTAAATCGAATTATGCCCCAATGCTTATTAACCAATGCAATTGTACAAGTTGCAGGAAACTATACAGCGTTTTGTCCGTAACGGGTATTTTTTTTCGCAAGAAGAAATCGAAGTTTCCGGTAACTTAAAAATATACCTACAACGGAGGGAGCGGAGGAGATATTGAGCTATTTTTTTGTCCTAACTGCTCCACGAAAGCCTTCTACAGCGTTGAGGTTATTGAAGGGTTAGCCATTATTCCTATTGGAACTCTTGATGATAGCACGAAGCATGAACCCGACATTGAAATTTTCACCAATTCAAAGCTCAACTGGCTTTCAGATAATGGATGCATTTCTGAGCGTTTTGAGGAAGCAGCTGTAATGGAAAGAATTGAAAAAGTTATATTATCTCTTTCAGAACGTGAATTATAAAGCGAACTCTGTTATCGCTTGCTGTAAGATAAAGTAGCGCCATCCCTAGGGCCATTCCTAGATTTTGTAAGGCCTTATGTAAAACTATGCATGAACAAATGGGCCCTAGATGTGGTTGTATTTTGAAAATCTGATATCCCTGAATTAAGAAATAGAAGGAGTGAAAATTTGGGCATTTACGAAGAAGAGGTCGCAGCTAAAACTTCATGGTCAGGAGTTGTAAAAGAGGGCCAACGCCTGAAGATAACTGACCTTGAAGGTCAACAAGCCGTAGACTTTCTCTGCTATAATAATGTTGATCGCTCAGATCGATATTCAGCTACTAACACGGTTAAAGTTCAGGGTAATGTCTATGTAGGATTAGGTAGTGTATCGTACTCTGATAGTGGCACCCAGTTACTTGAGGTGGTGGAAGACACTATTGGGC
The DNA here is from genome assembly GCA_038143065.1 of Rhodospirillales bacterium. GTDB lineage: Bacteria > Pseudomonadota > Alphaproteobacteria > Bin95 > Bin95 > VMCJ01. Next base: position 16,310 of record JAYQLI010000005.1, on the reverse strand, counting down.
GGCATGACACTATTTATGGCTGCTGCAGCAATCCTAACAACAAGCTCAGATATGGTGTTGAAACGACGGAGTCCTGCTACGATAACTTTCAGGCGGAGCTTATCAAAAACGGGATGGGTAAAGAGGCTATAGTTCCCAATATAAATTGGTTTATGTCGGTTCCTGTTTTGGAAGACGGATCGGCTGGCGTCGATAATGTAACTCTTAAACCAAATAGCTATGTAACACTGCTGGCTAGGACAGACACTTTGGCAGTGCTGTCCAACTGCCCTCAGATGCATAATCCCTGCAATGGTTATAATCCCACGCCTGTAAAAGTTGAGATTTATTGACATGCTAAATCAACGAAAAATTAAACTTTAAAGGTACTTACACAACGAACGCTCGTGATCCCAACACAATGATAATCCCCAAATGCAATCAAATAATATAATTGCCCGTTCATCTTGAAATGCTGAAGCAGATGGCACAAGGATTAGATTGAATTTGTAATATGTTTGGCTGACATTGGGCTGCAGGAGAAGTGGTCATGCAAGCATATTATCAAGCTCAACTGGAACAGTTCTGGGACACTAATGAAGATGAAATTCTAGGCACACTGACCTCGTTTCATGTGCAAGCCCTAGAACATCTACAGACCATCGCATGGCAAAACCAAATTTCACATATCTAAAACAGCAACTCGAACAACATTGGAAAGGGAAAATTTATTTTGAATTCAAGATTCCGCGCATGGGCAAGCGTGCGGATTGTATTTTATTTATCAATTCATGTGTGTTCGTTTTGGAGTTTAAAGTAGGTTCTTCTTCCTTTGATCGATTTGCCATCGATCAGGCCTATGACTACGCATTGATCTTAAAAATTTCCATTTAGGTTCACATGATTTACTAATATTTCCTATTGTCGTTGCAACCAAAGCCAATACCCCTCAACCAATCAAATACAGATTGCGAAGGACCTTGTCGCCAAGCCTTTTCTTATAGGCGAGCTGGGACTGAATTCTTTGATTAAAGATTGTCTTTCTGCCGCTCACACTTCATCTCATGCAGGTTTTACAGTTGCAGAGGTATGGGAAAAGTCCGGTTACATGCCAACACCAACAATAGTTGAAGCAGCACAAGCATTATATAAATCCCATAACGTTGAAGATATTGCTCGTTCTGATTCTGGCGCGAAAAATTTATCTGAAACAACTGACGAAATTTTTAAAATAATAGAACGTTCCAAGATATTGGGTCACAAGAGCATTTGTTTTGTAACGGGCGTGCCTGGAGCAGGAAAAACACTTGGTAATCCTTAATATCGCGACGTCTCGTTCTGTTAAAAGGAAGAACATGCTGTCTTTCTGTCAGGTAATGGACCTCTTGTTGAAGTTCTTCGTGAAGCGCTAGCACGCGATAAAGTCGTAAGCGAAAAAGTTAAGAAGAAAGATGCTCAACGAGAAGTCAGTAGCTTTATTCAGAATATACATCACTTCAGGGACGAATATTTTACTAATCCACAGGCTCCTATTGAAAAAGTAGTAATATTTGATGAAGCCCAAAGAGCATGGTCGAAAGAACAGGCTACTAAATTTATGACTGGAAAGTGGGGCTCAGGCTATGCACCCCAGTCAGAGCCTGAATTTTTGTTAAAGTTATGGACCGACACAATGACTGGTGTTGCGTGGTTTGTTTAATAGGCGGTGGGCAAGAAATTAATACGGTGAGGCTGGGATTATTGAGTGGCTGAAGGCTTTAGATGGAACACTTTCAAGCTGGGATGTATATATTTCAGATGTGCTGTCGGATGAGCACTACACCATCGATGATGTGGCTAGACTTAAATTACAGTCCTCGTCCTATCAAACATCCAAGCATTTGCATCTTGCCACTAGCATGCGCTCCTTTAGAGCAGAGAAATTATCAGCTTTCATTTCTGAAATAATAAGCGGCAATGATAAGGCGGCTCTGAAAATATATTCTACCTTAGCCGATAACTATCCAATATTCTTAACAAGGAAACTGGAAGCCGCAAGGGAATGGCTACGCCGGTCCGGCAGGGGAACGGAAAGGATTGGGCTTGTGGCTTCAGCTGGTGCTTTGAGGCTTAGGCCAGAAGGAATTTTTATTAAGTCGGAAATCGATGCCACGAATTGGTTTTTGAATGATAAAGGTGATGTTCGATCATCTTTTTTCTTAGAAGATGTGGCTACGCAATTTGATATACAGGGTCTAGAACTTGATTACGTTGGCGTCTGTTGGGATGCTGATTTACGATATGAAGATGCTGGTTGGAAAATGCATGCATTCAGAGGCTCCAAGTGGCAGAATGTTTCGTCTCCTGAACGGAAGAAATACATTTTAAATGCCTATCGTGTTCTCTTAACCAGAGCTCGCCAGGGAATGGTTATTTTTATTCCAGAAGGTTCTGAAAACGATCCTACCCGACCTCCAACGTACTATGATGGTGTTTTCAATTATCTCAGAGATTGCGGACTCCAACAGATCTAGGCTTGCTACAGAACGTCAACTGAATTATAAGAAATTGAAATCCATTAGCAGCAAGCGAGATCGCCATTTCATGGCATCTCTAGTCTTGCTCTGATGGAGAAAATCATGACTGAAAATCAAAATAAACGCCGCTCCTCGATGAGGACGCGTGGCTTTGGCGTGAGCACTGCTGAGACACATCTCAACAAGCTAAACGCCCTGAGCAAGGGCAAGAGGTTATGGAAACCCTGCCTAACCCCAACACTGCCCAGACCAATAAACCCTTCATACGGATCAAGCAGAAAGGAAATATAAATGATACACTTCCTCCCAAATAACACTGTCACAGAGCGCCACTTACAGGGCGCTCTGGAGATCCTCAGAGACCCTAAGCGATGGTGTAAGGTATACCTGCGCAAAGGGGATGCCTATTGTATCAATGGGGCACTTTATGCGGCTGGTATGCCCAGTTTCAAGGTGCCTGAGGAGCATGTATCTGACCAACCTAACTACGTCAGAGGCGATCTTGTGCGCGGTGAAATACAAGAGCCATTTTGGTTCCTTCGCTCAGCGCTGGGCTTGTTCTCAGACTATCGTAATGTTGGATTGTTTAATGACGCACCAGAAACGGAACATCATCAAGTTGTAGGGCTGATAAGTCTGGCGATTAAGCTCGTGCAGGCAGAGAATGAGGGGGTAAATTACACTGTTAAGGAAGCCGCATAGGCACCTCTTCCCAGCGCCCTATGTTGGCGCTGGGTTTTGTAGAAAGTGGTGGAATGATCAAAAAAATAGTTTCGAAATTAAAAGAAAGGACAAGAATGAATTTAGAAAAGGCCATCAAAATCGCCGAGAGGCGCATACGGGGCAAGTGGACAAGGGTGGCAATCCCTACATTCTCCATCCCCTTAGGGTAATGTTATCGCTGAATACGGAGGAAAGAGCGTATTGTTGGCGTGTTGCACGACGTTGTTGAGGATTGTGAGGGTTGGACATGGCAACGTCTTAAAGGTGAAGGCGTCTCAACGGAAATCATTGAGGCGCTGCAGCGCGTAAGTAAAACGCCAGAAGAAGAGGCTGAGTACCGTCGGTTGTCTGAAGGTGAAAAGCTTGATCATTACCTTGAGTTTGTATCCCGCGCTAAAGCCAACAAGATTGGGCGTGAAGTGAAAATTTCTGATATCAAAGATAACTTAGATATCTCACGCATTGATGATATAACTGAAGGCGATATCAATCGCCTTTCTCGTTACAAGGCCGCGCTAAAATTATTAGGTGCCTAAATCACATGCTCACAGCTAAGCAGACAAAATTTGTGGAAGAGGTCAGTGAAGGCAGCTCTCAGTCGAATGCCTATAGAAAGGCATATGATACGTCGCAGATGGCGCCAAAGACTGTCTGGGAGGAATCTCGAGGCTCAGGAGGCACCCAAGGTGGCTGCAAGGATAATCGAGCTGGAGGCAGAAAAGGCCCGCAGACAGCGCATACAAGCGCTCTCACGAGAAGAGAGAATTCTGAAGGAGCTTGAAGCGGTGGCCTTTGGTGATGGCCCCGTATCAGCAAAGCTAAAGGCCATCGAGCTGCTGGGTAAGAACTTGGGTTTGTTCAAGCCTAAGGAAGTGCCTGAGGTAGAAAGATCTGAAGATGAGATCACTACGGCACTGTCTGAAAAGCTCCAAAGACTATGGCTAACTTAGCAACATTTTAAAGAAATGTAAGCGAGCAGATTGCGTCCTGCTCGCTCTTTGTTGTCTAATTTGTGGGTGTAAAAGTGTATACTGTTCGGTTTTCACCGGCTTGGATAGTGGTTTTGCCAATCCAGCTAGCTCCAACATATGCTGCCCATTTGCCAGTTGCTGCAATGCTCGTAATCATAGCTGAACCATCTGGTTGAAACGCTCCAGTATTTAGCGACACGTCACCGTCTGGATCTCACTGATCTGCATACGAACACCCCACCAATGGGCTGCGGTGTAGCTCCAAATGCTATGTATTGGTTGCAGGTTGCTGTCGATGCTGCTGAAATCCTTCTGGTGGATTGTCCCAAATCCATACATCCTGAGTGGTCTGCATGACAAGACCGCCAGTCTTTCCTTCCATAACATGGGTATCAATTGTGACGCCAGTTCCATGTCCACCTAAATCCCCATGGCCACCTGCGAATGATAACGTAGGAACAGCCGCTATTAGCGCGCAGCAATAATCTTCTTCATTGTAGTCTCCTGATTAGAAGGGTTAACTACAGCGCCTACCCAATTATTCGTCAATTTTACGTTGCGGTAATCTGTTCTTGTAATAGTGCACTGATATGAGCCATTTAATTGAGCACAGTTAATATTTTGGTCAAAAAATAGGTACACGTTGTTAATATGTTGTAAATGAGAAGATTGCTTGAATTATTTTTTAAAATGATCCTTCAGGCGCAAAGTTTCAGCTTTCAAACAGATGCAGAAAAGTTGAAGCATTCTAAAATCTTTATCGTCCGCTTTACTAGTGCTACTCACAGGAAATATCAATCCAGCTTCAAATAATCTAGATACGGCAACTCATGTCTAAGATCGTGAAACCTAAGTTTTTTATCCCTGCTCGCTTCACCAAACGGTCCCAGCCAATGGCGGATAGAATAGTCCGTAGTTTTTAACGAAAACAAGACTATGTGTGATGAGAGCAATTGATTGATTACGCAAGGCAAGCTCTACGCGTAAGCGGCACACTTCTTCAAAACCTATAGCGGTAGCATTTTTAAAATTGGTTGCAAGAAGTTTTAGATTTGTCTAAACCAGCATTCTGAGATCCGTATGCTGCCAACTGCAATAATGAAAGTATTTCCACTGCGTCTCATCGCGGTCTCGTAAGAACGAATTCAACCACTGAACCATTATTTATTGGTTTCTGCAACTTTGCGCAGCGTTTGCTTTAAATTGAGGTTTGTGATATTGTGCCATCCTCTAGGCGCCTTTCACGCCGTCTAATTCCGTTTGGAACACGGATATTATCTACAGGGTTGGACGGCAGTGAAATGCCCCATTCTAAGGTTTCGGAATAAATCTTTTTATTAGAACTGCTCTGATTAGATAAGGTCGTATTGTGCAGCTCTCACACCATCCTGAATTCTACGATCTCTGAAGGTCGCGAGCTTCGTACTCGTTAACTTTGATAGCGGTATTTTAGCTATGGCGTCTTTAGATAGGCGGAACAGCCGCCTCTGTTCTAACTGGCACATTTCTTGTGGCGTAATTTCCCTTGGAATGACTGTATCGTTCCATTACGTCGCCCAAAGTGACCGTCTTGATGAGGTGCAACTACGTTGGTTTCACCCACATCAATTCGCGCTTCAATACCTCGTACCCAAACTAGGGCATCCTTTTTATGGGTAAATGTTTGCTAATTGATGTGGTCCCTAATCTTCTGACTTGTGCCTGAAACTTTCCGTTTCTCCTACGAATACTGGCCATTAAACTTTCCCCTTGGACCCAATTGTGACAAGGGCTTTGTCAATTAAGCTAAGTATATGATTTAATGAGGTAGCTCAGGGGTTTTTAGCAGTGGACTGAAAATCCTCGTGTCGGTGGTTCAAATCCGCCCCCGGGCACCATATTCCAAAATGATATCAATGACTTAGTTTTTTTCGCTACAGGATCGTATGCGTGTATATTTCAAAAACACACCAAACACACACTTTTTTGCGTGTTTATGGGGCACGTTTTCAGGCTTAAACACTGTGTCTTAACCCTAGTGAATGAACAGAGTCTTTGGTCTTTGGATTTCTCCTAATCAAAAAGCACAGTTTGGTAGATCTTGTCAGTGTTGCGAGCCATATAATTTGGCAAGGTCTTTAGATTGGCGTGCGACACTTGCGAGATGATACTGTGTTGATCTTGGACGGCGAGGTCCGTGTGTATCGTCGCGAACGCAGTAAAAAAGATGGCAGGCTGCATTCAGCATTATGGTAAAGCCCATACTCCATCAGTACTGGTAAGAAAGATCTCAATGAAGCCAAAGAGATCGCGCGGGACACTTATCTAGAATATAAGTTCAGACATAAGAACGACCTTTCCATTGTGATTACTAAGAAATTCTCAGCAATGCTAGCGCGGCTGGCAATTGGCGATATGCGCAAGCAATTGGACGCGGGCTTGGGCTGAGAAAGTCTATGCAGAGTACATCATGTGCATTGAGCGATACCGCATTCCCGACTTTGGCTCGCAGTACGTAACCTCCGTTGATTATGAGGGAAGGTACAAAGCTTCTATGAGAGGTGCAGAACAAAGATGGGCAGGGACCCGAAAGCAAGCGCTGCTTACTCAATACACATAACGAACCCCGATGCAATGAACCGCGTGTTTGATGAAGCTGTGGAAAGGCTTTCTGGCACACAAAAATGTGCCAATGCTTTTGAACAAAGGTGAGAAAAGCGAACGCGAACGTCCAGACTTTACACGTTAAGAATACGCAACCATGATCCGTAAACTGCCGCACTGGATCAAACAAGGCAAAGTGGAGCAAGCCACTGACATGCGATATCTCATGCATGATTATGTTCTCATCTTGGCCAACACGGGCATGCGCCATGGGGCTGAGGTTCTTAACCTGAACGGGAAACACATCACGCTGTTTGAGGAAAATGATCTTCAATACCTTGAAATGAGCGTGACAGGAAAACGGGCAGGCAGGATATCATCTGCCGCAGCGGAACCATCAATTGCCTCAAACGCATCCATGAACGCTCAGAAGACCTCAATCACATGAGCTTTGAACAGCTGGTGAAAGAGCGCGTAGATCTGCCAGTATTTAGATTGCCTGATGGGATTGTGAGCAAGAACATCCATCAAACCTTCCGCGCATTCGTGAAAGAGAGCGAGCTGATCAAATGCCCACGTACGGGTCTTAACGGAACGCTCTATAGCCTGCGCCATACTTACGCGACATTCGCTGTGATATACGATGGAATGGATGTCTATGCCCTCGCCATACAGATGGGCACAAGCAATGGCATGATTGAGCGCCACCACTGCCATCTCACGCCAAGGCTTAAGAAAGACATGCTCACGGGCAAACGATATGAACTCAGCAGAGACGAGTATCAGGAAAAGGCTTTAACATAAACGACACAGCTGATGCCTCATCTAAATACCAAGATCGCCTTCCAATCTCATCAGGTGCGATAATGCAACAGCTGGATACCTGCCATTGCATCCCGCAAGAAGCCTGATCTTGATGAACATTCACACGTTTTTCCAAAGTGCTTTTAAAAGCCGGGTTGGATTGCGATTTTACAGCTCATGGCTTGGCAAAACCATCGTTAAGCTTCGTCTCGTTTAGAATCTGAACAGTTGGTTTCAGTTAAGGTTTTGTATGGTTGACTGCCGCGTTTTGCTAAAACAAAGATACGTATGAGTGAGCGCCTTCCCAGTTCTGAGCATCGCGGGGTCATAGGGTAGGCAATTGTTGTGACCGGACGACTCATTTGTTTTGATTTTGCAAGCAGAGTTATAAAAACTTTGAAGATTAACCAATTAAGCTATTGTTTTTTAATGATTTAACTTTTATTTTCAATCTACTAAATTTTTAGTTTGACAGTTATATTTCCATAATATTACGATATCGATATCCGGCAAAGACCGGTTATAAATTTTTCGGGAGGATATACTATGCGTAAGTATTTACTCTCTGCAACGGCGGCTTTGGCTGTCATTGCAGGGCATGGGACTGCTATTGCCGATCAGGCAGCAGCCCAGAAATGGATCAACCAAGAATTCCAGCCATCGACCTTGTCAAAAGACGAGCAAATGGCTGAAATGAACTGGTTTATCGAAGCGTCAAAACCTTATAGTGGCATGGAAGTAAATGTTTTATCCGAGGGCATTCCAACCCATGGATATGAAAGCGAAGTGCTGACCAAGGCGTTCGAAGAGATTACTGGAATTAAGGTGAATCACCAAATTCTGGGCGAGGGTGAAGTGGTGCAAGCGGTGCAAACGCAGATGCAAACGCAGCGCAACCTTTATGATGGGTATGTGAACGATTCTGATTTGATTGGAACCCATTCACGTTTGCAATTGGCATATAACTTAACGGAACAAATGGCCGGCGACTGGGCTGCAACAACATCACCCACGCTTGATCTAGACGATTTTATGGGCATTCAATTCACCACTGGTCCCGATGGCAATTTGTATCAATTGCCCGACCAGCAATTCGCCAACTTGTACTGGTTCCGAAAGGATTGGTTTGACGATGCCGATAACAAAGCGGCGTTTAAAGCAAAATACGGGTATGAGCTGGGTGTTCCGGTAAACTGGTCTGCCTGAAGACATTGCCGATTTCTTTTCAAATGATGTGAAAGAAGTGGATGGCGTCGCTATTTATGGCCATATGGATTACGGTAAACGCGCGCCAGATCTTGGTTGGCGGATGACGGATGCGTGGCTGTCAATGGCGGGTACCGGTTCCAAAGGTGAGCCGAACGGTGTGCCAATTGATGAATGGGGCATTCGCATGGAAGCGGGATCGTGTAACCCTGCCGGTGCCTCTGTATCACGTGGCGGGGCGGCAAACGGCCCAGCGGCGGTATATGCGATCCGCAAATGGGATGAGTGGCTGCGCAACTATGCCCCTCCCGGTGCTGCATCCTACGATTTCTACCAATCTTTGCCAGCCTTGGCGCAAGGCAATGTGGCCCAGCAGATTTTCTGGTATACAGCGTTTACGGCCGATATGGTGAAGCCACGGTCAGAAGGCAATAACACGGTTGACAGCGACGGGAACCCCTTGTGGCGGATGGCACCTTCTCCGCATGGCCCATACTGGGAAAAAGGCCAAAAGGTGGGCTATCAAGATGTGGGATCTTGGACCTTCTTGAAATCCACCCCATCTGAGCGTGCGCAAGCAGCCTGGCTTTACGCCCAATTCGTGACGTCAAAAACCGTTGATGTGAAAAAATCACATGTTGGTCTGACATTTACCCGCGACAGCTCGGTTAATCATGCCTCTTTCACTGAGCGGGCTCCGAAACTGGGGGGCTTGGTCGAATTCTATCGCTCACCGGATCGTGTCGCTTGGTCACCCACAGGGATCAACGTTCCTGATTATCCAAAGCTGGCCCAAATTTGGTGGCAGCAAATCGGAGACGTGAACTCAGGCGCGTTTACGCCACAAGAAGCGATGGATCGCTTGGCCGAAGAAATGGATATCACCATGGCACGGATGCAAGCTGCTGATGAAGCTGCCAATGTCTATGGTGGATGTGGTCCTCGGTTGAATGAAGAGCAAGATCCATCTGTGTGGTTGGGTAAAGGCGGCGCGAAAGCGAAGCTGGACAACGAAAAACCACAAGGCCAGACGGTAAACTATGATGAACTCGTAGCCCGTTGGAATAAGTAACATGGCTTGGCCCCACCTAAATGGGGCCAATTCAGGCCAGAGCTGTTGCCAAGCTCTGGCCATTTCATAATGATACACAAAAATCGAATGCAGAAAGATAACCAATGACCTTAGAGCTCAGAGGGGCGAGTAAAGTGATCCGCGGATCACCCATATCAAACCAACATCGCTGCTTTTTGAACCGGGTCACTTTAACGTACTTCTTGGTCAGACAGGATCTGGAAAGACCTCGATGATCAAATTGATGGCGGGTTTGGACCCTTTGGCAACGGGTCAAATATTGATGAATGGAGAAGATGTTTCAAAGCTGTCAACGCAAAAGCGAAATATCAGTTTGGTGCACGAGTTCTTTGTGAATTACCCCCATATGACCGTTTTGACAATATCGCATCTCCGCTGCGCGTGGCGGGTATGGCCAAGTCAGAAATCGCTGGGCGTGTGGAAGAGGCGGCGGATATTTTTTACAGCTGCGCCCAATGTTGGCGCGCCGGCCCCATGAATTAAGCGAGGCCAACAACAGCGCTGCGCTTTGGCGCGCGCCATTGCCAAGGAAAGCCGCACGGTGTTTTTAGACGAACCGCTTGCAAATCTGGGATTATAAGTTGCGCGAAGAACTGCGCGAACAGTTGCCTGAATTATTCGCAGTGCCGCGGAGCTGTGGTGGTATATGCGACTTCTGAGCCAGAAGAGGCGTTGCTGTTGGGCGGAAAGACGGTGCTTATGGATGATGGGGTTACAACCCACCCGGTCCGACGGCCGAAATTTACCGTTCTCCGCAAAGCCTTGCCGCAGCTCGGGTGTTTTCCGACCCTCCAATCAACACGGCCATTGTGGTTAAAAAAGGCGCTTTGGCGCAAATCGATAAAGGCCCCAGTTGGCCGCCAAGCGGAGACGCGGCAGTTTTTACCTGATGGTACTTACACAATGGCAATTCGCCCCCACCACGTCACCCCTACGGCCCAAGATGCGCAAAGCATCGCCGTTCCAGGGCGCGTTTTGGTAACAGAGTTGTCAGGCTCGGATTCCAGTGCGCATTTCCAAATGGGGGCGGATAGCTGGGTGTCTCTTGCCCATGGTGTCTATCGTTATCATGTGGGGCAGGAGCATGAATTTTTCATGGATGTGAGCCAAGCGTTTTACTTCGACCCGGATGGGAGGCTTGTTGCTTGATGGCCAAAAATAACCCTGTCCAAATTGCGCCATTCTTATTTGCCTCACCCTGCAAATATTCAGGATTATGCGCTCAAAGAAATCGACCTTGATTGGCAAGACGGTGGCGCCTATGCGCTGTTGGGGCCATCGGGATGCGGCAAATCCACCTTGCTGAATATAATTTCGGGGTTGTTAAAACCTTCATCGGGGCGCATTTTATTCGACGATCACGATGTCACCGATCTTACCTGATCAACGCAATATTGCGCAGGTTTTCCAATTCCCGGTCATTTATGACACGATGACGGTGCGCGAAAACTTTGCTTTTCCGCTGCGCAATCGCGGCGTCGATGAAGAAAAAATCGCCAGCCGGGTGGAGCAAATTGCCGCCTTGTTAGAGGTTGAAGACATGCTCGATATCCGGGCGTCAAATTTATCTCCGATAATAAGCAAAAGTATCTATGGGGCGCGGGTTGGTGCGCGAAGATGTGAATGTGGTGATGTTTGATGAGCCCCTGACCGTCATTGATCCTCATTTGAAGTGGAAATTACGGTCCAAACTTAAAGAACTGCACCAGCGGGTTGGGGCTACGATGATTTATGTTACGCATGATCAGGACGGAAGCGTTGACCTTTGCCGATCAAGTGGTTGTGATGCAAGAGGGCGAGGTTGTACAAATCGGAACCCCGGTGGAATTATTCGAACGTCCACAACATGTTTTCGTAGGGCATTTCATCGGATCGCCGGGCATGAATATCCTGCCGGTCAAGCTAAAAGATGGCGATGTGCTTTTTGAAAACCATGTGATGGCGTTGGAAGGCCCTGTCATTGGATCAGGCGGCCAGCTTCAACTGAATACGTCCGGAATTATTTCGCTTTGCCGATCAGGGCATTCGGGGCCAAGTTCATAAAGTTTCTGATGTTGGGCGTCATTCCATCGTAGAAGTTGTTGTCGGTTCCAGTCATGTCAAAGCCGTTGGTGCAGGTCAGATGCCCGCGAAAGGCGATTGGGTAAATTTGGCATTTCGTCAAGATCAAACGCGGCTTTATCGGGATGGTTGGATCGCAACGGAGGCACAGGCATGAAAACTGAAAATCAGAAAGCATGGTTTTTTGTTTTGCCTGTTTTATTGCTGGTTGCTTTTAATGCGTTGGTTCCAATCATGACGGTTGTGAATTATTCGGTGCAAGAAACCTTTGGAAATAATGTATTTTTTTGGCAGGGGGTAGATTGGTTTGAACAAATCTTGCGCTCTGAGCGTTTCCAAGCCGCGTTGGGGCGGCAATTCTTATTCACAGCCTCAATTTTAATTATTGAAGTGCCGTTGGGCATTATCATTGCACTTTCTATGCCGCGCCAGGGGATCTGGGTTTCGGTTTGCTTGGTCATGATGGCGTTGCCGATGTTGATTCCATGGAATGTGGTTGGGGCCATGTGGAATATCTTTACCCTGCCTGAAATCGGCCTTTGGGATATTTGATGAACAATGTTTTGGGCATCACTTATGATATGACGCAAAATCCCTTTGCGGCATGGGTAACCATTATTGTGATGGATGTTTGGCATTGGACCTCGCTTGTGGTGCTTTTATCTTATGCTGGGTTGGTCTCTATTCCCGATGCCTATTATCAAGCAGCTAAAATCGATGCTGCATCACCCTGGAAAGTGTTTCGCTATATTCAATTGCCAAAAATGAAGACGGTGTTGACCATCGCCATTCTCCTGCGCTTCATGGACAGCTTCAATATTTACACGGAACCTTTCGTTTTAACCGGTGGTAGGCCCGGGCAATTCAACCACCTTGCTGTCGATCGATTTGGTGAAAATAGCGCTTCTGGTCAGTTTGATCTAGGCCTGCGGCAGCAATGTCTTTGATATATTTCGCCATCACCTTGTTGGTGAGCTGGCTGTTCTACACTTTGATGACAAAGGATGATCGAAAATGAGGAAACGGTCATTAATTCCGATTATCTATTTCTGTTTCTGATGTTGCCTATTTATTGGTTGGTGGCGATGAGCTTTAAAACCACGGGCGAGATTCTGTCTGGTTTTAGTCTGTTTCCGCAAACATTTACCTTTGACAATTACCGCGTCATTTTCACCGATCCAACTTGGTATTGGGGCTATTATAATTCGATCCTGTATGTATCGCTCAATACGGTTTTTCCGTCAGCGTGGCGTTGCCTGCAGCATATGCTTTTTCGCGCTATCGGTTCTTAGGCGACAAACAATTGTTTTTCTGGTTGCTGACAAATCGTATGGCTCCGGCTGCTGTATTCGCCCTGCCATTTTTTCAGCTTTATTCCTCGGTTGGTTTATTTGATACCCATTTGGCCGTTGCGCTGGCGCATTGCTTGTTCAATATCCCCTTAGCGGTTTGGATTTTAGAAGGCTTTATGGGGGGTGTTCCAAAAGAGCTTGATGAAACCGCTTATGTTGATGGGTATTCTTTTCCGCGGTTTTTTGTCTCTATCTTTTTGCCAACAATCAAAGCTGGAGTTGGCGTTGCTGCCTTCTTTTGCTTCATGTTTTCATGGGTCGAGCTTTTATTGGCAAAAACGCTGACTGCCGTTGCCGCTAAGCCTATTGCGGCAACGATGACCAAAACGGCTTCTTCTGCCGGATATGAATTGGGTTTGCTGGCGGCAGCCGGAACGCTGACCATCATTCCGGGGGCAATCGTTATCTATTTTGTACGCAACTACATTGCTAAGGGTTTTGCCCTGGGAAGGGTGTGATGTTTCGTTTTCTTTCATTCCTATTCTTGGCTTTGCCATTGAATCAAGCGCTGGCCTCTGGTTGGGAAAAGTGGCGGCAAAAAAGAAGAGGTTGGGTTTTTCCTGGACGGACCCATTATGGCCAGATTTTTGGATGGCATGGACACCGGCCACATTTCTATTATTTTGCGGAATCTTTTCAGCGATGGCAGTGATCACCGTTTTGGAAATACGCCGACCGGGTGGCGATGAGCGGCGCGGTGTCTTGGGATTAACGACCACGCGCGGTGATAGATTGTTTATTTCGTTATTGGGGGCAGCTTATATCTTTTTGGCGTGGCTTGGCCTGATGGGGCAACCATTATGGTGGCCAGTGGCGATTAGTATTGGGTGGATGGTTTTCTGTTTTTGGAAAGTTTGAAATTTCACTTTGGATTTAATTATGTTTCGTGTTTACTGATTTAAGAAGCAAGGCGTACATAGCCTGAGGACCGAATTTAATGAGAGAAAAGAAAAAACATGAATTTCTGACTGAAGTTGAGTTGGAATTTATGAGCAAGCTTTGGGCCTTAGGGGGAAGCCACCGTGCGCGATGTGCTGGACAAACTGCCGAATGAGCGTGATCTGGCCTATACATCCAGCAACAATCCTTCGGATTTTAGAGCAAAAGAATTTGTTACCAGCCGCAAAAGGCAAAAGCCATGTTTATCAACCGGCTTGGCAAAACATGCTTATCAAGCGCGCTCTTAAAAGATCTGTCCACCAAACTGTTTGACGATGCGCCTGCTTCTTTGGTTGCACGTTTGGTGAATGACGAATCTGACAGAAGAAGCCTTGTCTCAAATCCGTGAACTTGTGGATAAGAGGTTAAAAAATGATATCGATTAGTGCTATTTTAGATGTGTTCATCACATTAAATATTCTGATTTTGGTGGTTATTTCGGATGGTGGATCTGTCGCTATCTATTGCAAACCTTTGGCTTACAGCATGCTTATCGAAGCCATTTGAAACTTTTTAACGCTTATTCTTGGCCGTTCTTATTTCTCCCGCTTTGATTTTAACGTTGAATGCTCTGCAAACACACGGGTTTACCGCGCATTTAAAGTTCAATCTGTCGGATCAAATTGTCTCGCATTACTTAAGCGGTGGATTTGATATGAAAGCGGCCGATCTAGAGCGTCTTTTGGCAGTCCGCGGCACCTTGACTGAAAATGTAGCAAACGCTGTCGGATGGGGCGCGTCAAGCATAATTGCTGCGTTTCTATTGGGGTGTGCGATTCTCTGTCTGGCGGCTGATTTTTTCAGCATTTTGTCTTTACAGAATAGTGCGTCAAAGCCACGCTTGGCGGCTGGAGCGGGTGAAAATCGGTTTATCTGACAGGATCTTGGTGCCTTTCTCAACGCGTGGTTTGCGAAATTATTGTATTGTCATCCCGTCCCATATGCTTGGCCAAAAGGATGAGATGAAAGTATCTTTGGCGCATGAGCTACAGCATTTGCGGCAAGGCGATATCGAATGGGAGATTTTACTCGAAGTTTTAAAACCAATCTTTGAACCCAGCATATCACGCCTGGAAGCGGCAAGTTGAACATTTGCGCGAATTAAGCTGTGACAGCGAAGTGCTTAAAAAAGGTCGGGTTGATATCGTTTCTTATTGTGAAACTTTGCTCGTTTGTCAAAGAAGCCTGCGCAAAGATCGCAGCTTTTTGATTGCGTTTTCCAAAGGTCACCTTGGTAACAGCAGATCGTCTGTCTTGGCGAGAAGGTAGAAAAGCTTTTTAGAACAGCGGGTCGTGTCGCTTCTTCATGCCAATCATCTGCGGCGCTCGCGTATTTTGACCCTCTGTTTCATTGTGCCGCTTGTGGCGTCTGTGCTGTTATGTTACAGTGGCGATCCAGCGTTCAGAGAGATTGGAGCCAAGATAGGCTCATGCTATCTACAATCGTTAATTTAGAGCGGTTAGATCAAATAAATTTCAATCAAGCACTCTGGGTGCTTGGAATTAGGCGGCGCCCGTTAGCGTCAAGATAGCCGCTTTCAAATGCACGAATCACAAGCAGGCCTGAAAGCCGTCCGAAATGCTTGACGCTGCTGACTCAATGCAGTTTGCCTGATATTTTTACAATGTTTTTCTAATAAAATTCTCTGAAGACTTTTGTTTTTACCTATATTGCCTCCATAATTATCCTCTTCTTTAACCAGGAGAAGACATTTTATATGCCAATCACCTCCATATAGGCTGGATATACACGTATTCCCCTCTGTCGGTCGTCAAAGGGTATTGGAATTATGACGAGCTTTCATAAAGTGCGTTCCTGGTCGGCAGCTGTTTGAGTTCAAGAACAATATTGATACAGCAGCGCCTCTTTTTTAAATATGGCAGGCCTCTGTCTTAAATAAAAAGAAGAAAATAAGTTTTCATATTTCAACCAATTATGAATGAAAAGATTGGGAAACTGCTGTAGAACTTCCAGAGCATAAAAGGTAAGTTCATCCTCATAACAGGTTAGGAAGAAACCGTTTTTAATCCGCTGTCATATATGGACCTTGATGATTTAGAAGGTGATCCTGAATTTAGAGAA
>JAYQLI010000004.1:0-49441 GCA_038143065.1 Rhodospirillales bacterium | reverse complement strand
ATTCTTCCCCCCACTTCTGGTTAATTAATATTTATAAATACTCAAACCTGATCCTGTCATGTTGTCACAAAACTTTTACAAAGCAAAAGGATATTTGTGTGTATTCAAACAGATTTTTAAATATTGATAATCAAGCGTGTAAATTTTAACCAAATTGGATTAATAACTATTTTGTAGACTTGAGTGGCCTTTTGACTTTGCCGACCTAGCAGAAGCTAACACCTCGCTAAGAAATCCTTTCTTCATATATTTTGATTTTACCGAGTCTTATCCGGTTTAAACTTAGAGATATCTGTTTTCGATTTTCCATCGACAACGAGTTCAGCCATAATTGAGCCGATACTCCTCCCGATAATGTGATACCTGAACCACAATCTCCAGCTGTCGACAAAGAAGCCTTCAATCGTATCTATCTTACCCAAAATAATTTCACCATCCGGTGTATAGGACGAAAGTCCACTAATATAATTTGTTATACTCACTGCTTCCAAATCTGGATAAAATTGTAAAATTGCAGTATAAGATCCTGTAGCGTATCTAGATGCTCGTCTCCACGTTGGGGCAAAAAGAGTCGTTTGGGTAATTTTCTAGCATCAAATGCGATACAGTTCTTTTCCTGTACCCCTAGAAGTAATCCACCAAGTTCAGGGCGAAAATATGTGGATATATCAGGAAGCATTACAATTGCTCCACTGTTCTTATATTCTTTTTCATTGCCTGTATCCAATAATGGCTTCTAACTGGCGCCATGGGAATTGAAATATCAACTTGATCCGAAATAATGAAGCCCATACTCCCATACGCATCAATCAAATTAGTGCATGCGATGTCACCGTCTGATGTTTGAATACCTTTAATCTGTCCTTGATGAATCGATATTCCTCTTGTTTCTACATTTGACACGAATTTTACGTTATTTTTTTTTAGCCTTATGTATTGCCATGTCAATAGATAGGGGTCGATATAACCATCAGTTGGAAAATACAGATTTTAAAAATTTTTTTTTGTTTCAAGCCATGGAGCTATTCCTTTAATTTTTTTTTGGCTCGGATAAGAAACATCTACTCCCCACCTAGAAGCTGCCGCAACAAGTGACTCCAATTCCGCGACACTAGAATCTGTACATGCAACTCGGAGGCTTCCTACCTGATGAAAATCTATTCGTTCTCCATTGATCTTCTCTAAAAACAGGGATTATGTCGACTGTTTTTTTTGCAAGTGGAATATTTGAGTGTTTGGACGAGCATTGCAAAATAAGTCCAGCTGCTTTGCTTGAAGAGCCACTGGCGAATTGACCGATCTATAACTAAAATACGCTTAGAGCTATATTCTGACAGATGATAAGCGATAGATGCGCCCAAAAATACCACCACCCACAATAACATGATCGAAAAATTCCAATCCAAGGCTCCAATGGTTTCAGGTATAAGCACAAATATTTTTAGTCTGATTTAAATTCAAACTTGTTGTAAACATTAACAGAGGTTAATTTTTTATGCAATAGCAGCCACAGTCGACCCTCAAAATTTACAGGTCTACTTGGCAATTTTAGCGCTTTGTATAAATTAAATTTACTAAAATTCTAAACTTTTAACTCCAAATTCGACCGACTAATTACCCATTTCAAGATTTACAAAAAGTTTACCAAAGCGAAACCGTATTGTCATTAAATTGGTTATAATTTTACCTGCGGTTTGGTTGCTTAGTTTTCAATTCCTCCCTATTTGGATCACCAGCCAAACCGCACGAAATCACCTGATGTAAAAATATTTAAAAATATAAACATAGAAATTATAGATTTTGATTTCTTTTATTATTCTATTACAAAGAGGCTTCTTGATCTGTGAGCCAATGTATATAACTATGTTGGTTTGGCACACTGACTTACCAGTTCGTCAGTATTTATATTGTGCTCATCAGGCTCTCCCAGTGACGTCATACCTTAACATGCCAAATACTTGAATAGGTGATCAAGCGATCCTCCATGGTGGAGAGGCTGTTAAAGGTTTGAAGATACTTGTTTTCCTGAGAACTGGCGAACTTGATTTTGGCCCTGGAAGAATATGCATAACGAGTTTTGCATTCTTAGTATAAATTACTAGAAACATAAATTTTTGCTGACTGTTTTGCTCTGTTACCATTATAATTGCCCTTCACACTAAATGGCGTTTTAAAGAAATTGCAGTGAATTATGTCGGCTTGTAATCATGGAAATGTAAATCTTTTATAAAAGTTAAAAAAAAATAACCCCAAATAACAGTGGCTATTATAAGGGAGTTATAAGTACGGGTTATCAAATTAGAGAAAAGTATCTTTCGATACAAGCCTCAGTGTAATCACAATTTGTTACAAATATATGAACTTATATAAAGCTTAGGTACGGTTGCGATTAATTACGCTGCAAGACCATCATTTATCAATTTAGCAACCTGCTCACCCATAGGGGTCAAGGTATCTTCATTTGTAAAGAAACCGCTTAAGGCGACCATAGTAAAGTGCCTGCTCTCGGTTATCATCAGTGCTGACTATACCGTACCATAGCCGGCAATAATCGAGCAAGTTTTCAATTTCATCAGATTTCTGTTTTTCAACCATGCTTCCCCCATTTTTTGTATGTACGACAACATATAAAAAATGGATTAAAAAGTATGACAGTTTAATTATTAACCTGCAGAAACTGGAAGTAAATCATTGCTATTCCTGCAGTAAGTACTGCTGTATAAATAAATACTTGTCTACTAATTTTGCCACGTGGCCGGTTTCCACGGCCATAATGCTTCAGCAACATTTGCGCCGAAAATATATTCATATCTGCCTCAATTTTTTTATACTTTTATAATTATATAAGACATTAAAGTATATTTTTTTCCACAAATCAACATTAAGCGAGATAACAACCCAAATCAAATGTTGATGTGACCAATGACTAATCGGTAAAAAAATAGCGGACAACTAATGGTTAAGTTATTTATTAGGTAAATGCCTATTTAGAATATTCAACTTTCCATGTTTTTACACACAGAAAAGGGATATCAAAAGCTGAAGATTAATCTATCAAACAATTTTTTTAAGTTACTACTATTACAGTTTCTTAACCGCTCACAAGTTCAAAGCTTAAACTGGAGCAGGTTGCAGTATATCTGTCCTTCGTAACCCTTTCAAAAATAAGTGGAACACCATTTAGGTTCACTTTTTAATTTATCTGCAGTTTTATCAGTAAGAATGGCCTGAGCAAGAGCTCCACTCTCACTATTTTTTACGACGACAGTTCCATTAAAATTATGAGTAAGCATATTTTTCCCCTAACATGTTACAAGAACATCGTTAACCATAGTAAGTAAAAGATTTATAAATTTTTTTTATGTTTTTATTAAATGCGCCCCATAACTACCCGCTAATTAATAGGTTTCTGTGAATTTACCAACTTGCTACCTGTTCAGCTTCTCACTTTGTATTTTTTTCATAATTGGCTATTCTGATTGATGACTTGGAGGCACCAATGCAAAGCAAATTAACAATCATCTATACGCCAGTGAAAGTTCACTCGTTTGCTCAGTTTCTAGAAAATTTAATGCCGTGTATTTGATATGAGCCTTAAATTAATATTAATGCGCCATGCTAAATCGAGTTGGAATAAACCTGTTTCTGACCATGAGCGTGCATTGAATGGGCGAGGTCGGGCTTCAGCTCAGGCGATGGGCAATTGGTTGCATGAAAATGATTTTTACCAAAAGAGGCACTAATTTCATCTTCTAAACGTACACGAGAAACATTCGAAGGGCTTGACGTTAAGCCAACTAGGTGCGCTTTCTGAAGATCTATATCACCCTAGCCCTGAAAATTGTTATGCACTTTTAAAGTCAGCGCGAGAACAAACAGTTTTGCTTATTTCACATAATCCTGCCTGCGCAAATTTTGCTGACTATGGCAAAAATCCCACCAGCACATGAGAGGTTTCACGATTACCCAACTTGTGCGACTTGGGTTGCTAATTTAGATAAAGATCATTGGAGCGAAGTTGATTTTAGTTTGGCAGAAAACAATTGCTTTTGCCATCCCCCGTGAAGTAAGTGTTAAATTCAGATCGCTAATACTTATTTTACCGTAATTAAATTGGGGTAAACTTAAGCTAGTGATCCGTACGTGTCATTCCAGACCGGTGTGAGATTATCTTTCCATTTTTCAGTTTATGCCAAATAAGCACCGTATATGACCCCTCTTTTCCTGAGGAGTTTTTGGGAAATGTACATTTCCATTCAGCAACGAGCACCTCATCGTTTTCATACAGTATTTCCGTGCCATGAGTTACTACCCCAATAGAAGCCTCCATAAATGATTTTAGATTGGCTTTCTTGACGGGCGTGCCAGTAGAATTGCTGTATCCCTCGTATTCATCATGCCACAATTCATCAAATAACTCTTCATCGTATCCGCTTATAAAGCTATCAAGAAATCTGACCAACGCGTCTCCGATTGGACATTTTATGTATCCTTTTAGCGCAAAGGAAGTACATATTTGTTAAATCAATGTGACAAAAATATAAAAGTTAATTTATAAATTGCCAGAGTAACCCAGACAGGGTGGCCCCAACTATTCCATAGATCAGGTAAGCGGTGAACACTTTGGCTTCACTAGGCCCAAACGGGCAATTGCAGCAGGCATAGAACTTACCCACCAGCAATCATAAAGCTCATTGCTGCTCCTATAGACATACCTTGGGATATCAGCGCATCAACTAATGGAACCGCTGCATATCCATTCAAATAGGCAGGTGCTCCCAGAATTGCCGCACAAGAATTGTAATAAATCCGTCTCCGCCAACCAGTGTAACGATCAATTCAGCTGGGAATATACTTGATCATCAATGCCTCAATCGAGTAAGCGAGAGCCAACCATTTCAATAGAAAAAGCATTACTTGTTGTTGTGGATTTAAATGTTTCCAGGCGGTCATTGCTCTTCCAAAATTTCCATACAGGTGTTCCTACGAAAGGTTTCATTGCCCAGCAGCCCTGATTTGAGGTTTGTCTCGCAACGGATCTAAAAATACTGAACTCTTATGAAAATCATCGTAATAAACCCGCCAAGAACCCCAATTCCAACAGAGAATATTGTTTTGCCCACTGCAAAATCCCAACCAAGCGTTCCACTGGTAATTAAAAACATTGCAGGATCCATTAAAGGAGAAGCCAGCCAGAAGGCCATAACAGCACTTAGTGGAGCTCCTATAGCAAGAAGAGCTGCAATAAACGGAATGACTTCGCACGAGCAAAACGGAGATAAACCTCCTAAAAAGGCTGCAAGAAAAATCATTCTCAATTGAGGCCCTGAGAAAGCCTTTGATAATAAATTTTCGGCACTTGTGGCCTTTAAGTAAGCAACTGCCAAAACTGCAAAAATTATAAAGGGCGTAGTACCCAGCAAGGTATTGACATAAAATAAAAACGTTGAAATGAATTCATTCAAATCCCAAATCAAAAGAACCAGGAATATCAGACACAAAGAGCCAACCGCTTTATCAATCGATCTGTAAGTTTTCTGAAAATTAGTTATGTCAGTCATCGCGCGTTACTTTCGTATCCACGCAACAGTCTTGTAGCAGAAACTCGCTTAGTTTTTGAATTTCATCAAAAGAAACCGCAGCACAAATAATCGATCTTCCATTTTTTTTCTGCTCAACCATACCGGCTTGTGTAAGTATCTTCATATGATGCGTAAGTGTAGAACCAGTTACTCCCGAACGTTCTCCTAATTCTCCAATAGTTAGCCCCACCGGACCACTGCGAACTAATATCTTTAGGATCGAGAGACGTTGCTCCGAACCAAGTGCGGCAAAGCACGAGGCCGCCTTTTCTAAAGATAACGAGTATTTACTAATTACTTCCATATTTCTAGAATAATAGAAATATTTTGATAGTCAATGCAGGTTATTAATTAACTTACCACAGTACTTTTCATTGAATCAAATTTTCTAGAAATATTTTGACTTTGGAAAGCTTGATTTCAACGTCTAACAAATTATCTGCATTATTTTTTGGAGATTCAGGACCCTGCAGTAGTATTAATACATAGCGTAACTATTGGGATATTATCTCACAGATTAAATGTGTCTGGTCACTGAAAAAAATGTAAATATAAGTTTTGGCAAGGGCCAAGGTCAATGACGACGTTTAACAAATTTAACATATATTGAGCGCTCGCGATATGAGGACACAAACTGGAGCACATAGTAGCCAGTTCTGAAAAGTGCAAATTTACATTTTTTTAAATTTTTGTTACCACAATATAACAATTTAGTCATCAAACTTTGATTTTTTCTATGAGAAACCAAACACTTCTTAACCTTTTTTGGAGTGACTTAAAATGATGAAATTATCACGCCTTTTTACGACAATAATTGCAGTTCTTTTGCAAGTTCTTTCAACATTGTTCTGGCTGGATCACATGGTAAAACCTACACGATGACTGTAACGGATGCCGAATCTATGGAAGAAATGGTATCTGAATGGGGCCCGTTAGCAGAGGCATTGGCATCGATATTAAACGCAGAGATGAAATTGATACAAGTTGCTAGTCACACAGGAGCAGCAGAAGCGATGCGAGCCGGCGAAGTAGACTTAGCATTTACTGACCTGCGGAGTATGTAGCCACATAAACAAACTCACAAATGGTGAAGCAATGATAGGTATAGCACGCCCTGATTATTACTGTGATTGTGGTAAAAACAGCCGATGGATACACCAAAGCATCAGACCTTAAAGGTAAGAAAATTTCCTTCAAACAGGGATCTACTTCATATCACTTTTGCCCCATGAAACTACTAAAGGACTATGGTATCGATCCACTACGGATATCGAAGCAGTCTTTACCAGTAAATCTCTACAACATCCGGCAATGGTTCGCGGTGACACAGATGGTCTGGCGACAAATGTTAGAAGTTGGATAAAATATAGCAGAAGTAAAGAACCTACCGGAAATGGTGATTACAAAGTATTACTTCGCTCAGGCGACCTACCCATGGACATGATAATGGCGGCGGTCATATCAAAGGTGAAGAATATAACACCATCAAAAACGCAATTGTCGAGAATGAAAAAATGTTGTTGGAAGCTCTTTTCAGAGGTGTCGATGCTAACGACGGCACTGCAGCCCATTCCAAGTACGAAGGCACTAGGTTAGTTCCTTTAAATGACTCCGACTACGACGCAGTAAGAGAGATGCAGTTGCAGCAGGCATGCCTGAATTTAATTTTAGACTAACTACAGATAAACACTTTTTTCCAGGAGTCTTGGATTTTTTCAATCCAAGACTGCTTTTGGGTTAAAAATGATAGTATTAAAGATCGCTGATCTAAGAAAATCATATAATGGCAAAATAGTTCTAGACGGCTTAAATTTCGAGGTTCCGAAAGGTGAAGCGCTGTCTATTATCGGGTCCAACGGGGCCGGCAAGTCAACTTTGATAAAATGCGCACTTTTTTAACAAAACCTGACAGCGGCTTCAATAGACATATTCGATAATAGAGTTAATTCCATGTCGCAGTTAAAGCTTCGGAAAATGCGCTCTAACGTTGGCGTTGTATTCCAGAAGCACAACCTTGTTCCACGACTGTCGGTACTTTCAAATGTGATTCACGGTTCAATCGGAGAAGCGAATAATAAATCTATGTTGCCACTTTCAGCGATTGGTCGTTGGGCTCATGTTACTGCACCAAATTCTGTTAGATCAAAGGCTATCAATTGTCTAAGAATGGTAGGGCTGGAGTCATTAGCGCTCAAGAGAGAGCTGACTCGCTTTCTGGAGGCCAATCTCAACGGGTCGCAATTGCGCGTGCTCTAATGCAAGATCCAGAACTAATTATAGCAGATGAGCCAGCTGCAAGTCTTGACCCTATTGCAGGCCAACAAGTAATGAGTTTGTTCTTTAAGCTATGTAAGGAAAAGAAAAATCACGCTCTTTATTCACCTCTCACAATACAGATCAAGCCTTGACTATGCCGATAGGATCATTGCCTTAAAGAACGGGAATATCAGCTTAAACGAAAAAACAGATACACTCAAATCGGAGGATCTTATAAGTGAATATGGATGATGCACCGCGACGCTTGCCTCCCAAATTACATTTTTACATATTATGTTTGGTACTTTTTGCACTATTTTCTGGTTGGTCTTTTTCAGATCTGGTTTTTCTTTCTCAAAATTAATTGGAAGTCCAGAATACCTATGGGATTTTCTGAGAAGAGCTTTTCCACCTTTTTCAGAACACCGGAATTACTTGGGATGCCTTCTTCAGATATTTAGCTGCACTAGTAGAAACAATTCAAATGGCTTTTGCTGGTACCATATTAGGTAATTTTGGTTTGTACTAGCATTACTAGCTTCTAAGGATTTGCTGTTTACGTCGCCGTATCTTAGGCCAATACAGGTTTTTTCAAAGGGAATAATTGCTTTCTTCAGAACAGTCCCGGACCTCGTTTGGGCAATCATTTTTGTTGTTGTAGTTGGTCTGGGGGCATTTGCGGGCACGCTTGCGATAATGGTGACACACTATTGGATTTTGTGGACGATTTTTTGCCGAAGAAATGAGGAGGTCGATAAGAGCCCTGCCGAAGCTCTGGAATGTTGTGGGCGACAAAAGTGGACGCCGTTTTTTCTGCAGTTATTCCAGCTGCGATGCCAGGTTTTCATTGCAACCTCACCATTTGCTTTCGAAAAGGCAGTCAGATCGTCTGTGGTCTTGGGTATAGTTGGTGCAGGAGGTATTGGCTTGCAATTACAAAGTTTATTCAATTTTTTCTCATATGATAGAGCAATGGTCATTATCGGAATGATTTTCATACTTGTTTTAGAATTGAGCAAATCCAGTAATTATGCCAGACAAAAAATTATCAATCGCTAGTGACCAATAATTAGGTAATCAGAAAGAATGTGAATTTAATCGATGAATTTTCAGTCAATTCTTATTCAAGGAGCCAACGTTTTATTCCCAACAGGTATTATCGAAACATGTGTTAATAGAAAATGGTTTGATTAGTGAAATTGGAGATAAACTTAATGGCGAAATTATAATCAATGGTAAAATTTACTGTTAACGCCCTCACTGATTGACATCCATGGGGATGCTTTCGAAAGGCAAATAATGCCCAGACCTGGTGTGGAAATTCCATTGAACATTGCAATATCAGAAACTGATAAACAGCTTTCTACCAATGGGATTACTACAGCCTATCACGCAATAACCTTCAGTTGGGAGGATGGTCTGAGATCGACTGGCAAGTCATCTGAGCTTATATCCTATATCAATAAATTCTCAGAGCGTTTGTCTGTTGAAAACAGAATCCAAATAAGATGGGAAACTTTCGCATTTGAAGCAATTGAACTTATAGAAAAGTCGTTTTCAAATTCTTTACCCCCGGCATTGGCATTTAATGACCATACTTCTATCACTATGCGACCATTCAATACCACACTTCAGGAGAGACCGTTTGAACATTCCGAAGGCTCAAGGCAGCTGATTTGAATGATCCAAGATTGCTCACTGAATTAGCTCAAAACTTAAAAGATCTGGCATGAGCGAAAAAGAGCATCTAGCTAGGCTGGGACAAATTTGGGAGAGAAAAAGCGAAGTTCCAGACAAAATAAAACAGCTTGCGAAAATAGCAAATAGTAAAAACATACCAATGCTTAGCCATGATGATACACAGCATGAAACTAGAGATTTCTTCCGAGAGCTTTGGAGCCAAAACTGCAGAATTCCCAATGACCGCTCAGGTAGCAAGAAATGCAAAGAATGGTAATGACATTATTGTTTTTGGCGCACCTAACGTTTTAAGAGGTGGCAGCCATACGGGGTCTGTTAATGCCGGTGATATGGTCGAAGACGGGTTGTGTGACGTACTTGCATCAGATTATTATTACCCAGCGCTGCTTGGTTCAATTCATAAATTATACCGAGATCAACGCGCCCCTTTAGAAGATCTCTGGAGATTGGTGTCCAGCGGGCCAGCCTCAGCAATGAATTTAGAGGATAGGGGAGTAGTTGAAGTTGGCAAAAGAGCAGATTTATTACTACTAAATTGGCATGAAAATAACTATGCCTCTGTCGTTGCAACAATATCAAATGGTAAGATAGTACATTCAAATCAATTAGAATTAATTCGTTCATAATAAGGTTACAATAAATATCTAACTTCCTTATTATATTGTAATATAAAGAACCGTTTATGAATTTATCTGCATTTGAAAATCCTGGAAAGTTCTGGCGAGGAAATATACATACTCATTCAAATCTGTCCGACGGGTTGCTAGACCCAGGCGAAGTATGCCGAAGATACAAAAAACCAAGGATATGACTTTATTTCCGTTACCGATCATTTTATCGGACTTTACGATTATCCTTTAACAGATACGTCCGGCTTTAGAGATGAGAATTTCACAACGCTTATCGGTGCAGAGCTGCATTCCGGTGCATTGGAGAATGGTGAACTTTGGCATATACTGGCAGTAGGACTTCCGACTGATTTTAAACCATCCAACTCCCCACATTTTCTACCTATTAGAGATCAAGAGAGTGGTCCAGAAATAGCTTTGCGGGCAGTCAACGCAGGAGCCTTTGTTGCTATTGCTCACCCACATTGGTCCGGACTGAGCTTTAAGGATGCACTTTCAATATCTGCAGCGCACGCAGTTGAGGTTTATAACCACGGATGTGCTGTAGGAGCAGACCGGGCGGATGGCTTTCACACCCTTGATTTATTACTCTCTAATAACAGGCGATTAAATCTTATTGCTACTGACGATGCGCACTTTACAGAACCAGATCACTTCGGTGGATGGCTAATGGTGAAATCAGAAGAAAATGAACCTGAATATCTTTTGAAAGCATTAAAATCCGGTGCATTTTATTCAAGCCAAGGGCCTGAGCTTAAAAATATCTCAATATCAGAGAAAAAAATTAACATTCATACAAGTGCTGTTAGCAGTGTTATTTTGCAAGGCCAAGGTTCCGCAGCTACCGCCCATCATGGGGAGTCTATTTCAAAAATTTCACTTTCATTAAGCCGGTTTGTTAAAGGGAGGTGGGTTAGAATTACTGAGGTCGATCAGGCAAATAAGAAAGCTTGGTCCAATCCAATTTTGTTGAAGAAAGAATAACCTGAACCGTCATATAAATTTTATGAAAAACTTCACAAAAGTACAACAATGTTGAGATACACCCGAATCTGAATTCGGGGAATCATGCTAAAAATAAGTAACCTGACTAAAAAATTTGGGTCTAATATTGCTGTAAATTCAGTCTCAATTGACGTAGAGAAACCAATAATGCTTGGCATCATTGGAGCCTCTGGAGCAGGAAAATCTACTCTCTTGCGAATGATAAATCGGCTAGAGACGCAAACCTCCGGGAGTATTTATTTCAACGTTTATCAGTATCAGATTTACGCGGCGCAGCAAAAGCAAAATGGCAATCGAATTGCGCAATGATCTTTCAACAATTTAACTTAGTCCCCCGCATGGATGTTGTAAGCAATGTCCTTCATGGCACATTGAATAAAAGATCTACCTTTGCCACCTTTTTTCAATTTATATCCTAAGTCTGATATACATACTGCCATTGAAATTTTGGGCCGACTTGGAGTTGCAGAGCACCTCGCGAAAAGAGCAGAAGCGCTTTCTGGTGGGCAGCAACAAAGAGTTGCGATAGCAAGAGCGCTCATGCAAGATCCCAAAAATGATCTTAGCAGATGAACCAATAGCATCTCTAGATCCGATGAATGCGCAAATTGTTATGGAAACTCTTCGTCGCATACATGACGAAGATGGGCGGACTGTGATTGCGAACCTACACACCTTAGATACTGCGAGAAGATACTGCGATCGTGTGATTGGAATGCGAAATGGCAATGTAGTTTTTGACGGGACACCGTCTGAACTGACAACCGAAGTAGCTCGCAAAATATATGGTGCTGGCTCTGATTTTTCCGAGGCGGCAACATCAACTGAAATACGAGAGTTTAATCTTGTTTCAGTTTAATTTCAATCAGCCCATAAAAATATAGCGGGCAATATCGGAGATAAATTATGAAGAAATTAGTATCAGCACTTATCGCTTCTACAGCGTTATCAACCGCTTCATTTGCGGGTGGTCACTCAATATCTGAGTTTCGTATTGGAATATTAGGTGGAGAAAACGCACAAGACCGCTTAACAAATAATGAATGCTTTCGTGAAAAAGCCGAAGATCTACTCGGCGTCCCCACAAAAATATTTGCACCTGCTGATTACGATGGCGTAATCCAGGGTCTTTTGGGTGGTACTATTGATATGGCTTGGCTGGGTGCATCAGGTTACGCCAAAACCTTTATCGCAAATCCTGAAGCAGTAGAACCCATCCTAGTTGCAGTCAATATGGACGGTGGCTACGGTTATTATTCAGTTGGTTTTGCCAGAAAAGATAGCGGTATATCATCCCTTGATGACATGAAGGGAAAAGTTTTTGGTTTCGGTGATCCGAACTCAACCTCCGGGTATTTAATACCATCAATCGAAATTCCACAAGCAACTGGTGCCACTATGGACTCCGGTGATTATTTTGGTGAAGTTAAGTTCACCGGTGGTCATGAGCAGACGATTGTCGCCGTTAACAATGGCGATGTAGACGGAGGCGTTACTTGGGCCGATGGGCTTGGTGATTGGGAAGACGGTTTCAATGCTGGTGCGTTAAGGAAAGCAGTTGATGCAGGTCTTGTTGATATGAATGACATGGTACAAATTTGGCAGTCAAAGCCGATTCCAGAGGGTCCAGTTGTTATAAGGAAAGATCTTCCATCTGACGTGAAGGTTAAGATCACGGGTTTAACCGCAAGTTTACATTCAATGGATCCTGAATGCGCTTACGGGGTCTTTGCAGGTGAACGACTGGGAGTTATGCCGATAGGTCATGAGGCATACGAAATCATCGTAGAAGCACGTAAGCTAAAATCAAAGTAAAAAGTAAAATCGTACCGGTAGGCCTCATTAATCAAGGCCTACCAACTCTTTAGGAATGTAATGTCTGAAATAACCTCAACTCAAAAATACGAAGCAGACTATTTCGAGCTTATAAAAAAACGCCGCACATATAGCGTTATTCTACTTGGTGTTTTTATCGTTCTTATGATATCTGGCTTCAATACTGTAGATAGCAGGAATGCAGGCGGCTTTTGGGCGGGTATTACGAAAGTCTTTGACTTTCCCGGAGAAGTGATTTCAGAGGCTTATGAAAAAGCGGAAAAAATTCCCAGTCTTTTCATCAAATTCTTTCCATCACTAATAGAGACGATTAACATAGCGGCTGCAGCAACCTTGGTAGCGTCAATATTTGCTATAATGTTGTCGATGCTCGCAACGCAAGGCATGGCTAAGTGGCCTCGGCTCATTCCAGTTTTTAGACGTATCTTGGACGTCATGAGAGCAATTCCTGATTTTGTAATAGCGCTTGTATTAATCTTTATTCTTGGCGGTGGCCCTGTCCCGGCCATGATTGCCATCACCTTTCACACAACAGGAGCGCTTGGAAAATTATTTTCGGAAGTTAACGAAAATGCATCACTTCAGCCCATTGATGGATTGTCCTCTGTGGGTGCAAGTTGGATGCAAAAAATGCTACTTGGCGTTGTACCACAAGTCTCGCCCAACTATTTCAGTTATGCCCTATTACGGTTTGAGATCAACATTCGTATTTCTGCTATTCTAGGTTTTGTTGGTGCCGGTGGAATTGGTTATGATTTAAAAAATGCGATTTCGTGGGGTAAAGGTCGATACGACGAAGCTGGTGCTATTTTTGTTCTTTTGTTTTTAACCATTGTTATTGTTGATCAGCTGTCTGGAATATTGCGGGATCGTTTGACACACGGCAGAAAATCTGAGGGGTTTCTATGAATATAAATAACACAGAAACTTTTAAGTCAGATGTATACGAGCTTTTTTATTTTAAACGTGCTTGGGCATTTGGTATTCCAATCGCTATTTTGGCGTACCTCACGTATGTTTTTATTTCCTTCGATATCTTAGGCCTGAGTGAGCGAGGGTCGCTAAAAAACGCAAAAAGTTTAGTGGGGGACATGTATAGCCACAAAGTGCATGTCACTCGTGATAACCGAAAAGGCGATATTTCAATATCAATTGAAGGTGAAAAGAAAGGTAGATATCCATCGGGAGAAGCACCGGAGTGGATAGAATTAGGTAGTACAAGCAAAGTAGATCTAGGCAACGGGCATTTGATTTATTTTGGTGAAAAAGATGTTGTATATGAGGTACCTGATTACGGTAGAATTTGGGCTGAACCCGGTTTACGTGGTGTACAGGCGGAATATCCAGATGGACCATTACCAGAGTGGATAAACCAGTCAAAAAACCGAGTTACTATTACAACGGACGCAGGTCGCCTCACAATTACCCGAAATCGTACTGAAGTATTCAGATATTTTTTATGGCTGGGAATTATTCTTCTTTACACTGGACAGCCAATATCATGGCAAAACCATATCTGAATTAGCCTCGCTAGCAGTCAATGGCGAGCTGTCAAAAATAATGAGAGATTTTTGGTACAATAAAATGTGGAGGCACTCCGATGTTGCTTGGGCGATTGGAGAAACTATTTTAATGGCTTTTTTTGGGCACATTTGGAGCCGCCTTGGTAGCCTTCCCTCTTGCTTTCTTGGCAGCAAAAAATATTACACCTCTACAGCCCATCAGGTTTTTTTTCCGGCGGATATTTGATTTCACCAGAGGCCTAGATCATTTGTTATGGACAATAATCTTGGCACGTGCTTTCGGACCCGGACCACTAACTGGGGCCCTAGCCATGGTTGTTACTGACACCGGTACGTTTGGAAAGCTATTTTCAGAGGCACTAGAAAATGTCGACAGCAAACAGATAGACGGAGTAAAGTCAACGGGAGCGCGAAATATACAGCGCTATCGTTTTGGAATTATCCCAAACTTACCCCGGTTTTACTCAGTCAAATTTTATATTACTTTGAATCAAATATTCGTGGAGCAACCGTCATCGGTGCGATGGTCGGTGGAGGTATAGGCCTGATGCTTACTCAGGCAATTATCACCCAAAGTAACTGGGAAGAAGTGACTTATTACATTATATTAATAATATTTCTGGTCACAGCTACTGACTGGCTATCAGGAAAAATCCGACAACGATTGATCAAGGGGTCCTTGGACAGTTAAGTTCATCTCATCAGCATAATGGCAAGATTAAAACCCGAAAGCCCGTACATTCATTCAGATGTCGAATTTATAGACAGTACCGTTGGGCGCTACTGTGAGATCGGCAGGGGCTCGAGAATAAACAACTCTATAATTGGTGATTACTCATATTGTGACAGATACACAGACATCGCCAACGCATCTGTGGGAAAGTTTTCAAATATAGCAAGCTTTGTCCGAATAGGCGCTTCTGATCATCCTTTAGACCGCGCAAGTCTGCATCACTTTCAGTATCGTTCGGATGACTATTGGGATAACGCAGCTGCTGATAATGCATGGTTTGAAAAAAGAGAGAACCGCATTTCATATATCGGGCATGATACCTGGTTGGGACACAATGCACAAATTAAGCCAGATATAACAATAGGACATGGTGCCGTTATAGCCTCGGGTGCGGTCGTAACGAAAAGTGTTTCCCCATATACCATCGTTGCGGGGGTCCCTGCCAAACCTCTTCGAGTTAGGCTTGCCCGCAGATTAGCAAACAAAATGATTGAATTGGCATGGTGGGACTGGGATCATGACAAAATAGAAGAATGCTTGCCGGATTTTAGAAATTTATCTGTCGAAGCATTTATATACAAATACGGATAGCTACCTTTGAAGCAGCAACAGTGCTTATGCCAATGTTTTGGAAAATAAAACTATCCATAAACTTTCCGCTCACAAATGCAAACTTTCCTTTGCTAACTGTAGCCTCGATAGCCGTGTTAGATCGATCAACGATTACAATATTTGCCCGTTTGTCAAAAGCTAGTTCACCCACGTCATCAAGCCTCATAATACGAGCAGGATTACGCGAAATTAAATCCCAACTTTGTTCCAAGGTAAGAACTCGTTCGCGCACAAGTTTTAATGCAGCTAAATATAGACTGGGATTGTCTAGCTCCCTATATTCGTCCATTGATTTTGGTTTCTCTAATAAGGTTTCTGGTACGGGTGGACGCATGTTTAATGCGTGATAAGGTCTGATCTGGTTGTATTGCATGAGTCAAAAATTGATAGCTTTGCAAGCATATTGGTCGGCCATAGTGAAAATGATTTTTGGCGGTGTTACCCTGCTAGTCTCAGCTAATAAAAAGCTTAAATATCTTTTATTCGAGGTGCAATTTTTTTATGCCCTTCAGGGTTAACGATGCTTCGTCAAACTCGTAACGACGTCGGGGTCAAATCAACGCCAAAACGGGTTGGACCATGCGCGATTTCCAGCGGCGTCGATCACCGTGACGCGCAACCAGCCGCTGTTTTTAAATCGCTCTAACGCAACCCCGGTGCGCGTCATAGAATGACCGTGCATCGCGACCGCGGCAGACCCTTGGCCTTGCACAATCACTGATCGCACGGCTGAGCTTTCAACGATTACACTCCTGTCCCCCCAGTGTAGGCCGTACAGCTCCGGTCCGGTCGAGCTATAATAACTTCCGGCTTTCAAGGCTTCTAGTAATGCCTCGGGTGTATTCTCTTTGGATTTAACCATTACCCATCCGCCAAAATGGTCCGGTTCAGAAAAATGTGCGTCATCGGTGGCACACAACGTCAACTTGCGCCCTTCTGTTAACAATTGATCGAGCGTGTAAAAGCCGTGGGGACGGTCGCAGCCAGTCGCACAGCCATGGTTGTAAACTTCGACTGCATGAGCTGCTTCGATGCTTCGTGCATCTGCCGTCGTCAAGCCCGACCATTCCGGGTGTGCCACAGCCACAAAGGCTCCGGAGGCGCAAGCACGTGCAGCCAGTGCAGGACCGCTTTCCTGATAAGGCGTGGCGTAAAAGTCAGGCGCGTCAGGCCGGGCAAAATCAGGAGGTAATCCGACCGCAAGAATATGCCAGAGCTCCCCATTTTCCATGGCGCCCGAATGCAGTTCAGCACCAAGAATTGTTGTGAAATCTACATCCCTGAAATCGGTCGTATCGGTGATTGGATAATCGTAACGACCAATAAAATGGTCCGTCAGCGCAATAAAATCGTAGCCTTCGGCTTTATAGCGACGGCATACTTCTGCAGGCTCCAGCACCCCGTCAGAGCGTGTGGAATGAGTATGAAGATTGCCGCGCCAGAATTTACCAGGCAGTGAAAAAATATCAGTCTGCATTACGAGCCTCTTTTTTGATCACTCATTTCATAACAAAGCTATGTGAAATTGGTGTGACGAAATGACAACCAACGACATGAAAGACCATAATTCTCCGCCAGCTCTGCTGGCCGCAAAACGACTGGCCTACGGCTGAGCGCCCTAGGTAATTTATGATGAACGTGGGCATTTCGACTTTTAATTGGACTGTTACATTCAATGCAAAGCCAGTTGTCACGATCCAAAATCTGTAATCTGGTTGTTCGCCAGCTCATAAACGGATGCTCTTAAATAGGAAAAATGCAATCATCATCGTCGCAGTCTTCATCGCCATAGTCTATTTGTGCATTTGAATTTTCAGTTAAGGTTTTTAAAGCGTCATAAATATCACTATTTTCCACGGTGAATTTTTACGCAGTAAATCCCAATTCAGTGCATCAAAGCCTGCGAGTATACGCATTAAAAAACGTTCAGTTTTGGTTTGATCCATAACTTGGTTGTCAAGAAGCCCCTGTTAAGTCTGTTAAGAGTATTAACTAGAGACAATTAAATTAACAGAATTAATAGACTTAACACCCTACTTTATAACAACCTGCTTTCGAATAGCCTGTACGGCAATGTGCGATTTTCGCGTGTAATTCGTTCTTCGTTGAAAAGCTTTTGACACGCGCTAGTGGTTTGGGGCCCAGAGCGCTCTAATTGATTTTCTATCTCGAAAACCCTCAGCTCGTTGTCTTGCAGCAGTTTTAAAATTTTTGCTTGTAACGGTGCTTTATCTTCCAGCTCAGCCGCTATGCCGGATCTCTCAGAATAAACTCCGCCCTTAAAGTCTAATATGAGATTGCTTGAATAAATAAGCTGCCCCTTAGTACTTAGCTTCGTGTGCTCATTGCTCTGAGCGAGAACCATTAAGTTATCGGGTACGCCTTTTCAGCGCTGTAAAGCCAATAATTTTTTCAAAAGGATCATCGCTGTCGTTGGCTGTGGGCTTGCCTGAATGCGTTAAAACAAGGCAGTCTATCTCGTGCTTATCAATAAGCTCTTTTATCTCTGCCATAGCCTGATATTTAGCGTCGTAGTGGCCTGTATTTTACCGTTTTAATTTAACTTAAATCTCTACAATGACTAACTCGGGTTTGTACTTTAAAAGCAGATTATCAAACTGATATTCGCCTCTTTTACCAATACGATCCATTTGGCCCTCAACGACAATATGTACTTGGTGCAATTCGGTAAAACGCTTAAAGTGTCCCTGCGCCATTCGTTCGTTATATTCTTAGGCAAAAATAAAGAACCTTCTTTTCAAGCGATACTTCTTTAGCAATTTGCTCTGCAAATGTGGATTTGCCTGCTTTTGTTGTTCCGCCAAGCAGCGTTAGTCTGCTAGTTGACCAAGGATGTAGCCGTTCTCTGGGCTCCAAGCGTTTGGCTAATAGATCCTGCAACGGTTGACCAATGCAGAGAGTATCCCAAGGGTCGCCGTCTGAAAAAGGACAGCGTAGGCATAAAGCAATGTGCTGTGGCCAACAATCTGGGTCACCCCGAGGCCGATGGCGGGCAGGTAGTCACGGTTCAGTCGGGGCAGTTTCATCAATCAGACCCTGGGCGACTTGTCATAATGGGTCCAGCCATATCATGGAGTTCACCAAGATCGATGACTGTTTTGGTAAGGAAAAAGACTTGGTTTTCAAGCTCAACGGCATTAGCTCACCTTGTTGCCCTGACTCCATACGCCGCGCAGCAGGGGTATATTACCGAGCTTGCACGCGCGCAAAACATCCCCGCGTAAGCCTTTCTTCAAGGCACCACGGTCAACGAGCTGCACGGCATGCGCAGGGTTGGACGTCACTGTTGAGATTCCGCGTGGCAGATCATTCCAGATTTCGGCCAGACGGAAGGCAGACAAAAGTAGCGCCGAGGGCACGTAGTCTGACGAAACGATATCCAAAAGGTCGGCTTGCGCAAGGTCTTGTGCTGCGACATTGCCAGAATGGGACTCGCCGCGGATCAGGTTAGGTGCACCCATCATTACGGCAATTCCGTGGGCGCGACAGGCCTGCGCGGCCTCGATTGTCGTGGGGAATTCCGCAAAGCCCACGCCGTTTGTCGCTGACGTAGCGACGTGGTCGGCGGTTGTATCGTCATGGCTGGCCAGAACCGCGCCAAGACGATCCCCATGGGCAACAGCACCACTTTGTGCTCAGACCCGAAGCGTTTTTGCAGAGCCAACAGGTTCTCAACGTGGTCTTTGAATTCGACGTCGGTCAAACCACGCTTTTTCGTCACATAGGTTTTAAGGCAGTTAGGTCGCGAAATTGGCGCTGTCCCGGCGTGTGATCCATCAAACTGACGATCCCCACGCGGTCCTTTGGTCCGAATGCGGCCAGTTCTTCGAGCAATGTCTCCGAGCATATTTCAGCCCGAAGGTGGAGGAAGTGGCTGATCTTGAAAATGCCTGCTCCGCGGGCCGAAAGCAATTCATCCGCGATTTTGCGGGCATAATCGCTATAGCGTGCCTTACCACTGTGGATCGATCCGACGCGCAGCGCATCAAATACGGTCGTAATACCCGTTGAAGCCAGCTCTGCATCATGGGCTATCAGCGCAGGAAGATGTGGCCAGTCAACTTCTGGACGAGGCTCGATGTGGCGTTCGAGGTTGTCGGTGTGCAATTCCACCAGTCCAGGAATGACATAGTCATTTGCGCAATCGATGGCGCCGGTTGGGACCTGGTCCCCTTCACGAATGTCGCAGATCGTCCCATTCTCAATCGTCACCGTTCCCTTGATCACCTGATCGGGCAGAACAAGCTGCGCATTGGCAAGACACAGGTCGCTTGACACATCACTGTCATACGCCTGTGTCACTGGGAGGGCAGGAAAAGGGGAATTCATGTCGTTCTCTCGATTTGCAATTTTCTATGTGCCGCCTGCCGGGCCCTTGGCTGATTTTGGAGCGTCTTGGCTCGGATGGGATGTGGTGCGTGGGCGTGAGGCAGCTCAACTGCCTATGCCCGAGTTGTATGACATCACGATGACACCGCGCAATTACGGGTTGCACGGGACATTGAAGCCGCCCTTTCGCCTGAAAGACAATCGGACGATGGCCACGCTGGAACAGGCGACAGCAGAACTGGCGGCGTCGCTGGCACCTGCGGTTTGCGATCCATTAGATTTGACGACACTGGGTGGGTTTTTGGCCTTGACGCCACGGGGCGAAACAAGCGCGCTTCAACGAGTGGCTGCGGCGTGCGTTCGTGACCTCGACGGGTTCCGTGCCCTGCCAGCGCCGCAGAATTGGCCCGTCGCCGCGCCGTAGGGCTCAGCGTCTGTCAAGACGCCTTGCTTGTGCAATGGGGTTACCCTTATGTAATGGAAGAGTTCAAATTTCACCTGACCTTGTCGGGCCGCTTGCTCAAAGAAGACGTCGACCATTGGTCCCAGACGGTCCGGCGCGTGCTGCCGGATTTGAGTGCACCTTTCGTCGTGGACCAGATTGCCCTGTGCGCTGAACGGGATGACGGTCGGTTCGAGCTGATCCAACGCTACACGCTCGCCGGATGAAGCAGCGCTGCACCACGAGCAATAGTCTGTGACAATGGGCCATCATTGGCTAGGTGGACCACCTCGAGACCTTCAGGCAAGGGTTTATTGGCTTCTTCAAGCCTCTTGGAAATTTCTTCTGTTGTCTCTCGACCCCGTGCGACTAGACGCCGGGCCAGAGTCTCTGGCTCTGCGGTGATGTTGAGAACAAAAATCGTGGAAAGATATTTGACGCATGCGCGAGAGCTTTGCGCGAAAAGTTCACGAGGCAATCAGTTCCCTTGCCAAGCTGGTATTTCACGGTAATCGGGATGCCGTAATGTAGCCCGTGTGCACTCCAATGGATAGCAAATGCTCCGTCTTGAACGAGAGTCTCAAATTGCTCAACAGACACTGCGTCATACTCCTCGCCGACTAGTTCAGGCGCGCGGGTGATGACGCGGCGCACCAAATGCAGATAGGGCATCACATCGCAGAGGCCCGCCATGACACTGTCTTTGCCAACCCCCGAAGGACCAACGACTGCGATCAGTCGCCCTTTGGAGTTCAAGGCGAGTGTCATGCAACCATTCCAGGTGTGAAGCGGCTAATATCAATTTCGCGATCACATACGCGGCTTCGTGCGGCCTCATCATGAAAAATGCCGATGATCGCCGCACCACGCGCCTTGGCGTCTTCGATTAGGGACAGCACGACATCTCGGTTGGCCGCATCAAGACTTGCGGTCGGTTCATCCAGCAGTATCGCAGGGAAGTTATAGGTAAAGCCACGGGCGATATTGACGCGCTGTTGCTCGCCGCCCGAAAAAGTTGTTGGTGAAAGCGACCACAACCGCTCTGGGATGTTCAATTGGTGCAAAAGAGCCGATGCGCGGCGCTGCGCATCCACCGCCGAAACGCCTAATAGGCGCAAAGGCTCTGCCACCACATCCAGGGTCGGGACCCTAGGTACGACGCGTAGGAATTGGCTGACATAGCCAAGCACATCGCGGCGCAATGTGATTATTTCACGGGGTTCGGCTTGCACAAGGTCCAGATCGTCAATAAGAATTTGACCAGATTGGGTCAAGTAGTTGCCGTATATCATCCGCATAAGCGTTGATTTACCGGCACCAGATGCCCCTGTAAGCGCGACACATTCGCCGGCGGCCACGGCAAAGGAAACATCATTGATGACCTCAATTACCGCACTGCCTTGATTATGCAGCGTAAAGGCTTTGGAAACGTGTTTAAGTTCAATCATGACTCACACCTGTAAAACGGAGCTGACAAGAAGCTGGCTGTAGGCGTGCTGGGGATCATCCAGCACTTGATCTGTGAGACCGGCCTCAACCACATGACCGTCTTTCATAACCATCAGTCGATCCGCCAACAGCCGCACCACAGCCAAATCATGGGTCACGATGATGGCCGATAAGCCCATATCGCGCACTAATCCGCGCAACAGATCTAGCAGGCGCGCCTGAACCGATACATCCAGTCCGCCGGTCGGCTCGTCCATGAACACAAGCCTTGGGCCCGTCACAAGGTTACGCGCGATTTGCAAACGCTGCTGCATCCCACCTGAAAAAGGTTGTGGGGCGGTCATCTATCCGAGAGGCGTCAATCTCGACCCGGCCCAGCCAGTCGCTGGCCTTATCGCGAATATCGCCATAATGCCGCTCATCCAGGGCCATTAGCCGCTCTCCTACGTTGCCGCCCGCGCTGACACCCATGCGCAGCCCATCGCGAGCATGCTGGTGAACAAAGGCCCAATCGGTACGGCCGAGCATTCTACGTTCGGGTTCGGACATGGAGATCGTCTCGCGGGGACCATCACAGCGGGTGTCAAACACGACTTGGCCCGCATCGGGCGCCAAATTACCTGCCATGCAGTTAAGCAGCGTAGATTTACCCGATCCACTTTCGCCCACAATCCCCATCACTTCGCCGGGATACAAGTCAAACGACACATCCGTACAGCCAATATGGGCGCCGTATCGTTTCGTTATCCCCTGAACGCAAAGCAAAGGTGTCATGCCGCGTCCTTTCCTTTATGACCAGCCGCTTGACGGGTCTCACAATAGTCCGTATCCGAGCAGATAAACATCCGCCGGCCCGCATCATCGACAATCAGCTCATCAAGATAACTATCTGTACTGCCACACATTCCGCAGGGATGATTGGCTTTAGAGGCTTCGAATGGGTGATCTTCAAAATCGAGGCTGATGACATTTGTATAGGGTGGCAGCGCGTAGATGCGTTGCTCACGGCCTGCGCCAAAAGCTGGATTGCCGCCATATCGCCCAGTTTGGGGTTGTCGAATTTCGGGATCGGCGATGGGTCCATGACATAGCGTCCCTCTACCTTGACCGGATAGGCATAGGACGTAGCGATATGGCCATGGCGGCTGATGTCTTCGTAAAGCTTCACATGCATTAGCCCATATTCT
The DNA here is from genome assembly GCA_038143065.1 of Rhodospirillales bacterium. Classification (GTDB taxonomy): domain Bacteria; phylum Pseudomonadota; class Alphaproteobacteria; order Bin95; family Bin95; genus VMCJ01. The sequence continues at coordinate 26,136 of JAYQLI010000004.1, read as the reverse complement.
TCGAGGCTGTGCATCTTTCGAGTCTCGCTTTCGCGCGGTTCCAGAAAACGCAGAGGTTCGGGAATAGGCACCTGATAGACAAGGATCTGGCCTTCGCCCAAGCTCTCTTCGGGGATGCGGTGGCGGGTCTGGATCACCGTCGCATCCTGTGTTGCCGTCGTGGTCGCAACCCCCGCTGTGCGCTGAAAAAAAGTGCGGATTGACACGGCGTTCGTAGTATCATCAGCGCCTTGGTCGATCACCTTGAACGTGTCTTCAGGTGTCAATACTGCTGCTGAAACTTGCACACCTCCCGTGCCCCAGCCATAGGGCATTGGCATTTCGCGAGAGGCGAAGGGCACCTGATAGCCCGGAATAGCGAGCCCCTTAAGGATCGCACGCCGGATCATCCGTTTGGTTTGTTCATCGAGATAAGCGAAGTTGTAATTGTCTTGGTGTGTCACAGTACTATCTCAAAATAGGTGTAAGCCCCAAAAGAACCAATTTCTATAGTATGGGGAACGAAATGTTGAGTTTTGATTTGGTGTTTTGATTGCACTTGTAGGCTTGGCCGTATTTGAACGGCTCGTGGCTTGGGTGCTGCCCTACCTCGTGCCGGTTTTGCCCAATGACTACTGCGGGCCAGATGGTTGGTTTATGGACACAAAGGCCCAGTCCGGTGTGTTTGATCGCTGACCGTCCTGACCAAAACGGATCTGATTTCAAAGGGTAAGGCGTCATAGCAGCGCTCTTTCATTCAAACCTGCCCGAAGGTCTGCGGCGTTGGTAAAGTGGATGGCATCCACGCCAGCGGCTCGCGCTCCAAGGCAATTGTGAAGCCCGTCATCGATATAGACGCATTGATCAGAGGGCACTTTCGCGTGGGTGCAAAGTGTTTTGCCGATTTTCGTACTGGGTTTCAAAACGCAAAGCTCGTCGGGCATGACGGTTGTACCAAAGACCTCACCTAATTTAGGCTGCACCTTTAGGCCCTCAGGCCATTTTTCAGCGGACCAATCGGTGATGGCATGCAGCGTGACGTCTTTGTCTTTGAGCGCATAAAGCGGGTCCCAAGTTGCAGACAATTTATCTGGGACAGTGCGGGTGTAGCGGTGAATATATTGCGCCACCCGCGTGCCGTTTTCGCCTAGGTCATCAGCCCAAGCCAGATGAGGCTGCCAGTCCACAAGGACACCGCCAATTTCGAAGACCACCGTATCGGCAGTCATTCCGCTGCCTTCTGAACCTGATCGCCCAGGGCTTCTCGGCGCAGCTTGCGCACCAGCTCTAGCTCAGATTGGAAATCGACGTAATGTGGTAGCTTGATATGCTCAAGAAAGCCCGTCGCTTGGATATTATCAGCGTGGTACAGCACGAATTCCGCGTCCTGTGCTGGAGCCCCGACGTTGTCCTCGCCCAGTTCTTCCCAGCGTAACGCGCGATCGACCAGTGCCATTGAAATTGCTTTGCGTTCGGTCTGACCAAAGACCAGTCCATAACCGCGCGTAAATTGCGGCGGCTCTGTTTTTGAGCCAGTGAACTGGTTAACCGTTTCGCATTCGGTCAGGGTGACTTCGCCGATCTCGACCGCGAAGCCCAGTTCGGGGATGTCCATCTCAATCGGAACGGACCCAATACGCAGCTCGCCAACGAAGGCGTGGTTGCGCCCGTAGCCACGCTGTGTTGAATAAGCAAGGCCAAGTGTAAAGCCTTCGTCCGCGCGGGTCAGGGCCTGTAGTCGTAAGGCGCGCTTGGCGGGCATTTCCAAGGGTTCGCGGGTCAAGTCGGGGGCGGTGTGTTATCCCTGAGGGGCCTGTTCGATCAGCTCTTCAAGGTTCAGAAATTCGGCAACATGAGGCACATCGCCTTTGACCACGTCGCGGCTCGGAGCTTCAGCCACTTCACCGTCTGCGGCCAGCTTGAAATCCAGCAAACGGTGGGTGTAGTCAAAGGTTGGTCCAAGGACTTGTCCTCCTGGCAAGTCTTTGAAGGTCGCTGAAATGCGTCGATCGCAGGCCATTGCACCCGTGTCCACCGGCTGGGATGCGCCAAAGCGGGGCAAGGTGGTGCGGTAAGCACGTATCAGAAAGATTGCCTCGATAAGATCACCACGCGCCTGCTTGATCGCAAGTGCTGCAAGGTCAGGATCATAAAGCGAGCCCTCGGCCATAACGCGGTTTACTGCAAGGCTCAGCTGCTCGCGGATTTGTGCGATGCTGAGTTCTGCGACACCCTTGTCCCCCGGCGTTCTTCGGCAAGCCAGGCATGGGCATTCTCGATGGCGCGCTCCCCACCTTTGACAGCTACGTACATGTTACGAGACCTCCGTGGTACGGGGTAGCGCCGCGATTTGGTGGGCGGTTGTGAATATGAAATCCAACCCCAGCGGGAATAGCATCCTATTGGCTTGAAATGCGGCACGTTTCGGTAAGGAAAGCATCGCTTGATCCTTGATCCCGGGGCCAGACAGCTTAGCGCCCAATGAGGTAAGTTGGGGCGTTTCTACAATCAGAGTGGCAGAACGGTCCGGATATTCCGACGTCCCAATAGGGTAGGCCGACAGCGGCTCAAGCGCATCCCATGAGCCTACCGCAAACATACAGTTCGCCGGACCAACAAAGGGAGAACCGATATGGAATGATAGCCACTCACGAACATCAGCGCAATCTATCGCGCCTGCCAGATAAATTGGCGTTTCAGTGTCACAAAGGGTCAGTAGGACAGTTCCCGCCGCAGACGACAATGAAGCCGGCGGCTCTGCACCTTCGATGTCTTGAATGGTCCCAGGACGGGCCATCGCCTCCATCACAGATCGAAAGGCATGTGCTGACTGGGTTGCAGGATTAGTGAAGCCGCCAGAGAGGGTGTTTGCCTGCATCAGTCTTTTCCTCGCGTCATGGTGAAGAAGTCTACCTTTGTTGCGGCCGCTTTGGCCGCGCGGGCTGCTTTGGCCGCGTTCATTTCGGCTTCCAGCGGGTTAAGGACCGCTTGGCGTAAGCGCTGCTTTTTCGGTTTGCATGAGTGCGTCGACGAGGGCTGCGGTTTCAGCATCCGCTTTTCGGCGTCCCTGAATGTAGGCGTGACCTGTTTCGCCGGTTTCCAAAGTCAGGGCGCAGCGGGTGATGGTCATCTCACCAAGATTAAATGGGGCGCCGATCGCCCCGGCACGCCCGCGCACCATCGTGCTGCCAATCTCAGGGGCACGCAGCCACGTGAAATCGGGGCGCTCCATTTCACCCTCAACAACGCAGCAACACGGCCTTCGGGAGCTTTCGCCAGCAAGCCCATCCACGCTTTGCGAGAGTTATTTTCGTGTCCTGTGTCTTTCATCTCGACAACTTGGCTCTCCTCTCCACAACTGTACATATCGTATCAACCATCATTGTCCATGATAGAAGAGTTTTGTAAATTTTGTGCGACAGCCCCGAAGAGACTCTGAGATGGAAAGCCATTGCAAATGCACTGCGCAGCGAATTGGCGGAAGGGCGCAATAGCCCCGGTGACAAGTTACCGACCGAGGCGGCGCTATCGGCGCATTTCGGCGTAAACCGCCATACAGTTCGTCACGGGTTCTCTGTTTTGATTGATGAAGGGCTGGTTCGCACACGGCGCGGTGCGCGCCTATGTGGCTGCGACACCGAACGATTATCCGATTGGGCAACGTATCCGGTTTCATGAAAATCTGATCACTGCGGGACGCCAACCGTAAAAAACGCAATCTGACACTGGATACCCGCGCGGCAACCGCAGAAGAGGCAAGCGTTGCACCTATAAACAAGCGATACGGTCTGCGCTTATCACGGGCTGTCCTTGGCGGATGGTCAGCCGATCGCGGCTTTGGAAAGCCTGTTTCCGATAACAAAGCTTTCTGGAAGTGCTGCAGCATTATCCGAGACAAGCAGCGTCACCGAAGCGCTGAGCATGAAAGGTATTTATGACTATACGCGTGTCTCAACCCGAGTCACGGCGGTCCGCGCACCCGCGACCTATGCGCTGCTCTTGCAGGTCAGCGAAAGTGATCCGTTGTTGCGAACGTCCAGAGTGAATGCGTCCGAGGCTGGTGAGCCTGTCGAATACGGTCGCATATGGTTTGCGGGGATCGGGTTACACTGACCCTTTGACACCTTTTTGCGCGCGTAGGCCTAGGCCTGACTTGCACGCCATTTTGGCAAAAGTGGCACAGTTTTGTCCTGTTCACGCCCGTTTCCGGCAAGTGCAAGCGCGGCGTGATACAGCATGGTGATCGCTTCCTCATGCTTGATGGGCAGGTTTTTTGCCGCAATCGGAGTGCCGATATCGACTCGATACCTCTGGCGCTCCTTGTTGAGCGTTTCATGAAACAAGGTAATGTCGCGCAGGCTTGGATGGATCAAATCAAAGAGGTAGAACAATACCGAGTTGCGCGCTTCTATCCGCACAGGAATAATCGGCAAATCGAATTTTCGCGCCAAGGTCACAGGCGACGCCATCCATGGGCGTTCATGAAGCCGGAAACCGCGCCGTTTGGCTAATCGCCCTGACGGAAAGATAACGCCAAGACGCCCCGACTCGACCGCCTGTTTTGTGTAAATCATCGTTGCGCGTGTCTTAGTTTGGGTGCGCCGGTCGACCCGCCATTCGACGGGGGCAATCATATCTTCCATCTGTGGAAGGAGGCGCAAAATATCGCTATTAGCGAAGAAATATTTATCGGGCCGCTTCGTCGCAAGCAGTCGGTGCAGGATGATCCCGTCCGCGATCCCGGTTGGATGGTTAGCCACAATCAGACCCGGACCGGATGCGGGGATATTCTCAAGCCCTGAGCAGGTCACACGCTGGGTCAAAAGCCGGCCGAGATGGTCCATGATTTTGTTGCTGGGCCAGTCATGCATCTGATTTGTGAGTTCAAGGGCCTTTTCATAGCTCAACAGGCGATCAAGGCAGGTGCGGGCCACGCGCGCAAAAGGCCGGTTGACGGACAGCCATTTTGCGCGTTCTTCAATCAATGGATCAATTCGATCTTTCATATCGGTTTATTTCCATAGAATTGAAACAGCTCTATGACAGTTAAGACTTTTCCCGCCGTTCCTGAGTTATCGTGCGGGTTTGGTTGAAATCAGGAGCCCCCGCCCAAAAGGCGAGGGCCGAGAGAACTTTGTCAGGCTGACGGGAGGGGAGGATCAATGCGTTACGCGAAGGTAAGGGCCTATTCAAGCCCCATGCAGCTTGTGTAATAGGTCACTGTTGCGGACCAATCAGAGAAGATGCCCACGACGCCAACATCCTGCGCCAATGCGTCGATATATTCATACATCACTCCATCACTATTGGTGATGTCTGCAATGGACTAACAGTACCAGACGCCACCGGACATGAGAGGGCCAGGCCGCTCGATTGTCAATGTGATGATCTCCAGCCCGCCTGCTTTGGCTTGCACAGCCAACTCTGACGGTACGATTTCTCCGTCTGCGGATGTTGTGACCAGCATCCATGTTCGCGGTGCGATGTAGTTCACACCCATCGATTTCAGCTCTTCCATGGTGTTGGGTGACGTGCCCGCAACCATGGGGAATAGCACTCGCTGTTTTACTCATCCATCAAATAAACCGCCTGCGCACCGAGTTCCGGTTCCGCTTCGATCAATAGAGCACATCTTCGAGGTTAAGAGATTGAAGCCAAACACCGTCCCGCATCTGATCAATGAGGTAGTAGGGGCGTGGACCATATTCCATGTTTTCAATCATTTGTGCTGTGACTGGCAAAGCTCCGTAGCACGTCAAAATGAAAGCAGCAGTGTTTCGCATTTTACTTTCTGCAATTGTATTGTTGGAAGGATCGAATGCGAACATGACAGAGAGGTGATAGTTATACGAAGAAACCACTATTTTGTACGAAGCGGGGCTTGCGCTCAACTTCTATACTGTTCTTCAAACTTGAAGCCGTATTCAGAGGACAGGACACAATCAGGGGACAGCGTATATGTCTGGTTACGCAGGAAATCCATCATGCTTTTTCCGACGCTCGAAAAAGTCGACAGAGTGTCTGGTGAAATCGGGTCTCCGATGGTGATCTTGACCGGCTTTTTCTGTGCGCCTGCGGAATTCATTCAGCGAAAGCGCGACTCGCAGATTATAATGGATATGGCTGCTACTGATGAATTTTTGACCCTGCCAGCCCATTTACAATTTGAATATGTACTTCTTATTTTTTATCCATAGACAGCAAACTCAACCTTTTTTTGAACGGACTAGTCTTATTCCGTTTGAATGTACTATTTTTCCATTAGAGATTGTTGCAGCAACTAATGGGGAGCCTTCTTCTAACCAATTTAGCAACAACAAATCCCCTCTCTTTCCAATTTCAATAATTCCCCTATCGTTTATTCTCATTGCAGCTGCTGGTCCTCCGGATATCAAACTCCAGAGACGTTCAAGGGGTCCTCGTCGCTCTCGATGAAGCTTGTGAATTGCTCCAAGTAATGCTGGGTAGTAATAGTCTGATGCCAGCACGTCGCATAAACCGTCCTCGACCATATCACTTGCACTCACCGAGCCAGTATGACTGCCCCCTCTAAGTACATTGGGTGCTCCAAACACCGTAATATCATTTTCATTTTTAGCATGCTGAGTGACCTCTGCAGTCATTGGGAATTCGGTAGTTTTGGACCCAAGCTTACGGAAGAAATCTCTGGTTTCAATTTGCGTATCATCATGACTGAGCAGAGGTATGTTTCTAAGGTTTGCAATTTTAGCAAGCTCTTTTATTTTGTTTGGAACTTCGGGTTTTCTCTCCCAAATTTTCTCCAACTTTTCTAGATAATCTTTCTCGCTCATACCGGACCTCTTAACCTTTGAGCCAATTCTGTCGGTCAATCTTGGATCTTTTAAATTAGCTGCTTCAAAGTCGAGCGAATGTTCAAATGGTCTTTGCTGCAGTGTAGTGTTGAATGGACGCATAGTAATTGAGGTGTGGTCGTTGAAAGCCAGTGCTGGGGGTAAAGTATTCAAAAACGATTTCTCAATAAATTCAATTGCCTCAAATGCGAAGGTTTCCCACCTTATTTGGATTCTGTTTTCGACTGACAAATAATTGGAAAATCTGTCTATGAAAGATATAAGTTTTTGAGAGCTATCAATTGACCGTAGACCGTCTTCCCAGCTGAATGTAATCGCATGATAACCAGTGGTGATACCATTTGTTGCAAGTTGTTTATCTGTCTCTTTAATTGCTATTTCCAGAGGTATTTTTACACCAGGTCTTGGCATAATTTGTCTTTCGAATGAGTCGCCATGAACGTCAATCAAAGAGGGCGTCAGAAGAAAACCCTTTCCCATGATTGTAATATCAGCCCTAAAGTTATCACCGATTCCAGCAATAAGCCCATTTTCAATTAACACGCATGTTTCAACCGTACCGGTTGGTAGAAGAACATTAGCGCCCTGAATAAGAATTGATTGAGTATTCATTTTTAATCCACATACTTTCTTATTGATAATTGAACTGAATTACCGAGAAATAATTTTTTGCCTGGCGTAATTGCTGATTTGCTCGATCCCCAAGACAAGTATGAAAATCATTCCAATTATAACCATCGCCCGGTCATATGAGAAAAAAATTGAATAAGCTTTGTAATTGTAAGCCGATGCCTCCGGCCCCGACAATTCCGAGAATTACAGAAGACCTAATCGCTTTTTCAAATGCAAATAGCGAAGTTGCAATAAAACCTGGCATGGCTGCAGGGATGACAGCTGAAAAAGTTGCATCTATTTTGGTGGCTCCACAACACTCCAAAGCTTCTGCAGGACTTTTATCAACCTCTTCCATTTCTTCAGCAAAAAATCGCCCACAGAACCCTATTGTGTCCACCATAATAGCGAGTGTACCAGCAAAAGACCCAAGACCAACCACTACCACAAATATTATAGCCCAGACTAGGTCAGGTACAGTTCTGAAAAATGCAATTAACCCTTTAGAAAAAATTCCTATGGGTCTGAGATAAGGGGAGGTGAACAATAAATTTTTAGAGGCCAGCAATGCCAGAACAAATCCAAATATAACGCCCAGTACAGTTCCAGCAAAAGCCATCTGAATTGTCTCTAGCAAAGCATCCAAATATCTAAAAAATGCATCCCAGGTAATTCGGTGCTCTGAGAAGGGCGGAAATGCTCTTTTAAGAAAATCCATTAGGTATTCTGGGCTTTCTATCAACTTAGAAACAGAAAACCCAGACCCAGAGAATGACCAGGCTGAAAATAATGAGAATACTATTATTATTAACAAATAAAAATGTAATTTGGAGGGAAGGCGGGCTGGTGCGTCATCCATATTCACTTATGAGATCCTTTGATTTTAGCATATTTGTTTTTTCGTCTAAGCTAATTTTTCCATTTTCAGCGCAATGGTTCTATCGGCATAATCCAAAGCCTGGTCAGTATTGTGAGAGGTAAATAAGAGTGTAATATTTTGTTCTTTACACAATTTAAAAAACAGATCCATGACCTGTTGGCCTGCTACAGGATCGAGACTTGCAGCAGGCTCATCCGCGATAATGATTTCTGGGTTTTGCATGAGGGCTCGAGCAATTGCCACTCGCTGCGATTGACCTCCTGACAGTGAGTCAGCTCTTTTTAGAGCTAAGCTCTCCAACCCCACCATCTTTAAGCAATCTACAGCTTTTGATCTAATCGCACCTGATGCGGTTACATGTGTCCATCTAGTGATAGCCGAGAGCGGAAGCATAGAACTAGTATTGGCTTCACCAATGCCTCCATGAATAACATTTGAAAGCACAGACAAACGTGGAACTAGGTTGTGCTTTTGGAACACGACGCCAACTTTGGATCTTAATTTCCTAAGTGCAGATTGTGATAGATTATTCACTCTATTTTCAAATATATCGACTGAGCCACTATCTGGTTTTGTCAAAAAGAGGATGCATTTTATTAAAGTTGATTTGCCCGCGCCATTGGAGCCAATAATGGATATGGCTTCGCCTTTTGATACCTCGAAGTTCAACCCGTTGAGTACATTCTTATCGTTGTAAGACTTGTGGAGATTAGATACTGTTAAAGTTTTCATGCCAAAACCTAGCGCAGTCCCAGGTGTGACAATCTGGGACTGCTATATGATATTTTATCAATCTAAAGTGAACTCAGGCATGCCGACTGCAACATACATTTCTCTAACCACATCGTAGTCTGAGTCTACTACGGGGACTAGCCTAGTCCCCTTGTATTTGGAATGGGCAGAAGAACCGTCATTAGCATCGACACCTCTGAAAAGTGCCTCCAATAACATTGTTTCATTTTCTACAATTGCATTTTTGATTGTGTCATATTCTTGACCTTTGATATGCCCACCTGCCATAATCATATCCATGGGTAGATCACCTGAACGAAGCAAGACCTTGTAATCACCATTTCCTGTAGGTTCTTTGCTCCTATCATTTTTTATCCAACTTCTGACATTCGTGGCCATGGCGTCTGTATCACCGCGCACCATTGCAGGGTGTTGTAAGGATTTACTTGTAAAAACTGCTTCAATATCAGTAAGAGGATCGATGCCATAATCCTTAAGTAACTTCATTGGACAGAAGTGATAAGAAGTAGACCCCTGTTTGAAAGAAATCTTCTTTCCTTTTAGATCAGATGCCTTTGTGTAACCGTCCGCTGTTTTTACCACTATGCCACAATAATAATCAGGTCGTGCTATCCCGATCATTGCTTCGCCGTTTGTGAGCTTGTTTATAGCAACATACTCGGCAGGTCCTGTGAAGGCTAAGTCGACTTTGCCAGCTCGCATCGCTTCCGCTGCTCCGGTATGACTGGCGACTTGTATCAATTTCATCTCTGCGTTCAGTATTGATCCCAGCGCTTCTGCCAATGGACCCCATTCAGAAATCATTTCTTCCATAGATTCAGCATCAGTCACCGTCATCGTGTAGGTCTTGCTATGTGACCCAGCTAATACAACGTTGGTAGAAGCTAATATAAATGTTGCAATTATGGCCGATAATTGGCGCTTAAGATTTGTCATTTTTGATTTGCTCCATGTAAATAACAATACAGGGTGGACATCATAAAATTATGACAGCTCAATGACGGCAGTATTAAATTTTGGTAAAAAGATTGTTAAATTTGTATTGCAAATTGTGAAAGAAATGTGAACCGATCATGCCAGCGTTAGCATACTCGTTACTGATGCCCTTTGCAGCATACGTATTTGTGGTTCGTTGTGAGTAGAATATAAGAGCCAGATCAAAAGACTTTCTGAAACGGCGCTATTGGCGGCTCTGTCAGAATAAACCACCTTGCCCTAAAGTGCTGTGCAAATTAGCGTCTATGCCATGCCTAACCCTGGCGTGCCCCCATTGGGTGATCCGGTTTGAATGTAAGTGTATTGTCGGCCTTTGGTCCATCGGAACGATGCTATCCGATGCAGGCGGACGATAGCCCAATGAACTGTGTGGCCTGACGGTGTTGTAATGAATGCGCCATTTCTCGATTAGGATTTGGGCCTCCTTTAAGCCGTAGAACAGTTCGCCATTGAGCAGCTCGTCGCGGAACCGAGCGTTGAAGCTTTCACAGTATCCATTTTCCCAGGGTGATCCAGGTTCGATATAGGCGGTTTTGGCGCCGACAGCGGCGATCCAGTCCCGCACCTTCTGTGCAATGAACTCAGGGCCGTTATCTGACCTGATGTATTCTGGTGGCCCACGCAGTATGAACAGGTCCGTCAAAGCGTCCAGCACATCGGTTGAGTTGAGCTTGCGATCGACGCGGATCATAAGTGCCTCCCGTGTGTATTCATCGATGATGTTCAGTGTCCGATAGGCCCGCCCGTCAGCCGTGCGATCTTGGATGAAGTCATAGGACCAGACATGGTTCGCGCGTTCAGGCTTGAGGCGCACGCACGATCCATCGTTCAGCCAGAGCCGTGATTTCTGTTAATTTGGATGATAACTGCTGACTATGGCTTGTACTTGTCTTCAAATTCATAACCATACTCAAGCCCGAGATCCGCATTCGTTGAAAGTTCATAGGTTTTCTGACGTAAATAATCCATTAAAGCCCTTGTATCTTTGGCGTATGGAGCAAGTTCTTGGAAGGTCATAGGCTCTCCGACGGCGACCTTGACTTTACTATCCACGCGAGATCTAAACTCATTTATCATTAAACCCATGCGCAGCGTGTAATGCAAATGACTTGCAAGTTGGAACAGTCGGCTTGTATGGCCGTCAAAGTAAATCGGAACCACAGAAGCGTTCGATTTGATGATCAGGCGCGCAGTGAAGGCTCTCCAATTAGGATCCAAGGGCTGAGAAAATGGCTTCGCTGCAGTTGAGACGGTACCGCCTGGAAAGATGCCTATGCATCCATCATTTTTCAGATAATCCAACGCAGTTTTCCGCGTTTGAAGATTTATTTCTAAGGCCTCTTTGTTGGCATCAAAAGAAATTGGTAAAATTACTCGATTAAGGTCTTCAGATTTTTTGAAGACTTTATGGGCTAATATCCGAAAATCTGGACGTGTTTCATCCAAAATACGACCCAACATCAATCCATCTAAAATACCATAGGGATGGTTTGAAATAACAATTAACGGGCCTTCTTTGGGAATGGTCGAAAGCGAACCAAGCAGTACATCAAGCTCCAGACCATATCGTTCAACAATAACATTCAAAAGGAATAACCTGCCTTAATTTCATCTTGATATCCTCTGGCCCGCTTAAGCAGCCCAATGCGACCTGTCATATTCTCCATAAGCTTAATGATAGTTCGCCCGCCTTTTGACTGGGCCGAATGTGCATAACTAATTTCTTTTACGTCTTTAGCATTCTCTAACATGTTTTTATGCCTCGAATTAATTTATCGCTTGCAAAATATCTAACCAATGCTGCGGCACATTGCGTTTCTGAGTATTTTCTGCCCGCTTATCAGAGAAATCACGATTTCTTTCAACATATTGGTAGCAATTTTTGGATCCCGACTTAGCGACTGCGGGCAAACTGACGGACCAATATTGACGTCAAAACGAAAGCGCCTTTTGTTCAAAGTCTCTTTAAACAGCGTAATATCGCGCAAGGTCGGATGAATCATGTCAAATAAATAAAAGAGATAAGAGTTTCGTGCAGCTATATGGACTGGGATAAGCGGACAATTGTATTTTTGTGCCACTGTTACAGCAGACGTCATCCAGTTTCGTTCAACCAATTTAAAGCCTTTGCGCTTCGCAAGTCGCCCAGATGGAAATATCACACCCAATTTTTCATTTTCAATCGCAGTTTTTATGAAGCGCAGAGTGGCTTGTGTGCTTGATTTTCTGCGTTTTTCTTTGCGCCATTCTACTGGCGCAATATGTTCTTCTAGTTGTGGGAAGACACGTAAAATGTCATTATTTGCACAATAATACAAATCTCGCCGCTTAGTGCTGAGTACTTTGTATAAAATTATGGCGTCTGCGATGCCGGTTGGATGATTGGCAACGATTAACGCCGATCCAGTTTCTGGAATATTCTGTAAACCAGCGATATTTACTTGGCGCGCAATTTCAGTACTGAGTTTGTTTAGCACATCCGTACCCGATAGGTGCTCCAGATTTTTAGCCTCGGTAACTGTATTATCGTAATCAAGACAGAATTTTAGAAATGTATCTAACGCAGCCGTTAAAGGCGATTGTGACGAAAGCCATGGCGCTCGCTCATGTATCAGCCTATCTATAATGAGATCCATGCGATTTTACGAATGCCTTGCTACTTAAAATCATCGGAACTAACGCAACAGTTGCTTATGTCAGAGCTTACAATGCTGAAATTAAAAGTTGAAAATTAAACAAGTATTTGCATAACCAAGCCATCTTAAATCCCTCATGTTACCCTGTTTGTGTAGGCGTGTTTTGTAACAATTTCTTATCAAGCAGAAAAAAATGAAAAATAGTCTAGGTCTGATATGAGTTACCTCACGATGCCCAAGTAATCAAAGATTTGCTCTTTAAGTTTTAGCGCGCTAATTGCGGCATTGAACGGCTTGTCGTCTTGCCTGGAGCATAATCATTTTCTGCATGATAACTTGTCCGACGCATCACGGAAGCAAGAGAATATCTTTGCCGTTTTTGGGTGGAAAAGTTAGCTCCAAGTCTAAGTGGTGGCAAAGCTTCAAAGTCATTTTTTCTGTATTTTCGTATCCAACGCTTTGCTGCTGTCAGCAAATTAAGATAACGCAGATCTGCAAAGTCTTGTGTTGATGACCTGTATTTAAAAGTTTTTTATAATTGTCATTTCAGCTGTACTGTAAGCTATTAGGGTGAATTTCTCATCACGCAAACGCTCCAATATTTCTAAAACAAAATCTTCAGGGCTCTGCAGCGGTTGTTGCTTTGCCTCAGCAAAGCCCTGAAGGTCATTCGTCAAAACACGCTGTTCAAAGGCTCCATTTGCCTCGAATCCAGCTAGATAGAACTATGGGACCCTACGAAAAGAAATCCTCAACGCTGAATGGTTCCACACCACACGACAAGCTCAGGTCGCTATCAATGTTTGGCTTAGGCAATATAACCAGATCAGACCTCATCACGCATTAAACATGCGCCCACCCGCCCCAGAAACCATATTAGAGAAACCAAAAATCAATGGGCGAATATAGGGGGCTAGACATTCAGCAAATGCAATTTTTTGACCTCTGGCAAGGGCCTGTTTTTCCATCTCATCGATGCGGTCATCCATTTTCTTTATGCTGCCGTCCACGTTTTACAGCCGCTTAAAGACGGTAAGCATTCGCTCTTCCATTCGAGCGATGGCGTGGACAGCTTCTGACAATTTGTCGATCTTATCCTCCATGCGTGTGAAGGCGGTCTTCGCTCATAATCAATGCTTCCTGATTCTTTTGAAAATCGTGAATTGTTAAGGTTTGATGACTTTTTCCACAGTTTTTGTGGATAAAAATGTGAGTAAGATAAGAAAGTTGGGGATAAGTCAGCCACCTTGTCAAAATGCCGCATTTTGGGCTTTGTGGATGGCAGATCTCGTGTAATTTTAAAAGTTAATCTAGTCTGGGGGGTATCGAAATTTCAGGCTTAAAACTGGCAACGGATTTAAGGCTAAAACGGATGTACCACTGTTGGATTACAGATGTTGGAGAGGTTATGATCTTCGGATTATTATCCACAAAAGCATCGGCGGTCAAATTGTGAAAACAAACTCTTCGGAGATTGCGGAAACAAATTAAACGCAGGAGGCGTAAGTTCGCTAACGCTGAAGGTAACTGGTGAGTTAGATTACAGATGCTGGGAAGGTTCTGATCTTCGGATAAGAAAACGGAAAGGCATCGGCGTGATAGAAAAAGTGAGTAATGTTTTCGGATTTTACGCCCTTTGACTAAAACGCAGGAAGCATTGGCTCGCTAATGCTGAAGGTAATCGGCGAGTTAGACTACAGATGTTGGAAAGGTTTTGATCTTTGGATCATTATCATCGAAGGCATCGGCGATTAGGTGGCGGAAGTGTTATCTTCGGATAATGTGCCCGTTAACTGAGACGCAGGACGCAATGGTTCGCCCATGCTGAAGGTGGCTGACAGATGGATTAGAACAAGTGGCCGTTCAACAAGGAGTTTCTCCATGTTGGGCGGTCATTTTGGTTTTTATTTACCCTTTTTTGACCAGCCAGCCTTCTGAAGTTCTCGTTTTCGGAGTATTGAATGTTGGTCAAGGGATAGTCAAACAAACCTACGAAGTGGTCTGTCATTACTAAAAAGTCATACTCTTCAAGCTGATAACAACGAGCGACTTCATCTGGATCAAGTACCCCGTCCGAGCGGGTAGAATGGGTGTGTAAATTGCCTCGCCAGAATTTCCCAGGTGCAGAAAAAGGGTCGACTTCCAATCCTATCACTCCCTAAACATCTAAAACTCTGGCCCGCGTTTCATCTTCTAACAAAATCCTAATAAGTGTGTTTTGTCGTGCTTTTTCTTCTTCTTTTTAAGTTAAATTTCCCTGTTCTTGCGAATTAAATTCCCTGTTAAATTTGCAAGTAAAATCAGCGTTGCTCAATAAATACTGGGCTTTGCAGCACGAATAGTAGCAGATCCTGATGGTTTTCCCTGTAAATTTCCCTGTTAACAGGGAATTTTGCGGGAGCATGGAGCTTTCAACACTCAGCACAGCGCCATTTTCACCCAGTTTTTTTGAATAAATTCAATTATACCAGTGGGTTGGACCATTTATCGGGACCGCTTTTGGGACCACTTGGTCAGATTTTGCTGTATTTTGTCAAAGCTGGACAGGCAAAGCGACTGATCCGCCTCACAGTTGGATTCAAAACTATGAGATGGACCCCAAGATGCCAAAACTCCCCGCCTATGTCTTTAGACGCCAGAACGGCTCGTATCGCTATAAAAGAAACGTTCCTAAAAAAGCTCAGACACCTGATTGGAAAGGATACACTCTATCGGCAACTGGGGAGAGCTACTCAGAGGCGATGAAGGCCCTTCCCAAAGTACACTTGGAAATAGAGGCAGCTGTTTGCAGCAGAAGAGACCATGCCCGCCAATGAACGAGCCCTGGCCTTCATTAGAGCAGCGCTGGGCGAGGAAGTTGCGGATATGGTCGTGGCTGGTCAAATCGTTGAATACAGCCAAGAGGACTATGCGCTGAATGAGCTGGCCCAAACGATTGCTGGCAAACTGCCACAGGAGGTGGTGAGGCAAGTCTACAACGGCAAGCTACAGTCGCCGCCCATGACACTGGATACAGCCTTAAGTGAATATGCAGCCTATAAAGCCGGGGAAGGTGTGAGAGATAAAGATGCTGCCCTGCGTATAAAGAAGCTGCGCAAAGACCTTAAAAGCAGCCTGGGAGAGCACAAGCTGGAAAAGGGTAGCCTGGAAGAGATTACCAGAGCAGGATGCCAATGCCTTTCGGGACCACTTACTGGAGCGGATGAAGCCCAACTCGGTGCTGAGGAATGTGGCCGTTGTAAAGGCAGCCGTGAACTACGTGATAACAGAGCATAGCCTTACCATCCCAAACGTATTCAACGGATTGAAGATAAAAGGGAGCAGGGGCCAGCGTCGAGGATAGGCATCCGCTGACGGACGAGCATATCGCCATAGCAACTCCCTGCTATCAGAATGACCCGCTTGCCTGGGCACTCTTCATCACCTTGATAGATACAGGTGCAAGGCTGTCGGAGATTGTAGGGCTAGAAGTCCAAGACGTGGACCTGCAGGAGCGCTCAGTAACCATACGCCCCAACAGCATAAGAGGTCTTAAGACCAAGGGCTCACATAGAACACTACCACTGAGCCACAGGGCAGCAGAGACACTGCAGGAGCACAGGAAAGGCAAGGAGGATGGGAGGCTATATTCCCCAAATACGCTCGCCCACGTGGCAATGATGCTGCCTCTGCTATGCTGATGAAGCGCCTGAGAATCATAATCACCGATAAGAAGCTTACGATGCATTCCCTCCGCCACCGCATGAAGGACAAGCTGAGGAATACAGGCTGCCCTGAGGCTATCTCAATGGCCATCCTAGGGCATGGTTCCAACACAGTCGCTGCCAACTATGGCTCAGGCTATGCCCTAGACGTCATGAGAGAGCACATGCAGAAGGTGTGGTAGGGTTCAGTCAAAGATAATAGATGTTTCAGGCATTCTAAAACCCATCAAGCGGCTGTCTCTATTTCGCCAAAAATCAAAATCAAAGCAAAGCTCTTATTCTGCCAGCCCATGTAGAGTAGAATATCTTATTTGGATGAAAGCCATCCTTCGCCATAGTTTGTTTATTAACGGGTAAATTAATATCCACATAATGACAGTTCGGGTGTGAGACACAAAATTCCTGCAATGCATTTTCAAAAACAGATGCTTTCAAACTGAGAACATAATGAAGAGGCTGAGATATTTGTTTCAAATGACGCACTGGGGGAATGCCTGAAAATATCATTTTTTTTGCTGCAAATTTTTCTGTTAAAAGCGACCTCAATTCGGACAGTTCTAAAATCCAACTTTCAGCATGTTTACCTGCAGTAATATCATTCATTCCAATGCAAATAACTGCAACATCAACCTTAGTATCTGCCTCATTTTGGATAATTTTAATGAGATCTCGAGTGGTAATTTTACTCTTTGCAAGTATTGACCAATCACACGAGTATTCATCTTTGATCGAGGTCAAAAGACGTCCAGACAAAGCGTCGTCAAGATGATCGACGCCTACGCCACAAGCAGAAGAGTCACCCAAGAAAATGATACTTAAATCTTTACCAGATCCACAGAGCCCTTTTCGTGCTCCTTTTGCTTCAGGAAGTTCAATGGCCTGTTTCCTGACCATATTTCCCTGAATAAGCAGTATCGGGAGCAGAAGCGTCTGCATTATCCGTGACTTTAGAGAACCCCAAGTCATTACTGAACCTAATGCAGCTTAGTGAGTATCTGAAAACTCAGATTGAATTGCGTTCGTCGCTCGTTGAAGCCAGCTATCAAGTGCGGCAGCAGCGCCTAAGCCAATACCCTGCACTCCAAATAGTTGTATTGTGAATAGCTGTCCTTTGTCGGTTGCTTCGCTTTGGTTCCAAAATCCACCCTCGGCAACAATTAGATCGCCTATCGTTGTCACAGGGTCTTTGCTTTTTAGGATCGCTTCAACTGCGGTTTGAAGGTCCATATGCATGATACAATCCTCCTACATCTCAATTTTCACTTTTGATATAGAAAGTGGAAAAGTGAGTTCAAGTGTGTGAAGCAGCAAAAATATTTCAGATTAAAATCAGGTGGATGGAAACATACTCAAGCAAATGTCAAAGCTCAAATAGCGAAGTGCTATTAAAAGAACAGCAGCGCAAATTTACAGGCCAAAGTTACCAGAGTGCCCCAGAGTGCCACGAGGAGACACTTTAAAGGCTAAGCATAAGAGGGGTATCAAAAAAGGAAGTGCTTAAAGAGGGCATCAGAGAGCAGCCCTAAAGACATAGAAAAAATATCCTGAAGCTATGGAAATAAAGACAGCTCTAATAGCAGACGATAAAGAATAAATTGTAGTGTAGTTTGTTCTAAGCTGACAGGGTGTTGGGAACACCCAAACCCTTATGTATTATATATTATATATTACGAATTATAGTATTACGAATTACAGTATTACGTCTTACGCATTACCCCTTACAGCTTATCCTTTAACCCTGCCTTAGGAGCCTTTCCTGAGGTGTTTTTTATTTATGTATTTATAACAGAAAGATAAATTAGTGTCTAACGTCAGCGCCTTTGGGGCAGATTTGACGATTTGATCGAGGGGTGCCAGCGGATGATCTAAGCCACTTTACCAATCGTGCGCCCTATCCAATCATACATATTCTGCGGCAAGCTCACCTGAGTAGAGCCCTGGCCCATGTTTCAGAGCCCGAGAAGATTTACGCAGAAAACATAAAAACATTGAATAAACTGGGCCGCCAAAAGGTTGAAGCTCTTTGTCCTTGGGGGAAATAAAAAAATTTTGGGCATTGTGAGGCATATCAGAATGCGGCTTTGAGTGCCCTTATCGTATAACGCGGCGCGACAAGGTTTATTTTTTTAAACAGCTTGGTGCCACGACTGAAAAAATTATTTCTGTATTCAGTGGGTAAATCCCAAAAAGTAGTATCGCGATCTTTTACAAAGAAAGCGATAAAACATAATGGCTGTTTCATCGCTGTGAAGCGCCCAAATGAGCGTTTTCTATACCCTCGGTTTTTTTACTCCGGTTTTGTTTTGTTGTCAGGTTTCTGACTATTTACGCATTCAAAAAGCTTAACTGGTCAATTTTTGAGTATTTTTCTTGCTCAAAAAATTGAATTTTTGGTTCGTTGCAAAGGCCTAAAAAAACTATTTGTGAATTGTAATGTTATATTATAACTATTAACGCATTGAGTCGCTATGGAGCACGGTATGGGTAAGCGTGGAAAGCAAATGCAAACGGAAATTCTTTCCATTTTGCGCGATAGCAAGAACCCGCATTCTGCGTATACGTTGCTTGACCGTCTGCAGGAAACATATCCGAAAATTGCGCCTCCAACCGTGTATCGGGCGCTTGCTGCGCTGGGGGAGCGTGGCCAGATACATCGTTTGGAATCGTTGAATGCCTATGTCGCGTGCCAAAGCGAGGCGCATCATCAAACTTCGGTGCTTTCAATATGCGAAGATTGTGGCGTTGTAGAAGAGACTTTTGAGCCTGATATCTTCTCACTTCTGAGCGCCGCGTTGCGAAAGTCTGGCTTTTCTGCCCAACGCCATATCATCGAAGTGAATGGGATCTGCGCAAGCTGTGGACCCGCGCAGGCCGCAGTATGATAAAAGACAAGCGTCCCTTCCGCCTTTTACTAATTGGGATGGGGCCTAGATTGGGCGTAGCCATCCTGATTGCCGCCGCGCTATGGCTTGGCTTCTTTTGGGCCACCAATCCTTTGAGCGCCTTATGACAGGTGCGATTAAATTTCAGAATCTGACCTTGGGTTATGACCGGCTGCCTGCTGTCCAAGAATTGGACGCAGAGGTTCAAGAGGGCAGTCTTACAGCGATTGTTGGCCCGAATGGGGCAGGAAAATCAACCTTGCTAAAAGGTGTCACCGGCGCAATTTCCCCCTTAAAGGGAGGCGTTTTGATCGACGGGTTTCGCCAAGATGAGATTGCCTATCTGCCGCAACAATCCCAGATTGACGGAAGTTTTCCGATATGCGTGATTGACCTTGTGGCGATGGGGCTCTGGCGCGAGGTAGGCGCTTTCGGCCGGTTGACCCCCAAGATGCGCGCGAAGGTGGATGCTGCCCTTGCTGCGGTAGGTTTGACCGGGTTTGAAAAACGCACCATTGGATCCTTATCGGGGGGCAAATGCAGCGGGCATTGTTTGCTCGGCTGCTTTTGCAAGACGCGCGTCTGGTTTTGTTGGATGAACCCTTCGCCGCGATCGATGCAAAAACGATGGCCGATTTGATTGATGTGATCAAACGCTGGCATTCGGAAGGCCGCACCATCTTGGCGGTTCTGCATGATTACGCCACCGTGGGCACACATTTTCCATTCACCATGATGCTTGCGCGTGAGCTTGTGGCGCATGGGCCTACGGCACAAGTTTTAACATCCGAAAACCAGTTTCGTGCCCGCCAAATGTGCGAGGCCTGCGCCGCAACCCCACATACTTGCGGAAAGAGCGCGGCGTGATCTGGGATGTGCTCTTGGCGCCCTTTGTGGATTTCGGCTTCATGCGCCGTGCGCTTTTGGGCTGTATCGCCGTGTCGGTGGGCGCCACCCCTGTGGGGGTGTTTTTGATGCTGCGGCATATGAGCTTGACTGGCGATGCAATGGCGCATGCAATTTTACCAGGTGCGGCGACGGGTTATCTGGTTTCAGGTCTTTCGCTTGGCGCGATGACGGTTGGAGGTTTGATCGCAGGCATGCTGGTTGCATTGGCTTCTGGTTTCGTGGCGCGGGTAACGTCGCTGCGCGAAGATGCAAGCTTGGCTGCATTTTATCTTATTTCATTGGCCATCGGCGTGTTGATCGTATCAACGCATGGCAATAACGTTGACTTGATGCATGTGCTGTTTGGAACGGTGCTGGCGTTAGACGATACCGCGCTTATTCTGCTGTGTTCCTTCGCCAGCGTATCGCTTTTGGTTTTGGCGCTTTTGTTTCGACCCTTGGTGCTAGAATGCGCCGATCCACAATTCTTGCGCTCTGTCAGCAAGTTGAGTGCGATTACCCATTTTGTTTTCTTGGCGCTTGTGGTGATGAACTTGGTCGCCGGGTTCCATGCGCTTGGAACTTTAATGGCGGTGGGTATTATGATTTTACCCGGCGCTGCGGCGAAGTTTTGGGCGGAAACAATCGCTGGCCTGATCGCTGTTGCCGCGTTGATCGCGATGCTCTCAAGCGTAATCGGGTTACTCTTATCGTTTCATTACAGTCTCCCATCGGGGCCAGCAATCATTTTAGCGGCCGGTATTGGCTATGGGCTGTCAATTATCTTTGGACCAGTCGGAGGCGCAATTGCGCAAAACTTACCACGCCGTAACTTAAAAACTTGAAAGGAATATTATGACATCTTTACGTTTTACGCTGAAATCTGCCACGGCTCTTGCCGCTTTTTTCGTTATCGTTTCCAATGGCCTCATGGGCTGAAGAGCCCATTCCCGTTGTCGCAACCTTTTCAATCCTTGGGGATATGGTTGAGCGCATCGGCGGCGAACATATCGCACTTACAACGCTGGTTGGACCAGATGGCGATACGCATGTCTATCAACCAACACCAAAGGCGGCGCGCTCGGTTGCAGAGGCTGATGTGTTGTTTTTGAACGGCCTTGAGTTTGAAGGTTGGTTAGAACGTCTTGCCGAATCCGCCTCCTTCGACGGCGCGATGGTCGTGGCGACAAAGGGCGTTGTCCCAATAGCCTTTGACGATCACGACGATCACGATGACGATCACGATCACGATGACCATGACGATCATGATAAGATCACGACGATCACGACGATCACGATCATGACGATCACGCTGACCATGATGATCATGACGATCACGCTGACCATGACGATCATGACGACCATGATAAGCACGATGATCATGATGGCCACGACGATCATGACGAGCATGATAAGCACGATGATCATGACAATCATGACGACCACGCGGGGCATGATCATGGCGCATTTGACCCGCATGCGTGGCATAGCCTCGAAAATGCTGTGATCTATGCCAATAACATTGCCGCTGGGCTTGCTCAGGCCGACCCTGAAAACGCCGGAGATTATTATGCTAATCGCGCCACTTTCATATCCGAGATAGAGACGCTTAGTGCTGACATTGAGGCGATGATGAAACGTTTGCCCGCAGATAAAAGAACGGTGGTAACGCCGCATGATGCCTTTGGATATTTTGCGGCAACGTATGATCTGACCTTTGTTGCGCCCCAAGGAATGAGCACTGAAAGCGAAGCTTCAGCTGGCGATGTGGCCGCCTTGATCACGCAAATTCGCGAAGACAGTATTTCGGCAGTGTTTATCGAATCGATCACAGATAATCGTATGATGGAGCAGATCGCAAATGAGACGGGTGCGACGATTGGGGGAACGTTGTACTCAGATGCGCTTTCTGCGCAAAGCGGGCCTGCATCCACCTATCTTGATATGATGCGCCATAATGCAACGACGCTCATCGACGCTTTGGGGAATTAACCGATGGCAGATCCACGCGTTCCAGTTACATTGCTCACAGGATTTCTAGGCGTTGGCAAAACCACTTTGCTCAATGCCGTTTTATCCGATAGTTCTGCTGGACGCGTGGCTGTTATCGTCAATGAATTTGGCGAAGCAGGGTTGGATCACGATCTGATCGAAGAAAGCAGTGAAGAAATTATTTTAATGCGGTCGGGGTGTCTATGCTGCTCGGTGCGTGGTGATCTTTCAAAGACCATCGCAGGATTTGTTTGAGCGCCGCGTGCAAAACGAAGTTGCATTTGAACGTATCGTTATTGAAACCACCGGATTGGCGGATCCCGGCCCGATCTTGCAGACGTTACTGGTGGATGATTTTCTTGCAAAAAACACCCGGATGGACGGGGTTGTAACGGTTGTGGATGCTGCGCATGCGGCCGCCACGCTTGATGCACAATTTGAGGCCGTCTCACAAGCGGCTATGGCGGATCTGATTGTTCTAAGCAAAACCGATCTCGTAAGCCCTGCTGATGTGCAGAGTTTGAAAGCCGCCTATATGGTTTGAATCCTGGCATAACCATCATCCGATCCATCTTGGGAAAGGGCTTGTTTGGAAAACTTTGGGGGTTAAGCGCGCTTCACAACAACGCCACAAAGCAGCAAGCTTTGAATTGGACAGTTGGCGAAAAGCCAAAATTTGAGGCGCTTGCAAATCTGTCAGGTTTTGCCCCCGCCGCTCAAATAGCAGCGCCTTTGCCAGCGCATGATACGCGGATTGGATCAGCTTCGATCATTTTGGATGATCCACTACCGGATGCCGCTTTTGATCTTTGGCTCGACACGCTTATTGCGATCAGAGGCTCTGATATATTGCGAGTGAAAGGTATTTTGTTCCTCGAAGGCATCGAGGCCCCTTTCGTTATCCATGGGGTACAGCATATTTTTGCACCGCCTGTGCAGCTTAAAGACTGGGCGAAAGAGGATCGTAGAACGCGCATTGTTATTATTGCGCGTGATTTATCCCGACCCGAGCTGCAACGGAGCCTTGATATGCTGCGCGTGCGGGCAACTGAGCCTGCCTTAATATCCTAAATAATAAGGTGTTTTTATGACTGATAAACGACTTCCGGTTACGGTTTTATCTGGCTTCTTAGGCGCTGGTAAAACTACTCTTTTAAACCGTACGTTGAACAATCGTGAAGGTTGCCGCGTTGCGGTGATTGTCAACGATATGTCAGAGGTGAATATTGATGCCGATCTCATTCGCGCGGATACCGAGTTGAGCCGCACTGATGAAACATTGGTTGAGATGTCAAATGGCTGTATCTGTTGTACGCTGCGCGATGATTTACTTGATGAAGTGCGCCGCTTATCTGCAGCGGGCCGATTTGATTATTTATTGATCGAATCCACGGGTATTTCTGAACCGCTTCCGGTTGCGGCGACGTTTGATTTTCGTGATGAATTTGGGGAAAGCCTGTCCGATGTGGCGCGGCTAGATACTATGGTGACGGTGGTGGATGCGGTCAATTTGCTAAATGACTTTTCCAGCCATGATTTCCTGCGTGATCGCGGCGAGGTGATGGGTGAAGAGGATGAGCGCAGCTTGGTGCATTTGTTGACCGATCAGATAGAATTTGCAGATGTTGTAATCTTGAATAAGGTTTCTGATGCCAGACCAGCGCAGGTGGATGCAGCGCGCAAGATCATTCGCAGCCTGAATGCGGATGCCGAGATTATTGAAACCAACCGGTCTGAAGTTGCTGCCGAAAAAATACTTAATACTGGCCTATTTGATTTTGATAAAGCCCATGAGCATCCGATGTGGGCCAAAGAACTTTATGGGTTTTCTGATCATGTGCCCGAAACCGAAGAATATGGGGTGAGCAGCTATGTTTATCGGGAGCGCCAGCCATTTATCCCGGAAAAAATCCTTGCGGCATTGAATGGGGATCTGCCCGGTGTGATCCGTGCGAAAGGACATTTGTGGATCAGTACGCGGCCAGATTGGGTGGCTGAGTTTTCGCTGGCCGGTGCGCTGTCAAGCGTCAAGCCGATGGGCACGTGGTGGGCATCGGTTGCGCGGGAAAATTGGCCCGATCATAACGGGGTTGACGCTTATGTTCAGGCGCATTGGCAAGAGCCATGGGGGGACCGGCGCCAAGAACTGGTATTTATCGGGTCAGGGATTGATTGGAACGCGCTAAAAGCCAAATTGGACGCCTGTCTTGTTCCGATTTCTATGGCCTCCTCCCCAAGCGCGCTACCGCTTGATATGCCCGATCCCTTTCCCATCTGGCGCCGCTCTGAAGAGGCCGCATAAACATGCTCTCTGACAAGAACAAAAAGGCGCTGGTGGGGGTTGCGCTTGCACAAACCGCTAGCGATTTTTCGATTATTCAAGATCCGGATTGCGCAGCCGTATTGTGCCAAACCCAGATATCTTCTCACATTTTAGCCTGGCTCGCTTCATTAGACCCGGCCTGTTTGCCAAAGGCACGGGTTATTTTGCGTCCTAATCAGGTTCAGAGCGCCTTGGTTCATATTTGTGATATGTCTCAGATGCCGGTTTGTGCCGAACGCGACGCATTTATCGCGCATGCACAGCAGCTTTCTGATGCGTTTACGCAAATTATGAAAGCTCAATATATGCGCTTACGCCTTGATGTTATCTCGCATAATGCCTGTAGCCGTTTTCACATAGATGCAATAACCGCGCGGCTTATATGTACCTATCGCGGCACCGGCACCCAATATGGGCTGGCAAATGCTGCTGGGGATCCCGAAACGATTCACACGGTTCCAACGGGAGCAGCGATCGTTCTTCGCGGCAAACGCTGGCCTTCTAAAGCAAAGGTGGATCTGGTGCACCGATCTCCCCCATTCAAGGCACAGGCCAAACCCGATTGGTTCTGGTTCTTGATCCAATCTCGGATCTAGATGAGGGGTCTAATGGCGCATAATCGTGGTCAAACTAGCCTGAAATCTTCGCTGCGAAATGAAGATCCGATGCAAGATTTTGATCGGCTCTCGCAAGAATTGCGAGCTTGGATTGCGGCGGCGGATTTGCCGTGGAGACCCAGATCGGTACGCAAAACGTTTGAGCGTGCCTTGGCGAAAATGGGCAGCCGCGAGAAAGCTTTTGAAGAGCTAAGTCGCATTCAAAGGCGACTTGTGTCAAAAGATGCAGAACGTGTTTGGGGTAAAAATCATCCAGATGCTGGAAATCAAACCGAAACTTGACTAACCTGCCATTATGGCATTTTGATCTCTTATTGAACGTCAGTGGCGCTGCAGATGCTGCGTTGCCCTTTCAATGGGTTGCACTTGTATACGGTACATCATGAGCCGAACCACTACAGCAGAACCTGCTCTTATCCCTGACATCGAGGCCTTTGAGGAGCGAGTGGCCATCCACATCCATGAGGGCGGCATTCCAACCGATCAGGCCAAGGACCTTCCCGCGCAGGCCCAGGGCTTACGCAGTCAGGCTCACTACTGGGCTTGGTTGAGGGTGTATGTCGAGAGGAAACGGTTGGGGTAGCTGGGTCCCTGAAAAAGCCAAGCCAGCCTCCCAGAGCAGGGGGCTGGGTATGCTTTTCTTTTTTTTGTGAAGAAGGTGGGGGTAGGTTTCGTGTGGCAGGTACTCAAAACATCCATATCTCCAAGAAGATGAACTTCAATCTCGAGTAAATTCTTCAGCGCATCTTCGTCCGAATACTGCTTCCATGCCATCGATCAAAAATTACTGTTAAATGCAACGAGCCTCATATTGGTAATCAAAACGAAAAGGGATGCGAATAGTGGATCTAAAAGGGCTTGTAGGTCTTCTTTAGGCGGGTACTGGCCTTGCATGTCTAAGCAATGCCGCTAAATGATGTTTCTTAGTTGAAGCCGCTTTGGTGCCAAAATCTGACGACGAGAATTCAAGATGCGCGCGAAGAACTAGTGAAAATGTGAGCATATTATTTCTCTTAATTACTTAGTTTGAAGAAATAGGTA
>JAYQLI010000003.1:0-24013 GCA_038143065.1 Rhodospirillales bacterium | reverse complement strand
GGTTCCATTGGTTGGTGTGTCACTCTGGGCAGCTAGACAGGCTTATGCAGCCAGTAATAGCCCCTTCTTATTTCCTAGATATTGTGATGAAAAGGAGTGCATTCTAACTCTGCTAGTGCTGCTCTAAACAAATGGCTGAAGCAGGTAGCAGGACCAGACTATGTCATCCACTCATTTCGACATTCTATGCGTGACAGGCTTCGTGCAGTAAATTGTCCATCAGATATGATTGACCAAATTGGGGGGTGGTCTTCAGGCAAAGTGGGTGAGGGGTATAGTGATAAGCTTCAGCATTACCAGTATGTTTGATTCATGAAACCAATAGTTTTTATTTAGATAAGGCAACGAGCAGCATGAGAAACAGCATCGAAGCCAAGCATTAAGATAGGGAAAGTCACACCGCAGACAACTAGCTTAAGTCTTACCCTTGGCCTTACCGCTTTGGATAGTAAAATCAATTTGACAGTTCCAAAGCATAGAGACGTTGTAAGCAACCGACGATTAACATCCCAAAGCCAATCATTGATAGCGATAGAAGTTCCAATTGAAAAAACCAATCAACATTTGGAATTCTGTTCATAGCTATGTAGCTACTGAGGAAAGCAAAACTATATATAGCAGACCAAGGTAAATCAAATTAAAATTTAACTATAAATTCACGCAAAGATTTATCAAAACTCTGCCAAGTTTTCCAGAAAATTCACTTCTCTTCACCGTCTACTCTTGAAGTATTGCTGAATGATAAACTGAAAGAAGTTTCAGGACTCTCTTGTAACCTCTCGCAGTTAGCAACCTTCTTTTGTCACCATGCAATAATTGCAATGATTTAACGATGCTAATTTTCCAAACTCTGTTTTCACAATGCACATTAACCATTTGATTTTCGGACGAGGCTAAGTCGTGATTATAATCTTTTAAAATGCTCAAACGGTCCTCACTAATTTTAATCTCTTAATTATACTATCTTTTGTTTTACTCATAATGCCTGAGAGTAAATCAACACTTGGAGTCCAATGCCTCAGATGCGACAGTTTCATTGTGGTCAAAATCTTCTAAAAGTTCAGGTATGGGATTTCTTCCAACCTTTTGACATTTATTTGTGTAGATTTTCCTGCTCCAGTTTATTCCATCTAAAGGAACAAAACTGGGGTCAAAGTCGCTAACCTTAGAGAGATGTCCCTGACGCCAATAACCCTCAAGATTATCCACTTGCTTATTTATTTCCTTCTTGAATTCCTCTTGCGAAGAGAAGTCTCCAGGTTTTTCTGAACCAAGGGTTCGGTAACCGCTACTTAGTTGATGTTGACGGGCTTCTTGTTTGCTCGTGTGGAGCAAATAAAGCATCCATGGGATTCCAACTGAGGGAAAGCGAAAGATAGTACAAATGCAGCTACCCATTTGAACATGCGCTGACTCACCTCACTCACCACCTGCAAACACATCAATCGTTTACAAACAGTGAGATAGGTAATGTGAAACAAGGAAAGTGGTGCCCGGGGGCGGACTAATTGCCTTTTGTACAGCACTTAATGCACATCTCACTGTTTGTACTTTCAATAGGTTACGTATTGGTTAGTCACTGTCAACAGGCACGATGTGTACATCAGTTTGTACATCAGTACGGGTGGGCATGATCCACCCCCTGCCACACGTATATATACATAGACAATTACACAGATCAGTCTCTGACACTGTTAACCACTATCAGTTGCCATTTAAGTGCAATTCAATGAATCACTAAAATGCCCATAAACGTGTTTAGGCAAAGCCGGTGCCTAAATACGAGTGATAGTATTTGTGATCTTTTTAAATGGGTGTGTGACAGGAATGACAGAAATGACAAAGAAAATGGAAAGTCGTATGTGAGGAGAGTTGGCAGAGGTTTATGGATTAGCTGTCATTCCTGTCATTTGTGTCATTGGGGGAAGGATCTCATTAGATGAGGGCATTTACTCGAGGATTGCGACTATAAACCCAATTTTTTTGTCTAAAGCTAAAATGTAATTACTCCACCAGATATTTCATAAATGGTAACTGGTTCACCTTTTAACACCCAAAATAATCCCCAACAATGGGCTTTCAATCAGTACTAGTAAACTTACCTCTGCAGCAGGGATGGAAAGCCGGTTCCAGTTGTTACTAAAAGAAAAAAGGCCAATGGTAAAGGCACCCATAAACAATATAGTCAAAACATCTGATTGGCTGATTGCAAGGCTCCCATCAAAAACAAGTGCCGTCATTGCTCCAAGTTTGGACTTGAACACGCCAGCTTATTTTCCAACCTAACACAATGTTTTTCGATTTTACGCGTTTCTTGGACTAAAAAATCACAAAGACAATTTTATCCATAAACGCACTGATATTACCAAGTTTTTAACCTGGTTAGCACCATCTTACACCATTAAGCCCACGCCAAAGGTTGCGACAATCACTTGAAATGTAACAGGGACGAGTTCAATCCACTTCCAAGCAATTACTGCAGCAAGAAACGGTGCAATAGTGATGATTAATAGGGTTGATGCAAATCAACTCCAGAGCATGGAAAAAATGTATCGGTGAAGGCTACTGCAAGGGGGCCTCCCATCAGCAGGTCATGCTTATCAATTGATTTGATGAAAAATGAAGGGATGGTTCTGCGTCGAATGCAGACGACCAGCAACACAATCAATGTAAGGCTGATTGATCGATAAAAAAGAATTTGAAAACCAGTAGCTTCATCGAGCAGCCTCATCAGCACACCAACAAAACTCATCATTGAAGCCCACGGGACTAACATTGTAGCAATAGGTTTTGTCATTTTTGCTCTGAAATTATGAGGATAGGATGGTCATTTCATTTTGACGAAAACACAACCGAAACCTGTATGTGAAAGCGAGCAATTTCTCGCCCCGCCTTTATCGTTTTGTTAGCCAGTGATGCTAATGGACAAACCTCGCCAGTAGCGTCCATTACTGCCACGGATTTGCTCCGCATAGCCTTGACTGGTCAGTGCCTTACCAAACTGCACCTTGCTAAGAGGGTGCTTGCCAGAAGATCTACACCAACTGACATATTGTTCGTAGAGGTTCCCAACTGGAATGCGTTCATGTGCAGCAACGATGCATTCATCCACGATGAACGAGCAGACTGTATCCATCTCGCTGCGATATTCAGAAACGCTAGCCATCACCGATGCTGGAGCAGACAGTCCATTGGCTTGCCAAAGCAGACAGCCTTCAATCGCCCAATTCAGGATACCGGGCAGTTCTTGGGTCAATGTTGTCATCAACTCCTTGTCCTGCTCTGCCTCTGTGAATTGCCTGTTGAATGGTATCTCCCGAATACGCCTCCAGATACCATCATCTGACCCACGTATCTCAGGCCGGTTGTTGGTGGTAAGCAGTATCTTGCCGACAGGCTTTGAAGTCTACCCACTCACCATAGAGTGGTCTGGCGCTGATCATATCACCGCCAGTAAAGGACTTGATTTTAGCTTCAGCAAAACGCTGACCATGCTCAGTCTCTGCTGCGGTGATAAGCCTAGCACCAGCCAGTCTGATCAGATCATCACCCACCTGATTGCTGTTGCTAGCCATCAAGGTGTTGGCTGCTGTATTGGCAGCATAGTCACCCATCAGCTTCGTCAGCAGACTAACCAAAGTTGACTTACCATTGGCGCCACCTCCAAGTAGCATGAACAAGCATTGCTCCCTCGTGCTTCCTGTCAGTGCATAGCCAGCTACCTTTTGCACTGGCCATATTCCAGCAGTTCTGGGTCATCAGGAAAGATGTCCTTGAGGAACTGCATGAAGCGAACAATGGCATGGCATCATAAGCTACACCAGCCATCTTGCTGTGATGCATTGATGGTTCTGGGTCCAGTAGCTTACCAGTCGCTAGATCAATGACACCATTCTCAACGCATAGCTGCATTGGATGAGCATCAAAGTCAGTGAGATGATACCTAATCAGACTGGCTTAGCTAGTTTTTCAGGTTCTCAGCCTTTGAGCAGATCAGGTTTTGCTGAACCTAAAATCGTCTGGCTATATCAGGTTCGTCACAGTCAACAGCTAGCTTGGCTATTTCCCGAACAAACTCCGCAGAACGCAGGAGCATCTGGGTTTTGTTTGTCCTTCTGCCACCTTTCACCATTCCACAAATACCAGTGCTTATCAGGACAAAGTTGATGAGAACACTGCCCAAGAACTGCCCGCTGAAAGGCAAAAATGTCAGCAAGTGCCAATTGTCTGTCACATTCTCTGGTCGTCTTATTAGACGCATATCGACTATGTCGCCATTATGCGCTTGCTCAACGTCTGTTGAGACTTGGTCGTCTTCTATTGTCATGATTTGGATTTCTCCAACCATACGAGCCAATAATGCAAGCCGCTGTGGGCTGCGAGGCAGTCCGTACCTGAACTCAAAAGTTGTGGCAAGTCGCTGGGCATACCGCCCATTTGTTCATATTTTACTATGGATCGATATGCACAAAGTCAAGATAAAAGTATATGTTATACAACAAGTTAAGTGGTAACTGATAAACTGTCAGTTGCCATTGTAAAAAATCAAAAAAGCTGTTGACATGATAGTATTGATTTTATACTAAATATGCATAGTATAAAAAACATACTAACTAAGGCAGTTCGTAATGGCATATTTTGAATCAGATTTCTGGCATCCATCGGTAGCAACTGATGTGGTTCTATTTACCCTTCGACAGGGTGAACTCCACATCCTTTGCGTTAAACGTAAAGACGATGGTTTGTGGGCTTTGCCGGGAGGCTTTTTACAGCAGGGAGAAAGCCTTGATGAATGTGCCTTGCGAGAACTCAAAGAAGAAACAGGCGTTGCTGCTCCCTACATCGAGCATTTCAAGAACTATAGCGATCCTCAAAGGGACCATCGCCAACAAACTATCTCTGTAGCCTATATGGCTATTCAGCCTTCTGATGAATTACAGCTTCGTGCTGATACAGATGTATCAGACGTAAAGTGGTTCCCCATATCGGGAACACCGCAGCTTGCATTTGATCACAATCAAATTTGCAAAGATGCACATCTCTTGGTTGGTTACCTCGTGGAAAGTAAGCCAAATCTTGTGTTTGCTTTCCACGAAGGTGACTTCACTTTGACAGAACTACAGCAAACGTTTGCTGCTTTGGCGGGCGATAAATATGCCCCTCATAACAAGCGCAATTTCAGGCAATGGGTGGAGAAGTATGACGGCGTTGGCCTAGTCGAAGAAACAGGTGATGTTAAGACGGGGACCCACCGCCCTGCAAAATTATATCACCCGAACCAAAACTTTTTGGCGTGTCCAATGTCTGATTTGACCCACCAAGAAAATTGGGCATTAGGCATGATGTTTGGTCTTGCCATTGGTGATGCTATGGGTGCGCCGATTGAGTTTCAGCCATCACGTGAACCTGAAGATTATATACGGTCATACATGACTGGTGGTGCGCATAACGTATCAAAGGGCGAATTTACGGATGACACCTCAATGGCGTTGGCTATGGCTGATGCCATCACCACAAAGAAAACCTATGACCCACACACCATCATGGGCAATTTCCTCAAATGGAAAAATGAGGGCGCGTATTCACCCCGTGGAATTATGTTTGATTGTGGCAACACAGTATACAGTGCGTTGGCTGCATACGAGGCTGATGGGTCAAACCCCTACACGGGTAAGACCGACCCAATGAGTGCAGGCAATGGTGGTTTGATGCGACTGGCACCAGCTGTTATTGAGCAGGGTGTTTTTCAGAGGCCATAAAGTGGGCAGAAGAGTCCACAAGACTTACACATGGAGCCGATGAAGCGCTTCTGTACAGCAAACTACTTGCCGAAGAATTGTGGCTGCGCAAACCTCTGAAAAAGAACAGCGGATACAAACACCCAAACACTGTTGCCCGTAATGAAGTGATGTCTGGCGGATATGTTAAAGAAACATACCAAGCTGCGTGGTGGGCGTTTCAAACCACTACCAACTTTTAAGATTGCATCATTGAAGCCATCAATCGTGGGCATGATAGTGATACTACAGGTGCTGTTGTGGGGATGATTGCTGGAGCCATCTACGGCTTTGATGCTATTCCGAATTGGATGATTGAAGGTCTTCAGTGGGGTAGACAAATCAGAGAATACACCATTGGGCTTTTGCAGGTCGCAAACAAGACGACCTTAAGGGAAGAGTTGCAGAGGGTAAGCGAAACTCTTCTGGATATACAAGGCCCAGAGGCAGGAAAAACCTATGAGGTAGCAGGTCACAGTTGTCTATGCATTCACCCACTTGCTAGTTACGGCGGTGGAGCAGCAACATTATGGGCCGGAGGGCCATTCGGCTCAACTAACCCTTGCTGGACGCATGGATGGATATATCCGGGGAAAGTGTATTCGCATAATTGAGGAAAAATCGGCGATCATATTTGATCCGCTTGATGCCTCAAAACCGTCTATGCACTTGGCTTTGGATGATATCGGCAGATACGACACGAATTGGTATTTTTGAGGTTGCGAA
The DNA here is from genome assembly GCA_038143065.1 of Rhodospirillales bacterium. Taxonomy (GTDB): domain Bacteria; phylum Pseudomonadota; class Alphaproteobacteria; order Bin95; family Bin95; genus VMCJ01. The sequence continues at coordinate 17,510 of JAYQLI010000003.1, read as the reverse complement.
ACATGAACACTAATTTCAGAGGTGGGCAGATAGATTTAATCAAGATTATCAGTATTGGGATGGCGTACCACAAACTATCGCTAGTGATTACGAAAATGAATAAACATGAAAAGTTGGTGGCATCGGCGTTGGTTGTGGAGGACGGAACTTCAAACAATAGCAGATGGTTTGATAGCAGCTGCGAAGACAAAAAGGTGATGGACCTGAAGAAGTAATGGAAACGGCGGTTGAAAATACAAGCCTTGATACGTGAGGTGCTCATGCCGCTTTCTTTTCGTATGATCTGGAAATCCACAAAATCCAATTTTTTACCTGACAAAAAGTCAGAGATTGCGCGTTTAACGAATTTAAAAAAATAATCAAAAGAAATGGAAAAAATATCGCGCAGACAAAAGATTACATGACTTATCATTACGAAAAAGGAATGTTATTTTTCAGTCAAAAACGATTTCCTGGAAATTTGTGAAGCGGAAAATATCACAACAAAATAGCCGTTGACTTAACTAGGTTGGGAGTTTATGAGAAATCAAAATTAAAATATGGGGCCTAGTTGGTCAGATTGGTAATTGGCGCTTTTTTGGTCACTAGGTTATATCCGCAAATGCTGACACCGGTTCGGTGAAATCTATAAACAAGAGTGGCATGATGAGGTTGCGAAACCGTGGATGAATATTGGCGTGACCCTATCGTTAACTGGCTCAGGGCATTTATAATATTTTCTTGAAGGCCAGAATTACTCACATCCCCCCCAATTTCAAGAATGACAATGTTTTACGCCAAAAGGTTGTCTAAGATATGAGGGGCTGGGCCACTGCAACAAAGGCCATATCCTTTGGGGTTTGAAACATGAGTTGAACAACATTTTGCGTCTCACAATTTGTCGCCCTTGGGTATTTACTAGCTATGGAACTGAGTGCTTCACCTATCGATGATGCGTCAAATTGGCAGTAAGGATCAAATCGACTATACGTTATCACCTTTGCTGAAGATAGCGCTGGGACAAGTAACGGCGCTGGGTTTGGTGGATAAGGCACGGGGTGGAGTGTTGACCAATGCTCACGTATCAGGTCGCGGCACAGCAGATGTAGAAGTGTCTTTCAAAAGACATGAATATTTTGATGCAAAGCCTATTTATGTAGATCCTGAATTGGATTTTGCAGTTGTTGCGTTGAGCAAAGAACATTCCAGACACTGCAAAAGAGGCAGAGACTTGATTGCAGTGAGAAATCACTCAACGGACTAGCAGTCGCTGCCTATGAACACCACACGGCCCTTACCTATTCGGCAAGCCAGGGCATTATTTCACAAGTTCGTTACTATGATGGTGTGCGTGGATTGGGTGCAGACCGATGCGGCAATCAATCCGGGCAACTCTGGGGGCCCTCTTATAGAGTTAGATACAGGTGAAATTGTGGGGATCAACTCAATGGGTCTAAAAGACACTGAGGGGTTAAACTTTGCAGTTCCATCAAAGCCAATATGCAAAATCAAGCCTGTGAGGAATGATAAAAATCCATCACCGCCACAGTTACTAATTAGTTTTGCTGTGAACGAGGAAACTGAATATTTGATCGTGTCAGTTGGCACACACGGAAAACTACCCGATGGAATTAAAGTTGGCGACGCCGTGTAACAGGGGTGAATGGTGAGGCTGTGGACACAACCAAATTGAAAACTGTGCTTAGAGGTCAGTCTGGTGAAGCTAAACTGCAACTTCAAAGAGGTGAAGGGAACTGGATGCTAAAATAAACTTAGAAACCTGAGAAAAGATATTGACCGAAAGTATGTGTTAGCAGATGGGGCTATGATTACTGAGGATGTTTATCCTGAAAAGTGGGCTTTAGAAAGGTATTTTCACGTTCCCTCTGTGCGTTCTGGATCCTATGCGGAACGATTTGGCTGGCAACAATACCCTCATTATTTCAATCAATGGAACACGGCCAACTTCAATTGAACAAGTGCATGAATTGCTTAAAGGTGAAGATAAGAAAAGCTATAATATTCAGAGGATGGTCAAAACAGGACACAAAAATGCATGACTACCACGAGATTGAATATTGGCCTTATAAAATCGAATTTAATTGATGCTTCGATCAATTCAGCTAAAGGAGCTTCAAAAGTGGAAAGGTTGATAGTTGCAAATGAAAAATGAAGATAAAGATCTTCTTGAAAAAATTGAAAATACTTGGATTGTCGTTTATGGTGATGCCAAAGACACCAGAAAGACTTCTATGATTTAGTTAAACAAGATTTTGGTTATGTATGGGATGGCAGAGGCTGGATTAAAGAAGTCAATTACCAATAGATGCAATGTTAGAGCAGATTTTTTGATACCTGTGTTCTTGGTTTTTTGTCAGCGGTGTCTATTCCACTAAGTATTTTTGGGCCAACAAAATGCGAATAACTGTGATCAAAAATTCTGACAATTTTGCTACTTGTGAACTCACCAACTGCCTCGATGGCTGAGTTGAAATTTTACCCACCGTCTTTTTGGTATGATTGTCATGCGGGACATGAATGTCATTTGGATTTGTCCGATGGTCTATTGGATCTCCAACTTCAAGAACCAAGAACTAGAGTCCTTTCATGTAAAGGCGGCGAACAGCAACCTTTATTCAACTTTGCGATACGGGACAAAAATTTTATTTATTAGCGATTGAAGAATACTAAATTGCGCTTCAATCAACTGGATACGAAGTGGGGGTTAGAAGAAGTAATTTTACGGCCAACCAATGAAATAAAAAACATGAACAAAAAAAATAAGTTAATCCTAAACAGAAAGTTTAACTCTACAAGTATTAGAAATGTCAAAGAGCACTCTAAAACTTCAATGTAATTTTGAAGTGCCAACGGTAATGCTAAATAGGTTTCGCAAACAGGTAGAAGGCGCTATACGTAAAAACAAAATATGACACAAATGACAGGAATGACAGCTAAATCCACCAAACCTCTGCCAACTCTTCTCATGACTTTCCATTTTCTTTGTCATTTCTGTCATTCTATCACACCCATTTAAAAGATCACAAATACTATCACTCGTATTTAGGCACCAGCTTTGCCTAAACACGTTTATGGGCATTTTAGTGATTCATTGAATTACGCCAAATGACAACTGATAGTGGTTAACAGTGTCAGAGACTGATCTGTGTAATTGTCTATGTATATATACGTGTGGCAAGGGGGTGGATCATGCCCACCCGTACTGATGTACAAACTGATGTACACGCTTCGTGCCTGTGACAGTGACTAACCAATACGTAACCCTATTGAAAGTACAAACAGTGAGATGTGCATTGGTGCTGTACAAAGGCAATTAGTCCGCCCCCCGGGCACCACTTCTTCATAAAAAGAGCCGAGGTTCGAGGTTCAATCTCTAATTCCTTTAATTAACGTTTGAGGAACGACAGGGGCTGTAGACAATGGTGTATACAAGGGTCGCCAGATTATCTATACCGCCGTAATGGCATCTATTACTTCACACGCAATGTGCCTTCCGATTTAAAGGCGCGGTTTAATAAGAACCGTGTGGTTGTGTCTTTGCAAACACGGTCAGAGGTTAAAGCGCAGAAAGCAGCTTTCGCACTATCCGATAGGCTTGAGAGATATTTTGAGTCACTCAGGCTGGAACGGTTTCATTCACAAGAGCTTGGCCTGAAGTTTGGCGGTGCTCCAGATGCACCATTAGATAGTGCGGACACGAATATCAGCGATGCTCTGGGAACTTTACATCCAGGCTCAAGGGTGCAGGACGGATCGTGCCTATTCAAAAACATCAACGCGCAATGTCGGCTACCTAATAGAGTGTGTCGGTGATGTTGATTTATCATCAATCAAAACCGTCAATGCTGGTCAGTTCAGGGACTATCTCATTGCTAAGGGTTTGGCATCAACCTCGATTAGGCGTGTTCTGTCCTCTGTTAAGGCTATCTATAACCTAGCCTCTAAGGAGCTTGGCATAGCCAACCCCAATCCCTTCTCAGGGATATTCATTCCAGAGGATAATGCAGCTAGTGGCGGTTGCCCGTACCACTGGATGCCATCCGGTTATCCATCTGCATGAGTGCTCTCAGGTTGATGACCCTCAGCGTTGGCTAATCGCAATCATAAGTGATACTGGCATGAGATTGTCAGAAGCTGCGGTCCTCCCTGAGCTTTAAAGACATTCAACTGGATACAGATGTGCCCCACATAACACTCCGCAAGCACCCGTGGCGGTCATTGAAAACGGCTTCTAGTGAAAGAGATATTCCATTAGTGGGGAGCGCGTATGAAGCGGCAATAAGGATTGTCGATGTCGGTCATAAATATGCTTTTGCCAGATACTGCGACGAGACCAAGTGCAATGCCAACTCTGCCAGCGCTGCTTTGAACAAGTGGCTTAAACCAAGGATACCAGAGGGCTGCGTTATCCATAGCTTTAGGCATAGTCTGAGAGACAGGTTAAGGGCAGTTGAATGCCCTTCCAGACATCATTGACGCCATCGGCGGTTGGACAACTGCTGGCATAGGCCATAAATATGGAAGTGGTTATGATCTGGCCGTTAAGTATCGGTGGATGAAGATGCTGGAGGGATAAACTAAGTTCAGAGAACGAAGATTCCATAATTCAGAGACTTGAACCTCGAACCTCGGCTCTTTTTATGAAGAAGTGGTGCCCGGGGGCAAGTTCGATGCCTGTGCGAGGAAGTTCAAGTCTAAAAACTCCCACTATTCAGCCAGTTTATTAGATTATTTCTGGCAATTAAAGCACAAAGCTTGTCTACAACCTTGTCTACAGGAAGTTTCAAGAGTTCGCGACTGGAACCTAACCTCGGAGCGCCGGGGTTACTGGAGCCGTTTCGCTGTCAGCTTTGGACTTGATTAGAGGGGTGGGGTCTAGATTGGGCCGGATGTTGCACTTGACCTCGGGCTTGATGGTTGGTGGAGGTGTAAAGGATAATTTTGTTTGGAATAACGGATCATAATCCGCGTGTCGGGGGTTCGAGTCCCTCCTCCGCTGCCATTGTTTTCAAACAAATCTCTCAGTTTTCTAGTGTCACACCATGTTTCAACTTTATGAGTGTAAGATCTCATGAAAATACCCGTTTCGTCAATGTCTGTGTGACGGGTGTGTGACAGTGCTAAACTGTATGCGATGATATGCAAGTGTTACCGTGTTGCCACTGGAGAACAAAATTCCGTAAAAAACACTCCCGAAGACTTTGAAAGTGAATTAGATAGTTTTTCTAAAGTGTTCAAGATTCATAAAACTTAAATTCTTTTCAGTTTTTTGCTCATCGGCTTGTCACTAGAATTTTTTTACAAACAAGGCGAACGATGGCTCGGAGCTTTTCTTCGGTCTTACTTCGTCAATTACAAGGAGGAAAGAAATGTTTAAGATTTCAACGGGACTCGGGTGTGTATTTGCCGCGGCAATCACCGCCTCAGCGGCCCAGGCAAACGAATGCGGTGAAGTATCAATTATGCAAGGTGATTGGGGATCTGCACAAATCGTTACTGCGGTTGCCAAGTTCCTCATGGAGGAAGGTTACGGATGTGAAGTTACCACAGTGCCGCTTTCATCTAACCCTGCCCTGGCATCTGTATCCGAGACTGGAGAGCCTGATATTTTTTAACAGAAATCTGGACAAATGGTGCCCCAGCATACGAAGGTTTAGTTGAATCTGGCGCAATTATTCCTGTGACAGAAGTTTTGTCAGATGGTGGTGTGGAAGGATTTTTTGTTCCAAACTACCTTGTCGAGAAACACCCAGAACTAGCAACACTAGAAGGTATTACAGCTAATCCCAAGCTTGTCGGGAACCGCTTTCACAACTGTCCAGAGGGATGGACGTGCCTGAACGTCAGCACCAATTTGCTCAAGGCAGGCGGACTAATTGACGTTGGTGTTGAAAACTTTGTGCATGGTTCCGGCGAAACTCTTGCGGCCTCGATCGCTTCGGCCTACGAGAAACAAGGAACCGTGGTTTGGCTTTTTACTGGGGACCGACATCTGTACTAGGTAAGTATCCGATGACTTTGGTCGAAATGGGTGAGCACAAAAGCAGAGGTATGGGCCTGCAACAGTACTGCGGAATGCGAGACGCCTGCCATGAGTGGGTTCCCTCGTAGTTTGGTTGTGACGGTCTTTAAAGAATTTATGGCAGAAACCAAGCGATCAGTTCGCTCATGACAAACCTGTCCCTTCACAAACTCTCAAATGAGTGAAACACTGGCATGGGTTGAAGATAACGATGCTTCCTACGACGAGGGCGCGGTGCATTTCTTAACAACCTATAAGGATGTGTGGGGGCGTGGCTTAACGATGCTGCGCGAGATAAACTTTCCGCATTGCTGTAGTAAACTGCATGGACAGGGGCATCCTAAGCGATGCCCCTAACGCACTGAAGTAGATCGGAAAGCGTTATATGGCCTTCTATGACAAGTTATTCAGCGCATTGGGTTTGAGCGACTGGTGTGGCACGTCAGATGACAATGCGCCTCTTTCGCTCGCGGACCTTGCGGCGCAAGCAGGAGGAGAAAAGACGTCTGAGCCGTTCTTTCCTATTCCTTCGTTTGATAATTTTCATGAAAGCTGCAACCGCATATGGCAGTCGCGCGATGTAACCAACGGAATAGAAGAAGGATTTCTGGCGGCCAAACCGGTCCTAAAAAATGTCCTAGACCCGATCACACAACCATTAAGCTGGATGCTGGATAGCGCACTTTGGCTGTTTGAAGCGATGCCGTGGTTCATCATGGTTCCGCTTCTGGTTGCGATTTCGTGGTACGCGTCGCGATCGCGTCCTGTGACGATCTTTGTCGCGGTCGCGATTATGCTATTGGCCCTCGTCGACCACTACGATGTGGCGATGCAAACCCTTTCAATCATCTTTGTATGTACGGCGATATCGGTGCTGTTCGGTGTGCCCATTGGAATTGCCATGTCGAAATCTGATCGATTGCAAAAAAGCGTTGTTCCGCTACTAGATCTGCTGCAGACCTTGCCGACCTTTGTATACCTGATCCCTCTGATTTTCTTGTTCTCGGTCACGGAGTCCAAACTTTATGGAATTGCGATTATCCTTTACGCGATTGTGCCAGTAATCCGTCTGACCGATCCTTGGCATCCGCCTTGTAGACCAAGACGTTTTAGAAGCTGCAAATGCTTTTGGTATGAATGACCGTCAGAAACTTATGCGAGTGCAATTGCCGCTGGCGCTACCGAACATCATGGCCGGAATCAACCAGACCATCATGATGAGCCTTGCCATGGTCGTGATTGCCTCTCTGGTGTCGGCGCCTGGTCTAGGTGTAAATGTTCTGCGCGGTATCAGAAACTTGGAATTGGGTGTAGGCATCGTTGCTGGTCTAGGCATCGTTATGCTGGCCGTAATTCTTGATCGCGTGTCCAAAGCAGCGCTCACACGGGTCGATAAGGCCCAAGTTAAACACTGAGGAGCGAGTTTAATGACACAACCAATGGTCAGTATTCGTGGGCTATACAAGATCTTCGGCGCCCGCGACAAAGACGCTTTGCGCCATGTTCAGAGTGGTATGGGCAAGCTGAGTTGCTGACGCAGCATAAACATGTTCTGGGACTCAACAACATCAATGTGGATATGCAGGCTGGGGAAATCACAGTGGTCATGGGCCTTTCCGGTTCTGGAAAATCTACTTTGATCCGCCACCTGAACCGGTTGATCGAACCCACTGCGGGCGAGATCATCGTGCAGGGCGAAGACGTGATGCAACTGTCCGGAAGATGGCTGCGCCATGCCCGCCAGGAAAAGATGTCGATGGTGTTCCAGAAGTTCGCACTTTTGCCGCACAAAACTGTGCTAAAGAACGCAGGCATGCCCCTGTCGGTACGTGGCGAGGACGAGGCCACCTGCGACCGCGAAGCCGCGAAATGGCTGGATCGCGGGTTTGAACGCGTTTGAGAACCATTATCCAGCGCAGTTGTCTGGTGGGATGCAACAGCGTGTGGGCATTGCCCGAGCACTGACCGCAAACACACCGATCATGCTAATGGACGAGGCTTTCTCGGCCCTTGATCCGCTGATCCGGACCGACATGCAGGATTTACTGCTCGAGCTGCAAAAGAGCTGCACAAGACCATCATCTTCATCACTCACGATCTCGATGAGGCGCTGAAGCTGGCCGATCATCTTGTGATCCTAAAGGACGGCTTTGTCGTGCAACAGGGCGAGCCGCAGCATATCCTGCTGAACCCCAACGACCCCTACATCGAAGACTTCGTAAGCGACATCAACCGCGCACGGGTTCTGCGGGTGCGCTCGATCATGACCCCGGTTAGTGGGAACAAAGTGCCAAATGGTGCACATGGCGAGGTGGACGTGAACGACACACTTGAAAGCGTGATCGCGCAGTCCGGTGGAGATACGACACACGCCTATGTCGTCAAAGATGGGGAGCAGACGGTCGGCACACTGGATATGATCGAACTGGTTCGCGCTCTTGTCCCTCGCGTCGCACCTGAAGCGGGTACGCGACGTCCCACGCGCACTGATCGGACCTAGGCAGATCGATTTGCCTTGCCTCTACCGTTTCGCCGAAGTTCCCCAACGACGGTCGAAGCAGAACGCCTAAGATCACGTGCGAAAGGTAATCCGATAAGACCGCCATTAGGATATATTAGTGAACTTTTGGGATGGCGTGGACCTTTACTCGAATTGCGTCAGAGGCTCGCTGTTCTGCTCAAAAACGGACCATTCCGATAATAGGGACAGGTTTACTTCAGCCACCGGCGGTTACTAATTTTACATGGTCTGAAAATCTTTTCAGTTCTTTGAGAGTGGGCCTGGCGGTACAAAGAGTTATTAATCACAATTGTCCAATCGTGAAGGGAATGGGCGTGCACTCAACCTCTGAAATTCACATGAATAAGGTCTGAATGAACCGATAATAGGAGCTTCGCACATGTCCGACACAGATGAGCATCTGAAAGCAGGCATCAGCAAGGAATGGAACTGGCATCCGGATTTGCCCGTAGCGGTGACGCCGCTTTTTTCATGGCCACCAAGGCCATAGCTACGCTCCGGTGGTTTGCGACCAACTGGCTCCTCACTGAATACCTAATCTACACGCTGATGGCCTACCATCGAAGGTGCCACCCTTGGAGCAGATGCAGCGCTTACATGGGTTTTGCAGCTTTGGGCGCGCAACCTGATCCTGATGATCTTCTTTGCCCAAGGACTGCACCTGTGGCTTTACGGATGGAAGAAGCAGGACGAAGATTACAAGTTCGACCGGCGCGGATTAGCCAAGAATGCCCGCATCTTCCTCTGGAACGATCAATATTGGGACAATGTCACCTGCGCTCCTATCTGGCGTGACGGTCTGGACGTTCTATGATACTATTGTTTGGATGGCTTACGCCAATGGATGGGCGCCGATGATCACGGCCCAGAGCAATCCGATCTGGTTTTTTGCCATGTTCCTGTTGTTGCCTGTTGCGCAGTCCTTCCATTTCTACTGGCTGCACCGCGCACTGCACATCCCATGGATCTACAAGCGCGTTTCTGTGCATCACCGTAGTGTTTCATTGCACCGTGGTCAGGCTTTTCCATGCATCCGATCGAGCATGTCGGCTATTTAAGTTTGCTGCTGATCTTCCTGGTTGTGCCAGCGCATCCCATCCACTTTCTCTTCATTGGATATTCTTGGTTCAGCCACGTCGCATGCCGGGTTTCGAAAACCTGGTGCTTGGGGATAAGGCCCACCTGAAGATCGGGTCGTTCCACCATCAACTGCATCACCGGTATTTCGAATGTAATTATGGCGGCCCGGAAATGCCTTGGGACAACTGGTTCGAAGCTTTCATGACGGCAGCCGCGAGGCAACGAAACGTGTGCGCGAAACTAAAAAGCGCATGCACACGAAATGAGTGGCTGGAAAAATACCCCGAGAAGGTCTGTGGTGATCCGGAACGCGCTAACAGGCATAGTTGGGATTTAACAGATCAGGACCGGAAGAACCGCATGGTCGGGTCGGCCTCGATTTGTTCGTAAAGCCAGTCGATAAATGTATCGAGCTTGGGGTTGGGTGCACGTTCTTTTGCGTCACCAGATACCAGCGGCCTGGCTCGGGCACTGAAATTTCAAACGGTTTGACCAGGCGACCCCGCTCAAGATCACGCGCGCAGAACGGTGCCCTTGCGACGCTGATACCGTGATTGTTTAAAACGGCTTCGCGGACAAGAGGGTAGTTATCGAAGATTGAGCCAAATTTCATCGGTTCGCGATCTAAGCCTACAGCCTCCAACCAACAGTCCCAGTCATCCGGCTCATTCCATGTGCTTGGGACACTCAACAATAAGTAATTTCTAAGCTCTTCGAGTGGCATTCCGCCGCTTGCGGAATTGAAAGCCTCTGGCGCGCAAACCGGGTAGATATCCGTTTCGAATAACGGGCTATAGTTAAACCGTTTGTCAAATGGTGGCGCGTTGAACACGCCCACATCGAACCGGTGCATGTCATAATCACCGTCTTCAAAGGTAGAGACTATGCGCACGCGTGTGTTCGGATTGTCCTGAAGAAATTCAGCCAATCTGGGCTGTAACCACATTGTATTGAAACTTGCGTAGGACTGAACGAGCAACACGTCCGGTTCCTCAGGTGCCTGGATGCGCCGCGTGGCTTTGATAATTCCCTGAATGTGTTCGCGAACTGCCGGATAATACTGCTCACCAGCCACTGTCAGTTCGACCGAACGGCTTGTGCGTTCCAGTAGTTTAACGCCGATTGATGTTTCTAATGCTTTGACCTGGTGGCTGACTGCCGCATGCGTTACACAAATCTCGTCAGCGGCCTTTCGGAAACTCTTGTGACGCGCCACCGCCTCAAAAGCGCGCAGTGAAACCAGCGTGGGCATATGCGTGACATCGATTGCTCTCCTTGATGAAACCTTTATCTCTAAAAACCCTCAAGCAGAGTTATCCGACAACGGGCGCGATTTGAGCGAGGTTTTGCTAATTTTTTCGTAGCCTGTCAGGGGATAAAACGCAATTAATGGTACGATTGATTGGTTAGAATTTTTGATGAAAAGAAATTTGTTTCAATTCTAAAACAGGGTATGAAATGCCAGAGTTGATACAGATAAAGATTGTTAAGGATTTGACCTAGATGCCAATATTGTCACCTTCATCAAATGCATATGGCTATCCGTTGCTGATCAAACACTTGTTGGCCAGATCCCAGCTTGCGTCAGCCAGCGAAGAAATCGTCAGCGGCGGCAAATTGCGATTGAGCTACGAGGACGTTTGGCAAACGCGTGCACCAACTTGCCATTCTCTGAAAGGCCAGCGGGATACGTGAGGGCATGCGCGTCGGTGTCATGGATTGGGATACAAACCGTTATCTTGAGTGTTTTTTCGCGATCCCCATGATGGGTGCGACCCTTTTCACGATCAACGTCCGTCTATCTCCTGCGCAGGTTCTTTATACGATCAACCATGGGCAGCCGGATCTGATTATCGTGCACCGCGATTTCATGCCGTTCATTGATAATATCAAGTCGGGCTTTGATCGGGATATCATCATTGTGCCGATTGGAGACGGAGAAGGATATGAAGAGTGGATAGGCGAGGCCCCAGAAAGCTTTGACTTCCCGGACTTCGATGAAAACCAAACGGCAACCTTGTTCTATACAACCGGGACCACCGGCAATCCCAAAGGGGTGAGCTATTCACATCGGCAGTTGGTCCTTCACACGTTGGGCCTGATCGCCGGCTTTGGTGCGTGGCCCGAAACGCCGGATTTCATCGCGGCGACGTCTACATGCCGCTGACACCTTTGTTTCACGTCCACGGTTGGGGATTTCCCTATGCCGCAACGATGCTGGGGCTGCGTCAGGTCTATCCCGGTCGATATGACCCTGACATAATCCTGCGATTGATTTCAGACGAAAATGTCACCTTTCCCACTGCGTGCCCACGGTTCTGTCAATGGTGCTCGACCATCCCAACTGCCCGCAAACTGACCTGCATAGATGGAAAGTAATCATTGGCGGGCCGCTTTGCCGCGCAGTCTGCAAACCCGCGCCGCGACGGCAGGTATATCCTTGCATGCGGCATATGGGATGTCCGAAACCTGTCCGTTTCTGACGGTGGCCGATTTGTCCAGCAACGATCCTGAGGTGCAGGCGCAAACCGGGTTTTCCGGCCCTCTTGTCGACCTTCGAGTTGTGACACCGGATATGAAAGACGTTCCGCATGACGGTGAAACAACCGGCGAAGTTGTTGCGCGGGCTCCCTGGTTGACACAAGGCTATCTGGATAACGCGCAAGCCTCTGATGAGCTTTGGGACGGTGGGTATCTGCATACCGGGGATGTTGGGTATATCCGCGAGAATGGATCGTTGCAGATTACTGACCGTCTCAAGGATGTAATCAAGACCGGCGGCGAATGGATATCCTCGCTGGCACTGGAAAACATAGCATCGTCTTGTAGCGGCGTTGAGGACGTCGCAGCAATCGGTTGCCGCACGCGAAATGGGGCGAAAGGCCGGTGTTGTCGCTCAAATCAGAGGATGCCGACCCGGATCTTGTGCGCTTGAGCGTCATGGAAGAAATCCAGTCGCGTGTTGACGCAGGCGAGATCTCAAAATGGGCAGTTCCAGACGAATTAATCTTTGTCGACCGCCTACCTAAAACCAGCGTCGGCAAGCTCGACAAGAAACTCGTGCGTCAAGACCTTTCAACGCGCTCGGACTTAAAATCATGACAGACAAGCAACGCCGTATTCAGGCGCTTATCGGGTCCATTGTCACCTATTTGCAGGCTCACAGAGCTGCCACGCGCGGCGTTGATCTGACGTTGGACAAGCTGACAGCCATGGATCATGTTTGGCGAGAGGCTCATTGATTACCTCCCCAAGGAACCCGGCACGATGAGGTTCTGAAGAACGCCATCGCCGGGATTGTCGCTCCCGAATTGCAGGATATCGCAGATTGCCTGAAAGCAGCCAAGGATGATCTGATCTGGCGCGAAGACAAAGCCCAATTCTATCCCCCCGGTGCCGATTTGGGAGAGGGATACACAAAGTGTAACCTGCATACTCTGCTAATTGGGCCAGACGCATGTGGACATCACCATCCCGATTTCAACCTTGGCATTTTCATGCTGGGTCCACGGACGCTGTATCGCGACCACAACCACGACGCGCCAGAGCTTTATCTGAACCTGTCCGAAAAATCGGGGTGGCGGTTTGGCACTCATGAATGGCAGGATTATCCGGCTGGATCATTAATTTGGAATGCCGCTGGCGACCCCACGCCACCCGGGTCTATGACCAACCGTTCATCTCGGTCTTTGTCTGGCTCGAGAACGTGAATTCACCCTGCAACGTGATCCATTTCGACGACTGGGCAAAGATCTACCTTACCAAACAATAAAACAATTAATGATTTGATCAAAAGTACAACCATTTTTCATCGGAAAGTTTCAGATATGCAGATGCAGCTACCAGTATCTAAGTTTAGGAATATAATTGTCAGCAGACACAAATATCGCTATTGTTAGTCTCAATCGGGCAGCCAAGCGGAATGCACTCAATATTGAAACGATTGAGGAAATAATTTCATTATTTTCAAAACTTCCTAATCTTGGATTCAAGGCTGTTGTATTGCGAGCAGAAGGAGAGCATTTCTGCAGGTCTAGATTTAATTGAACACCAAAAAGAGCAACGCTCTGAGAATTTCCATTCAACAAGATTGAATATGGTGGAATACCTGTCATTGCAGCTCTGAAAGGTGCGACCGTTGGCGGTGGCCTTGAATTAGCATATTCGAGTGGCTGACCAAACTGCCCCGAAGGGCAGCGTGGTCTGTTTACCGGTGGTGGGGCAACTATTCGGGTTTCCCGAGCTTATTGGCCGGGTGCATGATTGAATGATGCTGACTGGGCGCACCTATAAAGGAAGCGTTGAGTGAGCTTTGCCATTCGAAAACAAGTGATACCAGAGCAATCGAAATTGCAAAAGCTGCTGCAAAAATACCCTCACTTTCAAACTTCGGTCTGCTCAACGATTTCTCATACGCGGAACATGTCTGCTCTTGATGCATCTTATATGGAAGCTTTGGGAGTGGTCAATACACAACCTGAAGCAAACGACAGGTTAATAGCTTTTGCCGATAAAACTGCAGCGCGTGTGAGAGCTGATGATCTATAATGCGAATATAATTAATTACCAAACTTCCGATGGTATTGCCGTAATAACAATGATGTCTAAGCCGATCAATGCACTCGATTTGACCATGCGTAGAGCATTAACTGAATACTTACAGAGCGCGGTTGATGATGATTCTGTAAAAGCTATTGTTATTACGTCAAATCTGTCACTCTTTTCTGGAGGGGCATATTGTGGAGTTTCGTACCGGACCTTGGAAACACCCGATCTACCAGACGTGTGTTTAATGATTGAAGCCTGCCGAAAACCAGTTATTGCAGCGATAGCTGGCCCTGCGATGGGTGGTGCGCTGGAGATCGCGCTTGCCTGTGATTGCCGTGTCGCCACGCCGGATGCAGTGATGGGCCTGCCCGAGATTAAGCTGGGGCTACTGCCCGGTGCAGGTGGCACACAAAGACTACCACGGATTGTGGGTCTGGAAGCGGCAACGCGGATGATCCTCTCGGGTGATCCCGTGAAAGGTGAATACGCCCTGTCTTGCGGACCGGTTGACGCGCTGTTTGAGAATGACCAAGATTTTAGCACGCATGTTTTGGGTTTTGCCACCCGTGTCAGCCATGAGGGCGATCCGAAACGCAGTTGTGCGGATATGACCGTCACACACCCTGATCCAAAAGGTTTTCTCGAGGGAATTCCGAGACCAGATTGCGCAAAGGTCCAAAAACCTTGTTGCCCCTGAACGTTGCTTGGAATCCATCAAGGCTGCGTGTGAATTGCCGATGTCCGAGGGGTTGGCACAAGAGAAGGCAGGTTTCGCTGAACTGCTCGACACACCTCAATCGCGCGCGGGCCGACACCTGTTCTTTGCAGAGCGTGAATGCAACAAAGTTCCGGGCGTTACCCGTGCGGATCAGCCACGTGATATTAAATCGGTCGCCGTGATTGGTGCCGGAACAATGGGACGCGGCATTGCCATCGCCTTTCTGCAGGCGGGGTATCCGGTCACTCTTCTGAAACGACGCAAGGCGCGCTCGAACAGGGACTGGAAAATGTCCGGGAGCATTTCCAGCGCGCGAGCCAAAAAGGGCGGCTCAGTGCCGATCGGGCAGAGGCAATCGCCGCCAACGCCACCGGGACGCTAAGCTACGGCGACCTTGCAGAGGCCGACCTGATCATTGAAGCGGCGTTTGAAAGCATGGATGTCAAACGCCAGATTTTTGAAGCCCTGGACCGACACGCAAAACCTGGCGCGATACTGGCCTCAAACACATCGACATTGGATCTTGATGAAATCGCCGCAGTCACGTCACGTCCGGAGGATGTGATTGGCCTCCATTTCTTCAGCCCGGCCAATGTCATGCGCTTGCTGGAGGTGGTGTGGGGCGCCAAGACCGCTCCCGATGTCATTGCAACGGCAATCACGGTCGCAAAGAAGATCCGAAAGCTCCCTGTCACGGTTGGCGTGTGCTACGGCTTTGTTGGAAACCGGATGCTGGAACCATACTTCCGCGAAGGATCCCGTCTGCTTCTAGAGGGGGCGACGCCGAAACAGGTGGATGACGTCCTTGAAGGCTTGGCATGGCCATGGGCATTCATGCGATGGCAGATCTGGCCGGAGTTGATGTGGGCGCACGCGTGCGTCAGGAACGGCGTATTGAAATCGCGCATGACCCGACATACCAGGCTGTGCAGGACAGGTTGTTTGAACTGGGCCGACTGGGTCAGAAAACCGGGCGAGGAAGCTATGTCTACGACGGCCGGACACGGGTTGAAGACCCTGAGATTGTTCAAATCAGTGCCCATTTGGCGGACCTTCATGGCGTGAAGCGCAGGGCCATCGACGATCAGGAAATCCTTGAGCGATGTGTCTTCCCCTTGATCAACGAGGGCTTCTCATCCTTGAAGAGGGCATTGCAACGCGCCCGGGTGATTGCGACCTGATCTGGGTTAATGGCTATGGCTTTCCGAAGTGGCGTGGCGGCCCAATGCACTATGCCGACGAGATTGGATTGAGCCAGATTGGAACGCATGAACCAACACCGGCAATCGCTAGGGTGCCTATGGCGAGATGTGGTTCACGCCTTCGCCTTTGTTGAAAGAACTTGCAACCTCGGGCGTGACACTTGATGCGTATTTTGATGACAAAAAGGAAAAAACATGAGAGAAGCCGTTATCGTCTCAACCGCACGAACCCCTATTGGGGTTGCCTTCAAAGGTGCGCTGAACAACATCAAAATCCCCTACCATGATGGGGCACGCCATTGAGCACGCGGTTGAACGTGCAGGTGTGGACCCTGGTTCGATCGAAGATGTTGTTATCGGATCGGTCCTTACAGCAGGAACGGGGTGGCTGAATGTCGCCCGGCTTTCTGCGCTTGCTGCTGGCCTTCCCAATACGGTGGCAGGACAGACGATCGACAGGCAATGCTCCTCCGGGTTGATGGCCATTGCGACGGCTGCAAAGCAGATTATGTGGATGGGCAGAACGTTGCCGTAGCGGGCGGGCAGGAGAATATTTCCGCCCTGCAGAATGCCTATTTGAAATGGGCGGGCGATGAGAAAGATCCAAACGTTATCGCCTGATCTGAGCATGCCTATATGCCGATGCTGATGACGGCGGAAAATGTGGCGCGGATCTACGGGATTAGCCGCGACGCTCAGGATGAATACGCTGCACTTTCCCAAGACCGGACCGCTCGCGCCCAGGCCGCTGGCGCCTTTGATGACGAGATCGTTCCAATCACTGCGATCAAACGGGTTAAAAAACCGCGAAACCGGAGAGGAAAACCTAGAGGATGTAACTTTGTCAAAAGACGAAGGCAATCGGCCAGGTACAACGGCTGAAACACTTGGGTCATTGAAACCGGTTGTCGAAGGCGGTGTGATCACTGCCGGAAACGCAAGCCAACTTTCTGACGGGGCCTCGGCTTGTGTGCTCATGGAAGGCAAAATGGCTGAGCAACAAGGCCTCACACCTTTGGGATCTATCGCGGTATGGCAAAGGTTGCTGGAAAAACGCACTGGAAGAGATGGGTGTCGGCCGATTTATGCAATTCCAAAAACTTCTGAAGAACACAGGTCTTCGCACGAAGACATCGGCCTTTGGGAACTGAACGAAGCATTTGCGTGCCAGGTTCTCTATTGCCGTGACCATCTTGGGATTGATCCAGAAATTTACAACGTGAATGGCGGTGCCATTTCGATTGGCCACCCCTATGGTATGACAGGCGCGAGACAAGTCGGGCACGCGCTACTTGAGGGGAGGCGGCGGGGAGTAAAATATGCAGGACACGTCCATGTGTGTTGGCGGAGGCATGGGCGCGGCAGCTTTGTTTGGTCGCTTAAGCACAGCAGATCGTAAAACTTTTGCACAAACTTGCT
>JAYQLI010000002.1:0-51984 GCA_038143065.1 Rhodospirillales bacterium | reverse complement strand
CTAACCTCCTTACATCTATAAGATCAACTGCTTGCTCCAAGCTATACCGCTGAATTGCTTGCACCTTTTCGGGCGCATCAGTGTCGAGCAGCCGTTAGAGCTCTCCACACGCCCAAAACACCGCTCCAAACAGCCTACGATCTGGCGCAGGATGCGGGTGCTTCATAATGGGAGGCTTTTGGCTGTCACGGAGAGTGCCAATCTTAAGTTCGTCGAACTTTCTGTCTCTCCATGACACCCAGCGCCGAAACAGACAGAGATCCCTGGGAACATGGTTCTAGAGCTGCCTGCTGATTACGCACAGGCCATTCTCGTGGACACTATTTGAATTAAACGAAGAAGAAATGGAGCACCTTGATGAAGCTTTGCGTTATCACTCTGATGGGTATGTTGATGCTGATATTACAGTGCAAGTTTGCTGCAACGCATAGGATCGATTCCAGGTTTGGAGTGTTCTGAGGAAATATCACTTAAAATAACCTCTGTTTCTTTTTTCCAAATCAGCGCGTTTTATCGGATAGGAAGAACAGGCGTATTCAGTATGAATTGATGAGACGACCAAAAGGTATAACTTTTTTGAGTGAAATTATTGAAATTAGGCCCACACTGTAGTAAAGCGTTCAAAGTTGATGCAGCGCGGATATCGGAAATAAGGTCTCAAGCATTGGTTTAGAATCTGTCATTACTCAACTCGGTTGACAAAATACATTAAAGACCAGATATGAGCTTAGACGGCCAAAATGGAAGAAGAAACCGCTATTAAAATTGAAAGCATTGAGGCTGGAGGAAAAACGGCATTAGCATCGACGATAACAGGACCGGTACAGAAAATTCAGTCAAGAGATTAGGTCTTTTCCGGGTAATGATTTTATGAAAATTTCATACGAAGGTTCTAAAGCTGTAGTTGTCCTGAACTCAAATCATCAAACCTGCTCAACGATAAATCTAAAAATCTCAAATACGCGATATGATTTTGCCAAAGGGAGTCTGAAAGACATGAAGGCTAAACTCTGAACAAAGATGGTTGAAGAAACTTTGATGTTCATTTGCATTGATGGACCGACGTTGTGAGTGCGTGTCTAAAGCTGGGATTTCAGATAAGAGTTTTATTACTGGCGTAAGATAATTTGGAGGCCTTTCTCGTTCGCAGGTTTCTAGATGAAATCGCTCAAGAAAGAAAATGGAACTGAAGATCATTTCAATGACTTTGCAGTTAGACAAGGTGATCCTGAAGGAGTGAATTAGTTTTCTCGCTTGAGTTGGATAAATTCGAAATGAAGATAGATGCGAATATTCATTTTATAGCCTTACTAAAGCGTTTAGTGAGCTTTAATAATTGGGAGTGGATTCATTTTGAAACACGTCCAAAAAGAAACAACTGATGAATTTTTATTCAGATGATTACACTTTGCTACGAATGGCGGCTAGATTCAGCTTAAAAAACCAAACAGAGTTGGCTCTTAGTAATAATCAAAACATAAATCACAAAAGAAGAGAAAGCTGCTCGCGATTCAAAAAAGCATGATTGCTTCAATAATTTAATTTTGAACTAGCTTATTTCAGAAATTTACTACGGCAATAGCTGAAATTGAAAAGCTCCATTATACTCATCTAGTAAAGAAAGAAATTTTTTAGCTTGCTAATTACCTGATTTTGGAATATCTTTTGAGGTTATTTAACGAAAAGAGTGATTAGAGTTAAACTCTGGTGCGATGATGATTAATGCAAAGGGCTCCAACTATGAGCTGCAAAGTTTGACGAGGGAGAGACGAAAGTGATTTTCATGACCAAAGAACAACGTAAGCTTCCAACAGTATCGGATTTACGAGCCTTAAAAGGGCAAAAGCAGCTTACAATGTTAAGGTACTTTTCTCTTGATGAGGCGGCAGCAGCAGAGGCGGCGGGCATTGATATCGCTTCAGTTCCAGCGGAGGTTTTGTTTCATCCACAATACCGTGAAGTTGCGCCAAGCATTTTTTCTATGGCGGGGCAAACGCATACTGAATGTGGAACACCTCACGAATACTTTAAATGGTGTAACTCTGCTGTAGAGCGCGGCGCTGATGCAGTTTATTGTTCTGGGTCTTTTTCTACAGTGGAAATGCTCGCGAAAAAATTCATACCTGTCGTTGGGCATGTTGGTCTTCTACCTTCAAGAGCGACTTGACAGGTGGGTTCAAGGCAGTAGGAAAACAGCGGAAGAAGCGCTCAGCTTTTCAAGCAGATAAAATCCTATGAAGATGCAGGTGCAATTGCGGTTGAATTAGAAGTTGTACCTGTTGAGGTCGCAACAGAACTTGCGAAACGCACAAGTCTGCTTGTCTGGTCAATGGGGGCGGGCGGGGGCTGCGATGCGCAATATCTCTTTTCGAATGATGTTCTTGGATACACAGAGGGTCATATCCCTCGCCATTCAAAAGTTTATCATGACTTCAAGAGCGGAGTTTGATCGACTTCAGCTAGAACGCATCTCTGCATTTAAAGAATTTGTAAACGACGTCGATACCGGGGCTTTTCCTGAAACATCACATTTGGTGCATATAGATGATGATGAGTTAGATCGTTTTTTTGAGGGTTTGGATAAAGTTTGAATGAAATACGTCTTAGCTTTAATCTTTATTCTCCTTGCAAACTTCGCCTCCGCTCATAGCGGCGGACTTGATAAGAATGGTTGTCATTCAGGTTCGCAAAAGTACCACTGCCACAAAAAGATTAATAAGTCAGAGCTACCAAAACCTGGAACGCTACTTCAAGGGCAGGTAACGCACGTCAGGGACGGTGATACAATCGAAGTAAATGGAATAGCTATTAGGCTTTCAGCGTTGGATTGCCCCGAGCGCGGTACGCGAGATGGTGAGCATGCAAATCTGTTAGCTCAACAGTTTTTAACTACAAAGGCTGTATGTGAGTTAACTGGTGCAAAAACTTATGACCGGTTAGTCGGATATTGCAGTTGAAAATCAAGACTTTGGCCTGTTCATGATGCTTAATTCAGCCTGCAAGCTTTGGAAGAAATATGATGTATGGGATCGATATTAAAGAATGAACTACTCAGCAGCTTTTGACGGGCGATTAAGATTTCATCTATATCTGCGAGTGTCAGGCTGTAAGGTTTTAAATCCCATGTTTCTGATGCAATGATAAAGCGTTGAGTTTCATCACAAAACTCATAGAGCGAGTAACCTTTAAAATCGCCCAAAATTTTCATATTTAATTGGAGCGCGTCATGGTTAACAAGAAACTCGGATCTGTCGGTCAAGTAAACTCCTAACTAGGCATCAAAACCAAAAAACAAAATGACCGCCCAACATGGAGAAGCTCCTTGTTGAACGGCCACTTGTTCTAATCCATCTGTCAGCCACCTTCAGCATGGGCGAACCATTGCGTCCTGCGTCTAAGTTTACGGGCACATTATCCGAAGACAACACTTACGCCACCTAATCGCCGATGTCTTCTATGATAATGATCCGAAGATCAAAACCTTTCCAACATCTGTAGTCTAACTTGCCGATTACCTTCAGCATTAGCGAGCCAATGCTTCCTGCGTTTTAGTCAAAGGGCGTAAAATCCGAAAACATTACTCACTTTTTCTATCACGCCGATGCCTTTCCGTTTTCTTATCCGAAGATCAGAACCTTCCCAGCATCTGTAATCTAACTCACCAGTTACCTTCAGCGTTAGCGAGCCAACGCCTCCTGCGTTTAATTTGTTTCCGCAATCTCCGAAGAGTTTGTTTTCACAATTTAACCGCCGATGCTTTTGTGGATAATAACCCGAAGATCATGACCCTCTCCAACATCTGTAATCCGACAGTGGTAAATCCGTTTTAGCCTTAAATCTGTTGCCAGTTTTAAGCCTGAAATTTCGTTACCCCCCAGACTAGATTAATTTTGAGAGTACACAGGAATCTAAATGTACAAAGCATAAATTTAGAGGAAAACGCTTACCCACAGGCTTATCCCCATCTTTGTGAAACTTATCCACAAAATCTGGGGATCGACCTTAAAACTTTTCAATAAAAAGAGATTATAGGCGATTCGGTTTTAGAAAATTATTTAGGTGATGGATCATGCCTTGGCGGATCTCTTCTCCTAAAGTTGGTTTGTGTTTCAGTATTATTTCCTTAATTGCTGCGGGTTCATCGGTTTTTTAGAACCGCCGTGATCAAAAGCGCAGTGCCAAGGCCTCCGGCGAAACAGAACGCTGCTGGAATTCCAATATAATCGGCCAGTCCCCCAAAATCATCGCTCCTGTGGCAGTAGCACCTACATTGATCACCGTCCAAAGGCTCATAACGCGTCCTCGAAAGTGATCAGGCAAATCCATTTGAAGCGCTGTTTGGATTGAAATGCCGGATAGAGTTGCAGCAAACCTAAGTAGCAGATGTATCCAACTGTTAACTCCCATGTGTTTGAAAGTCCGACTAACGGAATAAGCGCTACCCCAAGCAATGCACTGGCGATCACCAATTTTGGTATTTCTCCTGCTTTTTGGCTTTGAGTGAATACTTTTGTTATCCCCGCAACGATTGCACCAAATCCAGCAATTGATGTTAATATTCCTAGGCCAGCAGCGCCTTTTGCGAAAATACCATCCGCAATTACTGGAAGGATTTCTAAAGTTCCTCGAATTAGAAAAGCATAGAGGCTAGTTATTAAAATGGCTTGTCGCATTAAAGAATTAGAGAGCGTGTACTTCACGCCCGAACGTAGGGCAGCCAAAAAGGCTCTTTGCCAGC
This sequence comes from Rhodospirillales bacterium, assembly GCA_038143065.1. GTDB lineage: Bacteria > Pseudomonadota > Alphaproteobacteria > Bin95 > Bin95 > VMCJ01. Next base: position 47,246 of record JAYQLI010000002.1, on the reverse strand, counting down.
CTTGCGGGGCACATGGTCTCGAGGACGTAAAAGGTTTAACATCAGTATAAAGGGTAAATATAACAAGCTTTGGACGAGCAGAGTAATTTGCAAACCCCAAACCGCAATTAGCCACCCGGCAATTGCGGGCCCGTTAACCTTGCTAAATTGAAATTGATAGCAACAATTGACACAACTGAGGAAACCGATCCGCGATTAACGAGCCTTGGTGCTAACGATAATCTTACTGGATTATGCGCAGAGGTGGCTATTCCCGATAATAACGAGAGCACAGAAAGAAATAACTCATTAAGCCCCCCGAAAATAAAAAACAGATAAAAGCCAACAGAAATTGTGAACAAACTAAACTGTGTCACTTGAGCGGCTTTTTTTTACATTCACCCTGTCAATGAGAACCCCAAATAAAGGCCCTGATAATCGCTGGAGCAAAATTTATGAATGCTATAAATCCTACAAAAGTAGCTGATTTCGTAATATCCCAAGCAATCCAGCAATTGTAACTCGTTGCATCCAAAGTGCATTGATCGCAAATAGATTTCCCAGCAAGTAGAGGCGAAAGTCTTTAAAGTTAAATGCAGATAAATTCATTTTAATGAGCGACTGCATTCATTATTTAGATACCATGCTTTGAATTTTTGTTAGTCAGGTTCGCGCGTAGAGATTAAAGTGTCTATGACAGGCGCTATACATTTGGCCTCTCTGCTTGTTATTGCATGGTTTGCGTTTGGTCCATCGGAATGATGCAAAATTATGTTTGCAAGGTTTATACAAGTACGATGTGGGAAACAGGTGCAAAAGTTAAATGAAATTTTGTTCTAAAAAATATGCCGGACTAATTTCTTTAATGTGGCTGTTAATTTAGTATCAGTTGGTTTTTCACATGCTGAGAAATACCCGTCATCAAGATGGAAGTGATCTTTATGCGCCTGATTATAATCCGGCGTAAGGACATTCGAAAAATGGTTGCAGGCTGTTTTTCCGGCATGTTTTAGAAACTCCGACTTTTCAGCCGAATTTGCCCAATCAAATAAAACAGAGGCCCCGTTAATACTGGCGATATCAATTGCCGACCCATAGCTATGCTGGCTCATGATTGAGCTGCCTCGAATGGTACGACAATTGTAAGATCCAAAATGTTCAACTTCATTAGCGCCGATTTCCTCTAGCCAATTTGCAAGGTTGAGTGCTGTTGAACAATTTAATGTAACCGGACCAGAAAGTTTGGTTGTGGGATAATTTTCAATTCGAACCGGTTCTTTGACTATGCATTTAGGCTTTCCAAATTTCTGTAACTCTACAAACTCCACGCCTTTCTTTTCGAGTTTTTGTATGCAGGTCAGCCCTGCATTCTCAGCATCACTTTGAGTTTCAAGTTGCTGCTCAATGATAAAGTCTTGAACTTCATCACGAACGAAGAAGAATATAAGGGCGCAAAAGGTAAAAATGCTCGCAAAAAGCAGTATAAGCTTTCGTTTCAAGAAAACCTCCAGAGTAGTTTGATTTGGATAATGGATGAAATTATGCTTGGTTGCCTTTGCACCAAGTCAGTAATTCCTGCACGGCCGGCCTAAAGCCTGAAAAGTCCCAACTTTCTACAGGTACGTCGAATACTTCGTCAGAAGGGGCTGTCATCTGGAAACCAGTTGCGCCCAAATCTTCCCAATTAAGCAAAGTCTCGGCGCTGTTAAGGTTTCCTAATCGAAAAGAAGCAATTGAGAACAGAAGATCTAAGTCGCCAAAGCTGGGATCAAGAACATACTCAAGATAGGCTTCATTCATCAGTGGATAGTTATTTTCACCTTCAAGGATAACCACATCCATTTCTATATCTTGGCCCTCAAGATTTTTGAGAGCCTCTTTGTTGTAAGATGTGAACCAGGCATGTATTTGCACGCCGCAATCATCAGTCGGCAGCATGAACAATCGGTTCCCATAGGTCACATTGCCAGATTTATAAATCATTGGCTTAGGCTCTATCGTAAATTCCCATATGCTTGGAGAAACTGAGCCTTCATCAGCGGCAACTGGCGAAAAGAGTAACAGCGCGCAAGTCACCGCCAAAGAGTAATGAAAAGTATTTGAAGAAAGTTTCATAGGTTTGATCCTTTTAAGAAATTTGATTTTCAATCACTCGGTCTGTTCGAGTTGACTGATCTGCACCTCCTGAAACGCATCTTCGATTTTTTTAATATTTGTTGGACGGGTAGGGGGCCTCATTGCTGCGAGTTCAACCAGATTTACCACACCAAAATTCACAAGCTCGGTGCGCGAAGGATACCACATTTGCTCAATGTCATATTTGAGGGCTTGAGAGATGAATTCGGGTGCAACTCCAGCTTGAGAAAATCTATCATAGAGCTGCATTGCAACTTCGAACGTGTCCTTTTGAACCCAGTTTGAAAATTCAAATGGCGTATTCCAGCCGAAGTCTTCTTTCTTGGCATCATAGTAACGTTCCATCGAGTCCTGCTGCCAGTTAGGGCGGTGAAACCCGATCAATGCTCCCTTTTTAAGCACGCGGTTCTGTCCTGCTAAAAATATAGGAACACAGGCGCTAGAGCATTCTTTTGAAATCTCAGTGTCTATTTCAAAGTCACTGACGATACGCGCTATTTCCAAGCCGGCCTCTACATGCCCGCCATATGAATAAAGATTAATACGAAGAATTTCAGGATTATCACGTAATATGGTGCGAAAATGTAAAGCGTCTGAAATACTCACAAAATCCTTTGTAATTCCTTCATCTTCAGTGCTGTAAAATAGGGTGTCACCCTGAATTTTGAATTTGGCTTCTTCGGATTGAGCTGCGCTCGCAAGAAACAAGAAGGCCGCTGAAATAGTTTTGAAAATAGGTCTCATTTTTGATTTCCTTTATGTGAAGTTGTTAAGGTTGATGGTTAGGTTTTGCCCGATTGGGGCGTCAGAAAACTGGGTATTGCAAAGGAGGCGAAAGTGATCAGCTGATCTGGACGGACAGCTCTTTAATCCGTTCAAAACTGCATACGAAATTTTGAGGATTTTCCTCGGTAGATGCCAATTTTGAATATCTGACAGCTTCCTCAGCATCAGCTTCCACTGCTAAACCGAATGCATAAAATAGTGACACACATCTGTTTGCTTGTGAGCTTTGTTTGCGTGCAGCCAACCAAAAGGCCTCAAACGCGCGGTCTAGATCTGCTATATTTTTAGCTTCGTCTAAAATTAGATTACCTAATTTCAAATTAGCTTTTGGGTCTGATAATCTGGCAGCACGCTCGTAAAGAGAAATTGCTCTTTTTGCACTTTTGGGAACAATTTTGCCAGTTTCGTAGAGTTCGGCAATTTTGATGAGCAAATCAGTGTTAAGTTGTTTCCATGCAATGTTCTGCGCGCGTTGAATAGAACGCCGCGCTTTTTGGTTGCTTCCAATTATCCAATCGCGCTCGTTATATTGATTGGCCAATATAAAATAACCCGACCCATCTCCTTTAAATGCCCAATTTTCTAAATTTGTCAGAGCAGTCTTTTGGCTTCTTTTATTTCCAGAGACTAGGTTGATCAGGGTCCGTTGATAAGCTGCGATGCCAGCTATTTTTCTAAATTCGCTATCGAGATATGGTTCGATTTTTTTGAGCTCTTTAAGGTCCGAAAGCTCAAGTGCAGCGTGCTCGACGCCGTTTACTAAAGACGCTTGCAAAAGCCGCTCCGCTTTATCCAAATCTCTTTCTAGCGCTAAACCGTCCTTGTAAAACTTTCCGAGTTTCAATTGTGCCGTGGGAACCTGATTTTCGGCAGCCAGCTCAAGCCAAATAATTGCAATCTCCAAATTTTGATCAACGCCTGTACCTTTTTGATAAAGTTCTGATAAGCCCGCCATGGCTGGCGCGTAGCCTGACTGCGCTGCTTCATTGATAAGATTGAAGGCTATTATATTGCTTTTATGGTTTTTTTCTTCTGATAAAAATCGCTGCCCTTCATCATACAACTTGGCAGGCTCATATTGTTTGCAGCTTGCTGCTAGTTTTGAAATAGGATCTTCAAAGCTCGTAAAGTCCCAAACGTTGTTTTCTAAGTTAAGAATTTCATTATTGATCGAAAATGACACATGAACTTTTGAAGGATCGAACGCTCTAAGAACATGTTTGACATGTTTAAATGTTCCAAAATTTAAAATTACTAGATTTTGAGTTTTATCTTCATCAACGATCAGTTCTTCTATTGTCGCTTCGTTATCGAACTCATGTTTTCTATCTTGTGATACTAATTTGATAGAGGCCTCGATTTTCTGATTTTCTTGGTAATGGTTGCTAAATGTGACAGGCGCTCTCAGGTGAACGTCTAAGTCCACTGAGCAGTCATCAAACATGAAAAAAGCAAGCAAGGCATTCCCTTGATGGCTCAATGCACCCACCCAGGGATCATCACCTTCTTTTTTCCATTCTGTGCTTGGTGAAGCGAAGGCTGAAAGACCAAACAGTGAGAAGATCACGACCAAAAAAATCATTAGATAAAGTTGATGCTGTTTTATCGAATATTTTTTTGACTTTATTGCTACCTTGGTTTCGATTTCGGTTTCAGGTTTCTTGGGCAGATTATTCATTTGGACCCCCAAATGTACAAGCCTGCGGCTGCAATGAAGAACAATATTTCTCCAGCTGTGAATATTTGAAGTGTCTCCATTTTCATTCCTTTCTTGGTTAACCAGCCCCGGTGGTTGGGAGGGAGACCACCAGGGCTAGGAGCGAAGCCGTAAAGGGAGAGGAACCTACAACTCGCTCTGCTCGACAGATCGATGCCTCGACCTGTTGTGAAATGTTTGGCAGAGACATGTGCAGCCAGTTTGAGAGATATTTGCAGTTAGTGTGATTGATTATGCAGAATATGTGCAGAAGCGTTATTTCACTTTGAGATACTCATGAGTCTGTGCCAGTTTTGCACAAAGTGATGGAGCTAATTTGATGCAAAGACTGATGATTGTTGATGACGAACCGGAAATTTTAAACCCGTTGCAATCTATGCTTGAGGCAGAGGGTTATCGCATTGATGCTTTTGGTTCCCCTCTTAAAGCAATAAGCCATTTGAAAAGAAACGAAATCGCATTGGCAATTTGCGATATTAAAATGCCGGAAATGAGTGGTTATGATCTCTTAAAAGAACTCAGAGTGATTAAGTCCAATCTACCTGTAATTTTTCTATCTTCAAAGGATGAAGAGCAAGACCAAATCATAGGTTTTACGCTTGGCGCTGATGATTATGTGACCAAACCTTTTAGCAAACACCTTTTACTGGCGCGCGTGGCTGCGGTTTTGCGCCGCCATGTTGATGGCTCGGTTAAGGACAAATCTTCTCAGATTATCGCGGGCGATTTGGTTATAGACCAAAGTCGCCATTTGGTATCTTGGAAAGAGGTGCCGATAGACCTTACAGTTACAGAATGTCTTTTACTTGCAGCTTTGGCAGAACGGCCCGGTTTGGTGAAAAGCCGTAGTCAGCTGATGGATGCAGCTTATGCAGGCGCCATTCATGTGACAGATCGAACAATCGACAGCCATGTCCGCAATATTCGACAAAAGCTAAAGTCGAGCGATGAAGACTGCTCCATAATCGCGACGGTGCATGGGCTGGGCTATAAGTTGAAAGCCGACTGATGGTTTTTCGTAGTATCTTCGTAAAGATATTTGTTCTCCTGATCGTTATAAATGCGGCGCTTTGGGCATTTATCTTTTTAACTGAGGATACTGCTTACTCTGAAATTAATAACAAACGCAGCGCGCTATATTCTCAAGGCGTACTGGTTTCCGAAATCGTGAAGCCAACATTGCTTAGAACAGATTTGAGCCGTTTTGATAAAATGATTGAGATTACCAATACGCTTAATCAACTTGATACGGTTTTGTCGGATGCTTTAGAAATCCGTCCCTTCTTTATAGATGAGGTCAACGATGATGGATTTGCATTTTTTCAAACTAATAATCCTTATCGGAAAAGCAAAATTATTGTTTCTGAAATTACATCAGAGGGGCCAAAACTGGCAGAACAACCTAAGCTGCCGAAAATCGCGGAGCTTTTGTTTTATTCTTATAAGAGATTAGTGGATTTTAACCTGCTTACTGATCCTATCGTGTATCGCCGAGCAAGATTTTCTGCGCAATACCACCTGATTGAAGCAAATGCGGATGGGTATGAATTACGATATGCCATGCCGGTCAAGTTTGACAAAAAAACAATCGCTATTGTGGACCTGAAAGATGCATACCATCTGCGTGAGATATATTTAAAAGATAATAATGCGCGTCTGTGGGTTTTGATCGGATTATCGGGCATAACTTTATTAATTGGTTCTGTCTTTGCCTTTTCATTGGCGTTTCCATTGCGACGACTTTCAAGACGATTAAACAAAAAACTGACATCTGATGATGTCGCGCAGCACCTTACGGATTTTCGAATCCAAAGCCTTGAGAAGCGCAAAGATGAAATTGGTTTGGTCTACAAAAACCTCATAAAGTTGAATGACAATTTAGCGCGCATCTTTGCAGATAAAGAGCGGTTCGCTGCAGATATTTCACATGAGATTAAAAATCCGGTTTCCTCGATTATTGCGCATACCGAAGTAATAAGAGGCAATTTGAATGATCAGGAAAAGGTTCAGGGCACTATTACAACCATTCAGAAACAAGCAATTCGGATCAATAAGCTTGTTAGTGAAATATCAGAGGCTGCAACTGTTGATCATGAGCTCGTGGCAGCCAAGAGGGAACAATTCAACCTTTCGGTTCTACTCAATGATCTTGTTGATCATTTCCGCGATGCCAAAGCAACGCCGGGCGTGAAAATAATGTCTGATATCGCTCCAAATATACAATTCGTAGGTTTGCCGGATCGGTTTGCACAAGTGGTCATCAATTTAATCGAGAATGCGATTAGCTTTGCCAGGCCAAGAGGCACGGTTACTATTTCTCTAAAAAGACGCTGGATGAAAGATCTTACCTTGTCTGTCGAAGACACAGGTCCCGGAATTCCAGAAGAGCAGCTAGATAAAATTTTTGAAAGATTTTTCACCCATCGTGAAGGCACCGCAGAAGAGGATGCGAGTTCAGGATTGGGTTTGTTTATTGTGAAGCAGGTCGTTGAGGCCCATGGCGGCAAAGTATCTGTCAGTAATCTACGCCAAGGGGGCGCGAAGTTTTCAATATCGCTAAAAGCTTAACACTGTCTGGAGCTTTCCAAAGAGTTTCTTGCGCTTACCAGCCAGTTTTTTAACGCTTCATCTGCTCCCAGACCAATGCCTCTGACGCCATAGAGATGAATTTCAAAAATGGTGGATTTATTTACTACATCGGTGTCATTCCAAAATCCGCCATTCTTAAGAACGTGCTGCCGAACCACACTTATGGGGTCTTTGGAATTCATGATTTCTTTTATTAGGCCATCGCCTTGGTCGAAGTTTAACATTTCAAACTCCAAATCTGTTTTTCCTCTTTACGCACCCGTATTTGGTAACGCTGATAAAGATTTCAAGGGTATGAAAAGGGGCTCCAATTGAAATGAATTTTATTCAATTAGAGCCCCTGATTTTATCACTAAATTAATAGCACCAACACATACGTTAAGAATTGAATAAAAGGATGCGGTTCATCGGCTATCTCTAACGTTGGTTCAATCGGCATCGACTTAGTGGACATGTCAGTCACTTCAGGCATGATGTCTTCTGGCATCACGCCTGCAACGACTGCTGAACCCAGCAAAATCAATACTAAGGTTGAAATTATAGTCTTCATAATAGGTCTCCAATCACTAGGTCAGGTTGCAAAAGCCCCTGACTGCGTGCGACCTAAAACAACGCCGCCAGGGGAAGTTATGAGGCCAGTAGGAAGGGCCCAACTTGTGTCAGATTTCTTCTGACGCTCATGTTATGATTGGATGTTGTGCAGCCAGAATGATGCTTTTGTGCAAATTGTGAGAATAGATTTGCAGGTTTTGTGCAATTGATTTTTTAGTAGTTACTTCTGGCTTGTCATAATAGAACTTGATTGGGCTTTAGAATTAACCGTGCCATTCTTTGAGACAACGTTAGGTGTGGATATGAAAATACAGAAGGCTGCCTCTGAAGTTTTTAGGTCTTTAAACTCTGGAGTGCAGATTGAACCTTTTTCGAAGCGAGGAATTCGATTTTCTCAGGAAGAGGCATACGCTGTTGCCAGAGAAGTTGCGACGATGAGAGGCGGTCATATGTTGGGGCGTAAGATTGGTTTTACCAACCGATCTATTTGGCCGACTTATAATGTTCATGAACCTATTTGGGGCGTGATAACTGATAAAACGATAGACATATTCCTCTGCAAATCAAGCTGACGGTAAATCTGTCAGGATTTTGTGAACCGCGGTTAGAGCCTGAAATTGTATTAGGACTGAATAGAGCTATCCCTCAAAACCCATTCATAAGTGACATCGTGGATTGTGTCGCATGGATAGCACCCGGTTTTGAAATAGTAGATTCTGTTTATCCAAATTGGGATTTCGCTTTAGAAGACACTATCATCTCGGGCGGATTGCATGGTCGATTGATCGTGGGGCAGAAATATGACCCTCCTGAAAATCTGGAAGAAATATTAAATTCAATTAGAGTTGAATTATTTCGCAATGATAAAATCATTGAAGAGGGTTAGGAAGTAACGTGCTTGATGGACCCATTTCTGCTTTGAAATATTTGCAAAAAGGTATCGAAAATCATAACGGAGAGCCAGAATTACAAGCTGGAGATGTTGTGACTACAGGCACTCTTACTGACGCAAAGCCAATTTTGGCAGGTGAAGAATGGAGTGCGGTGTTCACAGGCTTCACAACTATGCATCTGTCGATAAAGTGTGATTAGTACACGCTGATAAACCAACTAAAAGGAATATTAATGCGAAGAGGGTAATCATAAGTGTTACCTAGTCTTTTTCATCTTGGTTTTTATGAAACATGAAGTCCAAATCGACCTCAGTTTTCATTGCTGAAATTACGCCAATTGCTATGAAGATGATGGCTAAAAGAAATCCGATTGGAACGAATATCATTGGCGCTGCAATTAACTGAATGTGAATTAGCAACGTTAGCAGCATCACAAAAATTGAAACGTAGTAAAACGTGTATTGCATTTATGTCCTCCTCCTACATGGCTTTTTTAAAGTCTCCCAAAACCTCCTCGCAAAACCTTGTTTTCATTCACAAATTGCAGAGGCACACTCTTAGCACTATTCCTGTCTTTAAACTCAATGATAAGAGACGCTTTGTTTTATATAGCATGTCGTCTATTATAATTCAAAAATTGACTACTCGCGTGTCCGAAGTATTTGAGTAACCGGCGTATTCAAGGCTCGTACCGCGAAAGCCATGTTTGCTAAAACATTTGCAAATACACCGCCAAAAATGATCGCTACGGCATTTGGCCAAATGACAGTGAAACTAGTGTTCATAACAAAACGGGTAACAGCCCATCCACCAAGCGCGCCGGCACCGATGGCAACAAACCCGGCAGCCATTCCCATGATAGCTGCACGCAATGCAAAGCTTAACACTATAGAACGGCGCGTAGCGCCAAGCGTTTTCAGGATGGCAGCTTCGTAGCGGCGTGCATGCAGAGCAGATGCTGCTGAGCCGATAAGGACCAGGAAGCCAGTTAATAATGTTGCTAAAGCACCGTAGGATGTGGCTGCTGCAATTGAATTCAACACAGAGGATACTTGATCAATAGCATCGCGGACGCGAATTGCGGTAATATTCGGAAAGGCCTCTGCTAAATTTCGTAGCAATGATGCTTCGTTTTCGGGCGTTGTATACACTGTCGCGATAAAACTATGTGGCGCGCCAGCCAGCGCGGATGGGTTCATGGCTAGGATGAACCCCATACCTGCAGTTGAAAAGTCTACATTGCGAAAACTTGTAATCTTTCCTGTGATGTCGCGCCCCAAGACGTTGATCGTTAATTCATCTCCAAGCATTAATCCCATTTCCGCGCCTTCTTCTGCGGCAAAGCTGATTTGTGCAGGCCCACTGTAATCTTGAGGCCACCACTCACCAGATGTGATTTCTGTTTCTGGGCTAGGAATAGAGGCATAGGTGATGCCACGATCTCCTTGGATCACCCAATGATCCCCTGCGACTTTTTCGGCAGGTTGGTCATTGATCCTAGAAATAATTCCACGCAGCATTGGTGCCTCTTCAAAGCTGTCGACCTCTAAATCAGCATTCAAAAGCTTCCGAAAAGCGGGCATTTGTGATTTTTGTATATCAATAAAGAAATAGGATGGAGCTATTCCTGGCAGATCTTGGTTTATAGCTTGTCTAAGGTTGCCGTCAATTTGGCCAATTGAGGCTAAAACTGATAGTCCTAAGCCAATTGAAAGGATCACAGCCGTCGACCCTTCAGATTTCCCTCCAATTGCCGATAGAGCCCAACGCAAGATTGATCGCCCTTTAGACCAAATTTGCACCCGCTGAGCGATCTTACGTGTGGCAATTGCTGAAATGTATAAAATGCTTAACGCACCAACGGCGCCGGTGGCTGTCCATAGCGTAAGGGAAATAGAGCCTATAAAATAACAGGCCAGCGCAAGCATTAAAGCCGTTAACCCAACAGAAATAAGAACATAAATAAAACGCGGCAAGGTGCTTGTTGTTCTACTCGCATCGCGAAATAAGGTTGCGGCTTTAACATTTTCGGCCTGTGCTAATGGCCAAATAGTAAAAATCAGGGCAGCTAGAGCTCCATAAACCATGGACTCGATGATGGGGCGTGCAAAGATTGTCAACGTGATCGGGAACGGCAGTATCGCAGTAAATAGGGGTTCAAACGCAATTGGAACGCCAATACCAATGATCAAACCAATAGAAATTCCGATTAGAGAAAGTGCAGCTATTTGCAAAAAATAGATCTGAAAAAGTGTTGCATTTCCCGCTCCTATGCTGCGTAGGGTAGCAATTACGGTGATCTTTCGATCAAGATAGGTTCTAACAGCCGATGACACACCAATGCCACCAACGGCTAATCCGGCAAGACCCACGAGGGTTAAAAAGGATCCTAGACGATCAATGAATGCAGAAATCCCCGGTGCGGCCTCGCGTGCATCGCGCCATCGCAGGCCACTACTGCTCAGATCAATTTCTACCAATTTAGCAAGAGTATCGAGATCAGCATCTGGTGGAAGTTTTAATCGATATTTGGTGCTGAACAACGTTCCGGGAGCAATAAGTCCAGATTTCTCAAGATCTTTAGTCATGACAAGAGTTCTCGGTCCAAGCCCAAAGCCGTCCCCTGCTCCATCGGGTATGAGGGTGATTATGTCAGCTAGTATGAATGTGGTGGTCCCTAGTTTGAATGTATCACCAACTCCAAGCGCTAAGCGATCTGCAATTAGACGTTCCATAAGCGCAGGTGGATGATCGCCCGTTTGAACAAAAACCTTCGAAAATTCTTCACCGCTGCGCAGTTTCGGCATTCCATAAAGTGGGTAGAATTCATCAATAGCCTTAATTTGGGTAAGTCCGCGTTCAATTTTTCCATTTCGTTCAACAACGGCCATCGAACGAAAATCAACGATTTGGGATACAGTTGTGGCTTGCCCTTGCATCCACATGTGTTCGCTTTGGTTTGCAAATCTATAAGTAAACTCGGCCTCGGCATCTCCGCCTAAAAGCTCCGCACCTTTTGACACAAGGCCGGCTTGAATCCCGCTACGTACGGTTCCAACTGCTGCGATTGCCGCAACTCCAAGAGCGAGACACGCAATTAGGATACGAAACCCACTTAGGCCACCGCGTAGCTCGCGGCGCGCTATTTTCGCTGAAACGCGCCAACTCATGAAGTAACCTTGTGATCGATTTCACCATCATGCAGTCGAATGATCCGATTACAACGGTTTGCTAAAAGTGGATCATGTGTCACAAGAATTAAGGTCGAACCAAATTGATCGCGCAAAGAGAATAGTAAATCCATGATAGCAATGCCGTTTATACCATCTAGGTTTCCGGTGGGCTCATCCGCCAATAGGATTTTGGGTTGTGCAACTACCGCGCGGGCCAGTGCAACCCGTTGTTGTTCGCCGCCTGATAGTTGACCTGGAAAATGACTCGCACGATGTGTTAACCCCACGCTATCAAGAGCGCTTCTAGCTTTTTTGAATGCATCGGTCACGCCAGCAAGTTCCAAAGGCGTTGCCACGTTTTCAAGCGCGCTCATTGTGGGGATCAGGTGAAAAGATTGGAAGACAATTCCCATTTGATCCCGCCGTAAAAATGCCAGTTGATCTTCATTGAGATCGGAAAGTTCGGTGCCTGCAACACGGACGGACCCGCTACTTGCCCGTTCAAGACCACCAAGTAACATCAAAAAGTGAAGATTTTCCGGATCCTGATGGTCCCACTAGCGCCAAACTTTCCCCAGCCGAGACGTTCAAAGAGATGTTTTTCAATATCTCAATCGTTCCAGCATTGCTTTCTAACGAAAGATGCACATTTGATAAGGAAATGATGGAGATTGTCATGAAACGGAACAGCCTTGAATTAAACCTGCTAGTTTCATATGGGCCTTTGATACATCTGGGCAAGATATTGTCTTTAAGTTTTCTGACTTCTGTTTCAACTGTCGACGCCGACGAGCGTGTGGATATCCTGATGATAGGGGATAGTTTGACACAGGGGTATGGATTGAAAGAGCAAGACGGGCTTGTTCCCCAAATGAGTGAGTACGCCTTCCGTCAGGGCTATTCCATCCGCCTTATTAACGCGGGTGTTTCTGGAGACACGACCGCTGGCGGTTTGGAGCGTGTTGCATGGTCGATGGAACCAGGCTTGGACGCCGCTATCGTTGCACTTGGCGGAAACGACATGTTGCGGGGTATAGCTCCTGAAGTCGTCCGAGCGAATATGATTGGTATTCTGGAGGTAATTAAAGAAGCCAATATTCCTCTTATGATAGTTGGTTCCTATGCTCCAAATAACTATGGCTCAGACTACAAAGAGGATTTTGATCGCATCTTTCCTGAATTGGCACAAGATTACGACGCGCTCTATCTTTCAAGCCTATTTGATCCGTTCATCGCAAATGGTGATCTTAATCAAAATATGAGTCATTTTTTTCAGGCTGATGGGCTTCATCCAAATGCGGAAGGAGTCACAAGAATTATCGAGTCAATTGGTCCAGTTTTCTTGAAATTAATTGAGGCCACAGCTCAAAAATAGATATAATGATATAAAATCTTTTTAGTGGGGCTAGATAGCCAAGGGAAGTTATGGGGCCCGCAGGAAGGGGTCAACTCGAGTTAGATCTCTTATGTCGCTCTTATTATGACCATTCGTTTTAAAGCTAGATTATGCTTTCACACTCCTGCAAGACGATCTGTTTGCAATGAATTTTTCCCTGTTATTATAAAATAATTCCCTGTTAATTTTTGAACATATGCGTACTTTACCCAAGTAATACTTGCTTATTAGCCTTTGAAGGTAGCAGATTTTTGATAAATTCCCTGTTATTTTCCCTGTTAACAGGGAAAATTGCGAGAGCAGGGAGCTTTCAACACTCAGCACAGCGCCATTTTCCTCCAGTTTTTTGAATAAATTCAATGATACCAGTTGTTTGGGCCATTTATCGGGACCGCTTTTGGGACCATTCTTTGGTCAGATTTTGCTGTATTTTGTCGCTTGGACAAGTTAAAGAGGGTTGATCCGTCTCACAGTTAGATCCAAACCAAGGGAGATGGATCCCAAGATGCCAAAACTCCCGCCTATGTCTTTAGGACGCCAGAACGGCTCTCCTCGTATCGCTGCAAAGAAATGTCCCTAAAAAGCTCAGACACCTGATTGGTGCGATACGCCTACAGGCAGCTGGGGAGAGCTACTTCGAGGCGATGAACGCCCTTCCCAAAGTGCATTTTGAAATAGAGCAACTGTTTGCAGCAGAAGAGACGATGCCCTCCAATGAACGAGCCCTGGCCTTCATCAGAGCAGCGCTGGGCGAGGACGTTGCGGATAGGGTCAGGCTGGTCAAATCGTTGAATATAGTCAAGAGGACTATGCGCTGAAATGAGCTGGCCCAAACGATTGCTGGCAAACTGCCACAGGAAGTGGTGAGCAAGTCTACAACGGCAAGCTAAGTCGCCGCCCATGACACTGGATACAGCCTTAAGTGACTATGCAGCTTATAAAGCCGGGGAAGGTGTAAGAGATAAAGATGCTGCCCTGCGTATCAAAGCTGCGCAAAGACCTTAAAAGCAGCCTGGGAGAGCATAAGCTGGAAAAGGGTAGCCTGGCAGAGATTACCAGAGCAGATGCCAATGCCTTTCGGGACCACTTACTGGAGCGGATGAAGCCTAACTCGGTGCTGAGGAATGTGGCCGTTGTAAAGGCAGCCGTGAACTACGTGATAACAGAGCATAGCCTTACCATTCCAAACGTATTCAACGGGCTGAAGATAAAAGGGGCAGGGGCGAGCGTCGAGGACAGGCATCCGCTGACGGACGAGCATATCGCCATAGCAACTCCCTGCCAATAGGACGACCCGCTCGCCTGGGCACTCTTCATTACCTTGATAGATACAGTGCAAGGCTTTCGGAAATCGTAGGGCTAGAAGTACAAGATGTGGACCTGTAGGAGCGCCTAACAACCATACGCCCTAACAACATCCGGAGGTCTCAAGACGAAGGGGTCACATAGAACACCCTGGTCAGCTTGCCAGGAGCAGCAGACATTGCAGGAGCACAGGAAAGGCAAGGAGGATGGGAGGCTATATTCCCCAAATACGCTCGTCCTCGTGGCAATGATGCTGGCCCTGCCATGCCTGCGAAGCGCTTACGCAGGGCCATCACGGACAAGAAGCTGGATGATGCACTCCCCTTAAGACATAGCATGAAGGACAAGCTGAGGAACTCAGGCTGCCCTGAGGCGGTATCGATGGCCATCCTAGGGCATGGGGCCAACACAGCGCAACTACGGCTCGGGCTATGCCTTAGACGTCATGCGGGAGCATATGGAAAAGGTGTGGGCCTGTAAAGAGGGATAGGAGAATAAATTCGAATGGCATCAAGGGAGCTATTAAGTCTTACTAGGCTAAAAAATTTGTGGTGGTGTTCACTTAAAGCACCAATATCAGGGGTATTGAAAAACGTATTCACAGAGAGGTAAGTTATTGCCACCGGGCCAGGATCATATGCCGCCCTGCCCAATCCTCGATGATTTCAATCAAAGTATTCTGAACGGTTGCTATCATAGTTTTCGATCCCAGTGAGAATATTACGGGCTGATCACAGTTGGAATGAACTGACTGAATGCGAGATCAAATACTTGACCCCAAGCCCAACTATCCCGACATTTTGGTTTGAGCATTGAACCCCGAATGATACTGGTCCCGGGGATATCCATCGAATGTCATTTTCGCTTCATTCCTAAAGTTTTGAAAAAGGCGACATAGTGATGTCATCTTTGGGAGCTATAGCTGCGCCATAGCAGGGATCATTGTCTGGAATTGATAAGAAATTCTCGCGGCAGGGTTCGTTATCATTCTCATATGCGATCGAATGGTCTAAAAAGGTGAAGGTTGAGCCAACTCCATGTGTAAATGGAGTTACTATTTATGTAGGCACCCGTTAGTAAAAGTTCGAGGAAGTTCTGCTAATATCAATACCACTGGTGTAGAAACAGATCAGGCGATGTAATTTTAGCTGATCAAACGTAATAACACTTTATCCACCCTTTCGTCTCTCGATGAAATGACGATTAGAAACCGCTGTCAAAAATCCAAGACCGTTGGAGATTTAATTGAGACCAAAAGGTTTTAAATGGCCATAGTACATGGTTCAAACACAGAAAACTGAAATTGAACTACATGCTTGAGAGTGCATATGGAAAATATGTGGACTTAAGACTATCAAGTGCCCTAGAGTGGCACGAGGAGACACAAAAGGCTAACCATAAGAGTGAGTATCAAAAAGGAATTGCTTAAAGAGGGCATCAGAGAGCAACCCTAAAGACATAGAAAAAATATCCCAAAGCTATGGAAATAAAGACAGCTCTAATAGCAGACGATAAAGAATAAATTGTAGGTAGTTTGTTCTAAGCTGACAGGTGTGTGGAACACCCAAACCCTTATGTATTATATATTATATATTACACATTACGTATTACGACTTACATATTACGTCTTACGAATTACCCCTTACAGCTTATCCCTTAACCCTGCCTTAGGAGCCTTTCCTGAGGTGTTTTTTATTTATGTATTAAGAACAGAAAGATAATTTAGAATGACCAAGTATATTGATCCAAGCTCTCCTCTCAAGAGGCCCTAGAAACCTACCAAGGCTATAGCCTTCAGGTGTTTACCTCAGGGCGCATTAAGCTGAGCTTTCACAAGAGCCATAAAGACAGAGTAGAGTATTATGCAGTAAAGCCTAAGCGCTCCAGAGAAGCCTATAAAGCGTCAGTATAATCGTAGTGCTACAGCTAAGCCCGAGCATTACAAGCTAATAGAGGAGCTACTGGCTGAACACCCTAACAGCCTCATCTACAGGGTGCACCTTAAAGGGATATCACTACTGCTGATAATGCCCATGTGTTTGTCTTAACAGAAAAGAAGCATCTGTAATCTGTTACTAGATACGCTAACCCACCAATGGCAACTACCAGCTAAAGTCATAAACGCCTTGCTAATAGCAAGTGGTCTAAGAAAGGGCGCAGCGCTATCTTCAATGAGTACATGGCCAGCTACCAGCATGACTGGGTGGATATGACCTTCACCGAGCAGGACTACAGAGATGGGTGTCGTGCAGATACAGTTAGTAGATCTGTTCACCAGGTCAGTCATCAAGATGATGACTTTACGTTCTAAACCAAAAGGCAATATCATCCCCGTGGTAGGCATGGGGGCCATAACGTTCACTTTCAAAACTCAGCGAGCAAAGCGGACCTTCGCTGCGGTGGAGTTCCAATGTCTGCTATTCGGACGAAGTTGCCGTTCACGCGTAATGCATGACCGCTTTGGCAATTTGTTGCTGGTCTTTAAATCGAACAGCGGTGTTTATTCGAGCACCCACTTTCGTAATCGGGCTAAACTGCGATAAATCTCGAAACCTCGAAACCAACATAAATACGGAATGAGCTGCGATCCAAGCTGACGCCGAGTTGTAAATGACCGGCATTTTTCTGATACATGTGTTCCACGTTTTGTCAGAATGAAAAGACGATTGGCTCATTCCGGCGACTTGCGCCAATTGACCAACCAGCAAAGGTTCCGGCGAAAATTTGCCCTGATCCACTGAATGACCCGGCAATACGACAGCATCCGTCCACCGAAGTTTCGTAACATGCCACCAATAGGATGATAAGAGGAGACGATAATGAATTTCCTTCAAGATCATCGGACCAAGGACTCTCGCATCTATAGGTGTTTTCATTAACTCAAGGTAGCGAACCATCGGCTTAACCAAGCAGGGTCAATAACTTGCATTTTTGATAAAGAAATTGCATGATCCTTATGCGATACAGTTTCACCAACTTGTTCATACAAGCCCCGTAATACTCAAATCCAATGAAAATGAGCGCCTGATAAGGTTCGTTCCGTGCTGGCTTGGGTGATCTTCGAGGCCACTGGCAAGTCATGACTGACCAAAAGCACGTCGCCTTCGCCTAGCTCGACGAACTGCTGTCCAACATTTATTTCTTTTCGACCCTGTAGGATTAGACAAATTACCGGATTATAAAAATGCTTCAAAACAGTGACTTCCGTGCGTTGAAATATATGTGCTGACAGCAAACTGTATCAGAAGCCCTTGCTTCTATGATCCTAACTCCATTGCTAGTTTTTTAGTTGGTCCAGTGACATCAGCGCCTCCTCTTCAGACCCTTACCAATGCGGCCGACAAAATCAGTCACTAATACCAGAATTTGGAGGAATTGGCAAAACAGATGGAGGATCTGGCAGGACGCATAAACGCTCTGCCGCTAATTTTGGACCAACAATTCATGGACGGATATCGCATGTCTGCATCGCAAACCATGTTCGCACTGATTGGAAACTACCATTCCTGCCGTTGGTTTTGGCACCTACTTAATCTCAAATGATGTCGCAGAAGACGCCGTCCGATCTGCGATTGCATCAGGGTATCGGCACATCGACACCGCCTCGGCATATCGCAACGAAGACACCGTCGGTGCGGGGATCAGGAAAGGACTTGAAGCCGAAGGGCGTTCACGCGCTGAGCTGTTCGTTACCGCCAAGCTGTGGCCGGGTAATCCAGCCTGGGGCGACGCACCCAAAACTGGGGCGCAAACGCTCGCAGAATGCGACGCCAGCCTATCGCGGTTGGGTTTGGATTACGTGGACCTTTATCTGATTCACGTGCCTTACGGTGGCGACAAACGCCTTGAGCAGTGGCATGCGCTGTTGGACTTGCAAGCCAGCGGCAGAGCACGTGCACTTGGAGTCAGCAACTTCAACGAAAGCCATTTAGGGGAGATTGCCACAGCCGGGTTGCCGATGCCTGATGCCAATCAGCTGGAATTACATCCTTGGTCTCAGAAACCGGGCCTGTTGGCATATATGGCGAAGTACGATATCGCGCCGATTGCCTATAGCAGCTTGGTCCCGCTTTCCACGTGGCGCACCGAGCCAGGTCAGGACAGTGCCAAGACCGATGAGATGAAGGCAGACGGTACAGACTTCAAGGAAATGGCCGAGAAGTATGGAGTTTCAGAAGCTCAATTGCTGCTGCGTTGGGGCGTTCAGAATGGCTATGCCGTATTGCCCAAAAGCGTCAAACCGGCCCGGATGCGCCAGAACTTGGACCTCTTCGCCTTCTCCATTGACGACGCTGACATGGCGCAGATGGCAACCATGAATCGCGGCGATGGCGTGGCTTGGACCTCCGGAGACCCCAGCAAATGATTGCCATCGTCTTGTCACATTCTGCAGACAACCGTTACACGGCGAACTTTATGGTCCAGCTGTTGAACATGCATCAAATGTTCAATGCCGAATTAAAGGCGGAGGTTGAAGGCTGATCGCGCGGACTAAGCGGCGCATTCAATAGGCAGCCTCAGCGCCAAAACTTACCGGCGCTGGCATTCACTGCATCGTTGAAACTGGGGGAAATGGGCTCTAGCATCCATTCGCTGCAATGCGATTAAATGTCTGCTTTGCGTATAGTGCGCCAAGTGCCCTGTAAATCTTGATGCATAATCCAAAATAGCCTCCCCTTTCTTCGGTGGAGGTTTTTTAAGCTTTGCGTCGGGTATGGTGCGCATGATTAAAGAGAGTTTACGTTGTCTCGCCGTGTATTTAGTAAAATTGAAACCTCATGCAAAAGTGCCTGAAGTAACCCACCTTTTCACCCGAGCCCAGTATAGCTGTGCTTTGAGCGTGATCATTACTCACCCTCGGGTGATTAAATCCACCCAAGCGTGGAATGGCCCTACGCACCAGCGTACCTAAAAAAGTCAAACCTTCAGTAAGTGAAAGTAGGTTGGAAAGTTGGATAGTTTGTATCTAAGGTGTTGTTTTAGATTGTAGAAGTGCTTTCCAAAAAAGAAATATTTTTGGAAATGTATTGGAAAGCTGTTGGAAAGCTTGTTCTTTATGCCCCCCTAAAACTGAGCATTTTTGAGCATCTATGATGGTAACAAGAAAAGGAGATTACCATCATGCTTACCTTATTCATGCTGCTCGCTGCTGCGGGCGGTATCCTTCGGCTTGCCCTGGCCTGGCTGTTAAAGCAGCGCTGGGGCGTGTCTATTGGCGTTCCTCAAACTTTAGCCGGGGCCCTAGTGGTGCTGGCAGGACTGCCTGAGTTCATTAAATCCATTCCCTTTCCAGTACCTCTGGGCCTGACCATTGGCCTGCTGCTTCCAGACCTTTTGCTGAGAAGAGCCTGATATGAGGCAGCTGGATATAAAACCAGGATGCATCGTGCTGATAGCAGGCTTTGATGACATCCCAGAGCATGAATTCCGCATAGAAGAAATCTATGAGGAGTTCGTCACAGGTATGGCTCTCTCTGGTCCCTTTGCAGGGGAATATGGAGAGCCAGACAAAGAGATGATTGTGAAACTCATCTCTCAAGGAACAACAGCACAAAGATAATCTTATTGCTTCAGGAAGGGCTTAAACCCAGCCCTTCGTTGTTCTTACTCACAAAATCCCAACTCAACATCAAAACCGGGGCAATTGCCCCAGTAAGGAGACAGTATGTCTGCAGACATAAAATACGCCTACAAACGGCATAATACCTGGGTCTATCGCAGAACCTATCCCAAGGCTCTGCAACCCATCCTTGGCTCAAGCCTCAAGCAATCCCTGAGAACAGCAGATGCCAAACAGGCAAAAGCCCGTGTGGCTGAGCTCAATCAAACATTCACAAACATCGTAAAGGAGGCACAGGCCCATGCTGATGCTGCAACAGATGAACCCAACCCTGAAACTGCTAAGCTTGCTGTGGCGCGTCCTCGATATCAGCGCGCAAGGTTTCTGGGTGAGCAGCCTGTTCATGGGTTAGCGAGGAGATATCTAAAAGAGCTATCTCTAACGCTTAGACCCGGCACCACAAAGTCCATTCGCTATGCGCTGGAGCTTCTAAGCTCTTATGTGGGCAAGAAGCTAAAGATAGGAGAACTTCCACTGATACAGGAAGAGATATCTCAAAGCTTATATCCAAGCTCTCCTCCTAATGTCAGGAAATACGCTGAAGCTAAAGAGGCCAGCCTGACAAAGCTGGTAGAGCTCTCACAAACCTATGAAAGCATATCCCTGACACCACAAACGCAGGGCCGTATCTTTAAGCAAATGCAGCGCTTCCTTGATTGGTGCGTCAGAGAAGGAGAGCTAGACAGCAACCCTTGGTCAACTCTCAGCATAAGAGCAAAGCCAGAGGTCTCCCCTCATGGCGTTCTAACAGATGCGCAAGTCTCAATCCTACTCAAAGCCAAGGATAGGGTGCTTCACAGCGCCCTTCTCTTTGGCCTTCTCCAGGCATGCGCTCAGGGAGATCTGCGGACTACTGGCAGAGGATATCACAGCCAAGGGGAACCTGGGGCGGTTTATCCAAATCAAGGCCAAACGCTATTCGGCAGCTCAAGTCAAAAGCAGCGGAACGGGAAGTGCCACTTCATCAAATCCTAGAGCAGCTTCTGGATACATCCCTGCCAAAACAGGGAAGGCTATTTCCCTACCTAACAGTTGATGCTGTGGTGAAGCGCTATGCCAAGCTAAGAAGGCTCTACCCTGACCTCCAAGGCAGCGTATTCCACTCCACCCGCAAGTGGTTCATCACCCAGTGCGAACGCACAGGCACTCCTGAGCACTTCACGGCCTCGCTCGTAGGGCATCACTCTGCCCGTTTCGCCAATAAGCTGACCTACGGGCTTTACTCAGCGGGGATAGTGATGCGCAGAAAAGAGAGATTGTGGATGGGGTGAGGTTGCCAACAGAGTTAGCGTTATAACCCCTAAATATCCCCGTCCGGCTGCCCTTCGCGGGTGGTCAGGCGGGGGGATGGCGATTAATTTTTTGTTTTAGGTATAACAAGCTATCGTGCGGACATTGATGCAAAGTGCAGCGATCGGCAGGAAAGAGCCCAAAGTGCAGAATGCTGCGCTGTGCAAGAACGTCAGCTTTTCGCGCAGCGAAATTGGATGTGTGGTGCCGGTCACAAGCAGTTTCATGGTAAACTGCGATCTAGAATTATCCACATGCTTCTCCGCTATTTCATGAACTTGTCGGGTTAGTTAGAGAATTAGACTCATAGGCGGATATTTCGGAATTTAGTTGTTCATAGAAAGCCTTGCCCACTAAGGAAAGCGGCCGATGCCGGGATCGTATGACGGCCACATCGATGAAGATTGACGGAAGAAAAGGAGGGATGGTTATACCCGCGTCCTTTTTGAAGCCGACCGTGAACGGATCCAACAAGGCTACGCCCATCCCTTGTTTCACGAAGGACAGGACATTTTCGAACAAATGCGTATGAACTTTGGTAACCCAAGGCACACCGGCTGCTTGAAATGCCGCCAGTGTTCGCTGGTACGTCATATGCGCTGGTCCCATAACAACGAAGGGTTCTTGGGCCAATAATTCTGGAGTCAAAACATCATAACGGGTCAGTGGATTTTCTGCGCTCATCGTTAGTGCCAGTTCAAATTGATAGGGCTTCACATCAAATGAAGCATGCAAAATTGGTGTTTCGGTGATGCCAATTTCAAAAACACCGGCCACGATCCATTCCTGAACTTTGGTTGAATAATTCGACTGATAAGACACCGACATATTCGGTCGATCTGCTGCAAACCGTGCGATTAAGTCAGGCATGAAGCCAAACGACAGTAAGTGCGGTGAGGCAACTTGAAGCTGTCCCGCCTGTTTGTTCTGCAGATCGGTGACCGCCTGTTGAACGCGATCTAGTCCGCGCACAACTGTGTCAACTTCGCGAAACAGAATCTCCGCCTCGGGTGTTGGCACCAAGCGGCTAGCGCGACGCTCAAACAACTCTAGGTTGTTCTTGCGTTCAAGTTGCGCAATCAGATTTGAGATCCGGGCTGTGAAATTCGAGGTGATTTGCAGCCTTTGTGACCGTGCCCAATTCGACAATGGCGTGAAAGGCTTGGAGTTGACGAAAGCGTAGAGACATGAACCAAAAGTATCACTTTTTATTATGAGGTTGCAAATTATTTATATTTGAAATGATAGTGCTGCCCTGTCAAGCTATGGATATCCGGGGGGCGTGTTGGCAGATATCGATCAAAAAATAGTTGGATATGACTTCTGGCACTTGGATGTGCCTGTTGTTTCGCGGCGCGATCATGGCATTGGCGCCATCGAAGGTGGCTTTGAGGTTGTCGTCCTGCGGTTGACGGCAGAGGACGGGACCCAAGGATGGGGCGAGGCGTCATGCTGGTCGGTTTTCACCGGATCGCCCGAGGCCAGCGTTGCAGCGCTTGACCGATATTTACGGCCCATCGTTGTCGGGAAAAAGATTTCTCAACGCGGATCAATCATGGAGGCCGCCAAGTACGTGGTGGCGCACGCAACCGAAGCGAAGTCAGCGCTGGACTCCGCCCTTCTAGACCTTGAGGGTCGTATTGCTGGTTTACCTGTTTGGGCGTTGCTGGGCGGGAAAGTTCGTGACGACGTTGCGCTGTCTGTCTCAATTGCCAACCCGGAGTTCGATGATGATATCGCGCTAATGGAACGCATTCGCGACGAAGGAGTCCGAATGGTTAAACTAAAAACAGGTTTCAAGGACCACGCGTTTGACATAATGCGCTGTGAAAAAATTCGAAATGATTTTCCTGAGTTTTCGCTTCGAGTTGACTACAATCAAGGTCTTGAAATTGACGAGGCGATCCAACGGGTGTTGGACCTAGCGGCGTTTCAACCGGATTTCATTGAACAGCCAGTTCGTGCGCACCACTTCGAACTGATGACCAAAATTCGGTCTGTCTGCCCAGTACCATTACTGGCTGACGAAAGCGTATTTGGACCCGAGGATATGGTGCGGGCGGCGCACGAAGGGATCGCAGACGGGGTTTCGATAAAGATCATGAAATCGGGCGGTCTAACCCGCGCTCAAGCAACCGCGAAAATGGCCAAGAGCCATGGTTGGATGGCGTACGGCGGGGACATGCATGAAACCGGACTGGCCCATTTGGCTGGAACACATATGGTTGCAGCGACGCCCGAAATTACGCTTGGCTGCGAATTTTATCACGCAACTTACTACGTAAAGCAGGACATCCTGAGTGATCCGTTTCCAGTTAAGAATGGCCGCGTTGTTGTTCCAAGCGCACACCGGGTTTAGGTTTGACACCAGATGTTGACCGGCTAAGCCAAATGGCGCGGGCGACATGACAAAGACCGTCGTAATTATTGGAGCAGGGATTGTCGGCGTTTCCGCGGCAATTTGGGCGAAGAGGGACGGGCACAAAGTGATCCTGATCGACCGCGAGGTCCTGCAGCCGGAACATCTTATGGCAACGGCGGTGTTCTGGCGTCTTGTTCAATTGTCCCCGTTTCGACCCCGGCCTGATGCGTTCAGCGCCTCGGATGCTGTTTGATCGGAACCAACCACTGTTCTTGAAATGGGGGTATCTGCCGAAACTGGCGCCTTATCTGTTGAAATTCATCGGCAACGCCAATGCTGATGCGCGTCGGGCCCGCGCCGCCGCAATGACCCAAATTATTGGTGACAGCGTCAACGATCATAAGGCACTTGCGACGGCAACGGGGCGGAAAATACATCGTGCCTTCGGATTATTTATTCATCTACCGCGACCGTGCGCATTATGACGCTGATGCTTTTGGATGGGGCTGCGAAAGGAGTATGGGTTCAACTGGAACATGCTTGAGGGTCGGGAATTTCATGACTATGATCCGGCGTTTGCGCAGTCGCTGAATTGCGCAGCCCTTTGTCCGGATCACGGACGCATCTCCGATCCGGGCGCTTACGTCAATGCCCTAGCGGCACATTTTGAAGCGAAAGGCGGCATGTTCCTGAAGGGTGAAGTATCAGACATCGCGCGAGAAAACGGCAAAGTAATCGGCGTTCGCGTCGGTGGCGAAACTGTTGAATGTGATGCCACCATCCTTGCGACCGGCGTTTGGTCTGGGCCGCTGGCCAAAAAGCTTGGCGTTAAAGTGCCGTTAGAAACCGAACGCGGTTATCACCTGGAGTTGTGGGAACCGAACGTTATGCCGCGATCCCCCGCCATGGTGGCCAGTGGAAAATTTGTCGCAACCCCAATGGACGGACGTTTGCGGCTTGCCGGGGTCGTTGAATTCGGAGGCTTGGATGCGCCACCGTCGCGCGCACCGTTTGAGTTGTTGGAAAAAGAACATTCGCGCGACCTACCGGGCATCACATGGAAAGAAAAAACAGAATGGATGGGGCATCGTCCAGCTGTGGCAGACTCAACGCCGATTATCGGTGAGGCCCCAGCGGTGAAAGGAGCATTTCTTGCCTTCGGGCATGATCACGTTGGCCTAACGGGTGGGCCAAAAACGGGCGGTTGATTTCTCAACTTATCAGCCAGCGCCAGCCAAACATTGACATGAACCCGTATTCGCCTGCACGTTTCACGGGAAGTTAAACAATAATGGACCACGAAACGACGCAGAATTTTTTTGCAACTAGGAGGAACCCATGAAGACACTTAGTACATTTCTCGCCGCCACTGCTTTGACAGTGGTCGGAACAGCCGCGACGGCTGAAAAATGGGATATGCCAATGGCGTATTCTGCATCGAACTTCCATTCCGCTGTGGGCGCTGAATTTGCGTCTTGTGTCACAACTGGGACTGGCGGCGATATTGAGATCGTGACCCACCCCGGTGGATCGCTATTTCCTGGCGCCCAAATCAAACGGGCAATCCAGACCGGGCAAGTTCCGATTGGTGAACGTCTGCTGTCTGGCCACCAGAACGAAAACGCACTGTTCGGATTTGATAGTATTCCGTTCCTTGCGACTTCGTTCGATGCCAGTGCGAAACTTTGGGATGCAGCGAAGGGCCCAATCACCGATCTATTAGCGGGTCAAGGTTTGACCCTGCTATATGCAGTGCCATGGCCGCCACAGGGGCTGTACTTTAAGAACGAAGTTACATCGGTTGCCGACATGAAAGGCATCAAATTCCGGAGCTACAACAACGCAACCTCGCGTTTGGCAGAGTTGACAGGCATGCTTCCAGTGACCATTGAAGCGGCTGAAATCAGTCAAGCTTTCGCGACTGGCGTGGCAGATCCCATGGTTTCGTCTGGCTCCACAGGATACGACCGCAAGGTTTGGGAAAGCCTGAATTACTTTTACGAAGTCGATGCATGGCTGCCTCGGAACTATGTTATGGTGAACTCGGGCGTTTGGGATGATGTTTCAGACGCCAGCAAGGGCGTGATCCGCGGCTGTGCCTCGCTTGCTGAATATGCAGGCAACTGGCGCTCAAGGAATACACCGGCTTTACCCTGCAAGGTCTGCGAAATGGCGGTATGACTGTTGGACCGGCGTCTGACCAGATGGTCGGTGAACTTAAGGAAATCGGCGCCACGATCACCAATGAATGGCTCGAAGCCGCAGGAGACGAAGGCGCAGCCATCGTCGATGCCTTCAAGGCAATGCAGTAAAACCAACACCGGTCGCCCTAGCGCGGCTGGAATCCAAACACGATCTGTCCTGCAAATTCTGTGGGGCAGACCCAACCTGCAAACCCCGGGGGACGCAATGACCAAGCAACACTGGTTTCGTCGAGCACTTGATAACATTTATCTTTTGGCCGGCATCGCAGCTTCGCTTTGTCTTGTTATGATCCTCCTTTTGATCGTCTTGCAGATGCTGGCCCGCTGGACCGGCGAAGTTGCCCCCGGAATTCCTGAATATGCCGGTTACTTTATGGCGGCGGCCAGCTTTCTTGCATTCGCCAATGCGCTGAACAGGGGAAGCCATATCAGGGTATCAATCGTTTTGAATGCTGTGCCACCAAGTGTTCGGCGGTTGCTTGAGGTTTGGTGTTTCGGCATTGGTACAGCGGTGATGTGGTACTTTGTCTATTACGCCTATCGGTTCGTTTACTGGTCGTACAAATTCAACGATATCAGTCAAGGACAGGACAAAACTCCACTTTGGATTCCCCAAACTGCCATGTTGGTTGGCGCCGTCATCCTTGCTATCGCCCTAACCGATCACCTGATCCACATAATTCTAAAAGGGGATCACCGCATTACGCGCGATCTCGCCGACCAAAACCACAGGGAGTAGGTGCATGGAAAACCTCTCGATAATAATCCTTTTCCTCTTTGTGCTTTTCACGCTGCTTGGCACTGGCGTTTGGGTAGGGCTGGCTCTTATGGGCGTTGCCTGGGTGGGGATGGAGCTTTTTACGCGCCCTGTGGGAGATGTAATGTTAACGACGATTTGGTCAGCGTCCTCAAGTTGGACATTGACCGCATTGCCGTTGTTCATTTGGATGGGGGAAATCCTGTTTCGAACGCGACTGTCTGAGGATATGTTCCGTGGTCTGAGTCCCTGGATGGCGCGGCTGCCGGGTGGTCTGGTCCATACCAACATCGTTGGTTGTACCGTTTTTGCCGCCGTTTCCGGATCATCCGCGGCGACGTTGACCACCGTTGGTAAGATGTCGATCCCAGAACTACGACGTCGAAAGTATCCTGAAACGATGATAATTGGCACGCTTGCGGGCGCCGCCACGCTTGGGCTGATGATCCCGCCATCGCTAACGCTGATTGTCTACGGGGTCACTATAAACGAAAGCATCACCAAACTGTTTTTCGCGGGCATTTTGCCGGGATTGATCCTGGCCGCCATGTTTATGGGGTATGTTGCGATCTATTCCCAGGTTTCTTCAAAATGGGAGCCCGAAGAAGAGCCACGCATGCACTTTAGCGAAAAACTGAAAAATTCGCGGTTTTTGATCCCGGTTCTTCTGCTGATTACGGTGGTCATTGGGTCCATGTATCTTGGATTTGCTACTGCAACCGAGGCGGCCGCATTTGGTGTTATTGGCAGCCTATTGTTGGCAGCAACACAAGGCAGCCTTTCTTGGTCAACGTTTTCCCAAAGCCTGATGGGCGCAACACGCACAAGTGCTATGATTGCGCTTATCCTTGCTGGTGCATCCTTTCTTTCGCTTTCCATGGGCTTTACCGGTCTGCCGCGCGGTCTTGCGGACCTGATCGCGCAATGGCAACTGACCCGTTTTGAATTGCTGATGGTGCTGCTTGTTTTCTATATAATTCTGGGTTGCTTTCTGGACGGGATTTCTTCGGTTGTTTTGACCATGGCCGTGGTTGAACCGATGATCCGTGAGGCCGGTATCGACCTTATCTGGTTCGGTATCTTCATCGTTGTGGTTGTTGAAATGGCCCAGATCACCCCGCCGATTGGGTTCAACCTGTTTGTTTTGCAAGGGATGACAAATCACGAAATGTCTTTCATCGCCAAAGCGGCCATTCCGATGTTTTTGATCATGATCCTGATGGTTTTCGTCCTGATCCTGTTCCCGGACATCGCGACCTGGCTTCCCTAATAATATACGAAATGGTCCCGGTTGACGGCAAACAATGCTAAGCAAGCTCGCTCAAAATGGTCGGTTCGTACTGGTCGCCGGATTGATTGCCGGTGCTGGCTTGCCCATTCTGGCCGCAAAAATATTGCCGATGGTTGGATATCTAGTTGCGGCGTTGTTGTTCCTGAATGCATTTCGTACGGGCGAACGGATCAAGAAAAGCCTTAAGGGTAGTCTCGCGAGAACCGCTGCGATTGTTATATCGCTTCAACTAGTGTTGCCACTTTGTGCGCTTGGGGTGTTCACGCTGACAGGAACCACTGCGACACCCTTTGCCTTCGCAGCCGTCCTGATGATGTCAGCACCAGCCCTAACAGGGGCCCCGAATTTCGTTTCGATGGCCGGGCGCGACCCGACAGACGCGATGCGCATCCTGGTGGTTGGAACATTGTTTTTCCCGCTGACCGCGTTGATCGTACTTTGGGCCATGCCCGAGATTGACGCACCAGAAGCGCTGTCGGCAACGATACGCCTGGCAGCAACGATCTTTCTGGTTGTTGTTGCCGGCGCTGTCGCGCGACGGATATTTAGCACCAGATTTGACAGCGTTTCACTAAACACCCGGTGTGACGGGTTATCATCGCTGCTTTTGTTCATCATCGTAATTGGACTGATGTCGAACTTTGGACCACTCTTAAGGTCGTCGATTGGAACAACGCTGATTTGGGTCGCTGCTGTCATGGCATTGAACCTAAGTTTGCAGTTTTGCGCCCTGGCGCTTTTCCGAAAGTTGCAGATCAAAGAAACAGTTTCAGTTACCGTTATTGCCGGGAACCGCAACATAGCGCTGTTCTTGATCGCGCTGCAAGAAGATGTCATGCAGCATGCGATGTTGTTTTATTGGGTGCTACCAGATACCGATGTATTTGACCCCCTTGATAATGCGGCGAGCCTTGTCACAAAAATCAACCCAGCCCCAGAAAACAAAACAGCGGCGAACCAATGTTCATCATAATGGATCGCAATTCAGATCACCAGACGATCCAAGTGGGTGACGCCATCGATCTAAGACAGAGGCAATCATGAGTTCAAAAAACATTGAAACACTTAACGGGCGCAGATCATCCTAAGAATGCTGGAACTCCATGAAATCAAACATGTGTTCGGGCTACCTGGTGAAACGACAATTGGTTGGTACAAATATTGGCGCGAAAGCTCAGATATTGAGTTTGTTCTGACCAGAGACGAAAGAACCGCTTCTATGCCGCCGAAGCTTACGCAAAAATCACCGGACGACCGTGCGTTTTGGAAGCCCCTAGTCCTGGGGTTACGCATTGCACCTGGCATTACAGAGGCCTTCTTAAGTTCTGTACCAGTGATCTATTTCAGTTCGGATATACCGATCAATCAAGACAAAAGCACGGGCTAACTGGAATTGATCAGACTGCTCTTTATGACAGTATCTGCAAAAAATCTTTCACACTGACAAATGTTAGAGAAATTCCGTTCCTAATGCGCCGCGCGTTTCGGGTTGGCCACCAGCGGAGCGACCCGCGCCGGTTCACATCCGAGTTCCAATTAACATTTTTGAGGAAAGTACGGAAATTGATGATCTTTACGCTGAGTTAGATTATATTAGGTACCCAGCCCACCGACCGGTAGCTGATCACAGCAAAATCAGGCGCGCGATCGACCTGCTGATTAAGGCCGAAAAGCCGGTCATCGTTTGTGGTCAAGGCGCGCTGATTTCCAGGGCTACAAATGCGGTTCTCGCATTGGCCGAGTTGCTGCAAATCCTGTCGGTACGACCACACCGAGCAAAGGGACCATCCCCGAAAATCATCCACTAGCCCTTAGGGTCGTCGGCGGCCGTGGCGGAATGGGGTATTCTAACGCCTATGTACGGGATGCCGATACAATCTTCTTTGTGGGTTCTAACACAGACAGCGCGGCAACGGACCATTGGAAACTGTACGGCGATCCAATGTTAAAGACTTTTCTTCATCTGGATATTGCCGAAGCCCACTTGAGGAACAATTTCCCATTGGCCGTTGGCATGGTCGGCGACGCGCGGGCGAGCCTTGAATATATGGTTGAAATTATCAAAACAGAACAACCCTCGTTGAACCGGAAACAAGTCGACCTTAACCCGGTTAAAAAAACCGCATTGGAAAAGGTGTTCAAATCCAACATTCCGATGCCGAAAGGGACGATTTCCCCGGTGAGACTTTCCCAAGTTCTGGACCGCATTTTACCCAAGGACGCTATTGTGACTTCGGAACCGGGTGTCAGTGCTATTTACCCTTCGGCCTTGCTGACCATCAAAGAACCCGGCCGGCGCTACATCACCAACTATTCCATGGGCGCGCTTGGATATTCCGTGCCAGCAGGGATTGGCGCCTCATTTGCATCTGACGGCCCAATCATTTCTTTCACAGGGGATGGGTCGTTCGGTTTTGTCGTTGGAGACATGGAAGCGATCAAGCGGAGCGGAAAAGAACGTCACCATTATTTTGTGTCGCAACGATACATTTGGCTGGATTCGTGGCGAAGCGATCCTGCTGGATGAGGTGGACGAACCATGGAGTACTGATTTCGGGGCTGTCGATTACATTAAGGTTGCGGAGGGCTTTGGTTTCAAAACTGCACGCATCACTTCGGAAAGCGGCATTGAGACGATACTTGGCGAAGCAATCAACAATCCGGGCGCAAATTTTATCGAGGTCGTGGTGCCATCGCAAGATCAGATTGTGCCCTTTGTGCCCAATTGGGTGCGCGCGGCGAAGGAAAAACATACCCTTTTTTGAGTAAACCGGTGGATTGACCTTAGAAAAGCCCGGCACGCAGGTCATCAATTCCAACTGAAATCCGGTCCGGCACGGGCCTTCGTGAAACCAGTTTAAGAATGAATAGATCGAAAAGACAGCAACCCCGTCATCTTTCTAACGTCATATGCGTAGGGTGTCATATTGGTGCATTCCAAAACAATGGCTCAATCTCACGGTCCGTTTCAACAATTTCACGGGCGGCGTCCAGCATATCTAGCCGGCAATGCTCCAAAGTTGATCTCTTCGTAGTCGTCCAGAATGCATCTGGTGAACGCACGCCCATTATCAGTCCCAAATATTGGGACAGATCTAGGGTCTGAAATTCCTGCAGCGCGCAGATGATCATCCGTTAGTGATTTCTTTGAAATCGTAAGAACAACAACCTTCTTATTTGGCGGCAGCAACGCTTGAACCATTGGGATTTGCATGAGCGATGACGTGGCTACTGGCACTGACAGCGCGCTGGAAATCCGTTCCTGTGTGAGGGCAAGGAAGCCGCAATTGGTGGTGATCCCGTCACAGCCGGATTCAACCAGGTCTTTTGCCGCCTCGATAAAACGATCTACCATAGCCATTGGGTCATGCCGCACGATTTTGTCAGGGCTCGCGCCTTTTACAACACGAAACTGTACTGGAAACGGCCAAGTCGTGGCGTTGCCAATATCCCCACGAATGCGTGGGAAACGCGCCTCAAGCATCAATATGCCTAAGTGGCACCGAAGATCGGTTTCCCACCGTACTGGCTCGACATATCAAAGTTCCCTTTATCGTTCTTTTTTTTAACCTAATTGGATCGCAAAGCTAGGTATAGCCTTAACTAATGTTTACCAAGTTTCACGTAAATTGCGACTGAATAATATGAACGTTTGGGCGCTTGAAGTGCCGGATTAACTCTCGTCACATTTCCCGACTAAGATTTTGCGCAAGAGCGGACATTCAAAGTATTCCATCAAAGGGTAACTTTGTCCGCAACGCTGACCTTTGGGTCCATGAGCGCGAAAACACGCTCTGCCTGCCGAGAGCTAAAGAGTAAAGTTCTTTTTTCGTTCTTTGGTTTTTTAAAGTAGAGCTACAAGACGCACCCAAAATTATGACTTCCGACAGAGCTCTGCTGTCATGAAAAATTCTTTTCACTGGACTTTCCTGGCTCCACAAACCTGTGTGTAGCTATGCCTGAACAAAAAACAGTAATTCTTACTTAGTACAACCGACTTAAAATGACTGGGCGAGTATAGGGGCTAGACAATTGACAAAAATTTAAGGTGGTTTAGCCTTAAAAGGGCGCATTCGTGCACCGTCTAAATTCATATTTGCGAATACTTGAACTCAAATTTTCAATTGAGAGTATGCCATGTCAGACCCGCTTTTATTGCCGTTTCAATTGGGGGCGATGACTCTTAAAAATCGTATTGTCAGCACGTGCCATGCGCCTGCATTAGCAGAAGATGGTATGCCAAAAGAGCGATATCAACGTTACCATTTGGAAAAAGCCAAAGGCGGGATCGGGATGACGATGATAGGTGGGTCATCTTGCGTGAGCCCTGACTCACCTTCTGTCTTCGGTCAGCTAGATGTGTCATCTGATCGGATAATCCCTTATTTTAGAGAATTTACTGAACGCATCCATAAAGAAGATTGCCGTATTGTGTGCCAAATTTCGCATTTGGGACGCCGAACAACGTGGAATGACGGCGATTGGCTGCCAGTGATTGCACCTTCACGCGTGCGTGAACCTGCCCATCGAGGGTTTCCGAAAGTGATGGACCATGCTGATATCAAACGCGTTATTGGTGATTATGTTGCCGCCGCGCGCCGTATGCGTGACGCAGGGCTTGATGGTGTTGAGATTTTGCAAAACGCGCATTTGCCCGGGCAGTTTCTGTCGCCTGATACAAACCTGCGTGATGATGAATATGGCGGCGATTTAATAGGGCGGATGCGTTTTTTCTGCGTGAACTTTATGACAAGGTTAAGAGGAATTAGGCACTGATTTTGTGATTGGCGCGCGGGTTGAAATGGAAAGTAAGCTAACAGAAGGCTTGCAAAAAGAAGAAGCGTTAGAAGCCCTGAAGATTATTGAAGCAGACGGTACGATTGATTATTTCAATCTAAATGTAGGGAGTCAGATACGGAATATATGCTGGCAAATTATCCGGTACCTGCAATGTTTAAAGAGCTGGCTCCGTTCCTGCAATTGGCGGGGACGTTTAAGCTGAGCTGAAAAACGCCAACCATCCATGCGGCGCGCATCTCTGACCTTGCAACCGCGCGATATGCCATCCAAGAAAAGCTGGTTGATTTGGTGGGCATGACGCGTGCGCATATCGCTGATCCGCATTTGGTCAATAAACTTAAAGAGGGCCGCGCCGAAGAAATCCGACCTTGTGTGGGGGCAGGATATTGTATTGACCGCATCTATAATGAAGGTGAGATGTTGTGCATCCATAATGTTGCGACAACTCGAGAACGAAGTATTCCACATATCACTCCACCATCTAGCGGCACAGCAAAAAAGGTTGTGGTTGTCGGTGGCGGGCCTGCAGGGTTAGAAGCGGCCCGTGTTTCAGCCTTGCGAGGCACGACGTGACGTTGATCGAAGCGTCTTCTGAATTAGGGGGACAAGTTCGCCTTGCTGCAAAAAGTCAGGTACGTAAAGACCTGATCGGCATTGTTGATTGGCTGAGCAGTGAGGTAATGAGGCTGGGGGTTGATATCCATTGGCAACAATTTGCAGATCATGAGATGATCAATCCCTCAAACCTGATATTGTGGTGGTAGCAACAGGTGGTGTGCCTGATATTGAGCATATTAAGGGTGGTGAACTGGCGCACTCAACATGGGATGTGCTGTCAGGGGAGGCGCTCAAGATAGCTTCGGGTGAAGAGATGGTTTTGGTTTATGACCACGGACAGCATCAAGCTGCATCAACAGTAGTTGAGCTCGCAAAGCGCAGGTTTAAAGTGCGGCTGGTAACGCCCGACCGCCATGGTTCATGAAATGGGGGCATCAAACTTCCCGATGTATATTAAAGCGTTTCATGACCATCAGGTTGAGGTGACACCTGATGTCAGGTTGAACAGTATCAGCCGTGAAGGTAACGGAGTACTAGCTGAATTTAACTCTGATTACGGCGACCATCCCTATAAATTAAAGGCAGATTATATTGTGGTCGAACACGGCACATTGCCGAATGACGAGCTTTACTATGAGCTGGTGGCCAACGCGGCAAACCATGGAATAGTTGATATTCCGGCGTTGATAGCAGGTGAGGCACAACCGAGCATATCTAATTATGGAGGTCATAACCTATTTAGGGTTGGGGATGCGGTGGCGAGCCGAAATATCCATGCTAGTATTTTGGACTCTAGACGTCTTTGCCAAACGTTTTAAACTTAATGGCCTAGCGGCTCAGATTTTTCTCTTGGGCTAAAGCGGTCATTCTTTCAAATTGCAGCAAATGGCTGTTTAGAGCCCAAACCGACCGGTGCTGCTCGACACGCGAATGTCTGCACTCTTGGCGAACGACCACTTATTGGTGCATCGGGCTCCATTTATCGAGGCTTTCCAGAAATTTTTCTTTTTCTCCTTGATGCATTGAGATGTTGGTCTGCGCATAAGGGAAGTTGCCTGCAGTTACTTCGCTGTGAAACTGACTAAGGGCAGCGACACGCTCTTTATGGATCTGTTTGTGCAGACGTCCGACATTGCCGAAGGCGTGGGCATGTTTTGGTGGGCGATCTTCTTCACTGGCCTCACCACATACGTCTGCCACAAATGACATAATCACATCTCCGGCCACACCGGAGCGTAGTGAGAAAGTCACAATGGATGTCTTTTTATTGACTGCTTCCAACACTTCTTCGGCAATGCATTCGGCTTCAACGGCTATGACGCCTACGTCTTCCATTCGTTTCAGCGTCTCATAGATTTTCAAAGCCTCATCTGCATTGCGACCCCATCCGCGCAGACCGCCGCAGTAGTGGCTAAAGGTCGGTATCAATCCAATATGGCTTTGGACAGGGATTCCCTCGCGTGACATCATCTCCAGCGCATCAAGTGACCTTAATGTATAATACATATCTCCACCTCGGCGCATTGCCTCAAACGCGTCGGCCAAAAGTTCTTCGTTCGAACCAAACTGCGCCCATCTAGACCCTACGCGGCAGAAGTGGGTTGGTGCGATGGCGCGAACATTATCGATCTGGTCCATCCCCACAACTAACAAGTCTATCCCGGCATCCCTGCAAGCCCGTATTTCATCGGCATTGGCTGGATTGGACATAGTCAATTTTTTTGGTTTTTGCTTAAGCGCCTGAAGGTCCGAGATTGTATAGTTGCGCTTGGCCGGTTTACGGGAGAAATCATAAATACGTTTCATAGTTTGATGGTTCCTTCAAATAAAAGCGCTTTTGGCGCCACCAGACTTTGGAGTTTTAAAAATCGAGCTTACGTCCGCTGCTGGTGGGTATGGCGGCACGGGCGCCTCATTCATCCGCGGTTGTAGTACAGGGTCGCCAATGATCATTCTGTCCAAAAAATCGTTCCACTGTTCCTGCTGTGATAAGCGTTGGATATAGGCGGAGCCGCCCATAAGCGGCCAGGCATCCGCCGCGCAACATTCATAAAACAGCATCAGCCTCGCTCGATCTGACACATTCGGAGCGGACCCATGCAAAGTCCGCGCGTGGTGAACGGACATGCTTCCAGCCTTTCCGGTTATCGTGACAGCTTGATCAATATGGAAATCCGGGTCGGTCGGGTCCACCGCTCCACAAAAAACACCTTGAGCGCTATTGTGATCCAAAACCGGGCCTTTATGAGATCCCGGAATGACCTGAAGCGGCCCATTTTCCTCCGTGATGTCCTCTAGAAAGACACCGAAGGCCAACATGTCGTCGTTGGTATGAGGATAGAATGCCCAGTCCTGGTGCTACTCGACAGCAGCCCCGCCGCCCGGCGCCTTTGCGTTGAGCTTGGATGTTTGTAAAACTGCATTGGGTCCAACCAGTTGCCGTAGGACCTCTGTAATCCCAGAATTCTTCACGACATCCCAAAAGAATGGATGCTGTTTGTGGGGCAGTTTGATCCGGGGTCAGCTTCGGCGTTTCTGAGTTATGCCCTTCGTCCAGATCATAAACGTCATTGCTTGCTGTGACGTGCTTTGAACGATCTATGAATTCATGCGTGATCTCCTGCATGCGTTGAAGCTGTTCCGGCGTCACCACATTTTCAACGAGGAGATAACCATTCTCAAAATATGCACTGATCTGTTCGCTTGTAAGCATCTTGGATTTCTCCCTTTTGGTATCGATACCACTCTTGATTTGGTATCGATACCAAGGTTAATTGAAGCCGTCAACACAGCAAAGGGGAGCAGCTTGGGTAAAAGCAAGTGGGTTACCATGAAAGACGTGGCAGATCTTGCCAGTGTGGGAACGATTACGGTGTCCCGGGTTCTGCGCACCCTGAAAAAAGTTTCGGAAGCGAAACGCAATCGGGTTCAAAAGGCGATTGAACAACTGGGATATGTCCCCGACAACACGGCCGGAGCCCTCTCATCGAACAAAAAGCCGGGTCTTTGGCGCGATCGTATCCACGGTAAATGACTCAGTATTCGCACAAACTTTGGATGGCTTGTCGAGCACTCTTCGCGCTGCAGGATATGAACTGCTTTTTGACAAGCACCAATTATGATCCAACTGTGGAGGAAGATGCGTTGCGCGCGCTTCTCGCCCCGCCGTCGGATGGTATTGTACTGACAAGTACGTCCCATTCATCTGGGGTCAAAAACCTCCTTAAATCTGTGAATATCCCCGTTGTCGAAATTTGGCAGTTGCCCTCTCAGCCCTTAGACATTGCGGTTGGTTTTCGAATTTTCAAGCGGGATATGACATGGCGCATCACCTGATTGGCAAAGGCAAAAAGAACATCGCTTTTATAGGGGGAAATGAACCGGGCGATGACCGTGGCGCCGTCGTCTTGACGGGTACATCGCAGCACTCACTGATGCGAGATTGCCGCCGATCATCTGGCCTAGCGAAGAGCAAGACTTGCCATCGGGGATCGAACTAGGCGCTGCCGTTTTTGAAGGATGCCTGAACGTAAATCCAGCCATAAACGCCGTAATGTGCGTGAGTGATCAGGTGGCGGTCGGGGTCCTTTGTGAAGCAAGAAGACGTGGTGTGAAGGTCCCAAGTGGCCTCATCGTTTCTGGATTTGGGGGTTTGAATTGGCCATGTCATCTGGGTTTGACCTCACCACGATTGAGATTCCCGGACGGGAAATCGGGGTGGCTTCGATAAGGCGCTTCTCGATCCTGAAGCGGCAAGAGCCAAAAAGGTCATTGATGTCGGCTACACACTGATAGAACGCGGAACGACGTAGAGCCCATTTTCGGACATCTGACTTTGTGCAGCAAATGCCCGCTTTGTCCGCATAGTAGACCTTTGGGATTGCCGCAGCGAATGACTGCTTTGACTTACGGATGTCACTGAGCCTCGGCAATCTCCTGATACTCATCTCTGCTGAGTTCATATCGTTTGCCCGTGAGCATGTCTTTCTTAAGCCTTGGCGTGAGATGGCTGTAGTGGCGTTCAATCATGCCAATGCTTGTGCCCATCTGTATGGCCAGTGCATGTATATCCATACCATCGTTTATCAAAGCAAATGTCGCATAAGTATGGCGCAGGCTGTAGAGCGTTCTGTTGAGACCTGTGCGTGGGCATTTGATCAGCTCGCTCTCTTTCATGAATGCACGGAAGGTCTGATGTATGTTCTTGCTCACTGTTCCATCGGGCAATCTAAATACTGGCAGATCTACGCGCTCTTTTAGGAGCTGCTCGAAGCTCATGTGATTGAGATCGTCCGCGCGCTCATGGATACGTTTGAGGTAATTGATGGTTCCGCTTCTGCAGATGATATCCCGCCTGCCCGTTTTCCCTGTCACGCTCATTTCAAGGTATTGAAGATCATTCTCCTCAAACAGCGTGATGTGTTTCCAATTTAGGTTAAGTGCTTCAGTCCCATGGCGCATACCCGTGTTAGCCAATATGAGCACATAATCCCGCATGAGATATCGCATGTCGGTGGGTTTGCCAGCCTTACCCTGTTTGATCCAGTACGGCAGTTTGCGGATCATGGTTGCATATTCTTCGCGCGTAGAAGTCGGCGCCGTTCGCTCTTCTCACCTTTGTTCACAAGCATTGGAACGTTCTTATGTGCCAGAAACCCCCCGTGCCACAGCTTCATCAAACACGCGGTTCATCGCAGAGTTATGTGTGTTGAGCGTACTTGCTTTGGGCTCCTGCCCACCTTTGCTCTGCGCCACTCATAGAAGCTTTGCACCTTCTCATAATCAACGGAGGTTACATATTGTGAACCAAAGTAAGGAATGAGATATCGCTCGATGCACAAGATGTAATCAGCATAGACTTTCTTGCCCAAGCCCGCGTCTAATTGCTTGCGCATATCAGCAATCGCGAGTCGCGCTACATCTGCGAACTTCTTAGTGATCACAGGCAGATCATTCTTATGTCTGAACTTATATTCTAGATAGGTATCGCGGGCGATTTCTTTAGCTTCATTGAGGTCTTTCTTACCAGTGCTGATGCGTATGGGCTTACCATCAATGCTAAATGCAGCCTGCCATCTTTTACTGCGCTCGTGACGATACACACGGACTTCACCGTCCAAGATCAACACAGTATCATCTCGCAAGTGTCGCATGCCAATCTCCTTGCCAAATTATATGGCTCGCAACACCGACAAGTCTACCAATGTGTGTTTTTGATTAGGAGAAATCCAAGAGGCAAAGACTCTGTTCATTCACTAGGTCCAGACACAGTGTTTAAGCCTGCAATCGCGCCCTACAAACACGCAAAAAAGTGTGTGTTTGGTGTGTTTTTGAAATATACACGCATAACGTTAATAGCGTAAAACTAAGTCATTGATATCGTTTTGAAAGATGGTGCCCGGGGGCGGATTGTGGCTCCGCCAACAGGCGCCATGTTCATCTAACCGGGCTGATTTATCCTGTGATTTCAATATGTACTATTACCCTTCCAATCGTCAATTAGGCAATAAAACCACTACTATAATCACTACGGTTCCGGCGGGTTTTAAAACAGGCCTGAACACGGGTCTGGACCTGAGCTCAAACGGCCGCAGAGTCACAGAGAGTCTGAGCTCATCGCTGAGTGGGGTGTAGGTGATTGGAGTCCACGGGATTCAAGCCCACATATATTCCAACCGTTTTCATTATACTGTTTCGCGAACTTGAGCACCTGATCCACACTTAACAAATTCGTCGGATCAAAGCTTCGGCTTTTCGACTGGGGTTTTACACCATCGAATTTCAACATCCTTAATTCAAGTCTTGCATCGTGTGTCAACTCGGGAAAAGCCTTTGCTAATTTTGCTATATGCAACTTTGCATCAGGCAAAGAGATATCGTGCGGCACCATGAGGATGGCCCTTTCATTTATCGGTGGAGGATAGAATTACTTACTAAGAGCTTTGGGTCTTCAGCCAGTCATCGATTTCAGCTGTGTTGTAAATTTTCACAATTTCAGATGCTTGTATTGTTTCTGGGAAGTTTCTGTAACGCTCCCATCTGCCAAGAGTTCTGAGTGAAATGCCAAATTGATTTAATACATCTCTGCGAGATATGTATTTCATACCCGCCTCCTGCGGTTAAGTTTTCAGATAAATTGCGTCACAAAGGTCTTCACGTCTGCAGCGTCTTAACCACGATCTTTAGGGCGTCATGTTTTCCTACAAAAATAACTAGCACGCCTTGGCATGCCCTTCAAGAGATAAAAAACTTTTTATTATTTATATTCAATAACTTATGGGATTTTTGGGACATTTTAACCAAACCAGTGAGGTTAAAACTGATTTTATAATTCACGTGGGTTAAAAAGATGCTGCGCTAACCCTACTCCAGTACGATGACAAGCGAGCATCTTCTACATGCTCTCCGCGTATCAAAGCACCATCCGCAACTTTAGGGTAAATTTGGTCTGCCAAAACGATTTGGCTCGCTGATAATCTCCTAACAATATGCCGGCGCGTTAATTCAGTTGTATGCGATAATCCAGCAGCCTCCAGCAGCTCTTTTATGGCAAATCGCGTATTGCGCTGAAAGTTATTCACTCGTTTGGCTCGAGACTCTATATCTAAAGCGCGATAGCGATTTTTATCCATAGTAGCTACACCTGTTGGGCAATGACCCGAAGAGCAATCTCTTGATTGTATGCATCCCAAAGAAAACATGAACGGTCTTGCCATATTACACCAGTCGGCACCAAGCGCACAAATCCGTACTATATCATATGCACTGACTAACTTACCCGATGCAGCTATTTTTACTCTATCTCTAAGCCCAGCGCCTTTTAAACTGTTGTCTACAAACACAACGGCATCACGGAGCGGACAACCTAGGTGATCTGTAAACTCCACTGGCGCAGCCCCAGTCCCACCTTCAGAGCCATCAACCGTAATAAAATCAAGAAAGATATCTGTTTCGACCATTGCTTTAACAATAGCTATGAATTCCCACGGGTGACCAATACAAAGCTTGATACCCACTGGCTTACCTCCAGAAAGATCGCGCAACTTTTCAGCGAATTTAAGTAATTCGAAGGGGCTTGTGAATTCTGAGTGACTGTGTGGTGATATAACATCCGCATAAGCCTCAACGCCTCGTGTCTCCGCTATCTCTGGGGTCACTTTTGGAGCAAGCAACATCCCCCCATGTCCGGGTTTTGCTCCTTGGCTTAATTTGATTTCTATCATCTTTACTTGGTCTAGTTTTGCTTTTTCAGAAAACTTTTCAGGATCAAAACGCCCTTCAATCGTTCGACAGCCAAAGTACCCAGTGGATATTTGCCAAATAGTGTCCGCACCACCCAGTTCATGATATTTCGATAATGATCCCTCGCCCGTATTGTGTGCGAAACCACCTGACTTAGCACCTGAAGACAATGCTTGTATTGCATTCGGGGACAATGAGCCAAAGCTAGTCCCAGAAATGTTTAAAACGGAAACAGAATATGCATTCGGACCGGAACCAACCAAAACACGGAAATCATCATCGGTAATCTTCGATGGATTAATGGAGTGGTTTAGCCATGTAAAATCATCAGAATATTGATCTTCATCAGAGCCAAAAGGACGAGCCGCTAGAAGTGATTTTGAGCGTTTATAGACCATCGACCTTTGGTTTCTTGAATAGGGTAATTCGTCATTGTCCGACTCCTAGAAATATTGGCGCAATTCTGGCCGTATAGACTCAAAGAAGAACCTAAATCGGCCAATAAGCGGAAAATTTGCAAGTACTGGTCGCCTCTTTTGGAAAAAATCATACAAACCTATGAAAAATAATCCAAATGAGGCGAAGCAGATTAACTGAACCCAGATACTATTAGATGCGAAATAAAGAGAAATGGTACCCAAAGCTGCGGTGTATAGAAGTGCTGAGTATCGGCTCCATAATATGTTCATAGTCCAAACCATAATATTTTTGTCCCCAAACCAGCTTACTGCAGAAATTCATTTTGTCCTTAAAAATTAAATGACGACTTTTTTATTTAGTCTTGAGCCATCTGCTAATGCGCTATAGGCCTAGGATGAAATCTCATTGAGAAAACTAATCGCTTTCTGCGTGCCGTCTCTTTCCAGAACAGCATCATGCCAGCGTGACAGGTTTTTGGCATTTTCAAATGATAAGCCAAGGTGGTCATGTATGCGCAACCAAGGGAAAAGCGCAATATCAGCGATAGTATATGTATCCCCGCAGATATATTTTTTGTCTTTGAGTTGTTCATTGAGATAGTCAACAGCGCGGCTTGCGATAGCGCTGTAATGAGCGGACGCGGCTGAATTGGGCGTTTTTGTTAATCTGGCCCAATATTCGATTTGCCCGAAATAAGGCCCTTGTGTCGATGCCTGATAAAACAACCACGTTGTCACTTGAGCCTGCAGGCCATCTCCGTCCAGCCCCCAGCCAGTTCTGCTAGCCCATATCAGAAGGATCGCATTTGATTCTGTCTGGTAGGTATCACCATCAAAGATCACCGGCACTTTTCCAGCTGGATTAACCGCACGAAAATCAGCGGTGTGTTGCGCCCCCTCCCGAATATTGATCGGTACAAATTCAAAATCCAATCCAGTTTCAAACAAGAACATCAATATCTTTAGGGTATTTATGGTGTCATATCCGTACAATTTGATCATTGGGTTACGCGCCCCAAGACGGCGGCATCACCGGCGTTTGCGCTAGCAGGGATTTCGTATATTCGTGCTGGGGGTTCTCATAGAGGGCCTCTGTATTGTTGACCTCTTCAATCTTACCATTTCGCAAAACGGCGGTGTCATCCGCCATTTGCCGCACCACTGCAAGATTATGGCTGATGAACAGGATCGTTAGTCCGAACTTCGCTTGCAGATCCTTTAGCAAATTTAGGATCTCAGCCTGGATCGACACATCCAGCGCGGAGGTTGGCTCGTCGCAAATAAGGAAACGTGGGCGTGCAAGCAACGCTCTGGCGACCGCAATGCGTTGGCGTTGACCACCCGAAAATTGGTGCGGATATTTGGTGATCGCATCCAGCGGCATCCCCACCAAGGATAGCATCGAGGCCGCCATATTTTTACGTTCAGTCGGGTCCTTGATAAAACCGTAGAACCACAATGTTTCGGCTAAAATATCACCCACACGGTGACGAGAATTTAGACTGGAATAGGGGTCTTGGAAAACCATTTGCACCAATTGTCTGGACAGATGATGGCGGCTTCGGGATTTTCCCGCTGGCAGTGCGGCACCGCCCAAATTCATCACTCCTTTTTGGGGCGTCACAAGGCCGGTGATTACTTTTGCCAAAGTTGATTTGCCGGATCCACTTTCCCCTACCAACCCCATGATCGAACCAGGCTTAATGTTCAATGAGACATCATTCAGCGCAACGTAGGTTGGCGGCTTGCGAAATAGGGATGTGCGCGGCCCCTCAAACGCCACCGTAAGGTTTTCTACGCTCAACCCTGTTAGATCATGCCGTTGCCCCTCGAGCAGCCAGCGCTCTGCCATATTGCCCTGCGCCGAGGCTATGCCGTCTTCTTTGGGAACGTGAAAGCGATCAATTTTGCGATCGAGTGGCGGCACTGCACGCATTAAAGAGAGGTGTACGCATTTTTTGGCATTCCCAAAACCTGCGCTGTTTCACCGATTCCATTACGTGGCCATTTCGCATAACCGTCACACGATCAGCCACTTGGGCAATTACGCCGATGTCATGGGTGATCAACATAAATGCGATCTGGCGTTTCTGGGCCAAGCGTTGGATGAGGTCTAGGACTTGCGATTGCACCGCAACATCCAAGGCCGTGGTCGGTTCATCTGCGATGATCAAATCGGGATCGGTGCAGATCGCCAACGCGATCACAACCCGTTGTCGCATACCGCCAGAGAATTGATGAGGATAGGCTTTTATGCGCTCAGACGCATCCTGAATTCCAATCTCTTCAAGCAAATCAACAGCCTGTTTTCGGGCGGCAGCTTCACTGACATCTGAATGAGCTTGGATCGTTTCGATCAATTGATCCTCAATCGTCATCAACGGATTCAAACTAGTTTGAGGATCCTGGAAGATCATCGAAATTCTATCGCCACGGATTTCATGGGCTTGGGCAAATGTGAGCGACTGAAGATCGGTTTCGTCCAATGATATCGTTCCACCCGCAACGTAACCAGGGGATTGAAGCAGGCCAATTACGGCGGCACCAACCGTTGATTTGCCCGCACCACTTTCACCGACCAGCCCGTGAATTTCACCCGGCTTTATAGTCATATGAACATCTTCAATGGCGGTAAAATCACCAAAGCGGGACGGAAACTTTACGGTTAAGCCTTTGATTGACAGCATCTAACGTAACCTTGGGTTAAAGATGTCACGCAGAAAATCACCTAGAATGTTGATGGACACCACCAAGGCGACAAGGACCATCGTGGGGATCCATAAAATCCA
The DNA here is from genome assembly GCA_038143065.1 of Rhodospirillales bacterium. Taxonomy (GTDB): domain Bacteria; phylum Pseudomonadota; class Alphaproteobacteria; order Bin95; family Bin95; genus VMCJ01. The sequence goes on along the minus strand of JAYQLI010000002.1, from coordinate 3,388 downwards.
CCATTCACCCGACAAAAGGAATTGCATGCCAATTCGGATCAAAGTGCCAAGGCTGGGGCTATCGGCAGGCAGTCCGATACCAAGAAAAGACAAGGTTGCTTCAAGCAAAATCGCAGAGGCTAAATCAACGGTCATGATCACCAAAAGCGGGCCAAGAATATTGGGTAGGATATGAACAAACATCACCCGCGACGGGCGTTGACCCATCATAATTGCGGCATGCACATATTCTTTGTTCATCTCGACAAAAGTCGATGCACGCGCTGTGCGGGCGAAGTTAACCCAGAGTGACATCGCAATGGCGAGTGTCAAAACCGCAACGCGTAAATCTTGCTGGATGGATTGTGGTAACAGCCCCCGCGCAATCCCGTCAATCAACAGGGCGGTCAGGATAGCCGGCAATGCCAATTGCACATCCGCAATTCGCATCACAATGATATCAAATCGTCCACCAAAATAACCGGCCGCAAGACCAAGTCCCACACCTAGAAAAGCCGCAATCGCAAGAGCGGATAAGCCGATAATCAAGTGAGACACGCGCGCCATATAATATCGACGAGATCATATCACGGCCCTGATCGTCAGTGCCTAGCAGGTATTTTGCGTTGGACCCTTCTTGCCACACAGGCGGCAACAATCCGTCAAACAAGCTAAAGGACGCAAGGTCATAAGGGTCTACCAATGCGATCCAAGAAGCGAACACCGCCCCAAAAATGATCACTATAGCCACCGCAGCGGCAATAATTGCCGCGGGGGAATGGACGAACAGCCATAGGCCTTCATATTTTTTCAGGAAAGCCGTCATGAACGTCTCTAATGCGAAGACGTGGGTCGATAGCAACATAGAGCAGATCGACCACAAGGTTCACCAGGACAAAGAAGAACGCGATCACCACAAGATAGACGCCCATCACGGGGATATCGACGAACCGGATTGATTCAAGAAACAACAAGCCCAGGCCGGGCCATTGAAACACGCTTTCTGTTACGATCGAAAACGCGATGACACCACCAAATTGCAGTCCGACAATGGTGATCACTGGTACCAGTGTATTCTTCAGGGCATGTTTATAATACAGGCTTCTCATCGGTACACCACGTGCCATACCAAAACGGATATAATCGGATCTCATCACCTCCATCATCTCAGCGCGAACCAGACGCATGGTGAGGGTTAGTTGATAAACACCAAGGGTGATCGCAGGTAAAAGCAGTGCGCGCCATCCATCGATGGTGAATAATGAACTTTGCCAATTGCCAATATGAACCGTACCACCGCGCCCAAAAGTCGGCAGCCAACCCAGTTGCACACCAAAGATAAATATCAACATGATGCCGATGACAAAGGTTGGGATCGAAACGCCAACCAGAGTGGTCATCAAAATAGTTTGGGTCATAACCCCGCGGAGTTTAACGCTGTATAGACGCCTGCGGGCACGCCCACCAAAAGAGAAATTATCAAAGCCACGACGCCCAGTTCAAGCGTTGCAGGAATACGATCGGCGATCATGTTTGCGACAGGTTGGCGGGTCCGGTACGAGAAGCCAAAATCACCCTGCAACATCTCGTGCGTGAAACGTGCAAATTGGTAAACAAATGGATCGTTTAATCCCAGCTCCTCGCGCAGACGTTCCTGATCTTCCACCGAGGTTTCAACCCCAGTCATCTGCGTGATGGGGTCTCCGACAAAACGAAATAGGGAAAAAGCTAAAAAGGCGACGGCCACCATCACAAAGACGGATTGAACGATCCGTTTCAGGATAAAATATACCAACGTCTTTTTGCCTTAAACTTGGGTTAGTTTATTGTAACCCAACGCAACATGAAGAAATTGTCCGCACGTTGTGTCAAGTTTATGTTGTCTTTCGAGGCCCAGATAAGGGGCTGCGTATAAAGTGGGATATAGGCGACCTCTTCCTGTGTGATCGCAACGACCTCATCGACCATAGCCTGACGTGCAGCTGGGTCAATTTCCTGCTGAATGCCCGGCAGCAGCGCGTCAACACGTTGGTTTGAATAGCCACCAAAGTTCCATGATCCCAGTTTCTTTTCAGAATTTGGTGTCGACAACAGGAAGCGGATTGGATGTTCCATATCAAACGTTCCAGGTGACCAGCCAAGCAAATACATATCAAACGCATCTTCACGCAATTGTGGCCAGTAATCGCGAACTGGGCCAGTGCTGAGCTCGGCATTAAGGCCAACCGCTGCAAACATTGACGCCGCAGCACGGCACAAGGCTTCATCGTTAATGTAGCGATCATTAGGGCATTTCTAGCCAAAGCTAAATCCATCTGGATAACCGGCTTCGGCCAGTAGGACTTTAGCGCGCTCAGGATCATATGCTGGACGGGTTGAATTGGCCTCTGAATACCCGAAATTCCTGCCGGAACCAATTGCGACGCCCCGTCAATTTTGCCTCTGAACAGCACTCTGTCGATCGACGCGATATCAATCGCATGCGCTGCGGCCAGACGGACACGTACATCCTGAAATGGATTTTTCCCACTGACGTCAGACGAATACAAAAGCTCTTCATGTTCATGGCCAAAACCAAACATGATCACGCGTGTTTCTTCGCCTTCAAGAACACGGAACCCTTCGCGACTTTCGACTTGCGCAACATCCTGCAAGGGAATGGGCTGGATAAAATCGATCTCGCCCGATAGCAAAGCCGCAAGTCCTGTGGCCGCATTACCAATTGGTGTGAACACAGCTTCGGTGATGTTGTGCTCTACATCACCCCACCATCCCGCATTGGGAACAAGAACAGTTTTGACTCCAGGATCTCGGCTTGCCAATGTGAATGGACCTGTGCCGTTCACATTCATCGTCGCAAAGTTTTCCGCGTCACGCGCAGGCAGCTCCGCCCCGTTCGCCTCAGCCCAGCCTTTGTCTAGAATCATAAAGTTCGCGATAGAATCGGGAAACAAAGGGTTTGGATTTTTCGTAACGAAATCGATGGTATAATCATCAATAACACGAACCTCTTTCACCGGCGCGAACCAAGAGCGAACATCCGCAGCTTCGTTTGATGCACGCTCATAGGAGAACATGACATCCTCAGAATTGAACGTCGATCCGTCTTGGAATTTCACACCTTTGCGCAGGTTAAACCGCCAGCCATTTTCACCGTTTAGTGGCTCCCACGATTGCGCTAAAGAGCCTTCGATTGACATACCCTGATTCCGGCGCACAAGGCCTTCATAGATATTGTTCAAGAAAGACAGGACGGGAGCAGAGTTCACTGCATGGGGATCCATCGTCTGAGGATCGGTATTTGATGCCCATCGAAACGTTTCAGCCGAAGCGCTGAATGCGACTAGGCTCAACGCTCCGCTGATAAAAGCCAATTTAAGTTTTTTCATGTTTTCCTCCATTATGATTG
>JAYQLI010000001.1:0-28005 GCA_038143065.1 Rhodospirillales bacterium | reverse complement strand
GCTTTGCGTCGGGTATGGTGCGCATGAGTAAAGAGAGTTTACGTTGTCTCGCCGTGTATTTAGTAAAATTGAAACCTCATGCAAAAGTGCCTGAAGTAACCCACCTTTTCACCCGAGCCCAGTATAGCTGTGCTTTGAGCGTGATCATTACTCACCCTCGGGTGATTAAATCCACCCAAGCGTGGAATGGCCCTACGCACCAGCGCATCTAAAAAAGTCAAACCTTCAGTAAGTGAAAGTAGGTTGGAAAGTTGGATAGTTTGCATCTAAGGTGTTGTTTTAGATTGTAGAAGTGCTTTCCAAAAAAGAAATATCTTTGGAAATGTATTGGAAAGCTGTTGGAAAGCTTGTTCCTTATGCCCCCGTAAAACTGAGCATTTTTGAGCATCTATGATGGTAACAAGAAAAGGAGATTACCATCATGCTTACCTTATTCATGCTGCTCGCTGCTGCGGGCGGTATCCTTCGGCTTGCCCTGGCCTGGCTGTTAAAACAGCGCTGGGGCGGTGTCTATTGGCGTCCCTCGTTTCTTTTAGCCGCTGCGCTAGTGGTGCTGGCAGGACTGCCTGAGTTCATTAAGCCCATTCCCTTTCCAGTGCCTCTTGGGCCTGACCATTGGCCTGCTGCTTCCAGATCTTCTGCTGAGAAGAGGCTGATATGGGGCAGCTGGATATTAAACCTGGATGCATCGTGCTGATAGCAGGCTTTGATGACATCCCAGAGCATGAATTCCGCATAGAAGAAATCTATGAGGAGTTCGTCACAGGTATGGCTCTCTCCGGTCCCTTTGCTGGGGAATACGGAGAGCCAGACAAAGAGATGATTGTGAAACTCATCTCTCAAGGAACAACAGCACAGAGATAAGCTTATTGCTTCAGGGAAGGGCTTAAACCCAGCCCTTCGTTGTTCTTACTCACAAAATCCCAACCCAACATCAAAACCGTAGCAATTGCCCCAGTAAGGAGACAGTATGTCTGCAGACATAAAATACGCCTATAACTGCATAACACCTGGGTCTATCGCAGAACCTATCCCAAGGCTCTGCAACCCATCCTTGGCTCAAGCCTTAAGCAATCCCTGAGAACAGCAGATGCCAAACAGGCAAAAGCCAGAGTGGCAGAGCTTAATCAAACATTCACGAACCTCGTAAAGGAGGCACAGGCCCATGCACCAATGCCAACTCAGCCAGCGCTGCTTTGAATAAATGGCTAAAATCCAAGATTGGGCAAGGTTACATAATTCACAGTTTTAGGCATTCAATGCGTGATAGGTTGAGGGCGGTAGAATGTCCCAGCGAGATTATCGACCAGATTGGTGGCTGGCTAACGCACGGCGTTAGGAACAGCTATGGCAACGGATATCCGGAATCCATTTTGTTACAATGGCTTCGAAAACTCTGTTGATGGCAGCGTGTTAAATTTGGTTTGAAATCTCTATGAGGCTACCGTCTGGATCTCGAACATATATTGACATTAGAGGGCCTGTTGCTCCCGTTTTTTGCACTGGGCCATTTTCTATTGGAATGTTGTGCAAATCGAACCTTTCAATCCACTCTTGGATAGGTAGGTCACTCAAGAAACAAATATCGATAGCGCCTGTAGTGGGGTTTTCAGCATGAGGAATATACGGTGCTTTTGCATCGTGAAGGTTAATTTTCTGATCACCAAACTTTAACGCTTTCCTCGCCGGACTGCCATCCGGAGGAGTGAATGACTCAAGCTGCATTCCCAAGACATCACAGTAAAATGTGATGGTTTGTTCAATATTTTGTGCCGTTAAAACTATGTGATCGATGGACTTAATCATGAATTTTTATACTTTATTCACTGACGGCTATCGTAAACTAATTCAGGTAAAGGCGGCGGAAGTGCATTTTCGTCTAATCCATGACATTCCATCGCAGCTGCTGCAAGTTCTGGTGGCAAATTCCGCATGACTTGCTCATAGCCAGCGACCGGATCGATACCTTCAAACGTTAAAACGACGATATGTCCGTCTGGCAGTTCTTGCAGAAAAGAACGTTCTCGTACCTTGGCAGCGTTCCGAATGGCGTCTGACTCTTTTTTATTTTTGATAAGCATTTTATTTAAGATAGTCTTTTTCCACGCATCTAGTTTGCCGGGTAAAATTGGTAGCGCAAGAGCGATCATGGATGTTTGTGTGTCAGTCTCTGCCACAGGATGGTCTTTGTCAAAACTATCGTAAACCATTTCAGCTAACATTTTTGTGGATTTTCTTCGTTAAAGACACCTTCGCCATCACAAACCGGCAAGAATTTCGAGTAAATTCTGGCAGAGCAACATCCATCAAATCTAACCAAAATGGCAGGGGATGCTCTCCTTCCCACGTAAGAATACAAGCATGACCACTTTCCATTTTTTGTAAATAAGAGCGTTCATGCACCCCTGCATTTTCTCTGCTTTGGTCCGTCGACTGTTTATTGTCTCCGTGCATGGTGTCGAGGATCATATGCTTCCAATCCTCAAGTTTTCCATCAAGTATTGGTACTGCAAAGGCAATCATAGTCATCAGACGTCCCCCCAATAATTGCCGGATCCAATTTAGCAGCATCGCTCATTGCCCTAACCCGAGCATCCCTGAAGGATTTGGTTCTTAACGAGTAAGCAATCCTACCCGTTTTATAGTGCCGTCGTAAGTCTCCGAAACTCGACGGGAGAAATACCAGACGCCGCCTTTGAAGGTATAGCTATTAGATTTGGTTGCCAGCATGGTCTACGGTTCACTATCAAAGTCAAAATAGTGAGGTATTACAATGCGTTATGTGAGTAGGTGGCGCACCGGGAGGTGATGGTTCCTCCGGCAGGAAACGACCCAACGCATTAACCCCACAAAAACAAGGCTACTGTTTGATTTAGTTCCTACAACAGGCGTAATTGGTCTACGGTTTGGTCTACGATCAGAATACCTCTGCAAGTGCCAGGCCCCTAGGGATACCGTGCATAAGCCTGACCTGCGATTGGGATTTGATAATCGTCAAGTTGACGGTTTTGATTGCACAGGGGGATGATAAATGTTGTGGGGAAACCGGCGAATTGTTACCGAAGAGGAGAAATCCAAGATATACATCGATTTAATGGCATGATCATTCTAAGGTGACCGATCGTGTTCCAAATAGGCTAATTGTAGCTTATGGCTTTCCTTTTCCTGAGTTGGAAATACCTGATTGGTATACTCTGATGAGCATAGAGCTACTCAGCAACCTCCAGATCTTGATTTCACTTCATCTTATATAGGCCAGAGCAAGTATGAAATTTTATCATTTTAGAATTTTTGTTCTTCTTTTGAGTCCAGTATAACGGCGATCTTTCATAACTCTAGCAACTGCTTTTTCTAATGTGCTAATTTGGCCGATTAAAAATAACCTGCTGCCTCCTCTATTGTTATCGCGGTGTAGATTAAGTTTCTGGAAAGCATAAACGAATGTTCAGATGTTATCGGTATAATGACAGCTGGATATTCTGAGCCCTGACTTTTATGAATGCTAACGGCATATGCGAGTTCCAAACTTTTTACATCAACTTCAGAGAATGGTACCTCTTCACCTTCAAACTCTACTATAAATGTCGAACCTTGTTTTCTAAAATTTGTCCGACATCACCGTTCATTACCTGTAATTCGTAATTGTTTTGGGTCACAATTACCCTATCACCTGAAAAAATCTCTTATGATATTTTTTACTTTGTCTTTCATAAATTGGCTTTTTCTCAGAGCTAAGTTTAGCTTGAATAACGTTGTTTAGATTATCAATTCCAGCAGAATGGTTGCGCATGGGAGATAGTATTTGAAATTCACTCTGTTGGTGTAGGGCAGCTTAGCAGGAAGGTCTTCAAAGAAGTTGGTTATTACTTTTTCGGCAACCTTATCTTCCTGTGTTTCAATAAATGTAAAATCGCTGGCTTCGAGAGAGTTCGCAAAATCGAGTAATTTGCCTTTAATGACGCCGCGCGCTGCTTTGATTATGTCACTGAATTCTGCTTGCCGAAAATTTCCTGTCAAATCTGCTTACAGCTATGGCGTCAGAATCTATTATATCTCTGAAAACTTGACCTGGCCCGACCGGTGGTAACTGAACTGGATCTCCTATGAATACCAAACTTGCGCCATCTGGAATGCTCTCTAAAAGCAATACTAATAAGTCGACATCGATCATTGAGGCTTCATCAACAATCATTACATCAAAGTCTTCTTTTTTTGGGACCCTTTTGCATCGCCAAGTAACGATGAATTGTTGATGGATTGAATTTCTTTAATGTTGGGTTGTCTTCAATTCTTTTTGCAGCACGGCCTGTTGGAGCACAGATTTTGACAGATTGCTCAAGGGCCTCTGGAAGGCGCTGACTAACCCCAGTACCATCGTGGTTTTGCCAGCTCCTGGTCCCCCTGTAATGATAGAAACGGGTTCGTTTACCGATGAATTGACTGCAATTAGCTGTTCATCAGATAGTTCAATATCGTCCCAGGTTTTAGCTCTGAGCGGACAAATTTTTTGCTTGAACCTAGCCTTTGGAACTCTTGTTTAATGCGTTCAAGCTCGGATTGGATTTTCTGATCGCGCTCTTTGGAAGAATGACTCTGGAACAGCTTTTTTGATCCAATTTCAAACCAATCGAACCTCTTATGATTATCTTTTTAGTGTTTTTAAAATTTTATCTTCGTCTAGATTGGTTAAATTTGAAACTGCACTGATTAAAGACCCTAAGGGAGCACAGGTATTCCCGTAGTTTTGTTCAGATTGCTGAAGTCTGAAGCTAGTGGCCGCAAGCATCGTCTGCTCTTCTGAGACCTTTATGTATACCCGCTCTAAAATGCCGGTCATATCCGAGAATGTAATGCGAGGAATTTTAATGAGTGTTTCTAAGGGGCTTTGTTCAATCTCGTTATGAAAGTTGAACCAAACTGTTCTCTAATAAAACGCTTTTGCGCGGCTTTGAAACCTAGCTCATTTAAAAAAATAGTACTTAGAGCATTATCTTTACTATCTTTCAGCCTGCTTCTAGAGCTTTGATGGTTTTGATATTCTCTGTTTTTTTTAAACGCTCAGCTAAACTTCCTTTTAACATATATGAAATAATATCCATGCCATAGGTCGCGCTTAAATGGTTGACTGTCTTTGGTCCAACCTGAGAAAAGATAGCTGGAAAGATAAGTTTTAAGGCCACTCAAAGGGGGTGGTTAAAATATAAAGTGTATGGAGTGTCTTCTGGAGGTTTTGTTGCTGCACTGTCATATGAGTAGACATACCATCCGTCTTTAGAGAAATTGTTTGCTATAACTGAGTTAGATTTCGAGCATTTTAAAAGTGTTCTTGTTCCATCCATTTGATAGAAAAACCCTAGATTGATTGGTTTGTTTTCTGTGTCCATTTTAATGCCTCATGACCTATAGGTTGAACTATTTATTTAATGATACTTTGAGACAACCAAGAATGTTGCCTTTTTTGCTGTTTACTTAAAAATTTGTTTTCTCGGAACTCTCCTTCAAAAACTTCGCCGTTTGAATCCACTAGAGTACCTTTCCCGTGATACTGACCGGCTTCGAATTCACCCGTGTATTGTTCTATTATTTCGTTATTGAGCTTATAGGTGATTTTGCCGTGACCATGGGGGAAACAAATTATGCCAAGGGTAATTTTGGTTATTGATTTTTGTTCGATTTAAAGTTTCTGCAGCATACTCTGGAGAAACAACTCCACCCTCATAATGGACTGTGACTTTATCTGGATCAAAGTTCTGAAGATTGGCTTCATTTTTCTTAGAATTGAAAAGCTTGAACATGACAAATTTCCTCGTTTTATATCTGATTACTGTGTAATTGCGGCACGGTCTGCTGCCGATAATTCTTGATATGCAGCTACATATTCATCTACTTCCGGGCGAAATATAAATCGCCAGTTTTCTGGATAGGCAGTTTTTTCAGATCTAAATTCTTCAACATTTTGCCAAAACCTTTCCCAGGATGTGACTGGTTGAGTTGAAACCTCCAGTGTCAAATTCATAATCATCGGATGGTTTTAAATGATCGCGTATAGAACTAAGCATATGCCAAAGATCTATAAGCTCATCGACCACTTCCTGGCGCGATGCGTCGTTTTCGGATGTCTCGGATGGATCTAGTTCAGAAATATTTAATCTGATTGATTGCGCAGAGGTAGCATGTGTCCAGATTTCGTAAGAATGGACATTATCTTCATGCCAAATCTCCATCAGCTCGAACCCTAAGGTTTGAATTGCCTGTCGGGCTTCGTCTAATCGATTTGGTGAAACTGTGAATTGTGTGTTGTCGGTTTGCGAAAAATTAAATTGGGATATCATATCTATCTCCTCTTCTCCAATTTTTTGTTGGTCTCACCAGAGCTCGGCCGACAAAAAATTGGAGAAGAGGAGATAGTAATATCTCAAAAAAAAACGATGCGACTCGTCACATCGAAAATCTAGGCTTCTACACTACAAACAAATATCAAAAAAATCAAGAAATTTATTTCCAAATTAAGCAGAGAATATAAATTACATCAAAATTTGTTATTGACATCAATCAATGTAAGTGTCATTAAGTGCTCCCCAAGGAGAAACGAGATGCTTGAAAGATACATTGATTGGCAGGGAAATCTTGAAAGGCTGGTAACAACAGCTGGCCAGGTCTTTGACGATTTCGACTTAAGTGATGACGGCGAAATCACTGTCAGAATGGTGCGCGACTACATTCAGCGTGGTATCTTAGGCGATGTAGATCGAGCGGGCAGGGAGCTGGAATTTACCTATGAGCATTTGCTTAAATTGGTTCTTTCGCGCGTTCTATTAAGAGATGGTTGGTCACTGCGTAAAATTGCGGAGCACTTTGATTTTTCGGATTTGGAAGAGTTAGAAGATCTTTTTCCTAATAGCGATAACCCAGCGCTAAGCACAATTAGAAGGCTAAGATCCTCGGTTGAAGAACCGAATGAGATGAGAATGAGTATGTCTGAGCCTAGGCCGAGGTTTGGTATTTCTAAGAATTTGGCAAGACGGACCTCCATACAACAGGAAATGAGACAGGCGCTTAGAAAACTTGGATTACCAGAGGATGGCCCTGCGACAGAGGATGTCACTCTTTTAGCAATAGCACCGTGGTTTCAGGTTTTGATGGATAAGGACCGTATCAAGTCGTTATCGCGAGAGGATGCAGAAGACCTTGGGAAAGCAGTGACAGCAAGTCTAACGCAATTAATTTTAAAAAGAGGAGAGCGAAAATGATCGATATTAAATTTACACCTGAAAAAAATGGTATTTTGCTTAATCAGGAAAACACATTTGATGTTCTTCTTAAGATTTCTTCAGAAGTGGAAGATAGCCCGAAAGAAATCGAGCGTTTACCGTTAAATTTATCGTTAGTGATTGATCGCTCAGGTTCCATGAACGGGGAACCTCTGGAAGAGGCAAAAAAATGTGCGTCAATGCTCGTCGATCGCATGAGCGAGAAGGACAGGCTCTCCGTTGTGACGTATGAAAGTCGTGCAGAAGTACTGGTTGAAATCGCAGCCGGTTTCTCATAAAGCCGTCTGAAAATCACAGATAAGCGCCATTACTACTGGCGGTATGACAGCACTCTATGATGGTTGGTCGTTAGGTGCTGAGGAAGTTGCTAAGAATTCAAATGATAACTTTATATCGCGTGTCCTATTGTTATCAGATGGCCAAGCCAATCGAGGCCTCACTGATGATGATGTGATTGCGTCTCATTGCCGGACAATGGCTGAAGCTGGCGTTACAACATCTACATACGGGTTGAGTGAGCACTTTAATGAAAATTTAATGGCTGGAATGGCTTCTGCGGAGCAGGGGCAGGCGCATTATGGGCAAACAGCTGAAGACCTCATGGATCCGTTTCAGGAAGAGTTTGATCTTCTTGAGGCTCTTTTAGCAAGGCGTATGCGGTTACGCATGATGCCAGAAAAGGGCGTGAGTTTCGAAGTGTTAAACGGTTATTCTCAGGATAAAGAGGGTCGCTTTATTATGCCTGATCTTGCCTTTGGCGCAGATGTTTGGGCCTTGCTAAGGATTAAAGTTAACGCCGATCTCTGCTCTAAAACGTCAGGGAAGTAAAACTCAAACTTCTTTCGGCTTACGTCGATTACCTTGATCAGGATGGCGCTGATCAGCGGAGCGATACTTCAAAAATGACGATTGATTTATGTACCCAGGAACAATTTGCAGTTTTGGAAGCTGATGAAACCGTTCAGTTGCGTACAGCCGAAGTAAGAGCTGCGACCCTACAAGAGAATGCTCAAGTCGCAGCTCGCGCCGGTAATTGGTCCGAAGTAGATAAAATCATGGTCGAGTTGGATGCCTTAGGCAAAGATAATGAGTGGATTAAGGTGTCTGTAGAACGCTTGAGGTCGTATTCGGAAGCGCGTGAACAAGAGTCATTTTCAAAAGAAACTCTGTATAAATCGCGCCGCATGAAACAAAGACGCGTCGCTAAGAACGAGGCACGTTTCAGTATCGCCTCTGAGTCGATGAAGCCATCTATTTGCGACGCAAAACTGAGCAAGGTAAGCGCGAACTTTAGTTTTGGCGTTAAGAAAAATCTAACTAAAAAATTTTAAAAACAGAAATGGCTGCCTCTCCAAAAAATTGGGGAGGCAGTTCTCTTCTGTTGAGTTTCAAAATTATAAAGGAGAACCCTATGTGGTTATTTACATCTAATTCTTTTGTGTCTGTTGTTGCAGATAGGGACGACACTCAAAGCTCTCGTTTATTGGTCAGGGCACGTATTAAGGGCGATATTGATCAGCTTTTTCCTGATGCTGAGGTAATGGAAACGCCGCTGGCAGATTATCGCTATAGAGCGTGGATAGACCGCCAAGCTGTTTCAAATGCTTTTTACGAAACAAGTTGAGGGTCTGACCTACACGAACTTTAAAAATAGCGTTAAAGATAAAGAAAGACAAAAAAAAGCCTCTTATGCATGTTTGGCAGGCAATGTTTGACCACCAAGAGGCAGTTATAAGGCGAAACTAACCACGCCTTAATATTATGATGTCAGGTTCAATAACCCACACGTGACTTTTGCTTGGGTTAGGGGCCTCATTGAATCCCCTTAGTGAAAACATGTCGGTAGCTTTGATCCCATTTGTGGTCTGAAAGGTTACTTCAGCAAAGCTACTTTTTGCTAAGCTCGAAATCACTCTTTGATCGTCTTCTGTTGAAAAACCCCAAGCCCAATGCTGTTGAATAAGCTTAAGAGGTAAAGTGTTTATGCTTGTCTGTAGAGAAGCCGCATGCTGTGCGGACAAATTCGTACCAGCGTCAAAAGCAAATTGCCCCACGTTGTTATTGTCGACGAATAATACTGAAATCCGAGGCTGGTCTCTGCTTTTACAGCTCACCCGCTTGATGGGGTTGGATGGTTGCAGTGTTAAGTGGCTTGGAGGATGCCCAACATGCGCCATCTGAAGGGTCTTTGGAAACATTCCACTCACCAAAGCTTGCTAAAATTGGAAAAACTTCTTTTTAGGCCCTGAAGATGAACCCTCGCCGCAATCTGCATAAAAGGTTAGAACTATTGGCTATTAGCACGGTGATTGCAAGCCTCAGAACATTCAAAAACTGGTTATGATTGATCAGGTTAAAATACTTGCATCTTCAGTGCACCACATAATGGTTAGGAGACTTGGTTTTGTTGATAACGCTTAAAACCCTGACCATGTCTCCTTTTTCCCAAACACCATCATATCCATGTCCATTAGGCATCCGGATACGCATGAAGCCATCTGGTTGTGAGTTTTTAAAGCTCCCCTTCCAGATTATTCCCTCTGCATCCGTCCTAATGGCATTGGTCACATGCAGCTGATCTTTCCAAACTCCGCATGTCTGTTCACCGGAGGCGGCAGTTAACGTACCTTTACCATGCCTTTTTAAAGTTTAGAATTTGCCCCTCATATTTTGACCCATCTGGATATGTTAATTTGCCCAGTGAAATGATGTCTTTTTTCGGGAAGCTGTCCCTCAAATATCCATTCCGAGCATGAGATTTCAACGTGTCCATATAAAATGCCTTGTATCCAGGCACCTTTGTACCAGACGCAATCAGACGACTGAAAAAAAACGACCCTCTCCATTTCGAAGACCATTTTGAACATCACCTTCATAGAGGTCGCCATTTTTATAGCAGATAGCTCCAAAGCCAGTTTGATAGCCGTTCAGCCAATCGCCGATATATTCAAAACCGTTAGAAGTTTTATAGTGGCCAATAGCCATTCTTAGTGCCAGATTTGAATGATCCTGTGAACATATTGCCATTTGCATATTTCAAATGACCTTCGCCGTGAAAACTTCCGTGTTTCCACTCGCCTTTATAAGAAAGCTTTTTTGAATACTGCACCCAGTAAAGACGGCCAAAGAGCCGCCGGTATAAATTTTTCATATTGTTATGCTCAACCTGCTGTGCCCAATTTTTTCGAGCTTATCGTTATGAAAACAGTTAATTTGATACATAAAATAAATAAAAACAACGATTCCATTTTCATGGGCAGATTCCTGCTTATTGGAGAGCTATTTTGGAATGAAACGGGTAGGGTATCTTCATGATTGATTTAAAACGAAAACTCAAAAAAGACCTAGTACCCGCAACGGGAGTACGCAGCAGAAAATCCTCTATCTACAGACCAGGTCAAACGGATGATTTTAAAATCAGTCGTGGCCGGTTTTCAAATTTTTTGACTTGTAAGCGATGTTTCTACTTGGACCGCGTTATGAGGTTTGGATGCGCCTGGCACACCGGGATGGACGTTAAACGAGACAACGGATTTGCTGCTTAAAAGAGTTTGATCAATGTAGGACAACGCAAACTCCGCACCGTCTGTTTTCAAAGAATAGTCTGGATCATCTGGTTCCGTTTCAGCATCCGGATATGGATAAGTGGCGAGACTCTTTGAGGCATGGATTAATGAAAAGGTTTAAGGGCACCAATATCATCCTCACCCGGGGCGTGGATGATATTTGGCAAGATACAAACACCAAAGAATTGGTCGTCGTAGACTATAAGTCTCAAGCAAACAGAAAGCCGCTCGATCCAACAAGCTATCTCTCTGACGTTTATCATGAGGGATACAAAATCCAGATGGATTTTTACTCTTTTTTACTTCAAGAAATGGGAGTTTTCTGTTTCGAAAACAGCATATTTTTTGGTGTGTAATGCCGATCGTGATGCAGACGGATTTTTTGGTGAAATGAAGTTCAGCGAAACTTTAATTCCCTATGATTGGAATACAGATTGATACCATCAAAAGTGGAGGAAATGATCGAGGTCATGAATAACTCCTCAATTCCAGAAGGTCATGAAGTTGCAAAAACTGCGCTTATGCAAAACAGAGATCATTGTTCAACGCTTGAGGTGATTTTGTAGTTGGTAAAAGTTACCTGATTTAATATTTTTTTAGAATTATTTTGATATATTTATATTAAGAAAAGTATGATAATAAGAAGTGTATGAAGTCATTAGATTTCCCCTCTTGTTTGGAGAGTTTTTCTATGAAAAATACGTTGATTATGCGATCATATTGGGTTTTGTGGTGGTTTTTGGAATCAAAGTTAGCGAGGGTGAAAATAACTTAGAAGGTTGGCCGATTGGTCTCACATCATGTCCTACACTGGCGTGTGACTCAATAGAGGAACGACTCTGGAACCAATAAATGAATTTCTGATAACTAAACTAGGCTGATTTAATTCTTCAACTTGAGCGCCTTGGCATCCTGCCTAAAGCTCTAAAGCGGAGCCAGAAACCTATGCTTACTAAACAAGAACTTGAAGACCTCATTAAGGCGTGGCCTGATGAGAATGGTGAAACAAACGATCCTGATACATATTTCAATTGGCTTGAAAACAGAGACGATATTTCATTGGTGGTAGTTTGGCATGCCTTAGGGCGTGCTAAAATTGAGGCCTTGTCTGAAAGGCAAAAACCTTTTGAATAACGCTCTGGAGCTGTTGTTGCGAAAGAAAACTATATTTGAAATTACAGATGCTGAAATTCTTGGGCAATATGAAATGATCACGGAGTATGTCTCGCCTTTATGGCAGGAAAAAGTAGTGTCAGAATTTTACAAGAAGCAGAAATTTCACTGAAATTTGATAGCTTTTCTTGAGTAACTAACGGGCATTTAACCACCAACTTGTGCGCCCTGGCATCCAGCCTAAAGCACTAAAGCGGAGATAAATCTCATGCCAAAAATTTGGTATAATGGTGATATCAAAAAATCGTAAATCACGGCGATTGGGAAGAGTGGCTTTACCCGAACGGTTTAGATACATTGAAGGCAATATTCCAGAAGACGAACAGATGGAATTTTACGGCCGATATAATCCACGCGTGTCCCGGCTGCGTCGTCGTGGCTCTCCGGAGTCCTTGATTGCTTTGAAAAAAAGCTGGACGCTAGGGAGGGTGAATGGATGGATTATTTTTGGAAGATCGTAGTTGACTTGAAATTGAGCCCTTCTCACTCCAAGATTGCCAGATGGAGCTACTCAAACCAATTACATCCGAGATAGTGACGCAGCCGTTTGTTGAGCATTGCTGTCGAGCCTATCAAATGGATCACGATGGGTTTCATGGGTATGCCCATTGGATGCGGGTGCTTCATAATGGAAGACTTTTGGCTGACACGGAGAATGCCAATCTTAAGGTCGTCGAACTTTTCTGTCTTCTCCATGACACCCAGCGCCGAAACGAGGACAGAGATCCAGAACACGGTTCTAGAGCGGCTGATTACGCACAGGCCATTCGTGGGACACTATTTGAATTAAACGAAGAAGAAATGGAGCTTCTTGATGAAGCTTTGCGTTATCATTCTGATGGGTATGTTGATGCTGATATTACAGTGCAAGTTTGCTGGGACGCAGATCGATTAGATTTGGGACGAGTTGGAATAAGGCCGTCTTATCATAAACTCTGCACTGCTTCTGCAAAATCAGAGCGTTTTATCGAGGCAGCTTATAGAAGATCTCGATCATTCATTTAAAGTAATTATCAAACCAAAAGAAAGTAACAACTTTTTGTAAAAAAGGCGGTTCAATATGAATGAAATTAAGTGCCCACACTGTAGTAAAGCGTTCAAAGTTGATGAAACCGGATATGCAAATATTCTCAAGCAGGTTTATGATCATGAGTTCGAAAACCAGCTCAACGAGCGGTTGACCCAAAAAGAAAGAGAACAGGCGTCTGAGCTTAAGCTGGCCAAAATGGATGCCGATAGCGCTATTCAAAACCTAAAGGCAGAAAAAGAGGTGGAAATTGAACGCTTAAGATCAACGATACGAGAAAAGGAAAGTTCAGTCCAAGCAACGGTTGATAAGGCTGTTCGCGAAATGGAAAAAGAGCGAGACAATTTAAAAAACGATCTTAAAAATTCAAAATTAGAGAAAGAGAATTCAGAAAACCTGCTCAAAGACAAATATAAAAAACGCAAATGATCGTGATGAAGCCATTGAGCGTCTGAAAGACATGAAGGCTAAACTCTCAACAAAGATGGTTGGAGAAACTTTGGAGCAGCATTGTGAGACCGAATTTAACAAATTACGGTCTACAGCCTTTCAATCCGCTTTTTTTGAGAAAGATAATGATGCCAGATCGGGCAGCAAAGGTGACTATATCTTTAAAGATCACGATGAAAATGGAACTGAAATCATTTCAATTATGTTTTAGATGAAAAATGAAATGGATACGACCGCAACTAAAAGAAAGAACGAAGATTTTCTACAAGAGTTGGATAAAGATCGAAACGAAAAGGGATGCGAATATGCAGTGTTGGTTTCTTTACTGGAGCCGGAAAGTGAGCTCTATAACACTGGGATAGTGGATGTGTTTTATCGATATCCAAAAATGTATGTCATCAGGCCGCAATTTTTCATTCCGATGATCACTTTGCTAAGAAACGCTGCTTTGAATTCATTAAAAATACAAAAACAGAGTTGGCTCTTGTAAGAGAGCAAAACATAGATATCACGAATTTTGAAACAGAATTAGACGCATTCAAAACAGCTTTCGGACGTAATTATGAACTAGCTTCGAAGAAATTTACCACGGCAATAGCTGAAATTGATAAATCAATTTCTCATCTGCAA
Organism: Rhodospirillales bacterium; assembly: GCA_038143065.1. Classification (GTDB taxonomy): domain Bacteria; phylum Pseudomonadota; class Alphaproteobacteria; order Bin95; family Bin95; genus VMCJ01. The sequence goes on along the minus strand of JAYQLI010000001.1, from coordinate 13,888 downwards.
AAGACTAAAGAAGCATTGTTAAGTACTGACAGAAATCTTCGGCTTGCCAACGACAAAGCGCAAGATGTCTCTGTTAAAAGGTTGACTCGAAAAAATCCAACTATGGCTGCAAAGTTTGACGAGGTGAGACGAGAGGAGTAATTTTCATGACCAAAGAACAACGTAAGCTTCAACAGTATCGGATTTACGAGCCTTAAAAGGGCAAAAGCAGCTTACAATGTTAAGGTACTTTTCTCTTGATGAGGCGGCAGCAGCAGAGGCGGCGGGCATTGATATCGCTTCAGTTCCAGCAGAGGTTTTGTTTCATCCGCGATACCGTGAAGTTGCGCCAAGTATTTTTTCTATGGCGGGACAAACGCATACTGAATGTGGAACACCTCATGAATATTTAAAATGGTGTAACTCTGCTGTAGAATGCGGTGCTGATGCAGTTTATTGCTCTGGTTCTTTTTCTACAGTGGAAATGCTAGCGAAAGAATTCATACCTGTTGTTGGCCATGTTGGTCTTGTACCTTCAAGAGCGACTTGACGGGTGGTTTTAAGGCAGTAGGGAAAACAGCGGCAGAAGCGCTTCAGCTTTTCGAGCAGATAAAATCCTATGAAGATGCAGGCGCAATTGCTGTTGAATTAGAAGTTGTACCAGTTGAGGTAGCAACAGAACTTTCGAAACGCACAAGTTTGCTTGTCTGGTCGATGGGTGCGGGCGCCGGCTGCGATGCGCAATATCTCTTTCGAATGATATTCTTGGATACACAGAAGGTCATATCCCTCGCCATTCAAAAGTTTATCGTGACTTCAGAGCGGAGTATGATCGACTTCAGCTAGAACGCATTTCTGCATTTAAAGAATTTGTAAACGACGTCGATACCGGGGTTTTTCCTGAAACATCCCATTTGGTGCATATGGATAATGATGAGTTAGATCGTTTTTTTGAGGGTTTGGATAAAGTTTGAATGAAATACGTCTTAGCTTTAATCTTTATTCTCCTTTTAGAACTTTTACCCGCTCATAGCGGCGGACTTGATAGAAATGGTTGTCATTCAGGTGCTCAAAAGTACCACTGCCACAAAAAGATTAATAAGTCAGAGCTACCAAAACCTGGAACGCTACTCAAGGGCAGGGTAACGCACGTCAGGGACGGATACAATCGAAGTAAATGGAATAGCTATTAGGCTTTCAGCGTTGGATTGCCCTGAGTGTACCCGCGAAGGTGAGAGTGCTAATGAAGTTGCTCAGAATTTTTTATGGGCAGAGGCAACGTGTGAACTTACGGGAGCAAAAACTTATGACCGGTTAGTCGGATATTGTATTGTTGGGGGTCAGGACTTTGGTCTGTTCATGATGCGAAATTCCGCCTGCAAGGTTTGGGAGAAATATGATGTGTGAAAAATATGCCGGACTAATTTCTTTAATGCGGTTGTTAATTTAGTATCAGTTGGCTTTTCACATGCTGAGAAATACCCGTCATCAAGATGGAAATGATCTTTATGCGCCTGATTGTAATCCGGCGTAAGGATATTGGAAAAATGGTTGCAGGCTGTTTTTCCGGCATGTTTTAGAAACTCCGACTTTTCAGCCGAATTTGTCCAATCAAATAAAACAGAGGCCCCGTTAATTCTGGCGATATCGATTCCCGACCCATAGCTATGCTGACTCATGATTGAGCTGCCTCGAATGGTACGACAATTGTAAGATCCAAAATGTTCAACTTCACTAGCGCCGATTTCCTCTAACCAATTTGCTAGGTTGAGTGCTGTTGAACAATTTAATGTAACCGGACTAGAAAGTTTGGTTGTGGGATAATTTTCAATTCGGACCGGCTCTTTGACTATGCATTTAGGCTTTCCAAATTTCTGTAACTCAACAAACTCCACGCCTTTCTTTTCGAGTTTTTGTATGCAAGTCAGCCCTGCATTTTCAGCGTCACTTTGAGTTTCAAGTTGCTGCTCAATGATAAAGTCTTGAACTTCATCACGAACGAAGAAGAATATGAGGGCGCAAAAGGTAAAAGTTATCTGCTGGAGTGTGGGGAAGCTTTGTTTCCACGCGCGTGTTTAGTCGCGACACATATCGATTACGACCGCATGTAAACTTTGGATCACTTTAGACGGCGTAATCGCGCCCGCATACCAGAAGTTCGCAGCGTTTGAGAAGTTGAAGACTGACTGAACTGGGGCTTTGCAGACACTGCTAACTTTTGCGAATCAAGCCGCGCGCTTCATCAATCTTGCTAATAATCTCGCCGCATCTTGGCACCGTGGTACAGAATGTCTGACCAGGTTTCATTCACCCAATCGCGCTTTTTGATATCATCAGGATCCATATCGGAAGTCGGACGGGGCAGGTGTTCAAAGTTTCCAAACGGATCGCTGCCCCTGACAAGTTGTGCGCCTGTCGGCGTGATCGTCTGTTGCACGTGAGGGGGCATATACGGCTGAATGACAAAGCCTATGCGACGGTCATTGCTGCGGTTGGGTTGCGAACTGTGAATGACCTGGGCACTGTGAATCGACATTTGACCGGGACGCAAGGCGGTGGACACGGCCGTGCTTGCATCCACATTCTCTACCTCTTGGCCGCGCGTCAGAATGTTTTCTTCGCCAAACGTGTCGTTGTGGTCTCTGATCTCTCCGTGGCTTCCAGGGATCATCTGCATGCATCCATTTTCATCATTGGCCTCTGTCAAAGCGACCCAGGCGGTGATGCCGATATGCGGCTCAAGCCCCATGTAGCGCGCGTCCTGATGCCAGCTGACAAAACCAGGGTCCTTGGGTTCTTTGATGAACAAGACAGTTCCATAGCTCAGGATGTCAGGGCCGATGAGATCCTCAATCGCGTCCAAAAGGACCGGATTGTGTACGATCCCATCTAGGCACATCAGATTCAGATGCGCGTTGTTACGTGCAGCGCCCTGAAAAGCTTCGGGCCACTTAGCTTCAGCGGCTTCAAGTTCCACGCGTAGGCGCAGTGCCTCAGCCTCAGAAAACACATCTATGGGCGAAACAAATCCATCACGGTGGAAGGCGTCAATCTGAGCTTGGGTAAGCTTTTTTCCCATATCTTTTGTCCTTTCAAATGTCTATGACATGAACGTTGCGCGGGAATTGGGTGAGGCACGCCGCATCATTGGCGCGCACATGAATTGTTTCGCTCAATTCCATGCCCCAGCCGTCCATCCACATGCCCAGAATGATGTGTACCACGGCGTTTTCCGGCAGTGCGGTACCGTCATCGGGGCGGAAGCTGATCGTGTGTTCACCCCAGTCGGGCGAATAACCGGCCCCGATGGAATAGCCGATACGGCTTTTCTTCTCGAGCCCGTATTGGTCTAGCACCGCCTGCCAGGCGGCATGCACATCGCAACACAGGGCACCGGCCTTCATCGCGGACAGAACTTCGTCCATGCCTTCGCCAACGGCTTTGGCGGTGTTCATAAGGATCTGTGGCGGATCACCTAGGTGCACGGTTCGTGCTAGACCTACATTGTAACGTTTACGGCATCCGCCCAGTTCAAATGCAATGGTCTGGTCCTTTTCAAACGGTGCGTCGGTCCACATAGGATGGGCGGTTGAAGCGGCCTCCCCTGCCAGTACCAGTGGATGCAGTGCGGTTTGCTCACCGCCGAACTCTGGCGTCCCCCGAATTTGCGCAGCGACCACATCGGCCATCAGATCACATTGCCGCACGCCTGGCCGCACGCCATCATAAGCCGTTTGCATGGCCTTGCCCGCAATGACAGAGGCCTGTTGCAACATCCTGATTTCCGCCGGGCTTTTGGTCAGACGTTGCCAGTTCACCAGCAGCCCACAATCCGTCCACTCGCTGTTTGGCGTGCGGTCCATCAGATGGCTGACCGCCGCAGGCGTCAGGAAATAGACGTCGCTTTCATAGCCGATCCGTTTGCCATTCAATCCCTTCACTTTCATCCAGTCGCCCATGTACTGGGCTGCGTGGAACGTCGCCTGTTGCACATGCGTTTCAGGGAAGGGGACAATCTGTTCGGGCGGTAAATAGGTTGTGAAATCTGCAGCTCCGGCATCCATTTCACGGCCTAACCAGGTCGGATCCAGCTCAAGCCCGACGACCATGATTTGCGGCGTATAAAATGACCAGGCATCATATCCGGTCAACCAGTTTATGTTGGCTGGATCGCCGATCACAAGCACGTCCAGCTCTTTGGACTGCATGGCGTTTCGGACACGTATCAGACGAGTCGCATATTCTTCGCGTGAAAACGGTGGCGCCATGGTCTAGACCTTTTCCTGATGCTCAAAAATGGATGTGTAGCCATCGGACCAATCCGGCGGCATGCGCATGTTCATTGGCTCCAGCCGAGCGAACTTCGTCTCCTCGCCACGCACCACCTTGAGGCAGTTCGACGTGGGATATGTCACGGCTGTGTATCCGACCGCATCACAGGCGCAGTAGGTTACAATCAGGACTGGGCGACCCAGTTTGCTTACGTTTGCGCGCGAGGCATGCAATGTGGCGCAGTGGTGTACGGTGATCGTACCTGCTGGTCCAGTCAAGTCCACTGCCGTGTCCAGGCCCGCCTCAGCCAGCTTGTCGTCCTGAATGTAGCCCAGCCAATTGTCGTCCTTGTCATAGTGATCATAGAACGGCCCCTCATGGCTTTTGGGCACAACCTGCAATGGGCCTTGCTCCGGGCCGACATCGTTAAGGCAAACCAGAAACTGGGCCACTGTGGTGTTGGTCAGAGGGTAGAAGGGAAAATCCTGATGCCATTTTACCTCCTGGCCACCTCCGGCCCATTTGAAGTTGATCATGCATTCGCGAAAACGGACATTCGGGCCAAGCAGATCAGCGGCCAGATCAGTCAGTGGGGATTCCTTACAAAATTCCCAGAACACCGGATCTAGGTCATCCAGATAGGCAATCCTGCGCAACCTTGGGTTTTCGGCAGTGTGGCCGGCATCCAGATCATAGGTTTGGGTGGAACACTTCATGCTGCGCGTGGTCTCAACAAGTGCCGCCGTTGCCGTATTCAGCCGACCTAGCCAATCCGACCCAATCGCACGCTCCTTAACGATGTAGCCTTGATCAAAATAGAAGGCCCGCTCGTCCTGGTTTAGCACTCTTGGAGGGTTGGACATGATCTCCATGTGGTTCATCGCATATTTCCTTATCGTCCGATCAAAATTTTCTCAGCAGCGCGCCATAGCCTTCGATCTTTGCATTACAGCCCGCAACGCGCAGGGCCTGCCAGAACATTGCCTGATTAGCGGTGATCACCGGCTTACCCAGAGCCTGTTCTAGGCGGTCGATGACCTCGACAGCGCGGATCGCGGTACAAGAAATGAACAGGGCGTCTGCAGCTGCTGTGTCGGCTTTTTTGGCAGCCTTGAAAATCGCCTCACCAGTGAGGGCAGCCATCTCTTCATTGTCCTCTATACGGAAGGAGGAAAAAGCGCCGATTGTCTTGCCTGCAGCTCGCAGGTGGTCGGCAATGGCGGCATTCACTTCATCAACATAGGGCGTCAGGACCGCCAGTTTATCTACGCCAAAGGAGTCAAGTGCGGCCAAGGATGCGGTGATCGGGGTGATGCAGGCGGCATCGGGGCGAACGGAATGAATGTGGCTCTTTATGGTGTCATAACCGATAACTACTGAGCCCGACGTGCAGGCATAAGCCACCGTGTCAAGCCGTCCGTCAGGGATCAAAAGGTCCGCCGCATCTGCAATCTTTGGAGCCATTTCACGCAAGGAACTCACGGTGCAATCTGGAGTATTAGCAATTCGTGTGGTGAAGATCGCGACCTCATCATTTGGTCGCATCTTCATGAAGTCACGTTCGACCGTGTAATCATTGCTGAGTACAATCAGCCCGATACGATGTCTCCCAGGACCATTGTCGAGCGCAATGTCTTCGTAAACCGATGTGCTTTGAAACCGTCTCGTTTCCTCTGCTTGAAAAACATCTGCCATGGCGCGACCTGTATACAACTTGATTTTAGCTATGTTCATCCCTAATGCTGAGTCGTGTCAATGGAAGATGAAACGGCGCACTGGGCAATCGCGCCTCACGAAACTATCAGTCAGGAGACGCGCATGGTCAAAGTGGCCGACAAAATCACCACTGTATCCGAAAATGAAACTGGCGCTGAGCGGTTTGAGCGGATCTATTGCGAATTGCGTGATCGCATTTGCCTTTTGACCTATCCACCTGGAACCGTGCTGAGCGAGGGGGCACTGGCCAAAGAGCTCGGCATCAGCCGCACACCGATCCGTCGGGTTTTTCACCGGCTTGAGTTCATGGGGCTGGTGACGATCAAAAATGGCGTTGGAACAATTGTGACCGACATTGATCTTAAGACATTCAAACAGATTTATGATCTGCGCAAACGTCTGGCCGAGTTAATGGGAGAGTTGTCGCCGGTCGAGATCACACCAGATTATATTACAAAGATCGACGTGTTGGTGGATCGCACCCGAAATCTGGCCGATAAAACAGGGGCCTTCGATGAACTGGCGCTCATCGCGAATGACCTGCAACAGTTATTGTCTGATCTGACTGGCAACGCCCCGCTCTGTGAGATCACAGAGTTGATGTACTACCGCGTGGCTCGTATCTGGTACACGTTTCTTCCTCAGTTTGGGTGGGAACGGGCGCATGCCGGTCAGCTCAATGAGCTCGAGAACATCCGCGCCGCTATGGTGGATAATGACATTCGCAGTGTGGGTCATTACCGGAGTATTGATCTTCAGCGCATGCTCACGCTTCTCGGACGATTTCTGGCAGAGCCATGAAACCATCAGAGGACATAGTTATGCTTAGGACGCTGGACACCACTATAGAAATCCTCGAAGCACTTGTCGGGTTTGAAAGCGTTTCGGGTCGCCCGACCCATGGCATTGTCGGGTATATTCAGGATTACCTGGAACAGCATGGCATCCCATCCAATCTTAGTTTTGACGGTGTCAAAGAACGTGCGAATATCTTTGCCACAATAGGGCCAGAGATTGATGGTGGGGTCGTCCTTAATGGACACACAGATGTCGTCCCGGTTGAGGGTCAGACCTGGTCGAGCGACCCCTTCAAGCTAACCCGCAAAGGGGACAAGCTTTATGGCCGCGGATCGGTTGACATGAAGGGGTTTTTGGCCTGTGTTCTGGCCTCAGTGCCTTTGTTCAAAGCTGCGCACCTAACAAAGCCTATTCATATCGCATTTACGTTTGACGAGGAAATAGGCGGGTTTGGGATGCCCGTCCTGCTCGAAAGCTTATCCGGGCTTGTCTATCGCCCGGAGGTCGTCATCGTGGGCGAGCCAACGCAGATGAAAATTGTGACCGGCCACAAGGGCGGCTATGAAATGCGCACAGAAATCATAGGCAAAGAGATGCATTCCTGCGATCCCAGCTGTGGCGCAAACGCAATCACGGCGGCGATGAAGTTTATCGCGAAGATTGAGGATATGAATGCACAGCGCAGGACCAATCCTATCAAAGGGTCAGCCTACAGCCCGCCTTATTCCACCTTCAATGTCGGCATGATTGAGGGAGGTGCAGCGCGAAATGCGACGGCTGGTTGGTGCAATTTCGATTGGGAGTATCGTCCGATCCCAGGTGAGGATGGCGCCTTGGCTATCGCGGAAATCCAGGCCTTTGCAAATTCCGAAATCCTGCCCGCGATGCGCGCGGTCAGCGATGAAGCGAATATATGCATCATCACAGAAGTGGCCGTCCCACCGCTTGATGATCGAAACGCGGCAAAGGCGACTGAATTCGTGAGCGCGATCACAGGGTTGAACGATACGGATGTGGTCTCTTTCGGGACGGATGCGGGGTATTTCAGTGATGCTGATTATTCGACCGTAGTCTTTGGTCCTGGCGACATCAGTCGGGCCCACAAGGCCGATGAATACATCGAAGTCGAAGAACTGGCGCAGGGGTTGGATTTTCTGCGCAAACTTACACAGCGCTTGGCGCGAGAGCGCCAAACCTAGCGATTGAGGTCCTATCATGCAGCCCAATATGCCACTTTCCGAATTGCTTGACGCACTGACTGCGAACGCCGCTTTGCCTGAAGATCAGTCCGAGGCCACACCACCTCAGGTCTATACATCTCAGACGTTTCTCGAACTGGAGCGCGATGCGATTTTCAATCGGGAATGGATTTGCGTGGGTCGTTCGGATGAGTTTGAAAAGCCCGGTGATTACCGGGTCATGACCATAAGTCGCGACGAGGTTGTTGTCTTACGCGACCATGACGGTGTGTTGCGTGCGATGTCCAACATTTGCCGCCACCGGATGATGAGCCTTCTGGAAGGCGAGGGCACGATTGGCGGCAAAATCACCTGTCCCTATCATGCCTGGACCTACACACTGAATGGTCAGCTGATCGGGGCCCCTATATGCGAGACAATTTTGACAAACGGGATTGTCACCTGCCGCAATTCGCCGTCGAAGAATGGCTCGGGTGGGTGTACGTTAATCTCGATCCTTCAGCACAGCCCTTGACGCCGCGTTTGGCGCCTCTGACAGAGCTTCTGGCCAACTACGATGTTGCCAGCTATCGCACCTTGTTTCGGGTAGATGAGATCTGGGACACCAACTGGAAAATTCTCTTTCAGAATTTCATGGAGCCTTATCACCTGTTTGCCGTCCACAGCAGAACCGTTGAGCCAGTTTTGCCCACACAACACGCCCATGTCGTTACCGGTGGTCCGGGCTATTGCCTGTATACACAAGGGCGCAATTCTGGTGTCGCATTTGAATACAGCGAAGCCATGGCAAACCCGAACCCGAAGCTGACGGAGGATGAGGTCAATAGCGTGCCGCTCTTTGGCGCGTTTCCGGCGCAGATGGCGTCCGTGTCGGCCGAGCGGACGTTCTGGATGTCCCTTATGCCAATTGAAACGGACAAAGTGCGTGTTTTTTGGGGCGTTGATGTTCACCCCGACGCTATGCCCCAGGGCGCGGAATTTGACGAGCGTGTGGACGAACTGAAGGCCAGCTTTCACGCGATAAACGATGAGGACAAACCAATCACGGCGGCCATTGCGCGCAATGCGGCAGCGTTGTCGGCGCAACCGGGGCGTCTATCACCAAAAGAGCAGACCATTTGGGAATTCCAACGCTATCTGGCGCGAATGCTAGTGCCAGTGCCCGCGCCTGCATCAAAGGCCGCGGAATGATCGGTATCGCTTAGATTGAGGCCGCGCGCAGCCGGATTACGCCAGTAATAATGACTTTGTCTGAGATCCCAGCTTTGCGACACGCACTCACAACGTCCAAACGAACATCAATTTCGCGCAATAACTTCAACACATCTTCATCAGAATAACACTTCCGAGTTATCCTAAAATTCTCCTATGCCAAAAAATACTGGTACAGTTCTAAGCGGCTAAGACAAGACTACGAGCTGGAGCGAATGAAGCCCAACTCGGTGCTGAGGAATGTGGCCGTTGTAAAGGCAGCCGTGAACTACGTGATAACAGAGCATAGCCTTACCATTCCAAACGTATTCAACGGGCTGAAGATAAAAGGGGCAGGGGCCAGCGTCGAGGACAGGCATCCACTGACGGACGAGCATATTGCCATAGCAACTCCCTGCTATCAGAATGACCCACTTGCCTGGGCACTCTTCATCACCTTGATAGATACAGGTGCAAGGCTGTCGGAGATTGTAGGGCTAGAAGTCCAAGACGTGGACCTGCAGGAGCGCTCAGTAACCATACGCCCCAACAACATTAGAGGTCTCAAGACCAAGGGGTCACATAGAACACTCCCACTGAGCCACAGAGCAGCAGAGACACTGCAGGAGCACAGGAAAGGCAAAGAGGATGGGGAGTCTATATTCCCCAACTACGCTCGTCCTCGTGGCAATGATGCTGCCTCAGCCATGCTGATGAAGCGCCTCAGAACCATAATCACAGATAAGAAGCTTACCATGCATTCACTACGCCACCGCATGAAGGACAAGCTGAGGAATACAGGCTGCCCGGAGGCCATCTCCATGGCCATCCTAGGGCATGGCTCTAACACAGTCGCTGCCAACTATGGCTCAGGCTATGCCCTAGACGTCATGAGGGAGCATATGGAAAAGGTGTGGAGTTAAGGGAGCTATACCAGAGTGCCCCAGAGTGGCACGAGGAGACAGCTTTAAGGGCTAAGCATAAGAGGGGTATCAAAAAAGGAAGTGCTTAAAGAGAGCATCAGAGAGCAACCCTAAAGACATAGAAAAAATATCCCAAAGCTATGGAAATAAAGACAGCTCTAATAGCAGACGATAAAGAATAAATTGTAGTGTAGTTTGTTCTAAGCTGACAGGGTGTTGGGAACACCCAAACCCTTATGTATTATATATTACGAATTAAGTATTACGACTTACATATTACGTCTTACGAATTACCCCTTACAGCTTACCCTTTAACCCTGCCTTAGGAGCCTTTCCTGAGGTGTTTTTTATTTTTGTATTAAGAACAGAAAGATAATTTAGAATGACCAAGTATATTGATCCAAAGCTCTCCCAAGAGACCCTAGAAACCTACCAAGGCTATAGCCTTCAGGTGTTTACCTCAGGGCGCATTAAGCTGAGCTTTCATAAGAGCCATAAAGACAGAGTAGAGTACTATGCAGTAAAGCCTAAGCGCTCCCGAGAAGCTTATAAAAGGCAGTATGATCGTAGTGCTTTAACTAAGCCCGAGCATTACCAGTTAATAGAAGAGCTACTGGCTGAACACCCCAACAGCCTCATCTACAGGATGCACCTTAAGGGGGATATCAATGCCACTGCTGATAATGCCCATGTGCTTGTCTTAACAGAAAAGAAGCATCTGCATGTGTTGCTTGATACCCTAACCCACCAATGGCATCTACCAACTCAAGTCATAAACGCCTTACTAACAGCAAGTGGTCCTAAGAAAGGACGCAGCGCTATCTTCAATGAGTACATGGCCAGCTATCAGCATGACTGGGTTTGATATGATTTCTTTACTGAGCAGTGGACTACAGAGATGGGCATCGTACAGATACAGGTAAGAGATCTGTTCATCACACCAATCATCAAGATGATGACTTTACGTTCTAAACCTGGAAGGTAATATCATCCTGTAGGTTTGAGGCCCAATGTCTCACTTCAAAACCCAGAGAGCAAAGCGGACCTTCGAAACTGAAGACATAAATCAACCGCTATGAGACAATCCAGTCGTTAACGGCTGAAGGTTTAAATGCGATGGGTGTGTCGAATTTGTCTACCCATCTGTTCTTTTCTATTGTGTAGTTGACTTGTGATCACGCCGACGACTCTTTGATTATAAAAGTTCCTTGTTAAAGGAAAACACCGACGTAAGACTAGTTTGTTAAAGAACGCATCTACTTGCAAAACCTAGGAAGAAACCATGCAGAATTTATCAACAGATTTGGACCGGTTGATTGCTTATTCACGTTTTCTTGGCACCCAACCGCAAATGATCCAAGTCGCTGGCGGAAACACCTCGGTAAAATCAGATGGTGTGATGTGATCAAAGCATCGGCCGCTGGTTGAGTGATGTCGATGATAAGAGCAGTTTTTTGTCTTATGGATTGAGCCGGATACTGTCGTATTAGAAAACCCTGAGGCAACAGATGCCGACATGCGCGCATGTGTTTGTAACGAAAGTGTAGCGGTGCGTCCTTCGGTTGAGGCGCCCATGCATGCTGCCATCCCTTACCGTTTTGTTGTGTAATAGCCACTGCGTGGATGTTATCGCAATTCTTATCCAACAAGATGTAGAGCAGCGTCTAAAAATGCTTGGAAGGGCTCGACTGGGCCTTTGTCCCTTGGTGTGAAGCCTGGAGTTCCACTAAGTCGTGTAGTCAGCAAGGCCGCTCAGACGCATGATTTTTTTTCAGAAATCACTTTCACCGATTGTCGCTATAATACCGGAAGAAATAGATAGCGTCACACAAAGAGTCTTACGTCGTTTAGCAAAAAATACTGTGGCGACCATGCCTGTGCCAAAAGCCCCCAGTTGGCCCTTAAAGGTTCCGGTTTCTCGTGGGCGAAAGACCCAATCAGCCATCAGATTGCCCATGATGAAACTTGGATAAATATCCTGTCAAAGGGAAGTTTTACCCCTGATATATTGGTCTTTCTTGGGCCTGCGTTACCCGTTTTAGAACTGCAGGACACGGTTCTGGAAGATTTAGCGCAACTTGCCAAATCGCCGTTACCTTTTAACTGTGCTGTTATCGTTCGCGGGGTCGGGGTGGCGCTGCGAGATGACGCATACTTAGGCAGTGAGGCGTTATTGCGTTGTGCGCGTGATGTACTGTCAGTTTTACCAGAAGACAGTGACATTGCCTATTTCAACGAGAAAGAACAGTTTGAATTGCTCAATTGGGATTCTGAAAAATACCGCCAAGCCTTAAATGAACAGAGTGCTTAGATGTCGTTTTCCGTCCAACGTTTGGTTATATTTGACCTTGGCAAGACCAATGCAAAAATGATTTTGCGTGAACCGCTCAATGATCTGACAGTCAACACTCGATCAAGGCCCAATACAGTATTAACGAACGGGCCTTACCCGCATTACGACATTACCGGCTTGATGGACTTTATTATAGGAGCCTTGGTTGAATTCTCGGAATCTGGGCCGATTGATGCTATCATGGTTTCCACCCATGGTGCAGGAATTGCCTGCATGTCGGATGGTAATCTTGCTATGCCGATTATGGATTATGATTTTTCTGGTTTAGATCAATCTGCGGCGGCTTATAGACGCGATCAGGTCCGATGTTACAATCACAGGTTCGCATAGGATGCCGCGAGGGTTACATTTGGGTGCGCAATTACATTGGCTAATGAATACGCATCGCAGCAAAATGAGGGATGTAGATCAATTACTGTTCCTGCCGCAATATTGGACACATTGGTTGTCAGGTGTTGCGACCAGCGAAATTGCTTACGCAAGTTGCCACACAGATTTGTGGAACTTCCAAACAGGAGACTATCTTGATCTGCCAACGCTTGATCTCAACCTTCCGAAGCTGATGCCGCCGTTTTCACAGTCAGGAACAAATATTGGACCGCTAAGAGACGAATTGTGCCAATACCTCAGGCAATCAAACCCACCGATGATTTTGGGAGGCGGTCATGACAGCACATTGGCATTGGTGCCCTCTATCCTAGACCACGTGGAGCCGGTCACGGTGTTATCGACAGGTACTTGGATATGTGTTTTTGCTCTGAATGTTGATCAGCTGCCGCTAGATTTGGCGTTTGGACAGATGATCTCATTGGATCCTTTTGGAAACTTTGTTCCAAACATTCGATTTATGGGCGGAGAAATTCTTGCTCGTTTTAGCGGCCTTCCTGAAAAGAGTGGGCTGGAACCGAACCCACAAAAAATCGAAGATATTTTCGACGCCCAAAACGCATGGTTGTCGGATGAAAATGGAGCAGCTGTTGATCCGTCGCTAATACCTAAACACAGAAGAATGGACTTGCTTTCTGGTTTTCTTGCACAGGCAACATCTGAAGCGATGGATGCCATTGGCGCGAGTGGGCCAATCTATATAGATGGTCCATTTGCCAAAAATTCGGTTTATTTGGCAAAAATAGCGCACCGGCAAGTACACGATGCAAATGGTTCCGGCGTAATTTCTGGGATCGAGCGATTGCTACGTTCGTAAGACGATGAGTACGCTACGCAGAAAACGCAGTCATTTTTTTTAATTTTCCTGTAAAGAGTGAAGGTGTATGGAAGCGTGTTATGTCGGTCGCCTGTAAGTATCTTACCCCCCTGAAACCCACGCCAAATAGTAAGGTTTTCCGAAATCTGCACTGCAAGTTTAAGCGGCTTAACAGTTTCAGTGTTTCAGTAAATGGACATTCGGAAAATGCGTATTTAAGGTCACTTTGGGCTCCTAAGCAGTCATTCGCTGC